>NZ_CP197247.1:0-16230 GCF_052076145.1 Kitasatospora sp. McL0602 | reverse complement strand
CGGTGGTCTTGCCCTCCATCGCCCCGCCGTCCGCCAGGCTCTGATTCGCGCTCCGCGCGGTCGGAGCCGCTCCGCGTGTCCTGGACCTGACCTTCGGTCAGGTCTGGCCCGACGCTTCGCTTTCGGGCGGGCCGTCTCCGCTTCGCTCCAACGTCCTGAGTGGCTGATGCTTCGTCATCTATGCTTGCTTACTTTTTAGTTGATCTCAAAACGGGCTGACTGGACGGGCCTCTGGTTGGAGCGCGAGTGATCCATGCTAATTGGTCTAGACCTCCTGAGATAGCTCCGCTCCCCCAGCGCGGCGTGCCTTCTCGGGCTGGGCTGGCTCAGCCCTGTTGCCTTAGCGTATTTTTCCCGTGTCTTCGGAGTTCGGCTCCCGTCCCTCCCGAATCACGCCGTGTCCGGGGTGGCGGCCCATCCCTCCCCGAGAAGGCTGGTGATCGCCGCCTGGTCTTCGGCTCGGAGCGCGCCGCTGCGGGCTTTGCTTCTCGTCTTGGCGAGCCAGGCTCCGATCGCGATCTTCTCGCCGTCGACGGTGATGCTCTCGCGGGCTTCGGGGAGCCGGCCTTCCTCGCGGATGAGGAAGGCATCGAGGAGGTCATGGTTCTGACGGAAAGTCCGGCGGGTGCGCGCGGGGGCCGGCCGGAGGGGGTTGGTCTGCGGGGTGAGGCCGAGCTCGGTGAGCAGGCGCTGTTGGTCAGTATGGAGCTTGGCCCATCCGGTGAGCTGGCGCTGCAGCCAGGGCCCGATCTTGATGCCCGCGAGGACGCTGTCGGGGTGGAGGTTCGCGGGGTCGTTGCCAGCGCGTAGGTGGGTGCGGAGGGTGGCGTATTTGCGGTGCCAGTCGGGGCCGTGGGGCAGGCGCCAGTGGGGGTCGATGTGGTCGAGGTCGGCGGTGCGTTGGGGGGTGAGTTGGCCGCGGGTGGCTTTGGTGCGTTGTTCGGCGAGGAAGCGGCCGCCGGGGTCGGTGGTGGGGATGGCGAGGTGGCCGGTCTGCTGGTGGTGGTTGGTGATGGTGGTGAGGTTGGCCTGCCATTGGGCTTCGGGGGCGTTCCAGATCATGCCGAGGGCGTCGAGTTCGGCGGTCCACTCGGGTAGAAGGGTGCCTTGGTGGTAGGCGGTGCGCTGGCCGGAGATGAACTCGCCCAGGGTGTAGCCGTAGGGGTCGACGTACTCGTGCGGGACGGCGAGGTGGCCGTGTTCGTCGCGGTAGGCCTGGGCGGAGGCCAGGCCCTTGAGGCGGGGCCGGGTGCTGATGTGTGCGGGGTCGAAGGAGATGAGGTCCATCGCTCTGGCGATCGCCTCGGGGTGGATGTCGTAGTCGAAGCGCCAGCGGCGCTTGACCAGTTCGCGGATCTCCCCCGGCAGCCGGTTGGAGCGGTTCGGCAGCCGGTCCGCGATCCGGTGGTCGTGGCTGCGCAGCGCGGTGGCGATCGCCCAGACGGGTTCGTAAGGGGTGCCGAGGATGTCGTTGGGGTCGGCGCCCGCCGGGATGTAGGCGGGGATGATCAGGTGGGCGAGTTTGTCGGCCCCGGCGGGCTTGCGCAGGGCGCGGCCGAGGGCCTGGACGCAGCGGATGACGCTACGGGTCGTGTCGGCGATGACGATGCCGTCGACAGCTCCGATGTCGATGCCTTCGGTGAGGACCTTGGAGTTGGTGAGGATCGCGGCGGGTGCTGCGGTGAAGGCGTCGAGGGTGTCGCGGCGGTCGTCGGGCAGGTCGTCGCCGTTGATGTGCAGGACCCTGGGGATGGTGGGCGGGCGCAGCTCTGGGGGGAGGAGGCGCAGGGTGTGGGGGTATTCGCGGGTGAAGTCGCGGGCGGTGGCGACTTCGTTGAAGTAGACGATGACATGGTGGAGGCCGTTGTCCGTCATGGCCTTGTGGACGGCGAGGTGCAGGGCGGTGGTGCGCAGCGCGCTGCCGGCCCGGGAGCTGGTGGAGGTGGCGGGCGTAGTCGTGGTGGCGGGCGCCGTGGTGGTGTCGTGGAGGCGCTTGTGGAGGTCGGTGTCGGTGATGGTGGGGATGAGGATGCGGTAGTCGGCGAGGACGCCGTCCTCGATGGCTTGGTGGAGGGGGTAGTGGTGGACGGTGGGGCCGTAGAGGTGGGTGTTGTCGAGTGAGTTGATCAGCCGCGGATCGCGGGACGCGCGGTTGGTGGTGGTGCGTCGGCGTGGGCGGTGGGGTGTGGCGTCGGGGTCCTCGGTCAGGTCGGGGCTGTCCCAGATGCGGGGGGTCGCTGTGAGGAACAGGCGCCGGTCGGCCTGGACCTCGCGGTCGTCGAGGGCCCTGGCCCAGTTCTTGTCGTGGTGGCCGGAGATCCGGTGGGCCTCGTCCATGATCGCGAGGTCGAACGCGGGTGCTTGTAGGGCCTGTTGGGCTTCGGTGATCTTGCGGAGGCTGTCGTAGAGGACGAACACCGTCAGCTGCTCGGTGGTCTTCATCAGGCGAGCGAGGATGGTGAAGTCGCTGGTGCTGCCGACGTTCGCCATCTTCAGGTCGGTGCTCGCGCCGGCGTCCATCGAGGAGACCAGCAGCATCGGCTCCGTGCGGTGGTCCGCGCGCCACGCCAGGGCCGTCTGCACCGCCAGGTCCTTCGTCGGCAGTACCACCATCGTCCTGTGGGCGTCGGCCTCCTCGCTGACCCGGATCCCGATCAGCGTCTTGCCCGTCCCACACGCGGAGACCACCGTCGCCCGCGACCCCGCACGGCGCAGCTGCCGGGCGGCGGCGGCGATGGCGGCCGCCTGATCCGGACGCGGTTGCCGACGCTGGGTGGTTTTCGACGTGGGGTCTGAGGCCGGGGCCGGGGGGCGAGGGTTGGTGGTCACGGACAGCAAGTCTCGCAGCCCGGACGGGGTGTGGGTGATGGTTCGGGGGTCGTCCCGGCGTGTCAGGAAGGTGGGTTGGGTCGCGGTGGTTGCGGGAAGGGTTGGCGGTGTGCGGGCCGGGTCGCGGCTGGGGTCGGTGGGGCGGCTCAGGTGTGCCGGCTGGTGTCGCGGTAGTGGAAACCGGTATCGGGGCCACCGGTGAAGACCACCGCGTCCTCCTCCAGGCCGAGGGCGTCGAGCAGTACCCGGAGTGCTTCGTCTTCTTCTTCGTGGGAGCGGTGCAGCCACACCCACGTCTCGTCCTGACCGTAGGTCATGAGGCTGAGCGCGAAGTGCCGCCGGTTGATCGTGAACACGGCGGCGTTCACCTCGCCGGGATCTTCCCAGCTGCGTTCCACCGTCAGGCGCAGCCGTGCGGCCAGGGCGTCCAGTGGGGGCTTCAGGCCGGCGATCATCCGGAAGCTGCTCGCGGCGGCTTCCCAGAGGCTGGACTGCGCGGCCGGGTTCCGGCCGACGTAGTACGGCGGGACGGTGGCCGGCTGCCAGTCGGGCTCCGGCCCGGGTACGACAATCTGCGCCATGCTCTCCCCCTCGGCACGACTGCGTGTGGTAGGGCGCAGCGTAACCCGTTGCCGTGGCAAGGGTCGTGGCGGGTGCGGGCTTCGTCAGCGCTGTCTGTTGCTTCTCTTGGAGCTGGCTGGCGCTCGTCCAGCAGGCCTGGAAGTCATGTGGTGGGCCGGGTCCAGAGCATCGTCCCGCCGTCGGGGTTCACCGTCGGCTCGAGGCTGGTGAGTTTCCCGGCCTGGCCGATCATCTGGCCGCGCGCGTGCGCCACCACCCGGCAGTGGTGGCTGGGTTCGGACGGCCGCGTCGACTGGACCACGCTGCCGCAGGACACGGTGTTCGGCAGAAGTCTCCGGTCGTGCTCAGTCCTGAACGGTGTCGTGCCCTTTGTCGTCCTCGGCGCGGAGCTGATCGCCTGTCGGCGCGGTGTCAGCTCGCGGGCTGTAGACCTGGGCCGCGGTAGCTCTGCGGCGGGTGTCGATAGCGCCGAAGCCGCTTGCAGCATGTCTGGCCACACGGCGAGGTCTTCCGCGGTCCGCGGTCAGGTCCCGGTCGGCGTTGTCCAGGACAACCACCGGATTCAGGTCAAGGGCACGGCCCGTTGCTCGGTTTTGGGGGCATCGGCTGGTAGCAGCCCCGCATCTTCGTAGGGCGCTGGGTGGATGTCGGGTCTGTCGTTCGGCGAGCGGGAACACCCGCAGGGTGTTTTGCGATGGTGGACCTATCGACTGTCCTCGCGCTGGCCCCGGTCCGGTGGAGGAATACGAGACGGTCCGAATATGTGGCTGTTGCCAGCTCGAAGGGGCGGCTTCCGGCCGGAGCATCTCATCGGCAGTGCCGGACGCTGGAGCCGGTGGCAGGAGATCAGCCTCACCACTCCCCCGGCGGGTGTTCGGCAACAGGCCGGGGTTGCGTCCAGGGACGTGGTGTACGGGTTCCATCCGTTCTGGGGGTTTCGTCCCGGTAGCGGGTGTCGCCTGAAAACGTGAGACGGCCACCGGTTGATCCTTCGAGATGTCTGACGTCACGAAGAGGAGACCAACACGACGACCGCTTCCGACAGTCTGCGGTTCGCTGCCCTGCTGGAGGAGAACCTTGCCTCGGCGAGTCCCGACTTGTTGCGGGCGATGGTGAAGTCGTTCGCCGAGGCGATGATGTCGGCCGACGTCGACCGCGCGTGCGGCGGCGAGTACGGACGGCCGAGCGATGAGCGGGTCAACTCCCGTAATGGATAGCGGCATCGGGGCTGGGACACCCGGGCCGGGACGATCGATCTGGCGATTCCCAGGGTCCGCTCCGGCTCGTACTTCCCGTCCTGGTTGCTGGAGCGCCGCCGCCGGGCCGAGCAGGCCCTGATCTCGGTGGTCGCCACCTGCTACCTGCTCGGCGTCTCGACGCGGCGGGTGGAGAAGCTCGCCGAAACCCTGGGCGTCACCCAGCTCTCGAAGTCCCAGGTCAGCGAGATGGCCGAGTACTTGGACGAACGGGTCGGCGAGTTCCGGGGCCGCCCGCTCGACCAGGGCCCTTACATGTTCGTCTGGGTCGACGCGCTGACCCAGAAGGTCCGCGAGGGCGGTCGCGTGGTCAACGTCCACTGCCTGGTCGCGGTCGGCGTCAACAACGAGGGCCAGCGCGAGGTTCTTGGCCTGGATGTCGCCACCACCGAGGACGGAGCCGGCTGGCTCGCCTTTCTCCGGTCGTTGGTCGCCCGCGGACTGGGCGGTGTCAAGCTGGTTGTCTCCGACGCCCACGCCGGCCTGGTGGACGCCATCGGCGCCACCCTGCCCGGCGCGTCCTGGCAGCGCTGTCGAACGCACTACGCGAGGAACCTGCTGTCGCAGGTTCCGAGGTCCGCCCAGCCGTGGGTCGCCACTCTCCTGCGGACTGTCTTCGAACAGCCCGACGCCGGCGCGGTGCGAAAGCAGATGGCCACGGTCATCGCCGCCCTCGACGAGCGATTCCCCAAAGCCGCAGAGCACTTGGACAGCGTCCGCGAAGACCTGCTGGCGTTCGCGGCCTTCCCGAGAACGGTCTGGAAGTCGATCTGGTCGAACAACCCGCAGGAGCGCCTGAACAAGGAGATCCGGCGCCGCACCGACGTCGTCGGAATCTTCCCCGACCGATCCTCGATCGTCCGCCTGGTCGGCGCCGTCCTGTCCGGGCAGAGCGACGAATGGGCCGAACAACGGCGCTACATCGGCTCCGAGATCCTCGGCCGCTGCCGCCTCCACCCGATCGAGGGAGAAACCCCCGACGAGACCACCACCGCCGCCCTCACGGCCTAACCTGAAACTGGATCACCGAGTGGCCGTCGATACACCACTCCAGCGGACGTGACCTGAGGATACTTTTCGGGTATGGCTGATCATCGCTCAATTGACGTTGGAGGAGTCCGGCTTGCCTACCAGGTCTCGGGACCGCTGGATGCTCCGCCGCTAGTTCTGTTGCACGCTCTGGGCGAGGGCGCCACGGACTGGGACTCGGTGGCGCCCGCCTTCGCCCGCTACTGGCGCGTGTACGCACTCGACCTGCGTGGTCACGGTCAGAGCGACTGGCCGAACCACTACTCGCTGGAACTCATGCAGGCCGACGTACTCGGCTTCCTGGATGCGCTGGCACTTGACCGTGTGGACCTGATCGGCCACTCGATGGGTGGGATCGTGGCCTATCTCCTCGCCGAGGACCATCCGCGGCGGGTGGACCGACTCGTATTGGAGGACGTTCCAGTTCCACGTCCCCGGGAGCTGACCTCCCCAACCAGGCCAGAGGGGGAGCTGCCCTTCGACTGGGAGATGGTGTTGGCCATCAGGAGGCAGGTCGACGTGCCTAACCCGGCATGGCTGGAGCGGTTGAGCCAAATCACGGCGGTGACCCTCATCGTGGCCGGCGGTCCAGACAGCCATGTGCCCCAGGACGGCATTGCCGAGTTGGCCCGTCGCATTCCGGGTGGGCGAGTTGTCACCGTTCCAGCCGGACATCTGATCCATCACACCGAACCGGAGGCGTTTACGGAGGCGGTCCTGGCGTTCCTGCGTGCCTGAGGGAGATTTCCGAACTCACGAGCAGGCCAGGATGTTCATCAGCTCCTGGTGCTCCTGGTGGGCCTTCTTCTCCCGGGCCTTCTGCCGCTCGTCGTAGGCGGCGCGGGTGTCCGGGCTCTCTCCAGCGCGTCCAGCAGAGTGTGCCGGCCTTGGCGGCCGTAGCGCCACCACACCGGCCCGAGCGGGCCGTGCTCGGCCAACAGCTCCAGGGTGGTGGTGATGACCGGCACCGCGCCGTTGTACTCGCGCCAGCCGTCCCCGTCGGCATCGTCTCCTCGGATGACCCACCAGCCACCGCCCCAGGCGTCGCGGCCCAGGTCCGCCACCGCCTGCTGACGGTTGGCCAGGGCGAGGGGCCCGGCGTCGGTGACGACCAGGGCGACGGGCGGGTGGCCCGGCCGGGTGTGGCCGGGCCAGGTCCGGCGCCACCAGTGGACCGTCCCGGTCGGTCGGGTCCTCGGTGGCCAGCGCCGGGTCGATGCTCTTCACCTTCGTGCGGAACAGCTCGCGGTAGGCGGTGAACTTCGCGGCCACCCGCTCCGGCGACATGGTGGAGCGGTCGACCTCGACCATCAGCACCGGCGCGCGGTCGGGGTCGTCCTTGCCCGGTCTGGGCGGCGGCCTGCGCCAGGTGGCCGAGGAGGTGGGCGGTGAGGACCAGGTGCCGGCGCCGGAACGGCTCCACTTCGCCTGGGCGCTCGGTCTCCTGGTCCTGGACGAAGCGGAGCACCGGCGGGCCGGGACGGGTGCGGCCGTCGTCTGCTGCGCGGGGACGTCGGCGACAGTGGGGGCGGCCGCGGGACGCCACAGGGCTTCGACGGGCGAAGCGGCACCGATGGGTACGAGCGGGGCCATCCCACTGCCCTCAGGCGTCGAGAACATCCGCCCCAGGCCGGACGCCCGGATATAGCATCGTGATCATGGACTTCCTGACCGGCACCACCACCGACCAGGCACCGGCCAATCCGAATGCCACCGACGACATACTGGCCAGCCAGCCAATCGGCTACTGGAGCGGTCAGGCTCACGCCGTCGTTACCAGGCATCTGCGTGACGCCATGGCAGGGATCGACGTCACGCAGCCGCAGTACTGGGTGCTCAACAGCGTCAAGTACCAGCCTGCGGCGCCGAGCCGCGACGAGATAGCCGCCCAGCTGCTGCCCCTCGCGGATGGGCAACACGAGATCCCCCGCGTCGTCGCCCAGCTGCTCCACCGTGGCTGGCTACGGACCGACGCCACAGACCACCTGTACCTCACCGATGCAGGAGAAGCGGCCAGGACACGGCTGCGTGAACTGGTAACCGATCTTCGTGCCGTGGTCCACGACGGCATCAGCGACGACGACTACGCGGCCACGCTCAAGGTGCTGCGCAGGATGATCTCCAACATCGAGGCCGCCGGAAAGCCATAGGGCGTTGGGGAAAAGCATCCCCCGGCAACCAGGAGGTGGTGTTACGACAGCTCCGCGAGGAAGCCGACCAGCGCGCCGCCCTACCCCACCGATCGAACCCCAGCACGTCCAACACGGGCGCAGCCCGGCGTTCGCCTCCCGGCGGCCTCCCGCTTCTCTTCAGCCTCCCGTTCCAGCCGTTCCTTTCGGTCCTGGCGGCAGGACCAGCAGCGGCCGCTGCGGCGGCGGGTCCACTGGCCGTGGAGCCCGTACTCGTAGGTGCTCTCCTGCGTGGGGACCTGGCTGCAGTCGGTGCATGCCAGGGTCTGCATCAGCGCGCGGTGGGCCTGCTTGGCCTTCTTCTCCCGGCGGCCTGGCGGGTGTCGTAGGCAGCCCGGCTGTTCGGGTCCTCCAGCGCCAGCGCCTCGATGAGGGAGCACCGGGGTGGCCGGTGCTGCCGGTGCCCGGAAGTGGATGCCGACGTTGCCGTGGTCGCCACGGGTGACGCCCCATACGGTCAGGTCCTGGGGATCGGTGGCCAGGCCGGTCTCTTCCAGCAGTTCCTGGGCGGCGTGCCGGCGAAGGGCTGCCAGGTCGAGCGTCTTGCCCGCTGTGGGGGCTCCGCCGATCTGCCGGGCAGCGCCCGCTGTCGCGGGTGGGCGGTGGAGGCCGAGCTCCGCCCGACGATCAGGTCGCCGTCCTCGATGCCTTGCAGGACGGTGACGAACACGGACGCCGGCAGCCAGGCGCAGGTCCGGGCGCTGCGCAGCGCGCGGTAGTGGTAGGTGACGTGGGCCCACTGCAGCAGCAGCTCGGTGCTGCTGCAGTGGGCTCGACGGCGTTGCAGGCCGCTGCGGGGTCGTCGAACAGGGCTGGCTGGCGGGCCGGCGACTCCTCTCAGGGCCGACTCCAGGGCCTTCTGCACCGTCAGGAAGCCGACCCCGTACTTGCGCTGCAGGGCACGCTGAGACAGGCCGGCGCGCGAGTCACGGCGGATCGCCGCGTACAGATCGACCTTGGACTTCGGCAGCACCCGGACCCCCTCGTCGTGACGAGCACAGCCATGGTCCCGAAGCAAGCACCCGAGTGCTCTCAAAACTCGGCGACATCACTCTCCCGTGGCACGGGGTGCTCTCGCCGCCGAGCGACAGGTGCTCTCACTGCTCAGGCACGAGTTCTGTGGTTGGTGACCGTGGGTAACGAGATTCATAATACGGAGGCTTGATCAGTAGGGTGTCCCGGATTGAAGTTGCGCCGACGTGCGGACAAAGCGGACGAAGGCGCTCTGGCTGAGCCTCTTGGAAGGACTCCTGATGCATCCGAGCGTCGCCAGGCTGGCTGAGCTGATGCCACCACACGCCGGAGCCGGTGATGCGATCGATTGGGATGAGGCCCGCCGGAAGTGGGGGACTGACTTCCCCGCGGACTACCGCGACTTCGTCTCTGTCTACGGTGGTGGCTCGATCGACAACGGCTTCTTCGTAGGGCTGCCGCTCCTGGTTGCCCCGGGGGTCCGACGCCCACTGACGTTCGAGGAGTTGAACGAGGACGGATACGGCCTGCTGGATCTGGAGCCGGATGAGGACCCGGACCTGCGGGGACGGATCTCCTGGGCGATGGACTGCGGTGCCAACCATGCATTCTGGGACACCTCGGATCCGGACCCGGACAGCTGGACCGTCCTTGTGCTCGCACGCGAAGGCGACTGGGTGGCCCACGCGTGCGGGATGGTCGAGTTCCTCGTCGGCCTCATGACCGGAGAAATCACGAGCATGGGCGGATTCTCCCCCGAGCAGGCGCTCTTCTTGAACTGGCGGGAGGAGCGGCTCCTCAAGGAGGCGGGGATCGATCCCTGGCCTCACACCTGAGAGTCGAAGGCGGTGCTCAGTCGGCCAGCAGGACCCGCTTGCGCAGAAGGTCGAAGCCCGCACGACCGTACATTTGGCGTTTGATCATCTTGATGCGGTTGACGTGCCCTTCGACCGCGCCGGAGCTCCAGGGCAGCGTCAGGCCGGCGATCACGGCGTCACGTCCCCGGGTCTTGACGGCATGGCAGTTGGGGCAGAGCACCACCATGTTGACCGGATGGTCCAGGCCTCCGTCTTTCAGGCCGTCGACGTGGTCGACCTCGACGATGGGCTGCTCGTTGCGGCCAATCACATGGAAGCCGGGATGGCCGCATCCGGGATGCTCGCAGCGGCCCCCGGCGCGCTCCCGGAACACGGCCGAGCGCACCACCTCGGTCTTCAGCGCCGCACTGGTGGCGGGACGGGCGCTCTGTGCCGCCTCCTCCGCCTCGACGCGCTGCCGGTAGGTCGGCGGCGGTGCCGGTCGGCCCCACTCACCGAGGCGCTCCGCGGTCCGTGCCGCTGTGTCAGCCCGGTCCGGTTGGTCCGCAACCGGCGCGGTGTACCAGTCCGGTGCCGTGACACCGCTGATCCGCTCCAGGTCGAAGCCGTGCTCCGTCAGGCGGAACCGAGCCCGGTCGACTTCCTCGTCGGTGAACAACTCCCTGAACCAGGGCAGGCACACCGCAAATTCGACGCTGGAATCGAGCTTCTTCTTCTCCCACAGCTTGGCAAATCCGTCGGATGTGTCCTTGACCGAGGCCAGAAGCTGCTTCGCGGTGATCACCCCGCCGGAGATCACGATCATCTTCAGGAAGGCGGTCGGGTTTACCCCGCCTTCTGCAACGCTGGTACGCCGGCCCGGAGGTACGCCTCGAACCTCTTGCCGAGCTCGCCGTACCCATTGTCACGAACCATGGTGAATGCCTCCCCCCGGCCCGCGAACTCCGCGCGCCTCCGCCGATCCTAGGCCCCGACACCGAGGCGCCGGGGCCGGGGCCGGTCCCACGAGTTCCGCGATCAGATGGGCAGCGGCAAGTCGAAGCCGGGTCGCTCCGGGTCCAGATGGCCGCCGCAACCGCAGGCCGTGTCGTGGGTATGCGGAGCCGGGGCGGTGTCGAGGCGGGTCGACGGGTAGGTCGGCTCGGCGTCGTGCGGCTGCGGCCCGCTCGACTTCCTCCCCGCCCCCGAGTTGCCGGTCGAGGGCGGGGTACCGTCCCGCCGCCGAGCTCGCCTACACCGCCGGCACCGGCCAGGAACGCCACCGGCCGCGAGCGTTCGTGGAACGCCACCGGTCCCGGTGTCGGCGCCGAGGAGGCCGCGGCGCAGCTGGCGGCGTGCGCCCGGGTGTGGGATCAGGCGGGCCCGGACGGCGGGAGTCGGGCGTGGGAGCGGCGCTGACGGTCCTTCCCGTGGCTACTGGTGGTCCTGGTCGGCACGCCGGCCGCCGGGGTCCGCTCGGCGGCGGCGGACCTGCGCCTCGCCTCCGAGGAGAACCCGGCCACCGCCGAGATGCTGGCCGCCGTCCCGGCCGGCGCCGCCCGGCTGGCTGGCTGCCCGCCCGCCTCGGCGCGGGCAACACCCCGGAGCAGCTCGTTCTGCCGCCCGGACCGCTTCGCGACATCCAGCGCCGTCACCCCGGTCTGCGCGAGATCGCCGAGCGCCACCCCTCCGTCGGCGAGGTGCGTGGACTCGGCGTGTTCTGGGCGGTCGAGCTGGTCCGTGACCGTGGGACGCGCGAGATGCTGGTGCCCTACGCGGCGAGCGGAGCGCAGACCCGGCCGGTGGACGAGGTGGTCGCCGCCTGCAAGGAGCGCGGCATGTGGCCGGTCTACAACTTCAACCGCATCCACGTCGTGCCGCCGTGCACCATCACCGACGAGGAGGCCCGTCAGGGCCTGGAGATCCTGGACGAGGCGCTCAACGCCGCAGACCGGCACGTGAACGGACGGCCCCTGTCGACCGCCTGCCCCGCTACACCAGCTGAGAGGTACCCCATGAGAGCAGTCGTCGTACTCACGGTGACCGAGTGCCCTGACCCGGTTCCCGGCCCCGGCGAACTGGTGGTCCGGGTGGCGGCCGCAGGCGTCAACTACAAGGATGTGTACGAGCGCGAGGGCCGCAGCCCGCTGGCCGCCCCGCTGGTGCCCGGCAGCGAGGGAGCCGGGACGGTCCTCTCCGTCGGTCCGGGCGCCGACACTTTCGCACCCGGCGACCGCGTCGCCTGGTGGTCGGCGCCCGGCAGCTACGCCGAGCAGGCCGTCGTCCCGGTCCGGGCGGCGGTCCGGCTACCGGCGGACATCACGGAGCAGGCCGCAGCCGCCGTCCTGCCCCAGGGCCTGACCGCCCAGTACCTCACCACCTCCAGCTACCCGGTCATCGCCGGGGAGGCGGCGCTGGTGCCGACCGCCGCCGGAGGGCTGGGACAGCAGCTCGTCCGGGTGCTGCCCCGGCGCGGCGTCCACGTCGTCGGCACGGTCTCCACCGAGACCAAGGCCCGGATCGCCCGCGCTGCGGGCGCCCGGGACGTGCTGGTGCTGCCACCCGGCTCCGGGAACCGGCCGGCCGAGCTCGCCGCCCGGATTCGCGAACTCACCGGCGGCCGGGGCGTTGAGGTGGTGTTCGACGGCGTCGGCAAGGACACCTTCGAGCTGGGGCTGGCGTCCTTGCGCCGGCGCGGCACCTTCGTCCTGGTTGGGGCCGCCTCCGGCCCGGTCCCGCCGTTCGACCCCCAGCGGCTGGCGGCCGCCGGCTCGCTGTTCCTGACCCGGCCGACCCTGGTCGACCACGCCACCGCCCCCGAGGAGCTCGCCACCCGCGCCGCCGAGGTCTTCGCCTGGCTACGCGACGGCACCCTCACCGCCACCCACACCACCCACTACCCCCTCGCTCAGGCCGCCCAGGCCCAAACCGATCTCCAAGGCCGCCGGACCACCGGCAAACTCCTGCTCATCCCCTGAGCCCGCCGCTCCACCCGACTTTCGCGGGAGTGTCAGCTTCTTGGCTCATACAAGATGGGTGCAGATCTTCTGAGGGCGGCGTACGTTGCTGGCCTGCAGCAACGTACGCTGCTACGCCAGTGGAGCGGGTGGCGGGTCGGCTGGTCAGGCGACGTCGGCTGGGCTGGAGAGCAGATCGCCGGTTGCGGTACGCCGGTAGACGACCCGTCGGCCGACCCTCGTCCCGGCTATCAGGTCGGCCTCGCGCAGCACAGCAAGGTGGCCTCCGACGGTGCCGAGCGAGAGGCCGAGCTGGGCGGCGAGTTCGCTACTGGTCGCTGGGCGTTCGAGTTCGGTGAGGATCGCCGCCCGGCCGGTCCCGATCAGGCGGCCGAGGGCATGTTCGGGGCTCGGGTGTGCCGTCGTGGCGGAGCCGCGCGCCGGGTAGACCAGCGCGATCCGTCCGGGCGTCGCGTCGCAGAGCCAGGTGCCGCTCGACGCGCTGACCGGCACGAAGAGCATGCCCTCGTCGGCGACCACATGGTCGGGCCCGGGGCGGTTGCTGAAACGGATCGCGTCGGCGCCGACCCAGCCGCTGCCCCGGCTCATCTGCTCCAGGGCCCGGGGCCAGCCGTAGGCGGCGAGCAGGCCCGCCCGGTAGGTGACATCGCGTTCCAGCAGTGCCCGGCGGCGCGGCCAGTCCGGGAGCACGCAGTTCCTCCAGACGTACCGGAACAGGTCGGCCGTCCTGGCCGCCCAGCCGTGACCGGTCAGCCAGTTCAAGTCGTGCTGCTTCCAGCTGTGCGCGACGGCCGCCTCCAGCTCGGCGCGCGCCTCGGTGTCGGAGATCCGGGTGACCTCGGCCAGCTCGGTGGCTAGCACGGTCCGCATGCCGCCCGACGGCGCAATGACGACGAATCCGGGCAGCCACTTGGTCGAGCCGAGCAGCCTGACCAGGCCCTTGGCGAAGGGGTCTGCGTCCAACAGGGCGTCGAACGCACCAAGATGACGAGTGTGCCAGGGGTGCAGCCACGGGTCGGTGCAGGGTCTGCCCAGCAGGATCGTCGACGCCAGGGTCTCGGCGAGCGGCGAGAGCGCGAAGCGCGACCGCGACAGGGCCATCGAGCTGAGCCGCAGCAGTGTCATCTTTCGCCTCCTGGCGAAACGATACCGTCCGCTCCCCGGCCACCGGAGACTCTGGCCGGTGCTCACACCTCTCCTTCGACAGACGCACTTCCGCTGGTTCTTCGCCGGGCGGCTGGTGTCCCTGCTCGGCAGTTCGATGGCGCCGGTCGCGCTGGCCTTCGCCGTCCTGGATTCCGCCCCCGGCTCCGGCGATCTCGGGGTGATCCTCGCCGCCCGGATGCTGCCCCTGCTCGTGTTCCTCCTGCTGGGCGGGGCCACCGCCGACCGCCTCCCGCGCCGGACGGTGCTGGTGGCCGCCAACCTCGGCTCGGCACTCACCCAGGGTGGTGTTGCGGTACTGCTGCTGACGGACCGGTACTCGCTGCTTCCGGTGGCCGCGCTGGAACTCCTGAGCGGCGTGGTCGCCGCGTTCACCACCCCCGCCCTGCGGGGCGTCGTGCCCCAACTCGTCGACCGGACACTGCTCCAGCAGGCCAATGCAGCTCTTGGCTCGGCGAACAGCGCCACGAAGGTCCTCGGACCGAGCCTCTCCGGGGTACTGGTGGTGGCCGTCGGCGGCGGCACGGCGATCGCCTTCGACGCCCTGACGTACCTGCTCGCGGCCGGATGCCTCGCCCGGCTCCCCCTCATCTCAGCCGCGCCCAAGCGCCAGAGCAGCACCGTGCTCAGAGACATCCGTGACGGCTGGACGGAGTTCCGCCGCCTGCCGTGGGTATGGACGGTGACCGGCGCCTTCTGCCTCATGAACCTGGTGCAGACCGGCACCTGGCAGATCCTCGGGCCCACCCTCACCCGGCAGCTCAGCAGCGAGGCGGTCTGGGGGTTCGTGCTCAGCGCCCGTGGGGCAGGCCTGCTGCTGATGAGCGTGCTGATGTACCGGCTGGCGGTCCGGCACCTGCTGCGGCTGGGCCAGCTGGCGAGCGCGCTCGGTGCGCTGCCCCTGCTGGCGCTCGGCGCGCGCCTGCACGCCCCCTGGCTGACCGGTGCCGCGTTCGTCGCAGGGCTGGGTTCCGCCGTCTCCGGAATCAGCTGGGAGACCTCGCTGCAGGAACACGTCCCCGCTCACGCGCTCTCCCGCGTCTCGTCCTACGACGACCTGCTCTCCTACCTCGCGATACCGATCGGCCAGCTCAGCGTCGGCCCGCTCACCCAGACCTTCGGCGGCTTCCGGGTGACTGCGACCGCGGGCATCCTCTACGCCGCGGCGGCCTTGGCTCCGCTCGCCTCCACCGCCGTCCGCCGACTGCCGCACGCACGAGCCGAGGTCAGCTGAGGCCGGTCTCCAGGGCGTCCAGGGCCAGCCACCGGCCGCCCCGCACACGCCATCCAGGCAAGGCCAATATGTACATCGAACTTCAGGCGCAGATCTGAGGGTGCCTCGTTGGGGTGATTCGCGGGCTTCTGCGGTGGGACCGAAATGGTGGGCTTCTAGCGTCGTGGGCGTGGAGCCCGCCGTGGGTGCGGGTGCCGAGCCGGGGGTGGGTGGTGTGGTGCCGTCGTTGATCGAGGCGCTGGAGGCCAGGGAGGCTGAAGTGCGTGGCCGGGCCGATCGGCTGCGCGAGCAGATCGCCGGGCTTTCCGAGGAGTTGTCCCGGCTGGAGGTGCAGCTGTCGCGGCTGCGGGTCACGCGGGGGACCGTGGATGAAGTCCTGGCCGACGGGCCGTCCTCGTCGCCCGGTGGCCAGGTGGCCGGGGACGGGGACGGGGACGGGGACGGGGACGGCTCTGGCGGGGTGGCGGCGGCGTTGCTAGTGGCCGAGGCGGAGCTGGATGTGACGGCGATGTCGCCGGAGTACCAGGCGGTCATCGGCCTGTTCGCGACCACGGGGGCGGCGATGCGCTGCAAGGAGGTGCGCGCAGTTGGGGGTCGGGTCCGAGGCGCGTCATGTGGAAGGGATGCGTGCGAAGTTGAAGCGTCTGGTCGAGCGCGGGATCCTGGCCGAGACCGCGCCGGGGCTGTTCAAGGTGGACGGGCGGAGGCAGGGATGGTGAGCGCGGCGCACGACGCTCCTCGCCCACCGCGGCACCACTGATCGTGGCGCGGTTCACCAAAAGCCAGTGCCAGCCGTGTCCCGACCGTCCCCGGTGCACGAGCTCCAGCGGCGCGCGGAACGTGGGCTTCCCCCCGCGAGAGCTCCGTGACCTGCAAGTCCGTGTCCGCACTGAGCAGCAGACGCCGGAGTGGAAGGCCCGCTACGCGGTCCGCTCCGGCGTGGAGGGCACAATCAACGAGTTCGCCCACGGCCACGGCATGCGCCGCTGCCGCTACCGCGGACAGCCAAAAGCGCACGTACAGCACGTACTCACGGCCATCGCCGTGAACACCGAACGGCTCAGCGGCCGGCCAGCCACGCAGCGGGCCCCTTCGCCGAGACCGCCAACCGCCTTCCAGGCCCTTCTGGACCAGCAGGGAATCCCCCGGTCGAAGTCCTGGCGCACCCTAAGCAGTTGACCATATCGATCAAGATCACCG
>NZ_CP197246.1:4800000-7790529 GCF_052076145.1 Kitasatospora sp. McL0602 | reverse complement strand
CGTGCTCGGCCAACAGCTCCAGGGTGGTGGTGATGACCGGCACCGCGCCGTTGTACTCGCGCCAGCCGTCCCCGTCGGCATCGTCTCCTCGGATGACCCACCAGCCACCGCCCCAGGCGTCGCGGCCCAGGTCCGCCACCGCCTGCTGACGGTTGGCCAGGGCGAGGGGCCCGGCGTCGGTGACGACCAGGGCGACGGGCGGGTGGCCCGGCCGGGTGTGGCCGGGCCAGGTCCGGCGCCACCAGTGGACCGTCCCGGTCGGTCGGGTCCTCGGTGGCCAGCGCCGGGTCGATGCTCTTCACCTTCGTGCGGAACAGCTCGCGGTAGGCGGTGAACTTCGCGGCCACCCGCTCCGGCGACATGGTGGAGCGGTCGACCTCGACCATCAGCACCGGCGCGCGGTCGGGGTCGTCCTTGCCCGGTCTGGGCGGCGGCCTGCGCCAGGTGGCCGAGGAGGTGGGCGGTGAGGACCAGGTGCCGGCGCCGGAACGGCTCCACTTCGCCTGGGCGCTCGGTCTCCTGGTCCTGGACGAAGCGGAGCACCGGCGGGCCGGGACGGGTGCGGCCGTCGTCTGCTGCGCGGGGACGTCGGCGACAGTGGGGGCGGCCGCGGGACGCCACAGGGCTTCGACGGGCGAAGCGGCACCGATGGGTACGAGCGGGGCCATCCCACTGCCCTCAGGCGTCGAGAACATCCGCCCCAGGCCGGACGCCCGGATATAGCATCGTGATCATGGACTTCCTGACCGGCACCACCACCGACCAGGCACCGGCCAATCCGAATGCCACCGACGACATACTGGCCAGCCAGCCAATCGGCTACTGGAGCGGTCAGGCTCACGCCGTCGTTACCAGGCATCTGCGTGACGCCATGGCAGGGATCGACGTCACGCAGCCGCAGTACTGGGTGCTCAACAGCGTCAAGTACCAGCCTGCGGCGCCGAGCCGCGACGAGATAGCCGCCCAGCTGCTGCCCCTCGCGGATGGGCAACACGAGATCCCCCGCGTCGTCGCCCAGCTGCTCCACCGTGGCTGGCTACGGACCGACGCCACAGACCACCTGTACCTCACCGATGCAGGAGAAGCGGCCAGGACACGGCTGCGTGAACTGGTAACCGATCTTCGTGCCGTGGTCCACGACGGCATCAGCGACGACGACTACGCGGCCACGCTCAAGGTGCTGCGCAGGATGATCTCCAACATCGAGGCCGCCGGAAAGCCATAGGGCGTTGGGGAAAAGCATCCCCCGGCAACCAGGAGGTGGTGTTACGACAGCTCCGCGAGGAAGCCGACCAGCGCGCCGCCCTACCCCACCGATCGAACCCCAGCACGTCCAACACGGGCGCAGCCCGGCGTTCGCCTCCCGGCGGCCTCCCGCTTCTCTTCAGCCTCCCGTTCCAGCCGTTCCTTTCGGTCCTGGCGGCAGGACCAGCAGCGGCCGCTGCGGCGGCGGGTCCACTGGCCGTGGAGCCCGTACTCGTAGGTGCTCTCCTGCGTGGGGACCTGGCTGCAGTCGGTGCATGCCAGGGTCTGCATCAGCGCGCGGTGGGCCTGCTTGGCCTTCTTCTCCCGGCGGCCTGGCGGGTGTCGTAGGCAGCCCGGCTGTTCGGGTCCTCCAGCGCCAGCGCCTCGATGAGGGAGCACCGGGGTGGCCGGTGCTGCCGGTGCCCGGAAGTGGATGCCGACGTTGCCGTGGTCGCCACGGGTGACGCCCCATACGGTCAGGTCCTGGGGATCGGTGGCCAGGCCGGTCTCTTCCAGCAGTTCCTGGGCGGCGTGCCGGCGAAGGGCTGCCAGGTCGAGCGTCTTGCCCGCTGTGGGGGCTCCGCCGATCTGCCGGGCAGCGCCCGCTGTCGCGGGTGGGCGGTGGAGGCCGAGCTCCGCCCGACGATCAGGTCGCCGTCCTCGATGCCTTGCAGGACGGTGACGAACACGGACGCCGGCAGCCAGGCGCAGGTCCGGGCGCTGCGCAGCGCGCGGTAGTGGTAGGTGACGTGGGCCCACTGCAGCAGCAGCTCGGTGCTGCTGCAGTGGGCTCGACGGCGTTGCAGGCCGCTGCGGGGTCGTCGAACAGGGCTGGCTGGCGGGCCGGCGACTCCTCTCAGGGCCGACTCCAGGGCCTTCTGCACCGTCAGGAAGCCGACCCCGTACTTGCGCTGCAGGGCACGCTGAGACAGGCCGGCGCGCGAGTCACGGCGGATCGCCGCGTACAGATCGACCTTGGACTTCGGCAGCACCCGGACCCCCTCGTCGTGACGAGCACAGCCATGGTCCCGAAGCAAGCACCCGAGTGCTCTCAAAACTCGGCGACATCACTCTCCCGTGGCACGGGGTGCTCTCGCCGCCGAGCGACAGGTGCTCTCACTGCTCAGGCACGAGTTCTGTGGTTGGTGACCGTGGGTAACGAGATTCATAATACGGAGGCTTGATCAGTAGGGTGTCCCGGATTGAAGTTGCGCCGACGTGCGGACAAAGCGGACGAAGGCGCTCTGGCTGAGCCTCTTGGAAGGACTCCTGATGCATCCGAGCGTCGCCAGGCTGGCTGAGCTGATGCCACCACACGCCGGAGCCGGTGATGCGATCGATTGGGATGAGGCCCGCCGGAAGTGGGGGACTGACTTCCCCGCGGACTACCGCGACTTCGTCTCTGTCTACGGTGGTGGCTCGATCGACAACGGCTTCTTCGTAGGGCTGCCGCTCCTGGTTGCCCCGGGGGTCCGACGCCCACTGACGTTCGAGGAGTTGAACGAGGACGGATACGGCCTGCTGGATCTGGAGCCGGATGAGGACCCGGACCTGCGGGGACGGATCTCCTGGGCGATGGACTGCGGTGCCAACCATGCATTCTGGGACACCTCGGATCCGGACCCGGACAGCTGGACCGTCCTTGTGCTCGCACGCGAAGGCGACTGGGTGGCCCACGCGTGCGGGATGGTCGAGTTCCTCGTCGGCCTCATGACCGGAGAAATCACGAGCATGGGCGGATTCTCCCCCGAGCAGGCGCTCTTCTTGAACTGGCGGGAGGAGCGGCTCCTCAAGGAGGCGGGGATCGATCCCTGGCCTCACACCTGAGAGTCGAAGGCGGTGCTCAGTCGGCCAGCAGGACCCGCTTGCGCAGAAGGTCGAAGCCCGCACGACCGTACATTTGGCGTTTGATCATCTTGATGCGGTTGACGTGCCCTTCGACCGCGCCGGAGCTCCAGGGCAGCGTCAGGCCGGCGATCACGGCGTCACGTCCCCGGGTCTTGACGGCATGGCAGTTGGGGCAGAGCACCACCATGTTGACCGGATGGTCCAGGCCTCCGTCTTTCAGGCCGTCGACGTGGTCGACCTCGACGATGGGCTGCTCGTTGCGGCCAATCACATGGAAGCCGGGATGGCCGCATCCGGGATGCTCGCAGCGGCCCCCGGCGCGCTCCCGGAACACGGCCGAGCGCACCACCTCGGTCTTCAGCGCCGCACTGGTGGCGGGACGGGCGCTCTGTGCCGCCTCCTCCGCCTCGACGCGCTGCCGGTAGGTCGGCGGCGGTGCCGGTCGGCCCCACTCACCGAGGCGCTCCGCGGTCCGTGCCGCTGTGTCAGCCCGGTCCGGTTGGTCCGCAACCGGCGCGGTGTACCAGTCCGGTGCCGTGACACCGCTGATCCGCTCCAGGTCGAAGCCGTGCTCCGTCAGGCGGAACCGAGCCCGGTCGACTTCCTCGTCGGTGAACAACTCCCTGAACCAGGGCAGGCACACCGCAAATTCGACGCTGGAATCGAGCTTCTTCTTCTCCCACAGCTTGGCAAATCCGTCGGATGTGTCCTTGACCGAGGCCAGAAGCTGCTTCGCGGTGATCACCCCGCCGGAGATCACGATCATCTTCAGGAAGGCGGTCGGGTTTACCCCGCCTTCTGCAACGCTGGTACGCCGGCCCGGAGGTACGCCTCGAACCTCTTGCCGAGCTCGCCGTACCCATTGTCACGAACCATGGTGAATGCCTCCCCCCGGCCCGCGAACTCCGCGCGCCTCCGCCGATCCTAGGCCCCGACACCGAGGCGCCGGGGCCGGGGCCGGTCCCACGAGTTCCGCGATCAGATGGGCAGCGGCAAGTCGAAGCCGGGTCGCTCCGGGTCCAGATGGCCGCCGCAACCGCAGGCCGTGTCGTGGGTATGCGGAGCCGGGGCGGTGTCGAGGCGGGTCGACGGGTAGGTCGGCTCGGCGTCGTGCGGCTGCGGCCCGCTCGACTTCCTCCCCGCCCCCGAGTTGCCGGTCGAGGGCGGGGTACCGTCCCGCCGCCGAGCTCGCCTACACCGCCGGCACCGGCCAGGAACGCCACCGGCCGCGAGCGTTCGTGGAACGCCACCGGTCCCGGTGTCGGCGCCGAGGAGGCCGCGGCGCAGCTGGCGGCGTGCGCCCGGGTGTGGGATCAGGCGGGCCCGGACGGCGGGAGTCGGGCGTGGGAGCGGCGCTGACGGTCCTTCCCGTGGCTACTGGTGGTCCTGGTCGGCACGCCGGCCGCCGGGGTCCGCTCGGCGGCGGCGGACCTGCGCCTCGCCTCCGAGGAGAACCCGGCCACCGCCGAGATGCTGGCCGCCGTCCCGGCCGGCGCCGCCCGGCTGGCTGGCTGCCCGCCCGCCTCGGCGCGGGCAACACCCCGGAGCAGCTCGTTCTGCCGCCCGGACCGCTTCGCGACATCCAGCGCCGTCACCCCGGTCTGCGCGAGATCGCCGAGCGCCACCCCTCCGTCGGCGAGGTGCGTGGACTCGGCGTGTTCTGGGCGGTCGAGCTGGTCCGTGACCGTGGGACGCGCGAGATGCTGGTGCCCTACGCGGCGAGCGGAGCGCAGACCCGGCCGGTGGACGAGGTGGTCGCCGCCTGCAAGGAGCGCGGCATGTGGCCGGTCTACAACTTCAACCGCATCCACGTCGTGCCGCCGTGCACCATCACCGACGAGGAGGCCCGTCAGGGCCTGGAGATCCTGGACGAGGCGCTCAACGCCGCAGACCGGCACGTGAACGGACGGCCCCTGTCGACCGCCTGCCCCGCTACACCAGCTGAGAGGTACCCCATGAGAGCAGTCGTCGTACTCACGGTGACCGAGTGCCCTGACCCGGTTCCCGGCCCCGGCGAACTGGTGGTCCGGGTGGCGGCCGCAGGCGTCAACTACAAGGATGTGTACGAGCGCGAGGGCCGCAGCCCGCTGGCCGCCCCGCTGGTGCCCGGCAGCGAGGGAGCCGGGACGGTCCTCTCCGTCGG
Organism: Kitasatospora sp. McL0602; assembly: GCF_052076145.1. NCBI lineage: Bacteria > Bacillati > Actinomycetota > Actinomycetes > Kitasatosporales > Streptomycetaceae > Kitasatospora > Kitasatospora sp. McL0602. The sequence goes on along the minus strand of NZ_CP197246.1, from coordinate 7,785,293 downwards.
TCCGGGCGCCGACACTTTCGCACCCGGCGACCGCGTCGCCTGGTGGTCGGCGCCCGGCAGCTACGCCGAGCAGGCCGTCGTCCCGGTCCGGGCGGCGGTCCGGCTACCGGCGGACATCACGGAGCAGGCCGCAGCCGCCGTCCTGCCCCAGGGCCTGACCGCCCAGTACCTCACCACCTCCAGCTACCCGGTCATCGCCGGGGAGGCGGCGCTGGTGCCGACCGCCGCCGGAGGGCTGGGACAGCAGCTCGTCCGGGTGCTGCCCCGGCGCGGCGTCCACGTCGTCGGCACGGTCTCCACCGAGACCAAGGCCCGGATCGCCCGCGCTGCGGGCGCCCGGGACGTGCTGGTGCTGCCACCCGGCTCCGGGAACCGGCCGGCCGAGCTCGCCGCCCGGATTCGCGAACTCACCGGCGGCCGGGGCGTTGAGGTGGTGTTCGACGGCGTCGGCAAGGACACCTTCGAGCTGGGGCTGGCGTCCTTGCGCCGGCGCGGCACCTTCGTCCTGGTTGGGGCCGCCTCCGGCCCGGTCCCGCCGTTCGACCCCCAGCGGCTGGCGGCCGCCGGCTCGCTGTTCCTGACCCGGCCGACCCTGGTCGACCACGCCACCGCCCCCGAGGAGCTCGCCACCCGCGCCGCCGAGGTCTTCGCCTGGCTACGCGACGGCACCCTCACCGCCACCCACACCACCCACTACCCCCTCGCTCAGGCCGCCCAGGCCCAAACCGATCTCCAAGGCCGCCGGACCACCGGCAAACTCCTGCTCATCCCCTGAGCCCGCCGCTCCACCCGACTTTCGCGGGAGTGTCAGCTTCTTGGCTCATACAAGATGGGTGCAGATCTTCTGAGGGCGGCGTACGTTGCTGGCCTGCAGCAACGTACGCTGCTACGCCAGTGGAGCGGGTGGCGGGTCGGCTGGTCAGGCGACGTCGGCTGGGCTGGAGAGCAGATCGCCGGTTGCGGTACGCCGGTAGACGACCCGTCGGCCGACCCTCGTCCCGGCTATCAGGTCGGCCTCGCGCAGCACAGCAAGGTGGCCTCCGACGGTGCCGAGCGAGAGGCCGAGCTGGGCGGCGAGTTCGCTACTGGTCGCTGGGCGTTCGAGTTCGGTGAGGATCGCCGCCCGGCCGGTCCCGATCAGGCGGCCGAGGGCATGTTCGGGGCTCGGGTGTGCCGTCGTGGCGGAGCCGCGCGCCGGGTAGACCAGCGCGATCCGTCCGGGCGTCGCGTCGCAGAGCCAGGTGCCGCTCGACGCGCTGACCGGCACGAAGAGCATGCCCTCGTCGGCGACCACATGGTCGGGCCCGGGGCGGTTGCTGAAACGGATCGCGTCGGCGCCGACCCAGCCGCTGCCCCGGCTCATCTGCTCCAGGGCCCGGGGCCAGCCGTAGGCGGCGAGCAGGCCCGCCCGGTAGGTGACATCGCGTTCCAGCAGTGCCCGGCGGCGCGGCCAGTCCGGGAGCACGCAGTTCCTCCAGACGTACCGGAACAGGTCGGCCGTCCTGGCCGCCCAGCCGTGACCGGTCAGCCAGTTCAAGTCGTGCTGCTTCCAGCTGTGCGCGACGGCCGCCTCCAGCTCGGCGCGCGCCTCGGTGTCGGAGATCCGGGTGACCTCGGCCAGCTCGGTGGCTAGCACGGTCCGCATGCCGCCCGACGGCGCAATGACGACGAATCCGGGCAGCCACTTGGTCGAGCCGAGCAGCCTGACCAGGCCCTTGGCGAAGGGGTCTGCGTCCAACAGGGCGTCGAACGCACCAAGATGACGAGTGTGCCAGGGGTGCAGCCACGGGTCGGTGCAGGGTCTGCCCAGCAGGATCGTCGACGCCAGGGTCTCGGCGAGCGGCGAGAGCGCGAAGCGCGACCGCGACAGGGCCATCGAGCTGAGCCGCAGCAGTGTCATCTTTCGCCTCCTGGCGAAACGATACCGTCCGCTCCCCGGCCACCGGAGACTCTGGCCGGTGCTCACACCTCTCCTTCGACAGACGCACTTCCGCTGGTTCTTCGCCGGGCGGCTGGTGTCCCTGCTCGGCAGTTCGATGGCGCCGGTCGCGCTGGCCTTCGCCGTCCTGGATTCCGCCCCCGGCTCCGGCGATCTCGGGGTGATCCTCGCCGCCCGGATGCTGCCCCTGCTCGTGTTCCTCCTGCTGGGCGGGGCCACCGCCGACCGCCTCCCGCGCCGGACGGTGCTGGTGGCCGCCAACCTCGGCTCGGCACTCACCCAGGGTGGTGTTGCGGTACTGCTGCTGACGGACCGGTACTCGCTGCTTCCGGTGGCCGCGCTGGAACTCCTGAGCGGCGTGGTCGCCGCGTTCACCACCCCCGCCCTGCGGGGCGTCGTGCCCCAACTCGTCGACCGGACACTGCTCCAGCAGGCCAATGCAGCTCTTGGCTCGGCGAACAGCGCCACGAAGGTCCTCGGACCGAGCCTCTCCGGGGTACTGGTGGTGGCCGTCGGCGGCGGCACGGCGATCGCCTTCGACGCCCTGACGTACCTGCTCGCGGCCGGATGCCTCGCCCGGCTCCCCCTCATCTCAGCCGCGCCCAAGCGCCAGAGCAGCACCGTGCTCAGAGACATCCGTGACGGCTGGACGGAGTTCCGCCGCCTGCCGTGGGTATGGACGGTGACCGGCGCCTTCTGCCTCATGAACCTGGTGCAGACCGGCACCTGGCAGATCCTCGGGCCCACCCTCACCCGGCAGCTCAGCAGCGAGGCGGTCTGGGGGTTCGTGCTCAGCGCCCGTGGGGCAGGCCTGCTGCTGATGAGCGTGCTGATGTACCGGCTGGCGGTCCGGCACCTGCTGCGGCTGGGCCAGCTGGCGAGCGCGCTCGGTGCGCTGCCCCTGCTGGCGCTCGGCGCGCGCCTGCACGCCCCCTGGCTGACCGGTGCCGCGTTCGTCGCAGGGCTGGGTTCCGCCGTCTCCGGAATCAGCTGGGAGACCTCGCTGCAGGAACACGTCCCCGCTCACGCGCTCTCCCGCGTCTCGTCCTACGACGACCTGCTCTCCTACCTCGCGATACCGATCGGCCAGCTCAGCGTCGGCCCGCTCACCCAGACCTTCGGCGGCTTCCGGGTGACTGCGACCGCGGGCATCCTCTACGCCGCGGCGGCCTTGGCTCCGCTCGCCTCCACCGCCGTCCGCCGACTGCCGCACGCACGAGCCGAGGTCAGCTGAGGCCGGTCTCCAGGGCGTCCAGGGCCAGCCACCGGCCGCCCCGCACACGCCATCCAGGCAAGGCCAATATGTACATCGAACTTCAGGCGCAGATCTGAGGGTGCCTCGTTGGGGTGATTCGCGGGCTTCTGCGGTGGGACCGAAATGGTGGGCTTCTAGCGTCGTGGGCGTGGAGCCCGCCGTGGGTGCGGGTGCCGAGCCGGGGGTGGGTGGTGTGGTGCCGTCGTTGATCGAGGCGCTGGAGGCCAGGGAGGCTGAAGTGCGTGGCCGGGCCGATCGGCTGCGCGAGCAGATCGCCGGGCTTTCCGAGGAGTTGTCCCGGCTGGAGGTGCAGCTGTCGCGGCTGCGGGTCACGCGGGGGACCGTGGATGAAGTCCTGGCCGACGGGCCGTCCTCGTCGCCCGGTGGCCAGGTGGCCGGGGACGGGGACGGGGACGGGGACGGGGACGGCTCTGGCGGGGTGGCGGCGGCGTTGCTAGTGGCCGAGGCGGAGCTGGATGTGACGGCGATGTCGCCGGAGTACCAGGCGGTCATCGGCCTGTTCGCGACCACGGGGGCGGCGATGCGCTGCAAGGAGGTGCGCGCAGTTGGGGGTCGGGTCCGAGGCGCGTCATGTGGAAGGGATGCGTGCGAAGTTGAAGCGTCTGGTCGAGCGCGGGATCCTGGCCGAGACCGCGCCGGGGCTGTTCAAGGTGGACGGGCGGAGGCAGGGATGGTGAGCGCGGCGCACGACGCTCCTCGCCCACCGCGGCACCACTGATCGTGGCGCGGTTCACCAAAAGCCAGTGCCAGCCGTGTCCCGACCGTCCCCGGTGCACGAGCTCCAGCGGCGCGCGGAACGTGGGCTTCCCCCCGCGAGAGCTCCGTGACCTGCAAGTCCGTGTCCGCACTGAGCAGCAGACGCCGGAGTGGAAGGCCCGCTACGCGGTCCGCTCCGGCGTGGAGGGCACAATCAACGAGTTCGCCCACGGCCACGGCATGCGCCGCTGCCGCTACCGCGGACAGCCAAAAGCGCACGTACAGCACGTACTCACGGCCATCGCCGTGAACACCGAACGGCTCAGCGGCCGGCCAGCCACGCAGCGGGCCCCTTCGCCGAGACCGCCAACCGCCTTCCAGGCCCTTCTGGACCAGCAGGGAATCCCCCGGTCGAAGTCCTGGCGCACCCTAAGCAGTTGACCATATCGATCAAGATCACCGACAGCACGACGGCACCCGACGATTTCCAGGCAACCTCACAAGGACAGTCAAGAAGATCAACAATCACGCAACGTGAGCTTCCACAGAAATCGTGCCAGAGCCCGATCTCGATTTCATCGCTTCCGCGCGGCAGGACATGCCCTGCCTGGTCGCTGAGGTGAGGCGACTGCGCGCCCTGCTGCGAGGGGACAGTGACCGGCGGCATGCCGCTTGCGTGGCGCTCCGCGAGCTTGGGCGAAGCCCGGACTACCGTGACCGGGCGGATGCCGGTCGCGGCCTGGCGGCTTTCGCCGACATGCAGGAGGCCCTCGGGCCACTGCTGGAGCTCGTGCCCGACCCGGGCGGCACTTTCGTCACCCGGGTGACTGCGGAAGCCGTGCTTCGGCGAATGGACAGGATCGGGCTGACGGCAATCGCCTCCGCGATGGCAGTCGCCAACTCGAATCACAGCGATTGGATCCACGCCGCGACCGTCGACGTGTTCAGCATCTTCTCCGAAGACCGGGACAAAGCGATGCAGTTGTGCGCGGAGATGCTGCGGGACGCTGATGACCGCGTTGCCCTGGGGGCCCGTCAGCTGCACGACATCCTGGCCGAGATCGACCCCGTTCTTCGCCCCGCGTAGCTCCGCAGTCCAGGACAGGCTTCAGGAAGGCGCTCCAGAGCTGGGGTGAACCGGTGGCACTATGGACATGATGTTGCGGAACGCCTGGTCGGAGACGTCCGGCGTGGGCGGCATCACATCACTGAGTATCAGCACGTCGGAGCCGTCCTCTCCGCGCAGGTCCGGATGCAGGCCGTTGCTGAAGAAGGTGATGCCCTCGCGGTGGTGCTGCATCTCCAGGACGCTGCGAACGCCGTCGAATTCGACAATCACGCTCGTGCCTGCCGGAACCGTGTGCTCAGTTGCCCAGGGCTCGAAGCAGAGCCAGACGTCCTGCTCATCGGCTCGGATCGTCAAGCGTGAGATGGAGCCGGTGCCCGGGACGGGCACCTTCGGATCGTCACTCATCGTTCCTCCTGGAAACCAAGATCCTCATGGGCCTATTGGTCAGCGACGGTAGTGGACGCCCACTGGGCCGCGCGAGCTCACTCTGCCGGTGAAGGGGGCCGGCGTCTGGGCATGGCCCTGACCTTGGCGGCGTCCGCGTGTCGACGTACGGCCTTAGACCGACCGGCAGTAGGCGTCACTTGAGGCGGCGGGTGGTGGGGCGGGTGCCCCAGCGGTACAACGTGGTCGCGCGGCGGATGAGCATGCGGAGCGTGACGAGCGCTGCGGCGAGGTGGAGGCAGAAGTCCACCGCCTTGCCCCTCTTCTCGGTAGCCGTTCGCCCCGCCGGCGTCCGCAGTGATCAGTAGCCGGGTCGCACGGCGCAGAGTGGCCACCGCGAACGCGGCGGTGTCCCTGTCGCAGCATACCGACACCCAGCCGGTGTCCGCGGCCAGGTCGTAGATCCCGTACGGCACCGCCTTCTGCGCGTCCTTCTCGGGGAAGTCGTGCGCGCGCACCCGCACCGGCTCTCCGGCGCAGTGCCACTCGCGCCCGCCGACCGAGTAGTCGCCGAGGACCTCCTTCTTCTTGGTATCCACGCTGATCACCGGCTGTTCGGCCGCGATGAACTCCTTGACCTGCGAGTTGATGTAGCTGAACTGGGCATCGCGGTCCGGATGCCTGGCGCCCCCGGTCGTGCGCGAGGTGCCCTGCAGGGACAAGCCCTCGGCCTTCAGCAGCGCGGCCACCGTGTCCGGGCCGACCCGGTGGCCTTGACGGGTCAGCTCCGCGGCCAGGTTCCGGGTGGACTTCACGGTCCAGCGCAACGGCGACTGCGGATCCCCGCGCTGATCCGGCTCGACCAGTGCCAACAGCGCCGCTACCAGGCCCGGGTCACTGTCGCGAAGCGGCTTGCGCCCGCCCCCTGCCGCCCGGAACCGGTCGGCAGGCTCCAGCCCCGACGCCAGCTCCCGGGCGCCGCGCGCCACAGTAGGCTCCGCGACCCCGCCAGGCGAGCCACCCGGCGGACACCCCCGTAGCCGAGCACCCGGGCCGGTGCCCCCAGGGCCAGGCGCCGTTGCCGCTCATCCAGCTGCGGCAGCAGTTGGGCGAGCACCTTGCCGAGCACCGTCGCCGTCTCATCCGTCACGCCCTGATCATAGGGACCAACAGGCCACCCAGATAACAGAGTTATTAATCGTCAGCCCCCTGACACGAGGCCGACGCGGTGATCAACCATCTCCGCGCCGAATTCGGGGTCGAGCCCGTATGTCGGGAGCTGGACCTGTCGGTCTCCGCCTACTACGCCCGCCGCAGCCGTCCAGCCTAAGCCCGCTCAGTGCACGATCCGGATCTGCTGGAACACATTCACTACATACCCCGATCGGGCCCGAACCGCCTCGTAGCACGGCCACCAAGAGAGCTCGGGAGGTCTTCGATCACAAGTGGCCCAGGATTAAAGGCGGTGCTATTAGGCCCCATGACATCCTCGCCCACCAAATAGCGGAACAACCATTCGGCGAATCCCATCCTATAGTCATAGAACTCGCAGTCCGATCCAACGAATACGGTGATCCCAAATCCGTCAATCGCCTCATATGAATTCAAGAATACAAGCTCCCCGCGACTGCTACTAGCGATCGGAATTAGCCCCCCTGGGCAGCCAAAGCGCAACCGCTCAGCAAGGCTTTGATCGTCGAGCACGCCATGCCAGTCCTCGGCAGCATAAGTCGCAACCGTCTCATTAATCCACTTCTCGAGGCTCCACACGTCCGAATCGGGATGATCGAACGATGGGTAGCCATTAACACGAACTGGCGCATATGCCTCTACGAACCGCTTGTAGTCGTTCGGGAGATCACCCCCAGGGTGCTCTCAATGGAGCCCCACCTCACCCCTTGGCCGAAATTCTGAGGAGGCTCCCCCATCATCGCAAAGACGCTTTCCAAGTATTCCATCAATTTACCACATTTCTCACGGATTGAGATTCATCTTTGGACAACTTGGCGACCCGGAGACGGTGCCACCTGTCGGCGTCTGCGTGATTTCGCCACCTGGTGGCCGACCTGGTCGTAGGTAGCCGTGGTGATGTGGCCCTGCGGGTCCTGGGTGGACGTCCGCTCGCCGAAGGTGTCGTAGCCAGTGCTCACGATTGGTCGCATCGACAAGAGGGCGGTCTTTCGCACTGTCGTGTCGTAACTCTCGGCGCTCAACAGCGGCCCCGTCCTGACAGTCGGACGTCCGAGCGCGTCGTACGACTGAGTCGAGGTGAACGGTGACTTGTCCGCCACTCCAGTGGCGTTGCCGTTCGGGCTGATGCTCGCCACGGGCAGCCCCTGCTGGTCATAAGTCGTTGTGGTCACGGAGTCTGCGGGCTGGCTCGTCACCGTAGTCCGGATGACATCGCCTGCAGCGTCGTAGTTGTAGTCAGTCTGGGCGCTGGCAGTGCCACCCGTGCGGATGACGCTCAGGACGTCACCGGCGGCGTCGAATGAGGTGTTGGTGCTGGTCCGGTTCAGGCCGCCGGGGTCGAGGGTGGTTGAGACGGGGCGGCTGGCTGCATCGTAAGTGTTGGCAACGGTGGTCTGGCCGCCGCCGGTGACGCGCTGGGTCAGGTGGCCTGCGGGATCGTAGGTGTTGGTCTGGAGGACGAGGTTGCGGGTGGTGCCGTCAGGGTTGTGGAAGCCGTCGAGGTCAAGCTCGGCAGCGGTGTTGTCATCGTTGTAGTACGTGTGGGTGGTGCGGCCCATCGCGTCGGTGTCGGTAGCCAGGCGGCCGGCAGGGTCGTAGGCGCGCGAGTCGAGGACGACCCTCCGTGCGCTGACTGGATTGGTGGGGCTGCCGGTGTAGTTGGTCAGGACTGTTTCTAGCAGATGGCCGGTCGCGGAGTAGCTGTAGGCGTAGGTAGTGCCCGCCGGGTCGGTCATGGCGGTGATTGAACCGTTCCGGGTTCGGTAACCAAACCCGGAGCGGTTCACCCTTCATCAAGTCACCCCCACCGGACCCCGGACGCGATCACCCTCAAATCAACCCGGTGGATTCGGGCTGAGATCTCCGCCGAGCTGCACATTAGCCTGGCCACCACCAAGACCCATGTGGCACGGCTGCTCGCCAAGCTCGACGCGCGCGACCGGGTGCAGCTCGCCATTGCCGCCCATGAGGCGAAGATCGTCCCGCAGTCCGACTGAGGACCGGACAGGGACGTGTCGGGGATCGTCCTCACGGCGGCGCGGTAGCTCATGGCCGAGGACGTGGCGGGCGGGCCAGGCCGGTCTGGTAGGCGAGCACGACGAGTTGCGCGCGGTCGCGTGCGCCGAGCTTGGTCATGGCGTGGTTGACGTGCGTCTTGACGGTGAGCGGGCTGAGCGTCAGCTGGCGGGCGATCTCCGTGTTCGACATCCCGTCGGCTACCAGGGCGGTCACTTCGCGCTCCCGGTCGGTAAGCGAAGCGAGCAACGGTGACGCGCGCACCGGCTCGCTGTCGTGCAACCTGAGGAACCTCGTGATCAGGCCCCGGGTGGCGGACGGCGACAGCAGCGCGTCGCCGCGCGCCACCGTGCGGATCGCGTCGATCAGGACCTCTGGGCGCGCCCCCTTGCCAAGGAATCCGCTGGCACCCGACCGAAGCGCCTCGAAGACGTAGTCGTCGACCTCAAACGTGGTCAGGATCAGCACTCGCACCCCGGCGAGGCTGTCGTCGGCGGCGATCCGCCGGGTCGCGGCCAGCCCGTCGAGGCCCGGCATCCGGATGTCCATCAGGACGACGTCGGCGCGCGTCTCGCGGGCGACCCGGACGGCATCGTGACCGGTGGCCGCCTCGCCCACCACCGTCAGCAGCGGCGCGCGGTCGATCATGAGCCGCAGGCCCTCGCGGACGAGGTCCTGGTCGTCGGCGAGGACCACGCGGGTCGGCTCTGTCGTCGTGGACCCCGGCGAGGGGGGTGTGGTCCTGGTGCTCATGAGCCCTCGATCCGGGCCGCTCGCAGGGGAAGCTCGGCGAAGACACGGTAGCCGCCCTCGGGTCGCGGGCCCGCTGACAGCGCTCCGCCCAGGGCGGCCACCCGCTCTCGCATACCTACGATGCCGTGCCCTCCAGGCGAACGGTCTCCAGGCGTGTGCCCACCACTACGAGCGACCAGCTCTCCATCGTCCTCGACCGCCAGACTGAGTACCCCGGGCGTGTACGTGAGCCGCACCACGGCGGTGGCGCAGCCGGCGTGCTTGCGGGTGTTGGTCAGCGATTCCTGGATGACCCGGTAGGCGGTCAGTTCCACCGCCTCGGGCGCCGGCCTGGCCTGGCCGGTCACCTCCCGAGTGACCCGCAGGCCCGCGTCGGCGAACGAGCGGATCAGCTCTTCGAGCTGGTCAAGGCCGGGAACTGGCTCCGCTGGCTCGGTCGGCTCGGCCGCGCCGGGCTCGCGCAGCAGTCCGACGGTCAGGCGCAGCTCGTCCAGGGCTTCCGCACTTGCCCGCTGGATGTGGGCGAGCGACTCCCTGGCCAGGATGAGGTCCTCGTCGTCGAGCGTGCAGGCCAGCGCGCCGGCTTGCACGCTGATCAGGGCGACATGGTGCCCGACGGCGTCGTGCAGGTCCCGTGCGATCTTCAGCCGTTCTTCGGCGACCCGGCGATTCGCCTCCTCCTCCCTGGTCTGTTCGGCGCGCCTGGCGCGCTTCTCGACCTCGGCGACGTAGCCGCGGTGGCTGCGGGACGCGCTGCCGCTGGTCACCGCCAGGGCTGCCCACAGCAGGATCACGAAGCCGGTGATGCCGGGATGGGTGATGAGTGAGGCGCAGAGCAGCGCCGCCTTGACAGTGACGCCCACCGCGAGTGTCCGGCCAGGCCCGGCACCGAGCGCGACCGAGTACAGCACGTAGAAGACCGCCGGCAAGGTCAGCGGGTAGGCCATCCCGTCGGCCATGAGTACCACCGACCCGATGACGGCGACCGCCACCGTGCCGACGGGGAACCGTCGGAACGCCACCAGGGCCGAGTAGACCACTGCGGACACCAGCCAGCTCAGCGGCCGGTGGGAGCTCAGCGCGTGCCGGATGTCGGCGGGGATCGTCACCACCGCGAACAGCACCACCGTCGTTACCGCCGAAAGGAGTTGTAACTCCTGACGGCCAATCAGTCTGTTCCAGGCACTCCCCCACATAGCTGGACTGTAGGCAACGGCCGCCGCCGCGGGCAAGCGAACTACTGCCGACGCAGTAGGCGGAACCGTGAACTACGACCGATGGCGCGGTCGCGATCAGGGCAACCGCCGCGGCGAGCCGACGACCCGGCGATTCGCAGCCCCGACGATGAGGAGCCGAACCACAAGGAACGGAGGATCATGTCGGGTCTTGCACGCTGGTGCTACCAGCACCGCTCTGTTGTCATCAGTGCCTGGATATGTCTGCTCATCGCCCTGACGGTGATGTCGCAGGCGGTGAGGACGACGTACGACAACTCGCTCACGCTTGCGGGAACCGGGTCGGGCAGCGCCCAGGCACTGCTGCTGAAGTCGGCGCCGGCCCAGGCGGGCGACCGCGGTCAGATCGTCTGGCAGGTGAGCCACGGCAGCGCCACCGATCCAGCCATCGAGCAGCGGATGTCGGCGATGCTCAGACAGGTGTCGCAGCTGCCCGAGGTGGCCTCGGTCGCCGGCCCCTACGCGCCGGGCGGCCGGGTCCAGGTGAGCTCGGACGGGCGCACCGCTTTTGCCACCGTGAACTTCACCAAGGCGGCAGACGACCTGGACCACGCCGACATCAATCGGGTGATCACCGCGGCGACGGCCGCCCGCGAGCCGGGCCTCGCGGTCGAGCTCGGCGGCAAGGCGATCTCGACCGCCGAGCAGACGCCGGCGTCGAACGCGTCGCTGATCGGCATCGCCGCTGCCGCCGTCATCCTGCTCGTCGCATTCGGATCGCTGCTCGCGATGGTACTGCCGATCGTGACTGCGGTGGCCGGGGTGGCCGGCGGCATGCTGCTCATGGCCCCGCTCAGCCACCTGATGTCCGTGAACGGCATCGCGCAGATCCTCGGCGCGCTGATCGGCCTCGGCGTCGGCGTCGACTACGCCCTGTTCATCGTGACCCGGCACCGCCGCGGCCTGCAGTCCGGGCTGGACCCGGAGCAGTCCACCGTGCAGGCGCTCAACACCTCCGGCCGCGCGGTCCTGTTCGCCGGCGGCACGGTGTGCATCGCCCTGCTCGGCCTGCTCACCATCAACCTACGGTTCATCGACGGGCTGGCCGTACCGGCGGCGCTCACCGTGGTGTGCACCGTGGTCGCGGCCGTCACACTGCTGCCCGCACTGTTCGGGGTGTTCGGCTCGCGCGTGCTGAGCCGCAAGCAGCGCCGTCGGGTGCAGGCCAGCGAGCTGGGCCAGCAGAAGTACGACAACGGCTTGTGGGCGCGCTGGTCGCGCACCGTGCCGCGCTTCGCCGCCGTGTTCGTCGCCCTGGGGCTCGCGGTCACGGTCGTGGTGTCCGCTCCGGTGCTACACCTGCGGCTCGGCTTTGCCGACGCGTCCAACGACCCCACGTCAACCCACACTTATAAGTCCTATGCAATGCTCGCCGAGGGGTTCGGGCCGGGCTTCAACGGCCCGCTGGTCCTGGTCGCCCAGACGCAGTCCCCGGCCGACCGTGCCGCGCTCGGCCAGCTCAACCAGGCACTCGGCGCGGTGCCCGGGGTGGCCGCCGTACAGATCGCACCCGCGCAGACCGGGTCGGGTGCCGGGCCGGAGATCGAGGTGACCCAGGTCTTCCCGGCCACGGCGCCGCAGGCGCCGGCCACCTCCGCCCTGATCAACCAGCTGCGCAACACCGTCGTGCCGCACTACACCAACGGCACCACGCTGCAGGTCTACGTGGGTGGCCTGACGGCCACGTTCGACGACTTCGCCGCGACGACGAGCGACAAGCTGCCCTGGCTGCTCATCACCATCGTGGGTTCCAGCTTCCTGCTGCTCCTGCTCGCCTTCCGCAGTCTGCTCATCCCCGCGATCACGGCGGTGCTGAACCTGCTGGCGGCGGCGGCCTCGTTCGGGGTTCTCACCGCGTTCTTCCAGTGGGGCTGGGGAACCAGGGCGTTCGGTCTCGGCGCGCCCAGCCCGGTTGAGGGCTACCTGCCCGAACTGGTGCTGGCGGTTCTGTTCGGCCTGTCGATGGACTACCAGGTGTTCCTGGTCAGCAGGATGGCCGAGGAATGGTCGCGCACCCGTGACAACACCCGGTCGGTGCTCGCCGGGGTGACCGACACCGCGCGGGTGATCACCGCCGCGGCCGTGATCATGATTGCCGTGTTCACCGCATTCGTGTTCATGGGCCAGCGCAGCATCGCCGAGTTCGGAGTCGGGTTGGCCTCCGCCGTGGCACTGGACGCCTTCATCCTGCGGACGGTGCTCGTACCGGCCGTGATGTACCTGTGCGGCCGGGCGAACTGGTGGCTGCCCCGCTGGCTGGACCGCCGCCTGCCGCACCTGACCATCGAGCCCCCCGCGCAGGAGCAGTCCGCCCGCGCTCCCGAACCCGCCATCGTCTGATCCGATTCACCGAAGGAGTACCTCATGTCCGAAGACCTGAATCAGACCCCTCCGGCGGCACGTCAGTGGTCGCCGCGGTACGGCGTCGACGCGCCAGCCTTCCCGGCGGTGCTCGGCGCCGCAGGCGTGGCATGCTGCCTGGCCGCCGCCCGGCGACGGCCAGGCAGCATCGCGGTGGCGGCTGCCGGGGCGGTACTGCTGGCCAACGCCGGCGTGTACCTGCACACCACACTGCGCGGCAAGTTGCGGATCTGGGAACGAGAGCTGGATCGCGCCGGCCTGCAGGGCGACGAGCAGCTCCTGGACCTGGGCTGCGGCCGTGGCGCGGTGCTGATCGCGGCGGCCCGACGGCTGCCGAGGGGACGCGCCGTCGGCGCGGACCTGTGGACAAGGGATCAGAGCGGCAACAGTTCCGAAGTCACGCTCGCCAACGCCGCCGCGGCCGGGGTCGCCGACCGCGTGGAGGTACACACGGCCGACCTGACCGCACTACCCTTCCCGGACGGCTCGTTCGACATCGTGACGAGCGCGATGGCGATCCACAACATCCGATCGCTTGAGCGGCGTTACCGCGCGCTGGACGAGGCCGTGCGAGTCCTGCGCCCGGGAGGACAGCTGCTCATCGCCGACCCCTGGCCCATGGCCAGGAAGTATGCCGACCACCTCGGCCAGGGCACACTGCGCCCACTCGGCCCCGAGTACTGGTACGGCGGCCCGTGGCTCGGCGTCACGCTGCTGCATGCCGTCAAGGAGGGCTGACCAGCCGGCGCGGCGACCGTCGCGCCGGCCCGCCTGAAGGCACGACCAAGACGCCCTCTGCCGATCACGAACGGGCGGCCGAGTGCCGCTGTCGGATCTGCTTTCTGGGCATGCGCGAGTTCCGAGATCACTGGTTTCGGAGCGGAGGCTGACCAAGGATGATGACCGTGGCCGAGTGGGTGAAGCGTTGGGCTGAGGCTCTGGAGCCGGTGGCGGACCGTGTCACCGCGATGGGGGAGTTCCTGCGTGCGGAGGCTGCTGCCGGGCGGACGTACTGTCGCTGCTCGTAGGCGAGGGGACTGAGCTGGCCGTTGGCCGAGTGCCTGCGCCAGGTGTTGTACCTGTTCAGCCAGCGGAAGACGGCTGTGCGGCAGGTACGGGCGCCGGGCCAGCGGCGTGCGCCCTTGAGGAGCTCGCGTTTCAGTGAGGCGTGGAAGCTCTCGCAGGCGGCGTTGCCGGCGCTCGTTCCGACGGCTCCCATAGACTGGGTCACGCCCAACTCCGCGCACAGCTCAGCGAATTGGCTGCTCCCGTATTGCGCCCCGTGATCGGAGTGGAACACCGCTCCCTGCAGGGTGCCGCGGGTGGCGGCCGCCATCTTCAGGGCATCAGCGACCAGGGACGTGCGCATGTGGCCTGCGATCGACCAGCCGACGACGCGCCTGCTGAAGCAGTCCAGGACGGTTGCCAAGTAGAGGAACTGCCCGTCTCCGACCGGGAGATACGTGATGTCGCCCATGTACTTCAGGTTCGGTGCCGGCGCGCTGAAGTCGCGCCCGAACAGGTCCGGCACCGGCGCGGCCGACGGCTCGGGCACGGTGGTGCGGACCTTCCTGCGCAGGTGCGTGCCGACGATGCCGAACTTGCGCATCACCCGCGCGATCCGCTTCTCGTTCACGGCCGGGCCGTCCTCCCGCAGCTCAGCGGTGATGCGCGGGGCTCCGTAGGCACCGTCGGAGTCGGCGTGGACCCGCTGGATCCGCGCGGCCAGCACCGCGTCGGCCTCCTCCCGCACCGCCCAGGCCGCGGCGCCCGTGCGCCACTTGTAGAAGCTGGAACGCTGGACACCCAGCACCTGGCAGAGCCGCTTGACCTCGAAGGCCTCCCGGTGGTCCTCAACGAACTGGAAGCGGCTCATCACCAGTTCGCCTCCGAGGCGAAATACTTCGTCGCCTTCCGCAGGATGTCCCGCTCGACCGACAGTGTCTCCCGGTCCTTGCGCAGACCCGTGTTCTCCACGCGCAGGGCCGCATTCTCCGCCTCCAGGCGGGCGATGCGCTCCTCGGGCGTCGCCGACACCGCAGCCGCCCCAGAGCCGGCCGCAGCGGGGAGGACGCCGTCCGGCCCCGGCGCGGCTCCAGCGGCCCGCACCCACTGCCGCAGCGACACGGCATGCATCCCCAGATCCCGTGCGACCTGCGCATACGTCAACGACGGATCGGAGCAGTACAGCGCTACCGCGTCAGCCCGGAACTCCGCCGAGTAGTACTCGTGCACCATCGGTGCCATCTCTTCCTCTGAACCCACGAGATCCAGCGTCCGCGATGTCCACCAACCGGGGGGAATGCCCCTACTCGAAGCGCACGGTGAACCGCTTCTGCATCACGGACTTCTCGTCCGCGCGCACGACCCGGTCCAGCAGGGCCGAGACCCTAGCGCCGGCGGTCGAGCCCCTTTGATGGCGACGCGAGATCCTGGGTCCATGAACGAGGAGAACGCGGAGAAGCACGACACGGATCAGCCCGTTGCGCCGAAGCCCGCTTCTGACCACGGGTCGTCACAGATGCCCGGACACGGGCCTTGCCCCGGTCAGTCAGCCGCGTCGGCCTGGCCGCGCGCGAGGAGTGCGAGTCGGCCCGCCAGCTGGCGCAGCAGTCCGGCGGCGAGGGAGAGCGACTCGCGTTGCTGCGGCTGGTCCTCGCCGAGGCCGGGTCCGTAGTGGTAGGCGAGGACTGCCGCGGCGGTGGCCGCCGCGTCGCGGGCTGCGGCCAGGCTTTCGCTGTCCGGGTGCTCCTCGTCGGGGCCGGCCGCCCGGGTCAGGTCGTCGAGCAGCATCGCGGTGCGCACCGTCAGCAGCAGGCGCTGCGGGTCGGTCTCGGATCCGGGCGGCATCGCGGCGGTGACGACTTCCTCGCGCACCGGGCCGTAGGCCGTACGGAGCGCTTCCACGTCGGCGCCGGCTTCATAGGCGTCGATCTCGGCGCCGACCAGGTGGGCCTCGGCCGCGCCCAGCAGGGCGGTGGCCAGCATCACCGCCCGCACCTCATCGTCGGCCACCGCGTCGGGCTGCCAAGCGATGTCCAATGCGTTCAGTGCGGCGAGCAGCTGGTCGGCGTGCTCGCGGGCCTCCTCGGCCATCGAGCCCTTTCTTCCCCGGTGCTGGGCGCACCGCCTCACTCGGGCACCGTACGTTGCCGCCGAGGTCGGAGCCCCGTGGAGCCGGTACGCACCTGGCGCGCGGCCGCGCCGGCGGTGTGGAGGACGGGGTGAACGGCACTATGCAAACGGTCGGGTACCCGGCACCTGATCCGGTCTGGGCCGACGATCCGTCGCTGGGCAGCGGAGTCAAGGTGAGCGTCGCAGGAGTCCTGGAGCTGGGCCGCTCACTGTGCTGATCCCGGATCAGGTGTAGTTGCGCAGGGCCTCGCCGATGGTCAGCACACGGGCGCCGGAGGCGTCATGAAGTCCTGGCGGCGGTCGAACTTCTCGCACAGCATGACCAGCGTCGGCAGACACGGCCTGTTCCTGCGCACAGTCACCTCGCTGCCTTGGATTGGAAACCGGAGACGGGGGATGTCTGCTGATGCCGACCGGTCGAATCCAGCACCCCGGGTATGAACTGGCGGCTACGGTAGGCGCCTTAGCCGCTGCGCAGGCGGCAGGGAGGGAGTGCCCGCCATGGGGTTGTTGGACAACGCGCAGGCGAAGAAGGCCCAAAAGGAGACGAACGCACGGCTGGACGCCCTGATCGCGGAACAGCGGCGCACCAACGAGCTTCTCCTCCACCTCATCCACCTTCAGGGCCAGCGCCAGGCTGCACCTCAGGACGCCGCGCCGGCGCGCACAACATGGGACTCTCAGCAGCCGTAGTTCAGGGCGCGACGTGCCCTCATGTCTCCGGTGGTGGTTGACTCGCTGACCACGGCGGTCAGTTGTAGGTGCGCAGGGCCTCGCCGATGGTCAGCACACGGGCGCCGGAGGCGGCGACCTTGGCGGCGATGCCGGTGAGGTCGCTGACCTTGATCTGGCCGGTGCTCGTGAGCCTCGTGGCGTCGGGGACGACGTTGTGGAAGGTAAGGATCAACCAGGTCGCCTCCGCGACGGCCCGGTCGATGTCGCCGGTGCCGGCCGTAGTGAGCAGGGTGGGCGCGTAGCCGCCGCTGAACGTGCTGACGGCGGACACCGCGCGCAGCTGGTAGGGGTCGGCCGGCGGCCAGGTTTCTTTCGTCTTGCTGTGGGTGGTCCGCGCCCAGTCGTAGTAGTCATCGAAGACCTGGCCGGTCGGCTGGCCGTCGCTGGTGAGCCCGTACTGGCCGAGCGGGTAGGCGAAGCCGGACGCGCCCGGAAGCCGCTCGCGTGGCTCCATCCGACCATGGTCGTCAGGTCGGCGCGCAGCTGGGCGTCGCTCATGCCAGTGTCGGTGAGGGAGTGGTCGGCGTCCGTCCCGGCGTGCCCGCCGACGTCCCAGCCGCAAGCATCCTGGAGTGTGAAGCACGGACGGGACGTCACCGGCTGACGCGGCCTCACGTCAGCGGATGCACGGGACAATGTCAGCGTTCCGACCGGACGACGCCGCCCTACCCGCAGCGCTTCCCCCCAACAGCCACTGACCGTAAAACCGCACCCCGCTGACACCAACACCGCACATCACAGCTCCAGAAACGCATCATGGGAGGCCGCGCCGGCGTCGGTAGAGACGTGCGGTGACCCAACGTGTCTCTCAGCCGCCCCTGCTGGCCCAAGATCAGCTCTGCGGTCTGCGGGATTCACTTCGCGGGCGGAGTGGGGTCGGCCGCGTCGGAACGTACCCGGGCGACGCCGTCGACCGCGCCCCCGCGTACCTGCCAGCCGCCCGTGCGCAGTTCGAGGCGGAGCGGGCGGCTGCGGGAGTCCAGGGTGAGGTCGACGGTTCCGATGGTGCTGCCGTCCGGACTGTATGTCTTGGACACGTACCGCTGGCCCGCCGGACCGGGCGCGCAGCTGAAGCACTCCTCGCCGAGCGGGAGGTGGCGTGTGTGTCGTGGAGCGAGTACCGGCCGTTGGGCATGCCCAGAGGCCTACGCAACCTTTTGCGCGGCACTCGGCATTAGGGATACGGGCAGCGCAATCCGGCGGTGCCCGCGACAGGGAGGGAGGGGGCCCTGATGGTGCGGATTGTGGCGAGTTCACGCGACGCCGACTTCACCGAGTATGCGGCGTCCCGGGCCGGGTGGCTGCGCAAGGTCGCGTATCTACTCTGCGGCGACGGGCATCGGGCGGACGACCTGGTGCAGGAGAGCATCACCAAGCTCTATGTGAACTGGTCCCGGGCGGGGCGGGTGGAGAACCGGGACGGCTATGCCCGGATGGTGCTGGTCAACACGTTCCTGGCGGAGCAGCGGACCTCCTGGTGGCGGCGGACGCGTACAGGGGGCACGGCGCCGGATCAGGCGTCGGCGGGGACGGACGTGGACGTCTCGCTCGACCTACGGCAGGCCTTGGCCGCGTTGCCGCCACGGCAACGGGCGGCGGTGGTGCTGCGTTACTACTGCGACCTCTCGGTCGAGCAGACCGCCGACCTCATGGGGTGCTCTGCCGGAAATGTGAAGAGTCAGAGCTCGCGGGGGCTGGACGCACTGCGGCGTTCGTTCGTGCAGCAATCGGTTGAGGGGAGCAGGGCATGAACGAGGAGACGAAACTGGCCGCGGAGCTCTCGGTGTTGGCCGAGGAGTCCGCCTCGTCGAGCGGTGTGGACGTCCATGAGGCGCTGCGGCGCGGCCGGGGCCGGCTGCTGCGGCGTCGGGTGGCGCTGCTGACCGCGGCGACGGCGGTGGTGGCCTCCTCGGTCGCACTGGCCGCGGTGCTGCCTGGCAGCGGCAAGGCAGCGGGACCTGCCGCGCAGCCGACCGTGACGGTGTCCCCGTCGCCGAGCGGGGTGAGTACGTGGAACCCGATCCCGCCTCCGGCCGGGCCCGCCGCCGCGCCGTCCGACAGCAGGACGCCCGCCCCGTTGACCGGCATGGATCCGCTGATCTCTGACGGCCGGTTCGGCTGGCTGCCGGACTCGATCAAAACGATCAGCTACTCGCTCGAGTCCAACGGCGGGTGGGCGAACGCGCAGGGCGATCCGGGGAAGCTCGGGAGTCCCTCCTTCCATCTCAAGGTCTACCCGGTGGGGGTGACGCCCGAGCTGCCGAACCTCCCGGACGGAAAGCCCAACCTCCCGGGCTTCACGCCGGGGAACCACGCGATCCGCGTCGATGCCCCACCGGTCAACGGGCGGGAGGCGTACTGGATCACCGCGAGCGACCCCAACATGGCGAAGGCCATGAACCTCCTGCGCTGGAAGACTGCGGAAGGCCGGTGGGCGGAGCTCGACTCCGGCTATCTCTCCGGTGAGGACAGTCAGCGGCTGCCGCTGCAGGTGGCGGCCGGCGTGACCACGGGCCACTGGCAGGTGCCGCTACCGCTGCGGATCAGCGACCTGCCGACGAGCTTCACGGTGAACTCGGTGTCGCTGGAGCAGTCGCGCGACGGCAACGACTTCAGGCTGGACCTGAGCATCGGGGCAGCGGCCGACGAGTTCATCGGTGTCACGGTCGGGCCGGACGTCCCGGAAGCCGAGCAGAGCGGGCCGAGCGGAGGGCCGATCAGGCAGCAGCCGACGGCGTGCAAGTCCGAGCACGGTGTGAAGGTGTGCATCAAGGTCTGGCGGAACCCGGAGCACGCTCTCGACCCGGTCGGCGGCGCGCAGGGCCTGCTGAACAGGATCACTCTCCTCGGCACGGACCAGACCAAGTGGAGTACTGCCGTGCTCGGCTGACGGCCAGTCACAGACGCGTACTCCCGGTGCACACGGGGGCAACGGGCGTACGCCTGTGCTTACCGGATCAGTAGTGGTACTGCTCCGACTGTACGGGCACTCCCGTGGAGATGGCTGAGGAGACGTACCGGCTGCTGGAGACACCGGGCGGCTTGGCCGCGCCGCCGGGTGATACGAGCGCCGCTTGGACTGCTGGGTGTCCTGGGAGGGGTGGGCCGCCCGGTGTACGGCGTCACGCCGGCTGACCGCAGCCACGGAGGCCAGCCAGGAGTACTGGCCAGTGCTGCGGGCCGACCGGTTCCGCCGCATCCGCGAGCACGATCCCGAGTTCGCCGAGCAGTTGGAGCAGACGCTCGGCGACAAGCAGTAGCGCCGAAGGGAGAAGTCTGGGAAACGTTTCGAAACTCTTCCCGGACTTGCCTTACGTCCCTGAATCCTTAACTCGCATGCTGACATGCACAGATGCCACCTGGACCCCAGATAGACGCGGGCGGCGGTGAACTCGGCGCGCAGCCGCTCGACGGTGGCGGCCTCAGTGTGGGCGGTGGTGGTCACCCTGTGCAGGGTGGCGTCCCGGGCCGGCCGGGCGTAATCCGCCTCCCCCGTACAGGTTAAGAGTCGGATCTGGCCTGGTCAGGCGGCCGTGCGCAGGCTGGTGTCGCAGGAACGGCAGGCCCACGGGCGCCATCGCTGCGGCCAGCGCTCGCCGGGGGCGGTGGGCTGCCAGTGGGTGGGGAGCATCCGTGCGGTGGCGGTGCCGCGGAGGGTGGTGTCGGCCGGGTCGCCGGGAGTGTCCGGGTCGGAGGCGGCGGCGTGGGCCAGGTGCACGCCGGCGGGCTCGGGGTCCTCGCCGGACACCTGGTAGAGGCGGGCGTCGGCGGGCTCGGTGAGCTCCAGCAGGATCACCATCGGCATGGTCACCACCGTGGACCCGGCCGGCCTGGCCCGCACCCCGAGGGCGGGCCGGGTGCGGGCGGCGGCGGGACCGGCTGGGGCCAGTGGGTCAGCGGTCGACGGGCCAGCTGGGGGCGGCGGCGCCCTGGTGCTGGCGCAGGACCGCGTCCAGGGCCAGGTCGGTGTCGGGGAAGCGCTTCGGCCGGGAGTGGGTGTCGATCAGACACCTGGCGGCGGCGCCGCGCTGGTAGAGCACCGCGATCGGGCCGCCGAGGCCCCAACGGCCCGTCGGGCCGGGGCGCGGTCCAACCGACGGGCTCGCCGTCCAGGCGCAGTTGGAGGACGCCTTCGGCGTCGGGAGCGAGCCAGCGGTCCTGCGCCTCGCCGCCGAGGAGAACCCGGCCACCGCCGAGATGGTCGCCGCCGTCCCGGCCGGCGCCGCCCGGATCGAGGACCTGGTCCAGCGCGGCCCGGCCGCACCGATCTGGCACCCGCTCAGCACCCGGGGTGGGCGGGCGTGCGGTTGGACGGAGCTGTAGATGGGAGGGCCGGGGCGGTCTCCCCTCCCCTCTCCCCGGCCGGTGGCGCAACGAAGCGGCGCTACCGGCCGGCGCAACGCGCCCGCTGCAACACGGCCCGGCCGCCGTTCGGGAGAGGCGAAGGCCAAGGCCAGGGGTGCAAGAGACTGCCACTGTGGCTGTGAAACGATCAAGGCATGTTGGGTACACCGCTGACCGAGGACCAGCTGGACGACTGCTGCTCGCAGCTGCCATGCGATTTCTGTGACGAGCTCACGGACCACGAGGACACGATCGACGTCGAGATCGTCCGAAGCGGCGCGCGGACGCTCTACCTCAGCTACTGCTCCGAGGAGCACCTCAGGGAGCACCTGTCCCAGCCGCTGCCGGCGCCGGAGCCACTTCCGGAGCGGTGGCCCGAGTCGGTCGAGCAAGCGGAGGGCGGGCTCGGCTGTGTGTATGCGACGATGGCGCTCGCCGGTGCATGTCTGCTGCTGGCCGTGCTGTCGGCGATCGGGGTACCGCTCTGGGGATAGGGGCGGATCGGTCATCGGAGCCGCAGGAGTCCGGCCCGCGTCCGCATCATCCGCACCCGCGCGGTGCAGGCTCCACGGACTCACCCGGCCAGCAATCATCCGACCGGGATCGTTTCCATATGCGGACACTCTCGTTGCGCTGCCGGGCACGCGTACACGCGTCCCTCTCGTACGCGGCAGGAATCGGGTGGCGTGGTGGCGGGTATCGGACGTCGGCAGGTACTGGCATGGGCAGGCGCGGGGGCGATGGCGTCCGGCCGTCCGGGCATCGCCAGCCGGTGCTGGTGACGTTGCTCTCCGCCCAGTCCAGGACGTCGAACTCGGCCCGGGCGATGGCCGCCGCAGCAGCCCCGGGGCTGTGGCCGGCAGCCACCAGGAGCTGGGTCAGCAGGGTGTAGCCGGCGCCGCGCATCCGGGTCCTCCTTCGCGAAGTCGGGCGGGGCGGCCCGGCACGCGGGCCACCCCGTGGGGGTGGTGCTACTGGTCGGCGTGGCAGTGGTGGTCGGCCTCGACGTAGTCGCCGTCGGCGAAGTCGGTCTCCAGGGACCAGCCGCAGGTGGCGCACTCGGCGCGGCCCTCCCACGCGATCTCGGCTTCGCCTTGGTCGCAGTCGTGGTCGGCGTCCACGATGGTGCCGTCCTCGAACAGCGCGTCGCCGCCGTCGCCGCCGTCGCCGCCGTCGCGGCAGGTGTGGCAGACGTACTGCGCGTACCAGGACACCTTCGGCCGCCGGGAGGTGGTCACTCGTCTCCTTCCGGGGAACGGGCCGTCCCGGCCTGGGCGGGCCGGGACGGCAGGCGTCGGGCTGGGGCGGATCAGCCAGTGACGGTCTCGGCGCGGGGGTGGAGCGCGTCCAGGAGCGCGGTCTGCTGGCCGGTCAGCTTCCCGTCGGTGCGGGCCCCCGCCTGCTTGCGCAGCCAGGTGCCGGGCCGGAACGCCGGGTCCGCGTCGCCGCCGGTGCGGTTGGCCGGGCCGTCCAGGGTTCCGCCGGCGGCAAGGTAGGCGAGCAGGCGTCGGTACGACCTGTTCCAGGTCGGCTCCAGACGCCACAGCTCGTCCAGACCGTCGAGCTTCGCCACCTGGTCGGGGTCAAGGTTGTCGGCCTTGCGCTGGCGGCGCATCCACGCGCCGACCGCGTAGTCGTCCAGCTTCGCGGTCGCCGGGATCGCCAGGAGATCAGCTCCGCGTGCTCCGCCTTGTCGGTGGGGTCGAGATGACCGTGCTCGATGTGGAACCTGGCGGCGACGGCGTGCATCCGCTACCACTCAACCGCACGCGGGTTGAACGCGCGCAGCTTCACGGTCTGGAGGATCCGCGCCGCGTGGTGCTTCGCGTTGATCCGCAGCCACTCGATCGGCGACTCGACCGAGGCCGGCTGCTGCTCGCCTTCCCCGGCCTCGCTGCTCTCGCTCTCGGGGGCCGCCGTGGTCGCGGTGGTGTGCGCGGTGCCCTGGGACCGCTTGCCGCGCAGCTCGGTGATCCGGCCGACCCGGGCGTCGTGCGCGGCCAGGGCGCGCAGGACCCGCCAGATCGTGCGGAACGAGCTGGCCTCGATCTCGGCGTCGGCCTCAGCCTTCACCGCCTCGCCGGCGTCGTGAACCTCGGCCGGGTCGGCGGCCGCCGTGTCGTCGCCGATCTCCGGCGTCGGCAGGTAGACCGGGATGATGACCCAGGACACCTTGCCCTGCCGGTAGGACTGGCGCAACGCCCGGCCCACCGCCTGGACGATGTCGATGACGCTCGACTTCGGGTCCGCGAAGCACACCGAATCCACAGTTCTGACGTCGATTCCTTCGGACAGGAGCCGAGCGTTGCAGAGGATGCCGCACTCCTCGCCGTCCTCGCCGGTGTGGGCCTTGAACTCGGCGAACGCGGCGCGGCGGTCCTTGAGCCGGTCGGTGCCGGCCACCGCCTTCGCCCAGATCCGCTCCGGACGATCCGCGTCGGGCAGCAGCTCGGCGGCCTGAGGCAGGGTGCTCGCGAACTCCCGCGCCGCCGACACCCGGGAGTGGAAGGTGATCACCTGTCGCAGGCCGAGGTCGGCGACCGCGCGCAGCACCGCGATCTGCAGGGCCAGGCGCAGCAGTTCCTCATTGGAGCGCTGCGAGCGCAGGTCCGCGATCGCGGGCAGGTTGAGCAGCTCGCGCAGGTCCTCGTCCGTCACCACCGGCACCAGGACGCGGTGGTCCGCAAGGTAGCCGTGTTCGATCCCTTGTCCGAGCAACCAGGTGAAAACGGTTTCGCCGTAGATTCGAGTGTCCGTCATGGAGCAGAGGGCGGGCAGCGCCTGGCCGTCGGCGTCGGCAGGTCGGCCAGGCCGTCCTTCGCCCGCCGGTCATCGGCGATCCGCGGGGTCGCGGTGAAGTACAGCCGGCGCTTCGCCGGGACCTTGGCGTCGTCGTGGATCGCGGCCCACGCCTTCCCTTCGGCACCTGCCGTACGGTGGGCCTCGTCGATGATCACGACGTCCCACGGGGCCAGGCTCCAGCCCTGGTGGGCCTCGACGATCCGCTCCAGCGAGGCGTAGGTGGCGTACACGGTCACCGGCTGGTGGTCGGGGGCGCCGTTGACCAGATCGGTCAGCACGGCCGGGGCGGTCGTCACGGCCGCGTCGATCCGCCCGCCCGCCTCCGCGCTCTCCAGCGCCTCATCCCGAGAACACGCCGCCACCGTCAGGCCCCGGCGCCCGCCCTTCAGCGACCAGGCTTCGGCGGTCTGCTCCAGCAGCTCGATCGTCGGCACCAGCACCAGCACCCGGCCCCGAGCTGCCAGGCGCCGAGCGCAGCCGGCCGCGATGAGGGTCTTGCCGGAGCCGGTCGCCGCGACGACGGTGGCGCGGCCGCCATCCTTCACCTCGCGCACCGCGGCCGCAACGGCGTCCTTCTGGAACCAGTGCAGCGGCAGCGGGTTCACCGTGGCGGTGCCGGACGGCTGCGCCGGGAGCGGCGGTACGGTCTGGGCACGCAGAGCGGTCGGCACGTCCTGCCCGGCGGCTACGGCTGTTGTGGTCTCCACGTGGCGGTTCTCCTTCAGGTATCGGACAGTGCCGGAGACCTGCTGTGCGGGATGGCCGGCGCCGGGGCGGAAATGGGCGCCCGCTGTGGGACGCCCACTCGTCCGGCTACTCGGGGGTGTTGGCGTCGCTGGCCGGCAGGTCGTGAACCTCGGTTTCGTCCGTCCAGTTGTAGACCCACTGCTTGCGGACCGTGACCCGGCTGGCCCACGGAAACAGGCCCTCGGCCATGCCGATGACTCGGCCCGCGATGGTGTCGAGTGCCGCATGGATCTTGGCACCGTGGATGTTCTTCTTCAGGCCTTGCGGCACCTCGAACTCGAAGCTGACGCGAAGAGCACGGGGTGTGCCAGTGGGCTCCGCCATGGGTGATCCCCTTTCAGGTCGTCGTTTTCCTCAGAGTAGCCAACTCTCGCTGAAATATCCCCAACTTCACGAACGTTGCTCTGTCCGCTACTCGGGCACCCAGCCGCGGACTTCCAGGTAGGCGATGTCGGCGTCCTCGACCGCGCGGCCGGTCTCCACCGGCCGGTGGCGCACCCTCCGGCCAGCAGCAGCGTCAGGAGTTGGGCGGTGACCTGGACGTCGGGCATTGCCCGGTGCCGGTCCGGGGGCTTGGGGATGCCGTAGTGGCTGAGCAGGTTGTCCAGCCGGTAGGAGCCGAGTCCGGGCAGGATCGCCTTAGCCAGGCGGATCGTGTCGAGCAGCGGTGTGCTGGCCAGGACGGGGCAGTGCGCTGTCTGGCGGGCGATCAGACCGGCTTCGGTGGAGGCGTGGTGGGCCACCAGCCGGTACGGCGGCCGGGTGAGGTGGGCGTCGAGTCGGGCCATCACCTCGGCGGCAGGGGGTACGGTGGCGAGCGCGGCGGCGGTGAGGCCGGTCTGTGCGGTGTCCATCGTGGTGACGGGGACGTCGGCGGGCGGGCGCATCAACGACTCGAACCGGCCTTCCTCCAGCAGCCGGCCGCCGTCGGGGCCCAGGGCCAGGGCCGCGACCTCGATCGGCTCGGCGGGGCGCCCGGCGGGGGTGAGACCCTCGAAGTCGATCACGATGAGGGTCAGGGCGAAGCGCGGGTCCTTCGTCAGCTCTTCCACGCGGCGGTCTCCTGCCGGATCGTCAGCGTCCACGGCTGGAGTGCCTGTTCGGTGTCGCGTGCGGTATACGGGACGGCCAGCAGGATGTCCATCGTATCGCGGGCTCGGGGAAGATCGCCGTCCGCGTTGCCGGCGCCGGCCCGGTGCAGGTGCGCCGCGGTGAGGCGGTGGCTGCCGACACTGCTGGGGATGCAGAGCTGGGCTAGGCCGGTGGAGAACGCACGTGGCTCGAGCAGGGCAGGCGCCACAACGCGCTGTAGTGGTCGGGGAGTTCGTCTGTGCCGTGTCGACGGCTCCAGACCGGGGTGCCGTCGACCGCGTGGTAATGGTCGTTGCCGGTGTGCAGGGCGTGGGTCAGCAGCACGGTGCACCCCTGGCGCGTCAGGGCGGCCTCGATGACTGGGACAAGAGCGCGGTCGGCGTCCAGGGCGCCGTCTTCGAAGCCGAGGCACTCCACCTTGATGCCGGTACCTCCCTAAGGGCTGTCCCGCTACTCCCGGCGGCCGATACGTGTCGGTGCGGCCTGAGACACTCTGGTCCGTGCTGATCAAGGGATACGACTACGGGACGCCGGTCGCGGGTGAGCGGCTGCTTGAGCGCGCCGGGCTCTGGTCCAATCACCTGCTGGCCGTGTGCCGGTTCACCTCGGGTGAGACCCGGCCAGCACCCGAGTGGTTCGGCGATGACGGCGCCGACACGGACGCCCTGGCCGAAGTCCTCCTGGACGACCAGGCCTGGCCGGCGTTCCGCATCCCGTTCCGAGGCGGTCACAGCGCCGTCGTCGTCTACCGGAACCTCATCGGTGACTTCGGGATCGACTACCTGCTGACCCAAGCGAACTGGCCTCGGACAGAGGATCTGTCCAGCTTCGACGGCGACTGGTACGGCCCGGGCCTCTCCTGGCGCGACATCGTGAACATCGCCGAGACGCCGGACCTAACCGCACCCGGCGTGCACGACACCGCGGCCCGCCTCCTGCTCCTGCTGCCGCTGCTCGCCGACGACGAGCTGCCGCCGCAAGCGCCAGCCCGGGTCGACGCCGCCCTCACGGCCATCGGAGCGCCCGAGGACTCTGCCCAGGACACGGCGGACCATCTCCTTCGGAGCAGACGGCCTGCAGCCAGGCGTCGTGGCGGCGCAGACTCCCCTCTGAGCGGCGGCAGCCACCGGCATACTGAGCCGGACTCGGATGAATCGGCGGTGTTGTGGGCACTCAACCTCACTCGATCCCAGAACGATGCCCTCGCCGACGCCCTGGGAAGTACGCTTCTGCCGGTGCCAGCGTCGTGAGTGCCGCGAGCCGGCTCCCGGGGCAGTGATCACGACTGGGATGATCTCGCCATGGCTGGTGTGATCACGGCGTCGGAGCCGTCCTGGATAGCCCCGTTCACCGGGATGAGCCCGCGTGACTTCCGGAAACTGCTGACGGTGCTGCGCCGGGAGGGCGCCGACACAGTACGTCCGGGCCGGCCCCTATGGGATTGTCCAGAGGTATATGAACATGCGTGGATGGAACGGGAGCGGGACGATGAAATGATCTACCGCGCACTCGAATACCAGCTGACCTGCAGCAAGTGCGGTCATGACGTGACGGGCTCGCGGGGCCAGCAGATCGTGTACGAGAAGTTCGGCTGGTTCGACGAATGGCAGTGTGAGAACTGCGGTCTGGTCAGTGACGACTACGGCGACGGGCCCGGGCCAGAGGACGTCAGGCAAGGACTGCTGGCGACGTTCGGAGGATTCCGGGCCCGGCTCGTGGAAGGCCGGGACGGGACCGTCGCGGCGGCCCGCCACCTGCGGGAGATCCTCGACTACAGCCCGGCCGAGGCGATCGGCAGGCTGAAGGCGGCGGAGGCCGGGGAACCCCTCGGAACCGCCGTCGAAGTCGAGGGCCTCGTGCAGGCACTTCGCCGGGACGGATACGCCTACGAGACGGTCGCCGCCGGATCGGAGGACTGAGTAACCGGATCCGCCGCGCGGCGGGGAGCACACCGCTCCCCGCCGCGCGGCGCATGTGCTTGTGGCGCTCCGGTCACACGCACCAGCCGTCCCGTGGTGACGGTCTGTCACGGCATGGAAAAGGTGCCCCGTGAACTGCGATGATCCGGCTTGTCGACTTGGATCTTGAGCAGGTGGGGGCACCTTTCACGTGCACGACAACGAGTGGAGCCGGGGCTTGGCCATGTCGGCAGACGGGCGAGGCCAGGTCGGACATGTCGGCAGGGTGCACCTGCGGCTGTTGGCGGAGCCGGACTGGACCCCCGTCGAACGCGTTGCCCACCACGCCCGGGTTCGACATAATTCGGCAGCCTGGAGTGGCGAATCCGGGGTCTGACCTGGGCGGACATGCTTGTAACCGCCTGGAGGGCGTTTCTCTAGGCGGTCACGTTTCTGCTGGTCAGCGGGTTGCGGGCTGAAGCGCGACGACCTGCTTGGGGACGGGGATCTGCAGCTTCGCGAGCAGGTCTCGCTGGGGCTTCGTCAGGGCGGTGACCTGCTGGAAGGTTCCGGCAGGGCCGGCGAAGGTGCCCAGGTGGAGGCGGTCGAGCTCGCGTCGGATGTGCGGCCAGGTGTCGCCGGTGGTGGTCTCGGTGATCCGGATCAACAGGAGTGCGAGCCAGCACAGGATGACGTGGGCTCGGATGCGTTCTTCGAGGCGGTGGTAGACGGGCCGCAGGTCGATGATCTGCTTCATGTCGCGCCAGCCGCGCTCGACTTCCAGCAGCTGCTTGTAGCCGAGCGCGATGTCCTCGGCGGTCAGGTGGGGGTCCGAGCAGCGCAGGAGGTACTTCCCGTCGAGGTTCTCCTCGGCCTTGGTCTTCGCCTGGTCGATGCGGAGCTTGCCGGCCGGGGTGGCACGCAGGTAGCGGTTCAGGCCGGGCTTGTCGGCGATCCTCCCGCGCAGTTCACCCCGCTTGAAGTCGCTGAGCTTGTCGGTGCCGGCGATCAAGTCGCCTAGTTGGGCGACGAGTTGTTCACGCATGTGCCGGTCACGCTCGGCCGCTTCGGGGTTGTGGCAGATCACGAACCGGTCGGTGTCGGATATCCGCACTTCCTTGACGCGCATGTTCTCGCCGACGTCCTGGTAGCGGCCCTGCCGGGACAGCGCGGCCTGCACCTCGGGGCTCCCGGAACGGAGCTTCTCGCCGATGATGTAGGCGTGGTCGCCCTTGCGCAGGTAGCGGCGGTTCTCGGCCGAGGAGAAGCCGCGGTCGGCCACCCACACGATCTTGGAGAGGGTCCAGTCCCGCATCTCGTCCTTGACCTGCCGGATCAGTGCCTGGTCGGAGGCGTTGCCCGGCCAGCACCAGCAGCGCACGGGGATGCCGTCCCTGGTGACGGCCATGCCGATCACGATCTGCGGCAGGTCGTCGCGGGAGTCCTTCGACTTGCCGTAGGTGCGGAACCCGACCGGCTTCGCGTCGTCGTCTGCCTGGCCGTCGCCCTCCAGCCTGCGGCCGGTGTTGTCGCGGGCGACCGGTTCGTCAGGCTCCTCGAGCTCGAAGTAGGTGCTGGTGGTGTCGAAGAACAGCAGGTCCACCTCCAGGTTCAGCAGGTTCGCGACCTCGTCGAACACCTGCTTCTCCAGGTCGTCCTTCACCTCGTGCAGCCAGTCCATCGCCCGGTAGCAGGCCTGTTCGCCGGCCTCAGCCAGGCCGTCGATGTGCACGTCGTTCGTGACCCACTCCGCCGCCGCGAGCTTGGAGGACGGGGCCAGCGCGCGGTTGGCGACCAGGGCGAACAGCACCCGCTCGGTCGCGGTCATGTCCCGGCGCCGGCCCCGCTTGGGCTGCCCGACCCGGGCCACAATCTGGTCGATCCTCAGTCGGCGCCACAGGTGGTCGAGCACGTAGGCGCCGCCGAACGGCACCGAGGAGATGAACTCCAGGTCCGACGCGGCAGTCGCGGCCAGGGCGTCCCCCGGTTCCAGCAGCCTCGATAGAGACGCGACCAGGCGCTTGACCGCGTCGCGGTCCAGGTCGTCCTCGCGGCCGAAGGTGAACAGCACCTTCGGCACCGCCCGCCCCTTCGCCGGATCCCACTCGTTGTGGGCGAGGTGCAGGTACCGGACCGTCCCGGACTTGTTCTCTCGCTTCGTCGTCTTCACGTACACGACTCCAGACGATAGGTCGAAGCCACAGGCCAGCGCAGGCGAATCATAAAAATCGCGTCTCTAGGCACTCTTGGGCTTCAGGGCCCACCGCAGCCCGATGACCTGC
Organism: Kitasatospora sp. McL0602; assembly: GCF_052076145.1. Taxonomy (NCBI): domain Bacteria; kingdom Bacillati; phylum Actinomycetota; class Actinomycetes; order Kitasatosporales; family Streptomycetaceae; genus Kitasatospora; species Kitasatospora sp. McL0602. The sequence goes on along the minus strand of NZ_CP197246.1, from coordinate 7,755,338 downwards.
GTGTTCAACCCGGCAGGACCTCTAGAAACCACGAATTACGTCGAACCCGGGTACTATGACGACCTGCGCGGCGTGACCTGGCTCCACGCCGAACCTCGCTTCGACAACCCGGTGTGGATCGCCTTCTCCGTCCGGACACCCCCGGACACCGACCCCGACCCCGCTGGCCGGCTCACCCACCACTTCACCGCGCTGCGGCTGGCGGATCGCTACATGGCCCACGCTGCCGTGGAGCTTCGCGGTCAGGAGACGCTTCTGCGGACTCTGCGTACAACCGCCGGCCCACAGCAGCTCCGCGACCACCTCAGCCAGCAAGCCGACACCCGCGCCTCCGCCAACCCCAACTCCTGGCAAAGCGCCATGTACCGGTCGCTCGCCGACAGCGATCGATTCTGCGAACAGGCCATCTGAACGATCGGGAAGCCAGCCAGCCGGAGGACGTGGAAACGGACCCCGCCGCGGCCGCCGCCCGAGCATAGCGACGGCCTGCGGGCCGCGCCGCCGACGCTGCCAGGGACAGCTGCTCACCGCGCCATGGACCCGGCCTGCGCACCCTCGAGGAGCACCGGGCTCAGACCGCGAAGGCCGCCGCCCGGGGTCGTGCCGCGCACCCGGCGACACCAGATGGCCGACGGGAACATCTGCGTGGGTGCTCGGGGCCGGCGGGGTGATGTACGCCGCGCCGCAGGTGGTCTGGCACTGCGTCACGGTGCACGGGTACTCTCCCGATCCACCACCTGCGAGTCGCGGAAGAGGGCGTAAAGGGCCAAGTACGGCGGCTCGCCGGTTCGCTGTGGCACGGGAAGTCTGACTCTGTTCATGAACGTCAGCAGATGTTCAGCAGTTTCGACAGCAGCATGTCCTGGAGTTGTTCGAATCAGTGCGGGCTGCGGGTGCAGCCGAAGTCAGCAGCGGCGAGCCGATGGCACGCAGTCGCCAGTCAGAGTGCACTCTGCCGGCGCCCCGTGAGTCCGGCCAGTACTGGACTCGGTCGCGCCCTAGTACTGCAACGGTGCTTGCCGTGACGGTTGTCGGGTTCGCTCGTTGGGCTGTTCATGGGTGGGGACATATCCGAGGTCGATGCTCGCCGCTGGTCGGATGGGCTTGCCGGGTTGCATGAGCGGTTTGCGCACCGGTTCGCGCGGAGCGAGTCGCGGGAGTCGGCGTTGGCCTACATGCGAGGCCTGTTGGCTCCGCTGGAGCGCAAGAACGGCTGGACGGTGGCAGAGGAGGCCGGGCATGGCGGCCCGGATCGGATCCAACGGCTGCTGAACCGTATCGACTGGGACCCGGACGCGGTGCTCGACGACGTGCGTGAGTACGTGGTCGAGCACCTGGCCGACCCGGGCGGTGTGCTGATCGTGGACGACACCGGGTTCCTGAAGAAGGGCGTGCGGTCCGCCGGGGTCCAAAGGCAGTACTCCGGCACCGCGGGCCGCACCGAGAACTGCCAGGTCGGAGTGTTCCTCGCGTACTCGAGCGGGCGGGGCCGGACCCTGATCGACCGGGCGCTCTACCTACCGAAGTCCTGGACCGACGACCGCGAGCGCTGCCGAACCGCCGGGATCGACGACGGCGTCGAGTTCGCCACCGAAGTTCAGCTTGCGAGGGCGATGGTCCGCCGGGCGATCGACGACCGGATCCCGTTCCGCTGGGTGACCGCGGACGCGGGATACGGTTACAGCAAGGGCTGGCGCTACGAGCTCGAGCAGGCCGACGTGTTCCACGTCGTGGCCACCACCCGGCACGACACCGTCGTCACCCGGCAGGCCATGGACCACCGCCTCCACGACCTGGTCGCCGATCTACCCCGGCAGAAGTGGAAGCGCCGGTCCTGCGGCGAGGGCGCCCATGGTCTGCGGATCTACGACTGGGCCCGCGTCGAGGTCCGACCGTGGCACCGGCCCGACCGCAGGCACTGGGTTCTGGCCCGCCGGAGCGCCGCCGACCCGACGAAGGTCGCCTACTACATCGCCTACGCGCCCGCCGACGCCACGCTCAACGAGTTGATCGCCGTCGCCGGCGCCCGCTGGGCGGTCGAGGAGTGCTTCCAGAGTGCGAAGGGTCAGTGCGGTCTGGACGACTACCAGGTCCGCCGTCATTCGGGCTGGTACCGGCACATCACTCTCGCCATGGCCGCCCATGCCTACCTCACCCTCGTGCGGGGCCAGCACCTTGAAAAGGGGCCGGACCTGCTCGAACGTCAGACCTGATCCCGCTGACCGTCCCCGAGATCCGCCGACTGATCACCGGCCTCACGCGGCCTGTCCGCCGAAGCATCGACCACGTCCTGCACTGGTCCCGATGGCGCCGCAGACGCCAGCACCAGGCCCGGACCAGCCACTACAAGCGACGAGGCCACAGCCCAAGAGCTGAAGCCTCGTCAGGACAAGCACCGTTGCAGTACTAGTACTGCAACGGTGCTTGCCGTGACGGTTGTCGGGTTCGCTCGTTGGGCTGTTCATGGGTGGGGACATATCCGAGGTCGATGCTCGCCGCTGGTCGGATGGGCTTGCCGGGTTGCATGAGCGGTTTGCGCACCGGTTCGCGCGGAGCGAGTCGCGGGAGTCGGCGTTGGCCTACATGCGAGGCCTGTTGGCTCCGCTGGAGCGCAAGAACGGCTGGACGGTGGCAGAGGAGGCCGGGCATGGCGGCCCGGATCGGATCCAACGGCTGCTGAACCGTATCGACTGGGACCCGGACGCGGTGCTCGACGACGTGCGTGAGTACGTGGTCGAGCACCTGGCCGACCCGGGCGGTGTGCTGATCGTGGACGACACCGGGTTCCTGAAGAAGGGCGTGCGGTCCGCCGGGGTCCAAAGGCAGTACTCCGGCACCGCGGGCCGCACCGAGAACTGCCAGGTCGGAGTGTTCCTCGCGTACTCGAGCGGGCGGGGCCGGACCTTGATCGACCGGGCGCTCTACCTACCGAAGTCCTGGACCGACGACCGCGAGCGCTGCCGAACCGCCGGGATCGACGACGGCGTCGAGTTCGCCACCGAAGTTCAGCTTGCGAGGGCGATGGTCCGCCGGGCGATCGACGACCGGATCCCGTTCCGCTGGGTGACCGCGGACGCGGGATACGGTTACAGCAAGGGCTGGCGCTACGAGCTCGAGCAGGCCGACGTGTTCCACGTCGTGGCCACCACCCGGCACGACACCGTCGTCACCCGGCAGGCCATGGACCACCGCCTCCACGACCTGGTCGCCGATCTACCCCGGCAGAAGTGGAAGCGCCGGTCCTGCGGCGAGGGCGCCCATGGTCTGCGGATCTACGACTGGGCCCGCGTCGAGGTCCGACCGTGGCACCGGCCCGACCGCAGGCACTGGGTTCTGGCCCGCCGGAGCGCCGCCGACCCGACGAAGGTCGCCTACTACATCGCCTACGCGCCCGCCGACGCCACGCTCAACGAGTTGATCGCCGTCGCCGGCGCCCGCTGGGCGGTCGAGGAGTGCTTCCAGAGTGCGAAGGGTCAGTGCGGTCTGGACGACTACCAGGTCCGCCGTCATTCGGGCTGGTACCGGCACATCACTCTCGCCATGGCCGCCCATGCCTACCTCACCGTCATGCGGGCCCAGCACCTTGAAAAGGGGCCGGACCTGCTCGAACGTCAGACCTGATCCCGCTGACCGTCCCCGAGATCCGCCGACTGATCACCGGCCTCACGCGGCCTGTCCGCCGAAGCATCGACCACGTCCTGCACTGGTCCCGATGGCGCCGCAGACGCCAGCACCAGGCCCGGACCAGCCACTACAAGCGACGAGGCCACAGCCCAAGAGCTGAAGCCTCGTCAGGACAAGCACCGTTGCAGTACTAGAGCCTGTTCCAGGTTCGGATCATGTTGGGGGTCGGAGGCTGCGGAGCCAGATCACGGCGCCGCGTAGGTGGAGTCCGGCGAGGTAGCTGGTGGGGGTCTTGTCGTAGCGAGTGGCCAGGCCCCGCCACTCCTTGATCTTGTTGATGCAGCGTTCGACGGTGTTGCGGTCTTTGTACAGGTCCGGATCGTGGCCGACCGGGCGGCCTCCGCGTGAGCCCTTCTTCTTGCGGTGGGCGGCCTGGTCGACCTCCTCCGGGATGACACTGCGGATGCGGCGTCTGCGCAGGTAGGCGCGGTTCGCGCGGGAGGAGTACGCCTTGTCGCCGGCGACCGCGTCGGGCCGGGTGCGCGGTCGGCCGACCGGTCCGCGCACCCTGACGCCCTCCAGCACCTGGATGAAGCGGGGACTGTCGGCGGCCTGTCCCGGGGTGACGACGAAGGACAAGGGCCGGCACCGGCGTTCGGCCGCGAGGTGGGTCTTGGTGGTCAGTCCGCCGCGGGAACGGCCCAGTTCGGCCGCGCGGAGCCGGGCCTTGCGCCGCCGCCTCACCCGTCGGCGTTCCTCGCGCGCCGCCTGCTCCTCGCCCTCGGCCGCCGGGGCTATCGGGGCGCTTTGCCCCTTTTGAGGAGCCCCTTTTCCTCGGCGACGGCCTTCTCCAGCTCGTCCAGCAGCTCGGGATCGACGGCCATCCCGGCCGCGTGGTGGTGAGCGCGCGAGACGGTGGAGTCCACGCTGACCAGGCTCAGATCGACCTGCCCGCGGGCCGCGGCCTCGGCGATCATGCCGTCCATCAACGTCCGGAAGGTCCCGGCCACCGCCCAACGCTGGAACGCGCCGTAGACGGTCGACCAGGAACCGTACTCCTCGGGTATGTCACGCCAGGGACACCCGGCCCTGAACCGCCACATCGCACCGTTGAACTGCCGTCGCAGGTCAGGGACCGGACCACGCTCGCCCACCGGCAAGAACGGCTCGACCAACTCCCACTCGGCATCCGAGACATCACCACGCGCCACCCTCGACAACTACCAGCCCCAGGCCATCCCGCACCGGAGAACCGAGAAACCGGTGATCCGAACCTGAAACAGGCCCAAGGAGTCACGCCGCGGGGGCCGGTAGCTACCTGCTGGTCCGCCGCGTCGAGGTGCCGCTCGTCTTGTCGAGCGGCACCTGCCACCCGACTACTTACCGCCCACTTCCCGCACGGCGAAGGCGATGAAGGCCACGCACGCACCCAACGACCTGGTGTCGACCACACGGCCTGCGGGAGACTGCCCCCAGCCGCCGAAACTCACGAAGAACGCCTCGCGCTCCACTCCGGACGTCGGGTTGGTCACCATGCCCCAGTCGTCGCCCCTGCTGTGGTAGGCGCCCGAGACGCGCACGTCGATCCCGGTGGCGACGGCTGCCGGGATGATGTCGTCGCGCAGGGCGGCGAAAAGCTTCGGGGGCACGGTGTAGCCCATCCCGTCCGCCGAGTGCGGGACCACTAGGACGCCGGGCTGGGGTCCGTCCAGGCGCTCCCGCTCCAGCCCGTCCTGGAAGATCCCGTCGACGAAGACGACGGTCGCGTCCGGGCGCAGCTTTCCGAGGATCTGCGGAAAGGTTCGGCTGAAGTACCCGTCGGGGCGGTTCTGCTCGCCGTCCGAGAACACAAGGGCGACCGGGGTCGCCGCGTTGTCGATGCGGGCCGCCGCGTACAGGGCGATGACGGCGCCGAGGCGGTCGTCGATGGCCTTCGCCGACAGCAGGTGATCGCTGACGCCGATCTGCTGGGTGTAGACGGCGCGATCACCGAGCCGGATGTCGCCCGCGTACGCGCAGCTCAGCCCGCCGGACGAGGTCTGCAACGGTGCGGAGCCCAGAGCGCGCACCTCGCCGTCCCGGATTCCCAGGAAGCTCACACGGAGGGGCTCGGCGTCACCGTCGTGTGCGGCGACGTCGAAGCGGTGGCAGGCGGACAGGGTGACCACCGAGTCGTGCACACCCGTCACGCTGAACGACGCCTCGTCCAGGTGCGCTGAGAGGACGAACCCAGCCGCCGGGAGATCTCCGACGACGATGTTCCCTGCCTCGATGACCGGAGCCGGCAGGCCGAGCCGCGCACAGGTCCGCGCGACGGTGTCCAGGAGCACACTCGGGGCGAACTGCTGTGGCACATCGTGCTTCAGGAACTCCAGCAGGGTCTCCAGCATGCCGGCCTCGGTCGTGCTCTCCACCTCGGTCATGCGTTCCATGTGGCGGGATCCTGTTCTGGTTTGTTGTCCGGTCCGACGAGGCACTCGGCGAGGAAGGCGAGGCGATCGGTGATCCACGGGATGAGCTGGTCATGCGGGATCACTCCGTGCCCTGCCCCGCTCTGTTCGCGTAGCAGGACGGGTGCCCGGTCCGGCGTGCCCGTGGTCGCTTCCTGCAGGGCCGCGCACAGCTTGCGGGCGTGAGCGGGGGGCACGCGTCGATCTGCCGTCCCGGCCATCAGCAGGAACGCCGGATAGCGAACTCCGGGGCTGACCTGGTGATAGGGCGAGTAGGAGTGGAGTGCCGTGAAGTCGAGCTGTCGCGTGGGATCGCCGTATTCCGTCTCCCAGGCGCGGCCGTCACCCAGGTCCCGGTAGCGCAGCATGTCCGTCACCGGGTGGACCGGGACGCAGGCACGGAACAGGTCGGGTCGGCGTACGGCTGCCGCCGCAGCCAGCAGCCCGCCGTTGGAGGCCCCGAACAGCGCGAGCTGGTCCCGGGTGGTGCGCCTCGAGGCGATCAGGTGCTCGGCGGCGGCGATGACGTCCTCGACGGAGCGGGGCTTGTTGGTGCCGCGCCCGGCAGCGTGCCAGGACGCACCGTTCTCGCCGCCGCCCCGGACGTGGGCGATGGCGTGGGCTCCCCCGGCGAGCAGCCAGGCGGTCGTCTCCGGCCTGAACGTCCGCTCGGCGGAGATGCCGAAGCCACCGTAGACACTGAGGATGGTGGGCAGCGGTCCCTTCGGACTCTCGCTGGTCCTGATGACGCTGACGCAGATCTCGGTGCCATCGGCTGAGATGCAGGTGGTCCGTTCGGCGACGACGAGGCTCGCCAGTCCCGTCATGTCGGAGCTGAACCACACGTGGCGGGTGAGTCCGGTCGGGTCGGCGGCGTCGATCTCCAGGATCGTGGGGGGCTGGGCCGGTTCGGCGTAGGCCACCCACAGGCGTCCGCCCCCGGCCTCGGCCGCGCCGGTCATGGCGGAGACCGAGCCGTTGCCCGGCAGCGGGACGATCCGCTCGGCGCCGGATCGCGTGCACACAAGGCTGACTTCGGCGGCTCCGTTGCGCGAACGGCAGACGGCTACCACGCCGTCCAGCGGGACGAAGCTGCGTACGGTCGCCGTGTCGTCCCCCGGGCACAGCTCGCGCCAGGCCGCGGGGGCGGGATCGGCGGGATCGAGGGCACAGATCCGGCCTCGGGCGGACCCGAGCTGGGTGAGGACGAACGCCTCGTTGCCCGGACCGAAGCGCACCGCGCTGGCCACCTGGCCCGGCGGCACCAGGACACGGAAGGCCGCGGCCGGCTGCCCGTCCGCACCGAGCGGCGCGATCAGCAGGGCGTTGCGGACGTCGGCTCCGTAGCGGACCGCGAGCAGCAGCCGCGTCCCGTCCGGGGAGATGGCGGGCACGGCGAAGACCGGCCGGTCAGCGCTCTCCGGTCGCCAGACGGCAGCATGACGACCCGTCTGGAAGTCCAGGAAGTGCAGGCCCTGCGCCTGGTCGTCCGCGCCCGCCCGCGGGTAGTAGAGCCCGGTCGGCGGCTGGTCGGCGCGGCCGCCCCAGGCGATCGAGGGGGCGCGCAGGTCGTCGGCGACGACCGCGACGACCTGCCGCGTGCGGACGTCCAGGATGCGCAGACTCCCGTGGTCCTGCCCCTCGTCGCAGACCTGGAACGCCAGGAGTGAGCCGTCCGGCGAGGGGATCCAGCCCGTCAGGCGGGCCGTCCGGTTGACGCCCCAGTCGGCAGGGTCGACGAGGCTCGTCACCGCGCCGGCGTCCTGCACGTACAGCAGCTCCGGGCCTGTGCCGGTCTCCCGGGCGGTGTAGAAGAGCCGTTCACCGCGCACGGTGGGCACGCTGCGGTGACCCAGGTCGTACAGCCGAGTGAGCACGGACTCGAACTCCGCGCGGCCGCGCGCCTTGTCAAGCCAGTCGCGTGAGAGGCCCTGCTGGGCCGCGAGCCAGGACTGCGTGGCGGCGCTGTCCTCCTCCAGCGGACGGTAGGCGTCGGGCACCTCGGTTCCGTGCCAGGTGTCGACCTGGTCCGTGCGCGGCGCCGAAGGGTACGGCGGCGGGTTGTGCGGCGGCGTGGTCAAGAGATCTCCAGGGAGCCGTGCGCCTTAGCGCTGCGTTCGAAGACCCGGATCAGCACTGCGGCTATCACCAAGTAGCCTGCAGCCAGCAGGAGTTGACCCGCCAGCAGCAGACCGCCACCGGCCTGGCCGTCGAGGCTACGGCGGGCCGCCTCGATGCTCAGCGTCATCGGCATCAGCGTGGCCAGCGCCTGCAGGGGCGCGGGGAACTCGCTCACCGGGACGTTGGCACCGCTGAGCAGCAGGCAGAGCGAGAGCACCAGACCGGCCACGAAGTTGACGTCACGCGCCCGCAGGCCGACGGCTCCGATCAGCAGTCCGAACGCGGTGGCCGAGGCGCAGGCGCAGAGCAACGCGGCGATCAGCAGCGGAAGGCGGCCCGGCTCGATCTCCGACCCGGCGACCAGCCAGCCGACCAGCAGCGTGGTCACGCCGGTGCACAGCCCGATGCAGAAGGCAGGCACCGCCCGGCTGGCGAAGAGCAGCAGCCGGTTCACCGGTGAGGCCAGGACCACCACCAGGGTGTTGTTGCGCCGTTCGACGGCCACCGAGACGGCCATGGTGAACAGCCCGCCTACCGAACAGCTGTAGAGCGAGTTGCCCACCACGTAGAACGCCGCGCTGCGGGTCCCCGCGTAGTGGCCGAGCTGGAGGTAGAAGAGCAGCTCGACCACCGGCTGGACGAGCACCATCGGGATGAACACGGCGGGGGTCAGGACCCGGAAGCCGCCGCGGTAGGCCAGCCATCCGCTGACGAGGAAGAAGCGCAGACGATTCATGCCAGGGCCAGCTTTGCTTTCCCGCGGGCCCGGTTCACCAGCGCGTTGAGAAGGACGACCGCCAGGGCGACGTAGCACACGGACAGGGCCGCGCACATGAGCAGCGGCCCGGACACCGAGCCACCGCCGAGCGCCGCGGCCCGGATGGCCCGGATCCCCCACATGGGCGCCAGCACGTACGACAGCGGTCGCAGCACCTGCGGCAGCGCGGACACCGGGACCAGCACGCCGCTGAGCAGGGCGATCGGGAACTCGACCGCATTGGAGAGCGCGGTGGCCGCTGGGTAGAGCACGAAGGCCGCGGAGACCAGCAGGCCGAGCAGCCCCAGGGTCAGGACGGTGACCAGCACGGAGACCGCGAAGAGGGCGGGGTTGCTGATGCTCATCGGCACTCCGAAGAACAGGACACCCCAACCGAAGGTCGCCAGCAGGGAATAGAGGCCCATGCAGGCCGATGCGACGGTGACCGGCAGCAGCACCAGGATCAGCGGTGTCGGGGAGGCGACCAGCCCCTCCAGCGTGCCCATCCAGCGGTGCCGGGTGATCGCGGCCCCGGAGCCGAACAGGGTGGCCGCCCACATGCCCAGCAGGCCGGCGCCCAGCGCGACGGAGACCGGCGCCTGCCTGCCCGGCACGTCGTGGAACATCAGCAGCGCGATGGTCGCGAAGACGACGGGCTGGACGACGGCCGTCAGCAGGTAGAGCCGGCCGGACGACAACTCCTTGAGGTGCAGCCACCAGGCCCGCACGACGAACCGGGTGGCCGCCCTGGGCCCGATCACGGCGCACCGACTTCGGGTGTCCGGGACACCAGGCGCACATAGGCGTCCTCCAGCGTCGCCCCGCTCACCGCGATGCGTCCCACGGCCAGACCGGCGAGCTGTTCGAGCGCCGCGGCGGTGACGTCGCGGTCCTTCTCCGCCTGGATGTAGACGGTCTGGCTGCCCTGCTGCTCGACGAGGGTGACCACGTCCACCCCGGGCAGGGCCCGGATCGCGGTGAGGTGGGTCTCCTCGGCGCCGTAGACCTCGATCGCCGTGGTCGTGCGCCCGTCCATGACCGAACTCAGGTCCTGGGCGGTGCCCTCGTAGATCTTCCGGCCGTGGTTGATCACCGCGATGCGGTCGCAGAGCGCTTCGGCTTCCTGCATGTAGTGCGTCGTCAGCAGGACGGTGCGGCCGCCGTCGGTGAGGCCCCGCACCAGCTGGCGCAGGTCGCGGCCGGCGACCGGGTCCAGCCCGTTGCTGGGCTCGTCCATGATGACGAGCTTCGGGGCGTGCAGGAGTCCGCGGGCGATGTGCAGCCGCTGGCGCATGCCCCGGGAGAAGGACTCGACCCGGTCGCCGGCGCGGTCGGTGAGGCGCACCAGCTCCAGCAACTCGGGGATGCGCCGGCGCTGGAGGCGATGGTCGAGGCCGTAGAGGTCGGCGAAGTAGCGCAGGTTGTCCTGGGCCGACAGGCGCTCGTAGAGTCCGCGGTCTCCGCCGAGGATGACGCCGATCTCACGGCTGACCCGTTGCCGGTCCGCCACCACGTCCAGGCCGGAGATCCGGACGCTGCCGGACGTCGGGAGCAGGACCGTCATGAGGATCTTGATCGTGGTGGTCTTGCCCGCGCCGTTGGGTCCGAGCAGTCCGAAGAGCTCTCCGCGCTCGACCGACAGCGACAGGCCGTCGACCGCTCGCCGGGGCTTGCCCCGTCCGGCGCGGAACTCCCGTACCAGGTCGGCGATCTCAACGACGGACATGGGCGCCGTCCTCCGGGAGCAGGACGTTCGATTCCAGCAGTCGGGTGTAGTAGGCATCGATGTCCGGCTCGCCCACCCCGAGGAGTGCGCCCGCCAGAGCAACGGCCTCGGCCCGCGGACGGCCGTGTGCCACTCCCCACAGGAGGGCGCCCTGCGGGCTGACCCGGACGGCCCGGCTGTCGGAGCGGTTCAACATCACCGGACCGGTGGTCAGGGTCGGCGCCACCTGCGGATTGCGGCGCGCCAGCGCCGGGTCGGCGTCTAGCACGATGTCGTAGCGGTGGCCGGTCATCGCCTGCACCAGGAAGTCCTGGGCCAGCCAGAACGTCAGGTCGACGCCGGTGGCCGGGTCGTGCAGGGCTGCCCGCACTTGCTCCCCGAGCTCGGTCCCGATCGTGCGGTCCCAGCGGGTCCAGACCCACTTGGGCCCGAGGTAGGCGTCCCCGCGGGAGGCGAGCAGGGCCTCGGTGGCGGAGAGCAGCGCCTTGCGTGCGCTGAACTGGGCGGAGGAGAGGTCGCCGACCTGGACGGCGCCGTAGCCGTCCTCGACCGCGTTCGCGCTCAGTACGGCCAGGCGCGCGATGACGAGCTTGGCGATGTCGGGTTCTGCCGCGTGGACTCGGGCGAGCAGCCGGGCCAGCGTCCCGTCGTCGGCGACGATCTCGCCGAGCGCGAACCGGATCAGCTGGTCGAGCGTGTGGTACTGCGCGAACCGGAGTTGGGAGGTGTCCGCCGCGGTGACCGAGAAGCGATCGCAGCGGGCCACCAGATCGGCGAGCTGCGCCGGGTCCACGAACTCGACGTCGACCCTGAGTTCACCGACGAATATCTGCTCCGTGGGCACCGGGTCGGCCGTGACCACGAACAGGTCGACATCGGAGGCCGGCGTACCGAGCCCGGCCAACGGAGCGCCACCCAGGAACGCGGGGGCATCCGGCCAGCGGCTCAGGACCTCGGCAGCGGCGGACCGGGCCTTGGCCAGCTGCGCGGGGTCCCGCGGGGGAAAATGCGTCGGCATACTATCGCTTTCGTTCTCTCACGAATGCAGGCAGATGGGCAGTGCGGGGCAGCTCAGAGCTGCCCCGCACTGCGCGAACCGGCGAGCTGTCACTTCTCACCGCCCGGCGGACCGGGGACGGCTCGAAGGATCAGCAGGCGGATTCTCAGATCTCGTTCGCGCCGGAACCCGACTCGAGAACGATCAGCTCGTCACCCATGGTAATCACCTCGCTTTCCTCTCTTGGAATATCGGCCGACCGGTAGTCGGCCGAAGCCTGTGGCGGGGTGGGCGGGGAAAGCCTCAGCGGCCTGGGGCCCGCTCGTCTTCCCGCTGCGCCAGCGCTTCCCTGACCAGTTCGACCTGGCGGTGCGTCGGCAGTTCGGCGTTAACCCGGAGAACTCCGGGGAACCGGTCGAGAAGTTCGTCGTACGCCCGCGCCGTGCGCTTGAGTACGGATTCCTCCTCGCGGAGGTTCGATGATTTTCCGCGAGCCCGGATCCGTGCTGCGGCGATCTCCGGTGGAACATCAAGATAGATCATGAACGTCGGGGAGTCCATGACCTTCTCGAATGCCTTGATGAGCGCCAGCTCCGACTCGCCGGCGCCGAAGGACCGGCCGGTGGCCGCCCAGTCCAGGACGAACCGCTGGAGAATGACGTAGTCGTAGACCTCCAGCGCGGGCCGGACGTGGTCCATCGCGAAGCCGAACCGCTCAAAGCTCAGCGCGAGCCCGACGCGGTCGCCCGAGAAGTCCATGGCTGCGGAATCCGCCCGCCTGGACAGCAGTTCCGTCCACCGCCAGACCCGGGAGGGACCCATTTCCAGCTCTTCGGCCCTGACCCCGCGAGAGGTGAGGTCTCCGAGGATCGCATGGGCCAGCGTGGTCTTACCGGCGCCATCGATACCTGATACAGAAATTAGCTGACCCACTGGCCCTCTTGATGTAAATGAATCAGCTCAGAAAGCTGCCGATAGGTCAATGGAGAGCATTCGCCCCCCTCTGACTTCGTCATCGTAGCAGAGCATATATCATTACCAATACGGACATCACGGACTTATGTCACTATGTTGCTGAAGACAGATCAACAGCACGCATATCAGTGAATACACCCCATCATTCTTTACAGGGCTGGTCGGCGTGCTGCATAGTTCTCCGAGGGTTCCCCGATCGCTCCAGCTTGCGCCGGAATTGTCCTTTTGGGCACATATTCGGGGAACTGTCGCCATTGCTACGACGGCGCCGCACCGGCCGTCCATTGTTTCTGCGCCCCCGTGCGTCCAGCGACATCTGCGGCGCTCGACCCCAAGCGGACCTGCCGGCTCTGCCCCACCGAGCCGATTCACCGTCCGTGGAATCCGAAGGAACCATGGAACTATCGCTGCAGCTCGACCACCAGGACCGGATTCTCGAAATCGGGGCCGCCCCCGGGAGCGGCCCGGACGGTCCGACGGATCCGGCCGAGTCCGCCGCCGCGGCCTTTCTCGCCGCACTAGGCGTGGGCCTCGGTTCGGAGGGCGGGGCGAACACCCCCAGGCGCATGGCCAATGCCTTCAGGGAGCTACTGAGCGCTCGGCCCTTCGAGCCGACGACATTCCCGCACGACGGCACCAGCCCGCAGTTGGTCGTTGTCCGGGACATCACGTTCCATTCACTGTGCCAGCACCATGTGCTGCCTTTCCAAGGCGTCGCCCATGTCGGCTACCTGCCGGGCAGTCGAATCCTGGGCCTCTCCAAGCTGGCCCGCGTCGTGGAGCTCTATTCCCGCCGGCTCCAGGTCCAGGAACAACTCACCGAGCAGATCGCGGACTGGCTGCAGGAACACGCGGACCCGGCCGGGGTGGGCGTCGTGATCGAGGCCGAGCACCTGTGCATGACCTTGCGCGGTGTCGGCGCCCAGGGCACCCGGACGACGACCTCGGTGCTGCGGGGCCTGATCGGGACGGACGAGCGGTGGCGTCAGGAGTTCCAGCAGCGAACGGCACCGGCCAGCCGGTGACAGTCCGTGCCTCGCACGGTATTTCAGCGCAATACGGCGCGCGGGGAGCCCGCTCCACCGCCGTCGACCCCATGAAAGGCAGACGTAGTGTCAGTTCCTGACCTCCAGCGCTACTACAGCGACTGGCCCATTCTCTTCGCGCACGACATCAAGCTCGTCGGTGTGATCAACACCTCGCCCGACAGCTACTTCGGCACCTCCTACGCACCTGACGTGGAGACCGCGCTGGCGACCGCGCGCAAGCACATCCAGGAGGGCGCCCACTACATCGAGGTGGGCGGTCTCTCGGGCGGCTCCTCCGCACGACGGGTCAGCGAGCAGGAGGAGATGGACCGCAGCCTTCCGGTCGTCGAGGCCCTGATGGCCGAGTTCCCGCAGGTGACCCTGACGATCGACACCTTCCGGTCGGCCATCGCCGACGCGGCCCTGACCGCGGGGGCCCAGGCGATCAACGACGTGACCGCCATGACGTTCGACCCCGCGATGGTGGAGGTCGCCAAGCGCCATGACGCGCAGGTGTTCCTGATGCACCTGGAGGGCCCCGGAGGCCACGCGGGACGCAAGCTGAACCGGCCCTTCTTCAACGACGTGGTCGAGGAGATCAAGCAGTTCTTCGTCGAGCGGCTGGACGACCTCACCGCGCAGGGCATGGACAAGAACAACATCGTCATCGACGTCGGCCTCGGCGCGGGCAAGCGGCCGGCCCACGACTACCAGCTGCTCGCCCGGCTCAGCGAGTTCAGCGAGCTCGGCGTCGAGCAGATGAGCGCCTGCTCGCGCAAGCAGTTCGTCGAGGCCGTCAGCGCGGTCCCGCCGAGCGAGCGGCTCGGCGGCAGCATCGTCGGCTCGCTCTGGTCGGTCCTCGCGGGCTGCCGCTACCTGCGGGTCCATGAGGTGCGCCCCTACGCCCAGATGCTCGATGTCTGGAACGGCATCATGTCCCGGTCCGTCCAGAACTGACGGCTGGGCGAACGCAGATGTGCACAGTCGCGGTCACCGGTGCCGCAGGTTACCTGGGCGGCGCCGTGGCCCGCGCCTTCGCACAGCAGCGGGGCCCGGAGTCGGTCCGCTGCCTCGTACGGACGCAGGAACAGGCGCTGCCCCTGCGGGCGGCAGGCTTCCAGGTCCAGCAGGGGGACGTGACCGATCCGCTCGTGGCGGACCGGCTGCTCAGCGGCTGCAGCGCCGTGGTGCACGCCGCCGCTCGGCTAGGCGCCGCCCCGAGGGAGGAGGCGTTCGCGGTGAACGTCGATGCCACCGAACGCCTCGCCCGGTCCGCGCTACGCGCCGGACTGAGCCGCTTCGTCCTGATCAGCAGCATCGAGGCGTACGGCGCCTTCGCGGGCAGGGTCCTGCACGAGGACGAGCCCTTCCGGCCCGTCGACCACGTCTACGCCGAGTCGAAGGCGCTCGGCGAACAGGCCGTGCGGGAGGTCTACCGGCAGGCCGGGAGCAACGCCTTCACCCTGCTGCGGCCCGGCATGGTGTACGGGCCCGACTCCGAGTACTGGACGCACCGTTATCTCCGCAAGGCGCAGAACGGCCGGATCCCGGTGCTGGGCGGCGGCGGCCGGGTGTTCCCGGTCTTCGAGCCGGACCTCGTCACCGCGGTCCTGCGCGCCACCGAGCGGGACCAGGCCGCCGGAGAGGCCTTCAACCTCGTCCACGACGAGGGCCTGACCTGGTGGGACTGGGCCGAGGCACACCACAGGCTGGCCGGCCGAGGCACACCGCGCCGGCGCTGGGTCCCTGCAGTAAAGGCCGGATCGAAGCTGCGGGAACTGACCGGCCGGGCAGGCAAGGGACGCAAGCTGGAGGTAGAGCTGCGCTCCGGCACGCTGCCGAACGACAAGGCACGCCGATGCCTTGAGTGGTCCCCCCAACCATTCGCGGATGCCATGGCATCGTGCGATCCGCTTCCGACATCACGAGGTTGACGATGAAGATCTCCGACATCGTCCCGGACTTGCGCGTGCCTTGGCTCTCGCTTCCTGAGGGCTCGGCGGAACGCCGCTTCAGCAACGGCACCGTCTCGCTGCGGTCCGACGCGACCGGCCTGCCCTCCACCAGGACGCTGCTCGACGACACGCTGCGGGTATCCGTCACCACGAGCGCCGACCTGACGGCCGACCAGTTCCTGGAGAGCGCGGTCGGCGAACTCGCCGAGGCGATCCCGCTGGGCGGGCCGCTCTCCGCGACGCTGAGCCTGGTGCTGGTGCTGGCGCTCTGGGACGAGGAGTTCCGCGCGTCCGGGCTGTTCGCCGGGAACATCTACCTGGCCTCCGAGCGCGCGGTGCCGGCCCTCGCGGATGCGGCGGGGCTGGACTGCCCCGACCTGCACTCCCCGCAGACGCTGGACCGGCTGCTCGGCGAGCTCTTCCAGGCCGAGTTGATCTACCGCTTCCCCGTCGCGGTGAAGTTCCGCGGCGTCTTCGGCAAGGAGCGCCAGTTCCGCCTCAACTGCTGGGGGCGCAGGCTTGTGGCCCAGCTCGAGTGCCACCCCGCGACCGTGAACCTGGCCGCGTCGGTCAGGGCTGGGATCAGGGCGCATCTCGACCAGCACCGGGCCGCCTACCAGGAGCACATGGCACTTCTCGCGGAGCTGGCCGCACACCCGGCCGGTACCGCGTGGAACTCGGCCGAAAGACTGCCGGTCGGCATCCTCTTCTGAGGCTGGACGACGAAGGAAGACCGTCACGATGAACCCGAACATCCACATGGTGTGGCATCCCGCCGGCTCGGCGCCCGAGCCGGCCTGCTCCGCGGCACCCCACGCCACGGAGCAGGCCGCCGTGTGGCAGGTGCTGGGCGTGCAGGTGAGCCTGCAGACCGGCCGACCTGGCGACCGTTCGGCCGGGTCCGGCCTCCCGGGCCGGCTTGTGGTCCACCGTCAGGAGGCGGGCCTCGGCGTCGACATCGTGGCGCCCAGCTGGGACGAAGCGCGCGCAGCCGCTCTTCCCGTCCTGCTGGGACTGGTCGCGCTGACCTGCGGCATGACCTATCTGCGGTGCGGCGTGGCGCTCGCCCCCGGGCGACCGGACGAAGGGGTGCTGGTGCTCGGGGCGGAGCACACCGTGCGGTCCCCGGGCCCGTGCCAGGCCGTCGAAGGGCCGCACGTCCTGGTGGACACGGCCTGCCGGCCGCCCCGCGCCCACGTCATCGACGAGCAGACGCTGGGCGCCAGCCGGGCCGGGACGCTGCGGCCGGTCGCCCTGCGCGGGATCGTGGTGGCCACCAGCGACGACGAACCGCGTTACCTCGCCCCCAAAGCAGCCCGCTCCCACTTGCGCGCGCACGCCGGACTGCAGGGGCTCCTGCTGGCCGACTCCATGACGGGAAGCGGCGGTTCGCACCTCCTGTCGGACGTCGAGCAGGCCACCGACCGGCACGCCCAAGAGCTGGCGGCCGCGCTGGCGGCCACCTTGGTCCCGTCCACCGCACTGCGCGCCTGGGCGGCCGACCCGACGGCCACGGACCTGCCCGGGGCGCTCCCCCAGGCGCCCGCGGCCTACTCGGACGCCCACCTCGCGACGCTGCGCGAGATGCAGCAGCTCGCCTGCGGTGTCTACGGGCGCCTGGAGCCCGAACGCGCCCTCGCCTGGGCGCTGGAGGAGCTGGGCGAACTCGCCCAGGCGATCCGTCGCAAGGAGCACGACGCGCGGATCACCGAGGAGCTCGGCCAGCTGTTCAGCTGGGTGCTCTGCCTGGCCAACATCTGCGAGGTCGACCTCGCGGACGCGGCAGACCGGTCCCTGCAGCATGAGGCGCTGCGCCAGTCCACCCAGTACGGAGCGTTGCGCCCGTACCTGTCGGCCCCTAGCTTCCGGAGCCCGTCGTGATCAGACTCGCAGTTCCCAAGGGACGGCTCTGGGGGGACAGCACCCGTCTGCTCCAACGCCTCGGCATGCCAATCGACGCGCGCGACCGGCGCTACGCCTTCCAGCACCCCACCCTCGAACTCGAAGCGGTGGCACTGAAGATCCCCGACATACCGGCCGCCGTCGCGGACGGCCTGGTCGACTACGCCGTCGCCTCGGACGAGTGGCTGGCTGAACACGACGGACGCTACGACGCCCTGACCCCGCTGTGCTGGTACCACGTGCGGATCTGCGTCCTGGCCCCGGAACTCCAGGCCGACTCCTTCGCGGACCGCGCCGCGCGGTCCGTCGCCGCGCCCCGGCGCGCGCTGACGGTCGCGACGCCGTATCCAGCCACCGCGGCACGGCTGTTGAACGCGCCCGAAGCCTTCCGGATCCGACACGTCGTCGGAGCCGTCGAGGCCTACCCAGGCCGGATGACCGACCTCGCCGTCGACTGTGTCGAGAGCGGGGACACCGCCCGCGCCAACAACCTCGCGGAGGTCGGCGAACTGCTGCGCTGCGACGTACGCCTGGTCGCCGGCCCGTCGGCGGACACCGCGCACCGCGCCGCCGTGCACCTGCGCACCGTAGTGACGGCCGAGGCCGTCGACGGCAGCTGCACGTTCGGTGGCGCGCTGCTCCCGGCCGGCCGGCCGTGATGACGGACCTGGCCGGCCGAGTGGCGGTCGCGCAGGCTGCGACCGCGGCTGCCGTCGCCGCGGCCTTCCCCTATCTCGGTCTCGGCCCGGCGATCAAGCAGCGGCTGGACGAGGAGGCCACCGAGGCCCTGGAACGGACGCTGTCACTCGCCGAGGGCCTCGGGTCGCTGGGACTGGCCAGCTGCGAGGGCCCACGGGACGGCGCCCGGGCAATCACCGTCGAGCGCAGCGCGTCGGCGGACGTGCAGGTCTACTGCGACCCGATCGACGGAACGCTCAACGCCGCCCGCGGCGGCCCCCGTTCCTTCAGCGTCCTGGCGCTGAGCAGCCGAGCCGGCCGCCAGGGCCTCGCCCTCGACGACTCCCAGGCCATCTTCGCCCTGGGCAGCCACCAGGACGACGTCTCCACCGCGTTCGACAGCGGCGCCCGGTGGTCCGACGTCGTAACGGAGCACCTGCGCCGGCCCGAGCGGCTCACCGCCACGCTCAACCGGAGCGACAACCTGCGCCTGCTGCTCGAACTCGGCGGCTGGGGCCTGGACCGCTTCACCGTCGGCAGCCGGGCCGGGCACCGGCCCAGCCTGCGCGGATCCGGCACCCTGGCGGTCGGCGACGCCACCGTAACGCTGCCCTTCGAATGCGACCTGGAGTTCGGGCGGCTCGGTCTCGCGGAGGCGCAGATCCAGTCCGCGCTGTACCCCAATTGGAGCGGGCTCGTCGTCTCGCGCGACAGCATCCGCGCGTCGGCGGACGGGCTGCGCGGCTACCTCGACCGCTACCTGGCCGCCCGCTCCTGGGGGGACGTCCGTCGGCTGCGCTCCCTCTTCACCGTCCAGGAGCTCGCCGGCTTCCACGAACGCGGCCTCACGCTGTACGAGGTCACCGACACGCTCGCAGCCGAGGACTTCGGACCGGGCCGCGACGCGGTCGTGTCGATCGCCGCCCTGACGTCACCCCACGACACCGCCTTGGGCACCTCCGCGGCGGTGCTGAACGATCCGCTCTGGCACGCCGAGTCGGGCCGCCTCGCGGTGGACGTCCTCACCTGCGCCGGGGGACGGGTGACCCGACGACGCCACGAGGTCGCCGTCGAGGACAACCCGGTACTGTCCGCCCGCGTGCGGGCCTGGTACCAGAGCTTGCACTGGTCCGACGCCCCGGCGGACGACGCGACAGGCCAGTTCCTCGCAGCCCTGGCCGAAGGCCGGACCCCACCCGCCCCATCAACCCGAGGGTGACACCTGTGATCGACACGACAGACCGGTGGCAGCACCTGGTGCTCACCGAGACCTTCGCCGCCGAGGGCTGCTGCTTCGCGGACATGGACGGCGACGGAGTGGACGAGCTGGTCGCCGGCGCCCACTGGTGGAAGGTGGACGGCTCCGACGGCGTGCCCTTCCGTACCGTCCCCGACGCCTGGCTCCCGCCGTGGGGCGGCGGCCCCGACCGGCACGACCCGCACGCCCACCTGCGCGAAGGCGGCGGCCCCGCGCAGTACAAGGCGGCCACCTACGACTGGGCACTGACCGGCACCCCGGGCCGGCCCACCCCGGTCCTCTCCGTCGGCATGCACCGGGACCCGGTCCGCTGGTACGAGCCCGGGGCCGCCCCCGGCCAGTGGAGCGATCACGAGGTCGTGCGCGGCGGCATCTACGAGTCGGCGGTGTACGCCGAGCTGGACGACACGGGGACATACGGCCTGGTCACGGTTCCGGACCGTCCCCAGGTGGCGTGGTACGAGCCCGGCCCGGACCCTCGTCAACCGTGGACCGAGCACCTGATCGGCGAGCTCGGCGGGAACTGGCACGGACTCGGCGTAGGGGCCCTGGAGCAGGACGGACCGCCGCACGTCCTCACCCCGACCGGTTTCTACCGCAGCGGCGAGGACATCCGGCAGCCGTGGCACTGGTCCGCGTTCACCCAGATCGACAGCGCCGGGAACGGACAGGATGGGCTCGGCGACGTCTGCCTGATCCACGCGCACGCGGTCGGGGGCGGCACCCCGAGTCTGTTCGGCGCGAGCCCGCACGACCGCGGTCTGTGGCGCTGGGACCTGGTGGCGGCCACCGCCACCGGGCGCACCTACCGGCGCTACGACCTGGAAACCTCGACGTCGCAGCTGCACGCGCTGCGGGTCCTGCCCGCCCTGCCCGGCGAGGACGTGGACGCCTGGGTCATCACCGGCAAGCGGTGGCAGGCACACGGAGCCCACCACGACACCGACCCGGCCGGCGACCCGGTCCTGTTCCGGGTCGGCGTGTACGCGGACCCGGACGTGCCGTCCCGGGTCGAACTGATCGGCCGCGGCAGCGGCGTCGGGCTGCAGTTCGCCGCCCGACGCCTGCCGGACGGACGGATGCAGATCGCCACGGCCAACAAGTTGGGAGTCCACATGTACACGGAGCGAGAGGACACATCATCATGACCCGCCATGCACGGACGGTGAACGAGCTGCTGGAGCCGCTGCGCGCGGACCAGGCGCTGTGCGCGTTCAACGTGGAGAACTTCGACACCCTGAAGCCCGCCATGCGCGCCGCCGCCGACCTGGAGTGCCCACTCATCGTGGCCTACACGGTCCCCGCGGCCCAGTACCTCGGCTACGGCCTGGCCGCCGAGCTCGTCGAGTCGCTCGCCGCGCACTACGGCGTCCGCTACGCGCTGCACCTCGACCACTGCGAGTACGCCGACGAGATCCGGCAGGCCGTGCCGGCCGGCTTCACCTCGGCCAACTACCTGGACGAGGGAGCGATCGAGCCCGGCTCCTACCTCCCGATCGCGCAGGCCCTGCGGGCCGAGTTCAAGGACCGGGCCTCGCTGGAGTTCGTCCTGGGCACCCTGGGGCACATCGACCACGGGCCCGACGACGACCACGCGCACCACCACGGCGAAGCCTCCCGCGCGGTGTCGCTCGAGGAGGTCGCGGACTTCGCGGCCGCCTGCGAACCCGACATCATCGGCTTCGAGTGCGGTTCGCTGCACGGCATGCGCGAGCGCAGCCAGGGACTCGACCTGGAACTGGTCGCCGGCGTGGCCCAGTCCACCGGTCTCCCGATCGTCCTGCACGGCTCCTCCGGTGTCCGCGGTGACGACCTGCTGGCCGGTCTCGACGCGGGAATCCGCAAGGTCAACATCGAGACCGCCATCCGTGCCGTCTACATGGACACGGTCCGGGCGACGGCCTCGGGCTCCGGGGACGGCGCCCGCAAGCCGCGCTACCTGACCAAGGCGACGGACGCCGCGCTGCACGCGACCTACACCGACTTCCTCACCTCGTACACCCTGCGGAAGGGCTGAGTGACCATGGCACTGCTGAGTTCGGCCCCGGTCCAGTCCGGCCAGGAGATGCCGTCGTTCCGGCTTCCCGACTTCGACGGACGGCTGTTCGCCAACGCGGACGTGGCGGGGACCGCCGGGACCCTGATCGTGTTCATGTGCAACCACTGCCCCTACGTGCAGCACATCGCGGAGGGCCTGAGCACGATGGCCACCGATCTCCTGGAGATCGGCGTGACCACGGTCGGGATCAACAGCAACGACCCGGCCCGCGTCCCGGAGGACGACGCGGAGCACATGCGGGAGGAGGCGCGGATGCGGGCCTACACGTTCCCGTACCTCGTCGATGCCGACCAGGCGGCTGCCCACGCCTTCGGAGCCGTCTGCACTCCGGACTTCTACCTCTTCGACAGCTCCCGTCGGCTCTTCTACCGGGGCCAGATGGACGGCAGCCGGCCCGGCAAGCCGGAGCCGGTGACCGGCCGTGACATGAGGGAGGCGGTGGCCCTGCTGCTCGCCGGCGAGCCGGCCCCGGCGGTCCAGCGGGCGTCCCTCGGATGCAGCATCAAGTGGCGCCGCGACGACGACGCCAGCGCCTGAGAGCCATCCGGCCGGTGGGCTGCCGGAGAACACCCCGGCAGCCCACCGGCCGCATCACTGCCCCCTGCCCCCTGCGCCCCTCCTCAGCCGCGTCCGCCGGAGTGCCGCCCCGCCGCCTCAACAGCCAGCCTCCGTACGGTCGCCGGCAGCAGCGTGTGCTCCTCGGCGAGCACCCGCGCCGCCAGCGACTCGACCGTGTCCCCCGCCAGCACCGGCACCTCGCTCTGCGCGATGACCTCACCCGCGTCGTACTCGGCCGTCACGAAGTGCACCGAGGGCCCCGACACTGCATCCCCGGCAGCCAGCACCGCCTGGTGGACGGCGGCGCCGTACATCCCCGGACCACCGTGGCGCGGCAGCAACGCGGGATGGACGTTGACGATGCGGTTCTCGTAGGCGGCCAGCACATCCGGCCCGACCTTCCTCATGTAACCCGCCGTCACCACCAGGTCGATCCCGTGCTCGACGAGAGCCCCGTGCATGGCCGCGTCCAGCTCACCCGGCCCGGGATGGGTCACCGCGGACAGATGAAGGCTCGGAACACCGTGCGCCTGCGCGTAGAGCAGCGCCCGCGCGGCACTGTTGTTGCTCATGATCAACGCGATCTCGAACCCCGAACCGGCGACGAGCGAAGCCTCGTGAAGCGCTTGGAGGTTGGAGCCGGTGTGGGACGCGAGCACAGCCACCTTGAACTTGGTCATGTCCATAGCTTCCCAGATCAGCCGCCCCCTGACGCTCCCGGGTGGCTTCGTCGCCGGCGAACTCCCCCCACGGCTGGACAGCCAGGGAGCCGCCGATCAATAACTTGGCCGCCGAAACCTGGCTGACCTGCAATGTCAAGGGTCTGGCAACTGAAGTTATTGATCGACGACTCCCAGGGGTACGGTGTTGTCTGAAGCTTCCCCGTAGACCTGGACACCTGGAGCCTGGGACGTGAGGTCCCAGAGGGAGTAGAGCCAGGTGAGCAACAAGCAGGGCAAGCGGTACTCGGACGAGTTCAAGCGGGATGCCGTGACGTTGGCCCGTTCCTCCAGCAAGACGGTCACGGAGGTGGCCCGGGACCTCGGAGTGAGTCCTGAGGGTCTGCGGAGCTGGGTCAAGAAGGACCAGGCTGGCCGTGGCGAGGGCAGCGGGGGCGAGCTGACCAGCGCCGAACGCGAGGAACTTCGCCGCCTGCGCCGGCAGAATCTCGAACAGCAGAAGACTATCGAGGTCCTGAAAAAAGCGACGGCCTTCTTCGCGCGGGAGAGCGACCGGTGAGCGAGGTCTACCGGTTCATCGCGGCGGAGAAGGCCACCTACCCGGTCACCTTTCTGTGCCGCGTCCTGGGCGTTCCCCGTTCCTCCTTCTACGCCTGGGCCGACGGGCAGCAGGCCCGGCGCGAGCGGGCACGGGCTGATGACGCGCTCACGCACGAGATCACCGTGGTGCATCTCGCGTCCAGGGGCGCCTACGGCGTGCCCCGCGTGCACGCCGAACTGCGGCGGCTGGGCCATGCGGTGAACCACAAGCGGGTGGAGCGCCTGATGCGCGAACGCGGCATCGCCGGGGTCACCCGCCGCCGACGCCGCTCGCTGACCCGCCCGGACCGGCAGGCCCGCCCCGCGCCGGACCTGATCGGCCGTGACTTCACCGCCACCCGGCCCGGAACCCGCCTGGTCGGTGACATCACGTACCTGTCCACCGGAGAGGGCTGGCTCTACCTCGCCTGCTGGCTAGACCTGGCCACCCGCGAGGTCGTCGGCTACGCGATGGCCGACCATCACCGCGCCGACCTGGTCGTCGACGCCCTGCACATGGCCCACGGGCGAGGCCGACTGGAACCGGGCTGCATTGCGCACAGCGACCGCGGCAGCGAAGGTGGATTCAATCGGTCGTCGCAACACCGGCTTCCTGGAGTGATAGTAGGTGCTGGTTGAGGGCTTCGGCGGGGGTCTTCCATCCGAGGGTTTTGCGGGGTCTGTTGTTGAGGGTTGTGGCGACGGCCTGGAGTTCGGCGAGGTCCCAGCGCGACAGGTCCGTGCCCTTGGGGAAGTACTGCCGCAGGAGACCGTTCGTATTCTCGTTGGTGCCACGCTGCCACGGGCTGTGCGGGTCGGCGAAGTAGACCTGGAGCCCGGCGTCGATGGTCAGTTGGGCGTGCTGGGCCAGTTCCGTGCCGCGGTCCCAGGTCAGCGATCTGCGCAACTGCTCGGGCAGGGTGGTGATTGTGGCGGTGATCGCGTCCTTGACGGCCTCGGCGCCGCGGCCGGCCAGCGCGGGCCCGTTCTTTACCCGCGGCCCCAGGCCGAAGCCGTCCATCGGAGGCAGGTGCAACAGCATCGTGAAGCGCGTGGTGCGCTCCACCAGCGTGCCGATCGCGGACCTGCTCGTCCCGATGATCAGATCGCCCTCCCAGTGCCCAGGGACAGCGCGGTCCTCCACCTCGGCGGGCCGCTCACTGATCAGGACGTCGGCGGTCACATGGCCGTGGATGCCGCGCCGTGCCCGCTCCCGCGGAACCCGCAACGACCGTCCGGTGCGCAGACACGCCACCAGCTCGCGCTTGAGCGCTCCGCGCCCTTGGATGTAAAGAGCCTGGTAGATCGCCTCGGGAGAGATGCGCATGGACTCATCCTCGGGGAAGTCCACCTCGAGACGCCGCGATATCTGCTCCGGGCTCCACGAGGTCGCCCAGCGCCGGTCCTGCCGGCGGGGCTTGTTGCGTCCCTTCCACAGCGGCACCTCGGGTCCGTCCAAGGCCAGACCGTCTGCAGCCTGGACGGCCCCGGCCAGCCGGTCCTGGACGTACTCGCGCAAAGGCTCGCTGGCCAACAGTTTCGCGGCCTTCGGCCGCCGGGCACGCCGCTCGGCGTGCCACTGCGCCACCGAGGCCCGGTACTGAAGGTCGTAGGTCCGGGTGGAGGCGTTGCGTCGCAGTTCCCGCGAGATCGTCGACGGCGAACGGCCCAGGCGGCCTGCGATCTGGCGCACGCCGAAGTCTTGGGCTCGCAGCAGAGCGATCTCCTCGCGCTCCGCGAACGACAGGTAGCGGCCCGACACGGTCGGGGACCGGCGCGGAGGGGCCGCCTGGCTGGGGGCCGAGAGGTACTTGTGGACCGTCTTCCGATCCAGCCCGGTCTCCCCCCTCCCTGACAGTCTCGACCGAGACGCCCGGTATGTCGGGTTAGTCTGGATGGCGAGGCAGAGGAGATTCCCCCAGCATGGCCAGCACCACTGATCCCGACCCGGCACCGAAGCCGAAGCGGCGGACGTTCTCGCCGGAGTACAAGGTGCGGATCGTCGCCGAGTACGACGCCGCCCCCACTGGCGAGAAGGGCGCGATCCTGCGCCGCGAGCGGCTCTACCACTCCCACATCATCGAGTGGCGCCAGGCCCGCGACGCCGGCGGGATGGCAACGCTGACCGATCGGCGGACCTCACCGGCGCGCCCGAAGAAGGCCGCCGAGCAGGCCGAGCTGGAGCGCCTGCGCAAGAAGGTCACCCGCCTGGAGAAGGACGTCGCCCAACGCGACGCCGCCCTGGCCGTGCTGGGAAAAGCACACGCGCTCTTGGAGATGCTCTCCGAGAGCGCGGACTGAACCGCGCCGTCGAGCCGGTCCTGGACGAGGCCTTCACCGGCCTGGAACCCGAGCTGAGCACCACGACGGCCTGCCGGCTCATCGGCCGCTCCCGCGCCACCCACTACCGGAAAATGAACCCGCGCCCGCCCGTCGAGCGGGGGCCCCGCCCCTCCCCGCCGTCGGCGTTGAACCCTGCTGAACGGGCAGCGGTGCTTGCGCTGTTGAACCGCCCCGAGTACGTGGACCTGCCGCCGGCCCAGGTCTGGGCACGGGAACTGGACGCCGGCACCTACTGGTGTTCCGAGCGCACGATGTACCGCATCCTCAAGACCGCCGGACAGTCCGGCGAGCGCCGACGTCAAGCAACCCACCCAGCCAAGACCGTCCCGCAGCTTCTGGCCACCGCCCCTGCCAGGTCCTGACCTGGGACATCACCAAGCTCCGCAGCCCCAACAAGGGCCAGTGGTACCACCTTTACGCGATCATCGACATCTACAGCCGCTACATCTGCGGCTGGACCGTCGAGGCCGCCGAGGACTCCCGCCGCGCCGAGGAACTCATCCGCGAGACCATCGAACGCAACGGCATCGTGCCCGAGACCGTGCACGCCGACCGGGGCACCTCGATGACCTCCAAGGCCGTCGCCCAGCTCCTGACCGACCTCGGCGTGACCCGAAGCCACTCCCGGCCCAAGGTGTCGAACGACAACCCTTACAGCGAGAGCCAGTTCAAGACCATCAAGTACTCCGGAGACTTCCCCAAGGCCGCGTAGTTAAGCCGATACTCCCGCTGTCAAGTCCGGTGCGAGTTTCAGGACTTCCGCATGATGACCAACGGGACCTGCGATAGAGCAGGAAGCCGACCAAGGTCTTCCACTCTCGCGAGGTCCCGTTGTTCCACCAGTGTGCCACCACCACTTTCACCCGGAGCGTCACAGTCGCAGCTGGCGACCTGGCCCCTGGACATCTCGGCGAACTGACGCGCCATGCCCCCTTCGAACTTGTCGACGCCGTCATAGCGGAGACGAACACCGCAGCGCGGCGCCGCAGGCACCTGCCCTCCCGCGTCGGGATGTACTTCCTGCTCGCCCTGGCGCTCTTCCCCGGGCTCGGCTATCTGCAGGTCTGGGGGAAGCTGTGCTCCGGGTTGTCCGCCCTGCACCCGTATCAGCCCTCGGAGAAGGCACTACGTGATCTGCGTCGCCGTCTCGGTGCGGCCCCGGTCAAGAAGCTGTTCGAGGCCCTGGCCGGCCCCCTCGCCCGACCCTCTACGCCTGGAACCCGCTACCGGCGTTGGCGGACCGTCGCGTTCGACGGCTGCAGCTCAAACCGGGCAGCCGACCGCCCCCGCATCCTGGAGCGTCTGCGCAAGACCCGCCACCGCTGGGGCGAGGCGGGATACCCCACTTTGCAGCTCATGACCCTGGTGGAGACCGGAACACGCGGACTGCTCGGTGCAGTGTTCGGGTCCACCGACACCGGCGAACGCGCCTACGCCACCCGTCTACTGCCCCTGCTGTCCCCGTCGATGCTCTTGCTGCTCGACCGGGGGTTCGACAGCGCCGACTTCTTCACTGACATCGCCGCCACCGGCGCCCAGCTGCTGGCCCGCCTGCGCTCGGAACGCCGGCCGGCGGTCCTAGCCGTTCTCCCGGACGGCTCCTACCTCACCCGCCTGGGCACCCTCCAGGTTCGCATCATCGAAGCGGACATCACCGTCACCACCAGCGACGGACAGTGCCTCGCCGAGTCCTACCGGCTGGCTACCACCCTGCTGGACCACCGCACCGACCCCGCGGACGCGATGATCCGTCTCTACCATGAGCGTTGGGAGATCGAATCCGCCTACTACGCCTTGCGCCACACCCTGATGACCGGCTGCGTCCTGCGCTCCCAGGACCTGTTCGGGTTGGAGCAGGAGCTCTGGGCCCTGCTGACCACATATCAACTCCTTCGTCGGGCGATGGTCGAGGCCATCGAGTCGGTCCCCGGCGTGGATCCGGACCGGGCCAGCTTCACCATGGCGCTCGAAACCGCTCGCGCTCAGGTCGTCTTAGCCAACGGCGTACTGGACGACCACCCGACCGCCATCAGCAACGCCGTGCTCGGCGCACTTCTCCCGCCACGTCGGCCCCGCATCAGCGCCCGCAAGGTGAAGTCGCCGATGTCCCGCTATCCGGGCAAGAACACCGATCCACGCCCCGCGACCAGCAAGAAGATCACCGAACTGACGATCGCGATCACTCGACCCCTACCGCCCAGCCCCCCAGCGCCACCACGCGTCGGACACAAGGAGCTCGTCCTACGACTGCTGCGAAGCGACCAGGAACGGCGCTGGGGCTCACGCGAGATCGCCGAGCGAACAGGCCAAACCAACATAAGAAGCCTATGGACCGAGCTCAACCAGTGGACCCGGGACGGGATGCTGCGCAAGGTCAAACGTGACACCTACGTGCTCGCAGCCGAGTGGAGAATCAGCCCGAACCTGCCGACCCAGAGCAGTTGACAGCGGGAGTACCGGCTTAACTACGCGGCCTTGGAGACTTCCCCGAGTACTTCAACTCCCTTGCCCACGCCCGCGAATGGTGCGAAGGCTTCTTCGCCTACTACAACCACGAGCACCGGCACAGCGGCATCGGCCTGCACACCCCCGCATCCGTGCACTTCGGCACCGCGGAGCTGGTCCGCGAGCAGCGGGCCGTCACCCTCGCCGAGGCCTACGCGCGCCACCCAGAACGCTTCGCCCGACGCCCGAAGCCACCCGAGATACCAACGAACGTCTGGATCAACGAACCGAAGCCGGAGACAGAACCCGCTCAACAGTCCATATAGCGACAGACCGTCTCATTTGACTTGACAGCTTCCGCCCTGGCGATCTCCGACAGGCTCATCGCCCCGGATTCCAAGAGACCGCGGAAGCGCCGAAGATCCAACCAGCGATGCGGATCCAAGACCACTGCCAGCCCCTTCCGCCAGCCTACACCGACCTACCAGCATGGTGCCGAGCAACAGGGCTCACCGCATCAACAACTGTCCCTTTTCACCCGTACGAGAGTGGGGATGTTCATGGCTCTGGCGAGATTTTCGTAGCTGGAGATCATCCAGGGTCATTAGCAGGTCGGGTCGCGTACCGGCGGCGTAGGCGGGCGAGCAGGACGACCCGATGTCGGAGCAGTGGGACGCCCGCGCGGCCTCCCATCATGCGTTTCTGGAGCTTCACGTCGGTGATCCGACCCTCGTTGACCCCGGAGTTGTGTGGGGTGGTGATGCCTTGGGCAACGGCGTGCTGGTCTTCGCGTAGGGCTGCGGCGATGCCGGTGAGGGGCGCCAGCCCGCTACTGGCAAGTCGCTCGAGCCAGTCCGGCAGTGGTGTGGCATCGCGGGTGTCGAGCATGGCGGCGAACTCGCGGACCAGGCCGTGGGTGAGCCGGAGTTCCGGGCAGTGTTCGAGCAGTCGATGCAGACGTTCGGCGGTCTGGAGGCCGTGCCGGTCGGGACCGGTGATGATCCAGCGCGCGGCTTCGCGTGGGGAAGGCGGTCGTTCGCGGGGCTCGTCCAGGGGCAGGCCGCGCCTGAGGGGTGCGAGGGCCATCTTCACGCGCTGGTAGTGGCCCAGGTAGCCCTTGCCCACGAGTTCCTGATGAAGGATCACCGCGTTGCGCTCGCCCTCGTCCCAGCGTTGCTGCAGGTAGTCAAGGTAGGGGTCAAGAGTGGACGGGCGCCGGGGAGCCCGCCGAATGATCTCCTGCCAGGTACGGGCCCGGACGTACTTGCGCACCGTGCGGCGGTCCAGACCGAGCTCACGGGCCACGGAGCTGTGGGAGCGACCGGTGCCGGCGAGTGCCTGCACGGCTTCGAACAGCCGCCGCGCGTGTTGCACGGCCGGACCGTCCACCTCCCCAGCACCGACCTCCCCCGTTCCAGTGGGCTCCGGCCCGGCGGAATCAGGCGCGGGCAGCGCGGCGGTCAGGCAGCCGCGGTGAGCGGCGGCGATGTCCTGGACGCGCCGGGACAGGCCCTGCCAGAGATGGAAACGGTCGCTGACCTGGACCGCGTCGGGGGCGCCGGCGGCGATTCCCTGCCGGTAGGTTAGCGATCCGTCCCGGCAGGCGACCTCGACACCGGGATGCTCGCGCAGCCACCGGCTCAGCTGTTCGGCGTCCCTGCCCTCCCAGAGCGTCAGCGGGAGCCGTGTCGTTGCGTCGACCAGGAGGGTGCCGTAGGTGTCGCCGTAGAGCGCGAAGTCGTCCACCCCCAGCACCCGAGGCGTGACCAGCGGTGGCAGCGGCACCCGCATCAGCTGGGAGAGCACGGCGGACCGCGAGAGTGCGATGCCCAGGATGCTCAGCATCCGGGCCCCGCCCCGGCCGGCCAGCACCACGCCGACCGCCTCGACCAGCTCCTGCAGCAGCGGGGTCCGCCGCTGGTAGCGCATCGTCAGCCCCGGCACCTGCTCGGCGAAGGTCACCTTCGAGCAGGCCGGGTTCTGGCAGTACAGACGCCGCACGCCCAAGTCGATCCGAACCGGCCTACCGCCGACCGTCGTGTCGGCCAGGTGTCGCACGTACCGGCTGTGAACCCACTCGCTCACCGCCCCGCATCCCGTACACGGCACCGGGTTCCGGGACCGGGTACGGGCCTGGACCAGCACGACGGGACCAGAAGTATCGACCGAGACCACCGACACCCCGGCCAAGTGCGGCAACAACGCCGCAAGTTCAACGGAACACCATCACAGGCTGCCCGCCGCCAAGACGAAACGATCTCCGGCTACGAAAATCTTGCCAGAGCCATGTTCATGTGTACGCCGACAGCCCGTGCCCTGAAGATCGCCAACATCAACAGCTTCAGCGTTCAGCTGGCAACCTGGGCTCGCCGAGGCCTGCTCGACAGACCCGCACGCGGCCGGTATGCACTCCCGAGCAACTGCCTCACGCCAGCCACTTGACCTGCGAGGACAAGCCTTAACTACGTGGCCTTGTACCGAACCCGGAACGGTCCAGTCACGGCCGAGCCGGGTTGGTGTTGTAGTTCCCGCCGATCGAGATGGCGAGGACGGCTCCGTGTGCGGGGTAGGCGGCGGTGGCCAGCTGGGCGTGGTTGTACTGCTGCCAGTCGACATAGTACGAGGTCTTGACCGACGGGTACTTGAGCGCCACGTCGTGCGCGGCCGTTCCGTCGTCGAGGGTCGGCAGGTAGGGGGCCTGCGCCACCTGGACCGTTCCAGCCGGTCGCCCAGGCGACGTCGACCTGGCGGGCGGTACGAAATCGGAGCTTATCGGCACGGCGTACCGCACACTGGCCACATTCGGCCGCGCGGCCGCGATCGCGGCCTGCGACGGGCCTGCGCCATCGGGCGGTTGGTGTGCGTAGGCCAACGCCCCGACCAACCCGCCCTGCTTCCCCAAGTAGTACGGTGCCTCCTCCGTATGCCATCCCGCGATGGCCAGGGCCGTATCGACCTGCCCGAGGCGCTGCAGGAAGTCGCCGTCGAAGGCCTCGTACACCGTAGTGGTCCTGGAGCACGTCACAGGGGTCCACGTCTGACGAGTGATCGCGAAGCCAAGGTCGACCCAGCCAGTTCTGCAGACGTCCGCCACCGTAATACCCAAGTAGGTCGCCCAGGGCAACGCAGCACGCAACTGGTCGAGCTGACGGTCCAACTGGGCGGTCACCGCCCGGTCCGCTGCCCGAGCAGGGGCCGATCGTGCTGCTTTCGCGACGTCCGGTTGCGGCTCGGGCCGCAGGCTCAGGTAGGTCCAGGCGGCCACCCCAACGACCCCCGCGAGCGCCACCCACGCGACCACTGCGCAACCACGTGGCACACCTCCACGTCCAGACATCGAGCCCGCCCCCGGAGTCTCCAGCCGCATCCGACCTACATGAGGTCAGATGCTAATCCCTGCCGTTCAGTTGCCCTGCAGCGCCTCATCGCCAGGCAGCGAATACGGACTCCGATCCGGTACCCCGAAACGCCGAAGTCAGTACACGCTGGACCTATCCGGCTGGTCTCCCTGTCCATCGGTTCGTGCGCGGGGCCCGGGTGCGGGCCCGGGGGTACCAGGAAACGCGTGTGCAGCGGGAGGCCGGTGGGGCCTCCCGCTGCACACGCGCGTTCTGGGGCTTACTCGATGACGAGCTCGACCGGGATGTTGCCCCGGGTCGCCTTGGAGTACGGGCAGACCTGGTGGGCCTGCTCGACCAGGGCGCGGGCGGTGGCGGGCTCCAGGGAGTCCGGCAGCTCGACGCGCAGGATCACGGAGAGGCCGAAGCTGGTCTCGTCCTTGGCCAGGCTCACCTCGGCGGTGACAGCGACCTCCGAGGTGTCCACCTTCGCCTGGCGGCCGACCAGGCCGAGGGCGCTGGCGAAGCAGGCCGCGTAGCCGCCCGCGAAGAGCTGCTCGGGGTTGGTGCCCTGACCGTTGCCGCCCAGGGCCGGGGGCATCGCCAGCTGCAGGTCCAGCTGGCCGTCGTTGCTCACGGTGCGGCCCTGGCGGCCGTTGGTGGCGGTGGCTACGGCGGTGTACAGCGCGCTCATGAGATCCGTCCTTGCTGTCCGGTGAAGTTCTCGACGTCACCATGACAGCACACAATTCAATTGTGCACAACTAAATGGTGCCTGAGTTACCCTGGGCTCATGAGCGAGGACCTGCCGAGCACTGACCCGACCATCGGGCCGACCATCGGGCCGACCGCCGGGCCGACCGCGGAGTGGCTGCACCTGGACAACCAGATCTGCTTCGCGCTCCACGCCGCCTCGCGCGCCTTCAACGCCCTCTACCGGGACGCACTGCAGGAGATGGGGCTGACCTACCCCCAGTACCTGGTGATGCTGGTGCTCTGGGAGGACGGCGAACTCCCGGTAAAGCGGATCGGCGAACGCCTCCGGCTGGACTCCGGCACGCTCTCCCCGCTGCTCAAGCGCCTGGAGGCGGCCGGGCTGGTCCGCCGCGAGCGCAGCGCCGCCGACGAGCGCTCGGTGACCGTCCAGCTCACCCCGGAGGGCGTCGCCCTGCGGGCCCAGGCCCTCCGGCTCCCCGGGCGGGTCAGCGCCGCCACCGGCCTGGACCTCGCCGAGATCGCCGAGCTGCGCCAGCGCCTGGAGCAGCTCACCCGGGCCGTGGACGGCTCCGCCCTGGGTGGTTCCGTCCTGGAGGGGCCGGGGGCGGCCTGCGGCTGAGCCAGGCCGTGCTCGCCGCGTCCCGTTCAGCCGGTCCTACGTTGTTGGTGGGTTGGACGGGCCGTCGTATGGTCCAGAGATCCAGAGACGCCGGGTATGGCTTTCAGGCGGCACTCGTCGACGTACTGGGGCACCCACTGCCACGGCAGGACATCGGCATGCCGGGTGAACGTCCGAACCGTCCACTCCTGGTCGCAGACGTACCCCGGTGACAAGCCGGTTTCGGCGGCGCGGTCGGCGACCCGGACGGCGTTCAGGGCGGAGTCGAGGTGGGGTCGGTGCTGGCATTGTGGACGTAGTGCTCGGCCGTGGTGCGCGGAAATGCAGGTGGCCTGCTGGCACCGCGTCCGTAAGATCCCCCGCATGTCCTGGATACGCCGCCGTCCGCGCGCCACCGAGCCCCCCCCCCCCCCCCCCGAGGGCCGACTGCCCGATCTCGACTTCCTCGCCCTGGTCCGCGACGCCCTGGAGGAGGTCGCCCCCGGCTGTACGGCGGGCGCCGAGCTCAAGGGCAACTCACTGCGCAGCCCGCAGGGGTGGGCCGTCGCTGTCGGTCCGGCGGGGCACGGGGACGACCGGCACTACGACCTGATCGCCTTCCCGGACGTGAGCATCCAGCCCGAGGTGCCCTGCTTCGTGGACTGCGTCGTGGTGATCGGCAACCCGCGCGGCGCGGCCGGCCTGTGGGCTCGTTCGGCCGGCGCCTGCATGCTCGAACTGCTCGACGGGCGCGAGCGGTTCGCCGAGAGGTGGGGTCCCGAGGAGGAGCACGGCGTGCCGGGGTGGCGGTCCATCACCTCGGGTGTACTGGCCTACGGGCTCTCCGACCAGGAGAATTTCCGCTTCCAGGAGGCGCTGCTGGAGGCGGACGTGCTCCACGAGATCGCCGACACCTTCACCGCCGACCTGGAGTCGCCCTGGTTCAACGGCGTCCGGGTCTTCTACGGCGGCGCCCCCGGCTCCGTGGAGGCCGAGGTCCAGGTCAACGGCGAGCGGCACGAGGCCGCCTCCGCCGCGCTGGCCGCGCTCGGTCTGCCCGAGCCGACGGTCTTCACCGTCGCCCGGTCCTTCACCCTGGTGCTGCCCGTCGGCTCCGGCCAGGAACGCCACGGCCACGCGGCCGCCGGGTGCGGGTGCGACTGCGGCAACGCCTTGGACCCGGCGCACCCCGGCTTCGCTCACCCCCTCCCCCACCTCGTCGCCGAACTCTCCCCGGCCGAGCGGGCGGCACGGGTCACCTCCGACACCGGCGCGGTGATGGTCGCCCGGGGTATCGGCAACTTCCTCAAGGTCCGGCTGCCGATTCACCTCGACGACGGCCGCACCGTCGTCCACCTGGCCTGGGTGTACCTGCCCGCCGAGGTGATCGAGGACTACACCCGCCGCGTGCACGACGGCACCCTGGCCGGCCATCGCTTCGAGGGCCTGTTCTGCAACGCCATCGAGCCGTGGGGCGAGGAACTGCTCCAGGCCCGCGTCCTGCTCGGCGGGCAGCGGATCGAGGCGGACGGCTCGATCCGGCTCAGCGAGGTCCTCGACTCCCAGCACCCGCTGCTGGCCCGGATCCTGCGCGAGAGCTGGCCTGCCGCATTCGTGCTCGGCAACCCCGGCCCCGGCCCTGGGCCCGGCCCTGGGCCGTCCCGCTCCTGACCACGCGCTAGGTGCCGCCTGCCGAGACGATGGCGTACCAGCTCCTCGGCCCCGGCGGACGGCAGGCGGCGGCGCCGGCCGTGTACGGCGGCTGGGCCCGCTCCTGCGGACTGCGGATCGTGCGGGCGCCCGACGGTGGGCGCTGATCCGGCAAGGTCCGAAGGAGCGTGCCCGGTGCCCCCGGTGGGTCAGACGGTGTCCTGGGCGGGCAGTGCCGCCACCATCGGGTGGTCCTTCTTGATCAGGCCGACCTTCGCGCTGCCGCCGGGGGAGCCGAGGCCGGCGAAGAACTCGGCGTTCGCCGTGTTGAACGGCCTCCACGGCTGCGGGGTGTCGTCCTCGAAGTAGATCGCCTCGACCGGGCAGACCGGCTCACAGGCACCGCAGTCGACGCACTCGTCGGGGTGGACGTAGAGCATCCGCTCCCCCTCGTAGATGCAGTCGACGGGGCATTCGTCCAGGCAAGCTCTGTCCTTGACGTCCACACAGGGCAGGGCGATCACAAACGTCATCGGGCTGCCTTCCTCTCCGGTTCGGTGCTGTTTCCTGCTCTGACGCAGCCGACCGTAGGGCCTCAAGTAAACTTGAGGTCAAGAGGAGGTGGTACATGACGACCCGTCATGCCGAAGGTGCCAATGCCACCCCAGACGACTGGCTGAGCATCGGCGAGGTCAGCGCGCGGACCGGGGTGGCGGTGTCCGCCCTGCGGTTCTACGAGGAACTCGGCCTGATCGCGTCCGGACGCGACGAGCGCAACCAGCGCCGCTACCCCCGGCACATGCTGCGCCGGGTCGCCCTGATCTCGGTGGCGAAACGGATCGGCATCCCGCTGCAGGACCTCCAGGAGGCGTTCGCCGACGTACCGCTGGACCGGCCGCCGAGCCACCACGAGTGGCAACGCGCCTCACGCGGCTGGAAGCGCCGCCTGGAGGAGCGCCGGCAGACCATCGAACGGCTCGAGGCCGAACTCACGGGGTGCATCGGCTGCGGCTGCCTCTCGATGAAGGCCTGCGCCCTGCTGAACCCCGGCGACACACTCGCCGAGGACGGCACCGGACCCCGGCGCCTGTAGCGGGCCGCGGGTCCAGGCCCTCGCCCTCCGGGTCCTGCCGGACCAGTGCACGGCTCCCCCGCCCTCTGAGGGCCGGAGTCCCCCAGCCGCGCGAACACGGCCCGGGGGCGACGGGGCCTTCTGCTGCGGATGGGCCGCGCCGCCCTGTGGCACGATTGCGCGGACCGTAGTCAGCCAAGTGCAGAGATGGTGGTCCCGTGACCGAGAACGACGTGTCGGGCATGAAGTCGGCCGACGAACGCTCCGAAGCAGCTCAGAAATCCGAAGAGGCCACGACCGTCGGAACTCTGACGATCCGGTACATCGGCGACACCCCGGTGATCACACTCAACAACGGCACAGCCGTTCCTGACGAGATCGTCGTTGTGGACACGCAGGGGAATCCCGTCGCCCGCTACACAAGCAGTGCACTGCCCGCTGACCCCGCCACCCGCACCCAAGTCCAGCCCGAGCCCCGCAACGCGGTCGCCAGCGCGTCGTCCGCCAGCGGTGGCGCCACAGCCGTCGCCACGGCCGTCGCCTCCCCGGGCGGCGGCACCCGCTGACCTCGGCGACTTCGTGCCCGGCCGAGTCGCGTCGGGTGCCAAGTACCCGTGCCCAGTCGCAACAGGCGCGGACGTAGCGGACGGTGCCGTGGCGGCCCGCACCGACCTGGACCTCGGCGAGGGGGGAGCGGCTCCGCGAGCCAGTGCACCGGCGTCGCCAGGCCCGGCGGTCTCCGGGCGCAGCCGTCCGGTGGTGGGGTCGGTGATCCGGCGGGCCTGGCAGGTGGCGAGGCGGGGTGAGGTGGTGGCCTGGTGGCCATCGGGCAGCTCGACCAGGATCGCCTACGGTCGGTGCGGTGGGCCGCTGCAACCGATCAGTGCGGCACCGAGGGTTGGTTGGCAGGAGGTCGCGCTACCAGCACAGCCCCTCCCCACGGTCGCCGGCCGGGACGCCTGGCTTCCACGCTGGCCACACCGAGGCGGACAGCCTGCGTGCCCTTCTACACACACGCTCCGACTGCGAGCTGAGAGTCACAGCCGTCAACGTCGATGCCAACTGACCGAGAACGCCGCCCTGCGCGAGCAGTCCGCCAGCCGGTCCGCCGCCATCGTTCCGATCACCTGCACCACCCGTGCCCGTCTTCGGTAAGCGTGCCGTTCAGATCCGGGGGGGTCGGCACCATCGCCGGGCGCGAGGTCGCCATGCACTTGTGTGCGCCTCAAAGATCCTTCAGGAGGCGGTCAAGTGCCGACCGGCCTGCGGCCCCCCACTCCGGCTTGCCGCCGAGCAGACCCCGGTCCCCGTTCTGGCCCATCAACATCAGGAACAGGCTCTTCACCACGGCCAGCCCACGGGCCCGTCGCACCGCCGCCTCATCCGCCTGCGCGTAGCTGCCGAAGAACCGCGCGGCGCCACCCGCGGGGAGCAGCAGCCAGGCGGCCGTGAGGTCCCATGCCGGGTCGCCCGCGAAGAGTGCGCCGAAGTCGACAATGCCCGCCAAGGTCCCGTCCGCGACGACGACGTTCGCGGGATGCAGGTCACCGTGCACCCACACTCGCGGGCCCGCCCAGTCGGGAGCCGCGACCGCGTCGTCCCACACGGCCCTGAGGTCCTTCGCGGGGACGGGGCCGAGGTCCACGGCCTGCAGGAAGTGCTCGAAGCCCTCCGTACAGTCCCTGGGGTGAGCGCCGAAGTCCGAGGCTTTGGGTGCGTCGGCGGGGGCCTCGACGTGGAGTGCCTTGAGGAAGGCCGCCAGGGTGTCGGCCGCGTGGCCGGTACGGGTGATGGAGCCGTGATCCAGCGGTGTGCCCTCGACCCAGGTCATGACGGTCCAGATTTTGGGGAACCGCTCGGACGGTGCGCCGTCCCGCACCGGGGTCGGGATCGGAAGTGGTAGGCGCGGGGCCAGCACCGGCAGCCAGCGGCGCTCCTTGAGCTGAGTCTCGGGAGAGTTGTCCATTCGCTGCATCCGGACGGTCAACTCGTCCCCGAGCCGCCACATCTGGTTGCCCCAGCCGCCCGCCACCTCACGGATCGGCAACTCGGCCAAGTCGGGGTGCTGTTCCCGCAGCAGGGCGCGGACCAGACCTTCGCTGATCTCGATCTCGGATTCGATCATGAGGAGTCACGGTAGTTCAGCTGGGCGGAGCGGACCTGCCTTTTGGGAGATCCAGTGCACCGGTCCCGATCCGTGTCGTCCGGGTCAGCTGCACGGCAGACGGCCCCCGGAGTCGGCAGACAGACCATCTACCGCTGCTGGCCCAGCAAAGCGGCCGTCATCCTCGAAGCCCGTAACAAGGGCGGGCAAGAACGCCTCGACCCGGACAACACCACCTCGGGACACGAGTGCCCGGTGGACGTGGGGTTCGATAGCCTCCGGGTGAGGAGAAGGGGGCAGCAGATGCAGCCAGAGACGACGGCTGAGCAGGACGACAGATGGTGGGCACCGGGGCTGATCAGCACCGCACTGCTGCCGGTGTGGTGCGTCGGTTTCATGATCGTGAATGCCATCGCCACACTTGCCAAGTTCGGTGACACCGGCTGCGACGACGGCTCCGGGGGCTGCATGGGGCCGGGCCACGGAACCAAAGTCCTGGTGTTCGCCATAGTGGGCACGGCCGCGCTGATCTCCCTCGCCACCTGGCTGATGCCTCGCCGGAAGCAACTCCGGGCGCTGCGCTGGCTGTTGACGTGGACGAGCCTCCTGCTCGGCCTGGGAATCCAGTTCATCGCCGCGAGTTCACCCTCGCACTGAGCCCCCCTCGGCACCGGGTGCACAACCCAGAAGCAGATGGACCGTCACGCAGCACAAGAACGCCGCCGAGCCCGCGAAGCGTAGTGCACCTCGGCGGTTCGACCAGGCGGCGGCCCGGCCGCCCCGAGATCGTCAGGGCGGCGGTCGGCCGCCGGCGGGGTCAGAGTGCCAGGCCGTCCGTCGTGGACCCGGCCGGTCGTTGGTTTCGGCGGCTCGGCAGGGCCCGCCACAGGCGGCCGCAGGCGACCGCTCCGGCCACCAGGAGGACGTACACGAGGGGCGTCCATGCTCCCCCGATGTGGGTGGCCTGGCCCTGGTGGAAGTCGAAGGTGAGCGAGCTCTGCAGCCAGGAGACGCCGCTCCAGGTGAAAGTGCCCTCGGCGTGTGCTTGGGCGGCGGTGATGGCCTGTTGGTAGGCGTTCGCCGCCTCGCTCAGGAAGAAGTTGAGCACCAGCGGTGTGGTGAACAGGAAGAGTGCGGCGGCGATCCAGGAGTGCCGCGGCCCCTCGCCGAGTTCGGCGTCCAGGTACTGCCCGGCAAGTTCCCGGGCACTGCCGATCCGGCGTACCGCCTCGGCGGCGCCGACTTCCGCGGCGGCGGTCAGCAGGTTGGCGCGGACCTCGCGTCGGTGGGCGACGCGGGTCCGGGTGGGCAGGTCGTACAGGCGCTGGTCGAGCGACCAGACGAGCCGTTCGACGCGCAGCCGGTCGAGCCAGGTGACGGTGTGCGGCATCTCAGGAACCCTTCGGTGGCATGGCGGGCACGGGGCGGGACAGGACGGCGTCGACACCGGCGACGTGCCGGGCCCAGCCGACGGCACCGGCCGCCAGGGCCTCGTGCCCGGCGGCGGTCAGCCGGTAGTACTTGCGCGCCGGGCCGCTGGAGGAGGCGACCAGCCGGGAGGCCAGCCGCTCCTCACGTTCGAGCCGGGCCAGGGCTGGATACACCGTGCCCTCCAGGACGTCGGTGAATCCGGCGCCCTGCAGGCGCTGGACCACCTCGTACCCGTACGACTCCTGTTCGGCCAGCAGGTGCAGCAGGAGGAGCGACAGGACGCCTTTGAGCAGTTGCGGGTCATGGCTGGAGGTCACAAGTACCAGACTGTCTCTGGTACTCGGCGATGTCAAGTAGCGACGAACGGCGGTCCTCCCCTACGGCCGAGGAGAGGATGAAGCCGAGCCCGTCTGCGGGGCTCCAGCGGCACCGCCGTCTACGGCTCGGTGGGCCAGCTGCAGCCCTCGGCGCGGGTGGCGGCTCCGAATCGCCAGGCCTCGATGTCGCGGTAGCGGATCAGCCCAGGACCGCGGCCAATGTTGCTGCCGACCAGGTGGAGACGGTCGGTCCGCCACAGCCGGCCCACGAACCCGCCGAGCCCGGCAGCGGCCTGCGGCACGCCGACGAGATCGCTTCGGCTCGACCGGGCCAGGGTCAGATGCGGGTGCAGCGGGCGGTCCCTGAACTCGATCCCGCAGGATCTGACCAGGGCCCGGATGTCGGCGGCGAGCAGGTGCAGCCCCTCCAGGTCCCCGTCGATCCCGCTCCACAGCAGCCGCTCGTCGAAGTGACCGCCGCCGCGCAGCCCCAGTTGCAGGGCCGGGTAGGACGCCGCCCGAGCAGCCAGTGCCGACCGCAGCAGGGGCACTGCCGTGGACGGCAGTTCACCGAGGAAGGCCAGGGTGATGTGCCAGTCCTCGATCCGGTTCCACCGCAGCTGCGGGTGCGCGGCGTAGGCGGGCTGCAAGGCCTGGTCCAGTTCGTCCTTCGCGTCGTCGGGCGGGGCCAGCGCCACGAAGACGCGGAGGGTCGAACGCTCGAGATGATGGTCCACAAGGGACTTTTAGCACCCCGGCCCGTGCTCCCGGTACCCCGGGCCGGGGGCGCACCGTTGGTCAAGGCAGGGGCCGGCCGGCCCAGCGCAGCAGTACGAGCGTGGCGCACGCACTGAGGGCGCACCAGGTCGACACGAAGGCCAACCGGTACAGCACGTAGCAGACGGCCGCGCCCACGCCGACGAGGACGCCCAGCAGCCTCAGCACCCGGTCGCCACCGAGCAGGAAAGCACCGACCGTGGCGAGGAGGTAACCGGCCACCAGGACGCCGGCGCTCTGCGGCGCGCCGACCCCGTACCTGAGCACGTGGCCGTGGACCTCGGCGGTGACCGGGCTGGTCGCCACCACCACCGCGAGGAGCACCGCGATGGTGACGCCCGTCAGCGCGAGCGCCGCGCGCCACCGCTGGGCGGTGCTGCCGAAGGCTGGTGGCCCCGCACTGCACCACACGCCCACCGACACCAACGCCGGCAGCAGCGGCAGGGCGACCACGGCCCAGGCCGTCCGTGCCCACCGCACCGTATCGGGGTGGTCCGCGCCCGACCAGACCACAGCCTCGATCAGCTGGTGCACACCCAGCAGCAACGGGAGCGCGGCCAGCGGTACGTCCCGCGCCCGCCGCACCCGTGCCAGGCACCACACCCCGAGCCCGGAGACGACCGTCCCCGCCACGAGATCGGCCTCGGCACTCCAGCACACCCCGGCCTCCCGCTGTGGATTCGTGGCAACCGCACCGGGCGCACCGGGCGGGCCCTCTCCCCCGATCGTCGTGGCAGCCGCTCGCTGCTGCGGCTGCCACGCCGACACGGCCACCGGGATCCTCCCCACGGCCGTAACGCCAGAGGCGGTGGGCGGTGGGCGGTGGGCTGGAGTTCAGGTGCGCGGGGCCGCCTGCGCGTTCCAGTCGATGTGGTGGTCGAACTGCCAGGCCGTCTTCTCCGGGTTGATCAGCTTCATGGCCGCCGGCATCACGAGGTCGCGCAGTGCGCGGCCGACCGGGCCCGCGGTCTTGTTGCTGTTCGTGCGGGCGCCGAGTTTGATGATGCGTTCGACGCGGGGGCGGCGCAGTTGCTCGTACGTCGAGAAGGCCTGGTCGTAGGGCAGGTCCCGGAGGCAGCGCGCCAGTTCGACGGCGCTTTCGACCGCGATGGAGGCACCCTGCCCGGAGCTGGACGAGGCGGCGTGGGCCGCGTCGCCGATCAGGGCCATTCGGCTGCGGGTCCAGGTCGGGACTCTCGGCATGTTCTCCATCGGGCCGGTGATGAGGAGTTGGTCGGGGTCGGTCCGGCTGATCATGTCGAGGGCGGGGGTGCGGTCGTCGGTGAAGGCGGCCTTGAGGGTACGCATCCACTCGTTCGCGCCGACCGCTGCGGCTTCGGCGCCTGTCATCGGGAGGACGTGGGGCAGGTTCACGAACCACACCGCCGAGGCGTCGTCGAAGACCTGGTAGCCGAAGAAGGCGCGCTTGCCGAAGCACAGGTACATGACGCCGTTGGTGGAGGGAAGTCCGGATCGGTGCAGCCGGGCTCCGAAGCAGACCAGCCCGGCGTAGTTCGGCTGTGGCGCGGCGGGGTCGATGAGGGGGCGGACCGTGGAGCGGATGCCGTCGGCGCCGATCAGGATGTCGGCGTCGGCCTGCGTCCCGTCCGCGAAGTGCGCGGTGACACCGGAGTCGGTGTCCGTCACGTCGGTCAACCGCTTGCCGTGGTGGATCGGCACCGACCGGCGCTCCGCCTCGTCGTAGATCGCGCGGTAGAGATTGGCGCGCCAGACGAACTGCATCGACGGGAGGCGGGAGGGCGGGGCGAACTGTGCGAGGTGCTTGCCCGTCCAGCTCCGGAGGCCCATCGCGGTGACCGGTGTGCCGACGGCACGGACGAGGTCGCCCGCGCCGATCGCGTCGAGGGCGTTCTGGCCGTTCGGGGCGATGGTCATGCCGCCGCCGGCCCCGTCGGCCGTGGAGTCGTACGCCTCGTAGACGGCGGCCTCGATGCCTGCCTGGCGGAGGGCCATCGCGGCGACGGGCCCCGCGACACCGCCGCCGATGACAAGCGCTGTGCGGGCTCTGCTCGTACGGGTCATGACTGGTACCCCCTGGTCGGGTCGTCGATCGTCGGCATGCCGCCGGTCCGGTGGGCGCGGAGCAGATCCTGGACGTATGCCCGGGAGCACATCGCCGACAGGACCGCGATGCCACCGCGGTGGATGCGGATCTCGCTGTTGGTCGCAGAGCCGGACAGCCGGATACGGCGGCCGGTCCCCTTGCCGTCGGCGGATGAGGACCAGGAGTCCTTGATCTTGCCGCGGGCGGTCCACCTCAGGCTCCGGCTGTCGATGGCGGTGCTGTCGTCGACGAGCAGCTTGACCATGGCCCGGTCCGTGTCGATGTGAATCGCGATGTCATCGGGGAGGCCGGGGAACGGAGGTCGAGGACAGCGGCCCCATGGCGGGCCCTGACCGCGAAGCGGCCGGCCTCGGTCCACCTCCCCAGGTGCTTGACGAGGTCGTGGTCGCAGTGGATGCGCTCGGTGATGGGCATCTCGGTGGTTCCTCTCTGGGCGGTGTTGCACCGACGATTTGATAGTTGCACTGCAACTAGTCTCACGTCAACTAGTCCTGCTGGGGCTAAACTGAAGTCCATGACGTCCTCCGCTCCGCGCAGCTCCCCCCTCGCCCTGACCGTCCTGGCCCTGCTGCACTACAAGCCGCTGCACCCGTACGGCATCCAGCGCCTGGTCAAGGACTGGGGCAAGGAGCAGGTCGTCAACGTCCGCCAGCGCGCGAGCCTCTACCGCACGATCGAGCGCCTCGACGGCGACGGGCTGATCGCGGTACGCGAGACGGAGCGCGACCAGCAGTACCCCGAGCGGACCGTCTACGAAGTCACCGACGCGGGGCGTGAGACCGCCCGCGCCTGGCTGGAGGAGATGCTCTCCACCCCGAAACACGAGTTCCCGGAGTTCCCGGCCGCCCTGTCGAATCTGCTGCTGCTCACGCCGGAGGAGATTGCGAACGCACTGGAGCGCAGGGCCGACGCACTCGCGCAGCAGCTCGACGCACTGGAAGCGGCCTTGGCCGCAGAGGCGGGCCAGGGGCTGCCGCGCATCACCCGCCTGGAGAGCGAGTACCTGCGAGCCGTGACGGCCGCGGAGCTGGAGTGGGTGCGGGCAGTGGTCGAAGACCTGCGGGCCGGCGGGCTCGCCTGGTCGAAGGACCACCTCGACGCCCTCGCGGCGGAGCTGGCGCAGCAGTGAGCCCGCCCCGGAGTTCCGGGGCAGCCTGAAGCACCGCGCTCTCGCGCAGTGAATCCTCAGCAGCCCGGCCGGGGCCGGTTGGTGGCCGGGACGGGCCCAGCGCTGTTCACGTCCCGGGGGTCCGGCAGACTGTCCCGGCTGGTCGGTCGAGGGAGAGCAGATGGGCAACGGAAGCAGCGGTGGACGGGGTTCCGCGAAGCCTCGCCGCAAGGTCGCGCCTGCCGCGTCCCGACCTCAGGTCACGCCCAGGGCAGCACGGAGCGCAGGACGAGCATCCGGGATGTCACCTCGCCTGGTCACACGCCTGAGCGTGACGACCGCGATCGTCACCCCCTGCGCCCTGGTGGGCCTGGCGTTCCTCGCCGGCAACCCGGACTACGGCGTGCTCGGCATGATCCTGGGAACCGTGGTGCTGATCGCCGGCCTGGCAGTGGTGGCGGCGCTGCGGCCCACCTGGTGGCTGATCGGCCCGGCCCTGGTGCTGGAGATAGGCCTGCT
Organism: Kitasatospora sp. McL0602; assembly: GCF_052076145.1. Taxonomy (NCBI): domain Bacteria; kingdom Bacillati; phylum Actinomycetota; class Actinomycetes; order Kitasatosporales; family Streptomycetaceae; genus Kitasatospora; species Kitasatospora sp. McL0602. Next base: position 7,711,486 of record NZ_CP197246.1, on the reverse strand, counting down.
GGTGGCGTCCGGCCCGGCGATCCGGGCCGAGGTGCTGGCGCTGCGGGGAGAGCGCACTGCGGTCGTGGTGACCACCGCGCACAGCTCCAAGGACAAGACCGGACGGGTGTCCTGGACATGCGACCTGCGCCGCGCGGACGGCCGACCGCTGCCGCACCCGACCCTGGCGGGCTACGCGGGCTGCTCCGGCCCCTACGACGTCGGCCGGACCGAGGACATGCTGGTCGACCCGGACGGCTGGATACCACCCCGCTCCTCCCGCATCGACCGCGCAGGCCTCAACGAGGGGCTCGCCCTGCTGGGCGCAGCAGGCGCGCTCTTCGCCGGCCTGGCCATCACCGCCGGGCGGCTGCACCTGCGCGCCACCGGCCGCTGACCTGACGCCGGGCCCCCGACTGCGGCAGAGCACCACCTGCACCGAGACGAGAGGACGTGGCAGGCGACCTCAGCCCCGGTGTCGCCACCGGATCTGTGGTCACCGACGGCCTGCGCGTCCGGGATGACCTGACCTCCGCCCTCCTGACCTGCCAGATCTGCCGAAACTGGCACCCGATCGAGAACTTTCCCTTCGATCAGCAGGCCAAAGTCTGAACAGATCGGAAATTGCAAGGTGCGAGCTCGATTTTGGTGTAGAATCTGAAACACCGAGGGCGGTCCGAGGGACTGGCGTCACCATGACGCCAGCGGGCCACCCGCCATAGGGGGATCACCATGACGTACCACCTCGAAGCAGCACGGGCGACGATCGACAACCGCCTGCGTGAAGCCGAGAACTACCGCCTCGCGCGCGCCCTCCGGCGCAAGAACCGCACCACGCGCCCCACCCGGCGCGCCCGCCAGGCCTGACCGCGCGGAGAACAGCAGGGGCAGCGCACCACCGCGGCAGCTTCAGCTGTCGTGCCCGAGACCGCGGTCGGGTGCGCTCATGTCCCCCGTCCGGGGCGTGCCGTCGGCGAGCCCGTAGCGCAGGTAGACGGTGCCGTTGGGGCTGGCTACCGGCGGTTCCAGCAGGGTGACGTTCGTCGGCACCGTGCCACCGTCGAACACCTTCTTCCCGACGCCGAGCACGATCGGGTGCACCCAGAGGTCGAGACGGTCGAAGAGCTTCTCGCGCAGGAGCGTCTGGACCAGGTTCAGGCTCCCGACGACCTTCACATGCTCATGCCGGTCACGGATCTCGCGCACGGCCCCGGCCAGATCCGGGCCGAGCTGGGTGGACCCGGCCCACGGGAGGTCGGGCCTGCCGCGCGAGGCCACGTACTTCGGGACGCTGTTGAAGAGCGTGGCGATCTTGTTGTCCTCGCCGCCCTTCTGGTGCGGCCAGTAGGCGGAGAAGATGTCGTACGTCCGCCGGCCGAGCAGGAGAGCGTCCGTGTCCTCGTACGCGGCGCCGATCTGCCCCCCGGTGGTCTCCTCCAGCAGAGGTGCCTGCCAGCCCCCGAACGGGAACCCCTCCGGGTCCTCGTCGGGGCCGCCGGGCGACTGCCCGACCAGATCCAGGGTCGCGAACATCTCGATGTGGATGAGGCCCATGCCTTAACTCCCGATTCCTCGAAGAGCACCTGCCGGCCGATCTTGAGGCGCACAGCACAGTGCCCTGCCATCGCTACTGGGCCGGGACGCCGCACCGGCACTACCGCTCACGATAATTCACGGACCACGTCCAAACCGGGCAACCGACCCACGCCTCGTCGACGAGTACCGCCGGGACGACTCGAAGGACTGCTAGCTTGAACAGATGATCACCGGCGCGCACACGATCATCTACGCGAGCGACCCCGAGGCGGCACGCGCCTTCCTCCGCGACGTACTCGGGTTCCCGCACGTCGACGCCGGGGCAGGCTGGCTCGTCTTCAAGGCCCCACCGGCCGAACTGGCTGTGCACCCGGCCGACCCGCACGCCACCGGCGGCTCCGATCTGTTCCTGATGTGTGACGACCTCGCCGCCACGGTCGCCGACCTGAAGGCCAAGGGCGTCGAGTTCACCACCGACGTCACCGAACAACGCTGGGGCCTCGTCACCACCCTCGCTGTGCCGGGCGCGGGCACCCTCGGGCTGTACCAGCCGAAGCACGACACCGCGTACGACCTCTGACGCAGCCTCATCCGCCGCCGGGCAGGTGTCCACCGCCAGGCATCAGCGCTCGGGCCATCAGTGCTTGGGGCCGCCGGCCTGGTCCGGGCCCTGGCTCTGCGGCAACTTCTGCGCGGTGTTCTCGTCGAGGACCGCCCGGCCTCCCAGCGGCTGGCTCAGGTCGGCCGACACCTGCTGGAGTTTGGCCAGCGCCGCCCGCCTGCCCGGTCGACTGAGGCTCCGTCACCACCACCTTGGCCAGCACCGTGCCCGGCTTCGACTCGTTCAGGTTCAGCCCGCACTTCTCGCAGATCCCGCCGTAGAACGTCACCGTCAGCCGCAGCCCGTCGATCCGGTACGACACCCCGGGGAGCTTCCCGCCCGGATCCGGCTCCCCGACCGCGATCCCCCGCGTGGGCTCCGGGGCGGAGACGCTCACGGACGCCCCGGCCGACACCGCCGCAGCGGAGCCCGGCCCCGTCGAGTCCACCGACCCACAGTCGGGCGGTTCAACTATTGTCGACAGCCGAGGCCTCCGCGTATCGGCTTTTTTGCTGCCCAACTTCAACCCACAGGAGGGAAGTTGAAGGGAATGAGGCAGTGCTGGTGAACTGGCCAGCTGACGGTTACTCAACTGTTGGAATGTGCAGGAATGTCCATATCTGCCCGCCGGCGCTCAAACGCGCTCAGGGCATGTGGTCCCAAAGGGGTCCCCAAATGGTCCCCAAGACCAAGGTCGCCGCCAGTAACCGAAATCTGGCGGGCCTTCAGCAAAGCCCCCGGCGGACCGGTTTGACTCCGCGCGAACGCCAGTGACCAGCCCGAACTTCCCTGGCCGATCAAGGTCGACTACCCACCGACTACGCCACGTGATCTTCCGGACGGTGTGTCGCGTTGAGCGTGTCCTCCCCAGCTGGGTCTGACCTGCCTCGCGCACCGCCCCGCACGCTCTGCCGACACCCCCGACGTGGCGACGACCTTGGACTCAAGGCTCACCGAGTTCGAGAAGGAGAAGCTGATGGGACGGCGTGCGCAGCATGGTCGGGTGTACCGGCGGTGTGGTTGTTCGGACGGGGACAGGAGGCAGTTGGGTCCGTGGTGTCCGCGGCTGGCCGGGGATGTCCGGCATGGGACGTGGACGTATGCGGTCGACGTCGCGAGGGATGAGGGCCGGCGGCGGGTCCGGCGGCGTGGCGGTTTCGCGAGCCGTGCGGAGGCGTTGCGGGAGATGAAGGCGGTGTTGGACGGTGAGCTGCGCGGGGTGTACGAGAACCGGCGCGCCACGGTCGGCAGTTACTTGCGTGAGTGGCTGGTGACCAGGCGGGTGCACCTGTCGCCGAATACCTGTGCCGGCTACGCGGCGTTCGTCGAGCGTGATCTGATCCCGGCGTTCGGCCGTCTGCGGCTGCTCGATCTGCGGCCCAAGCACATCGACGAGTGGATCGCCGCCCAACTGGAGGCCGGACGGGGCCGGGTCACCGTCTACAAGGCCGCGTCCACCCTGCGCAACGCGCTGAATGCCGCCGTCCGCTCGTGGCGGCTGCGTTACAACCCGGCCTGGCCGTCGATACCCCACTCCAGCGGACGTGACCCGATTGAGCTGGGGGGTCACGGAGGTCTGGGGCTTCCGTGAGATCCTTCGCCTATGAGCACACCGCCCGATGGCTTGCCTGTCTACCGAGTCTTGACCGGCCTGGACGATGCCGCGTTCTGCCACCGTGTGAGCGAGGCGTTGGGCCTTGGCTACGAGCTGCACGAAGGACCCGTCGTCACGTTCAACGGGGAGAACGTCATCGTCGCTCAGGCGCTGGTCTGGCCGACCCGGTCATAGGGGACTTCGAGAGCCGCGGTGATCACGGTCGGCCCATGACGTGGGAAGGACCGCACGGGTTGGGCAAGTTGTGACGTTTGCCTGGGCCCGTACGGCCTGTTTCCATCCTGCCCTGTCCGTGGTCTCCCGCGCACACTTCGGCGAGTTGCTCAAGGAACTCTCCCCGCATTGGGAGGCCGCCCGCGAGTCGGCGCTGCACCAGCGACGCAGCGGGGACCGGCGCAGCGGGAGCCGGACCGAAGCAGCGGCTGGTCTTCGTCGCCCGGCTGCTGGTCACACGGATGCCCTGCGGCTTGGTCTGCCCCACGCGGCGCTCACCGAGTTGTACGGTGGACCGCTCCACCGGTCGCCGCAACGCGGGCCAGGTCTCGGGTGTCGCTGAACCACCTGCTACGCCGTGTGCGCCCGCTCCGACGCAGCGGCCGCACACCCCTCTTCGACACCATGCTGGCCATGCAGGACGATGTTCCGGTCACGCCGCCAGTCCGCTCGGCGCGGGTGCACGGCAACGGCAACGGCAACGGCACGGCCAAGTTCGACCTGTGGCTCGGCCTCACCCCCGGCCCCGGCGAGAGCCTCTGCCTGGAGCTGGAGTACGCCTCCTCGCTCCTCCCCCAGGACCAGGCGGTCGCCTTCATGAGCAGGCTCCGTGGCGTTGTGGAGCGGGCGCTCACCGAGAGCCGGTCGCCGCTCGGCCGCTTCCTCAGCCCGGTCTGATCGTCGCGGCACGGCGTCGGGCGGCCGCGTACCGGCCGCCTCAGAGCCGGGCAGCCTCGCCATCGGGGTCAGTCGCGAGACGAGCGTGCAGGTGGGAGTCGTGCCGCGTACCGGTGGCGTCGACGTAGAAGTCCCTCATTGTTCCTTCGATGCCGAAGCCGGCCCTGGTGGCGACCCTGCACGAGCCGAGGTTGAGTACAGCGTGGTCCAGCGTGAGGCGATGCAGACCGAGTCCCCCCTCCTCCACCGAGGAGAACCCCCAGCGAGCAGCAGCGTTCAAAGCCCTGGCGGCCGCTCCCTTCCCCCGGGCGCCCGGCCGAAGCCAGTAGGTCACGACCGCCTGGTCCGGAAGGCGGTTGACCTCCCTGATACTCAGCGCCCCGAGCATCCTGCCGTGCAGGGCATCGGCGATCGCGAACACCGCGCTACCCGTGTCCCAGCTGGAGAGACGGGGCAGTAGCCAGGCACGGGCACGATCTTGGTGCGGCGCTTCAGCCACGGCGCTCCCCACCGCCCAACGCAGGATGTCGACGTCCTGCAGGGCCTCGGCCACCGCAGGCTCGTCATCTTCCCTCAACGGCCGCAGCACCAGGTCATCCATGCTGATAGTTCGCCGTGCGATGGCACTCGTCGATACGCTCACCACCTTGTTCTACACGATGAGCGCCTCGTAGCTCACTCCTGCGCCACCGTCAGATCCGCCTGCCGACTCCCCGTCCGGGCAGGCCAGGACAACAAACAGTGCTCGTGACCGCGCGTATGGTTGCTCGTCCCTGCACGGGGCCGGTAGAGCCGACGCTGGTGTGGTGCGGTTCTTGGCGCTCTCGTAGTCCAGCCACCGGTTCCACAGGGCTTTGCCCGCGTTCAGGATGTCCTCGGCGCGGCGGGCGAAGTCCTCGGTGGGCTTGTACCGCCCAGGGCTCCACGTGGCTCACGTACGACGGAGCCCAGCCGTGAGTGATCCGAGTCCATCATTCTGTCACGGCCGTGGTCGCCAGTTCCCTTCCTTTGCCGGCCCGGGTCGATCCCCGAGCCCCGAGCCCCGAGAAGGAGGACTTCGGCGATGCGCCTGCTCTACTTGTTCCATGTCTCCAACTCCAGTCGGCTGACCGCCGATTCCGGCTTCACCTTCGCCGACCTGCTGGCCCCGGCTCTGGCTGACGCCGGGGTGGAGGTGACGATGGCTGCCCCGATCCCGGCGGGTGGCGAGCGCGTGCGCTTCGCGCCCACCATCTCGCCATCCACCAAGTACCGGGCCCGCTTCGATCCCGATATGGACGCCCTGGTCGCGTTGATCCGCGACCGACGGCCGGAGGTGGTGGTGGCCAACCAGATCGAGGCCGCCCGGCGATCCGGGCCGCTCTTCTGGAAGCCGGGGTGGACGCGCGGATCGTGGGTCACTGCCACTACTTGCCGTTCTCCTTCACGGGCACCGGTTAGATGGAACTCGACCCGGCGATGGACGACGGCGGGCTCGGCCGCAGCGTGCTGCTGGCCTTCGCCGCCGGCCTCGCGGCCTGCGACCGCGTCCTGGTCCACTCCTCCACCGCCGCCTCGTTGACCACGGCCGCCGCCACCCGCACCAGTGTGGAGCTCGGCGAGAAGCTGCACGTCGTCCCCGCCCCAGGGACGTACGCCTGGTGCGCGACCCTGCCGGCAGCACCCCCGCAGGGCCGGGCCACCGGCATCTACAACCACCGCCTGTACGCCCACTACGGCACTGTCCGCTTCACCCACATCACGGGCAGCGCCAGCGAACTGCGGGTCCGATCCCAACTGGCCGATCTTGGCCAAGCCCCACCCGCCTTGCCCCGGCCGCCCGCTGAGAGGCCTGGCCCACCTTGCCTGCCAGAGCGGCGACTTCCCCACCGCGCTCACCATCGCCCAGCAACTCGGCAGGGATGGCCGCCACCACAGCATCCTCGGCGACCACGGAGCCAGCCTGGGAATCGACGTCGAGGTCGTTCACCGGAAGTCCGGCGTCCCCGGATTTCACGTGGTGAAAAGGCGGTGGGTGGTCGAACGAAGCCTCGGGTGGATCATGCTGAGACGGCGCCTCGCCCGCGACTACGAGACCCTCCCGGCCAGCTCCGAGGCCATGATCCACATTGCCTCAATCGACAACCTCACCAAGCGCATAACGGACGAGACCACACCAACCTGGCGAGGCACCTACTAGGACATAAAGGGTAATCCGCCCACATCAAACGCCCTCTGAGACGAGCCACTAGGCGCCAGGGGGACGACCCCGCCCGCGTACGGACGGGGCCGTCCCCCTGGTACCTGCCGGTGGACGTTCAGCGGTCGATCACCCGGTGCACGGTACGACGTACCAGGCCGGGGTCCAGTCCCTGTCGTAATCCCCGACGTACGAGAGGGCCATGAGGAAGGCGCGGTGGTTCGCATCCTGGAACACGGCCCAGGTGTTGGGGGTCTGATTGTTGACGTAGGACCCGATTCCGTTCCAGTTGGACAGGTCGTAGGTGGCACAGTGGTGCAGGTCGAACCGGGTCCCGGTGTAGTAGGGCCCGGTGTACATGCAGAGGTCCGTGTACGGGCAGTCGGCGCCCCCGTTGCCCGCTGCGGCATGGCCGGGCAGCCAGCCTTCGGGTCCGTACACTGCCGACGAGCTGGCCGAGGCTGCACCCGCCGAGCCCACGACGAGCGCGATGACTGCGGCTGCCGTGGCGGCTGCCTTGCGAAGTACCTTGACTCTCCCTCTGGTTGGTGGTCGTGCTTGCCGTGGTTGTCGTGACACCCGGTCGGGTGTCAGCAGTGGTCCGGCCTGGTCCAGCCGTGGTCGTACCGGCCCCGGAGGGCCTCGACGAACCGGGTGATGCGGGGGCCGTCGAAGGTGTCCAGCCTCTCCAGGCGCCCCCAGGCCGTCAGGGCGATGCCGTGGTCGAGACCGGGGTAGGGCGCGAGCACCACGTCCGCGGAGTACCTCTTCGCCACGTCCGCGAGTTCGGCGACGGTCAGCGGCGGTGTGCCCGGCGCATACTGGATGGCGATGTGGCCGTGTTCCAGGGCGTGGACGGTGAGGCCGTCCGGCACGGCGGCGTCGTACACGCCCATGGCCGGGACGAAGGCGAAGTGTGGCCCGGAGGTGGGCGGTGTGGAGTTGTAGCGGACCGCCCCGGCCGCGTCCCGGGAGATGTGCGGACTGGCGAGGACGGGTACCGAACTCCCGGGCAGGCAGGGGGAGTCACGGCTGACCGCCGTCGAGCCGGTGACTCCGCCCGCGAGTGTCCGCCACCGGTCGGCCACCACCGGTACCAGGATCGCGCCCAGCACCGCCAGCATCGCCGCCCGCCAGAGCCAGCGCTCGTATCGTGGGTTCACCGCAGTCTGCCTTCCCGTCGTAGTCGGCGTTCTCGCCACGCCAGCACGGGCGGAAGGCCGTACTGCGTGCCGATGAGGAGCAGCACCGCGACGGACTCCCAGAACCCCACGGTGTTCACCGCGTGTCCGGCCGCGTCGTGAAGGACCCAGGTCAGCATGCCAATCATGTTCGGCAGGGTGAGGTTGAAGAACATCCAGACCATCGCGAGCAGGCCCGCCGCGTATCCGAGGCCGAACCAGCGTGCGACCGCCCGGTCGCGGTCTCCGCAGGCCGCCAGTTCCCGGTCTTCGGCCTCGGAGAGCCGGAGCAGCCGCTGCTTCGTCGTCAGCCAGGTCGCGCGGTAGAGGTTGTGGCAGCCCAGCGCATTGGCGATGACGGCGTATCCGTCGCTGCGGAAGAACAGCGCGGCCCACTGAAAGCCGATCGACACCACCTGCGAGAAGGCGAGGGCGCCGAGGAACCGGTTGACGACCGAGGGTAGCTCCAGCAGGTCCTGGCGGTACATCAGCCGCAGCACCAGCGCGACGGCGAGAACCGTCACGTCGAACGCCATCCCGGCCAGGAACGGGCCGTAGCGCCGGCGGCGCGGGACGGTGACGATCTGCGTCAGATCCGTCTCGAAGACCAGGAGGAAGCCCCGGTGGCTGACCCGGAAGGTCGCCGGGACCCCGACCGCGCGACCGGCCAACCAGTGCCAGGCCTCGTGGCACGCCCCGATCGCCAGGCCCACCGGCAGGTAGACCAGCGTGGAGAGCACCGGCTCCGGCAGGAACCAGACGTCCTCCCAGGACGGCCGGAGATCGGCCCGTAGGAGAAGAGTCCCCAGGACGAAGAACGCGGCGGCGGTGTACAGCGCCCACGCTGTCCGGCCGAACAGTCGTCGGGCCGTCCGGGGACTCACCCCCTCGATCCACCGGATCTCCCGCCCCTGCTTCGCCGTGGACGTGGCGTCACCGGTGGCCGCCGGATCCAGCAGGCCGCAGTCGATCAGCCCGGCGAGGAAATCCTCGCCGTCGACCGGCTCGCCCGCGGCCTCGGCGGCGCGCTCGGAGGCCTCTGCCAGCGATCCGCCGCCCTGGAGCGTGGTGACGAACACCGCGCCGGGCTCGGGAACGCAGACATACAGCCCCAGGTCCGGACGGCCCAGCACGTAGTCGTCGCCGTCCCGGCCCACAGTCATGGGTGAACACCGGTCTCGCAGGTCGTCGGTGTCGACGTCAGGCACTGTCCCATCCCTTCCCGTCCGTGTGCTTCGGCCGACAGACTGTCGGGGCTCTTCCGGTACGACGACGCCGTACCGGAAGAGCCCCGACAGAACTCAGCTACCGCAGACGCCGTTCGGGCACCACCAGGTGAGCCGCGTGCCCTCGATCTTCTTGATGGAGATCTTCATATCTGTCACCTCCTCTCGTCGTTCAGATTTCCGACGACCCGCCGTCCTCAGGCCGACTGGACGGCGCCCCCGCCGGGGCTGTTCGGCAGGCCCCGCGGACCGGGTCGGGCCCAGGGTCGGGCCTCGACCTTGCGGTCAGCTCTGCGGAACCTGCGGTCTGTGGTGACCGGGCATCGCCACCGGGCCGGATTCCGGCGGGACGATTCCCAATCAGGGTGCGCTGTTGAGGGGTTCCGGCACCGCAGCCACCCCCGTGGGCAACGGCTTCCGGCACCCGCGCTCGACATCTGACGTATCGTCAGGATCGGCTCGCCGCAGACGACAAGCCCGCAGCCCCACCGGTCGGCACGTGGGTTCAGTACATGAGATACAGATCCGCCCCGTGGCAGCACCACTGGTCGGCCCGACCGTCCGCGGCGGACTTCGTCCAACCGGCGATCTGGCAGGCGTCCTCCGAGGTATAGCTGCGGTAGTAGTGACCGCCGCCGTCGTGCCCCATCGGCCCGAGTCCGGCCGGTGCCGGTGTCGGTACCGGGGCGGCGAACGCCAGCGAGGCGGCCATGCCCACCAGGCAGAACACAATTCTTGCGCCGACCGTGCTCACTGATCGTCTCCGTTCGGGCAGCCCCGGAGAGCAGGCCCGGGGGCCTGGAGGCGGGACGGTGCGGACGGATCTCGGGCGCCGGCCACCGGGCCCCACGGTGTATCCGTGGAGCACGGTGTCGCCTCTGATTCGTGCCCCGCCGCTCTGCTCCGGCGGGATGCCCCGACTCTGCGGGCGGCAACCGCTAGACCGGCTATCTATTCGCTATTCGCCTCGGTCCCGACCACCTAGACTCGCGTCTCGCAGGACGGGCGAACGGGAGAATCGTGCAGTTCGGGATACTTGGTCCGGTTTTGTTGTCCGTGGATGGTCGGCCTCTTGCGGCGGCGCTCGCGCCGCGCCACCGCGGCGTGCTGGGCTACCTGCTGCTCAACGCCGGGCGGGTGGTCTCCGCCGACCGGCTGATCGGGGCGATCTGGGGCGGTACGCCGCCCGAGACGGCCCGGACGCAGATCCAGGTCGCGGTCTCCGCGATCCGTCGGACGCTACGGGCCGCCGGTGCGGCCGAGCTGCTGGCCACCCGATCGGCCGGCTACGTCCTGACGCCCGAGCCCGGCAGTCTGGACCTGGACGATTTCGCCGCCCGGGCCGCGACCCGGGACGACCCGGCGGAGCTGCGAGCCGCCCTGGGCCTGTGGCGGGGCCCGCTGCTGGCGGATGTCACGGCCGCCTATCTGGACGCCGCCCGTCAGCGCTGGGAGGAGCGGCGGCTGGTCGCCTTCGAGTGCGTGGTCGACCTGGAACTGGCTGTCGGCCGGCACGCCGAGCTGGTCGACGAACTGCGCGCCTGGACCACGGAGCATCCGGTCCGGGAGCGGCTCCACGGCCGACTGATGCTCGCCCTGTACCGCGACGGCCGGCAGCCCGAGGCGCTCGCCGTCGGCCGGGAGTACCGCCAACTGCTGGCGGAGCAGCAGGGGTTGGACCCAGGACGGGAGTTCGAGGAGGTCGAGCGGTCGATCCTGCGGGCCGATCCCGGCATCCGGTACGCCTTCGCCGCGCCGGGCGCCGGCACCGTACCCGCCCAACTGCCCGCCGCTCCAGCCGACTTCACCGGCCGGGCCGACCAGGTGGACCTGCTCGACGGGCTGCTGCCCGACTATGGCGGCCGCGGCGCACCCGCCGTGGTGATCTCCACGATCGCCGGAGTCGGCGGGGTCGGCAAGACCGCACTTGCCGTGCACTGGGCGCACCGCGTCCGCGACCGGTTCCCCGACGGACAGCTCTACATCGACCTGCACGGCTACTCCGGCGTCCCGAGGGTGCGGCCGATCGACGCACTCTCCCGGTTCCTGATCGCCCTGGGCGTCCCGGCCGACCAGATCCCGGCAGATGTCGACGCCGCCGGGGACAGGTACCGCAGCCTGCTGGCCGACCGGCGGATCCTGGTCGTGCTGGACAACGCCGGCAGCGCCGAACAGGTCCGCCCGCTGCTGCCCGGCGGTACCAGCAGCCTGGCAGTGATCACCAGCCGGGACCGGATGGCCGGCCTGGTCGCCCTCGACGGTGCCCGCCGCCTCACCCTGGAGGCCCTCACCCCCGCGGAGTCGCTCGCCCTGCTCGGCCGGATCGTCGGCGAATCCCGGACCGCCGCCGAACCACAGGCCGCCGCCGAGCTCGCCAAGCTCTGCGGGCACCTGCCCCTCGCCCTGCGGATCACCGCCGCGCTGCTGGCCGAGCTGCGTGACCGCAGCATCGCCGACCACGCGGCGGCCCTGCGGAAAGGCGGCCGGCTGGCCGAGCTGGCGATCGAGCACGACGGCGCGGCCTCCGTCCGGGCGGCCTTCGACCAGTCCTTCGCCGCACTCGCGCCCGACGCCGCCCGGCTCTTCCCGCTCCTCGGGCTCGTCCCCGGGGCGGACTTCACCGTCGACGCGGCGGCAGCCCTCGGCGCACTGACACCACAGCAGTGCGAGCGGCTCCTGGACCGGCTCGCCGCCGCCCACCTGGTCGAGGAGCGCGGCGGCGGCCGGTACGGCCTGCACGACCTGCTCCGCGACTACACGATCGACCGGTCGCAGAGCGATTTCAGCGCCGCAGAGCGCGACGGAGCGCTCCAGCGACTTCTCGACTGGTACCTGCGCACCGCCGACGCGGCGGCCCGGCAGCGGCTCTTCCCCAGCACGCTGCGCCTGCCGATCCCCCACCCCGCCCCCGACGCCGCCCCCGAGTCCCCGCCGACCGGGTTCGACGACGACACCCTGGCGGGGGCCTGGCTGGACGCCGAGCGCGCCAACCTGGTCGCCGCGATCCGGCACACCTCGGAGCACGGCCCCCACGCTGCGGCGTGGCTGCTCAGCGACACCCTGAGGGACTACTTCCGGCTCGGCCGGCACGTAACGGACTGGCTGGTCGCCGCCGAGTCCGGGGTGGCCGCCGCGACCCGGTATGCCGGGCTGTTGGAGCGGGCGGCCTGTGAACACAACCTCGCCATGGCCTTCGACCACGGCCACGACAACGAGTCGGCCGTGCTCCGGTACGGCGCCGCGCTGGACCTGGCGAGGAGAGCCGACTGGCCACGAGGGGTCGCCGCCGTCAACAACAGCCTCGCCGCGAACGCCATGACATCGGGACGGCTCGACGAATCCGCCGCGCACCTCACCGAGGCCCTCGCCGGATACCGCCGGGTCGGTGCCCGCGACGGGGAGGCACTGGGCCTGGGCACCCTCGCCGGGGTGCTCCGCAAGACCGGGCCCCTGGAGCGCGCCCTGCACTACGAGACCAAGTCCCTGGCCCTGTTCGAGGAGCAGGGCCACCACGGCAGGACGACACTCGCCCACCACGGCATCGCGAAGACCTGTCGGCTCCTCGGATCGTTCGACCAGGCACTTGAACACCTGGCCGTGGCAATGGACTTGGCCAAGCGGCGCGGCGACCTGGAAGAGCAGCAGGACGTCTTGCTGACGATGGCGGCCGTCCACTTGGAACTGGGCCGCTACGACGAGGCTGAGGAGAAGGCCGCGGCAGGCCTGGCCCTCGCGACCGCCTGCCAGGACGAGGTGAGCACCCCCGAGGCGCTCAACATCCTCGGCGCCGTCGCCCTGGCGCTCGGACACCCGCAGAAGGCGAACGACCACCACGAACGCGCCCTCCAACTGGCCCGCACCATCGACTACCCGTGCAACGTGGTGGACTCGCTGCGGGGACTCGCCGCCGCCCGTTCGGCCCTGGGCCGGCACACCGCCGCCCTCGACCTCGCCCAGGAGGCCGTGACCGTGGCGGCAGCCGCCCAGGAGCGGGTCCGCGAAGGAGCGGCCCGCACGACACTGGCATCCGCCTGCCTGGCCGCAGGCGATCGGGAACTCGCGATCAGCCACGCCGACGAGTCACTCACCCAACACCGGACGAACGGCCACCGCCCCGGTGAGGCACGGGCCCTAGCCGTACGCGCCGCAGCATCGACCGGCCCCGACACGGAACACCACCGTGCCCGGGCAGGCGAACTGTTCAGCGCACTCGGGATGCCACAGCCGGGAGAGTGCTAGTACTGCAACGGTGCTTATCCTGACGAGGCTTCAGCTCTTGGGCTGTGGCCTCGTCGCTTGTAGTGGCTGGTCCGGGCCTGGTGCTGGCGTCTGCGGCGCCATCGGGACCAGTGCAGGACGTGGTCGATGCTTCGGCGGACAGACCGCGTGAGGCCGGTGATCAACCGGCGGATCTCGGGGACGGTCAGCGGGATCAGGTCTGACGTTCGAGCAGGTCCGGCCCCTTTTCAAGGTGCTGGCCCCGCACGAGGGTGAGGTAGGCATGGGCGGCCATGGCGAGAGTGATGTGCCGGTACCAGCCCGAATGACGGCGGACCTGGTAGTCGTCCAGACCGCACTGACCCTTCGCACTCTGGAAGCACTCCTCGACCGCCCAGCGGGCGCCGGCGACGGCGATCAACTCGTTGAGCGTGGCGTCGGCGGGCGCGTAGGCGATGTAGTAGGCGACCTTCGTCGGGTCGGCGGCGCTCCGGCGGGCCAGAACCCAGTGCCTGCGGTCGGGCCGGTGCCACGGTCGGACCTCGACGCGGGCCCAGTCGTAGATCCGCAGACCATGGGCGCCCTCGCCGCAGGACCGGCGCTTCCACTTCTGCCGGGGTAGATCGGCGACCAGGTCGTGGAGGCGGTGGTCCATGGCCTGCCGGGTGACGACGGTGTCGTGCCGGGTGGTGGCCACGACGTGGAACACGTCGGCCTGCTCGAGCTCGTAGCGCCAGCCCTTGCTGTAACCGTATCCCGCGTCCGCGGTCACCCAGCGGAACGGGATCCGGTCGTCGATCGCCCGGCGGACCATCGCCCTCGCAAGCTGAACTTCGGTGGCGAACTCGACGCCGTCGTCGATCCCGGCGGTTCGGCAGCGCTCGCGGTCGTCGGTCCAGGACTTCGGTAGGTAGAGCGCCCGGTCGATCAAGGTCCGGCCCCGCCCGCTCGAGTACGCGAGGAACAGGCCGCTGCAACTCAATCTGCAGGCCCTGGCTCCGCCGTCCGTGACGGAAGGTCAGCCCCGCCGCCTGCTCGACGAACGTGGCCCGAGGGCAGACTTGTTCACGGCAGCGGAACCGGCGGACCCGTAACTCGACCACCACCCGACGCCCGCCCGCCGCACTGTCGTCCAACCGCCGCACGTAGCTGCTGTGCACCCGGGTCGAGACGGTTCCGCACGACGGACAGCCCGCCTCGTCGCCGGTCGTGGCGGCGTGGACGGTCACGCGGTCGGCGTGGATGGTCGGGGTGTTGACCGCAACGTCGGTGGTCCGGTGGAGCCAGAGGTCTTGGAGGAGATCGTCAGCCACGATCGTTCATGATCGCGGTTCCGGTGACGCTCCGTGGCTCTGGCACGGAAAGTGATCCAGAACCCGATTTCAGCCGTTGCCGACACGGCGGGCACGGCTGCCTCGGTCATGGCCGATGCCAGGATCAGGAGGGCCATGCCCAGGGCTCCGCCGGCGACGGTGGCGGGGGCGGACGGCCACGGTCGAGCCGTTCGGATGGGAACGGACATGCTCTCTCTTCTCGTTGGGCGCCGAGCGGAAAGCCGGGAGTACGGCGTGGCTGCGGCACATTGCGGATCGGCTGCCACGACGGGTGACGGGACGCCACCTCGAGCCTCGCGACGTTTCCCCCCACCGATGTCCCAGGACACCGCCAGGACAGCCACCTCTGGCGACCGGGACACGCCGCGGCTGACGATGGTGCGAGCCCGGAACACCCGGGCCCGGGCGGGCCGCATACGGCGGCCCGGTCGTAGTCGACAGGAGTCGAACATGACGAGTGCAACGCTTCAGGACGACGGGATCGCCGAGCTTCTCAGCCTGGACTTCGAGACCCTGATGGTCTCGGCCGTGGGGAACGACCGCGGGAATCTCGCCCCGATGATGAACACCGAGGATCTTCACTGCGGCGCGACGACCGAGACGTCGGACATGTGCTGCATCAGCGCCCGTACGCACACCGGCTGCTGACCTTCGCCCTACCGCAGGGTCGCGGGGGCCCTTTGGTGCGTCCGCGCCGGGGCCGCCGCGGCTCCCTGCTGCCGGAGAGCTCGTAGTGAGGTCGCGCGAGGGTCGCGGGCCGGGGATGTGAAGGTCAGTGGATCACAGTGGAACGGATCGAGTCCCGAGTCGATGCTGTGGCTCGGGCCCTGGAGGACCCCGAAACGGTGGTCCGGACAACAATGCGCGGGGCGCCCTCGGTAGCCATGGAGCACGGACTCCACCGCGACAAATGGATGCCGCTCTCCCTCGGCAACGGGAGCCCGGGCATCGCCCTCCTCTTCGCGGAGCTCGGCCACCTGGACAGCGCCTGGCACGGACCGATGCATCGGTACCTCCGGCGCGCGCTCCGGGATCTGACTCCTGACCGGCCGCAGGGCCTGCATGACGGCCTGACAGCTGTGGCCTTCTCGATCCGCTGCGCTCCCGATGCCTGTCGTTCCGAGTACGCCGGCGTCGTACCGCGCTTGGACGACTTCATCGAGAAGTACGTGCGTGAGGTCATCGCCGCCGAGCGCTCGCAGCCCTCGCCCTCGGGGCGGGGCGGCGGCGGTGCGCGGGGCGTCGGGACCACCTTCCGCGCAAGTGACGTGATCTCCGGGGTGGCCGGGATAGCCCGGTACCTCCTTCTTCCCGGTGTCGACCGCAAGGCCACGCTCCATCTCTGCCTGGAGCACCTGGTGGGTCTCAGCGCGCCGGTACGGGACGGGGGTTCCGACCTTCCCGGCTGGTGGATGCGGCACGCGCCGGATCTCCGACCCGGCGGTGGGGGACACCTCAACTTCGGCATGGCTCACGGGGTGGCCGGACTGCTGTCCGTACTCTCGCTGGCCTGGCGGCAGGGAGCCAGAGTGGCGGGCCAGGGGGAGGCCATCGGGCGCATGGCCGATTGGCTTCTCGTACAGAGCCGCAAGGACTCGGCGGGGCCGCTCTGGCCTGCTAGCCAAACACGCGCCGAGTACCTTTCACGGGATGTGGAACCGTCACATCCGCGGCCGTCGTGGTGCTACGGGCCTCCTGGCATCGCCCGGGCCCTGCAGATCGCCGGCGAGTCGATGGGCGAGCCGCGCTGGGTCGAAGCGGCGGCCCTAGCACTGCGTGCCTCATTCGAACGGCTCCGGCAGAAGCGGAGTCTGCCGGAGGTGGGGCTCTGCCACGGATCCGCAGGGCTGCTGCATACAGCCGCAGTCATGAACCGCTCCCTCACGGACCTGCGGATCGAGGCCGAGGTCGAAGCGCTGACGCAGGAGGTGCTGGCAGCCGCAGACGAGCGTTCGGCGTTCGGCTACCGGGTCAGGCAGCTCGGCGTGGAGCGGGACCTGGACTTCCCCGGGTTCCTCCAAGGCGCTGCAGGTATCGCACTGGCGTTGCACGCCCGCACATCTCACGCCCTCCCGAGGAGCGGATGGGACCGGGCTCTCCTTCTCGCATGACACGGCTCCTCGCAGCCCGCCCCTTCGTGATAACGGAAGAAAGTGGCATATGTCCTGGAAAGCCCGCACGAGGAAGACGGCAGGACGGCCGCCCTCCGTGGCTGCTGGACCGGCAGACGACGCGATGGCCGATGCCTACTGGGATCTGAGCGGTTCCGGCCGGGGAACGCTGGATCTCAAGGGCTTGTGCCGGACGCTTCCACCGGCGGTGCGCTTCCTCGTCTCGCTGAGCTGGGAAGCGGGCCGGGCACTGCTCATCCTCGTTCTCGTGCTGGACGTCGCTGCGGCGGCCCTCGCCGCCTGCGCCTTGCTGTCGCTGACCGACGTGTTGGCCGACCTCCTCGCCGTGGTCCGTAACGACGTCACACTGACGCAGGGACTGCCGACCGTCCTCCGGTACGCCGGATTGCTCGCTGCCGGGCGTGCCGGCCAGACCGGAGCCAATTGGTTCCAGGCGGTGCTCAAACCAGCGGTGAAGAGGGTCGCCGAGGACCGCTTGTACCAGGTGACGGTCCACACGGATCTCAGTGCCTTCGACGATCCCTCATTCCACGACTCCATGTCCCGGGCTCGCAATCAGGGCGTGAACCATGTCGGCATGGCCATGGACCGCCTGCTCGAGATCTTCAGAGCGGCCATGGCGGTGCTGGCCGTCGCGGGAGTGCTGTCCATCCTGCATCCGGTCCTGCTGCCGCTGCTCGCCCTGTCGGCCCTGCCCACCGCCTGGGCGACCCTGCGATCCGGGCGGGTGATGCACCAGAGCCTCAACCGCTTCAGCGCCCTGCACCGTCGGATGTTCGCTCTTGCCCGTCTGCTGGCCGACCGCGACGCGGCGGCCGAAGTACGCGCCTGTACGGCGCACGCCTTGCTGCTCGGGGAACGGCAACGGCTGTCGGACCTCGTCCGCGCGGAAGAGACCAGGGTGAACAGGGCCGGGGTGCGGGCCACTGCGCTGGGGCAGGCGCTGTCCGCCGGGGCGATGGGGCTGAGTTACGCGGCTCTAGGTGTCCTGTTCTGCACGGGGGTGACGCCCGCGGCCGCTGTCGGCGGGGCAGCGGTCGCCATCCGGAACGGGCAGGGTGCGCTGGGGCGGATCGCGGAAGCGGCTGGCCGCCTGTTCGAGCAAGGGCTCTACGTTCATGATTATGCCGACTTCATCCGTGACGCGATCGAGCGTCGTCGGCCGAAGCACCTCCGGCAGGCTCCGGCGGACTTCTCGAAGATCTCCCTCAACAGCGTGACATTCACCTACCCCGGGCAGTCGGTGCCGGCCGTCTCTGACGTCTCACTCACCATCGAACGTGGCCAAGTGGTCGCGCTCGTCGGGGAGAACGGTTCGGGGAAGACGACGCTGGCCAAGCTCATCGCGGGGCTCTACCTTCCCCAGCGCGGGTCCGTGGCCTGGGGCGACGCCGACCTGTCGACGCTCGATGAACTGAGCATCTACCGGCAGGTGTCATTCGTCATGCAAGCCCCGACGCAGTGGCCCTTCACGGCGGGCGAGAACATCACGATTGGCAGGACCGACCGTGAGGATCCGTCGCACGTCGCGCGCGATGCGGCAGCCGTGCTGTCCGCCGCCGCAGAGGTCGTCTCCCGGCTACCCAAGGGCTACGAGACGCTTCTCAGCAGGGAGTTCCGCAGGGGCGTGGACCTGTCCGGGGGTGAATGGCAACGGTTCGCGGTGGCGCGTGGCTTCTACCGGGACGCCCCTCTGCTGATCTGCGACGAACCCAGCGCCGCCATGGACGCCCAGGCGGAGCGACACGTCTTCGAGACCCTCCACGATCTGAGCGCCGGCCGTACCACCGTCTTGATCACGCACCGCCTGTCCGGGGTACGCCGAGCTGACCGGATCTTCCTCGTCCACCAGGGTCGGGTCGTGGAAGCCGGGACACACGACGAACTGATCGCTGCGGGCGGCCGCTACCACGACCTGTACGAGCTTCAGGCCAAGGCCTTCGCCGCAGGCGAACCATCCATCGAAACCGCGAAGGAGCACTCCTGATGCCGGAGAAGACGTACGTGGCGGCCGACTGGGCAATGGTCCGCGTGGCACTGCTGCCCTCCGCACGGGCCGAGGCGACCCGCATTTCCCTCGCCGATGACCCCGCAGCCCGAGAACGCCAAATGACCGACTACCTGCGGGAGGTCGCTGACGACCCGTGGCTGCGAGAAGCGATCGAAGTGTCGAGTCCACCTCTCGCTGGCGTCCTCGAGCGGGTCCGGGCCGGAACTGCCCTTCCTTTGAAGCGTCTTGAGCGGGCCGTCCACTCGGTAACGGGATACGTCCTGCGCTCCTCGACGAGGCCCACGCCGTTCGGCCTGCTGGCAGGGGTCGCCCGCTGCGAATTCGGAGACCGGACGGAGGCGACCGTGGGAACGGCGCACACCAAGGCGGTGTCGGCGGACCGTGCGTGGGTGTGGGCGTACACAGAGGAGCACATCGGCGTTCCCGAGGTGTACCGGAACATGCGCGTGCAGTTCAACAACCTCTGCTTCCGGCGGGGTGACCGCGTCGTTCTCCCTTGGGTCGCGAGCGGTTCGCGGACGGAGTTCGAGAAGAACCACGGGCGCCGCCGCGAGGTCACCCTCCGCGTGACCCCATTGATCGACCAGGTCGTCTCCCTGGCGAACGCCCCACTGGGCTTCGCCGACCTGACCGCGGAGGTCATCCGTCGTTTTCCGCGGTTGACGCAGGCCCAGAGCGAGGGCTTCCTGCTCACTCTGGTCCGACAGGACTTCCTGGTCTGCGACTTCAGGCCCACTCAGAACACTGTCGACGCGGGCCGGTCGCCGCTGTCCGGCCGGCTCGGCGGACTGGACCGGATCCTGTCCGACTACGCGGCGAAGCCGATCGGAGAGGGCGAAGCGGAGTGGCGGTCGGCGAAGGCCGCCGTGCAGAACATCAGCCCGTCCCAAGAGCCCGCCATCGCGGTCCATCTGAACGTCGATGCCCGCATCACGCTGCCGGCATCGGTCCGGGAGGAGGCCGAGGCAGCAGCAGGACTCCTTCGCGGACTGGCCACACCCTCCGCCGGTCCTGAGCACCTCCGCGAGTACCACCACGCGTTCCTCGACCGGTACGGCACCGATCGGACCGTCCCCCTCATGACGCTCCTCGATCCGCACGCCGGTCTTGACGCGCCCGCCGGGTACCGGTCCCCTCCCTCCTCCAGGCACCTGAGCGATCCGCTTCTCGAATCGTCACCCACCGGGGCGGCCAATCTCGACAGCTCCCGCGAGTTGCACCTCGGAGCATTGATGCAGGCGGCCCTGCGCGATGGCCGCAGAGAAGTCGTGCTCACCGATGACGACGTCGAACGACTCGCCTATCCGGACACCCCTAGCCCCACGGATTCTCTGGACCTCTGCTTCGAAGTGATCGCCCGGAGTGATTCCGCGCTGGATTCCGGTGACTACTTCCTCGCGCTGTCGCCCTTCTCCGGGTCGAACCGGGCCGGCTCGATGATGGGTCGGTTCGCCCGACAACTGGACGCCGAAGCCGACCTGCGGGCACTCGCCACGCAGTCCGGGGCGGAAGGCGCCATCCACGCCCAGGTCTTCTTCCAACCCAGCGAACCGCGTTCCCTCAACGTGAGTTCGGTACCGCGCCTCCTCGAGCACGTCATACCGGTCGGAGTCATCCCGGCAGGCGAGGACGGCGGCGTGATCGACCCACGGGATCTGGCCGTCGGAGCGACGCCGGAACGGCTGGTCCTGGTCCGGTCGAGCGACGGCACAGAAGTGGTCCCGGTCATACCTCATGTGCTGCACCTCTCCGGGCGAGCGCCGAACGTAGTGAGGTTCCTCGCTGAGATCGGAGCGAGCGGACAGCAGCAGTTCCGTTCCTGGGACTGGGGACGACGGCTGAAGACACTTGCCTACCTGCCCCGGATCCGACGTGGCAGGACCATCCTCTCGCCGGCCCGCTGGCGTCCCCCGGCAGACCTCCTGGAGGCCTCGGTGTCGTGGCACGAATGGTGCGCGCGGCTCACGAGCTGGCGGGAGGAGTGCCGGGTGCCCGAAAGGATCCAGATCGCGGTGGGTGATCGTCGCCTCGCTCTCGATCTGAGCGCGGACCTGCACCGCAGGCTCCTCCGACGGGAACTGGACCGAAGTCCTCAGGCGATCGTCTTCGAATCCCTGACCGAGCTCCACGGTTCCATGGGCTGGCTCGGCGGCCACGCCTGTGAAGTGACCCTCCCGCTGTGGGGAAGCGCCAGGCAGCGAACCGCGTCACTGCCGGTCGACGACCCTACGGTGCGCAGGACCGAGCCGCCTTTGCACGTACCCGGCGGGAACTGGCTGTACGCGAAGCTCTACGCCCTCGAAGAGGTTCACGACTCGCTGCTGGCCGGCCACCTCCGGAACCTTCTGGAAGACGTGGGGGACGTGGTCGACCAGTGGTTCTTCATCCGCTACCGCGACCCGGAACCCCACATCCGCCTCCGCCTGCACGGAGCTTCCCGTGACCTCAACAGCACGGTGTTGCCCACGCTGGGGCGCTGGGCCGAAGCAGCGCACCGGTCGCGATTGATCAGAGGTATGACACTCGACACCTACGTGCCCGAGGAGGCCCGCTACGGCGGTGCCAAGGCACTGCGCCTCGCTGAGGAACTGTTCGCCGCGGACAGCCGGTGCACGGTGGCCCAATTGCGGCTGAGCAGCCTGACGGCCCTTCCCCGGGAGGTGCTCGCCGCGATGAACCTCGCGAGCATCCTGCGCTCCTGGGGGAAGGACGGAGGGGACGGGGACTGGGAGGAACGGGCCCTCCAGTCCTTGCCGGCCAGGGCGGTCAGACGGCTTTCGCGAGAGGAACACGACCTTCTCCCCGCGATCTGTGCCCCGGAACGGCTGCTCCCCGACGCGGGGTCGCCGCAAGGGCGTGAGCTGCTGACGAGCTGGCACGCCAGAGAGGCCGCCGCGGCGGCGTACGGCCGGCACGTCCTGCGGTCCGAGAACACCCGTCCGGGCACCGGTCGGGAACTCGCCAGCACGCTGCACATGCATGCCAACAGGCTGATCGGCGTCGACCGGGGAGCGGAGGACAGGTCCTCCTTCCTGCTCCGCTCGGCCATCCATTCCGCCAGAAAGCGCCGGGGCAGCGAGTGATCGCGACGGACAGACGGCCTTGCCCGGCCTCTCCGCCCGGCTCCTCCACTCGCGGACGTCCCGGCTACCGGTGGGGCCCGCACCACGGACACCGGAGCACAGCTCCGGGCGCATGAAACATCACGAAGAACGAAGAAGGAGTACACCCATGTCAGTGCAGGTAATCCGGCTACCGCAGTTCGCCATCATGGCCCTCGCCAAGGACGAGGTGCCGCGCGTCATGACGGACTCCGCGATCGAGCGCGCCTGGATCCCGGCGTACCAGGCAGTGCCGACGTATGCGAAGGCCGACCAGGCCGCGTAAGTACCGCTCACCCGTGCGGCCTTGTCACGGCCGCCGACCCCGGCCGTCCGACGGCCGTCTGAGCAGCCGTACGGCGGTGGAGTGCTTGTCACGGTGGCGCACACCGCACTCCACCGCCGGACCCGGGCCGGACACCGGCCCACACCGCACCGTAGGAACGGAACAGAAAGGCAACCAGCGTGGCCATGGTCTCCCACCGCACGGCGGAGGACGTACTGACGCGGGACGGTCTCTTCGGGGACTCCACCGCCATCGGAGCGAGGAATCTCGCGAGGTACCGCCTCGGGCTCTCGCTCCTCGGCGCCCGCGACCCCCGGCACGCCGACGTCCTGCACATGCTCTCGCTGGAGCCGGACGACCGGATCGTCCCGGCTCTGTCCGACCCCGTGCTGCGCAACGCCTTCGAGGACGACGTGGCCTGCCTGGAGAGCGGGGTGTTCGCCGCGAGCGCCCTCGGCAGCCATCTGGCGCAGGGAGCCTGGCCGCTGCCCTCAGACGGCTCCGGCCCCTGCGAGAGCCTCATGCTGACCCGCGACCGTCCCTGGCCCCGGACCGGGGCGGGCTGGGTGTGGACCGGGCTCCGGGAACCGACCTCCCGGCCGGCCCTGGCCGAACGGCTCCGCGAGCTGTGCCGAAACAGCTTCGAACCGGGCGGCCCGAGCGAGCCCTTCGACGCGACCCAGGAGATGGTCGAGGCGCTGCGACAGGGCGGCGACCTGCTCACCTCGCTCCTCCCGCAGATCGGCCCGAGCGTGCTGCGGCACATCTCGCTGATCGGCTTCAGCGACGGAGAGTCGTCCGACGGCCCGCTGCAGTCACTGTCGGGCGGCGACCCCCTGCCGTCCGCGATCCTGATGTCCCCCGGCCGGCTCCGCGACCCCTGGACGACGGCCGAGACGCTGCTGCACGAGGGAGCGCACCTGAAGCTGTTCGACGTGCTGCGCTCGTGCGCGCTGGTGGAGGACGGCACGGCCGAGGTGCCCATTCCCTGGCGGCAGTCCTCCTGGACTTTCATCAGGGTACTGGCGGCGCTGCACTTCTACGCGCACATGATGGTCTTCCAGGCCGCGGCCCGCGAGGCCGCTCCCGACCTCGTCGCCCGGTACGGCCCCCCACCCGCCGACGATGTCATCGACGAGCCGACCCCGGGGAGCCGGGCCGCCGAACTCGGCAGCCACGGCACCGTCCTGGAGCGACTAGTCTACCTCGCGGAGCAGGCCCTCTGTGCCGACCACGGGCATGTGACTCCGGAGGGCCGCCGCTTCGTCCACTGGCTGCTCGATGCCGTCGAGCACTGCGAACCCCGGGCGCGCTCTCTGATCCAGATGCCCCGACCGGTCACCGTGGGCCAGTCCGGTGAATCGTCGTCCACCGAGGGCAGCTTCGTGCGCACCGAACCCGTGCTGGTCCGGGAGCTGCCTGCCCTGCGGCAGCTTCTGGTGCTGATGCCGGACCGGGCTCGCTTCCACTGGCTCGACGCCCACACATGGACCGTCTATGCCCTGTGCGAGCGGGTACCGCTGGCCTCGCTCGTCGAGGGGTACCGCCGCACAGTGCGCGGACCACTGGGTGAGGACTGCGCCCGCAGGACCACCCTCGAGTGCCTGGACCTGCTGCTCGCGGCGGGACTGGTGACCCGGGTGGACGGCCCCGGGGCGCTCGGGGACACGCCGTGACGGCCCTGCCCTGAGCGCGGACAGCGGCGCTGGGGATCATCCGGGAGGCTCTGTCCCACCGGCCCCCCGGTCCCGGTCCTGACCGTGGTCGACGGACGCCTGCCGACGCGCGCGGGAGAGCACTTCGTGCGCGCCGGACAGGCCGAGCCGGTGGCCGGTCTCCTCCAGGACGGCGGCGGCCTGGGTGGCGAGCCCGGCCGCCTCGTCCGGCCGTCCCCCGGCCAGGCGGACCCGGCCGAGGACGGTCAGCGCCTGACCCTCGATGATGCGGTAGCCCTCGCCGCGTGCATTGGCCAGTGCGGACCGTCCGTGGGCGTCGGCCTCCGCGAGGCGGCCGTCCAGGAGGCACGATTCGGCCCGGCCGATCAGGATCGCCGCCTCCGTGTGCCTGGCCCCGGCCAGTTCGGCGAGGGCCTGCGCCCGGTCGAATGCCTCCTCGGCTTCGGCCAGTTCCCCGCGGCGGGTGTGGACGGAGGCCACGGTCTGGAGGGCCGCTGCGGTCAGCCGGCTCTCGTCGATCTCCTCGGCCAAGGAGGCGGCTGCCGTCGCGAGGTCCAGGGCCACCTCGTGCTCGTTCCGGTCCCGGTGCCATTCGGCCAGGGCCCGCAGTGTCTCCGCCTCGCTGCCCCGGTTGCCGATCTCCCGGTGGATCGCCAGGGCGTCCGTGAGCCGGTCGAGTGCCTCGTCGGAGCGTCCCAGGAGGCTGAGGATCTGTCCCAGGTTCCCCTTGGAGACGCCCTCGGCACCGCGCGAGTCGATCCGCCGGCTCAACTCGACCGTTGTGCGGATGTGTCGTTCCGCCGCCCGGAGGTCGCCGAGCTCCTGGCGGAGCAGGCCCATGTTGCCCTCCGCGCTCAGCCGGAGCATGGTCCACTGCGGATCGGCCGGCAGGAACGCCAATGCCTCCTCGTAGCGCTTCACGGCGTCCCGCAGGTCACCGGTCAAGATGTCGACCAGGCCCAGGTTGATGAGCGCCCGGGCCTTCCCCTCCCGCCACCCGGCGGACTCCGAGACCTCCAGCACCGCGCGGTAGTGCTGGGCCGCGCTCCCGTAGTTACCGAGACTGCGGTGGGCGTCGCCGAGGCTCAGCCGCGCGGCCGCGGCACCGATCACCTCACCGGCCGCCTGGGCCGACTCGATCGCCGCCTCCGACACCGAGATCCAGTCCGGGGCGGTGCGGACCAACCAGAAGTAGCCTCGCAGGCCGTCGCACAGCTCCCAGGCGGCGGGACGCAGGCCCAACTCCGCGGCGCGTTGCGCGGCGAGGACGAGATTGGTGCGCTCCTGCCGGAACCACTCCTGGGCGGCGGTCTGGTCGTGCATCGCGACCGCGTCGCCGACGGCGTGTTCGGTGGTGAACACCCGCACCTTCTCCGGGTAGAGCAACCGAGCCCCGGCCTGCACACCCGCCAGGTAATAGTCGTAGAGCCGCTGCAGTACGGCCGTCCGTTCGTCGTTGCTCTCCTCCGCCGCCATGCACTCCTCGGCGTGGAGCCGGAGCAGGTCGTGGAAGTGGAACACGTCGTAGTCCAGCTGGCCGACCAGATGCGCGGCGACCAGTCGCTTCAACAACTGCGACGCCCGGGCGCGCCCGACGCCGAGAAGGGCGGACGCGCCACCCGTGGTGGTCGTGGGCCCGGGTACGAGACTGAGCCGCCGGAAGAGCCTCCGCTCGTCGGGTGACAGGGACTCGTAGGACACGGAGAAGACCACCCGCAGATCGCTGTCCTCGTCCTCCGGCACACTGAGCGCGCCCAGCCGCCGGTCCTCGGCCCGGAGCCGTGCAACGTAGGCGGCCACCGGGTGGTCCCCACCGGCTTCGAGCACATTGACGGCTGCGATCCTCAGCGCGAGGGGTAGGAGCCCGCACAGCCCGGCCAGCTCCGCGGTGGCCTCGGGCTCGGCCTGGACGAGCGCCGCCCCCAGGAGCCGTTCCAGCAGTTCCCCGGCCTCCACCGGGGACAGGGCGTCCACCCTGAGGTGGCGGGCGTTGTCCCGTACGACCAGCCCCGCCAGTACGTCCCTGCTGGTCACCACGACGTACGAGCCAGGCGTCCCGGGGAGCAGCGATCGCACCTGCGCCACGCTCCGCGCGTTGTCGAGCACGATGAGGATGCGCTTGCCGGCCACCAGGGTGCGGAAGAGGCCTACGGCGCGGTCGAGGACGCCCGGGATGCTGTCGTAGGGCACGCCCAGGGCGTAGAGAAAAGCTGTGAGGGCTTCGAGGGGAGCGACCGGCCGAGAGGTCGAGTATCCGCGCAGATCGATGTAGAGCTGACCGTCCGGAAACCTCGCGCGGGCCGCATGCCCCCAGTGCACCGCGAGCGCGGTCTTGCCCACGCCTCCGCGCCCGTCGATCGCCGTGATGACCACCGGAGCGCTGACACCGTGGTCGTCGGCCCACTCGTCCAGCATCCGCAGCTGGTCTCGGCGGCCAGTGAAGTGCTGGGAGTCAGCCGGGAGTTGTCTGGGTACGAGCACCCGCTCGGCACCGTCCACCAGTGCACCGTCCTCGACCGCGGCCACCGCGGGCGCCCTGAGGTCCGGGCTGTCCGCGAGGATCGCACGTTCCATCTCCCCGAGTTCCGGACCCGGTTCCAGACCGAGCTCGCGCACGAAGACGCGGCGCCCCTGCCGGTAGACATCGAGCGCGTCGGCACGCCGGTTGGCACGGTAGAGCGCCAGCATGTACTGCGCCCGCAGCCGCTCCCTGAGCGGCTCGCGTTCGAGCTCTCGCCGCATCTCACCCAACAGGGCGGCGTGACGGCCCAGCCGGAGATCGACGTCCATCAGCCCCTCGAAGGCCGAGCGCCGCGCCTCGTCGAGGCGGGGTGCCTCCACCTCCGCGAGATAGCGGGAGGCCGTCCCCTCCAGCGCCCTGCCGCGCCAGAGCTGCAGGGCCCGGCGCAGCAGGTCGGAGGCGGCCTCCAGGTCCCCCGCCGTCTGCGCGCCGTCGGCCCGCTTCACCAGTTCCTCGAAGATGTGGACGTCGAGCCGGTGCGACTCCAGCAGCAGCGAGTACCCGCCGGGCCTGGTGCGCAGGATGTCGGCCCCACGTTCCCCGAGGATCCTCCGCAGCCGGCGGATGTAGTTGTGCAGCGTGGTCCTGGCGGTCTTAGGGGGGGTCGTCCCCCAGAGTCCGTCGATCAGGTCCTCGGTCGAGACGACCCAGTCGGACCGCAGGAGGAGCATGCTCAACACGGCTCGGTGCTTGGCCGCCGATATCGGGACGACCTGCTCCCCGCACAGCACTTCCTCCGGTCCGAGCAGCCGGAACTCCAACGGTCCTCCCCTCGCGGCACCAGCCGGGTTCCCCGCCGCCACCGGCGCTAGTCGCGCGATAGCGCTTCGCGATCATGCTAGGTCAAGACACCGGACAAGCCTAAGGGGATAACCAGTGACGCCGACGCCGAGCAAGCCGGTCCGGGTGTTCCTCGTCGAGGGCAACCCGCTCATACGGATCGGCATCGCCACGGTGTTGACGGACAGCGCGGTTCTCCTGGTGGGCGAGGCCGCGGACGGCGAGGCGTGCCTGGAACGGATCGGAGACACCGGCCCGGACGTCGTGCTCCTGGATCTCGACAGGCCGTGGGAGGCCGGACTCGCCGCGATCCGGTCCCTGGTGCGCCGCTTCCCCGCCGTGGGCGTCGTGGCGACCTGGTCGGACCGGAACGGGGATAGCGAGTTCGCACTGGCAGCCCTGGCGGCCGGCGCCCGGGGACTCCTGCGGAAGGACCTGGAGCCGGCCATGATCCTCGACGCCGTCCGACTCGTCCAGGGCGGCGGAGTGGTGCTCAGCCCCGGTGTCAGCGGCGTGCTCTCGTCACTCCTCGCCTCGGCGGCCGAGGCCCCGAGCAGATGCGCTCTCACCGCCCTGACTGCCCGTGAGCACGATGTGCTCCGTCTCATCGCCTGCGGCTTCGACAACCGGCGGATCGCCAGGGAGCTGATCCTCTCGGACAAGACCGTGCGCAACTACGTCTCGGCCGTGTTGACCAAACTGGGAGCCGGCAGCCGCAGTGAGGCCATCGTGACCGCACGTACGGCGGGGATCGGGCATACCCCACGGAGTGGAAGCCCGATCCGGCCGGCTTCCCGCTCCACACGGCATATCCAGTCGCCGCCACGCCACCGGCCTGCTTGAAGGGGCACTACCGCGCGATGCCGCCCACACCGGTGACTCCACCCCTCTCAGCGGCATTCCTGATCACGTCGCACCGAGCTGGGCCGGGTACCTGGGGAGCGGGGATGAATCGCAGGGTGAGCTGAGATCGGGTGACCCTTCTGGTTCTCGCGTCGTTCGGCTGAGTCACCTTGGTGCCGACGCAGATCAGCGGGTTCTGGCTCAACTTCCGGGCCCTGTGGTCTTCGGCAAGTTGCGCCTGGAGGAGCTCGCCCACGACCACATCGCCGCCTACACCCACCAGCCACTCGAAGCCGGCCGCGGACGCCAGGCCGTCTACCACTGCCTCGCTACGCTCTCCAGCGCCCTCGGCACCGCCGTCCGCACCCACCACCTCCCCTTCAACGCCGCCCAGCCCCTGCCCATGCGCAGGCCCCGCCCCGACGAACGCGTCCCCTGGAGCGCGGAGCAGGCCGTCACCTTCCTCGCCCACTGCCGCGAAGTCGACCCCGCCTTCGCCGACCTCTTCGAGGTCATCATCGGCACCGGCCTGCGCAAAGGCGAGGCACTCGGCCTCCAGCGCCCGTGCGTGCGGCTGGACGACCGCGTCATGTACATCCGCCACACCCTCTCCGCGATCGACAACCACGAACTCGTCCTCACCGCACCGAAGACCAAGAAGAGCCGCAACTGGGTGCCCCTGTCCGACCGCGTCGCCGCCGCCCTCCAGCGCGCCATGACCCGAAGCACCCCCACCATCAACAACCACATCTTCCAAGGCCCTGACGGCAAGCCCCTCCACCCCGCCGCCGTCCGTAAACGCTTCCACGAACTGCGCGAACAGGCCGGGCTCCCCCACGTCACCATCCACGACCTGCGCCACCTCGCCGCCACCCTCGCCCTGGAGGGCAACGTGCCCATGGCCGTCATCTCCAAGACCCTGCGGCACTCCACCCTGTCGACCACCGCGAACATCTACAGCAACCCTCGGGAATTGCATCTGATGGGCGAGAAGCCGCAGGTCACGAGGTCAGGACAGCGTCCGGCAAGGTCTCCATCCTCCTACAATTTGGCGGCCTGAGCTGGGAGTTTGGCGACAAGATCCCATCTGATGCAAGATTTGCCCTCTGGAAGGGAGGGCGGAAGTGGGTCTACAGCGACGTGCCGACCTGGCTGGGGCAGCTCATCTGGAGCTGGTTTCCGGGGTGGTCCAGCTGCGTCCGCAGGACGCGATGGTCGAGGCGATGCTGCGGGGCCGGCGGGCTCAGCAGGCAGCTCGTGGGCTCCGCGAGGACACGGTCACTCCTCGGGAACGGCTCGTGCGCCGGTTTCTGGAGTACACCAACGAGTACCCGTGGGCCTGGACGCCCGGCCATGTGGATGAGTGGTCGCTGTGGCTGACCAGTGAGAAGCACCTCGCCCCGTCCACGATCCGCAGTTATCAGGGCGGCCTACGCTTGTTCAGCGAGTTCCTGATCGACGGCCGTTACGGCTGGACGGTGGCCTGCGAGGACGCCTTCGGCACCCACCCGGTGGCCATCTGCCATGAGTGGAACACCATCGCCCACCTCAACGACTATGAGGGTCGTCCCGAGGCGAGGCCGTTCACCCGCGAGGAGATCCAGCGCTTCCTCGACTACGCCGACGACCAGGTCGAACGGGCGGTCCGGGCCAAGCGCAAGGGAGCCCTCGCCGCCTACCGCGACGCCACGCTCTTCAAGGTCATCTACGGGTGGGGGCTCCGCCGCACCGAGACGTCGAAGCTGGATGTGGTCGACTTCGGTCGGAATCCGAAGGCTCCGCAGTTCGGCCGGTACGGCACGCTCAACGTCCGCTATGGCAAGGCGAAAAAGGGTCAGCCTCCACGTCGTCGGAACGTGCTGTCGGTGATGGACTGGGCGGTGGAGGCGGTCGCCGACTATGTGGAGAACGTACGTCCCCGGTTCGGCTGCGAGGACCACCCCGCGTTGTGGGTGACCGAGCGGGGCGGCCGGGTCAAGCCGGCGGAGATCAACGCCCGGTTCGTCGCCTACCGCGACGCCCTGAAGCTCCCGAAGGAGCTGACCGTCCACTCCGTTCGCCACGCCTACGTCACACACCTCACCGAGGACGGGGTTGACCGGCGGTTTCTGCAGCAGCAAGTCGGTCACGAGAATGACAGCTCCACTGCCATCTACACCAACTCTCAGGAATTGCATCAGATGGGTGCGAAGCTGCAGGTCGCGAGGTCACGGCGGGGGTCCACCAGCGTCCGGCGAGATGTCATGTTGACTGCCTGAACTGGGAGTTTGTCGTCATCATCCCGTCTGATGCATGATTTGCCCTTCGAGAGGGAGGGCGAGTGGGGCAGCAGAGGCGGGTAGATCTGGCTGGCGCGGCTCATCTGGAGCTGGTTTCCGGGGTGGCCCAGTTGCGCCCGGAGGACGCGATGGTCGAGGCGATGCTGCGGGGGTGGCGAGCCCAGCAGGCCGCCCGAGGGCTGCAGGAGGACACGATCACCGCGCGCGAACGACTGGTCCGGCGGTTCGTGGACTTCACCAACGAGTACCCGTGGACCTGGGGGCCGGGCCATGTCGATGAGTGGTCGCTGTCGCTGACCGGCGAGACGCACCTGGCGCCGTCCACGATCCGCAGCTACCAGGGCGGACTACGGCTGTTCAGCGAGTTCCTGATCGACGGGCCTTACGGCTGGTCGGTGGCCTGTGAGGATGCCTTCGGGACGCATCCGGTGGCGATCTGCCATGAGTGGAACACCATCGCGCACCTCAACGATTACGAGGGCAGTCCCGAGGCGAGGCCGTTCACCCGCGAGGAGATCCAGCAATTCCTGGACTACGCCGACGATCAGGTCGACCGCGCGGTGCGGGCCAAGCGCAAGGGCGCCCTGGCTGCCTACCGGGACGCCACCTTGTTCAAGGTCATCTACGGATGGGGCCTGCGCCGCACCGAGACCTCCAAGCTCGACCTTGTGGACTTCGGCCGCAACGCGTCGGCTCCGCAGTTCGGCCGGTACGGCACGCTCAACGTCCGCTACGGCAAGGCAAAGAGAGGCCAGCCACCACGGCGCCGGAACGTGCTGTCGGTGATGGACTGGGCGGTGGAGGCGGTCGCTGACTACGTCGAGAACGTCCGACCGCGCTTTGGCTGCGAGAACCACCCCGCGCTGTGGGTGACCGAGCGCGGCGGCCGGATCAAGCCGGCGGAGATCAACGCCCGGTTCGTCGCCTACCGGGACGCGCTGAAGCTGCCGAGGGAGCTCGTCGTCCATTCCGTCCGCCACAGCTATGTCACGCATCTGACCGAGGACGGGGTCGACCGACGCTTCATCCAATCCCAAGTAGGACACGAATGTGACAGCTCAACGGCCGTATACACCCATGTCAGCAGCGACTTCATGAACACGGCCCTGCTCAAGGCGCTCACTCCCGCGCTCGCCGCGGAGCCCGCGACGACCAGGAGGGACCGCCGATGACAGGCAAGCTCGACTACCAGTGGCATCTGCGGCAGGTCATGGCGACGCGCGGCATGTTCTCGACCACTGACATCACCCCGCTGCTGGCCGAGCGTGGCATCGAACTGTCCTCCAGTCAGGTCTACCGGCTCGTCGTTGAACGCCCTGAACGTCTGAGCCTGAAGATCCTCATGGCCCTGCTGGACATCCTGGACTGCACCATGGACGACCTCATCGAGCCGACGGCCGTGGCCGGAACCACCATGAAGCGGAAGGCGGTCGGCTCTGACACGGGCGTCGGAACATTGCGTCCGAAGCGGGCCCGCATCACCCCGGTCGACGAATGACGCCGCTACCGGACCCCATCCGCGATCCGGCCGGCACCGTCGTGGACCTGGTCATGACGGCCGATCCCGATCTCGACCGGAACACCGTCCTGCGGATCGTCGAGCAGACCGGCGGCGGACGCGCCAAGCGCCGCAGGCTCGCGGCGGCCCTGGTCGAGAACCCCTCGGTCCTCACCTCAGGCCGGTCGCCCGCACCGAAGAGCGTCGGTGACCTCCTCCTCGCGTTGCGGCAGTCCGGGGCAGCCGGGATCGCTCTGCCGCGGTGCGCGGAGTGCGACCGCGAGGTCACCTCAATACAGCGACGCTCGGAACACTGGTACTGCCCACCGTGCTTCGTCCGACCCCAGCAGTGCTCCGCCTGCGGCCACGAACGGCAGGTCGCCTTCCGCGACCGCCTCGGCCGGCCGCGCTGCGGCCAGTGCCCGAACCAGGACGACCCCGACCCGGCATCCACCCTGGTCGCCCTGATCACCGGGATCGACCCGGAGCTGTCGGCCCACACGGTCTCGGTGTCGCTGGACACTATGGTCACCAAGCGCGCCCACCTGCACAAACTCGCCTGGATCCTGCGCGATGCCCCGGAACTGCTGACCGGCGATGGAGCGAAGGCCCCCGTCCCCATGCTGCTGAGGCTCATCGACACCCTGGTCGACGCGGGCACCACCGCGATCCGGCGGCCGCCGTGCCCCCACTGCCGCCGCATCGTGCCGCTCACGAAACAACGCGACGGAATGAGGGTCTGCCGCACCTGCTACGCGCGCGCCCGCACGGTCGCCTGCTTCCGCTGCGGAACGCTCCGCGAACCGGCGGCCCGTGACGCGCAGGGTCGACCACTGTGTCCATTCTGCCTGATCAGCGACCCGGACAACCTCGAAGACTGCCTCCAGTACGGGCGCCGCCAACGCGTCAGCACCCGCACAACCGACGGCCCGTTGTGTCCGACCTGCCGACCGCAGCGCATCTTGACCTGCACCATCTGCGCGAGAACCGTCCCCTGCCTCATCGCCAAGGTCACCGGCCAGCCCTGGTGTCCGGCCTGCGCTCGTCTTCGCACGACGTGCTCAGCCTGCGGGCGCATGGACATCGTCCGCGGCGGGACGCGCCAGGCACCGCTGTGCGGCACCTGCCTCGTCCCGGACGCCGCCTTCTGGAAGACCTGCCCCCACTGCGGCGCCGGCGGACGGCTCACCTCCGGCGCCTGCGCCCGCTGCCACCTCCACGAAAAGCTCCGCAGCATGCTGCACCACAGCACTGACGCCCTGCGGCCCGAACTGGAGCCACTGCACCAGGCCCTGGCCGACACCGACCGGCCGGCAACCGCGCTCGGCTGGCTGTCCCGCCCAGCCGTCGCGGACCTCCTGACCAGCCTTGTCGCCACCGGCGGCCCCCTGACGCACGCCGCGCTCGATGACCTTGAACCGAGCAAGACCCTGACCCACCTACGAAGCGCCCTGGTCGCCACCGGCGGCCTGCCCCGACGGGACGAGCACCTCGCTCAGCTCGAACGATGGACGACCCGGAAGATCGCCGCACGCCCCGACCCGGAGGAACGGAAGATCCTTCACCAGTACGGCACCTGGCACGTGGTGCGTCGCCTGCGCCAACGGTCCCGCGAGGCGACGACCGCGAACCAGGCAGCCGTCGCCCGTCGCCACCTCAGTGCGGCGACGAGCTTCCTGGACTGGCTCACCGCGCACGACCTCACCCTCGCGACAGCCGGACAAGGTGACCTGGACCGGTGGGCCGCCGAGGCGACCACCAGTAACCTCTCCAACACCGGGCACTTCCTCCGCTGGGCCAGGGGCCAGAAGCTGACCCGGCTCGACCTGCCCGCACTGCGCTGGACCGGCCCGATGGGCGCCATCGACACCGAGACCCGGTGGGAACAGGCACGCCGGCTCCTCGGCGACAGCACCCTCAAACCCGAGGACCGACTCGCCGGCCTCCTGGTCCTCCTCTACGCCCAGCGTCCCGCCGCGATCAGCCGACTCACCCTGGACCACGTGCACCGCGAAGACCAGCGCGTTCGGCTCCAGCTCGGGAGCGTGCCGGTCGTGCTGCCCGACCCCCTGGCCGACCTCGTCCTCCACGTGGTTGCAGACCGCCGGGGGCACGCGTCACTCGGTGCCCCCGACACGTCGCCGTGGCTGTTCCCCGGCGGACGACCAGGGCACCCGATCAGTTCCTTCCGGCTCGCCGAGCGGCTCCGCGCCATCGGCGTCCTCCCGGGCCAATCTCGCACTGCGGCGCTGTTCCAGCTCGCCGAGGAACTCCCGGCCGCACTGCTCGCACGCATGCTCGGAATCCACATCAGCGTCGCCGTCCAATGGCAGCGAGCCGCAGCCGGAGACTGGGCCACCTACGCCGCGGACGTCAGCCGTCGCACCAACCGACCTGACCCGACCTGACGAGGAGGGGCAGCTCAGACGCTTCTTCGGCTACTTGCGAATCACGCTCAGCCCACCTGGGCGAGGCGTCATGTCGGAGCCGCTCAGTATGATCGCGCCGCTCCTCTGATCCCCCTGCGACTGCTGCCTCCAAGAAAGGTCCGACCCCATGTCCGACCACCTTCTGACCGTCTTCGCCATGCTGGGACCGGGGGGCCGCCGCTTCGCTGACCCGCAAAGCTGGGCACGCCTTGAAGCGGAGATCGGAACGCAACTTCCGCCCGAGTACAAGGAGTTCATCGACGAGTACGCGCCGATCCGAGTCAACAGCCACCTCTCCTTCGATCACCCAGCGACAGAACGATGGAACCTCCTGGAAGCGATCCGGCAGACCGAGCAGGCCTTCCGTGACGCCGACTGGGACGGCCTTCCGCATCCCGACACCGGAGCCGACGGAGTCCTGATCCCCGCGCTGTCGACCGACTTCGGCTTCCACGTCTTCCTCCGCCGTAGCCCGGGGACGCCCGACTGGAGCGTGGTGGTACACGACCGGGACGAGGGCGGGTACTGGGAGCACGCCATGGGCTTCGCAGAGTGGCTCCACCGGCATCTCATCGGCGAGGAAGTCATCCACCCGAACGGAACGTACTTCTATCCCGGGCCGGTCAAGCTCGAACACCTCCCCATGAGCCCGAGCGAACGCCCAGTCCCCTGGCACGGCCCCGAGCGCGGGATGTGACACCCAGCCAGGTACCTACGCCAATGAAGAGTGTCAGCGCCAACCCGGCAAGCTGACCGCCGGACCCGCAGACGACGCAGACGACGCAGACCAGGACACCTGATGACCGTCTCCACCGTTTCCGCGGGCCGGCTCTTGGCCTGGCACCGCGAGATCACCAGCGCACTGGACGAAACTCTCAGCCTCTTCGAGAGTACCTACGGTTACCCGCCAGGCAGCAATGACGTTCTTCTAGCCAGCGAAGAAAGCCGGTCCGAAGCCGCACAGTTGGAGGGGACCACCGAGATCCCGCCAGCTCTGATCGTTTTCTACACCACGATCGCTGAGCTTCGCCTGCCTGACGTCGACCACGGGTACTTCATCCACTCGCCCGTCCACGTGCTCAACGATCTCGCCGCTTACGGACCCGTCCACGTCACTGAGCACGCCACCGGCATCGTGTTCGGCAGCGATGGCGGAGGCATCCTGTTTGCTCTCGGTCATGACGGGAGAGTCCACCGGTCCACCACAGCATCCTGGTTCGTTGACTTCGAGATGGCTGCCCCGAGCCTGGGTCACTTCCTTGATCACCTGCACCGCGCGGTCGCGGACTTCGCAGCCAACGGCCGTGCCGAGCATCTCTGATTCGTCCCACCATCGGTCACCGCATCAGCAGGCATTCAGACAGTTCCAATACCCGACGTCACCATTACACGTCAGCGACGACTTCATGAACACCATGCTCCACCAGGCACTTGCTCCCGCGCTCGCCCCGACCTCCGCAGACAAGGACCGCTGATGACCGCCAAGCTCGACTACCAATGGCACCTGCGCAAGGTCATGGCCGACCGCGGGATGTTCTCCACTACCGACCTCATCCCATTGCTGGACGAACGCGGCATCACCTTGTCGTCCAGCCAGATCTACCGGCTCGTCGTCGAGCGCCCCGAACGGCTCAGCCTGAAGATCCTCATGGCCCTGCTCGACATCCTCGACTGCACCATGGACGACCTCATCGAGCCCGTCGCCGCAACCGGCGCCGCATCAACTACCCGCACGAGGATGGCTGTTGGTGCTGACTCCGGTGTCGGTGACCTGCGTCCCAAGCGGGCCCGCATCCGCGGTCTCGAGCGGTCGTGACCGCACCTGGGCATCCCGAGCAGTCCGTCTCCGAACCGATCGGGATGATCGTGGACCTGGTTATGGCCGTCGAACACCGACTGGAGCCCGACCGGATCCGCGCCGTGGTCGTCAGCGTCGCGGGCGGCCGCGCGAAGTCACGCCGCCTCGCGACGCATCTGGCCGAGCATCACAGCGTGCTGAGCGACGGCCGCTCGCCGGCACCCAGGGCCGTCGGAGACCTTCTCATCGCCCTGCGTGAGGCCGGAGCCCAGGCCATCTCACCGCCGTGTTGCGCCGAGTGCGGCAGAGAAATGCGAACCCTTCAGCGCCGTGGTCAGGACTGGTACTGCTCGGTCTGTGGACCACAACCCGAGACGTGTGCTGCCTGCGGGAACACCCGCCGGGTCGCGTCACGAGACCGGGCCGGGCAGCCACGATGCGGCAAGTGCCCCGACACCGACGGACGCGACCCCGTCGCGGTGATCGGCGCCCTGATCGCCGAACTGGATCAGCAGGCCGGGCAGGAAGTGATCGCTGACGCGGTCCGCCGATCGGCACCCCGTCCCTCTTACCAGCAGAAACTCGCCTGGGCTTTGGAATCCAACCCCGCCTTGCTGACCGGCGACGGCCACCTCGCGCCCCACCGCGCGATCCTCCGGTTGATCGACCTGCTGCACGAGGCTGGCGTCGCCGGGATCGTCCGGCCGTCCTGTCCGGGCTGTCGCAGAGTCGTACGCATCGACAAGCCCCTGGACGGACAGCGGGTCTGCCGCACCTGCATCTCCCACTCCCGCATCGAGGAGTGCTCGGGGTGCGGAGCCCGCCGAGAGCCGGCCACCCGCGACGACCAGGGCCGACCGCTCTGCCCGAGCTGCCCATCCCTCCCCACTATGACTTGCAGTATCTGCGGCGAGAAGGAGCCCTGCGGCACCTCCCGGACCACGGGTCGACCGTGGTGCCCGGACTGTCAGCGCCGCTCAGCCTCGTGCTCAGCCTGCGGAGACATCGCCTCGATCGTCTCCGGCACCCTCGACCAGCCCCTTTGCGCTGGCTGCACCGCCCCTGAGGTCTGGCACATCTGCCCCACCTGCACCGACCCCGACTACCCGCACCCCGGTCAGTGCGCTCGCTGCCTCATCAACCGGCGCCTCAACGAGCTGCTGGGCCCTCCGTCCGATGCCCTCCACCCCGGCCTCGAAGTCCTCCGGCACAACATCGCCACCACCGAGCACCCCATCACCGCCAGGCGGTGGCTGAACAAACCGTCCGTCTCCCCGGTCCTGTCTGACCTCGCGGCCGGCCGACGGGCCCTGACCCACGAGGCCCTCGATGAACTGCCCGACAGCCCGCCCCTCGCCCATCTCCGCCAAGTCCTAGTCGGCGTCGGCGCCCTGCCCGAGCGGGACGAATACATGGTCCGACTCGAACGCTTCCTCACCGGCCTCCTCGCCTCCCAGCAGGACCCCGAACAACGCAAGGTCCTGCACCAGTATGCGATTTGGCACCTGGTCCGGCGGCTTCGCCAGCGCAACAACGGCCGCCCGCTTACCCCGCAGCAGTTCATATCCGCACGTCAACGCACCCACGCGGCCGTCGCCTTCCTGAACTGGCTGACGGCCCACCACCTCATCCTGGAGACCTTTCAGCAGGCCGACCTCGACCGGTGGCTCACCGACGACTCCGCCACCTACCGCCAGACGGCCGGGCACTTCATCCGCTGGGCCCGCACCAACAAGCTCACCACCGTCCACGTCCCCGCCGTCCGCTGGAACGGCCCCACTCAGCCACTCAACGACGAAAATCGCTGGAATGTCGCACGTCGGCTCCTGCACGACGACACCCTCAAACCCGAAGACCGCCTGGCTGGGCTCCTTCTCGTCCTCTATGCCCAAGGGCCGTCGGCGATCCACCGGTTGACCACCAAGGACGTCGAGGTTGGCGCTCAGGAAGTACGTCTCCACCTCGGCAATGCACCCGTCCAGCTGCCCGAGCCCGTCGCCGAACTGGCCCGCACTGTCGCCGCGAACCGCAAGGGGCATGCGACCATCGGCGCCCTGGCGCCGTCTCCATGGCTCTTCCCCGGCGGCCAGCCCGGACGGCCGATCAGCACCACACAGCTGACACAGCGACTGAACAAACTCGGCATCCGCCCCAACCAGGCCCGCAGCACCGCGCTCTTCCAGCTCGCCACCGAGATCCCCGCCGCGATCCTCGCCCGCACCCTCGGCATCCACACCGACGTCGCCGTCGCCTGGCAACGGCTCTCCGCGGGCGACTGGACCACCTACGCCGCCGATGTTAGCCGCCGCACCACCTCACAAAGGACATGAGCAACGTGCCATCTCTCCCCATTGAAGCTGTGCTGTTCGATCTGGACGGAACGCTTGTCGACCATGACGCCGCTGCCGAAGAAGCAGTTGCCGCCAGCTTCCTCTCCCCCTTCGCCCCGTCTTCTCTCGAACGAGATCGAGTCGTCCGCCGCTGGCGGGAGCTGGAAGCATGGGCGATGGACCGTTACCTGGCTGGTGAACTGACCTTCCACGAGCAACGTCGCCTGCGCATCACACGTCTCGCCGACGAGTTCGGCCTCGGCGCATGGTCAGACGAGAAGGCGGATGACTGGTTCGCTCAGTACCTGAGTCGCTACGAGGCCGCCTGGCAGACCTACAACGACGTGACCCCAGCCCTGGCCGTCCTGACGGCCGAGCCCCGACAGCTTCGGCTCGGCGTCATCACCAACGGAGACGCTGACCAGCAACGCCGCAAGCTCCAACACGTCGGTCTCACCAGCCTGCTGCAGCATGCCACCATCTCCAGCGAGGCAGGCGCCGCCAAACCCGACGCGAAGATCTTCCGGACCGCATGCAGCGAGCTTCAGCTCCAACCTTCACAGGTGGTCTACGTCGGAGACCGACTCCAGACGGACGCAGAAGCGGCCATCGCCGCCGGGCTGCACGGGATCTGGCTCGACCGGCGCGACATCGCCTCCGTCACATCGGTCCCACGCATCAGGACACTGACCGAACTCGCCCCCCTTCTCACACAGCTTATGAGAGGTCGTTTTCATCTGTTCCACCCGCATATAGGTCAATTCTCGGAGAGCGTGGGCGTGGTGCGGAAGAGGCGGCAGGTGTGGCTGGGGTATGGGGGTCGGACGGGGTGACAGTTGGGGCAGAACGCGGTTTGCGCCTGTCTCATCCCAAGACGTCCGGCCTTCGTGACTGCGTGCTTCTGGTGCCATCGACGCACGCCTGGGCGCACTCGGTCCGCGGCGGTACGCCGAAAGCATGCCGACGCGACGCCCGTATCCGAGTGATCTGTCCGATGCCCGCTGGGAGTTGATCGAGCCGGTCCTGTCCGCCTGGCGCTTCGAGCGCCGCGGCCGGGCACTGGACTTCGGCCGGCCACCGGAGCACGACCTGCGCGACATCATGGACGCGATCCTGTACGTGGACCGCACCGGCGTCCAGTGGCGCTACCTCCCACACGACTTCCCGCACTGGAACACGGTCTACGGCTACTTCGCGAAGTGGCAGCAGGAAGGCGTGTTCACCCAGCTCAACGGCCTGCTCAGGCAACTGTTGCGACAGAAGGAGGGCCGGGACGGCGAACCGTCGGCCTGCGTGATCGACGCCCAGAGCGTCAAGACCTCCACCAGCGTCCACGCCTCCACCCAGGGCATCGACGCCGGAAAGAAGATCGTGGGCAGGAAACGCAGCATCGTCGTCGACACACTCGGCCTCCTGCTCGCGGTACGGGTCACCGCGGCCAGCGTCCAGGACTCCGTCGCCGGCACCCGGCTCCTCGACCAGGTCGCGGCCGAACACCCCGGCATCCGCAAGGTGTGGGTCGACGGCGGCTACCGCCAATACCTCGTCGAACATGCCGCCACCCTTGGCATCGACCTGGAAATCACCACACGCACCCCGGGGACCAGGGGATTCACCCCGATACCGAAGCGTTGGGCAGTAGAGCGAACCTACGGATGGCTCATGCTCCACCGCCGCCTGGCCCGCGACTACGAAACCCTCCCAGCCCGCTCCGAAGCCATGATCCACCTCGCCATGACCGACCTCATGGCCCGCCGCCTCACCGGCGAGAACACCATCTCCTGGCGCGACCCGACACCACAGACCAAACAGCTGATACCGGGATAAAACATGGGGAGAAAACGACCTCTGAGCGTCCGGGGCAAGGCATTCGGACAGTTCCAATAGCCCGGGTTCGACAGTCTGCGGGCACACGACCGGGTCTGATCGATTGTCTTCGCTGGTCAGCGTGATCTGAGTGGTCTAGAGCAGATCTGGGGTGCGGACATGCGGGTTTGCTGATTTAGCTGCCGTGAGCTGGGGTTCTGTCGCATCCTGCGGGCATGTACGTGCGGAAGACCCAGCGCCGGAACCGGGACGGCAGTGTGGTGCGCTATGTGCAGCTGGCGACGAACCGGCGCGTCGGCGGCACGACACAGGCCGATGTGCTGCTCAACCTGGGTCGGGAGGACAGGCTCGACCTGGACTCCCTGCGGCGGCTGGTCGACTCTCTCAACCGCTATCTCGGCGACGGGGACGCGGATGTGGCCGCGCCGCTGGGCCTGGAAGGCGGCCCGCTCGCGGTGGAGTCATCCCGGCCGATCGGGACGGTGTGGCTGCTGGACGGCCTGTGGAAGCTGCTGGGCATCGACCAGGCGCTCGCGAAGGTACTGGACGCGCGGCAGTTCCGCACCGATGTGGAACGCGCTCTGTTCGCACTGGTCGCCAACCGCGCCGTCGCCCCGAGCTCCAAGCGGGCCGCCGCTGAGTGGGCCGGCAAGGACGCGGTCGTGCCCGGCATCGAGGAACTCGCCGAGCAACACGCCTACCGAGCCATGGACCTGCTGGTCGACGAACACACCCAAGCCGCTGTCCAGGAAGCGGTGTTCTTCGCCGCCGCGAACCTCCTCGACCTCGAAGTCGACCTGATCTTCTTCGACACCACCAGCACCTACTTCGAACGGGACGAGGCCGACGACAGCGACGACGCGCTTCGCCGCTACGGACACTCCAAGGACCACCGCAAGGACCTGCCGCAGATCGTGATCGGACTGGCCGTCACCCGCGAAGGCATCCCGGTGCGGATCTGGACCTGGCCCGGCAACACCAACGACCAGACGGTCATCACCCAGGTCAAGGCCGACCTGCGGGCCTGGCGGCTGGGGCGGGTGGTGACCGTCACCGACTCCGGCTTCTCCGGCGAATCCAACCTCGCCTGCCTCAAGAAGGCCGGCGGCCACTACATCACCGGCGTCAAGATGCGTGAGGGATCGACGAAGGCCACCGAGGCCCTCGCCCGACAGGGCCGCTACCAGCAGGTCCGCGACAACCTGCGGGTCAGGGAGGTCCGCCTGGACTCCGACCCCGGCCGACGCTGGATCATCTGCCACAACCCCGCCGAAGCCGAACGAGACGCCCGACGCCGCGAGGAACAACTCACCGCGATCACCGAAGAGCTGGCACGCATCGCCACCGCCCGCGCCCAGGACGCGAAGAGGGCGAAGGACAAGGCCGCCAAGGCGGGCCTCAAGCGCGCCGTCCCACCGCCGGACACCGTGCACCGCAAGGCCGAGTGCGCACTTCGCGACCATCCCTCGCTCGGCCGATGGCTCAAGCAGTCCCAGACCGGCCGGCTCTCCATCGACCGCGCCAAGGTCAAGACCGAGGCCAACCTCGACGGCAAGTACCTCCTGGCGACCTCCGACCCGGACCTGACCGCCGAGGACGTCGCCCTCGGCTACAAGAACCTCCTGGAAGCCGAACGGGCCTTCCGCACCATGAAGTCGACCTTGTATCTGCGACCGGTCTACCACCGCGTGGACGACCGGATCCGCGCCCACGTGCTGCTGTGCTGGCTGGCCCTGCTGCTGATCCGCGTGGCCGAACGCCGCACCGACACCACCTGGCGGTCCATCAGAACCGAACTCCAGAGGCTCCACCAGGTCACCCTCGCCGGGCCCGCCGGACGCCTCCGGCAGACCACCGACACCACCGAGGCCCAGGCCCGGATCTTCCGGGACTGCGGCGTCCCGATGCCACCAAAGATGAGCGGCCTCACGCCTGCCGAATAGCCCCTGAACTGGGCAAACATCCACTGGAGCCGTGGACACACGACCCCGGCGCGCTGTCATGCCGGAACCCGCAGGTCACCCCCGATATCCGGCCCAGTTATGTGCCCACACACTGTCGAACTCGGGAATAGCCGACGTCACCATTACACCTGACCTGGGACGTCGCCAGGGCCGCCGTGAACACCATCGAAACCAGGCTCCACCTCGCC
The DNA here is from genome assembly GCF_052076145.1 of Kitasatospora sp. McL0602. Classification (NCBI taxonomy): domain Bacteria; kingdom Bacillati; phylum Actinomycetota; class Actinomycetes; order Kitasatosporales; family Streptomycetaceae; genus Kitasatospora; species Kitasatospora sp. McL0602. Next base: position 7,669,063 of record NZ_CP197246.1, on the reverse strand, counting down.
CAGTCCCGCACCCACTGCGGCACCGACGCCCTCGCCAGCCCCTTGCCAAACCCGCTGTTCAGTCACGCGGCCTGACACAACCGCACAGCTACAGCCACCCCGGTCCACTAGGCCGCCCAGAACGCGGCAAGGACCAGCCAAACGGTCGGCCCCTGCCGGTCCATCACTGACACCCGCTCAGCCCCGGAGCCACCACCACACCTGACGCCGCGGGCTCCACAGGCACGCCCACTTCCGGGAAACCACGCCCGCTTCGACACCGGGGAGAAGCCCATTCGAAGACCGGCTACGCGGCCTGTGTCGAACGCGACCTCATCCCAGCCTTCGGTCGCCTACGGCTGCTCGACCTTCGGCCCAAGCACATCGACGAGTGGATCGTCGCCCAGCTGGAAGCCGGGCAGGGCCGGGTCACCGTCTACAAGGCCGCATCCACCCTGCGCAACGCGCTGAACGCCGCCGTCCGTCCGGCCTGGTGTTCAAGATCCAGGCGAACATGGACCCCGCCCATCGCGACCGGATCGCCTTCGTCCGAGTCTGCTCCGGCGTCTTCGAGCGCAGCATGCACGTCACCCGGGCGGCCAGCGGCCGCTCGTTCGCAACCAAGTACGCGCACACCGTCTTCGGAGCCGAGCGCACCGTGGTCGACACCGCGTACCCCGGCGATGTGGTCGGCCTGATCAACGCGAGCGCGCTGCGGGTCGGCGACACCCTCTTCACCGGCAAGAAGACCGAGTTTCCCCCGCTGCCCGCCTTCGCCCCCGAGTACTTCGCGGTGGCACGGCCCAAGGACATCAGCCGGTCCAAGCAGTTCCGCAAGGGCGTCGCCCAACTCGATGAGGAAGGCGTGATCCAGGTGCTCGTCTCCGACCGGCGTGGCGACCAGGCGCCGGTCATGGCCGCAGTCGGCCCGATGCAGTTCGATGTGATCCTGCACCGGATGGAGCACGAGTTCTCTTCCCCAATCGCCCTCGACCAGCTCTCCTACCGCGTGGCCCGGATCACTGACGCCGACGGCGCCGCTGCCCTGGCCAAAGCCCGCCTGATCAACGGCGAGGTGCTCACCCGCCGCTCGGACGACGTGCTGCTGGCCTTGTTCGCCGACAAGTGGCAGCTGAACGCCTTCCAGCGCGCCCAACCCGACATACTGCTCCAGCCGCTCATCGCCACGGCGGACTGATCGCGGACCTCTCGGCCCGGCGGCGCCGCTTAGCACGGCGGACGACGGACGGCGCACGTGCGGCCCCTGCCGAGAGTCCTCCGGGGAGTGTCAGCTTCTTGGCTCTGTCCCGTATTCGGGATGCTGTTGGTGATCTTCACTGGCGAGAGTGAGGTTGCCGTAGTTCGGCTGATTGCGCCCGTGCTTGTCTGCTGTCCTGGCCTGGAGATTGGGCTGGTCAGAGGGGTGGACTGCGGTGGCGATGGGTTCATGGTCGGGGCGGGAGATCCCGCCGCTGACCACGCGGATGGCGCGGGCGAGCAATCCTCGGGGCACGGCTGCGATGTGGGTGCGGGATCATCTGGATGGTCTGTTCACGGACGAGGATTTCGCCGACTGGTATCCCGCTGACGGACGTCGTGGTCTGTCACCGGCGCGACTGGCGTTGGTGTCGGTGCTGCAGTACGCGCAGAACCTCACCGATCGTCAGGCTGCCGAGGCCGTCCGGTGTCGTCTGGACTGGAAATTACTGCCTGGGACTGGAGTTGGATGATCCGGGCTTCGATTTCTCGGTGCTCAGCGAGTTCCGTGACCGGATGGCCGAGGGCGACCGAGCGGACCGGTTGCTGACGGTGATGGTGGAACGGCTGGTGGAGGCGGGGCTGGTCAAACGGCGGGGACGACAGCGGACCGACTCCACCCACGTCCTGGCGGCGGTGCGGCGCCTGGACCGGACCGAGCTCGTCGGTGAGACCCTGCGGGCGGCCCTGGAGGAGTTGACTGCCGCCGACGAGGACTGGGTGTCTGCGCTGGTCACTGATGAGTGGGCCCGGCGTTACAGCCGGCCGGCGCGCTATGAACGGCTGCCTGCGGGAGGCGAAGGAACGCGAGCAGTACGCGCTCACGGTCGGCGAGGACGGGATGCGCCTGTTCCGCGCTCTTCTCGCCCCTGACGCTCCGGCCCGGCTCCGGCGGCTGCCCAAGGTAGAGGTGATGCGACAGGTCTGGGTCCAGCAGTACTGGTACGACGAACACGGTGACCTGTGCTGGCGCGGGCCCAAGCAGACCCGCGACCGGCTCAGCCGGCGCACGACAGGCAGGCGGGCTGCTTCCGGGGCGGCCGCTGCCGGTGGGAGCCCGGATCCCGCTTCGGCCACCACGCCCTGGTCGTCGGTGGAGATCGTCTCCCCGCACGACCCGCGGGCGCGCTTCAGCCACAAGCCCGGCAAGGCCGAGTGGGTTGGCTGCAAGGACCACCAGACAGAGACCTGCGACGAGGGCCTGCCGAACGTCATCGTTCACGTCGCCACCACACCGGCGCCCGAGCAGGACATCGACGCCCTGGAGAAGATCCACGCCGACCTCGCGACGCGCGGCCATGCCCCGGCCGAGCACCTCGTCGACGGCGGCTACGTCACCCCGTCCACCATCCACCGGGCCAGGGCCGAGCACGGGATCGACCTGGTCGGCCCGGTCAGGCTCGTACCCAGAACCGCACTGCCGGGCTTCAACAAGGAGGACTCCCACCCCAACTGGGATGACAAGACGCTGACTTGCCCGAACGGAGCAACCAGTCCGCCCTGGAAGCCGACACTCGCCGACGGGCAGCGGTTCGGCTACCCGACGTTCCCGAACGCCACCCACCTCATGCACACACACGACCCGCGACTGTACGTCGAGGCCCTGCGCGGCTGGGCCTCGACACTCGATTGACAGGCACGCCCGCCGTAGTGGTTCCGCCCCGGAGAATCCGTTGCTCCATGCCCGCGAATGCGGCACCGGATCGCGGGCCGGTCATCGGCATCAGGCCTGCCTCGCTCATGCCGCCGCGCGGAGGTTCCCACCGGCTTGGCGTTGCCGTTCGACAACTCGAGCGCGGGAACGGCGCGGCAGGAGCTGGTGGCTCACTCGGAGCAAGCCCATGATGTCAGCGTGAACGATGCCGAATATGCCCTGGAACAGCTCCTGTCCTGGCCCGACCTACAGCCCGCTCCGCCGAGCTGCGGCATCGGCCAGGCGCTCGTCGCCGGGAGCAGCGAGATCGTCCATATCTACTCCTCCCAGAGCGCCGACGTGAACCTGACCGCCTCGGTCATCCGTCGGCTGGGCGAGGAGCTGGAGCACTCGCCGGGGGTCCGGCTGCAGGACGGCTCCCCCTGGGGCACCGTCCGGCTCGGGTCCGCGTCGGACGCCCGGCTGCTGCTCACCCTCACCAGCCTCGCTCTCCACGCCCACGGGCAGCGCGGCGGTGACCCCGCTCCGGCCGCGCCGTGCAGCGCTGCAAGCGGCCGGACCCCGCCGGCCGAGTAGCCCGACGACAGTGGTTTCTGCCTCCATGCCTGCCAGGCCGCAGCGGTCCCCCCGGAGCGCGGTCACGGTCGCGGATGTCACTCGCCGTCGGGCTTGACCAGGCTGTCGACAAAGTCACCTATGGAGGCCATGACCGAGGCGGGCTGCTCGAGGTGGGGGAAGTGCCCGGCCTCGGCAATGGGCCGGAAGGTGGCCCGGGGGAATGCCCCGGCCAGCTGCCGCTCGTACTCCAGCGGCACGATGCCGTCCTGCTCGCCCGCGATCACCAGGACCGGGACCGTCACTCGGTGCAACCGGCCGCGGAGCTTGGGGTCGTGGCAGAACGGGGCCCCGGCGTACACCGCCAGGGCGCGCTGATTGGCGGCCATGGCGGTCTTCTGCTGCTCGCTGAGCGCGGCGGGGTCGAGGCGCAGCGCAGGGTTGTGGAAGGCCAGTTCGCCGGTGCGGACCGGGCCGAGCTCGGCAGGGTCGGCAATAGCCAGCGGCGGCTCGGGGGTGATGCCCGTGGAGCCGAGCAGGACCAGTGCGCCGATCCGGCCCCGGGTGTCGCGCAGTGCCATCTCGGCGGCGATCCAGCCGCCGACCGAGCTGCCGGCCACCAGCACTCCATCCAGGCCGAGTTCGTCGAGGAGGTCGAGGTAGGCGCAGGCCAGGTCGGCGACCGTGTCGACGTTCTCGGGACGGGCTGTGCCGTCGAAGCCTGGGTGGGTGGGCACGACGACGTGGGCATGCTCGGACAGGGCAGCTGCGAACCCGGCCATCGACCGGGGCCCGGCGCCGCCGTGGAGCACCAGCACGGCGGCGCCGTCGCGGTGCTCGCCGAACTCCTGCACGGTCACGCCGAGGCCGTGGCGCAGGTCTATGGTGCGGGACGTGCTGGTGGGAGCGGTGACGCCCATGGGTTCGGCTTCCTTCTGCTCGGCCGCGGGTGAGGTGTGCGCGGGTGCGGTGTGCGGGAGACCGGTGACCGCCGTCGTGGCGTAACGCGCCATGACCTGGGCGAGATTCTGCGGGGTCATGGGTCGGCCGTCGGCGATCATGTCGCGCAGGTCCTGGAAGTACCGGACGTACAGGTCCGGGGTGAAGGTGTTGACCATGACCAGGGGCTGGCCACCGGGGTTGGCGAAGGTGTGCGGGGCTCCCGGCGGGACCATGACGAACGTTCCGGCGGGAGCCTCGTGCACATCGTGGCCGACGGTGAAGCGGGCGGTTCCGGAGACCACGTAGAAGCCCTCGTCGTGCTCGGCGTGGCGGTGCTGGGGCGGCCCCTCGGCGCGGGGCGGGATGGTGATCTCGGCGACCCCGAGCCGGTGCGCGGTGCCGGTGCCGTCCTCCAGGACGCGGATCCGCGCCCGCCCGAGGTCGATCACCTCACCGCCGCCGGGGGCGACGACTGAGACGTCAGTGTCCATGAACGATCCTTCGTGAGAGCTAACTCTCACGACTGTAGGACTGTCGCGCGCGTTCATGCAAGTGCTCTCTCATCATTGGGGTCCACTTGCTAGAGTGGCCTCATGCAGGAGGAAGCGAACACCCCCCGTAACGCGAACGGCCGCGCCAACCAGAAGCTGCGCACCCGCGCGGCAATCGTGTCGGCCGCAGCCGAACTGATGCGCACCGGGGGCGAGGTGACCATGCCGGAGGTCGCCCGGCGGGCCCTGGTCTCCGAGGCCACCGCCTACCGCTACTTCCCCGACCTGGCCACCCTGCTCCGGGAGTCGATGGCCGGCGCGTGGCCCTCGCCTGAGCAGGCGCTGCGCCTGGTCGCCGACTCCACCGACCCCGTCGTACGCATCGCCGCCGCGACCGAGCACCTGCTGCGGCAGGTCCTCGCCTACCAGGGCGCCACCCGGGCCATGATCGCGGCCACCATCACCCGCCCCGAGGCCGCCGCCACCCGCCCGGCCCTGCGGCTCGGCCTCATCGACCACGCGCTCGCACCCGTGACGGACGTCGCCGGCGTCGACCCGGCCGCGGTGGCCCAGCTGAAACGGGACCTCGCCGTGGTCATCAGCGCCGAGTCCCTGTTCACCCTCACCGACCTGCTCCATCTCGACGACGAGGAGGCGATCGCCAGCGCGGTGCGCACGGCCACCACGCTCACCCGCGCCACCCTCGGCGACGCCGGACGGCGCTGATCCCTGGCCTTACCGTTCCGGCGCGGGCCGAGGCCTGTCCCACCGGGCGGTGCCCGTGGTCAGCCGAGTCGCGCACGGCGGCGAAGCCGTAGCCGCGCACCTCCTCCTCGTAGGCGTGCAGCACCTCCGCGATCGGCCGGCCTGCGGCCGCCTCGGTCAGCTGGCCGGTCAATACGCGGGCGTCGCGCAGCGCGGTGTCGGCACCGACGCCGATGGCGGGCTCTCACGTGGACGGCGTCGCCCAGCAGCGTGACCGCGCTGGACGGCCAGGCCGCGACGAAGACGTTGATTCGCATCTCGTACCTGGCCCGGGAAGATCGAGGCCGGGTCCTGTCGGGCAACGATCCCGACCGGCCGGGGGGGTGCCAGCCGTCCACCAGGGCGAGCGTCAGCGAGCGCAGGTCAGCGCCGTCCATCGCGGACAACTCCGGTCAGCGTACGGGCACTGCTCGCGGCGCGCGCCGAAAACGCAGGCGAGGTGGTCGCTGTGAACGCTTCGCCCAGCTCGTCCGCGAAACCGCCGCTCACCACCGCGACCGCCTCACCTGACCGGGCAAGGACCGCTCCAAGCTGGTGCCGGCGCTGCGGGCGATCTACGGCGCGCCGACCGAGCAGGCCGCCGAGCGGGCCCTGGACGAGTTCGCCGCCTCCGAGCTGGCGGATCTTCTTGGACATCATCGGTGTTTCCCATCCGGGTCCGGGCAGCGTCCAGCGGCACGTCGGCAGCGTGGACACGCCCTCGTGGCAGAGGTCAGCAGCGACCGCAGGCGGACCGCGCCCGGCAGCCTTCGCGGCCCGTCCGCCCACGCGCCCGGCACCGGCCCGCAGCACAGCCCGCCCCGCCGCCCAGGGCCGCGACGGCGAGCGCCACCGCGATCCCGAGCGCAGCTGTACGTGCCAGCCCGACGGTCCGCGCCACCTTGGCCGAATGCCGCACCAGTCGCCACACGGCGGCCTCACCACGACGCAGCCACCACCCGGCGGCCAACCCGGCGGCCAGCTGCGCGCCGAGCATCGCCGGGCTCAGCCCGAGGAACAGCGCATGCCCCCCAGACGGCCACGTGGGGCGTAGCAGCAACCGTGACTCCTCCCCGGCGTGAACGCCGGGGCTTCTCGTTAAGCCGGTTGGGCTTCGCGACGGACCAGCCCGGCCCGTAGAACGTTGACGGCGCCCACCGTGTCTGCGTGCGCGTGGTGGCCGCAGGCGACGCAGTGGAACTGTGCCTGTGTGGTCCGGTTGTCCGCGCTGGTGTGCCCGCACTGGGGGCATTGGCGGGACGTGTTGCGGGGGTCCACGGCGATCACTTCGCGCCCGGCGCTTTCAGCCTTGCTCGCGAGGATCGTGAGGAACACCCCCCATCCGGCATCCTGGATCGAGCGGTTGAGTCCGGTCTTCGCTGCCGCGCCGTTGGGCAGGAACGCGCCCGGCTGGTCGAGGTCGGGCCTGGGTTCGGCGGTGCGCAGCATGGTGTGGATCGTCAGGTTCTCGTGCGCGATGAAGTCGTGCTCGCGGACCAGGGTGAGGGCGGTCTTGTGTGCGTGGTCCAGGCGTTGACGGCGGACCTTGCCGTGGAGCTTGGCGACCTTCTCGACCGCCCGGCGGTGGTTGGCGGTCCGTTTGTCCCGCCGCACGCGCGGGAAGTTGCTCAGGGACTGCTGGGCGGCTTCGAGGCGGTCGGCGTTGCTGCGGCCGTGGCGGGGGTTGGGGACGAATCCGCCGTTGCTGTCGGCGAGGAAGTTGGCTATGCCCAGGTCGATGCCGACCATGATGCCGGTCGGCGGGAGCGGTTCGGGCTGGTCCTGTTCGGCGGTCAGCACGACGAACCACTTACGGCCCTCGCGCTTGACGCTGACCGTCTTCACCCGGCCGACCACCGGGCGGTGCTGGTGCACCTTGACGTGTCCGACTCCTTGCAGGCGGACGCGGGTCACCGGGTCGTGCGGGGTGGCGTCCCAGCGGCATCCGTCGCCGTCCTTCGGGAACTCCACCGTGTCGAACCAGCTCACCCCGCGAAAGCGCGGATAACCGGGCGTCTCACCGGACTTGACCCGGCGAAAGAACGCCACGAATGCCTTGTCCAGACGGCGCAGCGTCGCCTGCTGCGAAGAGAACGACCAACGTCCCTGACGCTCCGGGTCGAACGCCCGGATCTCCTTCAGCTGCGCGGACTGCATCCCGTACCTGACACTCGTCCTCGACGGGTGCCGGTAGGCGTCACGGCGCTCCTGCAACGCCCCGTTGTACAGGGAGCAGTGATCACGCAACATCTCGCCCAAAGCCTGCGCCTGACCCACCGTGGGCCGCATGAGGAACTTGTACGCACGGATCATCAGGCCCACCCCCTTCCAGGTCAGTTCGCATGAACATACTACACTTGGTGCATGTCACCACGCTGGGAACCAGACCCCGACATCCGACGCGGAAACCACGTCATCTACGACCTTCACGCTCACTTGGTGTTCGTCACCAAGTGCCGGCGGGGCATCTTCGATGACGACATGCTGACCCGCTGCGAGGCGATCATGCGGGACGTGTGCGAGAGCTTCGGTGCGGAGCTGCGCGAGTTCAACGGCGGAGGCGATCACGTGCACCTGCTGGTGCACTACCCGCCGAAGGTGTCCATCTCCAAGCTGGTCAACAGCCTCAAGGGCGTCAGCTCCCGGTACCTGCGCGCCGAGTACACCGGCCGCATCAACCGGATCGGTATGGGTTCCGTCTTCTGGGCACCTTCGTACTTCGCGGGGTCCTGCGGTGGTGCACCGATGAGCATCGTCAAGGAGTACATCGAGAACCAGAAGCGGCCCGTCTGACCGTCACCCCGGAGCCGCAGAGAACTCCGCCGCTTCGCGGCTCCAGGCCAAGGATCGCATTCCCGCCCGGCCTAAAGACCGGGATTCCCTGCGAAGATCAGGGGATGGCGTGCGGCCCCGACCTGGCAGGCTCGGCCATCGCCATACCGGGCATCCCCGGCATGGCCGGCTTCCCCGGCCCGCCACCCCCGCCGCGCGGCGTGGTCCGCGCAGCCTGAAAGAGCAGGCGCAGCACCATCTGGCCAACCGTGCCACCAATGGTGATTGCCCGAAGCGAGCGTTCGCGCCCAGCCAGCGCCACCGCAGGCACGCACACCGCAATCCACCCGAGCAGCAGGACGGCAACCGGCACCTGGCAGCCGGAAGCCACCGCATGCCCGGTGGCGGACAGCACGAAGCACACCGTCGCGAAGGGCACCGCCCGCAGTACGCGAAGGTCGAGCGCCGCCTGCTCGGGCAGCGTCACAGAGGTGGACACCATGGACATGGCGGGGTCACCCTGCCACCCGCAGCCCGTCCTTCGGCTGCTCGGGACAATATCGAACCGCGCAAGCCTGCCGCACCGGTCCGGCCAGGTCGTGCTGGACACCCACGGCCTCGGGCGAGGGCGCACGCCGCACGGCTTTCGTCGATCCCAGCCGGCGCCAAGGTCCCCGGCCCACCGCCCGTCCGTCATGTCCGGCGGGGTATCACCGCGGCCCGGCCAGCAGATCGGCCGCGCTCCCGGGGCCTGCCCACTGCTTCGGAAGGCCCGCCAGCAGGCCCGAGGCCGCGAACCTCTCAGTCGGTCAAGGTCGTGCCGCGCTTTGGGTTCGCCGAACATCAGCACGTACAGCGCAGGGTTGGCGAGTCCGCACTCAACGCTCGAGGCGATCCTGGTCGCCGTGAACCACAATCCGGGCCCCCGCCTCGCCGCCCGCGCTGCCGTCGACGCCGTCGCCTGGACCCTCGCCAACGCCGACCGCGTCCTCCTCGGCCGACCCACCTGCAGAGCGAACCGCCCCTGGCGCCAGCACCCACGCCCCCACCGGCAACTGCCCGCCTACCAGCAGACCCGAACAGACGAACCATCCACGTCCTGGCCGATGTGGCCCGGCGACCACCATGCGACCACCAGCTGACGCAACAACAAGAAGGGCCGGCACCTGGATTCCCAAGTACCGGCCCTCACAAGCGACTTCACAGTCGGGACGACAGGATTTGAAGCTGCGACCCCCTGACCCCCAGCGGCTGCGCCGAGCGCGAGCAGCAGTCCGGCAACGGTGGGAGTCCGGCGGAGTCGGGTCTTCTCGTTCATGATGCGTCATCCTCCCGAGGGTGCAGCCCGGTGCTGCGCCACTTCGACGTGGCCCGGAGGAGATCGGTTCCGTTGACCGGAGGCCGGCACGGGATGACCGAGGTGACGGAACCGGACGTGGTGGTGAGCCACGTCCGGTGGGCGTTACTTCCTGGTGCGGTGCGAGTGCTGGGAGGCCTGCTCCTGCATCAGCGCGGAGATCTGGTTGACGTCGTTGAAGATGCTGAGGAAGCTCTGCAGGTCAGCGCTGGAGGCGCTGTTGACGCCGATGTAGAAGAGGTGCAGGCAGCCGTCGTCGGTCTGCAGGTAGCCGGCCTCCTCCTGGGCGCCGACCTCGATCCGTTGGTTGAGCAGGTCCTCGCCGAGGATGGTGCCGGGTTTGGCGAAGACCTTGCCCTTGGCCGGGCAGTCGGTGATGCAGTCGATCCCGTTGCTGCCGTCGACCCCCAGGATCGGCAGGGACAGCCGGAAGGCGTCCGCGTCGGGGGTGCCCAGCCAGTAGGCGAGGATCTGGTCCAGGCCCATCGGGGTGGCCCGGTCGGACGGCACACCGCCGCGTCCGTCGGCGATCTGGAACTGGGTCGGGTCGATGTGCGCGACGTTGGCGAGGAAGTCGTGCTCGATCGGGAAGGCGTCGAAGCAGTCCTTGCTGCCTTGCAGCACGGCCATGTTGCACAGCGCCAGGTTGGCGCCGAGGTTGTGACTGACCTTCAGGATCAGCTTGGCGTACTGGCTGTAGGGCGGGGAGACGTACGCCGCCACCTGCGGGTCGTCGCCGTAGGAGGCGGGCAGCGCGTCCTGCGGGTTGGGGCCGGTCGGGTCGGCGGTGACGGTGACGCCGGCGCGGGCGAGCGCCTCGATCAGCGCGGTGCGGCCGAAGGCGTTGGGGTCCTGGATGTTGGAAATCTGCAGCAGGGGCTGGGCATCGGCGGCGATTGTGCCGGACAGCGTGATCTGAGTGCCGTCCGGGGAGGCCGCGACCTGGACCTTCGTCGGACCGCCCGGCGGCACCGTCTGGACGGTGGAGGTCACCTGGTACGGGGCGACCTGCGGGCGCCAGGTCAGCTGGGCGGGCTGGCCCGGAGCGGTGGGAGTGGTCAGCAGGTCGATCAGGTTGTCGTTGATGATCAGCGGAGTGGGCTGCGGGTCCAGCGCCGGGAGCTTGAACAGCCGGGGGTCGACGATGACATCGCCGTTGACCTGGGTGATGCCCGCGTCGTGCACCTGCTGGGCGATCTGGTTCAGGCCGGCGAGCGGATTCTCGGGGGTGAGGGTCGCCCCGGGCAGACTGGCCTCGGTGTGGTCGATGTTCGTGTAGTCCACCGAGCCGTCGGGCTTGGTGCGCCCGCCCATCGTCAGGTCGCCCTGGGCAACCAGTGCCAGGTTCCCGTTCAGGGTCGCGCCGTCGCGGGTGCCGGTGGCCATCACGGGGGTGGTGAAGCGGTGGTCCGGGCCCAGGGTGTGCCAGGCCGAGGAGATGGTCACCAGCTTGGTGGTCGAGCCCGGGATGAGGAACTGGTTCGCGTTCCGGGAGTGGATGGTCCTCCCGGTCGCGGTGTCGATCTCCAGCACGCCCCACTGCGAGTGTTCGTACTCGGGCTTGTGCATGATCGCTTCGATGGCGGGCCCGAGGTCGTCGTCGTTCGCCGTCGCCACGGGAGCGCCGGCGGCCGAGCCGGCCACGGCCAGGAGTGTCGCTGCGACAGCGGCCCAGGCGTGCAGCCGGCCGCGGATCGTCGGTCTCATGCGGTTCCACCGTCTCTGGAGTCGGAGCCCGTCGCACGGTGCGCGCCGGGTGCTCTCCGCCGCATCGTAGGAAGCCGCACCGCCGGTTTCCGGGCATCCGGTGCCGCACCGACGGCGTGTGATGCGAAAGTCATCCGATCGGTCGATCGGCAGCGGGCGCCAACTGGTGTCGCGAACGGGATGCGCAGGGTGTGGTGCAGGCCGGGTGCGCGTGCCCCCCCACCCCCGGATGCCGGGCGGAGCCTCGGTCCGGGGGGGGGAGGGCACGCGCACCGAGTACCGGCCGATCTTCCGTGCCGAGTGGTCGGCTTCCCCGTTCGGGGCCACGCCCCCCTGCAGCCGCCGGACCCGCGATCGGGGTCGGCGAGCAGCGCTTCCGCGAACCCCGGAGGCAGCCGGCCGACATGGGGCTGGAGGGCGGCCGTCGCCTGGCGGAGCATGCACACGGACGGATCGCGAAGTCGTGGCAGCGTGGCCTACACCGCAACGATGTCCAGCGCCCGCAAGGTCCGCGACGCGGCGGCGCGGACCTTCGCACGCGGGTGCGCCAGCAGGGCCTCCAGCAGACCGCTGTCCGTCCGGTCGCCGATGTCCGCCAGGCCCGCGATCGCGCCCGGCGAGGGCATCGCCTCCCGAAGTGCGGCGCGGTAGTGCGCCGACACGTCTGCACCACTTCGGCGGATGGCCTCGTGGGCGACCTCGCGCACGTTCTTCGCGGGATCGTCGAAGTGCGCGATGACTTCCTCGATCCGTCCGGCGCGCAGCCATCCGGTGAGGGCAACGGCGCGGACCTCCGGCGCGCGGCCGGCGGCGAGCCGACGCACCAGATCGTGCCGCTCGGTCCACACGGCGTCCCGGACGGCGCCCTCTGCGGCGAGTTCACGCACCCGCCGGTCACCGTCGGTCTCGGCGAGCGCGACAAGCCGTTCGGCGGGGAGTCGACGGGCCATCAGTGCGGCTGAGAGGGTGAACCGTCGCAGTCGGCGGTCCGGTGAGCCGAGGAGCCGGTCGAAGTGGGCCGTCCCGGGCAGCGCGAGCAGTGCGGTGAGGACCTGCTGGTGGGCGAAGTCCCCGCGCAGGCGTCGCTCCGTCCGGATCGTGACCCGTGCTGCGGCTTCCACCAGGCCCGTCGGAGCTGCGTCCAGCACGAGCGACAGCGCCGCCCGCGCCATGTCTCGCACCGGGGCCGCCCAGTCGGTGGTGCGCAGCACCAGGAACGGAAGCAGGTCGAGCGCCGGTGGGCTGTTCCGTGTCCGGTTCAGGAGCAGGCGCACGACCCGGGCACGCACCTGCCCATCGGGGTGGCAGGAGGCTAGGGCGACGGTGATCGGGCCGGCCGTGGTCATCGAGTCGATCACCTGGAGCCGGGCGACGGTCGCCGTGAACCGGTACGAGCACCTGTGCACCTCCCGCACATGTGCGTCCAGACGCAACACGACCTGGGGATCTGCCGTCAGCAGGCTCAGCGCGGTGGCGGCATCGCCGGGGTGTCCGGCATCTTCGACGTCCAACAGCGCCTCGATGAGGTCTTTCCCGGCCCGGGTATTGAGCATGTCGGCTGCCACACACATCAGCGCGGCCTGGACGCGGGCAAGGGATGCGGATCGCACGCCGGACGTGTGCGGCGGCTCGGGTTCGTCGGACATGAGGTCATGGTGTCTGCCGAGCCGCCACACGCGCCACGGAATATCCTGTCTGCCGGGCCGCCGGAACTTGCCTCCGATTCACAGGACTTCGGGATCCGGAGGACTGTCACCATGGCCGCGGGACGCCCTCCGGCGTCGGCAGGGCCGACTCGGCCCAGACCGTCCGCCGTCCGCCGGGCGACGGAACACGGGCCCTGCCACGCGCCAACCGCCGCCGAGGCACCATACGAGTCAAGATCAGCTGCGAGAGGATGCCGACGGCGGGATCGGGCTGCCCCCTGGGGGTCAGCCCTGGCGTTCGGGCTGGGAGAACACCAAGCGGTCGCTGGAGGGGACGTGTCGGGCCGGGCGCGGCGCGGGGATGTCGTCCTCGGCGGGCGGTGACAGGAACATCGCGGTGTGCTCGACCGGCAGCAGCCGACGCCGGCCGGGCTGGCCGGGCAGCCCATCGGGGCCGGCGCTGGTGGCGCCGAGGGTGGCAGTGGCGGGTTCGTCGGCGGGAGGCGCGGTGAAGAGGGGCGCCCCGACGGGACGCTGTTGCGGAGGGGTCATGATCGCCAGTGTGGCAGCAACCCAGGACAGTCGGCGCCACCGGTGTGCCGGCAGACCCCCTTCCCTCATCATCCAGGCCGCCTCGCCGGCCGTCGGCAGGCTGTGGCCAGCCGTTGGCGAAGGCCCGATCGCCTGGGAGACCGGCCCTCCCACGCGGTAGGTCCCCCCGGGTCGATGGGGCAGGCCCTGACCACGGGGAACTGCGGATCAGCCGCACGGTTGCAGTCGGCTCACCGGCATTCGGTACAGCAAACCCACGCCTGTGGAGCCCAGCAGGGCGAGTTCGCGCTCGACGTGCCCCACGGTGACGCGGCCACGAGCCAGGTACCGGTGGGGCCGCCCGGGGTGCCGCCGTCGCGAGATGCGTTGCTGCTGGCGGTGGCCGTCCGGCCCAGTGAGCACATCGCGCCGCAACGACCAGGAATGAGCGCCGCCGTTAACGCCGTCACCTGCACCCCGTCGTATCACGCTCCTCGACTTCGAATCCGTCCTCGCCCGCTCCGGAACACCGTTGCGACGCGGCGCCGGTCGGCACGGCTGTGTCGGTAGCCGACCAGCGAGGAGGGACGGTCGTCGGCGTCAGACGGCGACCTTCTCTGCCGGGGCGTCGGCGTCGGTGACCGGGGCGTCGGCGTCGGCCGGCTCCTGCGGCCGGGCGTGCTTGGGCAGGAGGAAGACGGCGAGGAAGACGACGACGAGCATGGCGATCTCGAAGCCGAGGGTGAACTGCTCGGCCCGCAGGAAGTTGCCCGTCTTGACGCGCTCGAAGAAGACCGTGCCGAGGATCGCGGTGCCGAGCGCGGCGCCGAGCTGCTGCACGGAGGTGAGCGTGCCGGAGGCCGAGCCCGTCTCGTGGTTCTCGACCGAGGCCAGGACCGTGTCGAAGAACGGCGCCATCACGAATCCCATGCCGAGACCGGTGACGGCCAGGGCCGGGGCCAGCTGCCACGGCGTGACGGTCTCGCCCGCCAGGCCCAGGGTGAGGATGACCCCGCCGACACCCGCTGCCATGGCGATCAGGCCGCCGTGTATCACCTTGCGGCCGTACTTCACCAGGCTCTGCGAGGCGACGAAGGCGACCACCATGCCGATCGACGACGGGATGCCCGCCAGCCCGGCCTTGAACGGCGAGTAGTGCAGGCCGATCTGGGTGTAGAGGCTGAAGGTGAGCCAGAAGCCGGTCATCGCGGAGAAGAAGAACAGCCCGAGCACCATGCCGCCGCTGAAGCCGCGCTTGCGGAAGAGACTCGGTTCGACGAGCGGATCCCGGCCGCCACGGCTGATCCGGTTCTCGTACCAGGCGAAGACCGCGAAGACCGCGACGGCGAGGCCGATCAGCGCGAACGCCCAGGCGGGCCAGCCGTGCTCACGACCCTGCACCAGCGGGAAGATGATCAGCGCGGAGCCGGCCGCGGCCAGCAGCGCCCCGACGAGGTCGAGCCGGACGGCGCGGGCGCTCTTCCACTCCGGTAGGAAGGCCAGGCCGCCGGCGACCGCGAAGAGGCCGAGCGGGATGTTGATCAGGAAGATCATGCGCCAGCCGGTGCCCCACAGGTCTGCCCCGACGAGCCAGCCCGCCAGGATCGGGCCGCCGACCGTCGAGAGGCCCATGACCGGGCCGAACAGGCCGAACGCCTTGGCCTGCTCCTTCTCGGAGAACATCTCCTTGAGCATGCCGAAGCCCTGGGGCAGCATGACCGCACCGAGCAGGCCCTGGACGGCGCGGGCGGCGATCAGCTGCTCGGGCCCCTGGGCGAGGCCGCAGGCGATCGAGCCGAGGGTGAAGCCGACCGCGCCGACGAGGTACATCCGACGGCGGCCGAAGATGTCGCCGAGCCGGCCGCCGGTGATCAGGCCGATCGCCATGGCGAGCGTGTAGGCGGCGCCGAGCCACTGGATGGTGCTCTCGCCGCCACCGATGTCGGCGCGGATGGCCGGAGCGGCCACGTTGGTGACGAGCGAGTCGAGGAGGTCCATGACCTCGGCGGCGAGGATCACGGCCAGCGCGACCCACCGCCATCGGTACGGGGCTGCGGGATCGGTCATAGGAGACTCCGAATCTGGAACGGTGTTTTTCGAACGAACACTGTTCTACTGAGCGATCTGCGTTCCGTCAAACCCGTTCCGGCTGCGCGGCCGAACATCGTTCGTCAGAGGTACGATGTTCGTCGCCCGCTGTGACGGACCCCGGGCTCTCGGTGCGCGGTGCCCGCGGCCGGCACCCCACGAAGGAGGCCCGTGTGACCCCGGACGCCGTTCCCGACATCCCGGACATGCCGGCCGTGCCCTGGCACAAGCCCCGCAAGGCCGACCACCGGCAGCCGCTCACCCGCGACGCCATCGTCGACGCGGGCCTCGCCATCCTCGACCGCGAGGGCCTCGCGGGCGTCACCATGCGCCGGGTCGCCCAGGAGCTCGGCACCGGCCCCGCCTCGCTCTACGCCCACGTCTCCAACAAGGACGAACTGCTCGAACTGATGCTGGAGGAGATCTCCGGCGAGATCGTCCTGCCCGCCGAGCCCGACCCGGCCCGCTGGAAGGAACAGATCAAGCAGATCTGCATCGAGGCCCAGCGTGTCTACACCGCCCACCGGGACATCACCCTGGTCTCCCTCGGCAGCATGCCCGTCGGCCCCAACAAGCTGCTGCCGGCCGAGTTCATGCTCGACCTGATGATCCGCGCCGGTATCCCCGAACGGGTCGCCGCCTGGGCGCTCGACGGCCTCGGCCAGCTCATCGACGTCGACGCGTACGAGGCCTTCGTCTATGGCCTCAAAGCCGGCAGCGGAATCGACCTGGAGGCGTACTTCCTCGAGGTCGGGCAGTACTTCCGTCAGCTCCCGAAGAACCGGTTCCCCCGGATCAGCGCGATGGCGGAGACCATGACGACCGGCGACGGCGACGAGCGCTTCGCCTTCAAGGTCGAGCTGTTCCTGCGCGGCCTGGAGTCCTACATCGAACCCTGACACCGTCGGGCGGACCACCGGCGGCAGACCCGAGGCGCGAGGCCCAAGGCCATGGCAACATGATCACCTTCGCCGAGCCGCCGATGGAGGCATCAGCCATGTCCGACCTTGACAGCCAGACCGCCTACTGGGACGCCGCCGCGACGCGGAAGACGTTCACGCATCCGTTGCACCTGCCGTGGCTGGACGGCATCGACCGCAGCGCCGTGGTCCTCGACTACGGCTGCGGATACGGCCGGACCATGGAGGCGCTCGGACAGCACGGCTTTGACAACCTGTCAGGCGTCGACACGTCGTCGGGGATGGTGGCCCGCTCCCGCGAGTTGCACCCGTCGATGCGCTTCGCAGTACTGGACGCACCGCCGGCACTCCCCCGCCCGGACGCGAGCGTCGACCTGGTCATCCTCTTCGCCGTGCTGACCTGCATTCCCGGCGACAAGGCCCAGCGAGGGCTGATCGGCGAGCTGAGCCGCGTACTGAAGCCGGGCGGCATGCTCTACGTCAGCGATCTGCTGCTGCAGGAGGACGAGCGCAACCGCGACCGCTACGCGAGGTTCGCCGACCACTACGGCAGCTACTGAACTTGAATTGGTGATGTCGGGCTCGGGTGCCCGGCATCAGTCGCTACACCCGCAAGAGGCGTCCGGGTGTTGCCAGGGTCGTGCAGCAGGGGAAGATCCTCACGTGAGCCAACCCCTGCCCAAGTTGCCGAAGCCCAGGTTCGCCTTGATCCGAGTCCGTCCCCCTACCGGAGTGCCCGCCCCAATCGCTGTCGATCTCGGTGAGACGGGCATCCCGTGCGGACTGATCGGCTACGAGTACCGACCCCTGAGCACACCGGTGTTCCTGACAGGGAGCGGCGAGCGGGGACTGGTGGTCATCGCGACAAGTGGCCTGTTCCAACGCGTCGCGGTCGATGTGGCCACCGGTCGCGTGCTGCAGATTCACGCCGACGAGGCAGCGATGGCCAACCACGTGAATGGCAACCTCCGCTCCTTCAACCGCTGCGTTGCGGCCGTGATCGCGCGCTTCCCGTTCCGCCCTGACGGTGATGAGGAGGAGGCGGAGGAACTTCGCGGCCTCCTCGTCGGAATCGATGAAACCGCACTCGCTCATAACGGGTTCTGGGAGACGTTCTGTGACGACGTGGCGATGGGAAACTATGCGGACTGGGACGTGTGACCTGCTCAACCGGCTGGAGAGCGAAGGCCAACGGCTGGGCCGACGGCTCTGGGACGTTCAGCGGCGATCACAGCGACAGGGCCAGACCCGTGCCGGCCAAGCAGCCGTCGACGACCTCTGGCCGGTACTGAAGCATCTTGAGCTTGCGTTTCACGGCGCGGGTGATCTGGCTCAGGTCGGCGGCGGCGAGGTTGCCGATGTCGCGTTTGACCAGCGACCAGATGCCCTCCTGCGGGTTGAGGTCTGGGGCGTAGGTCGGTAGCTGGAACACGGTGAGCCAGTCGGCGTTGGCGTCGAAGAACTCCCTTAGCGGCGCGACCAGGTGCATGCGCAGGTTGTCCCGCACCAGGACGATCGGGCCCCCGAGCTGGGTGTGGGCGCGGATGATCAGGTCGCGGTAGTCCTTCCAGCCGAAGCCCTTCGGCTCGTCCTTGCGGCCCCGGTACTCGCGGATCGCGTAGATCAGACGGGACCGCTCGCCGGTTTTGTAGCAGGTCATTCCCGCCATGGAGACGCGGCCCGAGCCGCGTCCGCGCACGCGAACGACCGGGGTGACGCCCTTGCGGCCCCAGGTCCTGGCGCGCGGCGGTGTCATCGACTGGCCGGCCTCGTCCTCGAAGACCACCCAGGCGTTGTTCACCGCCGCGGTGCTCTTACCCGCGGCCAGACCTCCCGTTTCCACAGCTCCACCGCGTCGTCATCGCGTTCGATGGCGCGCCGGGCGGGCTGCTGCCAGGACCAGCTGTGCCGCCGCAGCAGCCGCCACGTGCCCTCCAGCGTGTAGGAGACATGGAACAGTCGGCCGATCATCGTCTTCACCCGGGCCAACGTCCACCGCTGGTCGGTCCACCCATGAGCCAGCGGTCCGCACTCCAACGCCCGTTCCAGCCGCGTTATCTGTGTGTCCGACAGGCGGGGCCGACCAGGGGATCCCTTCGATGCCACCCCGGCCATGCCCTCCTCGCGCCACTGGCGCCGCCAACGCTCCACCGAGCGCTCCGAGACACGGAGCGCAGCAGCGATCTCCCGGTTCTTATCGCCAGCCTCGAATCCGGCCACGGCCTGGAGTCGGACCTGCTCTCGCGCGGTCCTCTCGGCGTCGGTCAAGCCGCCACCCTGCGGATATCTCACCCCACCAGGACGACCGAGGCCACCCGGACGCTGTCCGGCGAACGGCCCGACATCACCCGATCAAGTTCAGTACGGCGTGTTCGAGACCAGCGACGGCGCCGTCTGCCGTCACCACTCGGCGGAGTGGTTCCCGTCGTTGCTCGCCGGGTTCGAGACTGTCGACACCCGTCAGATCCTGGTGGCCACCATGAACGGACACGCATCAGCGGGGGTCCAGATCCTGGCCCGCAAGCCCGCCGCCTGACCCCCCGGTGACCGCCCCGCCGGGCCGTTTGCCGGGTGCCGGGAGGGCGGTCCGTTGGTGGTCAGACTCGGCGAGCCCCTTGGACGATCCGGCCGACGACGGCTGCGGCCTGTTCCGGGTGCTCCTCCAGCCACCTGCCGAGGTGTTCCTGGACGGCCTGTCCGACGCAGCCGCGCACTGCGACGTTGCCCAGCACGCCGCGCGTGGCGCCTACGAGTTCGGGATGATCCAGCTTCACCGAAACGATCGCTGTCAGGCCCTCACTGATCCGGTCGGTGTCGAGACCGGGGTCTGTCTCTGTCAACAGCTTCTGCTGTCGCGCGTACGCGTTGACTGCGGCGGCCACCCCGTCGCGGAAGCCCTCTTCGTGCGTGCCGCCGCCGGGGGTGGGCAAGCTGTTGGCGAAGCTCCGGACCCGCTCCGCGCCGGAGCCGCGCCACTGGAAGGCCACCTCCATCGCCCCCGCCATCCGCTCGTCCTCCCGCACGAAGCCGATGACCTCCGGGCCAGCGGGTGCACCCGCCTGCACGTCGAGGAAAGCCACGAAGTCCCGTGCCCCGCCCGGGGACCGGAACCGAGCCGACCGGGGCTCGGCCGGGCGCCGCAAGTCGGTGAGCGAGATGTGCAAACCCCGGTTGAGGAAGGCCAGTTCCCTGAAGCGCTCCGCCAGCTCGTCGAACGAGCACTCCGCCGTCCCGAAGATGTCGGAGTCCGGCCAGAAGGTGATGGTGGTGCCGGTGCCGGCCGTCGGCCCCGTGTCGGTGGGTGGCGTGACCGCGACGGCGCGCGCGAACTCCTGGACCCAGCGGACCCCCTCGCGCCGGACCTCGGCCGTCAGGCGGCTCGACAGGCCATTTGTGACGGAGAGTTCGATGTACGAGTGGCTGAGCAGCGGGGTGCGGCGGCTGAACGGCATCCCCCCCCCCCCCCCCCCCGCGCGCGCGCGTGCAGGCAGGCAGGTGAGCAGGGCTTCGAGACCGCCACCGCCGCTGCCCTCCGAGCCCTGGAAGGGGACGCCGGGCCCGTCGTCGGCGACGCGGACGCCGCCGTCGGGCGTGAGAGTCACCTCCACGCAACCGGCGCGGCCGGTCAGAACCTCGTTCACCGGCCGGTCGGCGACCGCGAACACCAGCTGGTGCAGACCACGCCCATCCGCCGAGCCGACGTACATCCCGGGCCGCTTCCTGACGGCGTCCAACCCCTGCAGCACCTCGATCTGGCTGGAGTCGTACCTGGTGGATTTCTGGCTCATGATGTCCCCTCCGAATGATGTCCGGCAGAACTCCCGAGCCTAGGCGAATTCCAGAAAAACACCAGGTCACGGCAGGTATGTCGAGGGCGCGGGCAGCCTGGTGGGCGCCTTCCGCAAGGCTGTCGGCCCAGGGGTTGCGGACCGCCTCCCGAGTACGTTCGCGGCCCTGCCGGGGCCGCGTACGATGCCGTTCCCGGCGGCCCCGAGGTCCCCAATTCAATGTTTTCGAAGGCCGGCCCGGAGCGCCCTCCCGAGGAGGTCGGCAAGCTCGAGGAGACGGGCCCGGTAGGGTCGGGCCGCGTGCGGGCCGGGGCCTGGCCGACTTTGCGATGGGGGGCGGATGTCTCGGCGGGTGGCGGTGCTGGGCGGGGGTGTGGCCGGGCTGACGGCGGCGATGGAGCTTGTGGAGCGCGGGTTCGAGGTGCTGGTGGTGGAGGCCGGTGCGCTGGGTGGGAAGGCGCGCAGCATTCCCGTGCCGGGCACGGCGCGTGGTGGTCGGCGTGATCTGCCGGGTGAGCACGGCTTCCGGTTCTTTCCCGGCTTCTACCTGAATCTGCCGAGGACGATGAGCCGCATTCCCTTCCCTGGCAACCCGGCCGGGGTGGGGGTGAGGGCGGGGGTGGCGGGGAACCTCGTGGAGACCCGCGAGGTGCTGCACGCGCGCGCCGACGGCAGGGACGGGCTGGTGCTGGGGGTCTCCGGCAGCAGTGGGCAGCGTGACGTGGAGGCGACCCTGCGCGGCTTGGGGTCCTTCCTGGCGCAGGCGGACGGCCTGTCCGCGGCTGAGGCCCGGTACTTCGCCAACCGCCTGCTCGTCCACGCCACCAGCAGCGACGAGCGGCGGGCCGCCCAGTGGGAGCACACCTCGTGGTGGGACTACGCGGGAGCCGTCGGCGCCTCCGAGGAGTACCGCCGACTGTGCGTCATCGGGCCGAGCCGGAGCCTGGTGGCGGCCAAGGCCGAGGTGGCGAGCGCGGATTCGATCGCGCGGACGCAGACCGAGTTCTGGTACGGCCTGCTGGGGCGCAAGCAGTACGCGGCGGCGGACCGGGTCCTGAACGCGCCCACCAACGAGGCCTGGATCGATCCGTGGGTGCGACACCTGGAGGGGCTGGGCGTGCGGTTCGAACTCGGCCGGTCGGTACGGAAGTTGGAGGTCCGGGATGGCCGGGTGCGCGCTGCGGTGACCGCTGGTGCGGACGGCGTGCTGCGCCGGGTGGAGGCGGACTGGTTCGTCTGCGCGGTGCCGGCGGAGCGGGCCGTGCACCTGCTGGACGCCGACGTGTTGGACGCGGACCCGGGCCTTGCGGGGATCGCCAGGCTGGAGACGGACTGGATGACCGGCATCCAGTTCTATCTGCGCCGCCGTACGCCGATCGCCCAGGGTCACGCCATCTACCTGGACTCCCCGTGGGCCCTCACCTCCGTCAGCCAGGCGCAGTTCTGGACGGGGGTCGACCTCGCCGCCGCCTACGAGGACGGCACGGTCGCGGACTGCCTCTCCGTCGACATCTCCGCCTGGGACGTGCCCGGCCCGCTCTACGGCAAGGCGGCCTGGGACTGCACCAGCCGGGAGGTCGCGGCCGAGGTGTGGCACCAGCTGTGCCAGGCCCTGAACCGTCCGGGCGCCGAGCAGTTGACGGACGACCTCCTCCACTCGTGGTTCCTCGACCCCGCCGTCACCGGCCTGGACGGGCCAGGTCGGGCCCGCAACAGCGAGCCGCTGCTCATCACCACGGCGGGCTCGACCCAGCACCGGCCGCGCGCCGCGACCGCGCTGCCGAATCTCTTCCTCGCCGGGGACTGGGTGCTCAACGACCTGAACCTGGCCACGATGGAAGCTGCGGACCAGACGGGCAAGGCGGCGGCCAACGCCCTGCTGGCGGCCGCCGGTTCGCAGGCCGACTCCTGTGAGATCCGCACCATCGAGACCCCTCCGGAGCTCGCCGAACTGCACCGGATCGACGCACAGTTGCACCGCGCCGGCCTGCCCAACATGTTCGACCTGCCCGAGCCGTGGGCGACCGACGGCCGCAGCAACTCCCGTACGGGGTAACGGTCGCGGCACAGCGGGCGACCGTTCAGCGGGTGCGTACGGCGAGGTACCCGGCCAGCGCGGCCAGGTCGTCACAGGCGGCGCGGACGGCCGGGCCGGCCGTGCACCGTACCTCGTCGAGGAAGCGTACGGCGCTCGCGAGATACGCGTCCGCCTCGGCCAACGCGGCTTTCCGTCCGCCGAGTTGCTCGATCAGGGTGAGGAGCTCGGCGGTGTCGGACGGGCCGAGGCTGTCTGCCGGGTGCGCGTAGGCGGCGGCCAGCCGGGCCGAGTCCGGCGAGTCGGCGGCCAGGGCGACGGCGACCGGGAAGGACTTCTTGCGGGCCCGGAGGTCCGAGCCCGCCGGTTTGCCGGTCACCGCAGCGTCCCCCCAGAGCCCCAGGATGTCGTCGACTATCTGGAACGCCATGCCCAGATCCTCCCCGAGCTGGGTGAACCCCGCCGTACGGCCCCGGTCGGCGCCGGCCAGCAGTGCGCCCAGCCCGCACGCGCAGGCCATCAGTGAGGCCGTCTTGTCGGCGATCATCAGCCGGCACTCCTCGACGCTCACCCTCGGACGCCGCTCGAAGTCCAGGTCCATCGCCTGCCCCAGGGCCAGCCGCACCACGGCCTCCCCCAGCGCAGCCGCAGCCGCCCCCGCCACCGCGAGCCCGACCGGCGGGTCGAAGAGCCGGGCCACCACGTACGGGAGCAGCGCGGCGGCTGCCCGTTCGGCGGGCCGGCGCCCGAACACGCGCCACGCCGACGGCCGGGCCCGCCGCACCGCGTCCCGGTCCATCGCGTCGTCGTACAACAGCGAGAGTGTGTGCAGGAGTTCGACGGCCCCGGCACCACGCAGCGCCTCCCGGGGGTCGCCGCCCGCAGCCCGTGCACAGCTCAGGGTCAGGGCTGCCCGCACCCACTTGCCACCGCCGCCCGCACCCGGCCGTCCGTCGGCATCCCACAACCCGAGCTGGTAGCCGATGATCCGCTCGTCCTCCGGTTCCATCCCGGAGAGCCAGCGGGCGGCCTCCCCCGTGACCACCTCACCGGCCCCGGCCAGCAGCCCGGCCACCCGGTCCGCCGGAGCGACCGCACTTCGCACCACTCTCATCCCCCCGCTACATGCCTCCTTGTGCTGTCGCAATCGTAGGAGCCGTGGCACCGACCATAGGCGCGAGATACGTGGATTCAGGGGTGGTGCGGGCATGGACGAGTTCTGGACGACCTGGACCTGGCGATTCGGCCAGGCCCGCCTGGCACCGTCACGTTGGAGCAGGTCGGCCAGGTCGTGGTGTGCGCTCGGCTGCGAGCCTGCGCGGGAAGCACCGACACGAACGCGCTTACCGCCCGGCGGCGTCGAGGATGCGTTCGGCCACCAGGGCCGGCTGGTCCGTGGGCAGTGCGTGGCCGGTGCCGGGCACGATCTCCACCCGGGCGGAGGGCACGAGCCTGCCAAGGCGGTCGGCGACCTCGCTGGAGTCGTGCAGGGCGCTGCGCGCGCCGAGGAGGAACAGCGTGGGGACGCTCAGGCGTCGCAGTTCGTCGTCGGAGAGGACCTGGGCCGGCGGGAGTGCGCGGCGGAATCCCATCGACGCGCGCATCATTCCCATCAGTTCGTACTCCAGGATCGCACTGTTCCCGACCAGGCGGGCCAGGCGCGGGCGGAGGGGGCGCGGCGCCATCGCGGCGAGCCCGCCGGCGATCACCCAGGTGTAGAAGCGGCGGCCGGGCACGGCGAAGCCCGCGGGATCCACCAGGGTGAGGGAGGCCGTCCGGCCTGGGCGGTGGATCTGGTGGCTGAGCGCCAACCAGCCGCCGTACGAGCAGCCGACGACATGACCCGCCGTCACCTCCAGGGCGGCCAGGAGCTCGTCGAGCCAGACCGCGCCGTCCCGGCCGTCGCCGACCGGCGCGGTCTGCATGCTCGCGCCCGGCTCGCCGATCGTGTCCACGGTGATGACCGTGCGGTGCTGGGCCAGCGGAGCGATGTACCGATGCCACATCAGGGAATTGCCGCCCGCCCCGGGCAGCAGCACGATCGGCTCGCCGCTCTGCGGCCCGGCCCGGTGGACGCGGGTGACTCCGAACGAGGTCGGGATGTCGAGCGCCGTCCGCGGCCCCTGCCAGAGTTCGGCCAGGGTCCGGTCGTAGGCGACCTGGAATCGGTCCCTGGCCTGAGCGTTCTTGAACTCGCCAATTCGCATGATACGTGTGTATCACAGCATGATACGGATGTACCAGGAGAGGGAGAGAGGTCGAAATCATGGCCGCGCAGGTCGACCACGAGGAGCGCAGACGGCAGATCGCCGAGGCGCTGCTGCGCATCGCCGACACCCAGGGCCTGCAGTCGGCCAGCATGCGGGCGGTCGCCGCCGAAGCCGGTGTCTCCCTACGGTTGGTGCAGTACTACTTCACGACCAAGGAGGGGCTGCTACTGGACGCACTGGCCAGGCTCGGCACCCAGCTCCAGGCCCGGATGGTGAAGTGGATCAGCGCGGCGGGCTCCGCGCCCACGCCACGCGGCCTGGTGACCGCAGTCCTGTCGTGCATCCTGCCGACCGATCCGGAGAGCCGCCGGATCACCCGGACGTACGCCGCGTACTACACGCTGGTGCTCAGCGATCCCGCACTGGTGGAGAAGCACGGAACCCCCCAGCCCGACCTACTGGAGAGCTTCCTCGCCAAGCAGCTCCGCGCGGCCCAACAGGCAGGGGAGATCGGCTCCGACCGGAACCCCGAGATGACGGCGGCCGGGCTGCTGGCCATGGTCAACGGCCTGGGCTCGAGCGTGCTGGGCGGCCAGCGCACCGGCGACGCCGCGCTGGCGATCCTCACCCACCACCTGGACGAGCTCTTCGGGGCACCGTGAGCGGCCGCGACGGCTCGGCTCGGCTCGGCTTCGGATGCGTCAGAGCACGGGCGCGGGTGCGTGCGCCGCGGCCTCCCAGGCGAAGCCGTCCGGGTCGGTGAACGGGCCGGCACCACCGCCGATCGCGAGCCGGTGCGAACCGGTGCGAACCGGTGCCTGCGGAAGAGACGCCGGCGTCCTTGGCCAGGGCACGGCGCCGGTACAGCGCCAGCTTGACGTACCTCTCTTCGGCGGCGAACTCGACGTACGCCGGGCCGAAGCTCTTCGCACAGCAAGGCCCTGAGCGACGTAAAACCGCTTGCTCGCGGCCATCCCTTGATCTTTGTAGGGAATCCCGGCCTTCAGGCCGGGCGGGAATGCGATCCTTGGCCCGGAGCCGCGCAGCGGCGGAGTTCGCTCGGTTGTCGGTGGCGTGCATTAGCTTGATCGCGTTGACCGGAGGGGGTGGGTCGGGTGATCAGGGCGTACAAGTACCTCATGCGACCCACGGTGGGTCAGACGCAGGCGCTGGGCGAGATGCTCCGCGATCACTGCTCGCTGTACAACGGGGCGTTGCAGGAGCGTCGGGACGCCTACCGGCATCCGTCGAGGACGAGCATCAGGTACGGGATGCAGTCCGCTCAGCTGAAGGAGATCCGGGCGTTCGACCCGGAGCGTCAGGGACGTTGGTCGTTCTCCTCGCAGCAGGCGACGCTGCGCCGTCTGGACAAGGCATTCGTGGCGTTCTTTCGCCGGGTCAAGTCCGGTGAGACGCCCGGCTACCCGCGCTTTCGGGGGGTCAACTGGTTCGACACGGTGGAGTTCCCGAAGGACGGGGACGGCTGCCGATGGGACGCCACCCCGCACGACCCGGTGACCCGCGTCCGGTTCCAGGGCGTGGGCTGCGTCAAGGTGCACCAGCACCGCCCAGTGGTTGGCAAGGTCAAGACGATCTCGGTCAAGCGCGAGGGCCGTAAGTGGTTCGTCGTGCTGACCGCCGAACAAGACCGGCCCGAGCCGCTGCCGCCGACCGGCAGTGTGGTCGGCATCGACCTCGGGATTGCGAACTTCCTCGCCGACTCGAACGGTGGATTCGTCCCCAACCCGCGCCACGGGCGCGGCAACGCCGCCAGGCACGAAGCCGCACAACAGAGCCTCGCCCGGTTCCCGCGTGTCCGCCGGGACAAGCGCACCGCCAACCACCGCCGGGCGGTCGAGAAAGTCGCGAAGCTCCACAGCAAGGTCCGCCGCCAGCGCCTCGACCACGCACACAAGACCGCCCTCACCCTGGTCCGTGAGCACGACTTCATCGCGCACGAGAACCTGACGATCCGCACCATGGTCCGAACCGCCGCACCCAAGCCCGACCCCGACCGACCGGGCGCGTTCCTGCCGAACGGCGCGGCGGCGAAGACCGGACTCAACCGCTCGATCCAGGATGCCGGATGGGGGGTGTTCCTCACGATCCTCGCGAGCAAGGCTGAAAGCGCCGGGCGCGAAGTGATCGCCGTGGACCCCCGCAACACGTCCCGCCAATGCCCCCAGTGCGGGCACACCAGCGCGGACAACCGGACCACACAGGCAAAGTTCCACTGCGTCGTCTGCGGCCACCACGCGCACGCAGACACGGTGGGAGCCGTCAACGTTCTACGGGCCGGGCTGGTCCGTCGCAACGCCCAGCAGGGTTAGCGAGAAGCCCCCGGCCTCAGCCAGGGGAGGAGTCACGTCCGCGACTCCCAGCAGGAGCACGATCTCGTCGATCTGCCCGAACCAGCCGAGACCCAGAACTGGCTCGGGCAGCAGTCAGGCCGTCGTCAGCCATGCCGAGTACCAGTCCCGAAAGTCCGCTCCCGGCGTCAGGCCGCCCCAGTCAGGGTCGTCGAGCCAGACCTGGCCGGCGTTCGCCCCCGTGGTGATCAAGCGGCGGAACATGCCGCAACCGGACTCCCCGATGACCAGACTCCCTTCGACGGAGTAGCCGGCGTCGCCCCCCTTGCCTGGCCCCGGCCATCCGCCGGCGTGCGGGAACGGCGTGGAGAGGAAGCCAGCGCGTCGACCCTCTTCTCGAAGGTCGTGCAGAGCCTCTTCCTCGTCCACAGCCTCTGTAAGACCTAGGAGCCCGTAGTCCGGGCCCGCTCCTCCGTCGGCGACCTCCCTGAGGAAGCTGCGGTAGGAAGCAGGGAGCCGGACACCGTGCTGCTGCTCGAACACCCGGATCGTCTCCTCTGCCAGAGGAGGCCGAAGTCGATATCCATGGTGCGAGGACCCGAAGCGCCGACGCCCCAGGTCTTCGTGGGCCATGGCTGCGACACGGGCACGGACCGAAGTACCGTCCCAGGACCTGCTTCGGTCGAGGTTGTCACTGGTCACGCCAGCACTGTACTGGCGTTCTGCCACGTCACCTCAGGCGGATCAGCGGCTTGGGGCCAGGCCGACCGGCGCGTCGGAGTAAGCCAGCGTCCTGGCGAGTTGCTCGACACCGAATCCGCTGATCAGTAGGCGTTCCTTTCGGTTGCCGGTGAAGAGCTGGCTCCAGTCGACGAAGCCCCCGTCGCCGACTTCCACTTGCTCGTCTTGGATGCTGGTGCAGACCTTGAAGCACAGGCCGGTGTAGTAGCCGCGTCCCGTCGTTCGGTCGGGGTCCTCGACGACGGAAACTCCGGGAAGTGGGGCGAGGTCAGCACTCATCCGTTCGGCGATCGGGCCGCTCGCTTCCTCCAGGCAGGTGAGCCGGATCTGCGTGTGCTGCGCCCCTGCGGCGGCCAGCGCCCGCGCGGCGAACTGCAGGTGTTCGCTCAGCTGCTGGTACTCGAAGGCGCGGTTGCCGGTGTCTCGGCCGGCGGTCACCAGGCCGAAGAGCTGGAAGTGGGCGAGCATGCCTGGGCTCTGGAAGTGTTGTGCGCGCGTGACTCGCTGACTGGCCGCCAGTCGTACCGGCAGACATGAACGAGGCTCGGAGGCCAGAGCCAGCGAACGTCGCACGGATGCCTCCAGAGCCAATGCGCTCGTCGGGTCGGCGGCGACCTCGCTCCCGCGGACCGTCGCGATCACCTTGCGCGGATCGACGGTGGCGACGGCGGAGTGTGCTGCCAGGGGCAGGACCGGGGCGAGCACGAGGGTCTCGAAGCCGTCGGGCAGAGCGGACACCAAGGCGTCTTCGGCGCGGCGTAGTGCGGTGAGGCTGATCGGTGCGGGCGCCACGAATCGATCACTGCGGTAGCGCCGCATGACCTCGGCCGGCGAGAGCCGGTCGGCTCGGCGCCGGAACACCTCAAGCAGCAGGGTGGTCAGATCGCTGCCGGACATGCCGTCAGTCAGCGTGTCCAGCAGCTCCTGCCCGCCGGGCCGGGCCAGGACTCGCTGCAATGCCGGGTTGACCAGCACCTCCGGTTGGAGCTCATCGCGCTTCATGAACACGGAGTTTGACTTCCTCCCCGCCCTAAAGGACGGGGATTCCGGCCGCGCGTTCCGCGCGAGGGCTTCGCCCCGTGCGTTTGCGCGTCGCCGGTGGTTGGCGCTTCACAGACCGGGCAACCCCGAGGTCTCCACGCCCTGAGACCGCCTGCCCGGCGGCCTTGATGTTCTTCGCAGCGTTCACGTCAGCATGCGCGCAGTGTCCGCAAGCAGTGCACTCGAAGTCGGCTTGGCTCTCGCGTGACTTCGGGTCCACGTGCTTGCACGCGTGGCACGTCTGGGAGGTGTACGCCGCCGGAACCAGCACGACCTGCGTTCCAGTGGAGCGCGCCGCGTTGCGGAGCGCGAGTTCGAGCATGTGCCATCCCTTGTCCAGGACGGCCCGGTTCAGACCCCGCTTCTGCGCCACGTTCACGCCGGGCCGCTCGACCGTGCCCCTCGCGGACGCGGTCATGTTGCGCGTCCGCAGATCTTCCAGCACCACGACGGCATTCATCGCGGTCAGGGTGGCTGCGGTCTGCGCACAGAAGTCCGCGCGCCGGTCGCGGACACGGCCGGCGACAGCGTTGATCGCCGTCACCGTAGCCGCACGCCGGGCGCTCCCACGCTTCTGCCGGGACTGCTTCCGCTGCAACCGGCGAAGCCGTGCAGCCTCACCCGTCGTGACGTACGGCCGGTCAAGGAACTCGCCGTTGGAGGTGGTCGCGGCGACCTTCACGCCCCGGTCGATCCCGATGACGGTGTACGGCATCGCGTGCCGTTCCGGCGTCGCGATACCGGTCTCGACCAGGAACGACACGAACCAGGACCGTCCCTGACGGACAACGGTCGCGGACCGCACCGCGCCACCGAGCGGACGCGACCAGCGGAACCGGACCCATCCCAGCTTCGGGAGCTTCGCCCTGCCCCACTTGCGGCCGATCCGCTCGACCGTGATCAGATTCCCGGCAGGGAACCGGAACGACGGCGCCCAACGCGCCTTCGACCGCCACCGCACCCCGAACGTCCCATGATCCCTACACGCCCGGTCCAAGTCCCTCAAGGTCTGCTGCAACACGTGCGAGGGGGCATCGGCGAGCCACGGGAACTCACGCTTCGCATCCGCCAGCTCGCCGGCCTGCGGCACGTAGTTCATCCACGCCCCACGCCGCCGGTACTCCCGGCGCTGCTCAAGACCGGTGTTCCACACCGACCGGCATATGTCACCGAACGTCAGACACAACACGCCCTGATCATCAGTCAGTTCAAGCCGATACCTGCGGCCTTGCAGCACGGAACACCCCCCTTCGAGCTGATGTTGATCACCCTAGTACGGGCCACTGACAACGCAGAGACCTACGCCGCTGCGCGACTCCGGGCCAAGGACCGCCTTGTCCCCGGCGTAAACGCCGGGGTTTACGGCGAAGAATCAAACCGGGATCACCTGGTCGGTCCGCCTTGACGAGGGATTCTCGTACGAGGGCCTCAGGCCAGGGCTGCTGCCAGGACGGAGGCGGTGGCGGCGATCAGTGGCTCGTCGGCGGGTGCGGCGGCGTCGGGCTTGGTGGACAGGACGGCGAGCACGATCGGTCCCCGGCCGGGCGGCCAGGTGATGCCGACGTCGTTGGTGGTGCCGTAGGCGCCGGTGCCGGTCTTGTCCGCGACGGTCCAGTCGGCGGGCAGTCCTGCGCGGAGGCGGTTGCCGCCGGTCGTGTTGGCCAGGAGCCAACCGGTCAGCCGTCGGCGGTCCTGCGGTCCGAGGGCGGTGCCCAGGGCGAGGCGGGCGTAGGTCCGGCCGATCGCGTGGGGGCTGGAGGTGTCCGTCACGCGCCCCGGCTCCGCCGAGTTCAGTGCGGGCTCCCACCGGTCGAGGCGGGTCACCTCGTCGCCGAGGGAACGGCAGAAGCGGGTGACCGCGGCGGGGCCGCCCAGCTCGCGTAGCAGGAGGTTCGCCGCGGTGTTGTCGCTGTACTCGATGGCAGCCGCGCACAGGGCCGCGACGGTCATGCCGTCGGCGAGGTTGCCGGGCAGCCCGGTGATCGGCGCGTAGCCCGACTCCGTGACGTCCTTCTCTGTGTAGCGGATGCACTTGGCGAGGAACTCGCCGCCCCGGTCGAGGTCCCTCAGGACCGCAGCGACCGCGATCGTCTTGAACGTCGAGCACATCGGGAACAGCTCGTCCGCGCGGTACAGCACGGTCCGGCCCGTGATCGCGTCTCGGGCGAAGACCCCCAGCCGCGCGGAGTGCGCCTGCTCGAGGGCCCGCAGCTGCCCGGCGACCCCCTCCGCGAAAGCCCTTCCCCCGGCGGGGAGAACGCTGGTGAGAGTCACCGCGGCAGCCCCGGCAAGAACCCCACGCCGACCCGGACGCAGTGCCATGACCACTCCCCCTCTGTTCGTACAGCCACCGGTCATCACACTCTCCCCCATTCGGCCCGCCGATCGGCGCATTCGAGGGCGAAGTGCGGGCAGGCGCCCCGGGACCTAGTCTCGTCCCAGGAGGCCGATCATGATCGCGTTCGCCCTGCTGATACCCCCCGGGCTGCTTGCCGCGGTGATCCTGCTGGCCCGCTTCGAGGAGCGCATGTTCGCCCCGCCCCGGGCCCCCCAGCCTCAGCCGCCATTGCGGCTGCTCACCGAGAAGGCCGACCAGGACAGCGCGCTGCTTCCGGGCAAGCGCGCAGCCTGACCGCCGTCCGGCGGCGGCAGGGCGGCGGCAGGAACGGCCCGGGTGCGCGCTGTCAGCGCCGGCAGCCCTACCAGCGGTACCAACGGCCGCGGGAGGCGCCGGCGCTCGAGCCGCGGAAGACGAACCCCAGCAGCCAGAGTGCGAGGACGATCAGCGCGATCCACCAGAGGACGTGGATGGCGAATCCCAGACCGCCCAGGACCAGGGCGAGAAGCAGAACGAGTACGACGGGAAGCATAGGAGGACCTCTTTCCGAGTGTCGGGCTGGTCATCGCACGTGCGGTCGGCTCGGCGCCGGCCGGTGCCGGGAGCGGACATGAACTCCAGGCCCGCTTCTTCGGCTACCCCTGGTCAGCGATCTCACACCGCGTCGGCGGCAACCCTGCGACCAGGCGAAAGGCGCGCCCTTCGCCGTCCGGGCCCTTAGGAGCGCCCTGCCGGGGTACGCGGATGACGTGAACCTCACCAGCTGGACGCGGAGGCGGGCTATGGGTCGACGGTCGATGAGAGCCACCGGATGGGCTCGATCCTTCCCGGCCAGCCACGGCGTGCGGGCGGCGCGGCACTGGACTCGCGGACACCTGGAGGGCCTGGGGTGGGCGTCCGAGGCGCCGGGAATCGTGGACGACGTACTCCTGACGGTGTCGGAGCTGATCACCAACGCGCATGTCCACGCACACAGCAGCGCCCAGCTCGTCCTGCTGTGGGACAACCGGGCCCTGCACGTCAGCATCCACGACTCCTCCGCGGAGCTCCCGAGCCCGCGCTCCCCCGATGCCGACCGGCCCAACGGGCGGGGTCTCGCCATCGTCGACACCGTCGCCGACAGCTGGCTGGCCTACCGGCAGGCCGACGGGAAGACCATCAGCGCCTGCTTCCACCCGCCGGGCCACCCCGACACGGACGCCGACACGGACGCCGAGAGCGGAGGCTGACCGCAGGAACCCCCGGAGAGCCCGCGTCCGCGTGAATGTTCTCTCCGATCCGGGCTATACGAGCGAGTGGTCAGCGTTCATCGACATCGGAATCGACATCGGAAGGACCCTTGCCATGGCGAACGTCTCTCACTTGCCCGGAGCCTTCGACCACTGCTGGAGCTGGCAGCTGCGCGGCGCCTGCCGCGAGGCCGACAACCGGCTCTTCTTCCATCCGGCGGGCGAGCGCGGCGAAGCCCACGACTCCCGCGAGGACGCCGCCAAGGCCGTCTGCGCGGAGTGCCCCGTCAGGATCGAGTGCCGGCGCTACGCGCTGGAGGCCCGTGAACGCTACGGCGTGTGGGGCGGTCTGACGGAGGACGAGCGCTACCGCCTGCTCGCCGGCAGCACCCGGCGCATGAGGTCGGCCGCCTGACGCGACGGGAAGAGAGCGGCCGGAGACTGGCCGGAGGTTAGCCGCAGACGCGCAGTGGTGCGGGCTCTTCGCAGCGATCGCCGTCGCGGAGGCCGGGCTCGCCCGGAGGGTCGCGTGCGGTGAAAGGGCTGGGGTAGCCTCCTCGGCGGTGCGTTCACGTGCCGGGTGGTGCCGGTGCCGTGACGGTGCCCGCCGAGCGATGCGATGTGCGTCACGGGTGGAGCAGCCGAGGCGGCGGCCGACAGGCCCGGCGTTCTACGGAGGCGACATTCGATGGCTGGCTCGACGAAGTCCAACACCGTTCCGGAGCGGCGGAGGCCGCAGGGTGCGGGCCCGGCCCAGGTCGGCGAGCCGGAGCTGCGCCGGCTGCTGGCGGGCCTCACGGCGGTGCGGGACGGCGACTTCGGCACCCGGTTGCCGGGCGACGCCGACGGCCTGCTGGGCGAGATCGCCACGGTGTTCAACGGGATGGTCGACCAGCTCTCGCTCTTCACCTCCGAGGTGACCCGGGTCGCCCGGGAGGTCGGCACCGACGGACGGCTGGGCGGCCAGGCGGACGTGCCGGGTGTCTCGGGCACCTGGAAGGACCTGACCGACTCGGTCAACGCGATGGCCGGCAACCTCACCACGCAGGTCCGGGACATCGCCCAGGTCGCCACGGCGGTGGCGAAGGGCGACCTGTCGCAGAAGATCGATGTCGCGGCCCGGGGCGAGATCCTGGAGCTCAAGGACACCGTCAACACGATGGTCGACCAGCTGAGCGCCTTCGCGGACGAGGTGACCCGGGTCGCCCGCGAGGTCGGCAGCGAGGGACGGCTCGGCGGGCAGGCGCAGGTGCCCGGGGTCGGCGGCACCTGGCGGGATCTGACCGACTCGGTCAACTTCATGGCGGGCAACCTCACCGACCAGGTCCGCAACATCGCCCAGGTGACCACGGCCGTCGCCAAGGGCGACCTCTCGCAGAAGATCACTGTGGACGCCCGGGGCGAGATCCTGGAACTGAAGAACACCGTCAACACGATGGTCGACCAGCTGAGCGCCTTCGCCGGTGAGGTCACCCGGATGGCCCGCGAGGTCGGCACCGAGGGACGGCTCGGCGGCCAGGCCGACGTACGCGACGTGTCGGGCACCTGGCGCGACCTCACCGACTCGGTCAACTTCATGGCGGGCAACCTCACCGCGCAGGTGCGCTCGATCGCCCAGGTCGCCACCGCCGTCGCCAAGGGCGACCTCTCGCAGAAGATCAACGTGGACGCCCGGGGCGAGATCCTGGAGCTCAAGGACACCATCAACACGATGGTCGACCAGCTGAGCGCCTTCGCCGGGGAGGTCACCCGGGTCGCCCGCGAGGTCGGCACCGAGGGTCGGCTCGGCGGCCAGGCCGACGTACGCGACGTGTCGGGCACCTGGCGCGACCTCACCGAATCGGTCAACGTGATGGCCGACAACCTGACGGCGCAGGTCCGCTCGATCGCGGAGGTGACCACCGCCGTCGCCAAGGGTGATCTGTCGCAGAAGATCCGGGTGGACGCGCGGGGCGAGATCCTGGAGCTGAAGGAGACCATCAACACGATGGTCGACCAGCTGAGCGCCTTCGCGGACGAGGTGACCCGAGTCGCCCGCGAGGTCGGCACCGAGGGCAATCTCGGCGGCCAGGCCACCGTCCGGGGCGCCTCCGGCACCTGGAAGGACCTGACCGACAACGTCAACGTGATGGC
Organism: Kitasatospora sp. McL0602; assembly: GCF_052076145.1. NCBI lineage: Bacteria > Bacillati > Actinomycetota > Actinomycetes > Kitasatosporales > Streptomycetaceae > Kitasatospora > Kitasatospora sp. McL0602. The sequence goes on along the minus strand of NZ_CP197246.1, from coordinate 7,634,596 downwards.
CTCCAACCTCACCGGTCAGGTGCGGTCGATCGCCCAGGTCGCGACCGCCGTCGCCAAGGGCGACCTGTCGCAGCAGATCAACGTCGAGGCCAAGGGCGAGGTCGCCGCGCTGGCCGGTGTGATCAACACCATGGTCGACACGCTCTCCGCGTTCGCCGACGAGGTGACTCGAGTCGCCCGCGAGGTCGGCACCGAGGGCACCCTCGGCGGGCAGGCCCGGGTGCCGAACGTCGCCGGGACGTGGAAGGACCTCACCGACAACGTCAACTTCATGGCGCACAACCTGACCAGCCAGGTGCGCAACATCGCCCAGGTGACCACCGCCGTCGCCAACGGCGACCTGACCCGGAAGATCGACGTCGACGCACGGGGCGAGATCCTGGAGCTGAAGACCACCATCAACACGATGGTCGACCAGCTCTCCTCGTTCGCCGCCGAGGTGACCCGGGTCGCGCGCGAGGTCGGCAGCGAGGGGCGCCTCGGCGGGCAGGCCGAGGTCGAGGGCGTGTCGGGCACCTGGAAGCGGCTGACCGAGAACGTGAACGAGCTGGCCGGCAACCTCACCCGCCAGGTCCGCGCGATCGCCGAGGTCACCAGCGCGGTCGCGGCCGACGACCTGACCCGCTCGATCACCGTCGACGCCTCCGGAGAGGTCGCCGACCTCAAGGACAACATCAACTTCATGGTCGAGTCCCTGCGCCGGACCACCCGCGCCAACGAGGAACAGAACTGGCTGAAGTCCAACCTCGCCCGCATCTCCGGCCTGATGCAGGGCCGCCGCGACCTAGCGGTCGTCGCCGAACTGATCATGGACGAACTCACGCCCCTGGTCTCCGCCCAGTACGGCGCCTTCTACCTCGCCGAGGAGACCGCCGAGACCACCTACCTCAACCTGATCAGCTCCTACGCCCGCCCGGAGGAGGCCACCGGGACGCGCTTCGAGCTCGGGCAGTCCTTCGTCGGCCAGGCGGCGCGCAGCCAGCGCACCATCGCCGTCGACCGGCTCCCGGCCGGATACGTGAAGGTCTCCTCCGGGCTCGGACACACCGAGCCGGTCTCCCTGGTCGTGCTGCCCCTCGTGGTCGAGGGACAGGTGCTCGGCGTCATCGAGTTCGCCACCGTGCACGCCTTCACGCAGGTGCACCGCGACTTCCTGGAGCAGCTGCGGGAGGCGATCGGTGTCAACGTCAACACCATCGTCGCCAACGCCCGCACCGACGAACTGCTCGGCGAATCCCAGCGCCTGACCGCCGAACTCCGCACACGGTCGGAGGAACTGCAGGCCCGCCAGGAGGAGTTGCAGTCCTCGAACGCCGAGCTGGAGGACAAGGCCGAGCTGCTCGCCGCCCAGAACCGCGACATCGAGACCAAGAACCTGGAGATCGAGCAGGCCCGCCAGGAGCTGGAGGACCGTGCGCACCAGCTCTCGCTCGCCTCGACGTACAAGTCCGAATTCCTGGCCAACATGAGCCACGAGCTGCGCACCCCGCTCAACAGCCTTCTGATCCTCGCCCAGTTGCTCGCCCAGAACCCGGGGCGGAACCTGACGGCCAAGCAGGTCGAGTACGCCGGGATCATCCACTCCGCGGGCTCGGACCTGCTCCAGCTGATCAACGACATCCTCGACCTCTCGAAGGTCGAGGCCGGGAAGATGGACGTCAGCCCCGAACGCATCCCGATGCACCAGCTGCTCGACTACGTGGAGGCCACCTTCCGGCCGCTGACCAGCCAGAAGAGCCTCGCCTTCGCCGTCCGGACGGCCTCCGACGTACCGGCGGAGCTGCTCACCGACGACTACCGGCTGCGCCAGGTGCTGCGCAACCTGCTCTCCAACGCGGTGAAGTTCACCGAGCGGGGCAGCGTCGAACTGCGCATCGAGATGGTCGAGGAGTCGCGGGCGCCCGAGGCCGCCCGGCGTGGTGGGCCGGTCGTCGCGTTCGGCGTGGTGGACACCGGCATCGGCATCGCCCCGCAGCATCTGGAGACTGTCTTCAGCGCCTTCCAGCAGGCCGACGGCACGACCAGCCGCAAGTACGGCGGCACCGGGCTGGGCCTGTCGATCAGCCGCGAGATCGCCCTGCTGCTCGGCGGCGCCGTCACCGCCGAGAGCACGCCGGGGCAGGGCAGCGTGTTCACGCTCTACCTGCCCGTCGCCCGGCCCGACTTCGCCGAGCTGAGCACGCAGAGCACTCAGAGCGCTCAGAGCGGCCGGGCGGTGCCGGAGACCACGCCGGCCGAGGTGGTCACCGCCGAAGCGGGCGGGCACGATCCACGCCGGGGCGCCGAGGTCGTGGGCGATCCGGTGCAGGCCAAGCGGCTGCTGGTCGTCGAGGAGCGTCCGCACGGGTTGCTCTCGCTCGTCGCGGAGAGCGCCGTCGCCGATCTGACCGGCCACGCGGAGCTCAGCGGGCTGCGCGGGCCGGTCGAGATCATCACCGCGATCGGGGCGCAGGAGGCGGCCGGGGCCCTGGCCACCACGCCGTGCCACTGCATGGTCCTCGAACTCGACCTGCCCGACGGCGCCGCCCTCGGCCTCCTGGAGGAGATGGCCCGGGACGCGGCGCTGAACGGGGTGACGGTGCTGGCGCACAACAACCGCCGACTGGGCACCGAGCAGGAGCGGGCCTTGCAGGAGCTCGCCGCCGGACGGCCCCTGGAGCTCATCTCCAGTCTCGACGAGCTGCGCGAGCGGATCGCCCTCCACCTGAGCGCCGAGCAGCCCGGCGACGTACTTCCGCTGGTCCGCGCCGAGGAGTCGGCCACGGCCGAGCGCGCGGTCGGCCAGGGCGTCGACAGCGCGCTCGCGGGCCGCACCGTGCTGGTGGTCGACGACGACGACCGCAACCTCTACGCCATCACCGGCATCCTCGAACTCCACGGAGTGCGGGTGCTGCAGGCCGAGAACGGCCGTGCCGCTCTCGACGCGCTCGCCGAGCACGACGAGATCGACGCGATCCTGATGGACGTCATGATGCCGGAGATGGACGGGTACGCGGCCACCTCCGCCATCCGCGCGATGCCCGCCCACGCCATGCTCCCGATCATCGCCGTCACCGCGAAGGCCATGATCGGGGACCGTGAGAAGAGCCTGGCCTCCGGCGCCTCCGACTACGTCACCAAGCCGGTGGACGCGAGCGATCTGATCGCCCGGATCAAGCGGCAGCTGGGCTTGTAGCGACTGCCGAACCGTTCAACCGTCGACCGATGAGGAGCGAACGTGGTGCTCGGCACCGACGAATCCGGGGGCCCGGAAGGCCCGACCGTCCGGCTGGCCGACAGTGTCGAGCGGCTTCGCGGCGAGCTCCGGCAGGCCCAGGCGGCGGCGGACGGCCGGGCGCTGATCGACCTCGCCAGGGGCATCCTGGTCGAGCGGCTGGGCTGCAGCCCGACGGAGGCGGCCCGACAGCTGGAGAGCCTGGCCGTCCAGGCCGGCGGAGCGCCCCTCGAACTGGCCGCGGATCTGGTCAACCAGGCCTCCCGCGACCGGATCGCCGAGATCACCCCGGGCTTCGTCGCCGCGACGGCCGGGCTCTCTTCCCCCTCGGTGGGCCTGCGGCTGCGCAGCGCGGAGGCGGGCGCCCTGGGCGGCGGCGACGCCCGTACGGTGGCGCACTCGATCCTGGAGCACGCGCTGCGGCCGCTCGGTGCGAGGGCGGTCGCCATCTGGGCGGCCCACCCCGACCAGTCCCTGTCGCTGGCCGGAAGTGCCGGCTTCGCCGACGAGGAGCCCGAGCGCTGGCGGCACGTGCCGCCCGGCGTCCCCACGCCAGCCCGGCAGGCCCTCGACAACCGGGCCACCACGGGCTACGACACGCTCGTGAGCGCCGCGCTCCCGTCGATCGGGCAGCGGGAACTGGGCGGCGGGCGGCTGGCGGTGCCGGCCGGCACCGGCGGCCGGGTCATCGGGGTCCTGGAGATCTGCTGGGCCGGCCCGCTCCCCGCTCAACCTCAGCCCGTGCAACGCCAGTTCGAGGTGCTGGCCGCACTGTGCGCCACCGTGCTGGAGGCCCGGCCCGCGTCGGCCTACGGCAGCACGGCCGAGCAGGGGGCCGAGCAGGCAGCCGATCCGCACCTCGCCGAGCTGTTGGAGCTCACCGACGGGCTCAACGACCCCTGCCTGGTGCTGCGGCCGCTCCTCGACGAGACACAGACCCTGGCCGACTTCCTCGTCCGGCACGTCAACGCGGGCTTCGTCGACTTCGCAGGGCGGCCGCGGAACGTCATCACCGGCGCCCGCTTCCTGGACGCGTACCCGCTGGCCGCCGAGCCGGGCGGGCTGTTCGAGAAGGTGGAGCACGTCCTTGCGACCGGTGAACCGTTCCGCACCGACCGGATGCGGCTGGCGGCGCTGGTCGACGGCGTGCCGCTGGCGACCCAGGCCAGGGTGAGCGTCAGCCGGTCGGGTGAGCACGTCGTGGTCGTCTGGAAGCTGGAGGACAGCGCCCCGAAGGTGGCCAGTCTGCTGCAGCATGCCCAGCGGCTGGGCCGGATCGGCGGGTTCGAGGAGAACCTGCTCACCCGTGAGATCGCCTGGAACGACACCCTCTTCGAGCTGCACGGCCTGCCGCCCACCGCGCAGCCCGTCGCCCTGGAGCAGTTGGCCGCCCGCGCCCACCCGGACGACGAGCACGCCATCGGCCGCTTCCTGCGCAGCCTGCTGCACCACCAGCGCCCCGCGTCGACCGCCTTCCGGTTGCAGCGCGCCGACGGCATAGCCCGCCACATCCGGGTGGTCGCCGAACCCGTCCTGGACGACAACTCGCGCATCACGGCCGTCCGGGGCGCGTACCAGGACGTCTCGGCGCAGCACTGGACGGAGGTCGCCCTGGCGGCCACCCGCGACCAACTCGCCCAGACCGAACAGCAGTCCGCCGAGCGCAGCCGCCTCGCCCTCCAGCTCCAGCACGCCATCATGCCGCCCAGCCGCGGCCCGCTGGACCTCCACGACCTGCACGTCGCGGTGCGCTACCGCCCGGCGGAGGAGGATCACCTGGTCGGCGGCGACTGGTACGACGCGGTGGAGCTGCCCAGCGGTGAGGTGCTGCTGTGCGTCGGGGACGTGGCCGGTCACGGCATCGAGGCCGCCACCGGCATGGTCGCCCTGCGCAATGCCCTGCGCGGCCTGGCGGCCACCGGCGCCGGCCCGGCCCAGCTCCTGGCGTGGCTCAACAGCGTCACCCACCACCTGACGGACAGCGTCACCGCCACCGCCGTCTGCGGCCTCTACCACCCCGGGACGCGCCGGCTCCGCTGGGCGCGGGCCGGGCATCTCCCGCCGGTTCTGCTGCGTGACGGTCAGGCGAGCACCCTTCCCATGCTCGGCGGCATCCTGCTCGGTGCCGTCGACCGGACCGACTACGAGGAGGGTGAGGCCCAGTTGGAGGCCGGCGACATGCTGATGATGTACACCGACGGACTGATCGAGCGTCGGGACCGCTCCGTGGAGGACTCCCTCGACAACCTGCTGGCCGTCGCCCGGATGCCCAACCTGTCCGGGGAGCCGACCGACCTGGAGCAGCGGCTCGACCTCCTGCTGCGGCACACCAACGCGGACACCGACGACGACACCTGCCTGATCGGCGTACGGGTGCGCTGAACCGTGCGGATCCGGCCGTGGTGGCGGCCGGTCAGGTGTCGTTCCCCGAATCGGGGGCAGCCGAACTCCAGTCCCTGCGAAGAGGAGTGGAGAGATATGGGTATCGGAGGCTGCGTCCTGCTGTTCGCCGTCGGTGCTGTGCTGGCCTTCGGGGTCGACTGGCATGTGTCCGGTGTGAACGTGCACGTGGTGGGCTGGATCGTGATGGCGGCCGGACTGCTCGGCCTGTTCACGTACGCAAGTGTCCTGAGGCGCCGACGGTTCACGGGCCGGACCGGACCGGACGAGGTCGTCGAGGAACGGCGCTACTACGACTAGCCCCGGCTGGGCCGGTGGGCAGACGAGCGGCGCCGGTCTCCGGGAGATGTTCTCGGAGACCGGCGCTTCGGCAGCTTCGGGGCGGGCGGTGCGCGCTTCGGGGCGGGCGGTGGGCGGGCGGTCAGCTCTCGGCGAGCAGCGCCTCGCGCAGACCGGCCAGGACGCGGCTCAGGAGGCGGGAGACGTGCATCTGCGAGACGCCGAGCCGGCGGCCGATCTCGGCCTGGGTCAGTTCGGCACCGAAGCGCAGGTCGAGGATCGTCCGGTCGCGCTCGGGCAGTGCCGCGATCAGCGGCTTGAGGGTCTCCAGGCAGAGCACTGTCTCGAAGGCCCACTCCTCCTTGGCCAGCCGGTCGGCGAGCACCGGGCCGCCGCCTGCCGCGTCCTCGCCCGGTATCGGTGCGTCGAGCGAGGAGGCGCTCTGGGCCTGCGACGCGATCAGGCCCTCCCGTACTTCGGCTTCGGTCAGATCGAGGTGTGCTGCCAGCTCCGCCGGGGTGGGCAGCCTGTCCCACTCCTGCTCCATCGCGTCCGATGCCTTCGCGAGCATCAGGCGCAGCTCCTGCATCCGGCGCGGCACGTGCACCATCCAGCCGGTGTCGCGGAAGAAGCGCTTGATCTCACCGCTGATGGTCGGCAGCGCGAACGTGGAGAACTCCACGTCGTACCCGGGGTCGAAACGGTCGATGGCCTTGATCAGGCCGATCGTGCCGACCTGGACGATGTCCTCGACCGGCTCCTTACGGTGGCCGAACCGGCTCGCCGCGAACCTGACCAGCGCCATGTTCAACTCGACCAGCGTGCCGCGCACATAGGAGTACTCGGCCGAGCCCTCCTCCGCTGCGCGCAGTCGGACGAAGAGCACCTTCGACAGCTGGCGGGCGTCGGCCGGGCAGACCCGCGACGGGTCCTCCGCGTTGATCCCCAGCTCAATGGCGAGGCCGGCGAGGTCGGCCGGTCCGGTCAGCTCCCCGGCCGACGGGCCGACGGGCCCGCTCCCTACGGGTCGAACGCCCTCGGTGCGGGCAGGGGCCGACGGGCGGAACGCGGTGGTCAGCATGTTCTCTCCTCTACCGGTAGTCGTTCGTTGATGGCAACGGGGGTTCGTGTGCCCCGTCATGCCGCGGTCAGACCTCCGTTCACCAGATGGGCACCAACTGCTCACGGCTCCTCCCGGTGGTCCGGCGGTGTCGGGGCCTCTCTCCCCGCCGCGTGGCCTCCCGCCGTATGGTCGTATCGGTGTGCTGTGCGCTGGACGAGGCAGCTTCCCGACGACGGCTCGACCGAACTCGACCGAACTCGACCGAAGGAGTGCGATGCGCGACAATCTCGCCCGACCCGGGCCGCCCCCCTCCCCGAACACCGGGCGGCTCACCGTCGCCCTGCGGACCGACGGCGGCACGGTCGTGGTGTCCCCGGCCGGTGAGCTCGACTACGACAGCGCGGACCTCCTGCGCGAGCGACTGCGCGAGGCGGTCGGACTCGCCGCGGAACGGGTCGTGCTGGACTGCCGCGACCTCTCGTTCTGCGACTCCACCGGGCTCAACCTTCTGCTCGGCGCCCGGCTCGATGCTGCGGAGGCACGGGTGACGCTGATCCTCGCCGGGTTGCAGGCCTCCGTCGCCAGGGTCTTCGAGATCACCGGCACCGACGCTGTCTTCGACATCCGCCCTGATGTCACGGCAGCGGCCGTCGGACTGCATACCGCCCGCACTCGGCCGGCCGACGGCCGCGACACCGGGGAAGACGAGTGACAGCTGGCACCCAGGAGACCGGTGTCTGCTGCGCCACAGCGGGCAGAGGAGCACACAACAGGGCGACGGCCCGCCGTTGGCCGAACCAGACCGCCGTCGGAGCGAGGACAGATGAGTGCCAGTGAATCCCGGACCGCCGACGGTCCCGTGCTGTCCGGGGTGCCCGCGACGGGCCAGACCCGCCGGCTGACCCTCGCCGGTGTCACCGGCACCGTCGGACGCTGCCGGGACCACGCCCGGCTGGCGCTGGAGGACTGGGGTTGGCTGCCCACCAGCGACCCGGACCGGCAGGCGCGCGCCGACGACGTCCTCCTCGTGGTCTCCGAACTCGCCACCAACGCCTGCCAGCACGCCGACGGCGTGGACCAGCTGGTCATGTCGGCCACCAGCCGCCGACTGCGGGTCGAGGTGCTGGACCGCGCCGACGCCCAGCCGCAGCCCCGCGTGCCGCACACCCCCGGCCGGCCGGGTGGCCACGGCCTGCACACTGTCGCACTGCTCGCCAGCCGCTGGGGGCACACCCCGCGGACCGACGGCCCGGGGAAGGCCGTCTGGGCGGAGATCGACATGCCGAGCTCCTGACTCCGGCGGTGCGGTCGGCCGATCCGGCGGCTGCCGACCTGTCCTGGCAGGTCGTCACGGCCGGGCACGGCCAGCTCGTGGCAGAGGCTCACGCGTGACTCCTCCCCTGGCTGAGGCCGGGGGCTTCTCGCTAACCCTGCTGGGCGTTGCGACGGACCAGCCCGGCCCGTAGAACGTTGACGGCTCCCACCGTGTCTGCGTGCGCGTGGTGGCCGCAGACGACGCAGTGGAACTTTGCCTGTGTGGTCCGGTTGTCCGCGCTGGTGTGCCCGCACTGCGGGCACCGGCGGGACGTGTTGCGGGGGTCCACGGCGATCACTTCGCGCCCGGCGCTTGCAGCCTTGGAGTGGAGGATCGTGAGGAACACCCCCCATCCGGCATCCTGGATCGAGCGGTTGAGTCCGGTCTTCGCCGCCGCGCCGTTCGGCAGGAACGCGCCCGGTCGGTCGGGGTCGGGCTTGGGTGCGGCGGTTCGGACCATGGTGCGGATCGTCAGGTTCTCGTGCGCGATGAAGTCGTGCTCACGGACCAGGGTGAGGGCAGTCTTGTGTGCGTGGTCGAGGCGCTGGCGGCGCACCTTGCCATGGAGCTTCGCGACTTTCTCCACCGCCCGGCGGTGGTTCGCGGTGCGCTTGTCCCGGCGGACACGCGGGAACCGGGCGAGGCTCTGTTGTGCGGCTTCGTGCCTGTCGGCGTTGCCGCGCCCGTGGCGCGGGTTGGGGACGAACCGGCCGTTCGAGTCGGCGAGGAAGTTCGCAATCCCGAGGTCGATGCCGACCACACTGCCGGTCGGCGGCAGCGGCTCGGGCCGGTCTTGTTCGGCGGTCAGCACGACGAACCACTTACGGCCCTCGCGCTTGACCGAGATCGTCTTGACCTTGCCAACCACTGGGCGGTGCTGGTGCACCTTGACGCAGCCCACGCCCTGGAACCGGACGCGGGTCACCGGGTCGTGCGGGGTGGCGTCCCATCGGCAGCCGTCCCCGTCCTTCGGGAACTCCACCGTGTCGAACCAGTTGACCCCGCGAAAGCGCGGGTAGCCGGGCGTCTCACCGGACTTGACCCGGCGAAAGAACGCCACGAATGCCTTGTCCAGACGGCGCAGCGTCGCCTGCTGCGAGGAGAACGACCAACGTCCCTGACGCTCCGGGTCGAACGCCCGGATCTCCTTCAGCTGAGCGGACTGCATCCCGTACCTGATGCTCGTCCTCGACGGATGCCGGTAGGCGTCCCGACGCTCCTGCAACGCCCCGTTGTACAGCGAGCAGTGATCGCGGAGCATCTCGCCCAGCGCCTGCGTCTGACCCACCGTGGGTCGCATGAGGAACTTGTACGCCCTGATCACCCGACCCACCCCCTCCGGTCAACGCGATCAAGCTAACGCACGCCACCGACAACCCAGCGAACTCCGCCGCTGCGCGGCTCCGGGCCAAGAACCGTTCCCGCCCGGCCTGAAGGCCGGGATTCCCTACGAAGATCAAGGGATGGCAGCGGCATCGGCGGGTAGTCGCGCCCCTGAGGGCGCCGCCGACATCCGGCGGCGCACAGGCGTCAGAGACGGGAGGCCGGATCCGTGTTCCGGAACAACCCGCCGGCGAGCGATGTCGAGCACCACCGTGATCTCGTCGCCGCCGGCGGGGTTCCGGTCGCACGCTGAGCAGTCGCCGGGAATCGGGACGGAGCCGGACCTCAGGAGGGAACAGGCATGAGTACGACGGTGCAGTACGCGATCGGAGCGGACGTCCACTGCGAGGACGGCCGATACGGGCGGCTGGAACGTGTGGTGATCGACCCGGTGGCGCGCAGGGTCACTCATCTCGTGGTGGGCGGCCGTGCGGCGGACCGCCTGGTGCCGGTGTCCATGGTCGACGAGCACCCGGCCGGGAGCGGGGAGGACGGCGACGGCGGGAGTGTCCACCTGCGCGGCCGCATCGACGACGTGCAGCGGTTGGACTCGGCCGAGGAGACGGAGTTCCTGCCCGGGGTCACCGACCAACTGGGCTACGCCCCCGGGCAGGCGATGCTCTTCCCGTACTACGGCCTGGGCGTCGGCCGGATCGGCCTGATGATGTCCGACGGCGGGCGGCGGATGACGACGCACGAACGGGTGCCCGTCGGTGAGGTGCAGATCCGCCACGGCGACCAGGTCGAAGCCACCGACGGTGACATCGGCCGGGTCCAGGGCCTGGTGATCGACCCCCGGGACTACGGTGTGACACACGTGCTGCTGCAGGAGGGGCACCTGTGGGGCAGGAAGACCGTGGCCATCCCCATCAGCGAGACGGACTGGCGGTACGGCGTCGTCCGGGTCCGCCTGAGCAGGGCGCAGCTCGGCGATCTGCCCCCGGTGGAACTGGACTCCGACGGCTGACCTGGCCGCACCGCACGACCGCTCCCCGGAGGCGCCCTGCCCCGGGGAGCAGTCGTGCGCGCGGACCTGCTGTGCGCGGCGGCCGCGTTCGTACGGGGTCACCGGCGGCCCGGACGTGAACCAATCGCCGTGCGGCGCCGTGGAGCCTCCTGCGCGTGCGCGCCGGCGGGAGGCCGCCGGGTGTGACTCCCGGTATCACGGGCAGACGCCCAGCCCCGACAACCCGCACCCAGGAGGTGGCCGTGAACGCCGCGGAACGGACGGTCCGGGCCCTGGACCGCATGCAGCAGCGCCGCACCGCCCCGGGCTTCGTCGTCGGCGTGGTGCGCAAGTACGGTGACGACCGCGGCGGCCTCCTGGCCGCGCTGATCACCTACTACGCGTTCACCGCCGTCTTTCCGTTGCTGCTTCTGCTCACCACGATCCTCGGCTACGTACTGCACGACAGCCCGGGGGCGCAGCACGCGGTGCTGAACTCCGCCCTGGCCGACTTCCCCATCATCGGCAGCCAGCTCAGCCAGAATGTCTCGTCGTTGCAGGGCAGCGGCCTGGCGCTGGTCGTCGGGCTGGTCGGGCTGCTGTACGGCTCGCTCGGCGTCACGCAGGTGCTGCAGTTCGCGATGGCGCAGGTGTGGGCCGTCCCGGGCGTGCGTCGGCCGGGGTTCCTTCCCCGGCTGGGCCGTGGTCTGCTGCTGCTCGGTGTGCTCGGTCTCGGGCTGGTGCTGAGCGCTGCGGGCGCCGCCGTGGTGGGCGGGGTGGCAGGTGGCGGCATCGGCCGGGTGCTGGGGCTGCTGGGCTCGGCGGTGCTGAACATCGGCCTCTTCCTCGTCTCCTTCCGGATTCTGACGCCTGCGCAGGCCGACACCCGGTCCCTGCTGCCGGGCTGCCTGCTGGCGGGCCCCGCGTGGACGGCCCTGCAGGCGTTCGGCGGCTATCTGGTCACGCACGAGCTGCGGCACGCGACGGCCGTCTTCGGCTTCTTCGGCACCGTGCTGGGGCTCCTGTGGTGGCTGTACCTGAGCGCGCAGGTGACCGTGTACGCCGCCGAGGTCAACGTCGTCCGGGCCCGCCGGCTCTGGCCGCGCAGCCTGCTGCAGCCACCGCTGACGGCGGCCGACCAGCAGGTCCTCGATGCCATCGCCGAACAGGAGGAGCGGCGTCCCGAGCAGCGGGTGAGCAGCCGCTTCCCGCGCCGGGCCCGCCGCCGCCCGAAGTGAGCGGGCCCGGCGCGGGACGGGGACGGGGACGGGGACGGGTCAGTCCGCTTCCGTACGGTGGGATACGCCTATGTGCGGCAGCGACTCCGGGGCGTGCTCGCAGAGGAAGGCGATGAGCCCTTCCCGGACCCAGCAGCGCAGTTCGAATGCGTCGGACGCGCTGCGCGCGGTCATCAGCGCGCGGACGACGATGGTGGTGGGGGTTGTGTCGACCAGTTGGAGCGCGCTGCCTGCGCCGTCCCACCAGGGGGTCTCCTTGAGCAGCCGGTCGAATTCCGTCCGGAGCCGGGCCATCGGCGTCCGGTGGTCGAGATGGAGCAGGGCCGTCCCGGTGATCGCGGGGTCGCGCCGGGACCAGTTCTCGAACGGCTTGCCGACGAAGTACGAGACCGGCATCACGATCCGCCGCTGGTCCCAGGTCGTGATCACCACATAGGTCAGCGTGATCTCCTCGACCGTGCCCCAGTCACCCGCCACCACGACCTCGTCGCCGAGCCGCACCATGTCGCCGAACGCCAACTGGATGCCCGCGAAGATGTTGGCGAGGGTGCTCTGCGCGGCGACTCCGACCAGCAGCCCGGCGATCCCCGCCGAGGCGAGCAGGCTGGCGCCGACGGCACGGACCTGCGGGAAGGTCATCAGCGCCGCCGCGAGGCCCAGCACGGCGATGGCGGCGCCGGCGAGTCGGCGCAGCATCACCGTCTGGGTCCGCACCCGGCGCAGCTGGGCCGGGTCGCGGCGCTCGCGTGCGTAGTGCGCCATCGAGCCGTCGATCAGCAGCGTCACGAGCCGGGTGGCGAGCCAGGCTCCGACGGCCAGTACGACGAGAAGCAGCGTGTGCCGCATCGGCCCCCGTGCGCGGGCGGTGAGTCCGATGCCGGGCTCGGCCGCGAGCAGCAGCAGCGAGCCGAGCGTCAGCAGTGTCGGCAGGCGGCAGTCGCGCAGCAGGCGGAGCGGCTGCGAATCCGGCAGCCGCCCCGCGAGCCGACGGGACGTCAGCAGCACCAGGCGGTCCGCCGCGAGGACAGCCAGCACCACCGCGCCGACCACCCCGATCGGCCTGAGCACGCTCCACACGGATGTCCTCCTCTCTGCCGGAGCTGTCGCCCGTCGGTCGACCCCCGGCGTTGCTTCAGGCGGGCTGGACGGTCTTCAGCCACCGGTCGAGTTCCTCCGCGCAGCGCTCGGCTCCGCCCGGCACCTCGGCGAAGGTGCTGTTGAGGAAGCCGTGCAGCGAGGCCTGTTCGCACCGCAGGACGGCCGCGCCACCGCTGCCGCACAGCATGAGCAGCACACGGCGGTGCCCCAGCTCGGGCGCGAGGGCCACGTCGCCGTCGCCCGAGGGCACGTCCAGGCCGGCCGCCAGCAGGTCGCGGGCGAAGGTCCAGCGCGTCGCTCCGTCGAACGGGAGCCGGAAGTCGACGTGGACGGCGAACGGATCGCGCGGGTCGTAGCTCCAGAGGGCGGACAGCTGGACCTGGCCTCCCGGCATCGGCCCGAACAGCTCGACCTGGATCTCGGCGCTCGTGGTGCCGTCCGCTCTGGTGTCGTCCCGGCTCATGGTGTGTCCGCCTCCCGTCGGAGAGGCGCGCTGCCCGGCGCCTCGCGGGCAGCGTCTTCCCGCACTCCGACCGACCAAACAGCGGCGTTGCCCTGCCGGACAGTCAACTGGCGGTGCTACGGGAGGAACTTCACCTCCGGGAAGGCCCGGGACGGCCCGTCGAGGAGGTGGCCGTCGTGGTGGCGCAGGTGGAGGTCGAAGAAGGCGGGCGGGTAGGCCTGCTGGATCCGTACCGCGCGGGCCGGGTCGAGGGTGCCGATCCACGCCTTGAGCTGCTCGTCGGTCATGCCGAGGATCTTCGCCGCTTGCGGGATGAGCACCTGGTTGTCGCCGTACGAGCTGTGGACGGCGCCGTCGGCCTGGACGTTGAGCCGCCAGCCCCGCAGGTGCGGCCAGAACTCGGCGACGTCCGGCTGGTCGGCCCGGGTGAACTCGGCGGTCATCATCATGAACGGCCGGTCGAGGTCTGCGGTGATGGTCGGCTGCATCGGGCCGTCGAGGCTCAGCCCGGCGCGGACCCGCTGGTCGGCGAGCATGGTCAGGGCGGTCGCCGTGCCGCCCTTCGACCAGCCGAACATGCCGATGCGGTGCGGGTCGAGGGCGTGGAGCAGGCCTGCGGGCAGCGGTCGGCGGTCGGCGTCGGGGTTGCGCCCGGCGGCGAGGTCCTCGACGCAGTCGAGGAGGAAGCGGATGTCCGCGGCGAAGTCCTTCGGCCCCATCGGGTGTTCGCCGCCCCTGAGCGGGACGAGGACCCGGCCGTCGGGGAACTCGGTGAACGCGTCGTAGGTGTGGTCGACGGTGACCACGACGTAGCCGTGGCTGGCGAGTTCCTGGACCATGACGGTGTGGTCGGCGCGGTGGCTGTGCGCGCCGTGCGAGTACACCACCACGGGCAGGCGGTGGCCCGAGCGGTGGACGGGGGCGCCCACGTGGCCGGAGGTGAGCGGGCCGAGTGCGGGGTCGATGGTGAAGCCCGTGTCCGTGAGGAACGCCCGCAGCGCGCCGTCGGCCATCCAGGGCGCGGGTGCGTGGCCGTCGACGTGCCCGGCCGGGTACCAAACACTGGCCATCAGCTCGCGGTGACGGCCGGGGCCCGCCACCGGGTCCGGACGGGAGGCGTCGAGGAGGTGCAGCGCGACGGTGCCCACCGGGTGCGGCCCCGTGGGCTGCGGAAGGGTCAGCCGCGCCGGGCCTGCGGGGGCGGCCGGGGCTGTGACCGGGGCCGCCCAGGCGGCGCCGGAGAGGCTGAGCGGTGCGGCGGCTCCGACCGCCAGTGCGGCGCCCAGCATACGACGGCGCGTCAGTGTGTTCCGGCCCTTGAACGGTGAGGTCTTCATGCCCCGAACACTGTCACCGGGCCCGTCCCGGACACATCCGACCACCGTCTGACCCCGCCTGTCGGCTATTAGCCCCGAGGCTTACATCCCCGGTCTGACGGCAGGCAGCTGACGAACAGTGGGCCCGCGTGCAGTAGGCCCGCGTGCCTCTTTCCCGGGGTGGTGGGGTGCCGTAGCGTGGCCGCGTGGATGCGAACTCGCGGGCTCGGTACGACGTGGTGATCGTCGGTGGCGGACACAACGGGCTGGTGGCGGCGGCGTACCTGGCGCGGGCCGGGCACCGGGTGCTGGTGCTCGAGCGGCTGGCCCGGGTGGGTGGGGCGGCAGTGTCGGACTTCGCGTTCGCGGGGGTCGACGCCCGGCTCTCGCGCTACTCGTACCTGGTGAGCCTGCTGCCGCACAAGGTCGTCCGGGAGCTCGGGCTCCGGCTGGAGCTGCGGCGTCGGCGGATCTCCTCGTACACGCCCACCGCCCTGGACGGGAAGCCCACCGGGCTGCTGGTGGATGCGGCCGACCCGGGCCGGACCCGGGAGTCGTTCCGGGCGCTGACCGGCTCGGAGCGGGAGTGGGAGGCCTGGCAGCGCTTCTACGGGACGACCGGGCAGGTCGCCCGGCGGGTGTTCCCGTCGCTCACCGAGCCGCTGCCCACCAGGGCCGAGCTGCGTCGGCGGGTCGCGGACGACGCCGCGTGGGAGGCGCTGTTCGAGCGGCCGCTGGGCGAGGCCGTCGAGCGGGACTTCGCCGACGACCTGGTGCGCGGCGTGGTGCTGACGGACGCGCTGATCGGCACCTTCACCCATGCCCACGACCTCTCGCTGCTGCAGAACCGCTGCTTCCTCTACCACGTGATCGGCAACGGGACGGGCGACTGGGACGTGCCGGTCGGCGGGATGGGCGCGGTGACGGGTGCGCTGGCGGAGGCGGCGTTGGCGGCGGGCGCGGAGATCCGTACCGACTGCGAGGTCACGGCCATCGCCACCGACGGCGTCGGGCCCGCCGAGGTGTCGTACCGCCACCGTGACGGCGAGGTGTTGGTGGCGGGCCGCCGGGTGCTGGTGAACGCCGCTCCGGCGACGCTCGCGCGGCTGATGGGCGAGGATCCCGGCCCCGCGCCGGAGGGCGCCCAGCTGAAGGTCAACATGGTGCTGCGGCGGCTGCCACGGCTCCGGGACACCGCCGCCGATCCGCGCGAGGCCTTCGCCGGGACGTTCCACATCGCCGAGGGCTACCGGCAGTTGGAGGCGGCCTACGCCGAGGCGGCGGCGGGCGTACTGCCGTCGGCGCCGCCGTCGGAGATCTACTGCCACACCCTCACCGACCCGTCGATCCTGGGCCCCGAGGCCGTCCGGCAGGGGTTCCAAACGCTCACCCTGTTCGGACTGCACATGCCCGCACGGCTGTTCACCGACCCGGCGGCGAAGGAGCGTGCGCTGGCGGCGAGTCTGGCGCAGCTCGACCTGGTGCTGGCCGAGCCCGTCGCCGACTGCCTGGCGGCGGACGCCGACGGACGGCCCTGCGTGGAGGCGAAGACGCCGCTGGACCTGGAGCGGGAGGTCGGCCTGCCGGGCGGTCACATCTTCCACCAGGACCTCTCCTTCCCGTTCGCCACCGGGCCGTTGGACGGCGCTGCGGCCCGCTGGGGCGTCGCGACGGCGTACCCGAACGTGCTGCTGTGCGGCGCCGGGGCCGTGCGCGGTGGCGGGGTCAGCGGCATCCCGGGCCACAACGCGGCCCAGGCCGTCCTGGAGGAGCTGCCCCGGTAGCGGTCCGCACGAGTGCACGAACGGGTGTGCGATCGGCGGCGGCGTGCCCGCTACAGTCTGATCTTGTCGGACACGCCCGTCTCTCCCAGGGGGAAGCACACTTGAAGCTCCATCACCTTCTCGACCGCTCCGGCCACAGTTCGCTCCGACGGCAGGCGCGCGCCGTTCTCGTGGCCCTCGCACTGGTCGGCGGCGTGCAGGGCGGATTCGCCGGAGCGGCGCAGGCCGACCAGCCGGTGTCGCTGTGCACCTCCGCCAACGGCCCGTACGGTTCGGCGGCCGTGGGCGGTGGCCGGTACCTGATCATGCCGGACGAGTGGAACTCCTCGGCCGAGGTCTGCATGAGCAGCGACGGGGGCGCGAACTTCACCGTCGCCACCAGCGCGCTCACCAGCGCCACCAACACCCGGCCCGGCGCCCCCGGCGCGTACACCCGCATCGAGTACCTCCCCCGCACCGGTGAACTCCCCACGCCCGTGGCCACCATGGGCGACACGCTGACCAGCTGGCGGACCACCACCGGCGTCGCGGGGCAGTACGACACCTCCTACGACATCTGGTACGCGGACACCGCCGGCGGCTGCGGCGCCACCACCTCGCACGAGCTGATGCTCTGGCTCAACCGGCAGGGCGGGCCCGTCCCGTTGGGCACCGCCACCCAGCAGGTCACCCTCGGCGGCCGGACGTACCAGGTCTACCAGTACCAGGACACCGGCACCGGCAAGCAGGTCATCAGCTACCTGATGACCACGCCGACCACCTCCGTCTACGACCTGAACCTGCGCACCGTCACCTCCGACGCCGTGGTCCGTGGCTTCGTCCCCGCCACCGGTCAACTCTGCTCCGTACAGGCTGGTTTCGAGATCTGGAACGGCGGCGCCGGGCTCGCCACCACCTCGTTCTCCTACCAGCCGGCCATCGGGCTACCGACCGGCAACCTGACCTCCGGCCTCCCCGGCAAGTGCCTCGACGCCGGTAACAACGGTGCGAAAACCGGCAGTTGGAGCATGCCGGCCGACATCTGGGACTGCGCCGCGACCCCGGGCCAGACCTGGACGATCGGCAACGACGGCACCGTCCAGGCCCTCGGCAAGTGCCTAGATGTCACCAGCGGCGGCACCACCAACGGCACCCCCGTCCAGCTCTACCCCTGCAACGGCACCGGCTCTCAGGTGTGGACGCAGAACGCCAAGGGCCTGCTGAACCCGCAGTCCGGCCTCTGCCTGGCCGACCCGGCCTCCTCGACCACCAACGGCACCCAGCTGATCCTGTGGAGCTGCGGCGCGGACGGCCAGGACTGGCGCTACCCCTACGGCGGCCAGCCGATCTGGAGCGCCTTCACCAACAAGGCGGCCAACCTCTGCCTCAGCGGCGCGGTCGAGAACGCCGGCTCGGTCAGCCTCCACGGCTGCAGCTCCACCCCCACCCCGCCGCAGAACTGGCAGCTCGTCAAGGACGGCACCCTCCGCGTCTCCACCGGCGCCTGCCTGGACGCCGGCCCCACCGGCGCCGTCGGCAGCCCCGTCCAGCTCGCCCCCTGCTCCGGCTCAGCCGCCCAGCAGTGGCTGCTCTCCCCCACCGGCTACCTGCTGAACCCGACCTCCGGCAAGTGCCTCGACGACCCGAGGTCCACCGGCACCCCGGGCGTCCCGCTGGACCTGTGGACCTGCAACGGCACCAACGCCCAGATCTGGTACTCGGCAGCCTGACCCCCTCCCAGGAGGCGGCGCCGCACGGCCCCAGCAGGTGGGAGGCAACAACCTGCTGCTCCGTCAGCTCTGCTCCCGCAGGCGGTCCCGATGCAGCTGGATCAGGTCCCAGCGGTTGCCGTACAGGTCACGGAAGACGGCGACCAGGCCGTACTGCTCTGCGCGTGGCTCCTCCTCGAAGGTGACCCCGGCCGCCTTCATGCGCGCATGGTCGCGGGCGAAGTCGTCGGTGTTCAGGAACCAGCCGACGCGTCCTCCGGTCTGGTCCCCGATGTGGGCGTACTGTTCGCCGGTCGCGGCTCTGGCCAGGAGGACACCCGTCTCCTGCGCTCCCGGCGGCCGGACCACCACCCACCGCTTGCCGCCGCCCACCGGAGTGTCCTCCATCAGGTCGAAGCCGAGGACGTCCACGTAGAACGCGATCGCCTCGTCGTAGTCCCGCACGACGACGGCAACCAGTCCGAGATGAGCCATCCCCCCATCATCCCCGAATCGCGACGCCCTGCCCGCTCGTGCAGGGCGCGGCGGGGGCGAAGGGTCCGTCCAGGGCGGCCCATTGGAGGAGCATGATGGTCTTGCCGTCGGCGATGCGGCCGTCGCAGATCATGGCGAGGGTGTCGGCGAAGGGCAGTTCGAGCACCTCGATGTCCTCGCCCTCGCCCTCCAGCCCGCCGCCGTCCCCTGTGCGGTCGGCCGGCGTGTAGGGGGCCGCGTAGCAGTGCAGGCGTTCGGTGACCGAGCCGGGGCTCATGTAGGCGTCGAAGACGTGGGTGAGCGGGCCGAGCGCGACGCCGAGCTCCTCGGCGGCCTCGCGCCGGACTGCGGCGAGCGGGTCGTCGCCGTCGAGCAGCCCTGCCGCGGCCTCGACGAGCATGCCGTCCGGGTGGTCGTTGACGTAGGCCGGGTAGCGGAACTGGCGGGTGAGCAGCACGCATCCGCGCTGGACGTCGTACGGCAGGACGACCGCGCCGTTGCCGCGGTCGTACGTCTCGTGCTGCTGGGTGGCCCAGCGTCCGTCGCGGCGCCGGTGGTCGAAGGTGGTGCGGCGCAGGACGTGCCAGCCCTGCGAGGTGAGCTCCACGTCGCGGACCACGACGTCGGGGTTGCGGTGCAGGTCGCGCCCGACCTGGTCGAGGCCGGTGCGGCCACGGTGGTCAGGGGTGTCGATGCCGGGGCGGTGGGGCTCGGTGGTGCGGGCGGGCGGCGGCTTGTCGGTCATGATCCGGTACGATACATGCAGAAACGTGCAAGAACAGGAGAGAACACGGATGCTGGCTGCCGAACGACGCGACCACCTGCTCGGCCTACTGGCCCGCGAGGGCAAGATCGTCGCCAAGGACGTCGCCGTCGAGCTGGGCATCTCCGAGGACAGCGTGCGGCGCGACCTCCGCGACCTCGCCACCGAGGGGCTCTGCCACCGGGTCTACGGCGGAGCACTCCCGGTCTCCCCCGCCGTGGCGGACTACACCGCCCGGCAGGCCGTCACCCCCGACGGCAAGCGGAAGGTCGCCGCAGCGGCCGCCGCGCTCGTACGGCCGGGCAGCGCCCTGATCCTGGACGGCGGCACCACGGCCCTGGCCGTTGCCCGTGCACTCCCGCCGGACCTGGCCTGCACCGTGATCACCCACAGCCCCACGATCGCCGCCGCACTGCTCGACCACCCGCAGGCCGAGCTCTTCCTGCTCGGCGGCCGCGTCTTCAAGCACTCGGCGGTCACCTGCGGCGCCGCCGCGGTGGAGGCCGCCCAGAACGTCTCCGCCGACCTCTGCCTGCTCGGCGTCACCGGCGTCCACCCCGAGGCCGGGCTGACCACCGGCGACGTCGAGGAGGCCGCGATGAAGCGCGCCCTCGCCGCACGGGCCGCAGACACCTACGTCCTCGCCTCGTCCGAAAAGATCGGCGCAGCCTCACGGTTCCGCGTCCTGCCCTGGGAGGAGATCAGCGGGCTGATCACCGACGCCGACCCCCACCACCCGGTCGTCGAGCAGCTCGCGGCGCGCGGCGTGGCGGTCCTGACCGCCTACTGACCGCTATGGGAGGCGTCTTCCCCGAATGGTCCGAGCTGTGCTCAACTCCTGGACGTGGACACAGTTCTCGCCAGCCTGGTGGCCGTCGTCGGCACGCTGATCGGCTCTCTCAGCACCTACCTGTTCCAGCGGCGTACGGCGGAGCGGGCCGAGGCCATCAGCCGTGACGAGCGGCTGCGGCAGGAACGCCTCGCCGCGTACAGCGAGTATGCGAGCGCGGTGACCGAGCTGAAGCGCGGCGCGATCACGCTCTGGTTCCGCGGCCGGGAGTCACCGCGCGACGAAGATGCTTTCAGGGCCGCCCGGTTGGAGCGCGACCGGCTGGGCGCGCGTGCCGAGACTGCCCGGTTCAAGCTGCAACTGGTCAGCGAGGATGTCGAGTTGCAGCGGCTCGCCGAGGCGGCGTTCGCTGCGACCGGTGAGGTCTTCAAGGCGGTCGACCGCCGGGAGGTGGTGCGTATGGAACGAGAATTCGAGGCAGCAGTGGGGGCGTTCATAGCGGCTGCGGCCGGCCAGGTGCGCTGACGCCCCAGCGGCGCGCCCAACGGCAGCTGGGCGGCCTCGCGGGCCGGTCACTCCGTCGGTGCCGCCGCGTCGAGCCGGGCCGCGTGCAGGGTGAGGTAGTGCCGTTCCGGCAGGCTGGCAGTGCGTTCGGCCGCCGCGCGGAGCTGCCTTGCGGCGCCCGTACGGTCGCCCGACTGCTCCAACAGGTGGGCCCGCACCACGGACACCCGGTAGTGGTCGGCCAGCCGCCCGTCCGCCTCCAGCGCCGCCAGGGCGTCGAAACCGGCCGCCGGGCCGTGCACCATGGACGCCGCGACCGCCCGGTTCAGGGCGACCACCGGGCTGCCCGAAGCGCGCTCCAGCACCTCGTACAGCGCGAGGATCTGCGGCCAGTCGGTCTCCCCGGCGCTCGGCGCCTCGTCGTGGACGGCGGCGATGGCCGCCTGGAGCTGGTACGGGCCGACTGGTCCGCGCGGCAGGGCAGCGGTGACCAGGGCCACGCCTTCGGCGATCGCGGGGGCGTCCCACCGGCTCCGGTCCTGCTCGGCGAGCGGCACGAGTTCTCCGTCCGGGCCCGTCCGGGCAGCGCTGCGGGCATGGGTCAGCAGCATCAGCGCCAGCAGCCCCGCGGCCTCGCCGTCGTGCGGGAGCAGCGCGTGCACGGTCCTCGCGAGCCGGATCGCCTCGTGGGAGAGCTCGGTGCGTTGGAGGCCGGGCCCGGTGGTGCTGCTGTAGCCCTCGTTGAAGATCAGGTAGAGCACGTGCAGCACGGCGTCGAGGCGCTCCGCCCGCTCCTCGGGCTCCGGCATCCGGAACGGCACGCCAGATGCCTTGATCCGCTGCTTGGCCCGGCTGATCCGCTGCCCCATGGTCGGCTCCGGCACCAGGAAGGCGCGGGCGATCTCGCCGGTGCTCAGGCCGCCGACCGAGCGCAGGGTGAGTGCGACGGCCGCTGCGGGCGACAGCGAGGGGTGGCAGCAGAGGAAGAGCAGGGTGAGGGTGTCGTCCTGCCCACCCTGGTCGACCTCGTCGGCGGGCGGCGCGCTGTGGCGGTCCGCCGGGAGTTCGCGGGCCGAGCGGTCCTCGCGTCGGCGCCGGGCCTGCTCCGCCCGCACCTGTTCGATCAGGCGGCGGGAGGCGACCTGGACCAGCCACCCGTACGGGTTGCCGGGCGTGCCCTCCTGCGGCCACTGGACGGCGGCGGCGAGCAGCGCCTCCTGGACGGCGTCCTCCGCGCTGTCGAAGTCACCGAAGCGCCGGGTGAGCACCCCGACGACCCGCGGCGCCAGAGTGCGCAGCAGGTCGTCGGGGGTCTGGTCGGTGCCGGGCAGAGCTGCTCAGAGCTCCGTCGGCGGGCCGGACATCACTTCGCGCACCTCGATGGGCATGTTCAGCGGGTCGCCCTTCGGGCCGGGTGCGGCGGAGACCTCGGCGGCGATCTGCACCGCCCGCTCGGGGCTCTCGCAGTCGACGATCCACCAGCCGGCCAGGAATTCCTTGGTCTCGGCGAACGGCCCCTCGGTGATCAGCGGTGTCCCGCCCGCGTGCGAGCGGACGATCTTCGCGGTGGCGGGCATCGCCAGCCCCTGCGCGTCGACCAGCTCGCCCGTGCCGGTGAGTCGGGTGTTGGTGTCCTTCATGAACCCGATGTGCGCCCGGATCTCCTCCTGCGTCCACTCGGTGATCGGCGCGAAATCCGTACCCCGCTCGCTGAACTGCATCAACAGCATGTACTTCACGGCCCTGCTCCTCACGATCCCGGGCCCCCTTCGCGGGGCCTTCACCCATAGGTAGAGACAGGCTTCGCGATTTCGACACCCGTGGCGGACTTGCTCGGGAAAAACTTATCGGGCCGTTGCGGCGGCCGACGGGCACGGCTCGCCGTCGTACGGCCGGAAGCGCAGGGCCGGCCGGGCCGGGCCTGGCTGATCAGCGGCGGGCGGTGGCCGTCATCCGCGCGTAGCCGAGGATGTGTCCGCTCATGGTGAAGGTCGTGACGGAGGGCGGTGTGGCGGCGGGCAGCCCCAGGCTGGGCACGTCCAGGGCGTAGACGGTGATCTGGTACCGGTGCGTGATGTCGCCCACCGGTGGGCACGGGCCGAGGTAGCCGGCCCGCCCGGCGTCGTTGGTGCCGACGACGGAACCGGCGGGCGGGGTCGCCCCCAGGGCGGTGGCGGTCGAAGGGACGTCCCAGGTCAGCCAGTGCCAGAACCCGGCGCCGGTCGGCGCGTCCGGGTCGTACATGGTCACCGCGTAGCTGCGGGTGTTGGCGGGGGCACCGTGCCAGGCCAGCCGCAGCTGGCCGTTGCCGCCGGAGCAGCCGAAGTTGTCGGCCCAGGAGCCCGGCGGGACTGCGCCACCCTCGCGGACGTCGGGGCTGCTCACGGTGAAGCGGGCGGCGGCGGTCGGTACGCCCTGCCGGACGGCCTGGTAGCCGTAGCCGCCGGTCGACGACTTGGCCGGGTGCAGCGCGTCCGCCACGGCCCCCGTCCCGGTCAGTGCCAGGCCCAGCGTCGCAGCCGCGGCGGTCAGGGCCACGGTCAGGGCGGCGGCGGTGCGGTTCAGTCGGTTCGGTCGGTTCACGGTGAATCCCTGGTGATCGGCGGCAGTTGGTGCGGTCACCACCCTGCCGCCGCCCACCGAGCTGCGGGAAGGCTCTCCCGAGCCTGGTACGCGGCGTGCCACCCTCGCGGCTGGACAGCACTCGGGCCCCTGCCGATCATGAGTTCATGGCGAGTCAGCACAGCACGCGTGGGCCCGAACTGGCGCAGTTCCTCCGGGCGATGCGGGCGCGCCTGCAACCGGAGCAGGTCGGCCTGCCCCCGTTGGGGCAGCGCCGGACGCCGGGGCTTCGGCGCCAGGAGGTGGCCCAGCTCGCCGCGGTCAGCATCGACTGGTACATCCGCCTCGAACAGGGCCGGGTCGGCACCCCGGGCGCTGCCGTCCTGGACGCGCTCGCCACGGCGCTGCTGCTCTCCCCCTCCGAGCACCGGCACCTGCACCTCATCGCCCGGGGCGAGTTGCCGGTGCTCCCGCCACGGCCGGCGCCGCTCGGCGGTTCGCTGCGGGTGCTGCTGGACGGCATGCCGCTCTGGCCCGCGTACGTGATCGACCACCGCTTCGACGTGCAGGCCCACAACGCTGCGGCGAGCGCCCTGTTCGGTGCCGGATTCGGCAGCGGGGACGCCGCCAACGCGGCCCGGCTGCTGTTCCGTTCGCCCGCCACGCGGGAGAGTCAACTGGACTGGGACCGGATCGCCCGGGAGACCGTCGGCAATCTGCGGGCCAATCTGGCACGCCACCGGAGCGACCCTTCGCTGCTCGCCCTGATCGACGAACTGCGCTCCCAGAGCGCGGAGTTCGCCGCCTGGTGGGAGGACCAGACCGTCCGCGAGCGCGCCCACGGCTCCAAGCGCATCCTGCACCCTGCCGTGGGCCAACTCACCGTCTGCTACGACACGCTGGCCGTCCTCCAGAGCCCCGACCACTCCCTGGTCGTCCTCACCCCGGCCGACGCCCCCTCCGAGCAGGCCCTCCGCACCCTGGTCGCCGCCCACACGGCCACCCGGACCGCCACCCGGACCCACCCGCACATCCACGCCCTGCCGGCCCCCGCGGATCCGGCGGTCGCGCACTCCCCGCAGCCCCTCTCCCCCGCCTCCGGCAGCCACGCGTAGGCCCGGGTGAGGCCCGGGTGAGGCTCGGGTGAGGCTCGGGTGAGCTCCGGATGAGCTCCGGATGAGCCTGCCCGATCGGGCAACTCGCGGGGTGGGATGCGGCCGATGGAAGCGATCGCAGACGATCGGTCGTGTACATTTCCGAGGACAGATCAGCAGGTCAGCGGGGGGCGCTGGAGCCGGAGCGTGTGGTCGCCCCCCGTTGTTCCGCCCCCGACGCCCCGAACTGGACACCCATGCCGAACGCACGACCCGCCGTCTCCCGACGCACCCTCATCGGAGCGCTTGGCGCGACCGCCGCGACGCTCGCCGTCGCCCCCGGCGGCACCGCCTCCGCAGCGCCGCTCACCGCATCCGGAGCCACCGCGCCGGGGACGGCCCCGGCCGCCGGTGCCCGTACCGTCAACGTCCCCACCACCCGGGCGCGGTCGCTCGCGGGTTCGGAGGCCACCTCCGTCCGGACCGACTTCCCGATCCGCTACGTCGGGGTGAGCTGGGACGGCCCGAAGCGTGGCGCCGCCATCCGCCTGCACGACGACGACGGCAAGCCGGGCAGTTGGAAGCCGCTCCCGGCCGGCTGCGCGGGCGGCCCGGACCAGGCCTCGCCGGGCGCCAGGACCGCCGGCACCGCCACCGCCGACACCGCCGCCACGGCGCTGGTTGCCGCCGGTGGCGCGCACGGCTACGAGCTGCGGCTGCCCGACGGCGCGGTCAACGTCCGCTCCGCCGCGATCGACACCGTCCACGGGCCGACCCGGCTGGCGGCGGTCTCGCCCACCACGCCCGTCACCATCGGCGGCGTCGAGTACCTGTCCCGGGCCGCCTGGGGCGCCGACGAGACCAAGCGCTTCAATAACGGCGTCGAGAACTCGCCGCCCAAGTACTACCCCGTACAGACCTTGACGGTGCATCACACCGACACCCCGAACGCCGACGCCGACCCGGCGGCCACCGTCCGCGCCATCTACCAGTACCACGCGATCACCAACGACTGGGGTGACATCGGCTACCACTTCCTGATCGACGAGGCCGGTCGCATCTACGAGGGCCGCTGGTCCGGCGACGACGGCATCCCGGCGCACGACGCCGCAGGCAACGGCGTGACCGCCTTCCACACCGCCGGCTTCAACTCGGGCAACCTCGGTATCGCCCTGCTCGGCACCCTCACCGACCAGGCCCCGACCGACGCCGCCCGCAAGTCGCTCACCGCGCTGCTCGCCGTGCTCGCCGCCGCCCACAAGCTCGACCCGCAGGCGCACGTGACCTTCGTGAACCCGGTCAACGGCGTGACCAAGCCGGTCGACCTGATCAGCGGCCACCGCGACTGGCTCGCCACCGACTGCCCCGGCGGCACGATGTACGCCTCCCTCCCGGCCCTGCGCGCCGACGTGGCCGGTCTCGGCGACTCCGGCGCAGCCGCCAACTGACCCAGCTCCCGTACGGCGGCGACCACCTCAACACTGCCGCCGAACCTGCGAGTTGGGCCGAACCACGGGCGCGCCGGGTGCAGCCTCTTCTAGTGTGGAGCCTTGCTCCCGGCCGGACGGCGGCCGGGAGCCGGCAGGACACACCCAGGGAGAGACCATGACACGCCGCTGGCTGGTGACGGGATGTTCCTCCGGGCTCGGGGCGGCCCTGGCCAAGGCGGTGGCCGCCTCCGGCGACACCGTGCTCGCCACCGCTCGTAAGCCCGCCACCCTGGACGCACTGGCCACCGCCCACCCCGACATGGTCCGCGTCGCCGCCCTCGACGTCCGCGACCCCGACAGCTGTGCAGCCGCCGTCCGCGCCGCCGAGGAGCAGCTCGGCGGCATCGACGTGCTGGTCAACAACGCCGCCACCGGCCTGCTCGGCGCCGTCGAGGAGGTCTCGGACGAGGAGCTGCGCGAGCAGCTGGAGATCCTGGTGGTGGCGCCGTGGCGGCTCGCCCGGCTGGCGCTGCCCGGCATGCGGGCGCGCGGCAGCGGCCACATCGTCAACGTCTCCTCCCTCGCCGGGCGGGTGTCGTTCCCCGGCATGGGCGCATACGTCGCCGGCAAGCACGCCCTGGAGGGCATGACCCAGGCCCTGGCGGCCGAGGTCGAGCCGTTCGGCATCCGGGTCACCGCGCTGGAGCCCGGCGGCTTCGCCACCCGCTACGGCGTGACGGCCGCCGACACCGCCGTCCGGATCCCCGCCTACCGTGGCGCGGCCGTGGACGAAACCCGGGACGGCGTACGGGGGATGACGGACAATCCCGTCCTCGGTCGGCCCGAGGACTTCGCCGCCCTGGTCCTGCGTCTGGTCGCGACCCCGGACACCCCTCAGCGCGTGCCGGTCGGCGCCGACGCCTACCAGTACCTGGAGGCGATCCACGGCCACAGCGGCACGGAGCTGGCCACCGCCAGAGCCTTCGCCGAAGGCGCCTGACCCACCGGCCCGCAGCCCGGCAGTCCCGCAGTCCCGCAGTCCCGCACAATCAGCGGCTCCAGGGCGGAATGCCGCGCCTCCCGGCGGAGTTCGGACAGACACGACACCCGAATCCGCACGTACAGGAGCAGTCATGAAGATCGGCATCATCGGCGCCGGCAACATCGGTGGCAACCTCACCCGTCGGCTCGCCTCGCTCGGCCACGAGGTGTCGGTGGCCAACTCCCGTGGGCCCGAGACCCTGACGGACCTCGCCGAGGAGACCGGAGCCACCCCCGTCACGGTGGCCGAGGCAGCGCGCGGCGCGGAGCTCGTCGTGGTCACCGTCCCGCTGAAGAACGTGCCCGACCTGCCGGGCGGCCTCTTCGACGGCGCCGCCGAAGGCTTCACCGTGATCGACACCAACAACTACTACCCGCAGCAGCGCGACGGCCGGATCGCCGCCATCGAGGACGACGGCCAGCCCGAGAGCCGTTGGGTCGAGACCCACCTCGGGCACCCGGTGATCAAGGCCTTCAACGGCACCTTCGCCCAGGACATTCTCGATCGGCCCCTCCCCGCCGGTCACCCCGACCGGATGGCCCTGCCGGTCGCGGGCGACGACAAGGCGGCGAAGAAGACCGTACGCGCCCTCATCGACCAGCTCGGCTTCGACTCCGTGGACGCGGGCGGCCTGGACGACTCCTGGCGCCAGCAGCCCGGCACCCCGGTCTACGGTCTGCGCGAGGGCGTCGACGCGGTCACCAAGGCGCTGGCCGAAGCCTCCCCGGAGCGCCCGGCGGACTTCCGCGGCTGACCGGGCGCGGCTGACCGGCACCACCTTTCGGCTACGGCCTCCGGCTCCGCAGTACAGTCGTGCTGCGGAGCCGGTGCGACCGCGGCCTTCGGGCCGGGGGTCGGACGGCCGGGCGGAATGCGGGGGGCCTTGAACGCTGCGGGGATGTACATCGACCACCGGCACCGGCTGGAGCGGCTGCTCGGACGAGGCGGCATGGGCGAGGTCTGGCGCGCTCACGACCTCAGACTCGGCCGCCCGGTCGCGATCAAGTTCCTTCCCCCGCAGCAGTCCGGCGGCGGCCGCGCCCTGGCCCGGTTCGAGCGGGAGGCCACCGTCACGGCCGGGCTCCGGCACCCCGGCATCACCGAGGTCTTCGACTACGGGGTCCAGGACGGGCAGCCCTACGTCGTCATGGAACTGCTCGACGGGCGGGACCTCGCCGCCGTGCTCGACGAGCACGAATCCGGCCTTCCCGTCGCGCAGACGCTGGACATCGGCGCGCAGGTCGCCGACGCACTCTCGTACGCCCATCAGGCCCACATCGTCCACCGGGACATCAAGCCCGCCAATCTCATGCTGCTCGCCGACGGCAGGATCAAGGTCTGCGACTTCGGAGTCGCCGGGCTCATGCACGCCAACTCCGACCTCACCCGCGAGGGCAGTGCCGTGGGCACGCCCGCCTACATGGCCCCCGAGCAGTGCGACGGGCAGCGAGTCGACGGGCGGGCCGATCTGTACGCGCTGGGCTGCGTGCTGTTCGCGCTGCTCACCGGGCGGCCGCCGTTCCAGTCCTACGGGGACTACCGGGCCGTGATGCTGCATCACATCCGCACACCGCCGCCGCTCCTGGCCTCGCTGCGCCCCGGGCTCCCGGACGGGCTCCAGCAACTGGTCTCGGCCCTGCTCAGCAAAGACCCAGCCGCACGGCCGACGTACGCCGGGGTCGTCGCCGACCGGCTCCGCGAGCTCGGCCGGCCCCGGCCGGGGCCCACCGCGCCGGGAACGACCGCGTCGCGCGAGCCCGCCGTGGCGTACCCACCCACCGTGCCGGACGGTACGACCGTGCTCGCCGAGCACTCGGCGACGGCAGCTGCGACGCCGGGTTCGGGCATCGGCGTCGAGGTGTTTCAGGACCAGTACCTCACGCCGGACGCGACCGTCGCCCACGCCATCCTGACCGTGCTCGGCGCGGAGGCCGACTCGCACAACCTAGCGGCGGCGGCGCCGCGTTCGCTGGTCTTCCTGGTCGGGCTGTCGGACGGGCTACCGGAGGCGGACTTCGAAGCCGTCCGGCAGTGCGTCGTCGAGGCCGTCGACAGCCTGGACGAGGGCGTCGCCTTCGCCGTGGTGGCCGGATCGGAGTACGCGCGCATGCTCTACCCCGACACCATGCGGCTGGTCCGGGCGAGCGCGGCGACCAAGGCCGAGGCGCAGGCTGCACTGACCGGGCTCGCCCCGGTCTCGGCAGCGGCCTTCGGACGCTGGATCAGGCTCGCCGACCGGCTGTTCGCCGCGCACCCCGACACGGTCCGCACCTCGATCCTCCTGACCGACCTGGAGGCGACGGCCGAGACCACCGAGGAGCTGGCGGCAGCCCTCGCTGCCTCGACCGGCCGCTTCTCCTGCCACGCGCGCGGCATCGGAGTCAACTGGTCGGTCAGTCAACTCAGATCGGTCACGACCGCACTGAGCGGTACCGTGGACATCGTCGCCACCCCTTCCACGCCCACCGCAGACGGGAGCCTGGCCCGCGAGCTGGTCTCGATCATCGACCGCACCCGCCAGGCCTTCGCGCGGAACCTCGCCCTGCGGATCACCATGCCGGCGGGCGTACAGGTCCAGTCCTTGAAGCAGACCTCACCCAGCGTGGAGGAGCTGAGCGGACGCGCGGAGCCGGTCGGTCCCGGCGCCTTCGAGTACCCCGTCACCGTCCCCGGCAACACCGCGTGCGACTTCCACCTGTCCCTGGCCATCCCGCCCGGCCGGGCGGGGGACGCCTTCCGGGCGGCCGACCTCGACGTCGTCCTGCTGCCACCGGCCGGTGACGGCCAGTCACTCGCGACGGCCTCGGTCAAGGTGGTCCGCGGCGACGATCTCTCTGCCCCGACCCGAATCAACCCCTCAGTGGCGCACTACACCAGCCAGGCGGAGCTGGCACAGGCGATCACCGAGGGCCTTGCCGCCTTCCGCCGTACTGAGCCGTGACCTCACAGCGTCGAGCACCGGCGGACGAGCCCACCGCTTCGGATCGGCCGGGAGAGCTCGGTGGTCGCGGGCCAGGCGCCGGTAGGTTCATCGGCCGGGCTCCCGCCATCGATGACCGGACGGAGCACAGGCATCGTTCGACTGCTCATCACCGATCACCAGAGTGAGCCGGATCCGGCGCCGTGCCGGTTCTACGCCGGCGATCCGCACCGTCATCTCGTCGCCGACCCGGTAGTGCTCGCCGGGATGCGGCAGCTGGGAGACGTGAACCAGGCCATCCATGCCGTCATCGACTCGGACGAAGACTCCGAACGGGACCGCCTTCGTGACACGGCTGGTCAGGACACTACCGACCCGATCGACCCAGGCCAACCAGGGGTTCGGCTGCAGAGCGATCACGGACAGGACGACCTGCCCTCGCATCTCGGCCTCCACCCCCAGGACCTCGGCAGTGACCCGCTGGCCTACTGTCAGGGTCTCCTGCGGAGGGATCCACTTCCACGACACCTCCGGCAGCGGAATGATCCCCACCGAGTACTCGGGCGCCTCATCGAGATCAACAAGTACGCCGTACTGCTCGATCGAGACAACGGCCCCCGACCGCACCTCACCCCGACGAAGCGTCGACAGGAACTCTCTCAGGGCCGGGGAGGGCAGCGGATGGGTCACCAGAGCGACCCTACGCCAACTCTCGGAATGAGCGACATCAAAACTCGTCGATGCTGATCACCCAGAGACCGCGACACGACTCCCGAAGCTGTCGACCCGTGGCTCACCGCGTGCTCGTCGCGGTCTCGCTCAGCTCCTGCACCTGATCCAAGGTCAGGCGTCGGACGTCCCGAATGAGGCCAGCCACATCGACAGCGGCCTCTGACGGGGGCCGGTTTCGTCCGGCAGGTTCTGTGCGGTGTCGTGCAGGGGCAGCTTTCGCAGGCCGGTGCGGTACTGCCGGTCGAGACGGTCCGCGTCCTTGCCGGAAGCACCCGATCGGCCTCGCTCGGTAGCATGCAACGCATGGCCATCAAACTCGAGAACGTCGGCATCGCCGTTCGCGACCTCGAAGCAGCGATCTCCTTCTTCGCCGACCTCGGCCTCACGGTCGTCGGCCGTCACACGGTCAGTGGTGAGTGGACCGACACCGCCGTCGGCCTTGACGGCAATCACGCCAAGATTGCGATGCTCCAGACGCCAGACGGTCACGGTCGCCTTGAACTCTTCGAGTACATCCACCCCGAAGCGATCGAGTCGAAGCCCACTCGTCCCAACGAGATTGGCATGCATCGCGTCGCCTTCTCGGTCGACGACATCGACAAAGCCCTTGAGACAGCCGCAAAGCACGGCTGCCATCCGCTTCGCGGTGTGGCGACCTACGAGGACATCTACAAGCTCACGTACGTCCGCGGTCCCAGTGGCATCCTCGTGATGTTCGCCGAGGAGCTGAAGAAGAACTGACCGGCCCCGCGCCGTGGCCGCGATCCGTCGCGCGCGGGCGGAAGTCCGCAGCCGGGTCTGGAAGTTGGCACAACGCTGTTCAGAACCGCATCTGCCTGGAATTCACCCAGCTCGCCCTCGACCTGCTCGCCTGGATACGACGCTCGCCGCTGGGAGCCCAAGCGCCTGCGACTGTGGCTGCTCTGCCAAACCCTTCTGACCAGCGACAACAATCCGCCTCGACAAGTAGATCGAGGTTGGTCCAGGTGGTCAGGTCGGGACCGCCCCGGCCTGCGAGACCACCCGAACGGCCACCGCGCCCGACACGAACACGCGGGTAGTGCCCGATAGGTTTTTCACCTGGGAGGCGCCTCCGACCGGAGTGGGAACAAGGGCCTTCACAATTCACATTCTTGACGATGAGGTGGATGCGATGCCTCTTGAGGGCGAGTACGGGCCGAGTCCGGTGCAGTGGGTGCGCGATCAGGTCGAGCTGTACGAGAGTTCGGGCGGCGCGCAGGGATCGACGCTCTGGGACACGGGCCTGCCCGTCGTGATTCTCACGACGCGCGGCGTGAAGAGCGGCAAGATCCGCAAGATCCCGTTGATGCGTGTGGAGCACGGAGGACGGTACGCGGCCGTGGCCTCGAACGGCGGCTTCCCACGTCACCCGGTCTGGTACTTCAACGTCAAGTCCGACCCGCACGTAGAGCTCCAGGACGGGCCCGAACGCCGAGGCATGACGGCCCGTGAGATCACCGGGAACGAGAAGGCCGAGTGGTGGGAGCGCGCGGTCGCCGCGTATCCGCCGTACGTCGAATATCAGGCGAAGGCCGACCGTGTGATCCCCGTCTTCGTGCTGGAGCCCGCTCCCAGGTAGGACTCAAAATTCAAGACCGCCGCCACCGATCACTTCGCGTCGAACTCGCCGAAGCCCCCGAGAGCCCCTGCCGTTCCAAAAGGCGACCCGGGAACGTCCGGGTGACAGCCGCTGTCGTTGCGCCAGCACGGAGTAGGCATGCAGTGCGCGTGTCTGGAATACCCCGCGGTCATCTCGTCCGCCTACTGTGACAATGATCCGATGAACGAAGCCCCCACTGCGCCGATGCCCGTCGTCCTCGGTATAGACGATCTCCGGCCGCTCCCCAGGACCACGCGGATTGCCCGCACCAGCCGCGAAGGCACCCAGCTTCTGGAGGAGCACCGCGCCGGCTTCATCGACGAGTTGTGGCTCGACCACGATCTCGGCGGCGACGACACCATCATGCCGGTGGTGACCCTCTTGGAGGAGGCCGCCTTCAACGGCCGACCTTTCCAGATCGGAGCGGTCTTCGTTCACAGCGCCAACCCCATCGGCGCCGAAACCGTCGTCCGGTCACTTACACGCTGGAGCTACCGTGTGCAGCGGGCGACAGCCCCGACTTCGACGGCCGAGTAGTTCGGGAGCGGAGGCGGGGGTGTCATGAGTCGGCCTTTACTGTTCCTCGACGTCGACGGTCCCCTGAATCCCTACGCGGCGGAGCCTGCGAAGCAACCCGAGGGCTACACAACTCTCTGCATTCCACAAGAGCCCGGCATTGCCGACGAGTTCGGGAGTTATCGAAGTCATCGGCGGCCGCCCCGGGTCTGGCTCAACCCCGACCACGGGCGAGCGTTGATGGCTCTCGACTACGAGTTGTGCTGGGCCACGACCTGGATGAGTGACGCCAACAGGTGGATCGGGCCCGCAATCGGTCTGCCCGAGTTGCCGTACGTCGATTTCGGCGATTCTCTGCTCAACGAGCGTCCGGACGGGGTGCATTGGAAGTCAGCGGCGTTGCTGACGTACGCCAACGGCCGGCCTTTCGCCTGGGTGGACGACGAACAGGGCGACGCCGATCACGCATACATGGCCGCCAGTTACAAGATTCCCGCCCTTCTCCACCATGTCAATCCCCGGATTGGACTCCAGGACGACGACTTCGCAGCTCTCGCCGCCTTCGCGGGCTCCCTTGCCCAGTTCTCCACCCTTGGGGGACCTGGTGGGGCGTAGCTCCATCCACCAGCAGTCCGGCCGCTCAGGGCGACCTGAATATGTCCGCCATCACCTCAGGCCCGCTCAACCTCAGCGACGCCGGTTACGGAGTCCTCCTCAGCTCCGTCGGGGTCGGGACCGCCATCGGCTCGTTGACCGCCCCCCGCGCGAAACGGCGCTTCGGGAACGCGCCGGTGCTCTGCGCCATGCGCCTGGGCTAGGGGCTGATGTTCGCCGTGCCTGCCCATGCCCGCCGGCGCAGCGCTCGGCGCACTGCTGCAGCACAGCCTGGGGACCCCCAACACCTTCCTGCTCTTCGGCGCGAGCATGGCGCTGCTGGCGATCCCCGTCTACCGGACCGTCACGACCTGAGCCCGCCGCCGTGGGGGCAGGATCTGGTGGTCAGGAGAGTTCGAGGACGAGCTTGCCGGTGTTCTCACCCCGGAAGAGCATCTGGAGGGTCTGCGGGAAGTCGTCCACGGTGCCGCTGACCACGTGCTCCAGCACCCTGACCTGGCCGGACGCGATCCAGCCGGCGATCTCGCGCGCCGCACCGGCGTAGTGCGAGACGTAGTCGAAGACCACGAAGCCCTCCATCCTGGCCCGGCGGACCAGCAGCGACAGGTAGTTCGACGGGCCCTGGACTCCGCTGGTGGCGTTGTACTGGCTGATCGCGCCGCAGATCACCACGCGGGCGTGCATCGCGAGACAGGCCAGGGCCGCGTCCAGGATCTCGCCGCCGACGTTGTCGAAGTAGACGTCGATGCCGGTCGGGGCGTGGACCCGCAGGGCCTTCCGTACGTCCTCGGCGCGGTAGTCGATGGCGGCGTCGAAGCCGAGCTCGCCGGTCAGCAGCGCGCACTTCTCGGCGCCGCCCGCGATGCCGATGACCCGGCAGCCCTTCGCCTTGGCGATCTGGCCGACCATCGTGCCGACGGCGCCCGCCGCGCCGGACACCACCACCGTCTCGCCCTCCTTGAGCGCGCCGACCTCCAGCAGCCCGAAGTAGGCGGTCATGCCGGGCATGCCGAGCGCGCCCAGGTAGACCGACGGCGCGGCGGCGGTTCCGTCGATCTTCAGCGCGCCCCTGCCGTCGGAGACGACGTGCTCCTGGACGCCGAAGGTGCCGACGACCAGGTCGCCGACCTGGAAGCCGGGGTGGTTCGACTCGGTGACCTCGACCACCGATCCGGCCCGCATCACCTCGCCGAGGCCGACGGGCGGCAGGTAGGAGGGCCGGTCGTCGAGCCAGCCGCGCATCGCCGGGTCGAGCGAGATGAAGCGGGTACGGCCCGCGAACCGGCCCTCCCCGGGCGCCTCGGCGGGCACGCTGGCGTGCTCCCAGCACTCGGGCCCGACGTCGCCCACGGGGCGGGCGGCAAGGCGGATCTGGCGGTTCTCTGCGGATGGCATGGCGTCTCCCGGTGGCTGGGCAGCTGCTCGGTTCCTTCGAGCCGACGCCCCTGATTCTAAGCAAGCGCTTAGTCATAACGCCAGGCCTGCCTGTGCGACCCGCGCAACGTCACCCCACAGGCGGCACGGGCGACCTCACGCAGTCCTCAGGAACTCAACCGCGAATTCGGTCCGAACAGTTGACGGTATTGAAGTGGCCATGGCAGCTTCAAGCGGCCCGGATGTGCGCAACAGGTCGCACACCCGGCAATCCCCCACAAGGAGAACCATGTTGAAGGCTCTTGCCGCCACGCTCGGCGCAGCCGCCGTCGTCGCCGGCACGATGACCGCCGCCGTCCCCGCACAGGCCGTACAGGCGGGCGGCGATCTGACCTCCACCATCGCGCTGGACGACTGCTCCGCCTCGCTCGTGCGCTACCCGGTCTCGGTCGACACCGACCGCGCGATGATGCTCACCAACGGGCACTGCCTGCCCACCATGCCCACCGCCGGCCAGGTGATCCAGAACGTCAGCGCCAGCCGCAGCGGCACGCTGCTCAGCTCCTCCGGCGCCTCGCTCGGCACCGTCCAGGCCGACAAGGTGCTCTACGCGACCATGACGGGCACCGACGTCACCCTGTACGAGCTCACCGACACCTTCGCCTCCATCACCAGCAAGTACGGGGCCACCGCGCTGACGCTCAGCGACACGCACCCGGTCGACGGCTCCTCGATGTTCATACCGTCGTCGTACTGGAAGCAGGTCTGGAACTGCTCCGTCAACGGCTTCGTCGGCACCCTGCGCGAGGACCAGTGGACCTGGCACGACTCGCTCCGCTACAGCTCGGGCTGCAACACCACGCACGGCACCTCGGGCTCGCCGATCGTCGACGCCACGACCAAGAAGATCGTCGGCATCAACAACACCGGCAACGACAACGGCGAGATGTGCACCCTCGACAACCCGTGCGAGGTGGCGGCCGACGGCACCACCACGGCCACCAAGGGCCAGAGTTACGGTGAGGAGACCTACTGGTTCACCACCTGCGTCGGCGCGAACCACGCCATCGACCTCAACGTCAGCGGCTGCCTGCTCACCAAGCCGGCCGGCAGCGGCACGGTCTCGGTGACCAACCCCGGTAACCAGACCACCGCCCTGAACGGCGCCGCGAGCCTCCAGCTCTCGGCGACCGGCGGCACCGCTCCGCTGACCTTCTCGGCCACCGGCCTGCCGACCGGCCTGTCGATCAGCAGCAGCGGCAAGATCACCGGCACCGCCACCGCCGCGGGCAGCTACAACGTCACGGTCACTGCCAAGGACGCCGCCAACAAGACCGGCTCCACCAGCTTCACCTGGACCGTCACCGGTGGCGGCGGCAGCTGCACCCCGGCCCAACTCCTCGGCAACGCGGGCTTCGAGACCGGCACCGCCGCCCCGTGGACCACCACCTCCGGCGTGGTCGACAACAGCGCCTCGCAGGCCGCCCACTCGGGCTCCTGGAAGGCGTGGATGAACGGCTACGGCTCCGCGCACACCGACTCCATCTCGCAGACCGTCACCATCCCGGCCGGCTGCAAGGCGACACTGAGCTTCTGGCTGCACATCGACACCGCCGAGACCGGTACCACGGCCTACGACAAGCTGACCGTCACCGCCAACGGCACCAGCGTGGCGTCGTACTCGAACGTCAACGCGGCCACCGGCTACGCGCAGAAGTCGGTCGACCTGTCCGCCTACGCGGGCCAGAGCGTCACGATCAAGTTCAACGGTGTCGAGGACTCCTCGCTCCAGACCAGCTTCGTGATCGACGACACCGCGGTGCAGACCAGCTGAACGAGCTGAACAGCTGAAGCGGCCCCGGGGTCTCACCGCCATCACGGCGGCGAGACCTCGGGGCCGCTGCTTTCGGCGGGAGATTCCGTACTTGTCGGACTCCGCCCGGTCTCTGGCGGACTGTCAGTTGCACTGTGGCAGATTCAAGATCACGTTCTTTCCAGGGTGAACCCTGGCCCTAAACGATCAGTCGCACACATAATGAGTCGGCAGTCGGCAGCACGCTCTTTCGTATCGGGGGAACGCAATGAGGCGACCGGCCCATGACACAACCAGTGCCTGTCAGGAGTCCTTCGCCGGGCTGCTGGAGGCACTTCCGCAGCAGCCGCCGGGCACCGGACACGGCGTGGACATCGACGCGGCCAACGAGGTACTCCTGGACGGCACCGCGTCGGCGCAACAGAAGCGGGAGGCGCTGCTCGGGTGGCTCCGGCGCTCCCAGCCCTGCCTGTTCGGGCGGCTCGCGGCGCGGGCCGAGCAGGGGGCGGCAGTCTCGAAGGGCCTGAGTTTCGAGCTCTGCTGGATCGACGACGGCGATCTCGACCATGGTCCGGCCCACATCACGGCCAAGGTGCAGGCGGCCAGGCGCGCCTGGAAGCAGCGCGCCGCCACGGGCGAGAGCAGCGCGTTCCTGATCGTCTTCAACAGTGCGCGGATCGCGCACGCCGTGCCCGGCCCCGAGCTGGCCGACCTGTGCCTCGCGCTCGCCGACACCTACCTGGTCGAGCATGCGCCCGTGGCCTACGACACCGTGTACACGGAGGCCGTACCGCTGCAACTCCGCGACGGCAGCAGCGTCCTGTTCAAGGCCAGCACCCAACTCTTCTACACAGGCGCCCACCTGCACCGCAACCACGACCGCCGCATCCCGGGCGGCCTGGTGATCTCGGTGAACGCCCCCGGGCACTACGCACACTCCCTGGTCGAGCGCGGCCTGGTGCCCGATCTGGACGCCGCCATCGCGTTCGTCCGCGACAACGCCCTGCTCACCATCGGCAACGGCGGCATCGGGCACCCCGACCGGCTGAGCAGCAGCTGGCACAACCCGCTGCCCGCCGACGCGACTTGCCCACGCGAGGCCGACTCCATCCGGGAGACCACGGTCGCGCGGGAGGCTGCAGTCGCGCGGCAGGCTGCGGTCGACCCGGACACCTTCTCGGCCGTCTACCAGATCGACGTGCTGGTGCAGAAGGAACTCGTCACCGACCCGGGCGAGCGCCACGGCGAGCATCTGGCGGAGGAGGTCTGGCCGTCGCTTCGCCTGGACTACATCACCACCGACGAGTTCCCGGTGGACGACCCGGACTTCGGCTGGTCCAACGGCCGCCCGGTCGACGACGGCGCGCGGTTCGACAACCCCTGGGAGCCGGTGGTCGCCGCCAACACTCCCGACTTCAACTACTGATCCCTCAGCCGTCCCTGCCCGTCCACGAGAGGACGCGAGCCGCATGATCGTCCGAGATCTGAGCGACAGCCAACTGACCGACGAGTACGGCATCCGCTACCAGCAGGTGTACCCCTTCGGCGGCGACCACCTCGCCGACTGGGGCGTCGGGCGGGCGGTCGTCGCGCCCGGCGGCGAGACCGAGCCGCACGAGCACCACGAGGAGCACGAGGTCTTCATCATCCTCCAGGGCTCCGGAGTGATGGTGATCGGCAGCGAGGAGCGCGCGGTCGCCGCCCAGTCGGCGGTGCTCATCCCGAACGGGGAGCGGCACCAGCTGCGCAACGCCAGCGCGACCGAGCAGCTGGTGTTCATGTCCGTGTACTGGCCGCCCACGATGGGCCGGATCGACCTCTGAGTCTCCCCGCCGAAAACCCGCCAGCAGCCGCCAACAGCCGCCCCCACCCGGAGACCCGGAGACCCGCACCCATGCCCACCCGCACCCTCGTCACCGCCGCACCGCCGACGCCCAACGGCGACCTGCACCTCGGGCACCTGTCCGGCCCGTACTCGGGGGCGGACATGTACACCCGCGCCCAGCGCCTGCGCGGGGCCCCGGCGCTCTACCTGACCGGCTCCGACGTCCACCAGAGCTATGTGCCGCTCAAGGCCCGCGCCCTGGGTCGTGATCCGCTCCAACTTGCCGACCAGTACGCCGACGTGGTGGCCGCGATCTTCGCGGCGGCCTCGTTCGACGCGGACACCTACGTACGCCCGCAGCACTCGAAGCTGCACACCGAAGCGGTGCAGGAGTTCGTGGCGGCCCTGCACCGGGCCGGCCGGATCGTGCCGCGCACCGAGGAGTGCCTGTACTGCGAGGCGTGCGAGCGCTACCTCTTCGAGGGCCACGTGACCGGCGCGTGCCCGCGCTGCGCGGCGGAGAGCGACGGCAACTCCTGCGAGGAGTGCGCCTGGCCGAACGTCTGCACCGACCTGGTCGACCCGGTGTGCAACGGCTGCGGCGCGGCGCCGGGGCGCCGCAGCTTCGAGCGGCTGGTCTTCCCGCTCGCCGAGTACGCCGAGCGGCTGCGCGGCTTCCACGGCTCGGTGTCGATGAGCCCGCAACTCGAGTCGCTCTGCGCTGAACTGACTGCATGTCAGTTGCCGGACATACCCGTGACGCACCCGACCGACTGGGGCATCCCCGTCCCGGTGGCGGGCTTCGAGGACCAGCGGGTCTACGTCTGGGCGGAGATGGTCCCGGGCTACTTCGTCGAGCTGATGGAGGCTCTGCAGGCCCGCGGCGAGGACCCGGCCGGATGGCGTGGGGCCTGGAACGACTCCGAGATCGTCCAGTTCTTCGGGTTCGACAACGGGTACTTCCACACCGTGCTCTTCCCCGCGCTGATGATGGCGTACGACCCTGAACTGCGTCTTCCTGACGCCTTCCTGACGAACGAGTTCTTCCAGCTGGACGACTCGAAGTTCTCCAAGAGCCGGGGCCACGCGATCTGGGCGGACGCGCTGCTCGCCCACGTGCCCGCGAGCGTGGTGCGGTACGCACTTGCGCACGACCGCCCCGAGACCGCCCGGACCTCCTTCACCTGGGACCGGTTGCGCAGCCTGGCGGACGGCGAGCTGGCCGGCACCTGGCAGGGCTGGCTGGACGGCCTCTTCGGCCGGATCGGCACCGTCGGCGGGGGCCAGGTGCCCGCCGTAGTCGACCCCGGGCCTGCCCAACTGCGGTTCGCGGCCGCACTCGACGCGCTCGCCGCGGACTGCCTGGCCGCGTACGAGGCCGCCGCCTTCTCCCCGCAGCGGGCCGTCCGCTGCCTCAACGAGCTGGTCCGGCTGGCGAGTGCGTTCGCGGGCGGGCAGGCCCGTCTCTGCGCCGACCGGCCCGATTCCGTCCGGGCCCGTACCGCCGTGGCACTGGAGGCGAGGGCGGCGACGCTGCTCGCCGCCCTCGCCTACCCGGTGATGCCGGACTTCGGCCGGCAGCTCTGGTCGGCCCTGGGCCTGCCCGGTACCCCGGGGTGGGAGAGCGCGAGCGCGGCCCGCGACGGCCGACCGGTCGTGCCGGGCGGGCACGTCTTCTTCGCCCCGCTCCCGGAGGACGTGGACGTCCGCGTCATGGGTGCGTGACGTGTCCGAGCCGGTGAGGCACGGGCGGCGGGCGCTGGTGGTGGGCGCAGGTGTCTTCGGCCTGTCCGTCGCCCGCGAGTTGGCCGGCCGGGGCTGGCGGGTCACCGTGGTCGACCGGCACCCGCCGGGCACCGTCGGCCCGTCCACGGCCGAGTCCCGGATCCTGCGCTGCGCCCACGGCGAGGACGAGTGGTACGCCCGGTCGACGGCCGAAGCCCTGGCCGGGTGGCAGGAGTTGGCGGCCGAGCTGCGGCAGGAGCTGTTCGTGGAGAGCGGGGTGCTGCACTTCGCCGACGCGGCGGACCCGGACGGCCAGGCCTGGGCGCGGGCCGGGATGGCCGTGCTGGCCCGGCTGGGCGTGCCGACCGAGTGCATCCCGGGCGGGGAGCTGGCGGCAAGGTTCCCCGGCTTCGCCGGAACCGGCCTGGCCTTCGCCGTCCACGAGCCCCGGGCCGGGGTCCTGCTGGCCCGCCGGGCCGTCCTGGCCCTGGCCGAGTCGGCCCGGCGTCGCGGCGTCCGCATCCGGCAGGGCGAGGCCCGGCCGGGCGGGGCTGCGGGCGAGGCAGGCCGGGGCAGCGTGCTCGTGGACGGCGGGACGGCGGAGGCGGATCTCGTCGTCTGGGCGGTGGGGGCCGCGCTTCCGGGCCTCTTCCCCGGGCTGACCGGGGTGGTGGCGGAGCAGCAGACCAGCTACTTCCTGACCGTCCCGGCCGCCGTCGCGCCATCCTCCGGGACGGCGGCGCCCGCCTGGATCGACCTCAGCCGGGAGGTCTACGGCGTGCCTGCCGTCGGTTCGGCGGGGGTGAAGGTCGTCCTGGACGAGGCGGTGGCCCCGGACGCCGCCGCGCGGCCCGAGCTGCCCGACCGCCTCCGGGCGTACCTGCGCGAGCGGCTGCCCGGCCTCGCCGACGCCCCGGTCTCGCACCGGGAGGAGTGCACGTACGCCTGGTCGCCGGACGGGCACTTCCTGCTGGACCGCCTCCCCGGCAGCAGCGGGGCGTGGCTGGTGGGCGGCGACTCGGGTCACGGGTTCAAGCACGGCCCGGCCTGGGGCCGTTACGTCTGCGACGTGCTGGAGGGCCGGGCCGAGGTGGAGCCCCGGTTCGCGCTCACCGCGAAGGCGCCCCGCGTGTCGGCGGCCGCACCGATCGCCCCGAACGAGAGAGTTCCGAACGAGATGACCGAGGAGTACCGATGACGACGACCGAGGACGCGGGCCCCGGTGCCTGGTCGCGCGCGTGCGCGGCGTTCATGGAGCAGGTGCGGGTCGGCGCGACCGTGCGGCTCCGGGAGGAGTCCTGGACGGTGGTGG
Source organism: Kitasatospora sp. McL0602 (assembly GCF_052076145.1). Lineage (NCBI taxonomy): Bacteria > Bacillati > Actinomycetota > Actinomycetes > Kitasatosporales > Streptomycetaceae > Kitasatospora > Kitasatospora sp. McL0602. The sequence continues at coordinate 7,593,276 of NZ_CP197246.1, read as the reverse complement.
GCCGTGTGCTGGCCACCGATCACGAGGAGACCTGGGCCGAGTGCCTGCTGCGCAGCGGCGCCGCCGAGGCGTGGCTCGCGGTGGAGACTCGGACGGGGGTGCCGGTGCTGTCGCTCTGGCGCCGGGGCCCGGCCGCCGAGATGGGGTTCGACCCGGTAACGGAGCGGCTGGGCGGCGCAGCGCTGCGCCAGACGGGGCAGGGCCGGGCGGACTACGTGATCGAGGGCGACTGCGACGTCCTGGGCGAGGAGCTGCCGTCGTCCGGCGAGCTCACCTACCGCGAGTACGTCGACGAGGAGTCGGGCGGCCGGGTGGCCGCGACCGCGTTCGGTCCGGCGGGAGTCCTGCTCGTCGGCTGCGGCAGCGGGCTCCGGGCTGACGAGTTCCAGCCGGAGGGCGGCGACGACTGGTGGTCGGAGTTCTTCGGCGCCATCTACACCGACTCCGACATCGAGTACCAGGACCCGGTGCTGACGGAGGCGATGGTCGCGTGCGTCGGCAGGCTCGTCCCCGTGGGCGGGCACCCCCGGCTGCTGGATCTGGCCTGCGGCACCGGCCGCCACGCCGTGCCGCTGGCTGCCGCCGGCTACCGCGTCACGGGCGCAGACCTGTCCGCCGACTATCTTCGGCAGGCCGGGGCGCGCGCGGCTGCGGCGGGCCGGGCGGTGGATCTCGTCCGCACCGACATGCGTGATCTGAGCGTCTTCCCGGACGGGTCGTTCGACGCCGTGACCAACCTCCACACCAGCTTCGGCTTCTTCCACGACGCGGCCGACGACCAGCGGGTGCTGGACGAGGTGCGGCGGGTGCTCGCGCCGGGCGGGCGGCTGCTGATCGACGTGATCAACCGTGACGCCTTCCTCCGCCAGACCAGCGAGGTCTTCGGCGTGCCGGAGGACCAGTTCACGATCCGCACCTTCGACACCTCCACCGGGCGGACCTTCCTGCACGAGGAGGTCTTCGACCCGCTGACCAGCCGCATCCGGTGGACCGTCACCGAGCCCGGCCCCGGCGGCCGTAGCTCGACCGCCGACTACCGGGTGTTCAGCGCCCACGAGTTGCTCGCCATGGTGCGGGCGGCGGGCCTGGTGGTGGAGTCCGTCCACGGGGACTACGAGCTCTCCCCCTTCACCGTCCACTCCCCCAGCATCGTCTGCCTGGCCTCCGCGCCGACCGGCTGATCCCGTCCCTCCCACTTCCCGTACCTGTTCAAGGAGACCCACCATGTCGACGACCAGCTCCACCGCCCTGCTCCGGATGATCCAGCAGCAGGCCGACGCCCTGGACCGGGCCGCCGAGCTCGACCTGTCCGAGCAGGCCGCCACTCTGGCCTCGGCCGGCCGGGTGCTCGTCCTCGGCACCGGCACCAGCCAGCACGCCGCCGAGCTGGGCGCGGCGATGCTCGAACAGGCAGGGCTGGACGCCCGTCCCGTCTCGGCCGTGCAGTGGTCCCGCTGGGGTGCCGCGCCGCGTCCGGGTGACGCGCTCGTGGTGATCACCCACACCGCCGAGACCGCCTACGCCGTCCGCTCCCGTGCCGCCGCGCAGCAGGCGGGCATCCCGTTCGTGTCGATCACGGGCCAGGGTCGGGGCTGGCCGGAGGCGATCGAGACCGTCGCGCCGGAGGAGTCGGAGACGTACACCGTCAGCTACACCGCCGCGTTGGGTGTGCTGGCGAACCTCGCCCACCGGCTCGGCTGGGCCGAGGGCGGCCCGGCGGAGCTGCGGCGTGCCGCGGAGCAGGTCCGGGAGGTGTGTGCGGGCTCCGAGGCCGAGCACGTCCCGGTCCCGGCGCGCAGCCTGGCGATCATCGGCTGCGGGCCCTGGGGCGTCACCGCCCGGGAGGGTGCGCTCAAGATCCGCGAGGGTGCCCGGATGCTCGCCGAGGGCTTCGACTCCGACCGCTTCCTGCACGGTTCGGCCGTGCCGTACACCGCCGCCGACGGCCTGATCGTGCTGGAGCCCGATGCGGACGTGGACGGCCTCACCGCCGCGCTGGCCGCTGCCGCCGTCGAGGAGGGCATCCCGACTGTCACGCTCCGCGCCCCGGAGTCGGACGACGCCCCCGCTCTGCACCCGCTGCTCGCCCAACTCCCCATGACCGTCCGCCTCCAGCTGCTGGCCGAGCGCTACGCCCGCCTGCGCGGCCAGGACCCGGACGTCGCCATCGTCGGCGCCTGGGGCGAGAGCAAGCTGTGGCGGATCGGCACCCCCGCCGAGCTCCTCGGCTGAGCCCCCGCCGTCGCGCCCGCCCCACCCCAGCCGCTCGCCCTACCAGGAGATCCACCGTGAAGATATCGGTCCACCAGGTCTCGCTGGTGCTGGCGGCGCTGTGCTGGGGCGGCTCCGCGACGTTCACCAAGTTCGCCCTCGACGGGCTGCCGCCGATGCTGCTGCTGACGGCCCAACTCGGCGCCGCCGTAGCCGTCCTGTGGACGGCCCTGCTCGTACGGGGCTTCCGGCGCACGCCCGTCACCGCGCGGCTCGTCCTGCTGGGGCTCTTCGAACCGGGCCTGGCCTACGCCTTCTTCACCTTCGGCCTGGCTCGGACGACGGCGGCCAACGCCTCGCTGCTCACCGGCCTGGAGTCCTTCTTCGCCATCGCGATGGCCTGCGTCTTCCTGCGCGAACGGCTCACCGCGCGTGGGTCGTTCGCCCTCCTGCTCGCCCTGGCCGGGGTGGCGACCCTGGAGGGCGCGGGCACCGGCCTCGCCCTGCACCTGGGCGACGTGCTCGTCCTGGTGGGCGTCCTGTGTGCGGCCTCGTACGTCGTCTACGCCTCCCGCGTCGCCGACGAGGTGGACGCGCTCACCATGACGACGTACCAGTTCACCTTCGGCCTGCTCTTCACCGCGCCGGTCGCGCTGGCCTGCTGGCTCAGCGGGGCGGAGCGCCTCCCGAGCCAGGTCTCGGCCGCCTCCTGGGGCGCGGCGCTGCTCTCCGGCGTCGTCGGGTACGCCCTGAGCTTCCTGCTCTACAACTTCGCCATCAGGTCCGTACCGGCCACCACCGCGTCGGCGGCCCTCAACCTCATCCCGGTCTTCGGCCTCGCCTGCGCGGTCGGCCTGCTCGGCGAGCGCCTGACCGTGCCTCAGGGTCTCGGCGCCGCCCTGATCATCGGCTCGGTCCTCCTCTTCCCCGCCGAACAGGCCGACCCGGCCAAACAGGCAGACCCAGCCGACCCGGTGGATGCGCTGGAGACCGTCGCCGACTGAGCACCCGTGGGCCGGGTCGGCGGGTTTTCGGCCAGGTACGGCCGTCCGGTCCGGGGTGCGGCCGGGCCGGGGCTACGGTGGGTGGGACATCGTCAGCCCCGGGTCGCGGCGCGGGGCCGGAGCCGGAGGGGCCGAGTTGGCTGAGATCATGGTCATCGGCGCGGGGATCGCCGGGGCGGCGGCGGCGCTCGGGCTGCACAAGGCGGGTTTCGACGTCACCGTCCACGAGGCGCACCCGGACGGCGGCGAGGACATCGGCGCCTTCCTCACGCTGGCGAGCAACGGCATGCGGGCGCTTGCGCAGTTGGACGCCGCCTCGGCGGTCGCCAGGCACGGTTTCGCCCTCACCACCATGAACGTGCTGGACGAGGCAGGGCAGGAGCTGGCCGCCCTGCCGCTCGGGGAGGGCGACCACCCGCTGACCAGCTACCGGTGTCTGCGGCGGGCCGCGCTCGGTGCGGCGCTGCGGCACGAGGTGCGCCGCCGTGGGATCGCCGTCCGGCACGGCGCGCGGCTCACCGGGCTCGCGGAGGGCGCGGACGGCGTCACCGCGACGTTCGCGGACGGGAGCTCGGCGACGGCCGGTCTGCTGGTGGGCGCCGACGGGCTGCACTCGGCGGTGCGTTCCCAGCTCACCCCGGCCGCTCCGGGCCCGGAGTACGCGGGCCAGCGCGTCTTCTACGGCTACACCGACGACGCGGAGGCGCCGCCGGACAGCCGCAGTGACCGGATCACGATGGTCCGGGGCAGCGGCGCCGCCTTCGGGTACGCGTTCTCCCCGGCCGGGGAGGCGTACTGGTTCGCCCGGGTGGCCGGCCCGCCGGTGACGGCTGCGGAGGCCGACGCCACCGGCCCGGCCGGGTGGCGAGAGCAGCTGCTGCGGGTGCTGCGGCCCGACGCCACGCCCGCCGCCGACATCGTCGCGGCGACGACGGACCAGCTGATGGTGACCAACGCCCGCCAGCTGCGTCCCGGCGGCCACTGGCGGGGGCGCCGCACCGTCCTGCTGGGGGACGCCGCGCACGCCGCCTCCCCCGCGACCGGTCAGGGTGCGTCGATGGCGCTGGAGGACGCGGTGGTGCTCGCCAAGGCGCTGCGCGAGGCGGCGGACACGCCGGAGGCCCGAGACGCCGCGCTGGAGCTGTACGAGCAGCTGCGCCGCCCCCGGGTGGAGCAGAACATCGCGGTGAGTGCCCAGCTCACCGCGAGCCGGTCGGCCGGCGCTGCTGCCGGCGGCGCGAGCGAGCCGTCGCCACCACGCGACTCCGCCCGCCCGGCTCAGCACGTCGACGAGGAGCTGCTCCGGCTCCTGGACTGGGACAGCCCCCTGCCTGCTCCGGACCGGCCCTGAGGCCGCTCACGGCACGGTGACGACGATCTTGCCCCGGGTGTGCTTGCCCGCGAAGTCGGCGACCGCCGTCACCGCGTCGACGAGCGGGTAGACCGCCCCGACCTCGATCTGGAGGAGCCCCTCGGCGGCCCGCGCGGCGAGGCCCGCGAGGTCGCCGGGCTCTGCGGTGAAGGTCCCGATGTAGACGCCCTTGACCTCCCGGCCGAGGTCGTCCGGGCCGAAGAGCGGGCTGACGAGCCGTCCGCCGGGGCGGGCTGCGCGCGCGGTGGCCGCCAGGCCGTCGCCCCGGTTGATCAGGTCGACCACGACGTCCACCCCGCCGGGGACCAGCCGCAGGGTCTCCTCCACCACGTCCCCGGCGCGGTAGTCGACCGTCCCGGCGGCGCCGAGCTCGCGGACGTACTGGGCGTCCGCCTCGGTGGCGGTGGCGATCACCTGCGCGCCGAGCGAGGAGGCGAGCTGGACGGCGTACAGGCCGATGCCACCGGTCGCCCCGACCACCAGCACGCTCTCGCCCGGCGCCACGCCGACGGTCCGCAGCAGGCAGACGGCCGTCAGGCCGGACTCGGGGATGGCGGCGGCCTGGACGGCGGAGAGACCGGCGGGCCGCTTGGCCAGCAGCGGGCCGGGCGTGGCCAGGGTGTATTCGGCGACGGCTCCGGCCTGGCCCGTGAAGGCGACCACCACGTCACCGAGCGCGTAGTCGGTGACCTGATCGCCCACCTGCGCGACCGTCCCGGCGACGTCCATGCCGACCACCAGCGGGTGCTGGACGGGGAACGCCTCCTTCATCGCCCCCGTGATCAGCGCCAGGTCGAGGGGGTTCAGCGCAGCCGCCGCGACCTTCACCAGCACCTCGCCCGGCCCAGGGACGGGTGTGGGGTGGTCCGTGACGGCAAGCTGGTCGAGCGGTCCGTAATCGGTGGCCACGAGCGCCTTCATCTGCGAACTCCAGTCGGCTAGGGGTTGCCCGGCACGGCACGCCGTACCGCCTCGCGCCGCCGTCACCTTTCTACGCCGCCCCCACCGGCCCCGCATGCCGCCGGGCCGCCTGGGTCAGCCGGAGTACCGCCAGGCAGCCGGTTGTGCGCGGTAGTGAGGGTGTCGCGGCGCCGGAGCGGGAAGGAGAAGGGAATGCCAGGTGCACAGGACACGGTGGTCGAGGGGCTCCGGCGGTGGCTGAGGGAGCCCGTCGTCGTGCAGACGTTCCGCGCGACGGTCGCGGCGACCCTCGCGTACGCCGTCGCCGTGCACCTGAGCAGCGAACCGGCGCCGCTGACCGCGCCGCTCACGGCCCTGCTGGTCGTGCAGGTGACGCTCTACTCCACGCTGACCACCAGCGTCCGCCGGGTGAACTCGGTGGTGGTCGGGGTGCTGATCGCCATCGGCTTCAGCTCGGTGGTGGGGCTCTCCTGGTGGAGTCTGGGCCTGATCATCCTGGCCTCGCTGACCGTCGGGCACTTCGTGCGGGTCGACGAGTTCGTCAACGAGGTCGCGATCAGCGCGATGCTGGTGCTCGGGGTGACGCGGCTCGCGTCGCAGGCCTGGGACCGGGTGCTGGAGACGCTGATCGGGGCGGGCGTCGGTCTGCTCTTCAACTTCCTCTTCGCGCCCCCGGTGTGGGTCGACACGGCGGGCGGGTCGATCGAGGACCTCGCCCGGCGGGCTCGCCACCTGCTGCTGCGGATCTCGGACGAGCTGGGCGGCCCCACACCGGTCTCCAGCGCCGCCGCCCGGCTGCACGAGGCGCGCCGCCTCGACCACGCGATCGCCGACGTCGACGCCGCGCTGCGGCAGGCGGAGGACAGCCTGCGCCTCAACCCGCGCATCAAGGAGGGCCGGCTCTCCCGGCTGGTGCTGCGGACGGGGCTGGACACGCTGGAGATCTGCGTCGTCGTCGTACGCGTGCTGGCCCGCTCGCTCACCGACCTCGCCAAGCAGCGCGGCCCGGAGGAGCAGCTCTTCCCACCCCAGGTGGCACTGGCCCTGGAGGAGCTGCTCGCGCACATCGGCGGGGCGCTGGTCAGCTTCGCCGTGCTGGTGACGACGCAGGTGAGCCGGAGCGCCGAGGAGGCGGAGGCTCGGCTGACCGCCGAGCTCTCCGCCGCCTGGGTCAGCCGGGAGAACGTGGCCCAGATGCTGCTGCGGGAGGTGCAGCAGCATCCGCACGCCTGGCAGCTGTACGGCTCCCTGCTCGCCGAGATCGACCGCATCCTGGACGAGCTGAACCTCGAACACCGCTCCCGGCGCCTGATGGAGGAGCTGGACCGGGCCTCGGCCGCGCGGCGGGAGCGGTTCACCTGGCTCGGCCGGCTCAGGCGCCTCGCCCGTGGCGAGCGCCTGCGCCGCCGCCGCTGAGCCACCTGGCTACCTTGCTGCCGCGCCTCAGCAGATCCGGGGCAGCTGCTCCCCGATCGGGAGGTCGACGACCCGGGTGCCGCCCAGGGCGGTACGGGCCACGACCATGCCGGGGTGGTCCTCGACGCACTCGCCGATCACCACCGCACCCGCGCCGAGCGGGTGCGCGCGCATCGCGGCCAGCACCTGGTCGGCGTGCTCGCGAGGCACGAACGCGACCAGCTTGCCCTCGTTGGCGACGTACATCGGGTCCAGGCCGAGGATGGCGCAGGCGTTGGCGACCGGCGCGGGCACCGGGACACTGCGCTCCTGGACGACCACGCCGACCCCGGCGGCGGCCGCGATCTCGTTCAGCGAGGCGGCCAGGCCGCCCCGGGTGGGGTCGCGCAGCACGTGCAGGTCGGGCGTGACGGCGAGCATCGCCGCGACCAGGCCGCCGAGCGCGGCGCAGTCGCTCTCGATCTCCACGCCGAACTCCAGGCCCTCCCGGACGCTCATCACCGCGACGCCGTGCACGCCGATGTCACCGCTGACGATCACCACGTCGCCCGGGGCGGCCCGCTGGGCGCGCAGGTCGACACCGGGCGGGATGAGCCCGATCCCGGCGGTGTTGAGGTAGATGCCGTCCCCGTGGCCGGATTCGACCACCTTGGTGTCGCCGGTCACCACCTCGACCCCCGCCGCCCGCGCGGCCGCGCCGATCGCCTGCGCGACCCGGGCGACGGTCGCCATCTCGACGCCCTCCTCCAGGATGAAGGCGCAGGAGAGGTACGCGGCGCGGGCCCCGCTCATCGCCAGGTCGTTGACCGTGCCGTTGACGGCGAGGTCGCCGATGCTGCCGCCGGGGAAGAACAGCGGGCGGACGACGAAGGAGTCGGTCGAGAAGGCCAGCCGTGCGCCGCCCAGGGTGAGGGCCGCCGAGTCACCGAGCGTGGCGAGCGCGGGGCCGCCGAAGGCCGGGACGAAGATGTGCTCCACCAGCTCGGCCGACATCGCACCGCCGCCGCCGTGGCCCATCACCACCCGGGGGTGGTCCCGCAGCGGCAGCGGGCAGCTCCAGTTCGCCGGGTTGAGCGTGGGCCCGCCCTGGGGGGCGGTGAGCGTTCCGGTGGTGTCATGCAACGGGAGTCGCCTCCAGGGGCTTCGGCGTCACACCGAGTCGGCGGTACAGGTAGTAGGCGGCGCAGGCTCCCTCGCTGGAGACCATGGTCGCGCCGAGCGGGTTGCGCGGTGTGCAGGTGGTGCCGAAGGCCTCGCACTGGTTCGGCTTCAGCAGCCCCTGGAGCACCTCGCCGCTGCGGCACTGGGCGGGCTCGCAGGTGCGGATGCCGGTGACCTCGAAGCGGTGCTCGGCGTCGTACTCGCGGTACCGGGGCGAGAGCCGCCAGCCGCTCTGCGGGATGACACCGATGCCGCGCCAGGCCCGGTCGGTGACCTCGAAGACGTCGGCGAGCATCGCGCGGGCGGCGGGGTTGCCCTCGGGGCGCACCGCCCGCTCGTAGGCGTTGTCGACCGTGTGCTCGCCGCGCTCCAGCTGGCGGACGGTGCGCCGGATGCCCTCCAGGATGTCCAAAGGCTCGAATCCGGTGACCACGATAGGGACTTGGTACCGCCGCGCGAGCGCCGGGTACTCCTCGGTGCCCATCACGCTGCACACGTGACCGGCCGCCAGGAAGCCCTGCACCCGGCAGTCCGGCGACTGCATGATCGCCTCGATCGCGGGCGGCACCCGGACGTGCGAGACCAGCAGGCTGAAGTTCCGGATGCCGAGCTTGCGGGCCTGGTGGACGGTCATCGCGTTCGGCGGCGCCGTGGTCTCGAAGCCGATCCCGAAGAACACCACCTCCCGGTCCGGGTTCTGCTGCGCGATGCGCAGCGCGTCCAGCGGCGAGTACACCACCCGTACGTCGCCGCCCTCGCCCCGGACCTGGAAGAGGTCGCGGTCCGTGCCGGGGACGCGCAGCATGTCACCGAAGGAGCAGAAGATCACCCCGGGCCGGGCCGCGATCGCCAGCGCCTTGTCGATCACCTCCAGCGGCGTCACACACACCGGGCAGCCCGGCCCGTGGATCAACTCCACCTCGTCCGGCAGCAGTTGGTCGATTCCGTGTCGGATGATGGTGTGCGTCTGCCCGCCGCAGACCTCCATCAGCGCCCACGGCCTGGTCACCGTCGCCCGGATGTCGTCGAGCAGGCGGCGGGCCACCTCAGGGTTCTGGAACTCCTCCAGGTACTTCACGACAGGCTCCCGTCCACCACGGCGGTCTCGTCCGGTCGCCCGGAGAGGGATTCCAGGGGGTCGCCGAACTCCTCCTGCAGCAGGCCGAGTTCCTCGAACAGCCGCAGGGTCTTCAGTGCGGACTCCTCGTCCAGCTTCTGAAGGGCGAAGCCGACGTGCACGATGGCGTACTCCCCCACCCGGAGATCCGGCAGGTACTCCAGGCAGACGTCCTTCACCACGCCGCCGAAGTCGACGACGGCCATCCGGGTGCCGTCACGCTCCTCGATCTCCACGACTCTTCCGGGTACTGCCAGGCACATCGGGCTCTCCTCACGCTGTCCGCACACGATTCTGATTGCTCGTCACATCCGAGGTCACGTCACCTGTCGGGCCGCCACCATCACCTGGCCGAGGGCCAGCCCGCCGTCGTTGGGCGGCACCCGGCGGTGCCGCAGGACCTCGAAGCCGTCCTCGACCAGCCCGCTCGAACACCCGGACGACAGCAGCGCGTTGGCGAATACCCCGCCCGACAGGACGACCGTCCCCACCCCCTCGCGCTCCTGCACCTGCCCGCAGGCCTGGCGTACCAGCCCGGCCACGGCGGCGTGGAAGCGGGCCGCGATCACGCCCGGCCCGACGCCCGCCCGCAGATCGGCCACCACGGCGGCCAGCACCGGCGCCGGGTCGGCGACCGACTCGGCCCCGCCCCGGGCCGGGTCTCCCGGGCCGAGCCCGAACGAGTAGCCGGCCCCGGCATCGGCCCGGTACGCGGCCGCCTCCAGCTCGATAGCGGCCTGCGCCTCGTACCCGGCCAGGTGGCACACCCCGGCCAGCGATGAGACGGCGTCGAAGAGCCGGCCCATGCTCGAGGTCGGGACGCAGTTGAGGCCCCGCTCCAACTGGCGTGCCAGCAGCTCCCGTTCCTTCGGCGGACAGGCGCCGACGCACGGCAGGTCGGCCGCCCAGTCCAGCCCGGCGGCGTGCAGATGGGCCAGCGCCATCCGGTACGGACGGCGGACGGCCGCGTCGCCGCCAGGCAGTGGGACGTAACGGAGTTGGACCAGGCGGCGGAAGCCCGCGTAGTCGGCGAGCAGCACCTCACCGCCCCACACCGCGCCGTCGTCGCCGTAGCCCGTCCCATCGAAGGCGACGCCGATCACCGGCCGGCTGCCGTCCAGCCCGTGCTCGGCCATCGCCGAGGCGATGTGCGCGTGGTGGTGCTGGACGCGCAGCACCGGCCGCCCGGCGGCGGCCCGCTCCGCCCACCGGGCCGAGCGGTAGCCGGGGTGGCGGTCGGCGGCGAGCAGTTCGGGCCGTACGCCGGTGATGCTCCCCAACTGCCCTACCGCGCGGTCGAAGGCGCGCAGCGTCGCGAGGTCGTCCATGTCCCCGACGTGCCCGGACAGCCAGGCGCGGTCCCCGTCGGCCAGGCAGAAGGTGTTCTTCAGGTCTCCGCCGACGGCCAGCACGGGCCGTACCGGCAGCGGGAGTTGCACCGGGAGCGGTGCGTAGCCCCGGGAGCGGCGGACGAGCAACGGCTCGCCGTCGCAGATGCGTACCACCGAGTCGTCGCAGGGCACGTGGATCGGGCGGTCGTGCGTCAGCCAGCCGTCGGCGAGCGGCGCGAGGCGCTCCAGTGCGGCGGTGTCGTCGGTGACGATCGGCTCGCCCGCGAGGTTGCCGCTGGTCATCACGAGCAGCCGGGGGCCGGGCGGGTCGCCCGGCAGGCCCAGCAGCAGGTGGTGCAGCGGCGTGTAGGCGAGCATCACGCCCAGGTCCGGGCAGCGCGGGGCGACGGCCTCGGCCACGCCCCGGGCGCCGGGCCTGCGCCGCAGCAGGACGATCGGCCGGACGGCTCCGGTCAGCAGCTCCTCCTCCGCCCGGTTGAGTTCCACGAGCGGGGCGATGTCGGCGGGCTGCTGGGCCAGCACGGCGAACGGCTTGTCCCCACGGGCCTTGCGCCGCCGTAGCAGCGCGACCGCCTCGGGGTTCGCGGCGTCGCAGGCGAGGTGGTAGCCGCCGATCCCCTTGACCGCCAGGACGGCGCCGTCCGCCAGCAGGCGGCGGGCCCGCGCCATCGCCTCGCTGCCCTGACCGGCCGCGACGGGCCTGCCCTCCTGTGCGACCAGGAGGCTCAGTCGCGGTCCGCAGGCGTGGCAGGCCACGGGCTGGGCGTGGAAGCGCCGGTCCGCCGGGTCTGCGTACTCGCGTGCGCACTCGGCGCACATCGGGAAGGCGGCCATGGTGGTGGCCGCCCGGTCGTACGGGAGGCCGGTGACGATGGTGAAGCGCGGGCCGCAGTTGGTGCAGGTGATGAAGGGGTGCCGGTGGCGGCGGTCGGCGGGGTCGGCCAGCTCGGCGAGGCAGTCGGCACAGGTCGCGGTGTCGGGCGGGATGAGCGCCCGGCCGAGGCCGCCCGGCCGGGACGGGAGGATGGTGAAGTCGGAGCTGCCGGTGACAGCCAGCTCCTCGTGCGCGACGGACTGGACGTCGGCCAGCGGCGGGGCCTGGCTGGCGACCCGGGCGCAGAACGCCCCGAGGGCCTCCGGGGTGCCCTCGATCTCGACCACGACGCCGTCGCCGGTGTTCAGCACCTCGCCGGAGAGCCCGAGTTCGGCGGCCAGGGTGGAGACGAACGGCCGGAAGCCGACGCCCTGCACCACACCACGGATGAGCACCCGCAGCCGCTGCCGCCCGGCCGTCTCCAGCCCGACGGTCAAGACCGGCGCTCCGTCAGCGCAGGCGCGTGCTGGTGCTCGTGCCCGTGTTCGTGCCCGTGTTCGTGGCTGTGCTCATGCCCGTGCTCATGCCCGGGACCGTGACTGTGCCCGTGCCCGCCGGCCTGGCCGGCCATCACCGGCCGGTGCGGCGCCGCGCCGTCCAGCACCGCGACCGCCCGGTCGAGCAGCAGGCCGGCACCCAGCCCCGTCCGGGCCGAGGTGAGCACCACCTCCACGCCGGGGTTGACCCGCTCGACGTTGGCGCGGAAGGCGGCCTCGTCGAACTCGACCGCCGCCGCCAGGTCGGTCTTGGTCACCACGACCAGCTGGGCCAGCCCGAAGGCCGTCGGGTACTTCAGCGGCTTGTCCTCCCCCTCGGTCACCGAGGCGAGCGCCACCCTCAGCGACTCCCCCAGGTCGTAGGAGGCGGGGCAGACCAGGTTGCCGACGTTCTCGACGAACAGCAGTCGCGTCCCGTCGGGGAGCCATCCGGCCAGGTGGCCGCGCAGCATGCCCGCCTCCAGGTGGCACAGGCCGTCGGTGAGCACCTGCTTGACCGGCGCGCCCGAACGGGCCAGCCGCAGTGCGTCGTTCTCGGTCGCGAGGTCGGCGGTGAGGGCCGCGACCGGCAGGCCGCGCTCCCGGGCGAGCCCGAGCTCCGCCTCCAGCAGCGCGGTCTTCCCGCTGCCGGGGCTGGAGAGCAGGTTGACGGCGATCGCCCCGCGCCGCGCGAGCGCGGTGCGCAACTCCTGGGCGCCCGCGTCGTTCTTCGCGAGCACCGCCTGCCGCAGATCGGTGGTCCTGCACATGGCTCAGCCTTCCTGGTCGACTCGGGCGGCGCCCCCGGCGGGGGCGGGCTCCGGACGACCGGCCCACCGGACGCCCCTGATCAGCAACTCCCTCCCGGCCAGCAGCTCGACCTCGGAGCCCGCGCAGCGCGGGCAGGTCAGCTCCGGCGGCATTCCGACGCCCCACTCCTGGGCGCACGGCCGGCACCGGGCGAGGCCGGGGATCTCCTCGGTGACGAGTGCGGCACCCTGCAACACCGTCCCCTCGCAGGCGAGTTCGAAGGAGAAGGCGAGTGCCTCGGCCACCACCCCGGCGAGTTGGCCGACCTGGAGGTGGACGGCCTCGACGCCCGTCGCCCCCTCGGCCACTGCGGCCTGCTCCACCTGCTCCACGACGGCCATCGCGAGCGACATCTCGTGCATCGGCCTCACTCCCGTACGTGGTCACCGAGTTGGACCGCTCGCCGGGTGGGGCGGGCGGTCCGATCGGCTCCATTACAGGGCGCGCCACCGCCGGGGGCGGGCAGCCGCGCCGACGGTGCACCCGGGGCTAAGCCATTCGCCGCAATGCAGACCTACGGCCGGGCGGGCCCGGCTCACATCGCGCGGATCCGCAGGTAGCGCTTGATGTCGGGCAGGTTCTGGTACAGCACGGCGACAGCGCACCCGCCCAGCCCGATGATCAGGATCTTCCACATCGTGATGCCCCGCTCTCTTCTCGTCCTCCGGCCCGGTCGCCGGCCACTTCCGCCATCCGTCCTGGACGGTCGGCGAGTTCGTCCCGCAGCACCTGGAGGATCATCGCGACGGCCTCCTCGACGGCGGCGGCCACCGGCTCGCTGAGCCCGATGCCCTCCTCCAGCGAGAGCGGCTCGCAGCCGACCACCAGGACGCGTTCGGGCGCCGTGCCGCCGGTGCCCGCGCTCAGCGTGTCCAGCAGGGCCAGCACGGCGTCGGGCCCCATCCGGTGCCCGTCCAGCGCGGGTGCCTCCAGCTCGACTGAGCCTGGTGCGGCGGCCTCGATCAGATAGACCGTCCCGGGTGGCCCGCCCCGGGAGGTGGCGTCCACCAGGACCAACGCGCGGTAGCCGTCCAGCAGTTGGTAGGCGAGGTGCACGCCGCGCACCCCGACGTCGAGGGTCTCGACGTCCGCCGGCAGCGGGTGCCCGGCCAGCCGTCGTACGGTCTCGACGCCGAAGCCATCGTCACCGAGGAAGATGTTGCCGACCCCGGCGATCAGGACGCGCCCGGCCTTCGGCGTGCTCACTCCCCCTCCAGCGGGGTGACCTCGTCCGGCTGGAAGTAGAGGAAGCGGCCCTGGTCGCGCCAGAGGTCGGCCCCCGGGTCGTCCTCGACGGTCACGGCCAGGTGGGTCGTCCCGTCGACGTCGTGGACGACCGCCTCCACCAGGGCCGTGCGGCCGTGCAGGAAGAAGTCCTGCGCGTCGGTGCGGCGGCTGCCCGGCTTCAGCCGGACACGGCTGCCCGCGCCGACCGAGCGGCCGTCGATCTCGATCCGGTCCTGCCCCGGGTCGACGGCGGCGTCACTCGCCGGGTCCCACCAGGGCTTGTCCGGTTGCAGGTCGGGGGCGGCGGGGGCGGTCACGGCGACGGGGATCGGCTCCGGCTCGGTGATGTCGCGCAGTGAGCGGACCGCGCCGTGCAGCCGTTCCCACATCTCGGGGGGCATCGAGTCGGCGAGGTCGATCACGGCGCCCGCGCGGGCGTCGGTGCCGCGCGCCTCCCGCTTCTCCTGATCGGTGAGGGCCGTGGTGCGCAGCGCGAGGATCTCGTCGATCTCGGTCGCGTCGTAGAGCGCGCCGGGGCTCTCGGGGGCGACGGCGGGGTGGTCCTCCAGGATGATCGGCGAGGAGAGCAGCACGTCGGACCGGCCGGGCTCGCCCGCCAGCACCGGCCAGGTGTGCAGGTTGCGGCATTCGGCAGCGGCGCCCTTGGCCCACTCCGGCGGGTCGGTCATCGAGAGAAAGGTGCCCGCGTCGAGCCCGAGCAGCAGGTGGGCGGAGACGAGCGAGCGCGGCAGGGCCGCGTCGCGGTCGGCGCCGTCGGTGGGCGGCGTCCAGCTGCAGGCGTTCTCCAGCTCGACGGTGAGCCGCTGGACGGCGTACGGGCCGGGGACGTCGGTGCTGCGCGCCCGGACCAGGCCGTCGACGCGCTCCCGGCGCAGCAGCAGCCGCCCGGCCGGGCGGTCGCCGTCGTGGACGGGCTCGGTCTGCTGCTGGGCCGGCCGGCTGAACGGGACGACGACGCCTTCCCCGGACAACTCGTCGACGGAGAAGGAGAGTTCGACGCGCTCCTCGACGCCCTCGTCCCAGGGTACGAGTACCCGGTCGGGCAGCTCCAGCGCCTCGGTGGTCTCGAACTCCCCGTCGGGAAGTGCTTGTTGCACCGTCCGCCGCTGGGCTCGCAGGAAGCGGACCTCGACGTGCAGCCGTGCTCCGGCGCGCGGCTCCATCAGGCACTCGGTGCGCTGGGCGGAGTGCTCCCCCTGGTCCGCCCCCCAGGACGGCGGGACGAGGACGCCGAACTGCCAGCGCAGCCGGTTCTTGGCGGCCGACGCCCGGTAGGGGTAGAGGACGTAGCCCTCGAAGAGGACGGCGTCGGCGATCTGCCGGGCGGCGGCGAAGCGTGGTTCCACCGCAGCTGCGGCGGTGCTCGTGGTCACGGTGTGACCCCTTCGGTGGTCAGGAGGGCGGCAGCGCCGCCGAGGGTCAGGGGTTCGGCCCCGGCGGCGTCCAGCAGGGAGCGCAGGGTGGCCTCCCAGGAGGTGAGGGCGTGCCGGGAGCGGTAGGCGAGGAGTGCCTCCATCGTGCCGTGCGGCAGCCGGATCCAGCCGCAGCCGGGGAAGTGCTGCTCGATCATCTGCTGCCAGACGGCGACCGGCAGGCCGCAGCGCGCTTCGCGGTCCCAGGGCACCGGCTCGACCTGGAAGCCCCCGGCGCCGGTGAAGGCCGTGCCGGAGAAGAGGATCAGCAGCGGCGCCTCGCCGTCCTCAAGGGCGCCGAGGTAGCGGGAGGCGGCGATGTCGGTGTCGTAGGTGCACGGCACCACGAGATCGGCCTCCGTCTCCCCGGTGAAGCCGGGGACGGTCAGCGAGACCTGGGCGAACTGCACGGGGTTCAGCGTGCTGCCCCAGCGGGAGCGTTCGCCGAAGAGGTCGGCGAGCCGTCCGCCCTCCTGGGCGCCGTAGCGGCGGCGGGCCGGCTCGATCCGCAGCTGGCAGTGCAGGACGAGCGCGTGGACGCGGGCGGCGTCCCCGGCGGTGATCCGCAGCCGGAAGACCAGGGTCGGCCCGGCCGCATACGGGTCGGCTCGGACTCCGGTGCAGCTGAACGTCAGCTCCGTCACGGGTGCACCTCCGTCCGCACCGTCCGGGCCCGGGTGCGGACGCGGTCGAAGAAGGCCGCGAGCTCGGCGCGGGCCTCGGCACCGCCGTCGAAGCCCTGCCAGTACAGCCGCATCCGGCCGACCAGTTCGTAGCAGACGTCGATCGGCAGCAGGAAGCACTCGCCCTGCCCGGGAGAGCGGCGCAGCAGCAGGGCCTCGACGTCGGGTTCGAGCTCGGCGGCGAGGGCGCTGCGTCCGAGCACCGCCTCCCAGGTCTGCGGGTCCAGCTCGCTCTCGGTCGCCCCGGCCGGGCTCGGGTAGAGCGCGACCAGGCGGTCGAGCGCCGCGTTCCGGAAGAAGAAGGCGGTGCTGACCGGGATCTGGAGCTGCTCCCAGGCGCCGTCGTCGAGCACGTGCGCCGGGTCGACGAGGTAACGGTCGGGCACGGCACGGTACTTGCCGTGCCCGGCGCCGTCCTGGGCGAACAGCACGGTGCAGGCCTGGCAGGCGCAGGTGAGCGTCCGGGACTCGGTGTCCACCAGGTGCCGGTGCGGGTCGCCCAGCGGCTGCGCGCAGAGTTCGCAGCGCTCGGGGCGCGGCGGCGCGGGTGCGCGCAGCCGGCGCAGGGTGCCGAGGCCGGGGCCGGTCACCTGGCCTCCGCCGGGGCCTCGGTGCGCAGGCCCGGACGGTGGCCGATCTGGAGCAGTGCCGGGGCGGGGCGGGCGGGCTCCGGCGTGTCCAGTTCGAGTGAGGTCACCTCGGGGGCGAGGTGGCCGAGCGCCGCCTCGAGGCTCTGCCGGGCGGTCTGCGCGGTGCTCGCGCAGCCGCACCCCGAGCCGCCACCGCCTTCCAGCCGGAGCCGGAGCGCCCCGGTGGCCGGGTCGAAGTGCTCGACCCGGGCGGGGTGCGCGGGTACGGCGGCCAGTGCCCGTTCGATCCGGGCGGTCACCTCCTGCGGGTGCAGGTCGTGCAGCGCCAGCAGTGCGGAGACCAGCTCGTCGTCGGCCAGTCGCGCGAGCGCTTCGCCGTGCTGCGCTCCGAGCAGGGTGACGACCCGGGCGAGGCCCGCGCCGTAGAAGTCCATCAGGACGCGGACGAGTTCCTCGGCCGCCGCCTGGGCGGCCGGGTCGGTGGAGAGCCCGTCGAGGAGTTCCTCGACCCGGCGCCCGGTCTGCTCCGCGCTCACGGCGGTCCGTGCCGTCGCGGCGCTCATCCGCCCATCCCGCTCAGGCCGGTGGGGACGTGCATCTTCTGCACCGTGCGGCCGTCGCCGACGTACATGTGGACGCCGCAGGGCAGGCACGGGTCGAAGCTGCGGACGGCGCGCATGATGTCGATGCCCTTGAAGTTCTCGGGGCTGTTCTCCTCGAAGATCGGCGTGTTCTGCACCGCGTCCTCGTAGGGGCCGGGGGTGCCGTAGGTGTCGCGCACGCTGGCGTTCCACGGAGTCGGCGGGTACGGGTGGTAGTTGGCGATCTTGCCGTCGCGGATCACCATGTGGTGCGAGAGCACGCCGCGCACGGCCTCGGTGAAGCCGCAGCCGATGCCCTCGTCCGGCACCTCGAACTTCTCCCAGGTCTGGGTGCGGCCCGCCCGGACCTCACTGAGCGCCTTCTCCGCGAAGTGCAGGGCCGCGCCGGCGGCGTACGCCTGGAAGTACGTCCGGGCGCGGTTGCGCTCGATCGCGTTGCTCCACTGCGGGATCTTCCACTCGAAGCTGGTCTCCGGCTTGGTCATGGTGCGCGGCAGGTTGATCTGCACGCTGTGGCCGGTCGCCTTGACGTACCCGAAGTCGACCAGGCCGGAGAGCGCGGTCGACCAGAGCCGGGCGAGCGGGCCGCCGCCGGTGTCGAGGGCGAGGTAGTCCTTGCCGTCGTACCAGCGCGGGCTCATCACCCAGCTGTACTTGTCGTCGAAGTTGCGCTTCTGCGGGGCGGGGATGGTGTGCTGGTTCCACGGGTGGCGCGGGTCGACGGGGTTGCCGAGCGGGTCGTGCGTGACGAACTGCTCCTGGCCCTCCCAGTCCTGGTAGTACGAGCTGCCGAGCAGGATGCGGATGCCCAGGTTGATCTCGGTGAGGTCGTTGGTGACGAGCTTGCCGTCCACCACGACGCCCGGGGTGACGAACATCCGCCGGCCCCAGTCGGTCATGTTGCGGTACGTGAAGTCGCAGTGGTCGGGGTCGTTGAGGCTGCCCCAGCAGCCGAGCATGATGCGGCGGCGGCCGACCTCCTCGTAGCCGGGCAGCGCCTGGTAGAAGAAGTCGAAGAGGTCGTCGTGCAGCGGCACGACGCGCTTCATGAACTCGACGTACCGCATCAGGCGGCTCAGGTAGTCGGTGAAGAGCTGGACGGTGGCGACCGTGCCGACGCCGCCCGGGTAGAGGGTGGAGGGGTGCACGTGGCGGCCCTCCATCAGGCAGAACATCTCCCGGGTGTAGCGGCTGACTTGCAGCGCCTCGCGGTAGAACTCGCCCTCGATCGGGTTGAGCGAGCGCATGATGTCGGCGATCGTCTTGTAGCCGTGGTCGCCCGCGTGCGGCGCCTCGGTGCGCTCGGCCAGCTCCAGGACGCCGGGGTTGGTCTCGCGGACCATCTTCTCGCAGTAGTCGACCCCGACCAGGTTCTCCTGGAAGATGTTGTGGTCGAACATGTACTCGGCCGCCTCGCCGAGGTTGATGATCCACTCGGCCAGGTGCGGGGGCTTCACCCCGTACGCCATGTTCTGCGCGTACACCGAGCACGTCGCGTGGTTGTCGCCGCAGATGCCGCAGATCCTGCTGGTGATGAAGTGCGCGTCGCGCGGGTCCTTGCCGCGCATGAAGACGCTGTAGCCGCGGAAGACCGAGGAGGTGCTGTAGCACTCCGCGACCTTCTTCTGCTTGAAGTCGATCTTCGTGTGGATGCCCAGGCTGCCCACGATCCGGGTGATCGGGTCCCAGGACATCTCGGTGAGGCCGTCGCCGGCCGGCTTCGTCGTCGGTGCCATCGTCTCTGTACTGCCTCTCGTCGTTCGGGGGAGGTCACCGGGCGGGAAGGCCGGCCGGCTGCAAGGCGTCAGCGGATCACCACGGCGGGCGGTAACCCGTCGTCAGCTTCTGGCCGGTGCGGCGCCACTTGGGCTCCTTGTCCACCGTCTTCGCCGTGATCGAACGCAGCCTGCGGATCACCGTGCCGTAGGCCGCACTGGCGGTGCTGGAGACCTTGCCGCCGGGCGGCTCGTCCATGAACGGCATGAACTTGTCGGGGAAGCCCGGCATCGTGCAGGCGATGCAGATGCCGCCGACATTCGGGCAGCCGCCGACGCCGTTGATCCAGCCCCGCTTGGGGACGTTGCACTTGACCACCGGGCCCCAGCAGCCGAGCTTCACCAGACACTGCGGGGAGCCGTACTCGGTGGCGAACTGGCCCTGCTCGTAGTACCCGGCCCGGTCGCAGCCCTCGTGGACGGTCGCGCCGAACAGCCAGGTCGGGCGCAGCTTGTCGTCCAGCGGGATCATCGGCGCGGCGCCGCTGAGCTGGTGGAGCAGGTAGACCAGGGTCTCGGAGAAGTTGTCGGGCTGGATCGGGCAGCCCGGCACGCAGACGATCGGCAGACCGGCCTTGGAGGTCCAGTCCCAGCCGAGGTAGTCGGGCACGCCCATCGCGCCGGTCGGGTTGCCGGCCATCGCGTGGATGCCGCCGTAGGTGGCGCAGGTGCCGATGGCGACGACGGCGGTCGCCTTCGGGGCGAGCCGGTCGAGCCACTCGCTGGTGGTGATGGGCTGGCCGGTGGCCGGGTCGTCGCCGAACCCGCACCAGTAACCCTCGGGCTTGATGGACTCGTTGGGGATGGACCCCTCGACCACCAGCACGAAGGGTTCGAGTTCGCCGCGGGCCGCCTTGAAGAACCACTCGACGAAGTTGTCCGCGCCCTGGACGGGCCCGCACTCGAAGTCGATCAGCGGCCAGTGCACCGCGACGGGCGGCAGACCGGGGATCTCGCCGGTGACGATCTGCTCGATGCTGGGCTGCATGGCTGCGGTCAGCGACACGGAGTCGCCGTCGCAGCTCAGGCCCGCGTTGATCCACAGGATGTGTACCGGCGCCGGTTCCTGGCCGGGCTGCGACGCACCGCTCCCGGCGGCGTCGGAGGTGACTGCTGTTGCACCCATGAGGATGCCTCCTCAAGAAACTGGGACGAGCCCGACATAACAGGCCCAGAATCTTCATACCAGCGATCCCGCGAGCCGGTTCGGCAAGCGCGGCCGGACACACCCCCGCAGCGCCCCTCTCCCACCGGTCGGCCGAACCGCCACGGGCCCCGGGAGGCCGGGGAAACCCACGGCCACCGGGCAGCCCGATCGGGTGACCGGCGGGCAGGGGCCGGCTACCCCGGCGCCGTCCAGCGGGTGTGCTCGCCCGCCAGGTGGGGCGGGGTGCCGACGGCGGGGGTCTTGCAGACGAAGGCCGAGCGCAGCGCGTGGTACGGCGCGCCCGGGGCGAAGTCGCGTCGCATCAGGGCGAGTTCGGCCGCGCGGTGGTCGGCGAGCGGGCGGTGCGCCTCGTCGCGTTCGCGGGCGGCCTTCTTCTCGCCGATGCGGCGTCGCAGCCCCTGGGCAGTGGCCAGCTGCCCGGCCAGCCGGGCGACCTCCGCCGGGAAGGCGCCGGGGGCCGCCGTGACCACCCGGTCGACCAGCCCTGCCCGCTCGGCCCGCGCGGCGGTGACCGGGAGGGCCTGCCCGGTGAGCCGGGCGGCCATCGCGGGGCCGACCCGGCGCGGCAGGGTGTAGGTCCAGTACTCCGAGCCGTGCAGGCCCATCAGGCGGTAGTGCGGGTTGAGCACCGCACCGTCGCGGCACCAGACCTCGTCGGCGGCCAGCGCCAGCATCGCCCCGCCCGCCGCCGCGTTGCCGCCGAGGGCGGCCACCACCAGGCGGTCGGTGGTGGTGAGGACGGCCTCCACCAGGTCGTTCATCGCGTTGATGTTGGCCCAGGACTCCGCCGACGCGTCGGCGGCGGCCTCGATCACGTTCAGGTGGATGCCGTTGGAGAAGAAGTCCCGGCCGCCGCCGAGCACCAGCACACCGGTCGGGCGGGCGCAGGCGTACCGGTAGGCCGCCAGCAGGCGGCGGCAGTGCTCGGTGCTCATCGCCCCGCCGGGGAAGGAGAACCGGAGGAAGCCGACCGGGCCGTCCTCGCGGTAGCGCAGGTCCGTCCAGGTGCGGCGCTGCCCCGGCAGCTCCAGCGGAGCGGGCACCTCGGGCAGTTCGGGCAGCGGCGGCAGTCCGGACGGGCGGCTGCCGAGGGCGAGGGTCGCGGGCAGCTTGAACGTCGCCGGGCCGTCCGGGCGGCGGCGCTCGCGCAGCTCGGGCAGCCAGACCGCGCCGTCCACCGTCGCCCGGCAGACCGCTCCGGCCCGGGTGGCCAGCAACTCGCCGGGCTCTCCACGGAGTTCGTCCTCCGGGTGGCCGCCGTGCAGGTACCACTCGCCGTCGAGCAGCTCGTCGAGCACACCGGGCTGCGAATCGGCCGCCCGGAGCCTGCGCAGCACCGTCGCGGTCGGGTCGGCGGCCCAGTCGATCCGCCGCACCGGCTGGCGCAGGTAGGGCCTGGTCCGCTCGGTGACCGGCCACTGCGGGCCGGCCTGGCGGCGCGGGCGGAACCGGCCCGAGGCAAAGCGCTCCACGGCGAGCCGGACGGCGCGCAGCGCGGCGTCCGAGACCTCGTTGCGGTAGAGGTCGCTCTTGCCGACGGGCGGCACGGTGAGGTGCGCGGTGGCCCAAACGTCGCCGCCGTCCATCACCTCACCGGCCTGGAGCACCGTCACTCCCCAGCGGCCCGCGCCGTCGTGGATCGCCCAGTCCAGCGAGGACGGCCCCCGGTCGCCGAGCGGGCCCGGGTGGACGATCAGGCAGGTGTGCGCCGACCAGACGTCGCGCGGCAGCGCCGTCCTGAGCATCGGGGCGACGACCAGCTCCGGCGCGAACGCCCGGACGGCCGCCCGGAGCGGGTCGTCCTCGCCGTGCAGGTGGACGGCCAGGGTGTGGCCGTGTTCGCGCAGTTCGGCGAACACACGCTGGGTCAGGCTGTTGAACGCGCTCGCGACGAGCAGGATCCGCATCGCACCCTCCCGGACGGCGCGGGCCTGCGCAGGCGTGCCGGCCCGCCGGTGCCGCGATCCTCCCCCCGCCGCCGGGCAGACCGGGCGCAGGCACTCCGACGGGTCACCCGGTCGGCCCGGTATGACCGCGATCACACTCCTCCGGTGGGTCGCCGGTGCAGCCCCGACGCGTCTGTGTGTACGAAGGGATCTGCCCCACAAGCGAATCGGAGACCGGACTGTGCGAGCTCACGAGAGTGACGGGGCCGAGGCGGAGAAGCCCGGACGGCGCCGGTGGCGTCCGTGGCAGCGCGTCGACTACCCGCGGAAGGGGCGGCGCGGGCTCCGCCGCTGGCTCCCGTCCTGGCGGCAGCTGCTCCTGGTGGCGAGTGCCGGGGCGCTGGTGCTGACGGGGTGGCTGACCTGGTTCTTCGTCACCACCCACGTCCCGGACGACCTGAACGCCTTCGCCACCCAGCAGAACAACGTCTACTACTGGGCGGACGGCACCGAGATGGCCCGGGTCGGCGAGATCAACCGGCAGGAGGTGTCGCTCGACCGGGTGCCGCAGTCGGTGCAGTGGGCCGTGCTGGCCGCCGAGAACGAGACCTTCTACTCCGACCCGGGGATCTCCTTCACGGGCATCACCCGGGCGGTCTACCGGATGGGCTCGGGCGGCGACACCCAGGGTGGTTCGACCATCACTCAGCAGTACGTCAAGAACAGCTATCTGAACCAGCGTCAGGACGTCTCCCGCAAGCTGCGCGAGATCGTCATAGCGGTCAAACTGGACCATCGGATGACCAAGCAGGACATCCTGGCCGGGTATCTGAACACCAGTTGGTTCGGGCGGGGCAGTTACGGCATCGAACGCGCTGCGGCGGCGTACTACGGCAAGGACGTCTCGCAGCTCAACCCGAGCGAAGGGGCCTTCCTGGCCGCCCTGTTGAACGGGGCCGGGCAGTTCGACCCGGCGCTCGGCCCGGAGAACCACAAGCGGGCCGAGGACCGGTGGTCCTGGATCCTCAACCGGATGGTGAAGGTCGGCAAGCTCTCCGCCGCCGAGCGCGCCACCTACACGGTGTTCCCCGAGCCGAAGCCCCAGCCGAAGGGGGTGGGGCTGAGCGGCCAGGTCGGGTACCTGGTGGACATGGCCAGGAACTACGTGGAGAGCCACACCGACATCACACCGGCCCGCTTCGACCTCGGCGGTCACCAGATCTGGACCACCTTCGAGAAGCCGAGGGTCAACGCCCTGGCCGCCGCCGTGCAGGACGCCACCAAGGACATCGACCCGCACAGCCGCGATGCCGACAAGCTCCTGCACGTCGGCGCAGCGTCGGTGGCCCCCGACGGGAGACTCCTCGCGCTCTACGGCGGCCCCGACTACCTGAAGCAGGGCTTCGACAACGCCAACACCTCGACGGTGCCGGTCGGTTCGGCGTTCACCCCGCTGGTGTACGCAGCGGGGCTCAGCCAGGGCGTGCAGCACAAGCGGGGCGGCGCCCGTACGCCGGTCCTGCCCAGCACCAGCTACGACGGCGACAACGGCGTGAACGTGATGACCCCGGAAGGACCGTACTGGGGGCGGGACGGGAAGATCGTGAAGACCGCCAACGACGGCAGGCGGAGCCTGGGCAGCGTCACCCTGCGGAGCGCGGTGGAGGACTCGGTCAACGGGCCGATGATGCAGCTCGGCATGGACGTCGGCCTGGACCGGGTGGTGAAGACCGCCACGGACCTGGGCCTGCTCCCCAGCAGCATGGGCGAGTTGGTGCCCGCCTTCGGGGTCGGGAACTCCACGCCGAGCGCGATCAGGACGGCCGACGCGTACGCCGCCTTCGCCGCGGGCGGCCGCCACACGGACCCGTACTCGGTGCTCAGGATCACCCGGAACGGCGCGCCGCTCGCGCTGCGGCTGCCGGCCACCGTGCAGGCACTGCCCGCAGCTGCCGCCGGGGAGGTGGACGCGGCGCTCAAGGGCGCCGTCCGCACCGGGAGCGCCACCTCGGCGGCGGAGGCCGGCCCCGGCCTGGCCGGGAAGCCCGGCACCACCACGGACCGTACGGCGGGCTGGTTCGTCGGCTACAGCGGGCAGGTGTCCACGGCCGTGACGGTCTTCCGGGCGGACCTGAAGGACCTGAAGCTGCTCTCGCTGGAGGGGCTGGGCGGCGCCGCCCCGGATGCTCCGGACTCCGCTCTGCCCACCCGGATCTGGACCTCGTACATGAAGACGGCCGGCGGCCAGGACAGGTGAGATCCGTCGGGGGTCGAGAGGCTGCGGGGGCCGCAGCCTCTCGGCCCTCGGTCACTTGACCAGGCGTGACCAGTCGGCGGGCTGGGCCGGGTCCAGCCCGCGCAGCTGGTCGAGGACCTTCGGGTCCTGGGCGTCCAGCCAGTCGGCGACCTGGCGGAAGGAGACGCAGCGGACGCCGTCCCGCTTGCACACGCTCTTCATCACGTCCTCGATGGCCTGCATGTAGATGCCGCCGTTCCAGGTCTCGAAGTGATTCCCGATGAACAGCGGGGCCCGACTTCCGTTGTAGACCCGCTCGAAACCGCTGAGATAGCTTTCGCGGGTCTGCTTCTCCCATTCTGCGTACTTCTTCGGATTGCCCTCGGTGCTGTCCCCGGACTGCCCTGCGAGGAAGTTGAAGTCCATCGAAAGGCCCTGGGTCGACTTGCCCGGAAAGGGCAGCAGTTGGAGCGGGAAGTTCCAGATACCGCCCTTCTTGCCGGGCCAGACCTGGAATTCACCCGGTGAACTGGCGTCGTACCGGAAGCCGTCCGCCTTCTCGGCCGGGAGCAGGTTCTTCTGCCCTTCCAGGCAGGGGGCACGGCCCCCGACGAGCTCCTTGGTGTAGTCGAAGGGCAGCGGCGGGAGGTCCTTGAAGCCGGTGTTGGTCTTCCAGTGGGTGACGAAGGAGACCGCCTGGTCGAGCTCGCTCTTCCACTCCTCGGTGCTCCAGTCGCCGCCGCCCTTGGCGCCGCAGAAGTGCCCGTTGAAGTGGGTGCCGATCTCGTTCCCGGCCTGCCAGGCCAGCCGCAGCTGCTCCAGGGTGTCCTTGACGTGGGCATCGGTGGGGAAGTCGATGGCGGCGGAGCCGACGTCGTGCTGCGGCGGGTGGTAGAGCGTGCGCTTGGACTTGGGCACGGTGTAGATGCCGCTCAGGAAGAACGTCATCTGGGCGTTGTTCTCCTCGCCCAGCTCGCGGAAGCGCGAGAACAGGCCGTCGTCGTTCTCCAGCGCCCCGTCCCACGAGAACACCACGAACTGCGGCGGCTTCTCACCGGGCTTCAGCTTCTCGGCCCTGGACTGCTTGGGCTGCGGGCCGGTGTCGGAGGTGGAGCCGTCGCCGAGCGCCTTCACCTGGCCGTCCCAGGTCGGCGACGGGCTGGGGCTGGGGCTCGCACTGGGGCTGCCGGACGGTGTGCCGCTCCGGCCGGCCGAGGAGCTGGCCGGAGCGGCCGCGGCCGGCCCGCTCTTCGAACCGGGGACTTCGGTGGCCAGGGCGAAGGCCGCGACGACCCCCACTGACAACAGGACGGTCACGCCGCGAGCAACCCGCACGATTCCACCGTTTCTCCGACATTCAGTCAGAACTCGTTCGAACACCAAGTCCTACCGCGACTTTATGAGAGAAATATGATCGGTTCGTGTGCTCGCACTGGGCCGGATGGGGGCAGTCTGAGCCCTTTCGGCGCAGCCTGCCTCGTGGTGGGGGCTTCCGGTTCGCAGACTCTAAGCCGGGGGCGGACCGACACTGGAGGCATCCTGATGAATGTGGTTCTGCGCCGTACCGTCCTGGCGACGGCCGTGACCGCCCTTGCCCTGGGCGCCGCCGCCTGTGGCAGCGCCAAGCAGTCGAGCGGCGGTGGGAGCAGCGCCAGCGGCTCGACCACCGCGCTCAAGATCGGGCTGCTGCTGCCGGAGTCAAAGACCACCCGGTACGAGCAGTTCGACCGGCCGCTGATCGAGGCGAAGATCAAGGCACTGGCCCCGAACGCCACGATCGACTACTACAACGCCAACCAGGACGCGACGCAGCAGCAGACCCAGGTCGACACCGCGCTCACCAAGGGCGACAAGGTGCTGATCCTGGACGCGGTGGACGCCAAGGCGATCCAGTCCTCCGTCCAGAAGGCGCACGACGCGGGCGTCAAGGTGGTCGCGTACGACCGCCTGGCCCAGGGGCCGGTGGACGCGTACGTGTCGTTCGACAACAACAAGGTCGGGCAGCTCCAGGGCCAGGCGCTGGTCACGGCGGTCGGGAGCAAGGCGGCGAGCGGGCAGATCATCATGATCAACGGCTCGCCCACCGACCCGAACGCCGCCCAGTTCAAGGCCGGTGCGCACAGCGCGATCGACGGCAAGCTCAAGATCGGCAAGGAGTACGACACCCCGGCCTGGGACCCGAACACCGCCAACCAGGAGGCCAGCGCCGCGATCACGGCGATCGGCGCGCCCAACGTCGTCGGGGTCTACTCGGCGAACGACGGCATGGCCGCCGGTATCGCCACCGCCCTCAAGGCCGCCGGGCTGAGCGTGCCGCTGACCGGTCAGGACGCGCAGCTGGACGCGGTGCAGCGGATCGTCGCGGGGACCCAGACCATGTCCATCTACAAGCCGTACAAGCCGGAGGCGGAGACCGCCGCCACCATGGCCGTCAACCTCGGCCTGGGCAAGGAGATCGACTCCTCGGTGGCCCCGACCACCGCGACCAGCGGCAGCGGCACCGCCGTCAAGTCGAACCTGATCACCCCGATCGTGCTGAACAAGGACAACATCAAGACCACCGTGGTGGCCGACGGCCTCTACACCGTGGCGCAGATCTGCACCCCGGACTTCGCCGCCGCCTGCACCGCCGCAGGCCTCCAGTAGCCGGGGGCGCGCGATGACATCCGGTCCGGTCCTGGCCCTGCGCGGGGTCTCCAAGCGGTTCGGCGCCGTCCAGGCGCTGACCGACATCGAGTTGGAGGTGAACGCCGGCGAAGTCGTCGCCCTGGTGGGCGACAACGGCGCGGGCAAGTCGACCCTGGTCAAGTCGATCGCCGGGGTCAATCAGCCGGACGAGGGTGTCATCGAGTGGCAGGGCAAGCCGGTCAGCATCCACCGGCCGCAGGACGCCCAGCACTTGGGCGTGGCCACGGTCTACCAGGACCTGGCGCTCTGCGACAACCTCGACGTCGTCGGCAACCTCTTCCTCGGCCGGGAGATCAAGCGCTTCGGCGTGCTGAACGAGGTCGAGATGGAGAAGCGCTCCCGGGCGCTGCTCGACACCCTGTCGATCCGCATCCCGAGCGTGCGCATCCCGATCGCCTCGCTCTCCGGCGGCCAGCGGCAAGTGGTCGCCATCGCCCGGTCGCTGATCGGCTCGCCCAAGGTGGTCATCCTGGACGAGCCGACGGCGGCGCTCGGCGTGGAGCAGACGGCCCAGGTGCTCGACCTGGTCGAGCGGCTCCGCG
The DNA here is from genome assembly GCF_052076145.1 of Kitasatospora sp. McL0602. Taxonomy (NCBI): domain Bacteria; kingdom Bacillati; phylum Actinomycetota; class Actinomycetes; order Kitasatosporales; family Streptomycetaceae; genus Kitasatospora; species Kitasatospora sp. McL0602. The sequence continues at coordinate 7,565,732 of NZ_CP197246.1, read as the reverse complement.
GCCAGGGCCTCGGCGTCATCCTGATCAGCCACAACATGGCCGACGTGATGGCGGTCGCGGACCGGATCGCGGTGCTGCGGCTCGGCCGCAACAACGGGGTCTTCGACCGCCGCTCCACCAGCCAGGAGGAGATCATCTCGGCCATCACCGGCGCCACGGACAACGCCGTGACCCGCCGCAAGGCCCGTGGCACGGAGGACACCCAGTGACCGACGACCCCGACTCCCCGCGCACCGAAGGCCGCTTCGACGACGGCTCCCGGCCGCACCACCTGCCGGAGGACTCGATGCCCACCGGCGGCGTCAACGCGCCGGTGCCGGTCGCCGCCGAGGCCACCCCGGCGGTGGACCCGCGCCTGATCGTCCGCCAGGAGGGCGTCAAGGGCTACCTCGGCGAGTTCAAGCGCCGGATCAGCAGCGGCGAGCTCGGCTCGCTGCCGGTGGTGCTGGCGCTGATCGTGATCTGGGCCGTCTTCGGGAGCCTGAACAGCAGCTTCCTGTCGGCCCAGAACCTCTCCAACCTGTCCCAGCAGATCGTCGGCACCGGGATGATCGCGATCGGCGTGGTCTTCGTCCTCCTGCTCGGCGAGATCGACCTCTCGGTCGGCTCGGTCAGCGGGCTGTGCGCCGCGATCTTCGCGGTGATGGACGTGACCCACGGCGTCAACCAGTGGGTGGCCCTCGTCTGCGCCATCCTCGGCGGCACCCTGGTCGGCCTGGTGCACGGCTTCTTCTTCGCCCGGATCGGCGTGCCGGCCTTCGTCGTCACCCTGGCGGGCAACCTGGGCTGGAACGGCCTGATGCTCCAGGTGCTCGGCGCCAGCGGCACCGTCAACCTGAGCGGCAAGGACATCGTCTCGCGGCTCTACAGCACCATCTACGGCCAACAGGCCGCCGCGTACGGGCTGGCCACGGCCGGTGTCGCGCTGTTCCTCGGCGCGGCGCTGTTGGACACCCGACGGCGGCGGGCCGCCGGGGTGCCCTCCCGGCCGGCCACCGACATCGCGCTGCGCACGGCGGTGCTGGCCGTGGTCGCGTACCTGGCCGCGTACACCCTCAACCAGTACAAGGGGCTGCCGCTGGCGCTGCTGGTCTTCCTCGTCTTCATCGTGGTGTTGGACTTCGTGCTGCGCCGCACCGGCTACGGGCGGAAGGTCTTCGCCCTCGGCGGGAACATCGAGGGGGCCCGGCGCGCCGGCATCAACGTGCCGTGGACCCGGACGACGGTCTTCATGATCTGCTCCACCATGGCCGCCGTCGGTGGGCTCTTCCTGGCCGCCCAGATCCAGTCCGCCAGTCAGACCTCCGGCGGCGGCAACCTGCTGATGAACGCGATCGCCGCCGCCGTCATCGGCGGCACCAGCCTCTTCGGCGGGCGCGGCTCGACCTGGTCGGCGCTGCTCGGCGCGCTGGTGATCAGCTCGATCCAGTCGGGCATGAACATCCAGGGCCTGAGCAACGCCATCCAGTTCATGATCACCGGCGCGGTCCTGCTCGCCGCCGTGGTCATCGACTCCCTCGCCCGCCGCACCCAGAAGGCCGCCGGCCGCGCCTGACGCAGCCGTCGCGCACGCGGCCCCGCCGGTCTCCGGCGGGGCCGCTCAGCAGTTGGTGGTGAGGACGAGGCAGACCACGCTGCCGTCGGGGGCGTACAGCTCCACCCCGTCCGCGTCACAGGCGCCCCAGACCCGGAAGGCGAGCAGGTTGGCGCCGGTCTCCTGGTCGGCCACGACCTCGACCACGTTCGGCACCCGCCCGGCCGCCTCGCCCTCGGCGAGTGCCGCCTCCAGCGCGTCGAGGTCGTGCCGGGAGCCGGCGCCCTCGCCCCACAGCACACCGATCTCCGGCCCGAACGGCTGGTAGTCCTGGTAGACCTCCTCGTACCGCCCGGCCTCCAGTGCCTCGGCGATCACCTCGGGCTCGGCCAGCGGAACGACCGTCAGACTCGTCCAGGACGGCGGGCGCCCCGCCGCACCACCCGGCTCCGGCTCCTCGACCACGCCCATGAACACCGGGTACCGGCCCCGGGGCACCGTGTCGTGCTCGTGCCACTCCGGTGGCGACGGAGCCGTGAAGGCCAGACTGCCCGTCACCGTGATGTCGCCCACCCGCCGGAAGCGGTGCCGCTCCCGGCTGCACGAGTGCTCCGCCAACTCGCCCCAGCCTCGCGCCAACTCGGTGATGCCGTCGAGTACGTCCTGTATCTCCATGTCCGGGGATTCTGCCTGCTCCCACCGACACACCCGCACCCGCCCGGCCGCCGGAGGCTCCGACGGCCGGGCGGGGTGACGCCTTACGGCGCGGTGATCTCGCGGGTCAGCTTCGAGTGCCAGGGGCACCAGGTCGACTTCGGCAGCAGGGCGCCGCCGACCTCGCCCAGGTGGGTGTTGACGTAGGAGATGCTCGCGTCGCAGACCTCCATGGCCATGCCGAAGAACTTCACCGAGTTCGGCGCGAGCTGGTAGCTCCACGGCTGGTTGTACGGGGCGGGCTGCTTGACGACCGTACCCATGACGCCGACGTTCTCGGTCTCCACGCCGCTCAGGATGTCCCGAGCCTGCTGGATCCTGACGGAGTCGGTGAGCTGGAAGACGAAGGTGTTCTTGCCGTCGGTGAACTCGAAGTAGGCCGCCGGCGCGGCCACGGAGATCGCCGCCTGGTCGGTGTTCTGCACCGCCTGCGCGGCCTGCGCGGGCTGGGCGAGGGCCAGCGCGACTATCGAGACCGCCGCGAGACTGCTGAGCTTGGTGATGGTACGTCGCATGTCCGGAACCTCCAGTGCCTGTCGGGCCGCGTCCACGGCCCGTCTGCAACGAACGCTAGCCAGAAAGCTAACGAAATGGTCTCCGGTACGCCAAGGGTGCCCCAAAGATCTCCCATGACATCACCAAGCCTGCCCCATAGGGCCGTTGTGGACCCGATGACCAGCGGAAACGCCGCACACGAGCTGACGGGCGGTCAGTTCGAGGTTTGCGGCGATCCTCCCAGGTCAGCGCCTCGAGTGCCCTTCCGGACCAAGATCGGCCCGGCCTGGCGGCGGCGCGGCCGGGCCCGATTCGTCGGATCCGCCCCTCGTCGGAAAAAATGTCCGCGACGAGTGCCTCCGGACCGGGTTGCTGGTCCGTGTAGAGGTGCAGAGCCCCGCCGATCGAGCGGGTCCGCATGGCCGGCGTGCGGTTGACATCAAGAGGACATCAAGTGTCGTCAGAGGACAACACCATGATCGACGAGTTCCGATCCGTACTGGATGACGAGCTGTCGTTGCTCAGCCAGCCGCCGTTGGGTGACCTGGTCGGGACGGCGGCCCGCCGTGGCCGCCGCGTCCGGCACTTCCGGATGGCCGCCGGGGCAGCCGCCTCGGTGGCCGCGCTGAGCCTGGTCACCGCACTGGTGACCGGCTCGGGTAACTCCCCGACCCAGCCGGAGCCGCTCGGGGTCGCCGCCGCACCGAGCGCCGCGGCCGGTGCGACGTCGGGCGCCAGCCAGGCTCCGGCCGACCGTGCGCCTGCCGTGGCGTCCGCCAGCGCCGGGGCCCAGGTGGACACCACCTCGGCCGCGCTGCTCGCCGCCGTGCTCGACGCCCTGCCAGGCCAACCGAAGACGGACCACTACGGCGTCGTCTCCGGCACCCGACCCGGGGCCCAGGCCTATCTGAACAGCTCGCGGGGCACCGGGATGCTCCGGGTCTTCCTGGCCGGCAAGTCCGGCAAGCCGCTGTCCTGCGATCCGCAGCCACTGCCCGGCAAGCTGGTGCCCGTCTGCTCCACCGACGCCCGCGGCCAGCAGGTCGTCGTCGTCACCATCCCGGACAACTGCGTCGAGAACGTCTCGGTGGAGGTCCGGCACACCGACGGCACCATCGTCCAGGCCGTCCTGAGCAGCTGCCTGGAGTGGGACGGCCGGACCAACCCCCCGGGCGTCCGCCCGCTCACCACCGAACAGGCGATCGCCCTGGCCGGTGACCCGTCGATCAGCACCCGGATGGACTCCGACTACGTCCAGGCGGCGGCACAACGCTTCCCGGCCCTGGCGACCTTCCACTGATCCACCACCATCGCCGCGGCCCCGTCGACACGGGGCCGCGGCTCCCCTCGTCACCGCCCAGCAACGACCAGCACAGACCGGGAGCACCACGGGTGCGCAACGAAGCAGACTTCACGGCGTTCGCCGAGGCATCCGCCACACGCCTGCGCCAGATCGCCTATCTGATGTGCCGCGATTGGCACCTGGCACAGGACCTGACCCAGACGACCCTCACCAAGATGTACGTGGCCTGGAACCGGATCACCCGCCGCCAGGACCACGACCCGTTCGTCTACGCCCGCAAGGTGCTGCTCAACTCCCTGCTCGACCACCGCCGGCTCCGCCGCAACACCGAGACGGCCGTCGACCGCTTCCCGGACATCCGGGCCGACGACGACCCGACTGCCGTCCGCATGACGCTGCTCGACACCCTCGCGCTGCTCGCCGAGCGCGACCGCGCGATCGTCCTGATGCGCTACTGGGAGGACCACAGCGTGGAGACCACCGCCGAGATCCTCGGCATCACCACCGCCGTGGTGAAGTCACAGAGCAAGCGCGCCCTGGCCGTGCTCCGCGCCCACCTCGGCGAACACCGCGAACTCCTCCTCCAGTCGGCGGACGGCCGGGCCCGGGAGTACTGAGGCACGGACGCCACTCACAACGGCAGCGTCGGCTCGGGCGTCGGCTCGGGTGCCGGTTCGGGTGCCGGTTCGGGGAGTGCCTCGGACAGGCCGAGGGCCTCCAGCAGCAACCGGCAGTCGTCACGGTCCCTGGCGTGGGCGGCGACCACCCGCTGGACGCGGGCACGGAGCGCTGCCGGAGCAGGCTCGGCCGCCGACTCGACGATGTTCCCGAGGGTGAGCAAGTCCCGGGAGGCGGATGCCATGGAGAACAACTCCCGACGCAGTCGCGAAATCCAACCGGACCGTCCAGGATACGTCCGCACCGGAGGACCGGTCCACAACCGGCCTCAGCCCGCACCTTCACCGAGGTAGGCGGCCCGGACCCGGGGGTCGTCGATCAGCGCGGCGGCGGTGTCGGTCATCACGATGACGCCCGTCTCCAGGACGTAGCCCCGGTCGGCGAGCCGCAGGGCCTGGGCGGCGTTCTGCTCGACCAGCAGCACCGTCGTGCCCTGCTGGTTGATCTCCCGGACGATGGCGAAGATCTGGGCGACGATCAGCGGCGCGAGGCCCATCGAGGGCTCGTCCAGCAGCAGCAGCCGGGGGCGGCCCATCAGGGCCCGGCCGATCGCCAGCATCTGCTGTTCCCCGCCGGAGAGGGTGCCCGCCTGCTGGCTCCGCCGCTGCGCCAGCACGGGGAACAGGTTGAGGACGCGCTCGAGTTCGCCCTTCGGGACGCGCCGGAAGCGGTAGGCGCCCATCTCCAGGTTCTCCAGCACCGTCATGTCGGGGAAGACCCGGCGCCCCTCGGGCACGTGGCCGAGCCCCAGGCCGACCACCTCGTGCGGGGGCACGCCGTCGATCCGGCGGCCGTCGAAGAGCACCTCCCCCTGGCGGGGGGTCAGCAGGCCCGAGATCGCCCGGAGCGTGGTCGTCTTCCCGGCGCCGTTGGCCCCGAGCAGCGTGACCACCTCGCCCTCCCGGACGACCAGGTCGATGCCCTTGAGGGCCTCGATCGCGCCGTAGCCGACGTGCAGGGCCCGCAGTTCGAGCAGCGGGGACGCGGACGGCGAGGCGGACGGGGATGCGGACGGGGACGCTGTTTCGCCGGTCACTGCTCGCTCCCGTCGTCCGGCGCGCCGAGGTAGGCCTCGATCACCGCCGGGTCGCGTTGGACCTCCGCCGGGCGGCCCCCGGCGATCACCTTGCCGAAGTTGAGCACCGTCACGCGGTCCGCCACCGACATCACCAGCTTCATGTCGTGTTCGATCAGCAGCACCGTCACCCCGAGCTCGGCGTTGATCCGTCGGATCAGCGCCTCCAGTTCGTGCTTCTCGGTCGGGTTGGTCCCGGCTGCGGGTTCGTCCAGCAGGAGCAGCCGGGGGCCGGTGGCCAGCGCGCGGGCGATCTCCAGGCGGCGCTGCACCCCGTACGCGAGCGAGGAGGCGAGTTCGTCCCCGACCCGGCCGAGCCCGACGAAGTCCAGGAGTTCGTCCGCCCGCTTGTCGCTCTCCCGGTCGTTGCGCCGGGCGTTGGGGGTGCCGAGCATGGCGCCGATGGGGCCGGTGCGCTGCCGGGTCTCGGCCGCGATCTTCACGTTCTCGAAGGCCGTGAGCGCCGCGAACAGCCGGATGTTCTGGAAGGTGCGGGCGATGCCGGCCCGGTTGACGTCGTGCGGTTTGCGGCTGCGGCGGCGCCGCCCCGAGCCGTGCACCAGCTGGGTGGTCGCGCCGTCCGCCGTGACCAGGCCGATGGTGCCCAGCTGCGGGACGTACACGCCGGTCAGGCAGTTGAACAGCGAGGTCTTGCCGGCGCCGTTCGGGCCGATCACGGCCATGATCTCGCCCTGGCGCACCGTCAGGTCGATCTGGTCGAGGCTGGTCAGGCCGCCGAAGCGCAGCGTGAGTCGCTCGACGGTGAGCAGCGTGCCGCCGGGGACGGGTGAGGTGATCGGGTCAGTCACTGGGCCCGCCCTTCGGCCGGGCCGGAGACGGCGTCCGCTCCGGCGATGCCGGCGGCGGCCAGCTTCAGCTCCCGCTTGCGGCGGCGGGACGGGATCAGGCCCTGCGAGCGGAAGATCATCATCACCACCAGGATCGCGCCGGTCCACATGGTGATGTCCTGCTGGTTGACGATCTCCTGCTCCTGGAACACGGCAGGGAGGAACGTCAGCACGGCCGCGCCGACCATGACGCCGATCAGTGAGCCCATCCCGCCGAAGATCACGTACGAGACGACGCTGATCGACAGCACGACGGGGAAGCTCGCCGGGTTGATGTAGCCGATCCGGGAGGCGTAGAGCACGCCGGCCATCCCCGAGGTGGAGGCGCCGATCGAGAACGCCATCAGCTTGTACTTGACGGTCGGCACGCCGTTGGCGGCGGCCGCGACCTCGTCCTCCCGGACGGCCGCCCACGTCCGGCCGACCTTGGAGTTCTCCAGGCGGCCGAAGAGGAACACGACCACCGCGAGCAGCACCAGGAAGAGGTACCAGTACGGCAGCGAGGAGAGCGTCCAGGTGTAGTGCACGCCGAAGAGGTCGATCGAGAAGTGCGGGATGCCGAAGGCGCCCTGGTTGCCGCCCGTCCAGTTGTCCTTGTTGACCAGGAAGAGCTGGACGATCTCGTGGAAGCCGAGGGTGACGATCGCCAGGTAGTCGCCGCGCAGGCGCAGCGTCGGCGCGCCGAGGAGCAGACCGGCGATCAGGCAGACCACCACCGCGACGGGCAGGATGACGAAGGGGTTGAGCGCGAACGGCGGCTTCACGGGCAGCACCCGGGTGAAGTAGCCGGTGGTGTAGGCGCCGATCGCGAAGAAGGCGACGTAGCCGAGGTCGAGCAGGCCGGCCCAGCCGACCACGACGTTCAGCCCGACCGCGAGCAGGATGAAGATCGCCACCTGGTCGACCAGGACCCGCTGGTAGAACTCGCTGAGCAGCGGCGGCACGGCGACGGCCAGCGCGACCACCACCAGGACGAGCGCCCGGCGGGCGAGCGGCCGCTGTGCGACGTCACTCCCCCGCCGCCGGACGGGGGCCGTGCGGGTGGCGATCAGCTCGCCCACGCCGCGTGCCCGGTAGGCCTCCAGCAGCGCCCAGACGGCGGCCCCGGCCGCGAGCCACCCCAGCAGGGCGGCCGAGCCGAGGGCCTGCCGGAGCACCAGGGTGTGGTCGGTGGGGGTGCCCTCGACGGTCGAGGTCATCACGCAGAGCAGCGCGGCGAGCACCAGCCAGCCGGCGAGCCTGGCCCAGGGGCCGCCGAGCCGCCGTCGGCGCGGCTTCCCGGGGGTGGTCGGGTCCTGCGGGTCGGTGCTCATGCCGCCCGCCCGAGCTTCTGCCCGAGGATGCCCGTCGGCCGGAACATCAGCACGAGGACGAGCACCACGAAGGCGACCACGTCGATCCACTGGCTGGACAGGCAGGACTGGCTGAGGCTCTCGACCACGCCGAGCAGCAGGCCGCCGACCATCGCGCCCCGGATGTTGCCGATGCCGCCGAGCACGGCAGCCGCGAACGCCTTGATGCCGGGCAGGAAGCCCATCAGATAGTGCACGTTGAGGTAGGAGCCGAAGAGGAATCCGGCCGCACCGCCGAGCAGCCCGCCGATGACGAAGGTCTGCGAGATGACCCGGTTGATGTTCACGCCCATCAGGCTCGCGGTCTGCGCGTCCTGCGCGACCGCGCGGATGCCCGCGCCGAGCCTGGTCCGCGACACCACCCGGTCCAGCACCACCATCATCACCAGCGCGGTGCCGATCAGGACCAGCTGCTGGACGCGCACCTGTGCCCCGAAGAGGGTGAACACCACGCTGTCCTGGTAGAGCGTCGGGATGTTGGTCCGGTCCCGGCCGAACAGCTTCCCGGCCAGGTTGTAGAGGAAGAGGGACGCGCCGATCGCGGTGATCAGGTACACCAGCTTGGGTGCGTTGCGGCGGCGCAGCGGCCGGTAGGCGACCCGCTCCAGCAGGAATGCCACGCACGCGCCGATCACGGCGCCGCCGACGAGCCCGAGCAGCCAGTAGAGCACCGAGCTCGCGCCGTGCGGCGTGGTGCCGGTGGCGACCAGGGCCTGGGCAACGAAGAGCCCGGCGAACCCGCCGGACATGAAGACCTCGCTGTGCGCGAAGTTGATCAGCTGGAGCACGCCGTAGACCAGGGTGTAGCCGATGGCGACGAGTGCGTAGAGCGAGCCGAGGGTGAGCCCGGGGACCAGGAACTGCCAGAAGTGCTGGGTGAGACACATGCGGCGGGGAGTCCTCCTCTGCGGGAGCGGTGTACGGCTGCGGGGGCCGCACGCTCCCGCAGAGGGGGGCCTGCGGCCGCCGTCCGGAGCGTCGGGTCAGCCGGAGATCAGCTTGTCCACCGTGCCGAGCTCGGCGATCTGGCCGTTCTTGACCTCGTAGACGAAGATCCCCTTCTCGGTGACCTCGCCGTTCGGCTGGAACTTGATCTCCTTGGTGAGGCCCTTGTAGTCGACCGTCCGCAGGCCGTCGACGACCTTGGCCCGGGTGACGTCCTTGCCGATCGACTTCATCACCGAGATGATCGTGTTGGCGGTGTCGAAGCCCTCGGGCGAGTAGGTGCCGGGCGGCTGGTTCGCCAGCTTGGTGTACGCGGAGACGAAGTCCTTGGCCGCCTGGTCGGTCGAGGCGGCCGCCGACAGGCACGGGCAGGTGAACTGCCAGCCCTCGGCCGCCGCACCGGCCAGCTGGACGAACTTCGGGTCGTTGGTGCCGTCGTCGGACATCATCTTGCCCGCGTACGAGGTCTGCTTCAGGGACTTGGCCAGCGGCGCGGCGTCGGCGTAGTAGCCCGCGTAGTAGAGCGCTTGGGCACCGGAGTTGGCAACCTTGGTGGCCACCGCCGAGTAGTCGTTGGTGCCCGCGGCGACGCTGTCGGTCACGACGGTCGCGCCGTCGGCCGCCAGCTGCGCCTTGATGTTCCCCGCCAGGCCCACCCCGTAGTCCGACTTGTCGTCGATGAGGTAGACGGTCTTGGCGCCGAGCTTCTTGACCAGGTAGTCGGCGGCGGAGGTGCCCTGCGCGGAGTCGGGCGGCACGATCCGGAAGAAGGTCTTGAAGCCGTTGGCCGGGTCGGTCAGCGAGGTGTTCGTCGCCGAGGCGCTCACGGACGCCAGCCCGGCCTGGGTGAACAGCGGTTCGGCGGCCTTGGTGGCGCCGGAGAAGGTCGGGCCGACCACGCCGACGACGCTGCTGTCGCCGATCAGCTGCTGGGCCGCCGTGGGCCCCTTGGACGGGTCGCCCTGGTCGTCGGCCTCCTTGACCGCCAGCGTGAACGGCAGGTCGCCCTTGTCGTTGGCCTGCTTGACGGCGAGCTTCAGACCCCAGTCGATGTTGATCCCGAGCTGGGCGTTCGGCCCGGTCAGCGGGCCCTGGAAGGCGATCGTGTAGGTCGGCTTCCCACTGCTGCCGCCACTGGACTTGCTGCTGCTGCACCCTGCGATCACCAGAGCTCCGGCGACCACCGGCAGACCGGCCCTGAGAACGGTTCGACTGAGCACGGCGATCCCCTCGGCGTTGACGGCACAGCCCGGCCTGCTGGGACGGGCGCCGCCCACTGAAACACCTCCGCCCGCTGCCGCTCGCCCCGCCACGCTCCGGCCGCCGCACGGTCCACCCGTACGGCCCCGTAAGGCCCCGTAAGGCCCCGTTGGCGCTACTCCGCTGCGGCGTCCACCCCGGCATCCACCGCAGCCACTGCGGCCTCGACGGTCGGGAAGATCTGGAAGACGCCGGCGGCGCCGGTGATCTCCAGCATCCTGGTGACGATCGGCGAGGGCTCCACCAGAACGGTCCGGCCGTCGGCCAGCTCGGCGGCCTCCCGGGCCCGGAGCAGCAGGTTGAGGCCGGTGGAGTCGCAGAAGCCGAGGCCCGAGCAGTCGACCACGAGCTGGGGGGCGGGCCCGGCCAGCACCGCGTCCACCGCCTCGCGCAGCGGGCCCACGCTGTCGTGGTCGAGTTCGCCCTCGGGTCTGACCACCGCCAGCTGCCCGAAGAGGCGGGTGGTGACGGTGAGTTGGGCCTCGGTGTCCATCGGTAGTGCTCCTCCCGTGCGGCCCGCGTCCTCCACGATAGATCGGCGCCGGACGGGCTGCCCGAGCGGGCCCGTCGGGCCTCACCCCAGGCGCAGGCCCACCAGGCAGGTGTCGTCGGCCGGGTTCGGTGCGCCCAGCCGCCGGAGCAGGTGGTCGAGCAGGCCCTGGAGGTCGGGTGCGCGGTACTCCTCGGCGGCCCGGAGCAGCCGGGCGACGCCGTGGTCGAGGTCGTCGCCCCGCCGCTCGACCAGCCCGTCGGTGTAGAGCAGGAGGGTCTCGCCGGGCGCCAGCCGGAGTTCGGCGGGGCCGTAGGCGGCGCCGGCGGTGGCACCGAGCACCTGGCCGGCGGGGAGGCCGGCCGTGCGGGCGGTGCCATCGTGGGTGAGCACCGGCGGGAGGTGCCCGGCGCGGGCCCAACTGAGCCTGCCGGTGCGGGGGTCGAGCAGCCCGCAGATGGCGGTGGCGATGTAGTCGCTGCGCTCGTGGCAGAGCATCCGGTTGAGCCTCCGCAGGATTTCCGCGGGCGCCAGCCCGGTGTACGCCATGCCGCGCAGGGAGTGCCGGAGTTGGGCCATCCCGGCGGCGGCGCGCAGGCCGTGGCCGGAGACGTCGCCGACGACGACCAGCACCGGGCCGTCCGGCAGGGCCAGGATGTCGTACCAGTCGCCGCCGACCTTGTTGGCGCGCTCGGCGGGCAGGTAGCGGACGGCGCAGTCCAGCCCGGCGACCTCGGGGCCGCCGGGGACGTCGGTCAGGGCGTGCTGGAGGGCCTGGGCGGCGCGGTGCTCGGCGGCGGTCCGGCGGCGCTCCTCGGCGAGCCGGTCACGGGCGCTGGAGAGCTGCTCCTCGGTGCGGCGCCAGGCGGTGACGTCCTGGACGACGCCGCGCACGGCGAGGACCGAGCCGGGGGTCAGGCCCGGGACGGTCTCGGCCATCGCCCGCAGGGTGCGGCGGTTGCCGCCGGGGCCGGTGAGGCGGAACTCGGCGGTGGTCGAGCTGCGCCCGGCGAGCAGCAGGGCGGCGGCGGCCCGTACGGCGGGGCGGTCCTCGGGGGTGATCGCCGCGAGGGCGACCTCCAGCTCAAGGCCGGTCGGCTCCTCGGGCAGGCCGAGCAGCCTGCGCAGCCCGGACGAGCACTCGACCTGCCCGGAGCCCGCCTCCCAGCTCCAGAGGCCGAGCCGGGCCAGCCGCTGGGCCTGCGCCAGCTGGGTCTCACGCTGTTCCTGCTGGTCGTGGGCGCGCCAGCTGACCATCACGCCGTCCAGGAACGGCGTCGCGTGCAGGGTCATCGCGGAGGCGCGCACGGTGCCGCCGACGACCTCGATGAACTGCTCGACCTGCCCCTCGTACGGGACTCCGGTGGCGGCCACGTCCAGCAGCTGCTGGAAGGTGCCGGAGAGCACCATGCCCGGGTAGAGCTCGGTGACGCGGCGGCCGACCAGCTCCGGGCCGGTGCGCCCGGCGAGGTCGACCGTCGCCGCGTTGGCGTGCTCCACCCGCAGGTCGGTGACTTTGCCGCCGCTCTCGCGGACGGCGGCGAGGATGACGACCGGGTCGAGCAGTGCGTCGAGCACCGCGCGGAACCAGGGCTCGGTCACCGGCTCCAGCACGCCGAAACCCTCGCCACCGGCCGAGACGATCCGGAGCAGCTGGGCGGCGGTGAGGCGGGCGAGTGCGGACAGGTAGCGTTCGGCGGCCGGGTCGAGGTGGTGGTCGTCGGCCCAGCCGAGCTTCATGCCGCCGATCAGCCGTCGGCCGGTGCGCAGCGGGAGGGCGCAGACGGTGCGGCCGGGGATCAGGTCCTCGCCCGTCAGGTCGGGGTAGCGGACGGCGAACTCCGCCCGGCTGTGCACCCAGACGGTGGTGCCGAGTTGGGCGGCCTCGGTGAGGGGCACGGCGGTCTGCGGGGGGATGCGCTGCCACTGGCTCAGTTGATGGGCCGGGACGCCGTGGCTGCCGACCAGGCGCAGGGCGCCGTCGGGTTCGAGCAGGGCGAGCACGACCGCGCCGACGCCGAGCGGCCGCAGGGCGTACCGGTGCAGCAGACGGGCCAGGTCGTCGGCGGTGTCGGCGGAGGCGAGGGCGGAGGCGGCGAGGTGGTAGCGGGCGGCGAAGCCTTCGGCAGGGGCCTTCGCCACCTCGCCGGGCACGCCGGTCGGGCGGGCTGCGGCTGCGGACGCGGACGCCTGGTGCTCGGGCGCCGGGCCGCTGGGGAGGAGCGGTTCGTCGGCCTCGGCCGGTGCTGCGGCGGCGATCAACTCGGCGGCGATGTCGACAAGTTTGCGGTTGTCCTGCTGGGAGCGGCGGACCAGCTCGTCGAATGCGCGCTCTGGTGTGCAGACGAGCCGCTCGACCAGCAGGCCCTTGGCCTGTTCGATCAGGCCCCGGGTGTGCATGGCCGTGCGCAGCCCCTCGACCTCGGCCCGCAGGCGGTCGACCGCCTGCTGGAGCACCGCGCGTTCTGTCAGGCCTTCGCTCATCGACCGATCGCCCTCCGGGGCGCCGAGCCCCGTCGCGTTCAGAGACTGGCACCAGGGTAGGACGGATTCCTCCACCCGGGCGAGCGGCCGGACGGTCGCTCCGCCACGACGGCCTGCACGATCTTGCCCCGGGCGGTGCGGACCACGTGGACGGCCTCGCTCAACCGGGCGACGACGAGCAGCCCGTAGCCGCCCGGACCACCGGGCGGGGGCGCCCGGAGCAGCGCACGGCTGGTGTCCTCGACGCTGACCTCGACGCCTTCGCGGCTCGCCGACACGACGAGCGCGCACGGTCCGGGCGCGTGCCGGCAGGCGTTGGCGACGAGCTCGGAGACGATCAGTACGATGTCGCGGCAGGTCGCCTGCCGGTACCTGGGACCGCCTGTGGAGTCCAGGTCACGGAGGAACCTCTCGACCTCGCTGCGTGCCGCTCGGACCGAGCCGACGCGGCCGTCCAGGTCGAGGGCGATGGTGGGGTTCTGGCTCACCGCTGCACACCGTCCCGGCTGGGGATCAATCGGGTGGTAGTAGGTGCCTGCCCGGTCCTGCGCGGCTCAATCACCCGCCGCCGCGCTGCCCGCGACCTGCTCGCGGAGGCGGCCCAGCGTCCCCGAGAGGATGCGGGAGACGTGCATCTGGGAGACGCCGATCCTGGCCGCGATGTCCGACTGCGTGCAACCGCCCCAGAAGCGGAGCAGCAGCACCCGGCGCTCGCGGGCGGTGAGGGTGGTCAGGAACGGCCGGACGGCCTCGCGCATCTCGACCAGCTCCAGCCCCGGTTCGCGGGCGCCGAGCCGGTCGAGCAGGGCCCGGCCGGGTTCGACCGTGCCGTCGTCGCGCAGCGAGTCGAGCGAGTCCGGGTGGTGGACCCGCCCGACGGCCAGCCCGGCGGTGGCCTCCTCCCGGCTCAGCCCCAGGCCCTCGGCGAGTTCGTCGAGGGTGGGGCGCCGGCCCAGCTGCTGTTCGAGCCGGTCGGAGCCGCGCGCCACCAGCAGGTACAGCTCCTGGAGGCTGCGCGGCACCCGCAGCGGCCAGGAGGTGTCCCGGAAGAACCGCTTGATCTCACCGCTGACGGTGGGGATCGCATAGGTCACGAACTCGACCCCGCGCCCCAGGTCGTAGCCGTCGACGGCCTTGATCAGACCGATGGTGCCGACCTGGAGGATGTCCTCCATCTCCTCCGGACGGTGCCGGAAGCCTCCGGCCACGAACCGGACCAGCGGCATGTTGAGCTCGACCAGGGTGCCTCGGACGTAGCTGAACGCCTCGGTGCCGGGCTCCAGCTCGGCGAGGCGGCGGAACAGGGCGTCACTGAGCGCGCGCGCCTCCGTCTTCCCCATCGCCCGCATCTCGCGCGGACTCGGGGCCGGTGGCACAGCTGTGGACGAGGAGGGGTACGAGGACGGGGAAGCGTGGGCCGAGCATGCTGAACGGGCGGTCGAGGTGGCCACGAGGTCATCTCCCTGAGCGTTCCGACTGTCGCACCGGTACGACACACGCGTCGATCGGACACACGCACGCGTCGTCGTACACCGGTGGGAGGTGGGAGACCGCTCGGCCCGACTGCTTCAGGCGACGGTTCCCGGCACAGGCCGTGCCGTGAAATCGAGGGCGGCCGACAGAGCCGCCGGAGTGGGCCCGGCCCGGCGGGCGGCGGGGCACTCCGCAGCCTTTGTACCCACCCGTCCGTCTTTCAACCGTTCCTGCCGGTACAGACCTGTCCATCCCGATGCCTTGCCTGCCTACACTGCTCGGAGTCCACCACCCGACCATCCGCGTACCGGAGGCCATGTTGACCCCGACCACAGCACCCGGTTTGCTCGCCCACCTGGACGAGCTGGTCAGGGCGGCCGCCGCGACCGACGGCGGTGCGCTGTGGCGGCTGTCGGCGGAGGGTCGTCAGCTGGACGCGAACGTGATCCGGGTGCTGCCCGGCGCGCGGGTCGCCGAGCATGTCGAGCCGGACGTGGACGTGCTCCTCCACGTGGTCAGCGGCAGCGGCCGGCTGGAGACGGCGAGCGGGCTGCAGGAGCTGACGCCCGGCAGCGTGGCCTGGCTGCCGCGCGGGGCACGGCGGAGTCTGTCCGCGAACGCGGACGGTCTCGTCTACCTCACCGCCCACCGACGCCGCGCGGGGCTGGCCATCCGATCAGCCGCAGTCGGGCTGGAGGGCGGCGAACCGGCCTGCCTGCTGGACCGGGTCTGCGTCAACTGCGGTCGCCTCGCGCAGGAGAGCGACGCACGCTTCTGCAGCAGGTGCGGTGTCCCGCTGCCGAGCGCGAGTTGAGCCCCTGAGGGGGCGTTAGGCGCCGGGGTAGGATCGACAGATGGCACTGGAATGGGAACAGGTAATCGTCGAGTCGGTGGATCCGGCGGCGTTGGGGCAGTGGTGGGCCGAGGCTCTCGGCTGGGTCGTGGTCCACTCCTCCGCCGACGAGTTCGAGATCCGCCCGGCGCCGGATCGCATGCCGGGGTTGGACTTCATCCGGGTCGACGAGGGCAGGACCGTGAAGAGCCGGCTGCATCTCGACTTCAGGCCCGATGATCAGGACGCCGAGGTGGCCCGTCTGGTGGCCCACGGCGCCAAGCACGTCGACATCGGCCAGGGCGATCAGTCGTGGGTCGTCCTGGCGGACCCCGAAGGCAACGAGTTCTGCATCCTCGGCCGACGGCGTCCGTAGCAGGTCAGCCGAGTGGGGCCGCGAGGCCCCAGCCGGTGACCAGCAGGCGGTCGACTGCCGCGAGGGCCTGGCCGAGGCGGTCGGTGCGGTCGCCGGTCAGTTCCAGCCACGGGGTGCGGCCGGTGGTGAGGACCTCGCGGAAGCGGTCGGTCATCCACGGGCGGAGGTGCTCGCCGTCGCGGAGGCCGTCGTCGTCGAAGGGCACGCCCTGGTCGGAGGTCAGCAGGTAGAGGGCGCGCGGCGGGAGGGCGGCCGCCAGCTCGTGGACGGCTGCGGTGGTGGCACCCCGGTAGCGCTCCTGCCAGACCGTGGTGGCGAGCGCGTCGGTGTCGCACACCAGCACCGGGCCGCCGGCTCGGGCCGCCCGGTCCTCGTCGGCGGTCTGCCGCCGGGCGACCAGCTCGAAGTCCTCGTCCGTCCACTCCAGGTCGAAGACGGTCGGGGCGGGGCCTGCCGGGTCGGCGACGGCGCGTGCCACGGCGAGCTTGGCGATCGTCAACTCCCTGCCGTACTCGGGCACCCAGCCGGTCGGTGCGTGCGGGCCGCCGCGCGCCCGGAGGGCCTCGGCGAGATCCCGGGAGAGGGTCGTGGTGCCGGTCGACTCGGCGCCGAGGACGACCACCCGGCGGCTGAACCAGGCCCGGACGGGCGGCTCCAGCGCCGCCCAGTGCGCCACCGGGTCGGCCCGGACGGCCGTGCCCGACACCGCGAACGTCTCGCGGGCCTGGTCCAGCACCACGGGTGCGGCGTCGAAGCGCCGGGCGAGCTCGACGCCGTACGGCTCGGAGCTGAACACCGCGTCGACGGGCGGGGCGGTCGGCGCGGCGGCGGTCACCCCCTGCCGCATCAGCGCGACGTGGCCCGCCCAGACCTCCGCACTGTCGTAGTCCACCTCCAGGTTGTCCGTCACCCCGGCCACCCGGACGTGCGGGTGGCCGGCCCAGGCCTCGGTGAGCCACTGCACCCGGCTCGCCAGCGGCACCGACTCGACGTCGGCGGCCATCGCCACCACAGTCACCCGCTCGCAGGCGTCGGCGGCCGTACGGATCAGGAAGTGGTGGCCCGCGTGCGGCGGGTAGAACTTGCCGATCACCAGCCCGTGCCGGAACCGCGCGCTCACAGCGCCACCGCCGGGGAGGCTGCGGACCGGCCGGACAGCTCGCGGCGCCAGGCCCGCAGACCGACCAGGCAGAGCGCGAGGAACAGCACGTAGACCAGGCCGGTGAGATCCAGCCGCTTGGAGAAGTACAGCGGGATGTAGACCAGATCGGCCGCGATCCAGAAGTACCAGTTCTCGTACTGCTTGGTGTTGAGCAGCCACTGGGCCGCGAGCGACAGCGCCGTGGTGAGCGCGTCCCAGAACGGCGAGCTGTCGTGGGCGCGGCCGAGCACGACCGTGAGCCCCCACGTCACGGGGACGATCAGCAGCGCGAGGGCGGTGAGCGTACGGCCGTCGGCGCGGCGCAGGGTGCGGGCGGAGTGCTTGTCGCCGCCGCGCAGCCACTGCCACCAGCCGTGGACGCCGAGGGCGAGGAAGACGACTTGGAGCGCGGCGTCGGCGTAGAGCCGGGCGCCCCAGAACAGGACCAGGAAGAAGACGTTGTTCGCGATGCCGACCGGGAAGTTCCAGACCTTCGCCCGGACGGTGAGCCAGACCCCGACCGCCCCGGTCGCGAAACCCAGCAGCTCGGCCCAGCTGACGGCGTCCTGCCCGAGCTGGAACAGCACGGTGTTGAGCGGCTCGGTCAGCCCGCTCAGGAAGTCACTGACGGCCATGGGCCACCCCTCATCGCTTAATGTCAGAGTGACGATAACGAGGAAGGCCCCCGAGCGCAATGCCCTGACCTGGGCGGGGGTCGGATGTGGACGCGCGCGGCCCAGCCTGCGGACGGGGCGAGGACCACCGGCCGGGCTTTGGCATGATGGCCGGGTGACTGATCGGGTGATGAGCGAGCCGCCCTGAGCGGCCGAGGATCGGAGCGTGCGCGGCCCACGGGGGCTCACGGGACACCGGGCGGGATGGCACGCCGTGGTCCGGACGCAGGTGACCGAGGAGTGCGCGCAGCACGGCAGCCAGGCCGCCATGCTGCGCGAACACCTCTACGGAGCCTCCGGGGAGTAGCCCGGAGACATCCACCGGCGAGGCCCGCCCCCGTCAGACACTGTCTGCTTTTCGGGCCCCGCCGCTTGAGCACAATCTTGGCCGATTCCGAGCGGCCGCTCCATGGCGTTCGTATGGCGTTGCCTTGTCGTTTCGGAGGTCGCGGACCCGCTACGGTCTGCGCAGGTGGTCCGGTCGTCGGTCCGGGGAGAGTGAGTGGCTGTGGGTTTCGGTGCGCTGCTGCGGGAGTTCCGGTTGAAGGCCGGGTGGACGCAGGAGGAGCTGGCCGAGCAGTCCGGGGTCTCGATGCACGCCATCAGCGTGCTGGAGGCCGGACGGCGTACGCCACGGCTGTCCTCGGTGAACCGGCTCGCCGCCGCTCTCGGCCTGGACGCCGACGCCCGCGAGCAGCTGGTCGCGGCCGTCCGGGCGGAACCGGCCACCGATCGGGCGGCGGACCAGGAGGCTGCCGAGCCCGCCGCCGACGAGGCCCCCGCGCCGGTGGTGCCGCGCCTGCTCCCGTACGACGTCGCGGACTTCACCGGGCGGGACGCCGCGCTGACCGACCTCACCGAGCTCATGGTCGGCGGCTCGCGGCCGGGCATGGTGGTGATCTCCACCATCGCCGGGATGGGCGGCATCGGGAAGAGCACGCTGGCGGTGCACGTCGCGCACCGGTGCGAGACCGAGTTCCCCGACGGCCAGCTGTACGTCGAGCTGCGCGGCACCACCGCCCCGCGCGACCCGGGCGAGGTGCTGGCCGACCTGCTGCGCGACCTGGGTGTGCCGCCGGGTGCGGTGCCCGTCCAGGCCGAGGCCCGTGCCGCGCTCTACCGCAGCACGCTGGCCGGGCGGCGGGTGCTGATCGTGCTGGACGACGCGCGGGACGCGGCGCAGGTGCGGCCGCTGCTGCCCGGCGCCCAGGGCTGCGGTGTGCTGATCACCAGCCGCTCGCGGCTCGCCACGCTGGCCGGGGCCACCCGGCTCGACCTCGACGTGTTCGAGCACGACGAGGCGCTGGCCCTGCTGACCGCGCTGGTGGGAGCGGAGCGGACGGCGGCCGAACCGGCCGCCGCCGCGCAGATCCTGGTGCACTGCGCCGGGCTGCCGCTGGCGATCAGGATCGCCGGAGCCCGGCTCGCGGCCCGGCCCGCCTGGACGCTGAGCTCCTTCGCGGAACGCCTGGCGGGCGCCCGCCCGCTGGACGAGCTGGCGATCGAGGACGCGGCGGTCCGCGCGAGCTTCCAGGTCAGCTACGACGCGCTCAAGAGCTCGACGGCCGCGACGGACCGGGACGCCGCCCGCGCCTTCCGGCTGCTGGGCCTCTGGCCCGGCCCCGACCTCGGGCTGGGCGCCGCCGCCGAACTGCTCGGCGCGACCCCGGGCGAGGCCGAACGGGCCCTGGAGAGCCTGGTCGACGCCCACCTGCTGGAGAGCCCCGCATTCGGCCGGTACCGGCTGCACGACCTGCTGCGCGCGTACGCGGGCGAGTGCGCCGAGGCCGAGGAGACGCCGGACAAGCGCCGGGCCGCCGCCGACCGGGTGGTCACCTGGTACCTCTTCTCCGTCAGGTCGGCGGCCGACTGGTTCAACCGCGAGCGGGTGCAGCTCGACGTCTCCGGCCTGCCGGCCTGCACCACGGCGCCGGTCTTCTCCGGCCGGGACGCCGCCCGGGAGTGGTGCCGCCAGGAACGGCCGAACCTGACCGCCGCCGTCTCCCTGGCAGCCGGTCAGCCCGAGCCGGTCGCGGCCTGGATGCTGCCCGCCGAGCTGTTCCACATCTTCACCCAGACCAGCTACTGGACGGACCTCCGGGTCTGCAACACCCTCGGCCTGGAGGCGGCCCGCCGGCTCGGCGACCGCGTCGCGCAGACCCGGATGCTCACCGGCCTGAGCGCTGCCCAGCGGAGCCTCGGTGAGCTGCCCGAGACCCTGGAGACGGCCCGTCAGGCACTGGAGCTGGCCGAGAGCTTCGAGGGCCACCCGCACACCCACTTCACCGCGATGAGCCACTACGCCTCCACCCTGCACGTGCTCCAGCGCTTCGAGGAGGCCATCGCCGCCTACGAGCATGCGCTCGCGAACAGGCGCGGCCCGATCACGACCGGCGTCCTGGCGGGCATGATGAACAACCTCGGCTTCGCCTACCACGCGCTCAAGCGCTACCCCGAGGCCATCGAGCGCTACCTCCCCGCCCTCGAACTCGCTCGCGAGACCGCAGCGCACTACGTCGAGGCCGCTCTCCTCGACGGTCTCGGCCAGGCCCACCACGGCAACGGTGACACCGGACGCGCCGTCACCTGCCTGACCGAGGCGATCACCCTGCGCACCACCCTCGCCGACCGCGCCGGTCTCGGCTCCAGCCTCGACCACCTCGGCGACGCCCACCTCACCGCCGGACGCCCCGCCGAGGCCCGCGAGGCCTGGCAGCACGCCCTGGTGGAGCTCGAAGCCGTCCGTCACCCGGCGGCAGCGGCCGTCCGAAGCAAGCTGGCCCAGCCGGCTACGGGTGCCTCAGGACGGTGATGCCGTCCTGCTCGGCGACGGTCCGGTAGCCCGCCGCGCGGTAGGCGTCGAGCATGGCGGCCGTGGTGGCCGCGGCGCAGGGGGTCTTGACGGTCGGGTCGGTGCGGTCCGCGACCACCCAGACCGGCGCGGTGGCGGTGGCGGGGCCGCCCTCGCAGACCAGGCTGACGGTGGTGCGGGCGACGAGCAGCGGGGCCAGCCGGTTGCTCGCGGCGACGGTGACGCCGTCGGGTATCGCGTCGAGCAGGCGGTGGGCGGTGCGGACGTGCGGGGAGGTCTGCCAGGTGTAGGGCATCGCCAGCTCCCGCAGCGGGTACACCAGCGTCGTCACGGCGGCGAAGGCCGCGCAGCAGGTGAGCACGCGCTTCAGCGCCCGGGGTGAGCGCAGCTGCGGGCTGCGGTCGAGGGTGTCGAGCAGCCCGGCGAAGAGGATCGGCATCAGGATCGCGCTGTAGTGGTAACTCGGCTGCCAGTAGTGCACGTTGTCGGCGAGCAGCCGCCAGCCGAGGGTCGGGACGCAGAGCAGGACGAGCGGCGAGCGCAGGCCGACGAAGGCGACGGGCGCGGCGAGCATGAGGAGCAGCAGCCACTTCACCGGCGGCCAGCCCAGCTTGGCGAGCATCGCCAGCGCGCCGCCGACCGAGGGTGCCGGCCCGGCTGCGGCGCCGGGCATCTGGTGCCAGTAGTCGAAGACGCCGTGCGGGTTGGCCATCGGCAGCAGGACGGCGGTCTCCAGCGTGGTCGCGGCCAGGCCGAGGACGAGCACGGCGAGCCCGAGCCGGCGGACCCGTCGGGCGGCGCCGTACCGGGCGAGGTAGGCGCCGACGGCGGCGACGGTCAGGCCGAGATCCTCCTTGACCAGGACCAGCGGCAGGCTCCAGAGCACGGCGGCGTGCCAGCGCCGGGCGGCGAGTGCCTCGGCGCCGAAGGCGAGCAGCGGGACGGCGAAGCAGATCTCGTGGAAGTCGAAGGCGACCGCCGAGACGATGCCCCAGGAGCTGCCGACGGCGAGGCCGACCACGAGTGCGGCGCGCGGACCTGCCGTCCGGTGCGCCCAGCGGGTGAGCGGGTAGCAGGCGAGAGCCATCAGGGCGGCCTGGGCGACCAGCAGGGTGGCCGGGCCGGGGAAGAGCCGGTAGGCGGGGGCGAGCAGGACGAGCACGGGGTGGAAGTGGTCGCCGAGCAGGTTGAAGCCGGGGCCCTTCAGGTCGACGACCGGCGCGCGGCCGTGGGCGTAGGCGCGGACGGCCTGTTCGAAGATGCCCAGGTCGTACGCGGCGCTCTGCATCCGCTCGTGCCGACGGACCGACAGGACGGTGTACAGCGTGAAGAACAGCCCGGTGAGGGCGAGGGCGAGCCGGTCCGGGCCCGGCCAGGCACGCGGGGGGCGGGGGGCGGCCGGCAGGTGGGGTTCGGCGGCCGAGGGCCGGAGGCCCGGGAGGGCCTGGGGGCTCTCCACCAGGTTGTCGATCATCTGCACACCATTCCACTAGTTAACTAGTGGAATGGTGTGCAGTCGCTCCGTCCCATGTCAAGGCCGGGGCTTGACGCGGGCACAGCTGACTGGGCAGGATTTACCTAGATAACTAGTGGAATGGTGGTGAGCATGGTCGAGTACCTCATCGACCGGCACAGCGGCCTCTCCCCGTACCTCCAGATCATCGAGCAGACCAAACGCGCCCTGCGGCTCGGCGTCCTGCGCCCCGGAGACCAACTCCCCACCGCACGCGAGGTGGTGGAGGCCACCGCGATCAACCCCAACACCGTGCTCAAGGCGTACCGCGAGCTGGAGCGGGAGGGGCTGGTCGACAGCCGCCGTGGGGTCGGCACCTTCGTGCGGCGTTCGCTGGCCAAACCGCAGACCGTCGCGGACTCCGCCCTGCACACCGAACTGGCCGCCTGGGTCCGCCGGGCCCGCGAGGCCGGGTTGGACCGCGAGGACGCCGCCGCGCTCATCACGACGGCCCTGGACAAAGGGTTCTCCGCCCCGGCCGCCACCGACACCATCAGCACAGCCGACGAGGAGCCCGGGTGAGCCACCCCATATCTGCCCCCGCCCCCAGCCCCGAGGAGGCCCCCGCACTGGAGGCGGTCGGCCTGGGGCTGAAGTACCGCAAGGCCTGGGCCCTGCGCGACTGCGACTTCCGCCTGCCGGCCGGCCGGATCTGCGGGCTGGTCGGCCCGAACGGCGCCGGGAAGAGCACCCTGCTGGCCCTCGCCGCCGATCTGCTCACCCCGACCACCGGCACCGTCCGGGTGTTCGGCGGCTCCCCCGGTGCCCCCGCGACCCGCCCGCGCGTCGCCCTGCTCTCCCAGGACAAGCCGCTCTACCCCCGGCTCACCGTCGCCGAGACGCTGCGCGCGGGCTACGAACTCAACCCGGGCTGGGACCAGGCCGCCGCCGAGCAGATCGTCGCCCAGGGCGACCTGCGGCTGTCGGACCGTGTCGCCGGGCTGACCGGCGGCCAGCGCACCCGAGTCGCCCTCGCCCTAGCCCTCGGCAAGCGCCCCGACCTGCTGCTGCTCGACGAGCCGCTCTCCGACGTCGACCCGGTCTCCCGCCAGGAGCTCACCGGTCTGCTGCTCGCCGAGGCGGTCGAGCGCGGCATCACCGTGCTGATCTCCTCGCACGTGCTCGCCGAACTCGACGGCGTCTGCGACTACGTCCTGCTGCTGGGCGACGGGCGGGTCCGCCTGGCCGGGGACGTCGACGAACTCCTCGACGCCCACCGCCTGATCGTCGGCGCCCACGAGGGCGACGGACCACCGCCCGAGCTCGCCCGGCACGAGCTCGTCGAGCTCCGCCGCACGGGCCGCCAGGCCACCGCACTGATCCGCCCCTCGGCGGAGATCGACCCGTCCTGGGACGTGGTCGAACCCACCCTGGAGGAAGTCCTGCTCGCCTACCTGCGCACCCCCCAGGCCCCGCCGCTGCTCACCCCGAGCGCGCGCCCCGCCGTGGCGGTGGCCGCCTGATGGCCGCTCTGCTCACCCCCTCCGCCTCCGCCTCCGTTTCCCTGCCGCGCCGCCGCTGGCTGCGCGGCGTCAGCTGGCTCAGCGGGCGCCAGGAGCGGACGGCCTTCGCCGTCGCCGGAGCCGTCCTGCTCGTCGTCTGCGGATGGCTGCTCTTCCTCGGCGGCGTGATCGGCGACTACGTGACCACGAACCATCTGGAGCACTGCAACATCGTCTACTTCCCGCCCGAGTGCCAGAGCGTGAACGCCATGGCCGCGGGGCTGGACATGCGCTGGCAGCTCGCGGTGGAGATCACCGGCTGGCTGCTGCTGGCCCTGCCCCCGGCGCTCGGCCTCTTCCTCGGGGCACCGCTGCTGGCGCGGGAGTTCGAGACCGGCACCTACCGGCTGGCCTGGACGCAGTCCGTCTCCCGGCGGCGCTGGCTCGCCGCCCGGCTCGGCGTGCCGCTGGCCGTGACGCTGGCCGGGTCGACGGTGCTGGCCGCCGTCTCCACCTGGTGGGTCAGCACCGTCGAGGGCCGCCTCGCCGTGCCCGGCTACTACCACTGGTTCACCTGGCTGAGCCGGACCACCTCCGGCCCCGCCGTGGTCGGCTTCTGCCTGGTCGGGCTCGCCCTGGGCGCGGCCGTCGGCCTGGTGGTGCGGCGGGTGGTGGCCTCGATGGCGGTGACCGCCGCCCTGACCCTGGTGCTGCGGCTGCTGATCGACAACTTCCGCTTCCTGCTGACGCCCGCGAAGGAGTCGGTGGGCGCCGCCCACGTCGCCGTCATCCGGCCGAACGCGGAGATGCTGCACATCTTCGCCGGCACCTTCCCCACCAGCACGCCGCTGGAGTCCCTGCTCCTCGGCGACAGCTACATCACCACCGACGGGACGCGCATCCCCTCCGAGTACGGCTCGGCCGGGTTCCTCTCCGACGGCCGCATCCTCTGTCAGAGCCCGGAGTGCCTGGCCCACCCGGACATCGTCCAGGTGGTCACCCGGTACCAGCCGCCGTCGGCGCACTGGCCGATGCTGTGGACGGAGACCGGGCTCTGCCTGGCCGCGACGGTGGTGCTGGTCGCGTTCTGCTTCCTCTGGATCCGCCGGGTGCGCTGACGCACCGTCGGCCTCATTCGGTGACGAGGGCGAGGGTGCCGTCCAGGAAGCGGCGGACGACGGCCAGCTCGGCCGGGTCGAAGGTCTCGGCATGAGCGAGCATGGCGGCGATCAGCGGGCCGAAGAACGACTGACCGAGGTCGACCGCCGCCGGGGTGACGCTGAGCAGCACCCGGCGGCGGTCGGCGGTGTCCCGGTCGCGGCGGACGTGACCGAGCCGTTCGAGCCGGTCGACGAGGGCGGTGGTGCCCGCCGAGTTCAGGCCCAGCCGGGTGGCGAGCAGCCCCGGTGTCGCGGGGGTGTCCGCGCGGGCGGCGTCGAGCAGGCAGATCAGCGCGCGCAGATCGGTCGGGTGCAGGCCGTTGCGCCGGGCGAAGGTGCCCGCGAGGGCGTCGAGTTCGACGGTGATCGCGCGGAGCCGGTGCACCAGGACCATGGGGGGTTCGTCGGCTTCGTCGTGCGGATCGTCGTTGGGTTCGTCGTGGACGGATTGCATGACATGAGTCTATTCTCTCGCTGAACGAGATACTTGCCGAGTGAGAGACTCTGGACCGGAGGCTCCAATGCCAAGCTCATTCTCGGGCGTCGACGCCGCGTTCCTCGCCGCGTACGACGCCGTGCTGGCCCGCTGGCCGGCGCCCGTCGAGCCGGTCGACCTCCGCTAGGAGTTCGGCACCACCCGGGTCAACGTCACCGGCCCGGTGGGCGCGCCGCCGCTGGTCCTGCTGCACGGCGGCTCGGCGACGGCGGCGGTCTGGTACGCCAACATCGCGGCGCTCAGCCGCACCCACCGCGTGCACGCGGTGGACCGGATCGGCGAGGCGGGCCGCAGCCTGCCCGGCCCGCGCCAGATCCGGCGCGTCGCGGATCTGACGGCGTGGCTGGACGGCGTCCTCGACGGCCTCGGCCTGGACGACACCGACCTGTGCGCCCACTCGTACGGCGCCTGGATCGCCCTGACGTACGCGCTCCGCTCACCGGAGCGGGTGCGGCGGCTGGTCCTGCTCGACCCGACGCAGTGCTTCGCCGGGTTCCGCCCCGGCTACCTGCTGCGCGCGCTCCCGATGCTGGCCCGGCCGACCGCCGCCCGTGCGCTGGCCTTCCTGGACTGGGAGACCGGCGGCGCCGTGACCGACCCCGCCCACCACACCCTGCACGGCCTCGCCGCCGAGTACCCGGCTGCCAAGGTGGTGACCGGGCGTCGGCCCCGGGGGCGGGACCTGACGGTGCCGACGCTGGTGCTGCTCGCCGAGCAGAGCCGCACGCACGACAGCCGCCGGGTTGCGGCGGCGGTCGAACGGCTCGGGGTGGCGGAGGTCGGGCTGCTGCCCGGGGTCTCGCACCACGGGCTGCCGTTCACGGGGGCGGCGGAGCTGGACCGGCGGATCACCGCGTTCCTCGGCGCCGCTCAGGGCGGGGTCACCGGGAGGGTGGCCGTCACGCGGAAGCCGGAGCGGTAGGGCGCGGCGGTCAGTTCGCCGCCGAAGACCGCGATGCGTTCGGCGAGCCCGAGCAGCCCGTGGCCGGTGGAGAGCTCCTGGCGGGCGGCCAGGCTGCGCCCGGCGCCGTCGTCGACGACCTCCAGGTGCAGCCGGTCGGACCAGCGGATGCGGACGGCCGCGTGGCTACCCGGCCCGGCGTGCTTGGTGATGTTGGTGACGGCCTCCTGCACGAGGCGGTAGGCGGTCAGGTCGACGCTGGCGTCCAGCCGGGCGGGGGTGCCGGTGACCTCCAGGTCGACCAGGATGCCCGCGCGCCGGACGCCGTCCAGCAGCGGCTGGAGATCGGCCAGGCCGTGCCGTCCGGTGGCGAAGACCGGTGCGTCGGCGCGCAGCAGGCGGAGCATCCGGCGCAGCTCGGCCATCGCGTCCCGGCCGAGGTCCTCGATGTGCGCGAGCGCCTCGGTGGTGCCGACCGGGTCGAGGTGCTTGGCGGTCTCCGCCCGCATGACCATGACGGCAACGGCGTTGGCGACGATGTCGTGCAGTTCGCGGGCGATCTGGGTGCGCTCGAGGACGACCCGCTCGCGGGCCGCCGCGAGCTCGCGGCGGTCGTGCTCGGCGGCCGCTCGGGCTGCTCTGCCCCAGCGGGCCAGCCCCCAGGCGGCAGCGGTGATCGACAGCATGAAGGCGAGGGTGGAGACCAGCGCGGCCGTCCGGAAGGGGTCGACCGCGACCTTCCCCGCCACGTAGTAGGTCTTCAGCCCCGCCGGGACGAGGGTCAGCGCCAGGGCTGCGAGCGCGGTGGGGAGGCGGCCGCGCTCGGCCGCCGTGTAGAGCGCGATCAGCAGGCCGAAGTACGGGGTGAAGGCGAGCACGCCGGCCAGCGTCAGCGCGACGGCGGCCGTGGCCGCCGCCCAGACGACGGCGAAGACGAGTATCGGCCGCCGCCGCCGGAGGACCAGGGCGACGGCCTGGGGCATGACGAGCGCGAGCACCTGGAGGTGGCTCGACCAGGGGGTGCCGGGGACGGTCGGGTTGCCGTAGAAGAACACGTCCGAGACCGTGACGGCCGCCGACAGGGCGAGATCCTGCAGCCACTCGGACTGCACCCGCCGCCGCTGGCCCTCCTGACCCGCTGGGCCTGCTGGGCCTGCTGGCTCTGCTGGCTCTGCTGCGATGTCCACCGGAGCACCCCTGCTCTCCTCGTCGTGCCGTCCCGGTCGGTCACCCCGTGCAGGCGCAGGTGTGCGGGACGGTCTGGCAGCAGATGTCGCTGACAAAGTACCCGAGCGACTTGGTGGCGGAGCCGAGCCACCAGGTGTCGACGGGCGGAAGACCATCCGGCCGGGTGATGGGGAAGCCGAGCTCGGCGTACGCGTTCCAGAGGTCGCCCTCGTTGCGCCGGACGCTGTCGGTGAGCGCGCGCCGGGTGGTCGGCGGCACGGCGTCGGTGTGGCGGCTGGGCCCGGTGAGGGTCAGCAGGGCGAAGGCGCTGGTGAGGCCGTCACCGTCGAGCGCCGAAAGGCTGATCCCCGAGACGGCGATCGTCTCCGGTCCGCCGTCGAGATCGGGGTCCTGGACGATGCGGACGACCAGCCGCGGCCACGGGTCGGCCAGCAGCTGCGTCGGCAGTGGCACCATCACGCTCTGCAGGCTGGCCAGGAACCCCTGGGCGACAGACTCCTCGAACGGTACGGGAGTGCCCGCGCGGTAGACGATGGCACCGATCGTCGGTACGGAGGTGGTCGGTACGGAGGTGGTGGGTTGGGCGGTCATATCAGATCCTCGTGAGGCAGAGGTGTCGAACCGTGCTGGTCCGTCCCTTCCGGAGTCCGGGCGCCCGGCCCGTCCGCGCGGGCGCCTCTGAACCTCACCGTCCTCCGTGGACCGTCCCGGTCACATGAGCCTCAGGTCCCGCTCCCGTCCCACACTCCCGGGAGTGACGTGCCTACATGCCTACGCGCCTACGCTCCCGTGAAGGTGGTGGTCGGGGAGCCGGCCTCGCGCGGGTAGGAGCCGGTGCCGTCGCAGGTGCGGCAGATCTCCTCGCGCAGGAGGGTCTGGTTGCCGACCGCGTCGATCCGGTAGCGCTTGTAGACGCCCGTCCCGTCGCACAGCATGCAGTTGCCGCCCGCGTCGATGCTGCGCGTACCGGTGCCGCTGCACAGCGTGCACTGGAGGCCGCCGACTCTGCCCGTGCCGACCCTGCCGGTACCCGAACAGATCTGGCAGACCACCGTAGCCATGACTCTCCCTCGTTGACTCAGGTACCGGGCTGCTTGCCGGTGCCGCCGCAGCTCTGACACTGCTGGCCGTTGTAGATGCCGGACCCTGCACAGAGGGTGCACGGCCAGGCCCGCTCGATCCATCGCACGATGCGCCTTGCAGTTGTCATCTTGCCCGTTCCTCCATCTTGAGTATGTCGGAGCCGTCCGGTGACCGGACCCGGCCGGTGGCTTCGCCCGGGGGCCAGGAGCCTAGCCCGGAGGCCGACGGCGGGTCGAGGAGCGCGGGGCGGCGGACCGCTCCTGACGGAGAACGCCGGTGATCGGTCATTTTCTGTCATGACTCTTTCAATACCGGAAGTTTACTGTCAGGCTTCCTCCTGGCCTCAGGGGTGGGAGCGCCTCTCTGCGGTCGACCCGCCAACCGGCTTCCGCGCCAGGTGACCTGACGGTCCGGTGCTTGACGGGCCATCCGGCGCTCCGTGACCTCGGAGGGAACGATGAGAAGAAGAATCCCCGCGCTCGTCACCGCCGCCGCCGCGCTGCTCGCGGCCGCCGGTGCGACGGGCCTGGCCACCACTCCAGCCGTGGCAGCCACCCCGGCTGCGATACCGGCGGCGGCTGCGGCCTGCACCCCGACGGAGGTGGTCACCGACGGCGGGTTCGAGAACGGCAGCACCGCCTGGACCGGGTCGAGCGGGGTGGTCGGCAGCGCCTCAGGCCAGTCGGCGCACTCCGGCAGCAAGTACGCCTGGCTCGACGGGTACGGCTCGGCCCACACCGACACCCTGTCGCAGTCCCTCACCGTGCCGAGCGGCTGCACCACCGCGACCCTGACCTTCTGGCTGCATGTCGACACCGCCGAGACCACGACCTCGACCGCGTACGACAAGCTGACCGCGAAGCTCGGCAGCACGACCCTGGCGACGTACTCCAACCTGGACGCCAAGACCGGCTACGTGCAGAAGTCGTTCGACGTGTCGTCGTTCGCCGGCCAGACCGTGCCGCTGTCGTTCAGCGGGGTCGAGGACAGCAGCCTGCAGACCAGCTTCGTGCTCGACGACGTCTCCCTCGCCACTTCGGGCGGCGGCACTCCCCCGCCGCCCACGGACACCACCCGGACACCGGTCTCCCCCGCCTACACCGTCAATCTGACCAGCGACGCCACCGGCGGCGTCTGGAACGGGCACGAGAGCGTGAGCTTCAGCAACGCCTCGCCGACCCCGCTGACCGAGGTGTACCTGCGACTGTGGGACAACTGGCACGGCAGCTGCCCGACCACCCCGATCACCGTCAGCAAGGTGACCGGCGGCACCCCGGCGGCCCTGTCCGTCGCCTGCACCGCGCTCAAGATCACCCTGCCCGCCCCGCTCAACCAGGGACAGAGCGGCACGGTCGCCTTCGACCTCGGCATCACCGTGCCGAGCGGCGCGGACCGCTTCGGCCGCGACGGGTCCTTCAACTTCATCGGCAACGCCCTGCCGGTGCTGGCCGTCCGCGACGGCTCGGGCTGGCACCTCGACCCCTACACCAACAACGGTGAGTCGTTCTACTCGCTGATCTCGGACTTCGACGTCACGCTCGACCACCCCACCGGCGTGCTCGTGCCCGCGACCGGTACCTCGGTCGACTCCCCCGGCACCAGCGGACGGACCGTCACCCGGGCGACTGCGGCCAAGGTCCGTGACTTCGCCTGGGCGGCCGGGCCGTTCAGCAAGATCTCCGGCACCTCCAGCTCCGGCGTGGCCGTCAACATCTACTCGGTGAGCGGCATCAGCGCCGCCAACTCCCAGTCGATGCTGACCACCGCCAAGTCCGCGATCGACGCGCACGCCCAGCGGTTCGGCGCCTACCCGTACGGCGAGATCGACGCCGTCATCGACAACAACTTCTGGTTCGGCGGCATGGAGTACCCCGGCTTCGTGCTCGACCTCGTCAGCACCACCGCTCTCACCCACGAGCTCGGCCACCAGTACTACTACGGCATCGTGGGCGACGACGAGTACAACAGCCCCTGGCTGGACGAGGCGTTCACCGACTACGCGACCGACCTCGCCCTCGGCAGCACCGGCTCCGGATGCTGGAACAGCGTCTCCTGGGCCTCCACCGCCGAGAAGATCACCAACTCGATGGCCTACTGGGACGCCAACTCCAGCCGGTACTCCACCGTCGTCTACGGCTACGGCAAGTGCGCCCTGCACGACCTCCAGCGTCTGCTCGGCGACACCGCGATGGCCAAGCTGATGCACGACTACACGCAGGCACACTGGTACGGCGTCTCGACCACCGCCGAGTTCAAGGCCGCCGCCCAGGCCGCCACCAGCACCGACCTGACCTCCTTCTGGAGCCAGCACCGGATCGAGGGCTGAGCCCCGGCCCGCACCTCGTGACGCCCCGCCGCTGCATCGGCGGGGCGTCACCCCACCGTGAGCGTCCGCCTGGTGGCGACCACCGCGTCACCGACCACGTCCTGGCGCCTCGGACGGGTGGTCAGCGCGGCCCGGATGTCGACCGGCTCGCCCGCCACCCACGCACGCTGCTCGGCCCCGTTCCCGCCGGGGACACCCCACGTACCCGTGTGCGGGCGCCCGTCACAGGTCACCGGGAGGTCGGGCCTGAGGCCCTCCGTCGCCTTCCCGTCCTGCTCCGCCCGGATGAACCCCGTCCGCACGGTGCTGTTGGCCGGGCAGCTGTAGGTCAGGCTGACCTCCAGGCTCGACCCCGACGGAGCGGCCACCGCCTTCGCGGAGTCGACGGAGATCGACCCCGGGGAGCCGGCTGCGGATGCGGGCACCGGCAGCGCCGCACCCCCGAGGACGAAGGCGGCGGCGCCGGCCGCGGCCGCCGCGAGAAACGCGCGAGGAGTAGTCACACCCAGGTCAACGACCCGACGGCCGGGAGGGTGCTGCCGACATCTGGCAGGCTGGCGGTCATGAAGTACATGGTGCTGATGTACGCCGACCCCGCGGCCACCGCGGCGATGTCCGCCGACGACCGCGCCGACGTCTTCCGCAGACACGAGGCCCTGCACCAGGACCTGGCAGGCACCGGCGAGATGCTGAACGGCGCCGGGCTGTCCTACCCGAACGAGACCACGACCATCCGGCGGCCCGACGGCCGCCCGGAGAGGACGGACGGGCCGCTCACCGGAGCCACCGAACAGCTGACGGCCTACTACGTGATCGACTGCCCCGACCTCGAGCGCGCCTGCGCGATCGCCGAACGCGTCGTCGACTTCCACGTCGTGGCAGTCGAGGTGCGGCGCATCCACGACTCGTTCGGCATGGGCGAGACCTGACCTATCGGCCCCCTCCCCCGGTCGAACCGACGCCCTCGGTGCGCGTCGGGTTCTGGGTGATCCAGGCGATGTGCTGAGTCATCCGGAGTCGGTCCTCGGGGAACCAGCCCTGCCAGTCCGCATCCAGCGGGAGCCAGGCGGCCGGCTGGCCGTCCTCCGGGGTGAGGGGTGTCGAGCGGCCGACGACTGCCACGAAGGTGAGGCCCAACGTGGCCGACAGGTCGGGGCCGTAGGAGCGGACTGTGACGGCCGCCGGTACGGCGAGGAGCTCCGCCCGGACTCCGGTCTCCTCGAAGAGTTCCCGGGAGGCTCCCTCCCGGGGTGTCTCGCCCGGCTCGACCGCGCCGCCCGGGGAGACCCACCCTCGCCACCGGTGGCTGACCATGAGGACGTGGGTCAGTTCGGTGTCGAACACCCAGACCTCGGTCGCCAGCGGCTCGGCCTCCGACGCTTCGGCAGTGCGAAGCCACTCTCGGGCGTTGTCGAACTCCGCCACCGCCTGGTGAGCGTCCGCGACGGCGGCTTCCCAGGTGCGTGGCGTGATCATGTGATGCGTCATCCGCGCAACGTACGCCGGGCCACTGACAAGTCTCGGCGACTGCGTACGTGCCGTGATCGGTCAGGGTGGGGCGAAGGCCAGGACGGTGTTGTGGCCGCCGAAACCCGCGGAGTTGCTCAGGGCCAGCCGGACGGGGTGCCGACGGGCGGTGCCGGTGACGAGGTCGAGGGCGGCGGCCTCCGGGGACGGATGGCGCAGCCCGGCGGTGGGCGGGGCGAGACCGTGCTCGACGGTCAGGACGGTGAGGGCGGCTTCGATGGCCCCGGCTGCGCCCATGGTGTGGCCGAGCGCGCCCTTGGCGGAGGTCACCGAGGGCGGCACCCCGTCGAAGAGCCGGCTGAGCAGCCCGGCCTCGGCCCGGTCGCCCGGTGGTGTGCTGGTGCCGTGGGTGTTGACGTGGTCGACGTCGGCGGGGGTGGCTCCGGCCGCGAGCACCGCTTGGCGGGTGGCCTCGCCGAGCCCGCGAGCGCCCGGGTGCGGGGCGACGGCGTGGTGGGCGTCCGTCGCCGTGCCGTGACCGACCAGGAGGGCGTGCGGCCGGGCGTTGCGGGCGCGGGCGTCCGCGTGGCGTTCGAGGACGAGCAGGGCGGCGCCCTCGCCGATGACGAACCCGTCCCGGGCGGCGTCGAACGGCCGGGAGGCGGCGGCCGGATCGCGGCTCCGCGACAGCGCGCCCATCTGGGCGAACCCCGCCACGCAGAGCGGCGTGATCATCGCGTCGGTGCCCCCGGCGATCGCCACGTCGCAGGCGTGGGTGTGCAGGAGCAGCGCGGCGAGCAGCAACGCCGTCGCGCCGGACGCGCAGGCGGTGGCGGTGTGCAGGACCGGGCCTCGGGCGTTCAGGTCGATCGCGAGCTGACCGGCCGCCATGTTCGGCAGATAGGCGGGGAGCAGCGTCGGCGAAACGGCGGCGGCGCCTTTGTGCTGGAGCACCGCTGCCTGTTCCTCGAAGCTGCCCACTCCCCCGGCGGCCGACCCGAGGAGGACGGCGACTCTGCCCCTCGCCCAGGCCGAGCTGTCCAGCCCGGCGTCGGCAACGGCCTCGCGCGCGGCGGTGAGGGCGAACTGCGTCGCCCGGTCGTACTGCCAGGGCCGACGGCCGCCGAGGTGCCGGCGGGGGTCGTAGCCGGGGACGCGGCAGGAGAGTTCGACCGGGAGCCCTGCCAGGACGGGGTCTCGGGCGGCCGTTGGACGGCCGGCGAGGACGCCCTCCCAGGTCGGGCCGACCCCGATGCCTGCCGGGGTCACCAGGCCGATGCCGGTGACGGCGATGGGCGGGTAGCCGTGGGCGGGGGCGTGGACGGGGGCGGGCGGTGTGTTCACTACGGGCTTTCGGGGCTGGTGGCGGCGATGAGAGTGCAGAGCGTGTCGGCGAGCTGGGACAGCGTCAGCTCGGCGGAGGAGTCGTCGTCGGTGAGCGGGATGTTCCAGTGCTCCTGAAGGGTGAGGAACAGCTCGACACGGGCGAGGGAGTCGAGATCCAGGGCGCTGAGGGTCGCGTCGGGCTTGAGTTCGGCGGGCGGGACGTCGAACTTGCCGCTGAGGACGGTCATCAGGTGCTGGTGGACCGCTGCTCGGTGGGCGGTGTCGTCCATGGGGATCTCCTGGGTCAGCTGGTGCGGTCGTCAGCGCGGTCCGGAGCGCGGTCGCGCGTGCGGTCCGGCGTGCGGCGGGGGCCGGGGAGTGCCGTACGGGCGGCGGCCTCGGGCCAGTTGAGGGTGACGGAGGCCCAGGTCAGGCCGCCGCCGAAGGCGGTGAGCAGCGTGCGGGCGCCTGGCCTGACGGAGGCTTGGGCGACGGCGTCGGCCAGGGCGATGGGGATGGACGCACCGGCGGTGTTGCCCACCTCTCGGATGTTGCCGATGCGGCTGCGGACCGGGACGTCCAGGCGGTCGGCGACGGCGTCGAGGATGCGCTGGTTGGCCTGGTGGCCGATGAACGCCTCGACCTCGCTCCCGGGCCAGCCGGTGGCGGCGAGCACGGCCCGGGAGGACTCGGTCATTCGCACCACCGCCTCCAGGTAGACCTCGCGGCCCCGCATCCGGAAGAAGCGTTCGCTGCGGGGTGGGGACGATTCGTCGAGGTTCGGCGCGCGGGCTCCCCCGGCGGCGACGGCGATCAGGTCTGCGCCGTCGCCGTCGCTGCCCCAGTCGGTGCGCAGGATCGCCCCTGGCTCGGCCGTGCTGCCGGGGGTGAGGAGCACCGCCCCGGCTCCGTCGCCGAACAGGGCGGCGGTGTCGCGGTCGTACGGGTCGATGATGGCCGAGTACTTCTCGGCGGCGACGACGAGGGGGGCCGCGCAACTGCCGACGCGCAGCAGGGCGGTCGCCGTGATCAGCGCGTAGAGGAAGCCGGAGCAGACCGCCGACAGGTCGAAGGCCGGTACGGTGCCCAGCCCGAGCCGGTGGGCCACCTCGGGAGCGGTGGCCGGGCATCTGCGGTCAGGGGTGGTGGTGGCGAGCAGAAGCAGATCCGGCCGCACGTGTGGGGCGGCGGCCAGTGCGGCGGTGCACGCGGCGACCGCGAGATCGCTCGGGTCGACCTCGGCGGCGGCTCGGCGACGGCGGCTGATGCCGGTGCGGCTGACGATCCAGTCGTCGGTGGTGGTCAGTCCGCCGAGCGCGATGACGTCCTGGTTGGTGACGACCTTGGGTGGCAGGGCGGCTCCGATGCCTCGGATGACGGCGGTGGCAGGGCCAGGGGTGGAGGGGTCGGCGGAGTGCGGGGTCATGGTGGCTGCCTCCGCTCTGGCGGGAGGAGGGGGCGAGGGTGGGGGCGAGGGTGGGAGGGGGTCAGGCCGGGGCGAAGGGGGAGGGCGGTTTGGGGATGCCGGCCAGGCCGCCGTCGGGGACGGAGACTCCGCCGTCGACCAGGAGCGTCTGGCCGGTCAGGTAGGCGGAGGCCGGGGAGGCGAGGAAGAGCGCGGCTGCGGCGATCTCCTCGGGGGTGGCCCAGCGGCCGAGCGGGACGTGGGCGAGCAGCCAGTCGCTGAGCGGGCCGTTGTGGTGGGCGAAGGCCGTCATGTCGGTGCGGGTCCACCCCGGGCAGAGGGCGTTGACCCGGATGCCCTGGCGGGCCCAGCCGGCGGCGAGACTGCGGGCCAGGGATATCTGGGCGGCTTTGGAGGCGGCGTACGACTCCATCATCGGAGTGCCGATCACCCCCGCCACGGAGGACATCAGCACCAGGCTCGGGCTGCGCGAGGCGGCGAGGTAGGGGTGAGCGTGCCTGCACAGCGCGGCCGTCGCGTTGAGGTTGACCGAGATGACCGACTCCCAGTCGGGCTGCGGCAGGTGCTGCAGCGGCAGCAGGATCGGGCTGCCGTCGGGCTGGGAGGGCAGCACACCCGCGTTGTGGACCACGACGTCGAGACCGCCGAGTGCCTCGGCCGCCTGGTCGACCACCTGGCCGGCCCGGCCGGGCTCGCCGAGATCCCCCGGCACCGCGATCACCGTGCGGCCGAACTCGGCCACCTGCTCGACGGTGCTCTTGAGCGCCTCGCTGGTGCGGGCCGAGAGCACCAGATCGGCTCCGGCCTCGGCGAGGGCCAGCGCGACGGCGCGGCCGATGCCGCGCGAGGCTCCGGTGACGAGGGCTCGGGAGCCGTCGAGCCGGAAGGAGGCGAGGGTGCTGGAGGTGGGAGTGTTGGTGGCGGGGGTCGTGGTGGCGGGGGTCGTGGCGGCGGGGGTCGTGGCGGCGGCGGGGGTGCTCACGGTTGTGCTCCTCGGCTGGTGGTCGGCGGCGGATGGTGGGCAGCAGAGTCGGCGAGGCCGCCGACGAGTTGGACGGCCGGTGCCCCCGACCAGGTGAGCAGTGCGCTGCCCCAGGTCAGCCCGGCGCCGAAGACGCAGAGCAGGACCCGCCCCTTGACCGGGAGCAGCCCGCGGGCGGCGGCGTCGGTGAGGGCGAACGGCGTGGAGGCGGCGCCGATGTTGCCGACCTGGTCGCCGGTGATGTGGAGGCGCTCGGGCGGTATGCCCAGCTCCTGGCCGAGGCGGCGCAGGAGGACCGGGTTCGGCTGGTGGGTGATGAAGAAGTCGATGTCGAGCAGGTCGAGGTGGTGGCGGGTGAGGCTCTGGCGGACGAGCTCGGGGAAGATCTCGACGATGAAGTCGCGGACCGCGCGGCCGTCCATCCGGATGCGGTGGCCGCCGTCGGCCAGTGTCTCGGCGCTCGCCGGGCGTCGGCTGCCACCGGACGGGATGAGGACGTGGTGCGCCCCTCGGCCGTTCGAGCCGAGCTGGATGTCGGCGAAGCCCGTCCCGTTCTCGACCGGCCCGAGGATGGTGGCCGCCGCGCCGTCCGCGAAGAGCACCGCCGTCGAGCGGTCCGCCGGGTCGACGAACTTGGAGTACGCCTCCACTCCGACCACGGCGGCGTAGCGGGTGCTCGGTGTGCAGCGCAGCCAGTCGTGGGCGACTCGGGTGGCGAAGAGCCAGCCGGAGCAAGCGGCGCTGACGTCGAGGGCGACGGCGTTGGCCGCGCCCACGGCGGCCTGTACGCGGCAGGCCGTGGAGGGGCCCAGTTCGTCAGGGGTGGAGGTGGCGAGGACGAGCAGGCCGAGTTGGTCGGGAGTGAGACCGGCGGCCGTGCAGGCGGCCCGGACCGCGCCCGCGGCGAGGTCGGAGGCGGCCTCGGTGGGGGCGGCCGCATGGCGGCGGACGACACCGGTGCGCTCGGTGATCCACTGCGCCGTCACCCCCGCTGCCGGGGCGACGACGTCGTTGCCCCGTACGGCGCCGGGTAGGTAGCTGCCCAGCCCGAGGACTCCGATGGCCGACGGCGGTGCAGGCGGTGAGGGTGGCGGCGGCGGGAGGTGAGTGGTCATCCCGGGCCTCGGCGCCAGGTGAGGGTGCTGGTGAGGGCACGGGCGTAGTCCGGGGCGTCCATGGGGGTGGGGTTGTGGCCGGTGTCCGGGTCGAGGGCGTCCGCGAGCATCGGGAGGTCGGGGCCGAGTGCGTCGCAGAGGCTGTCGAGGTGGGTGGGCAGCCTGCGGACTGCGGCCGGGTCGAGCAGCCCGGTGCGCAGCAGGAGACCGGCGTGCCGACGGGCCTGGACGAGGCCGTGGAGTGCGGCGAGGGTGCGCAGGGCCTGCTGGAGCTGCGGGTCGGTGATGCCCTTGAGGGTCTCGGTGACACTGTCGGCAGCCAGCCGGTGGGCGTAGCTCTCGCCGAGTTCGAGCGTCTGGGCGAGGAGTGGGTTCCACAGGTCTAGCCCGGTGGTGGCGGCCTGGGAGCGCTCGTCCAGGGCGGCCCGGAGCTCCTGGGTGAGGCGGTGTTGGAGGGCCTGTGCCATGAGCGGCCACCACGCCGGGTCGGTCGGCGCGACGCCCGGGAGGAGGGCTGGGGGCTCGGACGGCTTGTCGGTGGCGAGGCCCCTCCCGGCATCGAGGAGGATCAGCGTGTTGTCGCCGCCCGCGTTGTCGAAGGCGTGGGCGAGGCCGTGGTACGCCTGGAGACGGTGCAGCCGGTAGAAGCCGGCGACTCCGCAGCGGTGCTGACACTCTGCCAGCAGATCGGCGGTGGCACGTGTGCTGAGCGCCTTGTGGACGGCGAGCGGCCGGTCGACCGCCGCCCAGGGCGAAAAGGCCATCTCGGTCGGGCCCTGCCGTGCGGCGTCGGTGCGGAGCCTGGCGGCGTGCCAGGTGCGGCGGGCCTCGGCGGCGGCGCAGGTGAGGGCGAAGGCCTCGGCGAGGGCGCCGAGGACGGCGTGCTGCTGGGTGCGGTACGCGAGGACGGACCTGCCCGGTGCCAGGCGGCCGTGGGAGCGGCGCTGGGCGCAGTAGCGCCAGGTGAGGACGGCGCTGCGGCTCGCCACGGCGGCCATGGCGGAGGGCAGGGTCGCCCAGAGGGTCTGACCGACGCTCAGGGTGCGTTGGAGGCGGGCCTCGTGGCTGCCGAGCGGGTCGTGGAAGCTGCCGTCGGCGTCGATCCGGGCGGAGTCGCCCAGCCAGGCACTACGGGCCAGCCGGACCTGGTCGAAGCGGACCACGGCGTACGGCAGGGGCACCGCGTCGACCGCGACCGGGCTGGAGATGGCCACTCCCTGGGCCGGGCGGCCGCGCTCGTCGGTGATGTCGACGAGGAAGGAGAACACGCCGTGGTCCGCACCGCCGGTGATCAGCCGAGCCAGGGCGACGGCTTTCTGCGGCAGGCCCTGGGCACCGATGCTGGAGAACTTCGAAGCTCGCTCGTCCGGCGTGTGCAGGACGAAGCCGCCGTCGGCCGGATCGAAGGTGGCGGTGGTGCGGGTGCCCAGATGACTGCTCGCATCGCCGATCTCCGTGACCATGAAGACGCCCTTGGCGTGGGCGTGGGCGAGCTCGGCGCTCGCCGGCGGGAGGTCGGTGCCGTGCCCGCCGAGGGTGACGACCGAACCGACGCAGAGGATGTAGTGGGAGAGGAAGCTCTGGTAGAGCGAGGGGTCGGCGAGGGCGGTCGCCGCGCTGAGGGCGGCGAGGAGGTCCGTGTCGGCGAAGACCTCGCCCGCTGGCGGGAGATGCTCGGCGAGGCGGCGCAGCGCTCGGTGGTCACGGTGGTCACGAGTGAGCGCATCCGGCTCGGCGGGGAAGGGGCGGT
Source organism: Kitasatospora sp. McL0602 (assembly GCF_052076145.1). Taxonomy (NCBI): domain Bacteria; kingdom Bacillati; phylum Actinomycetota; class Actinomycetes; order Kitasatosporales; family Streptomycetaceae; genus Kitasatospora; species Kitasatospora sp. McL0602. Next base: position 7,527,071 of record NZ_CP197246.1, on the reverse strand, counting down.
TCGCGAGCACGGCGGCGAGCCGGTGGCGCAGGGCGGGCGGGCAGGTGCCGTGGCGGAGGTGGTCGAGTGCCGGTACGGGCGCGGCGGGCCCGTCGGGCATGGCGGAGGCGTCGGGCACGGCGGAGGCGGGTGACCTGGGCGACCTGGGCGACCTGGGCGACGGCTTGGGTGTGGGCGTCATGTCGTGCCTCCTGACGGTCGCGGGCGCGGCTGGGGCGAGCTGAGGCCCGCGCTCCAGGGGAAGCCTCGGGTGCCCGGGGTGGCGGGGGAGCCCGGAGAGGTGAAGGGTGCTCGGGCGTTCACCGTCGGGAGGGTGCGCCGAGCGTTGTCGGTCAGGGCATGACCGGTGCCGGCCTCCCACAGGGCGACCTCCGACGCAGTGGCCCGGCCGACTGCCTGACGCAGGGCCGGTGGGAAGTCCGCCGGGTCGGTGAGGCAGGCCGCAAGGGCCCGGGGCAGGTCGGTGTCCGCGGTGTGCATCGACCCGGCGACGGCCGAGTGGACCGGCAGCCGGGGCGGAGCGGTGGGCAGGGTGCGGGCGTAGGAAGCGAAGGCCTGGGCCTGCGCGGAGAGCTTCGGGTGGTGGGAGAGGAAGGGCAGGCGCAGCCGGTGTGCCACCATGCCTCGCGCCTGGGCGGCCAGCTCGACGTCGAGGAGCTCGGCGATCGGGCCGGAGAGCACTCGCTCGCCAGGGTCGTTGACACAGGCGATCACCACGTCTTCGTGGCCCACCTCCTGGAGGAGTCGGTCGCTCTGCCCCTCGGAGGCCCGGAGCAAGGTCAGGCCGCCGTCGGCACTGTGCAGCAGCTGGGCGAGGCGACAGGCAAGGCGGGCGCCGTCGGCGACGGTGAAGCAGCCGGCCGCGACGAGGGCGGGAATCTCGCCGAAGCTGACGGCGATCAGGCGATCCGGCGGCGCACCGGATCGCGCCATGGCACGGTGGATCGCCAGGCAGACTCCGTACAGGGCGAGTTGGGTGGTGCCGACGGGCTCGGCGGCCAGCGCACGGGCGCTGGGCGGGGCCCTGCCGAGCAGCCGGGGGCCGAGGGCGGTCAAGCCGAACTCGACTCCGGCGCGATCTGCCTCCGTGAACACCTCGGCGAGAGCTGACCGCAGCGCGGGAACCGTTCCGACGGCGGAGATGAGCGGGCTGAGCGCGAAATCTCCCTGGCCGGGAAAGAGATGGACGATCATGGCGGGGTACCTCCCCAGGCGGAGAAGCCTACTGAGGATGAATGAAGGAAATGGGAGGCTGGTGGTCAGTCCACCGCCGAATTCCTATGAATATCCACTGGTCAGAGAATCACAGAAGGCCGAGCCAGAGCGCAGTCCCGGGAACGGACACCGGGATGACAGGCACAATTCTCGAACGCCCACCACCCCTTGTCAATGGGAATTTGAAATCCCTTTCGAGCGACAGGGAAAGAAATATGTATGAATATCAATCGGGGGCCGGTACAGGAGCAGACACCGGAGGCACCACAATGGAGGCATGTCACGACGCCCCGCCAAGCCGCGCCTCTCGCCCACCGCCGCCTGTCCGTGCGGGCTGCCCGGCACCTACGCCGCCTGCTGCGGTCGCCTGCACCAGGGCCAGGCCGAGGCCACCAGCGCCGAGCAGCTGATGCGCTCGCGCTTCAGCGCGTTCGCCGCCCACGACGAGGCGTACCTGCTGCGCAGCTGGCACCCGGACACCCGGCCGGCCGCTGTCGAGTTCGACGACGGGCTGGTCTGGCAGCGCCTGGAAGTACTCGGATCCACCGAGGGCGGGCCGTTCCACTCCGAAGGCACGGTGGAGTTCCGGGCGCACTACCTCGACGGCAGGGAGACGGGCGCCATGCAGGAGAACAGTCGCTTTCTCCGGTACGAAGGCGCCTGGGTCTACCTCGACTCGCTCTCCCTCGACTGATCCGAGCCCAAGCACCCCCGACCCGGCCCCCGGCGGTCCGGAGCCGACCCGGCGGGCGGTGGAGCTAGGCTCAGGGGATGGTGGCGAGCGAAGAGACGGTGCGGGTGGACAGCTGGATCTGGTCCGTCCGGCTGACCAAGACCCGGGCCCTCGCGGCGACGGCCTGCCGGGCCGGACACGTCCGGGTGAACGGTGAGCGGGTCAAGCCCGCGCACTCCGTGCGCCCCGGCGACGAGGTGCGGCTCCAACAGGGCGGCTACGAACGGATCGTCGTGGTGCGGCAGACGGTGCGCAAGCGCGTCGGAGCCGGACCGGCGGCGGAGTGCTACGTCGACAACAGCCCGCCGCCGCCCGAGCACGGGGCGGTGGCGCCGCTTGCCCAGCGGGATCGCGGCACCGGCCGCCCGACTAAGCGCGACCGGCGCGAGGTCGAGCGCCTGCGCGGTGCCTGAGCCACCGGCACCGCCACCGCCGCCCGCGGATTCACCTGTCGACCTACCGGCGCACCGCCGTGCAGACCACGTACCCCTTGGGGTCGCGCCAGGGCCCGGAGTTGGCCGCGAACCACGCCCGGACCTGCTGGTCGATCCCCGCCGCTATGGCTGCGCGCTCCGGGAAGGCGCTGTCCACGCCATAGCTGCTCATCAGGGCCTGGCCGAAGGCGATGACCGGCTCGGGCGCGTCGAAGACCAGAGCATTGTCGTGCGAGACGATCACCACCTCGGGGGATGCCGGACGGGAGGGCCGGCCCGGCTGTTCGCCGAAGACCCGGGCGAGTTGCGCGGGGAGCGTGCCGGAGTGCACGCCGCTGTCGACCGACACGGGCACGGCGACTCCGTGGCGCTCGGCCTGTTCCCGGACGACGGCCCCGACCCTCGGCACCGGGTCAGGGTGGTTGACCACGGCGACCAGACGGCCGCCGGGGCGCAGCACCCGCCGGGCCTCGCGTAGGGCCGCCGGTACGTCGGACACGTGATACAGCATGTGCCGAGCCGTGACGGCGTCGAACCGGCCGTCGTGGAAGGGCAGTTGCACGGCGTCGGCGACCACCGTTCCGACTTCGGGCAGTTGGGCGCAGGCCAGGGCGGCGGCGGGCGAGGAGTCGAGGCCGATGAGCGTGCCCTGGTGACCCTCGGCCCGCAGCCGGGCCAGGAACGAGCCGGTGCCGCTGCCGATGTCGAGCAGGGACTCGCCTGCCCGGAGGCGCAGTTGGGCGATCGCGGCCTGTTCGACGTCGTCCGGGTGCTGGCTGTGACGTCGGTGGGTGTCGATCCGGGTCTGCAACGGGTCGAGCCTCAGGTACTCGTCGAGTGCGACAGCCATGGTCACCGTCCTGATGAGTGCGGTCGGAACATCCCCGCAGCCTACGTCCCGTCAGCCCGGTCCGGTCCGGTCCGGTCCGGTCAGACCAGTCCGGTCGGCGCGGGCTGCACGCGGCTCCGGAGGCACACGTACCTGCCGAGGCGCAGACTGGAGGTACTACAGGTGGGGGTCGGACGCAACCGGTGCCGACCCCGACACCGGTGGTGGCCGACGGCGAAGGTCGACGGATGTCGATGCTGCCCGCTGTGGGTCGTCGCCGTTCGGACCCCGAGGAGCAGCACATGTCCGGCCTTGTCCGTAAGAGTCTCGACACTCCGGAGGAAACCCGTCCGTTCGAGGACGGCAAGGGGAGGTTGGACATCGTCAACCTCGAAGGCAGCGGGGTGGGACGGTCCACCTTCGAGCCCGGCTGGCAGTGGTCGAAGCACGTCAAGCCCATTGCGGGGACGGACAGTTGCCAGGCGTCGCACGTCGGGTACGTCGTCTCCGGCCGGATCCGGGTGGTCATGAACGACGGCGACCAGGCGGACTTCGGCACAGGTGACTTCATGATCATCCCGCCTGGCCACGACGCCTGGGTCCTCGGTGACGAGCCCTGCGTGACCCTCGACTGGCAGGCGTACGCGGACTACGCGAGGAAGTGAGACGACCGCGACCGAGCGCCCGGGGTGATCGAAATAGCGGTGACCGAGAGAGCGTCGAACGGGTCCGAAATCCTTCGGGTTCCCAGTCTAGCCTCTGACGCGGAATCGGCCGGGAACCTCGAAGTCGTGGGCATGTCGTCCCGGGAACGGCACTACTCTCACCCCTCGAGGTCGGGAGCGCCGACCTCTCCCTGACTCCCGGAGGCTCACCGCCATGCCCACGCCCGACGACCGGCCGCCACTCCCCCACGACTTCCTGAGGCCCGTGCCGTCCTTCTCGCTCTCCAGCGAGGACGTGCCTGACGGCGGCACTCTCTCCCAGGCGCAGGTCCACGCCGGTGGCAACGTCTCACCCCAGCTGCGGTGGGCCGGCTTCCCCGCCGGGACGAAGAGCTTCGCCGTCACCTGCTTCGACCCGGACGCACCGACCGGCAGCGGCTGGTGGCACTGGCTGCTCTTCGACCTCCCGGTCGGGACCACCGAGCTTCCGGCGGGGGCGGGCAGCGGCGACTTCCCGGGCCTGCCCGACGGCGCCGTCCACGGCCGGAACGACTACGGCACGAAGGACTTCGGTGGCGCCGCCCCGCCGCCCGGCCACGGCCCGCACCGGTACGTGTTCACCGTGCACGCACTCGGTGTCGACAAGCTCGGGCTGGACTCCGACACCTCGGCCGCCGCGATCGGCGGCACCCTCGGCTTCCACGCCCTCGCGCGGGCGAGCGTGATCGCGGAGTACGAGAACAGCTGACCGCAGCACCAGCAGGACGCCGCGTGCGGCCCCGGGGCGATCATTCCGGGGCCGCACGCAGATCGACCGGCTCAGGCACAGATCGGCCGACCCGACTCAGGCACAGATCGGCCGGCCCGGCTCAGGCCAGCGTGCGCGGGCCGGTCGGACGGACGGCCCGGAGGGCGTGCCGTCCCCCGGTACGGCTATGTCGGCGGAGCACGCCGGGTCCGGCGCCGCGATGGGTGCGCTCGGCGCTTTCTTCGGCTTCGGAGTTGGAGTGCGCCAGGGCTGCGGCCAGTAGCGGCGGAGTGGTCAGCAGGACCAGGGTGAGCATCATGGGCGAGAACCTCTCCGTGAACGGACGATCCTCAGCCAGTCTCGCCAGATCGGCGGCGGGGAAACCACGAGCACGGCCGTCCGGCACGCAGCGTCACCCGCAGGAATGGTGACGCTGCGTCACTCGGCGTACCGCGCTGGGCCGTCCGGATGAAGCAGCGGTCGGTCGGCCTCAGTCGGGCAGCCCGGCGCGGCGGCGGGCGGTGAGTGCCACGGCCGACCAGTCGAGGTCGGCGCCGCCGTGGGCGATTTCCCGGCGGCGAGGATGTTGAGCCGTCCGGCCGCTGCCACCGCGGGTGACGGCGTGGTCGTCGGCGAGCACGGAGACGACGGTGTCCTGCTGGAACACCTCGGTGAGATCGGCTGCCCGACGGTACGTCAGCTCCGGTGGTCAGGCACTCAGCCCGCCGGGCGGGTCAGCCGCCGGCCGGGCCGTGGACGGCGTGGTGGGCGCTCTCGCGCAGGCTGGCCAGGACGTCGAGGAGGGCGGCGAGCGGCTGGTACTCGGGGCGGACGGCGGGCCGCTGGCCCTGGAGCTTGAGGGTGTCCCAGATCTGTTCGAGGTAGTCGTGCAGCGTCTCGCGGGCGAGCAGCTGGGCGTTGGTGGCGTCGGCGCCGAGGCGGGCGAGCGTGGCTCGGTCGAGGCGTTCCACGGCGTCGGCGATCGTCAACGCGGCGTGGCGGATGTGTGGTTCGTCCGTGGACATCGAAGACGCCCTCCCCCTGGTGTCGGTGTCGCCGTCGTGCCAGTTGTCCGCGCCGGTCATGGACGGGCTTCCGGCCGATGTCCGCCGCAGGTGCTTGTCATGGACCGGCTCGGGGACGATCTTAGAGCCCCCGTGCTCGCCCCGGGGCAAAGTTCGGGAAGGTCGGCACCAGCAGGCCCAGCACGGCCGACGAGCCGTCGGACTGGTGTCCGACGGCTCGTCCCGCACTGGTGCGACGGAGCGTCAGGAGACGTTCAGCGCGGTGTCGTCGATGACGAACGAGGTCTGCTTGGTGTAGTCCTCGGTGCCGGTGAACTTCACCGTGACGGTCTGCCCGGCGTAGGCCGAGAGGTCGAAGGAGTGTTGGGCGTAGCCGGCGGCCGCGTTGACGTTGGAGTAGGTGGCGAGGGTGGAGAGCACGGTGCCGGAGCTGTTCAGCACCTGCACCTTGAGGGTGTCGAAGGCGGTGGTGGTCGACGCGGCGGAGTCGACGTGCAGCCAGAAGCTGAAGGAGGCGCTGGTGCAGCCGGCCGGGATGGCGACCGACTGGGCGAGGGTGTCGGTGTTGGCGCTGCCGTAGCCGTCCAGCCAGGCGTCGTAGCTGCCGGAGCGGGCGGGCTCGCTGCTGCTGTTGCTGATGGCGCTGCTGCCGCTGGTGTCGGTCTCCGTCCAGGGGGAGGCCGTGCCGGTCTCGAAGCCGGGGTTGCCGAGCAGCTGGGCGGGGGTGCAGCCGGTGCCGCCGGAGCCGGAGACCGTCCAGGTGAAGGTGGCGGAGCCCGAGGGGCCGGTGGAGTCGGTCGCCTTCACCGTGACGCTGTACGTCCCGGCGGTGGTCGGGGTGCCGCCGACCAGGCCGGTCGCGGAGTTGAGGGTGAGGCCGGCGGGCAGGCCGGTCGCGGACCAGCTGAGGGTGCCGCCGGCGGTGTCGGTGGCGGCCAGCTGGAGGCTGGTGGCGGTGCCGACGGTGGCGGTGCGGTTGCCGGGCGCGGTGACGGAGACGCTGCCGGTGGTGCCGCCGCCGGTGCCGGTGGCGAGCCACTCGGTGGCGTTGAGGGCGAGCGCGGCGTCGGTGCCGGCCGGGTCGTCCCAGCCGTCGAAGAGGGTGTTGCTGGGCTGTCCGGTGCCGTCGTCGATGGTCGAGCTGTCGCCCCAGATGGCGACCTTGCCCTTGCCGAAGGTACTGGTGACGAAGAAGGCGTTGGTGTTGCCGCCGCTCGGGCCGGTGCTGAGGTAGAGCAGGCCCTTGACGGCCGGGTTGTCGGCCGGCTTGAGGGTGAAGGTGGTGCCGTTGCGCAGGATGCTGCCGGTGACGGTGCCGAACGGGCCGTTCAGGACGGGGTCGGCGGAGTCGCTGACGGCGCGCGGGTTGTCGGTGGTGATGTTCTTGAGGTCGACCGAGAAACCGAACGGGTCGTTGTTGTTGACGCCGTTGCTGGTCAGCAGGTCGTTGATGATGGCCGGGGAGTCCCAGCCGTCGTTGTTGCGGTCGCTCTGGGTGTGGTCGGAGATCAGGAAGAGACCGCCGCCGTTCTGCACGAAGGTCATCACCGCGGCCTTCTCGGCGCTGGAGAGCCGGATGTTGGGCTCGGGCAGCACGAACGTGTCGAAGTTCGACAGGTCGAGCGGGTTGCCGGTGTTGCCGTAGGTGATGGTGCCGGTGCTCGGCAGCGTCTTCAGGCTGTACCGGCCGGTCTTCTGCAGCGCCACGCCCCAGGCGGAGAGGGCGCCCGTCCAGGACGACTCAGTGCTCGGGTTGGCGTTCTGGCCGAGCGGGTCGGGCTGGCTGGTGCTGATGATCCAGTCGGCGTTGCCGGCCGTCTCGGCCTTGCTGTTGTCGAAGAGCACGCGGTGCTGCGCGGTGGCGGCGGCCTGACTGCCCGCGACGTCGGCACGCTGCGGGGCGGCGAGGGCCGGGTGGCCCGCGCCGAGCAGGGCGACGGCGGCGAGAGTGGCGGCGGCGAGGGCCGCGCGGCCGCGCCGGGGGGTCGTACGGGGTGCGGACACCTGGTTCGTGATCATCCGTCAAACTCCTCGGGTCGTGGGGAACTGAGGTTGCTACGCGCGTAGGCGTACTGCCGTGAAGCAGCATGGGGGCGCCCTGCGTCGTATGCACCCATGGTCGGGCAACGATCACTTGAACGGAACACGTCGAACTGATTCCATGCCTCAGCCGCCGGACCTCCCCACAAGCCCCACCGCGACCCGCCGATTGTTTGCCTCCTCTTGACGCCCTGCAGAGCCATCGCACACCTACCGTTGTCAGCACGCAGTCAAAGTGTCTGGCATCGCCACGGTCTGATGACACGTCTGCACACGCCAGGCACTCCCCCGCACCCCCACCCTCGGAGTAGCCCATGTCAGCAGCACCCCGTCGCCGTCTCCTCGCCGTCTCCGCCGCTGCCGTCACGGTGCTCACCAGCGCCGCACCGGCCCTCGCCGCCCCCGTGCTCCCGGCCCTGGTCCAGGCGCCGATGATCACCACGGGCACCGCGCCGCACCTGGCCGGGCAGCCCGCCGACGCGCGCAACAGCACCAGCAGCAACTGGTCCGGCTACGCCGCGACGGGAGCCCGCTTCACCAGCGTCAGCGCGAGTTGGGTCCAGCCCAGTGCGAGCTGCACGGGCACCGACACCTGGTCCAGCTTCTGGATCGGCCTCGACGGCGACGGCAGCAACTCGGTCGAGCAGACCGGCAGCGAGGTCGACTGCTCCAGCGGCTCGCCGCAGTACTACGCCTGGTACGAGATGTACCCGGCCTACCCCGTCAACTTCAGCAACACCGTCCGCCCCGGCGACCACTTCACCTCCACCGTCAGCACCAACGGCAGCGGCACCTTCACCCTCCAGCTCTCCGACACCACCCAGGGCTGGACCAGGGCGGTCAACAAGACCCTCCGCAACGCGGCCCTCGCCTCCGCCGAGGTGATCGCCGAGGCGCCGTCCAGCTCCTCCGGCCCACTGCCGCTGACCAACTTCGGCAAGGTGAGCTTCAGCAACGCCACCGCGAACGGCCAGCCCATCGGCAGCTACTCCCCCGACAACATCACCATGGCCGCCGGCTCCACCACCAAGGCGACCACCTCCGGCCTCTCCGGCGGCAACGCCTTCTCGGTGACCTGGAAGCACACCTGACAGACCCTCCGGACGGGCGGCCGGGCCCGGTGGCCCGCAGCATGGGAGGCGTGACACCTTCCCTGAACCGGCGTGCACTGCTGGCCGGGCTCGGCAGCGCCTGTGGTCTCGCTGCCGCCGGGTGCTCCGGCCGCTCCTCCGGCGGCGGGACGCCCTCACCCGCCGCGTCACCTGCCTCTGCCTCCACGTCGGCCTCCGCCCCTGCCTCCGTTCCGGTCTCCCCTCCTGCCACCGTTTCGGCATCCGTCTCCGCTTCCGAATCCGCATCCGCCGTGCCCTCGGCCGCCGCACTGCCGACGACGACGGTGTGGGCACCCGGTCCCGGCGAGCTCGAACCGGACGTGAAGCTGCGGGCCGTCCAGCTCGTCGAGGCGCTCGGCTCCTGGCCCTCGGGGGGCGGCGGGGACGCCGCCAGCCGGGCCCGGGTCGAGGCGCTCGGCCTCGACCCGGCGCTCACCGCGCAGGCCGGAGGCCTGCGCCCGCCGGGCAACCGGGCCACGATCCGGATCGTCGACGCCCAGTACGGCGGTCTGCTGGCCGACTCCGCCAGCGTGCTGGTCGTCGCCGAACAGTGGACGGCGACGGGGGCGGCCGTCACCGCAGGGGGCACCACCGTCGACGTCCGGCTGAGCCGGGCCCAGCCACGGTGGACGGTCACCGAGCTGCACCCCGCCACGCCCGGCCCGGCCACCGACCGGCCCAGCTCGGCGGCCCGGCAGGTGCTGACGGGCGGCCGCATCCAGCTCCCGCCCGCCGCGCGGGCCGACATCGCGAGCGGCGCCGTCCACGACACCGTGCTGCAGGCGATGCTGAGCCTCGCCGGCACCTACGCGTTCGCCGTCAGCGTGGTCCGCTCCGGGCACCCGTTGGACGTCTTCGGGACGACCCGCCCGAGCGACCACCCGCTGGGGCGGGCCTTCGACGTCTGGCAGATCGACGGGCACGCGGTCGTCGACCCGGCGACACCGACCACGCTGGTCGACGGCTTCATGCGGGCAGCCGCCGCTGCCGGCTCGTACAACGTCGGCGGGCCGCGCCAGCTCTCCGGCGGCGCGACCGCGAACCAGTACTTCTCCGACGACACACATCATGATCATGTCCATGTTGGATTCCGGAGCTGACCTCGGGATATTCCCTGGACAGCGGGTGCGGCCCGTCCCCACCATGAGGCTGTGCCAAGTACTCTTCTCACCTTCCTCGGCGCCTGTGCTCTGATCGCTGCCTCACCCGGCCCCAGCACCATGCTGATCATCCGACAGTCTCTGCACAGCCGGCGGTCCGGCTTCCTGACCGTGCTCGGCAACGAGACCGGCGTCTTCGTCTGGGGCGTCGTCGCCGCCTGCGGGCTGACGGCCCTGCTCGCGGCCTCGCAGCTGGCGTACGACGTGATGCGGATCGTCGGCGCGGTGACCCTGATCGTCTTCGGCGTGCGGACGCTGCTGGCGGCCCGGCGCAGCCACGGGCCGGACGGCGTCGAGGCGGCGGCCGCCGTCCGCTCCGGCTGGTCGTCCTACCGCGCGGGCCTGCTGATCAACCTCGCCAACCCCAAGGCAGCCGTCTTCGCCATGTCCTTCCTCCCGCAGTTCGTGCCCACGGGCGCGCCGAAGCTGGCCACCATGATCGGGCTGGCGGCCGTGTGGGCGGTCTTCGAGATCGGCTACTACGGGATGTACGTGTGGTTCGTCGCCCGGATGAAGGCGGTCGTCTCGCGGGCCGAGGTGCGCAGGCGCCTGGAGCAGGTCTCCGGTGGGGTGCTGCTCCTGCTCGGCATCCGGATGGCCGTCGAGAGCTGACCGTCCGGCCCCCGAGACCGTCCGGACCGCGCGCTCAGGCCAACGTGATCGGGCGGGCAATGGTGACGATCTCGCGGCTCGCTCCGGTCACCGGGCCGCAGTGCCAGTCGCCGTACTGGGCCTCGATCGCGAAGCCGGCTTCGTTGAGGAAGGTGTTCAGGGCCGGGACGTCCAGGAACCGCAGGCTGGAGCGGTCGACGCGTCGGACGGTGCCGGCCGGGTCGGTGGTGGTCTCGGTCAGCGTCACGACGTCGTCGACCACCGAGTCGAGGTGGTACGTGGTGCGGAGTGTGCGGCCGGCCGCGTCCACGACCTCGGAGGGTTCGGCTGCCGCCCAGCTCTCCCAGGCGCGGGCCCGGGGGTGGCGGGTCTCGAAGGCAAACCGGCCGCCCTCGCGCAGCGCCGCCCGGATCGCCGTGAGCGACGCCCGCAGCTCGTCGTCGCCGACCAGGCACTGGAACGCGTGGCTGACCATCGTCACGAGGTCGAACTCCCCGGCCCAGGAGGCCTCGGCCGCCACTCCGGCCACCCACTCGACATCGGTCCGGCGCCGTGCCCGGTCGAGCGCCGCCCGGTCGGGGTCGAGGCCGACGAGCCGGCCGGTGTGCCCGGTCTCGCGCGCGTGGCGCAGCATGCTGCCCGTGCCGCAGCCGACGTCCAGGACGTCGCTCGCGGCCCGTACGAGTCCGTCGTAGAACGCGTCACTCGGGTAGCTCGCGGCGTCCCAGGGGTTCAGCAGGTCGTACAGGGCGGCCGCGTCGGCGTCGGACAGCATGGCGTCAGTCTCCCCGGGCCGCCGCTGCCGTCCAACCGATTTTCGAATCGGCCGCCAACCGGCGGATCAGTGCGGGATGGTGTCGATCAGTTCGCGGGCGCCCTGGCGCAGGAGGGCAACGGCCACGGAGGTGCCGAGGGTCGCCGGGTCGAGCGGGCCGGCCCACTCGTGGGCGTCGAGCACGGTCTTACCGTCCGGGGTGAACACCCGGGCCCGGAGGGAGAGTCGGCCGTCGCGCTCGGCGCGGGCGTAGCCGGCGATCGGGGAGTTGCAGTGGCCTTGCAGGACGTGCAGGAACATCCGTTCGGCCGTGGTCTCGCGCCAGGCGTCGGCGTCACCGAGGCCGGTGACGGCCGCGATGGTCTCGTTGTCGTCCTCGCGGCACTGGAGCGCGAGCACCCCGGCCCCGATCGGCGGGCACATCGCCTCGACCGAGAGGATCTCCGAGATCCGCTCGCGCTGGTCGATCCGCTCCAGCCCCGAGACGGCGAGCAGCAGGGCGTCCGCCTCGCCGGCTGCCAGCTTCTCCAGGCGGCGGTTCGCGTTGCCACGCATCGGCACGCAGACCAGATCCGGGTGCGAGACCGCGAGTTGGGCGATCCGGCGGACGGACGAGGTGCCGATCCGGGCCCCGGGCGGGAGCTCGTCCAGCGTACGGCCCTCGGGGTGCACGACCGCGTCCCGGACGTCGTCGCGCTTGAGGAAGGCGGCGAAGACCGTACCGGCGGGCAGCGGGCGGTCGGCGGGCACGTCCTTGACGCAGTGCACCGCGAGGTCGGCCTCGCCCGCGAGCAGCGCCGCGTCGACCTCCTTGGTGAAGGCCCCCTTGCCGCCGAGCTTGGCGAGGTCACCCATCCAGCGGTCGCCCGAGGTGGTGACGGGCACCACCTCCGTCCTGATCCCGGGGTGCAGGGCGGCGAGTTCGGCGCGTACGCGCTCGACCTGGGCGAGTGCCATCGGGGAGGAACGGGAGACGATCCGGATCAGCTCGGTGGAGGCCATGACGAAACGATAGACCGTCAGTTGCGTTCCCTCCCAACCGCCCTGGAGTGTTCGCGAGGTGTCGGGGCTCCAGGCAGGCCGAACCGGACCGGCACCCCGGGCGAGTACAGGACGCTCACCGGCGCGGCGGCGGGCGTGGCCAGCCCGGCGGCGACCAGCAGGTCCTCCTCGCAGTCGACCAGTTCGGCCCGGTGCAGCGGCCAGCGCGGATGCGTGTTCGGGAGGTACAGCTCGCGCCCGAAGTACCCGGCATGAAGACCCCAGCGGGCGGTCAGGAAGTGTTCCAACTCGGTCGGTTCGTCGATCGGCTCGCCGATCCGCACTGTGATCCGGCTCCGCGCCCCACGCGGGCCGGGCCAACGGCGGGTGCTGGCGTATCTGATGGTGTCGCCCGCCCGCCGGACGTCCATCCGCGACCAGACGTACGGCAGCCGGAAGCCCGCCCGCGCGACCAGCACGGGCAGCAGACGGGTGGCGTCGAGGGAGCGGAAGACCACGCCGCGCCGTCCGGACGAATCCACCGAGTACAGCCGAACGTTGGTCTCGGGGAAGCTGCCCAGGTAGGGCAGGCCGGGTAGGCCGAGCCAGCCGATCCGGTGCATCCGGAAGGCGACCAGACCGACGTAGCTGACCCCGTCGACGGTGTCCGGGCGGGTGCCGGGCGGCAGCAGCGGGGCGACGGCGGCCGGGTCGACGGGCCAGTGCAGGAAGGCGAGGTCCAACCAGGACTGCGTGAGCAGCGGGTACGGAGTGGCCCTGGGCGCGTCCGGGGTGACCGGCTCGGCCGGCTCGGCCGGCTCGGGATTCTGGGGCTGGGGCTGGGGCTGCGGCGGCGGCACGCCCGTCAGGATGGCAGGCGGCGGGCGCGGCGCCAAGGGCCCGGCGGGGTGGCGGCTCCCGGCGGGCCCTCGACGGGTCGGGGGGAGGTCAGAGACCGAGGCGGGCGACGGCCGTGGTCCAGTCCGTCACGAGTGCGTTCTGGGCAGCGGCGAGGGTCACCTTGTGGGCGCACACGGCGTACTTGAGCTTGGTCTCGACGCCGTCCTTCTGCGAGGAGGTGGCGGTGCCGCTGTGCGGCTCGGGCCACAGGTTGGCCGGGTCCGTGGGGTTGCCGCCCAGCTCCAGCGGGATGAAGTGGTCCTCTTCGTAGTCCGAGAGGTTGGTGTCGCTGTAGCCGTAGGCGATGATCTGCTGCGCCTTGAGCTTGTTGGTGTACGAGGTCGACGGGCGGACGGTCGCCGTCCAACCGGACACGCATATCGTCGAGCCGATCGTGCTCTGGGTGACGCTCGGGTTGAGCGTGCCCGGCGTACAGGCTGGGTCGGGCAGCGGCAGGTACGCCTGCGAGCAGGACGAGAGGAGGGCGGTGGCTGCCGGGTGCGCGGCAGCCTGGGCACCGGCGGAGAGGGCATTGGCCGTACCGGCGACGAGACCGCCGCTGGCGAGGACGAGCGCGGTGGCGGTGACGGCGATGCGCTGGTGCACGGATCTCATCTGGCACTCCAGGGAGTTGGTCCGGCGGGGTGTGGCCGGGCGAGTGCGTCCATGACAGCACCGGATGCGGATCGCCCAGAAGTACTGTGCGGTGAACATCTCGTGACGCGCGTAGACACAATCGTGGCGAGGCGCCGGTTCGGTCGGCCGGGCCCGGCGGTCCGTCAGAATGAACCTCATGAACACGAGCGATCCGAGCGAGCCGACCGGGCGACCCGTCCTCCAGGAGCCCGCCTGGCGCAGCGTCACCGAGGGTGAGCAGCGGTGGGCCGCGATGGCGGCGGTCCTGACCGCCGTCGGGTTGCAGATCTTCCTCCCGCCCCGGCTGACGGTGCATCCGCACTGGATGCTGCCCGCCCTCGAACTCCTGCTGCTCGCCGCGCTCTTCGTCTTCAACCCGCACCGGCGGCTCGACCGCAGCTCACGCCTGCTGCGGGCGCTCAGCCTGAGCCTGGCCGCCGCGATCAGCCTCGCGAACGGCTGGTCGGCGGTGAAGCTCGTCCGCGAGCTGCTGCACAGCACGGGCGCGCCCAACGCGCTCGGCCTGCTCGGCACGGCCGGCGCGGTCTGGGCGACCAACGTCATCGCGTTCGCGCTCTGGTACTGGGAGTGGGACAGGGGCGGCCCGGCCGCGCGCGCGGCAGGCGTCGAGGACTACCCGGACTTCCTCTTCCCGCAGATGCAGACCGAGGGGATCGCCCCTCCCGAGTGGGAGCCCGGCTTCCTCGACTACCTGTACGTCGCGTTCACGAACGCCACCGCCTTCAGCCCGACCGACACCATGCCGCTCTCGGCCTGGGCGAAGCTGCTGATGACCCTCCAGTCGGCGGTGTCCCTGCTGACGGTGCTCCTGGTGGTGGCCCGAGCGGTCAACATCCTGCACTGACGGCCGAGCGGCGGATCAGCCCAAGTAGCCGAAGAACAGAGCCCGTTGCCGCGCCAGGTAGGCGATGTCGGCGAGGTAGCGAAGATCGTGCCCCGCCGCGAGGTGGCGGGCGAAGGCCGCGTCGCCGGCTGCGGCCTGTGTGCGCATGAAGGCTACGAGCGCGTGCAGGCGGGTGGCGACGGTGTCGACCAGTTCGGCGCGTTCGGCCGGGTCGAGCCCGTAGTGGTCGCAGAAGACCCGGGCTCGGCGGCCCTGTTCCTCGACCGTGCCGAAGCCGTCGGGGTTGCCGGGTGCTGTGAGGGGCGCCCAGCGGTAGACGGCGTACGCGACGTCCCAGAGTCGGGGGCCCGGGTGGGCTGTGTCGAAGTCGATGATCCCGACCGCCGTGGTGCCGTCGAGTACGCAGTTGTGCGGGCCGAAGTCGCCGTGGCAGACGACCTCGGCGGGCGTCCGGGCAGGCAGCAGCCAGCCGTCGGTGACGTGCAGCAGCGCGCTGCCGAGCGTGCTGTCGTGGTACGCCCTGAGCAGCCGGGCCGCGCTCTCCAAGGCCTCCGGGGACGCGGCGGCGGGCGTCGCCGGGTAGCCGCTGACCCCACCCGGGAGGTAGTCCAGGATCTCGAAGCCGTCCTGCGTCACCCCGTCCTGCGCCACCCCGTGCACGGCGGGCGTGGCCGTGCAGCCCTGCGCCCGCAGCTGCCGCAGCAGCTCGTGCACCAGCGGCGACCACGAGCCGGTCGGCCGCCGCACGGTCGCGCCGACTCGCACCACCTCGTTCACGCCGCCGCCGAGGAGCTTGACCTCCATGGCGGGCGCCTGGTCAGGCCGGGTCGCCGGGCGGGCGGTGGCCGGCGGGAAGGGCCTTGGCGTGGACGGTGGAGCTGCGGCGGACGGTCATGCCGACCCGTTCGTAGAGCGAGAGTGCGCCCGTCCCGGAGTGCGTCCACAGGGTGCAGGCCTGCCTGCCCTGCTGGTGGAAGCCGTCGAAGGTGCGACGCAGCAGGGCCCGTGCGATGCCCCGGTTGCGGTGGTCGCCTCGTACGGCGACCCGTTCGATGTACCCGTCGCCGGTGCCCGGGACGTCCAGGGCCAGCGCTGCACCGACCATGAGGTCACCGTCGAAGGCGACGGAGGAGACGGCCGGGGCGAAGGTGGCGCGCTCGACCGTGAGCAACGCCCACTCCTCGTACGACTTCCGGCGCTGCTGCCACTCGTCGAAGGCGTCCTCGGTGAGCTGGTGCGCCGCGTGTTCGTCACCGGGCCGGAACGGCCGGATCACGATGCCTGCGGGCAGCTCCGGCTGGACCGGTTCGGCGGGCAGGGCGATCTCCAGCAACCAGGCGATGGCGTACGCCCCGTAGCCACGGGACCGCAGCAGTGCGACGGCCGCCAGGTCGTTGTCCGACACCGTCTGGACGAGCCGCTCGGTGCCCGCCTGCTGGGCGCGGGCCTCCACCCAGTCGAGCAGCGAGGCGCCCAGCCCGAGCCCCCGGTGGCCGGGGTGGACGTCGACCTCGCTGCGCCGGTCGACCCAGGCCCACGCGACCGGCTGCCCCGCCGGGTCGAGCACCAGCCGGGTGTCCGAGGCGAGTTGGAGGCCGGGCCGGGCGAGGTCGGCGGCGACGGTGTCGAGGTCGGTGTCCACGCAGCCGAGCAGGTCCCGTTCGCAGTCCGCGACGAGGCGGTGGATCGCGGGGACGTCCGCGGGAGTCGCGGGCCTGCTGCGGTATCCGGCCGGCACGCGTGGCGGAGGAAGATCGGTCATGCCCCGAACCTTCCCCCGGCCACCTGGGCGGTGTCCAGCCGTATTCCTTTCCGGCCGGCCGACTCCCGCATCGCTCGTTCCGGTGATCATCGACCGGATACCTGGCGTGGCGGCCGAGGACGCATCAAGGATGGGTGGTCGGCCGCAGCTTCGGCTCGAAGGGAGCCCCCCGATGACGCATCCCCCCACCGCCACACCCGACGTCAACACCGACCGCACCGCCTCCCCTGCCCAGTTCGGTGAGGACATCCCGGTCGACTGGATCTACCTCCGGGACACCATCCGGGTCAATGACGCCCTCCTCCAGGAGATCCGCGCCGAGGTCACGGTCCGCAGGCTCGCCCCGACGGCGACACTCGCCCTCGTCGCCCGCGAGATCGTCCACGACCCTGGTTTCGTCCTCACCGGCCTTCTCGGTCACCCCCTCGTCCTAGTCGCCGAGACCTACCGGGGCAACAACGGCGCCGTGGACGCCAGTGCCCCCGTCGGCGGGACCGGCTTCAGGGGCGACGCCGGTGCCGCCGGACAGGGGCAGTCCGGTCAGTCCGGCGGTGCCGGCAGGCACGGCGGGGACGGCGATCCGGGGAGCGCTGCGTCCACCGTCACCGTCCTCGCGCACCGGATCAGCGACCTCACCATCGCCGCACGCGGCGGCCGGGGAGGCAGGGGCGGCGCCGGGGGATCCGGCGGACATGGCTACGACGCGGCCCGCGGACCGAACAAGCCGGGCGAAGACCGCCCGGAGCCGGGCCAGGGGGGTCCGGGCGGTCCTGGCGGCAACGGCGCGGTCGGCGGCCCGGCCGCCCTGATCATCGTGGACACCACCGCCTGGACCAACCTCACTCTCGACGGTGCGGGCGGCCTGCCCGGCGACGCCGGAGCCGCCGGCCAGGGCGGCCGCGGCGGCATGGTCGGCGGGGTCGGCCCGGTCGGTGACCCCGGCCCCGACGGGACGCCGGGCGTGGCCGGCCCCGGCCCCGGCCCGGCCGTGCAGCCGGTTCTCGCCGTCCACGGCAACGACGACTGGTGGGCCCTGGTCCGGCTCCGGCTCGGCGGGCATGCGAAGGAATGGGCCGCGTACCGTACGCGCGTCGGCGAATTCCTCTTCCGCTCCTACGCCCCCGGGCTCGCCGACCGGAAGGGCCTGCGCGAGACGGCGTCCCTGGAGTTCCTCCGCGCGCTCGATCTCGACGCCGGGCAGGACCGCGCCGGCGAGCTCTCCCGCTGGATCGCCACCAACCTCTCCCCGATCGGGCAGCCCTACAACCTCGATCTGATGCCGGACTTCCCGCACTTCGAGCAGGTGGTCACCGACTACGACAACATCGTCAAGAGCCTATTCGACAACGCGCTGAGCCTGCTGCTGGCCTCCGTCGACACCGGCCAGAAGAACGACCGGCTGACCGCCGACGTCAACCGGGTCAACGACATGCGGCCGGTACTGAACCTGGAGGACCGAGCGGCCCAGCTGGCACTGGAGGAGGCCAAGGGCCGGGCCAAGGTGATCGACCAGCAGATGGAGGAGGTCAAGGCACAACTCTCCGCGGTCCAGGACGAGATGACCCTGGAGCGGATGGAGTTCCCGCCGGGGAACGACCTCGGCCCGCTCATCGGGGCGGCCATTGCCGTCGCCGCCGCAGTCTCCGCCGTCTACACCGGCGGGGCGAGCATCGTCGCATTCCTCGCCGCCGCCCAGCTGATGGCGAAGACCGGAGACGCCCTGGGGGCCTTCAACGCCACCACCGGTGAGAGCAAGGACGGCGGCAAACTCATCGAGTGGTGGGACTGGTCGGATGCCGGCAACCCCAGACTGAAGGAAGAGGACAAGGGCAAGGCAGGCGGATTCAAGGAACTCGTCGAAACCGGCGGCAAGCTCATCGACGCGGGCCGGGCGGTCGCCGAGCTCTTCCAGACGAAGATCGACGGCAAGCTGCAGAACCGCCAGCGCGATCTGGTCGCCCGGCAACTCGACCTCACCCGCCAGCGCGGCCTCCAGATCCTGGACGTCAACCAGAAGGGCGCGCTGCAGGTCGCGACCACGGCGAAGATCGCGGCCAACCAGCGCGATCTAGACCGGCTGCGCAACCTCCAGGCCGACTGGGCCTCCGACATCGCCGCCCTCGGCATGATCTCCCGCACCCTGATCGACCAGACCCAGGCCTACGTGGACGTCCTCATCCGGTACGCCTTCTACGCCTACCGGGCCCTGGATCTCTTCACCGTCAGCAGCGACCGGTCCGCCGGGTTCAGCTTCGACCTCGGCCACCTGCACCCCGACGAGGTCGAGAACGCCTATCTCGCGCTCTCCCGCGGCGAGGACTCCCGCGTCATCCCGCTGCTCCAGAGCTACCTGTCCTCCTGGGGCCGGATGCCCGAACTGCTCGGCCTACGAAGCTTCTACGACCAGTACCAGTCCGAACTCCAGCACGCCGTCTCCTTCATCACCCTCACCTCGCCCGACGTCCTGGACGGCCTGCGCAGCAGCGGCACTGCGACCTTCGCCGTCCCGCTGACCGAGTTCCCCGAGGCATGGTCGGAGCTGAAGACCGAGGAGGTGTACGTCGCCCTCCTCGGCGCCCGCGCCGACGAACCGGCCGTCAACGTCTTCGTCCAGCACGGCGGTCAGGCCACGAACCGGCTGCGGAACGGGACCCTGCGGGACACCGGCGGCCAGCCGGTGTCGACCACGGCCGAGGCCGTCTTCGACAAGCGCACGCCCGGCAGCACCCCCGCCAACCGCCCCGCCTTCTGGGGCCGCAGCCCCGTCACCACCTGGCGGGTCAGCATCGAACCGCTCTCCGCCCAGCAGACCGGTCTCGACCTGACCGGGCTCACCGAGCTCCACCTCACCCTCCGGTACGCCTTCTACGCGGTGCCGTCCGTTGCCGCGCCTGCCGTCCCGTCCATGCCGGTACACGCCGACTACGACGGCGACAACCTGCCCGACGCCGCCACCTGGGACTCCGTCACCGGCGCCTGGACCGTCCAGCCGTCCTCCGGCGCCCCAGCCCGGACCGTACCGTTCGGGCAGGCCGGGGACATCCCCGTGCCCAGCGACTACGACGGCGACGGCCAGGCCGACCTCGCCGTGTTCCGCCCCGCCGGCCGCACTCTCTACTCCCGTCCGTACGCGGGCGGCCCGACAGCGGTCCACCTCTGGCGCACCCCGGACTACGATCCCGTTCCCGAGGACTACCCGGGCATGGACCGGCTCGCCAACGCCTTCGACGTCCGCGCTGCGGATCTGACCAATGCCGGCCGGCACGAAGAGGCCGTCGACGTGCAGCTCCAGGCCCGTGACGCGTACGCGCAACTCGCCGACAAGGCACCCGTGTACCGCTCCGCGCTCGCCCAGACCCTGGTGATGCTGGGCGTCTACTGCACCCGCGCCGGCCACCACGACGACGCGGTGGCAGCCTCCCGCGAGGCCACGAACCTCTACCGGACCATCGGCGACAAGCCACAGTGGGCCTGGGCACTCGGCAACCTCTCCGCAGTACTCACCGCCGCCGGTCGGCAGGACGAGGCGGTCGCCACCCAGAACCAGAGTGTCTCCGTGTACCGGGAGCTGGCGTCGGCCGATCCCGCGTACCGCTCCGCGCTCGCCCAGACCCTGGTGATGCTGGGCGTCTACTGCACCCGCGCCGGCCGCCACGACGACGCGGTGGCGGCCTCCCGCGAAGGCGCGAACCTCTACCAGGCCATCGGCGACAAGCCACAGTGGGCCTGGGCACTCGGCAACCTCGCCGCAGCGTTCAGCGCAGCCGGACGCCCGTCCGACGCCGCCGACAGCCAGCGTCAGGCATGCGACCTCTACCGCGAACTCGCCGCGGCGGACTCCGCGTACCGACCCCTGCTCGCCCAGACCGCGTTTCAGCTCGCCCAGTACCTCGTGAGCGCGGGGCGTCGCCCCGAGGCGCTGACAGCCGCACAGGAGGCGGCGGCGGTCTACACCCAGTTGAACGCCGCCGAATCCGGCAAGTACGCCGCGCAGTTGGACGCGGCGGTGAGGCTCCGGGACTCGCTCGCCGGAAGCTAGCCGGTGACTTCGGGCGGCGCCGCCGAGCCGGCGAAGGCCGGGTAGAGCGGGAGCGGGTCGGCGCGCCAGCCGGTGGCGACCGCGTCGAGGAGCAGCCGCATCGTCCGGGCGAAGGCCGGGAGTTCGGTCAGGGTGGCGGCCATCGTCCAGCGGTGGGTGAGGAGTTCGCGTCTGGTCGGGACGGGTCGGCGGGTGGGGTGCATCGGTGCGTCCTCGGCGAGGGCCCGGGGCAGGTGGCGGATGGTGACGTCCACCGTCCAGACCGCCATCGCCTGCTGCATCCCCGCCTGCCAGACCTCGTCCTGGGCGAGCGCCGGGTAGAGCGGCACGACCTCCGCCCGGTAGGTCTGCTCGACCTGGTGCGCGAGGTCGGCCGGGAGGCTGAAGGTGCACCAGCAGGTGGAGAACGGCATCCGGCAGTACGCGGCGGTGAGGAAGACCGACCAGAAGCAGGCCTCCTCGAAGTCGATCAGCCGGAGGCCGTCGGGGGTCAGCAGGTTGTTGTCGGGGCAGGTGTCGCCGGGGGTGAAGGTCGGGAAGTCCTCCCCGCCGGCCGTACCGATCCGGGCCAGTTCGGCGGCCAGTCCGTCGGGGGCGGTGACGCCGACGGTGGGGAGGAGGGCGAGCAGCTCCGTGGCGTTCCGCTCGCACCAGGGGTCGTCCTGGGACGGCATGACGCCCGGCCCGAAGTGGGCCAGCTGCCGGTCGAGGTCGGCGCGCTGGTGAATCGAGTCGGCGGCCAGCCTGCCGAGCCCCCTGGCCCAGGCGAGCAGACCGTGGGCGGCAGCCTCCGGGTCGGCCCCGAGCAGGGTGTCGGCGAGCGTCGGCGCAGCGCCGAGGTCGGCCATCACCAGCAACCGGGCACCCACGTCCACCCCCAGGAGTTCCGGGCCGCCCGCGCCGAGGGAGAGCCCGGCCGCCTCGGTGGCGAAGGCCCGCCGGGCTTCGGGCTCGTCGGCGAACGCCTTGACGATCACGCTGCCGCCGGTGGCGACCCGGCAGCGCAGCACGGTGCTGCGGGTACTGCCCGCCAGGTCCACCGGCTCGAGGAGGTCGGCGCCCAGCAGCGCCCCGGCAGCCCGCATGATCGATTCCATTCGGGCATCCTGTCGAGAACTGCGCCGGTCCGCATCCGAATTGACGCTGCTACGTGCCGGCGTACGAGGTGACAGCAGCGGCGCCGACGCTGCGCCGTCATGTGCGAAGGCCGTCGGTGCTACTGTCCCGCCATGTCCAAGAGCGAAATTGACGCGGTGACGGCCGAGTTCTTCGGCGCCTTCGACAACCGGGGCGGCAAGCCCGCCGACGTGGCCCGGATACGTCGGCTGCTCCTGCCGAGCGGTGTGATCGTCTGCACCCGGCCGGAGCTGACCGTGTACACGGTCGAGGAGTTCGTCGAGCCTCGGGAGAAGCTGCTGAACGAGGGCCGGCTGGTGGAGTTCTCCGAGTGGGAGACCTCCGAGCGGACCGAGATCGCGGGTGACATCGCCTCACGCTTCGGCGAGTACGCGAAGTCCGGTCTCCTGGACGGTGAGCCGTACGAGGGCCGTGGGACCAAGACCATCCAGTTCGTCCGTACCTCGGAGGGCTGGCGGATCACCGCGTTCTCCTGGCACGACCAGGACTGAGCTCCGACGGGCCACGCGGCCCGGAGTGGCGAGCAGTGCGTTACGGTGTGGCCATGCAGCTTTCCTCGTGCCTGAACTGGTGGCGCTCCTCCTAGGAGCGGCCACCTCTCATGCACGACCGGGCCGTTCGAACGAACGGCCCTTCTGCGTTTCCTGGATCAGGGTCGTGTCGTCCGACGGCGGTACTGACCACCCACCAGGAGACCCTCATGAACAGCATTCCTCCGGGCATCGACACCGCCCTCACCGACACTGCCCCCACCGACACCGCCCCCACCGCCTCCGACTCCGCCGCCGACACGCTCGGGATGTCTGCCGCGCAGGCCCGCAGCGCGGAGTTGGAGAAGCTGATCCAGGCGGATCCGGGCCGGTTCCGCGTGCTGACCGGCGACCGCCCCACCGGCCGGCTGCACCTGGGCCACTACTTCGGCACGCTCCACAACCGAGTCCGCCTGCAAGGCCTCGGGGTCGAGATGTACGTGATCATCCCGGACTACCAGGTGCTGACCGACCGTGACGTCGCGGACAACCTGACCGGCCACGTCGAGGACCTGGTCCTGGACTACCTCGCGACCGGCGTGGACCCGGCCCGCAGCACGATCTTCACCCACAGCTCCGTCCCCGCCCTCAACCAGCTCCTGCTGCCCTTCCTGAGCCTCGTCTCCGTCGCCGAGCTGAGCCGCAACCCTACGGTCAAGGACGAGATCGCCCACTCCCGCCAGTCCTTCGTCAGCGGTCTGATGTTCACCTACCCGGCGCACCAGGCCGCCGACATCCTCTTCTGCAAGGCCGACCTCGTCCCGGTCGGCCAGGACCAGCTCCCCCACCTGGAACTCACCCGCACCATCGCCCGCCGCTTCAACGACCGTTACGGGAACGGCACTCCGGTGTTCCCCCAGCCCGATGCCCTGCTGTCGAGCGCACCCCTCATCCTGGGCACGGACGGCACCAAGATGAGCAAGAGCCGGGGCAACGCAATCGCGCTGTCCGCCGACGCCGACGAGACCGCCCGGCTGCTCAAGGGCGCCAAGACCGACTCCGAACGCCACATCACCTACGACCCGGCCGGCCGCCCCGAGGTCTCGTCCCTCCTCCTGCTGGCCGCGCTCTGCCTGGACCGGACCCCGCAGCAGGTCGCCGCCGACATCGGCTCCGCCGGAGCCGCCGCGCTGAAGAAGACCGTGACCGAGGCCGTCAACGAGTACCTGGCACCGATCCGGGCCCGCCGCGCCGAGTACGCGCAGGACCGCGCCTATCTGCGCCAGATCCTGCGGGACGGCAACGAGCGGGCCAGGGCCGTCGCCGACACCACGCTGGCCGAGGTCCGCGCAGCGATGAACAGCCACTACTGACCCGCCGCCCCCCGCTGCCCGCGAACGCGCCGGTACGGTGGGCGGAGGTTGAGCGTCGGGCAGTACGGCGGGAACCGCGGGAACGGCTGGGGAGGCACAGTGGGGCTGCGAGCGGCAGGACTTGGGACGGTGGTTCATCCCAGGGCACCGGCGTTCGCGCTGTGTGCTTCGGGTGCCCGTCCGCGTGCCTGGGCCAGCTGCGCAGCCCGGGATCAAATGTCCTCTGGTCACAAATTCATCAGCTCCGCCAACGAGGCGATCACCCGGATTCCGGCGTCCACGGCCCCGGAATCTCCGGAGGCCGAGCGGTCCAGCCAGATGGCCTGCAACCCAGCGTCCCGCGCCCCGACCGCGTCCTTCTCGTAGTCATCACCCACGTAGGCCACTTCGGCGGGCGCCAACTCCAGGGCCTCGCAGCCCGCCAGGAAGATGCTCGCCGCCGGCTTGGCGGAACCGTGTTCCTGGGAGCAGACCAACGGCTCCGTGAAGTAGCCGAGCAGCCCGATCGCATCCAGCTTCGCGCGCTGGTGTGCGGTCACCGAGTTCGACACGACGCCGAGTCGGAATCGACCCGCCAACGCGCCCAGCGCCGGCTGGGCATCGTCGAACGCCCGTCGGCCCACATCCCTCCGCAGCGCATAGCTCGCGAACCACGCCGTAGCCGCCTCGTCCGTCAACTCACGTGCGCCGACCACCCCGGCCTGTGCGAGAAACCGCCGTATCCGCGCGGCCTTCTGGGCGGCGAACGTCAACTCGCCGCTCAGGAACCGCGGGTACTCCTCCTCCCTGACCGCCCGCCACACACGCAGCGCCTCCGCCGGCGATGCGAACCGGTCGGAGAGCCCTTCGGCCACCAAATGCTCGTGAAGACCGGCCTCCTCGGCCGCCTCGTACGCGTACAGGGTTCCATCGACGTCGAACAGCACTCCACGGATCGTCATGCCGATGATTCTGGCGGGCAACGCAGATCCGGAACAGTTCCTTGATCAAAAGCGGTTCGAGAGAGCGCACGGACCCCTGGAAGCTCTGCACCACCGGCCCGGCTCGGCCGCCCGAGGCCACCACCTCCCCTCACCCCGCCGTGACGGCGGATACGACGTTGCGATGCCGAGCGGCGCCGTGTGCGAAATCGGGTACGTGTGACGTGCCCTCGCGCAGGTAGTCCAGGAACTGCCGGTAGGCGTGGACAACTGCATAGGCCGACGCGTCGGCTCGTGGGTCCAGTCGCGGGACGCGGAGGTACCATTCCGGCACCATCAGGGGAGCGAGTGCGGTGGACGTGCCTCGGCCGCCTTCCAGGGTGACCAGGCTGAGCTG
Organism: Kitasatospora sp. McL0602; assembly: GCF_052076145.1. Taxonomy (NCBI): domain Bacteria; kingdom Bacillati; phylum Actinomycetota; class Actinomycetes; order Kitasatosporales; family Streptomycetaceae; genus Kitasatospora; species Kitasatospora sp. McL0602. Next base: position 7,502,243 of record NZ_CP197246.1, on the reverse strand, counting down.
CGGGTGGCAGATCGGGGCGGTGAGGACGAGAAGCCTCCGGAGCACGATTCAGCGGGTCTGTCCGAGGCGGGCCGCGAGTTCGTCGATGTCGGCGACGAACCAGACGTGGCGCCCTTCGTTCGACTCTCGGACCAGGTCGGGCAGGGCCGCACTGGCGCGCAGCTGCTCCGTGAGGTCACCCATGACGACCAGGTGCAGGCGGTAGTTGACGAACTTCTGCATGATCGCACCGGCCAGGCCGCTGCTGAGGTCGAAGAAGCTCGGGTCCAGCCGGGCCGCCGGGACGGCGACGACCTCTGCGTCCTGGAAGGCTCCGCCGATCAGTTGGTCGAGGGCGTCCTGCACGGTGGCGACCGGCGGGCCGTCGGCCGCGCAGACCAGGACCGGGACGCCGTGGTGCTCGGCGAGCAGGTCAGGCATCGTGGCCCTCCCGCCCGGCGCCCGGCAGGAGCAGGTCGTTGCCCGGCCCCAGGACGTCATGGACCAGCCTCAGCAGGTCGGCGGTGGCGGCAGCGTCGCCGAGGATCACGATCTTCATACGGGCTCGCTCCTTGTCGTGGACGGTCTGGATGCGCAACGGCTCCGGGGTGTCCCGCGCGAACTGTGCGGCGGCGGTGACGAGGGTGCTCAACCGGCTCGCCGCAGCGGGGCCGATCGAGTCGATCTGGACGATGCTCGACACCTCTACCAGCCCGCGCGGAGCCGCCGAGGGCGGCGGGGTCGCCGGGGACGGTGAGACCGCCGCGCCCCGAGCAGCGGTCAGCGCCTCGAAGTCCTCCCGGCTGATCCGGTACTGCTTGCCGATCCGGACGGCCTTGAGCCGCCCGTCGCGGACGTAGTTCCGGACGGTCCGTACGTGCAGCCCCAGCCGTTCGGCCACCTCGCCGACCGAGTACAGCTCACGGTCTTCGCTCTCCATGACTCCGTATCCTACCCTTAATGGTCCTAGGGAGGGAGTGATAGGGAAGTTTACGGCAGTCACCGAGCCGCGCAGCGGCGGACCGACCCGAGTTGTCAGTGGGAGCTGAGAGCCTGTCAGGCATGGGGAACTCTGCTGCCATCACCGAGTACTGGGACGCTGCGGCCGCGTCCTTCGACGACGAGCCCGATCACGGTCTGCGGTCCGTGGCCGTCCGGGCGGCCTGGGTGCGACGGCTGGCCGGGTGGCTGCCGCCCGCCGGGGAGCGGCCGTTGAGCGTGTTGGACGTCGGCTGCGGCACGGGGTCGCTGTCGCTGCTGATGGCCCAGGCCGGGCACCGCGTCGTCGGGGTCGACCTCGCACCCGAGATGGTGGCGCGGGCCCGGGGGAAGCTGGGCGCGGCGGCACAGCCCGCGTGGTTCCTGGTCGGCGACGCCGCCGCGCCGCCGACCAGGGCCGGGCGCTTCGACGTCGTGATTGCACGTCATCTGCTGTGGACCCTGCCCGATCCGGCCGCCGCACTCGAAACGTGGGTAGGGATGCTGCGGCCGGGCGGGCGGCTGGTGCTGGTCGAGGGGCGCTGGCGGGAGAGCGGGCAGGCCGCGACGCCGTACGTCGCCGGTGCCGAGCAGCTGCCCTGGCACGGCGGGGTCGGCGCCGAGGCGCTGGCCGAGGCCGTCCGCCCGCTGGTCGCCGAGCTGCGGGTCGAGTCCCTGAGCGACGAGCCCGCGCTCTGGGGGCGCAGCGTGGACGATGAGCGCTACGCCTTGGTGGCGATGGTCGCCTGACGGCGCCTCGGACGGCCGTCTTCCCGGCGCCGGGGGGCGCCGGGAAGACGCAGCCTCACAGAGGGAAGGTCGGTCAGTCGGTGAGCAGGTGGGCGTGCAGGGCGGTGACCAGGGCGGCGTCGGCGCCGAGCCGGTCGGTGGCGTAGGTGGCGGCGGAGCCGTACCGGGTGGTCAGGTCGGCGAGGAACCGGCGCATCAGGTCGGCGGGGGCCTGCCCGAAGCCGGGCCAGTGGGGTGCGCGGCCGTTGACCCGCCCCCAGTCGGCGACGAAGCGGTCGGTGGCGAGGCCGGTGAGGGCGAAGTCCTCGATGATGGCCTCCTCGTCGACGCCGAGCAGGCTGAGGACGAGGGCGGCGACGATGCCGGTGCGGTCCTTGCCTGCGGCACAGTGGAAGACCAGCGGCGCGGCGTCGGCCTCCGCTATCAGCCGCAGCACCTGCCGGAGTTCGGCGACGCCGTCCTCGGCGACCTCGGCGAACTTCCCGGCCAGGAAGGGCGCGACCTCGATGTCCGTGCCGAGGGCCTCCTGATCGTACGGGCGGTGCTCGATGCTGAGGTTGTGGTAGTCGACGGCGTGCCGTTCGGGGACGCGGCCCTTCGCCTCGATCTCCCACGGGTAGCGCAGGTCGACGACGGTGCGGATGCCCAGCTTCTCGAAGGCCTGCTGGTCCGCCTCGGGCGCCCCGACCAGCTTGCCGAGGGAGTCCGAGCGGTAGAGGCGGCCCCAGCGGACCGACCGGCCGTCAGCCGCACGGTAGCCGCCCAGGTCTCGGAAGTTGTGCAGCTTCTGGAACTCGATGTGACGGATCATGGCCCGACCCTAAGGGATCGTGTGCTGCGCGGTCACGGGGTGGTCGGCGCCGACTGTGCGGATCGGCGAAGAGTGAGTACGGATACTCAGGACGGGCGGCCGGTGGGGCGGGATGCTTCTCGTACGTGACGGGGAGCGGGACGGACGGGGGTACGTGATGGCGGGGTGGCCGGGACGGCTGGGGCGGCCGGAGGTGTGGGTGCCGGGTGGCTACCTGCTCCTGGTGGCGGCGGTGCAGGTGTGGGTGGAGATCGTCAGCCGGACGGTCACGGACGGGGGCTTCGCCGCGATCTGGTCGTTGCTGGTCACGGCTCCGGGCAGCATGCTGGCGCTGGTCCTCGCCGCGGTGCCGGGGCCGGACGGCGGGGTTGGCGCGCTCCTGGGCTTCTACGCTGCCCTGGTGTTCGGGGCCTCGGTGAACGCGGCGCTGCTCTGGGGGCTCGTCCGGGCCGTCCGCAAGCTGGCCCGCTACTTGAGCGTGGGTGGGACGGTCCGTTCGTAGCTGGTCCTGCCGGGAACGAACCAGCCCGCCTTCTTCCCGAACGGCCGGGGAAGTCCGACCGCTACGGGGCCTGGGGGCTGGGTTCCAGTCTGCTCGGGCTGGGGGCCGGCTCGATGCTGCGGCGGCGGGCGAGCAGCACGATGATGAGGCTGACCTGCAGCAGGATGAGCAGGACCATGCCGACGGAGGCCGCGGCCTTCGTGCCTGGGTACCCTGGCCGATGGCGTTGCTGATGTGGGGCAGGCCGAAGACCACCGATGACCACAGGGCGACCTTGCCCTTGCTGAACCCGGCGCGCTTGAACACGTGTACGCCGGTGCCGCGGAGCATCAGCTCCTCGCCCACGCCGACGAACACGCCGAGCAGCAGCAGACACGCCACCAGCACGGCGCTCTGGTCGGAGAGGTGTCCGTAGTTGAGGCCGACCAGGGCGGCGAGCAGCATGGAGACCGGCACCCAGCGCACCCAGCGCCGCGCCGGCGCCCGGTAGCGCAGGACCAATCCCCACCAGCCCAGCCAGGTCACCACGGCCGCGACGAAGAGGATCGAAGCGCCGATCGGGACCAGCGCGTTGCGCACGATCGACTCGGTGGTCGGGGACTGGCTGTCCGAGGTCATAAGGGCGACTTGTCCAGATTTACGACACGCGCTCGACGGCAACCGTCGCGACGCCGCCGACCCGGATCTGCGGGCTTGCTGCCCCGGGCGTGCCGGGGCGGGCGACGGCGGTGATGGTGGCGGGGCTGCCCAGCGAGTCGCCCATGTCGACGGTGACGTCTCCGAGGTGGGCGGCCAGGCAGGCGGTGCTGTTGGCGTTGGCGATGTCCTCCGGGACGCCGATCGACGGCGCGAACATCCGTGCTGCGGTGCGCCCTTCGGCCGTCGGCACCGAGTACACGTAGCACCCCAGCAGCCCGAGGCGGTCGCAGGCTGCCTCGAGTGCCCCGAGATCCGGGGTGAGGGCGGCGAGCATCGGCCGGGTGGTGACGGGGAGAAGCAGTCTCGGCCGCCCCAGCGAGGCGACGCGGGCACCGTCGGCGACTTCGTCCGGCTGCAGGCCCAGAGCTCCGAGCAGGAGGGCGAGTTCACCCGCCGAGGGTTCGCGAAGGTCCACCGTGCCCGGGTCGAAATCCGCCGCGTACCCGGCGCCCTGCCGGACGGCCCGGCCGGTGAAGACCCGCTCTGCCGCCCGGAGCGTGACCTCGCAGTCGGACACCCCGGCCTGCTCGGCCAGGTAGGCGAGGGCCGCGACCGTCCCGTGGCCGCAGGCGGGCAGTTCACCCTCGGCGGTGAAGAAGCGCAGCGACGCGTCGAGGACGCCGGGCCAGCTGTCGTGCACCGATACGAAGACGGCGTGCGAGGCCCCCGTCCGTCCCGGCACACTCCGGCGCTCGTCGTCGCTGAGCGCCGTCTCGGGCAGGACGGCGGTCGGGCTGCCGCCACGGCCGTCACGGAGGCAGGCGTTCACCAGGACAGCACCGGGCCGGGCAGTTGTCTCGGACACGCACCGATCGTAGTACGGCCGAAACCCGAGCCGAACCCCGAGCCGAACCCCGGGCCGGAGGGCGACTCGGAGGCCAACGGCCCGGACGTTACAACGACTTGGCGTCTCCTACCCCAGCCGGCCGACCAGGGTGCCGAACAGGCCGGGCAAGCGGGCGGCGGTCGGGACGATGCGGGTGGCCGTCCGGGGGTGGGTGCGCAGGTGGAGCAGGGCCTCGGTGAGCAGGCGGTGGCGGCGGGTGGCCCGGAGCCAGGCCCGTTCGTAGCCGGCCGGGCGGCCCGCGCGCAGCGCCTGGACGAGGGCCGCGGCGGTGCTGAGCGCCAGCGAGATGCCCTCGCCGGTGAGGGCATCGACGTAGCCCGCCGCGTCGCCGACCAGCAGCACCCGGCCCGCCACCCGGGCCCGGACGCGCTGGCGCAGCGGCCCCGCGCCGCGCACGGCGGAGCTCGGCGGGGTGGTGAGCCGCTCGCGGAGGGCGGGGAAGTCGGCGAGCTGGTCCTCGTACGGGGCGCGGCGGTCGGTGAGCACGGCGACGCCCAGCTGGCGCGGTCCGAGCGGGGTGACGTAGGCCTCCGAGTGGGTCGACCAGTGGACCTCGACGCAGTCCGTCCACGGTGCGAGGGTGTAGTGGCGGCGCAGCCCGTAGCGGGGCGGGCGAGGGTCGGGGAGGTCGAGGCCGAGCTGGCGGCGGACGGGTGAGTGGAGGCCGTCGGCGGCGGCGAGGTAGCGGGCCGTCAGCCCGGCGGCGCTGACGTGGTCGGCATACTGGCTGACGGTGGTGGCCTTGACGGGGTGGACGGGCACGCCCAGCGCGGCGGCCTGGGCGGCGAGGGCCTGGTGCAGGTCGGTGCGGCGGACGCCGAGGCCCGGGTGGGTGCGGAAGAGCGCCTCGGCTCGGTGGTGGGCGTCGAGGTAGCGGATGCCGTGGATGGGACGGCCGGGCGCGGTGATGCCGAGGGCTGCGAGTTCGCGGACGGCGGTGGGCATCAGGCCCTCGCCGCAGGCCTTGTCGATGGGTGCGGGCCGGGGTTCCAGGACGGCGACCTCGAGCCCGGCGCGGGCGGCGTGGATCGCAGTGGCGAGCCCCGCCGGGCCGCCGCCGACCACGAGCAGGTCGAGCCGGGAGCGGCTCACCCCGGCACGCTCCGCCCGAGCGCGGCGTCCTCGCAGCGCAGCCGGACGCCCAACAGCGGCAGGTTGAGCAGCGTGAAGGCGGTGGCGGTGAGCCAGGCGGAGTGCACCAGCGGCAGGGCCACCCCTTCGGCGAGCACGGCGACGTAGTTCGGGTGCGCCAGCCACCGGTACGGTCCGGCGGCGACCAGCGGCAGGCCGGGGACGACGATCACCCGGGTGTTCCAGCGCGGCCCGAGGGTGCGGATGCACCACCACCGCAGGCCCTGCGCGGCGAGCACGAGAGCGAGCATCGGCCAGCCGAGCTCGGGCACGAACGGCCTTGTGGCGAGCAGTGGTTCGGCCAGGCAGCCGAGCAGCAGGGCGGTGTGCAGCAGGACCATCGCGGGGTAGTGGCCGGTGCCGTGCTCGACGCCGCCCCGGGCCAGGCTCCAGGCGGCGTTGCGGCGGGCGACCCGGAGTTCGGCCAGCCGCTCCACGGCGGTCAGCAGTACCAGCAGGGTGTACGGGGTCATGGTGACTACCAGCGCAGGAGGACTAGTTCGGAGCAGAAGCCGGGCCCGAGCGCGATCATCAGGCCGGGTGCTCCCGGGGGCGGTGGGCGGAGCGCCAGGGTGTCGCGCAGGATGTGCAGGACGGAGGACGAGGAGAGGTTGCCGACCTGGGCGAGTGAACTGCGGGACGGGGCGAGGTCGTCGGCGGTGAGCCCGAGGCTCTGCTGGAGCGCGTCCAGCACCTTGGGGCCGCCGGGGTGGCAGATCCAGGCGGCGACGTCTGGGGGCTTGAGGTCGTGCTCGGCGAGGAAGGAGCGGGTCTCCTCGCCGACGTGCAGGCTCACCAGCTCCGGGAGTTCGGCGCCGAGCACGATCCGGAAGCCGGTGTCGCCGATCCGCCAACCGAGCGCGTCCTCGGTGCCGGGGTAGAGGCGGCTGCGGGCGGCGACCACCTCGGGGCCGGGCTGCGGCCGGCCGGCGCCGACGGCGACCAGGACGGCGGCGCCGTCGCCGAACAGGGCGCTCGCGATCAGGCCCTGGGTGGTGCGGTCGGCGCGTTGCAGGGTGAGCGAGCAGAGCTCGACGGAGAGCAGCACGGCCGTGTCGTCGGGGTGCCCGGCCAGGTGGTCGTGCAGCCGGGCCAGCCCGGCGGCCCCGGCGGCGCAGCCGAGGCCGAAGAGCGGCAGGCGCTTCACGTCCGGGCGCAGGCCGACGCGGGCGGCGAGGCGGGCCTCCAGTGAGGGCGCGGCGATGCCGGTGACGGAGGTGGTGATGATCAGGTCGACCTCGTGCGGTGCGATGCCTGCCGCGTCGAGGGCGCCGGTCAGGGCCTGTTCGGCGAGCAGCAGGCCGTGTTCGAGGAAGAGGTCGTTGGCCTGGCCGAAGCCGCGCACCTTCGGGTAGGCGTCCAGCGGCAGCACGAGGTGGCGGGTGGACACCCCGGCGGCGGCGTGCAGGCGTTCGAGCAGCGCGCGGTCGCCGGGGGCCGGGTCGGAGTCGGGGCCGGGACCGCTGCCGTCGGGGAGGCAGAGGGCCGCGAGCGCTTCGGTGATCTCGTACTGCTGGTAGCGGTGCGGCGGCAGGACTCCGTGGACAGCGGCGATTCGCGTCATTCGGGCAGAATACGGGTGGATTGGGCAAGTATCGGTTCATGGCGACTACCCGGCATTTCGTACGAACCGGCGGACTCGGCGCACTGCGGGGCCTGCTGGCCGCCGCGCACCCGGCCCCGGCGGCGGCCGTGACGGTGGTGATGACGGCGCTGGCGGCGGGTTCGGGCCGCGGGGCGGCGGGCAGCGCGCTGACCGGATGTGCGGTGCTGGCAGGCCAGTTGTCGGTCGGCTGGTGCAACGACCGGGTCGACCTGCGGCGGGACCTGGCCACCGGGCGGGCCGACAAGCCCCTGGTCACGGGCGCGGTGCGGCCCGGCACGGTGGCGCTGGCGGCCGGGTGTGCGCTGGCGGTGTGCGGGCCGCTCTCGCTGGCGGCCGGGGCGGGTGCGGGCGCGGCGCACCTGGCCGGGGTCGCGGCGGCGTGGGCGTACAACCTGGGCGTGAAGCGCACGGTGTGGTCCTGGCTGCCGTACGCGGTGGCCTTCGGCCTGCTGCCCGCCTTCGTGACGCTGGCGCTGCCCGGCAGCCCGTGGCCCGCGCCCTGGGTGACGGCCGGGGGCGCGCTGCTCGGGGTGGGCGCGCACGCGGCCAACGTGCTGCCCGACATCGCGGACGATCTCGGTACGGGCGTGCGCGGCCTGCCGCAGCGGCTGGGGGCGGGCGGGGCGCGGGTGCTGGCCGCCGGTGCGCTGCTCGCCGCCTCGGCGGCCCTGCTGCTCGGTCCGGCGGGGATGGCGGGGACGTCCGGCGGGCCGGGGGCGGCGGGGGCGGTAGGGGCGGCGGGCTGGTCGGTGCTCGCGCTGCCGGGCGGGCTGGCGCTCGCAGTCGCCCTGCCGTCCGGCGGGCGGCGGCCCTTCCTGGCGGCGCTGGCGCTGGCGCTGCTGGACGTCGCACTGCTGCTGGCCCGGGGCGGTTCCCTGACCGGAAGCTGAGTGGCCCCTGACATTTCCTCAGGGTTGGTTCGGGGACGGACCAGGGTGTTTCCCGATCGCGGGCGAACCGCTCCGGCAGCCACGATGGACCGGAAAGCCGACGAACAGAGACCGGAGCACGGAAACATGAGCAAGCGTCACCTCCGCCCCCTCGGCCTGGCCACCGCCGCCGCACTCGCCGCCGCACTCGGCGCCTCGCTGGCGGTCGCCGCCCCGGCGGGCGCCGTCGGCGGCCACCCGGCCTCGACCGTGCCGCCACTGAACCCCGAGGCACTCAGCGCCGCCATCGCCCTCCGGCCGACGGACCCGGCCGCCGGGGTGGTCGCCCGGGTGACCCGCGACGGCGAGGTGTGGCGCGGCGCATCGGGCGACGTCGTCACCGGCACGCCCACCCCCGCCGACGGGAGCTTCCACATCGGCAGCATCGCCAAGACCTTCGAGGCGACGGTGCTGCTCCAGCTGGAGGCCGAGCACCGCGTCGACCTGGACGGCACCGTCCAGCACTACCTGCCCGGCCTGCTGCCCGACGGCTACCCGCCGGTGACGGTGCGGCAGCTGCTCGACCACACCAGCGGCCTGCCGCAGATCGGCGGTGACGGCCCCGAACTCCCGGTCGACGAGCTGATCGCGCACCGCTTCGACTACCGGACGTTCGACGAGATCATCCAGGCCACCCTCCGCCCGCCCGGCGGCACCCCCGCGATGCACTTCACCCCCGGCACCCGGCAGGAGTACAACTCGCTGGGCTACCGGATCGCCGGGCGGGTCATCGAGCAGGTGACCGGCCACTCGTTCAAGCAGGAGGTCACCGCCCGCGTGCTCGCCCCGCTGCGGCTGGCGCACACCACCGTGCCCGAGAGCGACACCCGGATGCCGCGCCGGCACCTGCACGGCTACCTGACCGACAGCACCGGCCGGCCCGTCGACGTCAGCGAACAGGGCGGCAACCCCTCCAACATGATCTCCACCCCCGCCGACCTGGACCACTTCATCACCGCCCTGGTCTCCGGCCGCCTGCTCCCCCCGGCCCAGCAGACCGAACTGTTCGCCCTCCCACAGGTGCCCTATTTCGACGGCACCAACTGCTCAGCAGGCCCCGACCACGGCAAGGCCTGCTTCAGCGCCGGCCTGATGAAGATCCCGCTCCCCGACGGCTCCGCCCTCTGGGGCAAGACCGGCCACGACTTCGGCTACGCGAGCGGCGTCTTCACCACCCGCGACACCACCCTCCGCGCCGTCTACTCCGTCGGCACCACCACCCTCGACGACGGTCAGGCCCCGGCCGTCGCCAACCGCCTGGAGCAGGCCATCCTCACCGGTCACTGACCGCCGGAGACGGCCCGCCCCAGCGGGAGAGACCGGCCTCGGCGACCAGGACGGTGCCGAAGTCCTCACAGCGGATCCGCCGGTCGACGTACAGCAGCCCGTGCGCCAGCGGGGTGAGCGGCATGGCGAGCGCCAGGCCGAGGGTGACGCCGAGGCCGGTGACGGCCACGAAGAGGACCGGGCCGACCAGGCTCGCCTGCCCGCCGCCGTCGGTCACCGAGGCCGTGAGGAACACCAACCCGACCAGGGCGAAGGGGAAGGCCAGCAGCTGCGCCGCCGTGGACCCGACCAGGCCGATCACGTACGGGATGCCCAGGCTGCGCCACCAGGCACCCTCGTTGAGGGACCAGGCCCGCCGGATCGCGCCGACCGGTGAGAGGTTCTCCAGGACCAGGACGGGGATCAGCAGCGCCAGCCGCACCTGCACGTACCCGGCCGCCAGCAGCCCGGGGACGGCGAGCAGGGCGGCCACCCCGGCGACCGCTGTGCCGCCGGTCACCGCCGCGAGGACGGCGGCGGGGAGCAGCGACACCACCAGTACGGCCACGCCGGCCAGCCCGGCGAGGAGGTGCGCGCCGAGTACCCGCCAGAGGAACGGCCTGGCCTCCTGCCAGATCTGACCGGGCGTCACCTCCCGGCCGACGACGGCGTGCCGCACGACGGTGGTGGCCGTGGCGCAGGCGACGGTGTGGAGCGCGGCCAGGCAGAGCAGTGCGAGCAGGGCGGTGACGGTGACCGCAGTGACGAAGTCGGTCACCTCACTGTCCGTCAGGCGGTACTCGTGGGCCTGGCTCTGGAAGTCCGCGTACTCGTCGCGCAGTGACACGGCCGCTCCCATGAGTACGAGGCTCAGCAGCCCGACCGCTCCCCCGGCCACCGCGAGCAGCGGCAGGTAGACCGCCTTCGTGCATCTGCTGACCGTACTGAACACCGCGCCGATGATGTCGGTGACTCCGAGCGGGCGCAGTGGTATCACCCCCGGTTTGATGTCCGGCACCCGGAGGGGCGTGGGCCCCCACCCTGCCCCCGGCAACTGCCATCCCCCGTCGACACTCATGTCCGTTCGCGCCTTCCGTTCCTGGGCTCCGCACCGGAGCCTCCAGAGCGTACGCGAGGGGCGCCGGGCGATCCGCGCTGGCCGGGGCCTGTTCGACCGGTTCGGACCGCGCGGCCGCCACCGCCTGCTGCGGTGGCGGCCCCGGATGGTCAGGCGCCGATGGCGGCGAGCACCTCCCCCGCCGTGCGGATGCCCTCGGTGGCACCGCCGTTCATGTAGCCCTGGTAGTCGTAGGAGGTGTGCTCACCCGCGAAGTGCAGGTTCCCCTGGGCGGTGCCCTCGTAGCCGGCGTAGGTGGTGAGGTAGCCGACGGGCCAGTAGGAGTAGGCGCCGTAGGAGTACGGGTTGAGGTGCCAGGCCGAGAGGGTGGCGCGGCCGTTCCAGACGGCCTTGGTGCCGGGCCAGAGCTGGTCGATCTGGGTGAGGTAGCGGCCGACCAGGTCGCGGGTGTACGGGGCGGTGGCGTCGGTGAAGGCGGTCGGGGGCTTCAGGCCGCCCGCCAGCGAGCCGCCACCGTACTGGACCAGGATGCCGTTGCCGCCGGCCTGGCCCCGGGTGACGTCCCAGGCCTGCTGGAAGGGCAGGTCGGCGAAGCACTCGCTGTTGGAGACGCCGGGCCAGGGGCCGGTGCCCTGCCAGGGGCGGGTGGTGAACTGCATGTTGAGCTTGGTGCAGTAGCCCATCGTCATGTGGGCGAGCACCCCGCGCATCATCGGGTCGAGGCCCGCGCGGGTGAGGTCGATCCGCCGTTGCAGGATCGGCAGCGGCACGGCGAGGATGGTGTGGTCGGCGGTGACCGTCCTGGTGCCGCCGCCGTCGAGGTCGAAGCTGAGGGTCTGGGTGCCGTCGGCGTTGCGGACGACGGCGGTGAGCGTGCAGCCCTGTTGGACGGTGCCGGGCGGGAGTGCGGCCGCGACGGCGTGCGGGAGTTGGTCGTTGCCGCCGGTGATGTGGAAGCGCTCGTCGGAGCCGCCCCAGATGTTGAAGCTGCCCGGGTTGGCCTGCGAGGAGATCATCTGCAGGAAGGCGTACGAGGACTGCGCGGTGGTGTCGGCGCCGTACTCGACGTTGTAGGCGACGTCGAGGAAGGCGCCGAGCCTGCTGGAGACCCCGCCGGGCACCCGGGAGTTGATCCAGTCGCGGATCGACATGTTGTCCAGGGCCACGGCGGCGGCGTTGTGACTGTTCCAGGTCGGCGCGGAGCCGCCCGCCTGCACGTCGTTCTTGATCAGCTGCCAGATCCCCTTGAAGTCGGCGTCCGCAGCCGCGCGCGGGTAGTAGCAGCCCTGGAACAGCAGCGTCTGGTCGGCGCCCGCCGGGGTGTCGGCGTACACGTCGGTGGTGCCGATGCCGAAGCGTTGGCAGAGCTGGCGCACGGCGTGGTGCCCGGTGTCGATCAGCTCGCCGCCGTACTCGGACACCTGGCCCTGTGCCCAGAGCCCGGGGTTGGACGGGCTGCCGCCGGAGTACATCCGGCCGCCGATCCGGTGGGGGTTGGCCTCGTAGACGGTGGAGCTGATGCCCTTGTCGGCGAGGGTGAGGGCGGCGGTGAGGCCCGAGATCCCGGCGCCGATGATCGCCACCCGGGGCATCGGGCCGGTGAAGCGGGTGACGGTCGCGGCGCGGGCGCTCGGGGCCCGGACGGCGGTGGCCGCGAGGCCGAGGCCGAGGGCGGCGGCGCGGCCGAGCAGGGCCCGGCGGGAGGGGCCGTCCGGGTCCTTCCGGGCGTCGTCGCGCAGGCCCCGGTACTCGTCGGCGGGCAGGCCGAGTCGGTCCGCGGTCGCCTGGTCGGTGAACAACTGCTTTATCTGCCAAGCCTGCTGGGAGCGTGCCATGTGGGGGATTCCTCTCAGGCAGAACGGATGGAGAAGGAGGTCAGGCGTCGGCGCGTTCCTGGGCGTCCTCGACGACCAGGCGGCCCATCACCTCGTACTTCTCGGGGTGGCGGGCCCGCATGTAGAGCGCGAGGGCGATGCCCCCGGCGAAGACCAGGCCGACGATCCAGGGGATGAGCTTGAAGAAGAAGATCTTCGAGGCCGCGCCCGCCGCCGTGTCCAGGTTGACCACCAGCAGCACGATCGCGGCGAGCATCCCGAGCCCGCCGAGCAGTGGCGCGGTGAACGTCCGGAACCAGTGCCGGGATTCGGGGTGGTTGCGGCGGAAGTACACGATCACGGCGAACGAGCAGAGCGTCTGCACGACCAGCAGTGCGAGGGTGCCGAGGATCGCGGTCAGGGTGTAGAGGCTGACGTACGGGTCCTGGCCCGCCGCCCAGAAGCCGCCGACGACGGCGAGGGCGACGGCGGTCTGGGCGAAGGAGGCGATGTGCGGGGAGCCGTGCCGGGGGTGGGTGCGGCCGAGCGCCGGGTGCAGGAAGCCCTCGCGGCCGATCGCGTAGAGGTAGCGGGCGGCGCACTGGTGGAAGGCCAGGCCGCAGGCGAAGGCGCTGGTGCACATCAGCCATTGAAAAGCGGTCACGGCCCAGTGGCCGAGGTAGGTCTCGGCCGGCCCGAGGAAGAGGTCGAGCGGGCTGCTGCCGGTCGCGATGCCTATCGAGGCCTCGGGCCCGTTGGCGGAGAGCACCATCCAGGTGACGAAGGTGTAGAGCACGCCGAGGATGAGCACGGCGAGCAGCGTGGCGCGCGGGATGATCCGCTTGGGGTTGCGGGACTCCTCGCCGTACATCGCGGTGGACTCGAAGCCGATCCAGGACCAGAAGCAGAAGAACAGCCCGACGCCCGCGTTGACCCCGGCGAACGCGCCGGTGGGGTTGAGCGTGCCCACGTGCAGCCCGCCGGGGCCGCCGCCGTGGGCGAGCACCGCGCCGCCGAGCAGCGTCAGCATCACCACCTCGCCGACCAGGAAGACGCCGAGCACCTTGGAGGCGACCTCCAGGTCGAAGTACGACAGGATCGCGGTGATCGCGAGCATCGCCAGGGCGAACACCTGCCAGGCCCAGTGCAGGCCGAACTGGGCGGCGAAGGCCTGCTGGGCGAAGTACGCGAAGATGCCGACGATGGACGCCTCGAAGACGACGTACGCGAGCACGGCGAGCAGGCCGGAGGCCATGCCGACGACCCGGCCGAGGCCGTGCGAGACGAAGCCGTAGAACGCCCCGGCGGTGGTGATGTGCCGGGCCATCGAGACGTACCCGATGGTGAAGACCGTGAGCACCACGGTGACGAAGAGGAAGCCGGCGGGTGCGTGCACGCCGTTGCCGCCGCCGATGATCACCGGCAGGTTGCCCGTCATCGCGGTGATCGGTGCGGCGGTGGCCAGCGCCATGAAGACCACCCCGGCCAGGCCGACCGAATTCGCCTTCAGACGCTGGACGGTGGGCGGAGCGGAGCCGGCGGGGGCGACCTCGACGGAGGACGGCGGGACGGGCATGGGTGAGCTCCCCTGAGCACTGGGCGACACTGGGACGCTCTGCCATCGCAGAGTTGGCCCAGTGTGGGGCCCATCACACCGCCCGGGGCAGGACCATGCTGTAGCACGGCCCGTTAAAGGATTGACGGCCTGTCACCCGTGCGCGTACCGGTCGTGGCCGAATTGCGCCGCTATGACGGGAGTTGACCCGCCATACCCGCCATACCCGCCATGCCCGCCATGCCCGCCAACTGGCCGGCCACCTGCGCCTCGGCCTCGGCCGCCGCCTTCTCGACCGCCGCCCGGTCGGCGGCCAGCGAGCTGACCAGCCGGTCGAGCAGCAGGTGGAAGTGCGCTCTGTCGGCGGGGCTGAGCGGGCGGGGCGAGGCACTGTGCGACATGGTCTGCTTTCGGCGGCGGGCGGGTCGTCCGGAACAGCGCCATCCTGGCCACCCCCGCTCAACGCTCGATAAACGCCCGGCGCCGGCCGCCGGCCAGTTACGCGCGGCCGAGGGCCCGGTCGACGGCGATCTCGATGACCACGCGCTCCGGGTTGACCCGGGGCTCGCGGTAGCGCTCGGTGTAACGCCGGACCCCTTCGGCGACCGCTTCGGCGTCGTCGCGGACCACGGCGACGCCTTCCAGGGTGGCCCAGCGGGCCCGGTCGACCTGACAGAGTGCCACCCGCAGCCCGCCCGGCCCGGCGGCCAGCACGTTGCGCACCTTCCGGCTCGCGCCGTGGCTGATCACCCGCGCCGTCCGGGTCTCGGGGTCGTACGTCGCCCCCACGGGCACCACGTGCGGGGTGCCGTCGGGCCGCAGCGTGGTGAAGGTGCAGAGGTGGTACTCCCGCCAGAAGGCGAGGTACCCGTCGTCGAGCGCGCTGAGATCGTTAGCCATGGCGGCAGCCTATGTCGGCGGCCGCCGACGGTAGCGTGCAGCCTGGGACGATGTGCGGCGGAAGGGGCCGGGGATGGCTGGTCGTCGGGAGTTCGGAGTGCCGGGGTTCGCGGTGCCGGGGTTCGCGCCCTGGCCGAGGGAGGGCGGGGAGCGGCGGCGGGGCAAGCTGCTGCGGTCGAAGGTGCCGCGCGAGACGCACGCCGCCTTCGAGCCGCCCGCGGACCGGCCCGACGTGGTGCGGGCGGTGGAGGAGACGAACGCCGGGCGGCTGCCCGAGCTGGTACCGATCCGGGTGGGCCGGATGACGGCCTCGCCGTTCGCCTTCCTGCGCGGCACCGCCGGGCTGATGGCCTGCGACCTGGCGGCGACGCCGGTGAGCGGGGTGACGGCGCAGCTCTGCGGCGATGCGCACGCCGCGAACTTCGGCCTCTACGGCGATGCCCGGGGCCGGCTGGTGATGGACATCAACGACTTCGACGAGACCGTGCCGGGCCCGTGGGAGTGGGACGTGAAGCGGCTGGCCGCCAGCCTGGTGCTGGCCGGACGCGAGGGCGGCGCGGGCGAGACGGCCTGCCGGCAGGCGGCGTTCGACGCGGTGGGTTCGTACCGGCGGACGCTGCGGGTGCTGGCCCGGATGCCCGCCTCGGAGGCCTGGCACGCGGTGCCGGATGCGGAGCTGGTGACCTTCGCGGACGCGCACGAGCTGACGGAGGTGCTGCGCGGGGTGGCGGCGAAGGCGCTGCGCAACACCGGCGCCCGGTTCGCCGCGAAGTCCACAGCGCGGGCACCGGACGGGAGTTGGCGGTTCACGGCGGCCCCGCCGGTGCTGCGCGAGGTGAGCGACGTGCAGGCGCGGGCGGTGGCGGCCTCGCTGGCGGCGTACCGGGACACCGTGCCGGCGGACCTGCATCCGTTGCTGGCCCGGCACAGCGTGCACGACGTGGCGTTCCGGGTGGTCGGCACCGGCAGTGTGGGCACCCGGAGTTACGTGGTGCTGCTGCTCGACCGGCGGGAGGAGCCGTTGGTGCTCCAGGTGAAGGAGGCCAGGCCCTCGGCGTTGCTTCCGCACCTGGCGCGGGCCGGGTTCGCCGGGCCGGGGCCGGTCGCACACGAGGGGCGGCGGGTGGTGCTCGGGCAGCAGCGGATGCAGGTGGTCAGCGACATCCTGATGGGCTGGACGACGGTGGACGGACTCCCCTACCAGGTACGGCAGTTCCGCAACCGCAAGGGCAGCGTCGACCCGGCCGCACTGCTGCCGGGCCAGCTCGACGACTACGGCAGGCTGGCGGGCGCGCTGCTGGCGCGGGCGCACGCGCGCACCGCCGACGCGGCGCTGCTGTCCGGCTACTGCGGCCGGAGCGAGGCGCTGGACGAGGCGCTGGCGGCCTTCGCGGTGACGTACGCCGACCGGAGCGAGGCCGACCACGCGCAGTTGTTGGCGGCGGTGCGGCGCGGGCGGCTGCCCGCCGAGACGGGGGTCTGACCGCGGAGACGGCCGTCCGGCCGGAGGAGCGCGCGCGACTGACCGGTACGCGCCCTCTGATGGCCGGTTCGCGCCCTTCCTACCGGCAGCGACCGGGCCTACGGTCGGGTACGGGCCCTGCCGTCGCGGGGCGCTCCCGGCCGAACACGAGGAGTGGCAGATGACCACCGAGCAGAGCCAGGCACCAGCCGGCGGCCCGCTCATCCCCCTGCACTGCCTGCGCCAGGCCGAACCCGGGCCGCCCCGGCTCGCCGTCCTCCAGACCGGCACCCCCGTCTGGGTCGCCACCCGGCACGCCGACGTCCGGCAGGTGCTGACCCATCCGCAGATCAACCGTGCCTCGCTCTACGCCGAGGACGCCCCGCCGCTGACGCTCATCCCGAACATCCTCGACGACCCCTCCGCGCTGCTCAACCTCGACGGCGCCGAGCACCAGCGACTGCGGCGCACCGTGCAGCGCGCCTTCACCCCGCGAGCTATCGCCCGCTGGCGGCCGTGGGTCGCCTCGGCGGTGGAGGACCTGCTCGACGGGCTGGAGGCGTCGGGCTCCCCCGCTGACATCGTCTCCGCCTTCACCCGCCCGCTGCCGGTCGCGGTGATCAGCCGTCTGATGCGCCTGGAGGGGCTCGACCTGGAGCGGCTCGGTCACTGGAGCGACCACGCGCTGTCGGCCACCGCCTACACCGCCGAGGAGATCCAGCAGGCGATGCTGGAGTTCGGCACCTTCGCGTACGAGCTGGTCTGCGAGCGGCGCAAGAATCCGGGCGACGACCTGGTCAGCAGCCTGATCCTGGCCTGCGACGAGACGGACGGCGTCACCGAGCTGCAACTCACCACGCTGGTCCTCGGGTTGGTGGTGGCCGGGCACGAGACGACGATGACCACGCTCGGCAACGCACTGGTCTACCTGCTGGACGAGGCGCCCGAGGCGTGGGCCCGGATCGGCGCCGACGAGGCGAGCGCGCAGCACGCCACGGAGCAGGCCCTGCGGCGGATACCGCTCGGTGACGCCAGTACGGCGCCCGGGATGCTGCGGCGGGCGGTGGCCGACGTGGAGATCGGCGGCGTCACCATCCCGGCAGGCAGCATCATCGCCGCCGACGCGGCGGCCGCCAACCAGGACCCGGGCGTCTACCCGCCCGGGATCGACCTCTTCGCCCCACTGGAGACGCCGGGGCTGGCCTTCGGCGCGGGCCCGCACCACTGCCTCGGCGCCTGGCTGGCCCGGATGGAGCTGGAGCTCGGCCTGCACGCCCTGGCCCGGCGCTTCCCCGGCCTCCAGCTGACCGACTCGGTCGAGGCGATCTCCTGGCGCACCGGCCTGCTCACCCGCAGCCCGCTCACCCTGCGGGTCGCCTGGTGAGCGCCGAAGACCTGGTCGTCCGCGTCGACCAGACCCGCTGCATCGGCTCCGGCCACTGCACGAACACCGCCCCCGACGACCTCGCCCTCGGCCCCAACGGCCGGGCCCGCCCGCTCCGTCCGATCTCCACCGACCGCGACCTCCTCACCGACGCAGCCGACCTCTGCCCGGTCGAGGCCCTCACCGTCCACCTCGCCACCACCGGCGAACAGATCGCCCCGGCGGACTGACCCTCCGGGGGCCACAGGGGGCGCGGGGAACTGCGCGAGACCGGAGGATTCGGCGCTGTCGCTTGGAATGCTCACCGAACTTGCACTGCCCAGGGGCGTGGTCCCGCTGTCCGTAGCGGGACCACAGGAAGTCTCTGAGCTCCCCGACAGGTAAACACCTGCTTTTGAGAGCCGGCTGGGCAGCGAGAACGAGAGCCACCGGTTTCGACAGTGTTGGCTCCTGTCATCGACGGAGGCTGAAACCGCCCTGGATGACCCAGGTGTCGGGCTCGGTGGGCCGGCACTTGGTGGCCTTGGCCGGGGCGCTGTAGTCCAGGGCGTTGGCGCCGGCCAAGCCGACCCGGCGCCCGCCGTTCCCGTCGGCGGGGTAGAAGGTGAGGCCGGTCTCGGGGTGCCAGGTGCTCGGCGCCGCGGGCGGCGGGGTCTCTCCCGCGGGGACGGTGAAGTGGATCGAGTCAATCGGTCCGGTCACGGTGACGGCGCCGCCGTCGGCGGTGAGGCAGTCGATGCTGAACTCGACCCGCACGATGTGGTTTCCCGGGAAGACGTGCTGGACGGTGGCGTGACCGCGCGCGCGGCCGTCGGTGTTGCGGGCGTCGACCAGTGCGGTGAGCCGTTCGCCGGGGTTGGGGCCCGGACCGTTCTCGTTGAGGAGGGTCCAGGCGTGCAGGTTCTGATGCCGGGTGGTTTCGGCGGCCGGGGCCGCTGAGGCCGCGGTGGTGGTAGCGGCGGTCACGGCGGTCGTGAGCGCGATGGCGGCGATGAGCTTTCGCATGGTTGTTCCTCGGGTGGGCCGATGTGGAGGTGGAGACGGCGGGTGTGCGCCTTCCGCTGCCTCAAAGATCGCAGTCAGCTGAGGTCCGGACGTCCGCCGCAAGGAGGGACCGGCTCTCCCCCGCGCGGGGGAGAGCCGGTCCAGCCAGGGTCGGATACCGCACGCCGGCACGTGTGTGAGCTGGAAGCAAGGGCCGGCGTGCTGCCAGAACTCGGCAACACGGTTCAGCCGCGCCGGAGAGTGCTCTCGCCGACAAAGCCAGTGAGCCTGGACGTCACACTCCTGCCGTGAGTCCG
The DNA here is from genome assembly GCF_052076145.1 of Kitasatospora sp. McL0602. Lineage (NCBI taxonomy): Bacteria > Bacillati > Actinomycetota > Actinomycetes > Kitasatosporales > Streptomycetaceae > Kitasatospora > Kitasatospora sp. McL0602. The sequence continues at coordinate 7,483,251 of NZ_CP197246.1, read as the reverse complement.
TTGATCATGCGGTCGAGGAGACGGTCGAAGACGGCTTGGGGGCCAGGAGCGTTGGCCGTGGCCGTCAGGACCTGAGCGAGTTGGGGATGCCGGCCGCTGGCAGCGACGGCCCGAAGGTAGCGGTCCTGTGCTTCAAGGAGTTCGTCGGAGGCGCGGCAGGCGGCCTCGGTCGCCTGTTGCTGGGCGATTTCGTACGAGACGTGGCTGGCGACGAAGCCGGTGAGCAGGGTGAAGCTCTCCAGCCGTGCCTGGGCGTCCAGGCCGGTGGGTTCGAGGACGGCGAGTGCGTACTCCAGAACGGCGAGCGTGTTCGGACCGAGCGTCTGCCGTGCGGGCAGCGCTGCGGGCAGCCAGGGGTGGTTCCGCATGATCGCGCGTTGTGCGTGGGCCAGCTGCCGCAGGTCGGCGCGCCAGTCACCGGAGGGCTCGGGCGGCAGCCGGTGGTCACCGCTCACCTGGTCGACCATGAGTTCCAACAGTGTCTCCTTGTTGGAGACGTAGGTGTAGAGGGACATCGTTCCGGCTCCGATACGGGCCGCGATCGCGCGCATCGTGACGGCGGTGAGCCCCTCGGCGTCAGCGATGGCGACAGCCTCCGCGGTGATCGCGGCGCGGCTGTGTGCCGGCGGCCGCCCCCGTCGCGGGCGTTCGGCCAGCAACCAGAGCAGCTCCGGATCCACGCCGGTATCGCGACCGGACGGGCCTGTGCGGGCCACGGCAACCCTCCCTCTCTCCTGGTGTCCATCCAACCATCCGCTATTCTCGTACAACGTACGGAAAGTACGGAGGATCCCGCTCCAGGAATCGAGGCACCGTGACGACGGCGACGCACCACTCACCCGCGATGAAGCCGCCCCTGCACGCCCGGGTCATGAGGCGCTCCCTGCGGGGAGTGCCCCCCAAGCTCCACGACATCGCCTACGAACCCGGCCTCGTGGTAACCGCCGCCGACGGCAGTGCCTTGCTGACCGATCACTACTTCCCCCTGGCCGACGGTGACTTCCCCACCCTCCTGGTCCGCTCGCCGTACGGCCGGGGCTTTCCCTGGGCGCCGATGTACGGCGTACTCCTGGCCGAGCAGGGCTTCCATGTCGTCCTGCAGAGCTGCCGCGGCACCGGCGGATCGGGCGGCGAGTTCGCGCTGTGGCACAACGAGGCCGCCGACGGCCAGGCCACCGTCGCCTGGCTGCGCGAGCAGCCCTGGTTCTCCGGCGTGCTGGGGACGATCGGTGCCAGCTACCTCGGCTACGTCCAGTGGGCGCTGGCGCTCGACGCGCCGCCGGAGCTGCGCGCGATGGTGGTCCAGGTCGGCCTGCACGACCCGTACCCCTTCTTCTACCGCCAAGGCGCGTTCTGTCTGGAGGACGCCCTTGTGGTCGCCATGGGCCTGACGAGCCAGCACCGAGGCGTTCCGCGCTTCCTGCGGGCCGCCCTGCGGCTGCAACGCCACCTCCGGAAGATCACACGGACCCTCCCCCTCGGCGAGGCGTACGTACCCGGGCTGGGCACACGGGTGCCGTTCCTGGAGGAGGCGATCGCTCATCCCGACGCGGACGACGCGCACTGGCAGGGGTCCGACGCAGGCATTTCCGCTGAACGCCTTGCGGTGCCGACCTGCCTGATCACCGGCTGGAGCGACGTGAACCTCGACCAGACCCTGCAGCAGTACGACAGACTGCGACGCGCCGACTGCGACTCCGCCCTGCTCGTCGGTCCTTGGTCACACAACTCCGCACTGCAGCAAGGCTGGCCCGAGGTCTTCGCCGAGAGCCTGGCCTGGCTCCGGGCCCATCTGTGCGATGACCCGTCCGGCCTGCGGAAGACGAGGGTGCGGGCCCACCTGGGCGGCCGACGGACGTGGCACGACCTCCCCGACTGGCCCCCGGCCACGACAGGCCACCGCTGGTACCTCGACAGTGGCGGCGCATTGAGCACCCAGGCCCCCGAAGACACGTCGGCGCCGCTGTCCTTCCGCTACGCCCCGGCTGATCCGACCCCCTCGGTCGGTGGACCCTTGCTGTCCCACAAGGCCGGGGCGCGGGACAACACCGCTCTGGAGGCCAGGGACGACGTGCTGACCTTCACCACGGCCCCGCTCACCGAGCCGATCCGCATCCTCGGGCCGGTCAGCGTGGACCTACGGGTCAGCACGGGCACCGGCCACGCCGACGTCTTCGCCCGACTCTGCGACGTCGACGACCGGGGCCGCTCGACCAACGTCTGCGATGGGCTGCGACGACTGGAAGCCACCGGAGCCGCCCAGGCCACCGTCACGGTGGCGATGAGCTCAACCGCCTACCACTTCCCGGCCGGACACCGGATCCGACTGCAGGTCAGCGGCGGCGCACACCCCCGCTTCGCCCGCAACGTCGGCACCGGCGAACCCCAGGCCACAACCACCCGACTCATACCGGTCGAAGTCTCGCTCCACCACCCGTCCGCGCTCCTTCTCCCCACAGCCGACGAGGAACCCGCAAACCCGGACACCGCGCAATAGCGTGTTCGGTCAGCGCTTCAGATGACGCCGAACTCTGTGCTGCCATCACCGGCCAGACCGGCTCGTCAGTTGACCGGGATGACATAGACGTTCACGAAATACGGACCTCCGACCTCGGCTGCTGCAAGGTGGCCGGACAAGGCTGTACCACCGTCCAAGCCGCAGGTGACGTGGATGTTCGGAACACCGCCAACGATCTCCCCGTTGCCGGACAGCTCTGCCAGGCGGCCGGAGGTGAGGACCGGCTCACGCGGGTTGTCAGCTTTCATGTTCGAGAGCGTGAACAACCGGACCGCACCGACCACTGACTCGACAGCGGCGTTGGAGATGCCGCGCGCCTCGGCCTCTGCCGTCAGGGCTTCGATCATGTCGCCCTTGGCGGTGATCTCGATCAGTTCCACGGTCGCTCTCCGTTCAGTGCCAACCCGATAGCCCGGAGGTTCTCCCGGCTGCTCTCCGTCCGCAGAGCCTCCGCCAGCAGAGTCCGTGCGGGCCGAGAGCCGCCTTCGACAGCTTCCCCCAGGTACACGGCAGAGCACCAGCGATTCGAGGCATCCGCTGGGTCACGGAGTAGCGTGCCCAACGCCTTGATTTGATCTGCTGGTGCTTGGACGGCTGAGTAGGTTCACGCTTTCGGCCATGCCAGCCCGAACGTACGGCGGGTGAAGCATCGTAGACACCGGGCTCGGGTCTCCTCGTCATGTCGCATGGACAGCTCCGCCCGCTCCACCAGGGCAGCATCCTGCGTCTTGAACAGGGTTGCCTGACGTTACCCCTGAGCAGCGACGTGGACCCGTTATCGAGCCAACGGGAAAGCCTCCGCCTCGTGCCTTGATCACGGTTCGTCAGGTTGGCCAGGGTCATACCCAAGTCGTACGGACTGATGTTGTGGGACAGCCAGCGCTCATCACCCCCAGCGACCGCCGAGAGCATGTCCAGCAGCTCTGCCCGACGTGGCCCGGCAATGGCCACGCCCGTCGCGGCGAGGAAGGTTCGGCGTTGCGCCGTGGCTGTGCGTGCCGCCGCGTCAAGTTCGGCTCGTGTCAGGTCCAGCACAGCAGCGAGCCCGCCTCGCCAGTACGGGCCAGGAGTTACCTTGCCGGACTCCCACCGCTTCACCTCGTCGCGGGTGGGCTTCCCGTCCGGATTACCGGATTCCAGAGCGAGCAGGGCGGCGAGCTGCGCTTGTGTGAGCCCGAGGTCTACACGTCGGGCACGGATGAGCGAGCCAATGTCCACATCGCCAGAATGCCCCCTGCGCTGCCCCTCCGTGGCCGGATTCCAGTCGGTACACCTGTACCAGCGACGGAAGCGTGCAGTTGCAGGAGACAGGAGGCCACCATGCCGACGCTACTGAGCGGGGCCAACACCAAGGCTCTGCCGACCAGTAAGACGATGCGGTACGAGGTGGTCGAGGCGGCGGGCTCTCACGTCCTCAGAGATGTGCTTCTGGACGAGTTCTGCACCCTGCCCGACCAGGCCGGCCGCAGTGTGCTTGGCCTTCCCGAGCGCCTACCAGGCCCGTCTGTGGCTGATGATGGCGGACACCCACAGGGCCCACGCGGCGTCCGAGGTTCGGATCAGGGCGGAGCGGCGGAAGCGGCCGACGAAGGTGCAGGCCGCGCTCTTGCTGTTCGAGCTGTACATGCCGCAGGAGACCACCGCTACGTGAGTGAGCAGCGAAGCTACGAAGAGGCCCGGGAGATGGCGCGGCTGATCGCCGACCGTCTGAGTCGGCTCACGGGAAACCGGGCGTCGATCACGTGGGCCGAGCAGCCGAGTATGAGGGTGTCGGTACAGCTGAGTCCGACACAGGCGCGCTCTGTCCTGGGCCTGGCGGTGCTTGATCTGCTGAGTACCGGTGACCGGTTCGAGCACCGGTACTCGGACCTTTCCGAGCGGCCCAACTGGGTAGCACTGGAGATCGACTACGTGATGCCGGAAGGCCCGAAGCAGAAGAAGGGCAGGAAGCGTTGAGCGTGCTGGAGTTCTTCCCCCGCAGGTACCGGGGAGCACACTGGGAGGCTGCGGCTGGGCCGGAGGTCGAGGTGCCGCAGGGTTTCGTCATGGCGGAGCTGGAGCCCGGTCGGGTGGCCGTGGCCAAGGCCAACAATCCGAGGACGGTACTGGTTGGCACTCCCGCCGATCTGGCGGAGCTGAAGAAGGCGTTCGCCGACGGCCGGTTCGACTTCCTGATCGCTCGGGAAGTACCGGAGGAAGCGGGCTAACAGTGCGGGGGTAACGCTCCCGGGGCGTGGCCGTAGCTTCTGAGGAGCAACCACATGACTCACGCCTAGGCCTCTGCTTGGGCCATCGCCCTGTTCCTGGCTGCCGCGCTGGCGTGGGAGATCCCTGCCCCAAAGCAGCCTCAGGGGCACCACCGCGCTGCCCAAGTCGAACCGAGCAAGATGGAGCTGGCCGGGCTGCACATACCCCGAGCTGCCGGGTGGCCGGACCCCGGGTACACCTACCGCGGCGCACACGCTCGCCAGCTGGCCCCGCTCAGTACATCACCTCACGATCACTACGTTTAAGGGGAGCACCCAGGGGCGCGAGGAACTGCGCGATTGCGGAAGGCACCGGACCGCTGCTCCCGACTTCGCGCAGTTCCCCGCGCCCCCATGGCTGATGCCCGATCACACCTGTCGGGACGTCACGGCGACGTACGCGACCCGCATCGGGTGTCCCGGTTCGGGCGTCGGTGCGGCCGGGGCGCCGTAGGCGGTGGGGAGGCCGCCGCCTACGGCGAGGTTGAGCAGCAGGAAGTACCCGTGGTGCAGCGCCTGGGCCCAGCTCGCCGGGTCGGTGCGGTCGGCGGTGACGCGGTGGTACTCGCGGCCGTCGAGGGACCAGCGGATCTGTTCGGGGCTGGTGGAGCGGTCGACCTCCACGGTGTAGGTGTGGAAGGCGCCCTGGCAGTCGGGGCAGGGGTGTTCGCCGGAGCCGAGGCCGGTGGGCTCCTGGCAGGGGCCGCCGGTGGCGGTGCCGCAGTGCAGGGTGCCGAAGACGGTGCCCCGGCCGTTGACGGACTCCATCGCGTCGATCTCGCCGGCTGCGGGCCAGCCGGCCGAGCCGTCCCGGACGCCGGAGCCGAGGGCCCAGAACGCGGGCCAGTACCCGGCCGCCTTCGGGCCGGTGACGTCGGGCAGCGCGATCGACGCCTCGATCCGCAGCACGCCGCCGGGCGGGGGCGTGAAGTCGGCCCGGCGTGACTCGATCCGGCCGGAGCTCCAGCGGCCGTCGGTGAGGGTGGGCAGGATCTCCAGGCTGCCGTGGCCGTCGAGGCGGACGTTGGCGGTGGAGTCGGTCATCGTCTCGATCTCGCCGGTGCCCCACTGCGCGGCCGGGCAGCCGGGGTAGCAGGTGCCCAGGTCGTACTGCCAGAGCGCGGCCGAGGGCCGGGCGCCGGCCGGGCCGTCGAAGTCGTCGCGCAGCAGCGTGTTCCAGCCGCCGGGCGCGGTGAGCAGTTCAGCCGCACCGAGCAGGTGCTCCAGGCGGGGTGCGAGGACGACGACGGCGGTGTTGGTGAGGTGGGCGTCGTCGCGGTAGAGCAGGATGCGTTCGAGCACCGCGGGGCAGCTGCGGCCAGAGCCGGGGCAGAGTACGGAGTTCAACTCGACGGCGCTGACGCCGGGTTCGCGTCCGGCGGCGATGGCGTCGGCAAGCGGGTCGGGCCACTGGGCGGCGGCTCGGGGGAAGTCGCAGGCGGCCGGGTCGTCGGGGTGGCCGGAGACACAGGCGGGAGTGTCGGTGCCGGGAATCGGCGTGTCCTTGAGGTAGACGATCGGCGCCCCGATCGGCCGCAGCTGGGCGAGGGTCTTCTCCCAGGCCCGGGTGAGGAGTTCACGGTCGTCGGTGTAGCGGTTGAGGGAGGCGATCACGATCAGCCGGGGCCTGGCCTCCTGCTTCAGCCGGTTCAGGCTGTCGGCGCGCCAGGTGTCGCACTCGCGGTAGGTGCGGCCCAACTGGGGGTTGTCTACCGTGAGTTCCGGCAGTGGGCAGCCCTGCTTGACAAGCTCCTCCAGGCCGAGGTGGCGCGCTGCGGCGATGCCGAGCAGGGCGGAGTACCACTGCCCGGCGTGCGAGTCGCCGAGCAGCACGATCCGGTCCGCGCCGCTGCCGGGGCCGCTGAGGCAGGGCGGGCTGGTGACGGTGGTGGGCGCGACCTCGCAGGCGCCGTCGGGCGGGAAGTCCTTCCGGGCCTGCACCGGATCGGGCACCACCGGGCCGCCCTGGGTGAATGCGGCGCCGTGCACCAGCAGCGAGGTGCCGTCGGGTGAGCCGGGCGGCAGACCGGCCAGGTCGACGGGGGCGGACGGGCCGAGCAGTCGCAGGGTGCCGGTGCCGACCAGGAGCGCGATCACCACCGGGAGGACGATCGCGCCGAAGCCCAGCGAGAGCCCGCGCCTGGGCAGTTCGGCGACGGTGTGATTGCTGCGCAGCGGCCGTTCGACCAGCCGCATCGCGGCGTACGCGGGCAGGGCGGCGGCGGCCGTGAGCGCGGCCTTCGCGGGCCAGCCCAGGGTGCCGAGCCGGGCCTCGGCGAGGACCAGCACCGGCCAGTGCCAGAGGTAGAGGCTGTAGGAGAGCCGGCCGATCGCCCGTGGCACCTTCAGGCTGAGCAACCTGCCTGCTCCGAACCGGAGTTCGGGTGCGTCCGCCAGGATGACCGCCGCTGTGCCGAGCGTGGGCAGCAGGGCCGCGTACCCGGGGTAGGGGGTGGTGGCGTCGTAGCGCAGCACGGCCCAGCCGATCGCGGCCAGCCCGGCCCAGCCGCAGAGCCGGCGCAGTGCCCGGAGCCATGGCTGCGCCTGGAGCCTTGGCTGTGCCCGGAGCTGCCGGGGCAGCACGGCGACGAGTGCCCCGACGGCGAACTGCCAGACCCTGGAGGGGGTGCCGAGGTAGGCGAGGGAGACCGAGCCGTGCGTCCAGCGCAGCGCGAGGGCGAAGGAGGCGAGCCCGGCGACGGCGGCCAGGGCGGTGACGGCGAGCCGGACGGCGCGGCCGCGCCGCAGGGCGCGGCAGGCCAGGTAGGCGAGCAGGGCGACGACCGGGCCCCAGACCAGGTAGAACTGCTCCTCGACGGCGAGCGACCAGAAGTGCAGCAGCGGGCTGGGGTCGCGCCCGGCCGCCAGGTAGTCGGTCTGCTGGGATATGAAGCGCCAGTTGGCGAGCGAGAGGGCCGCGGCGAGGACGTCGTACTCGACGTCGGTGCGGTGCAGCGGGGCGGTGAGCCAGACTCCGGCGAGTGCGGTGACGGCGAGGACGAGGCCCGCCGAGGGCAGCAGCCGCCGGGCGCGGCGGGAGAAGAACTCGCTGAGCCGGATGCGGCCGGTGCTGACGGCCTCGCGCAGCAGTTGACCGGTGATGAGGTAGCCGGAGACGACGAAGAAGACGTCGACGCCGACGAATCCGCCCGCGAGGCCGGGGACGGCGGCGTGGAAGCCGAGCACGGCGAGCAGCGCGACGGCGCGCAGGCCCTCGATGTCGGGCCGGAAGGACGGGGCACGGCGGACCGCCGGTTCGGCGTTCACCTGTATGTCGGACGGGGACAGTTCGGACGGGCGCAGTTCGGTGGTCACGGTCATCTCTCAGCCCAGCCAGGGCAGCATCGGGCTGACCCACCCGGAGGCGAGCAGCGCGGTGAGGACGAGCAGCGCGGTGACGGCGAGGCCTTCGGGCCAGCGCCGGGGCAGCATCCCGGCCGGGCGGGCGGCGGGGCGGCGGGCCCGGCCGCGCAGTTCGGCGGTCAGGTCGCGGACCAGTGGCAGGCCGATCTGGCACTGCACCAGCAGGTAGAGGGCGAGCCCCCAGTTCGGGCCCCAGCCCTGGGAGTTGATGTCCAGGGCGAGGCCTGCGGCGGCGGCGCCGAGGGAGAGGCAGAGCCAGCCGAGGGCGACTTGGACGACTCTCCGGGCGAGGCCGCCGGGCTTGGCGCGGCCCGCGCCGGTGGGCACCCAGGCGGCGCTGTGTCCGCGCAGGGTGTGCAGGAAGGCGGCTCCGGCGGCGATGCTCATCAGGACGTTGGCGCGGATGACCTCGACCCGCCAGCGGGTGCGGCTGATCCGGGGCAGCAGGACGTGCCAGAGCCAGAGCGGGGCGAGCAGCGGCAGTACGTGCCAGGGCCGGATCTGCTCCGGGTAGCAGTACATCATCACCAGCGGCGGCAGCGGCGCGGCGAAGATGTTGACGGCCATCGTGAGGTATCCGACGACGCCCTCGTAGAAGCACAGGCGCATCCGCCAGGGCGCGCGCATCCGCTTGAGGTCGGGGCTGCCGAGCAGGTGCAGGTTGCCCATCGCCCAGCGGTACTGCTGGTTGACGAAGGAGGCGAGGCTGTCGGGCGAGGTGCCCTTGGCGACCAGGATCGGTACGTAGAGGGTGCGTTGGCCGTGCTCGTGGAGGGCGAGGCCGGTGTACATGTCCTCGCTGTGGTCGAGCCGGGCGAAGCCTCCGGCGGCGTCGAGTGCGCTGCGGCGGTAGACGGCGTTGCTGCCGCAGCAGATGGCGGCGTCGCTGGCGTCCCGGGAGGGCTGTATCCAGCGGAAGAACCACTCCTGGGAGGCTCCGGCGGCGCGCTCGATCCAGCCCATGGTCTCGTCGGTGTCGAAGCACTGCGGGCTCTGCACGATGCCGATCCCGGGGTCGGCGAAGTACGGCACCAGGTGGTGCAGGAAGTCGGCCCGGGGTGCGAAGTCGGCGTCCAGGATGGCGAGGTACTCGGCGCTGCTCAGGGTCAGTGCGTGGTTGAGGTTGCCGGCCTTCTTGAGGTGGCCCCGGTCGGGGCGCACCACGTACTCGAAGCCGTAGCGGGCGGCGAGTTCGGCGACCTCGGTGCGGTCGGCGTCGTCGAGCACCCAGACGGTGAGTTCGCCGGGCCATTGGACGCGGGCGGCGTAGGAGTAGGCGTTGTCGAGGAGTTCGAGCGGTTCACCACAGGTCGGCAGGTAGAGGTCGACGCTCGGGGCCTCGGCGGGTTGCCAGGCGTTGACCAGCACCTCGTGCGACTGGCGGGTGAGGCGGCGGGTGCGCAGGCTGTTGACCGAGGAGAGCACCAGGGCGCCGAGATTGAGCGCGAGGACGGCGAGGAAGGCCCAGAGGGCGGGAGTTCGCAGGGCGAAGGTGAGCATCGTCACTGCGGTGAAGGAGAAGGCCAGCGAGGTGCAGACGAGGACCCAGCGTCGTTGCGGTCCGAAGTACCAGTAGAGCTCCTGGTCGTTGGGTGGTGCAGGCAGGTGATCGGCAGTCATATGGCCCCCACAGCCGTGTCCGACAGCTTCCGGGCTCACCGTACCGCAAGTGGTATAGACCATTCACCAGTGGTCCAACCACTGGTTGGACCACTCTGTCCGGGAAGGCCGACCTACTGGGGAGTTGGCAGGTCACCCGGGGTGAACAGTGATCCAACTCCGGGGATCGGGAGACGCCGGGGGCCGGGAGATGCCGCAGGCGGGCCGGGCTCACGCGTAGCAGCGCCGGGCCAGCCGATCCCGCGCGGCAGGGGCGACGGCGAGGCCGAATCCCCAGCGCTCGGCCTCCCGGCGCACCTGCTCCGCCGGGAGCGAACCGTGCCGCTCCAGCACCAGCCGGGGGCGGCCCACCTCGTCTGCGCCCTCGGTGCGGTCGAAGGCGAGCACGCTCGTCGACATCGGTTCGTGCAGCGGGTAGTTGCGGCGCGCGGCCTCCTCGTCCGGGTGCTCCAGCAGGTGGACGCCGTCGGCCGGGCCGAATTCCGCGCGCAACGCCGAGGCCTGCCAGTGGGCGGGCTCCTCCGGCGCGCCGGCCCCGGGCCGGGAGCGGCTGGCCGAGGTGATGAAGAGCACGTCCGATTCGACCAGCGCCATGCTGTGCGAGAGGAACTCGTTCGACGGGCAGGAGTACCCGGGGGCGATCACCTGCACGACCGGCGGGCCGCCCGCCGTAGCCGTCGTCGCCGTCGCCGTCGTCAGGTGGGCCGGCACCGAGGCGGCGGCCGGGCCACGAAAGCCGAACGGGCCCAGCGTGTACAACCCGTCGATCAGTGCGGTCAGTTCGCGGTGGCCGACCCCTGCGGGCAGCGCCGCCCAGTCGAAGACCAGCGGGATCCGCGCCGGGGTGGTCGTCACGCTCCCGACCTGCCCGGCCGGGCGGCCCTTCAACAGGTTCACCCGGCGCACCACCGGCTCCTCCGGACGGGCCGTCAGTGCGTAGAAGTTCCCGAACCCGTGCGCCACCGCCAGCCCTTCGGCCACGGCGGAAGCCGCCCGGCGGACGTCCTCCCCCCGGCCCAGACAGGCCCGCCCGCCGCCACCGACACACCCGTTCGCGATCATCCCGACCTCCGTACGCAGCACACACCCCGTCAACGCCCCGGAGCCCGGGAGGTCACCCCCGGGCATCGGCGGATGCCCGGGGGTGCGGAGCCGGTCAGCGCGGGTGGACCTCCAGGAATGCCCGGACGGCCGACTCCAGCGCCCCTTCGATCCAGGCGGGCTTCAGGCTGGTGTGCTCACCGGCGAAGTGCACCCGGCCCTCGACCGTGCGCGCCGCCGGGTGCAGCTCGTGCAGCTGCCCTGGGGTGAACATCACGGCCTCGCCCAGCGCGTACCGCGCCCGCGCCCACGACTGCGTCGCGCCGACACCGGTGAACTCGGCCCGCACCCGGGGCCCGAAGAGCCGCTCCATGTCGTTGAGGGCGAAGGCGTACCGCTCGCCCGGTGTCAGCGAGTCCCAGCGCATCGCGTCGTCCGACCAGGTGTACGCGGCCAGCACCACGCCGCCGGGCGAGCCGTCCGGCGCGTGCGAGGGGAAGTAGGTGAAGCGGCTGGCGCTGTCCGAGACGCAGCCTCCGCCGGTGAAGCCGTTCGGCCCCTCCTCCCAGAACCGGGTCTTGAACTCCAGCAGCACCTTCGTCGCCGAGTCGTAGTGCAGCTCGGTGACGGCGCGCCGCTTCGCGTACGACATCTGCGGCTCGACCTGGCAGAACCGCAGCGCGCTGAACGGGATGGTGACGATCGCGTAGTCGCCCTCGAACACCTCGACCGGGTCGGTCGGCGCGCCGTCGAAGGACTCCTCGTCGCCCGTCTCGGCGGTGGTCTCGATCCGCACCCCGCCCGCGGTCTGGGTCAGCTTCGTCATCCGGCGGCCCATCCGCAGCTCGCCCTTGAGCGGCCCGGCGAGCGCCTCGGTCAGCACGTCGGTGCCGCCCTCCAGCTCCCAGTACCGGTTGGTCGGGCTGATCACCGCGTGGTCGATCAGCGTCGGCACCAGCGAGTAGTGCAGCCGGGAGGTCATGTTCTCCAGCGTGCCCGCGGCCTGGATGCGGTTCAGGTCCCAGCCCGCCTCCTCCACCAGGTAGCGGTGGGTGGAGTAGCCGTCGTACTTCTGGAAGATCTTCGACCAGGCGGCCAGCCGGTCGGCGATCGGCCCGTCCGGCACGGTCACCTTCTCGAAGGCCTTGGTCACGGCCGCCGAGACGGTGGTGTCGAGGTCGCAGCCGAAGCTGCTGTTGATCGCCCTGGGCGACTGGGCGTAGGCGGCCCGGGAGGACTGCGCGCCGTTGACGGCGATCTTCGTCCGGAAGTTCGCCGTCGGGGCCTGGAACGGCCCGCCGTCCGACCCGTTGCTCCAGCTCTCCCCCGTGAAGGAGTGGTGCACCACGGGCGGCAGCGCACCGGTCGGCATGGCCTGCGGCGTCACGTCGGCGTTGTAGAAGAGCTGACGCTTGAGACCCAGTTTGTCGGCCAGCGCCAGCACCATCGGGTGGAAGTCGGGAAGCCGCATCGCGCCCGCCTCCGCGTGCAGCTGCTTGTCCTCGAAGATGCCCCGGAAGGTCTTGACCCGGCCCCCGACCCGGCTGCCGTTGGCCTCGATCACCAGCACGTCGTGCCCCGCCTGCTTGAGCAGCCGGGCCGCCGTCAGGCCCGCCACACCCGCGCCGACGACCAGCACCTTCTTGCGCGGCGCCCGGGGCGGCAGCTTGCCGTCGATCAGGATCCGCAGGTACTCCAACGTCAGGTCGGTCTTCTCGTCCTCCCCGACCATCAGCATCTTGCGGGCCAGATCCCGGCCCTCGGCCTCGTCGGCGCCCCCGCCATGGGTGGCGGCGGGCACGGAGATGGCCGACCGCCCGGCGAACCCGGCGGCGCCGGCCACCGCCGTGACGGCGGCCACCGAGCTGATCAGCGTCCGACGGGCGACCTTCGGCCGCTCCTCGTTCGGCTCAACGGCCGTGTTCTCACTGGTAGGCAGATCCACAAGTACTCCCTGACATATGTGCTCGGACAACATGTCAGGCAACTGACCTGCTCCGCCGAGGACACGTTCCGGCCGATCACTCCACCTGGACGAGCGATGACGGACCGACAGGTTGACGGAGCCGACCGGTCAGGACGGGTGAGCCCGGCGGCGCAGTTGCCGTGCGCGCACGCCCCCGGTCGCTAGTGTGCTGATCATGCCCACCCCCTCCCCCAGCCACGAGGCGCGGCTGCGCCGCCTCACCGAGAGCCTCGGCGCACGGCACCGGATGACGATCGAGCTGCTGCACGATCCCGAGCGGCGCCACTGGACGCTCCGCTGGTACGACGGCCCGACGGTCGCCACCGTGCGGGCGGCACTGGACCGCGAAGGCCCGGCGGGCACCGCGACCGCCGCCCGCCGCGACCTGAGCACCCGGGCCCTCGCCCTCGCTGCCATCCGGGAGACCCGGGCCGGGGCGATGCGGCGCTGGGTCGGCAGCTGGGGCCAGCGCTACCATCTCGAACAGCTGCTGCACGACCGGCCGCACCCCGAGCGGACGGCCGACGCGCGCGAAGCCGCGATGCTGGACCGCCTGCTGCGGACGGCCACCACCGGCGCCGGACGCTGGGCCGTGCCCGACGAGAGTCGGGCCTTCGAACTCGTCGCCCGCGACGGCATCGCCTGGCTGCTCCCGCAGCCCGCCCTCCCGCAGCACCGCCTCGCCGCACCCGGCGACACGGACGGCCTGGCCCTGGACCCACTGGAGTTCCTGACCGCCCGCTACGCCACCGGCGTCCACCGCACGGCCTGGGAGACCGCCCTCACCACCATGCCGCTGCGCGCCGCGATCGAAGCCGCCCGTGCCGACCCGCACCCCACCCGGGAGACCGCCGAAGCCGCCCTCACCCTGCTGCCCGCGCTGCACGAGCAGCTCACCGGCGAGCTGGACGCCACCCGGACCGCACTCACCAAAGCGGCCGCGCAGACACGTTGACACTCTCTCAGGGACGTACTTGACGCCGTCGCGGGCCCGGCCTGTGATGAGACCGGGCCGCACCGCGGGGGCAGGCGGCCGACGGAGCAGAGGGGGGCTGATCCGCGATGAACCGCGATGAAGCAAGCTGGCTGACCGTACGTCAGGTGAGCACACTCTGGCCGGGGGTGACCTCGGTCGACGCGACCGCCCGAGCCAACGGCGTCCGGCGGCGCCGACACGACCCGGCCAGGCCGACGCAGTACCACGCCGACGACGTACGCCGCCTGGCCCCCGTCGTCACCGCCGCCACCGAAGACCCACCCGGCCGCCCCGGCCTCGCCGCCGTCCTCCTCGTGCTGGCCGTCCTGGTGGGGCTGGCGGCGGCGCTGGCCCTCTGGTGCTGGTGCCAGGGGCCGGACGGCCAGTACTGGCACTAGGGATTGCCGACCGGCATCAAGTCCGGTCGGCCGCAGGTAGACCAGCCAAGGGCTGTCCAGAACGGCCCCGCCATGCGCGTCGCTGAGCAGCATCCACCGGGTCTCGCTCGACCGGCACCGCGACCATCCGATGACCCCGTCGGCCGTCTTGACCTTGCCGTTGGCGGCAGGGTCCGAGGATCCCTCCCATGAACGATTCTCTACAAGACCGAGTGGTTGTCGTCACGGGCGCTGGTACGGGCATCGGTCGTGCGACAGCGCGCATGTTCGCAGGACAAGGTGTGCGGGTGGTGGCAGTGGGGCGGCGCCCCGAACCGCTGGCGGAGACTGCCCTCGGCCATGACAACGTCTGTCCGCTGGTCGCCGACGTCACCTCCGAGGGCGCCCCGGAGAAGATCGTGGATGCCGTCATCGCGTCACACGGTCGGCTGGACGTGCTGGTCAACAATGCTGGGATCGTCCGGACCGGGGCGCTCGGGACGCTTACCCGAGACCTGATCGAGCAGCAGGTGGAGACGAACCTGCTCGCCCCGATCCTGCTCGCCCAGGCCGCATTGTCGGCCCTGGAGACCACTGGTGGGGTGATCGTGAACGTGAGCACGTCGGTCGGGCAGCGTGCCTGGCCAGGCAGCTCGGTGTATGCAGCAACGAAGGTCGCCCTGGAGCTCCTGACCCGCAGTTGGGCGGTGGAGCTGGCACCCCGTGGGATCCGGGTCGTTGCGGTGGCGCCAGGCGCGATCGACACCCCGATCGGCGAGCACCAGGGACTGACACCTGCTCGGATGGCGGCGGTCCGGGAGTGGCAACTGGCCCACACGCCGCTGAGGCGCATCGGCCGGCCCGAGGAGGTGGCATGGGCGATCACGCAACTGGCTTCACCGCAGGCATCGTTCGTGACCGGGATAGTGTTCCCGGTGGACGGCGGCGCCGTGGTCGCGTGATTAGGACTGGCACCGGAGGTGAAGCGGTTGCGGATAGGCGAGTTGGCACAGGCCACGGACACGACTGCCCGTGCTCTGCGGCACTACGAGCACGAGGGCCTGCTCACCTCCCGGCGGGCGCACAACGGTTATCGGATCTACGACGAGCACGCGGTCGTGCGGGTCCGCAACATCCGCTATCTGCTGGCCGCCGGTCTCACCCTGGAAGACGTCCGCTCGTTCCTGCCCTGTCTGGACGGCGACCTGGCCGCCACACCACCGTCCGACAAGGGCATCCGGATCGCACTTGAGCGACTTGCAGTCCTCGATGAGCGCATCGCCGCCCAGACCGAGGCACGTGACCGTCTGGCGGAGGCACTGCGCCCGGTGATCGGGCGAAAGATCCATCCGGTGGCCTGACCCCGCAATGCGACCGTCGTGGGACAGCGTGCGCAGCGAGGCCGGGTGTATCGGCGGCGTAGTTGCTCGGAGGGGAACAGGAGGCAGTTGGGTCCGTGGTGTCCGCGGCTGGCCGGGGATGTCCGGCATGGGACGTGGACGTATGCGGTCGACGTCGCGAAGGATGAGGGCCGGCGGCGGGTCCGGCGCCGGGGTGGTTTCGCGAGCCGTGCGGAGGCGATGCGGGAGATGAAGGCGGTGTTGGACGGTGAGCTGCGCGGGGTGTACGAGAACCGCTGCACCACGGTCGCCAGTTACCTGCGCGAGTGGCTGGTCACCAGGCAGGTTCACCTGTCTGCGAACACCTGCGCCGGCTACGCGGCGTGCGTCGAACGCGACCTCATCCCAGCCTTCGGTCGCCTACGGCTGCTCGACCTTCGGCCCAAGCACATCTACGAGTGGATCGTCGCCCAGCTGGAAGCCGGGCAGGGCCGGGTCACCGTCTACAAGGCCGCATCCACCCTGCGCAACGCGCTGAACGCCGCCGTCCGCCCGGGGCGGCTCCGCTACAACCCGGCCAAACACTCCGTCCCGCCCAAGCCCCGCGCCGCCGACCGCACCTGCTGGACCCCGGAAGAGGCCGCGACGTTCCTGCGGCACAACGCCGAGAAAGTACGCCGACCAGCTCACCCCCTGGATCAGCCTCTCCCCCAGAGAACGGGAATTTCGGGGCCACGCCGCCCGACAGCCTATGATCGCTTCCTGGGCCTGCGGACCTGATCCCCGGCTCACCAGGTACGGAGAGGCGTCACCCGGCCTGCTGCCGATGCGTACCCGAGGAAACACGTGAGCACCGTACAGTCAATCCCCGTTCCGCAGGTCCTTCATGAGGCCGGCCGCCGTCGGACCTTCGCTGTGATCAGCCATCCGGACGCGGGCAAGTCCACGCTCACCGAGGCTCTGGCGCTGCACGCGCGGGCGATCACTTCTGCCGGTGCGGTGCACGCCAAGGGTGACCGACGCGGTGTGACCAGCGACTGGATGGAATTGGAACGCGAGCGCGGTATCTCGGTGACCTCGGCCGCATTGCAGTTCGGCTATCGCGGCCACGTGATGAACCTGGTCGACACTCCCGGCCACGCCGACTTCTCCGAGGACACCTACCGGGTGCTGGCCGCCGTCGACTGCGCGATCATGCTGGTCGACGCGGCCAAGGGCCTGGAGGAGCAGACCCGCAAGCTTTTCGCGGTCTGCCGCCATCGCGGCGTCCCCGTGATCACCTTCATCAACAAGTGGGACCGGCGCGGCCAGGATGCACTCACCCTGCTCGAGGACATCGAGACGCACCTCGGGATCACCCCCGTCCCGGTCGTCTGGCCGGTGGGCAGCGCGGGCAACCTGCGCGGCCTGGTCGAAGCGGGGAACACCGAGCAGATGCTGCGCTACACCAAGGTGCCGGCCGGCACGCACGCCGCCCTCGAGGAGCAGCTCACCTCCGAGCAGGCCGCCGAGCAGGAGGGCGAAGCCTGGACGACCGCACTGGAGGAGCTGGAGCTGGTGCTCTCGTCCGGCCCCGGCTACGACCAGGAGGCCTTCGAGGCCGGCAAGATCAGCCCGGTCTTCTTCGGCGCCGCGCTGACCAACATCGGTGTGAAGCTCCTGCTGGACGCCGTGGTCGACCTCGCTCCGGCTCCCGGGCCCCGCCCGCTGGCCAAGGGCGGCAGCCGCGAGGTCGGCGAGGAGTTCTCCGGCCTGGTGTTCAAGATCCAGGCGAACATGGACCCGGCCCATCGCGACCGGATCGCCTTCGTCCGAGTCTGCTCCGGCGTCTTCGAGCGCGGCATGCACGTCACCCGGGCGGCCAGCGGCCGCTCGTTCGCAACCAAGTACGCGCACACCGTCTTCGGAGCCGAGCGCACCGTGGTCGACACCGCGTACCCCGGCGATGTGGTCGGCCTGATCAACGCGAGCGCGCTGCGGGTCGGCGACACCCTCTTCACCGGCAAGAAGACCGAGTTTCCCCCGCTGCCCGCCTTCGCCCCCGAGTACTTCGCGGTGGCACGGCCCAAGGACATCAGCCGGTCCAAGCAGTTCCGCAAGGGCGTCGCCCAACTCGATGAGGAAGGCGTGATCCAGGTGCTGGTCTCCGACCGGCGTGGCGACCAGGCGCCGGTCATGGCCGCGGTCGGCCCGATGCAGTTCGATGTGATCCTGCACCGGATGGAGCACGAGTTTTCTTCCCCAATCGCCCTCGACCAGCTCTCCTACCGCGTGGCCCGGATCACTGACGCCGACGGCGCCGCTGCCCTGGCCAAAGCCCGCCTGATCAACGGCGAGGTGCTCACCCGCCGCTCGGATGACGTGCTGCTGGCCTTGTTCGCCGACAAGTGGCAGCTGAACGCCTTCCAGCGCGCCCAACCCGACATACTGCTCCAGCCGCTCATCGCCACGGCGGACTGATCGCGGACCTCTCGGCCCGGCGGCGCCGCTTGGCACGACGGACGACGGACGGCGCACGTGCGGCCCCTGCCGGGGGTCTTTCGGCGGGCACCGCCCCTGTGGGTGCCGACAAGTCTGTCCGTACAGGTCATGCCGCATGTCGGTGCTCGTGGAGGGTGCAGCCGAGACGGTCGCGTCCGCAGACGTCCAGCCGGGCGATCCGCCCAGTGCCGGTGATCGGGGCGGGCCGTGGTGTCAGCGACGTGTCCTGGTGGAGTGCGTGATGTGGGCGTTGGGTGTTTTAGTGATCCTCGAACTCCCGCAGTACGTGCAGGAGATGGCGCTGGTTCCAGATCAGTGTCCGGTCGAGGAGTTCACGTCGGCAGGTGAGTGCCCGGCGTTCCACTAACAGTGTTAGGTGCCAGAAAAACGTCCGTGCTGGTCAGTTGACGTATGGGCACTGTCGCGAGGCCGGCCGGTCGAGTGACGGCGGAGGTCCCGCTCGGTGATTGCCAGCTGGCTCCGGTCGGCTCCAGGATGGTCCGGTGTTCCTGCGACTGCCCTACCTGGCCCTGACAAGTGTGTTCACCTTGATACGGCAGACCCGCCTAGCCCTGGTCACGGCGTTCGCCGATCCAAACCGGGCCATCGAGGAGATCGAGCTCGCCCGCCAGCTCCTGGAGCGGCTCGACCAGCGCGCCACCGTGCTGCTCACCCACGTCGCCGCCCTGGTCGCCGTCGCCGGTACCGACGACCGTGAGATCGCCGACCGCGTCGCCGTCCTGCGCACTCAGATCGATGTCGCCGGCCTGCCCTGGCTCACCCCGCTGCGGGAGACCGCCGTCGCCCTCCACCACGCCGTCTGCGACGACCAGGACGGCCTGGCCGCCGCCCTCGACCGCCTGCGCGAAGCCACCGCGAACGGCGACTTCGCCTACTACCTGGACGTCGCCCACTACATGGCCGACCTGCCACTGCCCGTCCCGTCCACCACCCACTGGCTCGGTGACGAGGCAGCAACCCGCTCACGCTGGCGCTCCGTAGTCACCACCCGCCAGAACCTCGCACCCTGAACGGAGCCCGATGACCCTGCGACCCCGACCTCTGGAATGGCGGTCGCGGTGATGGTGCTGGGTGGGTCTGATGAATCGGGTCTCGATCACAGTGGTGGCGTCCTTCGATGCAAGGTGCGTGATCAGCGGTAGCCGTTGCGGCGGTTCTCGTTGTGGATCATCACGGCGTACACCGCGTTCCCGATGCCCGCCGTGAGCAGGAACAGGAAGACGTGGACGGCTACGGACTGGTGGCGGTAGTGGTGCCCGTGGCAGTACCCGCCACCCGATCGCGCCGAGGAGCTGGCGGACGACGAGTTGTTGATGACGATCGGGGGAAGCGGGTACTGCTGGTGGGATGGGTTGGGCTGGCTCACGGTGGCGTCCTTGCGGGTGGTGGCTGTGCTGGGCCGGTGGCGTGGCGCCACCGGCCCAGCCGGTCAGAAGTGCCGGTCAGTACGCGAGGACCTGGCCGCTCAGGTCCTCGGGTGCCAGTACGCACCCGGTGGTGTGGTCGCTGATGTACGCCTCCATGCCCAGCTGGGTCGGCAGGCCGGTCAGGGAGGCGGGGCCTCCGGTGTGCGCGCTGTCGTGCGCGTCGGCTTCCGCCTTCGCACCGGGGGCGAGCTTGAAGTCGTAGCCGACGTACGCGGAGGCGTCACGGGCCCGGAACTTGCCGCCCTTGGCGTTCACCAGGTTCGGGTAGGCGCTGGGGGCCAGCACGGTCTTGCCGCTCAGGTTGGTGTAGACCACGTGCACGGACCAGACCTCGAACATGTCGGTGACGTTGCGGTCCGGTCCCTGGTCCACGCACGTGGTGATCTTCGCGTACAGGCCGGGAACGTCCTTGGACTCCGTACCGAGATCCCTGCGGCCCGTCTGCAGCGCGGTGGACGGGGTGGGGGTCGGCTGGCCCGGCAGCACAGGGGCGGGGCAGCCCTGGCCCGTCTTGACCACGCCCAGCACGGCCTTGACACCCTTGCCGGGGTTGACCGGCACACCCGCGGCCGGTTCCTGGGTGCAGACCTTCCAGCTGTCGTAGTCCCACACGTACACCCCGCGCGGACCGGCGGCGCCCGGCAGCAGATCGGTGAGCTTGTCGTCGTTGCCGTCGGCTATGTACGCCCCGCCGCTGTGCTTCTTGTCCTCCAGGACGTCGTTGGCCTTGCTGACGGTCAGCCCGGCCAGGTTGGGCATCGGGGTGCCGTCGGGGGCGGCCTTGCAGCCGGTGAGCACCAGGGCGGCGCCCAGGGCGGCCGGGATGATGAGCGTGGAGCGCTTCACAAGGGGTCCTTCGGGGTTGGCGTCCGTCGTTGTGCTGTCGTGATCAAGGGTCTTGGCGGGACCGCTGGTCAGGCACGGTGCGGGCAAGGTGGCCGCAGCACCTGGAAGGCCAGCCGGGAGTGTGGTGCTCCCGGCCGGCCTCTGGTGGGGTGTCAGGACGCCATGGGACTGGGGGGCGCGGTGGTGGGTTTGCACAGGAACTGGGCGATCGCCTGGTGGCGGAACTGCCAGAACGCGTCGGCCGCCCCAGCGCCGCCTATGTCCTTGAAATCCAGGCGGCCCTGGTCGAGCGTGGCCCCGCTGGGCATATCGTCGCCGGTTCCGCACTGCTTGCGGCGCAGGGCGATGGAGGCGGCCAGCTCGTCCGGGGTCTCGTTGCCCATCTGGGTGACCAGGGTGGTCAGGCCGTTCTTGACCACGTAGTCAAGCAGCGCGGCGGCGTACGCCTTGCCGTCGGCGTCGAGCCGCTCCACGTGCATGCCCCCGGTGTACGGGGCCACAGGCGGCATGGACGCGGTGGGGACGGTGGTGCTGACGGTCGGCGCGGGCACCGAGGCGGACGCGGTGCTCCTGGCCGGGGCCGCGCCGGAACAGGCGGTGAGCAAGGCGGCGGCCAGGGCCAGGCCGACCGGGATCGTCAGACATGAGCGAGTCATGCGGGTTAGCGTCCTTCGGGGTCGTGATCGTGCCAGGGGCAGTGTGCCGGGGCATGCAGGGTCAGGGCTGTGGTGTCCGCCCGTTGGTCGGGTGGGTGGCCCCACCCGCGTGGCGTGGGGCCACTCGTGGGCCCGTCAGAGGTCATAGGCGTCGCGGTTCGAGAGCGTGCGGGCTGCTCCGGGGTGAGCGCAGGGCGGTCGTGGTCCCAGCAAAACGGGCAACAGCAGTCCTCACACACGGGCGGTCTCCCCCGCGTCGATCAGCTCGACCCTGGCCCAGTGAGTTGAGTTCAACCTGAGGTTGCAGGTCATGGGGCTGGCGTGGGTCGCGTCTGGGGTGCTCGGGCTGGTCGGGAGTGTGATCGGTAGCAGGTGATCGTCCGTCGTGTGGCCGGTTCGTCGGAATCGCGGCGCCGGTCGTCGCCGCCCGGATCGAGGACCTGGTCCAGCGCGACCCGGCTGCGCCGATCTGGCACCCGCTCAGCCCTTGGCAGGGGAGCGGCGGCGGCTTCACCGGCGTGGATGAGGCACCCGCTCAGCGTCGCGCCCTGGCGGCGCCCGGTGGCGCGAGCGACACGACCGGATCAAGGGTGGGCCCCAAGAAGGGCACCTCCGCCCAGGCCGAACCTGACGCACCGCTCGCAGATGTCCAAGGAGGAGCTCCAGGACGCTCGAGCACGTCGGCAGCGGTCGCGGCCAGCGCCGCAGCGCCAGAGCATGGCTTGGCCGCCGCACGGCCAGGCCTGTTGTGCGGCGACCTGAGTAGAGCAGGGGTCAGGAGAGGCCCCGGCCGGTGACGAAGTCGCGGGGGGATCGACCAGGCCGACGCCGGGGGCCAGAAGCTTGTTGGCGGGCGGGGCGGCGGCGTTGATGGCCGTCTCGTCCCAGATGATCGTGAAGCTCAAGCGGCGGGTCCCAGACCGAGCTGGGCGCAGACCTGCTCGTGCGGCGCGGCAGCCCGTGGCCTCGCCGGCGGCCTGCCGGACTCGGTACTGGGCCAGGGCCAGGGCGAGGGCCTCCTCGAGGTCGGCCAGCTCCTGGGGGTTGTGGGAGGCACGCCGGACCAGCGAGCCGAGGCAGGCCCACTCCGTTCAAGTTCGTACCAGGGCCTCAACAGCCACGGTGACTGGTGCGGACGAAGTCCGGGCGGGCATGGTGGTGCGATGTCCGAACGCCGCAACCGCCGCCGCCTGCAAGCACGAGCTCTCGCTCTCGGGGTCCCCATCGAACACGTCCCCCGTCGAGGCACCCCGAAGGGGTGGTCGGGTCGCTCGCTCTCCGGTTCTTCCGAAGGCGTGCCGCAGTGGCGGGAAGCCGAGACCCCGGACCGGGACGTACAGGTCCTTCAGGATGATTCGGACGACCCACGCGTCTGGAACAGCCTCGAACCCCGTCGGTCCCCGACCGCAAACTGCTGCGACGTCGTCCTCACGCGCAAGGTCATGGACGGCGGCACGGTCATCATGCTCAGCACCCACAGCACCTACTGCCCGATCTGGTCGTCACGCCCGTAACGGTGGCTGCGGCAACAGCCCGGTGACCCGGTCAGACTGGTGGGTGCGCCGCGACAGGTCAGCGGTGACGAAACAGCTGCTGGAGCCGGAGGATCTCCTGCTGCCACTGCGCACGAGCCGCCGCGTCGTCAGGAGGCACCCCCCGCCCAAGGCGCGCGGCCAGAACCCGGTACATGGCCAGGGACCTGGCGCCATCCGCGGCCAACAGCGAGGACAGCAACGGTTCGCTCGCCGAGGTGTTCCTCTCCACCCGCAGCAGCACCTCCACCCGGTCGTCCGGGTGCAAGGCGGGCAACGCGCTGCCCAGTTGGCGGCGCAGCTGCGACCAGGAGGTGATGGAGCGCTCCCGGGCGGCCTTCTTCAACGCTTCGCCCACCGCAGCCGCTACCTGGTCCACCGATCCGGCCGGCAGCCGGGGCGGGCCCGTTGGCACCATCTTCTGCTTTGTCTGTCCCTGCGGCTCGGCAGACGTGCTACGCCGGGCGGCGGGCACCGCCTCCGCCTTCCCCTTGCTCGTGCCCTCCCCGGCCTGGACGGACCGGCGCTAAACCTCCCTGGCCTGCGGACTGCGCGGTGAGGCCGGAACGCCGGCCGCCTTCCTGGGCGCTGCCGCAGCTTGGGTGGCGGTCGCGCCGCGCAGCCGCCGGCCGCGCGAGAGCCACAGCTCGGCCTCCTCACGCTGCGCGGGGGTCACCCGGTTCCCCGCGCTTTTCAGCGCCGTGGCCAGCGCGTCCAGCAGGTACAGCAGGTACAGCAGGTACAGCAGGTACAGCATGGTGCGGGGTCCCGTCCGGTCCCCGAGCCGCCGCAGGTCGCCGAGGATGCCCCCCAGCCGCTGGTGCGCGACCTCCGTCGGATCAGCCCTCACCTTGCGGGGCTCAGGGGTCGGGGCGGGCTGCGCCCGGCGGGACCTGGTGCTGACGCGTGCACCCTTCGCCGCGGCTGCTTGAAGGGCCCGCTGGGCTTCACGAGCCTGGCGCTTCTGGTCTTTGAGGAACGCCGCGGCCCGGGAGGCTATCTCGTGCTGCGTGGCGGTGCGGTCGCGGGCGGCTTTGAAGTTCACCTGGACGAGCAGGGAGTGGACCGCCTCGGCCTCGCCTTCGCGCAGTGCATGCGCAAGACGCCCGAACAGGTCCTCACTCAGTTGCTCCTGCTGGTTCAGCCACAGATGTGCGCGCTCCAGCATTCCGGCCACGGCCTGCGCTTCGGGTTCCTCGTACGGTCCGCCGGCCTCGACCGTGCGGCACTCGGACCGCACGATCTCCAGGGAGCCGAACTTCAGGGCCCCCTCCAGGCGCTGCAGGACGGTCGGTTGCCGGTTGTACGTCGGTGCTGGGGGCCGCCAGGTGGTGCGCTGCGCGGAGAGGATCTCCTCGACGGCCGGTGTCCGGAAGCCGTCCGCAGACATGTGGCACTCGTCAAGGCCGAACCACTCGGTCTCCCGGGAGGGCGCCTGGGTGCAGATGCGGACCTTGCGGGAGGTTCCGACGCCGTCCAGACGGACCCAGTGCACGTACCGGCGCCGAACCAGCGTGTCGGGATCGACCGGTACCGCCGTGCCGAGGACCGGTTCGACCAGGTCGTTGTCCCAAGCCGGGAGCACCGCGTCGTCCAGGTGCAGGCGCAGCCCGCGGGTCCCGTGCTCCCAGGCGATGTCGACGACGGATCCGAGCGGCTCGCGTAGGTGGATGGCGCCCTGCTCCTCCTCGTCGAGCTCGTCACCGGTGTCCCAGCAGGAGTGGGTGAGGGCGCCGACCGGGTTGGACCGCGTTGCGGCGAACGGTCCCAGTTCCTCGCGGGTGAACGGGGCGCCCTCCATAACGGTGCCCATGAGCAGCAGCATCGTCATCGTGGGACGGATCCTCGATCAGCCTCCCCGTGCGGTGCGGCGCAGCTGCTCCCCGCGCATCTCGTCCGACCAGTCCGTCAGCGAGGCCGTCTCGGCCATGGTTCCCCACAAGATCGTTGGTATGCTGCTTTGCCCGTAGGCTACGCCGCTTCCGACGTCGGCCGCCTCACCGGTTGATGGTGCTGGTGGAGCGGGTGTGTGTGGCGGGCGGGGTGGTCCGAGGCCGCCGCAGTCGGAGGCAACTTCACACACTGCCCTCGACGTGAACAGGGCCAGGTGGTTGGTCAGTCGCAGTCCTGGCAGATGGGCTTGCCGTCCTTGAGGCGCGCGAGCCGGGTGCGGTGGTGGACGAGGAAGCAGCTCGAGCAGGTGAATTCGTCGGTCTGCACGGGTTGGACGGCGATGGTGAGTTCCTCGCCCGAGAGGTCAGCCCCAGGCAGTTCCACACCGTCGATGGACTCGAGCTGATCGACAGCGTCGATGGCGGAGGATGAGGTGTCGGTGCGCCGGGTCTTCAGCTCTTCGATGCTGTCGTGCGCCCCGTCCTCATCAGTTTTGCGCGGTGCGTCGTAGTCAGTTGCCATGGGTTTCCTTGTCATCAGTGGGTTGTGCGTCTACCGGCCGCTAGGTAATGCCGGGGCGGTCTGCCGCGCCGAAAGGGCTGCGCTGTCTTCGGCAGCACTGAAGGCTACGTCCCGCGCGGCGTGGTTCGACTCGCAGCGGCGTGAGCGGCGCTCGTGCCTGGCTCACTCGTGCTGGGGTTGGCGTAGTGGTGCGGCGCTTTCGTCAGCGCCGTCGGCCCGGCGCCCTCCATCGGTTCGGCGGGGCCCCACACGCCCGGCGCCCGTTGCGGCCCGATCCCGGCCAGGACGAGCCGCTCGCACTCGGAGGGAGGTGTGGTTCAGCCGGCGCAACGGGGTGTCGACCTCGGGGCGAGCTGGCCGGGGTAGCCGAGTCTGCGTGCTCCACCGCGAGCAGCGCGGCCGCGCACACGACCGGTCGCGCACCCACGCCTCCTCCTCCAGCGGGCCGCCCGGCGCAGCTGCAGCCCGCGAGGTGCGGGGGTGATCCCGGCGGGTGCCCGTCGCGCGGTTGCTCGACGGCGAGCCCGAGGGTGCGGAGCAGCAGGCGGTCGTGGCCTGCGGTGGTGGCCACGACCGAATCGAACGAGGTTCAGGGCGACTGCGGCCCGAGGAGCAGTCGGCAGCGGATACCGTGGTGTCGAAGAGCCAGGAGGTCCAGCAGATGAGCGTCCACCCCGTGTACCAGCAGCCGCAGCCCCGCGTGCCGCGCACTCTGGACGGCATCGCCGCCGCGCTGCAGGGCGGCCGCCGAATGGAGTTCTACCGCGAACTCGGCCAGGCCTCCATCGACCAGGCCGAGCAGGTTCTCAACCGCTGGTGGTGCGAAGCCGAGATGGACACCGACCCCGAGCAGGACCGCATCATCGCGGCCGCCCGCACCGGCGCCCTGCCCACCGTCACCATGGCCGACGTCGTACGACTGCGCCGTGAGCGGGGCGGAGACCTGCCGGAGTGAGCGAGGAAGAGCCGGATGACCTGTGGCCGGTCGAGCCGTCCGAGTCCGTCCAGGACGCCTTGGCCGATCCGAAGCTGCCGGTCGACTTGTTCAGCGCGATCGTCGCACTCACCGTCGCCATCGCCGAAGACCCGTGGCTCGAGGCCAGCACCGCCCGCGATAGTGCCGGCGACTGGCGCAGACTCCCTATCCCGCACGGACGCGGCCTGGTCGAGTACGTCATCGACACGAACAATCACGTCGTGAGGCTCACCCGCATCATCCCCCTCTGAGCCCCGCCACGCCCCGTCGGCAGCGACCGGTCAGCAGCTGCACGCATCATGCGGCTCCGCATCTCTGGGGGACGGATGCGGGGGCGACCGCCATTTCCAAGTCGGTCACCGGACCGGTGACGTTGTGCCCATTGTCGGCGGCCAGCTTTGCCTGGCGCAGCCGCTCGAGGAACGGCGCCGGATCATGACTGGCCTGCCCCAGCTCTATGTCCTGGATGCCGTTCCCGGGTACATCGCCGAACGGGACGCCGAGGTGGTGCTGCACGCCCTCAGCGAGGAGATCCGCAGCACCACCCAGGTGGCAGCGCATCAGGTTCTAGGCCTCGACGAGCAGCGGGCGGTCGACGATGGCGATCGACCGGAGGGCAGGAGCGGCGGGTAGGCGATCTTGAGGTGGTGCAGGGCGTCGCCGAGCGGGGTGAGGTCGGTGTCCCAGAGGGCAAGGTTATAGCCGCGCAGTTGGGCAGCGGCGCTCGCCCGCATCGGTCTCGGCCTGCTTGACCCAGGCCCGCGCCGCCGTCTCGGTCAGGTCGAAGTCCTTGGCCACCTGGCCGACCGTGCGGTCGCCCTGGCAGCACAACGCGACGATCTCGGACTTGAACTCCGGTGTGAACGACCGGCGAGGCCGAGGCTTCTACTTCGCCATGCTTCCCACGATGGACATCCTCCCCGGGGGACCAAGGCCCCCGATCTCAGGTGTCCGTTCAAAGCGGGGCAGGGCCAGTTCCCCCTGCTCCGCCACCGCATCCTCCTCCAGTGATCACCACACAGCGCCACCACCGATTTCGGGACAGGGCCGCCGCGGCATGGATTCGGCCGATACCGAAGAGGTGCTGGCGCCGTACCAGACGCCATCCTCACCAAGGACCCGCTGGCGTGCCGCTCCATACGATGGTTGAGGTTCCGTCCGTCCTGCCCCCGAGGGCCGTGGCTGGCGCTAGGGGCGGGACGGGACCGGTCGGCACCGTCCGGACGGAATCTAGCTGCCGGTACCGGGTCGCAGCATCAGGGCGAGCCACGCCGCGACGATGCGCATGGAGTTGAAGGTGACCCCGTTGAAGGTGACAGGGTTGGCGGGGTGGTGCTCAGCCTGTGCCACCCCGTAGGCGGAGATCGATCCCCACTCGTTCTCCATGCTGACCTGCCGCGGCGTCAGGGTGGCCGGGTGGTGGTTGTTGATCGCCGTGCCGATGACAACCTCGATGGGGTTGAACCGGGCCGCCTCGGATGTGGCCGAGATCAACCGCAGGAGCGCCCTGGCCGCCTGTGCGTTGTTGCCGCCCGGGGCGAATCCAGTCAGCGTCCGGAGGTCCTGCTGGAGGGACTCGGTGCCGTAGACAAAGCCCGCGCGGTTGGTGCCGGCGGTGTGCTGGAGATCGATGTAGGAACTGCCGAAGGAGAGCGGTGTGTAGCCGGGCACGTCGATGTGGTTCTGCAGCGGCCAGTCGTTGAACCCGTAGACCATGTCGCCGTTGGTCAGGCCGAACCCTCGCAGGTAGAGGTTGTTCCGGGTGAAGTAGAGCGTGAGCTCTCGGCCGACACCCGTGATGTTGACGGCGATGAGGCCCTCGTCGGTGCGGGGGTAGGTGACGGCCACGCCGCCCTCGGTCCCCTCGGTAGCGGCCTGGCGCAGGTTGATGATCATCGTCCCGTATGACTGGGGATTGTCGAGGTCCCAGTTGACGGTGCTGCTGACGGCCCGGCTGACCGACTGGACGGCCGCCACGGCGTGGCTTTGGGACGGGGTGGCGGCTGAGGCTGAGGCCAGCGGCGTCAGCAGGCTGACGGCGGTGGCGAGGGTGACGACGGATGCGGCGAGTTTGCGGCTCATCGGCTGTGCTGCTCTCTGTGGGTGGGCGCGGGTGGCGGACGGCTCGGTGAAGTCGGCAGCGATTAGTAGATGTTGAAGGTGACGCGGGCGTTGTTGTGGTTGTCGCCGCTGATCGAGCAGGAGTGGCCGCCCGGCGGGGTGCAGGTGTAGCCGTTGTGGCCGGAGTAGGGGTTGTCCCACGTGATCGTGACCGGGCCGACGCCGGCCATGAAGTAGTCCGCAGAGCCCTCGGTGCCGGTCATGAAGCCGGCGGACTCGCTCGACCAGACCGCCCTGGTACCGGGGTTGATCAGCGAGGGCGGCAGCTGGCTGCCGGACCAGATGCCGTGGTCGAGCCCCACGCTGGTCCGGCCAAGGATGTGCCCGCTGTTGTTGTACACGGTGACCTGGGTGCTGCGGGCCGGGGAGCCATCGGATACGGGGATGACTGCGCTCGCGTTGCGGACCGCGTTGGCGGGGCCGGTGAGCGTGAGGGTAAGGGTGGCGTCCTTGCCGTCGCCGCCGCTCGGGGTGCACTTGTAGGCGCTGTTTGAGGAGGTGCAGGTGTTGTGGTTGGCGCCGGAGTAAGGGTTGTCCCAGCCGATGCTGAGTTGGGTGACGGCGTTGCCGGTGTTGACGTCCACCGCCGTGAAGGTGGCCTGCCCCTGAGTTCCCGTCA
Organism: Kitasatospora sp. McL0602; assembly: GCF_052076145.1. Lineage (NCBI taxonomy): Bacteria > Bacillati > Actinomycetota > Actinomycetes > Kitasatosporales > Streptomycetaceae > Kitasatospora > Kitasatospora sp. McL0602. The sequence continues at coordinate 7,454,710 of NZ_CP197246.1, read as the reverse complement.
GGAACCCGCAGGAGTGGCTTCCCCAGCCCCCGGTGTGGCCAGGGGGGATGGAGCCGGGCGGCAGGTTGTTGTTGTCCCAACAGCCGTGCGAGAGCGAGGCCTGGTTGTAGTCCAGGCGCACGCCGGAGAGCTTGTTGACGAGGTAGACCTGGGTCGTGCGGGCGGAGGCCAGCTGCTTGGGAGGCTGGGCCGTCGCCGCGGCGGGCGTGTCGGCGGCCTGCGCGAGGGGGGCCGCGGCGAGCGCGGTGCCGCCGAGCAGGATGGTACTGACGAGCGCGCCGGCGAGCCGGGCCGCGGCGCGGCCCCGGGTCCGGGCAGGCTTGGTGGTGGGCATGGTGTTCGCGGTCATGCGGAAGTCCTGATCTCTCGTGGGCCGATGAGGGGCCCGCGGCCGTGGCTGAGCCGGTGTCGGCTAGCGGTAGTAGAGGTTGTAGTTGGCGCCGCCGGGGATCGGGTCGCACTCGTAGTGGGAGTACAGACCCATGCCGAGGCCGAGCGAACCGGAGCTGACGCAGTCGTTGTAGCTGGCGTACCTGCCGCCGAAGACTCCCCGGTAGTCGCTGACCGAGCGGGGAGTGGCGGCGAAGGCGGCCGAACCGGTGCCCAGTAGGGCTGCGGTGATCAGGGCCGTGCCGATGATGTGGTGACGCAAGGCGGTCCTCCTGGAAAAGGGCAGGGCGAAGCCCTGGAGCGGGTTGGTGTGGGGCTGGGGTCGTCCGCCGCCGCGGGGCTGCGGACAGGGCCACCGGCCGTGGCGGGCCCGTCGGCAGGCGCCCAGGGCCGGCTCACTCGGCTGGCGAGCGGTCGTGGCAGGTGGCGCCCGAGCTGTGCTCAGGGGCGCGGCGACGACCGCGGCCGAACTGGCCGTGGGTCGGCCGGACGGGGCCCGGGGCCGAGCAGGGCCGGCCATGGGGGCGCGGGTGTCCCGTCGGCGCGGCGGCACCCCGGCGCCGCACGACGTTCTCCGTTCTCAGTCCTGGGTGTGGGTCCGCATCCACCCACCCGGCAGCGGATGGATCCCGCTGCCCCCGCACCCGGCACTGCTCCCGGGGGGTCTACAGGGACCGCTGCCAGCTGCAGGGCCAGTGGTGGCGGTGGTCACCGCCCCAGGCTGTGGTGTCGGCCGGAGGGCAGAGGAGGCCGGAAGCGGAGCTCTGCCCCGAGTCCCAGGCGGTCGTGCGGTCTCCCGCAGCCGCAGCCGCAGCCCCGGCCCCGACCACCGCGCCTCCGGCGGCCACGACCAACCCCAGTACGACGGCGGCCATCCGCCGTGCGAACCTCTTCTTCACGGGATCTCCCTCCCTGACAGCCCGGCACCGACCAGGTCCCGGGTGCCGCATCTGCGGCGTTCCCACTGAGAGAACAGTGGCAGCAGCGAGCAGGTCGGCGCGAGCGTCCCCATGCCTCATCTGCGCGCCATGCACGTTTAGGAGGTAATCGTTGGCCTACGAGCTGCCGCTGCCGGTCCTGGGTGAGCAGGCCCAGACCCTCTACCGCTGGACCCTCGTCAACGGCCCCTTGGCCGAGGCAGCCGTGGCGCGGGCCGCCGACGAGAGCCAGTTGTCCGAGGCCGAGTGCCGCTCGGCGATCGAGACCCTGGTTGCCGCCCGTCTCCTCCAACCTCTCGGCACCCCGGCCGCCGCCGACCGGGCCTGGCAGGCGCAGAGCCCCCAGACCGCAGGCGCGCAACTGCTGTCCGAACGTGAAACCAGGCTGCAGCACCAGGAGGCGGAGCAGCGGCGTGAACGCGAGCAGCTCCAGTCGCTGCGCGAGGCGTTTGCCGCGCTGATGCCGCTCTACCTGGACGGCCGGCGGCTGGCCCATCCGCACGGCGCGGTCGACCTGCTCACCGACAAGTTCGCGGTCCGGGCCATTCTCACCGAGGCGGTCGGGGCCAGCCGCAGGGAGCTGCTGATATCCAAACCGGGTGGTTCGTTCCCCCCTGGGGCGATGCGCGAGGCGCTGCCGCGCGACCTGGAACTCCTGGCCTCGGGTGTACGGATGCGCAACCTCTACCAGCACGTCACACGCTTCGACCAGGCCACCCGGGCCAACGCCGAGCAGCTCATCGCGGCCGGCGCCGAGATCCGGACCCTCACCGACGTGCTGCCCCAGATGATCGTCATCGACGCAGAGCTGGCCTTCCTGCCCGCCGGCCCCGACGGCGCCCTGCTGGTGCGCGAACCATCCCTCCTGGCCTTCCTGACCAGAACGTTCGAACGCGACTGGGAGAACGCCACCCCGTTCACCCTCGGCCCACAGGCCGCCCACGACATCTCCGAGGACCTCAAACAGAACATCCTCCTCCTGCTCTCCAACGGGCTCAAAGACGAAGCCATCGCCCGCCGCCTGGGCATCTCACTGCGCACCTGCCGACGGCACATCTCCGAACTCCTCGAAGCCCTTGGCGCCGACAGCCGCTTCCAGGCCGGTGTCATCACTGAACGCCTGCGCGCTGCCGCACCCCACGCCGCCGACGAGGAGCCCATCCAACCGGCCGACGACCCGACACCTCAGGCTTGTTGCACCCACTGCGGCGACCCGATGCCTCCAGCCAGCCCCACTGGCAGGCGCCGCCTCCACTGCTCAGCACGCTGCCGCCTACGTGCCCACCGCGCCCGTCAGCAGTCCCACACCGGAGCACCGTCGGAAACGAATCCTGCGGCCCCTGAAACGGAAGGAGGGGGCCACTCCGACCAACAGAAGTTGGCATATCCGTCTAAGTCATGACAAGCGAGTCTGTGAACTGAAACGAAAGGACACGTTTCTGCGCCTGCGGGCTTGGCTGGCAGCCATGGAGCCTCCAGGCGGCTGATCGGCGGTACCGGTCCGAGGCCAAGCGTTACGGGCCGTGACGTTTCCGAGTCGTCAGAGCGCACTCGACCTGTAAGCCGCCTGGCACCGGTCGCAGGCGGCGGCGCAGCGCTCGCCGTAGCGGCGGATCAGGGTGGAGCAGAGGTCGCAGGTGGAGCTACCCCGTGATCCTGGACACTCGTTCTTATGCTGCGAGGGTGTGTCGTTGTCGGGTCTCGTGTGGGGTGAGGTAGCCCCATGTGGGGTGTTTCCGTAGGCGTTGGCGGTTGTAGAAGGTCTCGACGAAGGCGAAGACGTCGGCGCGGGCGGCGGCCCTGTTCGGCCATGTCCGGGTGCCGATCTCGGCCTTCAGTAGCGCCCAGAAGCTCTCGGCTGCGGCGTTGTCATAGCACGATCCGGTGCGTCCGGTGCTCGCCCGGACGCCCAATTTGGCTGCTGTGGTGCGGAATTGGGTGGACGTGTATTCGCTGCCGCGGTCGCTGTGCGCGATGCAGCCCGGTTCCAGTCGGCCTCGCCCGTGGGCCATGTGCAGGGCGTCGACGACCAGGTCGGCGCGGTAATGGTCGGCCATCGCGTAGCCGACGACCTCGCGGGTGGCCAGGTCCAGCCAGTAGGCGAGGTAGAGCCAGCCCTCTCCGGTGGGCAGGTACGTGATGTCACCGACCAGGCGGGTTCCGGGCCGGGTGGCGGTGAAGTCACGGCCGATCAGGTCCGGCGCGGGGCGGGACTGCCGGTCCGGGCGGGTCAGCGAGCGGCGTCGGCGTCGGGTGACCCCGGCGATGCCGTGTTCGCGCATCAGGCGCTCCACCCGCTTGTGGTTCACCGCATGGCCCAGCCGCCGCAGTTCGGCGTGCACGCGGGGCACGCCGTAGGCGCCCCTGGACGCGAGATGCACCACGGTGATCTCGTGGGTGAGCGCGGCATCGGCCCGTGCCCGCTCGCGCCGGGCCTGCTGCCCGTCGGCCCAGGCGTAGAAGGAGGAGCGGGGAACGCCCAGGACGCGGCACAGAAAGGTGACCGGGTAGGTGGCCTTCTCCGCCGCGATGAACCGGTAGACCTCGCTCACCGGTCGCTCTCCCGCGCGAAGAAGGCCGTGGTGAACTCAACCGGTCAGCGCAACAGTGCTGTGAGCCTATCGGCTGGGGTGTCGTAGTCGAGGGTCTTGCGGGGTCGGGTGTTCAGTCGTTCGGCGATCCGGTCGAGGTCTTGCTGGGTGTGTCCGGCCATGGTGGTGCGTTTGGGGAAGTACTGGCGCAGGAGGCGGTTGGTGTTCTCGTTCGTGCCGCGTTGCCAGGGGCTTTGCGGGTCGGCGAAGTAGACGGCCAGGCCGGTGGCCGCGGTGACGTCCTTGTGGGCGGCCAGTTCCATGCCCCGGTCCCAGGTCAGGGTCTTGCGCAGGTGGGCGGGCAGAGCGAGCATCGCCGCCGAGATGCGGGCGGTGACGGTGGCCGTGTCCCGCCCGTCGAGCTGGACGAGCAGGGTGAAGCGGGTGGTGCGCTCGACCAGGGTTGCCATCTGGGTGACGCCACTGCCCATGACGAGGTCTCCCTCCCAGTGTCCGGGCACCAGGCGGTCGCGGACCTCGGTGGGGCGCTCGTGGATCGGAACGGCTTCCTTGATCTGCGAACGCCACTGGCCGGTAACGGTGTTGTGGACGTTGCGCCGCGTCGGACGCCCCGAGCGCAGGTGTTGCTGCAGGGTCTTCGCCAGTACGCCGCGGGCCTGCATGAACAGGGACTTGTAGATGGTCTCGTGGCTGACCCGCATCCCGGGCTCGCCGGGGTGGGTCTTGGCGAGGTGGCCGGCTATCTGCTCAGGCGACCAGTCCTCGGCCAGGCGGGCGGCGACCAGGTCCCGCAGCGGCTCGTTCAGAGCCAGCAGGCAGGTTTTGCGCCGTCGCGCCCGCTCCCAGGCCCGGTCCTCCGCATCGAGGGCCCGGTAGTGCCGAGGTCCCTTGTTCCGTGCGATCTCCCGGCTGATAGTCGACGCGGCCCGCCCCAGCGACCGGGCAATCGCACGCATCGAATCGCCCCGGGCCAGACCCCGGGAAATCGACTCGCGTTCGCCATCGCTCAGGAACCCCGGCCGACGCGACCGAACGGCGGGGACGTAGCCCCCGTTCGACTTGAGGATCGTGAAGACCGACCCCGGCGGCCTGCCCAGGGCCCGGGAGATCACGCTGATCGACTCGCCAGCCTTCCACCGGTCCCACAACTCACGCTTCTGCGCGTCCGACATCCCGGGACGACCCATCCTTGCCATACGCCACACCCTCTCCTACCTCGGGTGTTGCGCTGACCGGTTGAGTTCACCGTCGCTTTTTTCAGGACCTCGATGGTCTTCTGCTGTTCGAGGTTCCGCCGGCGCAGGCCACGAAGTTCCTCGCGCTCGGCGCTGGTCAGCTCACCCGAACTACCCTCGCCACGGTCGGCCTGGTCCTTCTTGACCCAGCTCCGCAGACCCTCGGGGCTCACTCCGAGGTCCCGGGCCACCTCCGTGACCGTCTTACTGGAGGAACGGACCAACGTCACGGCGTCCCGCTTGAACTCGTCCGAGTACCGCTTGCCCTGCTTGTTGCTCACCTGGCTCTACTTCCTCTGGGACCTCACGTCCCAGTCTCCAGGTGTCCAGGTCTACGGGGAAGCTTCACAACTTCCCCTCCACCGTCTACGTGTACAGCGTGACAATCCTCAACGGCTAGAGCCCGCCCTGGTGATGACCCGAGGACGAGCCTGGCGCTGCCACGGGCAGCGCCAGGCAGCCCCGCGACCTGATGCGCTGCCCACTCCCGCCTGCTTCTGCCCAGGTGTCAGAGCTGTAGCGGGCGGAGCTGGGCGGGGTCGAGGGCCGTCAGCAGCTCGACCAGGCGCCGGTTCTCATCCTCGATGCGGGTCAGCCGCTCCTTGAGCCTTCCCCGGGACGACTCTGCTGGCCAGTTCATAGGGACTGCTGCAGCGATCGTTCGGGCCGTGGGACTGTGTTGATACGTGCGCGTCCTGAGTTCGGTTGCGGTGGTCCGTGGTGTGAGGTTGCCCCGCTTTGACGGACAGGTTCGGTGCGGTGGTCAGGCTACTTGAAGGGCTTCGTATTCGGCGGGGCTGCGGTAGTCGAGGCTGCTGTGGAGCCGGCGGAGGTTGAACCAGGACTCGATGAACTCGAAGATCGCGGCGTGGGCGGCAGCCCGGGTCGGCCAGGTCCGGTGGCCGATGAGCTCGCCCTTGAGGGTGGCGAAGAACGACTCCGCGAGGGCATTGTCCCAGCACTGACCGGTGCGTCCGACCGACAGTCGAATACCGAACTCGCTTGCCAGATCAGCGAATTGGCGGCTGGTGTACTGGCAGCCGCGATCCGAGTGGAACACCACCCCGGGCGCTGGGCGCCGCCGGTGGCAGGCCTGGCGCAGGGCGTCGGCGACCAAGTCGGTGCGCAGATGGTCAGCGGTGGCCCAGCCGACGACCCGGCGGGAGGCGATGTCGATGACGGTGGCCAGGTAGAGCCAGCCCTCGCCGGTGGCGATATACGTAATGTCGCCGCACCAACGGCGGTCGGTGGCATCGCTGTTGGGCGTGAAGTCGCGCCGCACGAGGTCGGGGCGCGAGGGTGCACCGGGGTCGGCGACCGTGGTGACCTGCCGGCGCTTTGGGCAGCGGCCCTTAAGGCCGGCGACGCGCATAAGGCGGGCTATGCGCTTGCGTCCGCAGGCAGCGCCGTCACGCCGAAGGGCAGCGTGGACGCGCGGTGCCCCGTAGGTGCCGCGCGAGTCCTGGTGCACCCGGGCGATCTGGTCACCGAGTTCCAGATCGCGGGCCCGTCGGGGGCCGACAGTGCCGGTGCGACGGGTGTAGAAGGCGGCACGGGAGACCTGCAGCAGCTCGCACGCGCGCTTGACGCTGTGTCCGCCCACTTTCTCCGCCTCGATGAACGGGTGCACGTTCACCGGGTCTCCTTCGCGAAGAAAATTGTCGCGCGCTTGAGGATCTCCACGTCTTCGCGCAGGCGCCGGTTCTCCCGGCGCAACGCCGCCAGCTCCTCGCGCTCGATACTGCTCAGGCCGGCCCGGTCACCGGCGTCGACCTCGGCCTGCCTGACCCACTCCCGCACCGCCGTCACCGTCAGGTCGAAGTCCTTGGCCACCTGGCCGACCGAGCGGTCGCCCTGGCGACACAACGCGACGATCTCGGCCTTGAACTCCGGCGTGAACGACCGGCGAGGCCGAGGCCTCTTCTTCCCCATGCTCTCCATGATGGACATCCTCCCGGGGGACACAAATCCCCTGAGCTCAGGTGTCCGTCGAAGCGGGGCAGGGCCAGGTGTCGATGTGGCCGAGGTCGGGCGGCGAGGTGCCGCCGCTGACAGCTCAGGTGGCGCACGCCGTGTTCCCCAAGGGGTGCTTGGCGATCCGGGTGCGGGAGGAACTTGGGGAGGTGTTCATCGACGCACAGTTCGCCGAGTACTTCGCGGTGCGTGGGCACCCGTCGATCTCGCCGGCGCGGCTGGCCATGGTGCTGGTGCTGCAGTTCGCCGAGGGGATGACGGACCGCCAGGCGGCCGACGCGGTGCGGGCGCGGGTGGACTGGAAGTACTGCCTGGCCATGGAGTTGACCGATCCGGGCTTGACGCCTCGGTGCTCAGCGAGTTCCGCGCCCGGCTGGCGCAGGGCAACCGAGCCGAGCTGCTCCTCGCGCGGCTGCTCGATGTCTTGCGGGAGCACGACCTTCTGGCCAAGGGAGGCCGTCAACGCACCGATGCCACACACGTCCTGGCAAGTGTACGGATACTGAACCGCCTCGAGCTTGCCGTGGAGACGATGCGCGCGGCGCTGGAGGCCTTGTCCGTGGTGGCCCCGGGATGGCTGGTCGGCCACGCGCCGTCGCCTGGTGGGAGCGGTATGCCCAGCGGGCGAGTGACTACCGTCTGCCGCGGGGGGAGAGCGCTCGTGCCGTGTTGGCGGTCACGGTCGGTACGGACGGGTACGAGCTGCTGGAAGCGGTCCATGCCGCCGGTGCGCCCGCGTGGCTGCGGGAGATTCCCGCGCTTGAGGTCCTGCGGATGGTCTGGGTCCAGCAGTACTACCGCGATCACGACGGACCGCGCCTGCGCGGGAAGGGGGAGCTGCCGCCCGGGGCGGTGGCGATCAGGAGCCCGTACGACACCGATGCCGGCTACGGGGTCAAGCCCGGTGTGGGCTGGAGCGGATACAAGGGCCACTTCACCGAGACCTGCGAAACGAGCCGCCCGCACGTCATCGTCCACGTCGCCACCACGCCGGCGACAACCTCCGACGTGGAGACCGTCGCCGCCCGGCACGCCGACCTCGCTGCCGCGGACCTGTTGCCCGAGCAGGAATATGTCGACGCCGGCTACGTGAGCGTGGACCACATTCTCGATGCCCGCACACAGTACGGACTCGAACTGATCGGTCCGCTGCCGCCGGACTCGGCCTGGCAGGCCCGCGATCCCGAGGCGTTCGACCTCACCCGGTTCACCATCAACAAGCTCCCGGGCTGCGTCCGGGCGGTGTCGGCGGGCAGTATGGCGGGGTGCCGGATCTGCTGTGGGACGACGTCAAGGACTTCTTCGACCCCGACCTGATGGGTGCTCTGCCGGACGTGTGCGTGGCGGGTACCTCGGTCGAGGGCTGGCAGGCGGTGTTCGATCTGGTCCGGTCGAGCGGATGGACGTGGGAGTACTCGGAGGGTGGCGTCCCCGGAGCGTTGCCGTCTGCCGCGGAGGTGCTGTCGCATCCCGCCGGTGCGGAGACGGTCGATCTGCGGGTCTGGCCGGTCCCGGGCATGTTGGCGATCTTCCGTCCGATGTCTGCCGACGAGATCGACTTCGCCGTCGACCTTCGCGAGTTGCAGGGCCAGACGGGTGTGGACAACCTGTGCGGCTTTCTGTGCGCGGTCGGCCGCCGACTGGGCAAGCCGGTGGCCATGACCGCCGAAGGCGACTACGGGAATCCGGTGCTCGGGTTCGACCCCGCCGCCGACTGCGTGGTGCTGCTGGCGGAGCCACGGCTCAGCTGACCGCATCGGCCGGGCGGGAGGGGCGCTCACCGGGTACGCCCCCCAGCGCAGGGGGGCGCTGTCCCAGTTGCTGTCCCAGTTGCTGTCCGAGGAGTCGCCCCCGGATGGTGCCACCGGGCGGCTCGGGAGGGACGGGATTCGTTCGGTTTCGTTGCCCAACTGGTCCGGATTCTTCAGGTTTAGTCGGGTAGATCTGTTTTTTCTGATTCGTGCGGCGGTGAGGTTTCGTCTCCCCGGCCGGCAGGTTTCGTTGCGGTCGGTGTCGGGGTGGGCCGCCCTGGAGGTCCGGCAGGGTTGCTCCGTCGCCCAGGGATTGCCTCCTAAACGTGCATGGCGCGTAGCTGAGTCCTGTGGGCCCTCCCAGCGGCGAGCCGCTGCTGCCACTGTTCTTTCATGCCTTCATGTGGCAGTAAGTCGGGCGGGGGGAGACTTGATGGCAATTCAATTGCCGGACGAAGTAGCGCAGTTCCTGCAGTTCATCGGAGTGAACTGGCCTCAGGTGAATGAAGACTCGGTGCGGACATTCGCATCCCACGTGCGCGACTTCGCAACGAACATCGACGACACCCACCAAGAGGCCAGCGGTACGATCCGGGCGATGGGCGCCTCGTACCAGGCGAACTCCTACGAGCTGCTGGTGTCCAAGTGGGCCCACCTCTCGCAGGGTCATATGCACGGCCTGCTGGACGCCTGCCACCTGCTCGCCACGGCCCTGGACGCGGCGGCCGAATACATCGTCGCGATGAAGCTCGAGTGCATCGCCGAGCTGATCGCGATGGCGGTCGCCTTCGTCGCCGACCAGGCCGCCGCCGTGGCCACCCTGGGCCTGGCCGAGGCTGCCATGGCCCTCATCGTCAAAGCCGCCGAAACAGCCGTCGACTTCCTGGTGCAGCAGCTGGTCCAGTACATCATCTCCAAGGTCGTCGAAGCCGCTCTCACCCCGCTCCTCGCCCTCATCGAGAAGGCGGTGGCCGGGATGACCTACTCGGCGCTGGAGGACATGCTCGGTGTCTCCGGGAGTGACGCGGGCGGCGGGTTCATGATCCATCCCGACGAACTGCTCGCCCACGCCGAGGTGCTGGCCCGGCACGCCGACACCGTCGAGCAGCATGCCCAGACCTTCGCGGCGAACATCGAGGGGTTGAACTTCGCATGACCAAGCAGGTCGCCCATGCCCTCACGAATGTCGCCAAGAAGTCCGGAAAAGCACTGTCAGAGGACTTGGCGGGTTCCTACAGGGGTGTCCTCAACGAGACCGAGCACGGCGCCCGCCAGATCGCCAAGAACACGGCGAAGAACGAATCCGAGACGGCCGAGATGCTCGGCTCCGTCAAGAAACCCCCGCCCAACGCCTGGAACAAGCCCCTGCCCGGCACCTCGGCCCCTCCCCGTGTCCCGGCCCCACCCGCGACCCCGCACGGGGCCGGGAACAAGCCGTTCGAGAGCAGGTCGGACGGTGGCAGCTCCAGCTCCGCGCCTCCCAAGCCCGCGCTCGCGCCAACACCCCCGCCCAACGCCTGGAACAAGCCCCTGCCCGGCACATCAGGCGCTCCCGGTGCCCCCAGGCCGACCTCATCCAACCTGCGGGAGGGCGCGACCAAACCCAAGGAGACCTCCACCCCCGCGCACAACCGCAACACCAAGAGCGATCCGGTCGACGTCGCGTCAGGGGACATGGTGCTCACCGCCACGGACCTTGAGCTGCCGGGCGTGCTCGCACTGATACTGTCCCGGACCCACGTGTCGTCCTACCGCTGCGGCGGCTGGTTCGGCCGCTCCTGGGCCTCCACCCTGGACCAGCGGCTGGAAGTCGACGACCAGGGCGCCGTGTTCGCCACCGCGGACGGCATGCTGCTCAGCTACCCCGTCCCCCGGCTGGACGAGGAAGTCACCCCGGTCGAGGGCCCGCGCTGGTCGCTGCGCTGGGACGGGGAGCCGGGTGGAGCCATGCGGATCACCGACCCGCACACCGGCACGTCCTGGTACTTCGCGGCGGCGGTCGGCCCGCACGCGCAGGAGGAGGGCGCGCTGCAACTGCCGCTGATCGCCGTCACCGACCGCAGCGGCAACTGGATCGAGGTCGTCCGCACCGCCGACGGCGCGCCGTCCGAGGTGCGGCACAGTGCCGGCTACCGGGTGGCGGTCACGACCGCGGACGGCCGGATCACCGGCCTGCGGCTGCTCGGCACGGCCGACGAGAGCGGCAACACCGAGGGGATCCCGCTGGTGGCCTTCGGCTACGACGGCAACGGCAATCTCGACGCCGTCACCGACTCCTCCGGCCTGCCGTTGCGCTATACCTACGACTCCGCTGCCCGGATCACCGGCTGGACCAACCGGACCGGACACCAGTACCGCTACGTCTACGACCGCGCCGGACGTTGCGTCCAGACCCGTGGTGACGGCGGCTTCCTGGACGCCGTCTTCTCCTACGACACCGAGCACGGCACCACGACGGTGACCGACTCACTCGGCCATTCCACCGTGTTCCACCTCGACGACCGCGGCCGGACGGTCCGCGAGAGCGCCTCCACCGGCGCGGTGGCAACGACCACCTGGGACCGGTACGGCCGACTGCTGTCCCGGACCGACCCGCTCGGTGCCGTCACCGCCTTCGAGTACGACACCGACGGCAACCCGACCCGCAGCACGCTGCCCGACGGCACCGCCAGCAGCATGGCGTACGACGACGCGCACCGCATGGTCGAGGTCGTGGCCCTGGACGGCACCCGATGGGAGTACGAGTACGACCACCACGGAAACCTGACGGCCACCGTGGACCCTCTCGGCGCCCGGACCACCTACACCCACGGCGAGCGGGGCGAACCGCAATCCGTCACGAGCCCGCTCGGCCACCGCACCGAGGTGACCACGGACTGGGCGGGCCTGATCCTGACGATCACCGACCCGCTGGGCGCCGTCACCCACTGCACCCGCGACGTCTTCGGCCGGGTGACGTCGCTCACCGATCCGCTCGGCGGCGTCACCCGCTACGGATGGACGGTCGAGGGCCGCCCGGCCTGGCAGGTGGGCCCCGACGGCGCCCGCCAGGAGTGGGCGTACGACGCCGACGGGCATCTGATCGAACACCTTGACCCTGTCGGTGCCCGCACCCGCTACGAGTACACGTACTTCGGCCGGCTCGCCGCCAGGACCGAATCCGACGGTGCACGTTACACCTTCACCTACGACACCCAACTGCAGCTGGTGGCGGTCACCAACCCGGCAGGCGCGCAGTGGACCTACCGCTACGACGCCGTCGGCGGGCTGGTCGGCGAAACCGACTTCGGCGGACGCACCGTCGCCTACACCCGAGACCTGACGGGCCAACTGGTGGCACGCACCAACGGCGCCGGTCAGACCCTGACCTTCAGCCGGGACGCGCGCGGACAGACCGTCGAACTGGCTGCGGCCGAGCAGACCATCCGCTTCGGCTACGACCCGGCGGGCCGACTCCTGGAAGCGACCGACGGCACCAGCCTGCTGCGCTACCGCTACGACGCCACCGGCAGGCAACTGGCAGAGGAGTACGACGGCGCCGAGCTCACCCACACGTACGACCCGAACGGCCGGCGCGTGCTGCGCCGCACACCGGCCGGGGTGGAGAGCCGGTGGACCTACGACGCGGCCGGTCAGCCGACCAGCCTGGACACCGCGTCGGACACGCTGACCTTCGAGTACGACCACCGGGGACGGGAGACGGTGCGCCGCTTCGGTCCGACCGCCCTGCACCGCAGCTGGGACGCCGTCGACCGACTGACCGGTCTGTCCGTGCTGGCCGACGGACAGCCAGTGCTGCAGCGGTCCTTCGGCTACCGGGCCGACGGAGCACCCACCAGCAGCATCGACCCCGCCCGCGGCCCGCTGGAGTACCAACTCGACTCCCGTGCCAGGGTCACCGCCGTGACCGGTGCGAACTGGTCCGAGCACTACGCGTACGACCACCTGGGCAACGTCAGCATCGGGTCGGGCGCCGGCCGGCCGACCCCGCCGACCGACCCGGACGTGCGGGGCCTGCCCCGCGCCGACCGGCGGGTCTCGTACGGGTACGACGGCCAGGGCCGGGTCGTCCGCCGGACCCGCCGACTGCTCTCCGGCGGGCGCCTCACCTGGCAGTACCGCTGGGACAGCCACGACCAGCTGACCCAGGTCACGCTGCCCGACGGTACGCACTGGCGCTACAGCTACGACCCGCTCGGCCGCCGCACGGCCAAACGCCACCTCGCCGCCGACGGCGCCACCGCCCTCGAGGAGACCACCTTCACCTGGGACGGCGCCCACCTCGCCGAGCAGCGGCACACCCGGGCAGGCGCGGCCGAGTACCGCACGACGACCTGGGAATGGAGCATCGGCGGTCAGCTCCCGCTCACCCAGCTCGACCGGACCGTGCCCATGACGGCCGAGCTCTCGCAGGACGAGGTCGACCGGCGCTTCCACGCCATCGTGACCGACCTGGCCGGCGCACCGACCGAGCTGGTCGACCGGACCGGTGCCATCTCCTGGCGCCGCTGGGGCACCATCTGGGGACAGGACGCGACCGACCCCACCGGCCAGGACGACTGCCCGCTGCGGTTCCCGGGCCAGTACCTGGACCGCGAAACAGGCCTGCACTACAACGTGCTCCGCTACTACGACCCACAGAGCGGCCGCTATCTCAGCCCCGACCCGCTGGGCCTGTCACCGGCGGACAATCCCTACGGCTACGTGCCCAACCCGCTGGTCGAGGCCGACCCGCTCGGCCTCGATCCGGAGATGGTCGACCTCTACCACGGGACGAACCGGAGCGGTGCGGACGGGATTATAAAGGGCGGCATCAATTCCAACTATTCCAATCGTGCTATGGATTTCGGAAAGGGTGGCTTCTATGTCACCAAGTATCTCAAGCAGGCAGAGGACTGGGCAGCCAAGAAAACCGCCCCGGCGGTCCTGCACTTCAAGGCACCGAAGAACGAACTCGACTCCCTATCGGTGCGACGGTTCGGCCCGGACGACGACGCGGCACTCGAGAATTTCATCCGCCACCACCGGGGCGGCGGCAAGATGCACGACTATGATCTGGTCGAAGGAAAGATGCTGAGGAATATGCCTAGTCTCGAAAATCCGAATGTAAGGATGCGTCTGAGCGGTCATCAGATCTCGATCCACACAGAGGCCGGCGCCAAGGCGCTCGGCAAAGGACACATTCTTCAAGGAACGTAATGGTCAGCGAATTCATCATGCCCGCGGACGCAGCGATGCAGATGTTCTTCTCGGAGGTCGCCGAGTTCATGCAGGCCCACTTCTCGATGGACCGGGCGGAGGCGGTCGCGCGGGTCAACGGGTTCTGGGGCGATGTCGCCTTTTCCCCGTACCCCGATCTGGTCTGCCACGAGTCGAGCGAGTACTGGGCGTACAGCATCGTCTACGGCGACGTGCCGTTCTGGGACGACACCGCCGACCGCACGAGCTGGCAGGCGCGCGCGGCTCCGCCGACCGACTCGCCCGCCTGGACGCTTCCCGGAGCGGGATCGAATTAGGGGGCCGTGCGGTAGTCAGGACACCTGGCCGCGCAGCGAGGTGAGCAGGAGGGCGACGTCGTCGGCGCGGTGGGCGAGGTGGCGGGCGCCGCCGAGGAGGCGGTCGGCGAGGGATTCGAGGGTGGGTTCGACGGCGTGGGCGAGGGTGGCGCGGAGGTGGTCGATGCCCGCGTCGATGGAGCTGCCGGGCTCCTCGACCAAGCCGTCGGTGTAGAGGGCGAGGACGGCGCCGGGGGCCAACCGTAGGTCGGTGACGGGGTACTCGCTGCGGTGGTCGACGCCGAGCAGTGGGCCGCCGGGGAGGTCGAGGGCCTCGGTGCGGCCGTCGGGGTGCCGGACGAGTGGGGGCAGGTGCCCGGCGCGGGCGGCCTGGAGCGAGCCGTCGGACGGGTCGAGGCGCAGCAGGCAGCAGCTGGCGAGCAGGCCGGGGTCGAGGTCGACGAGCAGCTCGTTGGTGCGGGCGAGCACCTCTCCGGGCGGCCTGCCGGTGGTGGCAAAGGCGCGGACCGCGCTGCGCAGCTGGCCCATGATGGCGGCGGCGCCGACGCTGTGGCCCTCGACGTCGCCGATCACCAGGTAGACGCCCTCGGGGGTGACGACGGCGTCGTACCAGTCGCCGCCGATCTCCATGCCCTGGGTGCCGGGCAGGTAGCGGGCGGCGATGGTCAGGTCGGGGATGTCGGGCAGCCGGTGCGGGAGCAGCGCCTGCTGGAGGCCCCGGGCGAGGGTGAACTCGGCGTCGTAGAGGCGGGCGCGCTCCAGCGCTTGGGCGATGAGGCCGCCAAGGCCGGTGAGCACGGCGCGCTCCTCGACCCCGAAGGCGTGGTTCTCGTCGAAGCCGAGGATGCAGCTGCCGACGGGGTGGCCGGAGGCGATCAGCGGGAGGAAGGCCCAGGCGCGCATCTCGTCGAGCGGGATGCCGGGGTAGGCGGCGAGCAGTTCGTGTTCGGTCTCGAAGAAGATCGGCGCGCCGTTGCTGAGCGCCTGGGTGCCGGGCAGCCGGGCCCGCAGCGAGGCGCCCTCGAAGCCGTCGAGGAAGCCCTCGGGGTAGCCGTGCTGGGCGACGAGGTACATCCGGCCGTCCCGGGAGAGGTAGATCGCCAGCTCCTGGCCGCCGAAGCCGGGCAGGATCTGGTCGGCGACGGCGTCGCAGACCTCGCGGACGGAGACGGCCTCGCCGAGGGCACTGGCGAGCTGGAGCAGGTGGTACATCGCGCCGGGGCCGGTGCGCAGCAGGGCGGAGGTCTCGGCGGTCGGCTCCGCCTCGGGCTGCGGGGTGCGGCGTTCACGTGGCGGGCCGGTGGGGGCGACCCGGCCGGTGAGGCCGTTGGCGTCGGGGTAGAGCGAGAAGCTGAGCCACTGGTCGGGCGGGCGGCAGGCCAGGAAGGCGGTGGGCCGCTGGGAGAGCATCGCGGCGCGGTAGCGGTCCTCGTACTCGGGGTCGGCGAGCCAGGGCAGCACCGTCCAGGGGTGGTGGCCGAGCAGGCGTTCGCGGGGGGTGTCCAGCAGGAGTTCGAGGCTTCGGTTGGCGTAGTCGACGCGGCCCTCAGGGTCGAGGGCGAAGACGCCGTCACGCAGCCGTTCGACGGCGGCGACGGCGGCCGCGCCGTGGCCGGTGTCGAGCACGGCGCCGATCAGGTGCGTCCGCGCGGGCCCGCCGGGGCAGCGGCCCCAGATCCGGACGGGCCGCAGGCGGCCCTGGCCGTCGGCGACCCGGACGGTGCGGGCGGGCAGTACGCCGGTGCGGGCGGCGGCCAGCACGGCGGCGCGCAGCGGTTGGACGTCCGCGGGGGCGACCAGCGGGGTGAGGGAGGCCGCGCGCCCGTCGAAGGTCTCGGGGGCGAGGCCGAACAGCTCGCAGAACCCTTCGTCGGGGCTGATCTCGCCGGTGACCAGATCCCAGTCGAAGAAGCCGACCTGGACGGCGGGCCCGGACGGGCCGGGCAGGTCGACCTCGACCGGCGGGCCGCTGCCCTCGACGGCGTGTCCGGCGGCGGCGAGCGCGGCGAGGGCCGCGCCGAGCCGGTGTGCGGCGGTTCGCAGGTGGCGGCGGGTGGCCGGGGGGATGGCGATGCCGGTGCTCGGCCAGAGGGTGGCGAGCACGCCGTACGACTCGCCGCCCTGGGCGGCGGGGGCGACGACGGGCACGCTGGCGGAGGCGAAGGCGTACGGAAGCCCGACGGCGAGCCGGGGGAAGCGCCGCATCGTCTCCTCGGCGCCGGCCAGCGAGACGGTCCGGCCGGTGCGGTACGCCACCGAGGCGGGCAGCTGCCCGGCGACGGGGACCCGCCGGAAGCCGCTGAGCAGGGGCAGCGGCACCCCGGCGACGGCGCTGAGCACCAGGGAACGGCGGTCGGGCGAGCGCAGGTAGACGGTGCCGCCGTAGGCCGCGACGTGCTGCACGGCGCGGCGCAGGCCGGTGGCGAGCACCTCGTCCCTGCTGGTGACCGGCTCGGTGACCCCGTCGGTGACCGCCTCGGCGCCCGGGTCGGTGCCCGGACGGGCGGCCGTGCTCCGCGTCGCCTTCGTACCGCTGGTCACGTGCGGGCCGCGTCGGCCCGTCGGCACACCCTGCCGCATTCTCTCTCTGTACGCCCGCCCCGGAGGGCCTGTCAACCTGGGCCGGACGGGTGAACCCTGCGGCATGGCTCGGGCATTCCCGCAAGCGCGGCGCGGATGATCAGCCGATATGCAGGTGCGACGAACAGGCCGCCGTCTCATCGCCCTGGACATCGCCCTGGACATCTCCCTTGCCGTCGTCACCGTCAGCGTCATCGCGGCAGTCGGGGGCTGCGCCGGCCCGGCCGCCGAGCACGAGACGCCGGCCCCGCCCGTCGCAACCGCTCCCGCCACAGTGCACGCCACCGCCCCCGCCGCCGTGCACGCCGCCGAGCCCGCCGTGGCCGAGGCGGAGCGCACGGCCGCTGAAGCCGACCGTAAGGGCTGCCGAGGCCGCCCGGCTGGCCCTCGAGACCGCCCGGCGCTGGGGGCTCGACGCAATGCCGCCGGCCGCCCCCGCGCCGCCGGCCGACCGGCCCGAGCTCACGGCGCAGCCGGGCGTCACGGTGCGGGGCTCGCTGCCGCCGCTGGTCCAGCGGGTGCCGACCACCGACCAGGTGGTCTTCCTGACCGTCGACGACGGCGCCGTGAACGACCGCGACTTCAGCCGGATGACCCGCGAACTCGGCGTCCCCTTCAGCGCGTTCGTCTCCGACTACCTCTGACCCGGCGGCCCGGCCGCCGGGTCAGGGCCGGTGGGTTCCAGGCTGCGGAACCGACTGCCGTGGAAAACCAGTGGCGCCACTGCAGGGTCGGCATCGAGCCCGTGGACCCGGAGCAGCACGATGTCGTGGTCGCCCGCCGGGATGTGCCGCTCAATGCCGCAGTCGAACCTGGCGACCGCGTCCTCGACCAGGACCGCCCCGCCCGGGGTGGCCCGCCAGTCGAGGCCCGCGAACCGGTCGCCGTCGCGTGCGGCGAGCCGACGGCAGGCGTCCTCCTGGTGGGCGCCGAGCACGCTGACGCCGATCCGGGCCCGGTCGCGCAGCAGGGGCCAGGTCTCGGAGGTGTGGGCCACGCAGACCGAGACCAGCGGCGGGTCGAGGGACACCGACGTGAACGAGCTGAGGGCCAGGCCGACCGGCCTCCCGTCCACCAGCGCGGCGACCGCCGTGACGCCGGTCGGGAACCCGCCGAACGCCCGCCGCAGCTCCCCCGGCTGCAACCCGGAGGACGGCAGCGCCTCGGCAGAACGGCTCCGGGGCACGGTCGCGGTCGCGGTCGCGGTCATGACGCTGCCCTCTCGTTGTGGGCGTCGACGCCGGGGTGGGCCAGGCCGAGGTGGTCGCGCAGAGTGCTGCCCTCGTACTCGCTGCGGAAGACGCCGCGCTCCTGGAGCAGGGGGACGACGGTGTCGGCGAAGTCGTCCAGGCCGCGGGGCGTGATGTGCGGGACGAGGACGAACCCGTCGGCGGCGTCCGTCTGGACGAGGGAGTTGACGGTCTCCGCCACGGTGGCCGGGGAGCCGACGAACGACGCCTGGCTGCCGGTCTCGATGACCAGCTCCCGGATCGACCACTTGTTGGCCGCCGCGAGCTCCCGCCACTCCCGGGCGGTGGCCAAGGGGTCACGGTACAACCGTAGTTGGGCGCGTCCTCGGGCGATGGAGTGCTCGCCGGGGGCCGGGTCGACGTCGGGGAGCGGGCCGTCCGGGTCGTAGCCGGAGAGGTCGCGGTTCCAGACGAACTCGAGGTGCTTGATGGCGGTGGCGCCGCTGACCTGGCGGCGGCGCACCTCGCGGGCCAGCTCCTGGGCGTCGGCGTCCGTGTCGGCGAGGACGAAGGTCGCGCTGGGCAGGATCAGCAGCTGGTCGGGGGCACGGCCGTGCCGGGCGAGGCGGCCCTTGACGTCCGCGTGGAACGCCCGGCCTTCGTCGGGGGTGCGGGGGCGGCTGAAGATGGCGTCCGCGCTCGATGCGGCGAACTCACGCCCCTCCTCGGAGTCGCCGGCCTGGAGGATCACCGGCCGCCCCTGCGGGCCGCGCGGCGTGTCGAACTGCCCGGCTATGTCGAAGTGCCGCCCCCGATGGGTGAACGCACCGGCCCGTGCATCCCGCAGGAACGTGCCGGACTCCTTGTCGGCCACCACCTCGTCACCGCGCCAGGAGTCGAACAACTCGGTGGCGGTGGAGAGGAATTCCTCCGCCCGCGAGTAGCGCTCGTGCTCCGGAAGGAAGCCGCCCCGGCGGAAGTTCTCACCCGTGAAGGCGTCCCAGGAGGTGACGACGTTCCAGCCCGCGCGGCCGTCCGACAGGTGGTCGAGGGTGGCGAACTGCCGGGCCACCTCGTAGGGCTCGTTGAAGGTGGAGTTGATCGTGCCGGTCAGGCCGATGCGTTCCGTGACGGCCGCCAGGGCGGCCAGCACGGCGAAGGTGTCGGGCCGCCCGACGACGTCCAAGTCGTATATCTCGCCGCCCTGTTCGCGCAGCCGCAGTCCTTCGGCGAGGAAGAGGAAGTCGAACTTGGCCCGCTCGGCGGTCTGCGCGAAGTGCACGAACGAGCTGAAGTCGATCTGGCTGCCCGCCTCGGGGTCGCTCCAGACGGTGGTGTTGTTGACGCCGGGGAAGTGGGCGGCGAGACGGATCTGCTTGAGTGGCTTGCTCATGGTCGTGACGTCCTTCGGCCCGGTTCAGACTGCGGCGGCGTAGCGGTTGGCGGGGCGGGGCAGGCCGAGCAGCCCGCGCAGGGTGGCCGCACCGTAGCTGGTGCGGAAGGCGCCCCGGCGTCGGAGTTCGGGTACGAGGTGGCGGGTGATCTGCTCCAGGTCGTGCGGCAGAGCGGCGGGCCGCAGCCGGAAGCCGGACAGCCCGGCCACCTGCAACTCCTGTAGCAGATCCGCGAGTTGCCCGGGAGTCCCGGTGAAGACCGGTGCGTCGCCGGTGTACTCGGCGCCCGCGAGTTCGTCCAGGCGGGAGCGCCGCCGGGCGGCGGTGCCGGAGTCGGCGTCGAGCAGGACCAGCAGGTCGCCGAAGACGTGCACCGTCTCGTCGGCCCGGCCCGCAGCAGCCTGCTCGGCCCGGATCTCGGCGACGACCGACCGGGCCTGCGCGGCGTCGTGCGGGGTGACGAAGCCGAGGTCGGCCGAGCGGGCGACCAGCCGGTACGGCACGGTGTCGTGCGCCAGCGCGGTGACCAGGGGCTGGCCCTGCGGCGGGCGCGGCGTGACGGACGGCCCGCGCACGCTGAACCGGCTGCCCTCGAAGTCGATGTGGTGCAGCTTCCGCCGGTCGACGAAGCGGCCGGTGGCAACGTCGCGGATCTCCGCGCCGTCCTCCCAGCTGTCCCACAGCCGCCGCAGCACCTCGACGTAGTCACCGGCCTCGTCGAAGAGTTCCCCGGCGGCCGACTGCGGGACGGTACGCCGCCCGAAGTGTGCGGCCTCGTCGGCGCGGCCGGAGACCTTCACCCGGACTCCGGCCCGCCCGCTGCTCACGAAATCCAGGGTCGCGATCGCCTTCGAGAGGTGGAAAGGCTCGGTGTGGGTGACCACGGCCGTCGGGACGAGCCCGATGTGCCTGGTCAGCGGTGCCACCCGGGCGGCGATCAGCACCGCGTCCAGCCGGCCCCGGACCTGGTCGGTCCGGCCGTCCGACCCGGCGAGGAGGGAGGACTGCGGGCTGAGCGAGTCCTCGATGGTCACGAAGTCCAGCAGGCCGCGCTCGGCCTCGGCGACCAGCCCGGCCCAGTACCGCGCGGTGAACAGTTCGTCGGGGCGGGCGCCGGGCTCCCGCCAGGCAGCCGGGTGCCAGCCGGCGCCGTCGAGGGCGACGGCGAGGTGGAGAGGTGCGTGCTGAGGTCCGGGCATGGGCGTACTGCTCCCTGTGGGCGTGCCGAACCGCGTCCGCACCCGCACATCGGTCGGGTCGGGAGGCTCGGCGTGAGGGACGGACGGGGCGGGACGAGCGAGCGGAGCGACGAGGCGGGCGGCGAACCGCAGTTACGCCGGACAGAGGTCGGCGGCGACGCGCTGCAGATCGATGTGCCGCCGCGAGTACGTGACGGCGGCGCAGCCCTGCGCCATGGCGGCAGCGGCGGCCCTGGAGCGCTCAGCAGCTCCCCGCACTGTCACCACCTCCGCCCCCGATCGGCTCTCGCCTCTTCGAGCTCGCGCTTGCGGTGCCGTCTTCGACTCCGCCCGGTCCTCACCTGGAGCACCCCACCGCGCAGGAGGGTTGCCGTGCAGCAAGCCAGGGCTTTTCGCTGACACTCGTGACCTGGCCTCACCGTAGCCCGGCACCGCCGTCGAACACAATCCCCGTCCGGCCCGGCCCGTGCCGGGAGCCTGGGGCCGGACAGTGCTCAGCCGAAGTCGGGGATGGGGTGGTCGGGGGTCAGGGCTGCGGCGATCCGCTGGGTGATCGTCTGCGCGGTGTGGCCGTCCGGGGTGTTGGGGCCCTTGGTGGTGGAGACCGCGATCGCCAGGTGCTCGCACGGGAGGTAGGCCTGGGCGGCGGTGTAGCCGAAGAAGAGCGGGTGCTGGGAGATCCAGCCGTTCAGGACGAGCAGGCCCATTCCGTAGTGGGTGGCCTCGGTCTGCGCGATGCAGATCGTCTCCGGGCAGGTCTTGGTCGGCGTGCCCAGGCCGACCGTGCCCGGGTTCAGCATCTCCTGGTAGGCGGACGGGGAGAGCAGCTCGCCCGAGCCGATGCCGACGGCGGAGGTGGCGAGGTCGCAGATGTCGGTGGTCTGCACCGCGCCGGGGGCGGTGCTCCACGACGGGTTCCAGAAGCTGGACTCCTCGTACGTCCCGCGTTCGGCGGTGAAGGCGTGCAGGACGGGTGTCGGGATGTCGGGCGTGAAGCTGTTGCGGGTCTCGCTCAGGCCGAGCGGGCCCATGACCTTCTGCTGGAGCAGGGCGTCCAGCGGCTTCCCGGTGATCTTCTCCAAGGCGGCGCCGAGCAGGACGAAGTTGGCGTGCGAGTAACTCCAGTTGGTCCCCGGCTCGTACAGGAGATCCGCACCGAGGGAGATGGCCAGCAGCTCGTCCGCCGTCCACTGGCGGAACGGGTCCGCGTAGATGGAGGGGCCGAAGGCGGGGGATTTGACGTAGTCGATCAGGCCGGTGGTGGAGGCGCCGAGCATGCGCAGGGTGATCCGGTCGCCCAGGCCGTTCGGGAGGTCCGGCAGCCAGCGCGAGACGGGGTCGTCCAGACCGACCACGCCCTCGTCGACGAGGCGCAGGAGCGCCGTGCCCATGTAGGCGATCGCGATGTTGCCGTTCCGGAAGTGCATGGCCGGTTCGGCGGGGACTCCGGTCATCGACTCGCCCAGTGCGGTCGTGATGACCTCGCGGCCGTCGACGGTGACCCGCAGGATCACCGACTTGAGGTCCATCTCGGTCTTGGCCTGCTCGGCGATCCGCAGGATGTCGAGGGCGGGGCCGCCGTCGGGGTGCGGCGAACTGACGCAGGGTCGGTGGCGAGGGCCGTCGACCGCCGCACCGCTGGCGGTCGTGACCGGAACGCTGAGGGTCATGAGGGCGGCGAGCACGGTGACTGCGGCCCGGCGCGACAGTGAGGAGGAGCACGTGGGTCTCATGGCCGCAGTATCGGCCGGGTGCGCCCGGCCCTTGGCCCGCGAGAGCGCCGACCCGCACAACATCACCCGTCGGGCCCGCACCCCCGGTAGGGTCGTCGCGCCGGACAAGCTCCGGGCCCCCGGCCGACCTCACGTGACGTGCCCTGACGAGGAGAAAGCACCACCCCATGACGGACCTGACCACCCTGCTCTCCCGCAACCCGTACCCCGGGCGCGGCGTGCTCTGCGCCCGTACCCTCGGCGGAGCCGTCCTCGGCGGGTACTTCCTCACCGGCCGCAGCGCCGCCTCCAAGGACCGTGCGCTGCGCCTGGCCGGCGACGAACTGATGGTGGGGCCGGTGGCGCCGACCGAGCACGACCCGCTGCGCCACTACGCCGCCGCACTCGGCACCCCGGACTGGCTGGTGTTCGGCAACGGCGAGCAGGTCTCCGAGGTGACCGCGCGGCTGCTCGCGGGGGCCTCCGCCGCCGACTCGCTGGGCGGCCTGGAGTACGAGCCCGACCCGCCCATCCGCACCTCGCGGATCACGGCGCTGCTCAGCCGGGACGGCAGTGGCACGGCGGTGCTCGGCGCGGCCCGACCGAGCACCGGCACCCGGCTGACGACCAACGTCATGACGCTCGCCCTGCACGGTCTGGAGCCGGGCGAGGCCGTCCTGCTGACCACCTACCGCTCGGACGGGCAGACCGTCGCGGTCGCCCCGCCGTACCAGGAGACCTCCGTCGGCGCCGCCGACGGCGACGAGCTGCTGGAGGAGATCTGGGCCGCCCTCGACCCCACATACCGGGTCGCCGCCGCCGTCCTCGACCCGGTGCTCGGCCCGAGCTCGGCGATCCGCCGCGCGGCCTGACACGCCGCCCGCCAGGCGTGAAGCTACCCCGTGACCCGGACCGTGACGGTGAAGGTCCGCTGGTCGGCGGCGCAGGGCCGGGCCTCGCCGCAGCTCGTCCGCTCGGCGGTCAGCTGGGCCGGGCCGGGCGCGGCGGCCCGGAAGGCGGAACTGACGGTGCCGCAGCCGCCGCCGGGGTGGCAGCCGGGCGAGGGTGAGGTCGAGGGGGCGCCGACCGGCTGGAGCAGCTGGGGGGCGGAGCTGGTGACCCCGGACCAGTAGGTGCTGTGCAGGTCGATCCGGACCACCGTGCCGACGGCGACGTCGACGGTGGTCCGGTCGGCGTGCTCGTCGAGCGTGACCACCGCCGGGGCGGACGTGCCGCCCGAGGCAGTGACGCCCGAGGGCGTGGGCCCCTGGGGTGTGGCGGTCGAGCCGCAGCCGGCCAGGGCCAGCAGGGTGAGGGCCACTGCAGCGGTTCTTCTCATGCTCATGATTGTCTCCGTCTTCTCCCGGCGGATCGCCCGCAACGCGCCCGCGTGGTTGGGACGCAGCAGGGCGCCGTCCGGATCCCCGGACGACGACACCGGGGCGGGCGCTCGGCCCACCCCGGTGCTCAGTGCGTGGATCGTCAGGAGACGGTCACGTCGTCGTAGTAGGTGTAGGTGGCGTCACCCGCGTAGTTGTCGTCCACGTTGGTGAGGGTGAGGGTGTAGTTGTGGCCCGCGACGAGGGTGCCGGTGGCGGTCTTCCAGCCGGCGTTCAGGGTGCAGGTCTTGGCGAGGACGGTCACCGTGGTGCCGGTGGTGTTGTCCTTGAGGGTGGCGGTGGCCCAGTCGTACGTCACGGTGTCGTTGCAGGTGACGTTGTAGCCGAACGAGACCTTGGTGGCGCCGGTGGGGGCGGTGAAGGTCTGGGCGACGGAGGAGCTGGTGGTCGGGTTGGCCGAGCCGACCATCGCGCCGTAGCTGCCGGTGTGGGCGGCGGCCGTGGCGGCGGAGGTCGTGCCGGTGGCCGTCCAGCTGCTCAGGCTGCCGGTCTCGAAGCCGCCGTTGACGACGCCGCCGGTGACGGTCGAGGAGACCGTCCAGCTGAAGGTGGCGCTGCCGGTCGCGTTGGTGGTGTCCTTCGCCGTCACGGTGACCGAGGAGGTGCCGGTGGCGGTCGGGGTGCCGGTGATCAGGCCGCTCGCGGAGATCGACAGACCGGCGGGAAGGCCGGTCGCCGAGTACGTGAGGGTCTGGCCGGAGGCCGAGTCGGAGCCGCTGATCTGCAGGCTCACCGCCGTGTTGACGACGGTGGACTTGGCGCCCGGGTTGGTGACCGTGACGGTGTTCTGGCCGCCGTGGTTGACGATCGGGTGCGAGATGGCACAGGAGTTGGTGTCGTTCGACCAGCTGGCCTGCTCGGCGTAGGTGCCGAAGCTGCCGAAGTTGATGTTGGCCGCGCCGCCGGTGGTGCCGGGCTTCAGCCAGGCGCACTCGTCGGAGTTCTCCTGACCGTTGTAGGAGCTGCCCGAGACGTGGTTGGTCCAGCCGCCCGCCGGGTTCTGGTCGGACATCATCTCGTGCCACTCGTGGCCGAGCGTCATGGTGTAACCGTCGAGGGTGCCGGGCGAGTTGACGAAGCCGACGCCGCAGTTCGCGCCCTGGTCGACGTTGTACGGCTGGTTGCTGAACGCGAGGTCACCGTACGGCGAGGAGGCCGCGCCGCCCGTGAGGGTGGTGTCACCGTTCCAGTCGTGCCACGCGCAGTACCCGGTGGAGGGGTTCTGGTAGTCGTCCGGGTTGGTGCCGTGGGGCGAGAGGATCACGTAGTAGGCGTCGCGGTTGTCGGCGGCCGTCGTGTTGCCGAAGTGGGCGGCCGCGTTGACGGCCTCCACGCCGAGCTGGTGACCCGTGGCGGCGCTGGGGGAGGCGGCCGCGTTGTCGTACCAGACACCGGAGAGCACGCCGCCGGCCTGGTACGGGATGAAGTTGGCGTTCGCGGGGCAGCTGGTCGCGCCGGCTACCACGTTCGGGCCGTCGCACCACTGGGTCAGCTCGGCGGACCACAGCTCGTTGTTGGTGCCGATGCCCTTGAACATCTGCTGCGTGGCGCCCGCGGCGCCCGCCGAGTCGCCCGAGAACTTCGCGTTCCCGTTGGCGTCGGTGGTCTGGGTGCCCCACTGGGTGCCGTAGAACACCAGGTAGACCTTGGAGTGACCGCTCTGGACGCCGATGCCGTCGACGCCGCCGCCGTAGGACAGCGTCTGCTGGCCGGTGGCCGCCGCCGTCGCCTGGTGCGCGATGCGGTCCCGCTTCATGGCCTCGTACTGCTGGATGCCCGGGATCGTGCTGCGGGTGAGCTTCGGGCTGAAGGGGTTGAACTCGTTCGTTATGCCGGAACCGGACAGGGCGGCACCGTGGTGGGCCTGGCCGGAGACCGCCGGGGCGGCGGGCGTCGCGGCCTGCGCCGGACCGACCAGCAGGCCGGCGGCTGCGACCGCGACGGAGACCGCGCCGGTGAGCACGGCTCGCTTCGCGTGGCGGGTGGTGGGGGAACTACCCATGGTGTGGGGGTACCTCTCTCATGCTGACCGCCCGGACGCCGATGGGCGACGGGTGGTCACTTGCGTGGACAGGAGCAGGCGGAGACGTCACCCGGGAATTCAGGAGAATCCGCGGGACGACTCGGCTGAATTCATTTCCGCCCCTTGGCACAAGGGGCGGGCCCGACTGTGGGCGGGCCGGTGATATTGACATCCCGTCATCAGGAGTGGCTGGTCAGCCGCCTGCCGTGCTGAAGCAAAGCAGAAGCGGTGAACAGCGGTCAACGGGTAAGACTCAGGAAATTTTCAGGTAACTCTCTTCACCGCCCGAGCACGCTGGTAAAGAGAAAACCAACACGTCCGGGTATTCACTGAATACGCGGTGAGAACTGTTTCGGGGCCGCTCGGCGGCAATTCCGGGTATTCCGGCGGGCCCTCCGTGCACGGCATGCACATGTTGACCGTGCGAAGGCGCTCTCCCTATGCTCGGTCTCCGCTCTGTCCTGGCCGGGAAGGAACCCCGCTCATCAGTACTTCTGCCTCCCCACGGCCGGTCGGCCGGCGGCGGTTCCTCACCTACCTGGTCGCGGCGCCCACACTCGCCGTCGGCGTCCGGCTCGCCACCGACGTGCCTGCGGCCGAGGCGCTGCCGGGGGTCACCGACATCGTCGACCTCGGCGACGCGCTGATCCTCGCCGGGCTGCCGACCTCGCACCTGCTCGTGCTGGAGGTCACCGAGGCGGGCCGGGTGGTGCTGCAACTGCCCCGGGTGGAGGTCGGCCAGGGGCTCACCACCGCGATGGCGATGATCGTCGCGGACGAGCTGGACTCGCGACTGGAGGACGTCGACGTGCCGCTCTCCCCCGCCCGGCCCGAGCTGCTCTTCAACCAGCTGACCGGCGCCTCGAACTCCGTCCGGTCGCTCTACGACCCCGTCCGGGCCGCCGCCGCGGCGGCCCGCGCCCGGCTGGTGACCGTCGCGGCCCGCCGCTGGGCCCTGCCCGCCGACGGCCTGCGGACGCAGGGCAGCGCCGTCCTGGCACCCGACGGCCGCAGCGCCTCGTACGCCTCGCTCGCCGTCGAGGCCGCCGCCGTGCTGCTCCCCGCCGTCCCCGGCACGCCCAAACTCCCAGCCCAGCAGAGCCTGGTGGGCCGCCCGACGAACCGGATCGACGCCCGCGACATCGTCACCGGCCGGGCCAGGTACGCGGGCGACCTCGACGTGCCGGGCGCGGTGCCGACGGTGGTCTCCCGGCCGCCGACCGTCAACGGCACCGTCCGTGACTACGACGCGACCGCCGCGCTGGCGATGCCCGGCGTGCTCGGTGTCGTCCCGATCCCGACCGGCGTCGCGGTGCTGGCCGAGACCTTCGACCAGGCGATCAAGGCCAAGGCCGCGCTGAAGGTCGACTGGCGCCCGGGGCCGATCGACACGCTCTCCGACGCGGACATCCGCACCAAGCTCCGCAACGCCCAACCGCCCTTCCTCATCCCGCCGTTGCTGACGCTGCACCTGGACGCCGAGTTCGACTTCGCGTTCGTCAGCCACGCGCCGATGGAGGTGCTGACGGCGGTCGCGGACGTCCGGCCCGACCGCGCCGAGCTGTGGTTCGCCGCGCAGTCACCGATCGTCGCGCAGCAGACCATCGCCGCGACGCTGGGGCTGCCGCAGAGCGCCGTGACCGTCCATGTGGTGCGCGGCGGCGGCTCGTTCGGCCGTCGGCTGTTCTTCGACGCCGCCCTGGAGGCGGCCCAGGTCTCGCAGGCTGCCGGGCGGCCGGTCAAGCTGATGTGGACCCGCAACGACGACATCCGGCACGGCCGGATGCGCCCGGCCAGCCACCACCGCATCCGCGCCACCCACCTCCTGGGCCAGGTGCTGACCTACGAGCACCGGGTGTCGACGGTGCAGACCGACTTCCGGCACGGCGTCGGCGAGGCGCTGACCGCCGCCGGGGTGTCGCTGCCGGTCGGCGGCGCGGTCTTCTCGCAGGCCTTCTTCGCCCTCACCCAGAAGCTGCCCTACGACCTCGGGCTGAGCACCCAACTGCTCGCCGAGGTGCCGCTGGAGATGCACACCGGCAGCTGGCGCTCGGTCTACTCCGGGCTGGTCCGGACGGCCGACGAGATCATGGTCGACGAGCTGGCCCGCGCCCTCGGGCAGGACGAGGTCGCCTTCCGCCGGGGCCGCCTGTCGAGCGCCGCCGCGCGGGCCGTGCTCGACCAGGCCGCGCAGTCCGGCCGGTGGGGGCGGCCGATGCCCGCCGGGCAGGCCCAGGGCTTCGCCTTCCACGAAGAGCACCGCTCCAGCGTCGCCTGCCTGGTCGAGATCGACTGCACCGACCGCGCCAACCCGCGCGTCACCAAGGCCGTGGTCGCGGCCGACGTCGGTCTGCCGGTCAACCCCCGTGGCCTGGAGGCGCAGCTGATGGGCGCGGTGATGGACGGCATCTCGGTGACCCTGCAGGCCGGGCTGCACATCGACCACGGCGCCGTCCGCGAGGGCAGCTACGCCGACTTCCGGTACGGCCGCCAACGGCACAGCCCGCCCGCCTTCGAGGTGCACCTGATGCCGCCGACCGGCGACCCGGGCGGCGCCGGCGAGCTCGGCGTCCCCGCGGCGGCCGCCGCCGTGGCCAACGCCTACGCCCGCGCCACGGGCACCTCGCCGCGCAGCTTCCCGATCTCCTTCCAGCCCTGAGATCTCCGCTCCTGACGCTCTTCCAACCCTAGGGACGACCCGGCTCATGCCCAGTTACACCTTCGTGCTCAACGGCCGGTCCGTGCAGGTCGACGCCCCGGTGGACATGCCGCTGCTCTGGGTGCTGCGCGACAAGCTCGGCGTCACCGGCCCCAAGTACGGCTGCGGCGTCGGCGTCTGCCGGGCCTGCACCAGCCACCTCGACGGCGCCGAGATCCAGCCGTGCACCGTGCCCGTCCAGGACTGCGCCGGGCGCAGCGTCACCACCATCGAGGGCCTGGCCGACGGCGAGCAGCTGCACCCCGTCCAACAGGCCTGGCTGGACTGCGACGTGGCGCAGTGCGGCTTCTGCCAGCCGGGCCAGATCATGGCCGCCGTCGCCCTGCTGCGGCGGACCCCGAACCCGACCGATGCGGACATCGACCGGATCGAGAACGTCTGCCGCTGCGGCACGTACTTCCGCATCCGCGAGGCGATCAAGCAGGCGGCGGCCGCAGGGGGCTGAGGTGGGCTGAGGGGCCGGTAAAATCAGCACGTGAAAGAACACCTGACGACAGTGAACCCGAGCATCCTCCTCCTCCCCGGCTACCAGAACTCCGGCCCGGAGCACTGGCAGAGCGCATGGGAGCGGGAGGACGCCACCCTGCTCCGGGTCGAGCAGGCCGACTGGGACAACCCCCGGCTGGACGAGTGGGTCGCCGCCTTGGACGCGGCGGTCGCCGCGCAGCCCGGCCCGGTGGTGCTGGCGGCGCACAGCCTCGGGTGCATCACCGTCGCGCACTGGGCCGCGACGCACGACCGCCCGGTGCTGGGCGCGCTGCTGGTCGCGCCCGCCGACATCGACACCGCCGACGTCGCGGAGTTGAGAAACTTCCGCCCGGTGCCGCTGAGCGCACTGCCCTTCCCGAGCACGGTGGTCGCCAGCAGTGACGACCCGTGGTGCTCCCCGGAGCGCTCCCGGCAGTTCGCTGCCGCCTGGGGCTCACGGTTCGTCGAGATCGGGGCTCACGGGCACATCAACAGTGCTTCCGGCATGGGGAGCTGGCCCGAAGGGCGGGCCCTGCTCGACGAGTTGGCCGAGGTGCGCTGACCGACCGCGCTGCACCAACTGCCGGGCCCGGCGGGTGACCGGGCTCGGTCAAAGCCTGCGTAAAACCCTGTCCGCTCCGTTGACCCTTCTTCGCCACGCCTGCTTTGCTTCAGCGCAGCGAACGGGCGTGGCGACCGCTCTCGACTCTCCTCTCGCCAACTCCTCCGTGTACCACGGCAGTTGATCCCCCATCAGCTCACTGTTCGTAGTACCCGGCGTGCCCGTACGCCCCCTGTCCAGGCGAACGACCACCCGCAGCGGACCAGCATGCGGGTGGTCGGCATGAGAGAGGAACCCTCACCCATGGGTAACCCCCACAGCAGAGGCACGGCTCGGACGGCCCTGGCCGGTCTCGCGTCGCTCGCCCTGGCGACCGGCGCCCTGATCGGTGCCGCCGCTCCCCAGGCGTCGGCCGCGCAGGCGGCGGACCACGCGCCGAGCAGCTCGGTGGCCAACTCGGTGGCCAACCCGTTCAGCCCGGCGTACCAGCACCCGTACCGGCACGGGGTGCTGCCGACCATCGCACAGACCAGCAAGATGAAGGCCTGGGCCGACGCCCAGCCGGCACCGCAGGTCGCGACCGGGCCGGAGACGCTCTCGTACGGCGGCGGGATCGACGGCATCGGTGTGCAGAGCGGGCACTCGAAGGTCTACCTGGTCTTCTACGGCAGCCAGTGGGGCACCCAGACGACCGACGCCAACGGGAACGCGAAGTTCTCGAACGACTCGGCGGGTGGCGCGGGCGCCGCGCAGCAGATGTTCAAGGGCATCGGCACCGGCAACGAGCTGTGGTCGGCCGACCTGACCCAGTGGTGCGACGGGCCGAACGTGGCGACGGGCGCGACGAGCTGCCCCTCGAACGCCAGCTTCATCCCGTACCAGGCCGGCGGTGTGCTCTCCGGCGTCTGGTACGACAACGCGGCCGCCTCCCCGCAGACCGCGAGCGGCCACCAGCTGGGCGTGGAGGCCGTCAACGCGGCCGCCCACTTCGGCAACACCACGGCCGCCGCCAACCGCGACGCCTACTACGTGATCCTCTCGCCGCACGGCACCAACCCGGACAGCTACCAGAACCAGTACTGCGCCTGGCACGACTACAACGGCGACACCACGCTGACCGGTGGCGCGGTGAACTCGCCCTACGGTGACATCGCGTTCAGCAACCAGCCGTACAACATGGACTCGGGCGCAGGCTGCGGCGTCGGCTTCGTCAACTCCCCTGGTACGCTCGACGGTTGGACGATGACGCTCGGCCACGAGTGGCACGAGATGATGTCCGACCAGAACCCGGCCGGTGGCTGGACGAACAACACCGGCAGCTCGTACAACGGTCAGGAGAACTCCGACGAGTGCGCCTGGCTCAACCCGGGCACCTCGGGCGGCGCGGCCAACATCACCTTCGGCAGCTTCGGCACCTACGCCGAGCAGGCCAGCTGGTCGAACGACACCAACTCCTGCGCCATCTCGCACCCGATCGTCGGCGGCCAGCAGGGCAACACCGTGACGGTGAACAACCCCGGCAGCCAGAGCACGATCGTCAACACGGCGGTGAGCCTGCAGATCAGCGGCTCCGACTCGGCCTCCGGCCAGACCCTCACCTACTCGGCCACCGGCCTCCCCGCCGGTCTGTCGATCTCCGCGAGCGGCCTGATCACCGGCACCCCGACCGCCACCGGCACCTCCTCGGTCACCGTGACGGCCAAGGACACCACCAACGCGACCGGCAGCGCCACCTTCAGCTGGACGGTCAGCACCTCCGGCGGTGGCGGCGGCGTCGTCAACGGCGGCTTCGAGACCGGCAGCCTGAGCAGCTGGACGGCCACCGGCACGGCGAGCGCGAGCACCGCCGCCAAGCACACCGGCAGCTACGGCGCGATGGTCGGCTCGGCCAACCCGAGCGCCACCTCCTCCATCGCCCAGACCTTCACCGCCCCCACCGGCGCCACCAAGGTCTCCTTCGGCTACAACGTCACCTGCAACGACACCGTGACGTACGACTGGGCCACCGCCACCCTCAAGGACAACACCACCGGCACCACGGTGACCGTCCTCGCCAAGACCTGCACCCTGAACGCCGGCTGGAAGACCGCCACCGGCACCCTCGTCGCGGGCCACAACTACACCCTCACCCTCACCAGCAAGGACGACAACTACCCGGGTGACCCGACCTACACCTACTACGACGACGTGACCGTCTCCTGACGATCCACCACCGTCGCTGACCGCGAAGGCCGTCCCTCTCCGGAGGGGCGGCCTTCGCCGTCGGCATCTGCACCGGGGTACCGCGCTACGGCTTGAGCACCCCGCCCGTGCTCGTCTCGATGCACTTGCTGTCGTCGCCCGTGTGCACGGCGACATTGGTCGGGACGGCGGTGGGCACGGACGCGGGTGCGGGCACGGCCGGGGAGCCGGTGGTGGCGGGGTGGAAGTCGGCGCCGAGCGTGACGACCAGCGCGCGGCCTGAGCCGGCGGCGGCGGCCGTGACGGCCGAGTCGGGCAGGCCGAGAGCCCTGGCGACGGCCTCGGCGGCGCTCTTCCGGTCCGCCTGCCCGTACTTCACCGTGCTGACGGCGACGTTCGTGGGGGCACCGCTGCCCGGCGAGGCCAGGTACTTGAGACCCTGGAGCGTCTCGGCCGTGGTGGTGGCGAGCTTCGGCTGCTTCGTGCCGTTGAGCACCGTCACGACGACCGAGGCCGGATCGACGGCCGGTGCCGGTGGAGTGGCCGGAGCCGCCGGGACGGCCGGTGCCGGTGGGGTGGCGGGCGCAGTAGGAGCGGGCGTGCCCTGGTCCGCGCCGCCGGTGAGCGACTTGTCCGCGAGGATCAGCGCGAACAGGTCGTCGGCGCCGGGCTGGACGAAGCGGTCCTTGGACTGGAGCTCCTTGGTCGGCTCGTCCTGGGTGTATTCGGTCGGCGGCTGGACGAAGGCGATCTCGGCCGGCTTGATGTTCTTCAGCTCGGTGGCCAGACCGACCAGGCCGGTGGTACCGGAGATCGGGTCGTCGACCGTGATCGACTTGGTGGCGGCCTCGATCACCGGGAACGCCTTGGTGGGGTCGAGGAGGGTGCCCTGGGCGGTCAGCTTCCGCACCAGCGCCGACAGGAAGGCCCGCTGCATCGAGAACCGGCCCACCGCGCTGCCGTCCTGGACGGCGTGTCGGGTGCGGACGAACGCCAGGCCCTCCTCACCGTTGAGGGTGTGCGGCCCGGCGGGCAGGTCGAGGTGGGAGTCCTTGTCCTTGACGGCCGTGCAGAGGTTCACGGGCACGCCGCCGACCGCGTCCGTCAGGTCCTTCACCCCCTGGAAGTTGACGACCGCGAAGTGGTCGATCCGCAGCTTGGTGACGGCCTGCACGGTGTCCTGGACGCACCCCGGGCCGCCGCGTCCCATCGCCTCGTTGAGCGGCCGGTGGCTCCTGGCCTGGTACACCTTCCCCGTCACCGGGTCCTTGCACTGCGGCAGGTCGATCAGGGTGTCCCTGGGCAGGTCGAGGGCCACGGCGGTGTGCCGGTCCGGGTAGACGTGGAGCACGATGTTGACGTCGTTGTTGCCCTCCCCGACGTTGTCCCGGTCGCCGTACCCGCCGTCCAGGCCCTTCCTGCTGTCGGTGCCGATGATCAGGATGTTCATCGCGACCCGGCCCGAGGCGTCGGCCCCGCCCGCAGGCGGCGGGGCGTTGCCCGCGCCGAGCGGGGCGTGCTTGATGTTCGAATCCAGGTGCCTGATGTAGAGATAGGCGCCGGAGCACCCCGCCAGCACCACGAGCCCGGTGGTCAGCGCGACGGGCCGGGCCCAGCGCCGGACGCCGGTCCGTCTCC
The DNA here is from genome assembly GCF_052076145.1 of Kitasatospora sp. McL0602. Lineage (NCBI taxonomy): Bacteria > Bacillati > Actinomycetota > Actinomycetes > Kitasatosporales > Streptomycetaceae > Kitasatospora > Kitasatospora sp. McL0602. The sequence continues at coordinate 7,421,288 of NZ_CP197246.1, read as the reverse complement.
GCCGACGTCGGCCGCTCGCCTTCGCGGCCTGCCGGACGGCGGCGCGGCCGGCGCCACGTCCTTGATCCACGAAGTCGTCGACCGGATCGCCTGTCACTGTCATACCTTTCAGGACGCACCGGAGAGCCCAATGGGTGGCACGACAGCGAAAGCGTGACGTCGATCACAGCACGGCCGCTGTGACCACCCCCGGCCGCACCACCCCCGGCCCGCTCGGCTACGCTCCCCCGGCCGATCGCTTCCGCCGGAAACTCTCCGACGGATTTCTGTTATCCGCCGCCGACCGCCGGATCTCCCATCAGGACAGGGCAGACGGGCAGGCCGACGGAGAAGGTGGACCACGATGGACAGGGACTGCGGCGCAGCAGTGGTGGCACGGGCGCAGACCGGCGACCAGCACGCAACGAACGAGCTGATCAGGGGCCATCTCCCATTGGTCTACAACATCGTCGGCCGGGCCCTCTCGGGGCACCCGGACACCGACGACGTGGTGCAGGAGACCATGCTCCGCGCGGTGCACAGCCTGCCCTCGCTGCGTGACCCGGCCAGCTTCCGGTCCTGGCTGGTGGCGATAGCGATGAACCAGATCCGGCAGCGCCACCAGGCGCAGCAGCTCCGGTACGACCAGGGCGGCCCGCTCCACGAGGGCACCGAGGCGGCCGACCCGGGCGCGGACTTCGTCGGTCTGACGATCATCCGGCTCGGTCTGGCCGGGCAGCGCCGGGAGGTCGCGGAGGCGACGCGCTGGCTGGACGAGGACGACCGCGAGCTGCTCTCGCTCTGGTGGCTGGAGGCGGCGGGCGAACTGGGCCGGGCCGAGCTGGCCGCCGCGATGGAGCTCTCGCCGCAGCACGCGGCGGTGCGGGTGCAGCGGATGAAGACCCAGCTGGAGACCGCCCGGGTGGTGGTGCGGGCGCTCGCCACCACGCCGCTCTGCCCGCAGCTGGACGAGCTGACGGCGGCCTGGGACGGGCAGCCGAGCGCGCTCTGGCGCAAGCGGCTCGCCCGGCACGCCCGCGACTGTGCGCACTGCTCGCGGCACTGGAACGGCCTGGTCCCCGCCGAGGGCCTGCTCGCCGGGCTGGCACTGCTGCCGCTGCCCAGGACCTACTCGGGCCTGCCTGCCATGCATCACACCGCTGCCGAGCAGGCCGCACCCGGCCCGGCCTCCGGCTCCGGCTCCGGCTCCGCGCCGGGCTCTGTTCAGGGCTCAGCCCAGGGCTCTCAGGGCTCTGCGCAGGCCGTCGCGCGGCACCGGGCCGGGAACGGCGGGCACCGGCGGCGGGTCAAGCCTGCCCGGCGGCGGGTCGTGGGGGCGGCGGTCGGCGCGGCCGTGCTGTCCCTGGCGGCGGGCGGCCTGGTGATGGCCGAGCAGGAGACGCCCGGCCCGTCGGCCGTCCGCGCCGACACGGCGGCGGTGCCGCCGCCGGTCGCGGTCGTGGCGGTCTCCAGTGCGCCTGCCGCTCCCGTGAGCGCACCGAGCACGCCGGCCGGATCGGTGTCCCCCTCGCCGTCCGCCTCCCTCTCCGCCTCGCCGTCACCGTCGCCGAAGGTCACGCCCTCGGCGAGCCCCAGCCGGAGTCCGCGCCCCACCGTCAGCTCGGCCGCGCCACGGCCGGCGACCGCTGCCGCGACGGGCGAGGTGCAGCAGGTGATCGATCTGGTCAACACCGAGCGGTCCAAGGCCGGTTGCGCCCCGGTGAAGTCCAACGCCCTCCTCCAGAAGGCGGCACAGGGGCACTCCGACGACATGGCGGCCCGCAACTTCTTCGACCACACCAACCCGGACGGTCAGGGCCCGCAGGCCCGGATCGACGCGACCGGCTACCGCTGGAGCACCTGGGGCGAGAACATCGCGCAGGGCCAGGGCGACCCGGCCGCCGTGATGGACAGCTGGATGAACAGCTCCGGCCACCGGGCCAACATCCTCAACTGCGCGTTCACCGAGCTCGGTGTCGGCATCCACCACGGCTCGGGCGGCCCGTGGTGGACGCAGGACTTCGGCGCCCCGAGCTGACGGCCGACCGGCCCGCCGTGGAGCTCTGGTCAGAAGATCAGATAGGCGGGCCGGTGCCCCTCGTCCGCGAGCTCGCCGTCGGCCTGCGCCCGCAGCCTGGCCGAGAGGTCGTCGAGGGCCCGGGAGGCAGCCATCTCCTCACCGATCCGGGCCAACGGCCGGTCCGCCACGCTGCGCACCGACTCACCGTGCCCGGCCAGGCCGGGCGCCCGCGCGCCGGCCAGGCGGGCGTCGCACGAGGTGTGCACGCCGTCCTCCTCGAAGGTCAGCTGCACGTCCCACTGGTTCTGCATCACGCACCTCCAGGTGCCCGGATCCCGCTCCCACCAGCGTGCTCCCGGCCGGGCCGGGCGGCAAGGGCGGCCGGTGCCGCCGGCCGGTCGTTCAAACTGTTGATCTGATGGGGTGAAAGCACGACCGGCTCGCGCGTCCGAGCGTCTCAGCGCCGCCACTCCGAGTGACCGTGGCAGGTACCGACCACACTGCCGCACAGCCCCGGAGGCCCACCCGTGCCAGCCAACGACCAGACCACTGCCGCGTTCCCCGTCGGCGGGAGATTCCCCGACCGCACCGAGCTGCTGCGCCTCCAGGACAGCTGGGGCGTGTCCCCGCTGCTCGACCCGGAGGTGGTGGCCGTCCGCTTCGACCGGCACATCGCCGCCCTGCCGCCCCGGCCCGCCGGGGCCGACCCGGGCCTGGTGCCGGTCGGGGCCGCCCGGGAGTTCGTCGTCCAGCTCGCGGCCAGCCTCGCCCGCGTCCGCGCCGACCATCGCACCCTCGACTCTGCGGCCAAGGACCGCTTCAACGAGGCCCTCCAGGCGGCACACGCGAGCGGCGCGTACGGGAAGCTGGCCGCAGCCCACGCCGACATGAGCCACCGGATGCACTCGATGAGCGGCCCGATCGGCGCCCAGCGCTTCCTGCCCTGGCATCGGCGCTACCTGCTGGAGCTGGAGAACCTGCTGCGGGCCGGCACCCCCACCCTGACGGTGCCCTACTGGGACTACGCCAACGACCACGCCCGGCCCGACTGGGTCTGGCAGCCGCCGCAGGTCGTCCGCGACACCCCCGGTGCGAATGGCGGCTCGCTGCCGGACCAGTCCGTCATCGACGGCCTGCTGGCCCGCTCCCGCTACACCCCCTTCACCAGCCACCTGGAGACGGACGCCCACAACCAGGTGCACAACTGGTGCAACGGCACGATCAGCGACATCATGGCCTCGCCGCACGACCCGATCTTCTGGCTGCTGCACGCCAACGTCGACCGCATCTGGGACCGTTGGCAGCTCAACCACTCCGGCCACCCCAGCCTGACCGGCAAGGACGCCACCCTCGACCCGTGGACCAGCACCGCGACGGACGAGCGCAGCATCACCACGCTCGGCTACTCCTACGCCTGATTTGCCGTCACAGCCGCGCCACCACAGGACTATTGACCTGGACAGTGCACGAGTGAATACTCGTGCCTGCCTCATTCATTTCAGCTGGTATCAGGCGGAGTGCAGGGCTGTACGGCGGCGGAGCCCGTGGTCGGTTGTGGGGCCGATCAAGGGCTCCGCCGCGTTCGAATCGGCTCCGTCTGCCGGGCGCCTCCCGTATCGTCGCGGAGTGACCAGGACACTGCGGTTGGCCGTCGCACAGAGCACCGTCCCCACGGACCCGTCCGACGTGGCGGCGCTGCGGGCGAGCGGCGCGGAGATACGGGCGCTGGTGCGCCGGGCGAGCGAGGCCGGGGCACGGCTCGTGCAGTTCACGGAGGGGGCGTTGGTCTACCCGGACAAGCGGGTGATGTCCTCCGGCAGGCCCGGCGGACTCGGTGGGCCCGGCGAGCTGCTCGAGGCGGACTGGGGCCGGGCCGCCTGGGACGCGCTGCGCGAGGAGGCCGAGGCGGTGGCCGAGTTGGCGGGGCAGCTGGGGATATGGGTGGCGTTCGGCTCGGTCCACCCGCTCACGCCGCCGCACCGCCCGCACAACAGCCTCTACGTCGTCTCCGACCGGGGCCGGCTCGTCGCCCGCTACGACAAGCGCTTCCTCTCGCACGCGGAGGTGTCCCTGCTCTACACGCCGGGGACGGAGCCGGTGGTCTTCGAGGTGGACGGCTTCCGCTTCGGGGTCGCGCTGTGCATCGAGGCCAACTTCCCCGAGCTGTTCGCCGAGTACGAACGCCTGGGCGTCGACTGCGTGCTGCTGTCGGTGATGGCCGACGACGCGCCGCGTGCCGTGCTCGGCCAGGCCTACGCGACGCTGCACGGCTACTGGGTCGGCTATGCGATCCCGGCGCAGTTCAGCGCCACCGTGCCCTCCGGCATCGTCGCGCCGGGCGGCCGGTGGCTCGCCCGCTGCCCCGGCGACGGGCAGCCCGCGCTGGCCGTCGTGGACCTCGATCTGGACTCGCCGGACCCGGACATCGACGTGATGCTCCGGCTCGCCCGGCCGTGGCGACGGTCCGCCCGAGCCGGGCTCTACGAGGACAGGATCGTCCGGGGCGACCCGAGGAGCGACGCCCGGACGGCCTTCTGAGCCGGGAGCGGCCCGCTACGCCAGGGTGCGGGCCCGTTCCAGCACCTCGGCCGGGGCCTTGGCCACCGAGCCGGTGTCGTACGGGGGCTGCGGGTCGTACTCGGTGTAGAGCTGGATCGCCTGGGCGGTGGTGTCGTCGCTGAGCAGGGCGGCCAGCCGGATCGCCATGTCGATGCCCGAGGACACCCCGGCCGAGGTGATGATCCGGTCTTCCCGGACGACCCGTTCCGGGGTGTATACGGCGCCGTACGCCTCCAGCTCGTCGATCACGCCCCAGTGGCTGGTGGCGGTCAGGCCGTCCAGCAGGCCGGCCGCTCCGAGCACCAGGGCCCCGGTGCAGACCGAGGTGGTGAACCGGGTGCCCGCGTGGATGCGGCGGACCCAGTCGAGGAAGTCGGGGTCGGCCGCCAGGGTCCAGGCGCCTCCCCCGCCGGGGATCAGCAGGACGTCGCAGTGCTCCACCTCGGAGTACCTGGTCGGGACGTGCACCGGCAGGGCGCCCAGCACGTCCTGCACCAGGCCGGGTTCGGGCGCGACGAAGCGCACGGTGGCGCCGGGCACGTGCGCCAGGATCTCGTACGGGCCGATCGCGTCGAGCGGCTCGAAGCGGTCGAAGAGCGGGATCACGATGTCCATGCGCCGTATCCTAGCCAGAAGTTGATCAACCATCTCGGGGCAGGCCCAGAGGGTCGGTGAGGGCGGACGCTAACCCTCCCGGCCCTGCCAGGTCGTCACGCAGGCCTCGTTGCCCTCGGCGTCCGCGAGCACCCAGAAGGCCGGCGCCCGGAGTGCGGACAGCAGACGGCCACCGGCGACCAGCGCGGCGGCGATCCGCCGGGGAGCCTCGTCGTGCGGGACGCTGACGTCGAAGTGGATGCGGTTGCGGTCCGGCCGGGGCCGGTCCATCTGCTGGAACCAGACCGCCGGGCCCTGGCCGAGCGGGTCGACCAGCGGGTCCGTCGGCCCGTCGGCGCCCGCCTCGTCGGCGTAGCCCAGCACCGCCTGCCAGAACGGCCGGATCGCCGCGATGTCGAGCGCGTCGATCGCGATCTCCAGGAGTTGGACCGACCGTGGTGCGTCCGCGCCGAACCCGGGCTCCGTCCGGGCCCCGGCCTCGCGCACAACGCCGGAGATCCGCTCCGCGAGGTCGACATCGCGGGTGGTCACGGCGGCATGGTCCAGCGACTGGAGGGTGAACACGACCTGCTCGGGCCGGAGATCGACCCGCAGGTGCCGGTCGGCGTGCTCCCCGCACACCGCCACCGCCCTCGTCGCCAGCGCGGCCCCCTCCGCCAGCGACCCGACCGGGACGGAGGTCCGTACCGTGCCCACCAGGAAGCGCCAGCCCAGCTCACCGACCGCGTCCGAGGCTGCCGGTCCGTTCAACGTCTGCTGTTCCATGCCGACATCCTCGCAGCCCCCGCCCGGAAAGGTCCTCAGACCGGCGGCCCCGCCGGGGCCGGGCCGAGCGTCGTGGTGCCGGGGGTGGCGCGGTGGGCGAGGCCGGTGCGGTAGGTGTCGAGGGCGTCCTCGGGGCGGCCGGTGCGGCGCAGCAGGTCGCCGAGGAGGCGGCAGAGGTCGGCCAGGTCGGCTGCGGCGCCTGCGTGTTCGAGCAGGGTGAGGGCGGAGCGGTAGTGGTGTTCGGCGGCGGGGAGGTCGCCGCGTTCCTCGGCGATCAGGCCGAGCAGGCGGTGGGCGCCGCCGCCGTGGACGGCGCCGCGCTCGGGGGTGAGCTCGTCGAGGAGGTCGGTGAGCAGCTGTTCGGCCTCCTCGGGGCGGCCGCCGCGCCGCAGTACGTCGGCGAGTTCGACGTCGATCTGGCGGGTGTAGAGGGTGGCCCGGCGGTGGGCCAGGATGCCGCGTGCGGTGCGCAGTTCGTGCTCGGCGCGGTCCAGGTCGCCTTCCTGGGCGCGGAGGTAGCCGCGCATCCAGTGGCAGTGGGCGAGCTCGGTGCGGATCTGCAGCTGCTGGTAGAGCTCCTGAGCGCGGGCGAGCGAGGCGTCGGCCTCGGCGGCCCGGCCCTCGGCGAGCAGGGTGCGGGCGACACCCCGGTGCATCCGGGCGACGAGGGCGGGGTCGGCGACCTGCGGGGCCAGGGCGAGGGCGAGTTCGGCGGCGCGGGCGGCGCGGGGCTGGGCGCCGAGGTCCATGTACGGGGCGATCACGGCGGAGTAGAGCAGCAGCAGCGCGTGCGGATCGTGCAGGCCGCTCGCGTTGAGCTGGTCGATCGCGGTCTCCAGCAGGTAGCAGGCGTACCGCAGGTCTCCGGCGAGCAGGTGGGCGACGGCCCGGCCGCGCAGCGCGGGCACCCGCTGCGGGAGGGGCTGGTCGGCGAGCAGCCCCTCGGCGGCCTCGAAGTGGCCGATGGCCTCGGTGAGTTCGCCGGTCTCCAGGGCGCAGTCGCCGAGGCCGGTACGGGCTGCCGCCTCCTCGGCGGGCAGGGCGAGCTGTCCGGCCTCCTCGGCGAGGGCGGCGTACTGGGCGGCGGCCTCGGCGGGCTCTCCGGCGGCCAGCGTCTGGCGGGCGTCGGTGAGCCGCAGCCGCAGGCCGGTCGCCAGGTGGGCGGGTCTGCCGGTGGACAGCTCCTCGAAGCTGACGCCGAGCCGGTCGGCCAGGTAGCGGAGCGCGGCCTCGGAGGGGCTGACCTTGCCGGCCTCCAGGGTGGAGATGTAGGCGGCGGTGTAGCCGGGCTCGGCGAGGGCGCGCTGGGTGAGGCCACGGTCGGTGCGCAGCCGCAGCACCCGGGCCCCGATCTCGGTGCCCGCACCGCGCGTGGTCCGCTCCGCCATGGCTCTCCTCCTGCTGCTCACCCCGCCGACGGTCGCTCAGCGTAGCGGCTCCGGGCTCTTGTGCCGTCGGGTACGGCAGGACTAGCTTAACCCTCGCCATAAACGGAGTTACACCCCCACTCAACTCGTCTCCCGGGAGCCCCCACATGCGGATAGGCCGCACGATCCTCAGTGGCACCACCACCCTGCTCGCCGCCCTCGGCCTCCTGACGGCCACCACCCCGGCCCAGGCCGCCACCCTGGCGCCCCGGCCCCCGGCCGCCACCGCGGGCACCGGCCCGGTCTGCTGGTTCGGCGCGTGCTACGACTACGTGTCCGGCCGTCAGATCACCGACACGGCGGGCGCGAGCGTGCGGATGCTGCAGAGCGCCCCCGAGATCAAGCCCGGCGACACCGAGTCGCACTCGCTCCAGGAGCTGGCCCTGCAGTCCGCCGACCGCAAGTCCACCGTCGAGATCGGCTGGACGGTGGACCTCGGCCTGAACGGCGACACCCGCCCGCACCTCTTCGTCTACCACTGGGTCGACGGCGCCGAGAGCTGCTACAACGGCTGCGGCTTCGTGCAGGTCTCCCGGTCGGCGAAGGCCGGGATGACGGTCGGGGCCGGGTCCTCCGCGCGGTTCGCGATCCAGAACGTCAAGGGCGACTGGTGGGTCTTCTACAACGACCAGGCCGTCGGCTACTTCCCCGGCTCGCTCTGGAACGGGGCGTACAACCGCGCCCAGGTCGTCACCGCCTTCGGCGAGGTCGCCCACGCCGCCGGCGCGACCTGCGAGGACATGGGCGACGGCTGGGCCGCCGACTCCCGGCGCTCCTCCTGGATCGACTCCTACTACCTGGTCGGCGCCACCGACTCCCCCGCTCTGACGGTCAGCGCCACCAGCCCCGAGCTCTACTCCTCGGCGAGCCCCACGGCGACCTCCTTCCACCTCGGCGGCGCGGGCTCCGGCAGCTGCTGACCCCTCATCGGGCCGACCTGACCCTCCGTCGGCCGCTGCCACCGCGCCGTCGGCGCGCGCTCCTGCCACCGTGGGAGGGAGCACCCCCACAGCTCTCCCACGGTGGAAGGAACACGCATGGCAGCGGCAGGCGGTTGGCACGTCCCGGAGGCGGCAGGAAAGTCGGCGGAGTGGCTGCCGACGCTCGACATCCCCGAACCCACACCGCAGCGCAGGCTCACGGTGCTGCTGCGCTGGCTCCTGCTGCTGCCGCACTTCCTGGTGCTGCTGGTGCTCTCGGTGGTGGCGACAGTCACGGTCGTGCTCGGCTGGTTCGCCGCCCTGGTGCTGGGCCGGCTGCCCGATCCGTTCGCCCGCCTCCTTACCGGCTACGTCGGCTACGTCACCCGGCTCGGCGCGAGCGCGATGCTGCTCGTCGACACCTACCCGCCGTTCGCGCTGCACGCCCCGGGCTACCCCGTGCAGATCGAGCTGCGTCCCGGCCCGCTCAACCGGCTCGCCGTGTTCTTCCGGATCATCCTGATCTTCCCGGCGGCGGTCATCCAGAGCCTGGCCACCACCGGCTGGGGCGTCCTGGCAGTGCTGAGCTGGCTGGTGGTGCTGATCACCGGGCGGGCACCCCGGCCGCTGTTCGAGGCGACCGCCGCCACCCTGCGGTACTCGATGCGGTACAACGCGTACGGGCTGCTGCTCACCCCCGCCTACCCGAAGCGGCTGTTCGGCGACACCGAGCCGTACGCCCCCGAGGAGATCCGCTCGGCAACCCGCCCGCTGCGGATGAGCACGTGGGGCACCGCCCTGCTCGTCGTCTACCTGGTGGCGGGGGTCATGGGCAACATCAGCTACTCGTTCACCACGGACGAGAGCGACCACGGCTACTCGGCGCACCCGGCCCCGGCCGCACGGCGCTGACCCGCCCGACTGCCGCTGCCTCCTTCCCCGGTGACGGTCGGTCGGGCAGCTGAGATGGATTCGGTACTAGCTCCATCCGCGGCAGCTGACATAGTCTGAGCCCCGACACCGTACGGCCCCTGACGGGAGGCCCCGGTCCGACCGCCGGTGAACCCCGGCAGGCCGGTCCACCCGGCGCCTCCACTCGGCCCGCCCCGCCCCGGCGATCCCACCCGGGCAGGGCGGGCCGCTCCCACTGCTTGCGCAGGCTACGACCGCAGCTCCGCGCGGACTCGGCGGCGCACCTCCGCCACGGCGGTCGAGCCGGTGAACGCCGCGGCGATGAGCAGCAGCCTCGCGGTCTCCTCGGCCAGTTCGGCGCGGACCTCGGGCGCCCGGTAGCCGGCCCCCGGGAAGCGGTGCCCGGCGGTGGCGGCCTCCACTGCGGCCGCTATCACCGCGGCCTCCACCTCGGCCGAGCGGGCTTCGCCACCGGCCCACTCCACCGCTCTCGGGTGCACGTAGGAGCGGAGGGCGAGCTGCCCGTCGCGGATCTCTATCACCCGGCGGTAGAGCGCGAACTGGACGCTGCGGCCCCAGGGTGAGGCCTCGCCGTCCAGTGCGATCTCCGGGCGGACGGCGTGCAGTGCCGCCCAGAGCGGCCCGAGCCGCCGGTAGCTGTGCCAGGCCCGCAGCCAGCGCACCGGCGCGGCCGCCTGCCGCCCCCAGGCCGTCAGCGTCGCACCGCCGAGCCCGAGCGTCAGGGTCAGCACCGCGAGTGGCGCCGACAACACGTCCTCGGCGGTGTTCTGACGGCCCGTCATGACCAGCCCACTGAGCTGGATGAGCTCGGCCAGGGCCCACAGCAGCCCGCTCGTGCCGCCCGCCGCGACCAGCCGCAGGCCCGTCCGCAGCAGCCCCGGCGGCACCTGCCGGGCGGAGCGGCGGACCACCAGCGTGAACAGGCCGACGCACCAGAGGGTGTAGGAGACGAAGGCCCCGTCGTACGCCACCAGCGCCGCCCGCCCGGCCGGCCCGTGCGCGATCAGCACGCTCCCTGCCTGCGACGCACCCGACGCCAGGTAGCAACCCGCCTCGAACGTCAGCAGCCCGGCAAGCAGCGCCAGTTGGGGCCTGGTCGCGCCACCGCCCCGGATGTCGTACGCCATCGCGGCCAGGCAGGCGACCGCGATCAGCCGGGACTCCGTGCCGAGCAGCGGCAGGGCCCGCCAGAGCGGCGGCCAGTCGGCGGCCGCCGCGACCGTGGCCGGGGCGAGCAGCGCGGCCGAGGTGCCCATGCTGGCGGCGAAGCCGACCACAAGCCCGCCCCGGGAGCCCCCACTGCCGGAGAGCCCGCCGCCGGACCAGAGCCGGCAGAGCACGGCCAGCAGGGCGACCAGGCTGGTCAGCAGCCCGGCGACGTCGATCACGCGCCGTGCCGGGGCACGTCGAAGAACGAGCCAAGCCGGGCCACCGTGTCCGCCTCCCCGCCCGGTTGGGCGACCGGCAGCTCGGCGACCGGCCCGCCACCGAGGCTCACCCGGTGCATCACCAGCGAGGCGAACAGCTCCGCCTCGCGCTCCTGCACCTCGGTGTACGCGTCGCGACCGAGCACCCGGCGCACCAACTGCCCGGACAGGTGCGGCAGCAGAGTCTCCGTCACACCAGGCCCCAGACCCGCGCCGCCTTGGTGGCCGCAGAGCAGATGGCCGACCTCGTGCAGCACGATGTGCCGCTGGTGCAGCGGCGTGGTGTCGGCCGGGTACCCGATGTACTCAGCCTGGTCGGTACTCACCAGCACCCCGCACGGGCCGAACGACCCGGCGGGCAGCGGGATGAACTCGACCGGGCGGCCCATCCGTTCGGAGAGCGCCCGCGTCAGCTCCGCCAGCTCGAACGGCTCCGGCAGCGTCAAGGTCGCCGCCATCCGGCGGCACCGCCGCCACAGCGCGTTCCGGCCCCACCCCACACCCCACCACCTCGAACGTCGACCGATCTGCCGCCATCACTCCGCGCGCCGGGCCGCCGCCTCCCGCTCACGGCGCGCGATCGCCTCGATCATGTCGGTGATCGTGCCCAGGCCGTCCGGCGAGAGCGTCACCGCGCGGAGCGCGACCTCCCGGACGCCGGCGTCGCGCAGGGCGCCCAGCAGCGTCAGCTCCTCGGCGATCCTGGCACCCTGCTCGTCCTCGAAGAAGTACGCCGGCGGCACCTCGAAGAACTGGGCCAGCGCCTCCAGATGACGCTTCGTCGGGTTGTCCCGGCGGCCGGTGCGCAGCTGCCACAGGTAGGTGGTCGAGAAGCTCTCGCCGCTCGCCTCCCGACAGGACCGGGCCACCTCCTCGTTGCTGAAGGAGTCACCGCCCGGCCGCCGCACGATCCGGAACAGCCGGTCGATCCGCTCGGCGAGCGAATCCCCCTCGGTCACCTCGGTCACCACCACTCTTCTCCCCGCTTCCTGTTGCCCTCATCGTAGTCCGCCAGGGCACCCCGGACTGCCCTCACGGACCTGCTCTGCGCCGTAGCCTACGGCCCCCGGCGCCGGTGCCGACAGGCCGGTCCGGCCCCGGCCTCAGCTCTCGTACGGGACGGCCGTGCCCGTGACGGCGATGCCGGTGCCCGGGGCCTGCGGGATCGTCACGGTGATGGTGCTGGGGCGGCCGAGGTCGTACCCCTGGTGGACGGTCAGCACGGCCGGGGCGAGCCCGAGTTCGCGGAGGTAGCCGCCGAGGGCCGCTGCGGCGGCGCCCGTCGCCGGGTCCTCGACGACGCCGCCGGGCGGGAAGGGGTTGCGGGCGTGGAACAGCGTCGGCGACTCACGGTGGACGAGGTCCACGGTCGTCCAGCCGTGGCGCTGCATCAGGGTGGCGAGCGCGTCGTAGTCGTAGTCCAGCTCTGCCAGCCGGGCCCGGGTGGCGGCCGCGACGACAGGGTGCCAGGCCCCCGCGTACGCGACGCGCGGCGGCAGCTCCGGGTCGAGGTCGGCGGCCGACCAGCGGAGGGCGGCGAGGAGTTCGGCGAGGTCCCCGTCGGCGAGCGGCTCGGTGCGCGGCGGCACGCTGACCAGCGTCGCGCCGACGGTGCCGTCCGGGGAGGCGCTGGTGGAGACGGCGATCTCGCCGGCCAGGGTGTTCAGCAGCAGCTCGCCGACGCCGTGGCGGTGGGCGTGGGCGACGGCCGTCGCGATGGTCGCGTGCCCGCAGAACGGCACCTCGGCCAGCGGGCTGAAGTAGCGGACGTCCAGGCGCCCGCCGCCGCGCGGCACCACGAAGGCGGTCTCCGAGAAGCCGACCTCGGCGGCCGTCGCCTGCATCGTCGGCTCGTCGAGGTGCTCGGCGTCGAGCACCACCCCGGCCGGATTCCCGCCGGACGGGTCGTCGGTGAAGGCCACGTAGCGCAAAAGATCCATTCCAGGACGCTACCGGGGCGGCCGACGGGGCGTCAAAGCCCCGCCGACCGCCCCGCACGGCCTCACCGGCCGGCGCCGGTCAGCCGTGGTCGTCGGAGTGGTCGTCGGGGTGCACGGCGATGTGGTCGGCCGCCAGGTCGACGGCGACCCGGTGCTCCATCCCCAGCGCCGCCAGGAACTTGGCGGGCAGCTGGACCCGGCCGGTGCGGTCCAGCATCACGTACTCGCGCTCGCTCACCGACTCCTCGCCGTGCTCGTCGGTGACGGTGCGGCGCAGCACCTCGCTGCTGGTGCGGCCGTCGCGGATGGCGACGGTGCGGCGGACCTCGCCCGCGACCATCGGGTCGTGGGTGACGATCACGACGGTGGCGCCCATCTCGCGGTTGACGGTGCGGAAGGCGTCGAAGACGCCCGCCGCGGTCTCCGAGTCGAGCTCGCCGGTGGGTTCGTCGGCGAGCACGACGGCCGGGTTGTTGGCCATCGCCACGGCGATCGCCACCCGCTGCTGCTGGCCGCCGGAGAGCTGGGCGGGGCGGCGGTCGGCGAGGTCGCCGATGTCGAGGGCCTCGAGGAGTTCGGCGACCCGGGCCGTCTGCCTGGCGGCGGCGCCCCGGCTGCGGCGGTCCCCGCGCAACTGCATCGGGAGGGCGATGTTCTGACTGGCCGTCAGGAATGGGAACAGGTTGCGGGCGGTCTGCTGCCAGATGAAGCCGACCACGTCGCGGCGGTAGCGCAGGCGCTCCTTGGCGGTCATCGCGAGCAGGTCCGCCCCGGCGACGGTGGCCCGTCCGGCGGTGGGGCTGTCGAGGCCGGCCAGGATGTTCAGCAGGGTCGACTTGCCGCTGCCGGAGGCGCCGACCAGTGCGACCAGGTCGCCCGGGTCGACCAGCAGGTCGAGGCCCTGGAGGGCCTGCACCTCGATCCGCTCGGCGGTGAAGATCCGCACCAGGCGGTCGCAGGCGATGACGGCGTCGGCGCCGTAGGCGCGCGGCGCGGCGGCGGCGAGCGCCCGGTCCTGGAGCTCCGCCAGGGTGGGGGTGGCAGTGGGGGTGGCGGTCGGGGCCGTGACGGCGCCCTCGGGCTGGCTGTTCAACGGCTGTCTCCCGCTCTCAACTCGGTGGTGATCTGTCGTCGGCCGAAGACGGCGGCTTCGGCGAGCACGCCCAGGGCGATCAGCGCGGCGAGGCCGAGCGCCTGGGTGAGCACGGGGAGGGCTGCGGGTGACAGCCCGGTGGCCACGGCGGTGCCGACCATCGCGGAGAGGTCGACGGCGGGCCCGAGCAGGGCCACCGAGCCCGCCGCGACCAGTGCGCCCACGGCGGTGGCGGTGAAGGCCTGTGGCAGCGCCTCGACCAGGATCAGGGCCAGGCCCTCGCGGGGCCGCAGGCCCATGGTGCGCAGCCTGGCCAGCAGCGCGGCGCGGTCGGGCGCGGCGCGGACGAGGGCGAGCAGGACGGCCAGCAGGGCGAATCCGGCAGCCGCGAGGACGGCGGACCAGAAGAGCCGCTCGGCGTTGTGCTGGAGCGGGTCGCGTCCGAGCTCGGCCGCCTCGGCGCCGCTGGTGCGCAGCTGTGCCTGGGTCTTGCCGAGCAGCGCGCGCAGCCGGTCCACGTCGGGGTTGCCGAGTGCGAACCACTGGGTGGGCTTGCCGACTTCGGCGAGCTGGGCGGTGGCCGGACCGGCCGGGACCATCACGACGGGGGTCTTGGAGCCCACCACGGTGGGCGTGTCGGCGATCGTCCCGGCCATCCGGGCCCGGAGTTCGCCGCCGTCGTTGAGCTGGAGCTTGAGGGTGCCGGTGAAGCTCGCGGCGACGTCCGGGGTGACGAGGGCGGGCAGCACGCCGTCGGCGCCGGGGGCGCCGCCGAGCACGGCCGGGTCGATGGCCGCGTGGCCGGTCGAGCGGGCGATCGCGGCGTAGCGGACGGGGTCGACGGCGAGCACCGTGATGCGACCGTTCGCCAGGTTCTCGGAGCCGGTGGCGAGGACCTCGTCCTGCGTCCAGACGGCGGTGGCGTCGTGGGCGCCGGGCAGTGCGGCGGCCGCGGCGGCGAAGCCGTCGGGCAGTGGCAGGCCGTCCTTGGTGACCACGGAGACGTCGGCGCCGACACCGTGACGGGCCGCCTGGTGGCGGGCGGTGGTGATGGCGCCGAGTGCGGTGGCGCCGAATCCGGCGGTGGTGACGGCGAGCACCAGGGCGAACAGCGGTAGTACGGAAGGCCGGGGGTTGGTGCCGGTGCCCCGGGCGGCGCGGGCGAGGCCGAGGAAGCCGATCAGGCCGGGGCGGCGGCCCGTCCAGCGGGCGAGACCGCCGACCAGCGCCGGTTGGATCCGGGCCAGTGCGAGCGCTCCGGTGAGGGCGAGCAGCAGTGGGGCGCAGACCAGCAGGAGGTCCAGGCCCTGCCCGGCGGGGGCGACGCCTCGGCGCCGGAGCTCGAACACGGCTGCCGAGGTGGCGGCCAGGACGAGGAGCTCGGCGACCGGTCGGCGGCGCCCGGCGGCGCGGCCCGACAGGAACTTCGGGACGGTGACCCGCAGCGGGAAGGCGCACAGGGCGAACAGGCCGGTCGCGGTGGCCGCCAGGGCGGCGGCGCCCCAGCGTGGCGTGGGCAGCAGCAGGAGGGCGAGCGCGGCGGCTCCGAGGGCGGCGGGGAGGGTGGTGACGGCGCTCTCGGCGAGGAGTCTGCGCAGGACGCCGGTGCGTGAGCCGCCTCGGGCGGAGAGCAGCTCCAGCTCCGCCTTCCGTCGGTCGGCGGCGAGCGCGGCGGCCAGGCAGAGCACCACGACGGCGACGCCGATGGCCCCGGCGGGGCCGATCGCGGCGAGCGGGGCCGCGGCGGCCTGCCGGGCCCTGGCCTGGCCGAACAGTTCGGGGAGTTGGGAGGTGATCCGCAGGTCGGCGCGGCCGGTGGCGACGACCAGCGCACTGGCGTCCGGCCCGGCGATCAGCCCGGCCGCCTCGTGCTCGGTGTCGGCGAGCTGGTCGGCGCGCAGGGCGTCGGTGTCCACGGGCAGGCGCCAGAAGTCCTCCGCCTGTTCGCCCCAGGAGGCCAGGGCGGCGAGCGAACCGGGGCCGACGACTCCGGCGGTGCGCCAGTAGAAGAGCGGGGGCTCGCCCTTCTTGGGGTCGGTGTGGGCCGCGCAGGCTCTGGCGAGGCAGGGCAGGTCCGCCCAGAACGGGTCCGCCGTGTCGTTCACGGTGTAGAGGCCGACGATGGTGACGCGCTGCGGGCCGTGCAGCCCCGAGCCGCCGTCGAGCACCGCGCCGAGCTTGGTGCCCAGGGTCCGGGCGGCGGCGTCGGAGATCGCGATCGGCACCGTGCCGTCGCTGACGCTGCCGGTCGGCCACTGCCCGGCGACCAGCCGGGCATGGGCGGCGACGTCGTGCAGGTAGAGCAGGTCGAGCTTGGGTGACACGAATTCGGGGCGGGCGAGTTCGGGGTTGCCGAGGTCGCGGGCCTTCATCGCCCGGGTGCCGTAGACGGGGCCGCCGGGTGCCAGCCGCAGGGTGCCGTGGACGCGGTCGACGAGTTGGCCCGCGATGTGGTCCAGGTCGGCGGCCTTCGGATCCCAGAACGACGGGGCGGTCGCCAACAGGCTGCCGGCTGCCGGGCCGCTGTCCCGCAGGTACTGGCGCAACGCCTGGTCGGCGCCACGGTCCAGGGCCCGGGGCAGCGCGGCGGCGAAGAAGACCAGGCCGAAGGCGAGTGCGGCGGCCAGCAGCGCTGCGGCGCGAGCCGAGCGCAGTCTCGTCCGGACCCAGGGGGCGGTGGGGCTCGGGCTGGTCACATCTCCTCCACGTACCGCAGGCGGGCGACGAGGTCACGGCTTCGGCGGCCGCCGAAGAAGGCGGACAGCAGGGGGACCGTGGCGGTCGCGGCGGTGAGCGCGAGCGCCTGGCCGAGCGGGAGGGTGATGACGGCCTCCGGGACGGGCCGCTGAGCGGCGGAGGTGAGCATGACCAAGGGGATCACCAGGTGGACGAGGAGGGCGCCGAGCCCGAGCCCGACGGCCGAACCGAGGCCGACCAGCAGGCTCTGTTCGAGGGCGACGGTGCGGGTGAGTTGGCGCCGTGGGGCGCCCAGGGCCAGCAGCACGGCGAACTCGGCGGCCCGTTCGGCGCGGGCGGCGGCCGAGGCGGCGGCGAAGCCGATCGCGGCGAGCAGCCCGGCGACGGCGGTCAGCGCGGCGAGGGCGCTCTGCGGCGCTGCGCTCAGCGGGTCGTCGAGCAGTGCGGTGGCGGTCTCGTCGCGCAGTTGCAGGCTCTGCGAGGCGGCCGAGGCGCGCAGGGCGTCGGCCGCCTTGCCGGGCACGGGGTCGGTCGGGGAGTCGGCGGGCAGCCACCACTCGCCGGGGGTGGGGCCGTCCTGCCCGGCTGCCGTGAGCAGTCGCCCGACGGTGGCGTAGTCGACGACCAGTGCGGTCGTCCCGGCGACCGGCAGGGCGTCGACGGCGGCAGTGATCCGGGCCTTCAGGAGGCCGTTGCCGAGCGGGAGTTTGACGGTGTCGCCGATTGAGGCGCCGATCGCCGCCAGATAGCTCCGGGTGGCGAGGGCGGGCACCACGGTGTCCTCGTTCGCCGTGGGGGTGATGGTCGAGCTGACGCTGGCCGAGATCATCGCGTCGGCCTGGTAGCGGACCTTGAGCAGCCGCTGCTGGTCGGCCGGGGCCGGGTCGACGTCGACGGCCTCCGTGGATCCACCGCGACCGGCCTGGGCGGTGCCCTGCCAGGTGAGCCCGGTGGGCGGGTTGGCGGGCGTGCCTGCGCCGTCGGGTGTGTCGGAGACGGTGATCCGGCCGAGCGTCAGTTCACCGCCGATGGTCTCGCCGTTGTCGCCGCCGGCCGCGACCACGACTCCGGTCAGAGTGAGCGGGAATGCGGCCGAGCCGAGCGGTGCGTCGGTCAGCGAGCCGAGGTCGACGGAGACCTTGCCGACCCCCTCGTCGGCCGGTGGCGGGGCGAGCACCCGGTAGTTGACGCCGTACCGGTCACGCAGCAGGAAGGCGAGCGAGGGGGCGGGCGCCGGGCCGGGCAGCGGCACCGGCCCGCCGGGGAAGGTGAGCACGCTGTGCATGGTGGTGTGCACGCCGACCTCGGCGTCCAGCCGGACGGGGTGGCCGGGCAGCGGGATCCCGGCCTTGCCTGCGACGGGCCGGGCGAGCGGGCCGAAGAGCTCCCGGGCGGTACGGCCGCCGATGAGGTCGCCCCGGATGGAGAGGTGGTCGGCGGCAGCGGCCGCGTCCAGTGCCATGACCTGTCCGGTGGTGCCACCGGGCAGCACTTCCGGGGCTTTCGTCACCGGTATCAGCCGGTCGCCGCCGGGCAGCGCGCCGAAGAGCCCGCCCTGCCCCATCGGGGCGACGGAGGAGCCGGAGATCCGCAGGCCGCCGGCGGTCGCGAAGTCGGCCTGGTCGTGCTGCGAGGCGGTCCAGGCGGAGCGTTGGCCGAGCGCGAGCACGCCGGTGGCGACGGCCAGCACCAGCAGCAGGACGGGGCCCGAGGCCCTCCCCGGGCGGCGGGCCAGCTGCCAGCCGACCAGAGCGCCGGTCAGGCCCCGGCCCCGGGCGGCGAGCAGC
The DNA here is from genome assembly GCF_052076145.1 of Kitasatospora sp. McL0602. Taxonomy (NCBI): domain Bacteria; kingdom Bacillati; phylum Actinomycetota; class Actinomycetes; order Kitasatosporales; family Streptomycetaceae; genus Kitasatospora; species Kitasatospora sp. McL0602. The sequence continues at coordinate 7,403,126 of NZ_CP197246.1, read as the reverse complement.
CCGCCGAGCCTGGCCGCGTACGGGAGGACCCGCAGCAGCAGGACAGTGCCCGCGCAGAGCGCGAGGGTGGGGGCGGCGATCAGTACGGGGTCGACACCGAGCTCTCCGGAGGCGTCCGCCGAGAGGCCGCCGCCGCCGTAGTGGGCGAGTTGCTGGTAGGCGAGGACCGCCAGCACGAGCAGCGCGAGGTCGGCGCCGGAGCGCGCTGCGCCGGCGACCAGCGCTTGGCGCCGGCCGGCCCGGCGCAGGGTGGCGGTGCCCGCGTTGCGCAGCAGTGGGGGCACCACGGTGAGGATGACGCAGGCCAGGGCGCAGGCCGCTGCGACCGGCCAGGCGACGGCGGGCAGCGAGGTGTCGAGCGGCACCTGGGCGAGCGGCCCGAGGCTGCCGAGCAGCCGGATCAGCAGTGGGGTGAGCAGCGGCGCGAGCACGGCGGCGGGCAGGGCGAGCAGCACGGCCTCGGTCGCGGTGAAGGCGCCGAGCCTGCGGCGGGCGGCGCCGCGTGCGGTGAGCAGCGCGTTCTCGCCCGCCTGACGGTCCGTCATCAGGTGGACGACGAGCAGCAGGGCGGCGGCGGCGAGCACGGCGAGCTGGAGTGCGCCGATCAGCAGGGCGGAGCGGGCGACCAGCGCGCCCGACTTGAGGTCGCCGAGCGCGCCGGCGATCTCGCTGCGGACCTGGAGGCCGGTGCTGCCCTGGAAGGCGTGTTCCTCGGCGGTGTCCTGGGCGCGGAGTGCGTCCGCCTGGTCGGCGGTGACGGTGGCGAAGTCCGTGTCGACCAGCCAGCTCCGGCCGCCCTGCGGCAGGCGGCCGGTGGTGAAGGCGGTGTCGTCCACCAGCATCGGGCCATAGGTGGTGAAGCCCATCACCTGGACGCCGTGCCCGCCGAGCGGGTCGAGCCGCCAGTAGTCGGCGGCCCGGTCGGCGGGTCGGTAGACGCCGGTGATCCTGACGGTCACGGGGGCGCCGCCGTAGCGGTCGTCGAGGCGCAGTTCGGCGGGCAGGGAGGTGGCGGTGAGGCCGAGTCGGCCCAGGGTGCTCTGCGGTACGGCGACCTCGACCGGCGCTCCGGGGGCTCCGGCGGCTCCTCCGACGGTCTGCGGCCAGGCGCCTGCGGCGAGCCGGACGCGGCTGTGGTCGAGGGAGGCCAGGATGGTCAGGTCGGCGCTCTTGCCCGGCTTCTTCGGGTCGGCGGGCAGGCCGTAGGAGTGGCTGCGGGCGACGCTCTGGACGGTGTGCGGCAGGCGCCCGAAAAGACCGTCGGCGAATTGTGCGACTGCTTCGTCGTCCTTCGGACGGGCCCCGAACTCGTGGTCACCACTGATCAGCACGGTGGTGCGCGAATGGCTGGAACCTTGCAGTGCCTGGCGCAAACCCGCCTGACCCACCGTCCGGTTGAACGCCACCAGTGCGGTCAGTACGGCCGTCGTGATCAAGGCTGTGAGCAGCACGGACGCAGCCAACGGCAGCCGTCCGCGTAGGCGGCGCAGCACAAAGCCGAGCATCCGACACCTCCCCCGTTCCGGTCTTCTGTGACCGAATATCGGACGATCCTGTCAGAACCGATCAGGTCACGGAAGACTCTTGCGCTCACCCTGTACGAGGTGAGCAAATCTGAATTGCTCAATACACGCCGCTCGGCAACAGGGGGTTGCACCATGACTCAGACCAGTTCCACCGCACCTTCCACCACACCGTCACCGATGGTCGTCGTCGAGGACGTCCGGCGTACCTTCGGCGACGGTCCGCGTGCCGTCCACGCCCTGCGCGGCGTCTCCTTCACCGCCCGCCGGGGGGAGCTCACCGCCCTCAAGGGCCGGTCCGGCTCCGGCAAGACGACGCTGCTCAACCTCGTCGGCGGGCTCGACACCCCGACCGGCGGCAGCGTCACCATCGACGGCACCACCCTCGCCGAGCTGGACGAGGGCGGGCGGCTGGCCCTGCGGCGGGAGCGGCTCGGGTTCGTCTTCCAGTCCTTCGGGCTGATCCCCGTGCTCACGGCCGCCGAGAACGTCGGCGTGCCGATGCGGCTGCGGCACGTCCCCGGGAAGGAGCGCGAGGAGCGCGCCCGCGCCCTGCTCGCGCTGGTCGGCCTGGCCGACCACGCCGATCAGCGCCCCGGCGAACTCTCCGGCGGACAGCAGCAGCGCGTCGCCATCGCCCGCGCGCTGGCCAACCGGCCCGCACTGATCATCGCGGACGAGCCCACCGGCCAGCTCGACTCCGAGACCGGACGCTCCGTCATGGAGCTGCTCCGCGCAGTGGTCCGCAGCGAGGGCGTCACCGCCCTGGTCGCCACCCATGACCCAGCCCTGATGGAACTCGCCGACCAGATCGTCGAGTTGCACGACGGGCAGACGGTGAGCGCGGAGAACTGACCCGTCCGGGAACCGTGCGAGGGCGGAAGGTGCACCACCTCCCGCCCCTTCGCGCAGCCCCCTGTTCCCCTCCGGTCAGTGGTCCGCGACCAGCGGGAGCAGCAGCGCCGCCGACCAGCTGAAGTTGGTCGAGTTGAGTGCCTGCCCGGTGACCGGGTCGTAGTTCTCCATGATCGGGCCGCTCCCGGCCAGACCCCCGGCGTCGGCCAGCAGCCGGTCGGTGAGCGTCGCCGCCTGCCGGTCGTAGCCGTAGCGCCTCAGGCCCGCCAGGGCGAAGTACGCCTGGTCGAGCCAGACCGGCCCGCGCCAGTAGGCCTGCGCGGAGAAGTAGGGCGAGCTCTTCGCGACGGTCGGGAAGGGCACCGGAGTGCCGAACTCCGCCGGGTCGGCGAGCCGTGAACTCACCGCCGCCGCCTGCTCCTTGGAGGCGACGCCGGTCCAGAGCGGGATGACGCCCTCGATGCCGCGCCCGCGCCCGGTCAGCGGGGCGCCGGTGCCGAGGGCGGTGTCGTAGAACCACTCCGTCGCCGGGTCGTACATCCTCGTCCGCACCGCCGAGGCCAGCTGCTCGGCGGCCGCGCCCCAGCGGGCGGCGTCGGCGTGCAGGCCGAGCCGGTCGGCGATCTTCGCCAGGTAGCGCCGGTCGGCCGCCAGGTAGGAGTTCAGGTCGACCGACTCCTGACCGAGCGAGTACCCGACCAGGGCACCGCTCGCGTCGTGGTTCTGCACCGTCGCCGCACCGAGCGCTGCGTCGAAGCGCGGCGCGTTGTCCATGCCGCTCTCCCAGGCGGCGGCCTGCCGGACGTCCTCCGGGCTGCCGTTGGCCGGGTCGACCGTCGCGCCGTACTCGGCCAGGCCGTTGCCGTCGTGGTCCCGGGCCCTCCCCCACCACTGCTGGTAGGCCACCAACTCGGGGTAGAGCTCCCGCAGGAAGCCGGTGTCCCCGCTGCGCTGGAAGACCTGCCAGACCGACCAGGCGGCCAGCGGCGGCTTGGAGTTGCGCTCGTTCCAGTTGCCGCCGCCGTGCTCGGGGTCGTTGTAGAAGACGCAGTCCGGGATCATCCCGGCGTCCTGCGGCCGGTCGGCCGCACCGGGTCGCACCTGGTGGTCGAAGACGGACCGGATCTGCGACTGGGCGAGGGCGGGGTCGAACCGGGCCGTGCCGACGGCCTGCTTCCAGGTGTCCCAGGCCCAGAACCCCCCGGTGAACCACTTGTACGAGATCGACGGTGTGATCCCGTCGTGCTTCAACTCCCCCGCTGCACTCCGCCAGTTGGTGACGAGCGTCTGCACCGCCTTGACGGCGAGCCGCCGCCGGGCGGCGGGCACCCCGTCGGTCGCGGCGACGACGTACCCGCGCCAGCGCCGGTCGGTGGCGGCGACCGCCTGCTGCGGGTGGCGCAGCAGCTCGGCGACGGCCGCGCGCTCCCGGGCCTGCTCGGCGGCGGTGAAGGTGTAGGACTCGGCCCAGCCGAGAGTCTGCCCGCCGCCGGGCCGGAGGGCGAGCGGCGCCGCCAGGTCGGTGCGGTAGCTGTCGCCGTCGACGCTGGTGCGCACGGGCTGGTCGTGGGCGACCTCGAAGTGCTCGGTGCCGTCGGTCAGGTAATCCCAGGTGCTGCGGACCTTCGCGAAGCCGACCGCGACGCCCCGGTCGGTCGCGGAGAGCGCGGGGGCGCTGTGCATCGGTTCGGCGTCGGGCCGCAGCAGAGTGCCCGTCCAGCTGACGGCCAGTTCGCGGCGCTCGGAGCCGTGGTTCTCCACGGTGGCCTGGACGAGTGAGGTCCGGTTGTCGGTGAACCTCAGCTCCAGCGTCAGCCGCAGCCCGCCACCGAGTCGGTAGCGCTGGCGCAACAGGCCCGGCAGCGACGTCAGTTCGGGCACTCCGCCGGCCGCGAGGTCGAGCGGGCGGCCGTGGTCGGTGAGCTGGATGCGGCTGAACTCGCGGCTCAGCCACCAGGGGTACTCCTGGGCGATGTGGAGCGGGCCGGTGAACCCGCCGTAGCTGCTGGGGTCGTTCGCGGCGGGCAGGGCGTAGGCGTGCCAGGCGCCCTGGTCGGCGAAGACGTTGATCCGGTTGAGGTCGCCGGGGTCGGCAGCGCCGGGCACGCCGTGCAGGTCGAGCACGTCGGCGTAGGAGACGACCGGCTCCGCCGCGCGGGCGGCGGGGGCGCCGGTGACGGCTGTGGCGAGGAGCAGCACGGCGGCTGCGGCGCGCAGGGGTTTGGGCACGGGATCCTCTACTCGGTCGGGGGTGTCGGGCGTTGCAGGACGGCCACGCCGAGCGGGCCGAGGGTGAGCGCCGGGCCGGGGGTGCGGGCCGGGTCCAGCAGGTCGGTGGCGGTGGCCCACTCCTCGGGGAGGTCGATCTCGGCGGGGTGGTCGCCGTGGTTGAGCAGGAAGAGGTGGCCCGGCCCCCGGCGGGTGGCCTCGACGCCCTCGGGGGTGTCGAGCACGGGCCTGACCCTGGCCTCGGCGAGCACGGTGTCGAGCACCGCGCCGGTGTCCGGGCCCAGGTCGCAGCCGAGGTACCAGGCGGTGCCCCGGCGGGTGACGGCGGGGAGCCCGGTGAGCGGGCCGGAGGCGTAGCGGGCGACGGGCTGGGCGTCGATGGTCTCCAGCCACTCCGTCCAGCGGGAGGCGGTGAGTTCGCGGCCGTCGGCCAGCGTCACGGTGGTGGTGGCGCCCTCGGGCAGCGGCCAGTACTCGTCCACGACGACCCCGAGGGTCTCGCGCAGCGGCGCGGGGTAGCCGCCGAGGTGGATGTGGTCGTGCTCGTCGACGACTCCGCTGAACGGGCCGCAGACCAGGTGGCCGCCGGTCGCCGCGTAGGCGCCGAGCCAGTCGGCGGTGGTCTGTCGCAGCAGATAGAGGTTGGGGGCCAGCACCACGCGGTACTGGGCGAGTTCGGCCCCGGGCGGGACGAAGTCGACGGCGATCGAGCGCCGGTGCAGGGCGGCGTACCAGGGGCGGAGCAGCTCCGGCCAGCGCATCCGGGCCGAGGGGCGGTCGTCCAGCTCCAGCGCCCACCAGGAGTCCCAGTCGAGCACGATGGCGGTCTCGGCGCGTGTACGGCCGCCGGCGACGGCCGCCAACTGCCGCAGCTCGGCGCCGAACCGGACGCTCTCGCGCCAGCCGCGCGAGTCGGTGCCCCGGTGCGGCAGCATCGCGCTGTGGAACTTCTCCGCTCCGGCCCGGGAGGCCCGCCACTGGAAGTACATCACCGCGTCGGCGCCCCGGGAGACCGCCTGGAGTGACCAGAGTCGTTGCAGGCCAGGGAGCTTGGGTACGTTGACGGGCCGCCAGCTGACGGCGGAGGGGGCCTGCTCCAGCAGCAGCCAGGGGGCGCCGCCCTTGAGCGAGCGCATCAGGTCGTAGTTCAGCGCGGCGCCGACGTACGCCTGCGGATCGGCCGGGTCCGGGTAGGCGTCGTCGGAGACGACGTCCTCCTCCGCCGCCCACTTCCAGTAGTCGAGCGCCTTGAACATCGACATGAAGTTGGTGGTGACGGGTGTGCCCGGCGCGAGCTCGGCCAGCACGGCCCGCTCGGCGCGGTAGCACTCCAGCAGGGCGTCGGAGCAGAACCGCCGCCAGTCCAGCAGCTGGGTCGGGTTGACCGGGCCGGGGGCGGTCCGGGGTGGCTCGACCTCGTCCAGCGTGCGGTAGTGCTGCGACCAGAAGCCGGTGCCCCAGGCGGCGTTGAGCCCGTCGGCGTCGCCGTACCGGCGGCCGAGCCAGCGGCGGAAGTCGGCGGCGGATTCGGGGCAGAAGCACTCGGTGACGTGGTCGCCGTACTCGTTGTGGACGTGCCAGAGGGCGACGGCGGGGTGCCCGGCGTAGCGCGCGGCGAGGGCGCGGGTGAGCCGGACGGCGGCGGCGCGGTAGACCGGCGAGGAGGGGCAGTAGTGCTGGCGGGAGCCGAACTCCAGCCGTACGCCGTCGGCGGTGACGGGCAGCAGCTCGGGGTGGGCGCGCACCAGCCAGGCCGGCGGGGAGGCGGTGGCGGTGGCCAGGTCGACGGCGACGCCGTGCGCGTCCAGCAGCTCCAGCAGCCGGTCGAGCCAGCCGAAGTCCCACTCCTCGGGCCCGGGTTGGAGCCTGGCCCAGGCGAAGACGCCGACGGTCGCCATGGTGACCCCGGCCTCCCGCATCAGCTTGGCGTCCTCGGCCCAGACCTCCTCTGGCCACTGCTCGGGGTTGTAGTCGCCGCCGTACAGCAGGCCGGGGACGCGGGTGAGGTGCTGCCGCTCGCCGCTCACCCCTTCACCGCCCCGCCGAGCAGGCCGGCGACGAACTGCCGCTGGAAGAGGGCGAAGAGCAGGATCAGCGGCAGGGTCGCGAGCAGCGAGCCGAGCATCAGCCCGGAGTAGTCGACCCGGCTGAGGCCGGTCAGGGTGTTGAGCGCCACGGGCACGGTGTACTTGTCCTCGGTGTTGAGCATGAGCAGCGGCCAGATGAAGCTGTTCCACTGACCCATGAAGGTGAAGATGACGAGTGCGCCCAACTGCGGTCGGACGCACGGCAGTACCACACCGTAGAAGATGCGGAGATCCCCCGCGCCGTCGATCCGGGCGGATTCGATCAGTTCGTCGGGGAAGTCGAGGAAGGCCTGCCGCATCAGCAGCACGCCGAAGGAGTTCGCGAGGAAGGGCACCACGATCGCCTGGTAGCTGTCGATCCAGCCGAGGCTGGCCATCATCTGGAAGAGCGGCACCAGCAGCACCTGGAAGGGGATCATCATGGTCGCCAGCACCGCGCCGAGCAGCAGACCCCGGCCCCGGAAGCGGTACTTGGCGAGCCCGTAGCCGCACATCGCGGAGATCAGCGAGCTCCCGGCGGTGTAGACGAGACCGGTGCCGAGGCTGTTGAGCAGCACCCGGCCGATCCCGACGGTGCGTTGCAGCCCGGCGAGGTTGTGCAGCAGGCGGCCGCCGGGGAGGAACGGCGGTGGGGAGCGGAAGAGTTCGGAGGTGTCGTGGGTGGCGGCGACGGCCATCCAGAGGAACGGCAGCAGGCTGGCGGCGGCGCCCAGCGCGAGCAGCAGCAGGACGAGCGCACGAAGGACGGTGGCACGCGGGGGGACAGCGTGCGGGGGGACGGCGCGCCGCATCAGCTGCGCCCCCGTCCGAACAGCCGGAACTGGGCGAGCGAGATCAGCCCGGTGAGCGCGACGACCACCCAGGCGATCGCGGCGGCGTAGCCGAAGTCGCTCTGCTGGAAGCCGACCTTGTAGAGGTAGAGCACCGGGGTGAGGGTGGCGTCCGCCGGGCCGCCCCGGGTGAGGGTGTAGTTCTCGTCGAAGAGCTGGAGGGTGCCGATGGTGGAGGTGATCACGCAGAACAGCAGCACCGGCCGCAACTGCGGCAGCACGACCGAGAGATGGGTGCGGACGGCGCCCGCGCCGTCGACGGCGGCGGCCTCGTACTGCTCCCGGCTGATCGCCTGGAGCCCGGCGAGCAGGATGACGGAGTTGTAGCCCGTCCAGCGCCAGGTGATCGAGGCGATCAGCGCGACCCGGGCCCAGACCGGGTCGTTCAGCCAGTCGACGGGGTGCAGGCCGAGGGCGCCCAGGGCCTGGTTGGCGAGGCCGCCGTCGGTCTTGAGCAGCACCTGGAAGACCACGGCGTACGCGACCAGGGTGGTGACGGCGGGCAGGAAGTACACGGCCCGCCAGGTGCCCCGGAAGCGCAGCCAGGACTGGTTCAGCAGGAAGGCGAGGGCCAGCGCCAGACCGGTCATCACCGGCACCTGGACGGCGAGGACGAGTGCGGTGTTGGTGAGCGAGCGCAGGAAGGCGGGGTCGCCCGCCAGCCGGCGGTACTGGGCGAGGCCGACCCAGCTGGTGACGCCGTCGGCCTGGGTGGTGAAGCTCTGGTAGAGGCTGGCGACCAGCGGGTAGGCGAAGAAGGCGGTGAGGAGCGCGGCGGCCGGGCCGGCGAAGACCCAGGCGCGCGCGGTGCGTCGGGCCACCGCGTCAGCCGAGGGTCGGGCGGCCGGTGGCGGCGGCGATCTGCCGGGCGGCCGAGCCGAGGGCCTTGGCCGGGTCGTCGCCGTGCAGCAGCACCCCGGAGACGGTGGTGTTCATGATGTCGGCGGCCTTGGCGCCGTCCTTGGTGTACTCCACCGCCGGGATGGACTTGGCGAGTTCGGCGAAGACCCGGAAAGCCGCCTGGCCGCCGTAGTACTCCTGCGGGGAGCCGAGGAAGGGGTCGTCGAGGGCGGGCAGGTAGGCGGGGAAGAGGCCCTCGGTCTTCAGCATGGAGACCTGGTTGGCCCGGTCGGCGAGCAGGAACTCGGTGAACGCCCAGGCGAGTTGCGGGTTCCTGCTCTGTGCGGTGACGGCGAGGGTGGAGCCGCCGTCGTTGGAGGTGCGGGGGCCGCCGGGCTCGAAGGCGGGCAGCGGCATGACACCGAACCTGCCTTTCAGCTCCGGCATCTCGCCGGTCAGGGTGCCGGACCACCAGGCTGCGGTGGGCGCGGTGGCGGCCTTGCCCGCCTTGGTGGCGGTGACCAGGCCGTCCCAACCCTTCTCGTAGTCGACCAGCCCCTTGTCGGCGAGGGTCTTGAGCAGGGTGAGCGCCTTGACGGCCTGCGGGGTGTCGACGGCGACTTTTCCGCCGCCCGCGAAGTAGGACTGCCCCTGCTGCTGGAGCAGCATCGCCATCGTGCTGTCCTTGACGGAGTCCATGACAAGCAGCGGGCGGCCGGTCGCGCTCTTCAGCCGCACTCCCGCGTCGACGTAGTCGTCCCAGGTCAGCAGGGTGGCCGGGTCGATCCCGGCCTGCCGGAAGAGGTCGGTGCGGTAGAACAGCCCGCAGGGGCCGAGATCCCACGGCAGTGCTCGCACCCGGCCCCGGGTGTCGGTGACGGTGCCCCAGGCGGCCGGGGCGAACTCGCCCTGGTGAGGCCCGGCGAGGGTGGTGAGGTCGTAGAACCCGGCGGGGAAGTTGCCGAGGTAGCCGGGCAGCCGGGAGCCCTCGACGGTGAGCAGGTCGGGCAGGCCCGTTCCGGCCTGGAGCCCGACGGTGATCTTGTCGTAGGCGCTGTCGTACCCGATGTCGACCACCTGCACGGTGGTGCCGGGGTGCTGCTGCTGGAAGGCGGGCGCGAGGCGCTTCATGGCCTGCGCGGCGACGTCCCAGGACCAGACGGTGACGGTGCCGGCCAGCGGCGCCGAGGGGGTCCGGGCGAGACTGCGCACCGGCTCGGCTGCGCCGCCGGTGGCGCAGCCTCCCAGTGCCAACACGCCTGCGGTGGCGGCGAGTCCGGTGGTGAGGAGCGAGCGGCGGGTGGGTCCGGTGAGCACTCTTGCCTCCGGGGGTCGTGATACTGAATGCTGTATACAGCACACTGAATCCCGACCTTGGCCGTCAAGAGTTGTGCGCCAAGAAGCTTGAGAAGGCGGGAAGATGACACCGACGGACCCGACCGTCCACCCGTACATCCCGAACTCCGTCCCGGCCGTGCGAGCGGCGATGCTCGGCGCCCTCGGCGCCCAGGGCGTCGAGGACTTCTACGCCGACATCCCGGCCGCGCTGCGGCTGGGGCGCCCGCTCGACCTGCCCGCACCGCTCCGCTCCGAGGCCGAACTCGTCCGGCACATGCGGCAGTTGCTCGGACGGAGCACCACCACCCGGCAGGCCCTGAGCTTCCTCGGCGCGGGCTGCTACCAGCACCACGTACCGGCCGTGGTGGACGAGATCGTCAACCGCAGCGAGTTCCTGACCGCGTACGCCGGCGAGCCCTACGAGGACCACGGCCGCTTCCAGGCGCTCTGGGAGTACCAGTCGCTGATGGCCGAGCTGCTGGAGACCGACATCGTCAACGTGCCGGTCTACGACGGCTACCAGGCCGCCGCCACCGCGCTGCGGATGGCCGGGCGGATCACCGGGCGGCGGCGGCTGGTGGTCGCCACTGCCGTCGACCCGGACAAGCTCTCCAAGATCCTCGACTACGTCCGCCCCGACCACGAGCTCACCGTCGTGCCCGTCGACCCGGCGACCGGCCGGGCCGACCTGGCAGCCGTCCGCGCCGCGCTCGACGACGGCACCGCCGCGCTCTACGCCGAGAGCCCCTCCTACCTCGGCATCGTCGACCCGGCCCTGCCCGAGCTGGGCCGACTCGCCCACGCCGCCGGTGCGTTGTACGTGGTCGGCTGCAACCCGGCCTCGCTCGGCGCGCTCACCCCGCCGAGCGGCTACGGCGCCGACCTCACCTGCGGCGACATCCAGCCGCTCGGCCTACCGATGAGCTTCGGCGGCAGCAACGCCGGGTTCATCGCCTCCCGGGACGAGGAGCACCTCGTCGCCGAGTACCCGTCCCGGCTGTTCGGCCTGGTGCCGACGGAGGTGCCGGGCGAGCTGGGCTTCGGTGACGTCGCGTACGAGCGCACCTCCTTCGCCGTCCGCGAGCAGGGCAAGGAGTGGGTCGGCACCGCCGCCGCCCTGCATGGCATCGCCGCCGGGGTCTACCTCGCCCTGATGGGCCCCGCCGGGATGCGCGAGCTCGCCGACGCGGTGCTCACCAACACCGCGTACGCGATGCAGCGCCTGGCCGGGGTGCCCGGCGTCGAGACGCCCTACGCCGGTTCGGTGCACTTCGCCGACTTCATGCTGCGCTACACCGGCGCGCTCGGCGCCGCCGAGATCGACGAACTGCTGCTCGCCCGGGGCATCTTCGGCGGCAGGCCGCTCAACGCGACGGACGCCCTCTACTGCGTCACCGAGCTGCACGCCAAGGCCGAGATCGACCGGCTCGCCGAGACCCTCCAGGAGATCGTCAAGTGACCATCCGTCACGTGCCCGCAGCCCCGGGCCGGATCGCCTCCAAACCGACGCTGCGCCGCTTCCAGCAGGCCCGCTGGGACGAGCCCGCCGTCTTCGACCTGCACACCCCCGGCAGCCGTGGCGTGCTCGTGCCGCTGCCCGAGCCCGAGACGGCCGCCACCGTCGGCGACCCGCTCGCCGGGCTGCCCGCCGCACTCCGCCGGGCCACGCCCCCCGAGCTGCCCGAGATCTCCCAACTGCACGTGCTGCGGCACTACCTGCGGCTCTCGCAGGAGAACCTCGGGGTCGACCTCAACATCGACGTCGGCCAGGGCACCTGCACCATGAAGTACAGCCCCAAGGTCAACGACACCTTCGTCCGCGACCCGGCCGTCGCCGACCTGCACCCGCTCCAGCACGAGTCCACCGTGCAGGGCGTGCTGGAGCTGGTGCACCGGCTGGAGCAACTCCTCAAGGAGATCTCCGGCATGGACCGGGTGTCGCTCCAGCCCGGCGCCGGCTCGGCGGCGATCTGGACGAACGTCGCGATGATCCGCGCCTACTTCGCCGCCCGGGGCGAGCTGGAGCAGCGCGACGAGATCATCACCACCGTGTTCTCCCACCCCTCCAACGCGGCCTGCGCCGCCACCGCCGGTTTCAAGGTCGTCACGCTGTACCCGGACGCCGACGGCTACCCCGACATCGAGGCGCTGCGGGCCGCCGTCGGCCCGCGAACCGCCGCCCTGCTCATCACCAACCCCGAGGACACCGGGATCTACAACCCCCGGATCGCGGAGTTCGTCGCGCTCGTCCACGAGGCCGGCGGCCTCGCCGCCTACGACCAGGCGAACGCCAACGGCATCCTCGGCATCACCCGGGCCCGCGAGGCGGGCTTCGACCTCTGCCACTTCAACCTGCACAAGACCTTCTCCACCCCGCACGCCTGCGGCGGCCCGGCGGCCGGAGCCTGCGCCGTCACCGAGGCACTCGCGCCCTACCTGCCGCGCCCCACCGTCGAGTTCGACGGCGAGCGGTACCGCCTGGACGACGACCGGCCCGAGTCGGTCGGCAAGATCCGCCCGTACTACGGCGTGGTGCCGAACCTCGTCCGCGCCTACGCCTGGATCATGACGATGGGCGCCGAGGGCCTGCGCACCGCCGCCGAGACGGCCGTGCTGAACAACAACTACCTGATGCACCAGGTGCTCCGCATCCAGGGCGTCTCGGTGCCGTACGCCGAGGGCCGCCCCCGGCTCGAACAGGTCCGCTACAGCTGGCAGCGGCTGAATGCCGACACCGGCCTGCACAGCGAGGAACTCGGCTACCGGGCCGCCGACTTCGGCACCCACTACTGGACCAGCCACCACCCGTACGTCGTCCCCGAGCCGATGACGCTGGAGCCGACCGAGTCCTACTCCCGGGCCGACCTGGACGAGTACGCGGCGATCCTCGCCGAGATCGCCCGCGAGGCGTACGAGGACCCGGAGACCGTCCGCACCGCGCCGCACCGCGCCGCCGTCCACCGCATCCGCCCGGAGACCCTGGACGACCCGGCGCGCTGGGCCGTCACCTGGCGGGCCTACCGCCGCAAGATCCTCGGCGAGGAGGTGTGACGACTCCCCGGGTCGGGCTGGTGGTCAACCCCGTCGCCGGGGTGGGCGGCGCGGTCGGCCTCAAGGGCAGCGACGGCCCGGCGGTGCAGGCCCTGGCCGCACAGCTCGGCGCCCGGCCGCACGCCGTGGAGCGCGCCGCGCTGGCCCTCGCCGAGCTGACCGCCCGCCACCCCGGCGGGTTCCAACTCCTCACCGCCGGCGGGCCGATGGGCGCCGACTCGGCCACCGCCGCCGGGCTGCACCCGCAGCTCGTGCACGACCCGGGCCGGCCCACCACCCCGGCGGACACCCGCGCCACCGTCCGGGCGCTGCGCCGGGCCGGGGTGCGGCTGCTGCTCTTCGCCGGGGGCGACGGCACCGCCCGCGACGTCCACGATGCCGAGCCCGGCTGCCCGGTGCTCGGGGTGCCGACCGGCGTCAAGATGCACTCCGCTGTGTTCGCCGTGCACCCCCGGGCCGCCGGTGAGGCCGCCGCCGCCCATCTCCGCGGCGCCGGCCTGCCCGTGCACGACCGCGAGGTGCTGGACCTCGACGAACAGGCCCTGCGCGAGGGCCGGTTGGGGGCCAGGCTGCACGGCCACCTGCCCGTCCCGGAGCTGCCGCTGCGCCTCCAGCAGCGCAAGACCGGCAGCACCGCCCTCGACCCCGCCGCCGTCGGCGGCATCGCCGCCGAGCTGCGCTCCCGCCTCGCCGAGGGCGAACTGCTGGTGCTCGGCCCCGGCACCACCACCCGGGCGGCCGCCGCCGCGCTGGGCGCCGGGACCACCCTGCTGGGCGTCGACCTGCTCACCCGCAGCGGCGACGGCCTGCGGCTGCTCGCGGCCGACCTCGGCGCCGCCGAGCTGCACACCCACCTGCGCGGCCGGGTGCCCTGGGTGGCGCTCTCCCCCACCGGCGGGCAGGGCTTCCTGCTCGGCCGGGGCAACCAGCAGCTCTCCCCCGCACTGCTCCGCGCCGCCGGGCGGGGGCGGCTGCTGGTCCTGTGCACCGAGGCGAAGCTCGCCGCGCTGGGCGGGCGGCCGCTGTTGCTCGACACCGGCGACGAGTCGCTCGACCATGACCTCGCCGGCCACCTCCCGGTGATCACCGGCCACGGCCGCCTGGCGCTCTACCGCGCCGTCCACTGACCCCACAGGAGCTCACGTGATCAACCTCGAAGGCAAGCGGGCCGTCGTCACCGGCGGAGCCTCCGGCATCGGCCGGGCCACCGCCGCCCTGCTGGCCGAGCTCGGCGCCGTCGTCGTCATCGCCGACCTCGACCGCGAGCGCGGCGAGGAGGCCGCGAAGGAGACCGGCGGGGTGTTCGTCCGGTGCGACGTCTCCCGCCGGGAGGACTGCGCCCGGGTGGTCGACACCGCCGTCGCCCTGCACGGCGGGGTCGACGTGCTGTTCAACAACGCGGGCATCATCCGCCGTTCGACGGTCTGCGAGATCACCGACGACGACTGGGATCTGGTGATGGCCGTCAACGTCCGCTCGGTGATGCTGCTCAGCGGCCTGGTGGTCCCGCTGATGGCCGCGAGCGGCGGCGGCAGCATCGTCAACACCGGCTCCGGCTGGGGCATCAAGGGCGGGGCGCGGGCCGTCTCGTACTGCGCCTCCAAGGGCGCGGTGGTCAACCTGACCCGGGCGATGGCGATCGACCACGGGCCGGCCAACATCCGGGTCAACTGCGTCTGTCCGGGCGACACCGCGACCGGCATGCTGGCCGAGGAGGCCCGCCAACTCGGCGAGAGCGTCGAGTCCTTCTACGCCGACGCCGCCGACCGCCCGCTCGGCCGGATCGGCCAGCCGCAAGACATCGCCCGCACTGTCGCCTTCCTGGCCAGCGACGCCGCCGCGTTCGTCAGCGGCGCCGTGATAGCCGTCGACGGCGCCGGCACCGCCTGACGCCTGCCCGCCGAGTCCACCACCCGAGCCCCCTGGGATACTCAGCTCAACGAACGAGGAGAGGGCCGCACCATGCCGATCGAGCGTCGTCCCCTGCGCGAGCAGGTCAAGGACGAACTCCTGGAGCGCCTTGCCAGGGGCGAGTTCGTCGCCGGTGAGCCGGTCAACGAAGTCCACCTCGCGGCCGAACTCGGCGTCAGCCGTACGCCGTTGCGGGAGGCGATGATCACCCTCGAACGGGAGGGCATCATCACCAGCGAGCGCGGCAAGGGCTTCCGCTTCGCCCTGCTCAGCGCCCAGGAGTTCCGCGATCTGACCACCATCGTGGCCGCCATGGAGTCGCTGGCGCTGGAGCTCTCCGACCCGGGGCACCTGCGCGACATCGCCCCCCGCCTGCTCGCCGAGGCCCGCGCCTTCAACGCACCGCAGGCGCCGTACGACGTGATAGAGCGCTACGACGACGCCTGGCACGACCTACTGCTCTCCGGCTGTCGCAACGAGCGGCTGATGGATCTGATCACCAGCCTCAAGCTCACCATGCACCGCTACGAACGCCTCGCCGTCGGCGATCAGGACGTGCTGGAGCGCACCGCCGAGGAGCACGAGCGGATCGCCGAGTGCCTCCTCGGCGGCAGCGTCGAGGAGGCCGCCGTCGCGCTCCGGCACAACTGGACCAGCGGGATGGAGCGCATCCTGGAGCGCCTCCAGGCCTGATCGGACAGGGCCGGGCGGGGAGGGGCGTTCACTCGCAGAGCCCGGCGATCGAGTGCTCCAGGGCAGCCTGCCGCTGCTCGTAGTGCCGGGCCCAGCCCACCCAGGACGGGTGCTCCAGCAGCAGCGCGAGCACCTCGCGCGGGCCATGCCGCTCACGGCCCAGCAGCTCGCGCACCACCACGACGGCGGGCAGCAGCGGCGCCTCCGCACGGGCCAGCGCCGCCAGCACCGCGGGCAGACCGGCCTGCTCCAGGAGCGCGCGGTAGCGGGCCACCAGCGGCGCGACCAGGCGAGCCTTCCGCTCGTACTCGCTCCCCTGGGCCGAGCTGCCCACCGGCCCCCGGAAGGTCGGCTCCAGCGCCACCATCAGCCGGAGCACGTACTCCTGCGCGTCGCCGGTGACGGACGGGTACTCGGCCGCGAAGTGGTCCCATTCCACCTCCGCCGCCAGCTGCTCCAGGCCGTCCAGCCCGTAGGGGAGCGTCGCCGCCCGCAGGTCGGCCTCCAGGTACGCGGCGTGGAAGACCTCCGGGCGCAGCGGGTAGCGCTCGGCGAGGAGCACGGCGTCGTAGAGGTCCTTGCCCTGGGCGTGCAGGTCGGTCAGCAGCCAGCAGAGCTTCCAGGCGAGGGACAGTTCGGGGGTGGCGGCGTTCAGGGTGACGCCCTCGGCGACGGTGGTCGGCTCGGGGTCGGTGTGCAGGTACTCGTTGAAGACGAAGTCGAGCTGGACGGTGCCGCCGGCCGTGCCGGGGGCCGTCCAGGGGAGCACCAGGCGGCAGCCGGGCACCCGGTCGTACGTCCAGATCTCCTCGCTCACAGCCTCCGCCGCGCTGATCCGGATCTCACCACCGAGGCTCAACTCCTCTGCTGCCAAGGCGATCTCGGTCAGCATCCGGGCCGTCCGGGGCTCCGGCATCGCCCAGCTCTCGGGGACGACGACGAAATCCAGATCGCCCGGCTCGCGGGCCTCGGCGCCGATCCAGGCGGCGAGGGCGACGCTGCCGCGCAGCACGAGGTGTGCGGCCCAGGGCGTGCCGGCGAGGGCGGTGAGCACCAGCTCCATGGCGGCCCGCCGGGCGGTGTGCCAGGCGCGCTCCACGGCCGGGTCGGCGTACTGCGGGTCGCCGGCCCGGTAGGCGTTCCGCAGGTGCTTCAGCGCGGGCTCGAAGACCGGGCGCTGCACGGCGAGTTCGTCGGCCACCGGGCGCAGCGTGAGCGGCACGCCCAGGCCGGGCCGCCGCTCGTCGGGCAGTGGGGTGCGGGGCACCTCCGTGCTGTACGGGCCGAAGCTCTCCCAGCTGCCGGTCATCCTCGGTTCTCCTCCGCCATTACCGCCGGTGATCTCTTCTGCCGCATTCTCGCACTGTTCCGGGCCGGAACGCATCGATTAAAGGCTGCTTCCACCCCATATCCAGGGATCGGGTTTGTTGCTAGGCTCCAAGCCGCTCGATCCCCAACACCCCCGTCAATTACCAGGGTTGGAGGTGAAGGAACATGTTGAGCTTCTCGAGCCAGATCGGCAGCACCGCCACTGGCGGCGCGTTCGTCCAGGTCGCCCCGGGCGCCAGCACGACGTGCGGCGGCGGCAACTGCTGTTGCAGCTCCTGCTGTTCCTGGTAGGTGCAACTGCCGGGCGGGGCTTCTTCCGCCCGCCCGGTGGCCGTCGTCAACCACCGGGACGCCGACGAAAGGCACTCAGGCAGAAGATGTCGTTGAAGGATTCCGAGGAAGCCGTCTCCGGCTATCTCGACAGGCACCCCTATCTCGCTTCGGTGGCCGGCTTCAGCCAGCAGCACACCTCCATCTCCACGTACAGCGCGACGACGGTGGTCCGGGCCCCGGAGGCCGTGGTGCGCGGGCGCTGGAGCCCTGCGGTCGAGGGCTTCGCGGGCGAGGAGCTGCTGCTCAACCACCGCCGCAGCAACCGGGATCTGGGCATGCAGCTCGGGGTGTCCCGGTACTACGCGCACGACGCGGTGCTCTCCACCGCGCACAGCGACCTGCGTGAGCGCCTCGACGCCGCGATCGCCCTGCCGGAGCACCGCCGGCTCAAGACCGGCCTGAGCTCCACCGTCATGTCCCGCCGCAGCGGCCGGGGCTTCTCCGGGAAACCCGCCACCCTCGACGAGCTGGCCACCGTCCTCTGGCACGGCCAGGGCATCTCCGGCAGCCTGCCCGTGCCGACCGCCCAGGACCCGGACGCGGCGGTTCCGCTGCGCAACTCCCCCTCCGGCGGCGGTCTCTACCCGATCCGCCTAGGTGTCCTCGCCCAGCACGTCAAGGGCCTGGCCCCGGGCGCGTACGAGTACCAGCCGCACAGCCACACCCTGCACCCGGTGCGCCCGACGCCGACCCCGGTCGGCCTCGCCGATCACCTGTGGACGGCGGACGTGGAGCTGGACAAGGTCGCCTTCGCGCTCGTCTACCTCTACGACATGTACGTCAACACCCAGAAGTACGGCGACAGCGGCCTGGTGTACGCGCTGATCGAGGTCGGCGGCATCTCGCAGAACGTGCACCTGGCCCGGACGGCGCTCGGCATGATCGCCTGCGACCAGGGCGGGTACGACAAGCAGCAGCTCGAAAAGACCATGGGGTACGACGGCACCTCCCGCCATGTCGTGCACTTCACCCTCGTCGGACACGGAGAGGTCTAGCCGTTCATGACCGTTGCACCGACCGAGCCCCGGCTCGGGCTGGCCACTTCGGTGCGCCTGCTCGCCGTGGAGCCGCACGTCATCCGACTCCGCTGGGGCATCTGGAACTTCCAGGAGGTGACGATCGACCTGCGGGCCGAATCACCGGCCGTGCAGGGCGCGATGACCTCCTTCTTCGCCACCCTCGCCTCCGGTGGGACGGCCGACGGATCGTTCGAGGGCGCCGACGGGCTCTCCCCCGTCGAGCGGGCCAACCTCGGCATGGTCCTCACCGAGCTGCGCCAGGCCGGCTTCCTGGCCTTCGACCGCGCCTTCGAGCGCGGCGCGGACATGGCCCGGGTGCTGCTGGGCAATCTCGACCTCTACGGCTCGGCCGAGTCCGCCGAGGCGGGTGTCGGCTTCGCCGCCGACTCCCCCTCGGCGACGGCCTACGTCGCCGGGCAGGCCGAGGCGCTCGGCGCCGAAATAGAGCTGCTGCCATCGGAGTTCATGCGCGAGCTGCACGGCGCCGACCTCACCTCCGGCATGGGCGGCCTGGGCGCCGCCGACGCCCTCAAGCGGCTCGGCGGCTACGTCGAGCACTGCGACTCGCTGGTCGTCAGCATCAGCCAGGCGTCGATCCTCACCCTGCGCAATCTCAACCGGCTGGCCTGCAGCCTGGAGAAGCCCGTCGTGGTGGGCCTGGTCGACGGCCCGTTCGCGACGGTGGTCGGCACCCAGAGCCCGCGCACCGGCTGCCTGGAGTGCTTCGAGCAGCGCTCGCTGGCCCGCCTGGAGGACCACGTCGGCTACCACGCCTTCACCGGCGCGGGCGCACCGGCAACTGCCCACCGCGCCAACGGCGTCGAGGCGATGCTCTGCGCCTTCCTGGTCAACGAGGCGGTGCTGCTGCGCTCGCTCGGCACCTCGCGCTTCCTCGGCCGGGCGTTGAGCATCTACCTGCCGACGTACGAGATGCAGGCGCAGGACGTGCAGCGGATCGCCACCTGCCCGGCCTGCGGGCACGTCTCGCGGGACATCGTGCAGGAGGTCAACTTCAACAGCCGGGTGGTCGTGGACCGCCACGTCCGGGGCGCCCTCGGGGAGCCGCGATGAGCGGCCTGCCGATGCGCGGCTACCCGGGCATGACGGCCGCGCTCGGCCGGTACGCGAAGCTCGGCGGCAACCAGGGCGGCATCCTGCCGGGCATGCTGGTCTCCGTCGCCGCGGTGGAGGGCGAACCCTTCCTGCGCTCGGCGACGGCGGCGATGCCGCAGTACCACCGGCTCGCGATGGCCGACCCGCACATGAAGATGCAGTACCACCTGGCGGGTTACGGCCCGACCAACGAGGAGGCCGTCACCCGGCTCACCGGTGAGGCGGTCGAGCGGTACGCCGCGATCATGGCGATGACGCTCTTCGAGCACCGGGTGGAGTACGCCTCCTACAAGGCCCTCTCCTCCCGGAACGCCTGCATGCCGCTGGAGCTGCTCGGCATCTTCACCGCCCGGCAGCAACAGCAGCTGGCCCGGATGATGCACCGCTACTCCCCCGAACTGCCCACCGAGGACGACGTCATCGCGTGGATCGCCTGCCCGTCCCTGACCCGGCCGGGCCAGGACGTCTACGTGCCCGCCCAGTTGATGTTCCTGGGCTTTCGCAGCAGCACGACGTACCAGGACAAGATGTTCACCCCGTCCTTCTCCACCGGCACGGCGGCCCACGTCTCGCTCGACAAGGCCCTGCTCGGGGCGCTGGTGGAGGCCGTGCAGATCGACGGCTTCGTCCTCAACTGGTACACCGACGCCAAGGCGCCGGTCGTCGAACTCGGCCCGGCCGAGCACGAGTTGCTGGCCGTCTCGGGCCTGGCGCCGGACGGCCCGTACGAGGTGCGGGTCACCCAGCTCAGCCGGCCCGAGCTGCCGCTGCCGAACATGGGCGTCACCCTGGTGCGCCGCGACCGCAAGCTGCCGTACATCGCCTTCGGCCTCCAGGCCGACCCGGACCCGCGCTACGCGCTGCTGCGCGGCTCGGCCGAGGCGACGGCGATCCTCGGCATCGGCATGTTCAGTACCGTCTTCGACCTCCCGAGCGTGCACTTCGCCCAGAACGGCTCCGCCTACACCGATCTCGACACCAACGTGCTGTACTTCGCGGCCCCGCACGACGCCGAGCGCAAACTCGCCGCCGTGGAGAGCCGCACCTCGGGCCGGATCGGCTTCGGGTCGGTGCCCGCCTACGCGGACGACGACCAGGCGGCGATCCGGCGGCTGATCGGTGATCTCGCGCAGGTCAGCGAGTGGGCGAGCTATCTCGACATCACCCCGCCGGAGCTCGCGGACACGCCCTGGAAGGTCGTCCGGGTGCTCATCCCGGAGCTGCTCAGCATGTGCCTGCCCGGGTTCCCGGCGAGCGGCCACCCCCGGATGCGAGGCTACGGGGGCGTGACCAATGTGGTCCCACACCCGCTACCTTGAGTGCCTGACGGTGGCGGCGACCATCGCCCCCGCCGAACTCGTCCGGGTGGCCACCTCGTTCGCCACCTCGGTAGCCACCCGGGGCGCCGCTGCGGCGCGGGCCCGGCTCGGCGTCCCGGCGGCCTACCTGGCCGTCGGGGCGCTGGCCCTGGCCGTGGCGGCGGCCGGGCACTTCACCCCCGGCTACCTCACGGCCTGGCGGGCGGACCCGCGCTGGCTCGCGCTCGCCGTCGCCGCCGGAACCGCCCTGGTGGCGGTGGAGTTCGCCGTCGGCGCGGTGCCGAAGCTGCTGCGCGGGCAGCGTGGCCTGCGGCTCGCCGTCACGGCCGTCACACCGCTCGGCGCCGCCTACCTCGGCTCCATCGCGGTGACGGCCGTCGCCGAGGAGGTCCTCTACCGGGGGTTGTGGATCGGGGTCCTGCACGAGCGCCTGCTACTGCCCTCCGGCGTGGCGATCGCCTTCGCGGCGGTCGCGTACGCGCTCGGGCACCTCTTCTTCGGCGGCCCGGCGGTCGCCCAGAAGGCGGTGTCCGGGGCGGTGTTCGGCCTCGCCCTCGTCGCGTCCGGCAGCCTGCTCGTGCCGCTGGTCGCCCATCTGAGCCAGAATCTGGCCGTGTTCGCGCTCGGGACACGCGGGTCGAGGCAGGCCGCCGCCACGTGAACCCGCTCGCGTACGCCGCCGCCTGCACCGGAGCCGTCGCCGTCTGGCTGGCGCTCTACCGGCTGCCCTTCGGCGACCCTGCCGTCCGCCGACGCCTGGCGCTCCACCTGGGCGACCTCACCGGCGGGCACCCCGACCGGGCGTTCGCGGTCTTCGCAACCGCGCTCTACCTCGCCCTCGGCGGCGCGGTGCTGCTCGCGCTCACGCCTCTGACAGATCTGACGCTCAGTCAGATTCTGGGCACGCCCTCCCTCGCGGGCGGCTTCGCGCTGCTCCTCGCGATGGCCGGCACGTCCAGCCTCAACACCCTGTGCGTCTCCCTGCTCTACCGCTGGAAGCCGGGCGTCGACGTACCTGGCGAGATCGCCCGCATCCAGTGGATCTCCTCGATCCTGACCCTCCCCCGCCACTACCGCTGGGCCGTCCCGGCGGTCGCCGCACTGGTGGAGGAGGTGGTCTTCCGAGGCATCGTCTTCCTGGGCATCGGCTCACTCGGCGGCGGATTCCTGCTCGCCGCCGGAGCCAGCACCCTGATCT
Organism: Kitasatospora sp. McL0602; assembly: GCF_052076145.1. Taxonomy (NCBI): domain Bacteria; kingdom Bacillati; phylum Actinomycetota; class Actinomycetes; order Kitasatosporales; family Streptomycetaceae; genus Kitasatospora; species Kitasatospora sp. McL0602. The sequence goes on along the minus strand of NZ_CP197246.1, from coordinate 7,381,458 downwards.
TCGCCCTCGGCCAGGTCGTCCTGGTAACGACTCCCGTACAGGCGTACGTGATGGGGACGTCGAGCGTGATCCTCGGAGCGGCGGGCACCACCCTGATCGCGGCCACCGGCAGCATCGTGCCCGCCGTGCTCCTGCACATGTCGTTCGCCGGGTTCTACACCACCATGAGCGCCGCCTCCGCCACCAGCCAACCCAGGAGGGTCAACCTATGACGGTGGTCCTTGACGTCGACCGACTCACCATCACCTACGGCTCGTTGACCGCCGCGCGGGAGATCTCCTTCCAGGTCGCCGCCGGGGAGATCGTCGGGCTGGTCGGGCCGAACGGCGCGGGCAAGACCTCGATCGTCGAATCGGTCGGCGGCCTCCGACGGGCCGTCACCGGCGGGTCGATATCGCTCTGCGGCGTCGATCCGCAGCGCGACCGCAAGGCGGTCGGCCACCTCGTCGGCATGCAGCTCCAGGAGTCGCTCTTCCCCAGCCGGGCCCGGGTCGGCGAGCTCTGCGACCTGTACGAGGCGATCTACCGCGCACCCGGCGCCGCGCACGCCCTGCTGGAGACCTTCGGCCTGGCCGACCGGCGGCGCAGCCTGATCTCGACCCTCTCCGGCGGCCAACGCCAGCGGCTGGCACTGGCATTGGCTCAGACCGGTGACGTCCGGCTGGTCGTCCTGGACGAGCTGACCACCGGCCTCGACCCGCGAGGGCGCCGGGACACCTGGAGCTGCGTCCTCGACCTGGCCGCGCGCGGCGTGGCCGTGCTGCTCACCTCGCACGACATGGAGGAGGTCGAGACGCTGTGCGCCCGGGTCGGCGTGCTGCGCTCGGGCGAGCTGCTCGCCTTCGACACCCCCGCCCGGCTGACCGCGGCGCACGGCGGCCAGGCGGCCTTCCGGGTCGATCTGGACAGCACCGGCCCGGACGCCGACCTCGCGCACCAACTGGACTGCCTCGGTCTCGCCAAGCGGCCCAGCACCGTGCCCCGGCGGCTGAACTACACCGGCCGCTTCCCCGAGGACTTCAACCGGCTCACCGACCTGGTGCGGGCCGCCGGGCTGCCCGCCTCTGCCGTCCAGCACCGTTCACCGGCCTTCGAGGACGCCTACCTCGGGCTGGTCGAGGGTGCACCCAGCCCGGAGAGGAGCCGTTGACGTGACACTGCTGTTGCGGGTGGTCCGGTTCGAGAGCCTGCGGATGGCGCGGAACTTCGCGCCGGTGTTCTTCGCGCTCGCCTTCCCCGTCCTGCTGCTCTGCATGTTCGGCGGCATCTACGGCAACAAGCCGTCGAGCCAGTTCGACGGCCGGGGCACGGTCGACATGTCCGTCCCGGCGTACCTGGTGCTGGTGGTCGCCGTCACCGGGCTGATGAGCTTCCCGCTCGGGCTCGCGGAGTACCGGGACCGCAAGATCCTCAAGCGCTTCCGGGCGACCCCGGTCGACGCCTCGGCCTTCCTGCTCGCCCAGGGGCTGGTCAACGTGGTGCTCAGTGCGCTCGGCGCGCTGCTGCTGGTCGTGGTCGGCTACGCCGCGTTCGGCCTGCACGCCCCGCAGGCGGCGCTCGCGGCGGTCGGCGCGCTGGCGCTGGCCACGCTCGCGCTCTACGCGATCGGCGGGGTGATCGCGGCCGTCGCCCCGTCCGAGCGTGCGGCGGTGGCGATCGCGAACCTGGTCTACTTCCCGATGATCTTCCTCTCCGGGGCGACCATCCCGCTCCAGATCTTCCCCCCGGCGATGCGCGCGATCGCCGACGTCCTGCCCGCGACGTACGCCGTCCGGCTGCTCCAACACGCCTGGCTCGGCAGCCCCACCGATGTCGCCCTGGACGTCAGCGTGCTGGCCGCCGTCGTACTGGCCGGAGCGGTCGCCGCCGTACGCCTGTTCCGCTGGGAGTGACCTCCATGGACAGCCCGACCACCGACGCCCACGCCCACGCCCACCTCCCGGCCACCGCCTACCTCACCGCGCTCGCCCGCGCCGAGGCCGGCCCGGCGCTGGACGACCCGTACGCGCGCCGCTTCGCCGAGCGCTGCCCGGACTCCGTCCGGGGCATCACCCACCACACCGCCGGGCCCTCGGTCGTGGTGGCCCGCACCCTCCTCCTGGACCGGCTGCTCACCGAACTCCTGCACGAGGGCTCGGCGGAGGTCTGCGTCAACCTCGGGGCAGGCTTCGACTCCCGCCCCTACCGGCTCGACTGGCCCACCGGATGCCGGGCCGTCGAGGTCGACACCGCACCGGTGCTCGACGTCAAGGACGCCCTGCTCCCGGTCGGTGATGCCCCCGTCGAACGGCTGCGCTGTGACGTGACCGACCTCGCCACGCTCACGGCGCTGCTCACCCCGCGTACCGCCGGGCGCCGGGTCACCGTCCTGGCCGAGGGCCTGCTCACCTACCTACCACCACGCCAACTCCAGGCGCTGGCCCGTACCTTGGCCCCTCTCGGCAGCTCAGTCAGCTGGCTCTGCGACGTCGTCTCCGTCGACTCCGCCCGGCTGCTCACCGCCACCGCACGGGCCGCCGGCGCGCCGCTGGAGCTGCACGGCCTCGCCGACCTGACCCCGCTCGAAGCCGCCGGCTGGCGCTGCGAACGGCTCGAACTCCTCCCCTCCGCCCGCCCCGCACGCGGTACCTCCGCCGTACCGGACAGCGTCCTCCTACTACGCCGTGCCTCCCCGCTAGGCTGAAACTCCCGGGCGGGCGCGCGGCCCCGCACCGGCCGTCAGTGGATCGGAGATGCACGGGGTATGACCAGTCAACTGTTCGCGATCTGCTTCAACGCGACCCGGCCTTCGGGCCTGGCCCGGTTCTGGTCCGGGCTCCTGGGCTGGGAGTTGGCGGACGGCACCGATCAGGGCACCGTGATCCTGCCGCCGGATGCCGCCGGGTTCCGCATCCGCTTCCTGCCGAGCCAGGAGCCGAAGACCCGTCAGAACCAGGCGCACTTCGACCTGACGAGCGCCACCCCGGAGGACCAGCAGCAGACGGTCGCCAGGGCGCTCGGACTCGGCGGGAAGCACCTCGACGTGGGCCAACTCCCGGAGGAGGGGCACGTGGTGCTCGCCGATCCGGACGGCAACGAGTTCTGCGTCATCGGGGCGGGCAACAACTTCCTCGCCGACACCGGCTCCATCGGTGCGCTGGCCTGCGACGGCACGCAGCAGGTCGGCTACTTCTGGAGCGAGGCGCTGGGGTGGCCACTGGTCTGGGACCAGGACGAGGAGACCGCGATCCAGTCGCCGAACGGCGGCACCAAGATCACCTGGGGCGGCCCTCCGGTGGCACCGAAGACCGGCCCGAACAGGCTGTACCTCGAACTGGCACTCCCCGCCGACGCCGACCGGGAGGCGGAGATCGCCCGCCTGGTCGCCCTCGGCGCGACCCGCACCGACGTCGGCGACAGTGACCGGGCGCTGATGCTCGACCCCGACGGCAACGAGTTCTCCCTACGGCGCCCCCGGTAGCTCAGCCGCTGTCAGCCGTGCTGTGCTTTCGCGGCGAACGTCTGTGAACCTGCCGTGACTGCCGCCGCCGTGCGGTCGGCTTCGCGGGTGGCCGGGCGGGGCCAGGCACGGGCCGCCAGGACGGCGGCGGCCAGGGCGAGCGCGCCCAACGCGGCGTCGGCCGCGCCGAGCCCGGCAGTCGCGCCGAGCCAGCCGGCCAAGGGGTAGGTGAGCAACCAGCAGCCGTGCGAGAGGGAGAACTGCGCGGCGAAGACGGCGGGCAGGTCGTCGTCGGCCACGGCTTCGCGCAGGACCCGGCCGGTCGGGGTGAGGACGAGCGAGCTGACCGCACCGAAGGCCGCCCAGAGGGCCAGCAGTACGGGCCAGCGCCAACCGGCGGGGCCTGCCACGGTGACGACGCCGAGCGCCGCGAACAGCGGGGCGACGGCGAAGCCCGCCGGGATCATGATCGTCCGGTCCGGGCGTCGGTCGCTGAGCCGGGGCAGCAGCAGTGCCACGGCGATCGATCCGGCGCCGTAGGCGCCGAGGGCGACGGCGACGTCCCCGGCGGGGCGGCCGAGTTGGTCGCGGACGTAGACGACGGTGTTGACGATCACCATCGCCCCGGCGGCGGCGACCGCCAGGTCGAGCGCGAGCAGGGCGCGCAGCCGTGGCACGGCGAGGAAGAGCCTGCTGCCTCGCGCCGCGCGGGCCGCGACGCGCCCGTCATGCTGGGCTGCACCTGGCCTGGGCAGGACGACCGAGACGACCAACGTCGCCGAAGCGAGGAACCCGACGGTGGTGCCCCAGAACAGCCAGTGGTAGCCGACCACGGTGAGCAGCGCGGCCGCGAGCAGCGGGCTGGCCAGGCTCTCCAGGTCGTAGGCGAGCCGGGAGAGCGAGAGCGCCCGGGTGTAGTCGCGCTCGGCGGGCAGCACCTCGGGGATCACGGACTGGAAGGCCGGGGTGAAGGCCGCCGACGCGGACTGCAGGACGAAGATCAGCGCGTAGACCTGCCAGACCTGGCCGACGAAGGGCAGCAGCAGCGCGACGCCCGCCCGCGTCAGGTCGGCGGCCACCATCAGCGTGCGGCGCGGGATGCGGTGGGCGAGTGCGGTGACGAGGGGGGCGATGCCGACGTACGCGATCATCTTGACGGCGAGCGCGGTGCCGAGGACGGACCCGGCGTGGCCGCCCGCCAGGTCGTACGCGAGCAGGCTGAGGGCGACGGTCGCCAGGCCGGTGCCGATCAGGGCGACGACTTGGGCGGCGAAGAGGTGCAGGTAGGTGCGGTCGCGCAGGACGGACAGCATTGCGGTACCCCCGCTCAGGTGCCGTGGACGCGACCATCATAGGACGACACGTGCATACGTGTGCACATGTCGGCAGAACTGCTCCCCCGCCCAGGTACCCACGGGGGATCAGTCGTGCGGGGGCAGCGCGCCGATCTGGTGGTCGGCGACGCTGAGCGCCTCCTGGACGAGGCGGCGCAGATGGCCGTGGCGCAGCGCGTAGACGACGTGCCGGCCGTCCTTGCGGGTGGTGACCAGCCCGGCGAGGCGGAGCTTGCTCAGGTGCTGGCTGACAGAGGTACGGGCGGCGCCGCAGGCCTCGGTGAGCGTGGTGACGTCCGCCTCGCCCTCGCCGAGGCGTTCGAGCAGGGCGAGGCGGGTGCGGTCGGCGAGCAGCGTGAGGATGCCGGCCGCGATCTCCAGCCGCTCGCCACCCTCGCGCTCCTGCACATGATGGGCACCTGAGACCTCGACGCTGGCAGTCATGGCCTCATCGTAGAGCGCGCCGCCGCCCGCCCCCGCCCGGCGGTTCAGCCGACGTGCACGCGCGGGCGGCGCCGCCGGTCCGGCTCGGCCTCGCGCAGCACCTCGCGGGTGACCGGCGCGACCTCGCCCTGACCGAACAGGAAGAACCGCAGGAACTGCGCGAAGGGGTTGCCCTCCGTCCACTCGAAGTAGATGTGCGGCTGCTGGCCGCTGCTGTCCCGGATGTGCAGCAGCAGCGCGGCGAGGGCGTTGGGGATGCTGGAGTGCTCCAGCGTGAGCACCCGGTAGCGGTCGTGCAGGACCTCGCCCCGGACTTTCAGCCCGGCCTCGAAGTCCGAGGCGTCCAGGACGGTGACCTCGACGAAGACCAGGTCGTCCTCGGTCGGGATGTCGTTGTCGGCCCGGATCTGCTTCACCTTGTCGCGGTACTCGGCGAGATCGCGGCTGTTGGGCTCGTTGGCGATGAGGCGGATCGTCCGGTGCGAGGTGTCCCGGACGAAGCGCTCGGCGACGTTGTCGAGCTGCACGTCGGTGACCCGCAGCTCGAAGGCGCGGGCGAGGCGGGAGAGCAGCGAGATCAGCACGATCCCGGCGATGAAGCAGGCCCCGATCTTGACGCCGTCGGGGCGCTCGGCGACGTTGATCACCGTCGTGTAGAGGAAGACCACCGAGATCGTCGCGAAGCCCAGCCGCCAGCCGCGCTGCCCGGCCTTGTGGGCGGCGATGGTCACGGCGATCGCCGCCGAGCTGATCAGCACCAGCACGCCGGTCGCGTACGCGCCGCCCTGGGCGTCGACCGAGGCGTCGAAGAGCCACGTCACCAGGAAGGCGATCGCGGTGAGCACCAGCACCATCGGGCGGACGGCGCGGGCCCAGTGCGGTGCCATGCCGTAGCGCGGGAGGTAACGCGGCATCAGGTTGAGCAGCCCGGCCATCGCGGAGGCCCCGGCGAACCAGAGGATGGCGATGGTGGAGAGGTCGTAGACGCTGCCGAAGGCGCCGCCGAGGTACTGGTGCGCGAGGTAGGCGAGCGCGCGGCCGTTGGCGGCGCCGCCGGGCTTGAACTCGTCGGCGGGGATGAGCAGCGTGGTGATGAAGCTGGTGGTGATCAGGAAGACGCTCATGATCGCCGCCGCCGTGGTGAGCAGCTTGCGCGCACCTCGGATGCGCCCGGTGGGGCGCTCCTCGGTGTCGTCGGGGTCGCCCTCGATGTGCGGCATGACGGCGACGCCGGTCTCGAAGCCGGAGAGGCCGAGCGCCAGCTTGGGGAAGACCACCAGGGCGACGGCGATCATCGCGACAGGGTTGCCGTGCTCGGCGGTAAGCGCGTGCGACCAGTCGGTGATCACCTGAGGGGCGGTCAGCACGTGCCACAGGCCGTCGGCGACGACGACCACGTTCAGCGCGAGGTAGACGGCGACCAGGAAGACGGCGAGGCCCATCGCCTCGCTGAAGCCCTTGAGGAAGACCCCGCCGAGCAGTGCGACCAGCAGCAGGGTGATCAGCACCTGGTGGCCGCCCAGGGCGCCGGTGAGGTGCGGGTTCTCCACCAGGTGGGCAGTGGCGTCGGCGGCCGAGAGCGTGATGGTGATCAGGAAGTCGGTCGCGGCGAAGCCCAGCAGGGCCAGCACGAAGAGCTTGCCCTTCCAGAACGACAGCAGCCGTTCCAGCATCGCGATCGACCCCTCGCCGTGCGGGCTCTCCTGCGCGACCCGCCGGTAGACCGGCAGCGCACCGAGGAGGGTGACCAGCACCAGCACGATGGTCGCGACCGGTGAGAGCAGCCCGGCGGCCAGCGCGGCGATGCCCGGCTGGTAGCCGAGCGTGGAGAAGTAGTCCAGGCCGGTCAGACACATGACCTTCCACCAGCGCTGCCCCGAGTGCGCGGCGGGGGTCTGGGCGTGCGGCCCGGGGTGCTGCTTGGCCATGTCCGACAGACCTTCGAGCAGCCACGCCCGGAACCGCTGCCGCGTCGTGCCGGCACCGGCCGGTGCCGCACCCGAAGCAGGGGCCGGAGCTGAACCAACCACCGTCGTACTCCCGTCGCGATCACGCTGATTCTCCTGACCGTCAGCGAGACGGCCACGTCAGACTATGTGACAAGCCGTCTCCTCCCCTGGAGGCCGGGGCCGTGATCACCTCGTACGGCGGAGGGTGTAGGTTCTCGGGCCGCCACCGCCTCAGCTCCTGCCGTGCACTGTTCAGAAGCGCGGTCTTGATGTTCACCTCCGGGCAGCGTTTCATCGTCGGAGGCGTCGGCGCGGCAGCCGCCAGGGCTGCCCACGGCGGCTTCCCCGCTTCCCTGCCTCGCACCTCACCCTCCGAGGGAGACCCCCGTGACACCCAGGCCCCGCCGGTACCTACCGGTCGCCGCCGCCCTCGCCGCCCTGCTCCTCGGAGCGGGCGGCGGAGCCGTCGCCGCCACCCCACTGCCCACCGCCGCCGGTCCCGTAGCCGTGCCGCTGACGGGCCCCCAGCTCGCCGCGTCCTGGACGGGGCCGTTGAGCACCCGTGGCCGGTACGTGGTCGACGCGAACGGCAACCGGTTCAAGCTCCAGTCGGGCAACTGGGAGGGCGCCCAAGGCACTTGGCTCGGCAGCGGCAGCGCCGACGACCCCGCGAACAACGAGCACGGGTCGCCCTCGTACAACCTGCCGCTCGGCCTCGACCGGGTGCCGATGGCGCAGATCATGGCCGGGTTCCACAGCCTCGGGATCAACAGCATCCGGCTGCCGTTCTCCGACGAGCTGATCCACAACACCACCCCGGTGCCGGACGTCGCCGTGACCGCCAACCCACAGCTGCGCGGCCGGACCCCGCTCCAGGTGTACGACGCTGCGGTCGCGGCGCTGACCGCCGACGGCTTCGCGGTGATCCTCAACAACCACACCACCACGGCCCGTTGGTGCTGCGGCCTGGACGGCAACGAGCGCTGGAACAGCGGCCAGAGCGCCGAGCAGTGGGTGGCCGACTGGGTGTTCATGGTGCACCGCTACCAGGCCGACAAGCGCGTGGTCGGCGCCGACCTGCGCAACGAGGTCCGCCGCGACGTCCTGGACAACCCGAACTGGGGCTGGGGCGACTCGCACGACGAGAACGCGGCCTTCGAGACGGCGGGCAACCAGATCCTCCAGGCCGACCCGGACATGCTGGTCATCATGGAGGGCATCAACTGGTCCGGCATACCGCTCGCCGGGTTCGACCACGGCCGCCCGATGCTCACACCGGTGCAGAACCTCTCCAACACCCTGATCCGCTCCGACAAGCTGGTCTACTCCGCCCACTTCTACGCCTACACCGGCCCCGCCAACAGCGGCGCGGGCAGCGGCCTGGGCGCCACCTCCGACCCGCGGTACGAGGACTTCACCCCCGCCCAACTCGCCCAGGTGGTCGACCAGGAGGCGCTGTTCGTCACCGCCTCCGGCCAGCACTTCACCGCGCCGGTCTGGGTCAGCGAGTTCGGCGCCGCCGGGCGCGGCTCCACCGACGCCAAGGAACAGGCCTGGTTCCACGCCTTCACCGACATCCTGGTCGCGAACGACACCGACTTCGCGATCTGGCCGCTGATCGGCTGGACGCAGAACGGCGCCCAGCTCGACAACTGGGCCCTGCTCTCGTACGACTCCGCCGGGCAGCGCCAGAGCGTCAACGACCCCGGCGACTGGCGGGCCGCCGACTGGAACCGGCTGGTCGGCTCGCCGGGCCGCACCGGACAGGTCGCGCCCACCACCCGGTGGAACATGCTCAACCTCGACCACGCCGACTACGACGTCTCGGCCCGGATGCTCGTCCTCCCCGACTGGGACGCCGGCGCCCGCAAGGGCAACTGCCCCGACGGCCAGCGCCTGACCGGCCTGGGCCGCAGCGACAGCCGGGGCCTGTGCACCGACGCGGCCGAGCCCGCCACCACCGGCGGCCCGTACCTGGCGGTCACCGACGAGCGCTACGTCACGGACGGCGACTGGGCCCCCGGCTACAACAAGCTCCAGTGCCCGGCGGGCCGCCTCGCGGTCGGCTACAGCGTGCGCGGCAACGCGATGTCCGCCCTGCTCTGCGCCCCCGCCACCGGCGCCCTCCCCACCGGCGGCCGCAACGTCTGGTTCGACCACGCCGACAACCGCCCCACGACCGGCGGCGCCACCGCCGCGGACTGGGCCCCCGGCTACTACAAGGGCCAGTGTGGCGACAACGAGTACCTCGCCGGCGTCGCCTTCACCTGGCGCTGGAACCACGGCGGCGTCCCCGACGCCCTGCTCTGCCGCCCGCTGGGGTAGCGAGCAGCGGTATGTAAGGTGCGGGGGGTGGAGACCGAACCCTTTGTGCCCGAGGACAGTGACCAGGACGTGTGCTGGTTCTGCCCCGCGCTGCGGGTCGGCGCGGGCGGCTTCGACGTGGTGGAGCGGCCGAGCAGCGAGTGGCCGTTCGACCCCGCCGACGGGTTCCGGTACACGGCGGCCGGGGTGCCGGTCTGCGTGCACCCGTACAAGGTGGGCCTGCCGCCCGGCCGCTACGGCAGCGACGGCCTGCCGGCCCCCGCCCGGGAGGCGCTGCCCGCCCGCGCGGCGACGCCGGGCGCGAGCACCGGCCCCAGGGCCGAGCCCGTCCGGCGCCTGCTCCGCGCCGAGCGCCCCCGGCGGCGGAAGGCTCCGCCGCCGACAGTGCGGACGGCGGTGCTGCCGCCCGGCCTGCCGGAGGAGCCGGCCGGGCTGGGGCCGTGGGTGCACGGCCTGGCCGGCGGCGCGGCTCCGGAGGAGCTGGCGGAGGTGCTGGCCGGGGCCGAGGCCGCCGCGCTGACGAGATTCCCTGCGGAGCAGGTGCTCGCCGTGCTGCGCGACGTACTGTCCGCCGGATCGGCCTTCAGCGGCTGATCGCCGCCGGAGGCCGATCCGGCGGGTGCGTCTCAGGACGTGGTGGCCGAGCCTTCGGGCTTCGCCTCCGGCGGGCACAGGTAGGAGCGGAGGTACTCGGCCGTCGGCGTGCCGACCCCGGTGACGTCGTCGTAGCCGGTGGTCGCGGAGAGGGACGAGTCCTTGCCCAGGGTCCGCAGCGACGTGGTGGTGCCGTCTGCGGCGTCCACCCCGTTGACGAAGTCCACCCGCACCTCGGCGAGTTCGCTGCCCGCCCCGAACGGGTGGTCGGTGACGTCGTGGTAGGCGGCGGTGCCGTAGCGGGCGTAGACCGCCGGGTTGGCGAAGCCGAGCGGGAAGCCCTGGGCCTGCTGCGCCAGCGCCTGGATGCCGGCCGTCACCGGGCAGGCCAGGCTGGTGCCGCCGATCCGGTACTCGCTGTAGCGGACCGTGCCGTCCGGGAAGGCCTGGGTCTGCCCGACCAGGAAGCCGGTGTTCGGGTCGGCCACGGCGGCGATGTCCGGGACCACCCGCTTGTGGCCGCCGTTGGCCGTCGCCAGAGCCTTCGGCACGACGCCCTTCTGGTACGCGGGCTGCGCGCTGCGGGCGCTGGTGCCGCCACCGGCTCCGCTGGTGAACGGGCCGGGGAAGTTCGTCCAGCTCTTCCCGTCCGCCGACAGGGGCGCCTTCTCGGTGCCCCAGCCGGTCTCGAAGCGGTACGCGTCGGCCGGGTCCAGCCCGAGCGAGGTGCCGCCGACGGCCGTCACCCACGGCAGCGAGGCCGGCATGTCGGTCTGCTTGGTCTTGGTGTTGGCCAGCTCGTCGCCGTCGTCGCCACTGGAGAAGTAGAAGCCGATGCCCTCGCTGGCGCCACGCTTGAAGAGGTCGGTGTACACCGCGTCCAGCGCCGGGTCGCTCGCGTTCTCCGGCGTGCCCCAGGAGTTGGAGACGATGTCGGCCAGGTGCTCGTCGACGACCCGGTCCAGCGAGTCCAGCAGGTCCGGGTCGTTGCAGGAGGCCGCCCCCACGTACGCGATGCCGGCCTCGGGCGCCAGGCCGTGGACGGCCTCCACGTCGAGGGTCTGCTCCCCGTACCAGCCCCGCGCGCCGCAGCCGCTCGGGTCGGCGTCGGACGGGTCGGCGGTGTTGGTCCACTCCGGCGCGTCGTAGTGCCGCAACTGGCCTGCGGTGTACGGCGCGTCGCCGTGCGCGGCGGCGTAGCGGGCCACGTCCGCGTCGAGGGTCGGCGAGTCGAAGGCGTCGACGACCGCGACGGTGACGCCCTTGCCGGTCAGCCCGCTCGCCGCTGCGCCGTACGCGGAGCGCAGCTGGCTGCCGGTGTAGCCCTCGAGGGCGTAGGGCTGCACGGCGCCGTACGCCTCGGGGGTGCCGGTGGCCGGGTTGGAACCGTAGTAGCTGGAGAACGGGCCGGAGTTGACGAAGGCCGGGGCCGGGCCGGGGAGGGTGTCCTTCGGGGCGGCCGTGCCGGGACGGACATGGCTGGGGGCGGTGCTCAGGCCACTGACGCTGAGCACGTCCGCGGCGACGTCGGCCGGCACGGTCACCTCGGAGACCGGGGCCTGGTAGGTGTGGCCGTTCTTGGCGAAGGCGTGCAGCTCGGTGCCGAACGCCCGCTGGGCAGCCGCGACATCGCCCCGGGCGGTCACGTAGTGGTCGTTGCCCCCGGTGACCTCCAGGCCGGCCGAGGCCAGCCACTGGCGGACCCGGCCGCGCTGCTCCTCGGTGGTGCCGAAGCGCTCCGCCAGCTGCTGCGGGGTCAGGTAGTGGCCGTAGGAGGCCGACTGGGGGTCGGACACCTCGGTGGCGAGGGCGGTGAGCCCGGCGCGGTCCCGGCCTGCCAGGTAGATCCGGGCGGTGACCTTCGCGGAGTCGGCGGCCGGTCCTCGGTCGGCGTCCGGCACGGCCCAGGCAGGCTTGGTGCCGGTGATGACCGACCGGCCCTGACGGGGGGTCGGGGTCTCGGCCCTGGCCTGACCGCCCGCCGCGACCGCCGCGAGCAGCGGCAGTACGGCGGCCAGCGCGAGTGCGCTCCGCCCAGGTGATCCGTTGATGCGCATACAAGCCCTTCCGGAACGAGCCGGGCGACCGGCCCTGAGTAGAGGTCCGGGGCGACGCTACGTTCGACGGGGTACGAACCGGCGTCGCCACCGCCGCGCCCCGGGGAGCTTCACCCGGCGGACGGTACGCATCCCCGCCGGATGGGCTCGTGAGCTAAGGTTAGGCTTGCCTTACTCAACCGGGAGGCCTGATGCACCGTCCGCTGGAGCCGACGCTCCCACCCACCCCCGCCGAACGCGCCCGGACCTTGCTGGCGCACGCGTCCTCGGCCGTGCTCGACGTACCGGGGCTGGACCTCACCGCGCGGCCCGCACCCTGGCCGCCGCTGACCAGGGTCGTCCTGCCGGACGGCACCCTGGTGATCCTGCTGCCCGACTCCTCCCCCGTGCTCCGCTGCGTCCAACTCGCCCACCGGCAGGCCGACAACCTCCGGGCCGTGGTCGAGGCCACCGACGTGGCACCGGTCGCCGTCCGCCACCGCATCCGGGGCCGGGCCTGGGCCGCCGGGTGGCTCACCCCGGCGCCCGCCGCCGACCGGAGCCGGTACCTTTCGCTGCTCGCCGCCCACCTGCCGGCCGGCGTCGAGGCGCCGGGCACACCGGTGCTCCTGGAGGTGGCGGACGCCGTCACCGACGACCTCTGGGGCTCCGCGTACGTCGAGGCGGACGCCTTCGCCGCCGCCCGGCCCGACCCGATCGCCCCGCACGAGGCCGAGCTGCTGCAGCACCTCGCCGCCGACCACCCCGCCCAACTCGAGCTGCTGACCGACCTGATCGCCGAACGGCTCGGCGACCTCCCCACCGGACCTTCCGCCACCACCCCTGGGGTGACCGCCGTACCGGTCGCCCTCGACCGCTTCGGCCTGCGGGTCCGCTTCCTCGCGGGCGAGCGCGTCGCCGACGCCCGCTTCGACTTCGCCCGCCCGGTCGACGGCCCGGAGCAGCTCCGCACGGCGATGCACCTGCTCTTCCACCGCGCCGCGCACCGCAGCCACTGACGGGGAGCCGATGACGGCGCTCCTGACGGCGCTCCTGATGGCGCTCCTGATGGCGCCAACCATCCTCGTACGCACGGTCCTTCGGAAAATCCATAGCACGTACGGGGGCTTCTCCTCTTGATCCCCGGCTGTCAGGCTGGCCGGGTTTGCAACGACCGAGGAGGCTCCTTGTTACGCATACCGACCCTGGCCGCAGCACTCGCCGGCGCGTTCGCCCTGCTGACCGGCACCGCCGTCACAGCGTCCGCCGCACCACTGACCCCACTGACCGCACTGACCGCACTGACCACAACCAGTGCCACCGCCGACCTCAAGGTCGACCCGGTCTCCTGGACTCCGTGCAACCCGGACCCGACCAAGCCGGACCCGAAGATCTACGACTGCGCCGTCTACCCGGTGCCGCTGGACTACGCCCACCCCTCCGGCGCGAAGATCGGCATCGCCATGATGCGCCGCCGCGCGGGCGACCCGGCCCGGCGGATCGGCTCGCTCTTCCTCAACCCCGGCGGTCCCGGCGGCAGCGGGTACCTGTGGGCGACCACCACCCGCTTCGACCCCGAGGTGCAGGCGCGCTTCGACCTGGTCGGCTTCGACCCGCGCGGCGTAGCCCGGAGCAACCCGCTCCAGTGCTTCACCAGCAACGAGGACGCCGACGCCGTCTTCAACCGGATGACCGGAGTGCCCGTCACACCCGCCGAGATCACCGGGACGCTGGCCGCCACCAAGGACTACACCGACGCCTGCGCCCGTAACGCGGGCGCGCTGCTGCCGCACATGTCGACCATGAATGTGGTCCGCGACCTCGACCGGATGCGCCGGGCCGTCGGCGACGCCAAGCTCACCTTCGCCGGGTTCTCCTACGGCACGCTGATCGGCGCCACCTACGCCAACATGTACCCGGACAAGGTCCGCGCGGTGATCGTCGACGGCAACGTCGACCCCCAACTGCGGCTGAGCAACGGCCTGGAGTACGACCGGCAGCGCGCCACCGGCGGCTTCGAGGTCTCCCTCGCCGAGTACCTGAAGCGCTGCTCGGCGGCGGGCGCACCGCGCTGCGCCTTCGCCGGCGGCGACACCCGGGCCCGGTTCGACGCCATCCGCGACCACCTGCGCACCAGCCCGGTCACCCTCCCGGACGGCTCGACCGTCACCCTGAGCACCTTCACCAGCCAGGTCTCCAACGCCCTGTACTCGCAGAGCCGGCAGGCGCCGCTGGCCAGGTCGCTGCAGGCCCTCGACCAGGTGATCCACCCGCAGCAGTCCGTGAGCCCCTCCGTCGCGCCGCTCTCCCCCTCCGAGGCGAGCGCCCTGGCCGTCGCCGCACCTGCCGCCCTGCGGGAGGCCCCGGCCGACACCCCGTACACCGCCGACGACTCGTACTACGGCGTGAACTGCGAGGACAAGCCGTACCCGTCCAACCCGCTGGTCTTCGCGTTCGCCGCCCGCGCCTGGGAGTTGACCGCCCCGACCTTCGGCCGCTACCAGGCCTTCGACGCCCCCGCCTGCGCCACCTGGCCGGCCCCCGCCCGTCAGGTCGAGCGCTACACCGGCCCGTGGAACAGGCACACCGCGAACCCGGTCATGGTGATCGGCAACACCTTCGACCCGGCCACCCAGTACAAGTTCGCCCAGAACATGCAGCGTGAACTCGGCAGCGCCGTCCTGGTCACCGTCGACATGATCGAGCACTGCGCGGTCGGCAAGAGCAAGGCCCTCAACGCCCTGGTCACCTCCTACCTGGTCGACCAGACCGCCCCCGCCCCGGGCCAGCTCCTCAAGCCCGACGCCGACCCCTTCCCCGCCACCTCCTGACCCCTCCTGCCCGACCCAGCGCGGCTCACCCGGGCCCCGGAAGACCTTCACGGTCCTCCGGGGCCCGTTTCGCTCTCCGCCTACTCCCCGTCGCCCTGCCCCAGCGCGCCAACTCGCCGACGCCGAACGGGATTCGCCCTGATCGAGTGAGACCCGCCGGGACACGTCGAGCGGGCCTCCCACACGGTGCCAGGATCGGCCCACACCCCGCCCGACCCGAGGGAGCAATGTGACCGAACAGAGCGTGCAACCGGACCAGCAACCCGCACCGCAGGCGGAGCAGGAACAGCAGCAGCACGACGAGGAGTTCCGAGCCCGCTTCCCCGGCGACAAGCGGGCCACCGTCGCCGAGTCGATGTCCACCCTCGCCATGGTGCGGCGGCTGCCCCAACTCGTCCGCCGCGCCCTCTCCCTGGCCTGGTCCGCCGACCCCGCCGCCACCGCGCTGCTGCTCGCCTGCCAGGCACTCTCCGGGGTGTTCGGCGCACTCGCGCTGTACGCCACCACCGGCACCCTCGCCGCGCTGCTCGCGCCCGGCGCCCTCGGCCCGCACCTCAGGACGGCCGCGCCCTCGCTGACCGTGCTGGCCGTCTCCGTCGGGCTGCGCGCCGTCCTCGCCATCACCGTGACCAGCCTCTCCACCAGGGTCGCGCCGAGGATCAACCGGGAGGCCGACCTCGCGCTGATCGCCGCCGGGTGTGCCGCCGAGCTGGCCGCGTACGACGAACCCGCCTACAACGAGCGCTGGGAGGCCGCCGACCGGGGCGCGGCCACCACCCCCGACCTGCTGTCGAACGCCCAGGACGTCATCGCCTCCACCGTCTCCCTGCTCGCGGCGGCCGGGGTCCTGGCCGGCTTGCACCCCTGGCTCGTCCCGCCCCTCCTGCTCGGCTCGGTCCCGACCGGCATCGCCGCCGTCCGCACTGCCCGAATCCACTACCTCGCCTCCGTCGCCACCAACGAGGAGCGCCAGGCGCTGCGGATCTACCGCTGGTTCCTGATCGACAAGGGCCGCGCCGACCAGGTCCGCTCGGACCAGGTGCCCCCGTTCATGATGGCCAAGTACCGGCAGACCGAGGCCCGGATCGTCGCGGCCACCGACACCGCGAGCCGTCGGGCCGCCCGGGTGTCGCTCGCCGCAGCCCTGGGCACCGGCGTCGGCAGCGCGCTGGTCTGGGGCACCCTGCTCTATCTGGTCGCCAGCCGCCGCATCGACCTCGCCGCCGCCGGATCGGCGACGTTCGCGCTCCGCACCGCCTCCGGCGGCGTGCAGGGCGTGATCGGCAACGGCGCCCGGCTCTACCGGATGGGCCTCTACCTGGACGACTTCTTCACCTTCCTGGACGAGGCAGGCGGCCACCGCATCCGACGGGGTGAACTCGTCCCCGAAGCCCCCGCCATGGTCGAGGTCACCGGCCTCACCCACACCTACCCGGGCGACCAGCAGCAACCAGCACTCCAGGACGTCCACTTGACACTGCGGCGGGGCGAGATCGTCGCCGTCATCGGCCAGAACGGCTCCGGCAAGTCGACCCTGCTGCGGCTGGTCTCGGGCCTCTACCTCCCGCAGGCCGGGCGGATCACCTGGGACGGCGTACCCGTCGAGCAGCTGGACGCCGACGCCATGTGGGACAGAGTCGCCCGCGTGCCGCAGGAGTTCGCCCGCTGGCCGCTCAACGCGGCCGAGAACGTCCACCTGGGCCACCTCACCGACGACCTGATGGCCGACGTGCAGCGCGCCGCCGAGCAGACCGGATTCGACGAGATCGTCGACCGGCTGCGTTCCGGTTGGCGCACCCTGCTCGCCCAGGGCTGGCTCGGCGGCGCCGAACTGTCCGGCGGGGGCTGGCAGCGCGCCGCCGTCGCCCGCGCCCTCTACCGCACCGCCCGCCACCCGGGCCTGCTGATCCTCGACGAGCCGACCTCCGACCTCGACCCCCGCGCCGAGCACCGCATCCTGCACTCCCTACGCGCACTCGCCCCGGGACGGATCACCCTCCTGGTCACCCACAACATCGCCAACGCCGCCGTCGCCGACCGGATCGTCGTCATGGACCAGGGCCGCATCACCCAGACCGGGACCTGGGCCGAACTCGCCGCCCAGAAAGGCCTGTTCCGCGAGCTCCTGGAGCTCCAACGCGACCGCCCGATCCCGGCGCCACGGGCCGGGACACCGTAGCCGACCGCACGCGTCCCGACGGATTCAACACCGCCGCGCTTTCAACACCCGCGCTCGGGCGGCGGGTTCCGGGTGCGGTGCGGGCGGGGTTGCACTGGACCGGTAAACCGGCGGTGAGCCTGTAGGTACGCAGGGATCAGGGATCAAGAATCAGGGATGGAGCGACACCGATGTCCCCGTTCGACAGCGCCCTTGCCAACAACCTTCCACCGGAGGCCGTCCGACGGCTGCTCTCCGGGCCGACCGGCCTCGGCACCTCGGCGGCCCGTCCGGGCCCTCCGACCCGACCGGAGGTCTCCTCCCCCGTCCGGGTGCCGCCGCTGTACTGCCCCGACGCCGTCCGTGACGATCCCGTACTCGGGGAGGTGGTCAACGACCGGCTGGTCGCGTGGGCGGAGGAGATGGGGCTGTTCACCGGGCGGCTGGAGCGGCTGCGGTCGCACCAGTTCGGGCGGCTCTTCATGCTCGCCCACCCCGACTGCGACGACCCCGACCGGCTGCTGGCGGCGGCGCGGTGCGGTCTGGCCGAGTGGGCGGTCGACGACCACTGGGTAGACGAGGGCGAGGACACCACGCCGGAGCTGCTCGGCCCGCGCCTGGCCCTGGCCCACGCCGTGGTCGACCCCGTCCGCCTCCCCACCCGCTACCTCCCCGAGTTCGAGCGCGTCGTCCGGCGCGAGCCCGTGCTGCGGGCCTTCCGCTCCTGCCTCGACCACCTCTCCCGGATCGCCAGCCCGACCCAAGTCGCCCGGCTCCGGCACGAGCTGGCGGTGATGTTCGTGGGCTACTCCCAGGAGGCCCAGTGGCGCGCCTCCGGGCGGACGCCGGCGGTCTGGGAGTACCTCCTGCACCGGTACGAGAACGGCTTCTTCCCCTGCATGGTCCTGACCGACCCGGTCGGCGGATACGAGCTGCCCGTCGCCGAGTTCGCCGACCCCCGGGTGCGGCGCACCTACCTGTACGCGGGCACCGCGAACGTCCTGCTGAACGACCTGTACTCGATGGGCAAGGAGGACCCGACCGACACCAACCTCCCCAACGTGATCGCCGCCGAGGAGGGCTGCACCCTCCAGGAGGCCGTCGACCGCGCCGCCCTGATCCACAACGAACTCATGCACACCATCGAGGCCGAGGCAGCCCTGCTGAGCGCCGCCGGCTCCCCCCAGTTGAAGCGCTTCCTCACCGCCCTGTGGGGCTGGATGGGCGGCAGCAAGGAGTGGCACGCCACCAGCTCCCGCTACCAGGAGAGCGCCCCGGGATGAAGCCCCCGGGATAAAGGCCCCCACCTCCGCCGTCCGTGCACCAGAATGCCCGGACGGGCGGACGGCGACCCGGCCCGCGCCGCCCAACTGGCCCTGAACGCTGCGTCAGAGGCTCGGTAGCGGTGTCGGACGAAGGACCATGAGCGAGTCCTCCAGGGTCGCGACCATGGCGAAGGGGAACCGGTCGAGCTCAAGACAGAGTGCGACGTCGTCAGGGTGGACTCCCTGACGTACACCCTCCGCCAGCTCGGCGGCGGCACGCGACTCGCCGGCACGGCGGAGGAACTCAGCCGCATCCGTTCCGTCCTCGGTGGCCCGGCGAGCGATGTACTGAGCGCACGCCAGATCTTCGTCGGCGCGACCGTCCTCGCCGGTGACCACGAATGTGACGCTGTCGCACTCCCGCGTCCGCAGGAGCCGAGCCGTCGCCTCCGCCACCACGAAGCCGGCACACAGCACCAGCGACGCCTCCTTGACCGCGAGGGCGCCGACCGTCCCTGCCGTGGTCTTCTGCACGACGGTCCGCCCCCCGAGGTCGACAGACCGCAACATGCCCGGCGAGTTGACGGCGTCGAACCCGGGCGCGGGCGGACCGTCCTTGAGCGCCACCCACCCCCGGTGGCGAGTCTTGAGTGCCAGGGCCTCGTCCAGCGACTCAGCAAGAACGATCTTCTCCGCCCCCTGGGCGAAGGCCCAGGCAGCCACGGTGAAGGCACGCATGACGTCGACCACCACCGCCACGGACGGGGCTTCGACCAGATCAGCAATGCCAAGGAATCGAGTGTCCATCCGATCATGATCGCAGAACCCCCTGCCTTGACTCATCCCCACCCAGCACCCGCACCAAGAAGCAGAGTTCGCCCTACACTGCGTCCACAGCACGCTGAGATCAGCGTCACCAGGGGGGTTCAGATGAAGGACGCTCTCCATCGATTCCTGGCCAGATACCTGCGCAGATTCCGGTCGGCCAACGGGCTGGACCAGGACCCCGACCGCTTCTCCCACCCCGACGCCCACCTCAAGACCCCGGAACGCGACCCCCGAACCTGGAAGCACCCCGGCGCCAGCCGAGGCCCTTTCGGCACCGGCGGGAGGAACTGACAGGTCGGATGTGCGGTCCTCTGGGGCGGACGGCCCTGCGCCACGCCGCCTCAAGCCCTCAGAGCGATGACTGCACGAAGACCTGCTCACCCTCTCCCTTCGGTTCCTCGAAGTTCGCCAGATAGCGAAGGAACAGCTTCCCGTCCACGGTGACGGAGTTGGCGCCTTCCTCGCCGTTCCGGGCCTTGAGGCGACGCTCCAACGTGCTCCGGTCGGCCCTGAGGTGGACCAGCTCCCACCGGCAGCCGTGGCGCTCAATAAGCGCCTTGTAGTCATCGCGGGCAGCGCGGCTCCAGAAGCTGTAGTCCACCACCACGTCACGCCCGGCCAGCATCAGCTCGACCAGCTCCTGCCGCTGCTCGCGGCGAACCTCCTCCTTGAGCTGGTCGAACGCCTCCGCCTCCAACACCAGGCCGGCATCCCGCCGCCCGAGCCGTTGCCACACCGCCTCGTCGATCGAGAGCCGAACGTAACCGCGTCGCACCAGTTCCATCGCGTAGGTGGTCTTGCCCGCTCCCGGAAGACCGCACATCAGCACCACCGTGCCCATTTGCTTCGCCACGGAGCCAGATTAGCCTCGGGCTTTCCTGACGGTCGTCTGCGCCGGCCGGCCGACCGGCCAGCGGGTGGCCGACATCCCCCACAACGAACTCGTCGAGATCGTCAGCGAGGCACTCGGCTGTCGCGCGATCGCACTCTGAGGGAGCCGGGAAGGACGGTCGCCGTTACCCGGATCGACGACGCGCGAGATGGACGATGATGTCGGCGTCGATCTCGACTGTCTCGGGCAGGACCCGCGTGATCGCGTCGTACACCTGCCGGCGCCTCGACTGCGGCAGTTGAAGGTATGCCGAGACGGTCGACAGGTGGCCGACGTAGTCGGGAGCGCTCATCGTCAGGCGCCGACTGATGACGGCCTGCTGGACGTCGACGAACAGCGCAGACCGCTGCAGCTCCGTGCCCGGCCACCGCATCTCCTCAGCCGGAGCAGTCCCGTCGGGAGACGGCATCTCGTCGCTCTCCAGGAACGGCGCCCGCGCCGCACGCACGGACTCCTCGACAGCTGGGTCAGCCAGCTGAACCGGACCACCGAACGAGGCGAACACACCCTCCGGCTCCAGCAGCGCGGCCACCCTCGACCACCGGTCCTCCGAGCATGTCCAGTGCAGGGCTGCCGCCGCATAGACAAGCCCGTAGGTTTCACCTGGCCGCAGGTCCTCGAACGCGGCCCGCACGGTCGTCACGTTCGCGGGCACTGCCTTCTTCAGCTCGGCGAGCATGGCGGCGTCGGGCTCCGTCGCCGTGACCGTGACCCCGTGCTCGGCGAACAGGCGGGTTGCCTTGCCCGTCCCCGCACCGATCTCCAAGGCCGTCCGAACCGGTCGGCCCGCGTACGTCATCACCAGGTCGAAGAGCTCCTTGGGATATCCCGGCCGGAACCTCTCGTAGGCTTCCGCGATTGCGCCGAAGCTCAGAGCGCGAGCAGACATGCCGAGCATTCTGGCACGACCGGGGGCTGAACGGAGCACCCGCCCGCCACCCGGGAGGGGCGACGGGGGCGGTGCTCCCGACATGCGCAAACACCCTACCGATGATGGACTTTGGGGCATCTGGCCGAATGCGCCGATGGAGCGGCGTGTGCTCCGGCGGTTCTCGGCCCCTACCCGATACGGGCGCGAAGCGCTCGTGAGCGAGGAGCCCACCATGTCCAGCGCAGCGCCCGGCAGCAGCCGCCCGACCTCCGCCCGATCCTCCCGCAGCAGTGGCCTGGCTGCCGGTGGGACGGTCTTCGCCGGCGTGATGATGCTGGTCGACGGTGTGCTCGGCGTACTCCAGGGCATCATGGGCCTCGCCAAGAACCACGTGTACGTCAGCACCCCGAGCTACGTCTTCCGGTTCAGCCTGACCACCTGGGGCTGGATCCACCTGCTGCTCGGCGCGCTCGTCGCCCTGATCGGTCTGGCGGTCCTGACCGGTGCTGCCTGGGCCCGGTGGACGGCCGTCGGGCTGACCGCGCTGTCGGTGGTCGCGCAGTTCATGTTCCTGCCGTACTACCCGCTCTGGTCCCTGGTGACCCTGGCCATCGACGTCTTCGTGATCTGGGCGCTCAGCAGATACCGCGACTGATCGGGCGCCGTCCGGACGGGCCGTCACTCGTACGGGCTGCCGCCGTTTGGCCCAGCGGATCTTGGGGAGGATGCTCCTGCTTCGGGCGCCGTCAGGTGTGCTCGATCCGATCGCCGGAGGTCGTCATGGCGCAGGGCACCGTGAAGTGGTTCAACGGGGAGAAGGGCTTCGGCTTCATCAGCCCGGACGAGGGCGGCCCAGACGTGTTCGTCCACTTCAGTGCGATCCAGGGCAGCGGCTTCCGGAACCTGGAGGAGAACCAGCGAGTGGAGTTCGACGTCACGCAGGGTCAGCGAGGGCCGCAGGCCGAAGGCGTACGCGGTATCTGACCAGCTCCGGTCGGGCCTGCCGTGACAGCGGCGCGGCAGGCCGTAGGCATGTCCACCCTTGTTCTTGAATGGCCATTCATATACATTGGCGGCATGCCACGACCACGGGAGTTCGAGCCTGAGCAGGTCCTGGACGCGGCCATGCTGCGCTTCTGGGAGCGGGGGTACCGAGCGACGTCCATCGAGGATCTGGTGAAGGCCACCGGAGTGAAGCCCGGCAGCATCTACAGCGCGTTCCCCGGGGGCAAGCACGCCCTGTTCCTGAAGTCGCTGGAGCGCTACGCCAAGCTCGTCGTCCCGCAGAAGTTGGGCGAACTGGACGCCCCCACCGCCTCGGTGGGCGAGATCCGTGGCTACTTCGACGGGCTCGTCCGGGACCTGATGAGCCCCGAGGGCCGCCAGGGCTGCCTGCTCGTCAACACCGCGATCGAGAACGCCGCCGAGGACGACGAGGCTGCCGCCGTGGTCCGCGGCCACCTTGCCAGACTCGAACGGTGCATGACCCGGGCGCTGGAGACCGCACTCCGGCACGGCGAGGTCCGCCCCGGACTGGACCCGGTCGGCGGTGCCCGACTGCTGGTCGCCACCGCACAGGGGCTGATGGTCGTGGGGAAGGCCAATCCGGACGAGACCCTGCTGCGCGCGATCGTCGAGAACGCCTTCGCGGGCCTCGCCCCACCGCAGTCCTGACGCACTTTTCCGGGTCGCCGCGAGCAGCGGCGGCCCTTTTTTCGGCCCATTAGTTGAATCACCATTCAAGAATGGAGGATGGCCATGCGCGCCATCGTCATCTCGGCCTTCGGCGGCCCCGAGGTCCTCACCGTCACCGAGCTTCCCGATCCGCGGCCCGCCGAGGGCGAAGTGCTGATCCGGGTCATGGCGTTCGGCCTCAACCACGCCGAGACCTACATGCGCAGCGGCGCCTGGGGCGAGGTCGCCCAGGTGACCGGGATCGAGTGCGCCGGTGTCGTCGCGGAGGACCCGAGCGGCCAACTGGCCGAAGGGACAACCGTCGTGGCGATCCTCGGCGGCATGGGCCGGACCAGGAACGGTAGTTACGCCGAGCTGGTGACCGTCCCGGCGACCAACGTCGTTCCCGTCCGGGCGGCACTGCCGTGGGGCGAGCTGACTGCCGTCCCGGAGGTATACGCGACCGCGTGGAGCGGCCTGCACGGCAACCTCGCCCTTCAGCCCAGCGAGACCGTCCTGGTGCGGGGGGCCACCTCCTCGCTCGGCCAGGCTGCGGTCAATCTGGCGGCCGACCACGGTGCGACCGTGGTCGCCACCACCCGTGACCCGGACCGGGCCGGGCTGCTGAGGGAGATCGGGGCCCACGAGGTCCTCGTCGACGACGGCCGGCTCGCCGAGCAGGTCCGGGCGCGGCGGATCGAGGTGGACGCCGTCCTCGACATCGTGGGCAACAGCGTGCTGCGCGACTCGCTGGCCACCGTCCGGCCGCGCGGCCGGGTGTGCCAGCTCGGGTTCCTCGGCGGCCTCGCCCCGGTCCAGGACTTCGCTCCGCTCGCCGACCTGCCCAGCGGTGTCCAACTCAGCTTCTTCGGCAGCGCCTTCGTCCTGGGTACGGCTGAATTCCCGCTCTCCGCAATCCCGTTCGAGGCCATCTACGCGAAGGTCGCCGACGGGACCTACCGGGCCCGGCCCACCCGGCAGTTCGCCTTCGACGAAATCGTCGAGGCGCACCGGGTCATGGCGGCCGGCCAGGCCGTGGGCAAGATGGTCGTCACGCTGGACTGACCACCCACCACCGGCCAGGCTGGTGATCCAGCCCGGCCGGTGGACACATCAACGCCCCTGGAGGGACTTGACGTTGTCGCCGAAGGTCCAGCCCTTCGAGCCGTCCCAGTTGACCGACCACGTCATGAGCCCCTTCAGCGCACCCCCGAAGGCGTTCCACGACTGGCCGACCAGGCTCGGCGCCATGTAGCCGCCGCCCGCTCCGGCCTGGGCCGGCAGGCCGGGCACCTGCTTGTCGTACGGCACCTTGACGGTGGTGCCCTGGATGGTCAGGCCGTTGTTGAGGCACGTGGTCTGCACGGTGAACCCCTGCACGGCGCCGGCCTGGTAGGAGTCGCCGGAGCAGCCGTACATGCTGCCGTTGTAGTACTGCATGTTCAGCCACCACAGTTGCCCGTTGTCGGCGTACTTCTTGATGATCGGCAGGTAGGCACCCCAGATCGACCCGTAGGTGACGCTGCCACCGGTCACGTACGCGGTCTCCGGCGCCATCGTCAGGCCGAAGCCCGCGGGCATCTGGGCCAGCACGCCGTCGATGATGCGCACCAGGTTGGCCTGGGAGGCGGACAGCGTGCCGATGTTGCCGCTGCCGGCCAGGCCGGTCTCGATGTCGATGTCGATCCCGTCGAAGTTGTACTTCTTGAGGATCGGGACGACGGTCGCCACGAACCGGTCGGCGACCGTACTGGAGCTCAGGTCGATGCCGGCGGCGGCACCGCCGATCGACATCAGGATCGTCGCCCCGGCCGCCTTGGCCTGGCACATCTCGGCGGGAGTCGAGACCTTGACGTTGGCGTCCATGCCGTCCTGCCACAGGACGGTGCCGTCCGAGAGGATCACCGGGAAGGCGGCGTTGATGACGTTGTAACCGTGCGCAGCGATCCGGCTGTCCGTGACGGGCACCCAGCCCATGCCGGGGTGGACACCGTTGGCGGCGCCGTCCCAGTTCTCCCAGTAGCCCTGCAGGACCTTGCCCGACGGCCTCCGCTTCGTGGGGCAGCTGTCGCCGCCCGGCGGGGGGCTGGTGGACGGGCTGCTGGACGGGCTCGTGGAGGGACTCGTCGAAGGACTGCTGGACGGGCTCGTCGAAGGGCTCGTCGAGGGGCTCACGGAGGGACTTGCGGACGGGCTGGGGCTACTGCCGCCGGGGCCGGTGAGCGACACGTCGTCCGCGTAGTACGTGGGCTGCCCGTACCAGCCGTGCAGGTAGACCGTCACCGAGGTGGTGGTCGATCCGGTGGTGAAGCCGACGCTGAGCTGGCCGTACGACGGGCTGTTCGGCGTCCAGGTGGACGGGGCGCTGCTGAGGCCAGTGCCGGTGGCGCCCAGGTAGACGTAGCTGCCCTGGACGTAGGCGCTCAGCGTGTACTGGGAGTTGGGCTGCACGCTGATGGTCTGGGCGCACTGGGCGTTGTCCTGGCCGGTCGGCGTCGCCTTGAGTGCGGAGGCGCCGGAGTGCACCGGGCTGCTGACGGCCGTGCCGGAGCCGCCGGAGCAGGTCCAGCCGGAAAGTCCGTTCTCGAAGCCGGGGTTGGCCACCAGATTGGTGGTGACGGCCCCTGCCGTGACGGAGCCGGCCACCGCGAGACCGGCGGCGATGACGGCGGCGGCACCCACCCCGGCGAGGGAGCGGCTCAGGACGGTCGGTCCGGGCTCGGCGTGGGTGGTCCGGTTCGGTTGCGCCGCGCGTTCGACGGTCGCCCGTTGCGGGCGAGGGGAGTGCGACCTCCGACGGAACATGCTGTGCTCCCTTCCCGCCGGACGCCGTGGACAGGACCGGCGCGTGGGGGCGTGACGCCCGGCTCTGGGGTGAGGTGGGGGGACAAAATCGAGGCTGTGCCGGTCCGGATCGTAGGAGGGGCGGCGAGGCCCGTCAATAGGTCTGGACCAATTGCAAGGGGTGCCGCCGGGCCGGGCAAGGGTGCAGGTCCCTGGAGACCCGAGCCGTTGCGAATATGATCGACAGCGGTCGAAAGGGGGGCCGGATGGACCGGACCGTACGCACCGTCGAGGATCTTCAGGACCCGGCGTTCTTCCAGAATCCGTACCCCACGTACGCGGCGCTTCGAAGCGCGTCCCCGGTCCAGAAGGTGCCCGCAGGGGGAGGCCGGTCCAGCTACCTGGTGACCGGATACACCGAAGCCCGACAGGCGTTCACCGACCCGCGGCTGTCCAAGGACACGGCTCGCTTCTTCGCCGGCAAGGACACCGGGCGCAACCTGCATCCGGCGGTGTCCCGGAGCATGCTGGCCACCGATCCGCCGCAGCACACCCGGCTGCGGAGTCTGGTCACCAAGGCATTCACCCCGGGAGCCGTCCGACGCCTCCGCCCCTACATCGAGAGCCTGGCCGGCGAGCTGCTCGATCAGTGGGCCCCCGGCGAGCAGACCGACGTCATCGAGAGCCTCGCCGTCCCGCTCCCCGTCACCGTGATCTGCCAGCTGCTGGGGGTGCCCGAGGCGGACCGCTCCTCGCTACGCGCCTGGTCGAACGAGCTGTTCGCGGCCGGGCAGCCCGAACGGATCGACGCCGCGTCACATGCCGTCGCCGGCTACCTGGCCGACCTCGTCGCCGCCAAGCGCCGTGTGCCCGACGACAACCTGCTCAGCGACCTGATCCGCGCCCGCGACGGCGAGGACAAGCTCAGCGAGGACGAACTCGTCTCGCTCGCGGTGCTCCTTCTCGTCGCCGGGCACGAGACCACCACCAACCTGATCGGCAACGGCCTCCTGGCCATGCTCCAGGAGCCGGACGCGCTTCGCCGCATCCGCGAGCACCCCGTCCTGGCCGACGTGGCCGTCGACGAGCTGCTGCGGCTCGACTCCCCCGTCAGCATGGCCACCTTCCGATTCACCACCGAGGCCATCACCCTCGGCGGCACCGACATTCCCGCAGGCTCACCCGTCGTGATCGCGCCGGGAGCCGCGAACCGCGACCCCGCCCGCTTCGTCGAGCCGGACCGGCTCGACCTCGACCGGGACACCAAGGGGCACCTCGCCTTCGGGCACGGCATCCACCGGTGCCTCGGGGCACCGCTGGCGCGCGTCGAGGGCGAGATCGCCTTTCGCTCCGTCGCCGAGCGTTTCCCCCGGCTTCGGCTCGCTGTGCCCAGTACCGAACTGCGATGGCGGCACACGCGGCTGATGCGGGGTCTTGAGTCGCTACCCGTCCTGCCGTAGCCGTCGATCACCCGGCCGGGCCCCGCCGTGCTTTTCGTGGCGGATCCCTGCGCGCCCTACCGCCGACGACCCGTCTGACGTGGGAAGCTGCCCGTCATGGCGCCCCAACCCGCTTGACCGACCAGGAGGGCTGTCCGGGCATGAGCATCACATGGCGCGGCGTGGAGCTGGACCAGTCCACGGTCGACAAGCTGAAGTTGGCCGAGGCATGGCTGGAGTTCCAGCTGGAGTTCCCGCAGGGGTCGTATTCAACCGCCGTCGCTGCATCCGGGGGCACGCATTCGGGCGGCGGCGCGGTGGACGTGCACTGCAACGACTACCCGAGAGCGAAAGCCGTCAACGTCGTCCACTGGCTCCGTGCGGTCGGCTTCGCAGCCTGGCACCGCCCACCCAACTGGGACGGCGCCGGCGGCAGCGAGCACGTCCACGCCATCGAAATCGGCAACCCGAACCTGGCGGACGCCGCCGCGGATCAGGTCACCCAGTGGAACCTCGAGGAGAACGGCCTGGCGGGTCACGACGCCGACACCGGGGAACTGGACAAGCTCGCCGGGCGCCCCGCCCTCGTCACGACCTTCCCGACCCCTGCCGCGGACGGACGACGGCGTGACGAAGAGGTGCAATGACCGGAAAGAAGCTGAGGGTTGACGGCCGGGAAGGTGTTCTTCAGCGTGTCGATGTCGCTGGACGGGTTCACCGCGCCCGAGCCAGCGCCCGTTGAGGACCTCTTCGGCCCGAGATGTCGGCAATCATCCTGGAGCACCTGAACGTCGGCCTGGTCGACGAGTTCTCGATCACGCTGGCACCCGTGCTGTTCGCCTCCGGCACCCGCCCCTTCGAGGGCGTGGACGCGTCCAGGGTCGCGCTGGAGCCGACCCGTTCGGAGCCGTCGTCGCGGGTGACACGCCTGACGTACGTCGTGAACCCCCGGAAGTCGAGCCTCTGCCCGACGACTCGCAGGCCGGGGCGGCCGAACGGACGTCCCGCGCCCGCTACTTCGGGCAGGACGGCCGGACGTACCACGTACTGCTCGGCGAGCAGGCCCTGCTGACCGGGATCAGCGGCGGGCCCGAGCTGATGCGCGCTCAGCTTGACCCTGTCGGCGATCTTGGGGTTCCCCGAGTTGAGCAGCGTGATCAGTGGGCAGATTCGTGACTGTGGTGCAGGCCGACCCAGTGGCGAGGTGCGCGTTGTCCGTCCGTCCCCGTTCCGGTGAGCAGGTTCCCGCTTTGACTGTGCAGCCGCGCCGCGTTGGAGCTCAGCGTTCCCCAGCGGGTGACCGCCAGGCCGCCCACACCGTGGAAGACCAAGGCGAAGCAGCTGGTGTGGACGGAGTCAGGTACCCCGTGCCGCGCGCTGAGCGCCGCGACGGCCCGCCGGCGTGAGCCGGCGGGCCGTCAGAGGAACGTCGATCAAACGTTCTGGATCGGGGCGCTCGCGCCGAAGACAACGCCCATGTTGTAAACGACGAGCAGGTCCATCCGGTACTGCCCGCTGCTCTTGGCGACCGGGACTGCGACCGGGTGCGTATTGGTACAGGAACCAGTGGTCTGCTTGACGATGCTCCAGCCGGTGGTAGGCGTCTTGTGATAGAGGTTCAATTCGATGAAGCATCCGGGCCACGACCCGCCGTACTTCAGCTGGTAGGCGTCTCCACGGACCATTCCGCCGCCCGTGGATACGCAGACTCGGTACTGGTAATTGTTCTGAGGTGCGGCGGTCGCGCAACCGCCGCCGGTGTCCATCGGGGTGACCGTGGCGGCCCCGGCGGGAGTTGTAGCACCAAGGGCGAGGACAGCAACCCCGAGCGCGGTTGCCGACCTTCCTATGAGTCGAACGGGAAGACGGTCGAATCGGGTCATGAGATTCCCTTTATTTTATGATGGCATGTTAAATCGCTGATCATTCTTGCGGGCCACGCACGAGCCGTGTGGGCCTGGCCATCCATGAGCCGCGAGTGTGCACAGGGGGAAAAATCGGACACGATGCCCGAACTACCCCTTTTCACATATGAGTTGCCTGCTCGGCGGACACTATAGCTGGATTAAGTCACCGAGACGGAGCGCCGACCCAGAAGGCACCGGTCCGCCAGATCAGATACAGGGCCACCGACGCCGTGGTCCCGTCGGACAGATTGACGCCCAGGACAGGACCGGAGCACCGCCGCTCACGCGGTTGCGTCCGGTTGATGGGACATCAGGCGGCTGGCAGGATCGATGACGGCTCGAAGCCAACCCCGGACCCCGCCACCGCACTCGAACCAGCACCGGCAGAGCTGTCGGAATTCGTCCGCAGCTGGGACTTCCGCCACGGCGGCTGGCCACAACCTCCCGCCGACTACGGGTGCGGGCCGATCACCAGCACGGTGACGACCCCGCGGTCCCCACAGTCCTGGTCGTCGGTCTCGGCCGGGCCCCACGTCCAGAACAGGCGCCAGGCGCCCGTGCCCCGGTCGACATAGGAGTCGAAGACCCGCTCGCCGAGGTGGCCGGGCCGGGCGTGGTAGCGGTGAAAGAACCGTCCACCGCGCTGGGATGACCCGGAACCGCAGGCCATCTCACCCAGCTGTTCGAGGCCGGGCGTTAAATGGCAAGCTCAGCTGGAACACCTGCTCGGCGCCCTCGACACGCCGGGCCTGCGCCTGGGGATCATCCCGGCCCGAGCCCGCCTGCGCGTCCATCCCGGGGACGGCTTCGGGATCCACGACGGCACCCGGGTGGAGGTGGAGGGCTACCGCGACTGCGAGACCATCACCGACCCCGACCGTGTCGCCCTCTTCCGCCGGGCGTTCGGGCTGCTCCAGGAATCCGCCGTCTACGAGCAGGACGCCCGCGCTCTGATCGTCGAGGCGCTGCGCGGCTGGTGACCGACCCCCGCGGCGATGGTCACGCGGCTCGGTTCACGGGAAGAACACTGCCCACCTCGGTGAGCCGAGGCGGGCAGTGTGCGGCGGGGGTCAGCCTTGGGCGACGGACCACTGCTGTGCGGCGCTGCCGTTGCAGCCCCAGAGCTGGAGCCGTACGCCCTGATTGCGGCTGCCGTTGGGGACGTCGAGGCACAGGCCTGACTGCGGGTTGTAGAGGGCGCCGTTCCTGAACTGCCACTCCTGCGAGCCGGTGCCGTTGCAGTCGTACAGGTCGACGGTGGCGCCCTGGGCCTTGCTGCCCTGCCAGACGTCCAGGCACTTGTTCAGGGCCGAGTAGCTGTTGCCGTTGCGCGTCCACCACTGCGAGGCGGTGCCGGTGCAGCCCCAGGTCTGGATCGGGTTGCCGTTGGCCGTGCTGCCATTGCTGGAGTCCACGCAGACGCCGAGGCCGTTGTTGATGATCGGGCCGCCGGCCGGGTTGCTGAAGTCCACGTACCCGCCGTTGCGGTTGAACCAGCCCGCGAACGCCCAGGGCGATATCACAGGCGTGCTTCCTGCCGCAGTACCGTTGATCGGTGGTGGCGGTGCGCGCCTGGCGTTCCGGTGGCCAGCAGGCGGCATTCGCCTGGCGTACACGCTGTTTCAAGGTTGTGTCACCAGACTTCGGCCTCGTGCCTACCTCACACTCGCGCGCCGGCGTCGCCTCCGTATGCGCCGCAGCTCTGTCGTTCTCAGGACTCGTCGTCACCGGGATACTTGCCGCGCAGCCTGCGGCCGCCGCGGACCCGGCCGGCTACCAGAACATCCGGATCAACGAGGTCACCTCGTCGAACAACGACACGGTGGAGCTGTACAACACCGGCTCGACCGCGGTGAGCATCAGCGGCTGGAAGATGTCCGACGACAGCTTCTCACCGCAGGCGTTCAGCCCGTCCTCCGGCACGATCGCGGCCGGCGGCTTCGTCACCTTCAACTCGCCCAAGGGGCTGGGTGACTCGGACAAGGTGGTGATCTACACCGCCGACGGCACCGTGGTCGACCGGGTCGAATGGGCGACCACCGGGGCGAAGCCGGCGATGGCGCGCTGCGGCGGCGACGGCACCGGGGCGTGGGTGACCACGACCGTGGCGACGACGTTCGGCGCGGCGAACGCCGGGGGCTGCCCGACGTCGCTCCCGGCCGCGAGCCGGGTGCGGATCAACGAGGTCACCTCGGACGGCGCGGACACCGTCGAGCTGTACAACGGCGGCACGAGCGCGGTCGGCATCGGGTCGTGGAAGTACGTCGACGGCGACACCACGCACGCCCCGGTGTCGGTCTCGTCCTCCTCGCCGAGCGCGACGAGCATCCCCGCGGGCGGCTACGTCACGTTCAACTCCACCCTCGGGCTGGGCGACGGCGACTCGGTCTTCCTCCTCGACGGCAACGGCAGCACCGTCGACTCGGTGACCTGGGCGACCAACGGCGCCAAGCCGTCGGACGAGCGCTGCGCGAACGGCACCGGCTGGTTCCAGACCTCCGTGACCGCGACGCCCGGCAGCGCCAACTCCTGCTCGGGCAGCGGCGGTGGCGGCGGCCAGGCGGGTCACCTGCTCGGTGGCGGCGGCTCGCTGACCAGCGGCTGCACCCCGGAGGCGCCCGGCGGTACGGGTTCCGCCCCGGCGGGCACCCTGGCGTGGCCGGGCGGGCTGGACGTCACCATCGCCGACAACGTCTGCGCGTTCACCACGTCGACCGGCCCGGAGGGCCGAGACGTGAGCGGCCTGGCGTTCGACCCGGCGAACCCGTCGGTGCTGTGGGCCGCCAAGAACAAGAACTGGCTCTACAAGCTGGTCAAGAGCAGCGGCAAGTGGATCCCGGACGCGACGTGGAGCGCGACCGGCAGGCAGATCCACTTCGCGGGCGGCTCCGGCCAGCCGGACTCCGAGGGCCTGACGGTCGGCGGCAACGGCCACCTCTACGTGACCTCCGAGCGCGACAACGCCAACAACACGGCGCCCAAGGACACGATCATGGAGTTCGACCCGGCCGCGACCGGCTCGACGCTCACGCCGATCCACCAGTGGGACATGACCTCGCAGTTCCCGCAGCTGAACACCGGCAGCAAGGACGACGCCAACCTCGGCTTCGAAGGCGCCGCCTACGTCCCGGACAGCTGGCTGACCGCCAACGGCTGGGTCGATCCGCTCACCGGCGCCGCCTACAACCCGGCGAACTACCCGCTGCACGGCTCGGGCCTGTTCTTCGCCGGCCTGGAGTGGGACGGCACGCTGCACGTGTACGGCCTGAACTCCGACGGCAGCTTCACCACGTTCGGCACGATCGCGACCGGCAAGGTCTCCGTGATGGACGTGACCTTCGACGCCGGGACGCAGCGCATCATCGCGACCTGCGACAACACCTGCGGCGAGACGCACACCCTCATGAAGGTCAACGCCGCCGGCGCGATCGTGCCGGACGTGACCTACACGAACCCGGCCGTCATGCCGGTCGACAACCTGGAGGGCTTCGCGGTCGCGCCGACCTCCACCTGCGTCAACGGCTTCCGCGAGGCGGTCTGGAGTGACGACGGCATCTACGGCTTCGGCTCCGGCAGCTCCTCCTACGGCCACTCCCTCTACAGCGGCACCTTCCCCTGCTGATCCCTCCGACCGCCCGTCTCCCTGTCGGTGGGTCTCGCTACTGTTCCTCACCTGATCAACCGTTCGGGGAGAGGGCAGAGCTGTGCAGCGCTGGAAGTTCGCCGACGAGGACGTCTTCGTTCTGGCGAACGCCTGGCGGGGCTCCCTGATCCCCCGCCGGGGTGGCGTTCCCCGTCCTCCGGCCGCTCCGGCGGAGGACGCGGTGGGCGAGTACCACGCGTCGCTGCGGTCCATGGACGCCTGGCTGGAGCAGGCCCTCACCTCGGACCGCAGCGACGCGAGTCTGGTCGCGGCCGCTCGCGCCCACCACTCCGGCCGCCCGGACCCGCTCGGTGCGGCAGTGCTGGCCGCCGCGTTCGCCCGCTCCGGCGACAACGAGATCCGGATGGCCTGGACGCCTGGGTGGCGGAGTTCGGCCTCCCGTTCGCCGCCAAGGCCGTCGCCGAGCTCTCCACTCTCGTCGTCGAGACCGACTGGCAGGGCTCACACACCGTCAACCCGCGCATCCGGCGCCCGCCCGGCCGACCGGAGGTCACCGCGCACCGCCCCGCCGCGGATCGAGTGCGGTCCCTGCTCGCGGTCTGCGACGACGACACCCATCGAGCCGTGGTCGAGGCGCTCTCACCCTGCCGCTCGGACCTGCCCCGCCGCATCGTGACCTGCTATCTGGTGCCCTCCGAGACCGACTGGGCGGAGCAGTGCCTGGAGAGCGAGGCGTGGCTGACCTCGACCGAATGGTCGTTGCTGCTGTGCTCGCTCTCCTCGGCCGAACCGCTGCGGCAGCTGAAGACCGTCCCGGACGTGGGCTGGAGCGGCTGGTCCACCGAGCTGATCGCCACCGTCGCCGAGGGCCTCGGCGGCGGCGCCGCGCCGCTGCTGCTGCTCGCCCTGGACCGCACCCGGGCTCGCACCGGAGCACGGCATCGCGGTCGGCATGCACGACGTCCATCCCGAGCAGCGGGTGGAGACGGTGTGGCTCGACAGGCGCCCGGGTGACTACTGGACCCACCACCGGACCTTCCCGACCTTCGCGGAGCTCGACCCGGTGACCGCCTCCGAGCTGATCGCCGACCTCACCGAACTGACCACGCCGACCGCGCCGTGACGACGTACCACCGCACCGACAGCCACACGTACGACCCGGCCGAGCGAGCGGCCGAGCCTATCCGGTCACCGGCTCTGCCCGTAGGCGGTGGCGATGACGTCCAGCAGACCCGGGAAGCGGGCTTCGAGATCGGTGGTGCGCAGGGTGGTCAGCCGGCGGTTGGCCTCTTCGCGTTGGTGGATCACCCCGGACTCGCGCAGGACCTTGAAGTGGTGGCTGAGGGTGGAGGGGGCGACGTCGACGGGGAAGGTGCCGCAGGCGCGTTCGGGGTCGGCCCGCAGGGTGCGGACGATCGTCATCCGGGTCGGGTCGGCGAGCGCGTGCAGGACGTCGAGCAGGTCGATCTCCTCCCGGTCCGGGTGGGTGAGCGGTGCGCGGCCGTGGCGTGAGCGCGGCATGACGGGTCCTCCACGTGCCATGTTCGACATTCGTCGAAATAGGGTGTATGAATTTCGATGTTCGTAGAACATCGTAGGTCGTTGGAGGGGGAGAAGGACATGCGCGCACTGCAGATGGCCCGGCCCGGGGGCGCCGAGCACACCACCGTCCAGAACATCGCCGTACCCGAGCCCGGACCGGGCGAGCTGACGATCGACGTCAGCCACGCCGGGGTGAACTTCGTCGACGTGATGGCCCGCCGCGGCGACGCCGGCTATGTGCCGGCCTGGCCGTACCGGCCGGGCAAGGAGGTGGCGGGGACCGTCCGGGCACTCGGCCCCGGCGTCACCGGCTTCGCGATCGGTGACCGGGTCGCCGCCGCCACCGTCGACGGGGGCTTCGCCGAGGTCGCGGTGGCGAGCACTGCCGCCACCGTCCCGGTGCCCGAGGGCGTGCCGTCGGTGCAGGCCGCCGCAGTGCCGCTCGGCCTGGCCACCGCACTGCTCCTGCTGACCGACGCGGGCCGATTCGAGCCCGGCGACACCGTGCTCGTCCACTCGGCGGGCGGCGGGATCGGAGGCGCGCTGGCCCGGCTCGTCCCGCTGCTCGGCAGCGGCACCCTGATAGGCACGGTCGGCCGGCCCGACCGGGTGGCCGCAGCCCAGCAGGCCGGCTACCCACTGGCCTTCGCCCGCAGCACCGACCTGGCCGAACAGATCCGCACCGCGACCGGCGGCCGCGGCGTCGACCTGGTCCTCGACCCGCTCGGGACCAGGACGCTCGACCTCGATCTCGAAGTGACCGCCCCCGGCGGCCGGGTGGTCCTGTTCGGCAACGCCGACGGCGGACCGCTCGACGCCCTGCCCCCGGTCGGCCGGCTCCTCGGCGGCAACCTCACCGTCACCGGCTTCAGCCACCGAGGCCTGCTGGCCGCCGCCCCCGCCCGGGTGGCCCGCGCCCAGCAGCGGGCCCTCGACCTGCTCGCCGAGGGCAAACTCGACGCCCCGGTGGTCGAACTGGACTCCCTGGAGGACGTCGCCGCCGCCCACGACCTGCTGGCGGCAGGCCGAGGCGCCGGCAAGTACGTGGTCAGGGTCACCGGCTGACGGAAGGCAGCCGCGCCCGCGCCTCCTACCCGGTCAGCCCTGTTCGGGGTTCTCCCTCAGTGCGCGGAGTTCCGCCTCGAGCTCGGCAATGCGGCCTTCGAGCTGCTGCAGGTCGCGGGTGGCATCGGCGTACGCGTCCTTGTGGCGCTTGGCGATGTGACTGAGGGTGTCGACGCGGTCGGCGAAGGCGTCCCGTTCCGCCGTGATCGGCTGCACGATCGTCTGCGCGACCGCTTCGGCGATCCAGTCAGCCCACTCGTTGATGCGCTGGGTGCCGACAGGGCCGTGGAGCTCGGCGTCCTGCAAGCCGTTGAGCATGGCGGGGCGGATGGTGGCGGCGATCTGCTGCGCGTGGGTGGGTGGCGTGGTCATTGCTGTTGCTCTCCTGCGGCGAGGTCCCATGGCGGCGGCGAGCGCCATCGCCGCGTACTCGCCGCCGGACAGGGCCACCGTCGCCCCATGATCCATCATCGCCCGGCTGCTTCAGGCCTGCGGAGCGTCCCACGCGTAACCGAAGGTGTACGGCACCGAGGGCTCACCGTGCCTGGCGACGTAGCTGCCCGTGCCGGTCAGCCCGGCCAGCTCGCCGGAGCCCGAGCCGGGGACGACGGTGAACGCGCAGTGCACGGTGCCGTCCTGGTGGAAGGTGCCGCGCTGCTCAACGGCGAAGGAACCCTTGCGGCCGCCGACGGTGGCGGTGAGCAGCTCGTAGCCGGCGAAGGCTCCGGTGTGCTCGGTGACGTAGGTGAAGGCGTACTCGCAGGTGGTGGCGGTGGCCTCGATGCCCCCGGTGAAGTTGTTGACGACCGTGGCGCGGGCGAGCCGGGGGTGGCCGG
This sequence comes from Kitasatospora sp. McL0602, assembly GCF_052076145.1. Taxonomy (NCBI): domain Bacteria; kingdom Bacillati; phylum Actinomycetota; class Actinomycetes; order Kitasatosporales; family Streptomycetaceae; genus Kitasatospora; species Kitasatospora sp. McL0602. The sequence goes on along the minus strand of NZ_CP197246.1, from coordinate 7,345,641 downwards.
CCTCCGGGCCGACGGGGGTCTCCTGCCAGTCGGTGAAGGTGAACTCGCCGGTGGTACGGGTGACGGGCATGACTGTCTTCCTTTCGTGGTGGTGCGCGGGCCGGTGGTCAGCCTGGCGGGTATTCATGCCATCTGCTGTCAGGTACGGCAGACACAATGGCGGGCATGCGCGCCGACCGACTCCTCTCGCTGCTCCTGCTGCTCCAGAACCGCGGCCCGATGACGGCCCGGGAGCTGGCGGCCGAGCTGGAGGTGTCGGTGCGGACCGTCCACCGGGACGTGGCTGCGCTGGGCACGGCCGGGGTGCCGGTGCTCGCCGACCGGGGCCCGGCCGGCGGCTTCCGGCTGCTCGACGGCTACCGCACCCGCCTCACCGGCCTGACCGCCGCCGAGGCCCGCTCGCTCGCCCTGGCCGGGATGCCGGGCCCGGCCGGTGAACTGGGTCTGGGCGCCGGCCTTGCCACCGCCCGGCTGAAGCTGGCGGCCGCCCTGCCACCCGCGCTCGCCGAGCGCACCCGCGAGCTGGAGGGCCGCTTCCACCTGGACGCCCCCGCCTGGTTCCGGGAGGCCGATCCGGTGCCGCACCTGGCAGCGGTGGCCGGGGCGGTGTGGGAGCAGCGGGTGCTGCGGGTGCACTACCGCCGCTGGAGCGGGGAGGTGCGGCGGGAGCTGCATCCGCTCGGGGTCGTGCTCAAGGGCGGCATCTGGTACCTGGTCGCGGAGGTGGGCGGGGAGGTGGGCGGGGAGCTGCGGACGTACCGGATCGCGCGGCTGCTGGAGGTCTCGGTGCTGGAGGCCGGGTTCGAGCGGCCGCCGGGGTTCGAGCTGGCGGCGTACTGGGCGCAGAGCTCGCGGCGGTTGGAGGAGATGCGGCGCCAGGGGGTGGCGCGGGTGCGGCTGTCGCCCGCGGCGCAGCGGCTGCTCCCGGCCCGCTTCGGTGCCGAGGGCACCCGGGCGCTCGCGGTGGCGGGCACGCCGGACGCGGCGGGCTGGGTGGAGACCGACCTGAGCGTGGAGTCCCTCCCGGTAGCGGTCGGTGACCTGCTCGCCTTCGGACCGGAGGCCGAAGTCCTCGGCCCGCCCGAGCTGCGGGCGGCCGTGGTCGCGGCGGTCGCTGCCCTGGCGGGGGTCTACGGCGGGGCCTTTCGGGCAGGGTGAGCGGATCGGTGCGACCCGGGAGCGGGGGCGGGACGTCAGTGAGGGGTGGGTGGCCGGTGGGCCGCCCGATTCTGCTGATCGTTTGACGGAGGGTGGGACCTTGGACCGCCAGTACTTTCCGGTGGCCGTAGCTGCGGCCGCACTGGTCGTGACGGGTGTGGTGGCACCGGCTGCCGAGGCGGCGAGCCCGGCGCGTACCGCGTTGGCCTCGCCTGTGCCCGGATGGATGACGGCCACGGGCGGACCGGCGGACACCGGGCCGGCGCCGGGCAACTGGGGCCTTTCGCTGCGGGTGTACCTGGCGAACCAGGACCCGGCGGGGATGGCCGCGGCGGCACGGCGGGTCTCGGACCCGGCAGACCGGGACTACGCGCACTACCTGACGCCCGCCCAGTTCGCCAAGCGCTACGGGTCGACAGCGGCCCAGGCGGCGAAGGTGAAGGGGTGGCTGACCGGTCTCGGGATGCATGTCACCGGCGGCGACGCGCACTACGTGGCGGTCACGGCCACGGTGGCCCAGGTGCAGCAGGCGTTCGGCACCACGCTGCACGCCTACACCCGGCAGGCCGACTTCCCGCCCAGCCTGCTCGCCCCGGTGGGCGGCATCTCCGTGCCCGCCGCGCTCGGCCATGACGTCAGCACGGTGCTCGGCCTCGACAGCATGAACCCTGACATCCCGTACGACCAGTCCGGGGCGCCCGCACTCAAGGCTGCCGCCCCCAAGGCCCCCGCGTCCAGGGTCACCGCGCCCAAGGCTGCTGCGCCCAAGGACGGTGCCGCGACCCCGCCGTGTTCGAAGTGGTGGGGCGAGAGCAGCTCCGCGATCCCGCCGGTCGACGGCCGCACCAGTGCCGTAAACGGCGTCTGCGGCTACACCCCGCAGCAGCTGCGCGACGCCTACGGGGTGACGAACAGCCCGTACACCGGCAAGGGCCGCACCGTGGCCGTGGTGCTGGACGGGGCGCTGCCGACGATGGAGACCGACGCCAACCGGTTCTTCGCCGCGCACGGCCTCCCGGGATTCGCGCCGGGTCAGTACAGCGAGAACTTCGGGCCCAACTTCGCCGCCACCTGCCGGGGTTACGCCAACGCGCCGGAGGAGCCGCTGGATGTGGAGACGCTCCACATCGCCGCGCCGGACGCCAAGGTGGTGTACGTCGGGGCCGACTGCGACACGGGCGCGGGCGGCTCGGTGGCGTACCTGGACGCCCACACCCGGATCGTGGACCAGCACCTGGCCGACGTGGTGACCGACTCGTTCCCCACCCGGGAGGATTCGGACTCGCCCGCCACGGTGGTGGCCTGGGACCAGGTGTTCCAGCAGGGCGCACTGGAGGGCATCGGCTTCAACTACGCCTCCGGCGACGAGGGTGACGGCGCGGACGGCGGCGGCGCGGGCCTGGCGATCTTCCCGGCCTCCGACCAGTGGGCGACTGCGGTCGGCGGCACCACGCTGGAGATCGGCAAGACCGGCAAGGTGGTCGGCGAACTCGGCTGGGGTGCGAACGCGGCGCAGATCAACCCGGAGGGCACCGGCTACCTGACCCCGCCGCCCGGGTCCTTCTTCATGGGCTCCGGCGGCGGTCGCAGCAGCCTGATCGCCCAGCCCTGGTACCAGAAGGGCGTCGTCCCCTCGAAGTTGGCGACGGCCGGTGGCAGCGGTCCGGCGCACCGGATGCTGCCGGACGTCGCCGCCAACGGCGACCGCCTCACCGGCTGGCTGGTCGGATTCACCACTCCGAAGGGCGAGTACCACGAGGAGCTGGGCGCCGGCACCAGCGGCTCCTCCCCGCTGATCACCGGCCTGGAGGCGGACGCCGCCCAGGCCGCGGGCCACGCGCTCGGCTTCGCCAACCCGCTGCTCTACAAGATCCGGAACACCCCGGCGATCCACGACGTGCTACCCGTGCCGCCCGGCCAGGCGCCCACGGCGCTGAGCTACCTGCCGAGTTGGAGGACGAAGGGCACGTTCGACGCCTACCTGGCCCAACTCGACCAGGACAGCAGCCTGAAGACGGCGCCCGGCTACGACGACGTCACCGGCGTCGGCTCGGCCACGCCGGACTTCGTCCGGTACTTCGCCCGCAAGTGACGGATGCCGGGCTGCTCCCGCCTGGTGGCGGGAGCAGCCCGGCGGGAGCAGGTAGGCGGCGCTCAGCCGAGGCTGAGCGCGTCGGCTGCCTGGGCGGCCATGGCGGCTTCGCCGAGCGCGTTGGGGTGGACGGGGACGTAGTTGGTGCCGAACAGGACCGGCTCGATCCAGCGGGTGCCGATCGGCTGGCAGGCGTCGTGGCCGTCGGAGGCGGCGGACATGTCGACGTAGGTGGCACCGGTGTCGGCGGCGGCGCGCTGGACGGCCGAGTTGAGGTGGGTCTGCAGGTCGCGCAGGTACGGGATGTCGCCGGAGGCGATCGGCATCTTGGCGAAGCAGCCGGGCACGGCCTGGCTCGGCACGATCCAGGGGTAGCCGAGGATGGCCACCTTGGCGTCGGGGGCCTTGGCCCGGACGGCGGCGAGGGCCGACTTCAGCGCCGGGTAGGTGGTGTTGTCGATGGTGTTGTCGAAGCTGGAGCCGTAGATGCTCCGGCAGGGGTGACCGAAGCCGAGGGTGGCGACCCCGGCGGAGCCGCAGGCGAGGATCGCGTCGATGAAGGTGCTGCTGTCGTTGCCGCCGATGGTCATGGTGACCAGGCCGGTGCTCGGGCTCAGAGCGGCCAACTGCGGTGAGACGCCCGGGTACTGGGAGCCCGCGAAGTCCTTCGTCTGGGCGCCGCCGCAGGTGACGTCGGTCAGGTTCAGCCCGGCCTGCGCGGCCAGGTCGTGCGGGTAGTTCACGCTGGAGCGGGCGCACAGCAGCGGTGCGCCCAGGTCGAGCGGCAGCACGCCCGAGCCGGCGCTGTAACTGTCGCCGAGGGCAACGTAGTTGACCGGCGAGCCGGCCTGCGCCTGGGCCGGGAGGGCGAGGCCGATCCCGGCGAGGGTGGCGGCGGCGGTGACGAGGGATGCCAGGCGGCGGGTGCGGAGCGACATGCGGGGACTCCTTGCAACCAGGGGTGGGGGGCGTGCCAGAGCGGGCCCTGGGCCGTGGGGGTGGCCGGGCCGTGTTTCCGCGAAGTTACTCGCCGGGAAGTTACCCACTGGTCAGTGCCCGGTCAACGACTCCGGCACGATCTGTCACAGAGCCGGAGCCGGTGAGTATGAGGAGGCTGGTCAGGAGTCGTAGGGCCAGGTGAACCGAGCTCCTCTGCGCGTCCCAGCGGCTCAACAGTTCGGTCGCCGCCCGGCCCGGTCCCCTACCCCTGCCCCTGCCCCTGCCCCGGTGGCGGATGATGGGGGCAGAAGACGTGAGGGGCGGCGCCGTGACAGACAGTGCATTCATCGGGTCGGAGGCAGACCTCCGACCGGACCATGAGGTGGAGATTCCGGAGGAGCGGGCGAGGCGCGGGCGGCCTCGGTGGCGGCGGCTGGCGGTGGTCCTGCTGGTGCTCGCGGTGCTGTTCCTCCCGCCGTGGTGGATGCTGTTCGCCTCCGGGGTCGACTGGCCGTTCCCGGTCTTCGTGGGCGGGACGGTGGTCTTCGGCGGCTGGCTCGTGTCGTTCCCGTTCCTGATGATCGCGGGGCACGGGCGACGGCAGGACGACCGGGCCGCTCGGGTCGCGGACACCAGCCTCGGGGTGATCTGGGTGCTGTTCACCTGGTCGGTGCTGGGCGGGTTGGTGGATCTGGTCCTGATCGGGCTGGACGTCGGCGGGAGCGGCCGGGCCAGGGCGGTGGCCGGAGCCGTCGCGGTGGTCTCGGCCGGGCTGCTGGCCTGGGGGCACCACGAGGCGATGCGGGTGCCCCGGGTCAAGCGGATGGAGGTCCACGTGCTGCGGCTCGGCCCCGGCCTGGACGGAACCAGGGTCGTGGTGATGGCCGACACCCACTACGGGCCGATCGACCGGGCCGACTGGTCGGCGCGGGTCACCGAGGTGGTCAACGCGCTCGACCCGGACGTGGTGGTCCATGCCGGGGACATCGCCGACGGCACCCCGGGCCGGCGGCGGGAGCAGTCCGCGCCGCTGGGTACGGTCCGGGCCCGGCTGGCCAAGGTGTACGTCACGGGGAACCACGAGTACGGCGGGGAGGCCCAGGGCTGGCTGGACCGGATGGCCGAACTGGGCTGGGAGCCGCTGCACAACCGCCACGTCGTGGTGGAGCGCGGTGGCGACGCCCTGGTGCTCGCGGGCGTGGACGACGTGACCGCGGAGCACTCCGGTCTCGCCGGGCACCGCGCCGACCTGGGCGGCGCGCTGACGGGGGCGGACCCGGACCAGCCGGTGCTGCTCGTCGCCCACCAGCCCAAGTACGTGCCCCAGGCCGCTGCCGCCGGCATCGACCTGCAGATCTCCGGGCACACCCACGGCGGGCAGATCTGGCCGTTCAACTTCCTCGTCCGGGTCGACCAGCCGGTGGTGCACGGGCTGAGCCGGCACGGCGAGCGGACCCAGCTCTACACCAGCCGGGGCACCGGCTTCTGGGGCCCGCCCTTCCGGATCTTCGCCCCGAGCGAGATCACGCTGCTCACTCTGCGCTCAAGTGGCACGACGGCCAGGTCGTGATCAGGCAGCTGCCGACGCGACCGTAATTGGTGCGAGGGCCGTGTTGGTGTACACGGCCCTCGCACCGGATGCGGGGCGCCCCGTTCCCGCCCTCGTCGTCCGGATCTGCACGTGGTAGTGAGCTGTGCGATGTGCTCTGTCACCTGTACGCGGTGCTGAGCTGCACTGTCGGTGAGGAATTGAACCCCTGCGTTGCTCTTCACGCGCCGTGGGCCGGATAAACCGCCGGCCCGCGGTGTGTGCACGCCTCCGTGACGACTACCTGCTCCCCGCACCCAGCTTGTGAGGGTCAGTCCTCCATCAGGTCGATCTCCCAGTTGGTGCGCTGGATCAGGGTGTCCACCTCGCGGACCTCCTTGGCCACGACGTCCGCCTGGGCACGCAGCTCGGCGACCGGCAGGGCGGAGAGGATCCGCAGTTCGGACCGCATCTGCCGGACGGCTCCGCGCTGGTCACGTCCGGAGGCGGCGTCTGCGGCCGCGGTGAGCACCGAGTGGCGCAGCCGTAGGACGTCCCGGCGGGCGAGGGCGTCGGTCAGGGTGCCGCCGCCCTCGATGACCACGGTGGAGTTGGTCCGGTTGATCTGACGGATCAGCCGCTCCAGCTCGTCCAGCACCTCTCCGGCCTGGGCCAGGACCTCCGCCGCGTTCTCCGCCGGCTCCTCGCCCTCCTGGTAGCGGGCGCTACCGACGACGCGCGCCCGCAACTGCTCCACCCGCCGCACCGCAGCCGCGCGCTGCGCGAGCGCTTCAGCCAGTTTCACCGCGTCATCACCTCTACGTCCCACTGATCGTCCGGCAAGTATGCACGTCGGTGCCTGACGGCACGGTGCATGACGCGGAGCACGGCGCGGAGCCGGCCGGACCGACCTCTCCGGGCCGAGTGCCGAACATATTGACGCGTGCAGATCATCGTAGGAGGCTGTGGCCCGCCCCACCCGGCACCCCCACCGCGCACAGTCACAGGGAGACCCCCATGGCACGAGCCACCTCCGTCTGCGTACTCGCGATCGCCGCCAACATAGCCCTCCTGGCGAGCCCCGCCGCCCATGCAGCAAGCCCGCTGTCCGGCGCCACCTCCCTCGCCCGCCAGGGAGCCGACTCACCGTCACCCGTACTTCACCACCGCGTGGTCCGTCACGCGGGGGCGGACAGCAACTGGGGCGGCTACGCCGTCACCGGCGGCACCTACCACTCCGTCACCGGCAACTGGACGATCCCGGCTCTGAACTGCTCGGCCACCGCCGGCAACGTCTCCTTCTGGTCCGGCCTCGACGGCTGGTCCAGCAGCTCGGTCGAGCAGATCGGGCTGGACGCGGTGTGCACCAAGTCCGGCCAGGTGCAGTACAACCCGTGGGTCGAGATGTACCCGGCCAACTCCATCTACTTCTCCGAGCCGGTCAAGGCAGGGGACACGATGACCTCGAGCGTCACCACCACCGGCAACGGCACCTTCACCCTGGTACTGGCCGACCCAACCCAGGGCTGGACGAAGACCTACACCAAGACCCTGAAGTCCGCCCCGCTGAGCTCGGCCGAGGTGATCGTCGAGGCGATAGGCAGCCAGAACATCCCACCCTGCCCGAACTTCAGCACGGTCAAGTTCAGCAACGTCACCGCCAACGCCACCTCGTTCGCCACCGCAGGCAGCCTCCAGACCACCAACCTCGAACGCAACGGGGTGCAGTTGACCCAGGACGGGCCACTGACCGGTACCTCGTTCGCGGTCAACTGGCTGCACGCCTGACAACAGAGCTGCGCACCTTCCGAGTACAGGCTTCCGCCCCCGCGCCCGCCGTCCCTTCGGCGGGCACGGGGGCGTCCACGCGGGTTGAAGGTAGCCCCGGGAGTGCCTGGGCGCCGAGCAATGTCAGTGCCGAGCACTAGGGTCCGAGACGCGACCGTCACCCCGCCCTCCGGTGGGCACGTCGGACACCTCGTCAGGGCACCCCAGGAAGGCAAGGCCGTGAAAGCTCTCCTCACATCGTCCGGGATCCAGAACCGCAGCATCCGGGACGCGTTGGAGGATCTGCTGGGCAAACCGATCGCCGAATCCAACGCCCTGTTCATCCCCACCGCCGTCTATCCCTTCCCCGGCGGCCCCGGCATGGCCTGGCGAGCGCTGGGCGGCCGGAGTTCGTCCCTGCTGGCCGATCTGGGCTGGAAGTCGTTGGGGGTCCTGGAGCTGTCCGTGCTGCCGAGCATCGAGGAGGCCGCCTGGGTGCCGACGGTGCGGGACGCCGACGCGCTGCTGGTGTGGGGCGGCGACCCGCTGTTCCTGGCCGACTGGATGCGCCGCTCCGGGCTGACCGGCCTGCTGCCGTCGCTGCGCCCCGAGGCGGTCTACGTGGGGGTGAGCGCCGGGAGCATCGCCGCCGCCACCACGTTCGTCGAGACCTACTCCGAACCGCCCCGCGGGAACGAAGCGCCGGTGAGTTCGCAGGAGGTCGTCTTCGCCACGCCCGACGGCGACGTGGACAGACTCCTCGTCACGGGCCGGGGAGCGGGGCTCGTCGACTTCGCGGTGATCCCGCACCTGGAGCACCCTGACCATCCCGACGCCTCCCTGGCCAACGCCGAGAAGTGGGCGGCACACATTCCTGTCCCGACGTACGCGATCGACGATCAGAGCGCTGTCAAGGTGGTCGACGGCACCGTCGAGGTCGTCTCCGAGGGCCGGTGGAGGCTGTTTCAGCCCTGAGGGCGGGTCAGGCGCCGACGCCTGATCCCGGGCTGCTCATGCGGTTCGGCCCTGGCGGTCGGGGATGTTCCGGGAGAGGGCTGCGGTGAGAGCTGCGAGGACCGGGATGGCACAGAGCACGCTCAGGCTGCCGGTGTCCGTGGCGACCCGCGCGGCGGCGGCCGCGCCGAGCGCGGAGCCGCCCTGCATGACACTGCTCAGCCACCCCTGGGTCTCGGTGGCGCAACCCTCGGGTGCGAGGTCTCCGCCTGCGGTGAACAGCGCGCCGAAGGTCGATCCGTAGGCGAGGCCGGCGACCGGACAGGCCGACGCCAAGGCCAGCGGGGACAGTTGGGAGGCTGCGGCAAGTACTGCCGTGCCCGCCGCGAATGTCCCCATCAGGACGGCGATCTTGGGACCGCGAGCCAGGAGGCGGGGCGCCGCGCCCAGGGCGAGGCTGCCGACGATGCTGCCGACCGAGAGCGCTGCGATGTCGAGACCGTTGTACGCACCCGTGCCGCGGTGCGCGTTGAGGACGGGGATGACCACGTCGACCGCGGTGATCATCGAGCTGAACGCCGCGTGGACGACCAGCAGTCGGCGCAGCGCCGGGGAGCGCAGCGGGCCCGCCCAGTGCCGGGCTCCGGATCGGCGGGCAGGCAGCGGCACCGGCGGGAGGCTGAGGACCAGCAGGACGGCGGTGATCATCAGCAGCCCGAACAGGACGAACGGCATGACGTCCCAGACGTTCAGGAACAGCCAGGCGGCCACGGCCGGGCCGGTGATGAAGGAGATGTCGCTCACCGCCGACTCGAGCGCCATCGCGGTGACCAGCCGGCGCTCGCCGGCCACCGATCGCCACAGCGTCCGCATCATGATTCCCACCGGTGGCATGGTGATCCCGCTCAGCGCTGCCAGCACCAGAAGCAGCACCGGCCTGCGAGAGCCGGCCGCCGCCACCAGCGCGGCGAGCACGAGGAGGTATGCCGCAAGACAGCCGGTCACGATCAGCCGGGAGGAGCAGCGGTCCATCAGGCGGCCACGGATGGGGGCGGACAGGCCCTGGCCGATCGCCATGCAGCTGACCGCCAGGCCTGCCGTCGCGTAGGAGTGGCGCGCCCCGATGAAGAGCAGCAGGCTCAGCCCGATCATGCTGAGCGGGAGCTTGGACAGCAGACTGACGATCACCATCCGGCTGACGCCCGGGAGTGCCAGCAGTTCACGGTAGTCGGACAGTAGGCGCCGGGGCGGCGAGTCTGTGTCCGCTTCGACGGTGATCACTGTCCGGACCGGCGGAGGGCTTCGAGTGACCAGTCGAGCATCGGCGCCAGACTCTCGGGAACGGGCCGGCCGTTGATCACCGCGAGCAGTTGCAGATACCGGTCCTTGCGGGGGTCGTCCATGCTCTCCAGCCGGGCCACCAGCCGTCGGTGGACCTCGGCGTCACCGGACCGGCCGAGGACGCCCGCGTAGTAAGCCGTGATCGCCTCGACGACCGGCCCGGCCGCCGATGAGGCCGGGTCGATGCCGGCTTCCAGGGCGGGGACGACCTGCATCCGGACACAGTCCGCAAGGACACGGGGCAGCCCCGTGGCATCACCCGGAGCGCGGTCGGCTGCCATCTCCATCGCAAGTCCCCGGGTGCTGGACCGGAATTCGGGGTCCTGGAACAGCTCGGCCAGCTCCACCCACGCCTCGACCTGCCCGGTGGTGGGATCGTCGGGCAGGCAGGGGGTCATCGACCGCGTGACCGCCGCGAATGCGGGATGGTCGTGCAGGCCGTCGAAAACGGTGCCGAGAAAGTCGTCGGTCATGCGTCGGCGTTCGTCGTGGGAGAGCTTGGCGAGCCTGTGCAGGAGATCCATCTCCTCGGGGGTGGACCCGCGCCGGGCCACCGCCGTCAGCACCGCGCGCCGCTGGCGAAGCGCGCGGATCTGCACGTCCAGTGCTTCGGCGTGCGCTGCGGCGACCTCGGGAAGCGAGACCTCCCGGTCCACGACCCTGCGGATCGTGGGGAGGTCAAGTCCCAGGTCGCGCAGAGTCCGCACGAGGTCCAGCCGTGCCACGGCGTCGATGCCGTACCGGCGGTAGCCGGCCGGGCTGCGATCGGTCGGCGGCACGATCCCGGAGTCGGAGTAGAAGCGGATGGCCTTGACCGTCAGCCCGGTCCGCCGTGCAAGGTCGCCGATAGAGAAGAGCGTGTCGCCGTTCATGCCCCCACCTTCACGTCTCCCCTTACGGGAGACTCAAGCCCGTTCGCCTGCCGGTGGCAGACCCCCCGAGAAACCGCTGTCGTACCGATCCTGGCGGACGCGGGCGCGAGTGGATCGCGTCGGGTGGGTGATCTCGCCGCGTGCGGGCAGGTACGCCATCGCGGATCCGGCGCAGCTGGTCACGGGCCTGACGGTGGAGTCGGGTATCGGTACTGTCCGAATGCGTCAGCCACAGCGGACCCAAGCGGTGAAGGCGCCGGCGAGCACGGGCGGATTGGTCGGTGAGTTCGGCCAGGATTCGGTGGAACTCGGAGTTCAGTTCATCCGTGCTGTGGTGAGCCGGTGGGTCGCCGACGCGGCGATGGCGACTGAGCCGCCCGCGAGCCATCTCAGGCCAGAGCATCCGGAAGGCTTCCGCGAAAGAGCACGCGCCAGTGCATGTGCTTCGACTCCTGGTACGCGCCCTCGTTGGTCACCACGCAGGCCGCCCTGTGCTTCTCGCGCACGCTCGCTGCGACCCCGCGGACCACCCGAAGGGCCTCCATCAGTAGGTCATCACCCCCCTCGCCCATATCCACCAGCGAGGGGATGTGCAGCTTCGGGACGACGACGATATGGACCGGATCGTCGGATGAGCGGCCGGCTGGCCAGGTTGGCCCACTGCAGATCTCCGTGGCTGGTGATCCGCTCGACCTTGGCAGGGCCCGGAGTGGGGACGCGGCGGGCCCCGCACGAAACGGGAGGTCAGTTCACGTGCGGGGCCGCGCTCGCGGGGTGTGGGCCGTCAGACTCCGGTCAGGGTGTACGTACCCGTGCCGTCCTGCCTGCCGCTGGAGTACTGGCGGATCAACTCACCGTCCGCGTAGCGGTCGTGGCCCATCATGGAGCCGGTGTACTTGTTCTGCACACCGATCTTCGAGCTGCCGGGTACGTCACGGTAGATGTAGAACCGCTGGAGGTCGTCCTCCCCGCAGGTGGCCGTCGTCAGGTAGGCCTGCTCCAGGTTGGCGATGTTCGCCGGGATGGTCGCGCATCCGCCGTTGCCCCAGTTCCACAGGGACGCCTCAAGGACTCCGTTGTTCTCCGTCACGTTGCACAGCCGCCAGTTGTCCAGGTGGGCGCTGAAGAACGTCGATTCGCGCAGGCGGATGCCGTCGTTGGCCAGGAGCGGTGCGCTCCAGTTCAGGGGCCTTCCGGGGACGTCGATCCGGTAGGCGCCGGGCTGGCAGTTGAGCGCGGCCAACGCGCTACGCCCGGTGGCCTTGGGCTGTTCGGCGGACGTGCCGGTGGTGGTGGCCGGGTGCTGCCCGAGGCGGTCCTGCGTCTGCTTCGCTGTCGGCGCTACCGCACCGGCCGGGTGCTCGGCCCTCACGGCGGGTGAGCCGCAGTCGAGGAGGCCTTTTGCCTTGGCCATGATGCTGTTGGCGGGCACCGTGTCCTCGCAGCGCACCGCACCTTCCTCAAGGGTGGTGTAGGTGGTGAAACTGCCGCTGCCAGGCCCCTCGATCCACTTCAACGCCCAACTGCCGTCGCCCTGTTGGGTGCGGTTGCAGTTGAGGCTTCCGTACGTGCCGGTGACCTCCTTGGTGCCCTTGTAGACGCCGTAGTAGCCGGGCCGGCCGAAGTTCCACGTGACCGTGTTCGACTCACTGCTGGTGGAGGTGTAGTTGACCTGGACGCTCAGGCCCAGCATCGCGCCGACGGTGCCGAGGGTCTGGACGGCGAAACTGCCCTGGACACTGCCGTTCAGGCCCACGGAGACCGAGATGGTGTCCTGGGTGCTGGTGGTGACGCTCTGGTAGCCGGTGGTGCCCTGGGTGACGTACCAGCCCTTGAAGTGGGTGATCGCCGGGGAAACCTCGGTCGTCTTGATGTACGGGTGGCGGGTGCCGAGGTCGGCCGCCGTGCAGGTGTCGCCGGGCGCGGGCGTCTGCGCCGTCGTGGCGGTCGGTGCTGCAGCAGCCGGTGAGACGGCGAGGCCCATGACAGTGACCGCCACGGTGGCCGCCGTAGCGGTCACCGCCATGAGTGATTTGCCGATGTGGCCGACGGGTCGTACGGGGCGCATCATTATCTATTTCCCCCTTGCCATGTATATGCCAGGTCAAGAGTGAATTTAGCGGCCGCGAGGCCGTGGCGTGAGACCGGAACCGGCCAAAGAAGTTCGTGGAGGGGCCTATTCCGCCCTCTTGTGCACTCCGCTGCCGGGCCGGTTCGATCCTCGGTGGACCGTACGTCATCGAACAGGGGGACCATTCTTTGAAATGCGCCAGGCACCCGCTAGCGGCCTTAGCCGCACTCGCCCTGACCACAGCCCTCCTCGCCGTGGGGGCGTCACCGGCCGCCGCCGCACCGCCGACGGCCGGCCGGGCGGGCCCAACGGGCCACGGCACCTGCACGCCCACCACCCCCGGCTCCGGGGCGCAACGACAGGGCGCGGCATGGACCTGTACCCGACAGGCCCCCGTCTCCGCCCAAGGTCTCGCCCGCATCCGCGCCACCGCCACCGCCACCGCCCGCGATACCCGCGCCGTCCCGCCCGGGTACGAGGGTGCGGCGGCCCTGTGCGCCTCCGACAAACACCAAGACGTCGTCTCCAACCGCCACGCGTACTGCGTGCGGCACAACATCATCTACGCGCTCATCGACCCCAAGGGCGACGTGATCGGCACCGCCCCGCTCACGGTCACCGCCGCGTCCGAGCCGAGCCCCACGAGTACGCAGTGGCAGGAGAGCATCTCCGTCTACGCCGGAGCGTTCTCAGAGACCATTCCCAGCTTGCAACTCTCCCTGGCATCGGACTGCACCCAGTGCACAGCGGGCCCGCCCGCCTGGGGCGGCGGGAGCATCGAGCTGGTCCAGGACGGGGAAGACCACACCGGCACCCTCTCCTACGACTCCACCGTCCGGGGTGGCGGGATGCAGCAGCGCACACAGATCGCCTACCGCAGCCAGACGCTGAGCACCGACGCCGACCCCGTCATCGCCCAGGGCACCTGGGCCGGGCCCTCGCTGCGCTGTGACGGGCAGGTCGGCGGGAACCCCGGCTGCATAGTCACCGAAGACCTGGCAAAGGTGACCATCAGCAAGGCCGCCTACGGGGCCGCCGCGGTGGCCTACGAGTGGGCGCAGAAAAACCTGAGCGACAACAACAGCATGGGCACCGAAAAAAGGCCGCTCACGCGGGACGCCGACGACAAAAGGGCGGACAGCAGGCGTTACTACAGCTGTGACGCGCCCCCTATGCCCTTCGTGAAGGACCCTACCGTCCAGGACGATTCCTGCGACGAGTTCCCGTTCGCCAAAACCCGCCAGGGCGGCACACTCGGCTCCCTCTGCACCGAGATCACCCCCCGCAACGTGGGCGGCGTATGGAGCGTGCAGGTCGTGCGTGACGAACCGGTCGCGCCCTGCATCAGGGCCCATGTCCCCAAGGGCGAGAACACGGGCGCCGGGGGGAAACTGGGGCGTGACGTCCAGTCCGAGCGCATCCTCGACGGCGAGGCGTACCAGGTTGTCATCACCCCCTAGCTAGACGGCGGGCCTCCCTGACCGGCAGCGCCTTCGAGTGACCCGAGGACGCTGCCCGGACGCCGCGAAGCCTCAGCCGACCGTCAGGACGATCTTGCCGATGGCGCCGCCGTTCTCGCCGTGCTGGTGGGCGTCGGCTGCTTTCTCGAGGGGGAAGGTGGGGCCGACCTGCGGGCGCAGCATGCCGGATTCCACGAGCTCGGTGAGGTGGAGCAGGCCGGTGCGGTCCGGCTGGACGAGCATGAAGCCGGCCCGGATGCCTCGCTCGGCGGCCTCGGGGATGACGGCGTTCTCGTCCGGGCCGGGCAGCGAGACGAGTGTTCCGCCGTCCTTCAGGGTGGCAAGGGCCTCGAAGGTGTTCCGGCCGCCGAGCGAGTCGAGGACGAAGTCGACCTCCCGGGCGGTGCTGTTGACGTCCACCTCGGTGTAGTCGATCAGTTCGTCGGCGCCGAGCCCGCGCAGCGTCTCGTGGTGGACGGCGCGGGCGGTGCCGATGACGTGGGCGCCCAGGGACTTGGCGATCTGGACGGCGAGGCGGCCGACACCGCCTGCGGCGGCGTGGATCAGCACGCGCTGTCCCGGCTGGACGTTCCCGGTGTCGACCAGGGCCTGGCGGGCCGTCAGGCCGGCCAGCGGGAGGGAGGCGGCCTCGACGTGAGTGAGGCCGGCCGGCTTGGGGGCGAAGTCGCGGGCCGGGGCGGTGACGTACTCCGAGTAGGCACCGGCGGCCTCGGGGAAGAGCGGCATCCCGTAGACCTCGTCGCCGGGCTCGAACAGGCGCACGCCGAGACCGACGCCCTCGACCACACCCGAGACGTCCCAGCCGAGGACGAACGGCGGCTCGCCGAGGAAGACACCGTGCTCACGGGTCTTCCAGTCGATCGGGTTGACGCCGGCCGCGTGCACGCGCACCAGGATCTCGCCGACGCCCGGCTCGGGCCGCGCGGTCTCGGTGACCCGCAGGTTCTCGGGGCCGCCGAGGGTGTCCTGGGTGATCGCTCGCATGGTGTTCTCGCTCATCTGTCACTCCTCCAAGGAGAGGTCGATCGGGTGCAACGAGATCCAATCTCGGACAAGTCGGACCCGATTCCTACTGGCCGGGGAGCCATGATGTGAAAGGATCGGGCCATGCACCGCGTAGCCGTCCTCATCCTGGACAGGGTCTATCCGTTCGAGCTGGGTATCCCCCTGCGGGTGTTCCAGATGGCCGCCCACCCGGACGGCACCCCCGCCTACGAGCTCCTGACCTGCACCATCGACGGCGAGCCGGTGCAGACCAACACCGCGCTCCGGGTCGCGGGCGACCATGCCGCCGACATCCTGGCCACCGCGGACACCGTGGTCATCCCGCCCTTCGCGCCGCCCCACTCGATCTACCAGGACGGCCTGCTGCCCGCCGAGATCCGGGAGGCGCTCGCCCATGTCCGGCCGGGTACCCGGCTGGTCACCATCTGCGCCGGCACCTACGTGCTGGCCGCCGCCGGTCTCCTCGACGGCCGCCCGGCCACCACCCACTGGGCGTTCACCCGGGACTTCGCGATCCTCTTCCCGCGCGTCCGGCTCGACCCGAAGGTCCTCTTCGTGGACGACGGCGACATCCTCACCTCCGCCGGCGCGGCGGCCGGCATGGACCTGTGCCTGCACATCGTCCGTCGCGACCTGGGCAGCGACGAGGCCAACCGCGTCGCCCGCCGCTGTGTCGTGCCCCCGTGGCGCGACGGCGGCCAGGCGCAGTACATCGAGCGGCCCGTCCCGACGCCGTCGGTCGCCAGCACCGAGCCCGCGCGGGCCTGGGCCATGACACAGCTCGATCAGCAGCTCTCCCTGGCCGATCTGGCCGAACGGTCCGCCATGAGCGTCCGTTCGTTCACCCGGCGCTTCCGTGAGGAGGCCGGGCTCAGCCCGGGGCAGTGGATCGCCCAGCAGCGCCTGGATCTTGCCCGATCCCTGCTGGAGAGCACCGATCTGTCGGTGGACGCGGTGGCCCGCCGGTGCGGATTCGGCACCGGTGCCTCGCTGCGCCAGCACTTCCAGGCGTCGGTCGGCGTCGCTCCCGCCGCCTACCGGCGCACGTTCCGCGCGACGGCCCAAGCTGCGCCGCCCCGCTAGGCTCGGGGCTCTTCGACCGACCGATCAGGAGTTCTCCGATGAAGGTGGCCCGACTGCGTGGGCAGTGTGCTGCGGGGGCGTTCCGGCGAGGGGCGGGGCTCCTCGTGCTGGCGGCCGTCGTCGTAGGGGGTGCGGCCGGGTGCGGGCCGAACTCGGACGCCTACGTCAACCTGCAGAACGCGATGAAGTCCCAGCTGGCCGACGTGGACCACCGGCCGGTCACCTCGGTGGCCTGCACCCCGCACGTTCACGGCACGGTGCGCGGCGCGACCGCCCGCCTGCGCTGCTCGGTGGCCTTCGAGGACGGGACGTCCTACACGGCCGACGCGCAGATCCAGAACCAGAACTCCGGGGGAAGGCACAACATGCCCGACCGCTACAGCTGGGACAGCCCGCCCCCGAAGTGACAGGTCAGCGGCGGAGCCAACCGGCCAGTGCGGTCCACCAGCTGCGGCGCTGCCGGGGGACGGTGGCAGCGACGGGCTCGGCGGGCGGTGGTGCGGGGGTGGCGGCCGGGCCGTACGGGGGCTCCGGCTCGGGGTTCGTCCGTGGGGTGAAGCGCACCGGCAGCTCCACCAGGTGCCGGGAGATCCAGGCCGATGTCCAGCTCAACTCGTCCTCGGGAACGGCGAGATGGAGGTCGGGCAGCCGGGTCAGCAGGATGTCGATGCTGGTCTCCGCGATGGCCCGGCCGATGTCCTGGCCGGGGCACTCGTGCGGGCCGCTGCCGAAGGCGAGGTGGGAGCGGTTGCCGTGCAACGGCTTCGCCAGGTCGGGGCGGACGGCCGGGTCGACGTTGCCGGCCGCGAGGCCGAGCAGCAGCATGTCGCCGGTCCTGATCTGCTTGCCGCCGAGTTCGGTGTCGCCGGTGGCCCAGCGCCCCGCGACCAGTGACATCGGTGCGGAGTCCCAGAGCACCTGGTCCAGGGCGTCGGGCAGGGTCATGTGGCCGCCGGACAGGTGGGCGCGGAAGCGGTGGTCGGTGAGGACCATCTTCAGGGTGTCCGCGATCAGGTTGACGGTCGTCTCGTTCGCCGCGAGCAGCACCACCCGCAGGTGCTCCAGCACCTCGTCGTCGGTGAGCCCGGCCTCGTGCTGCATCAGCCAGGAGACCAGATCGGCGCCGGGCTCGACCCGCTTGCGTTCCATCATCCGGCGCAGCGTCGCCACCACGTAGTCGTTGCTCGCGACGGCGGTCTCGGTGCCCTTCATCAGATCGCGAGCGGCGTTGACGAGTTGGGGCCCGTACTCCTCGGGCATTCCGACCACCTGGGTCATCACCAGCATCGGAAGGTGCTCGGCGAACTGGGCCACCAGCTCGGCCTGGCCGGTGGGGCCGAACTCCTGGATCAGCTGATCGGTGAAGCGGGTGACGTAGCGGCGGATACCGCGCCGGTCGAAGCGGTTGAGACTGTCGGTGACGGCTCCGCGCAGGCGCCTGTGCTCCTCACCGTCCGCGAACACGCAGAGCGGCTGCCAGGCGATGACCGGCATGAGCGGGGAGTCGGGGGTGACCAGACCCTCCTGGAACGCGGACCAGCGGCGGGAGTCCCGGGAGAACCGGGAGGGCGTACGCATGGCAGTGAGATTCGCGGAGTGACCGAGGATCAGCCAGGCCGGGAGGTCTCCGTGGAGCAGCACGGGTGCCACCTCGCCGTGCTCGGCGCGTAGCTTCTCGTAGAGGCCCGCCGGGTCGGGCTCCGCCTCCGGGCCGTAGAGCCGCCGAAGGCCGACGGCGTCGAGGCCGGGTGAGCCGGGCCCCTGATCGCTGCGCCGGTGCGTGCCGAGCCCGTGGGCGGGGCAGCCGGGCGGCGGGGTGGGTGAGGCGTCGTCAGGGTACGGGGCGGTCACGGTGTCTCCGGGGTGGTCGTCGGGAGAGAGGGAGAGCGGCGGATCACTGGGACGGTGCACTCGGCCGGTTCACTGCGCGGCGGGGGTCGAGAGCCGGTACAGGTAGCGCATCAGGGCCATCAGGACGTCCCGGCTGGACTCGCGGGTCCGGGCGTCACAGGTGACGATCGGCACCTCGGGCGGCAGGTCCAGGGCGGCGCGCAGTTCCTCGGTCGGGTAGGTCGGCGATTCGGGGAAGGTGTTGGCCGCGACGACGAAGGGCACGCCGCGTTCCTCCAGCCGCCCGATGACGTCGAAGCTCACTTCGAGCCGACGGGTGTCGACCAGCACGACCGCGCCGAGGGCCCCCTCGAACAGGCCGCTCCAGAGGAACCAGAACCGTTGCTGCCCGGGGGTGCCGAACACGTACAGCACCAGTTGGTCGCTGATGCTGATCCGGCCGAAGTCCATCGCGACCGTGGTGGAGGTCTTGCGTTCGATCCCGGCGATGTCGTCGACGCCGGCTCCGGCCTGCGTCATCGTCTCCTCGGTGGTCAGTGGGCGGATCTCGCTCACCGAGCCGACCAGGGTCGTCTTGCCGACACCGAAGCCGCCCACGATCACGACCTTGACCGCCATGGCGGCCGAGTCCGGGAGCAGGTCCGCCTGCTGCGGTCCCACCATCGGCTCAGAGCTTCTGAAGTCCACTGATCACCGCCTCCAAGAGGGCACGGTCGGGAAGTAACGCCTTCGGAACGGCGGCGCGGGCCTCGATCCGGCCTTCGGCGAGGAGGTCCGCCAGCAACACGGTGATCACGCTCACCGGCAGCCGTAGGTAGGCGGAGATCTCGGCCACGGACAGCGGAGAATCACAGATCCGCAGGATCGCCGCGAGTTCCGGCTGCATCGATGGTGCGGGTTCCGAGCGGGAGACGATGAGGGTGACCAGGCCGAAGGTGTCCCGCTCGGAACTGCGACCGCGCGTGATCACGTAGAGACGTTCCGGGCTGTCCTCGCCCCAGCCTTGGTCGGCTGCGCTCACGCGACCTGCCCGCCACTGCGCGGAGGAGTGCTGAGGTGCTCGCCGATTCTGGCCACCAGGTCCCGCATCCGCTGGCCGATCAGCCCGGCGTCGACGCCCTCGTCGGCGAGTACCGCGAGGTAGGCGTGGCTGCCGGCCGCCATCAGGTAGAAGAAGCCGCCGCCCATCTCGATCACCACCAGCCGCATCCGGGTGTCACTGTGCGGGAACTCCTGCCCCACCGCGGCGGCCAGGCTCTGCAGGCCGGCGCAGGCGGCGGCGAGCCGGTCGGCGGTGTCGGTGTCGGTGCCGAACTGGGCCATCCGCAGGCCGTCGGCGGAGAGCACGACGACGTGGCGGGTGTGCGGGACGCTCTCCGCCAGCTCCTTGAGCATCCAGTCCATGTTGGTCCGCTGCTGAATCACTGCTCGCCCTTCCCGGCCGACTGTTCGTTGGTGTGGCCGACCGCAGCTGTGGACGGCGCGTGGCCGTTCACCCCCTCGGTGAACGCAGCCAGCCACATACCGGGCTGGACCGGCGCCGGGGCCGGCTCGGGGGCCTGGGCAGGACTCGGAGCCCTGGGCGGCTCGGGAGCCTCCACCCGGTACGGGGTGGCGTGGCGGCGCCGCTGCGGCAGGCCGTTCGGGGTCCGCTCGCTCACCACCGGGGCCTCATCGTCCGCCGCAACCGCCGTTGCCGGGCTCGGGAACGAGGTCGCGGAGTACGCGGGCACCGCCCCCGACCTCCAGGGTTGAGCGCCGGCCGGTGGCGAGGCGTCGGCTCGGGCGGACCGGGGGCCGGAGGCGATCCCGATGCCGTGGGCCAGGCCGGTGGCGGGCGCGGTCGTGATGAGTTCCTGCGGCACGATCAGCACTGCCCGGACGCCGCCGTAGGCGGAGGGCCGCAGCGAGACCTGGAAGCCGTACGCCCGCGCGAGCCGGCCGACCACGGCGAGGCCGAGGCGGGGGGTCTCGCCGAGGTCGTTGAGGTCGATGCCCGCCTGGGCGTCCTTGAGCATCCGCTCGGCGCGGGCCCGGCCCTCCTCGCTCAGACTGAGGCCGCCGTCCTCGATCTCGATGGCGATGCCGGTCTGCACCTCGACGGCGGTCAGGTGGACCCGGGTCTGCGGTGGGGAGTAGCGGGTGGCGTTGTCGAGCAGTTCGGCCAGCGCGTGGATCAGCGGCTCGGCGGCGGGGCCGACGACGGCGACCTCCGAGACCGGGTGCAGTTCGACCCGCCGGTAGTCCAGAATCCGGGACATGCCGCCGCGCAGCACGCTGTAGAGCGGCACCGCGCGGCTCCACTGGCGGCCGGGGCGGGCACCGCCGAGGACGGCGATCGAGTCGGCGAGGCGGCCGACGAGCGCGTTGCCGTGGTCCAGGCGGAGCAGGTCGTCGAAGACGGCGGGGTCGTTGCCGTGCCGGTCCTCCATCTCGCGCAGGTCCTGGGCCTGGCGGTGGACGATCGCCTGCACCCGGCGGGCGATGTTCACGAAGGCCCGCTGGGCGGACTCGCGCATCCCCTCCTCGTTCTCGACGGCCTCCAGCACGGTGCGCAGCACGTCCTGGCGGGCGGCCCGGTACGCCGGCCCGAGGACGCCGTCGTGGGACTCGTACGCCTTCAGCACGTCCTGGATGAACTCACCGCGCTGGAGCCGGTCGACCGCCTCGGGCAGCGCGGTCCTGGCCAGTTGGACGGTCGCCTCCTCCTGCCTGGTCAGCTGACGGCGCAGCGCCCGGTCCTGCTGCGCACTCTGCTCGCGCAGCGCCACCAGTGCCTGCCCCCGTTGCACCGCCACGGCGGCCACCGCCAGGGTGCTCACGACACCGCACCAGGCGAGTCCCACCCAGGCGCCGGCCGTGGCCAGCACTGCCGCGGCGACCGCGGTCACGACCGTGGGCAGGAGCCATCCGAGAACTGGAACGGAGGGCCGACCTCCGGGTGACGATCCATCACGAAGCATCAGCATCCTCAAACGATCGAAGTACGGAAGGGCGGACAGGTACTGCGGCCGGCCGATGTCGTTCTGATGCAGCCTCAGCAGTGCTGTGTTGTCGGCACCTTGGGTGGTGCTGGCCCCCGATTTTCGTCGCAACCGGCATATGGCATGGGCATCCCGGGTCCCGTTCACTCATGAGAAGGCAACCCCGGGGAACCCCCGCGTGGTGCGGCGATTCGTGGTAGGTCGAAGGCCGTCGGCGCTGCGGAAGGCCGCGCCCCGATCGCTCAGCCGCCGGCCTGGTTGCGGTGCAGCAGGTAGGCGCCGGCGGCGGCCGCCAGTACGCTCATGCAGGCGGTGAAGACGAGGCCGGCGTGGGCGAGGCCGAGTGGTCCGCTGAGCAGCCCGACGCCGATGACCGGGATCGAGATGCCGAAGTAGGCGACCACGAAGAGCGCGGAGAGGGCGCCGCCGCGACGTTCGGCGGGAGCGGCGTCGGTGACCTCGCCCACCGCACCGCGCAGGCCCATGCCCTGGCCCGCGCCGCCGACGAGGGCGCTGAGCACCAGCGGTGGCAGGGCGGTCCACGCGAGCGCGGCGGCGAGCAGGGCCAGTCCGGCGATCAGGACCAGGCAGCCCAGCGGGACGGCCCGCGCAGTGCCGAGCCGGGGCACCAGGAGCTGGCCGAGGGTCGAGGCGAAGAAGGCCGCGAAGACGATGAGACCGACGACCGCGTGACTGTGGACGCCCAGGCTCCCGGCGAGGAACGCCGGACTGACCGAGGTGAGGACACCCAGCAGGGAGAACCCGGCGAAGGCGGCGATCCCCGCCGGGACGAACACACCCCGCACCTCGGGTGGCAGGGCGGGCCGCTGCGGGCGGGCGGTGCGTAGCGGGCGGGGCCCGGGGACCGTCTCCGGCAGGTACCAGGTGACGGCGAACGATGCGGTGAGCAGGAGCAGGTGCACGACGAAGGGCAGGACGAGGGGGCCGGGTGCGTACTCGGCGAGCAGGCCGGACAGCAGCGGTCCGCAACCCAGGCCGCCCATGTTGGCGGCGATCGCGACGAAGCCGGCACGGGCCCGGTGCCGGGGTGGGGCGAGCTCCAGGACGTACGCGGTGGCGGTGCCGGTGAAGAGCCCTGCGGACAGCCCCGACAGCAGGCGGCCCAGGCAGAGCAGCGGCAGGCCCTGCTCGGCGAGGAAGGCGACGGCGCTGCCGGCCGCGAGAGCCAGCCCGCAGAGCAGCACGGGTCGGCGTCCGACGGAGTCGGAGACACTGCCGACGAGCAGGAGGACACCGATCACGCCGAAGGCGTAGATGGCGAAGACGACGGTCAACGTCAGTTCGGAGAAGCCGATCTCCTCCTGGTACAGGCCGTAGAGCGGGGTGGGCAGGGTGGTGCCCGCCATGCAGACGGCGAAGGCGGCGGCAGCCCCGAGGTAGCCCGGGTGCCCTGTGGCAGGACGACCGGTCCGGCGATCCGTCATCCGGCCACGGTAGAGGACCGGCCCGGTGGGCCCGGCCAGGCAGGGCCGGAAGCCTACCGAACGGCTGTACAGTCCGTGTCCTGCTCCGCCACGCTGTCATCCGGATTCTGACGGATCAACAGGGGTTGCTCAGCGGTGCTCGGGGTTCTCGAAGTCGAAGCGGCAGCCGGCATCCCACTCCGAGCGCTGGTTGCCGTGGGCGGGGATGCCGCCGGCGTCCTTCAGCATCCGGGCCAGGTGCAGCTGGTTCCAGGTCATGAAGGTGGTGTTGCGGTTGGTGAAGTCGTTCTCCGGACCGCCGGATCCGGGGTCGAGGTAGGACGGTCCCGGGCCGGCCGGGCCGACCCAGCCCGCGTCGGCCTGCGGCGGGATCACGTACCCGAGGTGCTGGAGGCTGTAGAGGACGTTCATCGCGCAGTGCTTCGCACCGTCCTCGTTGCCGGTGATCAGGCAGCCGCCGACCCGGCCGTAATAGGCGTACTGACCACGCTCGTTGAGGATCGACGAACAGGCGTACAGCCGCTCGATCACCGTCTTCATGACTGACGAGTTGTCTCCCAGCCACACGGGCCCGGCCAAGGTGAGAATGTCCGCGGCCATCACCTGCGAGTAGATGACCGGCCACTCGTCGGTCTCCCATCCGTGCTCCGTCATGTCCGGCCACACACCTGTCGCGATGTCGAGATCCACAGCCCGCAGCACGTCGACCGCTACGCCCTGGCGCTCCATGATCCCGGTGCTGATGTCGATCAGCCCCTGCGTGTGGCTTCGCTCCGGCGAGCGCTTGAGGGTGCAGTTGATCACCAGGGCACGGAGATCACGGTAGGAGGAGTCGGCGTCGGTCATCGATGCGTCCCTTGCGAACGAGTGGGCGGTGGGCGGCGCAACACGCCCGGCTGCCGACGTCGATACGGCCCCGGGTTGGTCCGGCCGAAAATCCCGTCCACTGTCTCGCCTCGTTGAGCGGAATGACCGAACGCCACGCCAACGGCAGTAAGGTCGCCTCCCTATCACCCTCATGGCCTGCAGCGATGACAGAGGTCAAGGGTGCCGATGGCAGAGCACCGAGGTCGTTCAGCACCTCGAAGTCCTGGCCGAGTCCAGCCGGCCCTACCACGGCAGCCGGCTCCGCTGCTCCTCGGTGGCAGCGGCCCCGACGCCCACGCCGTCGAGGACGTGATGCGCAGAGTTGCCGACGCGACGGCGTCCGCTGCGTCTCCTTCCGCCAACTCACCGAATGACTCGCCGCCCAGGCGGTCCAGGCGACTTGTGGGCCACGTCCGCTCAGGCATGGCCCCGCTCTGCCGCGAAGTGGCAAGCCGAGCGGTGCAGCGCCTCCCCCGCCATCCCCTCGGGGTTGGCGAGCAGGGGTTCCTCCTCACCGCACCGCGTCTGGGCCTTCCAGCATCGCGTACGGAACCGGCAGCCGGACGGCGGGTTGGCGGGAGAGGGGAGTTCGCCGGAGAGGATGATCCGCTGCCGGTCCTCCCGTCCGGTCGGGTCCGGGACGGGGACGGCGGACAGCAGGGCCTGGGTGTAGGGGTGGGTCGGGTGCTCGTAGATCTGTTCCTCGGTGCCGATCTCGACCATCTTGCCGAGGTACATCACGCCGACCCGGTCGGAGATGTGCCGCACGATCGAGAGGTCGTGCGCGATGAAGACGTAACTGAGGTTGAACTCGCTCTGCAGCTGATCCAGCAGGTTGATCACCTGGGCCTGGACCGAGACGTCCAACGCGGAGACCGGCTCGTCGCAGATGATGATCTCCGGTCTGAGCGCCAACCCCCGGGCGATGCCGATGCGTTGGCGCTGCCCGCCGGAGAACTGGTGCGGATAGCGGTTGATGTACTCGGGGTTGAGACCGACCACCTCCAGCAGGTCCTGAACCGCCTTGCGACGACTCCCCTTCGGCGCCACCTCCGGGTGGATCTCGAACGGTTCGCCGATGATGTCGCCGACCGTCATCCGGGGGTTGAGCGAGGTGTAAGGGTCCTGGAAGACCAGCTGAATGTTGCGGCGCACCGCTTTGAGCGCCTTGCCGCTCATGCAGGTGATGTCCTGGCCCTTGTAGTGCACCTGCCCGGCGGTCGCCCGCTCCAGGTTCATCAGGACCTTGGCGACGGTGGACTTCCCGCAGCCCGACTCGCCGACGATGCCGAGCGTCTCGCCCTTGTGCAGTTCGAAGGAGATCCCGTCGACCGCCTGCACCGCGCCGATCCGGCGCTTGAGGACGATGCCCTGAGTCAGCGGGAAGTGCTTGACCAGGCCGTCGACCTTCAGAATGGGCTCAGCCACTGTGGGTCTCCTTCCAGAAATGGCAGGCGCTGTGCCGACCGGGCAAGTCGTTGCCGTCCTCGTCCAACACCCGCTGGAGCAGCGGGAGTTCGTCCCGGCATCGATCGGTGGCCTGCTCGCAGCGCGGGTTGAACGCGCAGCCAGCAGGGATCTGCAGCAGGCTCGGCGGCAGCCCCTTGATGGCGTACAGGTCCTGGCCGCGCTGGTCGAGCCGGGGGATCGAGCGGAGCAGGCCCTTGGTGTACGGGTGCGCGGGCCGGGCGTACAGCTCGTACACCGGGGCGGTCTCGACGATCCGTCCGGCATACATCACGGCGATCTTGTCCGCGACGTCCGCGACCACGCCGAGGTCGTGGGTGATCAGGATCAGACCCATCCGGTACTCGGACTGCAACTCTGCCAACAGGTCCATCACCTGGGCCTGGACGGTGACGTCGAGCGCCGTGGTGGGCTCGTCCGCGATGATCAGGTCCGGCCCGAGGGCGAGCGCCATGGCGATCATGATGCGCTGGCGCATGCCGCCGGAGAACTGATGCGGGTAGTCACCCACACGCTGCCTGGCCGCCGGGATCCGGACCCGGTCCATCAGCTCGACCGCCTTGGCGAGGGAGTCCCGCTTCGACATCCCCTCGTGCACGCGGAAGACCTCGCCAAGCTGCCAACCCACCGAGAAGACCGGGTTGAGCGCGGAGAGCGCGTCCTGGAAGATCATGGCGATCTTCCGGCCCCGGACGGACCGGCGCTGCTCCTCCGGCATGGTGAGCAGGTCCTCTCCCCGGTAGAGCACCCGGCCGCCGGTGATCCGCCCCGGCGGGGTGTCCAGGATGCCCATGATGGCCTGCGCGGTGACCGACTTCCCCGAGCCGGACTCACCGAGCACCGCCAGCGTCTCACCCGCGTCGACGCTGTAGCTGACCCCGTTGACGGCCCTGGCGATGCCGTCTCGAGTCTTGAACTCCACCTGCAGGCCGTCGACTTCGAGCAGCGGCCGCTCATCCCGACCTGACGGGCGCAGCTCGACAACCGAACCGTTCTGCACTGACTTGCTCATCGCCCGCCCTCTTCCGCCGTCGCTGCCACAACCGTCAACTCCATCCCGGTCACCGGAGCTTGGGGTCGAGGGCGTCGCGCACCCCGTCGCCGACGAAGATGAAGCCGAGCGTGGTCAGCACCACCGCGAGCGAGGGGAGCATCCACATGTAGTCGTCCACGCCGATGAACCCGCGCCCGGCCGCGAGCATGTTGCCCCACTCCGGCACCTCGGGACTCACGCCGACGCCGAGGAAGGACAGCGAGGCCTCCGCGACGACCGCCGTGCCGACGTTGAAGGTGCCGTAGATGATCACCGGGGCGATCGAGTTCGGCAGGATGTGCCGGACGATCACCCGCAGGTGCCCGGCCCCGAGCGCCCGCGCCGCGTGCACGTAGTCCATCTCCCGGGCGGAGAGCACCGAACTGCGCAGCAGGCGCGCGACGGTGGCCCAGCCGAAGACCGCGAGCGAGAGCACCACCGGCCAGATGCCACGGCCGGTCACGGTGATGATGATGATCGCGCCGATCAGCAGCGGGAAGGCGAAGAAGATGTCCGCACCCCGCATCACCACGGTGTCGTAGAACCGACCGAAGTACCCGGCCACCGCGCCGAGCGCGATGCCGATGATCAGGGTCAGCAGGATGGACACCAGGCCGACGATCACCGCGATCCGAGTCCCGTAGACGACCCGGGAGAGCTGGTCACGCCCCAGCGCGTCGGTGCCGAACAGGTGCGCACCGCTGGGGGGTTCGATCGTGTGCATGAGGTCCTGCTTGAGCGGGTCGTACGGTGCTATCCAGGGCGCGAAGGCCGCCGTCACCAGCAGGGCGACCACCAGGACCAGACCGAGCAGCGCCAGCCGGTTGGCGGCGAAGCGGTGCCAGACCTCCTGCCACTCCCGGACCACACGGATCGCGGGCTCGCCGGAGGCTTCCGTACTTCCCGTGCGGTGCCGCGCAGTTGTCGTCTCATCAGTCATGTCTGCGCGCCCTCAGCTCAGCCGGATTCGGGGGTCGAGCATCGCGTACATCAGGTCGACCACCAGGTTGAGCACCACGAAGATGCCGACACCCCAGGTGGCCACCCCGACCACGATCGGATTGTTCTGCTGCTGGATCGCGGTGGACATCGCCATCCCGACGCCGTCCCAGTTGAAGATGGTCTCGGTGATGATGGCGCCGCCCAGCAGGCCGCCGAACGAGATTCCGATGTAAGTGACCACCGGGATCACCGAGTTGCGTAGTACATGCTTGAGCAGCACCTGCCTGCGCGGCACGCCCTTGGCGATGGCGGTCTTCACGTAGTCGGCCCGCAGGACCTCCAGCATCGTTCCGCGCATCAACCGGGCGACGAGCGCCGCGTCGATGATGGCCAGCGTGATCGCGGGCAGGATCACCTGCACCGGATCACTCGCGTCGCCGATCACCGGCACCCATTTGAGCTGCACGGCAAAGAGGTTGAGCAGCAGCATCCCGATCACGAAGGTCGGGAAGCCGACCAGGATGGTGGTGACGAGCGTGACGGCGGTGTCCCAGATCGAGTACCGCCGCAGGGCCGCGAGCGCACCGACCCCCGCGCCGATCAGGACATCGAAGACGATCGCCGCGACGGCCAGCTTGGAGGTGTTGACCAGTTTCGGGCCGAGGATCTCGGAGACCGGGCGGCGCTGGATGTAGTCCTCACCCATGTCGCCCTGGACGAGATGCCCGATGTACGTGACGTACTGCACGGCCAGCGGCTTGTCGAGCCCGTAGTGCTCGCGCAACTGCTTGACCACGGCGGGGTCGCGGGCGCGCTCACTGCCGGCCAGCGAGCCGACCGGGTCGCCCGGGATGACGAACAGACAGGCGAAGAGGATCAACGTTGCGCCGAGGAGCACGACAATCATCTGGCCGAGCCTTCGCAGCAGGTACCTTCCCATCTCTCTCCTTGCTTGGGTATCCCCGGCTTCAGCCGGGGAGGAAAAAGCATCTTTGTGCCCGGAGCCGCAAAGCGGCGTAGTACGGCTCCGCATCTACTTCGGTAGCGGTCAGGGCTTGGCCGTCATGAGGGTCTTCGGACCCAAGTGAGAAGCCCCTTCGTTCACGAGGGGGAGGAGTCACGGTTGTGCCCTCTCTGTGGGTCACGACAGAGTGGCGTCGTCCGCCCCGGCCACGCCGCCGTTTCCGTGGTCGCCCCGGGGGCGACCGGCCCTGCCTGGTCGAGGCAGGGCCGGCAGCGAGGTTGCGTCTGGGGGCCAACCAACCGGCAGACTGAGCCAGTTGCAAAGGCGCGCTATCTCTGCGAGACCGTCGCCAGGGTCGGGTTCTCGCTGAAGTCGTAGCTCAGGTTGGCCCACTTCTCGTTGTTGGCGACGCGTTGCTGGCTGCGGTTCCAGAGCGGGATGAGCGCCAGGTCGTCGCCGATCGCGATCTTCTCGGCCTGCTGGTAGAGCTTGGTGCGCGCGGCCAGGTCCTTGGTGGCGGTGGCCTGGTGGAGCAGCGCGTCGAAGGCCGGGTTGCTGTAGCGGCCTCGGTTGTCACCCTGGACCTTGTGGGTGGCCGGGTCCTCACCGATCGAGCTGGCGGCCAGCAGCGGGTTCAGGAAGTTGCCGGGGGTCGGGTAGTCGGCGCCCCAGGCAGCCCGGTAGATCCCGGTGGCGTCCGGGGTCTTCTCCTTGTCCAGGAGCTGCGAGAACGGAATGCCGTCGATCTGCACGTCGAGGCCGAGTACGTCCTTGAGCTGCGCCGCCACGGCCTGCACCCAGGCCTCGTGCCCGCCACCGGTGTTGTAGCCGAAGTAGAGCTTGGTGCCCGGGGTCAGCCCGGCCTGGGCGGCGAGCTGCTTGGCCTTGTCCTTGTCCTGCTTGCCACAGCTGGCGCAGACCCCCTTCTGGTAGGCGCCGGTGAAGACCGGTGGCACCAGCGAGTCGGCCGAGGTGCGGAAGCCCTTGAAGACACCCTTCGCGATGGCGTCGCGGTCGATCGCGTAGGAGATCGCCTCTCGCGCCTCCTTGCTCTTCATCGGGCCGTTGAAGACCATCGGCAGCAGGTAGTTCATGCCGTTGGCGTCCCACTGGTACCAGTCACCCTTGGGGTTGTACGTCGCCTTGGCCGCCGTCAGCTGCTCGGTGGGCATCCGGGCCCAGTCGAACTGGCCCGCCTGGAAGCCCTGGTACTCCAACTGGTCGGCGTTGGCCGCGTTGAGGATGGAGATCTCGATCCGATCCAGGTGGGCCTTGGTCAGACCGTAGCTGTCGTTGCGGACCAGCGTGATCTTGCTGTTGTGCTGCCAGGAGCCCTCCATCTTGAACGGGCCGTTGCCGATCGGCTGGTCGTTGTACGCCTTGTTGGAGGCCGCGCCCGCCACCTCCGGCACCGGGCTGAACACTGTGTGGAACGTCCGGACGTCGAACTCGCAGTCAGGGATGGCCATCTTGACCACCAGAGTGGTGGCGTCGGGCGCCGAGAGACCCCGGAACGTGGTGGCGGTGCCCGTGTTGAGCTCCTTGAACCCGTCGATCTCACCCAGGTGGTAGGCCACGTCGGAGGCCGAGACCTTGGCCGCCGCCCGGGTCCAGCCTCGGATGAAGGCCGCCGCGTCCACCGGATCGCCGTTGCTGAAGGTGGTGCCACCCTTGATCTTGAACGTCCACTGCGAGCAGTCGTCGTTCGGCGTGCGGCTCTCCGCCAACGCGTTGGAGATCTTGCCGTCGGCGGAGACGCTGGTGAGCCCGGTGAACAGGTTCTGGGTGACGAGGGTACCCTCGGACTCCTGGGTGTTGTACGGGTCGATGGCCGTGGGCTCGACGATGCCCAGCCGGAACGTTCCGCCGTCCTTGGCGGCCGCGCTGAGGTTGGGCTTGGTGCCGTGGCCGGCACTGCCGCTGCTGCAGGCGGACACGGCCAGGGCGGTGGCCGCTGCCACCGCCGTCCACTGCAGAGCCTTGGTGAGCTTCATTCAGCTGCCTCTCGATTCGGGGCGTGGGAACGAAGTGGCAACCCCGCAGTCCGGCGTTCCGGGCACACAGGGATGGCAACGTCAGGGCACACCCGCAGAGTTGGCGTTGTGGCCACTGGCCCGCGCAGAGCCACTATCGATCCGTCGACCCCTCCCGTGGAATCACCTGGTTCATCTCTTTTCAGTTACGCGCGTCGGCCGACCGGGACAATGCTTGCCAAATTCCGGCATTCCGGCCGCGGAATTCGACAATCCATTTCCCCGATATCAGATGATCACTTTCGCAGGATCGGCATTCGCCCGGCGAAACCTGCAGCTGGAACTGGTTCCCCGATCGTTACTCGGAGAATTGTCACTGCTCAAACAATATGCCGGCCCAGAGGTGGGGTGATGGGGCCTTCACCCTGACTGGTGGACACGCTGATACTGGATCTGCTTGATCCGGAGGAAGCGAGAACACCGCCGATGGCGATGAAGGACTGCGACCAGGACGACGTGTCAATGATCTGCAAGTCCTTGGCGCACCGCTGAGGCACACACCCCAATTCAGCAACCCCGGACGGCCCTGCACGGCCGACTGCACCAATAGCCGGTTCGGGCAGGCCCGGTGACCTCCGAGGCTGGGGCGGCAAGGCCGGCAGGGTGACGCCGAGCTGTGATCAGCGGGTCCAGGGGGTTGGGGTGGAGTACCGCGCGCTCGTCGTGGGGGTCGAGGGGAAGGCCACAGACCCGGCCGCCGGCCACGCCGACGAACCCGCCGACGACGGACGACTCAGCCTCGCCGTGCACCAGGTGCTGCGCGGCTTCGCCGACGGCCGGTTGCCGCTGGACGGGACCTGGGAGTACCTGCCGATCGAGCGCTTCTGCCGCGAAGTGGCCGGGCGGGTCGCGCAGTTAGGTGCGGGCAAGGCCCAGCAGCAGGTGCCGCTGCCGCTGGCCGCGCTCGGCCGCGAGCTGACCGGCCTGCTGCTGGACGCCCTGGACGAGGCCGAACGCCCCGCCCCTGACACTCGTCCGCAAAGGGTTACCGGGCCTGGCGACCCTCGTCCCGGCACACCCCTCGAACCGTCACGGCGTGCAGTGGGCGAGCACCAGAGTGTTCCCCCAACCCAGACCGGCCCCGCCAGGACGAGGATGTCGGCGGCGATCACCTTCGATTAGATGACCGGCCGCTCGTCGGTCTCCCAGCCGTGCTCGGTCATGTCGGGCCAGACGCCCGTCGCGATGTCGATGTCCGCCGCCCGCAAGACCTCGACCGCCACTCCTTGGCACTCCATGATGCCGGTGCTGAGGTCGATCAGCCCCTGGGTGTGGCTGCGTTCGGGTGAGCGCTCGAGGGTGCAGTTGTCACCAGGGCGCTCAGGTCTGGTGGGACGCGGGGGTTTCCGGCATGTCGGGCTCCTCCTGTGAGGTGAGGTCCGTCGTCCAGCTCATCAGGGGCTGGGGGGCGCTGCCTCCTGGGCTGGGCCGCCGGGCTGGGAACACCCGGGGGCTCGCCGCCGTTGTGGGGCTCGGTGACACCCACCGCCCGACTCCTTCCGAAGGGGAACCCTCCGTGAGCCTGTACGACATCCCGCTCCGCACCCTGAGCGGCGAGCCCGCCTCGCTGGCCGACCACAAGGGCAAGGCCCTGCTGATCGTCAACGTCGCGTCGAAGTGCGGCCTGACGCCGCAGTACGCGGGCCTGGAGCGCCTGCAGCAGCAGTACGCCGATCGCGGCTTCACCGTGCTGGGCTTCCCCTGCAACCAGTTCATGGGCCAGGAGCCGGGCAGCTCGGAGGAGATCCAGACCTTCTGCTCGACCACGTACGGCGTCTCCTTCCCGCTGTTCGAGAAGATCGACGTGAACGGTGACGACCGTCACCCGCTCTACGCGGCGCTGACCGAGACCGCCGACGCCGAGGGCGCGGCGGGCGACGTGCAGTGGAACTTCGAAAAGTTTGTCATTCGTGCCGACGGGACGGTCGCCGGTCGCTTCCGCCCCGGCACCGAGCCGGAGGCCCCCGAGCTGGTCGCCGCCATCGAGACGCTGCTGGCCGCCTGAACCGGTGGGCCGGCCCGGTAGCATCCGGGCCATGACCGACACTCCGAGTGAGCTGGCCGAGCTCCGGCAGCTGCTGCGTACCCGTCCGCCGATGGCGCGTGAGCTGCCGGGCTTCGACACCGGCACGGCGCCGGAGGACCCGGCCGCGCTGCACGTGAGCTGGCTGCTGGAGGCGCTCCGGGCCGGGGTGCCGGACGCTCAGGTGGTGACGGTCGGGACGGTGGACGGCGAAGGGCGGCCGGATGCTCGGGTGCTCACGCTGCGTGACATCGAGCCGGGGCGTGGGGTGTGGGCATTCCACGCCGATGCCCGCAGCCCGAAGGGGCGCCAGCTCGCGGCCCGGCCGTGGGCGGCGCTGACCTCGTACTGGCCCGCGCTCGGCCGCCAGGTGCGGCTGCGCGGGCCGGTCGAGTGGTCTGATCTCTCGGGGGCCGCACCGGGCGACCGCGCGCTGAGCCCGGCCGGGCAGCTGGCGACGCTGGTCGGCCGACAGAGCCTGCCGCTCACCGGCGACGGGGAGTACGGGCAGGCGTGGCGGGCGGCGGAGCAGGCACAGCGGGCGGGCTCCACCGAGGCTCCCGGCCACACCCGCTACTCGGTGGTCGCCGAGGAGGTCGAGTTCTGGCAGGGCGACGCGGGCCGGCGACACGTCCGGCTCGCCTACCGCCGCGAGAACGGCGGAACCTGGCGGCGGACGCTGCTCTGGCCCTGACAGCTCACTGACGCCATGTCGGCTGGTGGCGGCTCAGGCCTCGCCGGGGTGCCAGGCGGGCCACTCCCAGGGGCGGTCGGCCCAGTGCACCGCGACGGGGTCGTGCGGGTCGACGTCGGGGAAGAGCTGCTTGATCCGGGGTTCCAACTCCTCGGGGGCCAGCGGCTCCCAGCCGGTACCCCGGAAGTGGACGAGCCGGTACCGGCTGTCGGTGCGGTACTCGGCGATCTCGACGGGAGGCTTGGTCCCGGGCTTGCTCTCAGCGGTGGTGTCCATGGTTCTCAGCATGTGGCGCGCGCTTCGGGGCCGCACCCCACGACGGCCGTGCGGAGGCGTTCCGCACCCGGGCGGTGGCTCGTTGAGCACCGGGGCCCGCCGCACTCGCGGGCCCGGAGTGCGCGGGAGGACGAGCGTGGACGAGCAGTGGCAGGCGCCGTGGCAGTACGGCTGGGAGCAGCAGGCGCCGCCCCCGACCCCCTGGGAGCCGCCGGTCACGCCGCTGCCGTCGCCGCGTGCGCGGCGGCGCCGCCGCTGGGCCTGGGCGGCGACGGCGATCGGCGGGGCGGTGGTGCTGGGCGGGTTGTTGGCCACCTGCGGGGCCTCCGAGGGTGACCCGGCCGCGCCCGTGGCCGCGCCGTCCTCGGCCGGCCCGACAGCGTCGCCGTCGCCGTCACCCTCGGTGTCGCTCTCGATGTCGGCCTCGGCCACGCCCTCGCCCGGCCTGTCGTACGACCCGTCAGCCGTGGCCGCCGCACCGGCGGACAGCCCGGCCCCGCGTCAGAGCAGCCGCAGCGGCGGCTCCGGGAGCCGCAGCCCCCGGCCACACGCAGCGCCCTCGCACCGGGGCGAGAGCGGCACGGCGGCTCCGCAGCCGGGTGGCCCGAGCGAGCTGGTGCCGTCGATCAAGGTCTGTTCGGAGGCGGAGCGGCTCGGGCAGTTCGCGCCGGGCTCGGAGCAGGCCAAGCTCTGCCACAGCCTGTACGGCGGCTGATCGTGGCAGCCGCCCCGGGTGTCAGGCCCGCTCGTCGGCGAGGAGGCCGAGCACGACCTCGTCGACGAACGCACCGTTGACCCAGGCGGCGCGCCGCAGGGTGCCCTCCAGGGTGAAGCCGGCCCGGCGGGCGGCGGCGATCATCGGGGCGTTGTCGGTGAGCGTCTCCAACTGGAGGCGGTGCAGGCCCCGGGTGGTGAAGCCGTAGTCGCAGAGCGCCCGGACGACCTCCGTCCCGAGACCTCGGCCACGGAAGGCCGGGCGCAGCGAGATGCCCAGGTGCGCGAGGCGGTTGTGGGTGTCGATACCCCAGAGCAGGGCCTCGCCGACCAGCTCGCCGGTCGCCAGCTCGACCACGGAGAAGCAGGCGGCCTCGTCGGACGGGCCGCTGACGACGTAGGGCGAGTCCGAGGAATCGGGCGAGATCGGCCGCCAGGGTCGGGAGTCGGCAGCCGATCGCGTCACCACGTCGTCGTACAGCTCTGCTTGAAGGATCGGGACATCGTCCGTGTGCCGGGCCCGTAGCCCGATCGTCTGACTTTTGATCACGCGGCATTGGTATCGGAGCCGGTCTCCCCCGGGCAACCGAATTAGACCGACCGGCAATTGGGGGGTGGGTGAAGGAGCGGGGTGAGGGCCGAGTCTGGGCGGTGCCGACGAGGGAGTGGCAGCGGAGCTGCGGCGACTGAGGAGAAGCCGTCCAGGGGAGAGCCATCGGCACGCGACGCCGCCCCCCAATTGCCGGTCGGTCTCAGCCCTCCGGCGGCATCGGGGTGACGAGGCCGAGCTCCCCGAGCAGTTCAGCGATCAGCGGGTAGGGGTCGCGGAGGGTGCCCTGAGCGATCAGCCGCTGCTGGCGGAGGCTGCCGGAGCGGGCGAGGGAGCCGGGGGTGGCGATCGTCGGTCGGTAGTGCCGCCAGGTGACGGGCTTGGCCTTGGCGGGGTAAGTGATCTCGACCAGCTCGGGCCTGCGCCAGAGCAGCAGTGCCCAGGCTCCGTCCGGTCCGATCGCCCAGGCGCCGGCCGTCGGTTCGGCACCTCCCCGGGTGGACCGCAGTTGGCCGACGGCCCTGAGCGCGGACGGGCCGAGGCCCGCCCCTCGTGCCTCGACCGAGAGCAGCCGGGGCCCGTACCGCCTGGCGGTCCATCCCTCCTCCTCGAGCTGCTCGACGGCGTCGGCCGCGGCGTCGTCCTGCACCAGCCGCTCGCTCAGCTCGAGGACGTGGCCGGGCTCGCAGGCCGGGCCGAATGCTGCGTGCAGCTCGGGCGAGCCGTACCCGGCTATCCGTTCGGGGGTGGCGGCGGCCAGCAGGTGTTCGACCGCCTTGGCCGTCCGCGCCTGGGAGAGTCGGTCGGCCTCGTCGGTGCCTTCGGCCGCCGTGACGGCCAGCGCCAGCGCGGCGAGGCTTCCGGCCGACTCCTCCAGCTCGGCGGGGAAGTCGGTCTCGCCGAGGGCGGCGGTGAGGCTGTGCAGGTCGCGCAGCCAGCTGCGGTCGTCGAACCGCCAGACCCGACGCGCGACCATGTCGAGCAGCATCCTGGTCCGCAGCAGCTGGGATTCGGGCGGCAGGCCCTCCATCCGCAGCAGCTTCGCCGCATGCGCCCGTGCGTGCTTGCGCCAGGCTGCCCGCCGCACGGCGTCGTCCAACGCCGGTTCGGGTTCGGGCTCCTCCACGGCGGCGGCCTCGTCGACGGACTCGGCACTGTCACCGTCCAGGCCGGTGCTCTCCTCGTCCTCACCGAAGGACTCGAACCAGGGCCGCTCCTCCGCTCCCCCACCGGTGTCCGGCCGGGGCGCCTGCTCATGCTCCTGTTCGTGTTCCTGCGGCTCGGCCGGTTGCCCGAGTGCGTAGCGTCCCATCGGCAGGCCGAAGCGCTGGTACACCTCCTTTTCGACGCGACGCCCGCCCGCCGGGCCTCCCGCTCCGGTAGCGGCTGGGGTGACGGCTGGAGAGCCTTCGCCCAGGGACCGGAGGAAGTCCGCCAGCAGGCCCTGGTCGGCGAACAGGTCGGTGGGGGTGACAGCCCGCCTGGCCCGGGTCTGTGCCGCTGGTCGGTCCGTCACGGCCGTCAGGTCGGTCACCGGCACCGGCCCACCCGCGCCCCGGCCGGTGTCGGCGAGCCGGACCCGGTCACCACCGCCGAGCTGCCGGGCGAACGCCGCGGTGGCCTCGCCCGCCGGGACGGTGCCGAGCGGCTCCCACCGCTCCGGCGGCCACGCGTACTCCGAGCACTCCACCGCCAGGTCCTGCCCGGCCGCCCGCGCGAGCCAGACCCGGACCCCACCCCCGGCAGCGGGCAACGCGGTCGCGCCGAGCAGCATCGGCGGCGTCGGGCCGTCGGTCGGGGTGTCGGCGGAGCGGCGCGGCGGGGTGAGGTGCAGGATCGCCGACGGGTCGACCGGCGTGCCTTCGGGGGCGAGTGAGTGATCGATCGGGGCGATGACGCCGATCTCGCAGTTGCCTCCGCCGCCGACCCGGCGCAGCAGTGCGGCGGCCGAGAGGTTGGGGCTGCCGGTGAGCGCCCAGCGGCGGCCGCCGACGGACCATTCGACGAGCTTGCCGTGCCGGTAGCGCTCACTCGCGGGCTCCTGGCGCAGTTCGGCGTCGGGCAGTTCGGCCAGCAGGGCGGCCACGGCGGGGCCGTCGAGTTCGGTGTGCTCCGGCTGGTGGCAGACCGTCAGTCGGCCTGGCCGCAGCCTGCGGACGAGGGCGGCGAGGGCGGTGGCGCCGGGGTCGTGGAAGGGCGCGGAGACGAGGAGTTCGTCCACGGGCCCGTCCGGGAGCTGCTCGATCAGCGGCTGGTGGAGCGAGGAGACGAAGCGGGCCTCGGGTTCGGTGGCGGGGGCGGCAGCCACCCGGTGGTCGAGCAGGTCGGCGGTGCGGTGGAGCGCCTTCGCCACGTCCGGTACGAGGCCGACGGCGCTGTCGGGCAGGGCGCGCAGCCACCGGGCCAGCTCACCGAAGAGTGCGGGGGTGCCGTCGGCGTCCGAGCGCAGCACCGTCCAGAGCTCGTGGTTGGCCTGCCAGCCGGCCAGGGTGGCGTTGCCGGAGCCGATCGCCACGGTGGCGCGCTCGGGCCCGGCCAGTACGAAGAGCTTGGGGTGGAAGGCCCGGTCCAGGGCGGCCAGCCCGGTGAGGTAGGTCCGCCCCGGGCCGCGTACCGAGCGGGGGTCGAAGACGACCATGCCCGCGTCGCCGACGAGCGTCACCCGGGCGCCGGCCGCCCGCGCCGGGCCGACGGCGTAGCGCTCCAGGAAGCCGAGATCGGCCGTGTAGCTGAGCAGCAGCAGTTCCTGGGCCTGCCGGTCACCGTGGCTCTCCTCCTGGTGGACGAGCTCCAGCGGCGAGGCGATCGTCTCGGACAGGTGGTCGGGCACGTGGTCGGTCACGGTGTTCCCCTCGGGCGGATGGTCGGTCACGGTGTTCCCCTCAGGCGTGCGGACGGTGACGGCACCGCCCTCAGGCGCTCGGTCGGCCACAGAGCTCCCTGCCGAGGTCGGTGGGCTTCCAGCCCGTCTCGCCGTACGCGAGGACGCCGCAGCCGGCCAGCACCCCGGCCAGGTTGTCGAGCCGCAGGGCGACGTCACCCGAGCCCTCGGACCCGCCCTTGGTGAAGAGGTAGGAGTCGCGCTGCTGGAGTCGGGAGGGCAGGCGTACGGTGCCGTCCTTGCGCCGCTCGGACTTGGCGAGCGCGACGTCGTGGGCGCGGCGCAGCAGCACGGCGGCGAGTTCGCGGGCGAAGTCGCGCAGCGGGCGGGCGTGGTGGTCGTCGAGGCGGTCGGCGAGCCAGCGCGGGTGCAGGCGCTCGTGCTCGCCGTGGCCGGGGCCGTTGAAGGCGGCGGCGACCGGGCCGGTGAGCTCGCGGGCGCGGACGGCGCCGAGGGCCAGTGTCCGGAAGGCGCGGGCGGGTGGCGGTTCCTCGCTGCCGCGCCGCCGGAGCTCCGGTTCGACGGCGCTGGGGGTGCCGTCGGGCTCGGTGGTCCGGGGCAGTTCGGCGACGTAGTGGCCGACGGTGGTGTCGTCGAGCGCCTCGGCGAAGCGGTCGGCCCAGTCGTCGGCGTGGATGCCCTCCCGGGCCTGTTCGACCAGCCAGGACCAGAGCCGCCGCCAGGCGCCCACCGAGTAGTTCCGCAGCGCCAGGCCGCGCCATTCGGCGCTCGGCCCGTTGCCGGCCGACAGCGCGGGGCTGAAGGCGAGGGCCTGCCAGACGTCCCGCTCGACGTGGTGGACGGTGTGCCGGTCGAGGACGTTGAGCAGCAGCCGGACGGTCTCCCGGCGCTCCTGGGCCGCGCCCGGCCCGCACAGCAGCCCGGCCAACCACTTGCCGTCGGGCTGCGCGGCGCCCCGGCAGACGCACAGCTGGTCGGCGGCGGCAGCAGCGTCCTCGATGCGCAACTCCGGTTGCCGGGCCAGCTCCAGTACGGGCCCGAGGCCGGCCCGGACGGCGGCCCGGTCGTAGTGGGGGCCGGGGGCGGGTAGCCGCGCGCCGCGCCCGACGATGCCGAGTTCGCGCTCGGAGGCCTGGTACGGCCCCCAGAAGCCCCGGTTGTCGACGGCGTAGTCCTCGGCGGCGGCGCGGAGGTCCAGGCTGGGCCCGGCCAACCGGCCGGCGAGCTTCTGTTCGCCGTGCGCGAGCGAGAGCCTGGCCAGGGTGTGCGGGCGGTGCTGGTGCGAGGCGGCGGCGAGCACGACCTCGCTGCGCCGCAGCAGGGCGCGTCCGTCGGCGGCGTCGAGCCCGAGGCGGTCGATCTCGTCCGCGACCAGCCCGTGCAGGGCGTAGTAGCGGGCGTGCGGCGTCACCGTCGTCACGCCGGGCACCAGCTCGCCGACCCGTCGCATCGCGTACCGCTCGACGGCGAGCGGGAAGCGGCTCGTCCCCAGCCTGAGCCCGCTCGCCGACCAGCCCGGTCCTGTCCTCACGCCGCCCCCGTTCTCCGTGCTTCCGGTCTTCGGCCGCCCCCGCGGCCTGGCGTCAGAGCGCCTTGGTTCAGAGCGCCTTGGTGAGCTTCTCGAAGTAGAGGTCGGCCTGGCGCGGCACGCCGAAGCGCTCCTCGCCGTAGGGGAACGGCGAGCGGACGCCGGTGCGGCGGTAGCCCCGGCGGACGTACCAGGCGATCAGGTCCTCGCGCTGGCCGATGACGGTCATCTCGACCTCGGCGGCGCTCCACCGCTCGCGGGCGACCAGCTCGGCGTGGGCGAGCACGGCCCGGCCGAGGCCGCCGCCCTGGCGCTCGGGGCGGACGGAGAACATGCCGAAGTACGCCGCCGTGCCGCGCCGCTCCAGCAGGCAGCAGGCGAGCAGTTCGCCCGCCGCCTCGGCGAGCAGGACGAGGGTGTCGGGCCGGGTGAGGGACTCGGCGACGGCCTCGGCGTCCGTCCGCTGCCCGTCCAGCAGGTCGGCCTCGGTGGTCCAGCCGACCCGGCTGGCGTCGCCCCGGTAGGCGGACTCGACCAGGGCGACGAGCGCGGGGACGTCCGCCTCGGCAGCCGGGCGGAAGGTCAGCTCAGGGGTCTCTGACACCATGCGGGTTCGCTCCAGTTCTCTCCGGCCGGTCAACACCTGAATCGTGCCACAGGCCGATCCCCGCCCGCCGCTATGGTGCTGTCCCACACTCCTGGGGCCCGACTGATGTGGAGTCAACACCGTGGCGGCGCTGTCGGGTTCATGACTAGCCTCCTCCGTACACGGCTCCGCCGACCGGCGGCAGCCGTACCGGATCAAGGAGCGCACATGCCAGGCACCGCACCGTCGTTCCACCTCGGATCTCTGCACACCGTCCGCCGGGCCGCCCTGGCCCTCGCCGCGAGCGCCCTGCTGCTCGGCGGCGCCGCCGTCCCCGCCTCAGCCTCAGCCGCTCCGAAGGCGTTCCACCCCGAGCGGGACTTCGCCGGTTCCACCGTCGCCGCCCACGAGGGCAGACACGGCACCCCCGCCCTCCAGCCGCTCGTCGCGCAGACCCTCGGTAACGACGTGTCCAGCTGGCAGGGCAGCGTGAACTGGAGCAGCGCCGCCGCCAACGGCGCCAGGTTCGCCTACGTCAAGGCGACCGAGGGCACCGGCTACACCAACCCGTCGTTCGGCCAGCAGTACAACGGGTCCTACAACGCGGGTCTGATCCGGGGGGCGTACCACTTCGCCCTCCCGGACAACTCCAGCGGTGCCACCCAGGCCAACTACTTCGTCAACCACGGCGGCGGCTGGTCCGCCGACGGCAAGACCCTGCCGCCCGCCCTCGACATCGAGTACAACCCGTACGGCGCGACCTGCTACGGGCTCAGCCAGAGCTCGATGGTCAGCTGGATCCGCGACTTCAGCAACACCGTGCACAGCCGCACCGGCCGGTACCCCGTCATCTACACCACCACCAACTGGTGGAGCAGCTGCACGGGCAACAACGGCAGCTTCGGCGGCACCAACCCGCTCTGGATAGCCCGCTACTCGAGCAGCGTCGGCACCCTCCCGGCGGGCTGGAGCTACCAGACCATCTGGCAGTACGCCGACTCGGGCACCCTGCCCGGCGACCAGAACCTCTTCAACGGCGCGTACGACCGCGTCCAGGCCCTCGCCAAGGGCTGACCCGCCCGACCCGGCGGCCCGTCCACACCGGTGGGCGGGCCGTCGGGCCACAATGGGCGCCATGAAGTGGATCTACACCCTGGCCGGCGCCCTGCTGCTGATCGTCACCATCGGCAGCATCCTGCGGACGCTGGTCGTTCCGCGCGGCCTCTACTCCGCGCTGGTCGCCCGGCTCTGGCGCATCCTGCGGTCGGTGCTGCGGCACCTCGCGCCCGCCTCCGGCGGCTACCACGCGCAGGACAGGGCGCAGACCTGGCTCGCGCCGCTGATCCTGGTCGGCATGCTCGGCACCTGGCTGGCCGCCATGCTCGCCGCCTACACGCTGCTGCTGCGCGGCACCTCCGACCTCGGCTGGGCGATCGCCTTCCGGGAGGCCGGGTCCAGCCTCTTCACCCTGGGCTTCGCCTCCGGCGACCGGCTGCACCTCTCGGCCCTGGACTTCCTGGCCGCCGCCACCGGCCCGCTGATCACCGCGCTGCTGATCGCCTACCTGCCGACCCTCTACGGCGCCTACAACCGCCGCGAGGTGGAGGTGACACTGCTGCAGACCCGCGCCGGGGAGCCCGCCTGGGGGCCCGAACTGCTCGCGAGGCAGTCCCTCGTCGACACCACGACCGCGCTGCCGCAGCTCTACCGGGACTGGGAGCGGCTGGCCGCCGACATCGGCGAGGGGCACTCCAACTACCCGGTGCTGCTCTCCTTCCGCTCACCCCGGCCGAACCGCAGCTGGGTGGTCGGCCTGCTCGCGGTGCTGGACGCGGCCGCCATCCAGCTCGCCGTCAGCCCGCGCACCGCGCCGCCCGAGGCCCGCCTGGTGCTGCGGGCCGGCTTCACCGCCCTGCGGGACATCGCCCGCACCCTGAAGCTCGACTTCGACACCGACCCCGAGCCGGACAGCCCGATCCGCCTGACCTTCGAGGAGTTCGACGCCGCCGTGGCGATGGTCTCCGCGAGCGGTTTCATCATCGAGCGCCCGATCGCCGAGGCCTGGCGGCACTTCCGGGGCTGGCGGGTCAACTACGAGGCGCTCGCGTACGAGATCGCCCGCCGCACCGACGCCGTCCCCGCGCTCTGGACCGGCCCCCGCGACTTCCCCGCCACGCCCATCCCCCCGAGCCGCCCCGCCGACCGCCGGCCGAAGACCGGCTGACCCGGGCCTTACCGGCCTCAGCTGCTGGAGACCTTCTCCCCGGCGACCTCGGGGTGCTGCTCGGCATGCTTGGCCGCGCGCCGCTTCATGATCCAGGCGGAGCCCGCGCCACCGAGG
This sequence comes from Kitasatospora sp. McL0602, assembly GCF_052076145.1. Classification (NCBI taxonomy): domain Bacteria; kingdom Bacillati; phylum Actinomycetota; class Actinomycetes; order Kitasatosporales; family Streptomycetaceae; genus Kitasatospora; species Kitasatospora sp. McL0602. Next base: position 7,304,210 of record NZ_CP197246.1, on the reverse strand, counting down.
GCGGCGAGGATCAGGCCGATCCAGGAGAAGCTCTTCAGCCACTGCTCGGCGACCTTGCCGACCTGGTAGACCAGCAGCGTGGTGCCACCGGCCCAGCAGACGCCGCCGAGCACGTTGGCGATCAGGAACTTCCAGTACGGCATCCGCAGCGCACCCGCGAGCGGGCCCGCGAAGATCCGCAGCAGGGCGATGAACCGGCCGAAGAAGACAGCCCACATGCCCCACTTCTGGAACGACCGCTCGGCGCCCGCCAGGTGGTCCGGCCCGAAGTGCTTGGGGAACTTCCGCCCGAGCTTCTCGAAGAGCGGCTTACCGCCCTTGCGGCCGATCGAGTAGCCGATCGAGTCGCCGATGATCGCCCCGGCGATCGCGCAGAGCGCGACCGTCCACGGGTTCACGGCACCGGTGGTGGCGGCCATCACGGCGGCGGTGACCAGGGCGATCTCACCGGGCAGCGGGATGCCGAGGCTCTCCACACCGATGATCAGCCCGACCAGCACGTAGACCAGGGCCGGGGGGACGCTCTCGATCCAGACGTCGATGTGCAAGGCCGGTAACCTCCGGGGCAGTAGGGAAGGCGGGCGGCAACCACCCTCAGGGCAGCCTAACCCGCCCCCGTAACGGCCCGTGCCCGCCGGAGGTTCCTCAGACCAGCCGGGGTGCGGCGAACCTCACGGCCACCACCGAGGGCCGCCGGGGCAGGCGCGCGAAGTACGGAAGGATCGCCTTCACCAGCCCCCGCCCGCCGACCGGCGCGACATCGCGGACCTCGGCGATGCCGGGGTGGGCGGTGGCGAGCTTCGGCTGCTCGGCTCCGTTCATGCCGAAGTGCATCGCGGGGACCTGGTAGCCGCGACTGTGCAGCTTGCCCGCGGCGGCCTTGCGGGCCAGCCAGCGCGGCACGGTGTCGAAGACCAGCGAGCCGCCCGGGAAGTGCTCGGCGCAGGCGGCGAGCAGGTCACGGACCTCCCCCGGCCGCAGGTACATGAGCAGCCCCTGCGCGGTGATGAGCACGCCCTGCGCGGGGTCGACCTCGTCCATCCAGCGCGGGTCGGTGGCCGAACAGGCGAACAGGCGCTGGCGCGGACCGGTGGGCAGCAGCCGCTCCCGCACCGCGACGGACTCCGGCAGGTCGACGGTCAGCCAGCGCACCCGGCCGTTGTCGACCCGCCAGAACTGGGTCTCCAGCCCCTCGCCGAGCGCGACCACCTGCCCGCGCGGGCAGCGCGCGAGGAAGTCCTCGACCTCCCGGTCGAAGCACCCGGAGCGCAGCGCCTGGAACTGCCCCTGCGCGCCGTCGCCCGGCCCGAACCGCTCCGCGAACGGGTAGTCGATCCGCTCCACCAGCTCGACGGCCATCGGGTCGGGCAGCAGGGTGTCGGGGCGGCTCGCCTCCGCCGCCCGGTGGTACAGCGTCCACAGCGCGGTCTCGGGGACGTCGTCGAGCTGGACAGGTACCTTCTCGTTGCTCACCACCGCATTCTGACACCCCACCAGCCGCACGGCCCGCAACCGCACCAGGCGGCACCAGTCTGCTCAGCCGAGGCTGAACGCACCGGCGGGCGGCGGCGGCGAGTCCTCGGCGGAGGCGTCCAGCACCGGCGCGACCCCGCGCACCAGGGCGGCGAGCTCGTCCGGGTCGCAGAGCCGGGCCGGGAAGGGATCGGCGGCGAGGCGGCGGCTGAGCTGCTCGACCGGCAGCGGCCGGTCCGAGCCGATCAACAGGACGTTCCCGTACCGGCGGCCCCGCAGCACCGAGGGCTCCGCCGCGAGGCAGACCTCGGGGAAGACCGCGCGCAGCGTCGCCGCCTGGGCCTTGGCGAAGGCCAGCGGCGGGCCGTCGGCGATGTTGGCGGCGTAGCAGCCGCCGGGCCGCAGAGCGGCGGCCGCCAGGCGCAGGAACTCGACGGAGGTGAGGTGCGCCGGGGTGCGCGAGCCGTGGAAGACGTCCGCGACCAGCACGTCCACCGAGCCGGGCGCGGCCTCGGCGAGCGCCGCCCGCGCGTCGCCGACGCCGACCTCGATGCCCTCGGGCCAGGGCAGCTGTTCGGCGATCAGCTCGGTCAGCGGCCCGTCGATCTCGACCACCCGCTGCCGCGAGCCGGGCCGGGTCGCGGCGAGGTAGCGCGGCACGGAGAGCGCGCCGCCGCCCAGGTGCAGCGCCTCCAGCGGCTGCCCCTCCGGCGCGAGGGTGTCGAGCAGGTGGGCGATCCGCCGGGTGTACTCGAACTCCAGGTACGTGGGGTCGGCGAGGTCGACGTACGACTGCGGCGTCCCGTCGAGGGTGAGCAGCCAGCCGTGGTCGTTGTCGAGATCGGGCATCAGCTTCGCCGTGCCGAGCGCCACCCCCCGCTCCACCGGCCGCCGCTCCTCGGCGCTCACCGGGCGGCCGGGCGGCGTGGCGGGCAGGGGGCGGCGGCAGGGGTTCTGGGCATGGCAGCAGCTTAGACGGGCGGCGGCGGTGCCCCGGATGGAGCTCCGTCAGGACGGTACGTCGTCGAAGCGCGGGGTGAGCCTGCCGAACATCGACCTATCGACTCCCCCGAGCCCCCAGGGTCGTTCGCGACAAGGCTACTGACCGGTATGGTCGGAGGCCCTGAGGCCGTGCAGCCTGTCACTGCAGGTCACGGCAGGTCTGAGAGCTCCGAGAGCAGAGAGTGGGAACGCCGGGCATGGAGTACCGCGAAGACATCCTGGGTGCGCCGTACGAGGCGGCCGAACTGCCGCTGGCCGCCGACGAGGAGGGCGCTGTCAGCGCGACGCTGGTCCGGCGGCCGGTGCCCGGAGCGCGGCAGGCGGTGCTCTACCTGCACGGGTACACCGACTACTTCTTCCAGACCAACCTGGCCGACCACTTCACCGCCGCCGGGTTCTCGTTCTACGCGCTCGACCTCCGCAAGTACGGCCGCTCGCTGCGCCCGCACCAGTCACCGAACTTCGTCCGCGACCTCGCGACCTACGACGAGGAGATCGACGAGGCCGTCCGGATCATCCGCGAGGTGGACGGCCACACCCGGCTGTTGGTCAACGGGCACTCCACCGGCGGTCTGGTCGCGGCGCTCTGGGCCTCCCGGCGGGCCGGGCGCGGCCTGGTCGACGGGCTGTTCCTCAACAGCCCGTTCCTCTCCATGCCGACCAGCCCCGCCCTACGGACCCTGGGCGCACCCGCCGTCCAGGCCCTCGGCCGCCTCGCCGCCACCCGCAAGCTCCCGGCGCCGCTCAACCCGCACTACGTGCACAGCCTCCACCGCGCCCACAAGGGCTCCTGGGACTTCGACCTGGTCCTCAAGCCCGCCGAGGGCTTCCCCCTGTACGCCGGCTGGCTCGCCGCCATCCAGCGGGGCCACCGTCAGGTCCGGCACGGCCTGCGGGTGGACTGCCCGGTCCTGCTTATGGCCTCCACCGCGAGCACCACCACCGACAAGTGGACCCCCGCGCTGCACCACACCGACGCCATCCTGCGAGCCGACGACATCGCCGCCCTGGCCCCGCGCCTCGGCCCGCACGTCACCACCGTCCGGATCGAGGGCGGCATGCACGACCTCGTACTCTCCGGAGAACAGGCCCGCACCCAGCTCTTCACCGAACTGGACCGCTGGCTGGCCGCCTACTTCCCCCCGCCGGCCGCCTGAGCGAGCCGCACCCCGGCGAGCCGCACCCCCGGCCGCAGCAGCGGGTACGGGTCGAGGTCCTTGAGGCGCATCGCGGGCCGCTCCACCACGTGCCAGGAGAGCGCCGCCGCCACACCCGTACCGATCACCGCCAGCGCCAGGTAGACCGGCAGGCCCCACCGTGTCCACCCGGCCACGGCGAGGGCCTGCTGCACCACGAAGCCGTAGATGTAGACGCCGTAGGAGTAGTCGTGCGTGCGGCCGATCCGACGCAGCGGCGCGGGCAGGCGGATCGCCAGCCAGACCAGCAGGTAGGCGAGCGCCGGGAGCCCGACCACGTAGAAGTAGCCGAAGTGCAGGCCGCAGACCAGGACGGCGGCGGAGAGTGCCGCCAGTGCGCCGTCGACCGGCACGCTGTCCCGGTAGATCTCGATGGTGGCGCCGAGGGCGAAGGCGAAGCCGAGGTAGAGCACCCAAGCCACCGCGAAGCTGCCCGTCAGCGGGCGTTCCTGGGTGCCCTGCAGCGCCGTCGAGTAGACCCCTGACCCGTAGCGGTGGGGCAGCGCGTCGGTGATCACCAGCCAGCCGAGCGCCACGGTGACCACGGCGACCGCACGCCGGGCCCGAGTCAGCACACCCGTCGCGCCGAGCAGGGCGACGGCGAAGTAGCAGAGCACCTCGAACCGCAGCGACCAGAGGGAGCCGTCGAAGCTGCCGTTGTGCGCCCGGTGGGCGCGCCCGGCGTCGGCCATCACCCCGGAGACGTCCCACTGGCTCATGTCCAGTGCCCAGTCGGCGCGCAGGTAGGCCACCGGCCCGGCCGGGTGATGCCAGAATCCGGCGGTGGTGCCGTGCCGGGCCAGATACAGCCCCGGCGCGACCACGAAGGCGGTGACCAGGAGGCAGACCCAGAACCCGGGGAGCAGCCGCAGCGCTCGGTGCCACAGGAAGCGGCCCAGCCCGAGCCGGGCACCGCTGCGGGTCACCAGCACCCCGGACAGGACGAAGAACCCGTACACCGCGATCGTGCCGATCGCGGTCTGACCGTGGCTGAACCCGAGCCCGACGTCCTTGGTGCCGTACCCGAGCACGGTGGAGTGCGAGACCATCACGGCGGCGGCCATCCCCAGCCGCAGCGCCCCGAGGCTGTTGTCCCGCCCCGAGAGCAGGCTCCCGACCGTGCCGCCGACACCCCGCGCCCCACCCCGCACACCTCGCATGCCGGGCACAACGACCCATCCGGCCCACGGGAAACGGCCACCGCCCGACGATCCCCCAGGGCCCTCCGCCGTCCACGAGTGGGCCCTGTACATGTCCCACCTGAGCACGGGTCCGGCGCGGATCTCGTCGTCACCTCTCAGCGCCGAGGCGATCGCCGCCCTGCTCGGCTGGGCACCCTGTATACGCAGACCGCTCGACCCGAGCAGGCGCTCCGGCACCTGCGGGGCGCGCTGGACATTCGGCGGCGGGTCGGCGACGGCCGGGCCGAGGCGCTCACCCTGACCAGCATCGGAGCGACGCTCGGCACCTTCGGCGACTCCAAGGGAGCGGTCGAGTCGCAAACGCTGGCTGCGGAGGCGGCCCGACGGGTGGGCGACCAGTACGTGGAGGGCACCGCGCTCAGCAAACTGGGCGAGGAGCTGAGGAGGCCGGGCCGTCTCGACGAGGCGGCCGACCGCCAGCACCAGGCGTTGGCGATCTTCCGGACGATCGGGGACCGCAACGGAGAGGCGCACGGCCTGGACATGCTCGGCGAGGTGGCCCGGAACCAGGGTCGCCACCACGAGGCGCTTGAGCTGTACGACCGGTCGCTCACCCTGCGCCAGGAGCTGGGCGACCGGCACGGCCAGGGTCTTGTACAGAACAATGTCGGCCTGACCTGGTCAGCACTGGGCGACGCTGAGCGGGCGACGAAGCACTGGCACCAGGCGCTGGACATCTTCGAACAGCTCGGTGCACCCGAGGCCGCCCAGGTACGCAGGCACCTCGGCGCTCCGGCCTGACCCGGCGGCAGAGACGGGCCGGGTCAGGCCGGAGCGCCAGGCAGGCCGTGGAGCCCTCGGTCAGCTGGCGGGTGAGGTGTAGGGCTGCACAGTGACGCAGTGATTGCCGAGGCTGGCCTCGGTCGCGCAGACCGTGACGGAGCCACCGCCGGGGCGGCTCTTCGTGATCTGCTGGCCGGGCCAGATGAGGAACGAGGGGTTGGACGGCACAGTGACCCGGAAGTCGGTCGAGGCGCCACCGTACTGGATCCAGACCGTGATGGAGGTGTGGCCGTCGATGTGGGGGTAGTACGTGGCGCTGGCGCAGACCTGGTAGCTCCCGCCGCTGCTGCAGGGGCTAGACGCGTGGGCCGGGGCCGCGATGGCGATAGCGCTGGCGGCCATCGCAGTGGCCAGCAGGGACGCCCGTACCGCTCGTGCTGTGCGCAAGTGACTCTCCTGGGTACCGAAGCCTCCGAGGAGGCGGCCGATCCGTTCGGCTGATCGCCACTCTGGCAGCGGCGGCTTTCAGCGGGCTTTCACCCGCCATTCACCGCCGACAGCCCCAAAAAGGGAAATTGAATTTCGAATTCAGGGCACCCTGATGAGTTCGGGCGCGAAAGCGGATAATCGGGGCGGTGTCGGCGCAGCGGCCAGGGCCTCGGCGATGAACGGGCCGGCACCGCGCACGTCGGCGGCCTTGCCCCTGCGCAGCCTCACCGCCGCGACAACCGGCCGGGCGATCGGTGTCGACACAGTGGCCAGGATCGGGTGCAGCGTGCGCTGACCCTTGAGCCGGCCCACCTCGGCGCCCTGCGTCTGTCGTGACCGCGCTCCGTTCTTCGCGAGGGCGCCAGCCTCGGGGCGCCCTTCGCCGCCTACCCGCCCTGGGACCCAGCGCAGAACCTCGGCCTCTACACCGACATGGTCACCGGCGAGTGGCGCACGCACTTCAGCGCGTTCTCCATGGGCGAGTCCACCACCCGCACCACCCTCGGCAACCCCAACACCACACCCGACTCGACCATCGCCGCACTGCACTTCTCCACCGGCATCACCCGCGAGTTCCCCAGCCCCCTGCTCGACCGCCTGATCCCCCTGATCGTCATCACCCTGCTGGTCTTCGCCTCCCTGTTCGTCGTCACCATCGACTCCGACCGCCGCTCCCTGGCCGGCTTCTCCACCTGGACGGTCATCGGCCTCTGCGGCGCCATGATGCTCGTCGTCGCCGTCCAGCACAGCTCACTGCGCTCCACCACCGGCTCCACCGGCGTGGTCTACGCCGAGTACTTCTACTTCATCCTCTACCTGGTCATCGCCCTGGTCGCCTTCAACGTCGTCGAGCACACCTCCACCAAGCGGTTCCGGCTCCTCGACTGGAACGGCAACATGGCCGCCCGACTCCGCTACTGGCTCGTCGTCACCACGCTTCTGCTTGCCACCACCGGCGTCGTCTTCCTGCGCTGACCCCTACCGACCCCGGCACCCCGCCACGACGGAGCCCCTGCTCCGGCCTTCTCGGGCCGGAACAGGGGCTCCGTACTGTCCGTACCGCCGGTCGAGGTCAGTTGGCGAGGCTGAAGTCTCCGCCGACAGGGGCGGCGATCTTGTCGACGCCGGTCAGCGCGGTGAGGCTGGTGACCGGCGTGGAGCTGTCGGTGGTGGTGCCGTTGGCGAGCTGGCCGGAGCCGTTGGCGCCCCAGGAGCGGACGGTGTTGTCGCCGAGCAGGGCGAGGGTGTGCTCGCGACCGCCGGCCACCAACTGGACGCCCTTGATGCCAGGGACGGTGACGGGGGTGATGCGGTAGTCGGTGGTGCCGTCACCGATCTGGCCCGAGGTGTTCTGGCCCCAGGACTTGAGCTTGTTGTCGCTGTCGGTCACGGCCATGCTGTGGTTGCAGCCGGCCGCGATCTGGGAGACCCCACCGAGCCAGATGCCCTGGGTGTCGACCGGGGCGTAGCGGTTGATCGTGCTGTTGTCGCCCAGCTGGCCGGTGGCGTTGTAGCCCCAGGACTTCAGCGAGTTTCCGCTGGTGGGCTTGGTGCCCCCGCTCGGCGGGCCGACCAGGGCGAGGTTGTGGTTGCACCCGGCCGCGATCCGGGTGACCCCGGTCAGATTGGTGACCGGGGAGGGGACGTTCCGGCTGGCCGAAGTGCCGTCGCCCAGCTGGCCGTTGATGTTGTAGCCCCAAGCCCAGACCGTGCCGTCCTCGCGGAGCGCGATGCTGTGGTTGAGCCCGGCGGCGATCGCGATCACCTTGTTGAGGCCCTCGACCCGGACGGGCACGCTGCTGTCCATGTTGGTGCCGTTGCCGAGCTGGCCGTAGTTGTTCTTGCCCCAGGAGACAACGGTCTGGTCGTCCAGCAGGGCCAGGCTGTGCGCGCCGCCAGCCGCGATGTCGGCGGCGTTGGAGAGGTTGACGACCTGTCCGGGCGCGTTGTGGCCGAACACCGAGCCGTCGCCGAGCTGACCGGACCCGTTGGCACCCCAGGACTGCACCGTACGGTCCGTCAGCAGCGCCAGCCCGTGGCCGTTGGTGGGCCCGCCGCCACCGGCGGCGATCTTCACCACCTCGGCGCTGGTCAGCCCGAGCACGGTGGTGGCCGTCGTGCGGAAGTCGGTCCAGGTGCCGTCGCCGAGCTGGCCCGAGCGATTGTTGCCCCAGGACTTGAGCCGCTTCTCCTGCGCATGTGCGGTGCCGACCGGCACGGCGGCCAGGCCGAAGGCGGTCAGCGCGGCCACGGCGGTGGCGAGCACCGGGCGCAGGCGCGCGGTACGGGAGTTCGTCATGTGGTGCCTTCCTGCGGGAGGGTTGGAGGGTCAGCGCGCCAGGATTCGGCGCGCGGGGCTTCAGCGGGCAAGGCTGAAGTTGCCGTTGGAAGGCGCCGCGACCGTGGAGACGTTGCCGGACTTGGCAAGCACCTGGACCGGGTTGTTGCGCTGGAGGAGGGTGCCGTCGCCGAGCTGGCCCTTGTCGTTCAGGCCCCAGGCCTGGACGGTGCCGTCGGCCAGCACGGCCAGGTTGTGCGAGGCACCGGAGGCGATGCCGACCACACCGGTCAGACCCGGCAGCGGCACGCTTGTGGTGCGCTGGGTGACGGTGCCGTCGCCGACCTGTCCCTTGTCGTTGGCACCCCAGCCGCGCACGGTGCGGTCCTGGAGGAGGGCGATGGTGTGTCCGGCACCCGCCGAGAGCTCGGTGACGTTCTTCAGCTCCTGGACCAGCACCGGGTAGGGCTTGTTGGCCGTGGTGTCGTCGCCCAGCTGGCCCTTGTCGTTGAGACCCCAGGACATCACGGTGCCGTCCGCGAGGATCGCGAGGGCGTGCGAGGCTCCGGCGGCGATGCCCTTGACGGTGGTCAGCTCGGGGATCGCCATGGCGGTGGTGCGGGTGGCCGGGGTCGCGGCGGGCACGGCAGCGGTCGAGCTGGCCGGCTTCGCGGTGACGCCGAGCTGGCCCTTGTCGTTGTTGCCCCAGGTCTTCACCGTGCCGTCCTTCAGCAGGGCCATGCTGAAGGCATCACCGGCCGCGATCGCCTTGACGTCGTCCAGCCCGGCCACCGTCACCGGCAGCGAGGTGGCGGCCGCATTGGTGGTGCCGTCGCCGAGCTGCCCCTTGTCGTTGGCACCCCAGGCCTTGACCGTGCCGTCCTTCAGCAGGGCCAGCGCGTGCGCGCCACCCGCCGCGATCGCGTCCACCGCGCCCAGACCGGCCACCAGGCTCGGTACGGCGAAGTCGTCGGTGGCGCTGCTGGTGCCGTTGCCGAGCTGGCCCTTGTCGTTGCGGCCCCACGCCTCGACGGTGCCGTTGGCGAGCAGGGCCAGCGCGAAGCCGGTCGTCCCGCTGCCTCCGGCGACGACCGTGTTGAGCTCGGCCCCCGACAGGCCGACCACGGAGACCGGGGTCTGCCGCTGGGTCTTGGTGCCGTCGCCTAGCTGGCCGTTGGTGTTCAGGCCCCAGGCGCGTACCCGCAGGTCGTACGCGGAGGCGACGGAGGTGGGCAGTGCGACGGAGCCGAGCAGGGCCAGGCTCGCCACCAGGGCGGGGGCGGCAGCGGCGGGCAGGCGACGGAGCTTGCGGTGCAGCAGGTGCATCTCTGTCCTCAGGTAGGGGGTGTCCAGCGGCGGACGGGCTCACCGTGGGCGTAGCCCGGGTGCAGTGGCGCGGAGTGGTGGGGTGTGGTGATGACGGCCGGTCGGTGCTGGGCCGAGGCGGGCTGGGCGGTGCCCAGTGCGGTCAGGGCCGCGAGGAGCAGCCCGGAACAGGGGCGGAAGAGCGGTGGCATGGCGTCCCTCGGGACCGGGCCGCACGACGCCGGCCGCGCGGCCGCAGCTGGAAATGAAAGTCGGTTCGAACGGATTCATGCCCTACGACCAGAACGACTGTGCGTTTTCGAACGGCTTTCCACACCGTTGGCCCACCTTGATCGTTCACCTTCGCCCCATTGGACTGCCAGCGGTTGCAGATAGTGACCAGGGTCCGAAGCATGGGCGAATGAGGTGACTTCCACTCAGCTCACAAGTTCACAAGTTCCGCAGTTCTGAGCCGACTTCAGCAGGAGAGACCGTGCTGCGAGCACAGCGAGCCAGACTTCTCGTCGTAACCCTCAGTTGCACCATCGCCCTGACGGCCCCGACGTCGGCGGGGGCCGAGGACACCGATCCGGTGGTCGTGGCGAACGGGACGTTCTCCTCCCCCACGGTGTCCAACGGCAAGTCATTCGAACAAGGGATCGACAACTGGACCGGCGGTGGGCGTGCCACGGCCACCCGCGCCGCCCACCCCCAGGGCTTGCAGGCGGCCGGGCTCGGCTGGAACGGTGCGATCAGCACCCGGCTGCGGGGCGTGCGGTCAGGCGCCACCGTCACGCTCAGCTGGGACGACAACCCGGACGGCTGCGTGGCCGAGGGCAGCGCCAAACGGCAGTACACCGTGACCGTCGCGGGCGCGGCCAACCAGCCGGGCCTGCTCGCCACCAACACCCCCACCGGGAAGACGAACTGGTTCATCGGCCGGAGCTACTCGTTCACCGCTGCGGAGGACTCCCCGCAGCTCACCTTCACGGCAGGCTCCGGCGAGAACATCTCCGGCTGCCCCGTACTGATCACCAATGTCTCGGCCAGGCAGACCGCCCCACCGCCGAAACAGAACGACCCCTGCGCGGGCGAGTCCGCGAGCAGCCCGGCCTGCAAGGACGTCGCCGCCGACAAGGAGAAGATCGACAAGTGCCCACCCACCGACCGGGACTGCCTGGCCGGCGTGGCGGGTGACGGCAAGGCGGAGAAGGACGGCATCGCCAAGGAGACCCAGGCCGTCGACGACTTCGGCAAAGTCCCCCGCGAGCAGGACCCGAACACGGCCGCCTCCGAACTCTGCACCCTCCCCAACGCGTTGACCTCCGGGCTCAAACCCGGCGACGCCGTCGTGCCGCCGAGCGAGTGGTGGTTCTGCTGATGAAGCGCCAACTCCTGCGCCGTATCGGCTGCTCCGCCGTGACGATCGGTCTGGCTCTTGCCGCCGCGCCGCCCGCGCGGGCCGCCGACACCGTGGACGTCCAGGTGCCCAACGGCACCTTCGCCCAGCCCGTCGCGCCCGACAACGGCACCGCAGCCGGGCACACCGACTGGGCGCCGGACAACAACACCGGCGCCGTCTTCGGCAAGTCCCTCGCCCAGCACCCCCTCGGCTACCAGGCCGCCACCCTCAACTGGAACGGCGCGGCGCTCTCGCTGCGCACCCGCCTCTGGGGCGTGAAGGCCGGCTCGGCCGTCACCCTCAGCTGGGACGACAGTCCGGGCGTCTACCGCCAGTGCACCCCCGAGCAGCTCAAGGACGGCCAGACCTACAACGTCTCGCTCGTCACCACCGGCCCCGCGCCCGATCCGGTGGTCACCACCAAGGGAACCGACACCGTCGGCACCGCCAACTGGACCACCGGCCGCAGCTTCGAGTTCACCGCGACCGAGGACAACCCGATGGTCTCCTTCGACTCGCGGGAGAAGCGCGCCTCGCTCTCCTGCGGTCCGCTGATCACCAACATGACCGCCAAGCAGACACCCGCCCCGGTGGACCAGAAGGTCACCAGGGAGCAGCTGCCCGGCCCCAAGGCCTACCGGGGCAACGACCCGCTGGAGCCCGGTGTGGCGGTGGACGACTGCGAAGGGTCCGCGACCAACTGCACGTTCACCGTGGACAACCGGTACTCCTACCGGTACTACGGCCGGACCAGGGTCGTCGGCGAGGCGTACGTCAACTGCAGCCGCAACGCGGTGGTCGACGACCGGCGGATCGAGGTCACCGAGCCGCCGTACGACAACCTCACCCAGTACTACGCGCTCAAGGGCGCCCCGCTGGTCCCCAGCCGTTCCGACATCTCGCAGAGCCGCCCCAACCTGGCCGCCCAGGCAGCCGCCGGGTACGCCGCCGGCGGCGGCAACGCGGCGGCCGTCTCCACCAGCAACCCGCTCACCTGGAGCCGGACCACCACCAAGGCGCTCAACCCCACCATCCAGCCGGGCGAGGTGAGTTGGATCGAGGTGCAGCCCGCCCGCGAGCGGGTGGTCGGCAGCTTCACCAACCCCCGCAACAAGTACCGCCTCGACGCCACCTTCGACGTCCCGGCCGTCGCCCTCCCGGACCGGTACTTCCAGCGCACCGGACCGCTCACCGAGGCCGAGCTCCAGCGGTGCGGCACCGCCCGGCCCACGGCGGGCACTCCGGACAACGGCGCGAACCCGGACAAGCGGCTGCTCACCTTCGACACCCCGCCCGCCGGGGTGCAGACCAGGACGGTGCCGCTCAAACCATAGCCCGCCAACACCCTTCCAGGGCAATCTAGTTGGCCATGATCGCGGCCCCCGCCTTCGAGGCGGGGGCCGCGATCATGGCCCATCGGCGTGGGCACCGGCGTGGGCACCGTCTCTGCGGCCGGCGTTGCCGGGGCCTGCGCGATGTCGCCGCCCACCATGCCCGTCCTCGACCGCGAGGCCCCCGGGGCCCCGGACCGGCCGTACGCACCCCCGACCGGTACCTGGACCACGTCCGGGCCACCTACTGCTGGACCCAGCGCCCCTCGGCCCCCAGCTGGTACCGCTCGACCGGACCGGCCGGGGCAGCGCTCGGCGCCACCTCGATGAGACCACCGGAAGCTGCCGAGCGGCCCGGTGGGCGGAGCGACAGGCAACGATCCGAGGCGCTGAAGGTCTGCGCGACGACCGAGCTGACGTTGACGGTCGAGGGGCTGTCCACCACGACGTTCTTGATGAGCTTTCCGGTGCCGTCCACGCCCAGCACACCCACGGTGCGGGTCATCGCGTTCAGCACGCCGAACTGCAGCTCGTCGTTCGACTTCACGGTGAACCTCACCGCAGTGGTCTCGGTGCTGGTCCGCTTCCACTCGTGCGAGAAACTGGCCCGGAACGCCAGGGCGAAGGTCGCCTTGGCGCTGAGCTTCAGCTGGGCGGCCCCCGTCACCGCGCCGGCGACGGTCACGGAACCGCCGTTGGCGATGGACGTGTTGGGGCCCTTGTCGCTCGGCGCGGTGATGTCGGTGTGGGTGCCGGTGGTCGTGTTGCTGATCCCGGCACTCCCGGAGACGTCCGTGGTGTTGTCGATCGTGCCCTCCAGCGTGGCGCTGCCGGAGATCTCCCCCGCGATGTTGTCGGTGGTGCTCGACTCCAGTGCCACCGTGCGCTCGATCGTGATCGGCTTGTTGGTGCAGTTGACCGCCGCGTTGCCGAGCGAGACCACTGCGGTGGTGAACTCCCGGGACAGGCCGGGCAGCACGCGGAAGCTGCACCCGTACTCCTGCCCGCAGCCTCGCGCGAGCGCGGGGGCGTCGGCGAGCGGGGCGTCCCCGTCGAAGGCCTGCGCGGCCACCGGGTTCACCGATCCGTCCTCGGCCAGGGCGGGCCCGGTGGACAGCAGCAGGGCGACGGCCACGGCGGCGGGCAGCACCGCCCGGCGCTTCACTTCCGCTCCCAGGTGCCCAGCGCGGTGCGGACGTACACCGCGTCCGGCGCCCGGCCGGAGCGCTCCGGCGCGAGCTCGATCAGCCCGCCGCCGAGTGAGCCGCCCAGCGAGCGGCCCGGTGGGCGCAGCGAGAGGCACTTGTCCCGGGCGGCGAAGGTCTGCGCGACGATCGAGCTGGCCGTGACCGAGGAGGGGCTGTCCACCGTCACGTTCTTGATCAGCTTGCCGGTGTCGTTCACCTTCAGCTCGCCGGCGGCGCGCGACATCGCGTTCACCAGGCCGAACTGGATCTCGTCACCGGAGCTCACGGTGAAGGTCACCTTGGTCGACTCGGTGCTCTGCGCCTGCCAGGTGCGGGCGAAGGACGCCTTGAAGGCCAGCTCGAAGGTGGCCTTGACCCCGAGGTGCAGCGCGTTCGAGCCCGCGACCGTCACCGGGGCCGTAAAGGCGTTCGACACCAGGTCCTCGGTGGTCGGGCCCTTGTCCTTGTTCGGCCCGTACTGGGTCACGCTGTTGGTCATGCCCGGCGTCAGGGTGCCCGTGGCCGAGGCGGTCACCGTGGTGTCCACCCCGCCCTCCAGCGCCGCGCGCCCGGAGATCTCGCCACCGATGTTGTCGGTACTGCTGGTCACGAAGGTGACAGTGCGATCGATCTCCATCTCCCCGTCCGTGCAGTTGATCGCCGCGTTGCCCACCGAGAGCACCCCGCTGCTGAACTCCCGTGGCGCCCGGTCGTACATCCGGAAGCCGCAGGCCGCAGCCTTGGCGCACTGGCTGGTGACCTCCCGGATCGAGGCCAGCGGCTGCTCCCCGTCGAGAGCCTGAGCAACCGGCGGGCGCGGCATCGAGGTGTCCTCGGCCGCGCTGCCCAGGGTGGCGAGCGGGCCCAGCAGGGCTATCACGGCCCCGGGGGCCAGCAGGGCGTACCGGGCGGTGCGCCGCCATCGCGGCGGGCAGGGGTGAACGACCACGGGTGCTCTCCTCGTGCGTCAGGTGCGGTGTTCTCCCATCCTCAGCGAACGACGCATCGCGGGCGAACCGTCGTCTCCTGACAGTGCGCCATTCGGCGAGCGCCGCCTTGCCTACGGACCGGGCAGCTCCCACGCTTGGCCCATACCCCGGGACGAACACGCAGCGCCCACCATCAGCCCCACAGCACGGGAGCGCGACCTCCCCGTCACCACCCCGTACTTCGAGATGCCGTCGTACAGCTCGATGACCTCCTGGTAGAGGTCCTGCTCCCGGTCCGTGGTCAGCTCACCTCGGCCCCACGCCTCGAGGTCGCGGGTGCAGTCGTCCCGGCTCCGGGAATCGAGCACACACGCGAGCCTGCCAATGCGCTCGAGGCGAGCACGCAGGGACTTTCGAAGGACCGTCGTCTCCCACACGGTCACTCCGAGAGTGCGCCGGCACTCCCCGCATTGCGCAGAGGTCGACCTCGGGGCGGTGGCCATTGGTACAGCCTTCTTCTCCCGGCTTCGCACCACCGGAGTCTTGAGTTCGCGGTCATGGGCACGGCACAGTCGTGCGAGTCGGTGTCGAGGATCAGGCCGAGGCCGGCGCGGGTGTCGTTCAACGCCTGGGCAATGCGGGGGTCGTGGACCGGCTGGCCCGCTCGTTGCGGCGCTACAGGTACCAGTCCTCCGCGGTCGGCCTCACGTACTTCGGTGCGGCGACCACGTCGCGGAGTCCGAGGGCCGGCCCGGCCGCCGGGCACTGACCTGCGACGAGCTCCGGACGGTCTTCGACGCCACCGACGACCTGGTCGAGGTCAGACTCAAGCGCCGCGGGGAGGCGTCCTGGGCGTTCCCGGAGGTGGCGACGGGGTCTCGGGGCGGCTGTTTCTGACCAAAGCCTTGACACAGGGGTGGACGGAGCCGTTCGATGTCACTCGCCGTGTTCGATATCGTCGAGTTCTGGCTACTAATGTTTGTTTTTGGTACCTGCTGGTGCCTCACTTCCTGTTCGCCATAAGAGGTCCGGGAGGTTCGGTGGGCCGGCGTCAGGGATTGGGGAAGCGGATGGCAACAGGGACGAAGCGGTCTTCGCGGCTGCGGCGGGCAGCCGTGGCGGCGGGGGTTCTGGTGGCAGGGGTCGGCGCGGTCCCGACCGCGGTCGCCGCCACTCCGACGCCGCTGCTCCAGGTACCGCCGATGGGTTGGAACGCGTGGAACACCTACGGGTGCGGCGCGACCCAGTCGCTGATCGAGTCGGTGGCGGACAGCCTGGTCGCGAACGGCATGCGGGACGCCGGGTACCGGTACGTCAACGTCGACGACTGCTGGATGACCCGGGACGCGAACGGCAACCTGACCGGCAACTCCCACTACCCCGACCTGAAGGCCCTCGGCGACTACCTGCACGCGCGCGGCCTCAAGTTCGGCATCTACGAGTCGCCGGGGGCCAAGACCTGCGCGGGATACTCCGGTAGCGCCGGGCACGAGGTCAACGACGCCGACACGTTCGCGTCCTGGGGCGTCGACTACCTCAAGTACGACTACTGCGAGAGCGCCTCCTCGCTGTCCGCCCAGGTCACCGACTTCACCAAGATGCGCAGCGCGCTGAAAGCCACCGGCCGACCGATCGTCTTCAGCATCAACCCGAACAGCGGCACCAACACCGGTGCGGGCGTCACTCGGGACTGGGGCGACGTCTCCGACCAGGCGCGCAGCACCGAGGACATCGGGAACCAGTGGTGGGGCCAGAGCTGGCCCAACGGCATCGCCAACATCGTCACCGAGAACGCCACGCTGGCCTGGCGGGCCAAGCCGGGCTCGTTCAACGATGCGGACATGCTGGAGGTCGGCAACGGCGGGCTCAGCACGATCGAGGAGCAGACCCACTTCGCCATGTGGGCGATGATGGCCTCGCCCCTGATCGCGAGCGCCAACCCGGCCAGCGTGAACGCGACCTCACTGGCCCTGCTGAAGAACCCGCGACTCATCGCGATCGACCAGGACACCCTGGGTCTCCAGGCGCGGGTCATCGGCGGGAGCCGGCTGATCAACTCCTCGGGCTCGCTCGTCCTCGCGAAGCCGCTCAGCAACGGGGACGTCGCGCTCGCGCTCTACAACGGGTCGGACAACGCGCAGACCATGAGCACCTCCCTGGCCGCGGTGGGCATCCCCGGCACGGGGACCTGGACCGACCAGTACACGGGCGCCGTCGCGCAGAGCGGCGCCGCCGCCATCACCACCCAGGTCCCGGCCCACGGCACCGCGGTGTACCGGGTCACGGCGCCCAGCGCGCCGGCCTCCTGGTACGCCGCGTTGATCAACCCCAGTGCGGGCGCCCAGAGTTACGAGGCCGAGGACCCCGCCCACTCGGTCGTGGCGGGCCGCTGGACCAACAACTCCGGCGCGGTCTTCGCGGCCTGCTCGGCCTGCTCGGGCAGCGAGAAGGTCAGCTGGGTCGGGGGGACGAACAAGCTCTACCTCAACGGTGTCTACGCCCGGAACGCCGGCACCTACCCGGTCACCGTCCAGTACGTGAACGGGAGCGGCGATCGCTACGCCTCGATCTGGACCAACGGCGGGAACCTGCAGAAGGTCTCGTTCCACGGGAACGGCAACTGGAACTCGACCCAGACGGCGACCGTGGCGCTGACGCTGAACGCGGGCTACAACGTGATCACCTTCGGCAACGAGTACGGCGGTTGGGGCCCCGACATCGACAAGATCTCGGTGCCCGCCACCGGCTGACCGCGGCACGAGGCGGGCACGACTCGCGCCCGACTGGCCGTACCCGTGTGCGAGCCCCTAGGCTCGCCCACCATGCCGATCTTTGGACGACGTCGAAGTGCCGCCCCGCGGCTGGCTCCTGAGCTGGACGATGCCGAGCTGGGCCGGGTGTGCCGTCAGTTGACGGCTCCTCGGGTGCAGGGGCAGCTGGATCTGTCGGCGGGGCTGGTCGAGCAGGTGCTGAAGGGGGCGGGGCAGGACTGGGACCGCCGTACGCACCGGTTCGGGGTGTTGGCGGGGGCGGGCTCGGTCGCGCTGGCGAAGGTGTGGCGCAGGCAGCGCCCGCAGGATGCGGACGCGCTGCTCTTCCACGCCTGGACCGAGCTGGCCCACGGCATACCCGACGGCCCGGCCGGGACGGTCGAGAAGCTGCGCCGGGCGGCCGACCTGCTGCCGGGCGACCCGCTGCCGTGGCTGGGCCTGCTCCGGCTGGGGCGGCTGCTCGCGCTGCCGGAGCGGGAGATCTACCCGCTCTGCCGGGAGATCGGCGCCCGGGACGCCTGGAACCGGACTGCGCACCTGGAGCTGCTCGGCTACCTCTCACCCGAGGAGTGCGGGTCACACGCGCAGGTGCTGGAGTTCGTCGAGTCGGTCCGCGTCTCGGCCCCGGCCGACTCCCCGGTCGCCGGGCTGGAGCTGACCATGCTGGTCGAGCGCTACCGTGCGGCGGTGGCCGCCGGCGGCGTGACCGCGATCGGTGCCCGGCACCGCTGGACCCGCCCCGATGCCGAATCCGCCCTGGCCCGCGCCGTCGCCGACTGGCCCCGGCCCGGGTACCTCACCCACTCCGCCGCCGTCGCCGACCTCAATCTCCTCGCCTACGCCCTCGTCCAGGCCAACCGCGCTCCCGAGGCCGCCGAGGCGTTCGCCGCCATCGGCACCACCGTCACCACCTGGCCCTGGACCCTCCAGGGCGACCCGCTCCAGGAGTTCGGCTACTGGCGCGACCAGGCACTCTGACCACTCACCTGCGCTGGCCGGCACCACTCACCCACGCCGGCCGGTGCCGGCTGCCCGCAGGACGGAGACCACCCCGAGCCCTGCCGCGCAGACCGGTACGGCCAGCAACGCACCGAGGATGCCCGCGATCCCGGCACCTGCGACGACGGCGAACATGATGGTGGCGGGGTGGAGTTCGACGGTGCGGCTCTGGATGACGGGCTGGAGGATGTTGCCCTCGACGGCCTGGACGGCGAGCACCACGCCGAGGGTCCAGAGGGCGGTGCTGAGCCCGCCGTCGGCGAGCGCGACCAGGACGGCGACCGTGCCCGACAGGAAGGCGCCGATGAAGGGGATGAACGCACCGAGGAAGACCAGCGCCCCCAGCCCCGCCGCGCCCGGCACCCCGAGGACGACCAGCCCGACGGTGATGAAGGTCGCGTCGATCAGCGCGATCAGCGTGGTGCCGCGCATGAAGCCCGCCATCGCGGTGAACGCCTGTTGCCCGCAGGCGACGACCGTCTCGCCGTGCCCGCCGGGGACCACCGAGCGGACGAGGTCGCCGGTGCGGTTGCCGTCCCGCAGGAAGAAGAAGACCAGGGCGAGCGCGAGCACCCCGCCCGTGACCAGCTGGGTGATGATGCCGAGCCCGGAGAGCACACCGCTGGCGAGCGAACCGACCAGCGAGCCCACGGCGGAACCGCCGGAGCCCGCCGTGTCGGAGAGGGCGTGCTGGATCTTGGCACCCGCCGGGCCGAGCCAGTCGCTGAGCTGCTGACCGGCCTGCTGCAGCGACGCGGCGATCTGCGGGGCGCTGTGCACGAGCGAGTTGGTGAGCACGGCGAGCACCCCGCAGACCACGGCGACCAGCACCACGCAGGTCAGCCCGGCAGCCAGCCCGCGCTTCAGGCCGCGCCGGACGAGCCAGGGCATCACGGGGTGCAGCAGGGCGGTGCCGAGCAGGGCCAGGACCATCGGGATGGTCGCGGCGCGCAGCGCGACGAAGGCGTAGACGACGAGCGTGGCGACGCCGATGAAGAGGATCACCGCCGCCGACCAGGCGGCGGCGGCCCGGACGGACGGTGGCAGCATCAGGTGCGGTGGCCTGCGGTCCTCGGGAGCGGCCGGCTCCGTGGGCTCCACCGACATGCCGCCTCCCGCCGCGACCGGATCACTCCTGACTGATCATTATCACCATAAATCTAACGATCTGTCCGTTCTGCACGGAAGGTGACCCCGAGGAAGCGCGCCAGCCGCTCCCCCTCCTCCGCGATCTCCTCCTCGATCCCGCCCACCACCGCCCGGTCCCCCGTCCCGGCGAACCGACGTACCGTCAGCACGCCGCCGTCCGCCGTCGCCGAGGTCCGCCACACCCCCGCCACCAGCCCGTCGACCAGCAGCGTGCCCGGCACCAGCCCGTTGGGCGTCATGACCTCGTGGCGGTACTCCTCCGGCAGTACGCGCGAGCGGTCGGCGTAGGAGAGCAGCAGGTTGTCGAACGGCGCGAGCAGCCGTACGGGCGCCGGGGTGTCGCCACCGGGGCGCGGGGCGTCGGGCAGGTCGTAGAGGGTGCGGCCCTGCTCGTCGCGGAAGACTGCCAGCTCCGGCGCCAGCCGGGCGAGCACCTTGCCGAGGCCGGTCAGACCGCACCACTTCTGCACGTCGGCCGCACTGGCCGGCCCGAACGCGCC
The DNA here is from genome assembly GCF_052076145.1 of Kitasatospora sp. McL0602. Classification (NCBI taxonomy): domain Bacteria; kingdom Bacillati; phylum Actinomycetota; class Actinomycetes; order Kitasatosporales; family Streptomycetaceae; genus Kitasatospora; species Kitasatospora sp. McL0602. The sequence goes on along the minus strand of NZ_CP197246.1, from coordinate 7,284,274 downwards.
GAGGTAGCGCAGCACCAGGTCGTCCAGGGAGGGCGCGGCCTCGGGCTCGCGGCCGAGCCAGTGTTCGGCGGTGGTGTGGGCGGCGGGGCCGCTGCGCCCCCAGAGCCCGCGCGGCGGCACCTGCACCAGCGTCAGCACGGCCCGGACGGCCTGCGCCAGGGAGGCAGGGTCGTGCTCGGGCCAGTGCGGGCCGAGCCGCTCACCGAGCTGCTGGAAGGTCATCGGCTGCCGCTCGACCAGCTCCCGCCCGCGCGCCGCGACCTCGGCCACGTCCAGGCCCGCCAGCTGCCTGCCGTACGAGCCGCGCAGGCCCCGGTCCAGCACGGGCTGGAGCAGCGGGCGCAGGGCCAGGCAGTCGGCGGCCGTCACGAGGTGGATCGTGCCGCGCTGGAGTGCGACCCGGACGACCCGGCGCTGCTCCAGCAGCTCCGTCAGCTGCTCGGGGCGGAAGTCGGCCAGCCGCGACCAGAGCCCGAGGTAGGGCGGTTCGGGGGCAGCCTGGGCCTGGAGGCCGACCAGTCGGCCGATCATCTCGTCCGCCGGGCCGGCGCCGCGTACGAGCAGCTGCTGGCGGGCCAGCACCGCCCGGCCGAGCTCACGGCGGGTCAGGACAGCCGTCACGGCCTGGCGTCCACGGTCTTCCGCAGCAGGGAGATGCGGTTGCTGGTGAGGGAGTCGACCCCGGCGGCGAGCATCCTGGCCATGGTGCGGCGGCGGTCGACCGTCCAGGTGCTGACGGCGAGTCCGGACTCGTGCGCGGCGGCCGTGTACGCGGCGTCGACCAGCCCGAACGGCGGGTTGACGAAGCGTGGCCGCAGGTCGTCGAGCAGGGCCCGGCCGGGCAGCTGCGGCAGCTTCCAGGTCAGCGACAGCTCGGCCTCGGGTGCCAGCGCACGGACGGCGAGCATGGCGCCGACCGGGCCGCAGAAGGCGACCAGGTGCTCGGCGCCGAGGCCGGTGACGGCCTGCCAGGTGGCGGCGGCCGGGCCGGGCGTGTCGAGGTCGATCAGCAGCCTGGCGGCCGGGCCGACGGGGCGTTCGGCGACGGCCTTGAGCGCCTCGGCGAGGGTCGGCACCCGTACTCCCGGGCTGCCGACGGCGCTCAGCTGCTCGACGGTGAGGGCGCCGACCGGGCGCGGGTCGCGCCAGAGCCGGTTCAGCGTCAGGTCGTGCAGCAGCACGGGCACGCCGTCCCGGGTCAGCTGGACGTCGACCTCGACGGCGTCGGCCCCGGCCGCGAGCGCGGACTCGACCGAGGCCAGGGTGTTCTCCCGGTACCGGTACGGGTCACCACGGTGGGCGACCGCGAGCACGGGCCGGAGCAGGGCGGGGCTGGACACGGACATCCTCACATTTCGTTTCGGCGACGCTTCGGTGCGTCAGCTCCGCTCGATCACCACGTTGGTCGACTTGATCACGGCCGTCGCCGGAGCACCGGGGACGAGACCGAGCTCCTCCGCCGAGTCCCGGCTGATCAGCGAGACCACCCGGAACGGCCCGGCCTGGATCTCGACCTGCGCGGCGACGTCGCCGAGCACCACGTCGGTGACGATGCCGGGGAAGCGGTTGCGGGCGGAGGACGGGCGGCCCTCGGCCTCGGCGTTCTCGGGCCTGGCCAGCTCCCGGGCGAAGGCGGCCAGCTTGGCGCCCGCGATGATCCGGTGACCGTGCTCGTCGCGCTCGGCGGCGAGCCGCCCGGCGTCGACCCAGCGGCGCATGGTGTCGGCACTCACGCCGAGCATCGCCGCCGCCTCCCCGATGCGGTAACGGTTGACCGACCGGTCGGGCTGGCCCATGGGACGCTCCTGGCGGGTTGGCTCCTGATGTTGTCGCGGCCATCCTGCCGTACGGCGGGGCGCCGGGGCGAAGCGGACCGGCCGGGCTGACGCGAACTCAGAAAATCGTTCGACTGAATCGGGCGGAACCGGGCATGCTCGGGCGAGTCGGTACGATTCATGCCGAGTACCCGCACGTACCCCCACCTTCCGGTTGAGCAAGGAGCAGTCAGATGGCCCACGGGGCAGAGTCCGTCCCGTTCGCGTTCGTCGCCGAGGCGGAGCGCTACCAGAGCAACGTCACCCCGCCGGAGCGGCCGGTCTCGGTCAGAGGCGTCTGCACCGGCCTGCTGATCACCGCCCTGCTGGCCGCGGGCCTGGCCACCGCTGTCGTCCTCGGCACCCCGGCGCTCAGCTCGGCGGCGTAGGCCGGTCAACGCGGGTCGGCAAGGTCGGAGCGGCCCAGCAGGTCAGAGCGGATCGCCGAAGAGCTCCCGCCGCACCGCGTCCCCGGCCGTCAGCACCGCACCCGCCAGCACCGCGCCGCCCCCGGCCGTACCGGCCCGGACCTCGGTGCGCAGCGGTGAGAGGGGCGCCAGCCGCCGGGCCACCAGCCCGGCCAGCACCTCGCCGCCGGCCCGGCCGATCTCGCCGCCGAGCACCAGGCAGCCGGGGTCGATGACGACGCAGACGGCGGCCGCGCCGATCGCGATCCGCCCGGCGAGATCGTCCAGGAAGGCCAGCCCTGCGGGCCCGGCGGCCAGGGCCTCCCGGACGACGGCCTTGGCCGCCGGCGCGGGGCCGGGCTCGGGCGCCGGGTCGGGGAGTCCGTGGTGGCGGGCGAGTGCGCAGATCGCCTCGCTGCCGACCAGGGAGTGGAAGCCGCCGTCGTAGCTGCTGGAGCTGGGCATGTCGCCGGTGCCGGGCACGGGTAGGAAGCAGATCTCGCCGACGCCGCCGGAGACCCCCCGGCGGAGTCGGCCGTCCAGCACCAGGGCGGCGCCGACGCTGTGGCTGAGCCACATCAGTACGAAGGTGTCCTGGTCGCGGGCGGCGCCGAGGCGGTGCTCGGCGATGCCGGCGAGGTTGACCTCGTTCTCCAGGATGACGTCGGTGCCGGGGGTGGCCCGCAGGGCGGCGAGCAGGTCGGCGTGCCAGTGCGGCAGGCCGTCGGAGCTCTGCCGTTCGCCGGTGCGCGGGTCGACCATGCCGGGGGCGCCGACGGCGACGGTGTGCAGCTGCTCGGCCCCGGCGGCTCGGGCGGTGGCGTGCAGGGCCTGCACCGTACGGTCGACGAGGCCCTCCTCGCCGGGTTCGGCGACCAGTTCGGCGGCGGCCAGCGTACGGCCCGTCAGGTCGGCGATGACGATGCTGACGCCGGTGGAGCGGACGTCGATGCCGGCCAGGTGCGCACGGTCGGCGACGAGGGCGTAGAGCTTGGCGTTCGGGCCACGGCGCTGTTCGCCGCTCTCCCCCGCGATCCGGACCAGGCCGCCCCGCTGGAGGCGTTCCAGTAGGTCGGCGACGGTCGGGCGGGAGAGGCCCGTCAGGTCGCGCAGCTCGGGCGCAGTGAGGGGCCCACGGCTGAGCAGCAGGTCGAGCGCCAGGCGGTCGTTGATGGCGCGGGCGGTGCTCGGGGTGGCCGGGCGCGCGGTGGTCATGGTGGGGCGTCCTCCTGGGCTTCTCCTGCCGGAGTGTATCGGTGCTGTATCTATCAGGGTTCCTTCCTGATAATTTATTGCCACGACATACCGGTGACACACTGCCCAGGAGGGGACGCCACCGCATGCCCACATCCACCGCATCCAACGCCTCCGCCGCCGATCGGCACCGGCCCGTCCGCAGGGCGCGGATCGCCGTCTCGCTGGTCTTCGCCGTGCACGGCTCGGTGACCGGTACGTTCGTCACCCGCATCCCCTGGCTCCAGCACCACCTCCAGCTGAGCCCGGCCCAGCTCGGCCTGGCGCTGCTCTGCCCGGCCGTCGGCGCCTCCCTCGCGATGCCGCTGGCCAGCAGGGTCGTCCACCGATATGGGGGACGGCTCGCCGTCCGGGGGCTGCTCACCCTCTGGTGCCTCTCGCTGGCCCTGCCCGCGCTCGCCAGCAACCTCGGCGTCCTGATCCTCGCGCTGCTGGTCTACGGCGCGACGGCCGGGATGGCCGACGTCGCGATGAACGCCCAGGGCGTGGACGTCGAGCAGCGGCTCGGCCGCTCGATCATGTCCGGGCTGCACGGAATGTGGAGCGTCGGCGTACTGGCCGCCTCGGGCTTCGGCGTGCTCGCCGCGCAGCAGCAGTTCGACCCCCGGATCCAACTCCCGCTCACCGCGCTCGTCCTGGCCCTGCTCGCGCAGACCGTCTGCGGCGGCCTGCTGGAGCTCTGTCCGGCGGAGGCCCGGGAGGCGGCCCCGCCGCGCTTCGCCCTGCCGCCGCGCTCGGCGCTCGCGCTCGGGCTGGTGGGCTTCTGCGGGGTCTTCGCCGAGGGGGCCAGCCTCGACTGGAGCGGCGTCTACCTGCGCGACATCACCGGCGCCTCGGCCGGCACGGCCGCCGCCAGCTCCACCGTGTTCGCCGCCACCATGACCATCGCCCGGCTCACCGGCGACCTGGTGATCCGCCGCTTCGGGCCCGTCGCGACCGTCCGGGCGGGCGGCGGCGTCGCCACCCTCGGCTGCGCCCTGGTCGTCCTCGCCCGCACCCCCTACCTGGCCATCCCCGGCTTCGCCCTGATCGGGATCGGCATCGCGACGGTCGTGCCGGTCGCCTTCGCCGCTGCGGGCCACAGCGGCTCCAACCCCAGCCAGGCCATCGCGGGCGTCGCGACCATCACGTACATCTCCGGCCTGGTCGCCCCCGCCGCGATCGGCGCCATCGCCCAGGCCACCTCGCTCTCGGTCTCGTTCGCCGTCGCCGGTGTCCTCGCCGCTTTCCTCGTTCCCACCGCCGTCGCCCTCCGCCGCAAGTCTTCTCCCACCCCGGCCGCCGACTTCGCGCCGCTGCTGACCCGGGACTTCCCCCGCTGACACCCCGCCGCCCGGCGGCAGACCGCCCGCCGTCCGCAACTCCCTCAGCCCGGACCCGTGCGGCTCGGGGCGTTACGCCGGAACGGCGCGGGCCCCGGGCCTGCCCGAAGGCTGGTCCGGGGCCGTGTCACCCTGGGGCAGGTGCGGTCAGCTGCCGTCCTCTATCCACCAGCTCTGCATGGCGTACGGGTAGCAGTCGATGCCGAAGCGCCAGTAGCCGACGCCCACCCAGGACCCGGGGTGGACGTTGCCGTCTCCACAGGCCGCCATGGCACGGGAGTGACCGCTGGTCACGCGGCAGTTGGCCCACCAGCTGAAGCTGTTGGAGCCGAAGCCGTCACAGCTGGCCACGTGCGGGGTGACGACCTGGGCGGTGGCCGTCCGCACCGCCGGTGTCACGGCGCCGGCCGGGCCTGCGGTGGCGACGCCGCCGGCCACGGCGAGGCCGATCGCGGCCAGTGAGACGGCCATGCGGCTGGTCCTACCGATGATGCTCATGTGCTTCCTTCCGTCGGATGTCCCGTGGGATGTCCGGGATGTCCCGTGGGATGTTTCGCAGGCGGAGCAAGCATGTGACGGGGCTTCACTGGAGGCAATGACTCCGTTACGCAGAGAAACGATCCGGCCATAGCATTGTCATGCCTCAATCCATCAGGACACGAACCAGCCGGACGCCCCAGCTCCGCCATGAACCGTGAGGTCTACACCACTGGACGTCCTCAAACCTCCACTCCGTCGCCGCCCCGCACGCCCACCGCGCCCTTCGCCGCACGACCGCCCCGACCTGCGCAGCTGGACACCGTCGACGCCCACGAACTAAGGCCGGATCGGCCCCCTCCCCCTGGCCCTCCCTTGCCCTGGCCCTGGCCCGCAGCGCGCCGCATGGCATCCTCGGTGCCATGAATGCCGCAGCTCAGCCCACCTCCCCCGACCTCCGCAACCCCGTCGGCGCGCACGTGCCGGTCGCCGGGCGTGGGCTGGTGGGCACCGGGCTGGCGTACGCCCGGCGGGTCGGGGCGGAGGCGGTGCAGGTCTTCGTCGCCAACCCGCGCGGCTGGGCGACTCCGGAGGGCGACCCGGCCCGGGACGCCGAGTTCCGCGAGGCGTGCGCGGCCGAGGGCATCCCGGCGTACGTCCACGCGCCGTACCTGATCAACTTCGGCTCGGACAGCGACGCGACGCGGGAGCGCTCCGCCGAGTCACTGCGGCACTCGCTGCTGCGGGCGCACCGGATCGGCGCGCTCGGCGTCGTCGTGCACACCGGTTCGGCGGTGGGCCGGGCACCTGACGGGGGCTCCCGGTACGCGGCCGCGATGGCCCAGGTCCGCGAGGACGTCCGGCCGCTGCTGGACGAGTTGGACGCGCTCGGCGACGGCGCGCCCTGGCTGCTGCTGGAGCCGACCGCCGGTCAGGGCAGCTCGCTCTGCTCCCGGATGGAGGACCTCGCCGCCTACGCGGACGCCCTCGACCACCACCCACGGGTCGGCGTCTGCCTCGACACCTGCCATGCCTTCGCCGCCGGTCACGACCTCGCCGAGCCCGGCGGCGCGACGGCCGCCCTCGACCTCCTGACGGCGGCGGTCGGGCCGGGCCGGCTGCGGCTGATCCACGCCAACGACTCGATGGACGTGGTGGGCGCCCGCAAGGACCGGCACGCCAACATCGGCGCCGGTCACATCGGCGCGGCCGCCTTCGCCGAACTCCTCACCCACCCCGAGGCCGCCGGGGTGCCGCTGATCATCGAGACCCCCGACGGCCGCCACGACCCGCACCGCGTCGAGGGCGCCCGGCACGCCGCCGACATCACCCTCCTCAAGAGCCTGCGCCCCTGAGAACCTGAACCCCTGACCGGGCCCCGCCTTCCGCCGCAGGCACGCCGTGCGGAGAATGGGCAGCTCAGATCATCTCCACGGGAGGTCAGGTGTTCCACCGCTGGTGGTTCGTCAGGCTGCTGCGCAGCGCCGAGGCCGAGCCGCGCAAGCCGCGTCGTCGACTGTCGAAGGAGCAGCAGGAGCTCGTCCTCCGGGAGTGGGAGGTGCTGCGCGAGCGCCTGTCGGGGTACGCCGCCGGGCGGGTGACGGCGGCGGGTGAGCTGTTCCGTGCGGCCGAGCTGGAGTTGGTGCCCGAGGAGGCCGCCGCCCGGCGGGACTACCTGTGGGCGCTGGAGGCGTACGAGGCTGCCGGTCGCCTGCTCGACGAGGCTGCGGACCTGCCCGATCTGGCGGCTGCCGTGGTGCTCGCCGAGCGGGCCGTCGAACGGCTCGCCGCCGCCCACGCCGAGCACGCGGGCCACCGCCCCGGGCCGGCCGCCGTCCGCTGCTTCTACAACCCGCTGCACCCGCCCGTCCCCCGTACCGCGACCCGTGGCCAGCAGAAGGCCCGGCAGAAGGCGCAGCAGCGGCCACACCTCGGCGCCCGCGAGGCGGCCGCCGACCGGCGGCCCGCCTGCCCGGACTGCCGGAAGGCCATCCTGGCGGGCCAGCAACCCGACATCCTGCCCGCCCTGCTCCCGGCCGGTGCCGCCGGACGCCGCTCGCCCCAAGTCCTGGTCCCGTACTACTCCGTGCCCCAGCAGTGGTCCCCCTGGGCGGCCACCACCTGCGGCTCCTACGACGACGAGGCCCCCGCCCTGGTCCTGCGCGGCGAACACCGCCGCCGCAACGCCAACCGCCCCTGAACGGGCACCGCCTGATGCCATCAGTTGCCGGCGCCGTTTGATGACACCGCCTTCGGGGGTCGTTGGAGCCTGTGGTTGGCGCTGAGACAGATCTTGGCTGTCTTGCGCTGGGCCGGGATGCCGCGTCCGGCGGCGGTCAGCGCAGGTCGAGCAGCATCACGTCATGGAGGTCCGCGCCCGTCCCCCACGGCCGCGCCTCGCCGATCTTGCGGTACCCCCAAGCCCGGTAGGCAGCCGACGCTGCCTTGCCGCCCGGGTGGACGTTCAACAACACCCGCTCGGCTTCAAGGCTTTCGAGCAGCGTCTCGTGCAGCCGCCGCGCGATGCCCTGCCCGCGCCACGGTCCGCGCACGGCGAGTTCCATCAGCCCGAAGGTGCGGTGTCCGTCCTCGCTCCGCATGTCGTCGGGCACCGGCTCGGTCAACTCGTCCCACCAACCCGTGTCAGGGCCGAGCGGGAAGCCGTACGCCATACCGACCGGCTCGCCGTCCTCGGTACGGGCCAAGGCGGCGCGGAAGGTGTGCCTACGCGTCTGGGATGGGAAGCGGCGGAAGGCGGCGGCGACGTCGTCCTCGGTCTCGTTGTAGGGAGGCTCCGCGAACGCGTCGGCATAGATCAGCCTGAAGGCGTCCTCGGCCTGTGCTGCTGCTGATCCGTCCATGCCCTCTGTCGCGATGGCCCCCTGCTGCGTCATGTGATGTCCCCCCGGTCCGCCTCGCCGATGTGTTCGCCACACTCTAGAGAGGACCGAGCCGCCGGCAAGATCAATTTCAGCGCCAGGCACCGTCCCATTGCTCCAGGTGCTCGGCTGCGGCCAAGCGGGCCGGCCGCTACGAAGGCAGGTCCACGGCGATGTGCGGGGCGAGCGCGCGGAGGAAGTCGGGTGCGTCGAAGATCTCGCCGGCGGAGGCGACGCCGGTCGTCGTGGTCCGTCCGGTGAGGATGCGGTCGAGGGCCTCCACGACGAGGGGCGCGGTGACGGCGTAGATGTCCTGGCCCCTGGCCACGGCGCGCCGTTCCACACCGCCGGAGCGGACCAGGACGTCGACCAGGAAGGTCTGCACGGACCGCCCGCGCTCGTCGGCTGCGGCCGGGGCAGGTGCGTCCGGGGCCGACAGGTCTTCGGCCGCCTCGGCCGTCATGTAGGTGCGCACCTCGGGGATGGCCAGATGGCTGGGGACGGTGACGACGTCGGCCATCGTGAACTCCCCGATGACGGCCCGCGTGCCCATCGGCTCGGGGAAGGTCCAGTCCAGGGTCGGCGGGGCGTCCGTGCGGTACTCCAACTGCCCGTTCGCGAAGCGGACGCGGCGGCCGCCCCGCCGCTCCCGCGAGACCGCGCCGGCCAGCCGTGTCCCGGCGGTGGGGTGCCAGCTGTTCAACCCGTATGCGATGTGCGCCTCGTCGGCTTCCTTCCAGTCGCCCATCGCGGCCGTGGTCAGCAGGTCGCCGAGGCCGCCGTAGAAGGCCATCGCGGGGACGATCACCGCTCCTGCGGCGCGGGCGCGGTCCGCGAAACTCGCGAAGGTGTCGAGGTTCGCCTCGATCTCGGCTGCCACGTCCAGGTACGGCACGCCGGCCCGCAGCGCCGCCTCGATCAGCGGGGCGGCCGTGACGGCGAAGGGGCCGGCGCAGTTGATCACGGCTGCCGCACCGGCCAGTGCGCGGTCGAGCGAGGCCGGGTCGTCGACCGACGCCGGTCGGGCGTCGAGTCCGGGCTCGGCTGCCGCCATGGCTTGCAGCTTGGCGGCGTCACGCCCGGAGAGCACCGGGACGAACCCGCGCTCCCTGAGCTCTGCCACCACGAACCGCCCCGTGTGTCCGTACGCCCCGAATACCGTCACCGTCTGGCCCGATTCCATGAGTCTCTCCCCGTCTTTCGAACATCTCTCGCGCGGCTTCCGCACGTCTTTCGGCGTCTCTCGAAGATCCGTTGTGGAACATCCTGACAAGGGCGGCCGCCCGGCCGTGAGTGGCTGGAACGCCACGGTGCGTACAATTCCGGACATGGGATCTGTCGCACTGGCCGTCACCGACGGGATGCTGCATTTCGAGCTGTCCGTCGCGTACGAGATCTTCGCCGCCGCCCCGGCTGCCGTGGCGGGCCCCTGGTACGACGTCACCGTCTGCGGGGCCGACGCCGTGCAGGTCGGACGGTTCCGACTGGAGCCCGATCACGGGCTCGACCAGCTGCGGCATGCAGACACCGTGATCGTCCCCGGCTGGGCCGACGTCGACCAGGCCCCGCCCGCCGAGCTCGTCGACGCGGTACGCGCGGCCCACGACGCGGGCGCGCGGGTCGCCTCGCTCTGCACGGGCGCGTTCGTGCTGGCCGCGGCCGGACTCCTGGACGGGCGGCGCGCGACCACGCACTGGGCCCACACGGAGGCTCTCGCCAGTCGCTTCCCGCACATCGAGGTCGACCCGGACGTGCTCTACGTGGACAACGGCACCGTGCTCACCTCCGCCGGCAAGGCCGCCGCACTGGACCTGTGCCTGCACCTCGTACGCCTCGACCACGGCTCGGCGGTCGCCAACACCGTCGCACGCCGCCTGGTCGTGCCGCCGCACCGGGACGGCGGCCAGGCCCAGTACGTCACCACGCCCGTCCCCGCCCCGGACAACCACCCGCTCGCCTACCTCCTCCCCTGGGCGATCGAACGGCTAGACCACCCCCTGACCGTGGAGGACCTGGCCCGCCAGGCACGGATGAGCTCGCGGAACCTGGGCCGCCACTTCAGGTCCGTCACCGGCACCACGCCGCTGCAGTGGCTGCTGACCCAACGCATCCGCCATGCGCAGGAGTTGCTGGAGACCACCGACGACAGCATCGACGCGATCGCGACGGCCACCGGCATGGGCACCGCCGCCACGCTGCGCCGACACTTCAACCGCACCGTCGCCGTGCCACCGGACACCTACCGCCGAACCTTCCGCACCCGGACCCGCCCGGCCGGCTCAGCTGACCCCGTCGGCTCAGTCAGCTCAGTCGGCCGGAGCGTCTAAGCTCACCGGGTGTCCGTGTTCTCCCGTAGCCCCGACGAGTCGGCCGTCGCCCGTGCGGCGTGGCCGCGTCTCGCGCTGCTGGTGGTGATCCTCGCGGCTGCGGCCGGATCGCTGCTGCTCTGGGACCCGGCCTCACTGCTGGCCGCCGGGGGCTCCGGCCCGTGGCGGCTGCCCGCGTTCCTCGCGGTCTACGCACTGGGGACGCTCGCCTTCGTACCGAAGCCCGCGCTCAACGCGGCGGCCGGGCTGCTGCTGGGTGTGGCGCTCGGGCTGCCGCTCGCGGTGCTGGGGACGACGCTCGGCGCACTGCTCGCCTTCGTCCTCGGGCGGGTCCTCGGCCGGGAGGCCCTGCGGCCGTTCCTCAAGGCCAAGGCGTTCACCGCCCTGGACCGCCGCCTCACCGACCAGGGATTCCGCAGCGTCCTGCTGCTGCGCCTGATCCCCGGCGTCCCCTTCCAGGCTGCCAACTACTGCGCGGCCTTCTCCGGCGTCCGCCCCGCACCCTTCACCGCCGCCACGGCCCTGGGCGTCGTCCCCGGCACCGCCGCCTACGTCGTCGCAGGCGCCAACGCGACCTCGCCCGGCTCGCCCGCCTTCCTCCTCTCCAGCGCGGTGATCGCACTGATGGGCGGCCTCAGCCTGTTCTCCCTCTGGCGCGCCTCGCGCCGCTCCGCCCCGCGCGTTCCGGCCCTCGCGCAGCGCCAGTAGTCGGTCACGGCCTGAGTCCGCACGAATGGTGAGCACGAGCTGTACCTCCTGGTGGGCAGGGTTGTGGTGGCCCGACCGCGTGGCTTCGGGTTGCGGGGGCGGTGTCGGCTAGCCTCCTGACCAGCCGAGTCGGGCGGTCTGCCCGGCGTCCGGCCGAGCTGTCCCCTTACGAGGAGTTGCCCGGTGCGCACTGGTATCTGCCCCGCTTGGGACTCCGGCGGTTGGGGCTCGTGCGGCCAGGGCACAAGGGGCCGGGTCTCCGGTGGCCGGGTGGCTGCCGGGCGGTGCAGCTGATGCGGGGCGGGGTGCTCCTGGAGGCCGACTGGCGGCGCGAGACGCTGCGGACGAATCTGTGGCTGCTCCCAGGGGTCGAGGCGCTCGGGGCCATCGCGCTCTTCGTCCTGACCCTCCGGCTGGACCGGGCCGCCTACGACGGCCGGTTCCAGTTCGTCGCCTGGGTGCTGAGTGGCACGGCCGACGCGGCACGGCAGATCCTGACCACCATCGCGGCGGCGATCATCACCGTGGTCGGCCTGGTCTTCTCCATCACGATCCTCGCCCTGACGCTCACCTCCACCCAGTTCGGCCCCCGGATGCTGCGGAACTTCATCCGCGACCGTGGCACCCAGCTGACTCTGGGCACCTTCGTGGCCACCTTCTTCTACACCGTGCTGGCCCTGGTGTCGGTCAGCCCTGGGCCGCACGGGGACTTCGTCCCGCACCTGTCGATCACCGTCGCTCTCGGCCTGACTGTGGTCGACCTGGGCGTGCTGATCTACTTCATCAACCACATCGCCACGATGATCCAGCTCCCCCAGGTCATCGCAGGCATCGCCCGTGACCTCGCCCGAGCCATCGAGGACCAGGGCGGCGCCGACACCGAGGCACCTCCCGGGCAGGATGTCGGCCCCGGCCGGGACGAGTTGCTCCGCCGGATCGGCGAGTCCGGCGCAGCTATCCGGACCCCAGCCAGCGGGTACCTCCAGTACATCCGGCACGAGCGACTGGTCCGGATCGCCGCCGAGTCCGACGCCGTCCTCCACCTCCCGTACCGACCGGGCCACTTCCTCGTCCAGGGGCAGCCGCTGGCAGTGGTCTGGCCGCCCGAGGCCGCACCGCACGTCGCCCATCATCTGGCCCGCAGTCAGGTCACCGGCCCTTACCGGACGCTGACCCAGGACGTCTCGTTCGGCGTCGACCAGCTCGTCGAGATCGCCCTCCGCGCGCTCTCGACCGCCGTCACCGACACCTTCACGGCGATGACCTGTGTCGACTGGCTCGGCGACTGCCTGTGCCGGATCACCACGGGTTGGCACCCGCAGCGCGTCCGCCGAGACCCCCACGGCCACATCCGGGTGATCGCCTACCAGCCCGACTACGAGCGGCTGGTGCAGCGTGCATTCGAGAAGATCCGCCAGTCCGCAGCCGGCATGCCCGCCGTGATGATCCGCCAGTTGGACGCGCTCTACAAGATCATGGCGCAGACCTCGATGCCGGACCGCCGCCAAGTGCTCCTGGACCAGGCCGCCATGATCCAACGATCGTGCGAAGCCACCGTCCCCGAGGAGGCCGACCGGCAGGACGTGCTGCGCCGCTGTCGCGCACTCCTCGCCCTCCACGAGGGCACCGACCAGGCGGCAGCCGACCTCGAAGCGGACGACTGAGCCGAAGTGCCGGGGCGTCCCGCTCCCGATCCGCCGGGCGGGCAGGTGACGGCCCGACGCAGCACCGATGTGACGCGTCATCAGCCCTCCTGTCAGTCCTCGCCGGCAGCGATGATCGCCACGGCGTGGCCGTTTCCGATGCCCACCACCGCCGCGTCGAAGGTGGCTTCCGTGACCGGGGCCCAGGAGACGTTGCGGCCGCCTCGCCCCTCCCGGTAGGCGGCGTAGCCGTTCGCCCGCCAGTCCGCGTCCGGCCCGAGGAGGGCCACCAGCTCCTCGCCGAGGGCGTCGGCGACGGGTCTCATCGGCCCGTCGCCACCGGTGCGGTACACCAGGTCACGGACGAGGGTGGCCGCGATCCACGGCGGTGCCTCGGCGGGTGGAATCCGTCGGGCCAGCGCAGCTTCGGTCTGCGCGGGGCTCCGGGGCCCGCCGTGCCCGTGCCTGCAGTGCCCGCAGCCCGGCGCGAGCAGCCCGGTGGGCACCAGCACGTCCCAGCACAGCTGCCCATGGCTCCGGCCGTCGTCCGGACCCAGGTGGACGATCCGGTCCGCGTACTCGCCGAACTCCGCCAGCCATGCACCGAGGTCCGGCTCCGGCCCGAGGCTGTACGGCGGTGGAGCCTTGAAGGAGAGAATCATGGTGTGCCACCTCTCCAGGTCGGTCGCCACAATGGTCGCGCTGCGCTGCGTCACCGCAACAGCGTGCCAGCACCACTCTTCTGCACCCTTTCTGGGTCGTGGTAGCCACACCTCGGACGAAAATCCCTGTCACCGGCTACCGAACTGCGCCAGGATGGCGGGCCATGACGACTTCTCGGATCGACCCCGCCCAGTCCGCCGACGAGACCACGATGCTGAAGCAGTGGCTCGACTACCACCGTGACACCCTCGCGCTGAAGTGCGAGGGCCTCGGCGTGGAGCAGCTGCGGCTGCGCTCGGTGGCACCCTCGAACCTCTCGCTGCTCGGCCTGGTCCGGCACATGGCGGAGGTCGAGCGGTTCTGGTTCCTGCAGATCCTCGACGGCCAGGAGCTGGGCGAGGACGGCCTGTACTGGACGAAGGACGACGAGGACGGCGACTTCGACAACGTCGACGACGCGAGCGCCGACGAGGCGTTCGCGACCTGGCGGACGCAGATCGCGCTGGCCGACGCGGTGGCGGCCGGGGTGCCGCTGGAGACGGCGGGCCGGAAGCAGCGCAGGGGCGTGGATGTGACGCTGCGCTGGATCATGGTGCACATGATCGAGGAGTACGCGCGGCACAACGGGCACGCCGATTTGCTCCGGGAGAAGATCGACGGCGCCACGGGCGAGTGAATCTGTTACATGCTCGTTGACCAATCGTCAACTCCTCCCTGACGTACGCCGATAGTGTCTACGCGCGGAACCGTCCACCGACCTGCGACGTCCCAGCCAACACCCCGGACAGCCCGGGGAGGCGGCTCGCCACAACTCGTACGGGGGTCGCGAGCGGGCACCGGAGCGGTGATCAATGCGATACTCGGACAGTTCCGACGAGTGGATGACGTGTCAAAAGGACACCAACACCCGGCAGAACGAGTACGGGACGAGGCAGGGAGGCGCGGCATGGGAGCACTTCGCGACGAGCACCACAACGGGTGGCTGATGCCCTCCGGAAACTACCCAGCCGCGGTGTACGACGATCCGTGGGCGACTCAGGCGACGGCCCCGGCCGTCCAGGCCGCCCCCGCTCCGGCGAAGATCGTCTCCCTGAAGCCCACCGGCTTCGAGGCGGCCCGCGCGGTCGGCGAGCACATCCGGGCCGCCACTCCGGTGGTCATGGATCTCACCGAGATGACGGACGCCGAGGCCAAGCGGATGGTCGACTTCGCCTCCGGGCTGGTCTTCGGCACCTGTGGCGGTATCGAGCGGATCGCCCGACGGGTGTTCCTGCTCACTCCGGCCGATGTCGAGGTGACGGTCATCGACCGTCCGCTCGACGACACGGGTTTCTACAACCAGAGCTGAGCAACACCGGAGCAGCGACACCGGAGCAGCGACACCGGAGCAGCAGGGCCGGGAAGGCAGAACCGGTCACGACCGGGGACGACACCGTCGTCCCCGGTTTTTTGCTGCCCGGAACCCCGACGCGGCGTCTCGAATGAGAAACAGAGAAAAAGATTGAGACACCAGTGTCTCATCTGATCTACACTCGACCCATGGCTACTGACCGCGACTCCGTCCTCAATGCCGCCGTCGGGGTGCTCTCCCGCCGTCCGACGGCGCACCTCGACGAGATCGCCCGCGCGGCGGGCATCAGCCGCGCGACGCTGCACCGGATCTTCCCCGGCCGCGACGCCCTCATCCGGGAGGTCGGTGCGACCGGCCTGCGCCGCTTCGCCACCGCCCTGGACACCGCCGAGATCGAGAGCGGCGACGCGCAGGCCGCGCTGCGCCGCCTGATCGACGCCGTCGTGCCGGACGCCGCGCTCTGCGCCTTCCTGGCCGGCGAGAACCAGCTCTACGACGACCCGGAGATCAACGAGCTGTGGGAGTTCCAGGACGCCCGCGTCCGCGCGCTCTTCCTCCGTGGTCAGCAACAGGGCGTCTTCCGGGTCGAGCTCTCCGCGGGCTGGCTCAGCGAAGCCTTCTTCGACCTCGTCGCAGGTGTCGGCTGGGCCGTCCAGGACGGACGCCTCGCCCCCCGTGACAGTGCCTACTCACTTGCCGAGCTCTTCCTCGGCGGTGCCCTCAGGAGCCCCGACCAATCGTGAGCACCACCAGCACCACCCTCACCCGGCCCACCGACTCCCGTCGGTGGATCGGGCTCGCTGTCCTCGTCCTCGCCGTCAGTCTGGTCGCCATCGACGCGACCGTGCTCTCGCTCGCCCTCCCGTCGATCAGCGAGACCCTGCACCCCAGCGGCACCCAGCTGCTCTGGATCGGCGACAGCTACTCGTTCGTCCTCGCCGGACTGCTCGTCAGCATGGGCGCGCTCAGCGACCGGATCGGCCGCAAGAAGCTGCTGCTGCTGGGCTCCACCGCCTTCGGCGCCGCCTCCCTGCTCGCCGCGTACGCCCCCGGGCCGGGCTGGTTGATCATGGCCCGTGCGCTGCTCGGCGTCGCCGGGGCGACGATCATGCCGTCCACCCTGTCGCTGATCCGCAGCCTCTTCCCCGACGACCGTGAGCGGGCGACCGCGATCGGCATCTGGGGCGCCGGGGCGACCGCCGGGGCGGCGCTCGGCCCGCTGGTCGGCGGTGTGCTGCTGGAGCACTTCTGGTGGGGCTCGGTCTTCCTGCTCAACTTGCCGGTGCTCGCCCTGCTGCTGGTGCTCGGTGCCTGGCTGCTGCCCGAGTCGAAGGACCCGAACCCGGGCAGCTGGGACGTGCTCAGCGTCGTCCTCTCGTTGGCCGGGGTGATCGGTGTCGTCTACGCGATCAAGGAGGCCGCCGCCGGACACCTGGGGCACTGGTACGTCCCCGCCGCGTTCGTGCTCGGCGCGGCCGCACTGACCGCCTTCGTCCACCGCCAGCTGCGGCTGCCGACACCGCTGCTCGACGTCCGGCTCTTCCGCAACCCCCGCTTCACCGCCGCCGCGCTCGGCTCGCTCACCGCGCTGATCGGGCTCTCCGGCGTGATCTTCTTCATGTCGCAGTACCTCCAGCTGGTCCGTGGCTACGCGCCGCTGGCCGCCGGGATCGCCGAGCTGCCCGCCTTCGCCGGCGCGGTGGTCGGCGGCCTGCTCACCGCCCGGCTCGCCCGTAGTGCCGGTGCGCGGGCGACCCTGACGGGTGGTCTGCTCGCGATGGGCGCCGGCATCGCCCTGCTCGGCTGGGTGCACGAGGACAGCGGGTACCTGCTGCTCGGCATCGCCTTCCTCGCCGTCGGCACCGCCGAGGGCGTCGTCTACACGCTCGCCGCCGACCTGGTGCTCACCGCCGCACCCGCCGACAAGGCCGGCGCCGCCTCGGCGGTCTCCGAGACGGCGTACGAGCTCGGCACCGCCCTCGGCATCGCCCTGGTCGGCTCGGTCGTCACCTCGATCTACGCCGGTACGCTCGCCGTCCCCGCCGGGACGGACCCGGCCGTGGCCGCCCAGGCCAAGGAGTCGATCGGCGGCGCGGTCGAGGCCGCGGGCGCCCTGCCGCCGCAGCTCGGCGAGCAACTGCTGGCCGGGGCCCGGGACGCCTTCGTGCACGGCATGAACATCGCCGCGGTGCTGGCCGCCGCGCTGCTCCTCGCCTCGGCGGGCGCGGCGTACTACCTGCTGCGCAGGCGCTGACTCGCGTTTCCCGGACCTGCCCCCGGTGGCAGGTCCGGGGCAGGTCCCGGGGAACGCTAGGTGCCGAGCGGGAGCTCCAGCTCGGCCCAGACGACCTTGCCGTCCCGGGTCGGGCGGGTGCCCCAGCGGTGGGCGAGTTCGCTCACCAGGTGCATGCCCCGGCCGCCCTCGTCCTGCTCGGCCGAGCTGCGCAGCCGGGGTGCCTGGGCGCCCGAGTCGGCGACCTCGACCGTGAGCGTCCGGTCGCGGAAGAGCCGCAGCCGGCGCGGTGCTCCGGCGTGCAGCAGGGCGTTGGTGACGAGTTCACTGACCATCAGCTCGGCGAGGTCAGAGAGCCCTGGCAGACCCCAGGCCTTCAGGGTGCTGCGGGTGAAGCGGCGCGCCAGGCCGGGCAGCGATCCCTCACCCTCCAGGGGGAGGGTGGCGATCCGGTCCCCCGGCACCGGCAGGGCCCGCGCCATGATCATCGCTATGTCGTCCTCGGTGCCGTCCGTGACGAGAACGGCCAGCGCCGCGTCACAGCTCTCCTCCAACGTGCGGGAGCGGCCCGCAACGGTCTGGCGGAGCAGCCCGATGCCCTGGTCGATGTCCTGACCGCGACGCTCGACCAGGCCGTCGGTGTAGAGGGCGACGATGGCCCCCTCGGGGAGCGTGAACTCGGTGCTCTCGAAGGCCACCCCGCCGACGCCCAGCGGCACGCCGGGCGGCACGTCGACGATCCGCGAGGTGCCGTCGGCGGCGACCAGGATCGGCGGCAGGTGCCCGGCGGCGGCGACCGTGCAGGTACGGTCGACCGGGTCGTAGACCGCGCAGATACAGGTCGCGAACTGGCCCTCGCCGATGCCCATGGCCGTCTCGTCCAGCCTGGTCAGCACCTGCTCCGGCGGCAGGTCGAGCGTCGCCAGCGTCCGCGCCACGGTACGCAGCTGACCCATCGTGGCGGCGGCCCGGATGCCGTGGCCCATGACGTCTCCGACCAGCAGGGCGACCCGTCCGCAGGAGAGCGGCACCACGTCGAACCAGTCGCCGCCGACCTCGCTGACCACGCTGCTCGGAAGGTAGCGGTAGGCGATCTCCAGGCCGAGGGTGCGGTGGATCTCCTGCGGCAGGAGGCTGCGCTGGAGCGTCAGCGCGGTCTCCCGCTCGCGGCGGTAGAGCCGGGCGTTGTCGAGCGCGATGGCCGTGCGGGCCACGAGCTCCTCGGCCAGGGCCACGTCGGCGGTGCTGAACGGCTCGGGGTTACGCGTCCGGACGAACTCGGCGCCGCCGAGCACCATGCCCCGGGCCATGATCGGGACCATCAGGTACGAGTGGATGCCCGCATCGATCCCCGGTTTGACCCGGGTCTCGTCGGAGACCAGGGCGCTGAGGATCTGCTCGTCCACGTGGCTGCGCACCAGCGGGCGGCCGCTGCGCAGGCACTCGGTGTAGACCCGGCGGGAGTCGTACTCGGTGGTCTCCCCCACGCTGTCGGCCGCTGAGGAGAGCCCCGACTCGTACGCCTCGCCGACCGCCACCGCGCGCAGCTTGACGCCCCGGTCGGGGGCCAGCTCGGCGGGCTCCTCGCCGCGCAGGACGGGCTCCAGCAGGTCGACGGTGGCGAAGTCGGCGAACCGCGGGACGACGGCCTCCATCAGCTCCTCCGCGGTGCGCTGGAGGTCGAGGGTGGTGCCGATCCGGGCCGTGGCCTCGGCCAGCAGGGCGAGCCGCTCCTGCGCCCGGGAGGCGCGGGCCTCGGCCTGGAAGCGCTCGGAGACGTCGATGATCGAGGAGCTCACGCCGAGGACCCGGCCGGCCGGGTCCTCCAGGCGGAAGTACGAGGCGGACCAGGCGCGGTCGCGGCGTGGGTCGCCCGGGGTGCGGCCGTGCGACCGGGCGTCGACCACGGGCCGCCCGGTGGCCAGCACCTGACGCATCACCGCCTCGATCTCGGCGCTGTTGATGCCGGGCAGCACGGCGCTGATCCGGCGTCCGATGTGGTCGGCGACGGGCACGCCGTTGATCCGGGCGAGGGCGTTGTTGAGCCGGACGTAGCGCAGCTCGGTGTCGTACACGGCCATGCCGATCGGCGACTGGGTGAAGAAGCCGTCCAGAACGGCGAGATCGCCCTCCACCTGACGGACCGCCTGCACGTCGGAGGCGGTGGCGAGCAGCATGGGCGCGTCACCCGGACCGGTGATCGGGTAGGTGCGGAACTCCAGCTCGACACGGTGCCCGTCACGGTGCTGGACGGCGAAGACCCCGGACCAGCGGCGGCCGGCCATGATCTTCGCGAACATGCCGATCACCTCGGCCCGCTCGGCCTCGGGCACCAGCAGTTGCGCCGCGTAGGCGCCGACGGCCTCCTCTGCGGTGTAACCGGTCAGCGCCTCGGCGTCCTCGCTCCAGTGCAGGATGCGGCCCGCGCCGTCGACCAGGGCGGTCGCGAGCGGGACGAGCCGATGGCCCTCCAGGCGCGGCGGGGCCGCCTGGCGGGCTGTGTCGGCGGCATGGGACCGCTGAAATCTGTGCATGATCAGGACATCACCTGCCGGTTACCTTCCCGGTCCGGGCCGGGCGAAATCCGGCTCCCCCAAGACTGCACGGAGCAGCCTTGCACGGCTACTCCTTGCGTCCGATCACTTTCCGATCTCTTTCCCGTCCGGTGTCCACTCCGTTGCAGACGGCGGGGCTGTTGCTGACGGGTCGGGGGCGACTGGTGGGTCCAGGTCTAGGCCGATGTCGGCGTGGACAGGGTGAGGTCGAGGATCTGGGCCCACTGGCGGACGACGTGGGAACGCCGCGGGCCGTCGTCGGTGAGGAGGTTGGCGAGGCCCAGGCCACGGGCCATGTCCAGCGTGGCCTGGACGGTCTCCCGGACGCCTGGGGTGGTCTCGTCGGCGCCGAGGAACTCGACAGCGGCGCGGTGCGACTCGCGCCCGACGTGGTTCTCCAGGGCGACGATCCGCTCGCGCAGCACCTCTTCCGTCGCGGCGGCCACCCACAGGTGCAGGGCGGCGCGGAAGAGCGGGCCGGTGTAGAGGCGGACGATCAGCTCGACGACGGCCTCCGTCCTGGCGGGCCCGGCGGGTGGCAGCTCCTCGGCGGCTGCCTGGACGGCCGCCAGCCGCTCGGCGGCCACGTGCTCCACGGCGGCCGTGAAGAGATCCTCCCGGGTCGGGAAGTGGTACTGGGCCGCTCCCCGAGTCACCCCCGCGCGCTCGGCCACCACCGCGACGGTGCTTCCGTTCCAGCCGAGCTCGGCCAGGCACTCCACGGCCGCCTCCAGCAGCCTGCGGTGGGTGGCGCGGCTGCGGCTCTGCTGCGGGGTGCGGGCTGTGCCGTGGGGGACGGCACGGTCGGCGGCCCGGTCCTTGGCAGGGTCTGCGGCAGGGTCTGCGGCGGGGTCGGAGGCGTGGTCGGCGGCGTGGGTGGTCATGGCTGCTTTCGGGTGGTGGTGCTGGGGTCGTCAGATCTCGCCCGACGGGTTAGATCCTCCCAGACTGCGGTCGGGCACCGTTCCGAAGCTCCCGGCGGAGGATCTTGCCGCTGGCCGACTTGGGGACGGCCGCCAGGAACTCGACCAAGCGGATCTTCTTGTACGGGGCGACCAGAGCCGCGACGTGGTCCATCACCTCCTGTTCGGTCAGCTCGCTGCCGGGTGCCCGCACGACGTACGCCTTCGGCCGCTCGACGCCGTCGTCGCCGGTGACTCCGACGACGGCGGCGTCGGATATCAGTGGGTGGGCGAGCAGCAGGGCCTCCAACTCGGCGGGCGCGACCTGGTACCCCTTGTACTTGATCAGCTCCTTGACCCGGTCGACGACGAAGAGATAGCCCCGCTCGTCGACGTACCCGATGTCGCCGGTGTGCAGCCAGCCGTCCTCGTCGACCATGGCGGCGGTCTCGGACGAACGGGCGAAGTACCCCTGCATCACCTGCGGCCCCCGGAAGAGCAGCTCGCCCCGCTCGCCGACGCCGAGCTCCCGGCCGGGCTCGTCGAAGGAGGTGATGCGGAGCTCGGTGGAGGCGACCAGACGTCCGACGGTGCCACGCGGCGGGTCGACGTCCTCCAGCGGAAGGACGTGGGTGGTGGGCGAGAGCTCGGTCATGCCGTAGCCCTGATGGACCCGGGGCAGGCCCAGGCGGCGGGCGCAGGCGTCGGCGAGGTCCGCGTCCAGCGGCGCGGCGGCGCTGAGCAGGTACCGGATGGACGAGAGGTCGTACTGCTCCACCAAGGGGTGTTTGGCCAGGGCGAGCACCATCGGCGGGGCTGCGAAGACCCCCTCGATGCGCTGCTCCTGGATGGTGCGCAGGAACTGCTCCAGGTCGAAGCGGGGCAGCACGACGACCGTCGCGCCGCAGCGCAGGGGCTGGTTGAGCAGGGCAGTCAGGCCGTAGATGTGAAAGAAGGGCAGAACGGCGAGAATGCGCTCGCCGATCGCGGGCCGGCGTACCGAGTCCGTCTGGAGGAGATTGCTGGCGATGTTGCTGTGGCTGAGCATGACCCCTTTGGGCAGCCCTGTCGTGCCGCTGGAGTACGGGAGCACGGCGATGTCGACGGTGGGATCGAAGGCAGGGGTGGGCTCGGGGGCCGTGGAGGAGAGCAGGTCGGCGAGGGAGCGGTGCTGCGGGCTCCGGTCGCAGACCAGGATCTCGCGCAGCGGGCTGCCCTCGGCGGCGAGGGCAGCGGCGGCCGCCGTGGCGACCGGCAGGAACGGGGAGACCGTGATGAGCCAACGGGCGCCGCTGTCCCGGAGTTGGGCCGTCAGCTCCCCTGCGGTCGCCATGGAGCTGACGGTCGTCACAGTCGCCCCGGCGCGGGTGGCTCCGTAGAACGCGACCGGGTAGCCGATGGTGTTGGGGCTGTGCAGCGCGAGCACGTCCCCCTTGGTGAGGCCGGCCTCGGCGAGGCCGGCGGCCACCCGGCGGCTGGCTGCGTCGAGCTGCGCGTAACTGAGGCTCTCGCCTGTGACGCCGTCGATGAGCGCAGGGATGTCCGGATGGCTGCCCGCCGCGCCGAGCACCGCCTCGTGGATCGGCAGGTCGAGCGGCGTGATGTCGGGGAAGTCGCTGCGGAACACCATGGATGCCTCCGGCTCGGGGTCAGGTACCAAGAGTGGCGGTTGTGACCGGCTGGGGACAGGGGGCCAGCACGAGAGTGCTGGCACGAACTCTTCCGGCTGCTCCGGCTCGTCCGGCTCGTCCGGCTGTTCAGACGCTCCCCGATGCCGCCTCGCTGCTCGGCCCCCTGCGGGCGGGCCCTCTCAGTACGACTTCGGCAGGCCCAGGGTGTGCTGGGCGACATAGTTGAGGATCATCTCCCGGCTGACCGGCGCGACCCGGCCCACCCGGGTGGCGGTGAGCAGCGCGGCGAGGCCGTACTCCTGGGTCAGGCCGTTGCCGCCGAGGGTGTGCACGGCCTGGTCGACGGTGCGGCAGGCGGCCTCCCCCGCCGCGTACTTGGCCATGTTGGCGGCCTCCCCGGCGGCCACGTCGTCGCCTGAGTCGTACAGGTGGGCGGCCTTCTGCATCATCAGGCGGGCCAGTTCGACCTCGATCGCGCACTGGGCGAGCGGGTGGGCGAGCCCCTGGTGGGCGCCGATGGCGGTGCCCCACACGGTGCGGGTCTTCGCGTACTCGACGGCGGTGCCGAGGGCTTGGCGCGCCATGCCGAGGGAGAAGGCGGCGGTCATGATGCGTTCGGGGTTGAGCCCCGCGAAGAGTTGGAGCAGCCCGGCGTTCTCGTCGCCGACCAGGGCCTCGGCGGGCAGTCGGACGTCGTCCAGGAAGACCTGGAACTGCCGTTCCGCGGTGATGAGTTCCATCGGGATGGCCCGGTACTCGAAGCCCGGGGTGTCGCGCGGGACGACGAAGAGGGCGGGCTTGAGCTTGCCGGTGGCGGCGTCCTCGGTGCGGGCGACGAAGAGGGTGGCGTCCGCCCGGTCGACGCCCGAGATGAAGACCTTGCGGCCGGAGAGCAGCCAGTCGTCGCCGTCGCGGCGGGCGACGGTGGTGATGCGGTGGGAGTTGGAGCCCGCGTCCGGTTCGGTGATGCCGAAGGCCATGGTGCGGGTGCCGTCGGCGAGTCCGGGCAGCCACTGCTGCTTCTGCTGGTCGGTGCCGAAGCGGGCGATCACGGTGCCGCAGATCGCCGGGGAGACGATGAGCATCAGCAACGGGCAGCCTGCGGTGCCGAGTTCCTCCAGCACGATGGCGAGTTCGGCGATTCCGGCGCCGCCGCCGCCGTACTCGGTCGGGAGGTTGACGCCGAGGTAGCCGAGCTTGCCCGCGTCGGCCCACAGTTCGTCGGTCGCCTCCCCCGCACGGGCCTTGGCCTGGAAGTAGGCGGGGCCGTAGCGGCGGGCGAGGTCGCCGACGGCGCGGCGCAGCGCCTGGCGTTCCGGGGTTTCGACCAGGGGGCTGGTGGTGCTCGGTGCGGACATGAGGGTGGTCCTTTCCGTGCGGGGCGGTGAGATGCGCGGCGGTGGGAGTCGGCGGGTGGTGGGCGGGCGTCGGCGTGGACCAGCCACGGCATCGCGCCCGCGTTACGGGCCGGGTTGGACGACGGCGAGGAGGGTGCCCAGGTCGACCTGCTGGCCGGGGGCGACGCGGAGTTCGGTGAGCAGGCCGTCGGCGGGGGCGCAGACCTTGTGCTCCATCTTCATCGCCTCCAGCCAGAGCAGCGGTTGGCCGGCCGTGACGGTGTCGCCGGGGGCTGCGGCGGTGCGGACGACCGTGCCGGGCATCGGCGCGAGCAGGGCGCCCGGGTCGGTGTGGACGGTCGGGTCGGGGAAGCGGTCGACGACGGTCAGGGCGACTGCGCCGAGCGGCGAGTCGACGTGCACCAGGTTCCCGTAGCAGGCGAGTTGGAACGTGCGGGTGAGGCCGTCGGTGCGCAGGGTGACGCGTTCGGCGGTGGCAGCGAGCAGTTCCGTGCCCGGGTGGCCCTCGGCGACCAGGCCGTCGCGGGTGAGGCGGTAGCGGACTTCGTGCTCGGTGCCCTCCGAGTCGCGGTAGCGCTTGATCTGGGGCTGCGACGGCAGGTTGCGCCAGCCGGACGGGACGCCGCCCCGCCGGGTGGCGGAGTCGGCGAGGGCGGCGGCGAGGGCCGACTGCGGGGCGTGTTTGACCGGCCCGGGTGCGCCGATCTCGGCGAGCAGGCCGGTGTGCAACTCGGCTGTCAGGAAGGCTGGGTGGCGGAGTGCGGCGATGAGCTCGGGGCGGTTGGTGGTGAGACCGTGGATCCGAGCCTTGGTCAGGGCATCGGCCAGCCGCCGGACGGCTGCGGCCCGGGTGGGCGCCCATGCGATGACCTTGGCGAGCATCGCGTCGTAGTGGATACCGACGGTGCTGCCCGCGTCGACGCCGGAGTCCAGCCGCAGGCCCTGCGAAGGGGTGAACTCGGCTTCTGTCCCCGGGATTTCGAGCAGGTGCAGAGTGCCGGTCTGCGGCTGCCAGTGCTGGTCCTCGGCGTAGAGCCGGGCCTCGACGGCGTGGCCGTGGATCTCCGGCTGCCGGTCGGGCAGTCGGCCGCCTTCGGCGACGTGCAGTTGGAGGGCGACGAGGTCGAGGCCCGTGACGGCCTCGGTGACGGGGTGCTCCACCTGGAGGCGGGTGTTCATCTCCAGGAAGTGGAACCGGCCGTCCGGCCCGAGCAGGAACTCGGCCGTACCGGCGCCGGTGTAGCCGATGGCGCGGGCGGCGGCGACTGCGGCGCGGTGCAGCTCGGCGCGCAGCGCTTCGTCGAGGCCGGGTGCCGGGGCCTCCTCGATGACCTTCTGGTGGCGGCGCTGCAACGAGCAGTCACGCTCGCCGAGCGCCCAGACCGTACCGTGCGTGTCCGCCATCAGCTGGACCTCGACGTGCCGCCCGGTGGGCAGGTACGGCTCGCAGAAGACCTCGTCCGATCCGAAGGCCTTCGCCGCCTCGGCGCGGGCTGACGCCAACGCACCTGGGAGTTCGGCGAGTTCACGGACCACGCGCATACCTCGACCGCCGCCACCGGCGGCCGCCTTGACCAGTAGCGGCAGGTCCGTCTCGGTCGGCTCGGCGGGCGCCGTGAGGACGGGCACTCCGGCGGCTGCCATCAGGCGCTTCGCCTCGGTCTTCGAGCCCATCGCGGCGATGGCCGCCGGCGGCGGCCCGACCCAGACGAGCCCGGCGGCCAGGACGGCCTCGGCGAACTCCGCGTTCTCGGACAGGAATCCGTACCCGGGGTGGACGGCGTCGGCCCCGGCCTCCAGGGCTGCCCGGACGATCAGATCGGTCCGCAGGTAGGTGTCCGCAGGGGCCGCCCCGGGGAGGCGGACGGCGGTGTCGGCCTCCCGCACGTGCGGGGCGTCGGCATCCGGGTCGGAGTGCACGGCGACGGTGGCGATGCCGAGTTGGCGGCAGGTGCGGAACACCCGGCGGGCGATCTCGCCCCGGTTCGCGACCAACAGTGTCGTGATCATCAGTCAGTACCCCTACATCCGGAAGACGCCGTAGCCGCGCGCGCCCTCGACCGGGGCGCTGTGGATCGCGGAGAGGCAGATACCCAGCACGGTGCGGGTGTCACGGGGGTCGATGACACCGTCGTCGTAGAGCCGGCCGGAGAGGAAGACCGGCAGCGACTCCGCCTCGATCTGCTGCTCGACCATGGCCCGGATCGCGGCGTCGGCGTCCTCGTCGTACGGCTGCCCCTTGGCGGCGGCCGACTGGCGGGCGACGATCGAGAGCACTCCGGCGAGTTGCTGCGGGCCCATCACGGCCGACTTGGCGCTCGGCCAGGCGAACAGGAAGCGCGGGTCGAAGGCCCGTCCGCACATACCGTAGTGCCCCGCACCGTACGACGCGCCCATCAGTACGGACAGGTGCGGCACGGTGCTGTTGGCCACCGCGTTGATCATCATCGCGCCGTGCTTGATGATGCCGCCCTGCTCGTAGGCCTGGCCGACCATATAGCCGGTGGTGTTGTGCAGGAAGACCAGCGGGATGTCGCGCTGGTTGGCCAACTGGATGAACTGGGCAGCCTTCTGGGACTCGGCGCTGAACAGCACTCCCTGGGCGTTGGCGAGGATGCCGACGGGGTAACCGTGCAGATTCGCCCAGCCGGTGACCAGGCTCGGGCCGTAGCGGGGCTTGAACTCGTCGAAGTCGGAGCCGTCGACCACCCGGGCGATCACCTCTCGCGGGTCGAACGGCACCTTGAGATCGCCGGGCACCACGCCGAGCAGCTCCTCCTCGGCGTACTTGGGCGGCTCCGAAATGCCCGGCGTCGGGCCGGACTTGCGCCAGTGCAGCCGATGCACGACCCGCCGGGCGATCCGCAGCGCGTCGGGCTCGTCCAGCGCGAAGTGGTCGGCCAGACCGGAGACCCGGGCGTGCATGTCCGCACCGCCGAGCGACTCGTCGTCGGACTCCTCGCCGGTGGCCATCTTGACCAACGGCGGACCCCCGAGGAAGACCTTGGCCCGCTCCTTGACCATCACGGTGTGGTCCGACATGCCGGGCACGTACGCGCCGCCGGCGGTGGAGTTGCCGAACACCACGGCGACAGTGGGGATTCCGGCGGCCGAGAGCCGGGTGAGGTCGCGGAAGAGCGCGCCGCCGGGGATGAAGATCTCCTTCTGGCTGGGCAGGTCGGCGCCGCCGGACTCGACCAGGTTGACCAGCGGGAGCCGATTGCGCAGGGCTATCTCGTTGGCTCGCAGGGCCTTGCGCAGCGTCCACGGATTGCTCGCCCCGCCGCGCACGGTCGGGTCGTTGGCGGTGATCACGCACTCGGCGCCCTCGATCACGCCGATGCCGGTGACCAGCGCGGCTCCGACGGGGTGGTCACTGCCCCAGGCGGCCAGCGGGGAGAGTTCGAGGAACGGCGAATCCGGGTCGATCAGCAGCTCGATCCGCTCCCGGGCCAGCAGCTTGCCCCGACTGCGGTGGCGCTCCACGTACTTGGGGCCGCCGCCGGCCAGGGCCTTGGCGTGTTCGGCGTCCAGCTCGGCGAGCCTGGCGAGCATCGCGGCCCGATGGCCCGCGTACTCGGCCCCGGAGACGTCGAGTTGGGTGGGCAGCAGCGTCACAGCAGGGCCTCCGGTAGGTCGAGATGGCGGGCGCGCAGCCACTCCCCCAGGGCCTTGGCCTGTGGGTCGAAGCGCTCCTGGGCGGCGACGCCCCGGCCGAGCAGGCCGGTGAGAGTGAAGTTGACCGCGCGCAGACCGGGGAGAAGTTGCCTGCTGATCTCCAACCCTGCTGCTTCCGGCAGGAGTTCGCGGATCAGGTCGACGGTGAGGGTGTGCGCGAGCCAGCGCCAGCCCGCCTCGGTGCGGGCCCAGACCCCGAGATTGGCGTCACCGCCCTTGTCGCCGCTGCGGGCACCGACCACCCGGCCGAGCGGGGCCCGCCTGGTCGGTCCCGGCTCCAAGGGCGTTGGCAGTGGCGGCTGTTCGGCCTCGGCCAGGACCCTCGTGGTGGCGGGCGCTGGGATCAACCGGGTGCTGCCGTCGGGCAGGGCAGCCGTGTGAGCGACCAACTCGGCTTCGACGTATGCGGCTTCGAAGACCCCGTACGGGGCCCCCGGACCCGGCAGTGCGGCGAGGTGAAAGCCCGGGTAGCTGGCCAGGCCGAGTTCGACGGCGGCGGCGCCGACCGCCCGGCCGACGGTCTGCTGGTCGACATCACGGACGGCCAGGTGCAGCAGCGCGGACGCAGTCTCCTCGGTGGGGGCGTCGGAGTGGTCGGTGCGGGCGAGCGTCCAGCGGACGTCGGCGGGCGCCGGGTCGAGGGCGGCCGTGAGCTGCGCCTGCACCAGCTCGGCCTTGGCCTCGATGTCCAATCCGGTGAGCACGAAGACGAGTTCGTTCCGCCAACCGCCGAGCCGGTTGAGCCCGACCTTCAGCGTGGGCGGCGGGGCCTCACCGCGTACGCCGTCGATCCTGACCCGGTCGGGCCCCTCCTGGGCGAGGCGGACGGTGTCGAGGCGCGCCGTCACGTCGGGCCCGGCGTAGCGGGCCGGGCCGGTCTCGTACAGGAGCTGCGCGGTGACGGTCTCGGTGGTGACGGCTCCGCCGGTGCCGGGGTGCTTGGTGATCACGCTGCTGCCGTCGGCGTGGAGTTCCGCGATCGGGAAGCCTGGGCGGCGTACGTCGTGCTCGCCGAAGAAGGCGTAGTTGCCGCCGGTCGCCTGCGCCCCGCACTCCAGCACGTGCCCGGCGACGACCGCACCTGCGAGGGCGTCCAGATCGCCGGCGCCCCAGCCGAAGTGGGCGATCGCGGGGCCCGCCACGAGCGCGGCATCGGTGACCCTGCCGGTCACCACGATGTCGGCGCCGCCACGCAGGCACTCGGCGATCCCGAACGCCCCGAGGTAGGCGTTCGCGGCGAGCAGCCCTCCCGGGAAGCCCAACTGCTCTGCGCGAGACAGCAGATCGTCCCCCTTGACGTGCCCGACAGCAACGGCGATGCCCTGCTTGTCCGCCAACTCGCCGATCGCAGTGGCCAACCGCTCGGGGTTGAGACCCCCTGCGTTCACCACGACCCGGACACCGCGCTCGACCACGAGCCCGAGGCTCTCCTCCAGCTGCCTCAGGAACGTTTTGGCGTACCCGAGTTGGGGGTCCTTGAGCCTGTCCCGGGCGAGGATCAGCATGGTGAGTTCGGCGAGATAGTCCCCGGTGAGGACGTCCAGCGGCCCGCCGGTCAACATCTCCCTGAACGCGGAGAACCTGTCCCCGTAGAACCCCGAAGCATTGCCGATCCGCAACACCGCACGCCTCCCCAGCCGCCCGCCTTCGGGCAGCAGCCTGGCACCGGCCCACGAATAAAGCAAGCATGCATGCTTGTTTCTTCCAGAAGGCGGACTGGCGCCTTCTGCGCATGGCTGTGACCGGAATCGATAGTTGGCCCTTGGAAGAGCTTGTTGGCCACTGCGAGGGTCGGACTACAGCGGGTAGTCAACGTGAGGCCGGCCCCAAGGGGTGACGGCGGGGAGCTGGGGCCCTTGCAGTGCCCTACCAAGCCCGCCCGGAGTCCGCACCGAGTTCCGGAAGTCTGCCGTACGTTTCCTGACGGCATGTCATGATCGCTCCACGCTGGCCTCCGGGCCGTGACACCCACGATCATCGCCAGAGAGATGGAGCCGACCATGGCAGACCCGACCGCCGGCAAGGAATACGTCGCACTCTCCAACGCGGTCCCGGTGAGCGTTCCCGGCAAGATCGAGGTCGTGGAGCTGTTCTGGTACGGCGCCCCCCACTGCTACCACTTCGAGCCCACCATCAACCCCTGGGCGGACAAGCTCGCCAAGGACGTGAACTTCAAGAGGGTGCCGGCAATGTTCGGCGGCCCGTGGGACGCGCACGGGCAGATGTTCCTGACCCTCGAAGCCATGGGAGTGGAGCACAAGGTCCACGCCGCCGTCTTCGACGCGATCCAGAACCAGCGCAAGCAGCTCGTCAAGCCCGAGGACCAGGCCGACTTCCTCGCCACCCAGGGCGTCGACAGGGACAAGTACCTCGCCACCTTCAACTCCTTCACCATCAACGGCCAGGTGCGGCAGGCCAAGGAGCTGGCGAAGAAGTACGAGATCACGGGCGTCCCCTCCATGGTCGTCAACGGGAAGTACCGCTTCGACCTCGGCACGGCCGGCGGCCCGGAAGGTGTTCTGAACGTGGCAGATGCTCTGATCGCCAAGGAGCGCGCCGCCAAGGCATGACACCCGACTCCGGAGGCAGCGGGTAGTCGGCCTGCCTCCGGCTTGCCGGGCCCCGGCAGGGTGCAGGCGGCAGCGCCCTCGAACCGGACCGCTTCGCAGTCGGCGGGGCCCGGCCGCACCGTCCGACACTTCGCCCGATCTTCACTCGAACGGGTGAAGATCGGGCTTCTCGGCCAGCTCATGTCAGCGGGGATGCTGGGCTTGTCGCATGAGCGTGTGGACCGGGCCCGGCATTCGTTCGGACCAGTGCGATCTCACCGCGCTGGCCGAAGGCTTCACCCTCGGTGACGACCACCGCGCCCGGCTGCTGCTGGGCGAGGACTGGCCCCGGCGCTGGGCGACGACCTGGCTGTTCGACGGCAGCTCGGTCGTCTGGCCGGTCAGGGACCTGGGCTCG
Source organism: Kitasatospora sp. McL0602 (assembly GCF_052076145.1). Taxonomy (NCBI): domain Bacteria; kingdom Bacillati; phylum Actinomycetota; class Actinomycetes; order Kitasatosporales; family Streptomycetaceae; genus Kitasatospora; species Kitasatospora sp. McL0602. Next base: position 7,254,105 of record NZ_CP197246.1, on the reverse strand, counting down.
GTGCCGGTGCTGGATTCGCAGCCTTGCCGCCGGTTCACCTGGCGGGCCCGGCAGCGGCACCGGCCGGGGTTGGAGTTCATGGTCTCCACCGGCCGGCAGCACGGTTTTGAGTCGTTGGAGGAGCGCGAGCTGCTGCGGGCCTTGGACTTCGTGCGGGTCCGGGAGGTGCTGCCGCAGCCGTTCCGCCTGGATTTCGAGCACAGCGGCGGCCGCTCGGCCCACGTCCCGGACTTCCTGGCGCTGATGCCGGACGGCATCTGGCTGTTCGACGTCCGCCCGGCCGACTTGGTCCGCGACGACGACGTGCTGAAGTTCGCCGCGACTCGGGAGGCCGCCGCGGCTGCGGGCTGGCGCTACACCGTGGTCACCGGCTGGCACCCGCACGTCCAGGGAGTGCTGGACGCATTGTCGGCCCGGCGGCGCCCGCGCAAGGACCCTCTCGGCCTGCGCGCCGAGCTCCTGGCGGCCGCCGGGAAGGGGCCGTTGCCGTTCGGGGAACTGGTACAGGCCACTGCTTGGCCGGAGCTGGCGCGGACCGAGGCGGTCCATCTGCTCTGGCACCGCCGGCTCGGCCTGGACCTGGCATCTCCGCTCGGTGACCGTTCCCTGGTCTGGCCGGCCGGGCGGCGGTCGTGAGCCGCGGCGTCCTGGTGCTGGCGCCCGGGGTCGCTCTGGAGCTCGGCGGCGTCCGCTTCACCGTCGAGGAGCTGGAGCCGCACCTTGGCCGGGTGACCCTGAAGGACGCCGACGGAACGCTCAGCCGACGGTCGCTTCGGTGGCTGGCCGCCCGCACCGACGTCCGTCCGCTCGCACCGGAAGGCGGCGCCGGGCGGCCGTCCCGGGACCGGCGGGGCACGGTGGGCTCCGACCTGACGCCCGAGCAACTGCGGCGGGCCCGGATCCGGGCCGAGCACGTGCTGGAGACCGAGACCGGGTTCCGGGCCGGGCATCCCGAGCGGGCCCTGCCCGGAGAGCCCCGGCCGGGCTTCGATCCGCGGACGACCACCGTCACCGAGCGGCGCCGGGCCAAGGCCGCCGAACTGAAGGCGATGCCGGCGCTCGAAGCGGAAACGCTGGGGCTGCGGTTCATGAGCGAGCGCACGCTGCGGCGCCTGGCCGTCCGCGACGGGGAGGACCTGGTGCTGGCCTGCGCGGACGGCCGCTGGCTGCGCGAGGGCGGCGGCCGACCCAGCGTCACGGCGGAGATCCGGGAGGGGATCTTCGCGGTCCGCGAGGAGTTCCTGCGCCGCTCGCGGATGACCATGGCGGCCCGGCACCGGCTGCTGCACCAGTGCGTCCACGAGGTGTTCCCGGACTTCCCGGCCGAGAAGGTGCCGTGCGGCAAGACGCTGGCGGCGGTCTGGCGGGAGTGGTTCGGCCCGGACGGCTCCCGCCAGCGCTACGTCCGCACTGCCGAGATCGCCGAGGCCGGGCGGCGCCTGGTGGTCCACCGGCCCGGCCAGGTCGTCGCGCTGGACTCGACACCGCTGCCGGTGAAGGTCCGCGAGCACGTCTTCGGCGAGCCGGTGTCCGTGGTGCTGTCGCTGGCGCTGGACCTCTACACCCACTCGATCGTGGCGTTTCGCCTCACCCTGGTGTCGGACACGTCGGTGGACATCGCGATGCTGCTGCGGGACGTGATGATGCCGCTGCCGATGCGCGCGGGCTGGGGCGAGGACATGGAGTGGCCCTACCCCGGCGCCCCGGCCACGCTGGTCGCCCAGTTCGCCGGGCACAAGGTCGCGGCCCTGCCGTTCTTCGCCCCGGAGACGGTCACCACCGACCACGGCGGCCCCTACAAGAGCCACGAGATCGTCGCGGCTGAGCGGGCGATCGGTTGCTCGATCCTGCCCGCCCGCACCCTGCGGGCGCACGACAAGTTCGCCGTCGAGCGGGCGTTCTCCTCCGTCAAGACCCTGCTGCTGGAGCACCTGCTCGGCTTCACCGGCACGGACGTCGCCGACCGCGGCGAGGACCCGGAAGCGGACGCGGTGCTGACGATCGAGCAGATGGAGCACCTCGTCGCGACCTGGGTCGTGAGGGTCTGGCAGCGGCGCGAGCTGGGCGAGTACGCGCCGGCCTGGGCACCGGGAGAGAAGCACAGCCCGAACTCGCTGTTCGCGGCCGCCGCCACGCAGGGCGGCCTCGACCTGGAGATCCCCTCCCCCGAGCTCTACTACAAGCTGCTGCGGAGCCACCACGTCAAGATCCACCCGGCCCGGGGAGTGAAGATCCTCGGGCTCTACTACCACCACCCGGTGCTGGAGGAGGAACGATTCCGCGGCCGTTCCTCCCGCGGCGGGCAGCACAAGGGCGAGTGGGTGGTCCGCAGTGACCGAAGGGACCGGCGCCAGGTGTTCTTCCAAGATCCTGACCGCCCCGACGACTGGCACACCCTGCGCTGGAACGGGCTGCCGCCCGAGGGCGAGGTTCCGGCGTTCTCCGACGTCAACGCCCAGGCTCTGCTCGCCGAGGTCCGCCGCCGCGGGCTCGCCCCGCGCACGGACGCCGAGCTGCTGCCGGTGCTGCTGGACATCCTCGGCTCCGTGATCCCCGTCTCCCAGTGGCCCTCACAGATGCCGAAGCGGGAGAAGACCGCACGCTCGCGTCAGGCCGCGCAGGCCGCGCAAGCCGTCGCCGACCGGCCCCGCCCTCCCGCATCCGCACCGGTCGAGGAGGCGAAGGTGGTCGCCTGGCCCCGGCAGGCGGAAGGCGTCCGGGACGCGGTGGACGCCGAGCGACGCCGCCGGCGCGAGGCCGCCGTCACCGGGCGGCCCACGCCGCCGCCCCGCCTCGGCGAGGGCCTGCGGCGGCGGAACCTGTTCCTGCTGCCGGACGAGGAAACCGACGCCGGGACGAACCGGGAGGAGAACGCGTGAGCGAGCCTCTCAGCTCGGTCGAGGTGCTGGCCAGGCTGATGCGCAAGCCTCCCAGGCGGGACACCTTCCCGGGCTGGCAGCACTTCCGCACCACCCGGCGCGACTTCGTGCCCGCACCGAGGATCACGATCGACCAGTGGCGCACGATGAGCCCCGCCGACAGGGCGTTTCACGACATGCACCGCACCGCGACCCACGTGAACCTGCCCTTGCAGGAGACGCCGATGGCACTGAAGGTCTCGCGCCTGGTCAACCGCAGGATCAACAACAACACCTGGAAGCAGACCTCCCCGACCCTGTCCGGGGTGATGGTCAACGGCCTGGGCTATCACGGCAAGACCGAGACGATCTGCGAGGTCACCGCCGCGTTCGAGGACCAGTGGCTGGCCCTGCACGACCGCGTCAACCCCAGCGCCCGGCCCGGCAGCCGGGACCTGCACGCCCCCGTCGCCCATGTCCAGACCCCCGTCACCGCGAAACCGAAGAGCACCTGCGAAGCGATCCTGAACTTCTTCGGCGCCCCCACCAAGGGCCTGACGCTGCCGCAGCTCGTCAAGACGGTCGCCGACTCGCTGGACGACCACGGAGTGCGGGCCCTGGTCCTGGACGACATCACCCGCCTGCGCATGCACCGCCTCGACGACCAGGACGTCCTCGACCTCATCCGGGCGTTCATGAGCATGAACGTCACCCTGATCCTGGTCGGCGTCGACATCCCGGGCTCCGGCCCGCTGCGGGAGGCCAGCTGGGACGCCGAGCACCGGCAGTGGGTGATGCCGCCCGCGACCCGCGCCCGCAGCTTCGGCCGGGAGCCCACCCAGACCGAGCACCGCTTCGACCTGGTCGACCTCGACCGCTTCCGCTACACCACCCCCCAGCAGATCCAGGCGTTCCAGGACCACCTCGTCGGCATCGAGGACGGCCTTCGCCTCTTCCGAGCCGAGCCCGGCATGCTCACCACCGGCTCCATGCCCGAATACCTGATGCGCCGCACCGGCGGCGTCGTCGGCCTGCTCGCCCGCCTCATCGAGGACGGCGCCCAGGAAGCCATCGACAGCGGCCACGAACGGATCGACGAGTCCCTGCTGGACGAGATCGTCCTCAGCCTCGACGACCCCACCCGCGACCCGGGCGCCGGTGAGATTCCCGCCATCGACGGCCTCGACCACCAACCCGCTCCCGCCGGCCGCAAGAAGAGCCAATGGCGCCCGCGCAACACCGTCTTCGACGACGCGGGCCCGGCCGCAGCCGGAGCGGGGGCCTGATGGCGGCCGGTGACGACTGGCCGGACGTGCTGCCGCGCAGTCTCGTCCCGCTGTCGGCGTACGGCTGGAGGTGGCTCTGGCGAGATTTTCGTAGCTGGAGATCATCCAGGGTCATTAGCAGGTCGGGTCGCGTACCGGCGGCGTAGGCGGGCGAGCAGGACGACCCGATGTCGGAGCAGTGGGACGCCCGCGCGGCCTCCCATCATGCGTTTCTGGAGCTTCACGTCGGTGATCCGACCCTCGTTGACCCCGGAGTTGTGTGGGGTGGTGATGCCTTGGGCAACGGCGTGCTGGTCTTCGCGTAGGGCTGCGGCGATGCCGGTGAGGGGCGCCAGCCCGCTACTGGCAAGTCGCTCGAGCCAGTCCGGCAGTGGTGTGGCATCGCGGGTGTCGAGCATGGCGGCGAACTCGCGGACCAGGCCGTGGGTGAGCCGGAGTTCCGGGCAGTGTTCGAGCAGTCGATGCAGACGTTCGGCGGTCTGGAGGCCGTGCCGGTCGGGACCGGTGATGATCCAGCGCGCGGCTTCGCGTGGGGAAGGCGGTCGTTCGCGGGGCTCGTCCAGGGGCAGGCCGCGCCTGAGGGGTGCGAGGGCCATCTTCACGCGCTGGTAGTGGCCCAGGTAGCCCTTGCCCACGAGTTCCTGATGAAGGATCACCGCGTTGCGCTCGCCCTCGTCCCAGCGTTGCTGCAGGTAGTCAAGGTAGGGGTCAAGAGTGGACGGGCGCCGGGGAGCCCGCCGAATGATCTCCTGCCAGGTACGGGCCCGGACGTACTTGCGCACCGTGCGGCGGTCCAGACCGAGCTCACGGGCCACGGAGCTGTGGGAGCGACCGGTGCCGGCGAGTGCCTGCACGGCTTCGAACAGCCGCCGCGCGTGTTGCACGGCCGGACCGTCCACCTCCCCAGCACCGACCTCCCCCGTTCCAGTGGGCTCCGGCCCGGCGGAATCAGGCGCGGGCAGCGCGGCGGTCAGGCAGCCGCGGTGAGCGGCGGCGATGTCCTGGACGCGCCGGGACAGGCCCTGCCAGAGATGGAAACGGTCGCTGACCTGGACCGCGTCGGGGGCGCCGGCGGCGATTCCCTGCCGGTAGGTTAGCGATCCGTCCCGGCAGGCGACCTCGACACCGGGATGCTCGCGCAGCCACCGGCTCAGCTGTTCGGCGTCCCTGCCCTCCCAGAGCGTCAGCGGGAGCCGTGTCGTTGCGTCGACCAGGAGGGTGCCGTAGGTGTCGCCGTAGAGCGCGAAGTCGTCCACCCCCAGCACCCGAGGCGTGACCAGCGGTGGCAGCGGCACCCGCATCAGCTGGGAGAGCACGGCGGACCGCGAGAGTGCGATGCCCAGGATGCTCAGCATCCGGGCCCCGCCCCGGCCGGCCAGCACCACGCCGACCGCCTCGACCAGCTCCTGCAGCAGCGGGGTCCGCCGCTGGTAGCGCATCGTCAGCCCCGGCACCTGCTCGGCGAAGGTCACCTTCGAGCAGGCCGGGTTCTGGCAGTACAGACGCCGCACGCCCAAGTCGATCCGAACCGGCCTACCGCCGACCGTCGTGTCGGCCAGGTGTCGCACGTACCGGCTGTGAACCCACTCGCTCACCGCCCCGCATCCCGTACACGGCACCGGGTTCCGGGACCGGGTACGGGCCTGGACCAGCACGACGGGACCAGAAGTATCGACCGAGACCACCGACACCCCGGCCAAGTGCGGCAACAACGCCGCAAGTTCAACGGAACACCATCACAGGCTGCCCGCCGCCAAGACGAAACGATCTCCGGCTACGAAAATCTTGCCAGAGCCACTCTGACGGGTACGCCGACACCCGCTGCCCGACGAGAGCCTGCCCGGCTTCGTCCTTCGGCTCTCCCACCGCCTGGACCTGGTCCCGGGCCGGCTGCTGCGCAAGGCCCGGCTGACCGGCCTCGGCGTCGTCTCCTCGAACGGGGCGCCGACCAGGCACCTGCTGGTGCTGGAGCCCGGCCCGCTGGAGGCATTCGCCCGCCTCACCCGCCTGAGTACCGAGGAAGCGCAGGCACTGACCCTGGCGAAGTTCGCCGGCCGCCACCCGGCCGTCGGCGAGGCACTCGCCCGCCCCGGCGCCGTCCGGCGTCCCGTCACGACCGTCAGGCCGGGGCTCTGGCTGGCCTCAAGCCGCTACTGCCCGCGCTGCCTGGCGGGCGACGGCAGCCAGGTCCAGCAGCGCCACGGCGGGCCCTGGAAGCTCCACTGGCGGCTCGCGACGGTCTTCGCCTGCTCGACCACCAGGTCCTTCTGGAGCACCTCTGCCCCGACTGCGGGCAGCACGCCTTCGGCGCGGGCCGCTGGTCGAACACGCAGCGCCTGCTGCCCGCCCTGGGAACACCCGGCATGCACCCGGCCCAGTGCCGGGCGGGCCTGGACCGCGACGGGGCCATCGCCGTCTGCGGCAGGCGCCTGGACACCGTCACCTCTCGCCCGCTCACCGGCCCTCTCGCCGCGTTGCAGCGCAAGATCCTCGGCTTCACCACGCCGGAAGGCGGCCCCGCCCGGCCCGATGCGATCGGCGACTTGCAGATCATGGCCGCGATCGCCGCCGGAACCTGGCCCCTCGCCGCCGTCCGCTCGCCCGTTGATCTCCCGCCGGGCCTGGACCAGCTGCTGAACCCTCCCGACACCGCCGAGGGCGCCACCCGATGCGACGAACTGCCGGCCGACGCCGAGGCGACCGCAGCACTGCTGGCCATCGCCGACGCCATCCTGGACCAGCCCCGCGCCGTCGTCCGGCAGGACCTCGACCACCTGCTGCGGACAGCCGGCCCTCGCAGTGACCGGCAGTGGGGCACGACCTGGACCCGCCTGCCGACCCGGTGCTCGAACGCGGTCCGCCAGGACGTCCTGCTGGTCACCGACCACCTCCGCCAGCCTCCCCGAAAGCAGTATCCCGAGCCGCCCGCGGCCCCTGTCCTCGCAGTCGCCCAACGCGGCTACCTGCCCGAACACATCCCCCAGCGCATCCCCGGCAGCTGGGTGAACATCCTGTTCGAACACGGCGCGCAGAGATCCTTGCGGGCCTGCCAGGACCGGAGGTTCCGCCGCGCGGTCTCCGTCCAGCTCGTCCAAGCCGCCACCGGCCTGTCCTTCGAGAAGGCCACCAGATTCCTGGGCATCCCCGCCGCCTGGCTCCCCCAGAACGACCTCATGCTGTCGGCGACCGCCTACCAAAGCGGCCAGAAGGCCCGCCGGACAGCACTCGCCAACGCCTTCGAGGCACTCGCACGACATGTCTCCCGCACTCCCGCCCCCACCGACTACCACCGGCGCAGGACCAGCTTCTCGTTCTGGCACCTGCGCGCGAACGAGTGGCAGACCGTCCTGGAGCACCTCCCACCGCCCCCTGAAGAGCTCCCGGTCCACCCCGGCAGCCCGCTCCATCTCGGCGCGTCAGCACACATCTGGTCAGCGCTCACCGGCAGCGAATGGGACCTCGCCCCCTGCTTCAGGCCCCCGTTCTCCTCCGAGCGGCCCCTGCCGCTGAACAAGGCTGATCGGCCGCAGCAGGCCATCCTCGAACTCATTCACGACCCCGCCGACGACGCCTTCTGGACCCGCCTGCGGCAGGCACTCAACGAGTGCACCCGCAGCCATCTCCAGCAGGCCGACCAGGCGCACGCAGGCCCAGCCACTGACTCTGCGTGATGAATCAGGGCCGGACTGGCCAACTACGGACTCCCAGGATGGCCAACTAGCTATTCCAGGTCGGTCACGACCGGCCCGGAGCAGCAGCTCTGCGGCCAACTATAGATTCCGGTCACAATGGCAGCCGAGCAGCCGAGCGCCCAACTCCCTGTACCTCGAGCTCACGTCGTGATGAGCGTGCCCAACACATCCTGAGCGCAGGCGGTCGCGGCGGCTTCGGCGGTCGCAACCGGGACGTCTTTCAGGGTGTAGCCCGACCTGGTGAGAGCGTCGTAGCGGATGGTGATGAGCGCGTTGCGCTGGAGCACCAGGAGATCGACGTGCCCGAAGCCGCTCACGGTGGTGTAGAGCAGAGTCGCCTGGTCACCGAGGCCGGGAACGACCCGGTCGTCAGTGATCTTCATGCCGGTGGTGGTGGCCATCGTCCGGTCAGTGGTCAGCATCTGCTGGTAGACGCCTTCCGCGAGCGGGGAGAGTATGACGCTGACCCTCATGTCGGTCGAGCCGGAGCCCCTGCTCACCCAGTTCCCACCCGAAATGGTCGTACCTCCGACCGTCGTCTGCTCGAGGCAGGTGGCGCCCTTGGCGTAGCGGTCGACCGTCTCCGGGCGCAGCAGCGCACAGCCTTTGACCAGAGTGGTGTAGGCCGCCGTGGCAGGGCTCTCCGGACCGGAGGACGACGGCGCGGCCGAGACGGTCGGCGTGACGCTCGCCGTGGCGGTCGGTGCGGCCGTCGCCGGGTGGACGAGGTTGGCGACCAGGCTCAGTGCGAGCGCTGCGGTGCCCGCGCCGGCCGTGATGCCTCCGAGCAGCCAGGTCCACCGCCGGGCGGGACCGGCCGGGCGCAGGTCCGCCGGGTCGGGGAGGGTGGCCGGAGTGGCCTGTCCCGGCAGGAAGCGGGTTGCCGCGACGGTCGGCAGTGGCTCTGTTGCGGGCGGGGTGTCCTCGATGTCGGCCATCTCGTGGTGAACCCTTCGAAGAGTGTCAGCTGCTGGGCAGGTGGTAGGCGGTCAGAGTGCTCCCGTAGCCGACCAGTAGGGCCGAGTCCTGGGCGAGGACCTGTGGGTCTCCTGGCTGCCGGGCGAAGGTCTGGTGCCACTGCGGGGTACCGGCGGCGGCGGTGAGCGCCTGCAGGGTGATACCGCCGGTGGCGGTGGGCACGGTGGCGAGGACCAGCTTTCCGGCGGCGCCCCGCACCGTGGCGGTGCCCTGGGCCGGCCGCCAGGTCCATGCGGTGCGCCCGGTGCGCAGGTTGACACCGGAGGCGCCCTGCGGCCCGCCGGTCACGACCACCCCTCCTGCGTCCGTGCACCCGGTGATGGAGCCGGTGTGTGAGCCGCTCCAGAGTCGGGTGCCCTGGACTGTGTCGAAGGCCGCCGTGGCGACCCTCCCGTCCGTGGCCGTCGTCGAGACGACCGGAAGGCAGGTGACCACTCCTTGGCGGAGCGAGAGCGAACCGTTGTACCCACCGGAGAGCATGGTCGCGGAGGCCGACGGAAGACCGGTGGGACGGCTCCAGAGGGTGGCCCCGTCCCGGCCGTCCACGGCCAGGAGGGCGAGATCCGCCGCCAAGGCGTACAGGCGGGTACCGGTCGGCGGCGCGTACAGGTCCTGGGCGTCGAGCGACCAGCGCCGCCGCCCGGTCCCGCTGTCGAGCGCCACGAAGTGGAACGCGCCGTTCGCGGTCCCGGTCGGGCCGTTGAGGAGCATGACGACCAGCAGTCCGGCCGAGGCCATGCCCTGGAGACGGTAGGAGGTACCGAGCGCGGCTCCGGTCCACAGCTGGCCCCCGGTGGCCGCGTCGTAGGCGCGCGGTGCTCCGTCCTCCCCGGTGACCAGCAGCAGGCCGGGCATCGGCAGTGCGACGGACTGCGCGCCGGGAACGGTGTCGGTCGAACGCCAGAGCGTGCCGCCGCTGCGCGCATCGCGCGCCTGCACCGAGCCGTCGGAGTCCACGGTCCATACCCGGGTGCCGTCGCCGACCGGGAGGATTCCGGTCTCTGCGGTGCTGCTCCACAGCGTCCGACCGTCGGTGCGGGCGTAGCCGACCAGGCCCGTGCGGTCCGCGCACACCACTGCTGCCGGTCCACAGGCGACAGGGGCCATTCCGGCCCGCGGAGGCGTGACCGACCAGACCGTCGGGGGCGTGCCTCCGGCCGGGCCGGGCCACAGTGCCCGGGTGACACCGCCCGCAGCAGCCGTGGCCAGCAGGGCTCCGCCGAGGACGACCAGCCGACGCCGGGTGCCGTTCGGATCGTTCAGCACCCGGGTCAGTTCGCGCTCGCGTCGGCGTACGGTCAGCTCGGCCCCGCCCATCCAGTCGGTGCCGACCGCCGGACCGTACCGGAAGGCTGCGGCGAGTTCGGCCGGGGCGGGCCGCCGGGCCGGGTCCCGGTCCAGGCAGCGCACCAGCAGTCCCATCAGTTCCGGCGGTACTCCGTCGAGGTCCGGGGGTTCCTCGGACGCGCGGTAGACCAGCACCGCCGGTGGTCCGTCGCCGAAGGGTGCGCGGCCGGTTGCCGCGAACGCCAGTACCGCGCCGAGCGAGAACAGGTCGCTGGCAGGGGTGAGATCCTGGCCCGCCGCGTGTTCGGGTGACATGAACCCGGGTGTGCCGATGATCTCGCCGCTCGCGGTGGGCAGCACGTCGGCCATCGGTTTGCTGATGCCGAAGTCGATGACCCTCGGGCCGTCCCGGGTGACCAGGATGTTCGAGGGCTTCAGGTCCCGGTGGATGATCCGGGCGCGATGGATCGCGGCGAGTGCCTCCACCAGCCCCGCCCCCAGCGCCTGCAGCGCGGGCCCGGCGAGTGCGCCGTGCCGTGCGACGGCTTCGTGCAGCGACGGACCGGCGACGAACTCGGTCGCCAGCCAGGGGAGTTCCGCTTCGGTGTCGGCATCCACCACCGCCACGGTGTAGGCCCCGTTGACCGCCCTGGCCGCCGCCACCTCCTGGGTGAACCTGCGGCGGAACTCGGCGTCGGCCGCGTACTGGTGTTGCACGGTCTTCACCGCGACGGGGCGTCCGCTGTCGGTGGCGGCCAGGTAGACGTCGCCCATGCCCCCTGCACCGATCCGTCGCAGGATGCGGTACGGACCGACCGTCTGCGTGCTCATGCTCCGCCGGCCCGGAAGGCGCGCAGTGTGGTGGCCGAGGCACAGTAGAGCGTCCCGTCTGCGGCCGCAGTGGTCCACTGGCCCTCGTCGGAGGCCGCTCGCGCCACCCAGCGGATCGCGCCGTCCGCGGCATCCAGCACGGCCGCTCCTGACGGTCTGGCCATCAGGGGGACGCCGAAGAAGCCGTCTCCTGCGGACGGTGCCCGGAAGTCCATGCCTGTCCCCGGATCGGTCGTCGTCTCCACGACGGTGTGCCACAGCCCCTTGCCGGTCGTGACATCCAGGCAGAAGGCGGTACCCAGGGCCCCGGACAACAGCAGCTTGCCGGTACCGAGCGCGCAGCCGAAGACCACCTGCGGAACGGACGGAGACGTCCAGCGTTGCTGGCCGGTGGCCGGGTCCAGGGCGACGACCGCCTGGCCGTGGACGACCAGCAGCAGTCCACCCGTGCGTAGCAGCCGCGCGGGCACCCCGGTGTTTCCGGAGGTGACGCCGGTGGCCTGCCATTGGGACGCGCCGGTTCGCAGGTCCACAGCATGTACGGCGCCGCTGACCTCGTAGTAGCAGCGGCTGTCGGCGACCAGACCCATCGAGCTGCCGGAGCCGCTCAGCAGCGACTCCATGTCGCGGGCCGTGTTCATCGCCATGTCCTGGGCGACCTCGTGCTGCCACAGCACGTTCCCACTGCCCAGGTCGGCCCCGACGACGACTCCGCCGCCGGTGAGGGACGTCTGGTGGGCGAGTACCACCGTCCGGCTGTCCGCACCGAACACCCGCATGCTCATCGCGGCGTAGGTGCGTTGCGCGGTGGGCACGGTGAGCGGGCTCCGATGGCCCTCGTCCTTGGCGTTCAGCCACACCAGGCTTCCGAAGTCCATGGACGTCCCGTAGATCAGGTCGTTCTGCACCTGGAAGAACTGGATGTCCTGCTGGGACCAGACCTGACGCCCCGTCGAACCGTCGAAGCCGAGCGCGCCCATCCCCTGCGTCCACCACACCGGGGTGGACCCGAGAAGGGACAGCTGGTGATCCAGCGTCAGACCACTGACCGGATGGCTCCACAGCGGCGCCGGCGCGACGGGCGACGAGCTCGCAGCTCCCGCTTCAACTCCCCACGCGCTCAACGGCTTTCCTACCGTCGCCGCGCCACCGGCCACCTGTGCCCGACGGGTGAGCAGCAGCGGCACGCCGATCGCGGCAGCCACCCCCACGCCAAGCCCGGCGCCGAGGCCGAACAGGCTGCGGCGGTTGAGCGACTGCCACGTCCGCACCGGCAGCGCGGGCGGATCGGCGGGCGGAGCAGCCAGGTCGACATCGGCCTGCCTCTCCCGGGCATCGAGGTCGGCGAGCAGCCCCGGGCTCAGCATCGCCGCCGGATCGGCCGGGGCCAGGGCGCCCAACACGGTCGTCGCGGTGGGTCGTCGGGCGGGATCCTTGTCCAGGCACGCGGCCACCACGGGGCGCAGCGTGGCGGGCACTCCGGAGAGGTCGGGCTCCTCGTACACGACCCGCCAGTTGATCTGCGCGGGCTCGCCGCCACCGAACGGGGTGCGGCCGGTAAGTGCGTACACCAACAGGCAGCCGAGCGAGAACATGTCCGCTGCCGCTGAGGTCACGGAGGCGGAGACGATGCGCTCGGGGGCGATGTATCCGGGTGTGCCGCACACCATGCCGGTCCGGGTCAGGTGGGTGGCCTCGAAGGCGCGGCTGATCCCGAAGTCGATGACGCGCGGCCCGTCCCGTGCGATGAGCACGTTGCCCGGCTTGAGGTCGCGGTGCACCACTCCCGCCGCGTGGATCGCCGCCAACGCCTCGGCGAGAGCGGCTCCCAACGACCGTGCCCCCGCCTCGCCCAGGGTGCCGAACCGCATGACCACCTCGCTGAGCGTCGGCGCAGGTAGGTAGGACGTGGCCATCCAGGGCCGACGGCCGCGCGGCTCCGCATCCACCACAGGTGGCGTATGAAAACCGGTCACCCGCCTGGCGGCCTCGACCTCTTGCTGGAATCGACGCTGGAACTGCGGGTCTTCGGCGTACTCGCGCCGGATGACCTTCACCGCGAGCAGCCTCAGACCCGGCGAGCGGGCGAGGTACACCTCCCCCATCCCGCCCTCGCCCAAGGGCCGCAGCAACTGATGCGGGCCGACGAACACAGCCTGCCGCCCCCGCGTGCCCTCGGCGTCCCCGTCGGCAGCCACCAAGCCTCCCCAAGTGTGTTGCCATCACCGCAGACAGACACAGTGACACGTACAACTCATCTGGCGGTCGCCTTTCACACAATGGTCCGGCCTTCAAGCGATTCCGGTTTCATTTAGCGGTGGTGCACCGCGACGCAGGCCGGACCGGCTCGTCCGGACCTCCTACTCGTAGCGCAGACCCGCCGGCTTGGTCCGGCGCCAGAGCACCGGCAGGCTCAGGGCCGTGATCAGCAGCACCACTGCCGCGCCCGCGCCGGTCATCAGGGCGATGTCGCCCCAGCCGAAGGCGATCGGCAGCTTGGCCAGGAAGAGCAGTGCGGTGCCGAGCGCCAGGCCGGAGGCCACGGCGAGCGCGAGGCCGAGGGCGACCGGGACGATGCTCTGGCAGAGCAGGGCGCAGGCCAGTGTGCGGGTGCGGGTGCCGAAGGCGGTGAGTATCGCCAGGGTGCGCCTGCGCTCGCGCAGTTGCTCCAGGAGGCCGACCAGCATGCTGGCGCCGATCAGGGTCAGGATCGTCACCGTGCCGGCCGTCAGGGCGTTGCGTACGCCGACGAACTGCGGGTCCGGCAGGCCGCTCGTGGGGTTGTGCACGCTGCTCTCCACGCTGATCAGCGCCGCGTCCGTGCGGATCCGGTCCTCGGCGTCGGGCGTGCCGGGCAGCGGGTGCACCTCGACTCGGGCGTTCTGGGAGCGCAGCAGGGCGGCCGGAAGCACGGACGGTGTGGCCAGGACGGTGTCGGAGTAGTGCGGGCGGCCGTCGCCCGTGGACCGTTCGACCGTGGCGCGGGAGGCCGGCAGCTGCCAGGTGCTCTCCGGTTGGCCGAAGGACTCCAGGTGTACCTGTCCGCCGGCCGCGAGCGGGCTGTGGCCGGCCGCGGCGGACTGCAGGCCCAGGGTGGTGAACACGTCACCGTCGGCGCAGTCGGTGATGTGGTTCGTGGCTTTCAGGGTCGCGCAGTCGGCCACCCGGATGGTGAACAACTGGTCGCCCGCGCTGGCGTAGATGTCGGTGTAGCCGGTTGCGTCGGCGACTCCGGGGCTGTGGCGCAGCCGGTCGGCGAGTTGCCCGGCACGGTCGCCGGCTGCTTCGAAGCTGACGGACAGCAGTGTGCGGTCCATGGTGGCGAGTTCGGCCGGAGCCGGGCTGCGCGCGGCGGCGAGCGAGCCGAGCAGGGTCTGCAGGGCGATCGCGCCGGCCACCGTCACCACGATGCCGGTCACCGGCCGGGCCGCGCTCTCCGGGCTGAACCGCAGTCGGCCGAGCGCCAGTTGCCAGGCCGGCGGCCCGCTGACCCGGCGCAGCGCGCGGGAGGCCAGCGCGACCAGCGGCGGCAGCAGCAGGGTCGCACCGACCAGGAGCAGGAGCAGGCCGACGATCAGGATGGCCAGGGCCTGGTTGCTGTCGAGCGAGACGAGCTTGCCGCGCTGGGTGAAGAGCAGGCCGAGGCCGAGCAGTGGCAGCAGCACGCGCCACCAGGTCGCCGGTCGCCGGGTCTCGGCGCCGCGCAGCACGCCGAGCGGTTCGGCGGCGATCCGGCGCATGGTCAGCATGGTGACGGCGACGGCCAGCAGCGGGACGGCGACGAGTACCAGGGCCGCCAGCACCGGCTGCGGTCGGATGTCGTCGGCGAAGATGCTCAGCCCCGCGATGGTCACCTTCGCCACCAGCTGACGGCCGACCAGGAAGAATACGGTGCCCAGCCCCAGACCGATCAGCGCGCCGGCCAGCGACTCGCCGGCCGAGATCCGCGCGGTGGTGGAGCGGTCGGCGCCCGCCAGCCGCAGGGCGGCCAGCCGGCGGTCGCGCGCCTCGCTGCCGAATCGGGCTGCGGCGGCGACGAACACGGCCACCGGGCTGAGCAGGATCACCAGGCCGGCCACGGTGAGCAGCAGCAGAATCGGGTCGGTCGGCTTGGGCGGCAGCTCGTCCTCGAAGTGGTCGATCCGCAGCGTCGACGGATCGGTGTCGGCCAGCTTGTCGCTGCCCAGGTAGAAGGCGTAGTCGCCGGGCCCGGCCAGGCCGGCGGGGCCGATCGTGCCGGTGATCGGCTGGGGGTAGCGCTCGCGCAGCAGCGCTGCGCCGGGCGAGCGCAGCAGCTCGGCGAGGGCCGGCGAGACGGCGATCGTGCCGGGGGCCGGGTAGGCGCTCAGGCCCGGCGGGAGCGGGGAGTTCGGCCCTTCGGGCTGGACGATCCGGCCGAAGAAGTCCTGGCCGTGGTATCGGCCGCGGGCGTTGTGGATCAGCAGGCTGTGGTCGGAGCGCGGTGCGATGTCGGCGGAGACCACCGCGCCGCTCTGGGTGCGCAGCTTGTCGTCACGGTGCT
The DNA here is from genome assembly GCF_052076145.1 of Kitasatospora sp. McL0602. NCBI lineage: Bacteria > Bacillati > Actinomycetota > Actinomycetes > Kitasatosporales > Streptomycetaceae > Kitasatospora > Kitasatospora sp. McL0602. The sequence goes on along the minus strand of NZ_CP197246.1, from coordinate 7,238,651 downwards.
CGCGGACGGTGGGGAAGGAGGCGGCCAGCAGCAGCGTCGCCACACCGAGGCCGACGCCTATCGCGGTCAGCGCGGTGCGCAGCCGGCTGTCCCGGCCGCCGGTGAACGCCAGTCGCAGGCCGAGCGCCAGGTCGGTGACCAGACGGGAGAGCGGACGATCGGTCATCGGTTGTCCCCCAGCTCACGACTGCCCCCAGGCTCACGGGTGCACCCGTCGCGCACCACGATCTCGCGGTCCGCGTAGGCGGCCACCCGCATGTCGTGGGTGACCAGCAGCACGGCCGCACCGGACTCCCGGGCGGCGGCCATGAGCAGCGCCATCACCTGCTCGCTGCGCAGCGAGTCGAGCGCGCCGGTCGGCTCGTCGGCGAAGATCACCGCCGGCTCGGTGACCAGCGCGCGGGCGATCGCGGCCCGCTGGCCCTGGCCGCCGGACAGCTCGCCCGGCCGCTTGTCGGCCAGGTCGGCCACGTCCAGCCGCTCCAGCCACTCCCTGGCCCGCTCCTCGGCGGGGCGCCGACGCATGCCGTTCAGCCGCAGCGGGAGTGCCGTGTTCTCCAGGCAGGAGAGTTCGGGCACCAGCTGGCCGAACTGGAAGACGAAGCCGAAGTCGGCCCGGCGCAGGGCGCTGCGGGCGCCGTCGGAGAGGGTGGCCAGATCCTGGCCGCGGTAGCTGACGGTGCCGGCGTCGGGCCGGATCAGGCCGGCCAGGCAGTGCAGCAGGGTGGACTTGCCGGAGCCGGAGCTGCCCAGTACGGCGACCAGCTCGCCGGGGCCGATCTCCAGCGAGGCGCCGTTCAGGGCCTGGGTGAGTCCGAAGCTCTTCCGGATGTCGGTGGCGGCCAGCAGCGCGCCTTGGGCAAGCGGTCCGGCGCTGCAGGCGGTGGCGGCGGCGGTAGCAGCAGGGGTGGACATCAGGTGCGCACCTTCCTGGCCAGGTCGTCGAGCCGGGCCGCGGTCAGCTCCAGCCAGCGGAGGTCGGCCTCCAGGTGGAACAGCGCGTGGTCGCAGAGCAGTTGGTCGGCCAGGTCGCCGGCCAGCTTGCGGCGGGTCAGGTCGCGCATGTGGCGCAGGTGTTCGGTGCGCTGGGTCTCCAGCACCTCCTGGGCCGGGCGCCCGGTCAGCAGGGCCAGCACCACCTTGGTGTAGAGGGTGCTCTGCAGGTAGGAGGCGGGGCTCTCGGGCTCGGCCAGCCAACGGGCGACGTCGGTGATCCCGGCCTCGGTGATCACGTACCGCTTGCGCTCGGGGCCCTCGCCCTGCTCGGGGTCGCACGCCTCGACCAGGCCGTTCTTCAGCAGCCGGGAGAGCGTCGCGTACACCTGGCCGTAGGGCAGCGAGCGGGCCTGGCCGAACTGCTCGTCGTAGGCGCGCTTGAGGTCGTAGCCGTGGCTCGGACGGGACTCCAGGAGCCCCAGGATGGTGTGACCTAGTGACATACGGGTCACTATACACACGGTGTATACACCGAAGGCAGAGTGGGGCGACCCCGACTGACGCCATGTCCGGTGCGGTGGCGAGGGGCTGCGGTTACCGTCGGACTCAGGCAGGCTGTTGCTGCTGCCGCAGCTGCGGAGGCACGGCCGATGATCGGCGCAGGCCTGGTGTGGTGGCTCCCACCAGGGCGACGGCGCAGATGCAGAGCAGGCCACCGGTGACCAGGGCGACGGCACCTGACGTGGCGTCCGCGAGGAGGCCGCCGCGCATGTTGCCGATGTCGGGGCCGGCCTGCCCGACGATCTGTTCGGCGGCGCTGACGCGGCCGAGCAGGTCGCCGGGGGTCTGGGTCAGGACGATCGTGCTCCGGGACACCACGGCAACGGTGTCGGCGGCGCCGGCCAGGGCCAGGAGGGCCAGCCCGACCCACGGGCTGGGCGTCAGGCCGAACAGGGCGAGGGCCGCTCCCCAGGTGGCCGATCCGCCGAGCATGACCAGCCCGGGGCGGGGAAGCCGGGCAAACGTCCCGGAGAGGAGGGACGCGGCGACGCCGCCGACCGCGAGCGCGGTGAGGAACAGCCCGAGGGTGCGTGGGTCGCCGCCGAACCGCTCGGCGTTGACCAGGGGGAACAGGCTGATCGGCATCGACAGCACGGTGGCGGCCAGGTCGGTGAGCAGGGCTCCGCGAATGACGGGGGTGCGGACCAGGAAGGCCAGGCCGTCCGCGACTCCTCGCAGGCCGGGCCGGGCGGGCTCGCCTCCGGGGCTCAGCCGGGGCAGGCCGAACGCGCCGTAGAACGCGGCGGCGAAGCTGAGCGCATCGATCAGGTAGCAGCTGCCGACGCCGAACCGGCCCGCGATCAGCCCGCCCAGTGCGGGGCCCAGGAGCATGGAGCCCTGAAAGGCGATCCGCCTCAGCACCAGCCCGGCGGCCAGCTGATGTTCGGGCAGCAGGTGCGGGATGAAGGTGCGGGAGGCCGGAGCGCCGCCGGCCGCGAAGCAGGACTGTGCGGCGACCAGCGCCAGCACTCCCACGGTCGGAAGGCCACCGAGCAAGCCCTGAAGGGCGAGCAGCAGCGAACACGCCGCCTGCCCACCGGTCGTGACGAGGTAGCACATCCGCCGGTCCACCCGGTCGACCAGCGATCCGGCGAACAGCCCGAGCACGACGAGGGGAATGGCCTGGGCCAGGCCGACAGCGCCGGTCCACGCGGTGCTCCTCGTCTCCTGCCAGACCTGGAACATCACGCCGACGAGCGTCATCTGGCTGCCGAACCCGGAGAGCCCCTGGCCGATCCACAGCCGCCGGAAGGCGGGCGACGAACGCAGCGGAGCGACGTCCAGCAGCGCACCCCTCAGCCCCATTCGGGGTCCTCCGCCAGCTTCTCGGCGATCCGGTCGTGGAAGCCCTTGCGCTCCAGGGCCCGCTCGATGTCGGCGGTGACCCGGCTCAGCGGGTACGGGATCTCGGCCTCGATGTCGGCGAGGGCGGCCTCCGTCGCCCGCCACTCCGCCGCCAGGCGGCCGACGATGCCGCGGGCCTCGTCCGTGAGCGCCACCTTCTTGCTCCGCGCGTCATCCCCGGCGACGGTGTGGACCCAGCCGGCCGCGCGCATCGCGGCCACCTTCTGGCTGAGCGCCGAGTGCGTCCGCTCGACCGACTCGGCCAGCTCGGTGATGCTCATCGGCCCGCAGGCGTGCAGCCGGAGCAACTCCATGACGAAGCTCGGCTTCAGCCCGGGGATCGGCGCATTCGCGTAGATCCGGCCGATATCCGCGTCCATCGACGCCTGGAGCAGCCGCAGGGGCCGCCAGAGGCTCTGCCGGGTGGGATCGAGGGCGGGGTCCGGGGCGGGGTCTTCGGCCATGGCCGTATCGTAACAGGGCTTATATAAGCACTGTTACGATACGGGCCATCGTGGCCGGGTCACGGCCGGTAGTACTCGTCGATCGGGATGCGCGCCTCGGCGAACAGGGCCGGGCCGTCCTGGGTGGGCGTCGGCCAGGCGCCCGACTGCGGGTTGAGCTCGACGAGTTGCTCGGTGGAGAGCGCGTGGACGACGCGGCCGAGGCCGGAGCGGAGGATGCCGCCCGCGCACATGCCGCACGGCTGGCAGCTGGTGTACATGGTGGTGCGGGCGGCGGTGTCGGCGTCGAGTTCGCGGGCCGCCCAGCGGGCGAGCTTCAGTTCGGGGTGGGAGGTGATGTCGTCGTCGCGCCGCACGGTGTTGTGCGCCTCGGCGAGGATCGCGCCGTCCGGGCCGACCAGCAGGGAGCCGTACGGTGCATCCCCGAGGGTGACGGCGTGGGCGGCGATCTCGATCGCGCGTCGCAGCAGAGCCTCGTCGGCAGCGGTGATCACGGCGTTGTCCTCCAGTGGGTGGCCACGGCGGTGAGCGCCTGCCAGGCCGCTTGCGGCCGACGGGTCTCCTCCGGGTCTCCGTGGTACGGGTCGAGTACGACGGTTTCGGCACCGAGGGCCCGCAGTTGGCCGAGATCGCCGAGGATCTGCTCGAGGCTGCCGGTGCCGAGGGCCCGCTCGGGGTCGTCGATCGGTGCGGCGGTCAGCCTGAGGGCGATGCGGGGCGCCAGCGCTGGAAGCGCGTGATCCACCACGGCCGCGCGCAGCCTCGGGAGGGTGACCCGCAGCGGGTGCCAGGCGTCGCCGTACCTGAGGGTGCGTCGGATCGCGGCGTCGCTGTTGCCGCCGACCCAGACCGGAATCGAACCGGCCTGGTCACCCGACTCCTCGCGCCAGGCCTCCCGCAGGGTGGCGAGGTACTCGTCGGTGAGCCTGCCGCGTGCGGTGAACGGCACGCCGAGCGCCTCGTACTCCTGGCGCGCCCAGCCGACCCCCACGCCGAGCACGAGCCGACCACCGCTGAGCCGGTTGAGACTGACGGCCATCCGTGCGACCAGCAGCGGGTGCCGGTACGGCAGGATGAGCACGGTGGTGCCCAGCCGCACCTTCGTGGTGAGGCCGGCCAGCCAGGAGAGCGTGGTGAACGGGTCGTAGAACGGCGCCGGGTACCGCTCCGCCACGTCCGGGGTGTTGACCACGTGGTCCGACACCATGAGGAGGTCGAAGCCGAGCCCCTCCACCGTCCGCGCCCACTCGCGCAGCACGCCGGGATCTGTCCCGGGCCCGAAGTTCGGTACGTTGACGCCAAGTTGCATGCCTTGAGGCTATCCCGGCGATCAAGGAGACCGGAACAGCATTCTCCCGGTACTCACCGCCTCCTACCGTGGTTCTGCCGGTAGAATCGCGTCATGACCGCGAATCTTGACGACGTCGACTGGGCGATCATCGACCAGCTCCAGCAGGAGGCGCGCATCTCCCTCAGCGAGCTGGGCCGGCGCGTCAGCCTCAGCTCCTCGGCCACCACCGAACGCGTCCGCCAGTTGGAGGCGGCCGGGGTCATCTCCGGCTACCACGCCGTGATCGACCTGTCCAAGGTCGGCTACCCCGTCCTGGCGGTCGTCCGGCTGAAGTACCCGGGGAACCACCACCAACCGCTGCGCCGCCTGCTCGCCGAACGGCGCGAAGTACTGGAGTGCCTGCGCACCACCGGCGACGACTGCTACACCCTGAAGGTGGCCGCGACCTCCATGGAGCACCTGGAGACGCTCATGGACGAGCTGGCCGGCTTCGGCAGCACGACCACCAGCGTCGTCTACAGCCAGACCCTCCCCTACCGCGGGCCCACCAGGCCCTGACCCGGCCGGTCTAAGCCACCCCGACCTTGCGGCGCGCGCGGGCGAGGGCACGTGCCGCCAGGGTGAGGGCGGCGGCCACCAGGAGCGCTGCGAGGGCGAAGGTGGCCCGCATGCCGGTGGCGACGGCAGCGGGGCGGGCCGTGGTGATGTCCGTCGTCGCCGAGGCGAAGGCGAAGACCGCGCCCATGACCGCCGTGCCGGTGATGAGGCCGAGATTGCGGGACAGGTTGAGCATGCCGGAGACCACGCCGCGCTGCTCCGTTCCGACATCCGCCATGACGGCCGTGTTGTTGGCGGTCTGGAACACCGCGTACCCGGCGGTGACGACGACGATCGGGCCGAGGTAGCCGACCAGGCCGAGACCGATCGGCAGTACGGCCAGACCTGCCGCACCGGCCGCCATCGCGGCGAGGCCGCCGACGGCCATCCGGTGGACCCCGTACCGGTCCGCGACCCGGCCCGCCGGGACGCTGGTCAGTGCGGCGACCACCGGGCCGACCGACAGGGCGAGGCCGACCCCGGCCGGGGCGAGCCCGAGTGCCCGGGAGAGGTAGAACGGCCCGACGACCAGCGTCGCCATCATCACCGTCGAGACGAGCGCACTCGTCGCAAGGCCCGAACTCAGCACCGGATCACGGAACATGGCCGGTCGCACCAGCGGCGACACCGCCCGCGCCTCCGCCCGGACGAAGAGGCCGACCCCGACGGCGGCCGCGGCCAGCAGGGCGAGGTTGAGCGGGCCGAGACGCCCGTGCCCGAGCGTCATGGCGAGCGCGTACGCCGCCAGCGTCAGCGCGAGCAGCAGGGTGCCGACGTGGTCGAAGCGAGTCCGGCCGGGGCTCGAACCCGAACGGTCGGCGGGCAGGTGGCGGTGCGCGAGCAGCAGAGTCAGCACGCCCAGTGGTGCGTTGACGAGGAACAGCGCCCGCCAGCCGAAGCCGGAGATCAGCACCCCGCCGAGCGAGGGGCCGAGAGCGGTGCCGATCGCGGACATCGTCCCGAGCAGCCCCATCGCACTACCGGTCCGCGACTTCGGCACCGCCTCACCGGCGAACGCCATGGTGAGGGACATCATCACCGCCGCCCCCAGGCCCTGCGCGGCGCGGGCGGCGATCAGCAGCCAGAGCGTCGGTGCGAGACCGCAGAGCACCGAGGCCGCCGTGAACAGCGAGATCCCGGCCAGCAGCAGCCGCCGACGGCCGGTCAGATCACCGAGCCTGCCGACGCTGACGATCAGTGCGGTGATCGCGAGGAGGTAGGCGAGCACGATCCACTGCACCTCCTGGAAGGAGGCGTCGAAGGCCCGCGCCATGGTCGGCAGGCCGACGTTGGCGATGCTGGTGCCGAGCGAGGAGAGCATCATCGAGAGTGCGAGGCCCGCGAGCACCCAACGCACCGACGGTGGGCCCTCCGAGCTGTCCGCCGTTCTCCGGCCGGGTTCTGCTGCTGTCGATTTCACCGGTCACTCCACTTCTCTGGTCCCGCCCCTCCCGTCGTCGGAGCGTTCATGCCTCAGAGCGTGGACCGGCTGCACAGGTCCGGCAAAGTCTTGTTGCTGTTTCCGGGACGGCGCAGTGGAATGCCCCCATGGACGAATCCCTGCCCCACCAGACGGTCCTCGACGAGGTCGGCCCCCGGCTGAAGCGGCTGCGTACCAAGCGCGGCCTCACCCTGGCCGCATTGTCGGAGTCGACCGGCATCTCCAAGAGCACCCTTTCCCGGCTGGAGTCCGGGCAGCGCCGTCCCAGCCTCGAGCTCCTGCTGCCGCTCGCCTCGGCCTACCGGGTGCCGCTGGACGACCTGGTCGGCGCACCCGAGGTGGGTGACCCCCGGGTGCGGCTGAGCCCTCGCAGTCTGCCGAACGGGGGGACGTTCGTGCCGCTGACGCGGACTCCGGGCCCGCTCCAGGCCTACAAGCTGGTCATCCCGGACCGGGGCGCCGAGCCGGCCCTGCGCACCCACGAGGGCTACGAGTGGCTGTACGTGCTGGACGGCCGCCTGCGCATCGTCCTCGCCGAGCACGACTTCGTCCTCGGTGCCGGCGAGGTCGCCGAGTGGGACACCCGGGTGCCGCACTGGTTCGGCAGTGCCGACGGGCGGCCGGTGGAAGTCCTCAGCCTCTTCGGCCGGCAGGGCGAGCGCATGCACGTCCGCGCGAAGTCCCGTACCTGACCGGCCGGAGGGGCTGAGGCGTCAGGGCGCGTCCGCCGGGTCGGCGGCGCTGACGGGCACGTCGGGGTGACGGAACCAGGAGCCCTGCACCGCCCACTGGATCAGCATCAGCACAGCGCCGAGCAGCAGGGCTCCCAGCCCGATCACGGTCACGCCGCCGGTGCGGCCGAAGACCGGGAGGTCGATCGAGGTGGCGCCGTAGTCGGGCTGGGCGTAGACGTCGAAGGCGCCGTAGCAGAAGAAGTAGAGCAGGCTGAGCCCGCCGAGCAGCGGCAGCAGGCCCTTGAAGAGGAAGTCGCGCGGGCTGCGGGTGAGGACACGGCGGTAGTACCAGACGCAGGCGAAGCCCGTCAGGCCGTAGTAGAACGCAATGCCCAGGCCCACCGATGCGATCGAGTCGGTGAGCACGTTGCCGCTGATCGCGGTGAGCAGCACGTAGAAGGCGATCGAGGCGATCCCCATCCCGATGGTCGACCAGGTCGGGGTCTGGTGGCGCGGGTGCACCCGGCCGAACTGCTCGGGCAGGGCCCGGTGGACGGCCATCGAGAAGGAGGTGCGGGCGGTGGGCAGGATGGTGGTCTGGGTGGAGGCGGCGGAGGAGGTCAGCACCAGGAAGATCAGCAGTTTGGTGAGGAACCAGCCGAGCCCGGTGCTGCCGAAGACCGCGCCGCCGAGGCCGGAGAGCACGTCGCCGGAGTTGTCGGGGTTGGCCAGGCCGATGCCGTCGGTGCCGACCCCCGCGAAGCTCTGCGCCGAGGTCGAGACCAGGGCGTAGATGACCAGCAGCAGGACGGTGGACATCACGGCGGCCCGGCCGGGGGTGCGGGCGCTGTCAGCGGTCTCCTCGTTGACGGAGACGGCGGTGTCCCAGCCCCAGTAGATGAAGACGGCGGAGAGGATGCCCGCCGTCAGCGCGCTCGCCGACGGCACGTCGAAGGGGTTGAACCAGGAGCCGGTGATGTGGATCGCGGTGGGCGGCGGGTGGCTGCCGTAGGCCTTGACCAGGGCCGTCACGGAGAACAGCAGGAGCACCGCGATCTCGATGCAGAGCAGCCAGCGCTGGAGGGCGGCGGAGATCTCGATCCCGACGTAGCAGATGAGGGTCATGACGACGATCCACAGCACCCCGGCGATCGTCGTCCAGGTGCTGTTCGCGGCCAGCGACTCCAGGCCGACCAGCCGGAAGCCGTAGATGCCGGCGATCTGGGCCAGGTTGGCCATCACGATGATGTCCGCGACGATGATGCCCCAGCCGCCCATCCAGCCCGTCCGTGGGCCGAACGCGCGCGCCGCCCAGGTGAAGGTGGTGCCGCAGTCCGGGTCGGAGGCGTTCAACTCCTTGTAGGCGTAGGCGATCAGCAGCATCGGGATGAACGCCAGGATGGTGACGATCGGCGCCTGGAGGCCGACCCCGGCCACGATCAGGCCGAGCGTCGCCGCGAGGCTGTAGGCGGGCGCCGTGGAGGCCAGCCCGATCGCCACCGAGGAGAACAGGCCCAGGGCGCCGCCCTTGAGGCCCTTCTCCCCCGCGCCGGAGCTGATCACCGTCGGCGCGGCCGGTACCGGTCTCTTCGACGGGGACACTTCCGCCACCCCGCTCTCTCCCGCACATCCCGGCACGCCCGGGTCTGCCCAGGTCCGCTCGGAGCCCGTCCCTGGTCCGCGGACTCCCGAGCTGCCGAGTCTGCAAGATCCCGGGCGCCCGGGGCGGTCAACACCCGAACTCCTGCGACAAATAGCACCTTTCAGCCTACCGCTTAGCGCCGATGGCGGAAGATCGGCGCCGCAGACGCCTCCGGGCGGGTGAAACCTCGGTGCGCCGACGCGCCGCGCGGCGGGTCGTGAGCCAAAACTTGCTCCGTGGTCACCTCGGGTGCCTTCCGGCACGAGGTGACCGCTGCATGACCAGGCACCATCCCCCTCAGGAATGGAGAAGACCATGAAGGACATCCGCAAGGCCATCGCGCTCGCTGTGGCCGCCGGAGCGCTCGTCCTCGGCTCTGCGGGCGCCGCCAGCGCCGACGCGACCGCCGAGGCCGTCGTCACCGGATCGCCGGGAGTCCTCTCGGGCAACAACATCCAGATCCCGATCCACATCCCGATCAACGTGTGCGGCAACAGCATCAACGTGATCGCCCTGCTCAACCCGGCGTTCGGCAACACCTGCGTCAACGCCTGACGTTCCAGCTGAGAGGGGCCGGCGCGACGCGTCGGCCCCGTGGCTTGTCACGGCCTCCGCTTGTCATGGCCTTTCTTAGATTTCCCTGACACGGCTGTGGTGCTCCTGTGAAGCTGCGCCCCTTTCATCCGGTTTCCTCCGGTTCGGGCCGCAAGTTCTCATGTCGAGGGGCAGCTTCCACTCGAACGGCATTGCTACGGTGACCCGGCCCGAATGTCGTTGCCCCACGAAGGAAGCGCCAGCGTGAGCCGTCTGTCACCCTCGGCCGAGGTCCATCGCACCGCCGCCACCCCCGCCACCACCAACATCAGCACCGCGACCGGCAGACCCACCGCCGTGTCCCGGCTGCGCCTGCTGGCCTGGCCCGCGTACGCCGCCGCCCTGGTCTGGTACCTGCAGACCAACGGCCTGCCCTACGCCAACGACATCGTCTTCTGCTGGCTGATCGGCGCGCTGATCGCGATGGCCGTGCACAGCGGCCACCGGGGCGGCTGGCTGCGGGTGCTGCGGGACTGGGTGCCGGTGATGGCCGCCGTCTGGACGTACTCGCTGCTGCGCGGCTACGGCGCCCACACGCCGTGGCCGGTGAAGTACCGGCCGCAGCTGGTCCTGGACCAGTGGCTCGGCGCGGGGCAGACCTGGACGGTGCGGCTCCAGCACTGGCTCTGGCAGCCCGGCCATCCGCACTGGTACGACTACGCGGCGACCACCGTCTACATGTCGCACTTCTTCGTGGTCTTCGTGCTGCTCGCGGTCTTCTGGAAGCGCCAGGACAAGCGCTTCCACCGCCTGCTCGCGCTCTACCTGGCCGTCACCTTCGCGGGCTTCGCCACGTACGTGCTCTACCCGGCCGACCCGCCGTGGCTCACCGCGCTGGACGGGCACATGCCGGCGGTCAGCCGGATCGTGCAGGAGGTCTTCGAGCACAGCGGCCTGCACCGGGCCGGGTCGGTCTTCGAGAACGGCAGCCGCTTCGACAACGACGTGGCCGCGATGCCCTCGCTGCACGCCGCCTACCCGATGCTGCTCGCCTTCTTCCTCTGGCCCACCGCCGGGCGGCGGCTGCGCGTGCTGCTCGCCGCGTACCCGCTGGCGATGGGCTTCACCCTGGTCTACGGGGGCGAGCACTTCGTCACCGACGTGCTGGTCGGCTGGCTGTACGCGGCGGTGATCCACCGGCTGCTCACCCGCTACCTGGACGCCAGGGCCGCCCGGACCCGCTGAGCACGGGCATCGGCGCACACGGGCGGCCGCACCGGAATCCCGGTGCGGCCGCCCGCCGAGCAGAGACGTCAGGTCAGCCCGAGATGCCTCCGGCGCCGGCCAGCAGCATCGAGAAGCCGCTCGCGGTCGGCAGTTGCGCGGTCTTGACGTGCACGACGCCCGCGGCGGCGTCGTAGCTCCAGCCCGCCGACGCCGCGTCCAGCTGCGCCTGGGAGGCGTAGCCGCTCAGCGGCCGCTGGTTCAGCAGCACCGTGGCCGGAGCCGCGCCGACGTGCACGGTGAACTCGTACGACCGCGCCGCCGGCTTCCCGGTGTAGCTGCCGACGCTCGGGCCGACCGTCACGAAGGTCGCGCCGTGGCCCTGGCCCACGGACCGGACGGAGACCTGCTGGGTGGCGCTGGCCCCCTGCTGGTAGGCGCGGGTGGTGCCGTCGTCCTCGTAGAGGGTGTAGTCGTGCTGCCCCTGGGCGTAGATGTCGTAGTCCAGCCGGGCGGTGTCCCGAGTCTGCCAGGAGAGCGTGCCCTTGGGCCACATCGGCACGATGGCGCCCGCCTTCACGAAGAGCGGCAGGGTGTCCAGCGGGGCGTGGTAGCCGTTGACGGTGGTCGGGCCCTGGTAGGTCTTGCCCGTCCAGTAGTCCACCCAGGTGCCCTTGGGCAGGTAGATGCCGTTGCGGGTCTCGGAGTTGTCGTAGACCGGGGCGACCAGGAAGTCGCTGCCGCTGAGGAACTCGTACTTGGCCGCGTCACCCCAGGTGTTGGGGTCGTCCGGGTACTCCAGCACCAGCGGCCGGACGGCGCCGACGCCGTCCTTGTGGGCCTGCGCCGCCAGCGTGTAGAGGTAGGGCAGCAGGCGCTCCTTGAGCTGCAGGTAGCGGTTGTTGACCGAGGTGTACGGCTCGCCGGAGGCCCACGGCTGCTTGTCGCTCTTGGCCCAGCCGTCCATCGTCATGATGGTCGGGATGAAGGTCTTCGCCTCCAGGTCGCGGGTCTCCACCTTGGGGTCGCTGCCGAAGATCCCGCCGACGTCCCCGGTGTTGTAGGCGATGCCGGACATGGTCGACCCGGCGTAGGTGGGGATCTGCCAGCGGACGTAGTCGTAGGTACCGGTCTGGTCACCGCTCCAGAGCACGCCGCAGCGCTGGGCACCGGCCCAGGAGACCGGCAGCCAGACGAAGCTGCGGGCGTCGCTGTTGTTCTCGATGCCCGCCTTGGCCTGGTCGCAGGCGTCGAGCGCGAACTGGTAGCCGGGGCCGACCCAGCCGACGTCCAGCTTGCGCACCCGCACGCCTGCCTTGACCTCCTCGTCCTGGTTCGGCAGGCCGGTCGAAGTCCACAGGCCCAGCTGCATGTTGTGGTTCCGCAGGGCCTGGCCGGTCTGCTGGAGGTCCTCGTAGCCGCAGCCGTAGCCGTCGTTGACCAGCATCCAGCCGAGCGGCGTCTGGTTGGCGGTGTAGTTGTCGGCGACCTTCAGCGAGTCGGCGGTGTGCCGCTCGCCCCGGTTGGCGTTGTGCAGGTAGCAGTCGGAGTCACCGGGCTCCAGGCCGTAGACGGGCGGCATGAAGGGCTTGCCGACGAGGCCGGTGTACTGGCCGATGACCTTCTTGAGGTCACCGTAGAAGTAGTAGCCGTCGAAGCGCCGCTCCTGTGCGGAAGTGTGCACCGGAGCACCGAAGTTGTAGACGCCGGGTGCGAAGGTGTTGCGCAGCACGCCGTAGCCCGCGGTGGAGAGGTAGAACGGCTGGGAGTTGTTGTAGCCGCCCTCGTTCCAGTTGAAGCTGTTGGCGACGTGGACGGTCTTGTCACGGTGCGAGAAGCTGCCGTTCTGTTCACCGGCGCCGAAGAACTGCTCCTGCGGGCCGCGCTGCAGCGACTGCGACATGGCGTCCTGCGTCCAGGTCAGCCCCCTGGTCTCCTGCCAGACGGCGGTGCGGTTGTCCGCGGTGTAGAGCGCGAAGCGCAGCGGGGTCTTGTAGGCGCGCAGCACCAGGCTCTTGGAGGCGATGGCGAAGTAGTCGCCGGCGTCGAACTCCCTGACGTCCGCGATGGTTGACGGTGCGTCATGGATGATCTCGCGCCCGGCCGGGTCGGTGAAGGTCCCGTCGGGTGCGAGCTGGAGCCGGAAGACGTCCTGCGAGGTGAAGTCGACCCGGGCGCGTGCGGCGCCGGCCTCGATGAGGTAGCCGTTCCCGGAGCGGGAGATCGCGGTGGCGTTGCCCACCGTGCTGGTCTCGGGGATCTGGGCGGTGGCGGTGTAGCCGGAGTTGGTGACCGCGTACGGCACGACCAGCACGTGGTAGGTGCCGGAGGCGTTCGGGATGACGGTCGCCTCGGGGTCGGTGGAGCCGGCGCTCTCGGCGACCTCGTGGCCGGTGCTGTCGTAGATGTAGAGGTCGAAGTCGTTCGACGGGTCGGGCCAGTTGATGGATACCGGCACTCCGCCGTCGGGGTTGTCCTGCCAGTAGTCGGCCGGGACGTCGACGGTGAGATCGAAGTGGTCGCAGGTGAGGCCCTGCGGGTCGTTCGCCTGGGTGGGGCAGTGCGCCGGATCGGCGACCGAGCCGGCGGCGTAGGTCTGGCCCTGCCAGGTCAGTGACCGGTTGCCGGTCAGGGAGAGGGTGCCGGCCGACGGTGTCGCCGCGTGTGCGGCGGGCTGTCCGGCGATCAGGGCACAGAGCACCGCAGCGACTGCGGTGACGGCGGAGCTACGGGCGCGCCAAAGGCGCGACCCGGCGATGCGCGGGGTCCTTCTCATGCTGCCGCCCAACTGATGAGGGGTGAGTGACGGTCGCGCAGCCGGTGCGACCGTCACCCGGATGCCTCGGGCATGACAAGGCACAATCCGGGACAACAGGCGCACCTAGCGTGACTCTTGAGGACCCTAGCAGTCCATTTCTGCGCGCTCAATGGCTAGTTGAGGCATGAATGAGCATTATCGCGCAGGATTTCCGTACAGGTATCGGCACATGGCAAAGCAGAGGCGGCCCCCGCGCGGGGCCGCCTCTGCGGGAGGGGCAGGGTCAGCTGTTGGCGAAGCCGAGGGGGGCGAGTTCGGCCGCGCTGGTCCAGGGGCCCCGGTTGCCGGCTTCGGTCAGGGCCCGCAGGCGCAGGTAGCGGGCCGTGGTGGGCCAGCACCGGGTGGTCTGGCGCGCTGCCGTGTCGGCGAAGGTGCCGGTGGCGACCGGTGTGCCCCAGGTGGTGCCGTCGGTGCTGAGGTACAGCTCGTACTGGCCGATCCGGCCGTTGAGGCCGCCGTCCTGCCGGGGGAGGTACGACAGGCCGGTGACGGTCCGGAGGCCGCCCAGGTCGAGCTGGATCTCGTGCGGGAGCGCGTCCGTCCCGGTCGACCACCTGGTGTGCCAGATGGTGCCGGGGTTGCCGTCGACGGCGTTGACGGCGGCCCCGTTCTCGGCGGTTATCTCCTGACTGTCGAAGTACTTGACGGTGACGGCGAGTTGACCGGAGCCCATGACGGGGTCGCTGATGCTCTCGGAGCCGTTCTCCAGGTGCCCGGCGAAGCGGCGCAGGAAGCCGTCGCGGGTGTCCGCGGTGGCCGTCAGGTCGTACCAGCCGCCGAGGCCGTAGGCGGTGGAGAAGTAGTCGCTCGCGGTGCCGCCGGGGGCGAGCGGGTAGGTCCAGGGGCCGTCGCCACGGTTGTTGGGGCGGACGGTGAGGGTGCACGCGGCGGTGCCGGTGTTGCGCATGTCGAGCCAGACCCGGTTGGCGGCGGGGTCGTGGCGCAGGGTGACCTCGGGGTTGGCGTTGCCGGAGGTGGTGGCCGTGACGCGGTTGCCGGTGAAGCGGCGGACGAAGCCGTTGGGGCCGATCGCGGTCAGGTCGTAGGCGCCGGTGGGGGTACCGCCCTGCCAGGTGTCGCCGAGGGTCTTGCCCGACTCGACGGTGTACCGCCAGGGGCCGTCGGTGCGGAAGGCGTTGGCGTAGACGTAGAAGTGCGCTCCGGCACTGCCGTTGCTGGCGAAGGTGAGGCCGAAGGAGCCCGCGGTGACGCTGCCGGAGACGGCCAGGTCGTACGGAAGCGGGCGGGCCGGGCGGGTGCCGGGCTCCTGGACCGGCATGGTCTGGACCGTCGGCGGGGCGGGGTTGGTGCTTCGCGGGCCACCGGTGAGCACGGGCGGCGGCAGGGTGGGGTAACTGACGTTCGCCGTGGTGGTGTCCAGCGCGGCGGTCAGGTCCCCGCACACCGCGCGGCGCCAGGGCGAGATGTTCGGCTCGGCGACGCCGGTCCACTTCTCCAGGAACTGCAGGACGGAGGTGTGGTCGAACACCTGGGAACAGACCTTGCCGCCCCGGCTCCAGGGGGAGACCACCAGCAGCGGCACGCGCATGCCCAGGCCGATCATCTCGTTCTGGTAGACGTCCTCGGTGGTGGCCGCCGTGGAGAGGCCGTCGGCGGCGCTGACCGGCGGGGCGGGCGGCGGCATGTGGTCGAAGAAGCCGTCGTTCTCGTCGTAGTTCAGCAGGAAGAGGGTCTTGTTCCACACCGCCGTGTTGGAGGCCAGCGTGTCCAGGACCTGCTTGACGAGGTCGGCCCCGGTGTTCGGTCCCCAGTCCGGGTGTTCGGACTGGTTCTCGGGAGCCACGATCCAGGTCACGGCCGGGAGCTTGCCGGCGGCGACGTCGGCGCGGAAGGTGGTGGCGAGCTGACCGGGCTGCACGCGGGCCAGGCCCCGGTCGTAGAGGCTGCGTTCGGCCGCGCTGAGGGTGGCCAGGCCCTGGTTCAGCTGACCGAGCAGCTGCGTCTGGCGGGCGGCGGTGGCCGCCTGCACCGCGTAGTAGAAGTACTCCAGCTTCGGGAAGGGGTTGCCCTTGTCGTCCCGGGCGTAGGCCAGTGCCTTGTTGCCCACAGCGAGGAAGGAGGTGAAGAAGTCGAGGCTGTTGTCGCCGTAGTTGTCCCACTCCTGGTAGACCTTCCAGCTGCGGCCCGCGCCCTCCAGGCGCTCCGCGTAGCTCGTCCAGGTGTAGCCCGGGTGGCTGGGGTTGCCCCACGCGTCGTTGCCGATCGCGCGGACGGTGGTGCTGCCGGGCTCGTAGCCGAGCTTGCCGGACCACAGGTACAGCCGGTTGGGGTTGGTGGGCCCCAACTCCGAGCAGTGGTAGGCGTCGCAGATCGTGAAGGCGTCGGCGAGCGCGTGGTAGAAGGGCAGGGCGGAGCGGTCGAAGTGGGCCATCGTCTGGGTGCCCTTCTTCGGCACCCACTGGTCGCTGCGGCCGCCGTTCCAGGCGGCGTGGCCGGAGGTCCAGTCGTGGGCGGTGCCGGAGAGGAACTGGTCGTCGACCCGGAATGGCAGCACGTACCCGGAGCCGTTCGGCTGCTTGAAGACCGGGTCGCCGTTCGGCAGCTTGACGGCCGCCGGGTCGTTGAAGCCCCGGACCCCACGCAGGGTGCCGTAGTAGTGGTCGAACGACCGGTTCTCCTGCATGAAGATGACGACGTGTTCGATGGTTCCGAGATCGCCGGTCGGCGCGTCCAACGCCAGGGCGTTGCGCACGCTCAGCGGCAGCAGGGCGAACCCGGACGCCAGAGCGCCCGCTCTGAGCAGGTCACGACGCTTCATGGATGACTCCTCGTCAGATGGGGAATTCGGCAGGCAGTGCGTCGGTGCGGAGGTGCTACGGAGCGGGCGGGGTGTCGAAGGGGGCGGTCCAGGTCTGGTTGGGTTGGTGGGTGCCGCAGGCGTAGGTGTCGACGACGGCGTTGGGGTCGGCGAAGTTGCTGCCGGTGATGTCGATGCAGGCGCCGCTGTCCTGGCGGAGCTGGCCCTGCCGGTTGTAGGTCCACCTCTGCTTGCCGTCGGCGCTGTTATCGACACCGGCGGTGGCGGAGGCGCCTGTCCGGGAGGCCAGGGGATGCCGCCACTGTCATTCCAGCGGCGGCCAGAGCGGTGGCGGACACGAGCCCGGCCAGCCGTCGGTGCAGTCTCATAGGGGCTCCGAACAGAGTGTGGGGGTGTTTAAAACTGCTTGATAGAGCCGCTATCAATGCAGATTTGCGCAAACCGTGCCAGCTTGACCGGACGGAGTCAAGAGGTTGGGAGCCGTAGCCTCACGCGGACTCGATGCCCATGGCCACTCGGACTTCACGACCCCACGGCCCCTGCCGGATCTGTACCGAGGCGGCGAGGCAGTCCACGATGGCGAGCCCACGGCCGCACTCCTCCTCGGCCCGGCCGTCGCCCGCGCCGGAAGCCGGGAGTGCGGGATCCCCGTGGTCGGCCACCACTATCCGCAGGACCGGGCCGTCGAGGGCGAGCCCGACCGTCATGGTGTGCCGCCCGTGCACAGCGGCGTTGGCGGCGAGTTCGCCGACGACGAGCACCGCCGAATCCCGGTCGGCCTCGGCGACACCCCAGAGCGCGAGAAGGCGTTCGACGAAGTGCCGGGCCTCTCGGACGTACGCCGCCTTCGCGGGCATGGCCGCTTCGGCGCGCCGCACCGGCACCCCGCCGGACGCGGGCAGCGCGGCGGTGCGGACAGCGGGAAGAGAGGGGGTGATCGTCATGGCGCGGCCCTCGGGGTTCTCCGGACGGAGTCCGGCTCGCCCCCCTTGGCAGGCTTGCAGGTGAAGTCTGATGCTTCAAGCTGCAGCTTCCTGGACACTTTGGTGCTTGTTCCGTCATCGGTCAACATCTACCGAGCGGTACTCTTCAGCACCGACAGAGACGTGAGGAGTGGCCATGGGGACGCACGAGAGGTGGACACGACTGCTCGAGATCCTGGGCGATCAGGGCCGGATCGAGGTGGGCGAGGCCGCCGAGCTGCTGAAGGTCTCCTCCGCGACCGTCCGGCGCGACATGGACGAACTCGCAAGCCAGCAGCTGCTGGTGCGCACCCGCGGCGGCGCCGTACTGAGCGGTGTCGCCTACGACCTGCCCCTTCGCTACAAGACCGCGCGCCAGGCCGACGAGAAGCACCGGATCGCCAGGGCCGCCGCCGCGATGATCCCGCCGGGGGCGGTGGTCGGCCTCAACGGCGGGACCACCACCTCGGAAGTCGCCCGCGAGCTCGCGACCCGCGCCGACCTCGCCCAGCACAGCGGCGGCACGGCCCTGACCATCGTCACCAACGCGATCAACATCGCCAACGAGTTGGCGGTGCGGCCGTACGTGAAGACCGTGGTGACCGGCGGCGTGGCCCGCCCGAACTCCTACGAACTTACCGGCCCGTTGGCCACCATGGTGCTCCAGGGGATCTCGCTCGACTACGCGATCCTCGGCGTGAACGCCGTCGACCCCAAGTCCGGCGCAGCCACCCACGACGAGGGCGAGGCCAGCGCGAACCGCGCGATCGCCGAGCGGGCGGACAGGGTGATCGTGGTGGCGGACTCCACCAAGATCGGCCGTCGCGCCTTCGCCCAGGTCTGCGCGATCCACGAGATCGCGGTGCTGATCACGGACAAGGGAGCCCCGGAGGAGATCGTCGAGCAGCTCGTCGCCCAGGGCATGGACGTGATCTGCGTCTGACCCTTCGCAGGTACACCTGCACGCCAGGACCCATGTCGGCGGTGACCGAGGCAGCCCCTCGGTCACCGCCGAAGTCATGCCCGGCCGCAGCAACCGTTGCAACATACTGTTGTTGACTGCGCAAAGATGCTTGAATATGCGTCATACAGATCAGCTTTCATCATGTGATCATGAGAGGGACGAGCGAATGACGCACGTAGAGACGACGCACG
The DNA here is from genome assembly GCF_052076145.1 of Kitasatospora sp. McL0602. Taxonomy (NCBI): domain Bacteria; kingdom Bacillati; phylum Actinomycetota; class Actinomycetes; order Kitasatosporales; family Streptomycetaceae; genus Kitasatospora; species Kitasatospora sp. McL0602. Next base: position 7,220,229 of record NZ_CP197246.1, on the reverse strand, counting down.
TGGAGACAGAGATCGCCAGCCAGCCGGAGTGCTGGGGCCGGGCGGCGGAACTCGCCACAGCCGGGCACAGCGCCCTGCCCCAGACAGGCGAGCGGGTCGCCATCGTCGGGTGCGGGACCTCGTACTTCATGGGTCAGGCGTACGCCTCGCTGCGCGAGTCGAGCGGGCAGGGGGTGACGGACGCCTTCGCCGCATCCGAGTTCCCCGGCGTCCGCTCCTACGACCGCGTGATCGGGCTGACCAGGTCGGGGACCACGACCGAGGTGCTGGACCTGCTCGAAAGGCTGCGCGGCAAGGTCCGGACCGCCGCCATCACGGCGGACCCGAACACACCCGTGATGTCGGCGGCCGACGACGTCGCCGTCCTGGCCTTCGCCGACGAGCAGTCCGTCGTCCAGACCCGGTTCGCCACCACGGCGCTCACCTTCCTGCGCGCGCACCTGGGCCTGCACACCGCGTCCGTGGAACGGGACGCGCACCGCGCGCTGAAGGAGCCGCTGCCCGAAGGCCTGGTCACCTCCTCGCAGTTCACCTTCCTGGGCCTCGGCTGGACGGTCGGCCTGGCCAACGAAGCCGCCCTGAAGATGCGCGAGGCCACTCTCGCCTGGGCCGAGGCGTACCCGGCGATGGAGTACCGCCACGGCCCCATCAGCATCGCCGCCCCCTCCACCGTGACCTGGATGCTCGGCGACGCGCCGGGCGGCCTCGCCCAGCAGGTGGAGGCGACCGGCGCCGCCTGGATCGAGGGCGGGCTCGACCCGCTGGCCGAGCTGGTGCGCGTCCACCGTCTCGCCGTGGCGCTGGCGGCGGCCAAGGGCCTGGACCCGGACCGGCCGCGCAACCTGACGCGCTCCGTGATCCTCGCCGACGCCTGACCCCCATCAGCCGGCACCCACCACCCAGTACCCACCTCACCTACGTGTCCCCTACCCACCACCTACGACCGGTGCGCTCCGTTATCTCGCCGTGATGCCCCGGGCGCCCGCCGGGGAGCCTCCGGAAGGCCTGATGGAAAGGACGAATCGGACACGGTCGAGGCCGAGGAAGACCGGCCCCCTCCCCCGAGAAGTTCGAGGAGGCCCTCTTGTACGCCATCGCCACCCCGCTCGCCGAGGCATCCGCCGGCCCGATCCTCCCCCGCCAGGCCCAGGTCTCCCACGTCTGGCGGCTGCCGCACCGCCCCGAGTCCGCCGGCGTCGCCCGCCGCGTGACCCATGCGGCTCTCGGCGCCTGGGGTGTCGGTGGCGACACCGTGGAACAGGCCGTACTCGTCGTGTCCGAACTCGTCACCAACGCAGTCGAGCACGCTCTGCCGCCGGTCGCCCTCCACCTTTCGCGCCCCCTCCCCGGCGGCACCCTCCACATCGAGGTCGACGACGGCGGCCCCGCCCCGCAGGAGGGCGCCTGGGCCTCCAGCTGCGCGCCGGAGGAGCGCGGCCGCGGCAACACCATCGTGGCCATGGTCGCCGCCACCCACGGCCACCGCCCGCTGCCGGGCGGCGCCGCGCACTGGGCCGACCTGGCCACCGGCTGAACGCCGCGCGGCCGCCCTCCACACACATTCACAACAGTCTGGCAACGAGGGCTGGACCAGCGCGGGCGCCTGATGAACACTGATGCGTGAAGTTGATTCAAACCTGCTAGCTTTGCGCATCTTCGCTCACTACTCTCCGGCGTCGACCGGGAGTCCAAGGAGGTCCTTGCCATGAAGAAGCGAATGATCACTCTGCTGTCGATCGGCACGATCGGCGCGCTCTCGCTCACCGCCTGCGGCAGCAGCGGTGGCAGTGGCAGCACCTCCGCGGACGGCCCGGTGACCCTGAAGCTGGTCGCGGCCGATTACGGTGACAAGGCGGCCAACAGCTCGAAGGCGTACTGGGACGGTGTCGCCCAGGCCTTCCAGGCGGCGAACCCGAACATCAAGGTCGATGTCCAGGTCGTGAACTGGAATGACATCGACAAGCAGGTCAAGACGATGATCCAGAGCGGCAACCAGCCGGACATCCTGCAGACCGGCGGCTACGCCGACAAGGTCGCCGACGACCTGCTCTACAAGGCCGGTGACGTGCTGTCGATCGGCGTGCAGGCCAACTTCATCAACACCTTCGCCAAGGCCGGCCAGGTCGACGGCACCCAGTACGGCATCCCGTTCGTCTCCTCCGCCCGCGCGTTCTTCTACAACAAGGCGATCTTCGCGCAGGCCGGCATCGCCGACGCCCCCAAGACCTGGGACGACGTCAAGACCGACGCCGCACTCATCAAGGCCAAGGTCCCCGGCGTCACCCCCTACGCACTGCCGCTCGGCCCCGAGGAGGCCCAGGGCGAGTCGATGATGTGGGAGCTCGGCAACGGCGGCGGCTTCACCGACGCCAACGGCAAGTACAGCCTCGACAGCCAGGCCAACACCGACACCTTCAACTGGCTCAAGACCAACCTCGTCGACCCCGGCCTCACCTACCCCAACCCCGCCACCACCGACCGCAAGACCGCCTTCGCGGACTTCGCCGCCGGCAAGGCCGCCATGCTCAACGGCCACCCCTCACTGATCCAGATGTCCAAGGACGGCAAGGTCGACTACGGCGTCACCGCCATCCCCGGCAAGGCCGGCGCCCTCAAGAACACCCTCGGCGTCGCCGACTGGGTCATGGCGTTCAAGAAGAACGGCCACCGCGAACAGGTCAAGAAGTTCCTCGACTTCGCGTACTCCAAGGAGAACACCCTCAAGTTCGACGAGCTCTACAACCTGATGCCCGTCACCCAGGACACCCTCCGCGACATGACCGGCAACCCCGCCCACAAGGACCTCGCCCCGTTCTTCGCCCTCCTGCCCAGCGCCTCCTTCTACCCCCTCGGCGACACCAGCTGGGACGCTGTCTCCGCCGAGATCAAGAAGAGCGGCGGCAGCGCCGTCAAGGACGACCCCGCCAAGGTCCTCGGCGACCTCCAGAAGAAGGCCCAGGCCGCAGCCGCCAACAAGTAACACCCGCTCCTCCTCCCCCACCACGCCGTCGTACCCGTACGGAAGGCACCACCGGTGTCCCTCACCTCCTCCCGCACCAAGGCCACCCGCTCGCGCGGCCTCGATCGGCTCGGCCCGCTCCCGTGGATCGGCCCGGCCGTCCTGCTGATCGTCCTCGTCGTGCTGTGGCCGGTCTACGAGATGATCCACACCTCGTTCCAGCGGATCAGCACCAGCGGCTTCGTCCGTGGCTCGGCCGGCCTCGACAAGTACCGCAAGCTCCTCGACGAGGCCGACCTCGGGCACGTCCTGACCGCCACCGTCGTCTGGACGGTCGTCGTCGTCAGCGTCACGATGATCGCCTCGCTGGCCCTCGCCCAGCTGTTCAACCAGCAGTTCCCCGGCCGTCGGCTCACCCGCTGGGCGCTGATCGCCCCCTGGGCGGCCTCCGTCCTGATGACCGCCATCGGCTTCAAGTGGATGCTCAACCAGACCGCCGGCGTCCTCAACACCGCCATGGTCGACCTCGGCGTCATCGACAACCCGAAGGACTGGCTCGGCGACCCGTCCACCGCCTGGCCGTGGATGATGTTCGTCGCGGTCTTCGTCTCCCTGCCCTTCACCACCTACACCCTGCTGGCCGGTCTCCAGACCGTCCCTGCCGAGCTCTACGAGGCGGCCGAGGTCGACGGTGCGGGCACCTGGCGCACCTACCGCCTGATCACCCTGCCGCTGCTGCGCCCCGCCTTCCTCGTCGGCGTGGTCATCAACCTGATCAACGTCTTCAACTCCTTCCCCGTCATCTGGGGCATGACGCAGGGCGGGCCCAGCAGCGACACCGCCACCACCACAGTCTTCATGTACCAGCTGAAGGACACCGACATCGGTGAGAGCGCGGCCATGTCCGTCCTCAACTTCGCCCTGGTCGTCATCATGGTGCTGCTCTTCCTCAAGGTCAGCCGCTGGAACGAGGAGGACAACTGATGACCCAGCAGACGCTCGACCGGCCCCGGGCCCGGCAGGGCCGGCACCGGCCGGTCACCACGGCCCGGCCCGCCACCCGCCGCCCGAACCCCCGCCGCCTGAGCCCCCGCACCCTGGTGATCACCGCCGTCGCCTGGCTGCTGGCCGCCGTCTTCCTCCTCCCCTACGCGCAGATGGTGATCACCGCCCTGCGCCCGGCCGACGAGCTGCGCGACGCGACCTTCCTGCCCAGGCACTTCGCCTGGTCCAACTTCATCGACGTCTGGCGCGAGTCCAGCCTCGGCGGCAACCTCCGCGTCACCCTGCTGGTCGCCACCGGCTCCACCCTGCTGGTGCTGGTGGTGGCCCTGCCCGCCGCCTACTACACGGCCCGGATGAAGTTCCGCGGGCGCAAGCTCTTCCTGCTGCTCGTCCTGGTCACCCAGATGTTCCAGCCGACCTCCCTACTGGTGGGCCTCTACCGCGAGTTCTACCAGCTGGACATGCTCAACTCGGTCTGGACGCTGGTGCTCTGCAACGCCGCCTTCAACCTGGCGTTCGCGATCTGGATCCTCAGCGCCTACATCGGCTCCATTCCCGTGGCGCTGGAGGAGGCCGCGATGATCGACGGGCTGAGCCGGTTCCAGGCCCTGATCCGCGTAACGCTCCCGCTCGCACTGCCCGGGGTGGTCACGGCCGTCATCTTCACCTTCATCGCGGCCTGGAACGAGTTCGTGATGGGCCTGACGCTCTCCACCGTGCCCGACAGCCAGCCGCTCACCGTCGGCATCAACAACTTCATCGGCAACTACACCGTCCAGTGGAACTACCTCTTCGCCGGGTCGATCGTCGCCATCCTCCCGGTGGTGGTCCTCTTCGCCTTCATCGAACGCCAGGTCGTCTCCGGTCTGACCGCCGGCTCCGTCAAGTAACCCGCCGCCGCACCCGAGGATCCCCGTGCCGATCGACACCCACCCGGCCGCCCGGCGGCCGGACCGCAACCTCGCCCTCGAACTGGTCCGGATCACCGAAGCCGCCGCGCTGGCCGCCGGCCGGTTCGTCGGGCGCGGTGACAAGAACGGCGCCGACGGCGCCGCGGTCGCGGCGATGCGCTCGCTGTTCTCCACCGTCGCGATGGACGGCGTCGTCGTCATCGGGGAGGGCGAGAAGGACCAGGCCCCGATGCTGTTCAACGGGGAGCGCGTCGGCGACGGCACCGGCCCGCGCTGCGACGTCGCGGTCGACCCGGTCGACGGCACCACGCTCACCGCCAAGGGCATGGACGACGCGATCGCCGTGCTGGCCGTCGCCGAGGCCGGCACGATGTTCGACCCCAGCTCCGTCTTCTACATGGACAAGCTCGTGGCCGGCGCCGAGGCCGCCACGGCGGTGGACATCACCGCGCCGCCCGAGGTGAACGTACGGGCGGTGGCCAGGGCCAAGGGCGTCGCGGTCGGCGACATCACGGTGGTCGTCGTCGACCGCCCCCGGCACGCCCAGCTGGTGGCCGCAGTCCGCGCGGCGGGCGCGCGGATCAGGCTCATCTCGGACGGGGACGTCGCCGGTGCGATCATGGCCGCCCGGGACGGCAGCGGCGTCGACCTGCTCCTGGGCATCGGGGGGACTCCGGAGGGCGTCATCGCCGCCTGCGCCGTGCGCTGCACCGGCGGCGTCATCCAGGGACGGCTCCGGCCGAGGGACGACACCGAACGACGCCGGGCCCTGGACGCCGGACTCGACCCCGACCGGGTGCTCACCACCCACGACCTCGTACGCGGCGACGACGTCTTCTTCGCCGCGACCGGCATCACCAACGGCGAACTCCTCCCCGGCGTCCGCTACCACGGCGCGACCGCCACCACCAGCTCACTGGTGATGCGCTCCCGCACCGGCACGATCCGCCGGATCGACTCCGAGCACCGCCTGCCACGGACGAGCCCGACCCCGTGACCAGACGCCTCGCCTGCGCCTACCTGCTGAGCTGCCTCGCCCCCGTGGCCGCCTGCGGCGCGCTCGGCCGCTCCCAGGCTCCCCGGCCCCGGCTGGGGCGGAACCGGGGCCGGAGCCGGCCGCCGCAGGCCGCGCCGGACACCCGACGGGAGCCCTGAACCCGCAGGAGAGAGGAGACACCGTGCACCAGGCGCAGACCCCGGCGTACGTGATCGGGTTGGAGGTCGGCGGTGCGCGGATCAGGGGCGTCGCGATGGACTCGGACGGCACCCTCGTGCACACCGGGTACCGGCAGACCCGGGTCGGGCGCGGCCCCGACGCCGTCCTGGAGACCGTGCTGGAGTACGCCGCCGACCTCGCCCGCCGCTACCCGCCGGCCGCGGCGGGCATCGCCGTACCCGGCCTGGTCGAGGAGGCGGCCGGGCTGTCCGTCTTCTCCGCCCACCTCGGCTGGCGCCAGATGCCGGTACGCCGCTGGCTCGCGGAGGAGCTCGGCGTGCCGGTCGCCTTCGGCCACGACGCCCGCGTCGGCGCCCTCGCCGAGGCCCGGCTCGGCGCGGGCCGCAAGAGCCGCTCCTTCCTCTTCGTCCCGGTCGGCACCGGCATCGGCGCCTCGATGGTGCACCAGGGACACGCCCTGGCCGACCCGGACGGCCGCACCGGCGAGCTCGGCCACGCACTGGTCCGGCCGGGCGGCGACCCGTGCCCCTGCGGCAGCCGGGGCTGCCTGGAGACCGTCGCCTCGGCCGCCGCCATCGCCCGCCGCTACCGCCTGCTCACGGGCGGGACGGGCATCACCGCCCGCGAGGTCCAACGCCGGGCCGAAGCCGGTGACCCGGCCGCCGCGCGGATCTGGCGCGAGGCCGTCGAGGCGCTCGCCGACGGGCTGAGCCCCGTGGTCGACCTCCTCGGCCCCGAGCGCATCGTCATCGGCGGCGCCCTGGCCCAGGCCGGGAAGAGCTACTTCGACGCGCTCCGGACCGCCCTGGCCACCCGGCTCGCGCTGCGCAGACCGCCCCGGCTCGTCGCCGCCCGCTTCGGCCGACAGGCCGGTGTCATGGGCGCCGCCCTGCTCGCCCGGCAGCTACGACCGTCTCGGCCCGGCCCGCCCAGGCCGCAGCTCAGTTGACCGTCCAGTGCTGCAACGCCGAGTTGGTGTCGGGCTGTTGGGTGACCAGGGCGCCGTCGGCCGTCGAGGCGGTGGTCAGGAGCAGCCCGCTCCGCACCGAGGCGAGGGTGTAGCCGCCACCGGGGAGGGCGGTGGCTCGCCAGCGCTGGTTGGGGGTGGCGGCGCAGGTGTACTGGATGACGGTGGCGCCGGCCGAGGTCGAGCCGCCGTTCACGTCGAGGCAGAGGTGGGAGGCTCCGTTGGTGAGGGTGTAGGAGCCGTCGGTCTGCTGGGCGAAGGTCCACTGCTGGTTGCTGCCGCCGTGCAGGGCCCAGGTGTCCAGCTGGGTGAGGGTGGCCGTGGAACTCGCCGGGTCGTCCAGGGCCTGGCTGCCGGTGGTCACGGTGTGAACGCCGTTGAGGGAGCCGGGAGTTCCGCCGGCGGGCCAGGTGATGTCGGGGGCGGCGTAGAAGCCGATGCCCGCGGCCGTCCAGCGCGGCCCCTGGGTGGCGAGGCGGCGGCTGAAGTCCGTCCAGTCGTGGGTGGACCGGGGCGACCAGCCGATCTCGGCGATGGCGGGCAGACGGGGGAAGCTCATGTGGTCGGCGTAGACGGACGGTTCGGGGAACTGGCCGGTGGAGGTGGGCAAGCTGGTGCTCCCGGCGTAGGCCCGGTCGGCCCAGAGGGCGGCCTCGACACCGGCGATCCGGTCGGCCGGGACGACGGGCGAGCTGCCGTCCGTCGCGGCGACGGTGGTGGCCGGGTCCCAGTCGTAGGCCTTCCGGACCGGGACGTAGCCCTCCCAGGACAGGCCGTACGGGGTACCGGCGTCGTACTTCATGTCCAGGTAGGCGTGGTCGCCGGGGGACATCACGAACGCCGCCCCCTGCGCGACGCCGGAGCGGGCCTGCCGGATGCCGGCGGACTCCTGCGCGGTGCCGACGGTGGATTGGTCGCTCGCGTCGCCCCAGTACTGGAGCAGGCTGTTCGCCGGGAGGGTGCCCTGGCCGAGCTGGTGCCAGCCCATCACCCTCTTGCCCTGCGCGGTGACCGCCGTGGTGGCCGCCGAGACGTAGGCGGCGTACTCGGCGGCCGTCGCCTGGGGCGTCTCGTCGCCGCCGATGTGGAGGTAGGGGCCGGGGGTGAGTGCCGCCACGGCGCTGATCACGGTGTTCAGGAAGGTGCTGACGTTGCCGACGTGCTGCGGGTCGCCGAGGCAGTACAGGCTGATGCCCACGTCGAAGCCGGAGTACGGCGCCCTCGCCCGGTCGTCGCAGTTCAGGTCGGCTGCCGAGGCGAGCGCGGCGGAGGAGTGGCCGGGGCCGTCGATCTCCGGGACGACGGTCATGTAGCGCGACTTCGCGTACGCCACGAGGTCCTGGTACTCGGCGGCGGAGTAGTACCAGGACGTGCCGCCGGTGAAGCCGCTCTGCGTGCTCGCGCCCACGGCGGTCAGGTTCGGCAGAGCGCCGACGGCTATCCGCCAGCCCTGGTCGTCGGTCAGGTGCAGGTGGAGCGTGTTGATCTTGTAGGCAGCCGACTCGTCGATGTAGCGCTTCACTTCGGCCACGGGGTAGAAGCGGCGCGCCACGTCGAGCATCACGCCCCGGTAGGAGTACCGGGGAGAGTCGGCTATCCGGACGGGGGCGACCGTCCACGGCCCCGGCATGACGGTGCCGGACTCCACGGCTGCCGGGAGCAGTTGGCGCAGGGTCTGGACGCCCCGGAACAGCCCTTCGGCCCCGTGCGCAGTCACCGTCACGCCACCGCTTCCCGAGCTGAGGGTGTAGCCCTCGGCCCCGAGCGAGGACGGGCCGGTGGGGTCGAGGACGACGGCGCCACTCCGGGGTTGGGTGGAGCTGACGACCGGCAGCGCGTAGCCGGTGGCCGGGGCCAGCAGGCCGGCCAGGTACCCGGCGACGCCGAGCGCGGCGGGGTCGGTCGACAGCACGTCGACCGGAGTCCGGGCGGCCAGGGTGAACCCAGCGCCCGTGACGGCGGATTCGGACACCGGCTGGGGCACGATCGCCGGCAGGCCCGGGGCCACCGGAGCGGCGGTGACGACCGTCGCTCCCGACAGCAGGGGGACTGCGACGGCGAGAGTGGCGAGAAGGGCGAGACCACGGCCCCGCTGATGGAACAGACGCATCGGTGACTCCATTCAGGTGAACAAGTCCGCGCCCGGCCGATGCGCAATTCTGCATGCTAGTGCGGGAAATGGAACAAGTACAAGCATCCACCGCCTACGCGGACTCCCGGTAGAGGAACGCCACGGAGCCGGCCAGCACCGCCGCGGCCACCAGAGCCCAGACGGTCTGCCCGTGCAGCACCAGGAACGCGCCCGGTGCGGCACCCGCCACCATGGCGGCGACCGCGAGGATCCTGCGCCGCTGGCGCAGCCCGGTGCCGCCGCCCGGCCGGGAGTCGGCCGCCATGCCGGCCAGGGTGAGGGTGAGCACGGTGGTGGTGAGGTCCGGCACGCCGAAGCTGCGCACGGTGCCGTTGCGCAGCCCCATCGCCACGGCCACCAGCGCGATCGCGGCGAAGCGCGCGCCCCCTTCCGTCCCCCCGGCGATGACGACGGCAGCGGCCACCCCGTGCAGCACGACCTCCAGGAGCAGGGCTCTCCGCAGCCGCCGACCCCGGCGGGCGACATCGCGCTTTCCCACGAGGCGACCGGCCAGCGTCGCACCGAACAGGAAGGCGCCGAGCGAGGTCGCCGAGCCGAGGACGGAGAAGCCGGGGGCTCCCGCCAGGGCGAACCCGATCACGACGACGTTGCCGGTCATGTTCGCCACGAAGACGTGCCCGAGGCCGAGGTAACTCACGGCGTCGACCAGGCCGCTGACCGCCGTGAGGGCGAACAGCGCCAGTGCCAGCGGATGGCTGTCACGGACCTTCGGCCCGGGGACCAGTGGCACGGCGTCAGCCGGGGGTTCCGCTGCCGGCGTGGTCACGCTGCCTCCTCGTGGCGCGGCGGGAACACGGCAACGAGCACCACTCCCGCACAGCGGCGGCCCACTGCTCCTGACACCGTGCCAGAAGAAGCAGCCGTCCGCCGGAGCCGCGCCCTGGCCGACGGGAACCGGGTCAGCCGTGGGCGAGTTCCAGGACGGCGATCCCGGTGAGCACGGTGGCGCTGGCGGCCAGGCGGACGTGGCCGAGTCGCTCACGGAGAAGCAGGACGCCGATGAGGGCGGCGATCACGATGCGAGATGAGCCCGCCGGTCAGCGCGGTCAGGGTGCCCTGCCGCAGCTGGCCGCCCAGCACGGGCGCCCCTGACGGGCCAGCGCGCCGAATCCTAGAATGAACAGGTAGCGCTGCGAGGGCGAGCCGCCGGTGGATCGGAGCACGCGATGGCCTTGGATCTCAGGAACCGGCGGAAACCCCCCGGCCCGCACCGGCTGGTCTTCGCCGGCCGGGACCGCGAGCTGCAGACCCTGCTCGGCGCGGCCCGCCTGCGGCCCGCCGTGGTCCTGGTCGAGGGCGAGGCCGGCATCGGGAAGTCGCGCCTGGTGGCGGAGGCTGCGACGGTGCTGCGCGCCGACGGCATCCGGGTGGTCACCGGGGGCTGCCACCCGCTGCGCGAACCCCTCCCGTACGGCCCGGTGACCGACGCGCTGCGCGCGGTGGGCCCCTGGCTGCCACCGGCCGACCGGATCGGCCGGCCGGTGGGGGTGCTCGCACCGCTGCTGCCCGGCCTCGCCGACCGCCTGCCCGCGCCGCCCGCCGAGGAGATCGCCCCCGGCGAGCTGCGGCACCGGATCGTGCAGGGCGTACGGGAGTTGCTCACCGTGATCGCCCCGGCGGTGCTGGTGGTCGAGGACCTGCACTGGGCGGACGAGGCCACCCTGGAACTGCTCCTGCTGCTCGCCCGGGACCTGCCGTCCGACACCGCGCTGGTGCTCACCTACCGAGGCGAGGACCTGCCCGGACAGCGGCCGGTGCTCGGTGCCGCCTACCGCCGCCCGGCGGGCACCGGGGGCGCCGAGCTGAGCCTGGGCCCGCTCGGCGAGCACGACCTGCGGGAGATGGCCGACGCCGTCCTGGGCGACCAGGTCACCACGGAGCTGACCCGGACCCTGCTGGCCCGCAGCGGCGGCCTCCCGCTGGTCGTCGAGGAGGACCTGATCACCCTCGAAGGCCGCTCGGTCCGTTCGGTCCACCGCCGGGGCGCCGGGCCCGGCGGCATCGAGCGCCGCAGCCTGGCCCGCCAGGCGGCGGGCCTCGCGGTGCCGCGCAGCCTGCGGGAGTCCATGACGGAGCGGATCGGCCGGCTCGCCCCGCCCGCCGCCGCGGTGGCGTACGGCGCAGCCGTCCTGGCCGTGCCCGCGAGCGAGGAGCTGCTCGCCGCCGCAGCGGACCTGGACGAGGACACCTGCAGCCAGGCCCTGACCGAGGCCCTGGCCGTCGGAGTCCTGCGCGAGACGTCCTCCGACCGCTACGGTTTCGCGCACACGCTGGCCCGCCAGGCGGTGTACGACGCGATGCCCGGCCCGCTGCGGACGCGCGGCCACCGCCGCGCCCTGCGGGTGCTGCGCGCCCTGCCGGTGCCGCCCCTGGTGCAGATCGCCCACCACACCCGCGCGCTGGGCGACACCGAGGCCTGGCTGCGGCAGGCCGAGGCCGCCGCCGAGCAGGCCAAGGCGGTCGGGGATCTGGGCACTGCGGCCACCCTGCTGCGCGAGGCGCTGGACGTGCCGGGCCTGCCGCCCGACGAGTTGGGGCAGGTCGCCCTCGCCCTGGCCAGGATCGCCCGGCTCAGCGCCGAACCGGCCGGGATCGTCGCCACGCTGCGGCGGATCCTGGCCACCCCCGGCCTGCCCGGTGCGGCGGGCGGGGAGATCCGCTACCTGCTCGGCCTCGTGCGGGTCGACCTGCTGGGCGACGTGGGCGGCTACGAGGAGGTGGAGGCGGCGCTGCCGGACCTCCTGCGGTACCGTCCCGCCCTGGCGGCGCGGGCCATGTCGATCTTCGCGGTCTGGGGCGGCGAAGGCTGTCCGGCGGTCAGGCAGCGGGCCTGGATAGCGAGCGCCCGAGCCCTGGCCGCACAGCTGGACGACGCGGGGGCCCGCGCCATGGTCCACTGCAACCACATCACCGCCCTGGCGATCTGGGCCGACCCGGCGGTCCCCGGCCTGATCGACGAGCTCGTCCGCGACGGCCCCGACCCCGACGTGGTCAGGGCCGCGGCCATCGTGCTCAACAACACGGCCGAGACGGCGCTGTGCGTCGGCCTGGACGAGCGCTGCGCGCGGTACGCCGACGAGGCCCTGGCCGTCGGCGCCAGGGCACACATGCCCCTGCTGGCCGTCTACACCGACTCCTACCGGATGCTGCTGGACTGGGCGGCAGGCCACTGGAACGACTTCGACACCGACCTCGCCGCCTACCGCAGCCGCTACCCCGACAGCCCACTGACCGACGCCGGGCTGCTCGGCACCGTCCAAGGCGTGATCGCCGCCGCCCGGGGGCAGGTGTCCAGGGCTGCGGAGCACTTCGACCGCGCCTTCGACCCGGAAGCCCTCGACGCCAACGCCCTCGGCGCCGCCGCCGGGCTGGCCGGGCTGCACCTCACCCGCGGCGACACCCGCGCCGCCTGGCAGATCGTCACCAGGCCGCTGGAGTTCGTCCGGCTCAAGGACACCTGGCCGTACGCCTGGGGTCTGCTCCCCGTCGCGGTGGAGACGGCGATGCTGCGCGGGGACCGGGCCGGTGCCGAGCGGCTCGCCGACGAGCACGCGGCGGGGATCGGCCCCTGCGAGGCCCCCGGCGCGGTCGCCGAGCAGTACCTGTGCCGTGGCCTGGTGCTGCGTGAGGACGATCCCGTGGCGGCCCGCGACCAGTTCGAGCGCGCCCGCGACCAGTGGCTGGGCATCGGCCGCCCGCACCACGCCGCACTGGCCGCCGAACGCGCCGCCCTCATCGACCCTGCGGGCGCCGCCGGTCAACTCGCCGAGGCCGCCGACGTGTTCGAGCGCCTCGGTGCGACCTTCGACGCCGCCCGCTGCCACCGGGTGCTGCGCGAGCTGCACCTGCTGCGGCCGGCTCCGCGCGGCCGGCGCAGCTGGGGCGAGGAGTTGTCGCCGCGCGAGACGCAGGTCGCCCGGCTCGTCGGCGAGGGCGCCACGAACAAGGAGATCGCACAGTCGCTGTTCCTGTCACCGCGGACCGTCGAGCACCACGTGGCCCGCATCCTCAAGAAGCTCGGCGCCTCCCGCTCGGCGGTCGGCGCCGCTCTCGAGGGGCGCGGCCCCTGAGCGGCGCGACCGGGGGCGGCTCAGGCGGACTCGATCCGTTCGACGATCTGCTCGCACAGCTCGTGGGTGCGCAGCGCGTCCCGGGCGTCGACCGTCCGCCCGGAGCGGACGGCGTCCAGGAAGTGCAGGACGACCTGCTCGATGCCGCGCTGGCGGGCGACGGAGACCCAGTCGCCGCGCCGCCGCACGGTCGGCTGGCCCTTGTGGTCGATGACCTCGGCGAGGTTGACGACGACGCGCTTGGAGTCGGCGCCGGAGACCTCGAGGATCTCCTCGGTCGAGCCGCTGCACCGGTTCATCACGCCGAGCGCCGTGAAGCCCTCGCCCGCCAGGGTCAGCACCAGGTGCTCCACCAGCCCTCCGCGCGTGCGGGAGCGGACGTCGACGTGCTGGATCTCGCCGGGCACCAGGAAGCGGAGCGAGTCGACGACGTGGATGAAGTCGTCGTAGACGAGCGTCCGGGCGGCCTCGGGCAGGCCCTCGCGGTTCTTCTGCAGCAGGATCAGATCGCGCGGGCGCTCCTTGGCCAGCAGGTAGCCGGGAGCGTGGCGGCGGTTGAAGCCGACCAGCAGCGATCGGCCGGTGCGCTCGGCGAGGTCGACCAGGCGCCGGGCACCGTCGAGGGTGTGGTCGAGCGGCTTGTCCACGTACACGTCGACCCCGGCGGTGAGCAGCTGCTCCACGATCGGGACGTGCTGGTCGGTGGCCGCGTGCACGAAGGCGGCGCGCAGGCCGCTGTCGATCAGTTCGCCGAGGTCGGTGTAGCGGTGCTGGAGGCGGTACTGCTCGCCGATCCGGTCGAGCTTGGCCTTGTCCCTGGTCATCAGGCGGAGGTCGAGGCCCGGCTGGGCGGTGAGGACGGGCAGGTACGCCTTCTGCGCGATGTCCCCGAGGCCGATCACGCCTACCGGGATCGTCTCGGTACGGAGGTCGGGGTCGTGGTCGGTCATCGGGCCGCTCCTGCCGGGTCTGGGGGCCGCCCCGCTCCGTTGCGGGGCTCGGCCGCGTCAGCAGCATATGCCAGAAAGGCTGCTGATCAGTCAGAATGCGCGCACCCTCGGCACGGTACGGCCGGCCGGGCACAATGGGCGCATGGCCACTGCGCGATGGAACGGCGAGACCCTCGCCGAGAGCCCGGACACCACGATCGTCGAAGGCAACCACTACTTCCCGCCCGAGTCGGTGCGGATGGCCTTCCTGCGGTCCTCGTCGACGGTGACGCGCTGCCCGTGGAAGGGCAGTGCCTCGTACTACACCGTCCGCGTCGCCGGGGAGGAGAACCCGGACGCCGCCTGGTACTACGCCGACCCGCTGCCCGAGGCTGCGCACCTGGCCGGGCACGTGGCCTTCTGGCGGGGCGTCGAGATCACCGCCTGACCGCCGTACGGCCGTGGTCTACTCCGAGACACCGCTCGCGGCCTGCGTCAGGGCCTCCAGAACGGGCCTGATCAGCGGGTGCTGCTCGGCCCCGGTGCGGACGGCGGCGAACACCTTGCGAGTGGCGAGTTCGCTGTCGACCGGGCGGACGGCCACGGCGGAGAGGTCGGCTCCGCGCAGCGCCGAGCGCGGTACGAGGGCGACTCCGGCGCCGGCCGAGGCGAGGGCGACGACGGCACGGAAGTCGTCGGAGGAGTGCACCAGGCTGGGCTGGAAGCCCGCGTGCTCGCAGGCGAGCAGCACCACGTCGTGGCAGGGGTTGCCGGGGTAGGGGCCGATCCACGGCTCGGCGGCGAGATCTGCGACGGCGACCGGGCCCTCGGCGGCGGCCAGCGGGTGGCTGAGCGGCAGCACGGCCTGGAACGGCTCGGCGTAGAGGGGCACCCGGGTCAGCCGCCGGTCGTCTGCGCGGGGCGCGCCCCGGTACTCGACGGCCACGGCGATGTCGGCCCGGCTGTCGAGCAGCATCGGGAGGCTGGCGTCGCCCTCCGCGTCCAGCACCTTGAGCCGCAGGCCGGGCGCGGTGGAGGCGAGGGCGGTGATCGCCGGGGCGAGCACCAGGGTGATGCCGGTCGCGAAGGCCGCGACCGTCACTTCGCCCGCCGCACCGGCGCCGTACGCGGCGAGATCCGCCTCGGCGCGCTCCAGCTGGGCGAGCACGGTGTCGGCGTGACCGAGCAGGATCTCCCCGGCGGCCGTCAGGCGGACGCCGCGGCCGTCCCGGGTGAGCAGGTGGTGGCCGGTCTCCAGCTCCAGGGCGGCGAGCTGCTGGGAGACGGCGGAGGGGGTCAGGTAGAGCGCCGCCGCCGCGGCCGTCACCGTCCTGTGGTCGGCCACGGCCCGCAGGGTCCGCAACCGTCTTGCATCGATCACCAGCCCATTCTGCCAGCCCCACGGGGGCCGGACGGACGGTTTGCGAGGCACGCCGGTTGCGCCCGGTCGCGGCCCGTCAGGGTCTGACGGGCCGTGCGGTCAGAGCTTGACGAGCTTGGGGAAGGGGCTAGCGCAGCGGAGCCGCTGGGCGCCGAAGTCGACGATCACGGCGGCCTCGCCCTCGACACCGGTGATCCGGCCGAGGCCGTAGCGGTCGTGGTTCACTCGGTCGCCGACTTCGTACGTCTCGATCGGGGCCACCGGCTGGGCCTTGAAGGGACTGGTGGGCAGGGTGTGCCGGGCTGCGGCTGTCCTGGTCATTGAGTCAAGTATGCGCCCGAAAGCCGCCCATGAGACCGGTCGTTCCGATACCGACTCTGTATCGGATCGGTCTACGACCGGCCTCCGAGCTGTTTCCGAGGCCGCAAAACGCCTGGGATTACTCGCCGAGAGCGGCCCGTGCGTCGACGAACGCTGCGATCGCGCGCTCGACATCCTCGGTCGAGTGGGCCGCCGAAAGCTGCACCCGAATGCGCGCCGCACCGTGCGGGACGACCGGGAAGGAGAAACCGATCACATAGACGCCGCGCTCCAGCAGCAGCTCGGCCAGCCGCCCGGCCTTCGCCGCGTCGCCGATCATGACGGGCGCGATCGGGTGCTCGCCGGGCAGGATCTCGAAGCCCTCGGCCGTCATCCGGGAGCGGAACAGCGCGGTGTTGGCGGCGAGGCGCTCGCGCAGCTCGTTCGACTGCTCGACCAGGTCGAGCACCTTGAGCGAGGCGGCGGCGATCACCGGGGCGAGCGAGTTGGAGAACAGGTACGGGCGCGAGCGCTGGCGCAGCAGGGCGACGATCTCGCGGCGGGCGGCGACGTAGCCGCCGGAGGCGCCGCCGAGGGCCTTGCCGAGGGTGCCGGTGATGATGTCGACCCGGTCCATCACGCCGTGCAGCTCGGGGGTGCCGCGGCCGCCGGCGCCGACGAAGCCGACGGCGTGCGAGTCGTCGACCATGACCATCGCGTCGTAGCGGTCGGCGAGGTCGCAGATCTCGCGCAGCGGGGCGATGTAGCCGTCCATCGAGAACACGCCGTCGGTGACGATCAGCCGGCGGCGGGCGTCCTGGGTGTCCTGGAGCTGCTTCTCCAGGTCGGCGAGGTCGCGGTTGGCGTAGCGGTGGCGGCGGGCCTTGGAGAGCCGGATGCCGTCGATGATGCTGGCGTGGTTGAGGGCGTCGGAGATGACGGCGTCCCGCTCGTCCAGCAGGGTCTCGAAGACGCCGCCGTTCGCGTCGAAGCAGGACGAGTAGAGGATCGTGTCCTCCTGGCCGAGGAACGACGAGAGCCGGTCCTCCAGCTGCTTGTGCACGTCCTGGGTGCCGCAGATGAAGCGGACGGACGCCATGCCGTAGCCCCAGCGGTCGAGCGCGTCCTTGGCGGCGGCGAGCACCTCGGGGTGGTCGGCGAGGCCGAGGTAGTTGTTGGCGCAGAAGTTCAGCACCTCCCCCGGGCGGCCGCCGCCGGTGACGGTCACGGCGGCGTTCTGCGGGGTGCCGATCACGCGCTCGGGCTTGAACAGCCCGGCCTCGGTGATCTCGACGAGGGTGGCGGCAACATCGTCACGGACGGATTCGAACATCGCGGGAGGCTCCTTGCTGGGGTGTCGGGAGGAAGGCGGGCTCAGGCGTCCGGACTCAGGCGGTCCAGTCCAGGATGATCTTGCCGCAGCGGCCGCTCGCAGCCTCGTCGAACGCGGCGTCGAAGTCGTCGGCGGCGTACCGGCCGGTGATCACCGGGCTGAGGTCGAGGCCGCCCTCCAGCAGCACCGACATCGCGTACCAGGTCTCGAACATCTCGCGGCCGTAGATGCCCTTGAGGGTGATCATCGAGGTGACGATCCGGGCCCAGTCGACCGGGAAGTCCTCGGCGGGCAGGCCGAGCATGGCGATCTTCCCGCCGTGCGTCATGTTGGCGATCATCGACTGGAGGGCCTCGGGGCGGCCGGACATCTCCAGGCCGACGTCGAAGCCCTCGCGCAGGCCCAGCTTCTGCTGGCCCTCCTCGATGGTGTGGGTGGAGACGTCCAGGGCGAGCGAGACGCCGACCTGGCGGGCCAGGTCGAGGCGGTACTCGCTGACGTCGGTGATCATCACGTGCCGGGCGCCCGCGTGCTTGGCGACGGCGGCGGCCATGATGCCGATCGGGCCGGCCCCGGTGACCAGCACGTCCTCGCCGACCATCGGGAAGGAGAGCGCCGTGTGCACGGCGTTGCCGAACGGGTCGAAGATCGCGGCGACGTCGAGGTCGACCGGCACCCGGTGCACCCAGACGTTCGAGGCGGGCAGCGCGACGTACTCGGCGAAGGCGCCGTCCCGGTTGACGCCGAGGCCGATGGTGTTGCGGCAGAGGTGGCGGCGGCCGGCCAGGCAGTTGCGGCACTTGCCGCAGACCAGGTGGCCCTCGCCGCTGACCAGGTCGCCGATGTTGATGTCGGCGACGGCCGCGCCGATCTCGGCGACCTCGCCGACGAACTCGTGACCGAGCGTCAGCGGGGTCTTGATCGCCTGCTGCGCCCAGCCGTCCCACTTGCGGATGTGCAGGTCCGTGCCGCAGATACCGGTGCGGAGCACCTTGATCAGCACCTCGCCCGGCCCGATCTCGGGCTTCGGGACGTCCATCAGCCAGAGGCCGGGCTCGGCCTTCTTCTTGACGAGTGCCTTCACGGCGATGGCTCCTGACGCATGGTGGGGCCGCCGGTCCGGTGCGGGGAGTCGGCGGCCGAAGGAGGGCAAGCAGGCATCCCGGCCGTACGACGCTGGTCGCACGGCCGGGGCACTGTGCAATCTGCCTGGTGGGAGGGGGTGCGGTCCATCGAGGAATTCTTAACGGCGGCCACAGCTTGGCTTCACGATCCTGCCCGACCTGCACCGGGCGTCGCGCGCGCCGTGCCGACCGTCACCCGTTCGGGCGGCGCCGCCGGGCCACTTCGTCAGGACGGAAATCGGGTTGCCCGGCCGGAGGCCGCCCGAGCAGGATCACCGGATGGAGCGACCACTGCACGTCATCGACCTCGGCGACCTCACCCTGCGACGCTGGGAGCCCGAGCAGGACCTCGACGAACTCGTCCGCGTCATCGACGAGTCGGTGGAGCACCTGCGCCCGTTCATGCCCTGGGCGGCCGAGCACAGCCGGGAGGCGACCGCCGAGTACCTGGCCGGCACCGTCACGGGCTGGGCGTCCGGCGAGGCCCACAACTACGCGATCGTCTCGGGCGGCCGGGTCGTCGGGAACTCCTCCTTCTTCCGCCGCGACCCCGCCGACGACCCGGCCCGCCGCGAGATCGGCTACTGGCTGCACCCCGCCGCGACCGGCCGGGGCCTGGCCACCCGCGCCGCGGAGGGCCTCGTCCGGGAGGCCTTCGCCCTGCCGGGCGTCACGTACGTCGAGATCGTCCACGACGAGGCCAACACCGCGAGCGGCGCGGTGCCGCGGCGGCTGGGCTTCACCGAACACCGGCGGCGCGCCTGCGAACCGGCCGCGCCGGGCGAGTCCGGGACGGACGTGATCTGGCGGCTCACGCGTCAAGGCGGCTGACCGTCAGAACTGTGGAGGGACACGGCAGTTACTGGACAGATCTGCCGACCGCCGGGCACTCGCCCTCCACCCCGGGCCGGGCCATGATGGCGGCGAGCCGCCGCAGCGGCGGCCGTACCGACCCGACCCGGGAGGACCTCATGATCCCCGCACGCCGTACCGCCGCAGCCGCGCTCCTCGCCGCCGGCCTGCTCACCGCCGGTGCCACCACCGCCTCGGCGGCCACCGCCCCGGCCGAGCGGATCAGCACCACGGCCCAGCTCCAGGCGCACCTGGCCAAGGCCGTCGCGCTCGACGCCCACAAGATCGTCGTGGGCACCGACACCCGGACGGCCGGCAAGGCGGCGGACGTCATCGCCGCCACCGACGGGGTGAACACCGCCGCCTGCTGACAACCGGCTGAATCCGGCTGAATCCGGCTGAGCCCGGTCGAAGGAGAACCATGGACACCGAGGACGTACTCGACGCCCCGTCCGCTGCCGTACCCGCACCGCTGTGGTGCCCGAGCGGAGAAGCCGAACAACCGGAGTCGGTCGTCCTCGGCGTCCGCTCCCAGGACGACGGCGGGCTCACCTACCTCGCCGAACCACTGCCCGCCGCCGAGGTGCTGCCGCTGGTACCCGAGGGCATCCTGCCGACCCGGGTGCTGCGCTTCGCCTCGCACTGCGTCAGCGACTGCGCCCACCGCGCGGGCAACGAGTGCACCCTGATCTCCAAGATCAGCCAACTCCCGCCCGTCGACGAGGCCAAGCTGCCGCACTGCCACCTGCGCGCCCGCTGCAAGTGGTGGCAGCAGAGCGGCGCCGACGCCTGCGGCCGCTGCCCCGCCGTCTCCACCACCCTGCTCGCCACCGACACCCTCGGCGGCCGCGCCGCCGACCCGACCGTCACCCCCGCCCAGCTCCAGGAGTGGATCACCGCCAACCCCGACGGCCCGGGGGTCACTCCGGCAGCAGCTCCGTGAGGTCGTAGCCGACCGGCTCCTCCAGCTGCTCGTAGGTGCAGGTGTCCGGAGTCCGGTCGGGGCGCCAGCGGCGGAACTGCGTGGTGTGGCGGAAGCGGGTGCCCTCCATGTGGTCGTACCCGACCTCGCAGACCAGCTCGGGCCTCAGCGGCACCCAGGAGAGGTCCTTGCCGCCCGTCCAGCGGCTCTGCGCGCCGGGGAGCCGGGCGGTGGCGTGGGCGCTCTCCTCCGCCCAGGCGGCCCAGGGGTGGCCGGAGGCGTCGGCCAGGCGCAGCGGCTGGAGCTGCTCGGCGAGTTCCCGGCGGCGGGCCATCGGGAAGGACGCGCAGACCCCGACGTGCTGGAGCTGCCCGGCGGCGTCGTGGAGGCCGAGCAGCAGCGAGCCGACGACCGGCCCGCTCTTGTGCTCGCGGTACCCGGCCAGCACGCAGTCGGCCGTCCGGGCGTGCTTGATCTTGAACATGGTCCGCTGCCCGGCCCGGTACGGATGGTCGAGGGGCTTGGCGACCACCCCGTCCAGGCCCGCGCCCTCGAACTGGTCGAACCACTGCCGGGCGAGCGCGAGATCGGTGGTGGCGGGCGCGGTGAAGACCGGCGGCCGGGCCGAGGCGAGCGCCTCGACCAGGGCGACGCGGCGTTCGGCCAGCGGGCGCGGCGCGTACGCGGTGTCCCCGAGCGCCAGCAGGTCGAAGGCCACGAAGGAGGCCGGGGTGCGCTCCGCGAGCGTGCGGACCCGGGAGGCGGCCGGGTGGATGCGCTCCAGCAGCTCCTCGAAGTGCAGCCGCCCGTCGTGGGCGATCACGATCTCGCCGTCCAGCACGCACCGCTCCGGCAGCTCGGCCAGGAAGGCTGCGACGAGTTCGGGGAAGTACCGGGTGAGCGGCTTGCCCGTCCGGCTCCCGATCTCGATCTCGGGCCCGTCGCGGAACACCACGGCCCGGAAGCCGTCCCATTTCGCCTCGTAGTGCAGGCCCGGCGGGATCTCGGGCACGGCCTTGGCGAGCATCGGTTCGACCGGCGGCATGACGGGCAGCTCCATGCCTCCACGCTAGGGCTGACCGGGCCCGCGCGCCGGGCGGCGTCGGGCGGGGCGGCCTAGCGTGAGGGGTATGGCTGGAGCTATCGAGCTGGACGTGGACGGCCGGGCGGTGCGGCTGTCGAACCCGGACAAGGTGTACTTCCCGGCGCGGGGGATCACCAAGCGCGAGGTGGCCGAGTACTACCTCGCGGTGGCACCCGGCGTGCTGCGGGCGCTGCGGGACAGGCCGACCACGCTGCAGCGCTTCCCCGACGGCATCGACGGCGAGTGGTTCTACCAGAAGCGCGCGCCCAAGAACCTGCCCGACTGGCTGCCGACCGCCCGGATCGCCTTCCCCAGCGGCCGGACGGCCGACGAGATCTGCCCCTCCGAGGCCGCCGCCGTCCTGTGGGCCGTCAATCTCGGCTGCCTGACCTTCCACCCCTGGCCCGTCCGCCGCACCGACACCGAGCACCCGGACGAGCTGCGGATCGACCTCGACCCGCAGCCCGGCACCGACTTCCGGGACGCCGTCCGCGTCGCCCACGAGCTGCGCGAGCTGCTGGACTCGTACGGGCTGCGCGGCTGGCCCAAGACCTCCGGCGGGCGGGGGCTGCACGTGTACGTGCCGGTCGAGCCGCGCTGGACGTTCACCGACGGGCGGCACGCGGTGATCGCGCTCGGGCGGGAGCTGGAGCGGCGGCTGCCCGGCAAGGTCACCACGGCATGGTGGAAGGAGGAGCGCGGCGAGCGGATCTTCGTGGACTACAACCAGATGGCGCGCGACCGCACCATCGCCGCCGCGTACTCGCTGCGCGCGCGCCCGGAGGCCACCGCCTCCACGCCGCTGCGCTGGGAGGAGCTGGACGAGGCCACGCCGACCGACTTCGACATCCGGACGGTGCCGGCCCGCTACGCCGAACTCGGCGACGTGCACGCGGACATGGAGCAGCACGCGTTCAGCCTGGAGCCGCTGCTGGAGCTGGCGGAGCAGCAGGCCAGGGACCACGGCGTCGGCGACCTGCCCTACCCGCCGGACCACCCGAAGATGCCGGGCGAGCCGGCCCGCGTCCAGCCGAGCCGGGCCCGGAAGGCCTGAGGCCCTGGTGCCGCGCAACTAGGCTGGGGCCATGCTCGCGAAGATCTTGGAACAGGCAGCCGTCGGAGTGTTCCCGCCCGCCGACGGTTCGGTGACGGTGGTGCCGCAGGTGTCCGGCCGGGAGGTGGGCGTGCTGTCGTTCACCGCGCACGCCGTGGTGTTCACCGACGAGGACCCGGCGTGGGTGCGGGCGGCGATCGCCGGCGCGCACAGCGACCCGTACTCGGCGCCGCTCTCGCCGCCGTTCCTGACGGCCCTCGCCGAGCGCACCGGCCGGGTGGTCAACAACATCGATCTGCTCACCGTCACCACCCGGCTGCCGGGCGGCCCGCCGCTCCCCCTGGAGCCCGTCACCGACCGCGAGCACCCCCGCATCCAGCGGGCGCTGCGCTACCGCGACGACGTCCGGGCCTGGACGGCGCCCGGCGGGGTGGTCATCCTCGGGCGGGGCGTGGCCGGGCGGTGGGAGGCCGCCATCGAGGTCTCCCCCGAGGCCCGGGGCCGGGGCCTCGGCCGGGCGCTGGCCACGGCCGCCCGGCACCTGCTCCCCGAGGGCGACACCCTCTGGGCGCAGCAGGCGCCCGGCAACGCGACCAGCGTCCGGGTCTTCCAGGCCGCCGGTTACCGGCCGGTCGGCGCGGAGGCGCTGCTCGTCCTGGGGTGAGCGCGGCCGATCCGGGTGACGATGAGGGTGGGGACAGGCTCGGGGGGCCCAGCCGGGAGGAGGCCGGTGTGCAGCGGAGCGGCCTTTTCTGGCTGGTCGTCGGCGCCTACCTGCTGATCGCGGTGGCGGTGCTGGTCGACCTGGTCACCGGGCCCGGTTCGACCGTCTCCCCGGTGCTGGCGAGCGTGCCGGTGCTGGCGGCGCCGGGCACCCGGCGCGTCCGGGTGCCGCTCGTCGCGGGGGCGCTGGCGCTGGCGACGGCCGCGCTGCTCTCGGTGACCAACACGGGCCTGCCGCCCTCCGTCCATCTGGCGGCGTTCGCCGCGATCGCCTCGACCACCCTGGCGAGCGCCGCGCACGTCGTGGTGGTGACGGCCCGCGAGCAGGAGCTGCGGGAGGTGCGGTCCGTCGCCGAGGCGGCCCAGCTGGCGCTGCTGCGGCCGGTGCCGCCGAGGCTCGGGCCGCTGCGGATCGCCGTCCGCTACCAGGCGGCCGCGCCGGAGGCCAGCATCGGCGGGGATCTGTACGAGGCGCTGGAGACCCCGTACGGGGTGCGGGTGCTGCTCGCGGACGTCGAGGGCAAGGGGCTGGGGGCGGTGGACACGGCCGCCGAGGTGCTCGGCGCCTTCCGTGAGGCGGCGCGAGCCGAGCCGGAGCTGGCGAAGGTCGCCGAGCGGCTGGACGCGGCGGTGCAGCGGCGCGGCGCGGACGAGCGGTTCGCCACCGCCGTGCTGCTCGGCGTGCCGCCGGAGGGCGAGACGGCGGAGCTGGTGACCTGCGGGCATCCGCCGCCGCTGCTGCTGGACCGCTCCGGCCACGTCCGGGCCCTGGACCCCGACGGCTACGCACCGCCGCTCGGCCTGCTGGCCCTGACCGGGTCCGGCTACCGCTCCGAGCCCTTTGAACTGCGGCGCGGCGATCTGCTGCTGCTCTACACCGACGGCCTGTCGGAGTCCCGGAACGCCGAGGACCGCTTCTACCCCGTCGCCGAACGCCTCGCCGGCTCGCCGGCACGCAGCCCCGACGCCCTCCTCGACCACCTGCTGACCGACGTCGACCACTGGACCGGCGGGCGGCCGACCGACGACTCGGCACTGCTGGCGATCCGCCGCGACGGCTGACGCGACGGCTGAGCGGTCACCGTGGGGTGATGATGCGCGGGTCCGGGTCGGGGTCGGCCGGGGGTTCGGGGAAGGGCGGGGCGGGCGGACGGCTGAGGCGGCGGGTGGGGCCTCGGGTGCCGCGGCTGCCGCCCGGCCAGGAGGGGGCGGGGGTGCCCGGTGGGGGTTTCGCACTCATCTGCGACGCCTTCCTGAGAGTGCGGCCGATGCTACGCCCCGGCGGGGGCGGTGGCGGCGATGACGCGTACGGCTTCGGTGATCTGGCTGTCGGTCAGATCGCCGCGCGCGGTGAGGCGCAGGCGGGAGATGCCGTCCGGGACGGACGGCGGGCGGAAGCAGCCGACGGCCAGGCCGGCGGTACGGCAGTCGGCCGCCCAGCGGACGGCGGCCTCGGGGCCGGGGGCTCGGACGGAGACCACGGCGGCGTCGGGGGCGCTGGCGTGCAGACCGGCGGCGGTGAGCCGGGCCGAGAGCGTCAGGGCGACCTCGCGGGCTCGGTCGGCGCGCTGCGGTTCGGCCCGCAGCAGGCGCAGGGCGCCGAGGGCGGCGCCGACTGCAGCGGGGGCGAGGCCGGTGTCGAAGATGAAGGTGCGGGCGGTCTCGGTGAGGTGGCGGATCACCCGGCGGGGGCCGAGGACGGCGCCGCCCTGGGAGCCGAGGGACTTGGAGAGCGTGATGGTCGCAACGACGTCCGGCTCCCCCGCCAGCCCGGCAGCGGCCAACGCGCCGCTGCCGCCCGGCCCGAGCACCCCGAGGCCGTGGGCGTCGTCGACCAGCAGCGCGGCGCCGTGGGCGCGGGCGGCAGCGGAGAGTTCGGGCAGCCGGGCGGCGTTGCCGTCGACGGAGAAGACGGTGTCGCTGACGACCAGCGCCCGGCGGTGCACCCGGGTGCCGAGCACCTCGCGGACGGCCTCCGGGTCGTCGTGCGGGGCCCGGTGGACGTCGCTGCGGGAGAGGCGGCAGCCGTCGATCAGCGAGGCGTGGTTGTAGGCGTCGGAGACGATCAGGGTGTCCGGGTCGGTCAGCGCGGTGAGGGCGGCGAGGTTGGCCGCGTACCCGGAGGAGAACACCAGTGCGGCCTCGACGCCGCAGAACTCGGCGAGCTCGTCCTCGAGTTCGGTGTGCAGCGCGGTGGTGCCGGTGACCAGGCGGGAGCCGGTGGCGCCGCCGCCCCAGCGCAGCGCGGCGTCGGCGGCGGCGCAGGTGACGGCGGGGTGGTGGACCAGCCCGAGGTAGTCGTTGCTCGCCAGGTCGAGGACGGGATCGTCGGCCGGGCGGCTGCGCAGCGTCCGGGTGAGACCGGCCCGGGAGCGGAGTTCGGCCGCTTCGTCGAGCCAGTCGAAGACGGCACCGGGGGCGGGGGTCTGCTCGGCGGGGAGCGCGGGGAGCGCAGAGGGCTGGACCATGCCCGAACTCTGTCACCTGCGGCGCGGGCCGGGCAATGTGCCTCTGGGCACACCGGCCGCCCGGTCCGTGGGGGGGATTCTCGGGTGTCAGCGGGCCGTCCGTGGGGCGAGGCGGCGCTGCGAGCGGGAGGTGTCGGCGAGCTTGGCGGTCTTCTTCCACTCGGGGTAGACCTCGCCGAAGTGCTGCTGCTCCTTGCCCTCCGTCCGGACGACCACGTAGCCGCCCTTGGTCATCTGGAACGGGGCGGTCACCTTGCCGAGCCAGTCGAACCTGTCGGTCAGGTCGGCCTGCGGGTCGAACCAGTGCGGGGTGACGAAGCTGGACACCGCCACCGGGCCCACGCCGTGGACGGTGATCTCGTAGGAGTCGGATTCGACCGGGTCGCCGACCTCGTACGCGTACGCGTGCCCGCGGAGGTCGTCGGCCCAGAGGTTGATGTGCGGGTCGACCAGGGTCTCCAGCACCTCGTGGCTCAGCACGGCCGAGACCGAGAGCGAGCCGCTGAGCACCGTGCCCTGGTGGTCGAGCACCGGGGCGGCGAAGACCCGGCCGAAGATGAGGTCGCCCTGCGACTGGGTGTGCCAGCCGAGCGCGCCGGCCTGGTCGGAGTCGTCGAGGACGGCGATCACCCAGCTCCCGGGGGGCGCCGTGCTCTCGTCCGCCGCGTAGACCACGGGGATCGGTAGCTGGCCCCAGACCGGGGCGGCGTGCAGCTGCACCTGGGTGGCGCAGGCCCGGGTCATCGTCCTGACGTCGGCATCCGTGACGCGTGTCGATTTGTTGACAACTGTGATCACTTGATTCACTTCCCAACGCTGGCCTGCACGGCCGCGCACCGGTGCAACGGCCGCGCACCTTCCATCCTCCCGGCACCGCGCCGCCCTGGCTCGCCGAGATGGGACGCGAGGCGTTACGCCTGCTGGGAGCGCAGCCGGTCGGGTATCCAGGAGCCGTGGATCATCGCCGGGACGCGCCGGGGCAGGTGGACAGTGGCGATCGGCCCGGCGGAGAAGTCGGCGGCGTCCAGCACCAGCAGCTTCGAAGCGTCGGAGACGCTCGGGCAGGCGCGGGCGGCACTGGGCCCGTTCCTGCCGGTCTTCGAGGCGGCGCAGCCCAGCCCGGCCGTGCTGCCACTGCGCGAGCAGCTCACCGACTGGGCGCGCCGGACGAGGCGGTCGCCGCCTGGGTCGCCGAGTACATCAGCGCCGACACCGGCAGCAGCACCGGCACGGGCACGGGCACAGCGGGAGACCCGGAGCGGGCGGGCGGCGCGCTGGCCGGGGCCGTCATGGCGTGGTCACGGCTGCACGGCGTGGTGAGCCTGGAGGCCGAGGGGCACTACAACGGCATGCACACGCTCGCCGACACCTTCGGCCTCGGCTGAGCCGCCCCTCGACCGCCCTTCCGGGTCAGTTCAGCCGGGGGATGATCTCGGCGCCGTAGGCGTCGATGGTCGGCTCGATGGCGTCGTGCATGGCGTAGACGGCGAACTGGTCGACGCCGAGGGCCCGGAGCTGGGCGAGCTTGGCGAGGTGGGCCTCCGGAGGGCCGATCAGGCAGAAGCGGTCGACGATCTCGTCGGGGACGAAGGTGGTGTCGGGGTTGCCCGCGCGGCCGTGGTGGGAGTAGTCGTACCCCTCGCGGCCCTTGATGTAGTCGGTCAGGGCCTCGGGGACGAGGCCGGAGTGCTCGCCATAGCGGGACACCAGGTCGGCGACGTGGTTGCCGACCATGCCGCCGAACCAGCGGCACTGCTCACGGGCGTGGGCGAGCGCGGCGGGCGAGTCGTCGGCGGTGACGTACGCCGGGGCGGCGACGCAGACGGTCACCGAGTCGGGGTCGCGCCCGGCGTCGGCGGCGGCGCTGCGGACGGCCTTGACCATCCACTCGGTGAGGAAGGGGTCGGCGAGCTGGAGGATGAAGCCGTCGGCCTGGCGCCCGGCCAGCGCGAGCGCCTTCGGGCCGTACGCGCCCATCCAGACCGGGAGTCGAGCGCCGGGCCGGACCCAGGGGATCTGCATCGTGGTGCCGTCGATCTCGGCCTCGCGGCCCTCGGCGAGCTCCTTGACGGCGTGCATGGCGGCGGAGAGCCGGTCGAGGGTGGCCGGGCGGCGACCGGCGACCCGCTGCGCCGAGTCGCCGCGCCCGATGCCGCAGATCGTGCGGTTGCCGAACATGTCGTTCAGGGTGGCGAAGAGGGAGGCGGTGACCTCCCAGGTACGGGTGGCGGGGTTGGTGACCATCGGGCCGACGGTCAGCGTGCTGGTCTGCGCCAGGATCTGGCTGTAGATGACGAAGGGCTCCTGCCAGAGCACCGCCGAGTCGAAGGTCCACCCGTGGGTGAACCCGGCCTGTTCGGCGCGCTGCATCCGCTCCACCAGGAGCCGCGCGGGCGGGTCGGTCTGGAGCACGAGGCCGATGTCCAAGGCTGGCTACTTTCCTGTTGGTGGGTCAGCTGAGGTACTGGCAGGTGGCGCGCGGCTGGAAGCGCCCGTGGCCGGGCCGCCCGAGGTACTGCCCGGCGTCCACGACGACGGTGCCCCGGGAGAGCACGGTGCGGGCCTTGCCGGTGAGCTGCCTGCCCTCGTACGCCGAGTAGTCGACGTTCATGTGGTGGGTGGCGGCGGAGACGGTCTGCGTCGCCGTCGGGTCGTAGACGACGAGGTCGGCGTCGGCGCCGGGGGCGATGGTGCCCTTGCGGGGGTAGAGGCCGAACATCCGGGCCGGGGTGGCGCAGGCGATCTCGATCCAGCGGCGGCGGGTGATGCGGCCGTCGACGACGGCCTGGTGCAGCAGGTCCATCCGGTTCTCGACGCCGGGCAGGCCGTTGGGGATCTTGGAGAAGTCGCCCCGGCCCAGCTCCTTCTGCCCGCTGAAACAGAACGGGCAGTGGTCGGTGGAGACCACCTGGAGGTCGTTGGTGCGCAGCCCGCGCCAGAGCGCCTCCTGGTGCTCGCGCGGGCGCAGCGGTGTGGAGCAGACGTACTTGGCGCCCTCGAAGCCGTCGGCCCCGCGCTCGGCGAGGTTGTCGGTGGAGAGGAAGAGGTACTGCGGGCAGGTCTCGCCGAAGACGTTCAGCCCCTGGTCGCGGGCGGTGGCCAGCTCGGCGAGCGCCGAGGCGGCGGAGACGTGCACGACGTAGAGCGGCGCGCCGGCGACCTGGGCGAGCTTGATCGCGCGGTGCGTCGCCTCCGCCTCCAGCAGCTCGCGGCGGACTTCGCCGTGGTAGCGCGGGTCGGTCTTCCCGGCGGCGAGGGCCTGTTCGACCAGGACGTCGATGGCGATGCCGTTCTCGGCGTGCATCATGATCAGGCCGCCGTTGTCGGCGCCGCGCTGCATGGCGCGCAGGATGCGGCCGTCGTCGCTGTAGAAGACGCCGGGGTAGGCCATGAAGAGCTTGAAGGAGGTCACGCCCTCCCCCACCAGCTGGTCCATCTCCTTGAGGCTGCCCTCGGTGACGTCGCCGAGGATCATGTGGAAGCCGTAGTCGATCGCGCAGTTGCCCTGGGCCTTGGCGTGCCAGGTGTCCAGGCCCTCGCGGAGGCTTCGGCCGACCGACTGGACGGCGAAGTCGACGATGGTGGTGGTGCCGCCCCAGGCGGCGGCGCGGGTGCCGGTCTCGAAGGTGTCGGAGGCCGAGGTGCCGCCGAACGGCAGCTCCATGTGGGTGTGTGCGTCGACCCCGCCGGGGATGACGTAGTGGCCGCTCGCGTCGATGGTGCGGTCGGCTGTCCATGCCTCGGCGGCGCTGCTGCCGGTGGCGGCCAGTGCGACGACCTGCTCGCCCTCGATCAGGATGTCGGCGGCCAGCTCCTCGGCGGCGGTGATCACCAGGCCGCCGCGAATTACCGTACGGTTCACGGGGGTTCTCCCTTACGCCTCGGTCATTCCTCGGTCATGCCTCGGTCAGCGGGCCATAGGCCTCCGGGCGGCGGTCGCGGTAGAAGGCCCACTGCTGGCGGACCTCCTCGATCCGCCCGAGGTCGAGGTCCCGGACGAGCAGTTCCTCGTCCTTGTCGGAGGCGACCTCGCCGACGAACTGGCCGCGCGGGTCGACGAAGTAGCTGGTGCCGTAGAAGTCGTTGTCGCCGTACTCCTCGACGCCGACGCGGTTGATCGCGGCGACGAAGTACTCGTTGGCGACGGCGGCGGCGGGCTGCTCCAGCTGCCAGAGGTAGGAGGACAGGCCCCGGCTGGTCGCCGAGGGGTTGTAGACGATCTCGGCCCCGGCCAGGCCGAGCGCGCGCCAGCCCTCGGGGAAGTGCCGGTCGTAGCAGATGTAGACGCCGACCTTACCGACGGCGGTGTCGAAGACCGGCCAGCCGAGGTTTCCGGGCTTGAAGTAGTACTTCTCCCAGAATCCCTTCACTTGCGGGATGTGGTGCTTGCGGTACTTGCCGAGATAGGAGCCGTCGGCGTCGATCACGGCGGCGGTGTTGTAGTAGAAGCCGGACTGTTCGACCTCGTACACCGGTACGACGATCACCAGGTGGAGTTCACGGGCGAGATCCTGCATCCGCCGCACCGTCGGGCCGTCCGGCACGGGCTCGGCCCAGGCGTAGTGCTCGGGCTCCTGCACCTGGCAGAAGTACGGCGCGTTGAACACCTCCTGGAAGCCGATGACCTGCGCCCCTTGGGCGGCGGCGTCCCGGGCGGCCTGCTCGTGAGCCTCGATCATCGACTCCTTGTCGCCCGTCCACGAGGTCTGGAAGAGGGCTGCGCGCACGACTCGGCTCATCGGTCTTCTCCTTCGGTGAAGGCAGTCCAGACCGTCGAGAGTAGGAGTTCGGAGCCGTTAGGAGTAGTACTACGCGCGGATATCGGCCGCTCTGTTTTAAATGCCCTCCGGGGTGTTAGATCATCATTTCTTGCGGGAATAACACCTCGCCACCATGACTCACCACCATGGACGGAATGCCTCGACCGCCGCGCGGTCGTTGCCGCCGTCCCGGTTGATGCCGAAGGTGAGGGCGGTGCCGCGCGCCATCCAGCGGGCCTCGGGCGGCCGGCCGGTGAAGTCCCCGAGCTCCGCCGCGTCCAGGGCCGCCTGTCGCCGACCGCCTCCGGCTGTCGAACAGCCGGTCCAGCTCCATGCTCCCCCTCGTCCGCGCCCCGCTCTGTGCCGTCCTTCCCGATCGCCCCGGCCGCAAACGCCACGCCACGCCACGCCACGCCACGCCACGCCACGCCACGCCGTGTCAACTGCCGGTCGGCTCCTGAGAGTTCCGGATCAGGACGTCGACCTCCTGGGCCATGTTGTTGCCCATGCCCTGCCGGTTCCACGCCTGCCCGGTCGGCTGGGTGCGGCCGCTCGCGTCGCTCGCCCGGACGGCGAGGTGGTGCAGCCCCTCGGCCGGGGCCGGCCAGCGGTAGCGCCAGGCGCGCCAGCCGTACGTGTCGGCGGGCGGGCCGAGCTCGGCGCGCTGCCAGCTCACGCCGCCGTCGGTGCTCACCTCGACGGCCGTGACGGGCGGGCGGCCCGTCCAGGCCCGGCCGGTGAGCAGCTGGTCGCCGGGGGCGGCCACCCGGGCGCGGCTCATGAAGTCCGGGAAGCCCGGCGGGATCATCAGCGCGCGCGGCCCGATCCGGGTGACGGGCTCGCCGGGGTCGTCCGCCTGCTGCTTGTAGCGGTAGGCGGTGGTCTGCTGGAAGCCGTCGTACGGCTCGGTGAGCACAGTGACGCGGCTGAGCCACTTGACCTGGGCCATGCCGTACCAGCCCGGGACGAGCAGGCGCAGCGGGGCGCCGTGCTGCGGGGGCAGCGGGCCGCCGTTCATGGTGTCGGCGAGCAGCACGTCCGGGCGCAGGGCCTCGGCGAGCGGGAGGCTGCGGGCATAGGTCTGCTCGACGCCGCGTTCGAGGCCGTGGTCGGCGCCGGTGAAGAGCACCTCGACGGCGCCGGGCCGCAGCCCGGCCTCGCGCAGCAGCGGGGCGAGCGGGGTGCCGCCCCAGCGGGCGGTGCCGACCGCGCCGTCCAGCCAGGGCTGGCTGAGCGGGCGCGGCTCCAGCAGGGCGCGGCCGTTGCCCGCGCACTCCAGGGTGACGGTGTGGGCGGCCCGGGGGCGGACCCGCAGAGCCTTCGCGTCGAGGGTGAGCGGGTGGTCGACCGCGCCGTCGACGGCCAGCCGCCAGGCTGCCGGGTCGTGGTCGGGGATGTCGTAGTGCACCAGCAGGTAGTGCAGGCCGACGGGGGTGATCTCGTAGCGCAGGGCCTCCAGCGGCATGGCGTGGTTGCGGGCGGCGAGCCGGAGTTCGTCGAGGGTGATGCCCTCCCCGGGCTCGGCGATCCGCGCCGGGAGGCTGACCTGGTCGGTCGAGCCGTTCATGTCTCCAGTCTGCGGCGACTTGCGGTCGGGCACGACTCACCGGTGTCAGTCCGCTCGCCGGCGCGGGGGCGCTGGAAGACTCGACCGCATGATCGTCGAGATCCGCAGGTGGACCACCTTCATGCCCGTGCTCGCGGCCGTCCTGCTGGCGCTGACCTGGGGCAGATCCCTGCCCACGGCGCTGGTCGCCCTGGTCGCGGTGTTCCTGGCGGGGGCCGTGCTGGCGGCCGTCCACCACGCCGAGGTGATCGCGCACCGGGTCGGCGAACCGTTCGGCTCGCTGGTGCTGGCGGTGGCGGTGACCGTGATCGAGGTGGCTCTCATCGTCACGCTGATGGCCGACGGCAGCGCGAAGAACGCCACGCTGGCCCGGGACACCGTCTTCGCCGCCGTCATGATCACCTGCAACGGGATCGTGGGCGTCTGCATCCTGGTCGGCGCGCTGCGCCACCGCGTCGCGGTGTTCAACCCGGAGGGGACGGGGGCCGCGTTCGGCGCGATCGCCACCCTGGCGGTGCTCAGCCTCGTCCTGCCCACCTTCACCACCAGCAAGCCCGGACCGCAGTTCTCCTCGACCCAGCTGGTCTTCGCGGCCACCGCCTCGCTGATCGTGTACGGGCTGTTCGTCGCGACGCTGACGGTGCGCCACCGGGAGTACTTCCTCGCCCCGGCGCCCGGCGCGGCGCGGCCGGTCGCCGCTCCCGCCGGCGGGAGCTCCTATCCGACCCCCGACGCCTACCCCGACCCGGCCACCCCCCGGCCGGCCCCCGCCGAGGACGCCCACGCCGCACCGCCGTCCGCCCGGGAGGCCTGGCTGAGCCTGGCCCTGCTCGGCGTCGCGCTGATCGCGGTGGTCGGGCTGGCCAAGGGCGTCTCCCCGACCATCGAGCGGACGGTGGCCGACGCCGGGCTCCCGGCCTCCGTGGTCGGCGTGGTGATCGCGATGCTGGTGCTGCTCCCGGAGACCATCGCGGCCGTCCGCTGCGCCGCGCGCGACCGGATGCAGACCAGCCTCAACCTCGCCCACGGCTCCGCGCTGGCCTCCATCGGCCTGACCATCCCGGCCGTCGCCGTCGCCTCCACCTGGCTCTCCGGCCCGCTGGTGCTCGGCCTCGACCCCACCCACATGGTGCTGCTGGCCCTCTCCATCGCCGTCGGCACCCTCACCGTCATGCCCGGCCGCGCCACCCCGCTCCAGGGCGGCGTGCACCTCACCGTGATGGCCGCCTACCTCGTCCTGGCCGTCAGCCCCTGACCAGCTCCCCTCTCCGCCGACGGCCGCCGCGCGGCTCCGCCCGTACAACAGCTTTGCCCCCACTCCGTCCGAACAGGCAAGATAGCCCGGTGACCCTCCTGGACCTGATGCCGAAGCCCGCCACACCCGACTCGCTGTTCGAGACTTTCGCCGAGTGGGCGATGGAGCGCGGCATCACGCTGTACCCCGCCCAGGAGGAGGCGCTGATCGAGCTCGTCTCGGGCAACAACGTCATCCTGGCGACGCCGACCGGGTCGGGGAAGAGCCTGGTCGCGGCCGGTGCGCACTTCGCCGCACTGGCCGAGGGCAAGCGGACCTTCTACACCGCGCCGATCAAGGCGCTGGTGTCGGAGAAGTTCTTCGACCTGTGCAAGATCTTCGGCACCGAGCAGGTCGGCATGATGACGGGTGACGCCAGCGTCAACCCGACCGCGCCGATCATCTGCTGCACGGCCGAGGTGCTCGCCAACATCGCGCTGCGCGACGGCGAGCAGGCCGACATCGGCCAGGTCGTGATGGACGAGTTCCACTTCTACGCCGAGCCGGACCGGGGCTGGGCCTGGCAGATCCCGATTCTCGAACTGCCGCACGCGCAGTTCCTGTTGATGTCGGCCACGCTCGGCGACATGCGCCGCTTCGAGGAGGACCTGAAGCGCCGGACGGGCCGTCCGACGACGGTCGTCCGCTCGGTGACGCGGCCCGTCCCGCTGTTCTACGAGTACCGCCGCACCACCATGCACGACACCCTGGAGGAGCTGCTGACGACCGGTCAGGCGCCGGTCTACGTCGTGCACTTCACCCAGAAGGAGGCGGTGGAGCGGGCGCAGTCGCTGATGAGCATCAACATGTGCTCGAAGGCGGAGAAGGATGCCATCGCCGACCTGATCGGCCGCTTCCGCTTCACCACCAAGTTCGGCCGCAACCTCTCCCGGTACGTCCGGCACGGCATCGGCGTGCACCACGCGGGCATGCTGCCGAAGTACCGCCGCCTGGTCGAGCGCCTGGCGCAGGCCGGCCTGCTGAAGGTCATCTGCGGCACCGACACGCTGGGCGTCGGCGTCAACGTGCCGATCCGCACGGTGCTGTTCACCGCGCTGTCGAAGTACGACGGCATCCGGGTGCGGACCCTGCGGGCCCGGGAGTTCCACCAGATCGCCGGGCGCGCCGGGCGGGCCGGGTACGACACCGTCGGGCAGGTCGTCGCGCAGGCGCCCGAGCACGTGATCGAGAACGAGAAGGCCGTCGCCAAGGCCGGTGACGACCCGAAGAAGAAGCGCAAGGTGGTGCGCAAGAAGGCGCCGGAAGGTTTCGTCAGCTGGACGGAGGAGGGCTTCGAGAAGCTCATCGGCGCCGACCCTGAGCCGCTGGTCTCCCGCTTCAAGGTCAGCCACGCGATGCTGCTCTCGGTGATCGGGCGGCCCGGCAACGCCTTCGAGGCCATGCGCAAGCTGCTGACGGACAACCACGAGGAGCGCTCGGCGCAGCGCCGCCACATCCGCAGCGCCATCGCCATCTACCGCTCGCTGCTGGACGGCGGCGTGGTCGAGCGGTTGCCGGAGCCGGACGCCGAGGGCCGGATCGTCCGCCTCACGATGGACCTCCAGGAGAACTTCGCGCTCAACCAGCCGCTCTCCACCTTCGCGCTGGCCGCCTTCGAGCTGCTCGACCCGGCCTCGCCGAGCTACGCGATGGACGTCGTCTCAGTGGTCGAGGCGACGCTCGACGACCCGCGCCAGATCCTCGCCTCGCAGCAGAACAAAGCGCGCGGCGAGGCGATCGGCGAGATGAAGCGGGACGGCATCGAGTACGAGGAGCGGATGGAGCGGCTCCAGGACATCACGTACCCGAAGCCGCTGGAGGAGCTGCTCAACCACGCGTACGACGTCTACAGCCGGGCGCACCCGTGGATCGGCGACCACGCGCTGGCGCCGAAGTCGGTGGTGCGTGACCTGTACGAGCGGGCGATGACCTTCACCGACTACGTCGGGCACTACGACCTGGCGCGGACGGAGGGGATCGTCCTGCGGTACCTCGCCGGGGCGTACAAGGCGCTGGAGCAGACCGTCCGCGAGGAGATCAAGACCGACGACCTGAAGGACGTCATCGCCTGGCTCGGCGAGCTCGTCCGCCAGGTCGACTCCAGCCTGCTGGACGAGTGGGAGCAGCTGGCCAACCCGACCGATCCCGAGTCCCCCGAGATCACGCTGGACGACCGCCCGACGCCGGTCACCGCCAACGAGCGGGCCTTCCGGGTGCTGGTGCGCAACGAGATGTTCCGCCGGGTCGAGCTGGCCGCGCTGGAGAACCACCACGCGCTCGGCGAGCTGGACGGCGAGTACGGTTGGGACGCCGACCGCTGGGCCGACGCGATGGACGCGTACTGGGACGAGCACGACGACCTGGGCACCGGGCCGGACGCGCGCGGGCCGAAGATGCTGCTCATCGAGCAGGATGAGGACTCCTGGCAGGTCCGGCAGATCTTCGACGACCCGGCGGGCGACCACGACTGGGGCATCTCCGCCGAGGTCGACCTGCACGGCTCCAACGAGGAGGGCCGGGCCGTCCTGCGGGTCACGGCGGTCAACCGCCTCGACGGCTAGCACGTACTGGCGCGTCAACCCAGGGGCGCGGGGAACTGCGCGAGATCGGAAGGTGCGGCGCCGCCTCTCCCCTTTCGCGCACGCAGTTAATGAGTAGGGCCCCGCGCCCCTGTCCGTGGCTGGCGCTTTACGGGTTACATCCAGGCGAAGGGGGCGCCCGCGACGTAGGAGACGGCGCGGGTGGCGGCGTCGAGGTCGGGGTCGGTGGTGCGCTGGTCGGCGAAGTGGAGGACGGTGACGGTCAGGTAGTGGCCGACCGTCTCGATCCGGGTGCCGGCCAGGGCGTGGGGGTTGGGGGCTGCGGCGGCCGGGTCCGCCGTCAGGAAGACGAGCGCGGAGGGGTCGACGGCGCGCTTGGCCTTCTCGGCGGTGGCGGCGTCGGCAAAGCGGAACACCGTGACACTGGCCAGGAGTTGGTTGTCGCTGCGGGTGAAGCCGACCTCGACGTACCCCTGGCAGCCGGTCTGCTTCAGGATGTCGTGGGCGCGGTCGCGGAGCGTCTCCGCGCAGTCCGGGCCCTGCTTGCCGACGGTGCGGCGGCCCTTGAAGTCGTCCTGGTCGACGGCGCGCAGGGCGGGGAAGTACCGGTCGGCGGTGAAGCCCTGGGCCTCGGTGGCCGGCTGTGCGGGGGTGGCACCGATCACGGGGGCCGTGTCGACGGGGTGCGTGCTGGAGGGGCCGAGGCCGGGCATCCAGTCGCCGGGGTGCGGGCTCTTGACGACCCAGCCGACGCCGACGGCCAGTACGGCGATGGCGCAGCCGGCCAGCACCCGGCGCGGGCGGCGGCGGGCCCGATGGGCGGCTGTGGGCGCGGCGTTCGGCGCGGCCGCGGGTGCGGCGGTGTGCGGGTGGCCTGCCGGGCGCGGGTCGCGCTCCCCCTGCGTGGTCATGGCGCAGATTGTATGCACATCTGCTGATCATCAATTGCTCGGGATTGATGATCATCCACTTGACCAGCAGTCGGACCTCCGCGCTACAGTCAGCGCCGGGACTGTGACAACTCGCACACCCTCGGGCCGATCTTCTGGCGGGTTCCCTCTAGCCGTGGTCGAGGTCGCCCAGGCAGGATCAGGCTCATGGATCTGCTCGACACCCTCACTGCCAAGGGCCTCCGCCGGGAACTCCCCACCCGCGAGGAAGCGCTCGCCGTACTCGCCACCACCGACGACGAGCTGCTGGACGTCGTCGCGGCCGCCGGGCGGGTGCGCCGGCAGTGGTTCGGCCGCCGGGTCAAGCTCAACTACCTGGTGAACCTCAAGAGCGGGCTCTGCCCCGAGGACTGCTCGTACTGCTCGCAGCGGCTCGGGTCCAAGGCCGAGATCCTCAAGTACACCTGGCTGAAGCCCGAGCAGGCCGCCGAGGCCGCCGCCGCCGGGCTCGCGGGCGGCGCGAAGCGCGTCTGCCTGGTCGCCAGCGGGCGCGGCCCGACGGACCGTGACATCGACCGCGTCGCCGACACCATCGCCGCGATCAAGGACGCCAACGAGCAGGTCGAGGTCTGCGCCTGTCTCGGGCTGCTCTCCGGCGACCAGGCCGAGCGGCTGCGCGCGGCCGGCGCCGACGCCTACAACCACAACCTCAACACCTCCGAGGGCACCTACGGGGGCATCACCACCACCCACACCTACGCGGACCGCGTGGACACCGTGAACAAGGCGCACGGCGCGGGCCTCTCGGCCTGCTCCGGCCTGATCGCGGGCATGGGCGAGAGCGACGAGGACCTCGTCGACGTGGTCTTCGCGCTGCGCGACCTGGGCTCCGACTCGGTGCCGGTCAACTTCCTGATCCCGTTCGAGGGCACCCCGCTGGCCAAGGAGTGGAACCTCACCCCGCAGCGCTGCCTGCGCATCCTGGCGATGGTCCGCTTCGTCAACCCGGACGTCGAGGTACGGATCGCGGGTGGCCGCGAGGTGCACCTGCGGTCGATGCAGCCGCTCGGCCTGCACATCGCCAACTCGATCTTCCTGGGCGACTACCTGACCAGCGAGGGCCAGGCCGGGCAGACCGACCTCGACATGATCAAGGACGCCGGCTTCGAGGTCGAGGGCGCCGGCGAGGCGACCCTCCCGCGTCACCGCGCGGAGCTGGCCGAGAGCGCGGGTGGTTGCGGCGGCGGCAGCTGCGGCCCCTGCGGCGAGCCCGCAGCGGCCCCCGAGAGCGCCCCCGAAGCAGCCCGCGAGGCCGCTCCGGTCGAGGACGGGCTCCGCAGTGATCTGGTGAAGGTCCGCAGGCGTGGCGCCGGCACCGAGCTGGCCCCGAACGCCTGATGGACTCGCAGGCCCTGCTCACGCTCGACCGGGCGCACGTCTGGCACCCGTACGGCCCGATGCCCGGCACCGTCACCCCGTACGTGGTCGAGTCCGCCTCCGGCGTCCGGCTGCGGCTCGGCTCGGAGGCCGGTGGCCACCGGGAGCTGATCGACGGCATGTCGTCCTGGTGGGCGGCGATCCACGGCTACCGGCACCCGGTGCTGGACGAGGCCGTCCGCGACCAGCTCGGGCGGATGAGCCACGTGATGTTCGGCGGGCTCACCCACGAGCCCGCCGTCCGGCTCGCCGCCCGCCTGGTCGAGATCACCCCCGAGCCGCTGCGGCACGTCTTCCTCAGCGACTCGGGCTCGGTCGCCGTCGAGGTCGCGCTGAAGATGTGCCTGCAGTACTGGCAGTCCGTCGGGCGGCCCGCCAAGCGGCGCGTGCTGACCTGGCGCGGCGGCTACCACGGCGACACCTTCCACCCGATGTCGGTCTGCGACCCCGAGGGCGGGATGCACCAACTCTGGGGCGGGGTACTGCCCCGGCAGCTCTTCGCCGCCGAGCCCCCCGCCGGGTTCGACGCCCCGGTCGACGAGGCGTACGCGGCCTCGCTCGCCGACCTGGTCGAGCAGCACGCTGACGAGCTGGCCGCCGTCATCGTCGAGCCGGTCGTGCAGGGGGCGGGCGGCATGCGCTTCCACTCCCCCGCCTACCTGCGGCTGCTGCGCGAACTCTGCGACCGGTACGGCGTACTGCTCGTCTTCGACGAGATCGCCACCGGCTTCGGCCGCAGCGGCTCTCTCTTCGCCGCCGACCACGCCCAGGTCTCGCCGGACGTGATGTGCCTGGGCAAGGCCCTGACGGGTGGTTACCTGACGATGGCCGCCACCCTGTGCACCGGCGAGATCGCCGACGGCATCAGCCGGGGCGAGGTGCCGGTGCTGGCCCACGGCCCGACCTTCATGGGCAACCCGTTGGCCGCCGCCGTCGCCAACGCCTCGATCGACCTACTGCTCGAACAGGACTGGCAGTCCGAGGTCAAGCGGATCGAGACCGGCCTGCGGGCCGGGCTGGCCGGGGCGCTCGAGGTGCCGGGCGTCGCGGACGTGCGGGTGCTCGGCGCGATCGGCGTCGTCCAGCTCGACCACCCCGTCGACATGCGGGCCGCGACCGAGGCCGCCGCCCGGGAGGGCGTCTGGCTGCGGCCGTTCCGCGACCTCGTCTACACCATGCCGCCGTACGTGACCGGCGACGACGACCTCGCCCGGATCGGCGCGGCCGTGACCGCTGCGGCGGTGGCCGGATGACCGTCCTCTTCGTCACCGGCACCGGCACCGAGGTCGGCAAGACGGTCGTCACGGCGGCCGTCGCCGCCCTCGCCACCGGCCCCGTCGCCGTCCTGAAGCCCGGTCAGACCGGCGTCGCCCCCGGCGAGGCCGGGGACGTCGCGGAGATCCGGCGGCTCACCGGCCGTGAGCTCACCACCGTCGAACTGGCCCGCTACCCCGAGCCGCTCGCCCCCGACACCGCCGCCGCGCGCGCCGGGATGCCGACGGTGGCACCCGACCAGGTCGCGACGGCCGTCGCCGAACTCGCCGCACGGCACGACCTGGTGCTGGTCGAGGGTGCGGGCGGCCTGCTCGTCCGCTACGACGCGGCCGGGCGCACCCTCGCCGACATGGCCCTCGCCACGGTGGCCCTCGGTGTCCCGGTCTCCGTCCTGCTGGTCGCGACCGCCGGGCTCGGCACCCTCAACACCACCGCCCTCACCGCCGAGGCCCTCCGCCACCGCGGCCTCCCCCTGCACGGCGTCGTCGTCGGCTCCTGGCCGCAGCACCCCGGCCTCGCCGACCGCTGCAACCTCACCGACCTCCCGTCGGTCGCGGGCGCACCCCTGCTCGGGGCCCTGCCGCACGGCGCAGCGGCCTCCGGCGGCCCGCAGTTCCGGGCCGTCGCCCGCAGCGGTCTCGCCCCGGCCCTGGGCGGCGACTGGGACGTCACCCGCTTCACCGCCCAGTGGTCGGCCTGACGCCTGTTCAGGCCGACTCGGGCCGGCTCGGGCCGACTCAGGACGGCTCGGGCCGACTCAGGACAGCTCGGGCCGACTCAGGACGTCTGGCCCGCCGTGTCCCGGACCAGGCAGAACGGATGCCCGGCCGGGTCGGTGAGCACCCGCCACCTCGCCTCGTCCAGCTGGTGGTCCGGCCTGCCCGCGCCCAGCAGCAGCAACTCGGCCTCGGCCGCATCCAGGTCGGCGACCGCGAAGTCGAGGTGCAGCTGCTGCGGCACGGTCTGATCGGGCCAGCTCGGGGCCCGGTAGCCGTCGACCCGTTGGAAGCCGATGAACAGCCCGTCCCCACGCGTGAGACCGGCGAATTCGGCGTCCGACTTCGGGTGCGGTTCGAGGCCGGTGGCCTGTTGGTAGAACGCGGCCAGCGCGAGCGGGTCGGCGCAGTCGAGCGTTATCGCGGCCAGCTTCATCTTCAGGGGCACAGCGTCTCTCCCTCTCGGCGGTCCGGTTCTTGCCGGTCTGGTTCTCGGCAGTCCCTCAGAGCGGCTTGACCCAGCGGGTCCACTGGGGCTCGGGGCCGTAGCCTGCGGCCTGCTAGGTGTGTTGGCCGAGCTGGTTGTGGTCGAGGACCATCGCGTCGGCGCGGCGCCCGCCGAGGGTGCCGAAGCGGGATTCGGCGGCGGCGAGGAGGGCGGTGCCGATGCCCTGGCGGCGGTGGGCGGGGTCGACCGCGAGGCGGTAGAGGTGGCAGCGCCAGCCGTCGAATCCGGCGATGACCGTGCCGACGATCGTGTCGTCGCGGGTCGCGACGATCAGGGCGTCGGGGTCACGGTCGATCAGGCGGACCAGGCCGTCGGGGTCGTCCGTGATGCTGGTGCCCTCGGCCGCGCGGGCCCAGAAGGCGAGCAGGCCGGGTATCTCGTCCACGGTGGCGGGGCGGGTCTCGATGTCCGTCATGGCATCTGTCTACAACGGGTCCGCCTGCGGAGACAGCGAATTTCACCCCTCGGACGGCGCCGGGACGAGCCGCCAGACGGTGGTGGTCTTCAGGGCGGTGTCCTCCAGGTCGGCGACGACCGGCACCTCGTACGCGGCGAGGGCGGTGAACCGCTCGCGCGGGAGGTAGGCGCGGCCCGGATCCCCGACGATCACCAGAGCGCCCCGCGCCTGGGCCCGCTCCAGGAATGGGAGGAAGCGGGCGGCCATCGCGCGCTCGTAGAAGACGTCCCCCGCGAGCACCACCTCGGCCGGGCCGCCGTCACCGTCGAGCAGGTCCGCCACGGCGGCGTCGACCCGGACGCCGTTCGCCTCGGCGTTGATTTCGATCGCGGCGACGGCGAAGGCGTCGATCTCGGCGGCCCGGACGGCGGCCGCGCCGCAGAGGCCCGCCGCGATCCCGATCAGCCCCGAGCCCGCCGCCAGGTCGAGGACCGTCCGGCCCCGGACCAGCTCGGGGTGGTCCAGCACGTACCGGGCGACGGCGACCCCGCCCGCCCAGGCGAAGGCCCAGAACGGCGGCGGCAGCCCGATCTCGCCCCGTGCCGACTCGGTCGTCTCCCAGAGCGCGATGGCGTCCTCGGCCATGTGCAGCCGGATCTCGGGGACGAAGGGGACGGGTGTGAGGCTGGTCTCCTCCCGGACAAATGCCTGATCGGACAGTGCCGTTGTGGCCGGCGGGAGGGTGTGGGTCATGCCCGCAGCATAGAGGCCCGGGGGCGCGCCCAGGCACCACCCGCGACTCCGCCGGTACGTACCGTTTCGATACCGATGGCGTTTTGAGCTGCGGAAACGCTCGCAGGCCGACAGGCCCCCGAGTACGATCCGGCTCATCGCCCGTCGGCGCGTTACCCCTGTGCCGCGACCCCCGGTGGGCCCATCTCGCGGGGGCATCGGAGAGGTCGCCGCGCACTCGGCACCGCGCGCCAAGGCTGTCGCGCGATCTCGGAAGGGCAGCGTCTTGGCGGATCGGCTCACCGGAGGGGACTCCTCGCTGCTGCGGCGGATCAACGCCGCCGTCACGCTGCGCGCGCTGCGCGACGGTCAGTCGCTCACGCTCACTCAGCTCGTCGGCGACACCGGGCTCTCCCGGCCGACGGTCGAGGGCGTGATCGAGGGCCTGATGGAGGCCGGGCTGGTCGCCGAGGTCGAGCAGAGCCAGGAGAGCAGCCGGCAGCGCGGGCGCCCGGCGCGCTGGTTCCGCTTCCGCGCCGAGGCCGGGCACATCCTCGGCATCGAGATCGGCGTGCACGAGATCCGGGTGACGCTGGCCGACCTGGCGGGCCGCATTCTCGGCGTCGACGCCAAGCCGGTCGAGGAGACCCGGGAGGCCGAGGCTCGGCTCGGCTGCGTACGGGCCACCGTCGCCGAGGTGCTGCGCAAGGCCGGGGTCTCCCGCGACAGCCTCTGGTCGGTCGCCGTCGGCACCCCCGGCATCGTCGACCGGGACGGCACCGTGCGGCTCAGCACCGCGATGCCCGGCTGGACGGGCCTGGACCTGGGCGCCCGGCTGCGCCGCTCGTTCCGCTGCCCGGTGGTGATCGAGAACGACGCCAACCTGGCCGCCATCGCGGAGCACTGGCAGGGCGCGGCCGTCGGCAAGGGCGATGTCGTCTTCGTGATGGCCGGGTTGAGCCCCGGCGCGGGCTCACTGATCAACGGACGACTGCACCGGGGGTTCGGCGGCGCGGCGGGCGAGATCGGCGCGCTGCACCTGCTCGGTCAGGAGGCCACCCCCGAGCGGCTGCTCTCCACCACCGGCAAGCCGCTCGACCCGCTGGACGAGGCGGCCGTCGCCCGGGTGCTCCGGCTCGCCCGCGAGGGCGACGAGGTCGCCCAGGGTGCGACCGACCGCTTCCTGCGCCGGCTGGTGCACGACGTCGCGGCGCTCGTGCTGGCCCTCGACCCCGAACTCGTGGTGGTCGGCGGCTGGGCGGCCGGGCTGGACGGCGTCCTGGAGCCGCTGCGTGAGCAGTTGGCGCAGTTCTGCCTGCGTGCCCCCGAGGTGGCCCTCGCCGCGCTCGGCGAGGAGGTCGTCTCGATGGGCGCCCTGCGGGTCGCCCTCGACCACGTCGAGGAGCAGCTCTTCGCCGTCGACTCCCCCGGGGCGGGCAACCGCCCGTAGCCCCCTCCGCGCCCCGGGGCGCGGAGGGGGCTAGGAGGCGGAGCGTCAGGAGGCCGCGCTGCGGGCCTCGACCGGGGTCACCTCGACCAGACCGGTGTCGCCGAAGGTGAGCTTGCAGGTGTCGGCGCGGTAGGTGGAGACCGCGAGGGCGACCAGGCGGCCGGTGGCGGCGTACTGGGTGGTGACGACCAGGACCGGCGTGCCCGGGGGGCGCTCCAGCAGGGCGGCCTCGCCGGCCTCGGCGACGCCGAGCTCGACGGCCCGGGATTCGCCGTCGACGCCGAGGCGCTCCAGCTGCCGCAGCACCGAGCGGGCCCGGTCAGGCTCGGCGGAGCCGCCGATCAGCTGCGGGAGGGCGGGCAGGTGCGGCACGGCGGAGTCGGGCACGTGCAGCGACTCGACGGCCATGATCTGGCCCTGCACCAGGCGCAGCCGGCGGACGGTGTGCACGGTCTCGCCCTCGGGGATGCCGAGCGCCTGGGCGAGTTGCGCGGTGGCGGGCGCGCTCACGCAGTCGACGCTGCGCCAGGACTGGGTGCGGCTGGTGCTGCCGGGCCAGCCCTCGTCACGGCGGCCGACCGGGAC
Source organism: Kitasatospora sp. McL0602 (assembly GCF_052076145.1). Classification (NCBI taxonomy): domain Bacteria; kingdom Bacillati; phylum Actinomycetota; class Actinomycetes; order Kitasatosporales; family Streptomycetaceae; genus Kitasatospora; species Kitasatospora sp. McL0602. The sequence continues at coordinate 7,176,667 of NZ_CP197246.1, read as the reverse complement.
GCCGACCCGAGGCGCGGCGATCAGCGTGCCGATGCCACGGCGGCGGACGAGCCTGCCCTCCAGCTCCAGCTGGTCGAGCGCCTGCCGGAGGGTGGCGCGGGCGACGCCGAAGCGGGCGGCGAGCTCACGCTCGTTCGGAAGCACCTGGCCGGTGGAGAACTCCCGGTCGATGGTGCGGACCAGCACCGTGCGCAGGTGCCAGTACTTCGGCTCCTGCGGCGTTGCGGGGGAGGCCGTGGTCGTCACCGGCACCGCCATGAGCTGTCCTTGTCCCACCGGGTCCTCCACCCTGAAGGACTGCGGGCCGACCCCGTGCCCCGGTCTTGCGGCAGGTGGGAGGGGCGGGCTTTATCCGTCCTTCTTTATTAAAGGTCTTTGCAGTAACGGACACTAGGGGGTGCCGCCAGAGATGGTCAAGACCAATGACCCGGCCCGGTCGTTGGCCCGTGCGACGCCGCGCCGGTTAGGCTGCCCCGGTGATCGTGACGACGGTGAATGTGAACGGAATCCGGGCCGCTGCCAAGAAGGGCTTCATCGAGTGGCTGGCCGCCACCGAGGCGGACGTCGTCTGCCTCCAGGAAGTCCGCTCGGAGCCGGAGCAGCTCCCGGCCGAGCTGCGCGAGCTGCCGGGCTGGCACGCCGTCTGGGCTCCGGCGGCGACGAAGGGCCGGGCCGGGGTGGCCGTGCTGTCACGGAACGCGCCCGAGCGGACGGTGATCGGATTCGGGTCGGACGAATTCGACAATTCCGGCAGGTACGCCGAAATCGACCTCCCCGGGCTGACGGTCGCCAGCCTCTACCTCCCCTCGGGCGAGGTCGGCACCGAGCGCCAGGACGAGAAGGAACGCTTCATGGCGGAGTTCCTCGTCCACCTCACCGAGCTCCGCACCCGCGCCGCCACCGAAGGCCGCGAGGTCGTCGTCTGCGGCGACTGGAACATCGCCCACCACCCGGCCGACCTCAAGAACTGGAAGGCCAACCAGAAGTCCGCCGGCTTCCTCCCCGAGGAGCGCGCCTGGCTCACCCAGGTCCTCGACGAGGCCGGCTACGTCGACGTCGTCCGCCGCCTCCACCCCGACCAGGAGGGCCCCTACTCCTGGTGGTCCTACCGGGGCCGCGCCTTCGACAACGACAGCGGCTGGCGGATCGACATGGCTCTCACAAGCCCCGCCATCGCACAAAAGGCCACGTCAGCGGTAGTGGAGCGGGCCGCCACGCACGCGGAGCGCTGGAGCGACCACGCGCCCGTCACCGTGGCGTTCGACTTCCCGTAGCCCCGCCGCAGCAACGTCGATCCCCCGCCGCAGTGTCCACGGCGGGGGCCCGTGTGACGATCAGGGACGCAGCGCTCACCTAGGCAGGGATCGCCTCTAGCAGCTCACGGATCTCGGCTTCCTTAGTCCACATCCGATGGAAGCCAAGCCGATCGACGGTCAGGTGGTCCGCTTCGGACACTTCTCCGGAGATGGTGAGTACCTGGGCGAGAACTTCACCTGGGACCAGTCGGTTGCAGCCCTGTGTGCAGGCGCCTTCGAAGCCGTGTGGGCTCGCGCTACCCCGCATGAGAAGTACTCCGTCTGACGCCTCGAACAACCGGATAGCCACCCATGTCCCTCTCCCCGTCATCAAGTGCTCAGGCCGCCCGTGAGGCCGTCGCAAAGAGACTCCGGGAGCTGCAACTTGATGCCGACTTTCTGGGCATGCGGTGGCTATCCGCACCGGCTGGAGCGAGTCGAAGGTGTCGCGTATCGCGCATGCCAAGACGCCGCCGGCTGACTCAGACATTCGAGTGTGGTGTGCCGCCTGCGGAGCGGACGACCAGGCTGCCGACATCATCGCGGCGAGCCGGGCAGCCGACTCCATGTACATGGAGTGGAAGAAGGTACACCGGCACGGAATGCGCCGGTCTCAGGACGACTTCATGACCCTGTTGAAGCGCACTGGCCTGTGCCGGGTCTACGTCTCGAACGTCGCCCCCGGCATCCTCCAGACCCGTGAGTACGCGATGGCCCTCATGGGCACCATCACGGACTTCCAAGGCACTCCGAACGACGTTGCTGAAGCCGTTGACTCAAGGCTTGAGCGTGGCAGTCTCCTCACCGAAGGCACCACCAGGTTCGCCATCGTGATTGAAGAGACCGTTCTGCGCTACCCGATCGGCGATCGAGACGCCATGAAGACACAACTGGCGCGCATCGTAGAGGTTATGAAGCTCCCTCATGTGAGCGTGGGCGTCATCCCCTTCTCAGCCCCTCGGAAGATGTGGCCGCTGGAAGCGTTCACCATGCTTGACGACACCCAGGTCACGGCCGAAACGCTCTCGGCGATCCTCAACATCACGGCTCCTGGTGAGATCGCCGTCTACGACAAGGCGTTCAAGATCCTCTCTTCAATGGCTGTCTATGGACCTTCCGCCGGTGAGCTGGTCAGTGAGGCTCTCGCCACTTTCGGCTGAATCTGTGCAAGACCATGCAAGACGCTGGAGAGCGCTTGCGTGCAGCTTCTACGGTCTAGTCCGCACCCCGCCGCATCGGCGAACGGAGGACGGACCGATGGCGACCAACGACACACCGCTGCAAAGCCCCATCACGCCCGCTGCCCACTCGGACAGGCTCACCGGGCCGCGAGAGGATCGACCCCCGGGTCTCTCTGCCAAAGGCGCCAAGCGAGCGAACCGCGCCGAGTTCGCGCCGATGAGGGCCGACTACCTCCGAGGCGAGGAGGAGCGGCGCAAGAGGGGCGTGCGCTACGTGGACCCGGGCGCATCGGGGGTGACTCATGTCCTCGCCTGACCCCAACCTGCCGGAGTGTCCGGAGTGCGACTGGCACGACGCGATGGAACAGGCGATCGCCGCCGGCACCACCAGCGTGGCGACGCCTGAGATGGTGGCCAAGTTCCGGAAGCAGCACACTTTTTGTGCACGGGCCCGCCGGGAAGAGCTGAAGCCGGTGTTGGAATCGGACACCCTCCGCCTCCTCCGGGAGCGGAACCGGGCCATCATCCACCGTCCGGCGTGGACTCGGCGGGATGCCGGGTGATCGAGGACCCGATGGCCGAGTATCGCGAGGCCGCAGAGCGGCGCGCGGAAGGCAGTACGACCCGAGTGGAGACCTGGGCGCACATAGTCGCCGGAGCGGCGGCTGTGGGCGTGCTCCTGGGTCTGCTGTGGGCCCGCTGAGCCCAACCCCATGAGAGTCCGCCCGAGTGTAGGCCGGGCGGATCAGCCGGAGCTGAACCGGCGCACAGGGGCCCCGAGGAGCAGAGCCTCGGGGCCCCACCCAAGAGGAACGGAGCGTCAGGCACTTGGCTGGCAAACAGCGAAACCCGCGCACCCCGAAACTGCTGCGCGCAGTGGCCGAGGCGCACATCGAGTACGCGCACATCAAGCACGACCGAGGCGAGAGCGCACACAAGCAGATCGGGACAGCCAACCGCGCTAACCAGTGGGCCGCCGACACCGAGCGATCCGGCGCGGCCGAGCCCGACCCCGACCCCTTCGCACTGTAGCCCCCAAAGCTCCCTCGCGGGCCCCGGACGGGTCAACAAGGGCCGCACCACCGCAAGTTGCAAAGCCCCGCACCACGGTGGCCGGGGAAGCATCGAGAGGTGAGCACATGTCCAAGATCGACCTGTACAAGTCCGAGGTGGAGGGGCCGTACAAGCTCCTGTGCGGCGGCGGCGACAACTCCAGCGGAACCATGGAGGACTGCCTCTCCATCGCCCCGCTGGTCGGCGGCGGCTTCTCCGTGAAGGACAGCAAGCTCGCAGCGGCACCAAGGTTCACGTCACCGTCGTACTCTGTCCGTTCCGCTGGCCGGACGACGACGAACCCATGCCGTGCCCGCAGCCCCCACGCTGATCGCCGCCAGGGCCCCTCTCCCCTACTCTTCGACCAACCAGACTCGGTGCGTCGAAGCTCTGCTCCTCGGGCTCGGCCTGGTACGTCCGCCACACACGGACTCCGTAGCGGCTGGCGGCTAGTGCGGACGTTCGATAGTCGGATGGATGTGCAGGTGTGGGATCTCGATGGAGTGAGGCTCCGGCGGTTCGTCCGTATACGGCTGGGCTGGCGACGGTTGAATACGACTCGCCCCGTAGTGCGCGGCGCCCTGGCGGTGCCGCCTACCAGAGTGGAGTCGACCGTGGCATCCGTACCGAACGGCGTTTACGCCATCACCAAGCGCAACGAGCAGATGATCACGCTCATTGACCCGAAGGACCTCGCGACGCTGCTGCCGCCCACCGGGGAGTCCGGCCAGCAGGAGTGGCAGGTGGAGGGCCGCGCCGACGGCAACGTGACCATCAAGAACCTCGCGCACGGAACGTACCTGACCTACGACAGCGACCCGAACGTCAACGAGATGATCATGGGGAGCACCGAGCCCCGCCCGTGGGCGCTCTACCAGGCGGCGGAGCCTTTCGCCTTCCACGTCGTCGTCCCTGGCGGCCCTATCGAGGGGGACGAGCTGGCGCTGGACCTCAGCCTGCTGCGGATCTTCCCGCCTCGGCTTGCTCTGCGGCCGCTGGAGGTTAACGACCAGCGGCAGGTGTGGAGGTTCGAGAGCCACGAGTAGGCAGCCGGGGCCAAGAGCACCTGGCCGCCGTCGCCGCCGAACTCAACGGCCGCCCACGCAAAACGCTCGGCTGGGAAACCCAGCCGAGCGCCTGCACAAACTGCTCGCGGCCTGATCAAACCGACCACGTGTTGCGACGACCCCTAGAAACCGCCGTGAGGCCGATGGGGGTCTTCTGCTGTCTGGTCAGATCTCGCTGGGCTCCAACTTGCCAGCCACCTTCGCGGCGTTGTACTGGTCCACGATGGCCGCCGGGACAGCCGGGACACCAGGTGTTCGTCGCCGTGTGGACGTCGAACGAAACTCATCCCTACCTGGTTGACAGCGGGGCCCGGGTCGGGCCGGGCTCCTCCCCTCCTCGGGCGACCTGTCGGCCTTCAAGGCCGAGCGATCCGGCTTGTAGGCTGCCGGGAAACAGTTCTGACTCTTTGGGGATGGCCCGGGTGCGTGTCGGTCGGTTGATAAGTGTGGCTGCTGGAGTCGTCGCTCTGAGCAGCCCGGCTGTCGCGTATGCCCGTGGTGGGGGCGGTAGTCACGGGTTCAGCGGGGGTGGGGGCGGGGGCAGCCATGGTGGCGGCTCCCACGGATCGACCGGTGGGGGCTTCGGCCACGGTTTCGGAGCCGGCTTCGGCGGCGGCTTCGGCGGCGGTGGGATCCTGGCGTTGGTGATCGTGGCGGCCGTGCTGCTCCTGATCTTGTGGCTCTGGTCCCGTCGCCGGAAGGCGGCACGGGCAGGCGGTCTGAACACAGCGTCGGACGGTGTGGCGCACCGCGCGGACGCGCAGGCACGCGAACGCGCCGCCCAGGTCGGGGCCCGGGTCGATGCGCTGGCCGACACCGATGCGAGCTTCGATCGCGCGGCGCTCGAGCGCCGCGCGGTCCAGCTGTACGTGACGGCCCAACGTGCCTGGACGGAACACGACCACGCCGCTCTGCAGGACATCATGTCCCCGGTGCTCTACGGCAAGTGGGCCGACGAGTTGCGCGACTACGAGTCACGTGGCGAGGTCAACGTCGTGGAGATCGTCTCGGGCCCGGTGGTCGAGTTGGTCGACGTCGCCAATCGTGCGGGCGAGGTGAACGACACCGTCACCTTCCGCGTCACTGCGACGCTCAATGACTACGTGCGCCACGGCGATGGCCGGGACACCGCGCGGAAGGACCGATCGACGCACCCGGTCGAGTACTGGACGCTGCGCAAGAGCGCGGCTGGAGAGTGGATCGTGTCGTCGGTGGAGCAGGCGGCCGAGGGGGCACACCACCTGACCAACGCCGTCGAGACGGACGGCTGGGACCAGAAGGAGGTCGCTCGAGAGGCGGTGCTCGAGGTCGCCGGGAAGACCGCGGTCACAGGTGCGAGCGACATTCTGTCGCTCACCAACATCTCCTGGAGCACGGATGCCGACGCCGCCGTCGGCGATCTGAGCGTGCTCGACGGCCGGTTCGACAGATCAGTTCTCGAGGTCGCCGTCGAGCGGTTCCTCGAGGAGTGGGTCATGAACGACGGCAGCCTGGACTTCACGGCTGTACGCACGGTCGATCGAACCGTCATGCGTAACGCCGTCGTCACGTCGGTCAAGGTTCGCTCACTGGTCGCGCGCGACCCGATCGTCTTCCGTATCGCGGCCGACGCAGAGGGTGTCTACTACGAGGTCGACCGCCGAACCGAACAGGTGCTCCAGGGTGACGCGCACCAGCGCAGGCCGATCACCCTCGCGTTCGATCTGCGGCTGGACGACACGTCGTCCGGAACGTGGACCGTGATTGCCGCCAAGGTGGAGTAGCGGCGCCGGTCGGAACCAGTACCGCTCGCCGCAGAGCCCAGCCGTGCCTGAAGGCCTGCCAGTCCGACATCCACACGCGTGGGTATGACCCGCGTCAGCGGTCGGCAGGAGTGCCACTCGTAGTTGCGTGGTCGCGGATGTCCTGCCGCAGGCCGTCCGCGAGGGACTGGACGATCGGGTAGCGCAGGAACGAGTGGTGGTCGCCCGGGGTGCTGCGCAGTTCGAGGGCGGGCGCGAACGGGAGCCAGGTCTCCTTGACCGTCCCCACGACCCAGTCCGGCAGCACCCGGTCCACCGCCTCGTACAGGGTGACGGGGAAGCCCACCGGCGAGGGGACGTAGGCCCTGATCGCCGTGCCGATCCCCCGCATCACGGTCAGATGCTGCACCAGGTCGTCCCCGGCGACCTCGTAGAGCTCCGGGGGGATGTTCAGCGAACGCAGCTCGGCCAGCACGTCGTCCGGCAGGGTGCGGGCAGGGTCTTGGCCGGCGGTCAGATGGGCGAGGATGCCGTCGATGGTCGCGGTGGTCCCACCTGAGGCGGCTCGGTACTCCGCGCCGGGGAAGAGGGTGTCCAGCGCGATGACCCGCACGGGCTGCCCGGCCGACTCGAGGATCCGGGCCGTCTCCGTCGCCAGGACGCCGCCGAACGACCATCCCACCAGCAGGTAGGGGCCCTCGGGCCGGCTGCCGCGGATCGCCTCCGCGCAGCTGCGGGCCATGGTCGGGATGTCCCACTCGACCGCGTCCGGCCTGTCCCACCACGAGAGTTCGACGCCCAGCACCCTGGCATCGGCGCTCAGCGCGCGAGCCAGCGGGACGTAGCCGGTGACGTTCCCGGCGATCACCGGGAAGCAGAAGACGGAGCTCTCGGCGGTGCTCTCGTTCAGTGGCGAGAGGACAGCGCGGCCCGCCTCGAGGGGTATGCCGTCGGGGACGTCCCGCCCGAGGTGAGCGGTGAGCTGCGCGATGGTCTGGTGACGGAACATCATCTTGGGCGTGAGGTGGATACCCAGGCGGCCGGCCCGGAAGACGGCCTGGATGCTGAGGATCGAGTCGCCACCGATCTCGAAGAAGTTGTCCTCGGCCCCGACCCGGTCCACGCCCAGCACCTGCCCCCAGACCCGCGCGATCGCCCGCTGCACCGGCCCCACCGGCGCCACGTACGCCGCACCCGTGACCGGCCGCGACCCGTCCGGCACCGGCAACGCGCCCCGGTCCACCTTCCCGTTCACCGTCAGTGGCAGCGCATCGACCACCACCACCAGCGACGGCACCATGTACTCCGGCAACCGCTCCCCCACCCGCCGCCGCAGGAGCGCCACATCCACCCCCGCACCAGGCACCACCGGCACCACGTACCCCACCAACCGCTGATCCCCCGGCACATCCTCACGCGCCATCACCACCGCATCCCCCACCAATGAACTCCCCCGCAACGCCACCTCCACCTCCCCCAACTCCACTCGGAACCCCCGCACCTTCACCTGATCATCCGTACGCCCCAGAAACTCCAACACCCCGTCCACCCGCCAACGCCCCAGATCCCCCGTCCGGTACATCCGCTCCCCCGAACCACCGAACGGACACGCCACAAACCGACCCGCCGTCAAACCCGCCCGCCCCCAATACCCACGAGCCAACCCCACACCCGCGACATACACCTCCCCCGGCACCCCCACCGGCACCGGATTCAACCAACCGTCCAACACATGGATCCGCTTGTTCGGCACCGGGCGGCCGACCAGGTCCTCGGCCCGGTCCGCCCAGTCCGCGTCGGCGGGCCAGAAGGTGCAGGTCATGGTGGATTCGGTGGGGCCGTACTGGTTCACCAGGCTGCCGCGCAGCGCGTCGTGGCCGCGCAGTCCGGCGAGGCGCAGGCTCTCCCCGCTGACCGCCGTCAGCCGCACGGACTCCAGGTAGTGCTCCGCGCCGGGGACGGACATGATCTCCCGCAGCTGCGACGGGACGGCGCTGAGCAGCACCTCGACCTGGTGCCGGGCGATGCACGTGACGATGGCGACGGGGTCGAACGGCCCCTCCTGCTGGAACAGCACGGCCGTGGCGCCGCAGGTCAGCGGCCCGAGCAGATCCCGGACCGAGGCGTCGAAGCCGATGGAGGCCAGCTGGAGCACCCGCGTGCCGGGGGTGATCCGGTACTGGGAGGCGACGAACCAGAGGTACGCCGAGACGCCTCCGTGCTGGATGGAGACGCCCTTGGGGCCGCCGGTGGACCCCGAGGTGTACATCACGTAGGCGAGGTTGGCGGGCCCGGCCAGTGGCGCCGGGTTGTCGCCGGGCCGGGCGGCGACGGCCTGCTGGTCCTGGTCGTGGTCCAGGCAGAGGGCGGGGATGCCGGCGGCGAGCCGGTCCCGCAGGTGCTGCTGGGTGACGAGCAGGGGTGCCCCGGTGTCGGCGAGGATGTGCAGCAGCCGCTGGGTGGGGTGGGCGGGGTCGAGGGGCACGTAGGCGGCACCGGACTTGAGGATGCCGAGCAGTCCGACGACCATCTCCGCCGACCGCTCGACACAGAGCGCGACCGGCGTCTCGGGGCCGGCGCCACGGGCCCTGAGGTGGTGGGCGAGCTGGTTGGCCCGTCGGTTGAGCTCGCCGTAGGTCAGCACGGTGTCGCCGATGACCACCGCGAGGGCATCCGGCGTGCGGGCCGCGTGGTCCTCGAACAGCTCGTGCACGCAGCGGTCGCTCGGCGCGGGCGCGGCGGTGTCGGTCCAGCGGCCCAGCAACTCCTGCCGCTCGGGCCCGGTGAGGACGGGCAGCCCGGAGAGCCTGCGGTCCGGGTCGGCCGCGATCCCGGTGAGCAGAGTGGTGAGGTGTCCCGCCAGCCGCGCGACGGTGCCGGGCTCGAACAGGTCCGTGCTGTACTCGATCAGGCAGTCCAGCTGCCCGCCCCGCTCCCGCACCGACAGCGTGAGGTCGAACTTCGCCACCGGCGCCTGCCAGTCCACCGGCGTCACCGTGGCACCCGTGAGCTCGAAGGGCACCACGGGGGTGTTCTGGAAGATGAACATCACCTGGAACAGCGGGTTGCGGCTCAGGTCGCGCTCCGGGCGCAGCTCCTCCACCAGTCGCTCGAACGGCAGGTCCTGGTGGTCGTAGGCGGCCAGCGCGGTCTCCCGGACCTGCGCCAGCAACTCGGTGAACATCGGGTCGCCGACCAGGTCCGCACGCATGACCAGGGTGTTCACGAAGAAGCCGACGAGCCCCTCCGTGTCGGCGTGGTTGCGGTTGGCGATCGGGGTGCCCACCGCGATGTCCTGCTGACCGCAGTAACGGGCGAGCAGCACCTGGAAGGCGGCCAGCAAGGTCATGAACATGGTGGCGCCGACCCGGCGGGAGAGCTCGGCCAGCACCGAGGCCACCTCGGGGGGCACCGTGAACTCGTACTCGGCGCCCCGGCCGGAGCGCACCGCCGGCCGCGGGTGGTCGGCGGGCAGCTCCAACGCCGCCAGGCCGCCCAACTGCTGTCGCCAGTAGCCCAGTTGCCCGTCGAGCACGTCGTCCCGCAGCCACTCCCGCTGCCGCACCGCGAAGTCGGCGTACTGGATCGGCAGCGGTGCGAGCGGCGACGGCCGACCCTGGCGCTGCGCGGCGTACAGCGCGGCGAGCTCCCGGGTGATCACGCCCATCGACCAGCCGTCGGCGGCGATGTGGTGCACCACCAGGACCAGGACGTGCTCACCGCCCGGCAGTCGCAGCAGCCGGGCCCGCAGCAGCGGTGCCGTGCCCAGGTCGAACGGCCGGGTGCCTTCGGCCGTCACGGCTGCCGCCAGCTCCGCGGCCGCCTGCTCGGCCGGCAGCCCGCTCAGGTCGGTCACCGCCAGCACCAACCCGGTCGGCGGCTCGATCACCTGCACCGGGGCGCCGGCCACGGCCTCGAACCTGGTGCGCAGCACCTCGTGCCGGGCGAGGAGCTCCGTCAGTGCCCGCTCCAGTGCACCCGCGTCCAGCTCCCCGGTCAGCCGCAGCGCCCGCATGAGCAGGTACTCGGTGCTGTCGGGGGTGAGCTGCTCCAGGATCCAGAGCCGTTCCTGCGCGAAGGACGGCCGGAGCGCACCCTGCCGGGGCACCGGCCGGATGTCCGGCATGCCCGGTGCGACGGTGCCGCCCGCCCGCACGGCGTCCGCCAGTCCGGCCACGGTCGGGGCCGCGAACACGCTGTGGACCCCGAGCCCGGCGCCGAACTCCTTCCGCAGTCGGGAGATCACCCTGGTCGCCAGCAGGGAGTGGCCGCCGATCTCGAAGAAGTTGTCCTCGGCCCCGACCCGGTCCACGCCCAGCACCTGCCCCCAGACCCGCGCGATCGCCCGCTGCACCGGCCCCACCGGCGCCACGTACGCCGCACCCGTGACCGGCCGCGACCCGTCCGGCACCGGCAACGCGCCCCGGTCCACCTTCCCGTTCGACTTCAACGGCAGCGCATCGACCACCACCACCAGCGACGGCACCATGTACTCCGGCAACCGCTCCCCCACCCGCCGCCGCAGGAGCGCCACATCCACCCCCGCACCAGGCACCACCGGCACCACGTACCCCACCAACCGCTGATCCCCCGGCACATCCTCACGCGCCATCACCACCGCATCCCCCACCAACGAACTCCCCCGCAACGCCACCTCCACCTCCCCCAACTCCACCCGGAACCCCCGCACCTTCACCTGATCATCCGTACGCCCCAAAAACTCCAACACCCCGTCCACCCGCCAACGCCCCAGATCCCCCGTCCGGTACATCCGCTCCCCCGAACCACCGAACGGACACGCCACAAACCGACCCGCCGTCAAACCCGCCCGACCCCAATACCCACGAGCCAACCCCACACCCGCGACATACACCTCCCCCGGCACCCCCACCGGCACCGGATTCAACCAACCGTCCAACAGATAGACCTGGGCGTTGGCGAGCGGGCGGCCGATCGGCACCACCGCGGCCGGGGCGTCCCCCGGTTCGAGCTCCGTCCCGAGCACCCAGATCGTCGTCTCCGTCGGCCCGTACACGTTGTTGAGCCGCCGGACGAGCGGGCGGGTGGCGGCGGCGAGATCCGGGTCGAGGGCTTCGCCGCCGAGCAGGAGGTGGAGGCGGTCGGACAGGTCGGGGATCTCCTCGACCACCAGCCTCCACAGCGAAGGCGTGGCTTGCAGGACGGTGATGCCGTCGTCGGCGAGGATCGCGGCGAGCCGGGTCGGCGAGGTGACCTCGGCGTGGGTGGCGAGGTGGATCCGCGCGCCCTGGATCAGTGGCAGCAGCAGGTCCACGGTGGAGATGTCGAAGGTGTACGGGGCGAGGGCCAGCAGCCGGTCCTCGGCGCTCAGCCCCATCAGCTCCTGCATGGCGAGCAGACCGTTGGTGAGGTTGTCGTGCCGGGTCTGGACGCCCTTGGGGGAACCCGTGGAGCCCGAGGTGTAGATGAGGTACGCGAGGTTGCCGGGGGCGGCCCGCCGCGGCGGGGCGGTGACCGGCTCTCCGAGGTGGCCGTCGTCGTCCAGGCACAGCACGCTCCGGCCGTCCCCGGCGGGGATCCGGTCGGCCAGCCGGCGCTGGGTGAGGACGACCGGGGCCGCGACGTCGTCCAGCACGAACGTCAGCCGTTCGCGCGGGTGGGCCGGGTCCAGCGGCACGTAGGCGCCGCCGGCCTTGAGGATGCCCAGCAGTCCGGTGAGCAGCTCGGGGCCACGCTCCACGCAGAGGCCGACCAGGGTCTCCGGCCCCACCCCGGCCCGGATCAGCCGGTGCGCGACCTGGTTGGCCTGCTCCTCCAGCTCACGGTAGGACAGCCGGCGGCCGTCGCAGACCACCGCGGTCCGCTCCGGCGTCGCGGTGGCCTGCCGGGAGACCAGCTCGTGCACGCAGGCGGCCGGGACGGGCACCTGCGTCCGGTTCCAGTCGGTGACCAGCCGGTGCTGCTCGGCGGCGGTGAGCAGCGGGAGCCGCGACACCCTGGCTGCCGGGTCCGCCACCACGCCGGCGAGCAGGGTCAGGAAGTGAGCGGCCATCCGCTCGACGCTCGCCCGGTCGAACAGCTCGGTGGCGTACTCGAGGACGCCGGTGAACCCCGTCCCGGTCTCGGCGAGGTCCATGGACAGGTCGAACTTGGCCACCTCCCCGGCCGTGGGCCGGGCGTCGACCCGGATCCCGGGCAGCTCCCAGCCGACGGCGCCGGACCGGCTGTCCCGCAGGTTGAACATGATCTGGAACAGGGGGGTGCGGGACAGGTCGCGGGCCGGGGCCAGGTGCTCGACGAGCCGCTCGAACGGCAGCTCCTGGTGGTCGTAGGCGGCCAGCGCGGTCTCCCGGACCTGCGCCAGCAGCTCGGTGAACGTCGGGTCGCCGGTCAGGTCCGCACGCATGACCAGGGTGTTCACGAACAGCCCGACCAGTGCCTCGGTCTCGTCCTGGCTGCGGCCCGCCACCGGGGTGCCCACCGCGATGTCCCGCTGCCCGCAGTACTTGGCCAGCAGCAGCTGGAACGCCGCCAGCAATCCCATGAACGGCGTGACCCGATGGGCGGTGAACAGGTCCTTCAGCTGCCCCGACAGGGCCGCCGGGATCTCGAAGGACAGGGTCGCACCGCGCACGGACCGGATCGCCGGCCGGGGCCGGTCGGCGGGCAGTTCCGTGGGCTCCAGACCTTCCAGTTGCCCGATCCAGTAGGCGAGTTGCTCCGCCAGGACCGGCCCGTCCAGCCAGCTCCGCTGCCAGATGGCGAAGTCGGGGTACTGGATGGGCAGTTCCGGGAGCTCTGGCTTCCCGCCGGCGCATCGGGCGGCGTAGCACCTGCCCAGCTCCGCGGCGATGATGTCCATCGACCAGCCGTCGCAGACGATGTGATGGATCGTCAGGACGAGCAGGTGCTCGTCCGGCCCCTGGCGGTGGAGCGAGGCCCGGAACAGCGGACCGCACTCGAGGTCCATCGGTGCCATCGCAGCCGCAGCCGCCCGCGCCGGATCAGCCGGCCCGTCGACCACCCGCAGCACCTCCGGGTCGGCCTCCCGCACCAGCTGGACCGGTCGGCCGTCGCGCTCGCCGAACACCGTCCGCAGCGACTCGTGCCGGGCGGTCAGATCCGCCACCGCGGCGGACAGCGCCGCGAAGTCCAGGGCGCCGGTCAATCGCAGCACGACGGGGATCAGGTACTCCGTGCTCCCCGGCGAGAGCTGGTCCAGGAACCAGAGCCGCTGCTGGGCGAACGAGACCGGCAGCAGGACATCGTCTGACATCTGTTACCCCTGATGCTAGGAGGAGGATCCTGTCTCGGTGCGGCTGCCGAGGAGCGCGGCCTGTGCGGCGATCGTCCGGTGCCGCAGGAGGTCCGCGATGCTGATCTCCGCGCCGGTCCGGTCGAGCAGGGCCCGCTGCAGCTTGATGGCCCGGATGGAGTTGCCGCCGCAGGCGAAGAAGTCCTGCTCGGGATCGGGTGGGAGAGCCCCGAAGACGTCCTCCCAGGCCGCCCGTACCTGCTCCGGTGTCCGACGGTTCAAAGCGAGCCCTGCCAAGCACGCCACAGCCCCGCGTAGGCGCCGTCCTTCGCGAGCAGTTCGTCATGGGTGCCGAACTCGATGATCCGGCCGTCGTCGAGGACCGCGATCCGGTCGGCGTCCTTGGCGGTGTGCAGCCGGTGCACCACGGCGACCACGGTGCGGCCCGTCGTGACGGCGGCCAGCGACCGCTCCAGCTGCCGGGCGGCCTGGGGGTTCAGCAGCGAGGTCGCCTCGTCCAGGACGAGCACGTCCGGATTCGCGAGGATCAGCCGGGCCAGGGCCAACTGCTGCACCTTCGCCGGGTCCAGCGCCGCGCCCCCGCTGCCGACCACGCTGTCCAGCCCGGTGGCCTGGGCCCAGTCCCACGCGCCGACGGCGGTCAGCGCGGCGGCTATCTCCTCGTCCCCGGCGTCCGGTCGCCCGATGGTCAGGTTGTCGCGCAGCGTGCCGCGGAAGACGTGGTGCTCCTGGGTCACGAGCGCAACCGTGCCGCGCCGCTCGGCGGTCGGCAGGTCGCCGAGGTCCCGGCCGCCGATGGCTATGCCGCCGGTGTGCGGCTGGTAGATCCCGGCCAGCAGCTTGGCGAGGGTCGACTTGCCGGCGCCCGAGGGCCCGACGACGGCGAGCCACTCGCCCTGCCGGACGGTCAGGTCGATGCCGCGCAGCACGTCCTGTCCCGGTTGGTAGGCGTAGTGCACGTCCCGGACCTCGATGTCCCGCACCCGCGACCCGGTCGCGACGGCGGGCCGGGCGGACGGCGCCGGGTCGGCCGCCCGGAACCGCGCGAGGCCCAGCAGGCGGGCCAGCGCGGCCCCCGCCGACTGGAGCTCGTCCATCCAGGAGACCAACTGGTCCAGCGGATTGAGCAGTTGCGAGGCATACAGGGTGCCGGCCGTGACGGCGGCCAGGGACACCACGCCGTGCAGGTAGAGCGTGCCCCCGATGACGAGCATCGCGGCCACCGGCAAGGAGTAGCTGGCGTCGCACAGCGGGAGGAGGACGTTGCGCAGCCGCAGCGTGTGGCGCTCGGCGGCGTAGGAGTTGTCGATGTCCTCGTTCAGCCGGTCCAGCCGGCGGTCGGTCAACCGCAGCGCCTCGACGGTGCGGGCGCCCTCGACGGTCTCGGCCAGGCTCTCCGTCAGCCGGGAGTAGGAGGCGGCCTGGCGCAGGTAGCCCTCGTGCGCCCGGCGCAGGTACCAGCGGGCCGTGGCGAACAGCACCGGCACCGAGAGCAGGCCCGGCAGCAGCAGAACCGGGCTGACCAGCAGCAGGGCACCGAAGGTGAAGCCGACCACCGCGAGCGAGGTCATGGTCGTCGGGATCGCGGCGCGCACGGCGTTGGACATCAGGGAGACGTCGCGGGTGGTCCGGGTGATCAGGTCACCGCCGTCCGCGTCCTCGACGACCTCCGGTTGCAGCGCCAGCAGGTCCGCGACGAACTCCTCGCGCAGCCGGGCCAGGATCTTCTCGCCGACCGAGGCCGCCGCGTACCCGGCCAGCCGGACCAGGACGGCCTGGGCGGTCAGGCACACGAGGATCAGCAGGACCGCGCGCAGCACCGTGTCGTGGCCCCGGGCCACGTCCGCGACCAGGTTGCCGAGCAGCCACGGGGCGAACAGTCCGACGACCGCCGAGAGCGCCTGGAGACCGACCACCAGGGCGAACTCGGCGCGGTGCATCCGGACGGTGCGCCACGCGTAGGCGCGCAGCTCGCGGTTGGTGGCGACGGGCAGCGCGCTCATGCGGCGGCCGTCCAGCGCTCGACCAGGGACCGGTAGCGCGGATCCGCCAGCAAGGACTCGTGGGAGCCCTCGGCCGCGACCGCCCCGTCGAGCACCAGGGCCACCCGGTCCGCCTGGTTCAGCAGCAGGACGCTGGTGGTGAAGACGACGGTGGCGCGCTCCCGGCGCAGCCTCGCTATTCCCTCGGCCATCCGGCTCTCCGTGTTCGCGTCGACGGCACTGGTCGGGTCGATCAGGATCAGCACCTCCGGATCGGCCCGCAGGGCGCGCGCCAGCCGCAGGCGCTGCTGCTGGCCGCCGGAGAACTCCCGGCCGCCGGCGGCCATGCCGGTGTCCAGCCCGCCCGGCAGTGCCTCGACGATGTCCCGGGCGGCGGCCGCGTCGATGGCTGCCCACAGCCGGTCGTCCTGGTCCGGGCCGCCCGGCCGGTCCGCCGGGCCGAGCTCGCGGCGCAGCGGCCCGGCGAACAGGTGCGCGTCGGCGGGGGTGACGAGGATGCGCTCGCGGACTTCGTCGGGCGGCAGGTCGGCCAGCGGCAGGCCGGCGTACGTCGCGGCGGAGTCGGCGTAGCGTCCCAGCCGGTCGGCCAGCGCGATCGCGTCGGCCGCGGAGCAGACGACGGCGGTGAGCCCGTGGGCGGGCACCAGCAGGCCCGACCCGGGGTCGGCCAGCACGCCGGGGCCGGGGGGCAGCACACCCGTCGCCGGGGCCGGTGTCTCCCGGCCCGGTGCGCCGTCGGGTTCGGTGCCGAGCAGCCGGGTGACGTTCGCGGCGGCCACGTGGCCCTGCATGGCGGTGGAGACGGCGAAGGTCATCTGGCCGAGCGGGATCGTCAGGTAGCTGGCGTATCCGTAGAAGGCCACCATCTGTCCGGCGCTCAGGTGGTCGGTCAGCACCAGTTCCGCGGCGAGGGCGACCACGCCGGCGAGCAGCAGGCTCGGCAGGAAGGTCCTGGTCGCGCCCAGCATCGCCGAGGCCACGGCCTGGCGCAGTGCGGTGGACCGGAGCCGCTGCGACCCCTCGCGGTAGCGGGCGGCGAACAGCTCCTCGCCGCCGATCCCCCGCAGCACCCGCAGCCCACGGACGATGTCGACCGCCTGGTCGGTGAGTTCGCGCTGCTGCGTGCGGAGCCGGCCCTGCCGGGTGCGCAGCACCCGGGACAGCCGGGTGGTGACGACCAGGATGACCGGCACGGCGATCAGCACCAGCAGGCCGACCTGCCAGGACCCGACCAGCATGAGTACGGCGACGAAGCCGAAGCCGACCAGCCCGCCCACGCCGCGAGCTCCGAACTGGAGCGTCTCGCCGATCAGGTCGATGTCGGAGACGCCGACGGTGACCAGATCACCGGCCGAGACCCGCCGGTCGACCGCCGAGCCCAGCTCGCAGGTCCGCCGGGTGACGAACTGCATGGTCCGGTAGCCGGGTTCGACCTTGACCCTGAGTTCGAGGCGCTCCACGGCCATGGCGGAGAGCGCCGTGACGACGCCCAGCCCGAGCACCGCCAGGCCCCAGCCGACCAGGGCCGTCTGATCCCTCGCCACCAGGCCGTGGTTGATGGTCTGCCCGATCACGGCCGGGGTCAGCGCCAGACCGCCCGCCCACATCATGTTGAAGACGCAGTCGAGGACGAGGACGCGCCGGTGCCCCGCCGCCAGCCACAGCAGATATCGCCACGGGCCGCGAATGTCCGGCACCCCGGGATCCGTATCGGAGAAGTTCCGCGCCACTCAGTCCTCGACCTCCGTTGAATCCCGCGTCAGTTTCGGCAGCGTAATTAACCGTGGAGAGCGCACGATCTGTCCATCCCCGGACCTGCGCGCAGACATCCGCCGTCATCATGACACACCGTCAGTTGTCCGTACTCCCACAGCTTCCCGGCCCCGGAGGCACCGGCCCGCGTGCAACTGTCAGAGCTTGCCGGTTGCACGGCCACGGCCACGGCCGGCTCGGGTCGGTTCGGCTCGGGTCGGGTCGGCTCGGGTCGGGTCGGTTCGGGTCGGTTCGGGTCGGGCGTCGGATACCCGCCCTCCTCACCGGCCGATCCACGGCCGCCACAGCTCGTCGTCGAACAACTGCGGCCGCCGCTCGGCCTGCTGCCGCCAGTACCGGCGGGCCCCGGAGCGGGCGGTCGGCGCGGCCGGGTCGGCACCCGCCGCGCCCGCGGCGGGCAGCGCCACGGAGGCGAGCGGGCTGATCCGGGCTCCACGGCCGCCCTTGGCATCGTGGGACCCGGTGCCCAGGTGGAGACCTCGCAGACCGGCCTCGTAGCAGTGCCGGAGCAACTCGTAGATCACCACGTTGAAGTACGCGTAGGCACGGGCCGGCACGGCCTGGTCGAACCCGGCCATCCGCACGTGCAGCCAGTCCCCCCAGCGGTAACCGAGCGCCACCCCCAGGACCGTCCGCCCCCGTCGGCCCTCGACCAGCACGCCCTGCCCGCCGAACACCGCGCACTGCCGCTCGAACCGCGTCCGCAGCCCGGCCTCGCTCTCCACGATCCCGTACTTCTCGTTACCGAGCCGGGCGAACTCCACCACCAGGTCGAGCCGGTCCCGCGGATCGGTCCGGACGGTGTGCAGACCCTCCTCGGCGAAGCACCGGATCTCCTTCCGTACGGTCCAGCGCCGGCCGGCGCTGAGCGCGGCGAGGTAGTCGTCGAAGACCCGGCCGGGAGCGTCGAGCCAGGCGTCGGCGCTGTAGCCGAGCACCGGGGCGACGTCCTCCGCGTAGCCCGTGACCTGGCTCAGTCCACGCTGGTTGAGGTAGAGGAGGAAGGCGTGCTCCTGCCCCTGCGCAGCGGCCAGCGCGGCGAGTTCGTCGAGCAGCGCTGCGGCCGTGGCCCGCTGCCCGGCCTCGCCGAGCCGGTCGGCAAGCAGCAGCTCGTTGCTGTAGCCGCTGCGGCTGCCGGCCACGCAGTACCGCCCGTGCCGGCCCGGCACGGCGGCGCGGAACACCGACTGCGGGTCGTAGTACGGGTTGGGCTCGTCGGCGGCCAGGTAGACCGGCAGGGCGCCCACCAGCCCGGCGTCGTCGTGGGCCAGCAGGTAGCGGCAGAGCCCGGGGGTCTCCTGCTCCACGAGCGTCAGCCACTCGTGGGAGGAGTACAGCCCGGCCCCGGCCGCCACCGGCGCCCAGCTCGCCGCCGGCACCGCCGCGAGCGTCTCGCACACCTGCACGGTGGGCCGCTGCCTCGGCAGCGGCCCGGATGTCGGTTCGGTCATGGACCCGCACCTCCCTGACGGAATTCCGCGGAAATCGCTTTGCACACCTCGTACATGGCGCAGTCGGCAATCCGTGCCGCTTGCACGCCGGACCGTTTGTGGCATCATCCCGCAGGGCGGGTTTCGAGCTGACTGGTCCTCACCCGCCATGGTTTCCAAGGAGGGGCTGAGATGGCAAGAGTCCTCATAGGCAACGACTGGGACGGCAATCTGGGCGGCCACAGCGAAGGAGCCGTCTGGTGGGTGAACCATTTCGTCTGGTTCGCCCGCGACCATGACGTCCTGGTGCTCCCGGAGGTGCCCGAGGAGTCGTTCCTGCGGTACGTGACCGAACACACCGGCGTCGACCGGCGCACCCTGAGCATCGTCGTGCCGCCCGCCGCCGGGTCGTCGACGTCGGGCATGCTCACTCCGGACCAGGTCGCCGATCCGCGCCTGGCCACCGAGGTGCTGGCCGCGCTCGGCGGCCGCCCGCCGACGGAGCTCGTCCCGCTCTGGCCGGACGTCTCGGTGGCAGTGCTCGCCGAGCAGTTGGGCGCGCTGCCCGCACTGGCCGGGCACACCTTCATCAGCCAGCGCGGCGGCGCCGTGGTCAGCAGCAAGGCGGTCTTCCGTGCCGCGGCGGGCGGAGCGGGCGCTCCGCTCTCCCCCGGGGCGGTGTGCGCCGACGCCCGAGCCGCCGAGGAGGCGGTCACCAAGCTGATCGAGCAGGGCCACAGCGTGATGGTGAAGCTCGAGTACGGCGCCGGCGGCGCGGGCAACGAGGTGCTCAGCCCGGTGGCGGGGATGCGGCCGGTCGGGGCCCGGCGGACGGTGCACCTGACGGACCGCGCGGCGGTGCGCGACTACCTGGCCGCGAACTGGCACTGGCTCACCGACGGCGGGGCGCACCTGGTGGTGGTCGAGCGGTACTTCAACGACAGCCGCGCCTACTACGCCGAGTTCCACATCGAGGACGACGCAATCGTGTTCGGCGGCATCGGCGAGCTGATGCACGCGCCGCGCTACGTCAACGAGTTGACGCCCCCCGGGCTCGACGCCGACCTCCAGGCCGAGCTGATCGAGGGCGGACGGAAGGTGTGCGCACCGCTGCACGCGATGGGCTACCGGGGCTGGCTCAGCGCCGACGCGATCATCACCCCGGACCGCCAGGTCCTCTTCACCGAGTGGAACGGCCGGATCACCAGCTCCACGCACTCCTACCACGTGCTCGGCGAGGTCGTGGTGGGTCCGGGCTACGACAAGGACCGGGTGCTGCTCACCAACGTGTGGCCGCGGGGCTGGGCCACCCCATCCTTCGAGGCGATGCGTGCGGCCGTCGCGGGCGCGGGGCTGGCGTACGACCCGGCCACCCGGACCGGGGTGCTGATCGTGAGCGGCTACGACGCCGTCCGGCAGGGGGCGACGTACTGCACCGTGGCACCCGATCTCGACGAGGCCTGGGAGGTCAACCAGCAGCTCGGCGAGCTGTTCATCCCCGCCTGACGGAAGCCCACCACGAGCAGGAGAGCAGCATGACGCGCAATCCGACCGACCCCGGGCCGCCGGTCCCCTCCGAGGAGACACCCGTCCGGCGGTTCCGCGCGGTCGTCGCCCGGTCCGGCGACCGGCTCGCCGTGCACGGCCCCACGGGCAGCTGGACGTACCGCGAGCTGGACGCCGTCTCCGATGCGCTGGCCACCCGGCTCCGGGCGGCGGCCGCTCCCGGGGCGCGGATCGCGCTCATGTACGGCCCCGGCATCGAGCTGGTGGCGGCCGTGCTCGCGGTGCTGAAGGCCGGCTCCGCCTACCTGCTGCTGGATCCGCAGCAGTCCCCCGCCCAGCTGTCCGCCACCGTGGCCGCGACCGGTCCGGCCCTGGTCCTGGCCGATGCCGCGCACGCCGGGGCGGCCGAGCGGCCGGCCGACGGACGCCCCGTGCTGGCGGCCGACGACGACGGGCCCGCCCCACCGTCGCGCGAGCCGTCACGCGAGCCTGCGGACTCGCCCGACGCGCTCGCCTGCCTCCGCCCGCCCGGCGGGGCCGGCGGTGCGCCGCAGGGCCGGACCAACCGGGACGTGCTCGCCCAGGCGCTGCGGTTCGCCGACCGGCTGGGCCTCACCCCCGAGGACCGGGTGCCGCTGCTCACGCGCGCCGCCTTCGACGGCCCGGCGCCGGAGCTGTTCGGCGCGCTGCTCAGCGGTGCGAGCCTGCACGTCGTCAACCCCCGGGCGGCCCCGCAGGCCACCATGCTGGGCGAGCTCGTCCGGCACCGGGCGACCGTACTGCCCTGCACCCCCGCCCTGCTGCGGCTCTTCCTGGTCCAGTCGGCGGCCGGCGCACCGGTGCCCGAGCTGCGGGCCGTCGTGCTCGGCGGGGAGGAGCCGACGGAGCGTGACATGGCGGGCGTGGCCCAGCACTTCGCCGGGGCCGACCTGGTCAACACGTTCGGCAGCGAGGCGTCCGGCACCGAGTCCGGCCCCGACGAGGGAGCGCCGGCCGAGGCGGAGGTGCTGCTGCGCGCCCACCCGACGGTCCGTCACGCCGCCGTGCTGGCCGACCCGGACGGTCCGCCCGGCCACCGCCTGATCGGGTACCTCACCTCGCCGGGGCCGCAGGCCGCCGCCCCCGAGGAGCTGCTCCGATACCTGCACTCACTGCTTCCCGAGTACGCGGTGCCGACCCGGCTCGTCGTGCTGCCCAGGCTGCCGCTCGACCCGGCCGGCCGGCTCGACCGCGCGCGCCTGCCCGCACCTGTCCAGGCGGAGCACGACGGCACCCCGCGGACCGCGCGGGAACGCCGGCTCGCCGCACTCTGGTGCGAGGTCCTGGACTGCCGGACCGCCACGCTCCGGGACCACTTCTTCGCCGGCGGAGGCGATTCGGTCAGGGTCATGAAACTGCTGGAGCGGGTCAGGACGGAGTACGGCGTGGCCGTCCCGCTCCCGGCCTTCCTGACCGATCCCACCCTGGCGACCCTGGCACGGCTGGCCGCCGGGCCGGCCGCGCCGCAGCGTCCGTACACCACAGAGGAGGCAGGCTCATGCGCCTGAACAGCTATGACGGTTGGTCACCCCTCCAGGAAGTGATCGTCGGGTCGGCCGAGAACTACACGACGCACGAACAGGAACTGTCGTTCCGGCTGTTCTTCTACGACAACCTCGCCACCCAGCGGTCGTTCTACGACCAGCAGTACTACCCGGTGGTGTCCGCGCCCGGCGAAGGCAGCCGCCCGGCGGCGGGCCCGCAGTCGCCGATCAAGAAGCGGTACGTCGAGGAGCTCAACGAGGACGTCGAGGGCATCGTGCAGACCCTCGAATCCCTCTCGGTCACGGTGCACCGGCCCATGCCGCTGGCCGAGGCGACCCGGGTCGAGACCCTCGCCTGGCCCGCCGCGGTCCTGCCGCCGCTGAACATCCGGGACAACACCCTCATCCTGGGCGACGAGATCGTCGAGACCCCGCCGCAGGTCCGCTCCCGGTACTTCGAGACGCAGCTCCTGAAGAAGGTGTTCCAGGGGTACTTCCAGCAGGGCGCCCGGTGGACGGTGATGCCCCGGCCGGTGATGACGGACGCCTCCTTCGACCCGTCCTACGCCGAGCGGTCGCCCGGGAGTCCGGCGGAGTTCATCACCGAGCCGAAGTCGTCGCCCTACGACCTGGGCTTCGAGATGATGATCGACGGCGCTCAGTGCCTGCGCCTCGGCAAGGACCTGATGGTCAACGTCTCGACCGCGAACCACGCCCTGGGGTGCGACTGGCTGGAGCGCCACCTGGAGGGCCGGTTCAGGATCCACCGGGTCGCGCTGACGGACAACCACATCGACAGCATGGTGCTCGCGCTCCGGCCGGGGACACTCCTGGTGCGGACCCCGCAGGTGGCGGAGCTGCTGCCCGAGCCGCTGCGCAAGTGGGACATGATCTTCGCGCCCGAGCCGGAGGTCAACGCCTTCCCGACCTACGACGACGACGATCTGGTGCTGACCAGCCCGTACATCGACCTCAACGTCCTGTCGATCGACCAGGAGACGGTCCTGGTGAACGAGGCGTGCCCCGAGCTCCGGCGCACCCTGGAGCGGCACGGCTTCACCACCGTCCCGGTCCGCCACCGGCACCGGCGGCTGTTCGGCGGCGGGCTGCACTGCTTCACCCTGGACACCGTCCGCCGCGGCTCCGGCCCGGAGGACTACCTCAGCTGACCAAGGTGGCGCCCGGTCCGAGGACCGGGCGCCACCTTGCTCCGCACCACCGCCGGGCCGGGCTCAGCGCGGTTCGTCCTGCCGGTCGCCCAGCGGCGCCAGGCAGCGGACGGGTTCGTGCCCGCGCGGGATGTGCGGCACCCGTTCCAGCCCCGACCGGATCCGCAGCCACGCCCACAGGTCGAGGTGCGGCTTGCGGCTGCGGTGCCGGAAGGTCTCCCCCGCGTCCTCCTGCACGACGGTGCGCAAGGCCGCCTGCCCGCCCTCCAAGGCCGTGAGGATCTCGACAAGGCGGTCGATCGCCAGGTGCACCGACCGGTCGTAGAGATGCTCGTCGTTGTCCTGCGGCCGGATCTCCGGGTGCACGACCTCCAGCAGGTCGCCGCCGTCCAGCTTGGCGGCGACCAGGTGCAGGCTCGCGCCGATCCGCTGGTAGTCCTTGCGCAGGAAGGCGAAGAAGACGCAGTGGTTGCCCTTGTAGTGCGGCAGGTGGCCACCGTGGATGTTGATCATCAGCCCGCCGGCCGCGATGGTCGCGGACCTGAGGTAGGTGGTCCCGCAGACCACGGTCACGTCCGGGCGCAGCTGCTCCAGGTGCGCCGTGGCCGCCGCCGAGTTGATCCAGTCGACCCGCCGCACCCGCTCCGCCGGCGGGGTCACCCCGGCGGTCAGCGCGGCGAAGTACCGTCGCCGGTAGGCGGACCGGCCGGTGAGCCGCTGGCGCCGGACCTGGTAGGCGCGGGCGACCGCGTCGACCCAGGCGCGCCTGGCCCAGAGCCGCCGCTGCTGCGCGGCACCCGGCTCGACGACGACCCCCACCAGGTCCAGCTCGCGGGCGAGGCGGGACACCAGGTAGGTGTGGTGCGGGTCGTCCGAGCAGAGCACGGCCACCCGCAGGCGCTCGCCGGGTGCGGCAGGCCCGGCGTGCCACTCGTTCCCGTTCCGCCGGATCAGGTTCATCGCGGCACCCCGCTGCCGGAGCAGGCCGCGAGGGCGGGGCGGGACGGCTCGGTGCCGCGCTCCGCGGCGGGCCGGAGGAAGCGGTCCAGGCGCTGGGGGTCGTAGAGCTCGTGCATCGGGTGCGGCCGGCCCGCGAGGGCCGCGACCACGGCCTCGGCCACGCTCGGCGCCTGGGCGAAGCCGCCCGTGTTGTGGCCGCCGGTGATCACCCCGACGCCGCCCGCCGTGGTCGGCAGTGCCTCGAAGATCCCGAGGTTGGCCGGTGTCCAGGGCCGGACGCAGACCCGGCGGCTGCGCTCCAGCGAGCCGTCTCCGGACGCCTGGGCGTACGCCTTGGGGAAGAACTGCCGACAGGTGTCCTCGACCGCGGCGAACATCTTCGCCAGTTCGGCCGGATCGGCCCCGGCCCCCTCCGCACCCAGGTACCCGTAACCGGAGCCCACGACGAGGGTGGGGCGACCGCGGTCGTCCGTCCCCAGGGTCACGTTGGCGTCCTCGGTCAGGTGGCCGCGGCGGGCGATCTTGAGCGAGTGCCGCAGCTCCGGCCCGAGGTTCGGCAGGGTGAGCCACACGCCCAGCACGCCATGGATCTTGTCGGCGGAGCGCGTGCCGGCCAGCAGCTCCCGGCCGTGTGTCCCCGGGGAGAGGACGTAGTGATCGGCCGTCACCAGCTCGCCCGCGACCCGCAGGCCCTGCAGCCGGCCGTCGTCGGCCCGCTCCAGCCGCTCGACGGGCGTGGACCAGCCGAACACCGCCCCGGCCTGCTGCAACCGGGAGATCAGCCGCGCGATGAAGGCGTGCACGTTGACCGTGAACCCGGGCACCTCCAGACCGCCGGCCAGCTCGTCGGTCGCGTCGGCGAGCCCGGGGTGGCGTCGGCGCAGCTCCTCCGGGTCGAGCACGCGTTGCAGGGCGCCGAGGCCGGTGTGGCGCAGCACCGACTGCTCGAACTGCTGCCGGTGCGTGTAGAGCCGCAGGATTCCCGGCCGGTGGCCGACGTCCTCGAACAGCTCCGGGCACTCCTCGATCAGGGATGCCCAGAGCCCGCGGCTCTCGCGGTTGAAGGAGAGGATGTCCTCGTCGTAGATCCGGGCCAGCCAGCACGGCACGCTCTCGAAGTCCGACACCCAGCGCTCCTCCGCGCCGGTGAAGGGCGCCGACCTGACGTTCCAGCCCCCGTCGTCGAGCGAGCGGCGCAGGACTCCGTTGACGGTGAACCGGTCGCCGGCGACCTTGGCGTGGTAGTCGTCCGCCTCGGTCAGGGTGAACATCCGGGCGTCGCCGCCGGCCCGGCTGCAGCCGTAGGCGGACCAGTGCAGGGCCGTCCTCGGGTCGGGCCGGGCGTCCAGGATCCGCAGCCGGTGGCCGGCGCGGGCCAGGTACCAGGCGGTGACGAGGTTGACGATCCCCGCGCCGACCAGCACCACGTCCCGGCCGGCGGACTGCGGCAGCGGCACCCGCGGGCCGCTCGCGCGGCACCGTTCCTCGGCGTGGCGCAACGCCGTCAGGAACCCCCGGGCGGGCGGCCCGACGACCTCGACGAGGGGCTTCGAGACCGCGATCAGGCCGAGCGCGGTCCTCCGCGCCCGGTGCGCCCGCACGGTCACCGTGTCCTGACCGGCGCGGGGGTGCTCCCGGCCGTGGAGCGAGTGGTCGTCGGCGACGACCACGGCCCGCCGGGGATCGGTCACGAACCCGGCGGGGCCGGGTGGCCCCGTCCCGTCCGCGACGAGGTCCAGTACCTCCCGGTCCACCGGACCGGTGACGACGATGGGCATGGCAGGTCCCCCAGTTGGTTCGGGCGGTCAGCCGAGCCGCTCGACCGCGAGCGAGGTCCAGGAGTTCGGGCCGTCCCCGAACGCCAGTACGTGGTCTCCCGGCCGGATCTGCCCGGTGTCCGCGCAGTGCGCCAGGGACACCAGGACGTCTGCGGAGAAGCAGTGCCCGAACTCGGCCACCGGGCCGACCAGCAGCCGGTCGACGGGCACGCCCATCGCCGAGCAGAGGAACTGCTGGCTGATGGTCCGGTAGTTCGGGAAGAGCAGGTGGTCGAAGTCGGCCGGCTCGCGTCCGGTCCGCCGGGTGACCGCCCCGGTGGCCGTGCCGGAGAGCGCCACCGTGCCCAGGATCCGGTCACCCTCCTCACCCGCTGCGGCGGTGGAGTCGGTGGCGGTCGACACCGCGTGCACGGCGTACCGGGCACCGGCCACGTCGAGCGCCTCGGCGGTGACCAGACAGGCCGCGGCGCCGTCGCTGACCACGGAGAGCGTGTCGGCCTGGCTCCGGTCACCGTCCAGCACCCGATCGGCCAGCAGGACCAGCACCCGGCGGTGCTCGCCGGCGGCGATGGCCTGCTCGGCGAGCAGCAGGGCGGGGCCGAGGTTTCCGCAGTCGTGCCCGGACACCCGCAGGTACGCGGTGGCGGGGAGGTCGAGCGAACTCACCAGGCGCACCAGGGAGTCGCTGCTCCCGTGGTCGTTCTCGGTCACGTAGACGAGCAGGTCGGGCGGCTCCGGGCAGTCCGCGAGGGTACGGGCGGCGGCCGCCCGCGCGAGCTCCCAGATCTCCCGGTCGCTGGCCCGGTACCAGCACAGGCCGGTGTCCGGGCCGAGCAGTTCCGCGTCCAGCTGTCCGGACAGTTCGGCGATGCTTCGTCGTTCACCGTGCTCGTACGCCACGGCAGAGAGGTGGAGCTCAGTCATGTCGGGAAGGCTCTCCGTCAGCGGTCAGCGGTCAGCGGTCAGGTCCAGCTGACGACGGTGCGGTCGTCGATGAACCCCATCAGGAAGGACAGGTTGGTGCGGTTGCCCGTGCTGGCGTCCACGGCGTGCACGTAGGAGCCGTTGAACACGTAGACGTCGCCGGGCCGGACGTCGATGCGCAGCTCGTCGAAGCCGTCGAGGGCGTCCGCCGGGTAGGAGAATCCGGTGTGCTCGATCCCCAGCCGTCGCCGGCTGGCGGCGTCGGGGCGGATGTTCCAGATGACCAGCCGCCCGCCCTCCTCGTGCTCGACACACATGTTGACGGCGCAGACCTCGTGGTCCAGCACGGCCTGGATCTCGAAGCCGGCCTGTCGCGGGTCCGTGCACTGTGCCGCGTCCTCGTGGGGTTCGAGGGCGAACCTGCCCGCCTTGTCCCAGGCCCGGATCAACGCCGGGCAGGCCTGGGCGCCCTGGTGCTCCGCGATCCGGATCACGGCGTCCTGCCGGGCGAGCTCCTCGGCCAGCTGCGACCTGAACGACCGCCACGGCGAATCCGGTACGTCGAGCACGCCCCGGACGTGCGCCACCACCTCCGCGGTCTCACCGAGATAGGTCTCGGTCGACTTGTTCCAGTGGTAGGAGCCGACGTAGTGGGAGGGTTCCCCCTCACGGTGCCGGCGGGCGGGGCTGGCCCAGAACCTGGCCACCGACTCCTTGCGGGCCGCCTCCGGGATCACGTCCCGGAAGATCACGCCGAGCCGCCTGCCGTGCAGCACGTCCACCACCAACTCGGGGGCGAACTCGGCCCGTTCCTCGAGGCGGAAGAAGTCGGGAGCCGCCCGGGTGCCGGCGAGCGGTCGCCGCTGGTCCGGCCTCACGCGGCCGGCTCCCGCCGCACCGCGAACGTGTCACCCACGACGTAGCCGTCCAGGCCGTGCTCCTCGCCGTACTTGATCAGGTCGCTCGTCCGGTTGATGAATCCGCGCCCGGAGAAGTTGAGCGAGGTGTTGCACAGCACGCTGAAGCCGGTGTTCTCGCGGAACGCCGTGAGCAGGCGGGCCATCTGCGGGTTCTGTTCCGCCGTCACCGTCTGCGCCCGAGCCGTGCCGTCGACGTGCGTGACGGCCTGGAGATCCTCGGACACCACCTGGCTGAAGTAGAGCATGTAGGGGTCGGGGATCGAGCCTCGGAACCAGCGGTCGGCGTCCTCCTCGAGGCAGATCGGCGCGATCGGCCGGTAGCCTTCACGCTGCTTGATCCGGTTCAGCCGGGCCGTGGTCTCCGGGCTGAAGGGCGCCGCCAGGACGGATCGGTTGCCGAGCGCACGCGGGCCCATCTCGCAGCGCCCCTGCGCCCAGCCGAGCACCTTGCCGTCGGCGAGGCAGGCGGCCACCTCGGCGTAGTCCAGCGGTCGCACGTCGTACGCCACCGGGTCGAAGCCGGCGTCCTCGACGAAGGCGTCCCCGGCGTAGACGTCCCAGGAGACCGCGGCCGAGCCGGTGTAGTGCAGCTGGGCGTCGATCGCCGTGCCCAGGGCCGAGCCGCTGTCGTTCGGGCAGGGCGGCACGAACACCTCGGGGAAGAGCCCGCACTCGCGCCAGCGCCGGTTCCACTCGCAGTTGAGCGCGCAGCCGCCCGAGATCAGCAGCGGGTAGCCCTCGGTGAGCGCCCCCTTGGCGTACTGGTAGAAGCGGTCGAAGACGGCGTCGGACAGCTTCGCCGCCAGGTTCCGGTACTCCTGGGAGTCCACGCCGATGTTGTGGAACGGCGTCCAGGTCATCTCGTCCTTCGCCAGGCGGAGGATGATCTCCTCCTGGTCCAGGATGAAGTCGATGAGCCGCTGCTCGTCCCCGGTCATCGCGGTCTGCTGCGCGAAGCCGGTCAGGGCCATCTGCTTCCCGGCGTCCTGCAGCCGGAGCAGGCCCTTGTTCGCCGGGAAGTGCGGATCGGCGAGCGCGAACAG
Source organism: Kitasatospora sp. McL0602 (assembly GCF_052076145.1). NCBI lineage: Bacteria > Bacillati > Actinomycetota > Actinomycetes > Kitasatosporales > Streptomycetaceae > Kitasatospora > Kitasatospora sp. McL0602. Next base: position 7,148,045 of record NZ_CP197246.1, on the reverse strand, counting down.
GTACGCGTACTTGTTCCCCGGGTCGGCCAGGACGTGGCGCAGGTGGGTGACCGCGCCGACTTCGTCGATCAGGTAGAACGACCCGATGTTCCCCTCCCAGACCAGGCAGTAGCAGGGCTGCCCGGGTGGGAACGGGGAGAGGCCGAACGCGGACATGATGTGCGACCGCTCGTGCGTCGAGGAGAAGACCCGGACGTCCCGGCCGAAGAACCGTGCGGCCTCGTCGGAGACCGCCCCCGGCCCCACCCCGAAGTAGCCGGTCCGGGAGGGGGGCTCCACGGAGTGGTTGCCCTTGACCCACCCCCCGACCGCCAGGGCGTCGGGTAACCGCCCCAGCCGTTCCGCCGCGACCAGCAGCACTTCGGCGGTCAGCCGGTCGTAGCGCGGGAACGAGTCCTTCTCCGCCTCCAGGGAGAAGAGGAGCCGCCCGTCCTCGATCGCGGCGATCGCGCCGTCGTGACCTTCTTTGAATCCGAGTATCAGCATTCCTGCCCACCTCCGAGCGGCCGGCCCGCTTCGCAGCTGACCAGGGCCGTGCGATCGAGCTTGCCATTGTGCGTCAGGGGGAACTCGTCCAGCAGGACGAACCGGGAGGGCACCATGAACTCCGGCAGCCGCCCGGCCGCATGGGCCCGGAGGTCCTGCCCGGTGGCTGCGCCGCCCGGTTCCCGGTGCGTCGTCAGATAGGCGATCAGGTGCCGGTCCGCCGGATCGTCGCCGGTGGCGACGACGACTGCCCTGCCGACCGCCGGATGTGCCGCCAACGCGGCTTCCACCTCGGCGAGTTCGACCCGGACGCCGCGGATCTTCACCTGCCCGTCCGCCCGGCCGACGAACTCCAGGGGCTCGTCGGCGTGCCACCGCACCAGGTCGCCGGTACGGTACATCCGCCCGCCCGGACTGCCGAAGGGGTCGGCGACGAACCGCTCGGCGGTGGCCCCGGGCCGGCCGAGGTATCCGTGGGCCAACCCCTCCCCGGCGGCGTACAGCTCGCCCACCTCCCCGTCGGGCACCGGTCGCAGGCGCCCGTCCAGCACCCGGACGTGCTTGCCGCCCAGGGCGCGGCCGATCGGCACCGAGGCCCGCGCCGCGCTGTCCGGGGTGACCCGGTGCGTGGTCACGAAGATCATGCACTCGACCGGTCCGTACCCGTTGACGAACCGCAGTCGCGGGAAGGCCCGGACCACCTGCGCGGCGTGCTCGGGCGAGAGTCGCTCACCGCCGACGAGCAGGTCGGTGAGGCCCGCGAAGGCGGCCGGGTACGCGTCCGCGATCACGTGGAAGAGGACGGTCGGGAGGTTCATGGTGGTGATGCCGTGCCGCTCGACGAGCTGCGCCATGCGGATCGGATCGGGGCTGCCCGGGTGGAGGACGCAGGCGCCGCCGGAGAGCAGCGGGCCCCAGAGTTCCAGGGCGAACGCGTCCCAGGAGACCGGCGCGCACTGCAGCCAGACCGTTTCGGGGCCGAAGCGGGTGTAGCTCTGTCCCTCGATGGTGGCGACGATCGCCCGGTGCGGAGCGGCCACGCCCTTCGGCCGCCCGGTGGAGCCGGAGGTGAAGATGACGCAGGCCGGGTCGGCGGGCCGGGCGCCCACGGTGCCCCGGGGCAGCGCCCGGCCGTCGCCGCCGGTCGGCGCGACGAAGCGCGCCGAGGTGCCGAGCCGCCGCACCTGCGCCGCGTCCTCGGCCACCACGACCGCAGGGCGGGTGTCCTCGACCATGCCGCGCAGCCGGTGCTCCGGGAAGTCCCGGTCCAGCATCACGTAGCCGGCCCCGGCCTTCAGCGTGGCGAGGATCGCCACCACCATCCCCGGCCCGCGCTCCAGGTGGATGCCCACCAGGGAGCCGCGCCGCACCCCCGCGTCGACGAGCCGCTGGGCCAGTCGGTCGGCGCGGAGGTCCAGCTCGCCGTAGCTCAGTTGCTCGTCCTCGGCGGCCACCGCCGGCGCACCGGGCGCGGCGGCGGCGCGGTCCTCGAAGATCTCGTGCAGGCACCGCATGAGCGGCTCCGGATCACCCGGACCCATGGCGACTCCCCCGTCGGCTAGACATCCTGACCTGCCGTCACGACGCCACCGTCCGGCCCCGCGGGCCGGCGGGAGATCGGCGGCAGCGGATTTGGCCGGGCGACCGCGCCGATCCTGCGGGCGACTCCCGCCGCGGTGGGTTCGTCGAAGAACTCCCGGATCCCGAGCCTGACGCCGAGCACCGAGCGGATCCGGCTGACCAGTCGGGTCGCCGCCAGCGAATGCCCGCCGAGCATGAAGAAGTCGTCCTCGGGCCGCACCGAGGTCCGCTTGAGGACCTCGGAGAACAACTCGCACAGTGTCTCCTCGAGCGGCGTGCGCACCCCCGGCTCCACCGGCGGGGACACCTCGCCCCGGGGCGCCTTCGCCGCGCTCACGGCGGTGCCGTGGTGCGGCAGCGGCCTGGTCCGGTCGAGGGGGAAGCCGATGTCGGCCCGGTCGAGCGGCGCGTCGGGCAGCTCGACCACGGCTTCGAGGAGCCGCACCAGACTCCTGGTCAGCAGGGCCGCGGTCTCCGGGTCGAACAGGTCCACGGCGAAGGCCAGGGTGCCCTCGATGCCACCCGGCCCGCCCTCCGCCGTGTGGGTCTCGTTCAGGTCGAAGATCAGGTCCAGCACCCCGGCGTTGGTGTCGATGCTCTCGTGCCGGGCCTGGACGTCCTTGAGCCGCAGCTCGTTCGCGAGCCCGTCGTAGCAGGCGATCGCGACCTGGCAGAGCGGGTGCCGGTCGAGCGAGCGCTCCGGGTTGAGCGCGTGCACGACCTTCTCGAAGGGGAGCTCCTGGTGCTCGTAGGCGGCCAGGTCGGTGTCCCGGACGCGGCCGAGCAGCCGACGGAAGCTCGGGGCACCGGCGGTGTCGACCCGTAGCACCACGGTGTTCACGAAGAAGCCGACCAGCTCGCCCAGGGCGTCGTCGGGGCGGTCGGCCACCGTGGTGCGCACCGGGATGTCCGTCCCCGCCCCCAACCGGGTCAGCAGGGCGACGACTGCCGCGTGCAGCACCATGAACATGGTGGCCTCGCTGCTCAGGGCCAGCTCACCCAGCCTGCGGTGCAGTTCGGCCGCCACCCGGAACGGTGCCGTGCCGAGCACCAGGCTGGGCGCCGGCAGCCTCGGACGGTCCGTCGGCAGCGCCAACTCCTCCGGCATTCCGGTGAGTTCGGATCGCCAGTAGGCCAGGTGCCGGGACATCGCACTCTCCGGGTCGTCCTCGTCCCCGAGCACCGCGCGCTGCCAGACCGCGTACTGCGCGTACTGCACCGGCAGCGGGTCCCACTGCGGTTCGGCGCCGGCGAGCCGGGCTTCGTAGGCCAGGGACAGGCCCTGCCAGAACGGCCCGGCCGACCAGGCGTCCCACGCGATGTGGTGGAGCACCACGACCAGCAGGTGCTCCGCCGGCCCGACGACGAACAGCCAGGCGCGCAAGGGCGGATCCACCGTCAGGTCGAACCCGCGCCCGGCGGCCTCGGCCACCGCCGCACCCAACTCCCGCTCGCCCGGCTCGACCACCACCAGCTCCGGCCGGCCCTGCGCCGGGGCGAGCACCTGCTGGTGCGGGCCGGCGTCGCCCATCGGGAAGACCGTGCGCAGGACCTCGTGCCGGACCGCCACGTCACCGAGCGCCGCCTCCAGCGCCCCGGCGTCCAGCGGACCGGACAGCCGGAACGTCTCGGCCGAATTGTGGGCCGCCGACAGCCCCTCCACCTGGTTCAGGAACCACAACCGCTCCTGTGCGAACGACAGCGGTGCCGCAGCCACGTCCCCTCCATTTCCTGCTTCCGATGTCGGGCGGGACGACTAGGGTGCGGTGGTTCGGGCAGCTCGCACGAGACTCGCCGGCCTCATGTCCGTCCAATTCCCCTCGATGAACTCGATGCAGGTCGCACGGGCCGCTGCCCGATGGGCAATCCGCCAACCGTCCGGGACCTCGGCGAACTCGGGCCACAGGGAGAACTGCCCCTCGTCGTTGACCAGCACCACATAAACGGCTCCAGGGTCATCGAACGGATTCATCGTCCACCTTCCCGAACTCCCAGCTATCCAGGCCACTAGAACCGACCGACCCGGGCGTGCACAAGCGGTGTTCAACCGCCAGGATCTGTCAGTTGCACATCGCCGTCGGGAAGGACGGTGCAAGCGACCGGAGTTGACCCCGGGGCGCGCAGGCTACGATCGGGGAATTCGATCCGGGCCTCGGGGCCGTTCCGGAACTTCCGTGCGCACCCGGCCATGTCCAGTCGAGGATTGGGGACGATGGTGATCAGGATCGGCCTCGTGAACATGCCCTTCGCCGATTGGCGGCGGCCGTCCTTCGCACTCAGCCAGCTGGCTGCGCTGACCCGACAGGAATTCCAGGACGAGGTAGACGTCAGCGTCCGCTACCTCAATCAGGACTTCGTCAGCTACTTCGGCGCCGAGGCCTACGCCGAGCTGTCGCAGGACGTCGAGCACTTCACCAGCGGCGTGGGTGGCTGGCTGTTCCGGGATGTTGCCTTCCCGGATTCACCGGACAACACCGAGGAATACTTCCGCCGCTACCACCGCCGGGACCACTGGCAGGATTTCCGGGAATACCTGGTGGACCGGCGGCGCGGCATCGCGGACTTCTGCGCCCAGCTGGTGGAGCGCCATCACCTCGATGCGATGGACGTCGTCGGGTTCACCTCGAGGTTCACCCGGAACACCGCCAGCATCGCACTGGCACGGCTGGTCAGGCTTCCCCGGCGAACCCGCCTCGGTGTACGAGAAGTACGAGCAGGACATTCCACTGCTCGCCCACCTGCCGCCGCCGTCGGGCGCCCACCTGATCCGCTTCGACCGCTACAGCCCCTATTTCATGGACCCGGACGGGTTCGGCCTGCAGCTCCAGCCGCTGGACTTCTACCAGCTCGTCTAAGGGCTGTCCCGTAAGTGATCTTGCTGTGCGATGATCTTGGTCGTGGCTGGTGTGATCACGGCGTCCGTGCCGTCCTGGATAGAGCCGTTTACCGGGCTGAGCCCGCGCACCTTCGGCAAGTTGGTGACCCAACTCCGCCGCGAGGGCGCCGACGCTCCGGGCCGGGGCCGGCCGTGGAAGCTGCCGCTGGAGGACCGGGTGCTGCTGGTCGCCGCCTACTGGCGGACCAACCTGACGCTGCGCCAACTGGCCCCGCTGTTCGGGGTGTCGAAGTCCCCGCCGACCGCGTCATCGACCATCTCGGGCCGAAGCTGGCGCTGCTGCCCCGTAAGCGGTTCGCGAAGGACACGGTGCTGATCGTGGACGGCACCTTGGTGCCGACCCGCGACCATAAGGTGGCCGAGCAGTCGAAGAACTACCGCTACTCCACCAACCACCAGGTCGTCATCGAAGCCGACACCCGCATGGTCGTCGTGGTCGGCCGGCCGCTGCCGGGCAACCGCCACGACTGCCGGGCGTGGGCCGAGTCCGGCGCCAAGGCCGCCGTCGGCAAGACCACCACGATCGCCGACGGCGGCTACCCGGGCACCGGGCTGGTCATGCCGCACCGCCGCCGCAGGGGCGAGGAACTGCCCGACTGGAAAACAGGCCCACAACAAGTCCCACAAGCAGGTGCGCGCCCGCGTCGAGCACACTTTCGCCCGCATGAAGACCTACAAGATCCTGCGTGACTGCCGCCTGCGCGGCGACGGCGTCCACCACGCCATGCTCGGCATCGCCCGCCTGCACAACCTCAACCTCGCGGATAGGCGAGCAGACCGAACCTCAGCCGACCACATCCTCACCAGCCCCAAGATCATCTACGGGACAGCCCTTAGAAGCGAAAGCTCCTTCTCTGGCAGGCGCCCGCGCGTTGAGCGGGTCATCGTGACGGCACCCCAGTACGGGACCCAGGTATCCCGGCCGTGTCACCCAGCGGAACCCTGCATCAGCTGCGCGTCCCCTCGCGGTATCCAATAACGGCTGCATCCGGTACAACGAGCAGCTTGCCGGTGGTACGCCGAGCCTCCAGATCGCTGTGGGCCTGGGCGGCCTCGGACAATGCGTAGCGGCCCGTTACGGTGACCTCGAGCGCCTTGGAGCGCACCCACTCGAACACATCGGCAGCCCGTCGGAGCAGTTCGGACCGATCGGCGATGAAGTCCCCGAGGCTGGGCCGGATCAGGGTCAGCGAACCGCCCTGGGCGAGCCGAATCGGATCAAACGGCGGCACGACACCACTTGCCGCGCCGAAGAGCACGAGATGGCCGCGGGTTCGCAGGCTGGCGAGGCTCGCATCGAAGGTGTGCGCGCCGACGCCGTCGAAGACAACCGGCAGTCCCTGACCGCCGTTGAGCCGCCTCACCTCGGCTGCGAGATCGTCGACTGCGGAGGAAAGGATCACCTCAGCGGCCCCGGCACGCTTCGCCACCTCGGCCTTCGCCGCGGTCGACGTCGTGCCGATCACCCTGCCGCCGAGGTGGGTGATGAGCTGGGTCAAAAGGAGCCCCATGCCACCAGCAGCCGCATGCACGAGTACCGTGTCGCCCCGCTGGACCGGGTAAGCGTCTGTGACGAGATAGTGCGCGGTCATCCCTTGCAGGAGCACGGCGGCGGCGGTCTCGAAGCCGATATCGTCGGGCAGCGGCACCAGCCGCGAGGAGTCCACGACGGCCCGCTCGGCATAGGTGCCGGGAATCTCCACCCAACCGACCCGGTCCCCCACGGCGACGTCAGCCACGTCCGGTCCAACTTCGACGACCGTGCCAGCGCCCTCAGTGCCCGGGGTGAAAGGCAGCGGGAGGACATATCGACCCTCGCGGTGGTAGACGTCGAGGAAGTTGACCCCGGATGCGGCGACCTCCACGACCGCCTCGCCCGGACCCGGCCGCGGCTGGTCCACATCGGCCTCCTGCAGCACCTCGGGACCGCCCACTTCGTACACCTGAATCGCTCGCATGACCCTCCAATAACGGCTCTCATCCGCCACCAACTCCGTTGATGGGGGTCCGATTCCCGGCATGCAGATCAACGCCCGTCGGCGCCACACGCCACGACCAAGATCATCGCACAGCAAGATCACTTACGGGACAGCCCTTAGCCGTTCGGCGATGACAGCATCGCGAAGCTCGCCTACTTCTTCTCGGACGAGAACCTCTCGCCCTACATGCTGGACGCGATCGAATGGCTGGAGCCGATCAACCGGCTGATCGACAGGTGGCAGGAGCAGTGGAACGGCGACGGACCGGTGCCGCAGCTCTCACTGTCGACCGGCCCGCACGGCGCACCGGAGGTGCTCGACACGCGCACGGGCACGCCGCGGACCTACGAGCTCGACGACCCGGCCGCGTCGGTCCTGCGCAGGCTCTCGTCGCCGATGCGCACGGTCCGCCTCGCCGCGGCACTGGGCAGCGAGGCGGACCGACGCATGGCGTTCCTGCGGGAGCGGGGCCTCCTCTTCGAGGAGGGGGACCGGGCGATGAGCCTGGTGGCCGTCGAGCCCGTCGGACGAGCAGGCGGCGGCCGGGCTGGACGTCATCAACTGAGCCGAACACCCCTCAGGTCTGCGGCCGGACCGCCACCGGCCGGGCCGCGCAGTGCACCTGCCCGGCGGCCACCACGAACCCCCGGACGACGTGCTCGTGGTGGGCGAAGGCCTGCTCGGTGATTGTGACCTCGACCCGCAGCCGGGCCTGGCTCCCCGGCCGGAGCCGCACCCGCTGCGGCTCCGGCCCGATCAGGCCGTGTGCCGCGGCCTTGGCGACCTGCACCACCACCGCCGCCGTGCCGCACTCCGCGTCTTCCGCCGCCGTGACCGTCAGTTCGACGGCCACCGTGCCCGGACGCGGCCAGACCTCCGGGCAGTCGATCGTGATCATCCGGATCGGTGAACCGGCGGGCAGGTCGAGCACCGGCCCACACCGGTGGCAGGCCAGGACCTCCCGCTCCAGCCGGGGATGGGCCGGGTGACGGCCGGTCACCACGGCCGTCGGCCCACCGCAGTAGGGGCAGTGCCCGCTGCCCGGCACGGCCGTGGTCTCCAGGATGTCCTCCCAGACCTCGCTCGGCGGCGACTCGCTGACCTGCGCGAAGTCGTGGAGGTCGAGCGCCACGTCGAACTCCGCGTCCGCCACCAGCTCCAGCAGCCGCTCGACCGGGGCACCGTCGGCAGCCGTACCGGCGCCGGACGGATCCCGCCGGAGACCGGCCACCACCTCGCCGACCCGGGTGTCGAGGTCGGCCAGGCCGCCGACCGGCAGGAACCCGGCCAATGGCAGGTCCCGCAGCCCCTGGATCGCCCGGCCGGCCTGCCGCAGCCGGGCCCGGACGCCGTTCTCCCCACCCGGCTCGGCCCCGGCGAGCAGCGGAGCGAGCCGGTCGAGCCCGACCGGCCCGACCGCCGGCACGGGTGCCACCCACGGCAGGCCGAGCAGCAGGTGGTGCGGCACTTCACGTCCGGCGGCCTGCTGGTTCAGCAGGACGCAGAGCTGACCCACCGTGGCGCCGGCCGCCGCTGCCCGGTGGGCCAGCCGGTTGAGCCGGACGTCGGGGACCATCTGGTGCACGGCGCCGATGAAGGCCGCGGCGATGCCGTTCCGGAAGGCGTTGGTCAGCTGGTGGTCGGCGGCCACCAGGCCGTGTCCGGGCCGCCAGGCCATGCAGCTGTTGGCGAAGACGGCATCGGCCCGGATGTCCCGGGCCAGGAGGACGTCGGCCGAAGCGACCCCCGCCCGGAAGCACTGCCCCGAGAACGTGCAGCCGGGCGCACCGGCGGACGGCACCGCGGGCCCGGCCGGGTCCGGGTCGGCTCCGCAGACCACGGTGTCCCGGAGGATCAGGCCGTGCTCCCGGCCCGCGGTGGCGAACGACACCAGGCCGTGCCGCTCGGAGAGCAGCGGTGCGATCACCTCGGCCCGAGCGTCGTCGCCCACCACCCAGCGGGTGCCGGGCGGGTCCGCCTGCTCCCGGCCGCCCCACGGGGCGACACACAGCTGCGGGTGGGCAGGCGGCTCCCGCAGGGCGCAGCCGAGCCCCTTGGCGATCAGCCAGCTCAGTTCGGCCGCGTCCCGGCCGAGCAGGACGCCGAGGGCGGCCGTGCCGCGACCCTCCCGGCGCAGTGCGGCCGTCGCCGCGAGGGTCGCGAGCACCAGCTCCAGCGACAACTCGTCGGCGAGACCTGCCAGTACGACGTGCTCCGCCTCGGCCGCGCCCGCGCGGACCTCGCGGGGCCCGCCCGCCAGGAACCTCCCGCCGACCCGCTCCGCGAGCGCCGCGCCCACCGGCGCGGCGGCGGAACCGAGCGGTACCACCACCAGCACCCCGCCCGCCGGCCCCGGCGGCGCCCCGGCCGGCCCCTCCCCCAACAGCTCGCGGAGTTCGCCGACCCGGCCGGCCGCCGCCCCCAGCAGCGGGATCCGGGCCGGGTCGCGCAGCGCGTCCAGGTAGTCGGGCAGGTGCTCGTGGGTCGAGAACGGCCCGGCGGCCGTCATCGCGGCACCGGGACCGGGGCCGGGTCGATCGTGAAGCCTCCCGGCCGCCCGACCCGGGAGGCGATCCGCCGCACCTCGAGGTGGTCGGCCCGGACCTGGGCCGGATCGGTGTGGCCGAGCACCGCCACGCCGAGCTTGTGGGAGTCCATCAGGTCGAGGGTCTCGGGCACCTCGTCGCCGTCCGCGACGTTGATCTTGAGATGGCAGCAGGACGGCAGCTCGGTGATGGCGTTCAGGCCGTCGATCCCGCTGATCCGCCCGGCCGAGCCGACCGCGAAGAAGACCACCAGGACGGTCATCTCCAGGTCGTAGTCGGGGCGGATCGCGGCCTCCCCGCTCAGGTGCCGCACCGTGCGGTCGATGAGGTTGTCGCCGGTGGCCAGCTGGCAGGCCCACGGCTGCGCGCCGCCCGGCGGCCGGGCGTTCACCTCCATCAGCAGCGGCCCACGATCGGTGAGCATGACCTCGGTGTGCGCGACGCCGAACCGCACGCCGAGCGCGTCGAGCACCCGCTCGGTGTACCGCAGCAGTTCGGCGTGCCCGGGGGCGTCGAACGGCACGAACTCCATGCTCTCGTAGATCGCCATCCGGCCGCCGGTGGACCGCTTGCGGTACCGGACGATGTCGGTCACGGAGTGCACACCGTCGTGGCTGAAGGTGTCCACCGCGTACTCGACGCCGGCGACGTGCTCCTGCACGACCACGTCGGTGAGCCGGATCCCGTGCCGGCTGACCGAGCCGGCCAGGCCGGTGACGGCCTCCCGCCAGCCGGCCCCGCCCGGGTGCCGGGTGACGCCGTCGGTGCCGGAGGCGTTGGCGGGCTTGACCACGAGGTCGCGCCCGGTCAGGCCCTTGGCGCGCAGCCAGTCGGCGACCTGGTCCGGATCGCGGGTGCACAGGCCCTCGACCACCGGCAGCCCGGCGGCGGCCACGGCGGCGTACATCGCCCCCTTGTGCCAGCGCGCTGCCGCGAGCGCGGGCAGGTTCGCGCGGTCCGGGGTGAGCTCCGCGGCCAGGCGGTCGGCGAGCCGCACGCCGTGCTGCTCGCCGGGGAGGATCGCGACCGGCGCCAGCTCGCGCAGCCGGTCCAGTACCGGGTCGAGCAGGTGCGGGGTGATCGGTACGGAGTCGTCGGCGCCGTACTCGAGGTGGTGGTCGAAGTCCGCGGCCCGGAAGGAGGCGGCCAGCGGGGCGGCCGACCGCAGCGTGACCCCGCAGGTCGAGAACCCGGCCCGGCGGAGCGCCGGTGCGTACATGTTGCCCGAGGAGTAGGGCTCGACGACGACCACGACCGGCCTGCTCATTTCGCCCCCCGCAGCGCCGCCCGGCCGGTCGACTCGTCGATCCGGGCCGCGAGCAGCTCGATCGTCGGGCACTCGAAGATGTCGCCGATCAGGACCCGCCTCCCCAGCTCGGTCCGGACCTTGGCGATCACCCGGGTGGCCAGCAGTGAGTGCCCGCCGAGCTCGAAGAAGTCGTCCGTGAGCCCGATCCGGGGCACCGCGAGGACCTCCCGCCAGATGCCGAGCAGCAGGGTGGCCGTCGCTGACGGCGGCTCGGTTGGCGGTGCCTCGACCGACGGCCCGGCATCGGCGGAGGCCGGCCCCGGCACGCCGAGCGCGGCCCGGTCGAGCTTCCCGGTCGGGGTGAGCGGCAGTGCGGGCAGCGGCACGAACCGGGCGGGCACCATGTGCTCGGGCAGCAGGCGGGCGGCGTGCTCGCGCAGCGCCCGGTCGGTCGGCGGCCGCGCGGCGTCCCGGGCGACGACGTACCCGACCAGGCTCCGCCCGGTGGCGTCCTCGTACGGGGTGACCGCCGCTTCGGCCAGCTGCGGGTGCTCCAGCAGCTTCGCCTCGACCTCGCCGAGCTCGACCCGGTGCCCGCGGATCTTCACCTGGTGGTCGGCCCGGCCCAGGAACTCCAGCACCCCGTCCGGCCGGTGGCGGGCCAGGTCACCGGTGCGGTACATGCGGCTGCCGGCGACCGGGCTGAACGGGTCGGCGACGAACCGGTCGGCGGTCTGCCCGGGACGGCCGGCGTAGCTTCGGGCGAGGATGTCACCGCCCACGTAGACCTCCCCGGTCACGCCGATCGGAGTCGGCTGCAGCGCCTCGTCGAGGAGGTGGACCAGGGCGTCGGTGATGGGGCGTCCGATGGGCGGCAGCTGCGGCCAGTCGGCCGGGTCCCCGCGCAGCCAGTGCGTGGTGGCCACGCTGGTCTCCGACGGGCCGTAGCCGTTGCGCAGCGCGCAGCCGGGCAGCTGCGCCAGCCAGCGCACCAGGTCGGGCGCCATCAGCAGCTGTTCGCCGCCGGTGACGAGGGTGCGCAGCCGCAGATCCCGGGGCCGATCCTGCCGCACCGCCCAGTGCGCGATGTTCAGCAGGCCGGAGTAGGGGGCCTCCAGATGGTCGATCCCTTCGGACTCCAGCAGGTCGAGCAGCGCCTCCGGGTCACGCCGTACCCCCTCGTCGGGCAGGAGGACCACCCGGGCGCCGGCGTGCCAGCCGCCGAAGATCTCGCAGAACGAGGCGTCGAAGCTGAGTGCGCTGAACTGCAGCACGTTCGCCTCGGGCGCGATCGCGGTCTCGGTCGCGTACCAGTCGGTGATCCGGACCAGGGCGCGGTGCGGCATGGCCACGCCCTTCGGGCGGCCGGTGGAGCCGGAGGTGTGCATCAGGTAGGCCAGGTTCTCCCCGTGCACCGCCGTGTCGGGGTTGCCGGCGGGCCGGTGCGCGAGGTCGCAGGCCGCCAGGTCGTACACCTCCCACCCGCCGCCGGGCAGCTCCGCCAGCCGGTCCGTGAAGGCGCCCTCGGTGAGCACCAGTCGGGGGGCGCAGTCGGTGAGCACCTCGGCGGTCCGCGCCGGCGGCGCGGTGACGTCCAGCGGCACGTAGTACCCGCCGGCCTTGAGCACGGCCAGCATGGCGGTGAGCATGGCGATGGTGGAGCCGCCGTAGAGTGCCACCGCGACCTCCGGCCCGACCTGCCGCTCGCGCAGCCAGTGGGCCAGCCGGTTGGCGTCGGCGTTCAGTTCCGCGTAGCCGAGCGTGGTCCCGCCCTGGGTCAGGGCGGCTGCCTCCGGGGTCCGCCGGGCCCAGGTCTCCACCATCCGGTGCACCAGTGCGACGGTGGGGACGGAGGCCGAGGTCCGGGACCAGTCGCCGAGCAGCAGGGCTCGTTCGGCGGGCGGCAGGACGGCGAACCGACCGACCCGGGTGGCCGGTGCGGCGACGACGGCGGCGAGCAGGGTGTGCCACCGCGCCGTCCAGCGGTCGGCCTCCTCCGGCTGCCGGCCGCCCGGGGCCAGCTCGTCGATGCGGGTGTGCAGGCCGTCGGCCGCCTGAACGATCGTCAGGACCGGTCCGTGGCCCGGAACATCGGGCTGCGGTTCGCCCGGCGCTTGCCGCCGCAGCCGCGCCAACAGCTCGGCGAACGGCGGGTCGTCGGTCAACTCGCAGTGGAACTCCCGGATCCGGGCCGGGTCCCCCGCCGTCACGGTCAGCGTCCGCTCGCGCTCACCGCCGTGCCGGACCGCCAGCACCGCGCAGGCGGCGAGGAGCGTCAGCTCCAGCGGCACGTCGTGCGCACGGCTCAGCCGGGCCAGCCCGTCGGCCAACTCCTCGGGCAGTCGGACCGTGTTCCTGGGCGTCGTGGGATCCGGGCCAGCGGCCATGTCGCTCCTTCACGTGTGGCGTCGAGGGTTCCTGACGAGAAGTCGAGAGTTCCCGGCGAGGACCGGACCCCGAATCCCGCCCGTCCATCAGCCAGAAGCCAGTAACGGCCAGGGCCTGAGCATCCGTCAAGGTACTTCGGGAGCAGCCGACTTCGCTCGTACGACTGAGAACATCTGACAGTTGCACACCTCGCCCGAGCAGCACCGGCCGACCGGCATCCGTGCACCTTGACAGGGCCTCGCCGGGCCATGAGCCTGGGCACAATGACCATGCCAATGTTTTCGTTCGGCAATGTGCGCGAAGATCTGCACTGGAACTGCGACGACGACTGGGAAGGCTTCGGCCGACTCTGGGAGAGCCTCCCCCTGGACCCGCACATGGGGGACGGGGGAACCTACCGGCGCCGGAAGCACTCCGCGATTTCCTACACGTTCGACAGCGGCGCCATCCACCTGCTCGACCACGAAGGGTTCCTGCAGAGCAGGGAGATCAACCGCCTCAACGGCGGCGTGGTGCGCCGGTTCGAACCGGTCGACCCGGCCCTGCTGGACACGTCGGTGATGCACCGGCTGCTGGCCCACTTCACCGGACACATCGCCGACACCGCTCGGCCCACCCGATCCGGGGCGCCCGGCGGCAGGGTGAACATCCACCAGCACCGCATCACCGCCAGCGGGAGGCAGCCCGGCAATCCGACCCCGGAAGGGATCCACCGGGACGGCGTCGCACACATCGTCATGATGCTGGTCGCGCGGGAGGACATCTCCGGCGGCTCCAGCACGCTCCACGACAACACCGGAACGCCGGTGTTCACCCGCACCCTGACCGAGCCCGGCGACTACATCTTCCTCGACGACCGCACCTGCCTGCACTCCACCACCCCGGTGACGGTGGCCGCACCGGCCGCGCAGGGATACCGCGACATGCTCTTCCTCGAGTTCTGCTGACGGAGACCAGATCCCATGAGCCCGGCCCACCCGACCCCCACCCCCGAACTCCTGCGCGAGATCTGGCGCGAGATCCTCGAGCTGGACCAGGTCGACGACGAGGCGAGCTTCTTCGCGCACGGCGGCAGGTCGATCGACGCCCTCCGCCTGATCAACCGGATCCGGAGCGTCTTCGGGCTGGAGATCACCGTACGGACCGTGATCGAGGCACCGACGGTGACCCGGCTGACCCTGGCCCTCCGTCAGGCTCCACCGACCGCTCCCCGGCCGAGCCTGACGGGGGAAGCGGGGTGACCACGCGTCAGCAGTCCCGGCCGGCCGCGCCCGCGCGTTCCGGCCTCGGTCTCGCCTACCGCGAGCAGTTGGCGCGGGACGCGGTCCGGATCGAGGACCTCAACCGGGACGCGGCGGCGGACCGGCTGCTGCGGATCGCCTACCCCGGGGACTTCCTCCCGACGCCGGTGTTCATCTCCGCCGCCGAGCGGGCCGCACTGCTGCGGGACTGCGGGACGGTCTACCGCCTGCTGACCGAACTGCCGCAACGGCTGTTCGACGGCGATCCGGGCGCCTTCGCCGAGGCCCTCGGCCTGACACCGGTCCAGGCGCGGCTCGCATGCCGCGCCACGGCCGGCCCCCCGATGATCCGCCTGGCCCGCGCGGACGTCTACCGCGACACCGAGGGCTTCAAGCTCCTCGAGATGAACATCTCCAGCTCCATCGGCGGCGGGGAGATCGCCACGCTCAACCGCGCCATGCTCGGTCACCCGGCGCTGGCCCGCTTCACCGCGACGCACGGGCTCGGCTACGTCGACACCATGCAGCACTACGCCGCGACCGTCCGCGCCGCCTGCGGGGGCCTACGCGACAACCCGGTCGTGGCACTGGCCGAGTGGCCGGAGACCTTCCCGGACTTCGAGCTCTGGCTGCACGTCACCGCGTCGCTGCTGGAGGACATGGGGATCGAAGGCGTGCCCTGCCACGTCGGGGAGTTGGTCGTGCACCCGGACCGGGTGGAGGTGCAGGGCCGCCCGGTCGACGCCGTCGTCCGGTTCTTCCTGCTCGACGAGATCCGCACCCCGGAGCAGGCGGCCCTGCTCGAACCGCTGCTGCGCGCCGTCGAGTCGGGCACCGTCCGGCTGCTCAGCCGGATGGACACCGAACTCTACGGCAACAAGGGGGCGTTGGCCCTGCTGTCGGACGACCGCCACCGCGCCACCTGCACCCAGGACGAACGGGCCTGTCTCGACCGCTTCCTGCCCTGGACGCACTTCGTGCGACCGGCCCTGCGCCTGCCGGACGGCGCGGTGGTCGAGCTGGAGCAGTACGCACGGGCCGAACAGCGGGGCCTCATCCTCAAGCCGGTGCTGTCCCACCGGGGCATCGGCGCCGTGCCCGGGTGGACCGTCCCGGCAGAGCGGTGGCTCGACGAGGTCCGGCGCGCCGTGGGCGGCCCGTACGTGCTCCAGCGGCGCGTCGTTCCCACCCCCGAGGTCTTCCCGGCACCGGAGGGCAGCGAGCACGAGCTTTACCTCAACTGGGGCGTGTTCGTCACCGATCCCTCGATCACCGACTCGGACGGCTACGGCGGGTGCTACATCCGGGCGAGTGACGACCCACAGATCGGTCTGCTCAGGACGGGCACGGACACGAAGTACGCATGCGCCTTTCACGAAAAAAATGTCGCACCCGAAGTTTGAAAGAGATCCGTCCGCGATATACCCGACCGGCTGGATCGTCCGCCTCCCTGAACCCACGAGTACCCACGGGTATCACTCTTGACATGATCCAGTCGACAAAATACGCTCACCGGTTGTGGCGGCCAATCGCACACTGATCAACCGCTTCGAATCGCTCCCGCTCCACCACATATTGCACGAATTTGCCACCGGCCAATTGTCGGACAGGCAACCACCCCAGCCTCATCCTGGGGTTTCCATTCGTCCTGTGAAGGTGAACTTGCCCAGCGAAGAGCGCTCGACCTCCCCCACAGACAGTGCCACACAGGTCGCTCGTCGTTCCTGGAACATGACGGTGGACACCGTCCCGATCGTCTTGCTGAGACCCGCCGACTCCCCCCGCCTGCACGGCGAGGACGCCGACCACGTCCAGGTCCTCGCCGAATCCGACGCCACCCTGCCGCCGATCCTGGTCCACCGCGGGTCGATGCGCATCGTCGACGGGATGCACCGGCTGCGGGTCGCCCAGCTGCGCGGCGACACCGAAGTCCGGGTCCAGTACTTCGACGGCACCGAGTCCGAAGCCTTCATCCGCGCCGTCCAGCTGAACGTGACCCACGGACTGCCGCTCAGTCTCGCCGACCGGGAGGCCGCGGCCGCCCGGATCGTCGTGTCCAACGACAGCTGGTCGGACCGGTCCATCGCCCGGATGACCGGGCTGAGCGCACCAACGATCGGCCGGATCAGGGCTCGCTCACTGCCCGACCATGCCGCCGAAGCCCAGGCCAGGATCGGCCGCGACGGCCGGATACGGCCCCTGAACAGCGTGGCGGGTCGCCGGCGCGCCGGCGAACTCATCGGCACCGAACCCGGTCTCAGCCTTCGCGAGTTAGCCAGACGCGCAGGGATCTCCGTGGGCACCGCGCGCGATGTCCGCAATCGCCTGAGCCGTGGCGAGGACCCCGTCCCGGACAGGTTCCTCCACGGACCCGCCACCGCTCCGGCCGTGGCCGGCGGACTGCACGGCCACGCCCTGGGCGCCGCCGCCCCGCCCGCCCACGCCATGACCGGGACGTACGCCTCGGATCTCGACAGCCTGAAGAGCGACCCCTCGCTCCGCCTGACCAGCACCGGCCGGTTCCTTCTCCGCTGGCTCAGCCTGCACTCGCTCAGCCAGGAGAAACGGGATGTCCTCATCAAATCCCTGCCGCCGCACAGCAGGGCCCGAATTGCCTACATGGCGAAATACTGCAGCCGCTGGTGGGCCGAATTCGCAGAGAACCTGGAAGAGGAGAAGGAATACCTGGAAATCCCGAGGACCGGCTGACTTCCGGTCGGTTATCGTCGTCCGGCTGGACGAGGTATGAGAGCGGAGCAAGGAGCGAGGGGAGACGGCTGATGATCGTGGTCACGGGTGCGACGGGGAATGTCGGCGGCGAGCTGGTGTCGGCGCTGGCTGCTCAGGGGCGGCCGGTCCGGGCGGTGGCCCGCGAGCCGGAGCGGGTCACGCGGCGGGCGGGGGTGGAGGTCGTTGCGGGTGATCTCAACCGGCCGGACAGCCTGAAGGAGGCGCTCACCGGGGCTCGCTCCCTGTTCCTGCTGGGTGGATTCCCGGACATGCCAGGGGTGTTGGCGCAGGCCAGGGCGGCCGGGGTGGCGCATGTGGTGCTGCTCTCGTCCCGCTCGGTGGTCGGCGGCCGCCCGGACAACGCCGTGGTCGCGATGCACCTGACCGGCGAGGCGGCACTCCGTGAGTCCGGTCCGGGCTGGACGGTGCTGCGGCCCAGCGGGTTCATGTCCAACACGTTCGAATGGCGCGAGCCGCTGCTGCGCGGGGACGTGACCATCCGGTCGCCCTTCGCCGACGTCCCGATCGCGGCCATCGATCCGTTCGACATCGCCGCGGCCGCGGCGGCGGTGCTCGGCGACGAGGAGCACTTCGGCCGGGCGTACTCGTTGAGCGGGCCCGCCGCACTGCTCCCCGCGGACCGGTTGGCGGTGCTGGCCGAGCTGCTCGGCCGGCCGCTCCGGCTGGAGGCCGTCCCCGACGACGTGGCCAGGGAGGAGATGAGCCGGACCACCCCCGCCCGCTACGTGGACGCCTTCTTCCGCTTCTTCTCCGACGGGGAGTTCGACGACACCGCCGTCCTGCCCACGGTGGCCGAGCTGACCGGTCGGCCGCCGCGCAGCTTCCGAGGCTGGGCGCGGGAGCACCTGGCGGAGTTCCGGCGCTGAACCGGCAGTAGCGGTGGCTCACCAGCGGAGGAGGTGGCGGGCCAGCGGCGCGCTCTCCGGGGGCATGTCACGGGCCCGGCTGCCCATCTGGTCCCAGAACCGGCGCAGTTCCGCGATCGGGGTCCGGCGCTGCCAGCGCGCCTTTCGCCGGAAGCGAAGTTGCAGCCACGAGTAGGGCTGCCAACGCCGGAGCAGGCTGCGCTGGTTCATGCAGAAGACCTCGCCGAGCTCCACCCGCAGATCGGGGATCTTGGGCGGGTGCGGGCAGAGCTCGAACCGGCAGCCGTCCGCGCAGTTCGAGCCCGGCTGCGAGGACAGGGCCTGGGTGATCCGCCTGGTCGGGTCCAGACTCGACCGGTCGCGGGTGAGGCAGGGCGGCAGCTCGGGCGGGACGTTGTCACGGTCCCGATCCAGCCGACGGAAGAGCTCGCGCGGGCGGTCCGCCCGTTCGGCGAGCACCATCAACAGGGTGACGTCGGCGAGGAGTTGCTGCGCGTCCGGGTCCAGCGTGCTCCAGCCGGTGGAGTGCGAGATCCAGAGGTTGTGCTCACGCGGTTCGCCGAGCCAGCCCGTCTCGGATCCGACCTGCGAGGCGACTCGCGCCTCGTCCAGCCAGAGGAACCGCTCGGGGCGACGGGTCTGCAGCGCCCGGACGGCGAGCCTCCCGGCCGCGCTCACGAACGGGTGGTCCACCTCACCGGGCGGCAGTTGCAGCCACCGCCGTACCTGCTCCTTCGGATCGGCCCCGTGCCCGTGCTCCGGCTGCGCCTGCGTCACGTCGTCCGGCAGGGCCCAGAGGGTCAGCGCGTGCAGCAGAGTCAGCCGGGTGAACCAGAAGCGGGTGGACTTGAGCAGCTCCCAGGCCTGTTCGGCCAGGAACTCCCGGGCCTGCCCCCGGGCTCCCGGGAGGGGCCGGCGGTTGGCGGCGTGCTTGAAGCCGTGCGCCAGGGCGACCTCCAGACCCTGCCGGCCGAGCCGGTCCTGCTCCTCGCCACCGGCCGGGGCCGTGCCGAGGATCTTCATCCACTTCTCCAGGTCCTCGTACGGGGTGCCCTGATGACGCGTCAGCGAGACCGAGTCCACCAGCAGCGGGATGAGCCGCGCACAGATCGTGTTCCGGTACCACTCGCGCTGCTCGGCGGTCGACTCCTCGCGCTCCAGGTCCTGCTCGCACTTCTCCTGCCGGACCCGCAGGGCCCGCTCCTGCTGACGGCGCTCCCGCTCACCGTCCGGCTCGGGGGACGACGGGCTCGCGACCGGCCCGGCACCGGCGAGCGCCGCCGGCCCGGAGGCGGTGAGCGTGTCGGTGGGCCGCCGCAGCTCCTCGCAGAGCGCGCCGTACGCCGGGTCGCCGCCGGCCCCGATCTCCTGGGCGATCGCCGTCCTGATCCGGTAGCTGTTCTCCTGGCGGCCGATCTCGAACAACTCCCGGTACGCCGGGTGGCCACCGCAGAGCGTGGCCCGGCGGGAGGCTGCGCCGATGCGCAGCACGAGCGCCAGCTTGGCGGCCTTGAGCTGCTGCGGATCGCGCTCGCGCAGCTTGGCCCAGCCGGCGCAGATCTCCCTGGTGATGGCCGCCGGGTCCGGATGCCGATCGGCGCTGTCGATGTCCAGCGCGGCGCCGTACATCTCGAGCACCTTGGAGTGCATGCTGCGGACCTCGATGCCGACCGGTCGGTGCTCCCCGGTGTCCAGGGCCAGCGCGGCCTTGGCCTCCCCGACGACGAGCCTGCGCATGGCCCCGATCGGGCAGGCCGGGTCCGTGCCCGCCGCCCTCGGGCAGGTGCACCTCGCGGCCTCGTGCAGCGAGCGCGAGTGGAAGACCAGCGCCATCAGGATCTCGCGCCCGGGGTTGCGCAGCGCCGCCGGGAAGAACGCGGTGTCGGGGAGGGCGGTGTCCAGGAAGCGGGAGCCGAGGAAGGCCTGCATGATGCTGTGCTGGAAGCGCACGTAGTCGCCGCACTCCTCGACCAGTCCCATCCGGGTGCCCCAGGTGGCGGCGAGCCTGACGTCGAGGGAGGTCGCCCCCCGGCCCTTCTCGACCCACAGCCGCTCGGAGACGTGTGGGAACGGCTCGGCAACCGCCTTCCCGCTCTCGCCACCGTCCGCATCCGCGCTGGCCTGCTGGGGCTCGATCCTGCTGAAGCTCACCTGTGCGCTGTCGAACTTCAGACCGATGCAGGCCAGTGCGGACATGTACTCGACCGTCATCTGCCGATCGTCGCGGTCCAGCGGCAGCTCGGGGTGCAGGACGTCGTCGACGAGTGCGTCCGTCCAGGCCGTCAGCAGGTCGAACTTCAGCTCCCAGCTGTCCAGTTCCGCCGAGCTGCCGTTGTCGCCGACCCAGACCTGGTCGAGCAGGCCCTTCCGGTGCAGATCCCGCGCGATCTGGAGGTAGAGCGGCGAGTCGGTCACGTTGGCGATCTCCACGATCCGGTCCAGGCGCCGCTTGTCCGCGCGCCAGTCGCCGTCCGTGGAGATGTACTCGAGGGCGGACTCCTCGCTCAGCGGCTCGAGTTCGGTGACCGCCGCCTCCATCGCCCGCAGCGGGTCGTGCGGCCGGGAGGTGATGACCAGCGGAAGCCGCCGTTCACCGGCTGCGCGGATGGCCTGGCGGATCATGTTGTCCCGGTCGGCCACCATCCTCTTGCCGCTCAGGGCCTCCTCGAGGCCGTCGGCGAGCACGACGACCTTGTCCTGACGCCGGAGCCGCCGCCAGATCTTGTCGGCCTCGGCGGCGGTCCTGGTCCGGGGCTCGACGACGGCGCAGAAGCGTCGGTAGGCCATCGCGGCGAAGTCCAGCTCCTGCTGTGCGTCCCGCAGCCGGATCGGCACCGGGAAGGCTCCCCGCCTGGCCAGCAGCTCCGTCAGCCGGACCACCAGCGCCGTCTTGCCCGTGCCGATCGCACCGACGACGACGTGCGGGCGCCGGGCCGAGCTGTCCCGCAGGTTGTCCATGAGCGCGATGCAGAGCTGGTCGCGCCCGACGACCCGGCCCATGATGCTGCCGGCCGTCTCGACCAGCGCGCGGGGCTCGTGCCGCGCCCTGCGGAGGTAGTACCGGCGGACGGACGTCATCCAGACGCTCAGGAAGACCACGGTGGTCAGGGCGGCGGTGAGCACCGGCAGCACCGCGCTGTTCACCACGCCGCAGGAGTAGCCGGTCGATCTGCAGGCACTGTCCGGGTCCACGCCCCAGGGCCAGGCCTGGGCCTCGCCCCGCACGATCTCGTACACGGCCCGGCCCAGCCAGAACAGCAGCCCGGCGGCCAGTACCCAGGTGACGACCATGAGGACCGAGCTGAACAGCGGTGGCCGCCAGCGTCTCGCCGGGGTGACACCACGGCGTAACAGCCAACGCAGCCTGGCGCGGCGCACCACCGACAGGACGGGCCGCCGCACCCGCGCCGCTGCCCGCCGGAACACTCCGGCGGCAGGCAGTTCGGGCGGTCGCACCACGATCCGTTGTCGCGGCGAGCTGGTTGCGCGACGCATGGTCTGCTCCCTCCACCGACGGTGGACGGACGCAGGAAACCGCAACCTGCCCTGTCTGACCTGGGAACCGTCAGTCCCGTCGCATGCCGGTGCTGTCCACGGTTGCTTTCAGGCTAGGCACCTCGCGGTGGTCGTCGCCAGTCGATGAGGTCCACCGCCCGCTCGGTTCGACGCGGTGGTGTCCAGATGTCGGTGGCGCCGAGTTCGGTGCCCATTCAGGCCGACGCCACTGCCCGTACAGAAGCTTTCGGGGACGTTGCCGCTCGGTTAATGTCCGGAGTAGTTCAACTCGTTCGGCTTTCGGAGTGGAAGCCGAATTACCGGAATGGAGTGACCATGAAGATGATCAAGGCTCTCGTGAACAAGTTCAAGCGCGACGAGGACCTCGCCAACCACGCGTGGATCCTGCACGTTATCTGATGCACCATCAGTGGGCGGAGGAGGCGGCCTTGCCGCTTCCTCCGCCCGCTGCGGAGAAAGCATCCGATCGCTATGCCAGTGGAGGCGGGATTATCGTGGAAGAAATGGCACCGGCAGCGGTCCGCGACAATTCCGTCGTGTTCGCCCCGCGAATTCAGGAACTGCTGGCCAGGGAAGAGAAAGTATTCCGGATCGACGCGACCACGGTCGGCGTCTCCGACAGTCGCCTGGTCGCCGAAATCGTCGCGGCACGCCCCGTGCTCTCCACGGAGCGCTCGGTCTTCAAACCCGCCGCAGGCGCCGAGATCCACCACGACAGCGCGACCCGGACGATCCGCGCACTCGGGCAGGACGTCATGGCGGGCATCCGGACTCCGCCGCCCCCGGCCCGCGGGCTGTCCGGCGCCTGGCCCTACGCGGCCACCTCCTACCTGCGCCGATGGCTCTTCTCGTCCGACCCGCTGCCGGTCTCCCTGCTGTCGAAGCGCGGCGTCACGCGCTCCGACGCGCTCTCCCGGATCGCCGACCGCACCGTCGCCGGCTGGCCGGGACTGGGCGGTGGCGAGGGCCGGTCCACCGCGCTGGCCGGGCAGATCCACGGCGCCTCCGGGGCCCAGGAGAGGATGCAGGCCATCGCGCTGTACCGGCGGGCGACCGCCACGCTCTGCGACGGCGTCGCCGCACTGGCCGGGAACGCCCTGTGGCTCATGGGGCCGGGCCGTCCGCCGGAGGACGTCCGCACCGACCTCACCGCGGCCCTGTGGGAGACGCTGCGACTGCTCCCGCCCGCGTGGATGCTGTTCCGCATGAGCGGCGACGCGTACACCGCACTGCACCCCGAGATCCGTCCCGAGGACCGCATCGCGCTTCTCCCACTCCTGATGCACCGCCATCCGGACTACTGGCCGGACCCGTTGGAGTTCCGGCCCGAACGGTGGGCCGGGGTGGCGGACCCGGAGAACGCGCCAGCGTTCATGCCGTACGGGTTCGACGGTGCCCGCTGCTGGGCCAAGCACCTGATCGTGCCGCTGGCCGAGCGCCTGCTGACCGCCGCCTTCGACCACCGGCTCGTCATCCGCAGCCCGCAGCAGCAGGCACACGTCCCCCTGCGCTCCCTGCTCTCCGTACGGTTCGACGCGCAGACCGGGGCATGACCGCCGCCGCCACACCAGGACGCCGCCCACCGCCCACCTGACCCCCTGACCTCACGGGAACCGCCATGGAATCGCCCACGCTGGCCGGCTGGGTCGGCGACGTCGAGAGCTTCACCGGCCACCAGTGGCAGCGCGAGCCCGCGGTCTTCAGGCCGGAGACACTCGTGTCGCCGTTCGACCTCGACGAGTTGGACGCCGCCTTCGACCGGGGCCTGCTGCGCACCCCCTACCTGGAGATGGTCCGCTCCGACAAGGTCGTCGTCCCGCCCGACGCCTACACCACGTCACGCGTGGTCAACGGTACGACGCACCACGGCTTCGCCGACCGCGCGAAGGTCGTCGCGCTCCTGCACGGCGGGGCGACGCTGCTCCTGCGGTACGTCGACCAGTGGCACGGCCCGACGGCCGAGCTGGCGGCGCGGCTTTCCGAGGAGATCGACCGGCGCGTGGAGGCGTTCTTCTTCCTCACGCCCGCCGGCCGTCAGGGTCTCGCGGTGCACCGGGACGACGCCGACGTGTTCGTCCTCCAAGTGGCCGGACGCAAGACCTGGTACGTCCACGACGCGCCGACGGTGACCGACTGGTCACTGGGAGAGCTCCCCGACGACGAGCACTCGCCGCAACTCCTGCAGAGTGTCCTCGAACCCGGCAGCGTGCTCTACGTCCCGCGCGGTTTCGCCCACCGCGCGGTGGGCGAGACCGGACTCTCCGCCCACCTGTCGCTCACGGTCCGCGACATCTCCCTGGAGGACCTGCGGACCGCCCTGGCACAGCGCCTCGCCGACGGGCTGGACCTCCCCGCACGCCCCCTGGGCGAGGCCGCGATCGCCGACGCCTCCGCCCTGCTGCTCGATCACGTCCGGGCGAAGCTCGACACCATCGCACCGGCGGACCTGCGGCTCGCCGCACGGGCCGCACAGACGCGGCAGCCCGCCACGGCGCAGCCGGAGACCTTCGCCGAGACGGCCCGGAACTGGGAGACCGCCGGCCCCCGCGCCAGGCTCACCGGGCTCGCGTCCGTCGGCCGTACCTGGCGCAGACTGCGCGACGTCACGGGCACCCCGCGCTGAGGCCGAAGGGGTAGGTGTCGCGCGACGCGCGAGAATGGGTGGGAGACAGAAGCACGGCGACATCCGAGGTCGACGGATGAACTCCCTCACACAGTGGCTGGCAGGCCTGTCCGGCCCGCTCGTCTACGCGGTCGTCACAGCGCTGGTCTTCGTCGAGGACGGGTTCCTGGTGGGGCTCGTCCTACCCGGGGAGAGCGCGGTGGTGGTCGGGGGTGTCATCGCGCGCGAAGGGGCGGTCTCGGTCTACTGGCTGTCCGCGCTGGTCGTGCTCGCTGCCATCGCGGGCGACTTCGTCGGCTACGAGATAGGCCGGCGCAGCGGCCCGTTGATCACCAGGTCGCGGTTCCTGCGGCGCCGCACCGATCAGGTCGAAGCCGCCCAGGATCTCCTGCGGCGGCGCGGACCGGCAGCGGTGTTCTTCGGGCGGTTCATCGCCTTCGCCCGCACGCTCGTCCCCGGGCTGGCCGGGATGGCCCGGATGCCGTACCGCCGCTTCGTCCGCTACAACGCCCTCGGCGCGCTCCTCTGGGGCGTCGGCTTCACGCTGCTGGGTTACTACCTGGGCGACGCGTACGTCCGGATCGAGCAGGCGTGGGGGCCGTACATCGCCGTCGGGCTCCTCGGCATCCTGCTCGTCGGCCTGCTCGGCCGGCGCGCACTGCGCCGCCTCGGCCGTCGTCACGCAGCGCACGCCGCCCAGGCTGACGACGCCCGGCCCGAGGAACGCGAGGCCCGCTCCGACGCCCACACCGAAAGCGGGCCGTAGCACGAAGGTGCGGGTCGGGGTTGTCCTCGACCCGCACCTTCGGTGTGCCCGGTGATACGTCCGCCCGAAGGTCAGACGGCGATCTGCTGGCCGGTCAGGCCCGGCACGAACTGGTCGAGCTCGGCACGCCAGTAGCGGCCGATGTTGAGCCGGGTCGGCTTCTCGTCGCCGGGGAACTGGAAGCGCAGCGAGCTCCAGAGGGTGGCGCGCTTGACCTGGGTCACCAGGCCGCGGGCCTGCTCCAGCGGGATGGCGTGGACGAGCTCCTTCGGGCGGTTGGCCAGGCGGCCGGCGCGGTGGACCACCACGGCCTGCTCGGTCAGGGTGACGAAGTAGTACTTCACGAACAGCTGGCCGATCAGGCCGAGTTCGTTCATGATCCACGGGCTCGGGCCGCTGATCGTGTGGAAGGTCACGATCGGCCGGTCACCGGGGTTGATCGCGGCGATCGCCTGGGCGACCTGCTCCTGCATCGTGGACTTGAGGATCGCCATCTGACGTGTGCTCCTGCGCTGTTCGAGTGTCGGACGAGAGTCCTGGAGCGCGGACCGTATCGGCGATCGAGTAGTCGATCCAACGCCCAAAGCGGGCATCTCGACATATTGTCAGGAATCTTCATCCGATCGAGACGCACCCCCGGTCGGTAACGGAGGAGGGTCGGCGAGGCTCGGGGGGCCGCTGAGACCGTGTCACTTCAGCGACCAGACCTGGTTGGGCTGGGTTCCGCTGCCGTAGCAGTCCCAGATCTGCAGCAGGGCGCCGTTGCCGGAACCGCCGGCGTCGAGGCACTTGCCCGACTGCGAGTTGGTGACGGTGCCGTTGGGGTGGGTCTGCCATTGCTGGGCGCCGGTGCCGTTGCACGTCCACAGCCGCACGTGGGTGCCGTTCGCCGTACTGCCGCCCGCCACGTCGAGGCACTTGCCGGTCTGCGGGTTGACGACGGTGCCGTTGGCCGTCTTCCAGGCCTGGTTCCACGCGCCGGAGCAGTCCCACAGCTGGACGGGGGTGCCGTCCGTCGTGCCGAATCCGCTGATGTCCAGGCAGCGCCCGCTGCCCTGCCCGACGATCGGGCCGGACGTGCCACCACCGCCGCCCCCGCCCCCGCCACCGCCGTCGGAGGTGTAGGAGAAGGAGTTCACCGCCAGGCCCGGACCGCCGACCCAGGGCTCGAAGCCGAACTGCACGCTGGTCAGGTACCAGGCGGGTTGCAGATAGCCACGGCCGATCGAGTCGTCGGTGAAGTCCTTGATGTCCACCGTGATCGCGTTGGTGGGCTGCTCGCGGACGTAGGAGACGGTGTTCCACGAGGGGTTGCTGCCCTGGGAGCCGTACCACACGGCCCAGTTGGCGCCCTCCAGCCAGACGGTGCCGACCTGCTTGCCGTACGGCGTCGGAGGACCGGAGTGGTTGGCCCAGATCATCAGCTCCTCCCCGTTGTTCTGGCCGCTGGGGTGGGGGCTGGTGTCGAACCAGATGTCGTACGAGGCGTCCCACTGGCCGCCGTTGGTGGTGAAGTCCACGCTGGACCGGGGATCGGTGAACGACGAGACCTGCTGCGGCAGCCCGTTGCCGGTGGAGCAGTTGCCCCAGTGGCAGCCCGCGTAGATCGACGGGTAGGCCGCCGGTGCGGGGTGGCCCGCCAGGTTGTGGTAGCCCGTGGTGACGTTGAAGCCGTCGTCGGAGACGTCGAGGCACTGCTGGATCGAGTCGCCCCACTCGTTGTTCTGGACGACGTACTTTCCGCCCGAGACCGCCATGCTGCCGTACTTGTCGCAGACGGTGGTGCCGGCCGACGCCGACGGCGCCACCACCAGCGACAGCGTGCTCAGCAGCAGGGTGACGAGCAGGATGAGGAAGCGTTTCACCGGTAGTCCTTTCAGCACCCGGACACGAGCCGTCGCATCCGGATCGTCGAAACTTTCGGAAACTTACTGTACTTATGGAGACGGTAAGAGCTCCGGCAGTCGCCGTCAACAGGTCCGGCGGAGATTCCCCGAGTCCCCACCGGGCCTGTTGACGCACGCTCAGAACTGGCTCTACCGTCCGGTTAATCCTACGGAAACAGCCTCAGAAAGTTTCCGTCCCAGAGAAGGGACCACAGGTGACTCGTTCCGCTCGTACATCACTGATCGCATCGCTGCTGTGCGCCACCGCGCTCAGCCTCCTTCCCGCCGCCGCAGGCCCGGCCGCGGCCGACACCACGTCGCTGAAGTCGGCGGCGGAGGCGAAGGGCATCTACTTCGGCGGGGAGATCACGCAGGATCTGCTGTCCAACTCGGCGGCCACCTCGCTGGCCGCCGCCCAGTTCGACATGATCACCCCGGGCAACGAGATGAAGTGGGACACCACCGAGGCCTCGCAGGGGAACTTCAACTTCGGCCCCGGCGACGCGATCGTGGGCTTCGCTGGGGCCCACGGCATGCGGGTGCGCGGCCACAACCTGGTCTGGTACAGCCAACTCCCGGGCTGGGTGGGGAACCTGCCGACGAGCCAGGTCAAGGCGGCGATGGAGAACCACATCACCACCGAGGCGTCCCACTACCGGGGCCAGGTCTACGCCTGGGACGTCGTCAACGAGCCCTTCGACGACGGCGGCAACTGGCGCAGCGACCCGTTCCACAACGCGATGGGCGACGGCTTCATCGCCGACGCCCTGACCACCGCGCACGCGGCCGACCCCAACGCCAAGCTGTACATCAACGACTACAACATCGAGGGCGTCAACGCGAAGAGCAACGCCCTGTACAACCTGGCCAAGTCGCTCAAGAGCCAGGGCGTGCCACTGGACGGCATCGGCTTCGAGAGCCACTTCGTGGTCGGCCAGGTGCCGGCCGACCTCCAGGCGAACATGGCGCGCTTCACCGCACTCGGCCTGAACGTCGCCGTCACCGAGCTCGACGACCGCATGCGGGTGCCGGCCGGCAGCGGCGACCTGGCGCAGCAGGCCACCGACGACGCGAACATCGTGCACGCCTGTCTCGACACGAGCGGCTGCGTCGGGATCAGCCAGTGGGCCGTCGCCGACCCCGACTCCTGGGTCAGCTCCCCGTACGCCCCAGCGGAGTTCCACGGCTTCGGCAGCGCGACCCTGTTCGACCTGAACTACCAGCCCAAGGCCTCGTACAACTCCGTCGTCACCGCGCTCGGCGGATCGGGCGGCGGTGGCGGGGGCACGCCGGTCGGCGGCTCGACCTCGTTGGGCGCCGGGACGTGGCTGGTCGGCGCCGGCTCCGGCCGGTGCCTGGACGGCCCGGCCGGTGTCGGCGACGGCGCCCAGATGCAGATCTGGGACTGCTCGGGGGCGGCGAACCAGGCGTTCGTGCTGGGCGCCGACGGCACCGCCCGCACCCAGAACAACGAGTGCCTGGACGCCCCGAACGGCGCCGGGAACGGCGCCCGGGTGCAGCTCTGGTCCTGCTGGGGCGGGGCCAACCAGAAGTGGAGCCTCAACCTCGACGGTTCGCTGGTGAACACGTCGTCCGGGCTGTGCGCGAGCACCTCGGGCTCGGGCACCGGCAACGGCACCGCCGTCATCCTGTGGCAGTGCTGGGGCGGGTCCGGTCAGCACTGGGGGTTCAACGCGCACCCCCTCGTCGGGGCCGGTTCGGGCCGCTGCCTGGACGAGCCGTCAGGCGCCGGGAACGGCACGAAGCTCCAGATCTGGGACTGCTGGGGCGGCGCCAACCAGAACTTCACGCTGGCGGCCGACGGCACGGTCCGTGACCGGAGCGGCCGGTGCCTCGACGCCCCGACCGGCGCCGGGAACGGCGCCCGGCTCCAGATCTGGGACTGCTCGGGTGCGGCCAACCAGAAGTGGGTCCTCGGCGCCTCCGGCGCGGTCACCAACCCGGCCTCGGGGCTGTCCCTCGATGTCACCGGCAACGCGACCGCCAACGGAAGCCCGGTCCAGCTGTGGGCCTCCTCCGGCGCCGTCCAGCAGAAGTGGAGCATGCGGTAGCCGCATTCCTGCCCCGCCTGCCTGAGCCGGGTGCCGGTGCGCCGGCGCCCGGCTCAGGTGCGCTGCTCAGGTGCGCGGCCGGTCGGGCGCGGGCCCGGTGCTCTCCCGGACGACCAGCCGGGTGGCCAGCTCCATCCGCTGCGTCCCCATCGGGAGCACCGCCTGAGCGCCCTGAAGGACGATCCGGGTGGCCATCGCCGCCATCTCGCGCAGCGGCTGGTGCACGGTGGTCAGCGGCGGCGAGGCCCAGGCCGCGCTCGGTACGTCGTCGAAGCCGACGATGCTGACGTCATACCCGACCCGCAGCCCGGCCTGGCGGACCGCCTCGTACGCTCCGAGGGCCATCAGGTCGCTGCTGGCGAACACCGCTGTGGGCGGCTCGGGGAGTGCCAGCAGGTCGCGCATGCCGGAGTAGCCGGTCGTGTAGTAGAAGTCGCCGGGCCGGATCAGCGCCGGATCGATCGCGATGCCGGCCGCCTCCAGGGCGGAGCGGTACCCGTCCAGGCGGGCTCGCGCGCAGAGGGCTTCCTCCAGGCCCTGGAGGATCGCGATCCTGCGGTGCCCGAGCTCGATCAGGTGCTGGGTCGCGGTCATGCCGCCCTGCCAGTTGGTCGCGCCCACCGACGGGATGCCGGGGTCGTGGCTGCCGACCGGGTCGACCACGGCCAGCGGGATGCCCAGCGGCGCGACCCGCTTGCGCTGCGCCGGCGTCAGATCGGTGACCGCGAGGATGATGCCGTCCGATCCCCGGCGGGTCACGTTGTCCAGCCAGCGCAGGGTGTCGGCCGCGGACCCGTGGGTGGCCCACACGACCACGCCGAGACCGTGCTCGGCCGCCTCGCGCTGCACGCCCTGGACCACCTCGGCCGACCAGAGGTTGTCCACCTCCCGGATCGCCAGGTCCACCAGCCCGACGGTCTCCTTCGGCCGGGCGCGGCGGCGCAGGTAGTTGTGGCTCTGCAGGAGTTCCTCGACCCGGGCGCGGGTCTCCGGTGCCACCTGGCTGTGGCCGTTGAGGACCTTGGAGACCGTGGGCGTGGACACGCCGGCCTCGCGCGCGATGTCGGCGATGGTGATCCGCGAGGCGTCGCCTGGCATACACACTCCGTCTCTCTGCCGACGTCTCGTGCCGTCGGATTGGTTGAACACTCTAGCAAAGAGTTTCGATCAGTTTCGGCCCTGTTTCCGGCCCATGACTCCCGTAGTCATTGACGCAGTCGCACCCAGCCTCTAGGTTCGCTCCGAAACATCCTACCGCAACAGACAGAAAGTTTCCGTCGCCCGAAAGAGGACCACTCGATGAGATCTGGCACAGCATCGCGTTGCGCCGCAGCCGCCGTAGCCTCGGTGCTGGCTCTGACCCTGACCGGCTGCGGCGGGTCCGGGGGCCCCGGCTCCGCGTCCGGCTCGGCGGCGATGCAAGTATGGGTACTGCAGGACGACACCCTCGCCCCGGTCCTGCACGGCGTCGCCGACGCCTACAACGCCGGGAAGCCCGCGGCGAGGGTGTCCGTCCAGGCCTTCGCGAACGACCCGTACAAGCAGAAGCTGCAGACCGCGCTCGGCTCCCCGAACGCTCCGGATGTGTTCCTCAACTGGGGCGGCGGCAACCTGAACACCTACGTCAAGGCCGGCGGCGTGGTCGACCTGACCGCCGCGCTGGACGCGAACGCGGCGTTCAGGGACTCGTTCCTGCCCAGCGTCCTGGACGGCGGGAAGATCGACGGGAAGTACTACGGCGTGCCGATGGAGGGCGTGCAGCCGGTCGTCCTCTACGTCAACAAGGACGCCCTCGCCAAGGCCGGCGTCCCCGCCACCCCCGCCACCTGGCACGACATGCTGGCCGACGTCGACCGGCTCAAGGCCGCCGGCGTCACCCCGATCGCGCTGGCCGGCTCACAGTCCTGGACCGAGCTGATGTGGATGGAGTACCTGCTCGACCGCGTCGGCGGCCCGCAGGTGATCGCCGACATCGAGCAAGGCAAGCCCGGCGCGTGGGCCCACCCGGCGGTGCTCACCGCCCTGAGCATGATCCGGGACCTGGTCGACCGAGGCGCGTTCGGCTCCAACTACGGCTCGGTCTCCCAGGATTCCGGCGGCGCCGACGCCCTGCTGGCCAAGGGCCGGGCCGGGATGATGCTGATGGGCTCCTGGGAGTACGCCGGGCAGCTGTCCTCCGCGCCGGACTTCGTCAAGAACGGCAAGCTGGGCTGGGCACTGTTCCCGACCGTCGAAGGCGGCAAGGGCGATGCCAGGAACGTCGTCGGCAACCCCTCCAACTTCTTCTCCGTCACCGCGAAGTCCGCGCACGCGAACGACGCGATCGACTTCATCGAGAAGACCGTCACCGCCCCGGACTACGTCAGCAAGCTGATCAAGATCGGCCAGGTCCCGGCCGTGGCCGGACTGCAGAGCCAACTCGCCGCCGGGCCGAACGCCGACTACACCACCTTCGTCTACGGCATGGTCCGGAACGCCCCGTCGTTCACCCAGTCCTGGGACCAGGCCGTCGATCCGGCGACCGCGCAGAAGATCCTCACCAACCTCCAGCAGGTCTTCAACAAGCAGATCACCCCGCAGCAGTTCGTCTCGGCGATGGGCTCGTCGTGAGCACAGCATCCCTCCGCCTCACCACGTCCGGCGGCGACGGGCGGCCGGGCCTGAGCTGGGCCGCGCCGGCCGTGCTGTACTTCGCCGTCCTCGCCGTCTTCCCCATGGTCCTGGTGGTCGCCCTGAGCTTCTGCTCGTGGAACGGCCTGGGCGACCCGCACTGGATCGGCCTGGGTAACTGGCACCGCCTCGCGGACGACCCGCAGCTCCTCTCCTCGCTGCGGCTCTCCCTGGAACTGTCCGTGGTGACCTGGCTGGTGCAGACGCTGATCTGCCTGCCGCTGGGCGTGTGGTGCGCGGGCCCGCAGCGCTCCCGGGCTGTGCTGTCGACGCTGTTCTTCGTCCCGCTGCTGATGTCCAGCGCCGCGATCGCCCTGGTGTTCAGCGCGCTGCTGGACCCCAACTTCGGCCTGGCCGGCCTGGTCGGCCCCTGGCTCGGCGTCGACGACGGCAACTTCATCGGCCGCCCCGATCTCGCGATCTGGGCGGTGACGGCCGTCGCCACCTGGCAGTTCGTGCCGTTCCACACCCTGCTGTACCAGGCCGCGACCCGGCAGATCCCGACCGTCCTGTACGAGGCAGCGACCGTGGACGGGGCCGGGCGGTGGCGGCAGTTCCGCTCCATCACCGTGCCGCAGCTGCGCAACAGCATCATCACCTCCTCGGTGCTGATGCTGGTCGGGTCGCTCACCTACTTCGACATCGTGCTGCTGCTCACCAACGGCGGGCCCGGCACCGCGACCCGCACCCTGCCGCTGCACATGTACCTGACCGGCTTCAGCAGCTTCGACATGGGCTACGCCAGCGTGCTCGCCACGCTGCTGCTGATCGCCGGAACCGCCTTGTCCCTGCTGGTCGTCCGGGTCACCGGCTTCCGGCGGATGGCCAGCGAACGGGAGGGCCTTTGACCACCGACACGCGCGCCCCCACCCCGGCCCGGCGCCGGTCCGACACCACCACCCGGCACCCGCACAGCACCGGCCCGCGCAGCCGACGGACCGTCACGCGGCGGACCGTCCGGCGCCGCCCGAACCTCGCCGGTGGCACGGCCGCAGCCGTCTGGCTGGTCGTGGTCGTGGTCCCGCTCTACTACGTGGTCGGCTCCAGCCTGCGCACCCGCAGCGACTACCTGGACGCGGGCCCGCTGGCGCCGCCCACCCACCCGGTGGCGGCCAACTACGGCACCGTCTTCGCCTCCGGCTTCGGCCACTACCTGGTCAACAACGTCCTGGTCACCGCCGCGATCGTGACGATGGTGCTCGGCCTGGCGACGCCTGCGGCCTACGCCGTCGTCCGCTCCCGCAGCCGCCTGGTCTCCGCCGGGTTCTCGGTGATGCTGATGGGCCTGGCCATCCCCGCGCAGGCGACGATCATCCCGGTGTACCTGATCATCACGCGGCTGCACCTCTACGACAGCCTCGCCGCGATCGTGCTGCCCTCGGTCGCGTTCGCCCTGCCGATGGCGATCCTCGTACTCTCCTCGACCCTGCGCGACATCCCCACCGAGCTCTACGAGGCGATGACCGTCGACGGCGCCGGGGCGGCCCGCATCTTCCGCACCCTCGTCCTGCCGCTCACCCGGCCCGGACTCGTCACCGTCGGCATCTACACAGCGCTCGGGGCCTGGAACGGCTTCCTCTTCCCGCTGGTGCTCACCCAGTCCGACGCCGAGCGCACGCTCACCCTGGGCCTGTGGAACTTCCAGGGCCAGCACGGGGTCGACGTGCCGGCCACCATGGCCGCCGTCCTGCTCTCCATGCTGCCGCTGCTCGGCGCCTACCTGGTCGGCCGACGCCACCTGCTGTCCGGCCTGACCGCCGGATTCGGCAAGTAGCGCCGTGGCCCTGCGAATTGACATGACAACCACCCCGTCGACCCGAGAGGCCGCCATGACCACCGAGCGGATCCGCAATCCGGTCCTGCCCGGATTCCACCCCGATCCGTCCGTCCTGCGCGTCGGCGAGGACTACTACCTGGCCACCTCCACCTTCGAGTGGTACCCCGGCGTTCGGCTGCACCACTCCCGCGATCTGGTCAACTGGCGGCCGCTGCACGGCATCCTGGACGGGACGCGGCTGCTGGACCTGTCCGGTGTCCCCGACTCCGGCGGCGTCTGGGCGCCGTGCCTGTCGTACGCACACGGCCTGTTCCACCTCGTGTTCACCCGCGTCGACAACCACCACGGCGGCTGGTGGGACTCGCAGAACTACCTCACCACCGCCGCCGACCCGGCCGGGCCCTGGAACGATCCCGTCCCGCTGCACGCCCGCGGCTTCGACGCCTCGCTGTTCCACGACGAGGACGGTGAGCCCGGAGCCTGCTGGCTGCTGTCGCTGACCGCCGACTGGCGGCCCGGCCACGACCCGTTCGGCGGCATCCAGGCCCAACGCTTCGACTGCGCGACCGGCACCCTGACCGGCGACACCCACCAGATCTACTCCGGCACCAGCATCGGCGTCACCGAGGGCCCGCACCTCTACCGGCGCCACGGCTGGTACTACCTGGTCACCGCCGAGGGCGGCACCGTCTGGGACCACCAGGTCACCGTCGCCCGCTCGCGCACCGTGCTCGGGCCGTACGAGACCGACCCGGCCGGGCCCACCCTCACCTCGCGCCACCGGCCCGACCTGGAGCTGCAGAAGGCCGGACACGGCAGCCTGGTCGAGACCACCACCGGTCAGTGGTACCTGGCGCACCTCGTCGGCCGCCCCACCACCGAGCGCGGGCGCTGCATGCTCGGCCGTGAGACCGCGCTCCAGCCCGTCAGCTGGACCGACGACGGCTGGCCCCGCGTCGAGGGCGGCACACCCGCCGCCGACGTCCCCGCTCCCGCTCTGCCGCCGCACCCCTGGCCCGCCGAACCGGCCACCGACACCTTCACCGCCACACGGCTCGGCCCGCACTGGAGCACCCTGCGCCGACCCGCCGACCCCGGCTGGGTCGATCTCGGCACGCCGGGACGGCTGCGCATCCGGGGCGGACAGTCCCCGCGCGGCAAGCGCGCCCCCAGCCTGGTCGCCCGCCGGGCCACCAGCCTGCGCTGCGCCCTGGACACCACCGTCGACTTCACCCCGGCCACCCCGCACCAGTTCGCCGGTGTCACCGCCTACTACGACACACTGAACTGGCACTACGCCCAGCTCCGCCCGCACCCCGACGGCCGGGCCCTTGCCGTGCTCACCTGCGACAGCGGCGACCTCGTCGACCACCCGGACGCGCAGGTCGTCCTGCCCGCCACCGGCCCGGTCCACCTGCGGGTCGCCCTCGACGGCGACCGCGTCCACTTCTCCTACTCCCTCACCCCGGAACGGAGTTGGACCGAGCTGGACGCCGTCTGCGACGCGACGATCCTCTCCGACGAGTACGCGGGCGAGCGGAACCCGCCGGACGGCCGGGCCGGCAGCCCCGCCTTCACCGGCACGTTCCTCGGCCTCTGGGTCCACGACCTCGGCGCCGACGGCGGCCACGCCGACTTCAGCCGGGCCACCTATACCGCCATCACGAACTAACCGTACAGGAGCTCAAGTTGACCACCGCTGCTCTGACGCCGACCCCGGCGGACAAGTTCACCTTCGGTCTGTGGACGGTGGGTTGGCAGGCCCGCGACCCCTTCGGCGACCCGACCCGGCCCGCGCTGGACCCGGTCGAGACCGTGCACCGGCTCGCCGAACTCGGCGCCCACGGTGTCACCTTCCACGACGACGACCTCATCCCCTTCGGCGCCGCCGAGCCCGATCGCACCAAGCACATCGAGCGCTTCCGCACCGCGCTGGTCGAGACCGGCCTCGAAGTCCCGATGGCGACCACCAACCTGTTCACCCACCCGGTGTTCAAGGACGGCGCCTTCACCGCCAACGACCGCGCCGTCCGCCGCTACGCGCTGCGCAAGGTGATGCGCAACCTCGACCTCGCCGCCGAACTCGGCGCCCACACCTACGTGTTCTGGGGCGGCCGGGAGGGCGCCGAGTCCGACGCCGCCAAGGACATCCGGGCCGCCCTCGACCGCTACCGCGAGGGTCTGGACACGCTCGCCCAGTACGTCACCGACCGCGGCTACGACCTCCGCTTCGCCATCGAGCCCAAGCCCAACGAGCCGCGCGGCGACATCCTGCTGCCGACCATCGGGCACGCGCTGGCGTTCATCAACACCCTCGAACACGCCGACCTGGTCGGCGTGAACCCCGAGGTGGGCCACGAGCAGATGGCCGGGCTGAACTTCGTCCACGGCATCGCACAGGCACTGTGGCACGGCAAGCTGTTCCACCTCGACCTCAACGGACAGCGCGGGCCGAAGTTCGACCAGGACCTGGTGTTCGGGCACGGCGACCTGCTGAACGCGTTCTTCCTCGTCGACCTGCTGGAGAACGGCCCGGACGGCGCACCGGCCTACGACGGCCCGCGCCACTTCGACTACAAGCCCGCCCGCACCGAGGACATCGCCGGGGTCTGGCACTCCGCCGCCGCGAACATGCGCACCTACCTGCTGCTCAAGGAGCGCGCCGCAGCCTTCCGTGCCGACCCGGAGGTGCGCGAGGCGCTGGCCGGGGCCCGGACCGCCGAACTCGCGGCGCCCACGCTGGCCGACGGCGAGACCTACGCGGGTCTGCTCGCCGACCGCTCGGCCTTCGAGGACTTCGACCCCGACGCGGCCGCCGAGCGGGGCTGCGGCTACGTGCGCCTCAACCAGCTGGCCGTCGAGCACCTGATGGGGGCCCGGTGAGGCTGGTCGCGGGCGTCGACTCCTCGACGCAGTCGTGCAAGGTCGTGATCCGGGACGCCGCGACCGGAGCCCTGGTGCGCCAGGGCTCCGCCCCGCACCCGGCCGGGACGGAGGTGGACCCCGAGGCGTGGTGGGACGCGCTGGGCGCAGCGGTGTCGGCGGCCGGAGGGCTGGGCGACGTGTCGGCCGTCTCCGTCGCCGCCCAGCAGCACGGGATGGTGTGCCTGGACGAGGACGGCCGGGTGGTCCGCCCCGCGCTGCTGTGGAACGACACCCGCTCGGCGCCGTCCGCGCGGCACCTGGTCGCCGAACTCGGCGCCCAGGCCTGGGCGGAGGCGGTCGGCAGCGTACCGGTCGCCTCGTTCACGGTGACCAAGCTGCGCTGGCTGGCCGAGCACGAACCGGCGCACGCGGCGCGGGTCGCGGCGGTGTGCCTGCCGCACGACTGGCTGACCTGGCGCCTCACCGGCAGCCGTGACATCGGCACGCTGACCACCGACCGCAGCGACGCCTCCGGGACGGGCTACTGGTCGCCCGCGACCGGCCGCTACCGGCCCGATCTGCTGGAGCGGGCCTTCGGCCGGACGCCGGCCGTGCCGCAGCTGATCTCCCCGTCCCAGTGCGCCGGTTGGCTGCCGCCCGGCGTGTTCGCCCCGGCCGGGCCGCCGGGCGCCGCCGCCGGGAGGCCGCCGATGCTCGGGCCCGGAGCGGGCGACAACGCGGCCGCCGCGCTCGGCCTGGGCGTCCGGCGCGGGGATGTCGTGGTGTCGCTCGGCACCTCCGGCACGGTCTTCGCCGCGGCCGACGCGCCGAGCGCGGACCCGTCCGGGGCGGTCGCCGGGTTCGCCGACGCGACCGGGCAGTTCCTGCCGCTGGTCTGCACGCTCAACGCCGCGCGAGTCCTGGATGCCGCCGCCGGGATGCTCCGCATCGGCCTCGGCGAACTCTCCGACCTGGCCCTCGCCTGCCCGCCGGGTGCCGACGGCCTCACCCTCGTCCCGTACCTCGAAGGCGAACGCACCCCCGACCGGCCCGACGCGACCGGATCGATCCACGGCCTCCGGCTCGCCAACGCCACCGCCGCGCACCTGGCGCGCGCAGCGGTCGAGGGCATGCTCTGCGGCCTGGCCGACGCCCTCGACGCGCTCACCACGGCGGGTGTGCCGGCCGAGCGGGTGCTGCTCGTCGGCGGCGGTGCCCGCTCCGAGGCCGTCCGCGCCATCGCCCCGGCGATCCTCGGCCGCCCGGTGTGCGCACCCCCACCGGGCGAGTACGTCGCCGACGGAGCGGCGGTCCAGGCCGCGTGGGTCCTCGGCGGCGGTGAGGAACCGCCGAGGTGGGGCGAGGGTGACGTCCGGCGGTACGAGGCCGAGCCGACGCCCTGGCTCCGGGAGCGGTACCGCGAACACGCGAGGCCGACGGACAGGCGGCCGACAGACGGGCGGCCGACAGACGGCTGACAGACGTTCGCCTGTACGAAAGCTCCCCTTGGTCGGCTGCACGCCCCGCCCGGGAACAACGGTGGCATGCGTGTCGTCATCGTCACCGAATCCTTCCCTCCTGAGGTCAACGGCGTCGCCCACAGCGTGCTGCGGACGGCCGAACACCTGGTCCGCCGTGGCCACCAGCCACTGGTCATCACCCCGGCTCCGGCCCGGGGTGCCCACTGCCCTCCGCACTCCTTCGGGCCCGCCGACGCGTCGGCGGGCGGGGCTCCGTTGCCGGTGGTGCGGATACCCTCCGTGCCGCTGCCCGGCTACCCGCAGGTGCGGATCGCCCTGCCCAGCCGTCGGCTGGCCTCGGCGATCGCCGCCCACCGCCCCCAACTCGTGCATCTGGCCAGCCCGTTCGTACTCGGCGCACGGGCGGCGCAGATCGCCGGACAGCTCGGCCTCCCCACCGTCGCCGTCTACCAGACCGACCTGGCCGGGTACGCCCAGGCGTACCGGGCGGGCCGGGGGCTGGGCGAGGCCGTCGCCTGGCACCGCATCCGCTCGATCCACCGCGCGGCCGCCCGCACGCTCGCCCCCTCGACCACCGCCGCCCACGACCTGACCGCGCACGGCGTGCCACGGGTGAGCCTCTGGCCACGCGGGGTGGACTCCGTCCGCTTCCACCCGCGCCACCGGGACGAGGCACTGCACCGCACGCTCGCCCCCGGCGGGGAGGTGCTGGTCGGTTACGTCGGCCGCCTCGCGCCCGAGAAGCGGGTCGACCTGCTCGCCGGGGCCGCCGCGCTACCAGGGGTGCGGGTGGTGGTGATCGGGGACGGCCCGAGCGGGCCGGCCCTGCGCAGGGCGATGCCGGGCGCCCAGTTCCTGGGCCGCCGCACCGGCGCGGAGCTCGCCCGGTACTTCGCCACCCTCGACCTCTTCGTGCACACCGGCCCGTTGGAGACCTTCTGCCAGACCATCCAGGAGGCGATGGCCAGCGGCGTCCCGGTCGTCGCCCCGGCCGTCGGCGGCCCGCTCGACCTGGTCGGCCACCTGCGGACCGGCCTGCTCGTGCCGCCCCGCGACGGCGCAGCCGTCACCCGGGCCGTCTCCGCCCTCGCGGCCGACCCCGCCCTGCGTGGCGCGTACGGCGGCGCGGGCCGGGCCGACGTGACGGCGCGGACCTGGGAGGCCGTCGGCGACCTGCTGCTGCGGCACTACCAGGAGGTCCTGGCCGGGCACCACGGCACTCCCCTGCCCACACCGGTCACGCCCGAGGCGGTGCCCGCCCCGGCCAAGGTCGAGGAGCAGCCGGTATGACCGCCTCAGCCGCCTCCACCGCCTCAGCTCCGTCCCTGTGCATCGTGCGGATCGCCAACTTCGTGACCCCGGTCTCTGGCGGTCTGCGCACCGCGCTGCACCACCTGGGGGCGGGCTACCTCGCTGCCGGGCACCGGCCGGTGCTGGTGGTGCCCGGCAGCGGGTACCACGACGAACTGACGCCCCAGGGCCGGGTCGTGACGCTGCCGGGCCGGCTCGTGCCGGGCAGCGGCGGGTACCGGGTGCTCACCGACCGACGGGCGGTCGCCCGGCAGCTCGCCGCGCTCGCCCCCGACCGGCTGGAGGTCTCGGATCGGACCACGCTGCGCTGGACGGGAGCCTGGGCACGGGCGCACGGAGTCGGCTCGGCGATGGTCTCGCACGAGAGCGCGACCGGCGTGCTCGGCACCTGGGGGCTCCCCGGGCCCGCCGCGCGCGTGCTCGCCGACCGGCTCAACTCCCGTACCGCCGCCGCGTACGACACGGTGGTGTGCACGACGGCCTGGGCCGCCGCCGAGTTCGAGCGGATCGGGGCGCCGCGCCTGGCGCTCGCCCCACTGGGGGTGGACCTGGCTCTGCTGCACCCGAGCCGGCACGATCCCGCCGTACGAGCCAGGTACTGCGCCCCCGACGAGGTGCTGTTGGTGCTCTGCTCCCGGCTGTCCGCCGAGAAGCGGCCGGAGCGGGCGCTCGAAGCCCTGGCCGAGCTGCGCGGGCGGCACGGCGTACCGGCGGTGCTGGCCGTCGCCGGGGCCGGGCCGCTGCGGCAGCGCCTGACGGAGCTGGCCCGGCGGCAGGGGCTGCCGGTGCACTTCCTCGGGCACCTGGCCGGGCGGGAGGAGGTCGCCGCGCTGCTCGCGAGCGCCGACGCCGTGCTCGCCCCCGGGCCGGTCGAGACCTTCGGGCTGGCCGCTCTGGAGGCGCTGGCCTGCGGCACGCCGGTCGCGGTGAGCCGCTCCTCCGCGCTGCCCCGGATCATCGGTGCGGCGGGGGCGGTGGCTGCCGACAGCGGGGCCGGATTCGCCGATGCCGTACGGGAGTTGCTGGATCGGCCGCCCGAGGAGCGACGGGCTGCTGCGCGGGCTCGGGCGGAGGGGTTCGGCTGGGGCGCGGCCGTCACGGCGTTCCTCGCCGCGCAGGGCGTCCCGGCCACGGCTGGGCGGTCCTGATGCGCGCCCACCGGGAAGCCCTGCTGCCGGTGCGCTTCGCCGCGCTCGGCGACTCGCTCACCGAGGGGGTGGGCGATGCGGTGCCGGGCGGCTGGCGGGGGTGGGCGGCGCTGCTCGCCCCCGCGCTGGCCGACGGCCCGGTGGAGTTCCGGAACCTCGGCCGGAGCGGTGCCCTCAGCGGCAGCCTGACGGCGGAGCAGCTGCCCGTTGCCGTGGCTCTGCGGCCGCACTTCGCGGCGGTCGTGGTCGGCGGCAACGACACCCTCCGGGCCGGCTTCGACATCGGCCGGACGGCGGAGCACCTCGACACCGCCATGCGCGCGCTGGACGCGGCGGGAGCGGTGCTGCTGACGGCCTGCCTGCCGGACGCCGGGCAAATGCTGCGCCTCCCCCAGCCGCTTGCCCGCCCACTGGCCCGGCGGACGGCGGCGGTCAACTCCGTGGTGCACGCGCTCTCCGAGCGCCACCGGGCCGTCCACCTTCATCTGACCGGCCTGCCCTGGCTGGCGGAACGCCCACTGCTGAGCGTGGACCGGCTGCACCCGAGCCCGGCGGGCCACCACCGGATCGCCCACGAGTTCCACCGCCTGCTCGCCGAGGCGCAGCACCCCGTCGGCCCGGCGCCGGTCGCCGAGGACTCGGCCCCCGCGCCGGGCCGGGCCGCCGACCTCCGGTGGATGGCGACCCAGGGCACCCGCTGGCTGGTCGCGCGCTGCACCGACCTGCTCCCGGGCCTGCTCGCCCTCGCCGCCGTCGAGACCCGGCACCGTCTGCGCGGCACCACCGCGCTCCTCGACGCCCGGTCGGCCGACGCGACGTCCGCCGCCCTGCACCGGCTCGGCCTCGACGCGCCGCCGTCCGCTGCCGCTCAGCGCGCGTCGCCGTGCCCGTTGCCGGGCCCGCCACGGTGTCGGGCGATCAGCTCGGCGTAGCGGCGGCCGCTGGACTTCACCGTCCGCCGCTGGGTCGCGTAGTCGACGTGGACGAGGCCGAAGCGCTTGTCGTAGCCGTACGCCCACTCGAAGTTGTCGAGCAGCGACCAGGCGAAGTACCCGGCGAGCGGCGCGCCGCGTCCGACGGCGCGGGCGCACGCGGCGAGGTGGTCCTCCAGGTAGGCGGTGCGCTCGGGGTCGTGCACCTCGCCGTTCGCGCCGACGGTGTCCTGGTAGGCGGAGCCGTTCTCGGTGACGTAGAGCCGCTGCGCGCCGTACTCCTCGGTGACCCGGAGCAGCAGTTGTTCGAGCCCGGGGGCGTGCACCTCCCAGTCCATCGCGGTGTGGCCGCCGTTGGGGCCAGGCACCTGGCGGGCGTAGGGGGCCGGGCCCGAGGGGTCGTCGGTGACGATCTGGCGGAAGTAGTAGTTGACGCCGAGCCAGTCGAGCGGCGCGGCGATCAGCTCCTGGTCGCCGTCGCGGACGGGGAGGTCGACGCCGTAGAGCTCGACCATGTCCTCGGGGTAGCCGCGGCCGTGGATCGGGTCGAGCCACCAGCGGTTGGTGTGGCCGTCCGCGCGGCGGGCGGCGGCGTGGTCGGCCTCGCTGTCGGTCGCGGGCTCGACGGGGCTGAGGTTGTTGACGATGCCGATCCTGGCGCCCGGCGCGGCGGCCCGCAGGGCCTGGACGGCGAGGCCGTGGCCGAGGTGCAGGTGGTAGGAGGCGCGGACGGCGGCCGTCAGATCGGTGACGCCTGGCGCCATCGTGCCGTCGAGGTGGCCGATCCAGGCGGAGCAGAGCGGTTCGTTGAGCGTCGCCCAGTCGGTGATCCGGTCGCCGAGGCGCTCGGCGACGGCGGCGGCGTACTCGCCGAAGCGCTCGGCGGTCGACCGCTCCGGCCAGCCGCCGCGGTCCTGCTGGGCCTGCGGGAGATCCCAGTGGTAGAGGGTCGGGAAGGGCCTGATGCCGGCCTCCAGCAGCCGGTCGGTGAGCCGGTCGTAGAAGGCGAGGCCGGCCTGGTTGACCCGCCCGTCGGCCTGCGGCACCACCCGGGGCCAGGCGATCGAGAACCGGTAGGCGTCCAGGCCGAGTTGTCCGGCGAGGGTGAGGTCCTCGGGCCAGCGGCGGTAGTGGTCGCAGGCCACGTCGCCGGTGTCGCCGCCCGCGACCCTGCCCGGGGTGTGGGAGAAGGTGTCCCAGATGGACGGTGCACGGCCGTCCTCCGTCACGGAGCCCTCGATCTGGTAGGCGGCGGTGGCCGCACCCCAGAGGAAGTCGTCGGGGAAGGCGCTGAGTTCGGTCACGCTGGCGGCCTTTCGGGGAGACGGGCGGTGTTGTTCCATCCTGACGGTGCGTCACTTGACGGCGCCGGCGGTGAGCCCGGCGACGAGGTACCGCTGGAGGAGGAGGAACCCGGCCACCACGGGCACGCTCACGACGAGTGAGGCGGCCATGACCTGGTTCCAGTAGACGTCGTTCTGGGTCGCGTAGCCCTGGAGGCCGACGGCGAGGGTG
Organism: Kitasatospora sp. McL0602; assembly: GCF_052076145.1. NCBI lineage: Bacteria > Bacillati > Actinomycetota > Actinomycetes > Kitasatosporales > Streptomycetaceae > Kitasatospora > Kitasatospora sp. McL0602. The sequence continues at coordinate 7,105,500 of NZ_CP197246.1, read as the reverse complement.
CGGGTGGTCGCGTTGGTCATCACCGAGGCGAACAGCACCTCGCCCCAGGCGGTTATGAAGGCGTAGACGCCGACCGCGACGATGCCGGGGACGGCGGCCGGGACGATGATCCGTACGAGGGTGTGCAGCGGGCCGCAGCCGTCCACCGACGCCGCCTCGTCCAGGTCGCGCGGGATGGAGTCGAAGTACCCGGCCAGCATCCAGATCGAGAACGGGAGCGAGAAGGTGAGGTAGGTGAGGATCAGACCACCCCGGCTGCCGAGCAGTGCGACGCCGGTGCTGTTGCCGATGTTGACGAAGAGCAGGAAGAGCGGCAGCAGGAAGAGGATGCCCGGGAACATCTGGGTGGACAGCACCGTGACGGTGAACGCCTTGCGGCCCCGGAAGCGGTAGCGGCTCACGGCGTACGCGGCGAAGATCGCGATCAGCACCGAGAGGGCGGTGGCGCCGACCGAGACGATCAGCGAGTTGGTGAAGTACTTCGCGAGCGGGACGGTCGTCCAGATGTCGAGGTAGGGCTGGAGGGTGAGCGTGCTCGGTATCCAGTGGAACGGGCCCTGGACGTCCTGGAGCGGCTTCAGCGAGGAGCTGACCATGACGAACAGCGGCGTGAGCGTGAAGACCGAGAGCAGGGTCAGGAAGATCCGTCGGGCCCACCGGAAGGAGCGTCCGGGGCTAGGCATCTGCGTCCCTCCGGCGTGAGGTGAGGAAGAGGTAGACGGCCGTCACCACGAGCAGGAACAGCAGCAGCAGGACCGACATCGCCGAGCCCGCGCCGAAGTTCCAGGTGACGAAGGAGGACTGGTAGATGTGGATGGAGATCAGGTCGGCCGCCTGCGGGGCCGACTTGCCGAACAGCACGTACGGCGTGTTGAAGTCGTTGAACGTCCAGAGGAAGAGCACCAGCACCAGCACCTGGTTGACCGGGCGCAGCGCCGGCAGGGTGATCCGGCGGATCTGCTGCCAGACCCCGGCGCCGTCCATCGCGGCCGCCTCGTAGAGGTCGCGGGGGATGTTCTGCAGGCCGGCCGTCACGGTCAGGAAGGCGAACGGCCAGGACTTCCAGACCGAGACGGTGACCAGCGCGGTGAAGCTGTTGTCCCCGAGCAGCCAGAACGGCCTGCCGGAGGTGAGGTGGAGCTGGTCGTGCAGCACGTGGTTGATCAGCCCGGTGTCGTGCTGGAACATGAACGACCAGGTGATGACGGCGGTGTAGACCGGCAGGGCGTACGGGACGAGGAAGACCGCGCGCAGCACGCCCCGGCCCCGGAAGTTCTCCTGCATGAAGATCGCGGCGGCCGTGCCCAGCAGCCAGGAGATGCCCACCGACAGCGCGGTGAAGCGGCAGGTCGTCCAGAACGAGTTCAGCAGCGACTGGCCGACGGGGGCGCTGAAGTCGACCGCCAGGCGGTAGTTCCCGAGGCCGGTCCAGGGTGCGGCCGACCAGTCCCGGATGAAGAACTGGGTGAGCTGTCTGAAGCTCATCACGGTGCCGACCGCCATCGGGACGAGGTGGATCAGCAGCTCCAGCGCGAGGGCGGGCAGCAGGAGCAGGTACGGCAGCCCTGCGCGGCGCAGGCGCGGGGGCACGCGGCTCGATCGCTCTCGCACGTCAGGAGGCCGGCATCTGCTGCTGGGCCTTGGCCAGTTCGGCCTTGACGCTCTCGTCGGTGACGGGCTTTCCGGCGGCGGCCGCGGCGAAGAGGTTCTTCACGGCGGTGCCGACGAGGGTCTCGAACTGGCTCTCGTTCGGGACCTGCGGGAGCGGGGCGGCGCTGGTGCCGAGCACGCCGGAGAGCATCTTGAGCTCGGGGGTGGAGAACGCCGTGTCGCTCTGCGCGTCCTTGACCGGCGGGATGGAGCCGTAGGCCTTGTTGAGAACGACCGACTCCTCCTTGCCGGTCATGAACTTCACGAAGTCCAGCGCGCCGTCGAGGTTCCTGGTGTTCCTGAAGACGGAGAGGTTGATGCCCGCGACCATCGAGCTGGTGGCGGTGTCACCGGCCGCGCCGGCGGGCACCGGGACGGGGGCGACGCCGTAGTCGTCCTGGCTCATGCCGTGCGACTTCAGGGTGGCACCGGCGGCCTGCCACATCAGCATCGCGGCCTTGCCGGTGGCGAAGTCGGTGACGGACTGGTTGTTGGCGTACTCGGCGTTGCCGGGTGCGGCGATCCTGTCCTGCGCGATGAGGTCGACGTACTGCTTGACGGCGGCGACCGCGCCGGGGCTCTCGAAGGTGGGCTTCCCGGCGGCGTCGAAGAAGTCGGCGCCGTGCTGCTTGCCGAGGGTGAAGACGTGGTGCACGTTCTCGGAGACGTTGCCGCCCTCGACGGCGATGCCGTACGTGCTGCCGGTGGTGAGCTTGCGGCCGTCGGCGAGCAGTTCGTCCCAGGTGGCGGGCGGGTTGGCGAGGCCGGCCTGCTGGAAGAGCTTCTTGTTGTAGTAGAGGCCGTACGCCATCGAGTAGAGCGGCACGGCGGCCGGGTCCTTCCCGGCGGCGCCGGCCGAGGCGATGGCGGAGGGGAGGAAGCGCTCCTTGCCGCCGATTTTGGCGAAGGCGGCGGAGTCGAACGGCAGCAGTGCGCCGGTGGCCTGGAGCGAGGCGGACCAGGTGTTGCCGATGTTGAGCACGTCCGGCCCCTGGCCGGAGGCGGTGGCCGCGAGGATGCGGTTGAGCAGGTCGGACCAGGGCACCACCTCGAGTTCGACCTTGATGCCGGTCTGCTGCTCGAACTTCTTCAACTCGGGCTCCAGCACCTGCCGGTCGTTGTCGAGGCTGGTGCCCTGGTTGCTCGCCCAGTACGTCAGCGTCCTCGGGCTCGTGTTGCTGCCGCCTCCGGAGCCGGTGGAGGAGCCGCCGCCGCAGGCGGTGGCGGTGAGGGCCAGGGTGGCGATGAGTGACGTGGCGGCGGCGATCCGGTTGATGCGCATGACCGGGCCCCTCTCAGGGGTGTGCTGGAGCATCGACGTGGGGGGAAGTCGGCATCCGCAGTGCTTACTTCAGGCCGTGATTTAACTGGTGGGAAAAGCTGGCGTCAAGACCTCGCGGCGGGATAGATTCCGAAGTAGCCGAGGGAGGCCCATGTCGGAGCGAAGTGTCCAGACGGTCCGTGACCTGCGCCGCAGCAGCAGGTCGACGCTGCTGCGGCGGCTGTATTTCGAGGGCCGGACGAGCAGGCAACAACTGGGCCACGCCACCGGGCTCAGCGCCGGGTCGATCAGCAACGTCATCGGCGAGCTGATCGCCGACGGCGTGGTGGAGGAGGCCGGTTCGGTCGACTCCGCCGGGGGCCGCCCGCGCATCCTGCTCCAGGTGAACCCCGGCAGCGGGTACCTGGTGGGCGTCGACGTCGGCGAGACCCAGGTCAGAGTCGGTCTCTTCGACCTGACCCTGACCGAGCTGGCCGCCCGCGACCAGCCGCTCTCCGACCACGGCCACGACGTGGACCACGTCGTGCGGCTGATCCTCACCGGGCTGGCCGAGGTGCTCGCCGAGACCGGGACGGACCGCGCGAGCGTGCTCGGCGTCGGGGTGGGCGTACCCGGCATCGTCGAGCAGGGCGACCCGGCCGCCAACGGCCACGGCATCGTCGTGCACGGCCCGACCGTCGGCTGGGACGGGGTGCCGCTGGGCCGGCTGCTACGGGCCGGCACCGACCTGCCGCTGTACGTCGACAACGGCGCCAAGACGCTCGGCCAGGCCGAGATGTGGTTCGGCGCCGGGCGCGGGGCGGACCACGCGGTGGTCGCGCTCTTCGGCTCCGGCGTCGGCGCCTGCGTCATCGCCAACGGCGTGCCCTTCCGCGGCGCCACCAGCAGCGCCGGCGAGTGGGGGCACACCAAGGTGCACGTCGGCGGGCGGCTCTGCCGCTGCGGCGCCCGGGGCTGCCTGGAGGCCTACGTCGGCGCCGAGGCACTGGTCGAGCGCTGGGGCGGGGCGGCGGCCGGCTCCACCTCCAGCGCGGACGAGAAGGCCGGACTCGCTGCCCTGCTCGCCGCCGCCGACCACGACCCGGCCGCCGCCGAGCTGCTCCGCGAGACCGCCGACTACCTCGGCGCCGCCATCGCCGACCTGGTCAACCTCTTCAACCCCGAACGCATCATCATCGGCGGCTGGGCCGGACTCCTCCTCGGCCCGCACCTGCTGCCCGCCATCCGCGAGTCCGCCGCCGCCCACGCACTGCGCTTCCCCTACGCCCAGACCTCGATCGAGCTCGGCCTGCTCGGCCCCGACGCCGTCACGGTCGGCGCCGCCACCCTGCCACTGGCCCGCTTCCTGGACTCCGGCGGCGAGGCTCCGCAGCTGACCTGACGTACCGTCAGATCAGTTGCGGAGCAGCCGGGATCAGGCGGGAGACCGCAGCCGGGCGGGGTAGGCCGTAGTGCTCGCGTAGGGTGCGGCCGGTGTAGTCGGTGCGGAAGAGGCCGCGATCCTGGAGGATCGGGACGACCTGGTCGGCGAAGGTCTCCAAGCCGGACGGGAGGACGGCGGGCATGATGTTGAAGCCGTCCGCCGCTCCGGCCCGGAACCACTGCTCGATGGTGTCGGCCACCTGCACCGCCGTCCCCGCGAAGGTCCGGTGGCCGCGCCCGCCGCCGAGCCGGGCGATCAGCTGACGAACCGTCAAGCTCTCGCGGCGGGCCAGCTCCACGACCAGGGTGTACCGGCTCTTGGAGCCCTCGACCTCGTCCTCCTCGGGCAGGTCGGCGGGCAGCTGGCCGTCCAGCGCGAGGCGCTCCGGGTCGACCCCGAGCAGCACGGCGAGCTGGCGCTGCGCGTACTCGGGCTGGATCAGCCGGTCGAGCTCCGCTTCCAACTCGCGTGCCTCGGCGGCTGTTTCGCCGATCACCGGGACGATCCCGGGGAGGATCTTCAGCCCGTCGGGGTCGCGCCCGAGCGCGGCCGCGCGCCGCTTGAGGTCGGTGTAGAACGCCTGTCCTTCGGCCAGCGTGGGCTGCGCCGTGAACACGGCCTCCGCGTACCGGGCGGCGAAGCTCCGGCCGCTCTCGCTCGAACCGGCCTGCACCAGCAGCGGGTGCCCCTGCGGCGAGCGCGGCACGTTCAACGGCCCCTCCACCCGGAAGTACCGGCCGACGTGGTCGATCGGGCGGACCAGCCCCTCCACCGCGTGAACGCCCCGGGCCTTGTCGCCGACGACGGCGTCGTCCGCCCAGCTGTCCCACAGCAGCGCGGACACCTCCAGGAACTCGGCCGCGCGCTCGTAGCGGTCCAGGTGCGCGGGCTGGCCCGCCAGCCCGAAGTTGCGGGCGGCGGCGTCCCCGGCCGTGGTGACGATGTTCCACCCGGCGCGGCCGCCGGAGAGGTGGTCAAGCGAGGCGAACCGGCGCGCAAGGTTGTAGGGCTCGTTGTAGCTGGTGGAGGCGGTGGCGATCAGGCCGATCCTGCTGGTGGCCCCGGCCAGCGCGGCGAGCAGCAGGGTCGGCTCCAGCCGCCCGCTCGGCCGACGCCCCGGATCGCCCCAGAGCGAGGGGCTGTCCGCGAGGAACACCGAGTCGAACTTCGCCTCCTCCGCGCGGCGGGCCAGCCGCTGGTGGTGGGCGAGGTCGATGTGGGCCGCCGGGTCGGACTCCGGCAGCCGCCAGGACGCCTCGTGGTGACCGGTGTCGTGGATGAAGAGGTTGAGGTGCAGTTGGCGCCGATCCGTGGTCATGTGCAGCTCCTTCGTGAGGGATGGCGGGTAGTCAGGGCCGGGGCGGGAGGGCGTGGTAGCGGCCGTCGTGGTGCACGAGCGGCCGGTGGCTCCGGGCGAGCCAGGACTCCTCGACCCGGGCGACGACGATCCGGTGGTCACCGGCCGTCACCCGCTGCTCCAGCCGCACCCGGAGCCAGGCCGGTGCCTCCTCCAGGACGGGCGCACCGTCGGCGAGCCGCCGCCAGCGGGTCGGCGGGGCGAACCGGTCGATCCCCCGAGCCGCGAACTGCCGGGCCAGCAGCTCGTGTTCGGCGCCGAGGAAGTTGACCACCGCCGTCGAGGCGTCCCGGACGTGCGGCCAGCTGGACGAGGTGGCCGAGACGGCGAAGGACACCAGCGGAGGGTCCAGCGAGAGCGACGTGAGCGAGGTCGCGGTGAAGCCGGCCGGGCCGCGCCCGGCGTCCACCGTGATCACGACCACGCCGGCCGGGTGCCGTCGGAACACCTCGCGGAACCGGTCCGCCGAGACCGGCGCGGGGCGCGCGGGGAAGGTGGGGAGATCAGGCAGCAGGTCGGTCATGGTCGGCTCTCTCGGTGGGTGTGGGCTGCTCGGTGGCGTCCGGGTCGTCCGTCACACCGAGCTCGGCCAGCAGGGCAGTCCGGAGGGCGGTGAAGCCCGGGTGGGTACGGGGCCTGGCGTCGGGCAGGTCGATCTCGTGGTCGGGGCCGAGCCGCCCGTCGGTGAGCACCACGACGCGGTCGGCGAGCAGGACCGCCTCGTCGACGTCGTGGGTCACGAGCAGCACGGCGGGCCGGTGGCGGCGGCAGAGCTCACGCAGCAGGGCGTGCATCCTGATCCGGGTGAGTGCATCCAGGGCGCCGAACGGCTCGTCCAGCAGCAGGAGTTCGGGCTCACGGACGAGCGCCCTGGCGAGCGCCACCCGCTGGGCCTCGCCGCCCGAGAGGGTGACCGGCCAGTCCTCGGCGTGCGCGCGCAGGCCGACCTCCGCCAGCGCAGCCAGCCCCCGGGCGCGGGCCGCCGGGCGCGGCCCGGGTAGGCCGAGGACGACGTTGTCCAGGACGCGCTTCCACGGTTGGAGCCGAGGGTCCTGGAAGACCACCGAGCGGCGGCCGGGCACCAGCAGCTGTCCTCGGAAGTCCGGGTCGAGCCCGGCCATGGCGCGCAGCAGGGTGCTCTTCCCGGAGCCGCTGCGGCCCAGCAGGGCGAGGAACTCCCCTTGGCGGAGCCGTAGATCGACTCCGGCGAGCACCTCGCGGCCTTCGAAGGTGCGGTGCAGGTCGACGGCCAGGACGGCGGTGTCGGGCGCAGCGACGGCAGCGGTAGCGGTAGCGGTCATGACGGGTTCCCTCCTTCGGGCACGGCAGGTCTCAGGCGCCGTCGAAGCCGCGCCGCCAGACCAGCAGGCGGCGTTCGAGCAGGCGGACCAGGGCGTCGGCGGCGAGGCCGAGCAGCCCGTAGACGAGCAGGCCGAGCACGATGATGTCGGTGCGGTACCAGGCCTGGGCCTGGTTCATCAGGTAGCCGATGCCGCTGGTGGCGTTGAGCTGCTCGGCGATGATCATCACCAACCAGGCGCTGGTCAGTGCGAACCGGAGGCCGACCAGGAAGCCGGGCACCGCGCCGGGCAGGACGACGTGCCGGATCAGACCGGCCCGGCCCAGGCCGAGCACCCGGGCCGACTCCACCAGGCGGTGTTCGACCCCCCGGATGCCGGCATAGGTGTTGACGTAGACCGGGAAGACCGTGGCGAAGACGACCAGGGCGATCTTCGGCTCCTCGCCGACGCCGAACCAGATGATCACCAGGGGCAGCAGGCCGAGCGCGGGCAGCGCCCGGAGGATCTGCAGGGTGGAGTCGAGCAGTTCCTCGGCGAGCCGGAACAGCCCGGCAAGCACGGCCAGCACGACGCCCAGGCTGACGCCGATCGCCAGGCCCTCGACGACCCGCTGCAGCGAGGCCAGCAGGTTGCTCGCCAACTCACCGTTGCGGCCCAGCTCCAGAGCCGCCGAGAGCACCTGGCCGGGGGTGGCCAGCACCCGGGGGTTGACGGCGCCGAGGCTGCCGAGCAGCTGCCAGAGCAGGACGAGCAGTGCGGGCCCGGCCAGCCGCCGGAGCGGTCGCGGGAGCGCCACTCGCACCCGGCGCGGGCGGCTCAGCCCGGCCGCGTCCACCAGCACGAGGGGTGGCGGGTCGGCGGGGGCCCGTACGGCTTCGGGCGGTGGCTGGTCGACGGTGACGGCGGCGACGGTGACGGTGCTCGCCATGCCGGGCTCCTTCCAGGGGGCGGCGGCCCGCCGCGATCGGGCGGGCCACCGGGGTTGGACAGACTGGGACGGACGGGACGGAGCGTCAGGACGCCACGGACACCCGGTGCTCGGACGTGAACGGGCGCCCGGCGATCAGTTCGGACTGCTGCCCGTCGGTGCCGACCGGGATGTCGCCGATCAGGGTGACGCGGTGCAGTCGGCGCTCGACGTCGAGGTGGTCCAGGTCGCGCGGGGCGAGGTGGGCGGTGGCGCGGTTGTCCCAGAAGGCGACGTGCCCGGCCTCCCAGCGGAAGCGGACGGTGTACTCGGGCCGGGTGATCTCGGCGTGGAGCAGGTCGAGCAGCCGCCGGCTCTCGCTCGCCGACAGGCCCACCAGGTGGCTGGTGAAACCCGGGTTGACGAACAGTGCGCGCTCCCCCGTCACGGGGTGCACCCGGACCACCGGGTGGACCGCGACCAGGAGGTTGTCGTTGACGCGCTTGGCGTAGTCGGTGCCCGCCTCGACGGGTCGGCTGCCGCCGTAGCGGTGCTCGGCCCGCAGCGTGTCCACGAACGCCCGGAGCGGAGCGGACAGGCCCTCGTACGCGGCGACCAGGTTGGTCCACTGGGTGTCGCCGCCGATCTCCGGCGCGGTCTCGGCCCGCAGGATCGACCCGGCGGGCGGGTTCACGGCGGCGGTGACGTCGGTGTGCCAGCCGTCGAAGTAGCTGTACTGGCGCTTGCGGTACTCGTCGAGGAAGCCCGCGCCGTACCGCTCCTCGAAGCGGCGCGGGTCGATGGTGAAGATCTCCGGGTGGTCCTCCGGCGGGGTGTCGTCGTGCGGGTGCGCGTACGTCAACTCACCGAACTGGCGGGCGAAGGCGATCTGCGTCGTGTGGTCGAGGGTCTGTCCTCGGAAGAAGACCACCTTGTAGCGGTGCAGGGCCTCCCGGATCTGCCGGACGGTGTCGGCAGGCAGCGGCGCGGCCAGGTCGACACCGTCGATGTCGGCGCCGATGTACCCGGCGACGGGGCGGATCGTGAGGGCGGGGCCGGTCGGGCTCATGAGTGGGTCCTTTCGAGGGGTGGCGGTGCGAACTGGAGGGGGTTCAGCTCTGGTTGGCGGCGACGACGGCGCTGAACGCCGCCCGCACGTCGGCCGGGAACTCGCCCGACACGTCGGCCCGGCCCGGGAGTTGGCCGTTGCCGAGGAAGAGGTCGGCCTGCCGCTGCTGCGCCGCGACGATCCGGTCGTCCAGCGGCGCGTACGAGGTCTCCCCGGCGGCCTGCCAGATCAGCTTGCCGACCTCGGGGCGCTGCTTGTTGACCTTGACGTAGTAGGCGTCGATCCAGGCGTCGGGGTGGGCCCGGTTCCAGCTGTTCGCCTTGACGACCCGGCCGACCAGATCCAGCAGCGCGCTGCGCCGCGCCGGGTCGCCGAGCGCCTTCCGGGTCGCCAGCAGGAAGCTGTAACCCGAGGACACCTGCTGGCCGTTGATGAGCTGCCCGGCGCCGGGGTGCGCCCCGGTGTAGGTGACCAGATCCTGGGCGGAGGCCGTGGCGGCGTCCACGGTGCCGGATTCCAGCACCTGGCCGATGTTCTGCAACGGCACGTCGACCGGTGTCACGTCCTGCTGCCGGAGGTTCACCGTCGCCAGTGCCTGGATCAGGAAGCCCTGGTTCGCGGTGCCCTTGGAGTAGCCGATCTTGCGCCCCTTGAGATCGGCCAAGCTGTGCACGCCGGAGCCGGCCCGCACCACCAGGGTGTAACCCGGCCCGACGGTGTGGCTGGCGGCGACCACATCGACCGGGATGTTCGCGGCGGCGGCGAAGATCGCGGGGGTGTCGCCCATCACCCCGAAGTCGACCGCCTCGGCGGCGAACGCCTGGTTGACCAGCGGCCCGCTGTTGAACTGGTCGAAGACCACCTGGTAGCCGAGCCCCTCCAGCTGGCCGGAGGTCTGCAACAGCGTCTGGAGGTACTTGCCCTGGTCACCGACGTGCAGGGTGACGGGCCGGGCGGCGCCAGGGGTGTCGGCCTTGGCGGTGGCCCCGCAGGCGGTGGCCAGCGGCAGCAGCGCCGCCAGGGCGAGGAGGGCGATCGGACGGGGCCTGCTCGGTCTCATGGGATTCCTCGGGTACGGGGGGTGGCAGGGCGTGGCGACGCGCCGGGGCTGCGGGCTCGGTCCGCCCGGGAAGGGGCGACGGCAGGCAGGGGGCGCGGAAGGCAGGACAGGCAGCAGCGACGACGTCAGCGGCTGCGGCGGGCGGCCGAACAGCGCAGGCCCGCGAAGTGGTGCACGCGGAAGGCGTTCACGAGGTGCCGACCGGCGGCTCCTCGGATCGTGGCCCTGCGCTGTGCGTCCATGACTGGAGTCTGCCGAGTACGACCCCGGCGGGCAATGGTTTGTGACGGTATGGAAGAAATGCCCCTCACCTGGAACACCCTCACCGAAGCGCGCCGACCGTGCGCAGCGAGAGCGGGTCCTGGTGCACCGCGCCGAGCACGGGAGCCCCGGCGGCGACAGCCAGCGCCTCCCGGCCGAACGAGCTCGGCCGCACCAGGCCCCCGGGCTCCCGCCGGGTGTGCCGGGCGACCTCGTCGCGCAGGACGGGGAACAGCTCGGGCAGGTGCAGGGTGACGGCCTCGGTCACCACCAGGACATGAGGGCTCATCATGTCCAGCAGCAGGGCCACGGCGTGCGCGACCAGCCGCAGCCGGGTGCGGCACAGCTCCAACGCGGCGGGGTCGCCGCTGCGCGCGGCGGCGAGCAGCAGCCCGAGCTCCGGGCGCGGGGTGATCCCCTCGGCGGCGGCGCGCTCGGCGAAGGCCCGGTCGGAGACGGTCGCCTCCAGGCAGCCGGTGCCGCCGCAGGGGCAGCGCAGCGTGGAGGACGGCACGGGCAGGTGGGCGATGCCCCCGGCGCCGCTGCGCCGTCCGCGCAGCAGCGTGCCACCGGCGACGATCGCCGCGTCCACCACGTTGCCCACGACGAGATGGACGAGGTCTCCGCTGCGGCCGGCGCCGAACAGCACCTCCGCCCGCGCCAGGGCCCGCGCGTGGCTCTCGACGTGCACGGGCAACCGGGTGGTCTCCTGGAGCACCTGCCGGAGCGGCACGTCGGCCCAGCCGAGGGCGCTGTTCTCCACCACCGTCCCGAGCACCGGGTCGACCCAGCCGCCGGTCACCGCGCCGAGGCCGAGCACCGAACGGCCCTGGGCGTGCCGGCGCAGGAAGCCCGGCAGCCGGTCGGCGATCTCCGCGACGTCCCGGTACGCGTCGCGCTGCGGCTGCCGTCTGGGCAGCTGCTCCTGGGCGACCACCCGGCCGCGCAGGTCGGTGAGCGAGAACGTGAGCCTCGGTACGGCGATGTGGACCCCGGCGGCCAGGTGGTACCGGGTGTCGATGTCCAGAGGGATGCTCGGGCGGCCGGGCCCCGCCCCGGCCTTCGGCCCAGGGGGCTCGTGCACCAGGCCGAGGGCCAGCAGCTCGGTGGTGTGGCGGGAGACGGCGGCCGGGCTGAGCCCGGTCTCCCGGCTGATGCTTCCCCGGCCGAGCGGGCCCCGGTGCAGCGCGGCCCGCAGCACGGCTGCGGCGCCGTCGGGCTTCTCGGGGGCGGGTGGTGGTACCGGTGTGGCGACCAACGCGAGCGGCATCGGCGGTCCTCGCTGGGAGCGGCCCGACCAAGGGCCTGAGCTGGTCAGGGGCAGCGGCGCACCGGCAGCCCGGGGAGGGGCTACCGGTGGCGAGGACAGACCGCTGGGGTCGCTGAGGTCATGCGCCGATGGTCGCAAGGCCCGTCGGGCCGGTCAATGGACGGGTGTTGCACGCGTGTGGCAGTTCCGCTACGCCCGGTCGGCCGCAGATCCGTCCAGGCCGAGCCAGGGCTGTGCGGCGGACCGGCCGGTGCCGACACCGTCGGCGCGGAACAGCCGGCCGGAGGCGGGGGCGTCGGCTGACGTCGCGGTGGTGACGTACAGGGTCGTCAGGTCGGGGCCGCCGAAGGTGCAGCTGGTGACGCGGGGCACCGGAAGGTCGAGGGTGGCCAGGCGGACGCCTGCCGGGGAGAGGCAGTGCACGGCGGCGCCGTCCCAGAAGGCGATCCAGAGGTTGCCGTCGTCGTCGAGGGTCATGCCGTCGGGGACGCCCGGAAGGCCCGAGACGTCGAGGGAGCGGATCCGGCGGCCGACCGGGCCGTGTTCGGGGTACTCGTAGAGGTCGACGCGGCGGGTCGGGGTGTCGATGTGCCAGAGGCGGTCCGGCTCGGGCCAGGCGAGGCCGTTGGGGATGCTGAGGCCGTCGAGCACGGGGTGCACGGTGCCGTCGGCTTCGAGCCGGTGGAGCGGGCCGGGCTGCCGGGGTTCGGTGAGCTGCATGGTGCCGGCCACCAGGCGGCCGTACGGGTCGCACTTGCCGTCGTTCATCCGCCGGTCCGGCCGGTCGGCCTCCACCGGGGCGATCAGGGTGGTGGTCTCCCGTGCGGTGTCGAGGAGTTCGAAGCCGCGCTGGGTGGCGAGCACCACCTGACCGTCCCGGTGGGGCGCCAAGGTGCCCGGCATGGTGTCGAGTTGGCAGGAGCCGGAGCGGCCGGTCGCCGGGTCCAGCCACTCGACCCGGCGGTCGGGGATGCCGATCCAGTGGAGGCGCTGGGCGGCGGCGTCCCAACTGACGCCTTCCCCGAGAGTCAGGCGGGTGTCGGTGACGGGTTCCGCGCGCAAGAGTGACTCCTTCAGCTGAGTGACTGGACCAGGACGTCGTCGGCGGCGAAGTCGGCGGGGGTGGCGCCGCTGCGGGCGAGCAGCCTGAGCTGGGTCGCCGCGCCCGCTCCGGCGGTGAGCCGCCCGCTGCCCTGCGGTACGTCGTCCACCGACACATCGTAGGTGCCGGTGGAGGGGTGCAGCACCAGCGAGACGCGCAGCCAGACCCCGGCCGGGTAGGCGAACGCGCTGTCCGTCCAACTGCCGTTGTCGCTGTACGCGGCGTAGCCGTCGGCCGCCAGGCTGAACTGGGCCACCGCGGTGCCCGAGGCGTCGAGCAAGTGCAGCCCGAGCGGCGCGGTGGTCTGCCCGGCCCGGAGCCGGGCGTCGACCCGCAGGTCCCCGGTCGCGGCGGTGAAGGGGCGGACGGCGCTCACGTCGGCGGTGCTCTGCCGGGGCAGCAGCAGGGCGGAGCCGTAGCCGCCCGCCGGGTCGACGCCGACGGCCGCCGGGGCACCCGCGCCGAGGGCGGAGGAGACCCCCCTGGGAGAGCTACGCTCCGGGCGCCCACAGCAGTTCCGCAAGTCAGTCGGGCCGCCGTCGGCCGACACACGCCGACACATTCGCGCAACACCCGCTCCCACCAGGCGAGATGGCGATTGACAGCGGGAGGTGGGAGTCCCCACGATGATCGAGTACCCGACGGCGACCGGAAGAAGGGATGTCGACCGCCATGCGCTCTGTCCACCTCCCTGGCTGTCGCCCCCGCTGCCGCTGTCGCGGCTGCTGACGCGCGCTCTGCCGCGTCCGCACCACCCGCCTCACCCCGCACCGACCGCACCACACACGCACGACCGCACGGTGCCCGGCCGCGCTTGAGCCCCGCTTCGGCGGCCCTTCGGCAGACCCGTCCGCGCCGCCCGCGAAACCCGATCCCCAGAATCTGAGGTCCCCTCATGTCTGCTGTCCCCACTCAGCTCCGCACCACCCCGGCCGCCGGGCGGATCGGCGCGGTCGTCCACGACGTCCGGCTCAGTGGCGAGTTGCCCACCGCGGCCGTCACGGCGATCGAGTCGGCGCTGCACCGGCACAAGGTGCTCTTCTTCCGTGGCCAGCAGCACCTGGACGACGCAGGGCACGAGGCGTTCGCCCAACTGCTGGGCCACCCGGTCGGCCACCCGACCGTGCCGAGCGCGGACGGCCGGTACGTCTTCGAGCTGGACGCCACCAAGGGCGTCCGCGCCAACAACTGGCACACCGACGTGACGTTCGTGCCCTCGTACCCGAAGGCCTCCATCCTCCGGGCGCTGGAGGTGCCCCCGGCGGGCGGCAGTACGGTGTGGGCCAACACCGCTGCGGCGTACCAGGATCTGCCCGAGCCGCTGAAGGTGCTCGCCGAGCAGCTGCGGGCGGTGCACACCAACGACTACGACTACGCGGCGAGCCTGGCGCTGCGTCCGGAGCTGGCGGACAACAAGGAGGTCGCCGAGCTGTTCCGGCAGGTCTTCGTCTCCACCGCGTTCAAGACCGAGCACCCGGTGGTGCGGGTGCACCCGGCGACGGGTGAGAAGAACCTGCTGCTCGGCGCGTTCGCGCAGCGCATCGTAGGCGTGTCGGGTGCTGACAGCCGGGCGCTGATCGAGCTCTTCCAGCGGTACGTCGAGCGGCTGGAGAACACCGTCCGCTGGGACTGGCAGGTCGGCGACGTGGCGATCTGGGACAACCGCGCCACCCAGCACTACGCGGTGAACGACTACGGCGACGAGCCGCGCCTGGTGCGGCGGATCACCCTGGACGGCGACCTGCCGGTCGGCGTCGACGGCGAGCCCAGCCGCCTGCTGGAGCCGGCCGAGCCCCCGGCCGTGCCGGGCCTGGTGCCCGCCGAGCAGCTCGCCGTCGCCGCCCGCTGACCCGCCCGCGCGCCCCTCTCAAGATCTCAGCACTCCTCGAAAAGGCAAGCCATGACTGCGTTCAACTCACCCATCTCCGCTGGCGTCTCCCGTCGCTCCCTGCTTCGCGCCGGTCTCGCCGGAGCCGGTCTGCTGACGCTCGCGGCCTGCCGTTCGGCCGCCGACACGACGGCCTCCGCCGCCGGGGCGGCCACCCCGCGCCGGGGCGGGACACTGACCGTGGCGGCCGGGATCGACTTCACCCCGAGCCTGCTCTTCGCGCAGAGCGCCAACACGCTGGTGCAGCGGCTGGTCTTCAACACCCTGACCCGGTACGACGACCAGCTGAAGCCGCAGCCCGAGCTGGCCACCTCCTGGCAGCTCGGGCCGGACGGGAAGAGCATCACCTTCAAGCTCCGCGAGGACGTGCTCTTCCACAGCGGGCGGAGGTTCACCGCCGACGACGTCGTCTTCGCCGTCAGGAACCTCCAGAACCCGTCCCGGTCCTCTCAGTTGAGGTCGACGGCGGCCACCGTCACCGACTTCCGGAAGAACGGCGACCACGAGCTGACGCTCGTCCTCGCCCACCCGGTGAGCAATCTCTTCGACCTCTTCGAGTTCATGATCATCGCCGACCCGGCCACCGTCGAGGACGCACTGGCGGGCCGGCAGCTGATCGGCACCGGCCCGTTCACCTTCACCCGGCGCAACCCCGGCTCCTCGATCAGCCTCGGCCGCAACGACAAGTACTGGGCCCCCGGCCGCCCTTACCTGGACGGCGTGGAGATCCGCATCATCTCCCAGGCCGACGCCCTGCTCTCCTCCCTGAAGACCGGGCAGAGCCAACTCTCCTACGGCGTCCAGGGCAAGGACGTGGCCGCGCTCAAGGCCGACCCGCAGTACCGGATCACGCCGTACGACACCGGCGCGGGCGCCTACTACATCGGCGTCAACGTCACCGCCGAGCACGTGGGCGACAAGCGCGTCCGGCAGGCGATCGCCTGGGCCGTCGACCGTGACCGGCTGGTGCAGCAGGCCCTCGGCGGCTACGGCCTGCCGACCTCCGCGCCCTGGCCGAAGTCCTCCCCCGCCTACTCCGACGCGAACGCCGCGCACTACACCCACAACCCCGACAAGGCACGGGAGTTGCTCAAGCAGGCCGGGGTGGACAGGCTCACCCTGCCGTTCGCGCACTCCTCCGACCCGGGCAACACCGCCGTCGCCCAGATCCTCCAGTACGACCTCAAGCAGGTCGGCATCGAGACCGTGCTGCAGCCGACCGACTCGCCGACCATGCAGAAGCAGCTCATCGCCCAGTCCATGCCGGCGCTGTGGACGCTCAGCCACGGCTTCGCCCAACTCCACCCCGCCACCCTGGCGGTGAGCGCCTACCCGTTCAACGAGGCGAAGAACAGCTCGCGCTTCACCTCCCCCGCCTACACGCAGATCGTCCAGCAGGCCTGGCAGCGACCGGACAGCGACAGCGCCGAGGCCAAGGTGCTCTACCAGCAGATCACCGACGTGCTGCTGGACGAGGAGTTCGTGATCGACCTCGCCATCGCCGGGGAGGTCGAGGTCGCGGCGGCCAAGGTGCGCGGCGCGACCCTCAACAAGTTCAACTACCTGAATCTCGACGACGCCTACCTGACGGCCTGACACCATGCGGACCTTCCTGACGAGACGACTCCCGTCCGCACTGCTGGTGCTGGTGCTGGCGTCCTTCCTGATCTTCCTGATCCTCCGGCTGATCCCCGGCGACCCTGCCACCAGCCTGGCCGGGCCGGACGCCGGGCCAGGCGCCGTCGCCGCGCTCCGGGCCACGCTCGGCCTGGACCAGCCGGTGCTCACCCAGTACCTGCACTGGCTGGGCGATCTCCTCGGCGGCCACCTCGGCGCCAGCTACGCCATCGGCGGCCAGGTCTCCGACCTGATCGGCAACGGCCTCGGCAACACCCTCGAACTCACCCTCGGCGCCCTGCTGCTGGTCGTCGTGCTCGCCCTGCCACTCGGCGTGCTCGGCGCGACCGCCCGGCGCGGGCCGGTGGCGGCGGCCGTCCGGGCGCTCACCACGACGGTGCTCGCCGTGCCGCCGTTCGTGACCGGGGTGCTCCTGGTGCTGGTCTTCGCCGTCACCCTCCGGCTACTGCCCTCCGGCGGCCACGAGTCGATCCTCGACCAGCCCGACATAGGCGTGCAGTACCTGCTGCTGCCCGCCGTCTGCCTCGCCCTCCCCAGCGCCGCCGTCCTGGCCCGCTACCTGGAGGACAGCCTCGCCCGAGCGCTGAGCGAGGACTACGTCCGCACCGCGACCGCGCTGGGCGTCTCACGCCGCCGGATCACCTGGCGGCACGCCCTGCCCAACGCGCTGCCCTCGGCGATCACCGTGCTTGGCCTCCAGACCGGCCAGCTCCTCGGCGGGGCCGTCCTGGTGGAGGCCATCTTCGCCTGGCCGGGCCTCGGCCAGCTCGCCGAGCAGGGCGTCGTCCGCCGCGACTACCCCGTGGTGCAGGACCTCCTCCTGCTGCTCGTCACCGTCCACGTCGCCGTCCAGCTGCTCACCGACCTGGTGTACGCATGGCTGGACCCCCGGATCAGGTGGGAGTGACCCCTGTGACCGTCACCGCAACGGCCCGACCGGGCACCGCGCCCGCCCGCCCCCGCAACCCCTACCTCACCGGCCTGCTCACCCCGCGCGGCCTGACCGGGCTGGCCCTGGTCACCCTCGTGGCGCTGGCCGGGCTGCTGGCACCCGTGCTCAGCGGCGACCCGACGGCGCAGAGCGCCGAGGCACTGGCCGGCCCGAGCGCCGCGCACCCGTTCGGCACCGACGACCTCGGGCGGGACCTCCTCAGCCGGGTGCTGCACGGCATCGGCACCGACCTGCTGATCAGCCTCACCGCCGTACCGGTGGGCGCCCTGCTGGGCTGCTCGCTGGCCGTGCTGGCGGCCTCCTCGCGCTGGGCCGACCTCGCCGTGCAGCGGGTCTTCGACCTGGTGCTGGCCTTCCCGGGCCTGATCCTCGCGCTCGCCGTCACCGCCGTGCTCGGGCCGGGCCGGTGGCCGGTGGTCATCGTCATCGCGCTGGCCGAGGTCCCCGGCTTCGGGCGGCAGTTGCGCGCCGGCATCCTCGTCCAGCGCGAGCGCGAGTACGCCGTCGCCGCCCGGGTCGGCGGGGCCTCCCGGCTGCGGGTGCTGCTGCGGCACGTCCTGCCCAACGCCGTCGACCCGCTGATCGTGCAGAGTGCGATCGCGCTCTCGCTCGCCGTCTTCATCGAGGGCGCGATGAGCTTCCTCGGCGTGGGCGTGCGGCCGCCGGAGCCCTCGCTCGGCGGCATTCTCAGCCAGTCGATGGCCTACCTCGCCACCCACCCCACCTTCGCGGCCGCTCCGCTGGTCGCCGTCACCGCGCTGGTGCTCGGCTTCTCGCTGATCGCCGAGGCACTGAACCGGGGGATCCGCCGATGAGCGCCACCGCGAACGCCGCCGAAGCTGCACAGACCGTCCTCGAAGTCCGGGATCTCACCGTGCAGTTCGGGAGCCGCACGGCCGTCGCCGGAGTGAGCTTCGAACTCGCCGCCGGGGAGACGCTCGGCGTGGTCGGCGAATCCGGCTCCGGCAAGTCCACCACCGCACTCGCCCTGCTGCGGATGCTGCCCGCCGGGGGCCGGATCACCGGGGGCTCGGTACTGCTGGACGGCCAGGATCTCGCCGCCCTGCCCGAGTCCGCCCTGCGGGCCGTCCGGGGGCGGCGGATCGCGATGATCTTCCAGGACCCGATGTCCTCGCTCAACCCGGTGCTGACCGTCGGCACCCACCTGGACGAGGCGCTGCGGGCGCACGGCAGCCGAAGCAAGGCCGAACGCCGCCTGCGGGCCGTCGAGTTGCTCGACCTGGTCGGCATCCCGGACGCCGCCGCCCGGCTGCGCGACCACCCGCACCAGTTCTCCGGCGGCCAGCGTCAGCGCATCATGATCGCGCTCGCCCTCTCCGCCGACCCCGAGGTACTGGTGGCCGACGAGCCGACCACCGCGCTCGATCCGACCGTCCAGCAGCAGATCCTCACCCTGCTCAGCCGGATCAACCGGCAGACCGGCACCGCCCTGGTGCTGATCAGCCACGACCTCGGGGTGATCTCCCGCACCTGCGCCCGCCTGCTGGTGATGCGCGGCGGCGAGGTGGTCGAGCAGGGACGCACCGAGGACATCCTCTCCACACCCGAACACCCCTACACCCGTGCCCTGTTGGCGGCGGTGCCGCTGCTCTCCGAGCCCTCGCGGGCCGCCGCCAACAGCACCCCCGGCCCCGAGCCGGTGCTCACCGTCACCGGCCTGCGCAAGACCTACGGCCCGCGCCGCCGCCAGGTCACCGCGCTGCACGGCGTCGACCTGGTGCTGCACCCCGGCGAGACACTGGGCCTGGTCGGCGAATCCGGCTCCGGCAAGTCCACCCTCGCCAGGACGTTGGCCCGGGTGCACCCGCCCACCGGCGGCAGCGTCCGCTTCCACGGCGCCGACGCCCGCCGGGAGATCCAGATGGTCTTCCAGGACCCGTACTCCTCCCTCAACCCCCGGATGACCGTCGGCCGGATCCTCGCGGAGCCGATGATCGCCCACGGTCTGGACGACCGGGAGGCCCGGACCGCCCGGCTGCTCCGGCAGGTCGGGCTGGAGCCGGAGGCGGCCACCCGCACCCCACGCGAGTTCTCCGGCGGGCAGCGCCAGCGCATCGGCATCGCACGGGCACTGGCGCCCGAGCCGAGCGTGCTGATCTGCGACGAGCCGGTCTCCGCACTGGACGTCTCGGTGCAGGCCCAGATCGTCGAACTGCTCGCCGGGCTCCAGCGCGAACTCGGCCTGGCGATCCTCTTCATCGCCCACGACCTCGCCGTCGTGCGGCAGGTGAGCCACCGGATCGCCGTCATGCACCAGGGCCGGATCGTCGAGACCGGGCCCGCCGACCAGCTGGTCACCGACCCCCGGCACCCCTACACGGCCGAACTCCTCGCCGCCGTACCGCACCTCACCCTCCGGAGCACCGTATGACCACCCGCCGTGACCCGTACGAGGGCTTCGCCGGCACCGTCGGCCGCACCTTCCGCGAGTCCACCGCCGCCTGGCCCGCCCGGCAGCGCCCACGCGAGGGCGCGCCCAACATCGTCGTCGTGCTGATCGACGACATGGGCTACAGCGACATCGGGCCGTTCGGCTCCGAGATCCCCACCCCGACCCTCGACCGCCTCGCGGCGAACGGCGTCCGGCTCGCCAACTACCACACCATGCCGCTCTGCTCACCCGCCCGCGCCGCACTGCTGACCGGGCTCAACCCGCACCGCGTCGGGTACTCCTTCGTCGCCAACGCCGACCCCGGCTTCCCCGGCTACGGCATGGAGGTCGCGGGCGACATCCCGACCCTCGCCGAGCTGCTGCACGACAACGGCTACGCCACGTACGCCGTCGGCAAGTGGCACCTGACCCGCGACTCGGCCTCCAACCCGGCCGACAACCGCGTCAACTGGCCGCTGCAGAAGGGCTTCGACCAGTACTACGGCGTACTGGAGGGGCTGACCAGCCTCTTCCACCCGCACCAACTGGTGCGCGACAACAGCCCGCTGGCGATCGACGAGTTCCCCGACGACTACTACTACACCGACGACATCACCGACCAGGCGATCGCCATGGTCAAGTCGCTGCGCGCGCACGACGCCGACAAGCCCTTCTTCCTCTACCTGGCGCACAACGCCGTGCACGGCCCGCTCCAGGCCAAGCCCGCCGACCTGGCCCGGCACCGGGGTCGCTACGACCAGGGATGGGACGAGCTGCGCCGCACCCGCTTCGCCCGCCAGCTGGCGGCCGGGCACTTCCCCGAGGGCACCCGGCTGCCGGAGCGCAACTCCGAGGCCGGGTACGACGTCGAGCCGTGGGAGACCCTCACCGAGGGCCAACAGCGGCTCTACGCCCGCTACATGGAGGTCTACGCCGCGATGGTCGACAACGTCGACCAGAATCTCGGCCGACTCACCGACACTCTCGCCGCGCTCGGCGAACTCGACAACACCATCATCGTCTTCACCTCCGACAACGGCGGCACCGGCGAGGGCGGCCCCGAGGGCACCCGCAGCTACTTCAGCCGCTTCGTCCACCACCCGGGCCTGCCCGCCGACTGGGACCCGGACGTGGCCCGGGAGATCGAACTGATCGGCGGCCCGCAGAGCCTGGTGCACTACCCGCGCGGCTGGGGCATGGCCTCCAACACGCCCTTCCGGTTCTACAAGGGCCAGACCTACGCGGGCGGCGTCCGCGTCCCGTTCGTGCTCTCCTGGCCGGCCGGGCTGCCCCGCGCCGAGGGCGACACCGGAGTGCGCCCGCAGTACCAGTACGTCACCGACATCCTGCCCACCCTGCTCGAACTCGCAAGCCTGGAAAGGCCGGAGACCCGCCACGGGAAGCCCGTCCAGGAGCCCGACGGCATCGGCTTCGCCGACGTGCTGCGCGACCCGGGCAGCGACAGCACGCACCCCGAGCAGTACTGCGAGATGACCGGAAACCGCAGCTGCTACCGGGACGGCTGGAAGCTCGTCACGCTGCACCGCCCCGGCTCGCCCTACGACGACGGCGAGTGGGCGCTGTACGACCTGAGCGCCGACCCCACCGAGATCGACGACGTGTCAGCGCAACACCCGGCCCTGGTCAAGGAGTTGTCGGAGGCGTGGGAGAACGCCGCCTGGCGCAACGGCGTCTTCCCGCTGGCCGACGGCAGCGGCGCGCTCGCGCTGCGCCACCCCGAGGACGCCCGGCTGCGCCGCCCCGTGACGCTGCTGGCCGGCACCCCCGAGCTGGAGCGCTACCGCTCCTCCCGGCTGATCTCCTTCCGCTCCTTCGACATCGTCGCCGAACTGGCCGAGCACGGCGCAGCCGACCAGGGCGTGCTGGTCTCGCACGGCGACCAGGGCGGCGGCTACAGCCTCTACGTCGAGGAGGGCAGGCTCCGCTTCGTCTACAACGAGTACGGCAAGCTGTACGAGGCGGACGGCGGCCCGCTCGCTCCCGGTGCCCGGACGGTGACCGTGGAGGCCACCGCCGTCGCCGACCTCAAGTGGGAGTTCCGGCTCCTCGTCGACGGCGCCGAGACCGGCCGCCTCGGGCCCGTCCACCAACTCATCGGCATGGCACCGTTCCAGGGCATCAGCGTCGGCATCGACCGCAAGTCGCCGGTCTCCTGGCCGCTCTTCGAGCGCCACCGCAGCTTCCGCTACACCGGCACGCTGCACGCGGTGACGTACGTCCCCGGTGAGCCCGCGCCGTACGACCCCGAGACGGTCGTGCAGGCGCTGCGCGAGGCTGCGGCGGCGTTCGAGTAACGGAGGCGGCGGAGGCGGCAGAGGCGGCGGAGGGCGCCGGGCCCTCACCGCCCGCCGGCCGCCCAGCTCTGCCAGCCGCCGCCGATCACCAGCTCGGCCAGCCTCCCGAAGCCGCCGGCGCCGGGGTGCGCGCCGTCGCCCGCCGAGGCCTCGGCGACCCAGACCGGGTCGGCGGCGAGGGCGGCGGTCACGTCGACGAACGGCACGCCCTGCGCGGCGCAGACCGCCGTCATCTCCTCGGCGAGCTTCAGCAGGCGGTCCAGGTGCCCCCGGCCCCCGATCACCACGGGGGGCGGCCCGACCACCAGGGCGCCGATGCCCCGCCGGGCGCTCTCCGCCAGTAGTGCGGCGAGGTTGTCCAGGCAGCGGGCGGGCTCGACCCGGACGGCGCCGTCCTCCACCACGGCGTCGTTGCTCCCGAAGGAGAGGACGAGCCGGTTGTCGGCCTCGGGCAGGGTGCGCGGCACCACCTCCTGCCAGCAGCGCCGCGCGACGTCCTCGGAGGTGTTCCGGCGGATGCCCAGGTTGAAGGCGGTGATGTCCGCCACCGCCGTCGCCTGGAGCACCCGGCCGACCCAGCCCCGGTACTCCGGGTCGCCGATCCCCTGAGTGAAGGAGTCACCGATGAAACTGACACGCAGGTTGTTGGCCATCGCGCCACCCTAGGGGTACCGGCGGGCCGGGCAGCTGCGCGTCTCATTCCTCGGGCCGCCGCTGCCGCAGCCGCCGAAGTCGCCCTCTCTGCAAGCGGCCTGACCACCGCTACCGTGGTGCGGTGACCACTGCGCGTACCGAACTCGACGACCAGGGGACGCCCGTGCGGCTCGCCGCCGTGCACCGGGTGGTGTCCCTGGTGCCCTCGCTGACCGAGGCGATCGCCGCCACCGCGCCCGAGCTGCTGGTCGGGGCCACCGACTGGTGCTCGCACCCGGCGGAGCTGCCGGTGACCCGGGTCGGTGGCACCAAGAATCCCGATCTGGGCCGGATCGCCGCGCTCGCCCCCGATCTGGTGGTGGCGAACGAGGAGGAGAACCGCGCGGTCGATCTGGCGGCCCTGCGGGCGGCCGGGGTGCCGGTCTGGGTGACGGAGATCCGCTCCCTCCCGCAGGCGCTGCGCTCGCTGGAGCGGCTGCTCGGCGCGGCCTGCGCGCTCGCCCCGCCGCCGTGGCTGGCCGCCGCCGAGCTGGCCTGGCGGTTCACCACCACCGCGACGCCGGTCCGGGCGGTGGCACCGATCTGGCGGCGGCCGTGGATGGTGCTGGGCCGCGACACCTTCGCCGGTGACCTGCTGGCCCGCCTGGGCGTCGAGCTGATCCACGCCGACCACAGCGAGCGCTACCCCGTCGTCCCGCTCCCCGACCTGCTCGCCACCCGGCCCGGCCTGGTGGTCCTCCCCGACGAGCCGTACCGCTTGCCCGGAGGCCTTCCCCGACCTGCCCTGTGCCCTGGTCAGCGGCCGTCACCTGACCTGGTACGGCCCCTCCCTGGCCGAGGCCCCCGCCGTCCTGGCCGGGCAGCTGGCTGCCGCCGGCTGACGCGTCCTCGACCTGCATCAGACGACGTACGTCAACTACCGTAAGGCGGGCCGAAATCAAGAGAAATCTGGGTATCACGGGCTGAAAGCCGCCCTATGATGACATAAGGGACACCTAAGTCCCCGTTCGCACTACACGCACCTGTGAGGTATCAGGTGACGATCACTCGCGCCACCATCATCCAGCGCGCGCGGACCTGGGTCGACATCGGCCTGAAGTACAACCAGGCGGGCTCGCACGCCGGCTACCGGACCGACTGTTCGGGCTATGTCTCCATGTGCTGGCAACTCGACCGCTCCGACGACACGACCGGCTTCGTACCGAGCGGCGAGGCCGTGTTCATCACCAAGGCCGCACTGCGGGCGGGGGACGCGCTCCTGAACGACGCACCGGGGAACGACGGCCACATCGCGCTCTTCGAGAGCTGGGACGACTCCAGCCAGGACAGTTACACGGGGTACGAGTTCAGCGGCTCGGGCGTGCACCACCGGTCCATCCCCTATCCGTACTTCTCCGGCCACGGCACCTTCCTCCCGGTGCGTGGCACCAAGACGGTCGACTCTCCGGAAGGCGGTCCCGTACCGCCACCGCCGAACCGACGGAAACTCGAGGAAGAGGTGGTCTGATCATGGCCTACGCAGTGGGTCAACTCCCGGCCGGTTTCGGGGCGAACGATGCCGGCGACGCCACCGACCTGGCCAAAACGGTGGTCGTGCCGGTCCCCGAGTACCCCGGCCCCAACCAGATCCCCTGGGCCCGCACCTGGTTCTCGCTGGCCGCCGAACACGGCTCCGCGAAGATCCGGTACGCGATCTACAACGAGACGACGCACGGCTGGAAGGTCGGCTTCACCTCCGTGGACAACAAGCAGGGCATGGTGGGCATCGACATCGCCCCCGCCGACAGCATCATCTCGCTCGCCCGCATGCCGCAGGCACCCGGTGACACGGCCGACCAGACGCCCGTCGCGTGGATCGTCCAGGCGGTGCTTCAGGCATGATCTGGGCGCGCGACGAGGAAGTCCTGCGGCCCGTCCGCACGTTCGACCCCTCGGCGACAGCGGGCCGACTCGACCCGTCCGAGGTCGACTTCTCCGGCGCCGGCCAGTCACCCAGCGGCAAGAGCGCCTGCACGGCGTACATCACCACTGCCTGCGAGGCGGTGGGCGTCCCGGTGGACGGCTGGATGCCGGGCATGCTGACGATCGCGCTGCGCGAGTCGAGCTACAACTCCCCCGCCTCGCAGATCAACCTGGACGACAGCAACTCCCGCATCGGAGCGCCCGTCCCGGGCGACTCGGCCCACCCGGGTGCCCGCTTCGGCTGCTCCCGTGGCGGCTGGCAGTGCATCCCGACTACCTTCGCCGGCTTCCACGCCGCCGGCACGTCCACCAGCATCTACGATCCGGTGGCCAACTGCGCCGCGGCGATCAACTACATCATCCACGACTACAAGGTCAGCCGTGACGGCCACGACCTGATGGCCAAGGTCGCCCAGGCGGACCCGAACGGCCCCGGAGGTGGCTACTGACACCGGCTCACCCCGCCGCTACGGGTAGCGGTCGGCGTCGCGGTACCAGAACATCAACAGATCTTCGCTGTCAGGATGTTGCAACGACCCGCACCCGTCGGCCCCTACCCGTCGCGATCTCTCGCTGACACCCTGGTCGGCGTCGGGACACCTGGACAGTGGGTGTCCGGCCGAGCTAGTGGAGGGTGCGGCGGATGCTCCTGGTGCAACAGTGACCCGGACGGAGACCCAGGCCGGGAGCACCGGCCCGGCGCCCTCAGCGACCCGGCGGGATCTGGCGGTGTTCCTCACCGCCAAGACCGTCTCGGACGTCGGGTACGCGCTGGACTTCATCTGCCTCTCCGTCTTCGTCTGGGAGCGAAGTCACTCCGCCCTGGCCACCGGCCTGTTGAGCACCGCGCTCTACGCGGGCGCGATCGCGGGCGGGCGGCTGGGCCACCGGTACGGAGACCGGTGGGACCGACGCCGCGTCATGATCGGCGCCGACCTGGTGCGGATGCTGATGCTCGGCCTGCTCGCCCTGCTGCCGGACTCGGCACAGACCTGGTGGCTGTACGCCGCGGTTGCCCTGGTCGGCATGGGCCGCTCGGTCTTCGAGGCGACGCTCTCCGCCGCCACCCCGGTGCTCGCCGGGGGGCGGACGCAGGCGGTCAACAGCGTGCTGGCCGGGCTCAAGGGCGTCGCCTTCATGGTCGGCATGGGCCTGGCCACCGTGATGGTGCCGCTGATCGGCTACCGGGGGGTCTTCGCGCTGGACGCGAGCACGTACGCGCTCTCCGCGTTGGTGCTCACCGGCCTGCGGCTGCGGATGCGCGAACCGGGTGCGGCGGGCGCAGCCTCCCGTGACCGCACCGGCGCCTGGCCGCTGCTGGTCGGGGCGGGGCTGGCGATGCTGGTCGTGCTGCGCGGCCTGGACGCCTTCGGCAGTGCCTCCCAGCACGTCGGGCTGCCGATCCTGGGCGGCCAGTTGCGGCCGGATTCGCCGACCTTCGTCTCCGGCGCGGTCTGGGGCTGCTGGGCGGCGGGGCTGCTGCTGGCGAGCTTCGTGCTCCGGCCGGTCGCCAAGCGGATCATCGAGCACAACCCGATGGTGGTCTTCTGCCTGGCCACCATGGTCATGTCAGCCGGTTTCATCGGGATCTTCTGGCTCTCCGGCTGGTGGCCCCGGCTGCTCTGCGCGGTCGTCGCCGGGCTCGGCGACGCGCTGAGCGAGATCACCTTCAAGCAGGCCATGCAGCGCCTGCCGGACGACCGGCGCGGCCGGGCGTTCGGCCTCGGCCAGATCGTCGTCAACGGCGGTTTCATGGCGGGCCTGCTCGTCACCAGCCTGGTGCTGAAGCCCGACTGGGTGCCCCAGTGGGTGCTGCTGCTGCACGGCGTCCCGCTGGCGGTCGCCGCCTGGACGGCGGCCACGGCACGGACCAAGGGCGTCCCCGTCCCCGCACGCTGAGACCGGAGGAGACCGTCGGATGACGGAGAGCGCGTATCTGGACCATGCCGGGTTCGGCCGGCTGCGGCCCGCCGCGGTGAGCGCGATGTGCGCGACGCTGCAGGAGGTGATGCCGCACGGGAGCACCGTGTTGAGCCAGATCTTCGGGGCCCGGAACGCCGCCCGCAGGTCGATGGCGGGGCTGCTCTCCTGCGCCCCGGAGGAGCTGGCCTTCGTCCCGAACACCTCGACGGGCGTGCACCTCGTCGCCGACGGGCTGGACTGGCGGCCGGGCGACGAGGTGGTGGTGTTCGATCGGGACTTCCCCGCCAACGTGCGCCCCTGGCAGCGGCTGGCGCGGCACGGCGTGAAGCTCTCCTGGGTGCCGATGCGCGGGGGCGGCTACCGCACCGAGGACATCGCGGCGGCGATCGGCCCGGCGACGCGGCTGGTCGCCGTCAGCCACGTCAACTTCGCCACCGGCTTCCGGGTCGATCTGGACGTGATCTGCGCCCTCGCGGCGGAGGTGGGAGCGCTGGTCAGCGTCGACGCGGTGCAGAGCCTCGGCGCCCTGCCGCTCTCACTCGCCGACACGCCCGTCGACTTCCTGGCGGCGGGCGCGCACAAGTGGCTCAGCGGCCCTCCGGGCACGGGCGTCTTCTACTGCCGGGCCGAGCGGCTGGAGCTGCTGCGGGCGACCCCGACCGGCTGGTTCGGCTTCGACGGCGCGGCGGGGCTGATGAAGGGGCCCGGCCCGTTGAGCTACGACCTGCCCGAGAAGGCCGGCACCGCCCGGGTCGAGGGCGGCATGTTCGACCTGGTCGGCATGGTGGGGATGGCCGCGACCCTGACCGAGCTGGAGACGGTGGGCATCGACGCGGTCTCGGCCCGGGTGCTCGCGCTGGCGGAGCGGATCAGGGCGGGGATATCCGATATCGGTTTCACCCAGGCGACCAGGCCGGACACCGCCGCAAACTCCGGGATTGTCAGTTTCTCCTGTCCACAAGTGGACAGCTCGGAACTGGTCGACGCGCTTGTCGGATCGGGGGTCCAGGTATCCGTTCCGGCGGGCCTGGTACGCGTTTCTCCGCACTATTGGACAACGGACGAAGAGGTCGACCTCTTCCTGTCGAAGATTGCCGAACTGAAGCCTTGACGCTGCTGACGCAGTGTCATAACTTCCATTTCAGCGGACCTGGCAATCAGGGCCCGCATTCGACGAAGGGAGTGCGAAATGTCGTACGAGTCCTGGGAGACCCTGGCGGACGAGGCCGAGATCACGACGGGCGAGGCCGACTGCTGGACCTGCCTGATCGACACCAACGTCTGATCCGGCGTTTCCCTGCCACGCCCTGCGGCCCTTGGCCGCAGGGCGTGGTTCGATTTCCCTTTTCTGCATTTCCGGGGCCATCGCACATTCGTCCGTGAATTCTCCGGAGGGCCTTGACGGTGCGAGACCGACTGCCATAACTTTCCATTCACCAGCACCGGCCGAATATAGCGGCCGGTCATTCGGTGAAGGGAGTGCGAAATGTCGTACGAGTCCTGGGAGTCCCTGGCGGACGAGGTCGAGATCACGACGGGTGCAGCTGACTGCTGGACCTGCCTGTTCGACGACGCTGCCTGATCCGTCCCACTGGTGATGCGCTCTGCGGCCCACGGGTCGCAGGGCGCATCTCCGCTCCCCGAGAGCACTTCGAGAACGATGGGAATGACGCCGTGGACCGCTGGGAGTTCAGTCACGGAACAGTCGGGGTGAACGCCCCGAGCTGGTTGACGTTCGAGGTGCACCGACCGTACTTCGACGGTGCCGAGACCCCGTCGACCGTCATCCAGGCCAGGGCCGCCGTCCTCGCGGCCCGGCGGTTCGAGAAGCGCTCCCCGGGCGCGCTGCGCTTCGGCATGACGATGCCCGCCAGCTACCGGCAGCTGCTGGTCGAGGAGTCCCGGCTGCACTCCTACCGGGCGGCGAACCCGGCGGAGCTGCCCGAGGAGCTGGCCTCCCCCGCCTGGCGGCGGATGACGGAGGCCTACCGGCACCGGGCCGATCTGGACACCGTGGACCGCGCCGGGCTGGCACACTGGCTGGTCGCCGCCTGTCTCTTCCCCGCCGTGCTCGACGTGGTGCCGGAGGACCTGCCCGAGTCCTCCTGCCAGGACGGCGTGACGGCCGGCCTCCAAGCGGCCCGCGCGATCGCCCTGTTCGGCCTCGAGGGCCTCACCGAGCGGACGACGGCCGCCTACCGGCCGCTGGTCGAGCACCTCGCCCCCACCGTCACCCACGTGCAGTCGGTCGCGGGCTGGGGCTACCTGCTGGCCCGCCACGGCAACGACGACTCGGCCGTCCCGCACCACCTCGGCCAGGCCCGTGCCCTGCTCGCCGACGTCGCCCCCGGGCTGACCGGCTTCGAGCGGACGATCCTGGACGCCCGCCTCGCGATCCGCGAGGCCATGTACGCCGAGCGGCAGAAGGACTTCGCCGGGGCGGCCGCCCGGCTGGCGGAGGCGCAGCAGGCCGTCGTCGAGCTGACCGCGCCGGACGAGGACGATGCGATGGTGCTGCTGGAGACCAGGCGGCGGCTGATCGACCGCCGGGTGGAGATGGCCGTCCGGCTCGGCGACACCGCGGCCGAGCAGCAGGCCATCGGCGAGGGCGTGGCCATCGACCCGACCTGCGTGAAGATCCGGATGCAGGCCGCCCAGGCGCACCAGCGCGCGGGCGAGACCGAGCAGGCCCTCGCGGGCTACCTGCACGCGGCCCGGCTCGGCCCGTACGGCACCGCCTACGCACTACTGGCTGCGGCCGACTGCGCGAAGGAGCTCAAGCAGGGCGAGTTCGCCCGGGTGCTCACCGAGCGGGCCTTCCGCGCCGCGCCACGGGCGAGCACCACCCGGGACAGGCTGGTGGCCAGCTGCCTGGACGCCGGTGACGAGCCGCTGGCCGAGGTCGTCCGGCTGGCCGCCGCGCGCGATCCGCAGCGGCCGTACGAGAACAACTGGCACTACCGGATGCACGCCGCGTACTTCAACCTCGGCGAGTCGAAGTCCCCCGGGCTGTACGCCAATCTGCCCACGATGGCCTTCGAGTTCGCCGAGCGGGGCACGCCGCCCGAGGTGAACTGGCAGCGGCTGATGCCGCCCGCCTTCCGGACCAACCTGATCCGCGAGTCCGGCCTGCGCGAGTTCGCCGTCTCGCACCCCGCCGAGCTGCCCGCACACCTGCGCACGCCCGCCTGGGACACCCTGTGCGGGTGGGTGGAGGACTTCGCCTCGTACGACGCGGAGCGGCAGCACCAGGTCGCCGGGGTGCTGTTCCGGCTCGGATTCATCAAGCTGGTACAGGAGTTGCTGCCGTACACCCCGGCCGCCGAGCTGAGCACCCCGGCCGAGCTGCGGATGCACCACTGGCTCGACGTGGTCCGCTGGGTCGGCTCGGTGGGCCGGGCCAACGTCGCGGCGCCGGCGAACTCGCGGGCGATCGTGGAGCACCCGGCCTGTCCGACCCAACTGCGGTTCCACGTCGCGGTCTTCTCGGTCATCTTCGAGGCCCGCGAGACGCGTGCGCTGGAGACGGCGCTCGCCTGGCGGGAGATCGGTGAGAAGGCGCTGGCCGAGCTGCTGGCCGATCCGCAGCACTCGGAGTTCGAGAAGATCATGTGGGAGAGCCGGTTCTACCGTAGCGTCAGCTACGTGCCGTTCCTTCAGAAGGACACCGTGCAGCTGGCCGCCGACATGGACCGCGCCGAGGAGTTGGCCCGTGCGGTGCCGGCCGTCGGCGAGTACCAGGAGTTCCTGAAGCGGGAGAACCTGCGGGCCTGCGTCGAGAGCCGCTCGAAGGAGTTCTACGCCTTCGGCGAGAACGAGCGGGCGCACCGGCTGGTCGCCGAGGCGCTAGCGATCGACCCGTACGAGCCCAAGACCCACATCGAGGTCGCGGAGGGCCTGATGAAGGAGGGCAAGCCCGAGGAGGCCGCCCGCAGTTACCTGCGCACGGCCCGGCTGGGCCCGGTCTCGACGGCCTTCGGCTACGCGGCGGCGGGCGACTGCTTCGCGCGGGCCGGGCAGCCGCTGCTCGCGGAGGACTGCTTCTTCCAGGCGCTGCGGATCGACCCGCACGCGATCTCGGCGGCCCGGGGCTGGGCCTCCGTCGGCGCGGCCGGCGGCATGGGCGAGCTGGCCGGGCAGTACCTGGACGACCTCGAGGCGTGGGGGGCGGCCCGCCGCGCCGCCCGCGCGTCATGAGCGCCGAGTGGCGGCTGACGCCGCAACGGGCCTCGGACGTCGACGCGGTGGTGGTGCCGGTCTGGGCCGGTGAGCTGCCCGCCGAGCTCTCCCCCGCCTTCCTCGCGGGCAGCGGCTTCTCCGGCGCGGCAGGGCAGACCCTGCACCTGCCGGGCGATCCGGTCACCGTGCTGCTGGGCTGCGGCCCGCGCGCCGCGTACGGGCCCGACACCGCCCGCACGGCGGCGGCCCGCCTCGCCCGGGGCGTCGGGGGCTACCGGCGGCTCGCCGTGCAGGCCCCGGACGCCGACCTGCGGCCGCTGGTCGAGGGCTACCTGCTCGGTGGGTACCGCTTCAGCGGGTACTTCACCGCCGCGCCCCGGGTCGACCAGCGGATCGACCTGGTGGCCGAGGACACGCCGGAGGCCCGCGCCGCGCTCGCCACCGGTCTGCGGGTCGGCGGGGCGGTGCTGCTGGCCCGTGACCTGGTCAACGAGCCGGGCGAGGCGCTCACCCCGCCGGAGTTCGCCGAGCGGGCGTTGAAGATCTCCTCCGACTCCGGCCTGGAGTGCGAGGTCTGGGACGCCAAGCGGATCTCGCACGAGCGGCTCGGCGGGCTGCTCGGGGTGAGCCGGGGCTCCCTGGTGCCGCCCCGGCTGGTCCGGCTGCGCTACCGGCCGGCCGAGCCGGCCGCCCGGCGGATCGCCCTGGTCGGCAAGGGCGTCACCTACGACGCGGGCGGTCTCGCGCTCAAGCCGAACGCCGAACTCGCCACCATGAAGGCAGACATGGCCGGGGCCGCCACCGTGCTCGCCACGATGTCCACCCTCGGCGCACTGAACTGCCCGATCGCGGTGGACGGTTGGCTCCCGCTGACCGAGAACATGCCGAACGCCGACCCGATCCGGGTAGGTGACGTGCTGCGGATGCGCAGCGGCGCCACCGTCGAGGTCCGCCACCCGGACGCCGAGGGCCGCCTCATCCTGGCCGACGCGCTGGCGCTGGCCGGGGAGACCGGACCGGACGCGATCATCGATCTCGCCACCCTGACGGACGCGGCGGCCGTCGCACTCGGCCGCCGGATCACCGCCGTGATGGGCACCGACGAGGCCCTCTCGGAGGCCGTCCGGGCGGCCGGGCGGCGGGCCGGTGAGCAGTTCTGGCCGCTGCCGCTGCCCGAGGAGTACCGCACTCAGCTCACCTCCCGGGTCGCCGACCTCGTCAACTACACCATCGGCGTCCGGCACGGCACCGCGCTGCTCGCGGGGCTCTTCCTCCGCGAGTTCGTACCACCGGGCATCCCGTGGGCGCACCTGGACATCCAGGGCACGGCGCTCTCCGACACCGACGACGGCGAGTGGGTGCCGGGCGGCACGGGCGTCGGTGTGCGGACGCTGGTGGAGCTGCTGGTCTCCGGAGGTCACTGACCCGGCCCGGTTGCCGACGTACGATCAGGAAGTATGAGCGGGAAGCGGCGGTACTGGCGGACGGCAGGGGCCCTACTGGCGGTCGGGCTGCTGGGGTGCGGCTGCAAGGCCATCCCCCGGTCGTCCGAGGCCACCACCCCGGCGGCCGCCCCTTCGCCGAGCGCCTCACCCAGCAGTTCACCCAGCAGTTCGCCCTCCCCGGGCAGCGTGGGGAGCAGCTCGTACGACCCCGCCCACTACGCGCCGCAGGTGCGCGAGCAGGCCGGGCGGGCCGGGGTGAGCCCCCGGCTGCTGATGGCGATCCTCTACAACGAGGCGTACAAGCCGCACGACCCCGAGCTGGAGCGGGCCTGGCAGCGACTCAAGCCGGACTCCGCGTTCGGGATCGCCAACATGCACCGGGCCGCCTTCGACGAGACCAAGCCGGGGCACTTCGCGGACCGTCGGTGGGAGGAGCTGCCGGACGACCCGGGGCTCGCCGTCCAGGCCGCCGCCTGGTACCTGAACGGGCTGGCCGACCAGCTGCCGGGCAAGTTGTCGGGCTCGTACACGAAGGACGAACTTCTCGCGCTCGGCTACAACACGGGCCCGGGGAACATGCTGGCCTTCGCCCGTGGCGCCCGGCCGGGGTCGCAGGCGCAGGCGTACCTGGATCATCTGCATGCCAACCTGCCGAAGGCCGACCAGGCGCTGGCCGCGCACGGCTGAGCCGAGGGGCCGACGAGGCTCGTGATGATTGTGTGATGTTCGGGTTGCCGGGTTGTTATCGAGCTGATCCTCCCTCTAGTCTCCGAGCAGCCCGCCAGCGCGGGCCCCGGACGCGGCACGCCGAACCCTGCCCACCGCTCCCCCGGGACGACACAGCTGACCCCTGGGCAGGGACGGGGGAACCAGGTACCTCGCCGTGGCCCCCACGGCTCGGGGTGAAGCCGCACCAGCGGCCGGGCCACCTCTCGGTCCGAACCCGACAGCTCACCTCGCAGGCGTGCGGAGAGGGACAACTGATGGTCTTCTCGGGCCCCGGACGACACCGCCGCCCCACCCAGGCCGACCGCGCGGTCGCCGCCGCCACCGTCACGGGCGTCGGCCTGGCGCTCCCGCTGCTCACCGCAGCCGCAGCACACGCCGCCCCCGTCACCGCCTGGGACACCGTCGCCCAGTGCACCAGCGGCGGCAACTGGACGCAGAACACCGGCGACGGCACTTACGGCGGCCTGGGCATCACGCTGCGCGACTGGGTCTGGTACGGCGGCGACCTGTACGCCGCGCAGCCCAGCCACGCCAGCAAGGACCAGCAGATCACCGTCGCCGAACGGATGCTCGCCGACCGCGGCCCCGACCGCTGGGCCAGCTGCAACAGCGCCCTCCAGCCCCCCAGCGCGCCCGCCACCACGCCCGGCACGCCCGGCACCCCCACCCCGGCGGCCTCGACGGCCACCGACCCGGCCACGACCGCCCCCGCGCCGCTCACCCCGCCGGCCGCCACCCCCACCACCGCGCCCGTCACGTCACCCGTCACCCCGACGGCGCCCCAGTCGGCACCCCCGGTCGCCGGCCTGCCGAGCACCACGCCGAGCAGCACGCCGAGCACCGCACCCGCCACCCCCGCAGTGCCCCAGCCGACGGCCCCGGTCACCACGCCCACCGCGATGCCCACCACGGCGCCCACCACGGCGCCCACCACCGCACCGTCGCAGCCCGCACCCGACGGGACGGCCACCGGCCAGGCACCGACCCAGCAGGTGCCCGCCCAGCAGGCACCGAGCCCGCAGGCCCCCGGCAGCTACACGGTCGCCCCCGGCGACACCCTGTCGGGGATCTCCGACGCGTACCACCTCGGCGGCTGGCAGCACGTCTACGACCACAACCTCGGTGTGGTCGGCACCAACCCCGACCTGATCCACCCCGGCGAGGTGCTCCACCTGTCCTGAGCCGGACCTGAGCCGGAGCGGCCAACTACCTCTGCCGGGACGGGCGCTAGAGTCAGCCCTGTGACGGACATCCGTGAATTCGACCGCCGGGCACTGAAGATCACCGAGTCGATCGTGAACCAGGTCGAGGTCGGGCAGCTCGGCCGGCCGAGCCCCTGTGCGGGCTGGGACCTCGGCCGGCTGCTGGCCCACATGGTGGGGCAGAACCGCGGCTTCGCGGCTTCGGCCCTCGGGGAGACCAGCGACCTCGGGGTGTGGGCCGACCGGCCGGTGGGGGACGACCCCGCCGCCGAGTTCGCCGCGTCGGCGGCGGCCGTGACGGCCGCCTTCGGCGCGGACGGCCTGCTGGACCGAGGGCTGTGGCTGCCGGAGATCCGCAGCGACCGGCTCTTCCCCGCCGGCCTGGCCGTCGGCTTCCACTTCATCGACTACGTGGTCCACGGGTGGGACGTGGCCGCCACCATCGGCGTCCCGGCCGAGTTCGACGCCGACCTGCTCGACGCCGCGCTGCCGATCGCCGAGCAGGTCCCCGACGGCGCGAACCGCCTGCGCGAGGGCGCGTCGTTCCGCCCGGGGCTCGCCGCGACGGGTGGAGGCGGCACCCTCGACCGGATCCTCCGCGTCCTGGGCCGCTCGCCGCACTGGCCGAACTGACGGCGGGCCGCCGACCTGCTCGGCTGCCGACCTGCTCGGCTGCCGACCTGCTCAGTCGAGCAGCTGCTCCGCCCAGATCACCTTTCCCGCCGCCGTGTACCGCGTGCCCCAGCGCTCCGAGCACTGGGCGACCAGGAACAGCCCGCGCCCGCCCTCGTCCATGGCGGCGGCGTAGCGCAGGTGCGGTGAGGTGCCGCTGGTGTCCGACACCTCGCAGATCAGGTGGCGGTCACGCAGCAGCCGGACTCGGATCGGCTCGCTGCCGTAGCGGATCGCGTTGGTCACCAGCTCGCTCAGGATCAGCTCGGTGGTGAACGCCAACTCCTCGATGCCCCAGCGCTCGAGCTGTGCGCTGACGGCCGCCCGGACGGTCCCGACGGCCGCCGCCTCGGCCGGGACCTCCCACTCGACCACGTTCCCGCCCGGCAGCGCCCGCGTCCGGGCGACGAGCAGTGCGACGTCGTCGCCCGATCCCTCCGGGAGCAGCGCGCCGAGCACCGCCTCGCAGGTCTCCTCGGGCCCCGGCCCGGCCTGCCGGAGGGCGTCGGCGAGGAGTCCGAGGCCCTCCTCGATGTCCCGGCCGCGATCCTCGATCAGGCCGTCCGTGTAGAGCACCAGCCGGGCGCCCTCGGGGAGGGTCAACTCGCCCGAGGTGAAGGGGAGTCCGCCGACGCCGAGCGGCGGCCCGACCGGGAGGTCGGGGAAGCCGACGGTGCCGTCGGGGTGGACGACGGCGGGGGGCGGGTGCCCGGCTCGGGCGATGGTGCAGCGCAGCGAGACGGGGTCGTAGACGGCGTACAGGCAGCTGGCGCCGGTGATGCCGGCGCCTCGGCCGTCGTCGCCCTGTTCCTGGTCCATGCGCATGACCAGGTCGTCGAGGTGGCCGAGGAGCTCGTCGGGCGGCAGGTCGAGGGTCGAGAAGTTGTGGACGGCGGTGCGCAGTCGGCCCATGGTGGCGGCGGCGTGCAGGCCGTGGCCGACGACGTCGCCGACGACCAGGGCGACGCGGGCGCCGGGCAGCGGGATGACGTCGAACCAGTCGCCGCCGACCCCGGCCTGGGCGGGCAGGTAGCGGTAGGCGGCCTCGACGGCGTTCTGCGGGGGCAGGGCGCCGGGGAGCAGGCTGTGCTGGAGAGCGACGGCGGTGCTGTGTTCGCGCGTCCAGCGGCGGGCGTTGTCGATGCAGACGGCGGCCCGCGCGGTCAGCTCCTCGGCGAGGGTGACGTCGTCATGGTCGAAGGGATCGGGCCGCCGGGAGCGCCAGAACTTGGCGATGCCCAGCTGCACGCCCCGGGCCAGCAGCGGGACGCGGACGACGGAGTGGATGCCGTGCTCGAGCACCTGCTCGGCGCGTTCCGGGTCCTGGGCCCGCCAGACGGCGGAGGAGCCGAGGTCGGTGTCGAGGACGGCCTGCCCGGTGCCGAGGCTCCAGGCCTGCGGGGTGGCGGCCCGGACGGTGATGCGCTCGCCGACGGGGTAGAGCGGTGGGTCCGGGTCGATGCCGCCCCG
Source organism: Kitasatospora sp. McL0602 (assembly GCF_052076145.1). Taxonomy (NCBI): domain Bacteria; kingdom Bacillati; phylum Actinomycetota; class Actinomycetes; order Kitasatosporales; family Streptomycetaceae; genus Kitasatospora; species Kitasatospora sp. McL0602. The sequence continues at coordinate 7,069,397 of NZ_CP197246.1, read as the reverse complement.
GGCGACCCGCCGCATCGGGGTCTCGTGGCCGGGCGGGGGTTCCTCGCCGCGCAGGACGGGCTCGGCGAGGTCGACGGTGACGAAGTCGGCGAAGCCTGGGACGGCGACCTCGGTGAGCTCCTCGGCCGTCCTGGTGATGTCGAGGGTGGTGCCGATGGCGACGCTGGCGCCGTAGAGCAGAGTGAGCCGCCGGCGGGCGGCGACGGCCTTCCCGGTGAGGGCGTGCAGTTCAGTGGAGTCACGCAGGGTGGCGACCAGGCCGGGCGGGCCGCCGTGCCGGTCGGTGTGCCGGGTGCTGACGACGAGCAGCCGGTCGCCGGCGGGGAGCACCTCGTCGCTGAGGACCCGGCCGGCGGCGAGCAGCTCGGCGGCCTGCGGGTCGATGCCGAGGTCGGTGACGGCGCGCCCTTCGGAGTCCGGCGGCAGGCCGAGCAGGCGGCGGGCCTCGTCGTTGGCGAGCAGCAGACGGTTCTCGGGGCCGAGGATCAGGACGCCTTCGCGGACGGCGTGCAGCACGGCGTCGTGGTGCTCGTACATCCGCGTCATCTCGGCCGGGCCGAGGCCGTGGGTCTGGCGCAGCAGGCGGCGGCTGGCGAGCGCGGTGCCGACGGTGGCGAGGGCGAGGGCAACGGCGGCGGCGCCGAGCAGCAGCGGCAGTTGGCGTTCGACGACGCCGCTGACCTTGCTGATGGTGATGCCCGCCGAGACCATCCCGACGACGGTGCCGGTGGGGTCGCGGACGGGCACGATGGCCTGCACCAGCGGGCCGATGGTGCCGTTCACCTGCTCGGTGACGACCTGGCCCTGAAGGGCGGGCTGGTAGTTTCCGACGAATTTCTTGCCGATCCGGTCGGGCAGCGGATGGGTGTAGCGGATGCCGTCGGTGTTCAGCACGACGACGAAGTCCACCCCGGAGGCCTTGCGGGCGGCCTCGGCGGCGGGCTGGAGCACGGCGGTCGGGTCGGGCGAGTGCAGGGCCGCGACGATGCCGGGCGAGTCGGCGAAGGTCTGGGCGACGGCGACCGAGCGGTTGCGGGCCTCCTGGGTGCTGTCCCGGCGGGACTGCAGGACGAGGGCGAGCACGGCCGAGACCACGAGCAGCACCACGACGAGCACTTGCAGGGCAAACACCTGGCCCGCGACGCTGCGGGCTGTCGAGGAGCGGACCGTCTTACGGGCCATGTGGCCATCGTCTCCCGGCGGGCCCCCGGGTGGCCAGTGGTGTACCAACCGCGCAAAGCATTGACAAAATCAAACAGAAACAAATAATTCTCAACATGGCACCCCACATGCTCGATTCCCGACCCACCGGGCCGCGCGGGCCGCTACGGCGCCTCGGCACGGTCGCGGCGACCGCGCTCCTGCTCGCGGTCACGGCGGCCCCGTTCAGCAGCACCGCCGTCCAGGCGGCGACCCCCACCCCGCAGCTGAACAACGGCCAGGCGCTCACCCCGCCGATGGGCTGGAACTCCTGGAACAGCCTCGGCACCGGTGTCACCCAGCAGCAGGTCGTCGACACCATCGACTACATGTCGGCGAACGGCCTGGTCGCCGTCGGCTACGACACCGTCACGATCGACGACGGCTGGTCGCTCAACCACCGCTCGGGCCAGACCGGCGGCATCGTCAAGAACTCCGACTGGGCCATGCAGCTCTACAACGCCGCCGGGCAGCCCGTCAACGGCCTCGACGGCACCGGCAACGACCCGACCAGCGGCAACCTGGTGCCGGACGCGTCGCACTTCCCCGACCGGACGGTCAACGGCCAGAGCGTCAACGGCATCCAGTACCTGAGCTGGTACGCGCACAGCAAGGGCATGAAGTTCGGCCTGTACGCCACCGACACCTACACCACCTGCCAGGGCCACCCCGGCAGCCTCGGCCACGAGGCGACCGACGCGAACGACTTCGTCGCCTGGGGCGTCGACTTCGTGAAGTACGACGACTGCCCGTACGGCGGCCAGGTCACCGGCCCGGACGGCCACAACTACGGCACGCAGGGCGAGGGCAAGGAGCTCACCCAGTCCATCTACGCCCGCGTCCAGGCCTTCCAGCAGCAGCTGGACGCCGCCTCCGCCCGGTACGGCCGGCCCAAGGTCGCGATGAGCGTCTCGGCGCAGCCCGTCCACAGCGGCGTGCCGTACCTGCTCGGCGCCAACGACCCGGCGCGCAGCGACTCCGTCATCGCGGCGGCGGGCACCCCGCAGTACTCGGCGCCCGGCTACGCACCGACCGGCGTCTGGTGCGGGCAGGTGGCGAACCTGTGCCGGATCGGCGGCGACCGCAACAGCGACCTGAACGGCGTGCTCTACGACGGCGCGCTGCGGACGGCCCTCCAGTACCCGGCGAACGCCAAGCCGGGCAGCTGGAACGACATGGACATGATGTTCGCCGGCTGGCAGGACGTCTACGGGCAGTGGGGTGTGACCGACACCTGCACCTGCCACCAGCCGTTCACCGACACCGAGTCGGCCACCGAGCTCTCCATCCTCTCGATGATGGCCTCGCCGCTGATCACGGGCGCCGACCTGCGCACCGCCGCCCAGTCGCAGCACACCGACCAGGGGCACACCTGGTCCTCCGGCCTGACCGGCGCGAGCCTCGCGCTCTACAAGAACACCGACGTCATCGCCGTCGACCAGGACTCCCTGGGCAGGCCCGCCACCCTGGTCGGCTCCGCGCCGAACCCCAGCGGCAGCGCCCCCGTCGTGCTCGAGCGCCGACTCGCGAACGGTGACACCGCCGTCCTGCTGGTCAACCAGAGCGCCACCGCGTACCGGACCGTCGGCACCAGCCTGAGCGCCCTCGGCCTCTCCGGCGCCTCCTACCAGTCCAAGGACCTCTGGACGAAGGCCCTCGGCACCGTCAACGGCACCCTGAGCGCCAACCTCGCCCCGCACGCCGTCGCGATGTACCGGCTCAGCGCACCCCCCGCCACCGTCACCCCGGCGATCGTCGGCGACGGCAAGTACCACGGCATGACCAACGGCGGCTCCGGCGGCCTCGCCCTCGAGGTCACGGGCACCTGCAGCGCCCCCGCCGGCGGCACCGCCGACATCAACACCTGGGACTCCACCCACACCTCCGAGCAGTGGCAGTTCGCCCCCAACGCCGACGGCACCGTCCGGATCTTCGACCGTTGCTACACCGGCACCCAGATCGCCGGCACCCTGACCGCTCCCACCGGCGCGGGCCAGGCCGTCACCGTGCAGAACACCTTCGACCCCACCTCCGCCCAGCAGAAGTGGACCGTCACCCAGAACACCGCGACCGGCGCCATCACCATCCTCAACAAGGCCACCGGCCACGCCCTCGACACCACCGCCACCACCCGAACCGCCACCGTCACCCAGAACCCCGCCGCCGGCACCCCGACCCAGTCCTGGACTCCCCTGAACTAGTGGGGCGTTGACCACAGGGGCGCGGGGCTCTGCTTATCAACTGCGTGCGCGAAACCGGAAGGCACCTCTGCCGCACCTTCCGCCCCGCGCAGTTCCCCGCGCCCCTTCAGTCCGTAAATGGCCGACGCCCCGGCGATGCCACCTCACATCTCCCCGCTCCCCCGCACCACCAGCCGCGTGGCCAACGAGATCCGCTGCGGCTGCCCCACTTCCCCACCAATCCGGCGGAACAACAGCTCGGCCGCCGTCCGCCCCAGCCGGACGGCGTCCTGGGCGACCACCGTGACCGGCACCGCCAGCAGATCGGCCAGCTCGAAGTCGTCGAAGCCGACCAGCGCCGGGCTGCCGCCCCGGGCCCCGAGCTCCCGCAGCACCGCCACACTCGTCCGGTTGTTGCCACACATCAGCGCCGTGACCGGCCACCGCCCGGCCAGCATCCGGTCGAGCGCCAGCCGGATGCCGACCGCGTCGGGCCGCGCCATCGACACCCATGACGGCCGCACCTCGCACCCGGCCGCCGCCATCGCCTCCTGGTAGCCCGCCAGCCGCTCGACCGCCGTGAAGATGCCCGGCGAGTCGCCGAGATAGCCGACCCGCCGGTGGCCCTGCCGCAGCAGGTGCTCGACCCCCGCCCGGCTGCCGCCCCGGTTGTCGCTGAGGACGGTGTCGGCGGCCAGCCCCGGCACCGGCCGGTCGACGGCGACCACCGCTGTGCCCGCCGCCATCTCGGGTGCCAGGTAGCCGTGGTCGGCGGCGGTCGGAACGATGATCAGGCCGTCCGCCCGCCGGGCGCAGAAGGCCGTCGCCAACTCCCGCTCCCGTTCCGGGTCCTGTGCCGACGAGCCGGTGAGCAGCAGGGCGCCGTGCGCCCGCGCCACCTCCTCCACCGCCCGGTTGAGCGTGGAGTAGAACGGGTCGGAGACGTCCTCGACGATCAGGCCGATGCTGCAGGTGCGCCGCCCCTGCCGGAGCAGCCGCGCGCTGTCGTTGGGGCGGAAGCCCAGCTGCTCGACGGCCCGGCGGACCCGCTCGGCCGTCGCGGTGCGGACGCCGGGCTCACCGTTCACCACCCGGGACACGGTCTTGAGGGCGACTCCGGCGACGGCGGCCACGTCCTTCATCGTGGGTCTGCCCTCGGTCATCTGTGGCCCCCTTCGGCTGACAACGTTGTCGGGAGTGTAGTCCGGCCGATGCAGATGTCCGGTCAAAAACCTTCTACTCAAGTGCACTTGAGCAACAGAAGTTACGGCCGGGAGCCTTGACAGCAGCCAACCTTGCATGAGTACATGCCAACCGCGACAACGTTGTCCTTCCACGAGGCCCCGCGAGGCGAGGAGGAGCACTGTGCCCGAACCCCTGCTGGAAGCCCGTGGGTTGGTCAAGACCTACGGCCACGTCCAGGCGCTCGACGGCGCCGACTTCGCCGTGCACGCGGGCGAAGTGGTCGCCCTGGTCGGCGACAACGGCGCGGGCAAGTCGACGCTGGTCAAGACCCTGGTCGGCGCCGTCGCCCCGGACGGCGGGGAGATCCTGCTCGCCGGCCGCCCCGTCAGCTTCGCCGGGCCCAGGGATGCCCAGGCGGCCGGGATAGAGACCGTCTACCAGGATCTCGCACTCGCCGCTGATCTCGACGCCGCCGCCAATCTCTTCCTCGGCCGCGAGCAGCTGCGCGGCGGCCTGCTCGGCGCGCTCGGCGTGCTGGACAAGCCGGCGATGCGCCGCCGCGCCGTCACCGCCTTCGCCGAGCTCGGCGTCGAACTCAAGGAGTTGGACGCGCCAGTGGCCACCCTCTCCGGTGGTCAGCGGCAGAGCGTGGCGATCGCCCGCTCCGTCGCCTGGGCCTCCCGGGTGGTGTTCATGGACGAACCGACGGCCGCGCTCGGCGTGGTGCAGCGCGAACGCGTGCTGGAGCTGATCCGCCGGGTCCGCGAACGCGGGGTGGCCGTGGTGCTGATCAGCCACAACATGCCCGAGGTGCTCTCGGTGGCCGACCGCGTCGAGGTGCTGCGGCTCGGACGCCGGGTGGCCCGCTTCGAGGCCGCGCAGACCTCACTGGAGGAGCTGGTGGCCGCCATGACCGGCGCACTCGACCAGACCGCACCCGCCACCGACACGCCCCACCCCGAGGAGGACTCGCAGTGAACGGCATCCGGGCCCTGCCCGCCCGCCAGTTCGCCCGCCTGCGCGGACAGAACACAGTCTGGACCTTCCTCGTCCTGCTCGCCCTCGTGCTGGTGTTCTCGATCCTGCGGCCCAACGCCTTCGCGACCGTCTTCGAACTCCGCAGCATCACCACCGAGTCGGCGATCCTGGTGCTGCTGGCCGTCGGGCAGACCTTCGTCATCGTCACCGCCGGGATCGACCTCTCGGTCGGCTCGGTGCTGATCTTCTCCGGCGTGGTCGCGGTGAAGACGATGAACGCGCTGGACAGCGGCCCGCACGCGGGCTGGGGCGTGATCGCCGCCGGTGCCGCCGCCGGTGTCGCGGCGGGGCTCGGCTGGGGCACGCTGAACGGCCTGCTCATCGCCAAGGCGAAGGTGCCGCCGCTGATCGTCACCCTCGGCACGCTCGGCATGGCGCTGGGCACCGCGCAGATCCTCACCCACGGCGTCGACACCGGCAACGTGCCGACGGCGCTCGCCGACAGCCTCGGCAGCGGCACCCTCTTCGGCGTGCCCTGGCTGATCGTGATCGCCGTGCTGGTGGTCGCCGCCGCCACCGCCGGGCTGGGGCTGACCCGCTTCGGCCGCTACACCCTCGCCATCGGCTCCAACGTCGAGGCCGCCCAGCGGGTCGGCATCCGGGTCGACCGTCACCTCGTCAAGGTGTACGCGCTGTCGGGCCTGCTCGCCGGGCTCGCCGGGGTGTTGAACCTCGCGCACTTCAGCAGCACCACCCTCACCAGCGGCACCCAGGACAACCTGACCGCGATCGCCGCCGTCGTGCTCGGCGGTACCAGCCTCTTCGGCGGCAGCGGCTCGGTGATCGGCAGCGTCATCGGGGTGTTCATCCCAGCCGTCCTGCAGAGCGGATTCACCATCCTCCAGGTGCAGTCCTTCTGGCAGACCGTCGCCGTCGGCGGGGTGCTGGTGGTCGCCGTCTGGTCCGACCAACTCCGCCGCCGCAGACGGCAGCGCTGACTCACTCCGGCTCGTAGACAAGGACTCCCGATGCACCCTCGCCTGCTCCTCACGGCCACCGCCCTCGGCCTCGCCGTCCTCGCCACCGGCTGCGACAGCACCGGCGGCTCCGGCTCGGCCACCAGCATCGCGTTCGTCGCCGGAAAGACCGGCGATCCGTTCTACATCACGATGAAGTGCGGGGCCGCCGCCGAGGCGAAGAAGCTCGGCTTCAGCTTCACCGCCACCGGCTCCGCCAACTGGAGCGTCCCCGAGCAGGTCAGCTCGGTCAACAGCGTGACCGCAAACCGGCCCAGCGGGGTGCTGATCTCCCCCGTCGACCCCAACTCGCTGGCGACGCCCGTCAAGACGCTGCAGAGCGCCGGGGCGAAGGTCGCGATCGTCGACACCTCACTGGCCGACACCTCGCTCGGTGTCACCCACATCTCCTCCAACAACGCCCAGGGCGGCCAGCAGGCCGCCGACACGATGGGCCAACTGCTCGGCGGCACCGGCGAGATCGCCGTCCTCACGCCGGATCTCACCACGACCACCACCAACTCCCGGATCGAAGGCTTCAAGCAGGAGCTGACGGCCAAGTACCCGGGCATCAAGCTCGTCGACGTCCGCCAGGTCGGCGACACCGCCCAGGGCGCTGCCTCCGCCGTCGGCGACGAGCTCGCCGCGCACCCGGGCCTGACCGGCATCTTCACCGCCAACTCCCAGACCGGCGAAGGCGTCGGCACCGGCCTCAAGAACGCCGGACACCAGGGCAAGGTCAAGGTCGTCTCCTTCGACGCGGGCCCGCAGCAGGTGCAGGCGCTGGAGAACGGCGCCGTCGACGCACTCATCTCCCAGGACCCGTACGGGATCGGTCAGCAGGCCGTCGACCAGCTCGCCAACGCCATCGGCAAGAAGCCGGTCACCGATCTCATCCAGACCAACCTGGCGAGCATCACCCGCGACAACCTGCACGACCCCGCCGTCGCCCACTTCCTCTACCGCGCCGACTGCACCTCCTGACCTCCTGTTACCGATGTCGTTGCCGGAAGGGGTAGTTGCTTGTCCCGCCTCCCGATTCGCGTACGAGCCCTGGTGCTCGCGGGCGCCGTCACCGCAGCAGTCGCGCTCGCGCCGGCCGTCCAGGCCGCCGAACTCCCGGCTGCCGCACCCCAGACCGTTGCCGACCCGGCCGCCCTGGTCGACCCGTTCGCCGGGACGGGCAGCGGCGGGGGTGTGGTCGGCCAGGTGGACACCTTCCCCGGTGCGGACGTGCCGTTCGGCATGCTCCAGTGGAGCCCCGACACACCGTCGAAGCCGCCCGGCGGCGGGTACGACATCGGCGACACCTCGATCACCGGCTTCAGTCTGACCCACCTCTCCGGGCCGGGCTGCGCCGTTGCGGGTGACTTCCCCGTGCTCCCGTTCACCGGCGCGCTGCCGGCCGACCCGAGCGCGGCGACGGTGCCGTTCGACCACACCTCGGAGAGCGCCCACCCGGGCTCGTACGCCGTCACCGCCGGGGGCGTCCGCACCGAGCTCGCCGTCACCCGCCGCACCGGCCTCGCCCGGTTCAGCTACCCGCCGACCGACCAGGCCCGGCTGCTGGTCAAGACCGCCGCCAGCCAGAACGGCGGCTCCGGCGCCGCCTTCCACACCGTCGGCGACCGCGAGATCACCGGCTCGGTCACCAGCGGCCACTTCTGCGGCCAGTCCGACACCTACACCGTGCACTTCGCGGCCCGCTTCGACCGCCCGTTCACCACCTCGGGCTCCTGGGCGCAGGGCGGCTGGGTCGGCTTCGACACCCGTACGGCCGCGAGCGTCGGCATGCAGGTCGCCGTCAGCTACGTGAGCGTCCAGGGCGCGGAGGCCAACCTCGCTGCCGAGGCCCGAAGTTGGAACGTCGGCGAGGTCGCCGAGCACGCCCGGCGGCTCTGGAACGACTACCTGCGCCGGATCGGCGTCGCCGGCGGCACCCGGGCCCAGCAGGCGACCTTCTACACCGCGCTCTACCACTGCCTGCTGCACCCGAACCTGTTCAGCGACGCCGACGGCCGCTACCCGGGCTTCGACGGCGCCGTGCACACCGCCCCGCCGAGCCACGCCCAATACGCCAACATCTCCGGCTGGGACATCTACCGTTCGCAGATCCCGCTGCTCGCGCTGATCGCCCCCGACGAGACCAGCGACATCGCCACCTCGCTGCTCAACGACTCCGACCAGGGCGGCTGGCTGCCCAAGTGGCCCGTGGCCAACGGCTACACGGGCGTCATGAACGGCGACGCGGCCGATCCGATCCTGGCGAGCGCCTACGCCTTCGGCGCCCGGGGCTTCGACACCGCCCACGCGGTCCGGGCGATGGTGCACGGCGCCGAGAGCAGCACCGGAGCCCCCGGCCAGGGCTGGTACGTCGAACGGCCGCACGGGGCCGACTACCTGAAGCTCGGGTACGTGCCCAACACCGGCTCGGACTCGATCAGCCCCGTCCCCAACGGCGCCTCGGAGACGCTGGAGTACGCGCTCGCCGACTTCGCCGTCCACCGGCTCGCCCTCGCCACCGGCCAACAGGCCGTCGCCGACCGCTTCCTGAGCCGCTCGCAGAACTGGGCGAACCTCTTCGACACCGCGACGGGCTACATCCGCCCGCGCGACGCCGACGGCGCCTTCCCGCCCGGCCAACCCGTGCAGACCACCGGCGGGTTCGGCCAGAGCGGCTTCCAGGAGGGCAACGCCGCCCAGTACACCTGGATGGTGCCGCAGGACTTGCGCGGCCTGGCCGACGGCCTCGGCGGCGACCGCGCCGCCGCCGCCCGTCTCGACTCGTACTTCGGCCAACTCAACGCGGGCCCCAACCTGCCCTACCACTGGCAGGGCAACGAGCCCGCCTTCGGGGCGCCCTGGGCGTACGACAGCCTCGGGCGGCCGTGGCAGACGCAGGCCACCGTCCGGAAGATCATGGACACGCTGTACGTCCTCGGGCCCGGCGGCGAGCCGGGCAACGACGACCTCGGGGCGATGAGCTCCTGGTACGTCTGGGCCGCGCTCGGCCTCTACCCGCAGACGCCCGGCGTGCCGATGCTGGTGGTCGGCAGCCCGCTCTTCCCGCACGCCACCCTGCACGCGCCGCACGGACGGGAGTTGACGGTCGACGCGGCGGGCGCCGGGCAGCCGTACGTGCACGGCCTGCGCGTCGACGGGCGCGCCACCACCCGCACCTGGGTCGACCTCGACCACGTCCACCGGCTCGACTTCACCCTCGGCGCCACTCCGGATCTCGGCTGGGGCACCGGCCGCGCCGACGCCCCGCCCTCCTTCGGCGCCGGGCGGCCCGCCTTCCCGCCCACCACCCGCGCCTCGGTGGGCACCGACCCGGCGCAGACCCGGCTCGCCCCGGGCGCCAGCACGACCGTCACCGTCCGGGTGGACAACTCCCTCGGCAGCGGCCCGGCCACCGTCAGCTGGCAGTCCCAGGCCCCGGCCGGGCTGACGGCCGAGCCGCCCGGCGCGACCGTCACCGCCCCGGCGGGCGGCGTCGCCACCACCAGCGTCACGCTCACCGCGGGCGCCGGCACCGCGACCGGCTACCACCAGCTCGGCATCACCGCACGCGAAGCATCCGGGGCCGCCATCGCCCGTAGCCACCTGCTGGTGACGGTGGCCCGGCCCGGCGAGTCCATTCCCACCGCGTATGTCTCCAACTACAGTGACAACACTGTCACTCCGGTGGACACCAGGACCCACAACGCCGGTCCACCGATTACTGTCGGCAGTGGTCCCGACGGCATGACCACCGCCGCCGGGCACCTGTTCGTCGCGAACAACAACAGCAACGATGTCACCGTCGTCGACCTGACCAGCAACGCCGTCACCGCGACGGTGAAGACCGGCAGCGTCGCCGCCGACGTCGCCGCCACGCCCGACCAACGGACGGTCTGGGTCAGCGACTTCGGCGACGGCACGGTACATCCCATCGACACGTCGACCTTGACCGTGGGGGCTCCGGTCAAGGTCGGCGGCCAACCCGAGCGGCTGCGCGTCAACCCCGCCGGGACGGAGCTGTGGGTCGCCGACCAAGGCGACGGCACGGTCAGCGTGGTAGACCTCGCCACCCGCACGGTCAGCCACACCGTCGCTGTCGGCGCGGCACCCTTCGGCGTCGCGTTCACACCGGACGGCAGCCGGGCCTACGTCAGCAACAACGGCTCCGGCACGGTCTCGGTCGTCGACACCGCCGGCTACCGGGTCACCGGCACCGTGCCGGTCGGCACCGGCCCCGAGTACGTCACCGTCGCACCCGACGGGCGGACGGCCTACGTCGCGGCGAACGGCGCGGGCGGCGTCACCCCGATCGACACCGCGACCGGCGCCGCCGGGCCGCTGATCCCCACCGGCGGCGGCACCTACGCGCTCGCCTTCTCCCCAGACGGCCGCACCCTGTGGGCGGTCGACTCCAACACCAACGACATCCGCCCGGTCGACCCGGCCACCGGCACCGCCGGAGCGCCCGTCACCGTCGGCAACGTACCGGACGGCATCGCCGTCACCGGCTGACCACACCCACCCCAGGAGCCCCCCCGTGAAACCCCTCAGGCACCTGAGTGCCGCCGCCCTGCTGGCACTTGCCGCCACCGTCCTGCCCGCCGTCCCGGCCGTCGCGAGCGTCCGCACCCCGGCACCGCACACCCTCAGCGCGGACAGCCTCAGGGCGGACGCCCAGCCGTCCGGCCGGGTCGAGACCAACTACGCCGACCCCGTCACCGCCCTCCCGCCCGTCACCCGGCCGAACACCCCGCACTGCACGGTGACGGCGATGCAGCACGACTTCGCCAACAGCTACGGTCAGCCCTTCACCGGCACCCTCACGCCGCCGCCGGACTGCCCCGGCCCTTGGTCCAAGGTCGTGCTCGACTGGTCCGGCAACGTCGCGGGCCGCCAGTACGACCGGCTGGCGGGCGTCTGGATCGGCGGCTCCGAGGTACTGCGCACCAGCACCCCCGAGCCCGACCCCGACGGCATCAAGTGGCACGTCGACACCGACATCACCGCCTTCACCCCGCTGCTGCGCACCCCGCAGCCGGTCGTCGTGGACCTCGGCAACCTCGTCAACGACACCTACACCGGCGTCTTCCACATGACGATGACGGTCACCTACTACCAGGCCGACCGCGCCAACCCGCCCGCCGACACCGCCGACCAGGTGCTCCCGGTCTCCCAGTCCAGCACCGCCCCCGGCTGGTGGAACCTCGGCAAGGGCCAGAGCGCCACCTCGACCCTCACCTTCCCCCGGAACCTGACGCAGGCCCACCTCCAGGTCTACGCCCGGGGCGGCGGCTGCGAGGAGTTCTGGTACGCCAACGTGCCGGACGCCTACGCCGCCGCGCACCCCGACTTCGGCCTCTGCGGCGGCGGCACCTACCGCGAGATTCAGGTCCAGGTGGACGGCCGCACGGCCGGCACCGTCCAGCCCTTCCCCGCCATCTACACCGGCGGCATCAGCCCGCTGATGTGGCGGCCCATCCCCGGCATCGACGCCTTCCGCACCCTCCCGTACGACGTCGACCTCACCCCCTTCGCGGGCACCCTCACCGACGGCAGGCCGCACACCGTCACCCTCCTGCCGCCCGCCGGGATCAGCGACCTCTGGACGCTCGACGGCAGCCTCTTCCTCACCACCGACCCCTGGCGGCAGCAGACTTCGGGCGCCGTCACCACCGACACCGTGCAGCCCGCCCCCGAGCTCGCCACCGCCACGACCACCCGCGCGGACGGCAGCGACGTGATCGCCGCGACCGCCGGCCGGGACTGGACGGTCGCCGGGTACGTCGACACCTCACGCGGCCGGATCAGCACCCGGATCGACCGCCACGGCAGCTACACCAACCAGGACGTCATCAGCAACAGCGCGCAGCAGCAGACGAGTTCGCAGACCGACGAGGGCTGGACGCAGACCACCACCACCCGGGGCAACGGCCACCCCGACGTCACCCGCAGCACCTGGTCCTACCCGATCGACATCACCAGCACCTACGTGCCCGGCAGCGCGGCGGACAGCTACCTGGTCAAGGGCCAGGCCACCGTGGCCCGCCACCTGACCGACTCCGCCCAGCAGGGCCGGCACTGGCGCCTCCTGGACTCCACCGACGACCGGCTGACCGCCGAGGGCGTGCTCGAACGGCAGTCCGGCGTCCTCGTCCAGGCCGACGGCAGCGCAACCGAGCACTACACCGGCCGCTCCACCGACGGCAGTTGCTACGACCACGAGCTCGCCGCCGACCACGGCTACGTCACCCTGGACCGCCTGAACAGCTGCCGCTAGGCAGCCCCAGGGGCGCGGGGAACTGCGCGAAACGGGAGAGACGGACCTGTGCCTCCCGCAGCGCGCAGTTCCCCGCGCCCCCGAAGCAACGCTTCACCGCGGCGGCCGCCCACCGACCACGCCCACCGCCGCCGCACCCGCCTCGCACCCGGCGATCGCCGCCTCGGCCGGCTCCGCCCCGGCCAGCCGCGCCGCGAGATAGGCCCCGGTGAACGCGTCCCCCGCCCCGGTGCTGTCCACGGCCTCGACCACGGCCCCGGACACCTGCGCGACCACCCGGCCGCCCCGGGCGACCAGCGCCCCTTGCGCGCCGAGCGTCACCACGACCTCACCGTGCACCGTGCTCAACCTCGCCGCTGCAGCCCTCACCTCGTCCACCCCGGCCAGCAACCGGGCCTCGGCGAGGTTCGGCAGCAGCAGCCCGACCCGCCCGACCGCCGACCGGAAGGCCGGGACACCCATCCGCCGGATGAACCCGGTGGACGCCGGGTCGACGCTCACCGGCACCCCCGCCTCCCGGGCCGCCGCCACCACGACCGCCGCCAACTCCCGTCCGGACTCCCAGAAGTAGAGGTAGCCGGAGAGGTGCACCCGGGCCACCCCGGCGAGCAGTTCCGGCGCCCAGTCCGCAGGCCCCAGCGCCGCCGAGGCTCCGCTGTCGGTGACGAAGGTGCGCTCGGCCTCCTCGTCGACCAGGCAGATCACCACGGCCGTGGCCCGCCGGGCGTCGACCACCAGCCGGGCCCGCACCCCGTCGGCCCGCAGCGCGGCCCGGTGCCACTCGGCAGAGTCGGCGCCGACCCGCGCGAGCAGCCGCACCTCGGCGCCCGAACGCGCCGCCCAGGCGGCGGCGTTGGCCGCCGACCCGCCCGGCAGCACCGCAGTCCGGGCCGCGTTGTCGGTCTGCGGCGCCAGCGGCCCCCGATGCCGGGCGACGATGTCCGTGACGACGTCCCCGACCACCAGCAACCCCCCGGCCCCCGTCACCGCCCGGTCCACCGCGTGGCGATCTCCGCCGCGAGCCGGACATTGCCACGCACGGCCGCCAGATTGGCCTCCAGTGAGGCACCCCGGGTGTGTTCGACGAGATGGGTGAGCAGGAAGGGGGTGATCGCCTGCCCGGTGACGCCCTCGCGTGCGGCGGCGGCCAGCGCCTCGGCGAGCACCCGGTCGTGCAGCGCCGGGTCCAACTGCTCTGCCTCCGGTACGGGGTTGGCCACGATCAGCGCCGACTCCGGCCCACCGAGGGCGTCCTGGGCCCGCATCACGGCCGCCACCTCCTCGGCGTCCCGGAGCGTCCAGTCGACCGGGCAGCCCGAACTCGCCAGGTAGAAGCCGGGGAAGTCGGCCGTCCGGTAGCCGGCCACGGCGACCCCTAGGGTCTCCAGCCGCTCCAAGGTCGCGGGTACGTCCAGGATCGACTTGACCCCGGCGCAGACCACCGTGATCCGCGTCCGGGCCAGCAGCGCGAGATCGGCCGACTCGTCCTGCGTGCTCGCGTACTCCCGGTGGACCCCGCCGAGCCCGCCGGTGGCGAACACCCGCAGCCCCGCCCGCGCCGCCAGGAAGGCCGTCCCCGAGACGGTGGTCGCGCCGCTGGCGCCCGTCGCCAACGCGGGTGCCAGATCGCGGAAGCCGAGCTTGCGCAGCGACTCGTCGGTGGCGATCCGCTCCAACCCGTCCTTGCCCAGCCCCACCCGGGCCACCCCGTCCAGCACCGCGACCGTCGCGGGCACCGCCCCCGCCGCCCGGACGGCATCCTCCAACTCCCCCGCCACCACCAGGTTCCGTGGTCTCGGCAGACCGTGCGCGATGATCGTCGACTCCAGCGCGACGACCGGCAACCCGTCCGCCAGCGCCGCACGCACCTCCTCGGCGACCACGACCGCCGAGGGACCAAACCGCGAAGAGTCCGTCATCCTCCATGTCTGGCCCGCCGCACCCGGCACCCAAACATCTCCCGCCCGGAGCCTCAGCCTTCCAGCCATCAGGCACGCGGCCCCCGCACCTCCAACTGGGCCTGGCGCGGGAACAGCGCGGCGGCCGCCAGCGGGAAGAGCGCCGCCACCGCGAAGGCCGGGGTGTAACCGGCCGCGGCTATCAGGGCTCCGGTCAGGGCGGGGACGAGGACGATCGCGCCGTGCTGCGCCACGCCGTGGACTCCGAGCGCCCTCCCTGCCCAGTGGTGGCCCGCGTACTCGGCGACGGCGGTGTTGTGCAGGCCGTTGGTGCTGACGGTCAGAGCGGACGCGGCCAGCAGGGCCGTCGCGGCCAGCACCACGCCCGAGGAGGCGCCGACGGCCAGCAGCCCCAGGTCGACGACGGTGGCCAGCGCCAGTACGCGGGCCGGGCGGACCCGGCTGCCGACCTGGTCGGACCACCAGCCGGCCAGCAGCCGGACACCCGCACCGGCCAGATTCGCCCCCGCGAGCACCGCGCCGGCGACCCCGGCCGACCAGCCCTCGTGTTCGACCAGGAAGACCAGGGCGAAGCCCGTCACCACGAACTGCGGCACGCACAGCAGCGCGGCGGCGGCGTGCAGCCGCCACAGCTGCGGCCCCCGGTAGGGGTTCGCGTCCGCGCTGCCCGCCGCGCGGGCGGGCCGTGGCGGGTCGACCGCGAAGGCAGCGAAGGCCAGCCCGGCCAGGGCGCACAGCACGGCGCAGCACGCCAACCCGGCCCCCGCGCCGTGTGCCTTGGCGACCGGCGGCAGCAGGGCCGCCGCCAGCCCGACACCGAGCGGCTGGGCGGCCTGCCGTACGCCCATCGCGACGCCGCGCCGGCCCGGCGGGAACCAGCCGAGCACGAGCCGCCCGGAGGCGGAGATCGACGCGGCGGCGGCGCCCCCGGCGACCGCCAGCAGCACGCCCAGCAGCCGCACGCCGTCGGCCGTGGCCGCCCAGCCCAGGACGGCGGCGGCGGGCAGCGCCCCGGAGACCAGGGCCGTCCGCTCGCCGTACCGGTCGGCGACGATGCCCCACCCGGCCAGGGTGAGCAGCGCGCCGAACACCGGGCAGGACACCAGCAGCCCGGCGGCGGCCAGCGAGAGGCCGTACTGCGCGCGGACGGCGGGGATCAGGTAGGAGAGGCCGTAGAGCACGGTGGAGCTGGCGGTCTGCCCTGCCGCGCCGAGCGCGAGCATGGTCCAACGACGGTGGGCCGGTACGACTGCTGACTCCCCTGTGATCATGGGCGAGACCGTAACACCGTATCGACATACGAGACGAAAATATCCAGATCCCGAGACGCCCTCCGGTCGACCGAGCCCTCCGTCCCCGACAGCTTCCGTCGGATTCCGGTGACCGGCCGGTCACCGCGCGCCGAACCGGCCGCACGGTTCCTGTGAGGCCGCCCACACCGCTTCGCCCGACTACTGCCCTCGATAGTCGACGCCGCCCGAGGGCGAGTGGCGCACCCGGGCCCCGGGGGTCGCCTCCCGCCGGAGTCGGCCTGAACGGCGCAGGTCAGGCCAGCGATCCCGGCGAATCGACGGCCCGAGGTTTGCCGGGTGCACGGCGGGGGTAGACCAGGTCGAAGCGCCTGGCTGAGTACCGGGCGCTCTGCCGTGCCTACGACCGGCAGTAGTACCAGGGCTCATTGCCCCCGCCGCGCCCGTCTGCCAATGATGTCCAGGTCGCAAGGCAGCGTGGCGTCGTCCGCGCTCTCCCGCCCTCCCCGCTCCACAGCCGGGGTGCCATGGCCGTCCGACACGGTCGCGGGCCTGTTCTCCCCCGAACACGCTTCGCGATACCCGTGTGCCCAGTGCACGGCCCCGCCCGACGGAAGAGGTTGTCCCACTCCATGCAGCTGCTCAAGAACCGACGCAACGCAATCATCACCGGTGTCGCCGCCCTCGCCGTCGCCGGCTCCGCGACCTTCGCGCTGGCCCTTCCGCAGGACACCCCCTCCGCCGTGGCCGCCGTGCCGCAGTCGATCGCCACCAGCTCGGCCGGCTCGGTCGCCGACGAGGCGCAGAAGGCCGCGACCGACCAGGCCAAGGCCGCCGCCGACGCCAAGACTGCGGCTGACGCGAAGGCCGCCGCCGACGCCAAGGCCGCTGCCGATGCCAAGGCGGCTGCGGATGCCAAGTCCGCCGCCGACGCGAAGGCTGCAGCTGACGCCAAGGCCGCCGCGGATGCCAAGGCCGCTGCCGACGCGAAGGCCGCCGCCGACGCCAAGGCGAAGGCCGCTGCGGCCTCCCGTTCGCAGCAGCGCGCCCCGCTGGCGACCCCCGCCCCGGCCAAGCCCGCCGCGCCGAGCGGCACCCCGCAGCAGATCGCCGCGCAGATCGTCCCGGCGAGCCAGCTCCAGTGCTTCAACAACATCATTCAGCACGAGAGCGGCTGGAACGTGACGGCCACCAACCCGTCCTCCGGCGCGTACGGCCTGGTCCAGGCTCTGCCGGGCAACAAGATGGCCTCGGCCGGTGCCGACTGGCGCACCAACCCGGCGACCCAGATCAAGTGGGGCCTGAGCTACATGAACGCCACCTACGGCAGCCCGTGCGGCGCCTGGGCGTTCTGGCAGACCCACAGCGCCTACTGAGCCGACCATCGGTTCGAATGACGCAACGCACGGCCACGCACCTCCTGGTGCGTGGCCGTTCTGCGTTCCGGGACGAGCCCCTCAGTCACCAAGCCGTGACTGACCGGTGAAGATATCGCGCACACCTGCATCGGTCTGTCCGGAATTAGGCATTTCCTGGCAGTTCGCGGCTTTGCTCGGACGTGTACACGCCTTTTAGCCTCCCGCCCATGCCCTCGCCTGCAAGCCCGCTGAACCCGCCGCTCATCAGCGTCGTCCTGCCCGCCTACGATCGACAGGACCAGCTCAAGGAGTGCCTGGATTCGCTCCTCGCCCAGTCATTCCGCGACTTCGAGATCCTGCTGGTGGTCGACCGCTCCCCGGACAGCCCGGAGCGGATGGCCGAGGCGTACGAGATGCGTGACCCGCGCATCCACGTGCTGCGGCTGAACGCCGCCGTGGGCATCGGACGGGCCCGGAACGCCGGCGCCGCCCGTGCCACCGGCGAGTACCTGCTCTTCCTCGACAGTGACCACCTGCTCGACCCGGACGCCCTGCAGGCGATGGCCGACCGGCTGGCGGAGACCGGCGAGGTGGACGTCCTGCTGTTCGGGCACAGCCGCGAGCACGGCGGCCGCAGCTGGCCCGGCGGGGCGGCCGGTCTGCTGGCCGAGGCCGGGCCGGAGGTGCGCCGGGCCACCGAGTGGCCGGAGCTGTTCGGCGCCCCGCCGCTGGTCTGGGACAGACTGCTGCGGCGCGCGGGCGTGCCGGAGTTCCCGGACGGCCACTACGAGGAGGTCCCGGTCGTGCACGGCACGCTCTTCGCGGCGCAGCGCCTGGCGGTGCTCGACCGCGAGTGCGTGCGCATCCGCCGCCGTCACACACTGCACCCGACGGGCTCGCCGGGCTGCAGCCACTTCGACGTCTTCGAGCAGTACGAGCGGAGCATGGAGCTGGCCACCGAGGCCACGCTGCCGTTCCTCTTCACCCGGATGATCCGGCACTACCTCTTCGTCTTCGACCTCGCCGGCTGCGTGCCGCGCTCCGCGCGCCCCCAGTTCTTCCACCGCGCCGCCGAGCACTACCGCACCTACCTGCCGGACGGCTACCGGCGCCCGGAAGGCCGGGAGGGCGTCAAGTTCTCGCTGCTGGCGAGCGGCGCGTACGCCGCCTTCGAGCTGGCCAAGCTCTCCCACATCGCCCGCGGCGCAGTGGGCCGCCGAGCGGCCTGACGCCCCGGCGGGGCTGACCTCGACCCCGACCAGCAGCGGCGGGGCCGCTCAGCGCTCAGGTCGCCCGACCAGGGCCGCGTCGTCCCGTACCAGGGTGCCCGCCTGGTCCACCGTCAGAGGTTCGGCGAAGAGGTATCCCTGGCCCAGCGGGCAGCCCATGGCGGCCAGCAGGTCGCGCTGGGCGGCGGTCTCGATGCCCTCGGCGATCACCTGGACGCCGAGCGTGTCGGCGATCCGGGTGATCCCCTCGACCAGCGCGTACTGCTGCGGCGAGACCCCGAGCCCGTCGATGAAGGACTTGTCGATCTTCAGGATCGAGATCGGGAACTCCCGCAGGTAGCTGAGCGAGGAGTACCCCGTGCCGAAGTCGTCGATGGCCAGCCGGATGCCCAGGTCGCTGAGGGTGGCCATGTCGGTACGGACCCGGTCGTCGCGGCGCATCAGGACGCTCTCGGTCAGCTCCAGGATGAGCGAGCCGGGCTGGATGCCCGAACTGTCCAGCACCTCGCGGACGATGTCGACGAAGCCGGCGTCCCGGAACTGGCGGGCCGAGACGTTCACGCTGACGTACAGCGGCGGGCGGCCCCGGGTGGCGCGCGGCGCCAGGCTGGTGCGCTGCCATCGGGTCACCTCGGCGGCGGCCCGCTCCAGCACCCAGGCGCCGAGCGGCACGATCTGGCCGCTCTCCTCCGCGAGCGCGATGAACTCCTCCGGCGGCACCATCCCACGGCGCTCGTGCGGCCAGCGCACGAGCGCCTCGAAAGCCACCAGCCCACCGCCCGCGAGGTCGACGATGGGCTGGTAGCGCAGGGAGAAGGCAGACTCGGAGATCGCCGAGTCCAGGCTCTCGTTGAGTTCGTGCCGCTCGACCAGGTTGGCCTGCAGGGCAGGCTGGTACTGGCACCACTGGCGCTTGCCGGAGGCCTTCGCCGAGTAGAGCGCGAGGTCGGCGTGGCTGAGCAGCTCCGCCGAGTCGGCGCTGTCCTCGGTGGTCGCGACCCCGACGCTCGCGGACACCCGGACCGCTCCGGCGCTGAGCTTGAACGGCTCCGCGAACGCCGCGAGCACGCTGTCGGCGATCCCGCCGACGTCGGCGGGCGAGCGGGCGTCCTCGACCAGCACCGCGAACTCGTCGCCGCCGAGCCGGGCCGCGGTGTCGGAGGTCCGCAGCGCGGTGGAGACCCGCAGCGACACCGCCACCAGCAGCTCGTCCCCCACGCCGTGGCCCTGGGTGTCGTTGACCACCTTGAAGTCGTCCACGTCGATGAACAGCACCCCGGTCACCGTCCCGAGCCGTTCGCTCCGGCTGAGCGCGTGGCCCACCCTGTCCTGGAAGAGCACCCGGTTGGCCAGCCCGGTCAGCGCGTCGTGGAAGGCCCGGTGGGTCAGCTCGCGCTCCATCTGGCGCTGCTCCGTGACGTCCCGCAGGGTGAGCACCAGGCCACCCACGGTCGGGTCGTCGCGCAGGTCGTTGCAGCGCACCTCGACCTCGATGCTCCGGCGGTCACCGCGCAGCAGCCGCCAGTGGTCGCCCTGCTCGGGGTGGTCCCCCCGGCGCATCTTGACCAGCGCCAGCACCACCGCGTGACTGTCCTCCACCGGGACGAGATCGGTCAGCAGGGCGCCGTCCAGTCCGGACCGCCCGAGCACCCGGTCCGCCGAGGAGCTGGCGTACCGGATGCTGTCGTCCTCGTTGAGGATCAGGATCACGTCGGAGGCGCTCTGCACGAGGGTGCGGAAGTAGGCCTCGCTGTTGCGTACGTTGATCTCGTGGCTGAGCATCACCCGCTCGACGGCCAGTGCCGACTGGGCGGCCAGGATCTCCAGCGAACTCTGTAACGCAGTGAGCTCCTGGTCCGTCCCGCCCACCGCCAGCACGCCGACCAGCGAGTCGCCGGACGGTCGCTCCTGAAGCGCCAGCGGGCAGAGCAGCGCGGTGGGCGTGCCGTCGAGCCGGTCCGCCAGGTCGCCACTGAGCTCGTCGGCCGGCACCAGCCGGGCCCCCCGGGCAGGCGACAGGGGGGCCGGCAGCAGCTCGTGCTCGCCGAGGGCCAGCATCGCGACGTGGTGCGGCGCGTCCGGCATCAGCGTCGACACGGCCGTCCGTACGGCGGCCGCCACCTCCTCCACCGTCACCGCCGAGGTCAGCTCGGCGCCGGCCACCCGCAGGGCGCGTTCGCGGGCGACCGCGTGCCGGTGGATCATCACCACCCCGGACAGCCGGGCCAGCACCAGCAGGAAGAGCACCGCCGAGAACGTGCCGATCACCCCGGCGTGGCTGGAGTCCCCCAGGTTCACCTCCACCAGCAGCACCCCGGGGGCGATCAGCGAGGCGAGGGCCAGCAGGGCGATCCGCCCGCGGGTGATGTGCGGCGGCTGGGCCGGGATCGGCCGGGTGAGCTCGACCATCGACGGGTGCAGGGCGGCGGCGCCCCAGGCGCAGTAGAAGGCGGCCCATCCCAGGTCGACCGGCGTGCCGATGTGCCAGACGCCGTGCAGCTGGATCAGCCCGTAGAGGATGTCGGAGACCAGGATGCCGAGGGTGCCGACGGCGAGCAGCTGCAACGACCTGCTCTTCCCGCCTCGTGGGACGAGCAGCCGCAGCAGCATCGCCATCACCAGGACGTCCCCGAGCGGGTAGGCGATCGAGATCGCCTTCTGCAGCCAGCTCAGGTCGGGGTCGTGCACGTACGGGATGATCAGATAGATCCAGACGAGCAGCGCAAGGCCGACCGTCAGCGTAAGCCCGTCGATCACGCTGCCGCGGTCCTGATGGGCCGTCCGCCAGCGGATGAACCCCAGGACGCCTGCGGCGTAGAGCAGATACTCCGCCAGGTAGAAGCCGTCGGCCACCGACGGGAAGTTCGTCTGGTGCAGATAGTTGGTCTCGACGACCTGGAGCACCTCACCCACCGTGAAGCTGAAATTCGCGAAGGCGAGCAGATACCACGGGAGCGCGTGCGCAGGACGGTTGAGCCGTGCCCCGACGATGATGGCGGCGACTCCGCTGAGTCCGATACCAGCCCACCAGATGATGCGTCCGGCAGGATTCTGGTAATAGACCACGGTGAGAAATACCATCCAGCCGAAATAACAGGCCATCAGGCGTCGTCTGCGAGAGGTCAACTCAGCCTCTCCCTTCGCGACATCACGGGCGTGGGAGGGTCCAGATGTTTTTTATCATCATACATTCATCCATCCGAGTGGATATAGTCGAGAAGTGCGGAGCCGCCCGTTACCGACCGCAACCAGAATGATCGGTAACGCACTGTCATCACTCTCTTGCAGCATCTCGAGGTCAGGCCAGTGGACACATCGGACGCTCCATCGGTGCGGAATTCCGGACCCAATGCCGTACTGGTGAACGGCGAAGGGCAGTACGCGATCTGGCCAGGTGACTTTGCGGTCCCCAACGGTTGGCGCAGCGTGTACGGGCCGGCCCCGCTCGACCGCTGCCGCGGCGAGGTGCGGGCCCGCTGGGCGGCCTCGGTTCCGGCCGCCCGCCGCAGCGCTCCGTCCCCGCCCGTGCACGAGCTGTTCCGGCGCCAGGCGGCCCGGCGGCCCGCCGCCACGGCGCTGGTCGACCAGGACGACGTGCTCAGCTACGGCGAGTTGGACAGCCGCAGCGACCGGCTGGCCGCGAGGCTCAGGGCGCTGGGCGTCCGGGCGGAGGTGATCGTCCCGGTCTGCCTGGACCGGGGCCTGCCGATGGTGGTCGCGCTGCTCGCGGTGCTCAAGGCGGGCGGCGCCTTCCTCCCGCTCGACCCGGCCCACCCGGACCGCCGGCTGTGGCAGTTGGCCGAGGACGCGGGCGCCCGGCAGGTGGTGACCAGCGGCGACCAGGTGTGGCGGTTCCGGACCTGCGGCGTCGTACCCGTGCTGGTGGAGGAGGCTCGGGAGCCGGGCCCCGACGCTCCGCCGCCGGAGACCGGCTCTCCCGACGATCTCGCCTACCTGATGTACACCTCGGGCACCACTGGCGTACCCAAAGGCGTCCTGGTCGACCACCGCTCGCTGGCGTCCTCGGTCACCAGGGCCGCCGCCGCCTACGGCCTGACCGAGGCGGACCGGGTGCTCCAGCTCGCCGCGCTCGGCTTCGACACCTCGCTGGAGCAGATCTTCACCCCGCTGCTCAGCGGGGCCGTGCTGGTCCTCGGCGGCCGCCGCACCTGGGCACCGACCGAGCTGCTCGACCGGCTGCCCGGCCTCGGCATCACCGTGGCGGATCTGACGCCCGCCTACTGGCACGAGTTCCTGCGCCTGGTGGACGGCGGTGGTCCACCGGAGACGGCCCTGCGGCTGCTGCTGGTCGGTGGGGACACCGTGCGCAGCGAGGACTGTCGGCTCTCCCTGCGCCTGCTGCCGGGCATCCGCCTGGTCAACGCCTACGGTCTGACCGAGACCGTGATCACCTCGACGCTCGGCGAGATCTCCGGCGATCTGCTGCGCCGGCCGCCCGCCCCCGTGCCGATCGGCACGCCGCTGCCGGGGACCAGCGTGTACGTACTGGACGCCGCGCTGCGCCCGGTGGCGCCGGGCGAGCCGGGCGAGGTCTACATCGGCGGCCGGACGCTGGCCCGGGGCTACTGGCGGCGGCCCGAGCTGACGGCCGAGCTGTTCCTGCCCGACCCGTTCGCGGCGGTCCCGGGCGCCCGGATGTACCGGACGGGGGACACCGGGCGGCTGCGTCCCGACGGTCGGCTGGAGCTGGCCGGGCGGATCGACCAACAGGTCAAGGTGCTGGGCTTCCGCGTCGACCCGGCGGAGGTGGAGTCCGCGCTCGCCACCCATCCCGCCGTCGACCAGGCCCAGGTGGTCGCCATCAGCCCGCCCAAAGGCGGCAAGGTGCTGACGGCCTACTTCACGCTGCGCGCGCCGGCCCGAGCCGAGACCTTCGACCGGGGCGTCCGGGCCTATCTGTCCGCGCGGCTGCCCGAGCACATGGTCCCGTCGGCGTTCGTCCACGTCGAGCACCTGCCGGTGGGACCGGAAGAACAGGCCGCCAAGGAGCCGCTCCCGCGCCCCGGACCGGCCGCGTCCGGCGGCGGGACGGCGGTGGAGGCCGCACTGGCGCAGCTCTGGTGCGAGCTGCTGGGGGTCGAACGGGTCGGCCCGGACGACGACTTCTTCGCGCTCGGCGGCAACTCGCTCATCGCGATGGAGATGCTGGCACGGGCCCGGATCATGTTCGGGATCGGCGTCACCCAGATCCGCTTCCTGACCCGCTCCCTGCTGCATCACCCGACCCTGCGGGCGTTCTCCGAGGTGGTCAGGTCCGCTCGGGCGGGCACGCCCGGCGAGGCCTCCCAGCCGGTGGACTTCGCAGCCGAGGCTGCGCTCGGCGTCCCCGTCCGGCGGGGCGGCGGCCGGGAGCCGCGCTGGCAGCAGCCTGCCGAGATCCTGCTCACCGGCGCCACCGGCTTCTGCGGGGCCCACCTGCTGCACACCCTGCTGGAGACCACCAGCGCCCGGGTGCACTGCCTGGTCCGGGCCCCGGACGAGCGGCGGGGGCTGGAGCGGATCCGCGCGGCGCACCACCGGTTCCTGCACCGCGAACCGGCGGCGGACCGGATCACCGCGCTGCCGGGGGACCTCACCGAACCGCTGCTGGGCCTGGCACCCGAACGGTTCGAGGAGCTGGCGTCGAGCCTGGACGTCATCCACCACTGCGGCGGGCAGGTCAACTTCATCTATCCGTACCAGGACCTGCGGGCGGCGAACGTGGACGGCACCCGGGAGGTACTCCGGCTGGCGGGCCGCTCCCGGGCGATACCGGTCCACTACCTGTCCAGCATGGCCGTCCTGGCCGGCTTCGGACCGGCCGGGGTCGAGTGCGTCACCGAGGAGACCCCGCTCGGGTACCCCGAGCTCCTGTCGGTCGGCTACGTGGAGAGCAAGTGGGTCGCCGAGGCCCTCCTGCAGAACGCGGCGACGGCGGGGCTGCCGGTCGCGATCCACCGGGTCAACGACGTCACGGGGGATCTGGCCACCGGCACGATGAACACCGGCACCGAGATCTGCGCCCTCGTCAAGTTCCTGGCGGAGAGCGGGGTCTGCCCCGACGTGGAACTGCGGCTCGACTTCGTGCCGGCCGACCGGCTCACCCGGGCCGTCGCCCACATCGCCACCGGCATCCCGGCCGCCGGGGAGGTCTACCACCTCACCAACCCGCGGTACGCGCTGCTCGGCGAGCTGGCCGACCGGCTGCGGGCCAGGGGCTACCCGATCGAGCAACTCCCCTACCACGCCTGGGTCCAGCGGCTGGTGCGGTTCGCTGCCCGGCATCCGACCCACCCGATGACACCGTTCGTCCCGCTGTTCGTCGACCAGTGCGCCGGGTCGGACCTCTCGATCAGCGAGATGTACTTCCGGCCCACCTTCCCGCTGTTCTCCCGTACTCGGGCCGAACGGGCGCTGCGCGGCAGCGGGATCGAGTTCCCCCCGGTCGACGCCCGGCTGCTCGACCTCTACCTCGACGACCTGCTGGCCGGCGCCTTCCTGGAGCCGCCGCAGGCGGCGGCCTGAGGGCGGCGGAGCCGGTGGAGGCCCGGCACCGGTCGTGGAGTTCGGTCGACCTCTCGACGGCACCCGGCGACACCCCGGCCGTGTTCTGCGCCGACCTCAGCCCGGCCGGGCTGCTGGCGGGCTACCAGGCCGGCGCGTTCCCGCTGCCCACGCCGGACGACTACGCCCGGTACCTCACCGAGGCCCGCTGTGAGGAGGACGTCGCGGCGGGGCGGATCGCCGTCGTCGGGACGGCCGTCGAGGTGCCGTACGAGGTGGCCTGGTGGTCGCCGGACCCCCGGCCGGTGATCGCCCCGTCCGGGGGCATACTGGGGCGGCGGCTGGCCCGGCGGCTGCGGAACACGGTGCGGTGGTCCACCACCGTGGACCGGGAGTTCGCCCGGGTGGTCGAGGAGTGCCGGGCGGGCCGCAGCCCGCGCTGGCTGACGGACCAGCTGAAGCAGGGCCTGTGCGGGCTGCACGAGGAGGGGCACGCGCACAGCGTCGAGGTCTGGGAGGACGGCGAGTTGATCGGCGGGGCGTTCGGCGTCCAGATCGGCGCGGTCCTCAGCCTGGACTCGATGTTCCATCGCCGCTCCGACGCCGCCCGGGTCGCGATCGCCGACCTGGCCACCCGCTTCACCGAGGCAGGCGGCCAACTCCTCGACGTCCAGTGGGACGGCCCGGCCGTCCGCGCCCTCGGCAGCACCCTCACTCCGAGAGCCGCCTACCTCGACCTGCTCCACTCCCCCCACGACTCACCCACCCTCCCACTCGGCCTTCGGCCGGCGGGCCGCACCTGTGCCACTCACCAGTAGACCGTCAGACGTGCGCCGTGCCGCCCTCGGCGACCATCGCGGCCGCGATCCGGCGGCCGCTCTCCTGCCACTCGGCCTCGGGCACCTTCGGCAGCACGTCGTCCCAGAGCGGCAGGCAGGTGCCCAGCATCTGCAGCATGCCCTCGGGCCGGGCGATCAGCCAGACGTGCAGGTGCGCGGCGCCGTCACCCCACTTGTTGACGTGCACCCGGGCGATGCCGCCGAGCGACATGACGGCCCGCTCGACGCGCTGGAGCATCGGGCCGAGTTCGGCGGCCCGCTCCGGCGGGAGGTCGATCAGGTCGTAGTGGCCGCGCGGCTGGAGCAGCACCATCGCGGGCAGGGCGGCCGGTTCCTTCATGGTGGTGAGCCGCCAGTGCTCGTCCGTCCAGAGGAAGGAGGAGTCCGGGCGGGCGCACTGGTGGCAGCTCTCCGGGCCCTCCTCGCCGTGCCGGGGCGGTTCGGGCAGCTGCGGGGCATCGAGGATCTTGACCTGGATGTCGCCCTCGAAGGGGAAGATGTCCCAGTTCGGGATGGAACCCTCGGGCAGGGCTATCCGCTCACCGATCGGCAGGCGCGCGACGTAGGGGCTGGGTGCGGCTTGAAGATCATCGCTCATGCCCCCAGAGACTGCCATATGACACCTCATCACTGCCTCGCCGGGGTGGCCCGTCCCACACCCCGGCCGCCCCTGCGATGATCTGACGCATGGCCGACGACCTCGCCCACGCCCTCGCCCACGCCCTCCGCGCAGCGCTCCGAGGGGAGGTCCGCTTCGGCACCGCCGAGCGTGCCGTCTACAGCCAGGACGCCTCCAACTACCGCCACCCGCCGCTCGGTGTGGTCAAACCCGCCGACCTGGACGACGTCCGCGCCGCCCTCGCCCTCTGCCGCGAGCACGGGGTGCCCGTCGTGCCGCGCGGCGCGGGGACGAGCGTCGGCGGGCAGGCGATCGGGCCAGGGGCGGTGGTGCTGGACTTCCGACGGCACCTCGACCGGGTGCTCTCGGTCGACCCGGACACCCGCACCGCCCGGGTCGAGCCGGGCGCGGTGCTCGACGACCTCCAGCGCGCCGCCCGCCCGTACGGGCTGCGCTTCGGACCCGACCCGTCCACGCACAGCCGCTGCACGCTCGGCGGCATGATCGGCAACGACTCCTGCGGCGCCCACTCGGTCGCCTGGGGCCGCACCTCGGACAACCTGCACGCCCTCGACCTGCTGCTCGCGGACGGCACCGAGCTGACCCTCACCGGCCCGCTCACCCCCGCCGAACGTGACCGTCTGCGTGCTCGCCCCGGCCGCGAGGGCGAGCTGCACCGCGCCCTCCAGGGCCTCACCACGGCCCACCTCACCGAGCTGCGCCAGGGCATGCCCGCCCTGCCCCGCCGCACCTCCGGCTACGCCCTCGACGCCCTGCTGCCCGAGCGCGGCCACGACCTGGCCCGCGCCTTCACCGGGACGGAGGGCACCTGCGCCGTGCTGCTCGGTGCGACCGTCCGCCTCGTCGAGGCCCCGGCGGCGCGCGCCCTGGTGGTCGCGGGCTACCCGGACGAGACGGCGGCCGCCGACGCCGTACCGGCTCTGCTGCCACTGCGGCCGCTCACCGTCGAGGGCATGGCCGCCGACCTGATCGAGGCGCTGCTCGCGGCGGGCCACCGGCCGCCCGCGCTGCGCAGGCTGCCCGAGGGCGGCTGCTGGCTGTTCCTGGAGGCCGGCGGCGCCACCCCGGCCGAGGCCCTGGACGCCGCCCGCGCCCTCACCGCCGCCGTGCACCGCGAGCCGTCGGCCACCAGCACCCTGGTCACCGACCCGGAGGAGCAGCGCCAGCTCTGGTCCGTCCGGGAGGCCGGCGCCGGGATCGTCACCCGGCTCCCGGACGGCCGGCAGGCCTGGCCGGGCTGGGAGGACTCGGCCGTGCCGGTCGAGCGCCTCGGCGACTACCTCCGCGAGCTGCGCTCCCTGCTCGCGCGGCACGGCCTGCGCGGCGTCCCGTACGGGCACTTCGGCGAGGGCTGCGTCCATCTGCGGCTCGACTTCCCGCTCACGGACGGTCAACGGCTGCCGGAGTTCCGCGCGTTCATGACCGAGGCGGCCGATCTGGTGGTGGCGCACGGGGGTTCGCTCTCGGGTGAGCACGGCGACGGGCAGGCCCGGGGCGAGCTGCTGCCCCGGATGTACCCGCCGGAGATCATCGAGCTCTTCGGCCGGTTCAAACAGATCTGGGACCCTGCCAACCTGCTCAACCCCGGCGCCGTCGTCGACCCCCGTCCGCTCGACGCCGACCTGCGCTTCCCCGGCCGCGACCTGCTGCCGCTCGCACTCCCGTACGAGCAGGACGGCGGCAGCCTGCTCACCGCCGTGCACCGCTGCGTCGGCGTCGGCAAATGCGTCGACACCAGCACCGGCGTGATGTGCCCCAGCTACATGGCCACCCACGAGGAGCGGCACTCCACCCGGGGCCGCGCCCGGCTGCTCGCCGAGATGCTGCGCGGCGAGCTGATCACCGACGGCTGGCGCTCCGAGGAGGTCCGCGAGGCACTCGACCTCTGCCTCGGCTGCAAGGGCTGCGCGAGCGACTGCCCCGTCCAGGTCGACATGGCGGCCTACCGCACCGAGTTCCTGCACCAGCACTACCGCCGCAGGCTGCGCCCCCGCTCGCACTACTCGATGGGCTGGCTCCCGCTCTGGCTGCGCGCCGCCGCATACGCCCCCGGCGTGGCGACCCGCCTCGCACGCTCCCGCCCGCTCAAATGGCTGGGCAGCATCGAACCCCGCCGTGAGGTGCCCGCCCTCCCCGCCGAGACCTTCCAGCGCTGGTTCCGCCGGTACCGCGCCGAGCACCCCGAGCAGCCGGGCGCCCGGCCCGTGCTGCTCTGGCCCGACACCCTGGGCAACCTGCTCGACCCGGCGCCCGCCCGCGCCGCCGTCGAGGTGCTGGAGCGGCTCGGCTTCGCCGTCCGGCTGCCCGACGGCCCGGTCTGCTGCGGGCTGACCTGGATCTCCACCGGCCAGCTCGGCACCGCCCGCCGGGTGCTGCGGCGCAGCCTGCGCGCCGTCCCGCCGGGCCTGCCCGTGATCGGCCTCGAACCGAGCTGCACGGCAGCCCTCCGCGAGGAACTGCCCCGCCTGCTGCCCGACCCCGGCGACCTGCCCGGCCGGGTCCGCACCTTCGCCGAGTTCCTGGACGAATCCGGCGCGGAGCTGCCGCAGCTGACGGCCACCGCCCTCACCCAGACCCACTGCCACCAGCACGCCGTGCTCGGCACCGCCGCCGACCGCCGCGTCGAGGCCCGGCTCGGCATCACCAACACCGTGCTGGACTCCGGCTGTTGCGGCCTGGCCGGGAACTTCGGCTTCGAACGCGGTCACTACGAGGTCTCCGTCGCCGCCGCCGAACGCGTCCTGCTCCCCGCCGTCCGCGCCGCGGCCGCCGGCACCGTCCTCCTCGCCGACGGCTTCAGCTGCCGCACCCAGATCACCGACCTCACCGACGGCACCCGCCCCCTCCACCTGGCCGAGCTGATCCGCAACGCGCTCCGCTGAGGCCTTGCCCCCAGGGGCGCGGGGCCCGACTGATCAACTGCGTGCGCGAGCACGGAAGGCTACGGCTCCGTCTCTCCCGTTTCGCGCAGTTCCCCGCGCCCCTGGGGGCTGGCCAGTTGCGTGCGCCCTGGGTCGCTGCCCGGCGGGCCCGAGCGCATGGTGGAGAGGAAGGCCCAGCTCTCCACCCAGGGACGCGCCATGACGACGGCCGACCACCCCCACCCGGGCGGCTTCTGCGCGGTCAGCCCCGCGCTCCACCCCGGCGTGCCGCCGGAGGTGCGGGACAAGGTCGTCCGGGTGCTGCCGGACAGCCGCAGCCCGGTGCTGGTCGAGATGGACCTCGCCCGTGACCCCTCGACCGAGCAGACCCGGCAGGACTTCCTGGCCGGCTACCACGCCGCCCTCGACTCCACCGCCGACCCGCCGCCCCCGCCGCAGCCGCTCGCCGACAGCTACGTCCGCTGCGTGCTGCGCCCGGACGAGATCCAGCGGCTGCTGGCTGCCGACCGGGGCCCGGACGGCCACGGCCCGCACACCGTCTTCCGGATCTGGCCCGACTACACGCTGCGGGCCCACATCGACCGCTCGGTCTCCACGATCAAGGCGGACGCCGTCCGTCGGGCCTATGCAGCGGGCGGCGAGGGGGTGGTCTGGGGCGTGCTGGACAGCGGGATCGACGCCGGGCACCCGCACTTCGAGGCCGGCACGCTGACCGGGCGGGTGGCCCGGCTGCACCGCGACTTCACGGCGCTCGTGCCGCCCGCGTCCGCGCCGGGCACCCCGTCACCCGATTCGCCGCTCACCGACGAGGCCGGTCACGGCACGCACGTCGCGGGCATCATCGCCGGCGCGCTGCCCGAGAAGTACGACCCGGTGATCGGCAGCGTCGAGACGGTCGCGGACGGCCTGCCGAGCTGGGTGGCCCGGCGGCTCGGCACCGGGCGCTCGCTGGCCGGGATGGCACCGCAGGCGCAGCTGGTGAGCCTGAAGGTGCTGGCCGAGCGCGACGGCGAGTTGGTGACCTCGTCCAGCGCGGTGATCGAGGCGCTCTACTACGTCCGGGAGACGCTCAACACTGGCGGGCGGATGCTGCTGGTGCACGGCGTGAACCTGAGCTTCGGCTGCCCGTGGGATCCGCGTGACTACGCCTGCGGGCTGAGCCCGCTGTGCCGCGAGGTGAACCTGCTGGTGGCGAGCGGCGTGGTGGTCGTGGTGAGCGCAGGCAACGGCGGCTTCGGCGGCGAGTCCCTCCCGGGCGAGGGCAGTTCGGACGCCCGCGCGGTGCTGGCCACCATCACCGACCCGGGCAACGCCGAGTCCGCGATCACCGTCGGCTCCACCCACCGCGACCGGCCGCACGAGTTCGGCGTCACCTACAGCTCGTCCAAGGGCCCGACGCTGGACGGGCGCCTCAAACCGGACCTGCTGGCGCCCGGCGAGCACATCACCTCCTGCGCCTCGGGTGCACTCCGCGCCCAACTCGCCTCGCTCCTCCCGCCCGTGAGTGATCCAGCAGGCCCCGCCCCGGCAGGTCTCGCGGCGTACGTCGAGGAGAGCGGCACCTCGATGGCGGCGCCGCACGTCTCGGGCGCCGTCGCGGCCTTCCTCTCCGCCCGCCCGGAGTACATGGGACGGCCCGGGGAGGTGAAACAGCTCTTCTGCGCCAACGCCACCTCGCTCGGCCGCGACCGCTATCTGGAGGGGCACGGCCTGCTCGACCTGATGCGCGTCATGTCGAGCGTCTGAGTCCGTCCGAGAACGTCCGAACCCGCCCGCGCCCTCACCGGGAAGTGATCTCCATGGCAGACCCGATCGCCGGACTCCCGTACTGGCTGGTCACCTTCGGTGCCGACGGCGCCCTGCTGGACGACGGCGGGCTGCTCGCCGCGCTCCCCACCTCCGGGGTGCGCGAACTCTTCGTGCTCTCGCACGGCTGGAAGACCTCCACGGGCGATGCCGAGCAGCTCCACCGGGACATGTTCACCGAACTCTCCCGGCAGATCACCGAGTTCGCACCCGGCCTGAACGGCACCGTCGGCGTGGTGGGGGTGCTCTGGCCGTCCCTGCTCTTCCCCGAGGACGCCCCGGCGGGCCCGGCCGTGCCCTCGACCGGCGCGCAGCTGGCGGCCGCCCTCGCCCCGGCCTTCGCGCCCGCCCAGCAGGCGAGCCTCCAGCAGGTCACCGCCCTGCTGGACCAGCAGCCGCAGGACGCGGCGAGTCTCCAGAAGGCGCACGCCCTGATCGCCTCGCTGGTGACCGCTCCGGCGCTGGCGGCCGAGGACTCCGGTGAGCAGGCGGTGCTGACCGGGCCGACCGCCCAGGTCTTCGGCACCCTCTCGGGCCTGTCGAAGACCCGGTCGGACGCGGAGGGCCTGCCGAACCCGTTCACCACGCTCTGGCACGGCGCTCGCGAGGCGCTGCGCACGGCGAGCTACTTCGAGATGAAGAACCGCGCCGGGGTGGTGGGCCGGGACGGCCTCGGGCCGCTGGTCGGGAAGATCGGCACCCTGGGCGTGCGGGTGCACCTGCTGGGCCACAGCTTCGGCGCCCGGCTGGTCTCGTTCGCGCTCACCGGCCTCCCGGCGGGCGGGCCCTCGCCGGTCGGCTCGCTGCTGCTGATCCAGGGCGCGTTCTCGCACTTCAGCTTCGCTGCGGCGCTGCCGGTCGACGCCTCCCGCAGCGGCTTCCTGGCCGGTGCGGGCGGGCTGGTCGCGGGGCCGCTGCTGTCCACCTTCTCGGCGGCCGACCGCGCGGTGGGCTGGTGGTACCCGGCGGCCTCGATGCTGAGCCACAGCGACTCGGAGAGCGCCACCGACCTGACCTACCGCTGGGGCGGCATGGGCCACGACGGCTTCCAGCAGGCCGACGCCCAGCAGCTGGATCTCCAGGAGGCGGGCACCGCCTACGACTTCCACCTCGGCGGGTTCTACCGCCTGCACAGCGACGCGGTGATCGCCGCCGACCAGTCCCTCTTCTCCGGTGCCCACAGCGACATCCGCCACCCGCAGGTGCTCTGGGCCGCCCTCGCGGCCGCCACCACCGGCCAGGCCCACCAGTGATCTTGTAGTGTCCTGGCGTGACCAACGAGAACAGCACGAGCATCCGGCACGCGGAGGCGTCGGACGCCGCAGAGATAGCGCGCATCCACATGGCCTCCCGGGCGGCCACGATGCCGTACCTGCCCCCGCAGAAGCGCAGTCACGAGCAGGTGAGCCGATGGGTCGAGGACGTCCTGCTCAAGGAGGCCCGCGCCTGGGTCGCCGTGCACGACTCCGAACTCCTCGGCTACGCCGCTCTTGAGGGCGACGTGCTCGAACACCTCTACCTGCGCCCGGATGCCCGCCGCCAGGGCGTCGGCACCCTGCTCCTCGACGAGGTCAAGCGGCACAGCTCCGGCGAGGTGTCCCTGATGGTGTTCCAACAGAACACCGGAGCCCGCGCGTTCTACGAGCACCACGGCTTCACCGTCCTCGACACCAACGACGGCGACCGCAACATGGAGAACCTGCCCGACATGACCCTTCGCTGGGCCCGCGTGGGTCAGGAGTCCGGCCGCCAGACCACCTGAAGGTGCTTCAGGCCGTTCTGGAAGTTCGACACCAGCCGTACGGGCGCAGCCTCTTGGGCCAGTTCCAGGCCGGGCAGTTCGGCGAGGACGTGCCGGAGCATCGCCGTCATCTGGAGCCGCGCCAGCTGGGCCCCGAGGCAGAAGTGCGGGCCGTAGCCGAAGCTGACGTGGTCGTTCGGGGTCCGGGTGATGTCGAAGCGGTCGGGCTCCGCGAAGACGGTCTCGTCCCGGTTGGCGGAGGCGTGGTAGACCACCACCTTCTCGCCGCGCCGGTCCGCTGCCCGCCCAACTCGACGTCCCGGGCAGCTTCGGTTCGTCGTTCACCGGGATTCCCTGCGAAGATCAAGGGATGGACTACGGCCTCCTGCCGTACCGGCCGGGCGTGCTGACACTGCAGCGCTAGCCGGTGGCGTGACAGAGGGCCGGCTCCGGTGTTCCTGCCGTTCGCGGGCAACGACGTACGCCGAACCGGGTGAGCGTCACAGTGAGCGCTCAGGAACGGGTGGAGTTGGAGCGGCGGGCTCGGTGCAAGGCCGAGCCCGCCGTGCACGTGGAGAACCCGAATGGTGGCGGCCTCGTCCTGTCTCCCTGTTGAGGGCCCAGGACACCGGCGTGAGGGAGATCGCCCGCAGGCTGGGGCGTTCTCCGTCGACGATCTCCCGTGAGCTGCGACGCAACGCGGCCACTCGGTGCGGGCAACTCGACTACCGGGCCTCGATCCCGCAGTCCTGGGCGCCCTGCTGTTCGGCTTCGGCTACCTCATGCGCAACTCGATCATCGGCCGGCACACCTATGCCATCGGTGGCAACGAAGCAGCCACCAGGCTCTCCGGCGTGAAGAGCCGGCGGGCGGTCTTCCTGGCTTTCGTCAACATGGGCGTCCTCGCCACACTGGCCGGCCTGGTCTTCGCCGCCCGGCTCAACGCCGGCACCCCCAGGCCGGCATCAACTTCGAACTGGAAGCCATCGCCGCCGCCTTCATCGGCGGCGCCATCATCGGCGGCCTGGTCCTCGGCGTCCTCGACAACGGCATGTCCCTGGTCGGCATCGGCACCGACTACCCACAGGTCATCAAGGGCCTGGTGCTCCTCGCCGCCGTCGGCTTCGACGTCTGGAACAAGCGCAAGAGCGGTTCCTGAGGCCTGGACTACGCCTGGCCGCGTCCGGGTGCGGCCGCCGTGCTCAGGCGGACCACCAGCTCCGGGGCCACCAGGACGCTGCTGGGGGCGCCCGAGCGGTCGACCGGGGCGTCGTCCAGCTGCGCGACGAGGAGTTCGAGCCCACGTCGGCCGAGCCCGCCGAAGTCCTGGCTGACCGTGGTCAGGGGCGGCACCAGGTAGGACGCCTCCGGAATGTCGTCGAAGCCGACCACGCTGATGTCCTCGGGCACCCGGCGGCCTGCCTCGTGCAGCGCCCAGAGCAGGCCGAGCGCCATGTGGTCGTTCGCGCAGAACACCGCGGTGACGTCCCGGTCCACTGCCAGCCGCCGGCCGGCCTCGTACCCCGAACGGGAGCTCCAGTCGCCGGGAAGCGGGCGGGGTGCGGCCACGCCGGCTTCGGCGAGCGTGGCGGACCAGCTCTCGGCGCGGTGCCGGGCCTCCAGCCATCTCGGCGGGCCCGAGATGTGATGCACCGTGCGGTGCCCGAGATCGAGCAGGAACCGCGTCGCCATCCGGGCGCCCGCGACGTTGTCCACGGCCACCGTGGGGACTCGGCCCTGGCCGGACGTGCCGAGGCGGACGACCGGCACGCTCACCGAGATGTGGGCCAGCGGGTCCGCCGCGGAGGTCTGCGGCGCGATCAGCACGACGCCCTCGACACCCTGGTCGCGCAGCCGGTCGACGGCCTCCTGCACCGACCGGGCGTCGAGGGCGAGCGGCGAGACGATACTGATGTAGTAGCCCGCCGCGCGGGCGGCCCGCTCGATTCCGTAGAGCATCGAGGACGGGCCGAACAGCGTGGAGTCGAAGCTCACCACGCCGAGCGTCTTCGACCTGCGGGTGACGAGCGCGCGGGCCGCCGAGTTCGGGCGGTAGCCCAGCTCCCGGATCGCCGAAAGCACCCGGTCGCGGGTGGCCGAGCGCACGTTCGGGTGATCGTTGAGCACCCGGGAGACAGTCTGGTGCGAGACGCCGGCCAGCGCCGCGACGTCGGCCATCACCGGCTGACGGGGCCCGGCGGCGGTATCCTCCTCGGGCCCGCCCAGTCGACCTGCGGCGGTGCTCATGCTCTCCGCTCCGTCCTGAGTCCGTGGATCACTCTCGTGAGCCTACCGAGAGCGCGGGCGCACTCCGGTTGCATCCAGATATCGGCGTCGCCGACCACAGCAGCCGACCCAACGGTTCGGCAGCGCCCCCACACCTGGTGGGTGACGGGAGCGCTGCCGCGGTCGTCAGCATGGAGTTGGTGTCCGACGGCAAGGTGGAGGCCAGGGTGACCGCCGTGCCGCTGGACGGGAGGGGGCCGGCGCCGGTCAGGTCGACCGTGACGTTCTGCTTGTTGCCGCCGGGGTTGACCACCGTGACGTAGTACTTGCCGGTGCTCGAGTCCTTGGTGACCACGGATTTGACGGTGCTGGTGCCCGCGTACGAGGAGGTCAGCACCTGGTCGCCGTGGTTGGCCGCGAGCATCTGCCGGACGTACGCACTGGGCGAGTTGTAGCTGCTGGAGGCGTCGAAGGCGATCAGATTGGTGCTCCACTGGACGCTGTCGACGTTCGCCAGCAGCGGCGCGTACGCCTCCTGGCCGACCAGGTCGGAGGTCGGCCTGCCCTCCTGTGAGGCCCACTCGCCCGAGAAGATCTTCGGGCCGGTGCGCGAGCGGTTGTCGTATTCCCCGAGTCGTCGGTGGCCGTGCTGCCACCGGACTCGTCCAGGGACCAGTGAGCCGCGAGGGTCGCGGCGGCGGCTGCGGGGGTGGCGGTGAGGGTGGCCAGGCCGGTCGTCAGCAGGGCGGCGGCGGCCGCCGGCGCCGGGCGGATTCTGACGCGGTGGTGCATGGGGCTCCCGTGCTGGTGGGTGGTGAAGGGAAGGTGCCTTGGTCCCCCGTGTGCTCCCCCGGTGAGCCCGCCGCCGTCCGTCAGGAGCGGCGACGGGCCGTCATGATGCGCTGCAGCAGGACGAAGACGAAGAGCAGCGCGCCGACCGCGATCTTCGTCCACCAGGAGCTGAGCGTGCCCTCGAAGGTGATGATGGTCTGGATCACGCCGAGCACCAGGACGCCCAGCACCGTGCCCAGGACGTATCCCGAGCCACCGGTGAGCAGCGTCCCGCCGATCACCACGGCTGCGATGGCGTCCAGTTCGGTGCCGACCAGGTGCAGGCTGTAGCCCGACAGCGTGTACAGCGTGAAGAGCACGCCGCCGAGCGCGGAGCAGAGCCCGCTGACGGTGTAGGCCCGGATGACGGTCCGTCCGACCGGCACGCCCATGAGCAGCGCCGACTGCGGGTTGCCGCCGACGGCGTACACCGCTCTGCCGAACCGGGTGTAGTGCAGCACGAGGAACGCGGCCGCGACCACCGACACGGCGATCACCACCGACCACGAGACGAACACCCCGCCGGGCAGCGTCACATGGCTCTGCGCCAGGGTGGTGAACAGGTGGTCGGAGATCGGGATGGAGTCGGTGCTGATCAGATAGCAGAGGCCCCGGGCGAAGAACATGCCCGCCAAGGTGGCGATGAACGGCTGCACTTCGAAGTGGTGGATGGCGTACCCCATCCCGGCGCCGAACAGGCCGCCGACGACCAGGACCAGCGGGATCACCAACAGCGGTGGCCAGCCCTGCCGCTGGACCAGGTCGGCACAGAGCATCGTACTGAGCGCCGCGACCGCGCCGACCGAGAGGTCGATGCCGCCGGTCAGGATCACGAAGGTCATGCCGACCGCGATGACCAGCAGGTAGGCGTTGTCGACGAAGAGGTTGGCCAGGACCTGGCCGGAGAGGAAGCCGTAGTAGCGGTAGTTGCCGGCCGCCAGGGTGAGCGCGAAGAGCGCGGTGGTGGCGAGGACCGGGAGGTAGCCTCGGCGTTGCGCGGCGAACTCCCGCAGGGACGTCGTACTCATGCCGCCGTGGCCTCCTTCTTCCTTGGCTTGGCTTCGACGACGGCGCCGCTGCGGCGCGCCCGCCCGGGGAGGACCTTGGCGCGGAAGGCCGGGGACTGCAGCAGGCACACTGCGGTGACCACCAGGGCCTTGAACACCAGAGTGGTCTCCGGCGGGACGCCGATCGTGTAGACGGTCGTGGAGAGGGTCTGGATGACGAGCGCTCCGACGGCAGTGCCGCCGAGGTGGAAGCGGCCTCCGGAGAGCGAGGTCCCGCCGATCACGACGGCCAGGATGGCGTCGAGTTCGATCCACAGGCCGGCGTTGTTGCCGTCCGCCGAGGCGACGTTGGAGCTGATCATCAGCCCGGCACCGGCCGCGCACAGGGCGCAGAACGCGTACACCGTGACGGTGAGGCCGCGCGCCCGGATGCCGACCAGCCGACTGGCCTCGCGGTTCCCGCCGACCGACTCGAGCAGCAGGCCGAGCGCGCTGCGCCGTACCGTGAGACCGGTCAGCACCAGCACCACGGCCGCAATCAGTACCGAGAGCGGCAGGCCGAGTTCGTACCCGCCGCCGATCAGGTGGTACGGCTCGCTGTTGACGGTGATGATCTGTCCGCCGGTGATCATCTGGGCGACGCCGCGACCGGCGACCATCAGTACCAGGGTGGCGATGATCGGCTGCATCCCGGCGCCCGCCACCAGCAGGCCGTTCCAGATCCCGAGGGCGACGCAGACCGCCAGCGCGAGCAGCACGGCCAGCACGACCGCCCCGCTGTCCTTCTGGTCCGTCAGGTGACTGATGTTCAGGCAGGCGACGGCGCCGGAGATGGCCACCAGGGCGCCGACCGAGAGGTCGATGCCGCCGGTGGCGATGACCAGCGTCATCCCGAGGGCGACCAGCAGCAGCGGCGAGCCGAGGCGCAGGATGTCGATCAGGCTGCCGTAGAGGTGGCCGTCACGGACCCGGATGCTGAGGAAGTCCGGCGAGTAGATCACGTTGGTGATGAGCAGTGCGGCCAGCAGGGCCACCGGCCAGAACAGTCGGTGGCTGAGAAGTTGCCTCATCACTGGGCACCTCCGCTCGCGATGGTCTCCATGAGCCGGTCCAGGGTGAGTTCGGGAGTGTTGGGGAGCGTCGCCACGAGTTCGTGGTCGCGCAGCACGCCGACGGTGTCGGAGAGCCGCAGGACCTCCTCGAGTTCAGCGGAGATGTAGAGGACTGCCATGCCGTCCTCGGCCAGCGAGGCGACCAGCTTCTGGATCTCGGTCTTGGCGCCGATGTCGATGCCACGGGTGGGCTCGTCCAGGATCAGCAGCTTGGGATCGGTGATCAGCCAGCGCGCGAGCAGGACCTTCTGCTGGTTGCCGCCGCTGAGGTTGCGGACCAGGGCCGAGGGGTCGGCGGGGTGGACGTGCAGCGCCTTGATCCACTTGTCGACCAGTTCGTCGGCCCGGCGGGTCGGCAGCGGCCTGGTCCAGCCTCGGGAGGCCTGCAGGGCCAGCAGGATGTTCTCCCGGACGGTGAGGTCCGGGACGATGCCCTCGGTGCGGCGGTTCTCCGAGCAGAACGCGATGCCGTGCCGGATCGCGGCCCGGGGGCTGCGCAGGCTGACGCTCTGTCCGCCGACGGAGATCTTGCCGGTGTCCGCGTGGTCGGCCCCCGCGATCAGCCGGGCCGCCTCGGAGCGCCCGGCGCCGAGCAGACCGGCCAGGCCGACCACCTCGCCCGGGTGCAGGGCCAGGTCGAACGGCTCCACCGCGCCCTTGCGCCCGAGGCCGTTCGCGACCACGTACGGCTCGGTGTCGGCGCCGGGCTCCCGGCCGGTCCGCTGCTGTTCGGAGACGTCCAGCTCGCCGAGTTCCTGGCCCAGCATCGCGGCGACCAGCTCCAGTTGGGGCAGCTCGGCGGTCAGGTACTCGCCCACCAGCTGCCCGTCGCGCAGGACGGTGATCCGGTCGCAGACCTCGTAGACCTGGTCGAGGAAGTGCGTGACGAAGAGGATCGCCACGCCCTCCTCGCGCAGCCGGCGGATGACCGTGAAGAGCCGCGCGACCTCGTCGCGGTCGAGGCTGGAGGTGGGCTCGTCCAGGATCAGCACCTTCAGCCCGCCGACGCCGCCCTCCTCGGTGTCCACGGCTCGGGCGATGGCGACCATCTGCTGCAACGCCAGTGGCAGGGTGCCGACTTCGGCCCGTACGTCGATGTCTAGGTCCAGGCCGGCCAGCAGCTCGGCTGCCTTGCGGCGCAGCGCGGACCAGTGGATGCCGCCGAGGCGGCGCGGTTCACGTCCGAGGAAGAGGTTCTCCGCGACCGACAGGTTCGGGCAGAGGTTCACCTCCTGGTAGACGGTGCTGACACCGGCTCCCTGAGCCTGCAGCGGTCCGCCGAAACGGACCGGCGCGCCGGCGAGCACGATCTCGCCGGCCTCCGCGGTGTGGACTCCGGTGAGTACCTTGATCAGGGTCGACTTCCCGGCGCCGTTCTCGCCCATCAGGGCGTGCACCTCGCCGGCGAAGAGCCGGAGGTGGACGCCGGACAGAGCCTGGAATCCGGCGAACTCCTTGCTGATACCGGTCATTTCGAGGACCGGGCGGGCGGACTGCGGCGCCGGCATGGTTGCTCCTCTCCTCGCCTGGTGGCCGGAGCCCTGTGCGGGCCCCGGCGGGGTGGTCAGTACTGGCGGTTGGGGAGCTCGGCGGCGGCCTGGTCCTTGGTGAAGACGCCCTCCTTGGAGAGGACCCGGTCGGGCACGTCCTGCTTGTCGTGGATCTTCTGGACCAGGTCCATGATCTGCGGGCCGATCAGCGGGTTGCACTCGACGACCTCTTCGATCTTGCCGTCGGCCATCGCCTGGAAGGCGTCCTTGATGCCGTCGATCGAGACGATCTTGATGTCCTTGCCCGGCTTGAGGCCGGCCTCCTCGATCGCCTGGATGGCGCCGACGGCCATGTCGTCGTTGTGGGCGAAGAGGATGTTGATGTCCTTGTGCGCCTTGAGGAAGGCCTCCATGACCTCCTTGCCCTTGGCACGGGTGAAGTCACCGGACTGGTCGGCGATGACCTTGAACTTCGGGTCCTTGAGGACGACGTCGTCGAAGCCCTTCTTGCGGTCGATCGCCGGAGCCGAGCCGGTGGTGCCCTCGAGCTCGGCGATGTTCACCGGTCCGGTCGCGTTCTTCTCGGCGTCCACCAGCCACTGACCCGCGCTGTTGCCCTCCTTGACGAAGTCCGACCCGATGAAGGTCTTGTAGAGCGTCTTGTCCTGGGTGTCGACGGCCCGGTCGGTGAGGAGGACCGGGATGCCGGCGGCCTTCGCCTCCTTCAGGACGGTGTCCCAGCCGGTGGTGACCACCGGCGAGAAACCGATGACGTCCACCTTCTGCTGGATGAAGGACCGGATCGCGGCGATCTGGTTCTCCTGCTTCTGCTGGGCGTCGGAGAACTTCAGCTCGAAGCCGGCCGCCTTCGCCGCGTCCTGGATCGACTTGGAGTTCGCGGAGCGCCAGCCACTCTCGGCGCCGACCTGCGAGAAGCCGAAGACCAGCTTGTGCTGACCGCCCGCGTCGGCGGACCCCGCCGGGGCCTTCTTGCCGTCGCAGGCGGCCAGCGAGACGGTCAACGCGGCGGCGACGGCAACAGCGCCGAGGGTTCTGCTGATGGAACGGGACATCGTGCTCTCCTTGATGATGGTGAATCAGTGAGCGGTGTCTGACGTGAATTCGGCGAGGTGCTGGCCCGGGAGGGCGAATGCCGGCCTTCGGCGTCGGCGGGTACGCGCCGCTCGGGCGGCGGGCGAGCGAGCGGCCGCCGGGCGGGGCGGGTACGGCACGAGCGGATCTCCAGACCCTCACCGGTGGCGCCGAGAGGGGCTGCGGCCACCACGGGGCCACCCGTGGAAGCGGTGGGACGGGCGGTCCCGGGTGGCCGCAGCCGTGCGGAGCAGCGGGCCCGGCCGGTCGACTGTTTGACCGTGAGGGCCCTACCGCCAGGCCAGGACTCCAATAGCGGCTTTTGGCAGTTGGCGCTAACAGAAAATCGTCGAGGAAGCGGCGCCGACAGGTTACGGAAGCGGCCCCTTAAAGCTGCCACAATTGAGCCCCTGCAAGTGTCCGGATTACTACCGACGTGTGAATTGTTATCGCTAACATTCTGTCCGTCAATGCCCTGTGCAGGTCACATTCAGGTCTCGCCGGAACACTCTGCTCCGACGACGCGTCACATTGCCGAGAAGCGATAGCGGGTGGTGCTGCGGTACTCCTCGCCGGGGCGCAGCACCGTGGACGGATAGTCGGGGTGGTGCGGCGAGTCGGGGAAGTGCTGGGTCTCTAGCGCGACACCCGCGAATGCTCCGTACGGTCGGCCGCCGAGGCCACTGCTGGTCCCGTCGAAGTGGTTGGCGGTGTAGATCTGAATGCCCGGCTCGGTGGTCAGGCACTCGAGCCGCCGCCCGCTTCCGGGGTGGCTCAGGACGGCGGCGCGGCGCAGCGAAGTGGCCTCCCGCAGGACCCAGTTGTGGTCGTATCCGCCGCCTGCGAGCCTCAGCTGGGCGTGGTCCGCCGCGATGGCCTCACCGATGACGCAGGTATCGGTGAGGTCGAACGGCGTGCCCTCGACCGGGGCCGGCGAGCCGAGTGGCAGCAGGTCCGGGTCCACCGGCGAGTAGGCGTCGGCGTCGACCTGGAGCAGGTGGTCCAGCACGGTCTCGCCGCTGTTCTCCCCCGCCAGGTTGAAGTACGCGTGGTTGGTGAGGTTGACCACCGTG
The DNA here is from genome assembly GCF_052076145.1 of Kitasatospora sp. McL0602. Taxonomy (NCBI): domain Bacteria; kingdom Bacillati; phylum Actinomycetota; class Actinomycetes; order Kitasatosporales; family Streptomycetaceae; genus Kitasatospora; species Kitasatospora sp. McL0602. Next base: position 7,027,559 of record NZ_CP197246.1, on the reverse strand, counting down.
GCGGCGTCGGTGGTGGCCCGGTACTCGATGGTCAACTCGCCTGCACTGTCGAGCAGATAGTCGACGGTGACGTCGAGTGCACCGGGGAACCCCTGGTCGCCGTCCGGGCTGTGCAGCTCGAACCGGGCGCCGACCCGGCCCGGTTCCCGGATCTCCTGGGCCTGCCAGAGCCGGTTGTCGAAGCCGTCGGCGCCGCCGTGCAGGGTCGGGCCCACGGGGTGGCCGGCGAGCCGGTGGACAGCCTTGTCGATCGGCAGTTCCGCGCGTGCGATCCGGTTGGCGTACCGGCCCACGGTGGCGCCGAAGTACCGCGCCGGGCCGAGCAGATCGGCTACCTTCGCGGCGCCCAGGACGACGTTGGCCCGCCGCCCGTCCCGGTCGGGAGCGCGCAGCGTGTGCAGGGTCGCGCCGAGGTCGAGCATCTCCACCGTGACCGCGCTGTCGCAGCCGAACGTCCAGCGGCGGACGGTCCGCCCGTCCGGGAGGAAGGCGTACGGCTCGTGCCAGATGGACAGTGCGGCGGTCATGCTGCTCCGGTTCGCTGGTGGGGAGGGTGCTGTGACGGCGCCCCGCCGGCGCCGGGCGCCGCCACGCCGGGGTGTCAGAAACCCTGGGCCAGGCGGTGGTAGGCCTGGTTCCAGCGGATCTCCTTGGTGAACTGGCGCATCGTGGTGTCCGCGTCGATCAGCAGGAGCTCGGTGCCGACCATGTCCGCGAGGTCGGTCAGCTCCTCGGCGCCGATCGCGCTGGAGAGCACGGTGTGGTGCGGGGCTCCGGCGGTCAGCCAGGCCTCGGCGGAGGTCCGCAGGTTCGGCCGCGGCTTCCAGACGGCGCGGGCGACCGGCAGGTTGGGCAGTGGCTCGGCGGGCTCGACGACGTCGATCTCGTTGGCCACCAGCCGGAACCGGTCGCCCATGTCAGCCATGCCCACCACGACCGCCGGTCCCGGCTGCGCGTCGAAGACCATGCGGACCGGGTCCTCGCGGCCGCCGATGCCCAGCGGGTGGATCTCGAGCATGGGCACCTCGGACGCGATGCTCGGGCAGACCTCCAGCATGTGGGCGCCGAGGATGACCTCCTGCCCCGGCTCCAGGTGGTACGTGTAGTCCTCCATGAAGGACGTGCCGCCGGGCAGCCCGGCCGCCGCCGCCTTGAGCGTGCGCAGCAGGACGGAGGTCTTCCAGTCGCCCTCGCCGCCGAAGCCGTAGCCGTCCGCCATCAGGCGCTGCACGGCAAGGCCGGGCAGCTGGCGCAGACCACCGAGGTCCTCGAAGTTGGTGGTGAAGGCCTTGAAGCCGCCGTCTTCCAGGAACCCGCGCAGGCCGAGCTCGATCCGCGCCGCGTAGCGCAGCGACTCGTGGCGGTCGGCTCCGTGGCGGAGCTCGGCCGACACCCGGTAGGTGTCCTCGTACTCCTTCACCAGCTCGGTGATCGCGTCGTCCGCGACCGCGTCGACCGCGTCGACCAGGTCGTTGACGCCGTAGGTGTTGACCGAGACGCCGAACCGCCGCTGCGCCTCGACCTTGTCGCCCTCGGTGACTGCGACGTCGCGCATGTTGTCGCCGAACCGGGCGAGCTTCAGGGTGCTCAGCTCGGCGCGGCCGGCGGCCGCGCGGACCCAGGAGCCGATCCTGGCGGCCACCGACGAGTCACTCACGTGGCCGGCGACGGTCTTGCGGGCCACGCCGAGCCGGGACTGGATGTAGCCGAACTCACGGTCGCCGTGGGCCGCCTGGTTCAGGTTCATGAAGTCCATGTCGATGGACGCCCACGGCAGCGCGACGTTCGCCTGGGTGTGCAGGTGCAGCAGCGGCTTGCGCAGCGCGTCGAGTCCGGCGATCCACATCTTCGCCGGGGAGAAGGTGTGCATCCAGGCGATCAGCCCGACACAGTCGTCGGAGGCGTTGGCTTCCAGACAGACCCGGCGGATGGCGGAGGCTTCGGTCAGCACGGGCATCCACCGGACCTTGACCGGCAGGCTGGGCCCGTCGCCCAGCGCGTCGGCGATCTGCCGGGACTGCTCGGCGACCTGCCGCAGGGTGTCCTCGCCGTAGAGCCCCTGGCTTCCGGTGAGGAACCAGACCTCGCGGCCTTCGAGTGACGTCACTTCAGGACTCCTTAGCCGGCCACGGACTGCTGGCCGTACACGTTCTGGTAGCGGTAGTTGAGGCTGTCGATGTCCGCCTGGGCGATCGGCAGCGGTTCGCCGAGCTGGCGGGAGATGTGGACCGTGCGGGCGACGTCCTCGCACATCACGGCCGCCTTGACCGCCGCCTTGGCGTCCTTGCCGATGGTGAAGACACCGTGGCTCTTCATCAGCACGGCCGGCGAGCGGTGACCGCTGAGCGTCTCGACGATGCCCTTGCCGATCGAATCGTCGCCGATCAGGGCGAACGGGCCGACCGGGATCTCGGCGCCGAACTCGTCGGCCATCGCGGTCAGTACGCAGGGCACGGCCTCGCCGCGCGCCGCCCAGGCGCAGGCGTACGTCGAGTGGGTGTGCACCACTCCCCCGACCTCGGGCATGTGCCGGTAGACGTACGCGTGGGCGGCGGTGTCGGAGGACGGCGAGTAGCCGCCCTCGACGACCTTGCCGTCCAGATCGCAGAGGATCATGTTCTCCGGCGACAGCTCGTCGTACGAGACACCGCTCGGCTTGATCACCAGCAGGTCGTAGCCGGGCACCCGGGCGGAGACGTTGCCGGCGGTCCACACGACCAGGCCGTACCGCACCAACTCAAGGTGCAGATCACTGACTTGGCGGCGCAGCAGAGCCACGAGTTCGGGCAGGGTGCTCACAGGGTCAGACCTCGCTGTTCGGGGAGGCGGCGGCTGCCGTGGTGGCGGTGGCGGTCAGAGCGGCGTTGCGGATCGAACGCAGGCGGTGCAGGGCCTTGTCGGGCCCGGTGCCGAAGTGGTCGTGCAGCAGCCGGTACTCGGCGTACAGGGCGTCGTACGCGTCGGCCCGGTCGGGGTCGGGCTGGTAGGCGGCGCGCTCGACGCGGCCCATCGCGGCGGCGCCCGCGCGGACGTCCGGGTAGGCTCCCGCCGCGACGGCGGCGTGGATGGCGGAGCCCAGCGCGGGGCCCTGGGTGGAGACCGCGAGCGAGACCGGGCGGCGCAGCACGTCCGCGTAGATCTGCATCAGCAGGGCGTTCTTCTTCAGCCCGCCGGTGACGATGAACTCGGTCACCGGGACGCCGCCCTGCTCCAGGGCGTCGACGATGGCGCGGGTACCGAAAGCGGTGGCTTCCAGCAGAGCGCGGTAGATCTCCTCCGGACGGGTGGCCAGCGTGAGGCCGACGATGACGCCGGAGAGGTGGTGGTCGACCAGGGTGGAGCGGTTGCCGTTCATCCAGTCCAGTGCCACCAGGCCGTGGCCGCCGACCGGCTGGTCGGCCGCCTTGCGGGTGAGCAACTGGTGGCTGTCCTCGCCGAGTTCGGCCGCCTCCGCGAGGTAGTCGGCCGGTACACCCTGGCCGGTCCACCACGCGAAGATGTCGCCCACCGCGCTCTGCCCGGCCTCGTAGCCGTAGCTGCCGGCGATGATGCCGCCGTCGACCACACCGCAGATCCCGGGGACGTCCGCCAGGGTGGCTCCGTTGACGACGTGGCAGGTGGAGGTGCCCATGATGGCGAGGAGTTGGCCGTTCTCGACGGCCTGGGCCGCAGGCGCGGCGACGTGCGCGTCGACGTTGCCGGCGGCCACGGCGATGCCCTCGGGCAGGCCGGTCCAGGCGGCGGCCTGCCCGGTCAGCGAACCGACCCGGGAGCCGAGCTGGGAGAGCGGGCGGTCGAGCCGGGTGGCGGCGAAGTCCGCGAAGTCGGGGTGCAGAGCGGCGAGGTAGTCGGCGCTCGGGTACTGGCCGTCCTGGAAGATGCCCTTGTACCCGGCGGTGCAGGTGTTCCGGGTCTCGGTGCCGCAGAGCTGCCAGACGATCCAGTCGGCCGCCTCGATCCAGCGCTCGATGGCGGTATAGGTCCGCGGGTCCTCCTCCAGCACCTGGAGCGCCTTGGCGTACTGCCACTCGGCGGAGATCTTCCCGCCGTAGCGGGAGATCCACTTCTCGCCGCGCTGGTGGGCCAGTTCGTTGATCCGGTCGGCCTGGTGCTGCGCCGCATGGTGCTTCCACAGCTTCGGCCAGGCGTGCGGCCGGGCGGAGAACTCCTCGACCTCGGCGAGCGGGGTGCCGTCGGCCAGCACGGGCAGCACGGTGCAGGCGGTGAAGTCGGTGGCGATGCCGATGACCTCGGCCGGGTCGATGCCGGCTTCGGCGACGGCGGCCGGGACGGCGGTGCGCAGCACCTCGCGCCAGTCGTCGGGGTGCTGGAGGGCCCAGTCGGGCGGCAGCGTGGCCCCGCCGACCGGCAGGGTCCGGTCGATGACGGCGTGGGCGTAGTCGTGGACGGCGGAGGCGAGTTCCTCACCGTCGGCGACCCGCACCACCACGGCGCGCCCGGAGAGCGTGCCGAAGTCGATTCCGACGACGTACCGCTGCGGGTCGTCGGGCGCGGGAGTCACGGTCACGTCATCAGTCCTTCGTCCGGTGCGGCGGTGGGAGCCGGGCCGGCCGAGTCACCCACACTGGGTTGTGGGGCTCGGCGGCCCGGCAGGCCCGTTCCGCACCTACCCTCAGAGTTGCGGAAACGGGGTCCTGGGAGCGCGCACCGCCGCCATCGCCGTCGCCGCCGGGGGCAGGAAGCTCCGGTGTTGTGGCGCGGGGCGCTCCGGGAATTGTGAGCGTTAACAATTTGCCTGTCAAGACATGGCTCCGTAACCCGCCGTCCATGGCCACGAAACACGGTCGCGGCCCGACCCGCCGCCTCCGGAGGCACGACGGCCGTCGGCGGCACGAGAGGGGGCCTGGCCTGCGGCGGAGCCCGTCGTCCTGCCACGGACCGCCCTCGGCAACGGCGCCCCACACCACGCCGGTCGGCAGGCCGTAGATCACCCCAGGGGAGCACCCCCACAGCCGGTGTGGTCCAGGACGTGCGGCTCGGGCAGGTGACGCCGGCCTTGGATGACCGGGCCCGCCGGACCGAGCGCTCCCCGTCTGAGCTGGCGATCCACTGCCTGTCGCACCAGTTCGACCCGGACCTGGAGGGACACTCTCAAGCCGTCGCGGGTCGAGCCGAGGCCGCTTTCCGGCAGCCGTCCTCATCCTGCTGCGTGTGCGCGCGGCTATCAGGTCGGGAATGCACAAGCCTTGACTGGGCTTCTGCGCCTACTTGATAGTGATGGCCACAACGCACTCCTGACGCGGCGACAGCGCTGAAACGCCGGGCCTTCCTGGCGGCGTAATTGTTAGCGCTAACACTACTTGGGAGTACGAGGCCGGATCGGACCGCCCTCCGGGGGCAGGCGCGGCGCCGATTCAGGCAAGACGAGGCTTCAGGCACCGCATCGAACAAGGGAGTCCAGATATGCCGCCGCCCGCCCTCCGCGCTGATCGCCGACCTCTGCGGGGACTGCTCACCGCACTCGTCACTGTCGCACTCGCCTTGACCGGCATCCTCGCCCTGGCCGGCCCCTCCCGGGCCGCCACGCAGGAGCCATGTGACATCTACGCCGCGGGCGGCACGCCGTGCGTCGCGGCGCACAGCACCACCCGCGCGCTGTTCGCCTCCTACAACGGCCCGCTCTACCAGGTGCAGCGGATCTCGGACAGCGCGTCGCAGAACATCGGGGTGCAGTCCGCCGGCGGCGTCGCCGACGCCGCCGCCCAGGACTCGTTCTGCGCGGGCACCACCTGCACCATCACCCGCGTCTACGACCAGACAGGCAACAGCGGCAACACCCTGGTCTACCAGGGACCGGGCGGGACCGGGGGTGCCGACACGGCCGCCACCGCGACCACCGAGGCGTTGACCGTGGGCGGCCAGAAGGCCTACGCGCTCTACATCAACCCCGGCAACAGCTACTGGGCCAACGGCTCGGGTGTGCCGACCGGAAGCTCGCCCGAGGGCGAGTACATGGTCACCAGCGGCACCCACGTCAACAGCGGCTGCTGCTTCGACTACGGCAACACCGAGACCGACCACAAGGCCGACGGCAACGGCGCCATGGACGCGATCAACTTCGGCACGTCGTGCTGGTTCGGCGGTTGCAGCGGAACCGGGCCGTGGGTGCAGGCGGACCTCGAGGACGGCCTGTTCCCCGGCGGCAGCACGGCCTGGAACACCAACCAGGTCTCCGAGACCAGCCGCTTCGCCACCGCGATGCTCAAGAACAACGGCACCACCCAGATGGCGCTGCAGGGCGCCAACGCCCAGTCCGGGAGCCTGACCAGGCTCTACAGCGGCTCACTGCCCAGCGGCTACAACCCGATGCACAAGCAGGGCGCCATCATCCTCGGCAGCGGCGGCGACTGCTGCCAGACCAACCACAACGACAGCGCGGGCACCTTCTACGAGGGCGCGATGGTCAAGGGCTACCCCACCGACGCCACCGACGCCGCTGTCCAGGCCAACATCGCCGCAGCGGGCTACACGACCGCCACCACCCCCTTCACTCCGGGCGCGAGGATCTCGCTGCAAGCCACCACCTCCTGCTGCACCGCCGACTACCTGCGGCACGACGCGAGCGACGACAAGGTCGTGATCGCGCCGGTGGCCTCAAGCAGTTCCGCCACGGACAAGGGCGACGCCACCTGGATCGTCCGCGCAGGCCTGGCCAACAGCAACTGCGTCTCCTTCGAGTCGGCCGACACGTCCGGCAGCTACCTGAGGCACTACGCGTTCCAGCTCCACCTCCAGCCCAATGACAACACCACCCAGTTCGCCGCCGACGCCACCTTCTGCCCCAAGTCGGGTAACAGCGGCACGGGTTACTCCCTCCAGCCCTTCAACTACCCGGCCAAGTACATCCGCCACTACGCCTTCACCGCCTACATCGCGAGCAACGGCGGCTCCAACGCCTGGGACTCCGCGTCCTCGTGGGCCCAGGACACCAGCTGGCTCGCCGCCGCCCCCTGGAGCTGACGAGCAGCCCGCCCCGGGTCCCCCACCGAAGACGGCCGGACCCGCACCGGCCCCGGAGGCGTCCCCCCGACCCGCGCCGCCGGCACAGCCAGGCACCGGAGTTCGCCGGCGGTCACCTCACACCCCACCCAGTGAAAGAGGCCTTCATGACCAAGCAACCGTGGATCCGCCGCGCCAGGCGCGCGCTCCTCTCGGCAGGCACAACCGCCGTGCTCGCCGCCGGCCTGCTCACCGCCACGGCCGGCAACTCGCAGGCCGCCACCCAGCAGCCGTGCGACATCTACGCCGCGGGCGGCACCCCCTGCGTCGCGGCGCACAGCACCACCCGGGCCCTGTACGCGGGGTACGGCGGCCCGCTGTACCAGGTCAGGCGCGCCTCCGACAGCGCGACCAGGGACATCGGCGTCCTGAGCACCGGCGGATACGCCGACGCCGCCGCGCAGGATGCCTTCTGCGCGAACACCAGCTGCGTCATCACCGTCATCTACGACGAGTCCGGCAAGGGCAACAGCCTCACCCAGGCACCCGCGGGCGGAGCCGCCGGGGGGCCGGACAACCTCGCCAACGCCTTCGAGGCGCCGGTCACCGTCGGCGGCCACAAGGCGTACGGCGTCTACGTGGCCCCCGGCACCGGCTACCGCAACGACCACACCAACGGCATCGCCACCGGCGACCAGTCCGAGGGCATGTACGCGATCTTCAACGGCAAGCACTTCAACGGTGGCTGCTGCTTCGACTACGGCAACGCCGAGACCAACGACCACGACACCGGCAACGGCCACATGGAGGCCGTCTACTTCGGCAACAACAATGTCTGGGGCTCCGGCAGCGGCAACGGCCCCTGGGTGATGGCCGACCTGGAGAACGGCCTGTTCTCCGGCGTGAACACCCGCTTCAACGCCGGCGACCCCACCGTCACCAACCGGTTTCTGAGCGCCATGGTCAAGGGCGCCCCGAACCAGTGGGCCATCCGCGGCGGCGACGCGCAGTCGGGCAGCCTGTCCACCTTCTACAGCGGCGTGCGCCCCAACGCCTCCGGCTACAACCCGATGCACAAGGAAGGTTCGATCATCCTGGGCATCGGCGGCGACAACAGCAAGGGCGCCCAGGGCACCTTCTACGAAGGCGTGATGACCTCGGGCTACCCGTCGGACGCCACCGAGAACGCCGTACAGGCCAACATCACCGCCGCCGGCTACAGCAGCGCCTCGACCAGCACCGGCTCCCTGACGCCCGGCTCCCGGATCTCCCTGCAGGCCACCACCGCCCCCTGCTGCACCGCTGACTACCTGCGCCACGACGACGCCGACAACAAGGTCGTCATCTCCAACATCAACTCCGCCAGCTCGGCCACCGACAAGGCCGACGCCACCTGGATCGCCCGCGCCGGCCTGGCCAACAGCTCCTGCCTGTCCTTCGAGTCCGTCGACAACCCCGGCCAGTTCCTGCACCACTACAACTACGAGCTCTACCTGAGCGCCGACACCGGCAGCGGCTCCTTCGCGCAGGACGCCACCTTCTGCCCCACCACGGGCAACAGCGGGGTCGGCCGCTCCTTCCAGTCCGTCAACTTCCCGACGAAGTACCTCCGCCACTACAACTTCACGGCCTACATCGGGAGCAACGGCGGCTCCAACGCCTGGGACTCCACGTCCTCATGGGCCCAGGACACCAGCTGGCTCACCGCCTCTCCCTGGAGCTGACGAAACACAGTCCCGGCGCGGCCGGTGTGATGACGGTGCCGGCGGCGTCGAGCAGCTACTGCTGGTCGACGCCGCCGGCACCGTTCCGAATCCCAGCCCCCTTCATGCCGAGGGAGCACCGAATGAGCACCGTGGCCCTGACCTTCGACGACGGCCCACACCCTGAGAGCACGCCTGCCCTGCTCGACGCGCTGACCCGGGCCGGCGTCCGGGCCACCTTCTTCGTCTGTGGCGAACAGGTCGTCCGTCACCCGGAGTTGCTGCGCGCCCTGCACGAGGCCGGGATGTGGCTGGGCAACCGCAGTCACACCCACCCGCACCTGCCGGGCCTCGATGACCACGCGCTGCGGCGTGAACTCCAGTTGCCACAGCGGCTGTTGCACCGGATGACCGGCAGCTACCCGACCCTCTTCCGCCCACCCTACTGCGACACCGACACCCGGGTGCGCGGCGCCGCGGCGGCACTCGGACTCACCGAGGTGCTGTGCACCACCGACACCCGCGACTGGGCGGGCGCCGACGCCGAGGCCATCGTGCACGCCGCCCGGGACGAACCGCCGGGCGGCGTGGTGCTGATGCACGACCACGGCCGTCGGACCACCGTCGAGGCCGTACCGCACCTGCTGGCGGCCTGGGCCGAACGGGGACTGCGGCCGGGACCGGTCCCGCCTCGATGAGGAGGAAGGAGGAGCCACCTCGCCCTACAGCATCCGCGCGGGCGGTCTGGAACGGCACACCGCCGCAGAGGTCCTGCGCGTCGAGCCCTGGGCGCCGGACGCCGTCCGGGTACGGGCCTCGGCCGGGACCGATCAGCTCGACCAGCAGACCACGTGATCATGGTTGCAGGCTCCTTGCCGGCCGCGTCGGCCGGTACGCCGATCTGAGGGCCCCCTCCGGGCGCCTCGCCCGGCCCGCACAGTCGGCCCCAACCGACCCGGTCCGCTCGTGCACCAGCACTGGAGGGAGTCCGGACATGCCCGAACACCCCGCCCCCGCCCTTGTCACCGCCCTCCTCCCACCCATCGGTGATATCGCCCTGCCCGGCCTGGTCGTACGGCTCGCCCCCGGTGACGCGGGCTGGTGCCGGGCCGTCACCGGTGAGATCGACCACGCCGGCGCGCCCGCGCTGGAACGGGCGCTGACCGCAGCCCTGCGGTCGCGCCCGCCGGGCTGGAGGTCGTCGTGACTCCTCCCCTGGCTGAAGGACTCCGTTGGGAAATCCGTAAACCGGTTGTCTTGATCGCACTTCAGGCTGCGAGTTCGAGGCGGGCGAGGTGAGAGGTTCTGGTCTGGCCGAGTGGGGTCTCGGTGAACCAGGCGTCGAAGCGGATGATGTTGATCGCGGTGGCGGCCAGGACGTTGCCGAGGTGGGTCTTGGCCAGGCCGATGCAGCGGGTGTGGCGGATGCCGGTGCGGCGGACGGCCTGCGAGATGGTGCCTTCGACGCCCGCGCGGATGTCGTAGCGCTTCTTCCACTCCTCGGTCTGCTGTTCCTCGCGGCGTTGAGCGAGGACTTCTTGCTGTTCACGGGGCAGGAGGGTCAGGCTGCGGCCCCACTTGCCGTTCGTGGCCGTGGTGCACTTGGCCCGAAGCGGGCAGGCCGCGCAGTCGGTGACGGCGAAGTGGATGCGGGCCAGCGGGGTGCCGCTCGCCTTTCGCTGGTCGGACCAGCTGATGCTCGTCGCGCCCTGGGGACAGGTGACCTGCCGGCGCTCCCAGTCGATGGTGAAGGCGCTCTGGGCGAAGTGCTCGCCCGGATGGTTCGCGTGGCAGGTGTCGGGCCCGACCGGCCCCAGCAGATCGACACCGTGCTCATCGCGCGCGGTGACGATGTGGGCTGCGGTGACGTAGCCGGCGTCCACGGCGTGTTCGCCGGGCAACAACTCCCGTGCTGCCAGGCCCTGATGGATCTTTTCGGTCATCTCGGTGTCGGTGACCGTGGCGTCGGTGGTGGCCACGTGGGTGATCAGGTGCGGAGCGGCAGGTCCGCCCCGCGGGTCGGCGCCACGCCCCCGTGGTCCAGGGTCACCCACGGGTCGGTCAGCCCGTTGTCGGCGGTGAAGGCGGCGATGGTGTCGTCGGCGCGCGTGTAGCGGGTGTTGGTGTCACCCATCACCATGACGGCGTTCCTGGCCGAGTGGGTCTTGATGTACCCGGTGAGCTGGGCCAGGTTGGCTGCCCGAGCGGCTTCATCTCCGGCCGCCGTGCCCGCGTTCGCGTGCAGGTTGTAGAAGTCCACGTACACGCCCTCGGCCAGCCGGGTGCGCATGAAGGTGAAGCCCTTGGGCGTGAGGCAGTCACCGGAGTCCAGCTGGCAGTCGTTCCACTTGACCCGCTCGAAGTCGTCGGTGTCGTACGGGAGATCGGACACGGTGTTGAGGCCGCTGCCGATGGCTGCCCCGCCGCTGGTCGCCGTGCGGTAGGGGTGGGAGTCGGCGGCGTACAGCGCGGCGTGGTAGTTGAAGTCCTCCTGGACGTTCACGATGTCGTACGGCGCCAGCCGGCTCCCGATGGCGGTGGTGCTGCTCTGCCGGTCGGTCGAGGCACTGGACAGCACCTGCGGAAGGCCGGCCACGTTGTACGTCAGCACCGAGAACGATCCGCCCCTGGTAACGGCTTGCGCGGCCGGCGCGCTGATCACGCCGCCCAGCATCGCGGTTGCGCTCAGCGCGCACCCGAGGACGGCACGGACAAGGGAATGGCGGGGGCGAGGCTTGGACATCGGCGCTCCGATCGGAGGACACGGGATTCCGGTGCCCGAAGCGTATGAAGGTTTCGTCGAGCCATGCCATGCCTCGCTCAAAAGCTTGTTAGCGTTCACAATCTGTTCCCCGAGCAAGACCCGGGAAACCCCGCCCACCGCCTCAGCGACGGCCGACCGGGCCCACACTGCGCCGCAGCACCATTTCCGGGGAGATCTGAACCTGAGCCGGGGAGGGCGCCCCGCCCGCCAGCGCCTCGACCAGCAGCTCGAGGGCGCGGCGGCCGAGCTCGCCGAAGTCCTGTCGCACGGTCGTCAGGGGCGGGCTGAAGTACGCCGCCTCCGGGATGTCGTCGAAGCCGATCACGCTGATGTCACCGGGCACGGCCCGGCGGGCCTCGTGCAGCGCGCGCAGCAGACCGAGGGCCATGTGGTCGTTGGCGCAGAAGACGGCGGTGACCTCGGCCAGTTCGGCGATCCGCAGCCCCGCCTGGTAGCCCGAGCGGGCACTCCAGTCACCACGCTCCACCTCCGGCACGGGAGCACCGGCCGCCTCCAGCGTCAGGCGCCAGCCTTCCTCGCGGTCCCGGCTCTCCAGCCAGTTGGCCGGCCCGCCCAGGTGGCGCACCGTCCGGTGGCCGAGGTCGAGCAGATACCTGGTCGCCGCCTCGGCACCGGAGCGGTTGCCCACCGACACCATGGGCACCCGGGTCTGGTCACCCGAGCCGACCGCGACCAGCGGCACCGAACTGGACAGCCGGGCCACCGCGCTGACGGCGGAGACCTGCGGCGCGATCACGACCACGCCTTCCACGCCCTGGTCGCGCAGCCGGTCGACCGCCTCCTGGACGGACCGGCCGTCCAGCGAGCGCAGGCTGGTCACGCTCACGAAGTACCCCGCACTGCGGGCTGCCCGCTCGATGCCGTCCAGCATCGACGCCGGACCGTAGAGGGTCGAGTCGAAGCTGACCACGCCCAGGGTCTGCGAGCGCCGGGTCACCAGAGCCCGCGCCGCCGAGTTCGGCCGGTAGTCCAACTCCCGGATGGCGGCCAACACCCGGTCCCGGGTGTCCGGCCGGACGTGCGGCGCGCCGTTGAGCACCCGGGACACCGTCTGGTGGGACACCCCCGCCAGCTTCGCCACATCCGCCATCACGGGTTGACGCTGGTCCGCCCCGGCACCGTCGGTACCCACTCCCGCTCCCGTCCTCGGTTTCGGACCACAGTACGCGACCGGGCCCGTGGAGCCGAGACCCGCTCGGCCGGGTGCCATGTCCGCCACTCCGGTGAACGCTCACGGGCGACCTCGACCCCACCCTCAGCACGGTCGCGCAGGCGCGCCGGCTCCAGATCCAGGGCGGCACACCGGCCGACCCGCTCAACCGGCAGCTGCTCGGCGACCGCTACTCCTTCGCCACCCTGCGCTGCTCCGTCGACAACCAGCGTGCCGACAACGTCGACCGGGCCGCCTACCCGACCGGGCCGACCCACGTCTTCTGCTACTACTACGCGGTGGCGCAGCCGCCCGCGCCCGGGACGATCGTCATCCGCAAGCACGTGGTCAACAGCACGACACCGGCCCGGTTGTTCTCCTTCACCGGGAACGTCTCCTACGCCCCGGGCGGGACGTTCGCGCTGACCTCCGGGCCGGACCAGGACGGTACGGAGTCCTTCCGCCGCAACGCCTCGTGTAACCGGTGTAGGCGTAGTGCCGCAGGTACTTCGTCGGATAGTTGGCGGATCGGAAGGAGAAGCCCTGCCCGCTGCTGCCGGACGTCGGGCAGAAGGTGGCGTCCTGGGCGAACGGGCTGCCACCGTCGTCCGGGTCCAGGTCGAGCTCGTAGTTGTAGTGGCGGAGGAACTGACCCGAGTGGTCGGCGGATTCGAAGGACAGGCAGGAGCTGTCGGCCAGCCCGGCCCGGACGGTCCAGCCCGCGTTCGCCTTGCCGGTGGCCGAACTCGCGGCGCTGACCGGTGAGATGACGACCTTGCTGTCCGCGGCGTCGTGCCGGAGGTAGTCCCCGGTGCAGCACGCGGTGGTGGCCTGGAGCGAGACCCGGGAGCCGGGAGCCGGGAGTCAGCGTTCCGGTGCCGGTGGCGGCGGAGCTGCAGCCGACGGCGATGATGTTGGCCTGGACGGCGTTCTCGCTGGCGTCCGACGGGTAGCCCGAGGTCGTCACCCCCTCGTAGAAGGTACCGGCCGCCCCCTTGCTGTTGTCACCGCCGATGCCGAGGAGCTCCCGGTCCGTCCCAGGCCTGGGACGGACCTCACCGGGCCGGACTGAACCCGCCCCGGACCGAGGCCGGGCCGCCCGCCCCCTGCGCGTCCACCCGGTAGGTGTCTCCCGCGGCGCTGCGCCCTCCGGCGGTGTGGTTGAACTGGCCGGCGAACTCGTGCTCCCCGGTCGGCACCGTACGGCCTGGCTTGAGCACCCAGCGGTAGACCAGCGTGCCACCGCTCTGCCGGACCGTGACGGTGAAGTCGTCGGGCGGCAAGGTCCGCCAGTTGCCGGTGTCCTGCACACCGCCGGTCAGCGCGAAGCGCAGTTCCACGGTGAGGGAGGTGAGCGGCTGGGTGGTCCGCAGGAGCAGGTCCTCCTGGGACCAGTAGACGGTGCTGTGCGCATCCACGGAGCCGGCCGACCTGAGCGGGCCGTCCTCGGCCTGGACCGCGGCCGAGGCGCTCGGGCGCGGGCTGCTCGGGGTGGTGACCGGAGCCGGCACCACGTGGGTGGGGCGGGCTGACGGCGTCCCGGGCGAGGCGGCCCGCGACGACGCGGACGGGGACGGCGTGGGCGGCGCCGTCACGGTGTCCGAGGACGACGAGGTCACGGCGATGCCGGCCACCGCGAGGCCGCCCGTCGCCAGGACGCCTGCGGCCGCCAGCCCGGCGAGCGCGGCCCTGGGCAGGGACCGCAGGCCGGGCCGCGCCCGGTGGCGGACGGCGGGGCCGGCGGCGGCGCCGCGCTGGACCCTCGCCAGCATCCTCGCGCGGTCGGGCTGATGGGCCTGCGCGGCCTCACGCAGCCGCCGGGCGATCTCCTCGTTCACCGGGTCCTCCTCCCTGCCACCAGTACTCCGGCCACTCGGGCACCGAGTATCCCTTCCAGTTCGGCCATCCCCTTGGAGGTCTGGCTCTTCACCGTGCCGACCGATATGCCGAGCGCCAGCGCGGTGTCCTTCTCCGACAGGTCGAAGGCGTGGCGCAGCACCACGCAGGCGCGTTTGCGGAACGGCAGCCGGCCGAGCGCCGAGCGCACGTCCAGTACGGCCGCCACGTCCGGTCCGTCTGTCCGGTCCGGGGCACGAGTCCAGAACAGCGCGATCCGGCGTCGCTCGCGGACCGCGCTGCGGATCCGTTCCCGTGCCATGTTGGCCACCACCCCGCGAGCGTAGGCCACCGGGTGATCAGCAGCACGCAGCCGGTCCCAGCGCTGCCACAGGGCGACCAGCGCGTCGGCGGCGAGGTCGTCGGCCGCATCGCTCTCCCCGGTCAACAGGTGGGCCAGACGGGCCAGTTCAGCGTAGTGGCGTTCGAAGAAATCGTGGAACTCCGCGGACGCGTCATCGAGGAGCATCTTCCTCGGTCGCCCTCTCCTCAGTACAGGTCAAAGCCATGTGCACGTTAACAAGGGGGTGCAGCATAACAGCGCCCGATGGACGGCCAGCGCGCCAGGGCTCAGTGCCGGGCGAACTGAACTCCGGCCGGTTGCACCACGTCCGGCCGGACGGTCATCCCGTCGACGGTCAGCTGCTGGCCGTAGACGTCGGTGATCCTGATCTCGCCGCCGCAGCCTGTGCCGTCGGCGGAGACGAAGTAGTTGTAGTCGGTACGCGGCAACTGCCGCCAGCCACCCGCGCCGCGGACCTCCAGCTCGGCCACCGGGTTCCGATGGCCGAGCACCTGGATACCGCACCACCACTTGGTGGACCCGGTCTTGTAGCGGATCGAGATGGTTCCCGCGTTCTCGGGGCTCAGCAGTGTCCAGGTGATCGCGAGCCGGCCGACCGACAGATCGGCGAGCTTGGCGAACGCCTGCTGGCTGAGGTCGAGTTGGCCGGGCGCGCAGGGCGGCGGACACTCGTTCACGATCCGCACCGTCAGGGTGGCGCCGCTCGCGGTGCGCAGCGAGACGTAGGCACCGCAGGCCTTGGCCGACTCATAGTCGGCGTGGTTCATCGCCGCGACCATCATGTCGTCGGTGGGGCCGTACAGGCAGGAGCCGTTGCCGTCGGCCGCGGCGTAGGCGGTGGCGACGCCCTGTCTCGCGACGCCGGGCTTGATCCGGCCTGCCAGGGTGGCTGTCCCGGCGGCCGCGCCCGCGCTGCCGCTCGCCGTGACGGTCGGCGCGGCCGAGGGCGAGGGTGACGGTGGGGGTGACGGTGGGGGCGGCGCCGGGCTCGTACTGGAGGGAGCCGCGCTCACACTCGCGCCGCCGCCGCTTGCCGGAGTGCCGACAGCGGGCGACACCGCCGGTACGGCAGGGGCGGCCGAGCCCGCGACGGGCCGCCCGGCACCGGCTCCGCCACCGGTACCAGACGTCAGGGCCAGGCAGGTCAGGACGCCGGCGGCCAGCGTGGCAAGGGCGACGCCCCTGACCGGTCCGCGCCCGTGCCACCGGCGCGGGGCGGCGTGCTTCGTTGCCTTCATGGCCATCCGTTCGGTCGGTCGACTCGGTGTCACGCTGCCTGGTTGCCGCCGGAACTCGAAAGGTTGCCGCTCGATCAGGATTCGTTTCCGGCCGCGCCGTCGTCAGCCCCCGCCGCCTACATCGCCTTGCGGAGCCACTCCACCACGCCACTGACGTGCACCGTGGCCCGAGCCTTGGCGGTCTCCACGTCGTGCGCGGCCAGCGCGTCGGCAGGCCCCGGTGCTCGGCCATGGTGCGCTCCACCGCCTGCTCCTGCGTCATCCCGGGCCAGATCCGGGCCCGCGCGGTGCGGTGCGCCAGCGCCAGCACGGTGTTGCCGCCCGCCCTGGCGATCAGGCGGTGGAACTCCAGGTCGTTCGCCACCAGCTCCTCGACCGTCGGGTCCGGCCCGAGGCCGTCGAGCAGCTCGGCCATCTCCGCCAGCTGCTCCTCGCTCACCCACTGGGCGGCCGGCCCGGAGGCGGTCGACTCCAGTACGGTCCGCACCTGGAAGAGCTCCACCACCGACTCGTCCTGGTGCAGCTCCAGGATGAAGGTGAGCGCCTCCAGGAGCCGCGACGGCTCCAGCCTGCTCACGTAGGTGCCGTCGCGCTGTCGCACGTCCAGGGCGTTGAGCAGCGACAGCGCCTTCACCGCCTCCCGCAGCGAGTTGCGCGACAGGCCCAGCTGCGCGGCCAGATTGGGCTCCTTGGGCAGCCAGTCACCGGGCTTGAGCTCGCCGGAGAGGATCATCGCCTTGATCTTCTCGATGGCCTCGTCCGTCACGGCCACGTCAGTGGCTCCCGCTGCTCCGATGTCCGACCGGCCATTATGCCGTCCACCGGGCCGCGGCGGCGGGCCGCCGTGTCCCATCGCCCTGAAGCCGGATCGGCTGCGCCGGTCCGGTCAGTCCACCGGCAGCCGGGTCGGGTCCGCGATGATCTGCCGAGTCGTCAGCAGGGCCGCGCCGAGCAGAGCGCCGCGCCTGCCCAGCACCGAACAGCGCAGGGCTTCGGGGGGCCAGGGCCGCGCCCTGACCCGGGCGGCCAGCTCCGCGCGTACCGCGGGCAGCAGCCACTCGGCGAGCTCGGCGTAGGCGCCGCCAAGCACCAGGCTGTCCGGGTCGATCAGGTTCACCGCCGAAACGAGAGCGAGGCCCAGGGCGCGCCCGGCGCGCTCCAGGGCCCGCAGGGTCGCCTGGTCCCCGGCGGCCGCCCGCTCAGCCAGCCGGGCGACCGGGTCGCCAGCCGCCGCCAGCCCGGCCTCGCGCAGCACGGCCGCCTCGCCCGCGTACTGCTCCAGGCACCCCCGCGCGCCGCAGGGACAGGGCACGCCCTCCGGGTCGACCGGGATGTGGCCGAGCTCGCCGGCGAAGCCCCGGGAGCCCCGGGAGCCCCGGAACAACTGCCCGTCGACGATCAGGGCGGCGCCGATCCCGGCCTCGGCGGAGATGTGCACAAAGGTCTCGGCGCCGTGCTCGGCCTGCCAGTACTCGGCCAGCGCGCCGAGGTTGGCCTCGTTCTCCGGTACCGGCACGGTGCCTGGGTCGGGCCAGTGGTCGGCGGGCCGGACGGCGTGCCAGCCGAGGTTCGGGGCGTGCTCGATCAGGCCCTGCCCCGCGTGCGGGACCACCCCGGGCACGGCCAGCACCCGGCCCTCGACGCGTAGCCCGAGCCCGGCTGCCTCGGCCTGCGCCTCGGCGCCCAGCGCCGCGACCTCCGCCAGCACCTGCCCGGCCGGCCGGCCGGCTCTCAGGTCCGGGGGCTCAGGTCCGGAGCTCAGGGCTGGGGCTCAGGTCCGCGTGACCGGCAGCCACCGGGCCGCGTCGACGGGTGACTGGGTCACCATCGACCGGTTCGACGTCGACAACCAGCCGGTGGCGGGTACCGACTACCGCTTCGTCAACCGAGTCAGCGGCAAGCCGCTCGCCGTGGCGGGCGGGTCGACGGCCGACGGCGCGCAGGTCGTCCAGCAGACCGGCGGCGCCTGGACCGTCAAGGCCGCGCCCGGGGGCTCGTACACCCTGAGTTACACCGGGAGCGGCAAGCTGCTCGACGTCAACGGGCACTCCTCGGCCGATTGCACTGCTGCGTCGATCTGGGCATGCGCTGTAGTGTGAGCGCTAACAGAATCCCGACCCGGCCGTCCGACAAGGGAGCAGTGAGTGGCTACCGAGACCGTCGAAACGGTACAGCGCCAGCCGGTGATGGCGGACGTGGCGAAGCTGGCGGGGGTGTCCCACCAGACGGTGTCCCGGGTGCTCAACGGCGCGCCGCACGTCCGGCCGGACACCCGGGACCGGGTGTTGGCCGCCATCCGGGAGTTGGACTACCGGCCGAACTCGGCGGCGCGGGCTCTGGTGACCCGGCGCTCGCAGACCCTGGGCGTGGTCAGCTTCGAGTCGACCCTCTTCGGTCCGGCGTCGATGCTGGACGGCATCGAGCGGGCAGCCCGCAGTGCGGGGTACTTCGTGAGCGTGACCAGCCTGCGCTCGCTGGACGGCCGGTCCGTCCAGGAGGCGGTCGACCGGCTGCGCGACCAGGGCGTGGAAGGCGTGGTCGTGATCGCGCCGCAGGTCTCCGCCGTCAGCGCGGTGGCCCGGCTGTCCAGCCCGGTGCCCGTGGTCGCGGTCGGCCCGGGGACGCAGTCGCTGGTCGCGACGGTCGCCGTCGACAACCGCACCGGCGCCGAGGCGGCGACCAGGTATCTGCTCGACCTCGGCCACCGGACGGTGCACCACTTGGGCGGACCGTCCGGGTGGCTGGAGAGCCGGCACCGCCAGGACGGCTGGCGCCGGACGCTGGAGGCGGCCGGCGCCCCGGTGCCGCGCGTGGAGAGCGGCGACTGGAGCGCCCGCTCCGGCTACGAGGCGGGTCGGCGGATCGTCGGACTCGCCGAGGTCAGCGCGGTGTTCTGCGCCAACGACCACATGGCCCTCGGCCTGCTGCGCGCCCTGCACGAGGCCCGCCGGGCCGTGCCCGGTGACATCAGCGTGATCGGCTTCGACGACATCCCGGAGGCGGCGTACTTCAGCCCGCCCCTGACCACGGTGCGACAGGACTTCGGCGAGCTCGGCCGCCGCGCCCTCGAGCTGCTGGTCGAGGAGCTGGCCGGGGTCGCACACCCGCGCAGCCACGTTCTCGTCCCCGCGGAGCTGGTGCTGCGCGCCAGCGCCGGCCCGACGGCCGCCCGCGGCTGAGCCGGATCCTCGGAGCGCCTTGACGTGAATCCTGTTAGCGTTAACAATCGAGTAGGGCTGCTTCCCCCGATCCGCCACTCGGGCGAACAGAACTCGCTGTGGTTCGCCCGAGTGGTGGTCCGTTCCGCGCTCCTGAAGGTGAGGCAGCAGGAGCCGAGATCCTGCCCCGCAGGATCAGCTCGCCTTGGCCGCGTCCACTGCCCAGCAGGACGTTCGGGGCGGCGGTCACCGCCTCGTCAACGAGCAGTGGCCACACAGCCGGCAGGCCGACGCCGCTGCCGCTGCCGCTGCCCGCAGCGAAGTCGGTACCGGCGCTGGCCGCCAACATCCACCGCGAGCCCTCGCGCGGGGACCGACAGCGGCGAGCGAATCCGGTTGCGTCCGTCGGTCCGGCGCTGCCACGATGACGGCTCCGGGCCCGGAGCGGGCCCTGAACCATCTGACTTCTGGAGTGAGCCTGTGCCTGTCCGCGCCTTCACCGTTTAGGGCCGCCGACAGTTCCCTGCGGCTGACGTTCACGCTGATTCCCAGCAGGCGACGTTCAGCCGAGCAGTACCACCTGCCGAAGCGACCGCAGTCGCGTGAGCGGGGTCGGCGGCATGTCCGAGTACATACATGCCAACCTCAGAGGATCACCGAAGTGGACTTCGACGTCCAGCACTACACCCGTACCCTGGCTCTGCGCTCCCCCGGTAGCTTCCGCGTCGGCCCGTTCGTCGTGCGCTACGACAAGGGCTGGTCGAACCCGTACGGCAGCTACGCCATCCCCGACGACGGCGCCGAGCCGACCGAGCAGGACGTACGTGCGCTGATCGAGGCCTTCCGCGACCGGGACCGCAAGCCCCGGCTCGAGTTTCAGCCGTCCCGCATGCCGAAGGTGGAGGCCGTGCTCCTCGAGTGCGGGTTCGAGATCGAGGGCCGTCCCCCGATCATGGCGTGCCCGCCGGAGAATCTCGCCGTTCCGAAGCCCGTGCCGGGCCTCGAACTCTCCGAGCCGCGCACCGACGAGGAACTGCTCGCGCTCGCCTCGATCCAGCACCACGCCTACGGCGAGCAGGGTGAGCCCACGATGGACTCGATCTCCGGCCTACGCCGCACGATCCTCAACGGCGGCATCGCCGTACTGGCGTGCCTCGACGGCGAGCCCGCCGGCGGCGGCTCCTGTTCCTCCCCCGTGGACGGCCTCACCGAGATCGGAGGCGTCGCCGTCGACGCACGCTTCCGCCGTCGCGGCATCGGCGCGGCCGTCTCCGCCCACCTGACCGCCCTCGCGTACCGGCGCGGCCTCCGGTTCGTGTGGCTGGAGCCGGCCGACGAGACGGTGGAACGCATCTACGCGAGCATCGGCTACCGCCGCGCCACCGAGAAGCTCGACATCTCCGTGCCGGCGAACGCGTAAGGCGGCTGATTCCGGCCCGAGGACCGCTCCGAACGCCCTGACGTGTCACCAGGGCGAACCACCTGTTCCGGCTCAGGCCGGAGCGGTCCTCGGGCCAGCACCTGTGCAACAGGGGCGCGGTGGATCGCAGGGAAGGTGCCGAACGGGCACTGCCCGAACTCGCTCACGGGAGCGACTCCACCGATGCCGTGCAGATCTGCGGTACCGCCCCCTGCCACCGCAACAGGTGGGCCCGACCGCGCAGTCGCGGCCGGGCCCACCTGTTGTCGCTGCCGTCAGGAGCCGGCCTTGCGCTTGTTGTAGACGTCGAAGCCGACCGCCGCGAGCAGCACCAGGCCCTTGATGACCTGCTGGTAGTCGGTGCCGACGCCCACCAGCGACATGCCGTTGTTGAGCACGCCGAGCACCAGACCGCCGATGATCGCGCCGAGCACCGTGCCGACGCCGCCGGTCGCCGAGGCGCCGCCGATGAAAGCCGCCGCGATCGCCTCCAGCTCGAAGTTGATCCCGGCCTGCGGGGTGCCCGCGTTGAGCCGCGCCGCGAAGACCAGACCGGCCAGCGCCGCGAGCACGCCCATGTTGACGAAGGCCAGGAAGACCACCCGCTTGCTCTTCACGCCGGAGAGCTTCGCCGCCGCCTCGTTGCCACCGATGGCATAGGTGTGCCGGCCGATGATCGAGTTGCGCATGAGGTAGCCGAAGCCGAACAGCAGCGTGCCCAGGATCAGCAGCACGATCGGGAAGCCGTGGTAGCTGGCGAGCAGCATGGTGAAAACCAGCACGGCGGCGGCGATGACCGCGAGCTTGGCCAGGAACAGCCCGAACGGCAGGAGGTCGAGACCGTAGGAGGCGGCCTGCCGGCGCCCCCTCAGCTCCTGGAGCACGGCGACCACGAGCACGGCGAGACCGAGCAGCAGCGTCAGGTTGTGGTAGTTGGTGTGCGGGCCGACCTCGGGCAGGAAGCCACTGCCGATCTTCTGGAAGCCCTTGGGGAAGGGCGCGATCGACTGGCCCTGGAGCATGATCTGCGTTCCACCGCGGAACAGCAGCATGCCGGCCAGAGTGACGATGAAGGACGGGATCCCGATGTAGGCGATCCAGAAGCCCTGCCAGGCGCCCGCCGCCGCGCCGATCAGCAGCGCGAGGACCAGCGCGAGCGGCCAGGGCACGGCGTGCTTGACCATCATCACCGCCGCGGCGGCACCGACGAAGGCGGCCAGCGAGCCGACCGAGAGGTCGATGTGCCCGGCGATGATGACGATCATCATGCCGATGGCCAGGATCAGGATGTAGCTGTTCTGCTGCACCAGGTTGGTGACGTTGAGCGGCTGGAGCAGAATGCCGTCCGTCCAGATCTGGAACAGCACCACGATCAGTGCCAGCGCGACCAGCATGCCGTACTGGCGCACGTTGCCGCGCACTGCCCGCGCCAGCACGGCGCCGAGGGGCGCGCGCTCGGCCACGGCGGGCGAGGGCTCACTGAGCTGCGGAGTCTGGGTCTGGGCCATGCCTTACACCTGCTCGTTCGTGGTGGCCGCGCTCACGGTCATGAGGCGCATGAGTGATTCCTGCGTGGCGTCCGCCCGCTCGACCTCGCCGGTGAGCCGGCCCTCGGCCATGGTGTAGATGCGGTCGCAGAGCCCCAGCAGTTCGGGCAGTTCGGAGGAGATCACCAGCACCGCTTTGCCCTGGGCCGCGAGGTCGGCGATCACGGTGTAGATCTCCGCCTTGGCGCCGATGTCGATGCCCCGGGTCGGCTCGTCCAGGATCAGCACCTCCGGCTCGGAGAAGATCCACTTGCTGAGCACGACCTTCTGCTGGTTGCCGCCGCTGAGCTTGCCGGTCTCCGCGAACACCGAAGGGGCCTTGATGTTCAGGGACTTCCGGAACCGCTCGGCGACCCGGTGCTCCTCGTGCCGGTTGACCCAGCCGCGCCGGGCGACCTTGCCGAGCGCGCTCAGCGAGATGTTGCGGCTGATGTCGTCCATCAGGTTGAGCCCGAGCTGCTTGCGGTCCTCGGTGACGTACGCCAGCCCGTGTCCGATCGCCTCGGGGACGGTGCGGGTGCGGATCTCCTGGCCCCGCAGCAGGACCCGGCCGCCGGCGTAACGGCCGTAGCTGCGGCCGAAGACGCTCATCGCGAGCTCGGTGCGGCCCGCGCCCATCAGCCCGGCGATGCCGACGATCTCACCGCTGCGGACCTCCAGCGAGACGCCGTCGACCACCTTGCGCTGCGGGTCGATCGGGTGGTGTACCGTCCAGTCCTCGATGGCGAGCGCGACCTCACCGATCTCCGGGGTGCGCTCGGGGTAGCGGTGTTCGAGGTCCCGCCCGACCATGCCCCGGATGATCTGGTCCTCCGAGACGCCGTCGGGGCCCACCGCGAGGGTCTCGATGGTCTGCCCGTCGCGCAGGATGGTCACGGAGTCGGCGACCCGGGCGATCTCGTTGAGCTTGTGCGAGATGATGATGCAGGAGATGCCCTGGTCCTTGAGCTCCAGGATGAGGTCGAGCAGCTTCCGGCTGTCCTCGTCGTTCAGCGAAGCGGTCGGCTCGTCCAGGATCAGCAGCTTGACCTCCTTGGCCAGGGCCTTGGCGATCTCCACCAACTGCTGCTTCCCGACGCCGATGTCGGCGATCCGGGTCTGCGGGTTCTCGTGCAGGCCGACCCGGTGCAGCAGATCGGTGGCGTGGGTGAGCGTCCGGTTCCAGCTGATGATCCCCCGGGCGGCGTGCTCGTTGCCGAGGAAGATGTTCTCCGCGATGGAGAGGTACGGCACCAGGGCAAGCTCCTGGTGGATGATGACGATCCCGCGTGCCTCGCTGGCCCGGATGTCCTTGAAGTGGCACGGCCCGCCCTGGAAGAGGATCTCGCCCTCGTAGGAGCCGTGCGGGTAGACGCCGCTGAGTACCTTCATCAGCGTGGACTTGCCGGCGCCGTTCTCGCCGCAGATCGCATGGACCTCACCGGCGGCCACGCTGAGGTTGACGTCGGACAGCGCCTTGACGCCGGGGAACGACTTGGTGATCGAACGCATCTCGAGGACAGGTCCGGCCATGGTGGTGCATCCGTTTCGACTGGGGGGAGGTACGGGCCGGGCGGGCCGGTCAGGGGTGGCTCGCCCGGCCCGCACCTCCCTGCTGAGGGCGGGCCCTTGGGGCTGTCGGACAGCCCCAAGGCTCCGATGGGCTACTTGAGCTTGTCCGCGGTGTACTGCCCGCCGTCGACCAGCACCTTCTGGTAGTTCTCCTTGTCCACGCTGACCGGCTGGAGCAGGTAGGCCGGCACGGTCTTGGCCCCGTTGTTGTACTGCGTGGTGTCGTTGGTCTCCGGCTTGCCACCGGTGAGCAGCGCGTCGCCCATCTGCACCGCGACCTTGGCCAGCTCACGGGTGTCCTTGTAGACCGTCTGGGTCTGCTCACCCGCGATGATCGACTTCACCGAGGCCAGCTCGGCGTCCTGGCCGGTCACGATCGGCAGCGGCTTGCCCGAGCCGCCGTAGCCCACGGCCTTGAGGGAGGACAGGATGCCGATGGAGATGCCGTCGTACGGGGAGAGCACCGCGTCGACCCGCGCGGAGGTGTAGGACTTGCTCAGCAGGTTGTCCATCCGGGACTGGGCGAGAGCGCCGTCCCAGCGGAGCGTGGCGACCTGGTTGAAGCTGGTCTGACCGCTCGCCACGACCAGCTTCTTGCTGTCGAGGTACGGCTTGAGGACGCTCATCGCACCGTTGAAGAAGAACTGGGCGTTGTTGTCGTCCGGCGAGCCCGCGAACAGCTCGACGTTGAACGGGCCCTTGCCGTCCTTCAGTTCGAGCTTGTCGGCGATGTACGTGCCCTGCAGGACGCCGACCTTGAAGTTGTCGAAGGTGGCGTAGTAGTCGACGTTCTGGGTGCCGCGGATCAGCCGGTCGTAGGAGATCACCGGGATGTGCGCGTCGGCGGCCTTCTGCAGGACGTCGGTGAGCGAGGAGCCGTCGATGGCCGCGACCACCAGCAGCTTCGCGCCCTTGGTGATCATGTTCTCGAGCTGCGAGACCTGGTTCTCCACGACGTTGTCGCCGTACTGCAGGTCGGTCTTGTAGCCCTTGGCCTGGAACTGCTTGACCATGTTGTCGCCGTCGTTGATCCAACGCTCGGAGGACTTGGTGGGCATCGCGATGCCCACCAGGCCGCCCTTGGCGTCGGCGGCCTTGGTCGCGCCGTCGCCGACGCCGTTGGAGCTCTGGCCGCACGCGGCGAGCGTGAGGGACAGGGCTGCGGCGGCGAGGGACGCCAGAAGCTTCCGCATGGTTGGTTCCTCCAGGTGGTCTGCCGGGATCGACCCGACCTGGCAGGAGCCTTGGATCGGTCGAGCAGCGGTCTGACGTGCTGTGGGCGGGTGGGCCCAGGCGGGGGGACTGGCCTGGTGTCCAGAATGTTAACGCTCACAGAATTGACGTCAAGGGTCCTTTTGTCACCGTTGGGTATCGCGTACCCCCGTGATCGCACGGTGCACCGCGAACGTCCCGGCCAGTCGGGCCGGAGGTCCGCGAGACCGGCCAGGGGCCGAGCCCGGCAGGTCCGTCAGGCTAGGGCCGCGCCGTGAACCGGGCGTTGCGGTCGCATGCCTGGACACAGTCCGGAAACCGAGGCTATACATGGCGAACCAGCCCGCCGACGGACTTCCCACCCCGCCTCCGCGCTCGGCCCGCCCCTCCACCCGCTCCGCGACCACTCCTCGGTGCCAATTGTTAGCGCTAACAGACCGAGCGCCAACAGACCAAGTTGGTCTCCTCCCCACCCCGGAAGGAACAGATCCCCCGATGTCGCCCTCCCCCCTGAGCCGTCGCAGCCTGCTCAAGGCAACTGGCGCGCTGGCCCTCTCACCGGCCGCCGCCCTCGCCTCGACGACAGCCGCCGAGGCGGCCGCCGTCGGGGTCTCCGCGTCGCCGTTCGACCTCGGCGAGGTCCGGCTCACCGCCGGCCGGTGGCTCGACAACCAAGACCGCACCGTGGCGTACCTGCGCTTCGTCGACGCCGACCGCCTGCTGTACAACTTCCGCGCGAACCATCGGCTTTCCACCAACGCCGCTGCCGCGAACGGTGGTTGGGACGCCCCGTCGTTCCCCTTCCGGTCCCACGTGCAGGGGCACTTCCTCAGCGCCTTGGCCCAGGCCTACGCGGGGGTGGGCGACACCGCCTGCCGCGACAAGGCCGCCTTCATGGTCGCCGAACTGGCCAAGTGCCAAGCCAACAACGCCGCTGCAGGGTTCTCCCCCGGCTACCTCTCGGGCTTCCCCGAGGCCGACTTCGCCCAGCTCGAGGCCGGGACGCTCAAGAACGGCAACGTCCCCTACTACTGCCTCCACAAGACCATGGCCGGCCTGCTCGACGTGTGGCGCCTGATGGGCAGCACCCTGGCCCGGGACGTACTCCTGGCGCTGGCCGGCTGGGTCGACCAGCGCACGGGCCGGCTCAGCCAGAGCCAGATGCAGGCACTGCTGGGCACCGAGTTCGGCGGTATGAACGAGGTACTGGCCGACCTGCACCTGCGGACCGGCGACCCGCGCTGGCTCACGGTCGCCCAACGCTTCGACCACGCCGCCGTGTTCGACCCGCTGGCGGCCGGCCAGGACCAGCTGAACGGTCTGCACGCCAACACCCAGGTGCCCAAGTGGATCGGCGCCGCCCGCGAGTACCTGGCCACCGGCACGACGCGCTACCGCGACATCGCCTCGCACGCCTGGGCGATCTCCACCACCTCGCACAGTTACGCCATCGGCGGGAACAGCCAGGCCGAGCACTTCCGCGCCCCCGACGCGATCGCCGGCTACCTGACCAACGACACCTGCGAGCTCTGCAACTCGTACAACATGCTCAAGCTCACCCGTGAGCTCTGGCAGTTGGACCCCGGACAGCCCGCGTTCTTCGACTTCTACGAACGCACCCTCCTCAACCACGTCGTCGGCGCGCAGAACCCCGCCGACCCGCACGGGCACGTCACCTACTTCACCCCGCTCAGGCCCGGCGGCCGGCGTGGCGTCGGCCCGGCCTGGGGAGGCGGCACCTGGAGCACCGACTACGACTCCTTCTGGTGCTGCCAGGGCACCGGGATGGAGTCCCAGACCAAGCTGGCGGACTCCGTCTACTTCAACGACGGCACCACGCTCATCGTGAACCTGTTCGTGCCCACCGTCCTCACCTGGACCGAACGGGGCATCACGGTCACCCAGACCACCGCCTACCCCGCGGAGGACACCACCACGATCAAGGTCACCGGAAGCGTCGGCGGCACCTGGTCGATGCGTATCCGCATTCCCGCCTGGACCTCCGGTGCCACGGTGAGCGTCAACGGCACGGCGCAGAGCATCGCCACGACGCCGAGCAGCTACGCCACCCTCACTCGCTCCTGGACCTCCGGCGACACGGTGACCGTCAAGCTGCCCATGCGGACGGTCCTGCGGGCCGCCAACGACAACCCGGACGTCGCCGCGGTCACCTACGGCCCGGTCGTGCTCTGCGGAAACTACGGCAGCACCGCCCTGTCCGCCCTCCCGACGCTCGACCCGGCGTCGGTCACCCGGACCAGCACGACCGGCCTCGCCTTCACCGCGACCGCCGACGGATCCTCCGTCGGACTCGTGCCGTTCCACGACGCCCAGGGCTTCAACTACACCGTCTACTGGAACACCGGGCACAGCGGATTCCGGCTGCTCAACGCGGGCAGCGGGCAGGTGCTCGGCATCAAGGACATGTCCACGGCCGACGGCGCCCCCGCCCTGCAGTGGGGCGACACCGGCACCGCCGACCACGACTGGGTGCCCGTGGTGGACGGCACCGCGCTGCGCCTGCGCAACGCCAACAGCGGCAAGGTCCTGGGCGTCCAGAGCATGTCCACAGCCGACAACGCCCAGGTGCTCCAGTGGTCGGACAACGGCACCGCCGACCACCGCTGGTCCGTCGTCGAGACGGCCGACGGCTCGCACGGTCTGCGCAATGCCGACAGCGGCAAGTTCCTCGGTGTCGCCGGCGCCTCCACCACCCAGGGCGCCCTGGCCGTACAGGCCCCGGACACCGGTTCGGCGACCAGCCGGTGGTGGTTCGTGCCGACCGGCACCCGGCGCATCCAGAACGTGAACAACGGGCTGCTGCTCGGCGTGCAGACCATGTCGACCAGCGACGGCGCCCTGGTGATCCAGTGGGGCGACAACGGCACCGCCGACCACCTGTGGACCGCGGTGGTCGACTCCGGCGGCTACCTGCGGCTCAGGAACTCCAACAGTGGCAAGGTCCTCGCCACAGAGGGCGGCGGCACCGCGACCGGTACCAGGATGGTCCAGTGGACCGACGACGGAGCCGCCGGCCACCAGTGGCGACTGCGGCACGGCGGCGGCGACACCTTCCGCATCCAGTCCGCCGACGGCCGCGTCGTCGGCGTCTCCGGAGCCTCCACCTCCCAAGGGGCGCAGATCGTCCTGTGGGACGACAACGGCACCTTCGACCACCTCTGGCGCTTCATCTGAGCATCCGGGTGCGCGCGGCGCGGTGACACCGCCGCCGCGCGCACCACCTGACGGCCGATCGGCTCGCCGGTCGGCTGTGAGCCGGTAGGCGGTGGGTCAGTAGGCGGTGGGTCAGTAGGCGGTGGCTCGTGAACCGGTGGGCCGGGGACCGGGTGGGTCCCACCCATCGAGGGAGCATCAACTGCCGCTCTTTTAACGCATCTTGACGCGCCAGGTGGTCAGCTGGCTTCATGGGGATCTGGGAGCGCTCCCGCCCCGTCCACGGGCGTGACGGCGGCGACCTTCACCGCCACCGAGGCTGACGACGACCCCGTGCCACCGGCGGCCTCGTGCTCGATGGCGTACCAGGTCAGCAACTCGTGGGGCACCGGCTTCACCGCGACGGTGACCGTCCGGAACACCGGGACCTCGGCCGTGTCCGGCTGGACGCTCCGCTGGAGCTTCTCCGGCGACCAGCGGATCTCCAACGCGTGGAAATGCGACAGTGACCCAGTCCGGCGCCACCGTGACCGCGCAGGATGCCGGCTGGAACGGCTCCCTGGCAGCCGGAGCGAGTACGAGCTTCGGCTTCCAGGCGACGCACTCCGGCGCCTACCCGGCACCGGCCCGGTTCACCCTGAACGGCGCCGCCTGCGCCTGCGCGCCGCTGCGCACTTCTGCCCACCGCACCCTGACGGTGCGGCGGGCAGACGGTAGCGCCGCGAGCTGCGCAGACCCGGTCCGGTCACCGCGACCAGGGTGCACGTGGTGTCATCCCAGCGTCCACTGCTGGTTGCTGCCGCCGCTGCAGCTCCACAGCTGGACGGGCGACCCGTCGGCGGTGGCCAGGCCGGCTACATCCAGGCAGAGCCCCGCCTGCACCCCGGTGACGGTACCGTCCGAATTCAGCTGCCACTGCTGGTTGGCCTGGCCGTTGCAGGACCAGACGACCACCTTGGTTCCGTTGACGGTGCCCTTCGCGGTGGCGTCCAGGCACAGCGTGCTGCCACCGACGGTCACGGTCAGCTCGTTCGACGCGGTACGGGTCCAGGTCTGGTTCGCGCCCCCGTTGCAGGCGTAGATCTGCTGCTGAGTGCCCAGCGTCGTGTTGTTGGCGTCGGTCAGGCACTTGCCCGCACCCACCGCGCGCAGCGCCCCGGTCGAATCGCTACCGGACGACCCGGCGTCCAGGCCCATGAAGTGGACGGCCTGGGCGGCCATCGTGGTGCCCTGCACCGGCAGTTGGTGGCCGGCCCCGGCGATGCTGTACGCCTCGACCTGGGTGGCACCGGCGCTGGTGTTGTACCGAGTACGGGTCCAGCCGGCCGCAGGGGTGTCCGTGGCCGACGGGGTCTGGGCCACGCCGAGGACGTCGGTCCACTGCTTGACCTCTTCGCCGAGGTTGTCGGGGCTCAGGATGGTGTCGGCGGTCCCGTGCCACAGCTGCACGCGCGGACGCGGACCGCTGTAGCCGGGGTAAGCGCCCCGGACCAGGCTGCCCCACTGCTGCGGGGTCATCGAGACCTTGCCCTGGGCGCAGGCCGAGTTCCAGCCGCGCACCGAGCCGCGTGGGGCCAGTGGCCGTTCATCTACCGCACGTCGAGCGACCCGACCAACCCCAACGGCTGGTCCGCGCCACAGCCGCTGTTCACCGGCAGCATCCCGGGCGCAGCCCCGATCGACCAGACCCTGATCGCCGACGGCCAGAACATGTACCTGTTCTTCGCCGGTGACAACGGCAACATCTACCGGGCGAGCATGCCGATCGGGAACTTCCCCGGCAACTTCAGCTCCTCCTACACGACCGTCATGAGCGACACGGTGAAGAACCTGTTCGAGGCACCACAGGTCTACAAGGTCCAGGGCCAGAACCAGTACCTCATGATCGTCGAGGCCCGGGGCGCGAACGAGCAGCGCTACTTCCGCTCGTTCACCGCCACCAGCCTGAACGGCTCGTGGACCCCGCAGGCCGCCACCGAGAGCAACCCCTTCGCGGGCAAGGCCAACAGCGGCGCCACCTGGACCAACGACATCAGCCACGGCGACCTGGTCCGCAACAACCCCGACCAGACCATGACCATCGACCCCTGCAACCTGCAGTTCCTCTACCAGGGCAAGTCCCCCACCGCGAGCGGCCCCTACGACCAACTCCCGTGGCGACCGGGAGTCCTCACCCTGCAGCACTGACCCGCCCGATCTGGGCCGACCTGCCCCAGCAGCTGACCGACAACCGCCGTCCCGAGAACCCCCGGCCGTACCTCGGCTGGGGGTTCTTCCCTCTCACCCAGCCGTCCAGACACCCGTCAGAAGCTGACCTCTCTCCGATGCCCGGGTTATGGCGCGGCCGCCTCCCGGGCATCCTGCCGTGCCGGTCTCCCCGGGGTCGAGGACCCGAAAGCTGCGGGACTATCAGGATTCATGACACGCCCCCGCAGGGCGGCGTCGTTCAGGAGATCTGTCCGTGTTGCTACCTCTCCAGGTCTTGGCAGTGGCCAAGACTTCAAGGCGTTGAGGTATCCGGCAAACGCGCGGCATCACGGCCCGCAAGCGGTATCCGCGGTGGCGTCGTAGTGCTTCGGTCCGTACCCGCGATGAAAGTCCACGAAAGAGGGGAACCCCAGCCGACGCACGGCTGGGGTTCCTCGAGGCGGGAGTGTCGGTCAGCAGGTGGAGTTGCCCACGCCGTAGACCGCTCGTCCATGTGCCGGCAGACTGCACCTGATCGCGATCACTGTTGATCGGGCGGGTCAGTGCTGCAGGGTGAGGACTCCCGGTCGCCACGGGAGTTGGTCGTAGGGGCCGCTCGCGGTGGGGGACTTGCCCTGGTAGAGGAACTGCAGGTTGCAGGGGTCGATGGTCATGGTCTGGTCGGGGTTGTTGCGGACCAGGTCGCCGTGGCTGATGTCGTTGGTCCAGGTGGCGCCGCTGTTGGCCTTGCCCGCGAAGGGGTTGCTCTCGGTGGCGGCCTGCGGGGTCCACGAGCCGTTCAGGCTGGTGGCGGTGAACGAGCGGAAGTAGCGCTGCTCGTTCGCGCCCCGGGCCTCGACGATCATGAGGTACTGGTTCTGGCCCTGGACCTTGTAGACCTGTGGTGCCTCGAACAGGTTCTTCACCGTGTCGCTCATGACGGTCGTGTAGGAGGAGCTGAAGTTGCCGGGGAAGTTCCCGATCGGCATGCTCGCCCGGTAGATGTTGCCGTTGTCACCGGCGAAGAACAGGTACATGTTCTGGCCGTCGGCGATCAGGGTCTGGTCGATCGGGGCTGCGCCCGGGATGCTGCCGGTGAACAGCGGCTGTGGCGCGGACCAGCCGTTGGGGTTGGTCGGGTCGCTCGACGTGCGGTAGATGAACGGCCACTGGCCCCACTGGTAGGCCAGCACCCAGATGTTCTTGGGCGCGAAGTAGAACAGCGTCGGCGCCACCGCGGCCTGGCCCATCCCGCTCTGCCCGGCCGACGCCATGTCCGACCAGTTGGTGAAGGGGCTGAACATCATCGAGCCGTACGAGGACCCCGACACGTTCGACGCGTAGACCAGGTGCTCGCCGTTGTAGACCACGTCGGTGAAGTCCTTCACCGCGCCCCACCCGTTCGCCGGCTGCGCCAACGAACCCGTCGACGACCAACGGTACGAGGAGGGCAGGGCACACGTGCCGCCCCTCGACGTCGGCGACGGTGTCGGCGACCCGGACAGGGTGAAGTTCCAGTGCTGGTTGGCAGCGCCCCAGGCGTCCCAGATCTGGACGGTGGTGCCGTTGGCGGTCTGGTTGCCGGGGGTCTCCAGGGCTCGGCCGCTGGCGGCGTTGGTGAGGGTGTAGGAGCCGTCGCTGTTCCGGGCGGCCTTCCAGTGTTGGTTAACGCCGTTGTTGGCGTCCCTGACCTGTATCTTCGTGCCGTTGGCCGTCTGTCCGCCCGGCTCGTCCAGGACGCGGCCGCTGGCGATGTTGGTGAGGGTGTAGGAGCTGTCGCTGTTCCGGTCGGCGCGCCACTGCTGGTTGGTGGCGCCGCTGGCATCCCACACCTGGAGCTGGGTGCCGTTGCCGTTCTGCCCGGCGGGCTCGTCGAGGACACGTCCGGCGGCCGCGTCGGTGAGCGTGTAGATGCTGCCGGAGGTGATGCCTCCGCCGGGAGTCTTGCCGGAGCCTCCCAGGGCGGTGAGTACCGCGTTGTAGGCGGGCTTCTTGTTTCCGTTGCTGTCGAACAGCAGCGGGCTGTCGCCGGTGCGCCAGGAGTCGCTGTCGCGGATGCCCCACACCGTGATGCCGGTGCACCGGGCCACGGCGAGGCAGGCGTTGACCGTGTTGGCGTAGTTGGTGGGCGAGGCCTGGGCGATGTCGAGTTCGGTGATCTGGACGTCGACGCCGAGCGCGGCGAAGTTGGACAGGGTGGTCCGGAAGCTCGCCGGGGGGCCGCCCGCGCCGAAGTGGCTCTGGAAGCCGACGCAGTCGATGGGCACGCCACGGGACTTGAAGTCCTTGACCATGTTGTAGACGCCCTGGGTCTTGGCGTCGGACCAGTTCTCGATGTTGTAGTCGTTGTAGCAGAGCTTGGCCGAGGAGTCGGTGTTCCGGGCGGTTCGGAAGGCCTCCTCGATGAAGCCGTTGCCCAGCACGTTCTGGAACACCGAGCTGCGGTGCTGGCCACTGCCGCCGTCGGCGAAGGCCTCGTTGACCACGTCCCAGGCGTAGATCTTGCCCTTGTAGTGGCTCATCTGGGTGGTGATGTGGTTGTCCATCACGCCGCGCAGCGTGTTCGCGTCGCCGATGGAGCTGACCCAGGACGGCAGCTGCGAGTGCCAGACCAGGGTGTGGCCGCGCATCTTCTGGCCGTGCGCCGAGGCGTGGTTGACGATCTGGTCGGCGGGGCCGAAGTTGAACGACCCCCGGGAGGGTTCGGTGGTGTCCCACTTCATCTCGTTCTCCGGGGTGACCATCTTGAATTCCCGGTCGAGAATGCTGGAGTACGTCGAGTCCCCGAGCCTACCCGCGGCCACTGCCGCACCGAAGTAGCGGCCGCTGCCCGCCGCTGCATCCCCGACCGTGGTCGGCGTGCCGGCGTTCGGCGTGAATGCGGCCTGGGCGACCAGCGGTATGGCAGCACCCGCGGCGGCGAGCACCACGGCGGCGGCGATCAGACGGCGGGTTGCCGGACGGCGGCGATGAGAGCGGTTCTGATCTGGCAAGGGCTTGTCCTTCTGGCGCAGTGGGCCTTGGTCTCGGCCCGGATACCTGTCAGTTGGCGCCGCGCGCAAAAGGGTTGCCGTGATCGGGGAGAAATTTTTTGTCGAGCCGGAGATTGGCGCGGCCTCATCCCGGCGGGGCGGAGCCGCCCCGGAGCGCGAGGACAGCTGCGGCGGTCCCGGCGTCGGCGCGGTAGGTGTCGTCCCTGGCGTCCCGTCCGCCGGTGGCGTGGTTGAACTGGCCGGCGAAGACGTGCTGTCCGGGCGGCACCATACGGCCCGGCTTGAGGACCAGCGCTGGACCAGCGCGCCGCTTTCCTCCTACAGGCGATGGTGGTCGTCCGTGGACAGGGTCTGCCAGCTGCCGGTGCTCTGCACGCCGCCGCTCTGGCCGATGCGCACAGTTCGGGGTCAGTGCGGTGAGCGGCTGGGTGGTCTTGAGCCTGATGTTGCTCTGCGCCCAGTAGATGGTGCTGTGCGGGTCGACCAAGCAGTCCGCCCACAGCGTCCGCGGTATGGGGGCGCTGGGCGGCACCGGGCTCGGCCGGGAGGGCGGCGCTGTGGCGTTCGACGGCGCAACCGCGGCAGTCCCGGTGGACGTGACCGCGGCCGCAGCGGCAGCGGCGTTCGGCCCGCAGGCTCCCGGACGACAGCGGTCACCGCGAAGCCGGCCGCCACCAGCATGCCGGTGAAGACGAAGCGCCTTCCGTCGGCCAGGGCGGGGCCGCGGGCCGTTGTGCCTGCGGCCCCGCTCGGGCGTCGGGGTCAGGAAGGGTCGCCGTACTGGAGACCGCGTCCGTTGGTGCCGATGTAGACGCGACCGTAGGTGTCGGGGTCGCCGGTGATGATGCCGCGGCTGGCGAAGTTGCCCCATTGGTGGGCGTCGTCGTTGATGCGGAGCCAGGTGGCGCCCTTGTCGGTGGAGCGGAAGACTCCGGTGACGTCCTTGACGGTACCGATCAGGTACAGGGCCTGGTAGGAGGTGCCCGGTGCGGCCTTGCCGTATCCGACGGCGGAGGCGGACTGCACCGTTGAGAGCGTGGTGAAGCTGCGGCCGCCGTCGGTGGAGTGCAGCAGGCCCTTGCCGCCGCCGGCGATCCACAGGTCCCCGGCGCCGCCGGGGAGGGCGCTGAGCCTGCCGGTGGGCAGGTTGGTGGCGCGGGCGGTGAAGGTCGCGCCGCCGTCGGTGCTGGCGTAGAGCGTGCCGCCGGCCAGTGAGTAGAAGGTGTTGGCCGAGGACCGGTCGGCGACGACCGCGGCGTCGATGCCGAGGCCGTTGACCTTCGACCAGCTCGCCCCCTTGTCGGTCGAGCGGTACGGGGCCTGGCCGGCCTCGGTCCAGACGATGCTGGAGCCGTCCGCCGCGATGGCGATGTGGCCGCTGTTGGCGCTGGGCACCGGCTTCGCCTTGAAGCCGTTCCAGTTGTGACCGCCGTCGGTGGAGTAGGCGCCGTCCTGCTCGCCGCCACGGCCGACCCGCACCATCACCGAGGGGTTGGACTGGGCGAAGTCGAGGCTGGTGCTGTTGTAGATCGTCGGGTTGGTCAGCCGCGCGGAGGGCTCCTTGGTCAGGTCGTCGTACAGGAAACCGCCTTGGTCGCCCATGGAGGTGATGAGGGCGGCGCCGCCGGGCGGGGCGATCGCATCAAAGAGCGCGGTCTCCTCCAGCCCGCGGGCTCCGATGGTCCAGTGGCTGGTGCCGCCGCTGTCGGTCGCGTTGGCGTCCTTGCTGGCCCAGATGCCGTTGCCGGTGCCGTACATCACGTGCCCGGAGTCGAAGGGGTCGATGGACAGGGCGGTCATCCAGTGCCCGATGCCGGTACCGAGGTACGGGGCGGCGGAGGCGTCCCGCGCCGACTTCGCGGCCTGGGCAGTCCAGGTCGCACCGCCGTCGGTGGAGCGGTAGAGCTCGTCCTGGGGCCACCAGCGGTCCAGGGTGGTGACCATCACCGTGGACGGCCTCTGCGGGTCGACAGCCAGACCGGCGAACCCGTAGGTGCCCTGGGAGGGGGAGATGTTCTTCCACACCCCGCCGGACGGCGTGTACTTCCACACCGAACCCGCCGTCACACCGTTGGGACCGAGCACGTTGGTGTACGTCAGGTACAGCGAGCCGTCACCGGAGAGCACGCCGTGCTGCGGCACCTGGCCGGTGGGCTGCCCGGAGACGGCCTGCCAGGTGCTGCCGCCGTCGGTGGAGCGGTACAGCGAGGTGGACTTGTCGGCGACGCCCACGTAGACCGTCCCGCTGCCGGACGGGCCGTACGTCACGAAGGAGATGCCCCCGCCGCTGCTCGCCCCGTCCTTGACGGGGAACGAGGAGACCTGACTCCAGGTCATGCCGGCGTCGGTGCTGCGCCACAGGCCGTTCTTGCGGGTGCCCAGCAGCAGGGTGTCATGGTTCGCGGGATCGATCACCAGCCGCTCGCCCGCCCCGCGGCCGTCCTCGTTGCCACCCAGCTTGAACGGCAGATCGGTGCGCTGAAAGGTGCGGCCACGGTCGGTGGAGCGCAGGATCGCGCCGTTACCGGCCCAGTCGTTGGTGTAGGTGCCCGCCGCGAGGTAGAGCCGGCTGGGGTCGACGGGATCGGTGGCCAGAGACTCGATGCCCAGCAGGTTCCAGTCCTTCTCGCCGACCCAGTCGGTCAGCGGGATCCACTGCTCGGCCCCGGTGTCCCAGCGGTACGCGCCACCCATGTCGGTGCGCGCGTACAGCAGACCCTTCTCCCGCTGGTTGAAGACCAGCCCCGTGACGTAACCGCCGCCCGCCACCGGGGCGTTCTGCCACACATACGGTCCGGCCGCACCCGTGGTCTGCGCGCCGCCGGCCCCGG
The DNA here is from genome assembly GCF_052076145.1 of Kitasatospora sp. McL0602. Lineage (NCBI taxonomy): Bacteria > Bacillati > Actinomycetota > Actinomycetes > Kitasatosporales > Streptomycetaceae > Kitasatospora > Kitasatospora sp. McL0602. The sequence continues at coordinate 6,991,450 of NZ_CP197246.1, read as the reverse complement.
ACGCCTGGGTCTCGGCCGTTCTCACCAGCTTCCACTGCTGGTTGGTGCTGCCCTTGCCGGGCCACTGGATGACCTGCGCGCCCCGGTCCGTGGAGCTTCCGGAGACGTCCAGCACCTGACCGCTCCTGCGGGAGGTGAAAGTGACGGCCTCGGAACCGCTCACATCGCTGATCCGCCACTGCTGGGAGGCGGCCGAGCGGTCCGTCTGCTGCTCGGCGGGAACCGCCTGGGCGGTCGAGTCGCCCGCGATGCCCAGCACCTTGCCGCTGTTGCGGTTCACCAGCTCGTAGTAGCCGTCCCCGGTGGACCGCAGCTTCCACTGCTGGTTGGCGGTGTTCTGATCGGTCCACTGCTGGATCCGGGTACCGTCGGCGGTGGAGAAGGCGTTGACATCCAGCACCTGGCCGCTGCGCACCGAGACCAGCCGGTAGTAGGCACCGCCGTCGACCGTCGCGGCCTGGGAGTCCTCGTGAACGAACACGAAGTACGACCCGACGCTGACGGACACGCCGAGCAGCAGAGCGGTGGCGCTCAAGCGACGGCGGTGACGCCCGCGGCGCCCGCCGTTCGGGGGATTGCTCATGGGTAGACGTTCTCCTTGCGAACAGAGGCACGAGAGAGGGGATCCGGACACCGGAACTGACCGGATCCACCCCCTAGTGGTCACAGGCTCCGCAAAGGGTTGCCGCGAGCCGGGAAGTTTTTCAGGTCACCTCGTGGTCGGGTAGGCGTTGATCAGCGTCCGAGGTGACGTTGGCACCGTCGGCGTCGACGGTTCACGCGCGCGTGCCCAGAAGGGTCGGCGTCCTCACCAGCGGCTCAAGAACACGGCTGAGCAGTCACACGGATGCGGCGGCGCTGAAGAGCGCCGCACACGTTGGTTGGACGGCTCCTGCCGACGCGACGCCGGCGCGGACCAGGCCGTCCAGCCATGCCCGGTGGCGGGTGAGCACGGGACGGTTGGCATTTGAGCCGCTCCGGGGGTCATGCCATCTGGGACCGACGGCACGGGGCGAAGCTGACCGCCCCCCGGGGGGCGGTCAGTGGTCATTCCTCCAACGGATCGGCAGATGCTTCAGCCCGTTCTGGAAATTGGACACGAGTCGGGTCGGTGCAACACCGGGGGCCAGATCCAGTCCGGGCAGGTCGGCGACGACCCGCCCCAGCATCGCTCTCATCTGGACGCGGGCCAGTTGCGCCCCGAGGCAGAAGTGCGGACCGTAACCGAAGCTGACGTGGTCGTTATGGGATCGAGTGACGTCGAAGCGATCAGGGTTCGGAAAAACGCTCTCGTCGCGGTTCGCCGAGGCGTGGTAGACGACGACCTTCTCGCCGCGCCGGATCTTCTTGCCAGCCAATTCGATCTCCCGCGTGGCAGTTCGCCGGAACGATACGACTGGAGGCCAAAAGCGCAGGATCTCCTCCACAGCTGAAGCGATCAACTCGGATCGCTGTTCCCGCAGCAGCCGATACTGATCGGGATGAGAGAGCAGCGTATGCAGGCCCCCGGGCAACGCATTACGTACCGTCTCATTACCAGCGACCGCGAAGAGAAAGAACGAGGTCTCGAACTCCTCGGTGCTCAGCCCGGCCTCCCGCATCCGTGCCAGCACGCTGCCGGACCGCGGCCGTTCGGCCAGTCCGTGCGCGTACGCGAACATGTCGGCAAGGGCGGCACGCGATCGCGGGTTGACCGGTCGGCCGTCCTGGGTGGTCATGATCGTAGGACGGTGCGCGAGAGCCGCCCGACCAAGGTCGGTAAGTCGGTCCGGGTCGACGATCCTGGAGCTGGCGAGGTCGGTGTCCTGATAGCCGATCACGCGGTTCGCCCAGTCGACGAGCAACTGCCGGTCCTGCTCAGGAACACCCATGATCCAGGCCAGCGTCCGCACCGGCAGGTCGGCCGCCAACTGCACGAAGTCCGCCTCACCCGCCGCATGAACGGAGTCGATCAGCTCCCGCGAACAATCCTCAATCGCCTCCGTCAGCTCACCCAAAGCGCGGGGGGTGAAGGCCCCGGCGACGATCCGCCGCAACCGGGACTGGTCCGGAGGGTCCTGGTTCAGCATCATCGTGCGCGCGAACTCCAGGTCGGCCAGGGAGTCGGGGTCCCGGATCTGCGTCGCACCCAGGTACGAGGAGAACACCTCCGGCGTGCGCAACACGTACTTGACGTCCGCGTGCCGCAGGACGGCCCAGTACCCGGGCCCGGCAGGCCAGTTGCCGACGGGGGTCTCCTCGACCCAGCAGACCGGCGTGGCCGCCCGCAGCTCGCGGAAGACCTCGTACGGGACGCCCTCGGCGTAGGTGTCGGGGTTGAAGATCGAGGCGGGCCGGCCCGCTGCGGAGTCCACCGTGCAGACGGTATGCCGGGGTGTGGCGGTGACGTCAAGCCGACCGGCACAATGGGCCGGTGACTCTCTCCACCGCCGAGGCGGACAAGATCCTCGCCGACAACTTCGCCCCCTGGGTGCTGGAGCTCGGCCTCACCGTGACGGAGACCGGCGAGCAGCACGCCGTACTGCTGCTGCCCTGGTCCGACCGGCTGGCCCGCGAGGGCGGCGCACTCTCCGGCCAGGCGATGATGGCGGCGGCGGACACCGCGTGCGTGATCGCCCTCTCGGCGGCGCGCGGCGGCTTCGCCCCGATGGCGACCGTCCAGCAGTCGACCAGCTTCCAGCGCGCGGTGGTCGGCGCGGACGTGCTGGTCACCGCGCGGATCACCAAGCTGGGCCGCCGCCTGGCCTTCCTGGACATCACCCTCACCGACGGCGCCGCCACCCCGGCCGCGCACGCCACCTCCGTCTACGCCCTCTGACCGGCAGCCCGCCCCAAACTGGGGCTGCGCACCCCCTACTCCCCCGCCCTACCGCACAGTAGCCTCGCGGTGCCCGTCTTCCGGACCCGCTGGAGAGCTCATGCGCGTGCCCCTGCTCAGATCCGCCCGTCTGCTGACCGTCTCGGCGCTCGCCGCCGCCACGGCGCTGCTCGGCCTCGCCGCTCCGGCCTCCGCCGCTCCGGCGGCCAAGGACCTCCCGCGCCACTACCTCGCGCTGGGCGACTCGTTGGCCGCCGGCTACCAGTCGCTGCCCGGTGGCGGTCACGTCACCGGCCGGGGCTACGCGCAGGACATCGCGCGCACCCTGGGCGCCCGCGCGGCCGCCGCCGGGCGGGCCTTCGACTTCACCGACCTCGGCTGCCCGGGAGAGACCACCGGCAGCATGATCAACGGCGGCTGCCCCTACCCGCACCCGTACCAGAGCTCGCAACTCACCGCCGCCGTCGCCTACCTGCGCGCCCACCACGGCGACCGCACGGTGGTGACGCTGGACATCGGCGCCAACGACGTGGACGGCTGCCTCACCGGCGGCACCGTCGACCTGCCCTGCGCGCTGACCGGTGTGGGCAAGGTCGCCAAGGGCCTCGACACCGTGCTCACCCAGCTCAAGGCAGCGGCCGGCCCGCACACCCGGATCATCGGCATGAATCTCTACGACCCGTTCCTGGCCGTCTGGTTGACCGGCCCGCAGGGCCGCACCCAGGCCGGGCTCTCCGTCCCGCTCGCCGACCTCCTCAACGCCACCATCGGTCTCACCGACGCCGGCCACGGCGTCCCGACCGCCGACGTGGGCGCGGCCTTCTCGACCAACGCCTTCCTCCCGCTCGTCCCGTTCGGCGGACAGCAGATCCCGCTGAACGTCGCACGCATCATGCAGTGGACCAACATGGCACGCGGCGACATCCACGCCAACGACACCGGCTACCAGGTCATCGCGGACACCTTCCTCGCGAAGATCTGACCCCGCCCGGACCGGCCGTGAGCGGGTGGCCCCACGAGGTGCTCTCCTCCTCCTGGGGCCACCCGAGCGTCGCCGGGCCGCTACTCCGCGCAGATCGCGCTGACGAACTCCGCCAGCCGCTCCTGCGGCAGGCCACGGGCGATGTCGGCCTCGCTGATCATGCCGACCAGCTTGTGGTCGGGGTGGTTGATCACCGGCAACCGCCGGACGCGGTACTGCTCCATCACCCGCAGCACCTGCTCGGCGTCCTCGTCCGCCTCCACCACCATGGGCCGCCCCAGCGCGATCTCCCCAGCAGTCAGGGTGCTCGCGTCACGCCCTTCGGCAACGCACCTGAGCACGATGTCGCGGTCGGTGAGGATGCCGAGCAGCTTGTCGTCCTCCCCGCAGATCGGCAGCGCGCCGACGTCCCTGTCCCGCATGATCCGCGCCGCGTCGGCAAGCGTCTGACGGGCTCGTACGCACTCGGCACCGGGGTGCATGATCTCCTTCGCGGTGGTCATCGCCGCACCTCCCTCTCGATAGCTCCCTACTCATCGTGGTCCGCCCCGAACGGCTGCGCCACACGGGCGCCTTGTACCGGGCCCGCTCGCCCCGGTCAGGGCTCCGGCGGATCGGCGACCTCGACCGGGTGCTTCAGCACCTCCTCCAGCGGCGGGAACTCCAGCTGCTCGATCCCGCGCTGCTCGGGCCCGCTCTCGACCTCCTGCCCAGGCGTCGTACCGGACGCCATGGCAGCCTCCGTCGATCGGGTCGCGGTGTCCAGGAAGCGCAGCAGCTCGACCGGGAAGGGCAGCACCAGCGTCGAGTTCTTCTCCGCCGCGACCTCCACCACCGTCTGCAGCAGCCGGAGTTGGAGCGCGGCCGGGGCGGAGCTCATGATCGTGGCGGCCTCCGAGAGCCGGGTCGAGGCCTGGTACTCGCCGTCCGCCGTGATGATCCGGGCCCGCCGCTCCCGCTCGGCCTCCGCCTGCCGCGACATCGAGCGCTTCATCGACTCGGGCAGCGCGACGTCCTTGATCTCCACCCGGTCGATCTGCACGCCCCAGCCCAGCGCCGGGCTGTCGAGCATCAGCTCCAGCCCCTGGTTGATCGGCTCCCGGTTGGCGAGCAGGTCGTCCAGCTCGCTCTTGCCGATGATCGAACGCAGCGAGGTCTGCGCGACCTGCGAGATGGCGAACTGGTAGTCCTGCACGTTGACCGTCGCCAGCACCGGGTCGACGACCTTGAAGTAGACCACCGCGTCCACCCGCACGGTGACGTTGTCCCGGGTGATCCCCTCCTGCGCGGGGATGGGCATCGTGATGATCTGCACGTTCACCCGGCGGATCCGGTCCGCGACCGGCATCAGCATCACCAACCCGGGCTGCCGCAGCTCGTCCCGGACCCGCCCGAACCGGAAGACAACGCCCCGCTGGAACTGCTGCACGACCCGGATGCTCATCGCACCCACCACCCCGAGGACACCGAGAGCCCCCAGTACCGCGTCAAGAACGATCATCGCCGCCACCTCGGGAGACTGGCATCCGCCACTCCACGCTACTCCGCCCGGCCGCCCGGCTCCGCCTCTACGATCGGCCCATGGACCCAGCAGCTCCGCCGCTCACCCTCGCCGAGCTGGACGAGGCGGTCACCCACTGCCGCGCCTGCCCCCGGCTGGTGAGCTGGCGCGAGGAGGCGGCCCGGGTCAAGCGCCGCGCGTACCAGGACTGGGACTACTGGGCCCGCCCGATCCCCGGCTTCGGGCCCGAGGACGCGGCCCTCGTCCTGGTCGGACTGGCCCCCGCCGCGCACGGCGCCAACCGCACCGGGCGGATCTTCACCGGTGACCCGAGCGGCGATCTCCTCTACGCCACCCTGCACAGCCTCGGCCTCGCCAACCGCCCCACCTCCGTCCGCGCCGGCGACGGCCTCGCCCTGCACGGTGTGCGGATCACCGACCCCGTCCGCTGCGCGCCGCCCGACAACAAGCCGAGCACCTCCGAGCGCGACACCTGCCGCCCGTGGCTGGTACGCGAGTTGGAGTTCATGCGGCCGACCGTCCGGTCCGTCGTCGCCCTCGGCGGCTTCGCCTGGCAGGCCCTGCTGCCCGTCCTCGCCGCCGCCGGGTACGAGATCCCCCGGCCCCGCCCCGCCTTCGGCCACGCCGCCCACGTCGAACTGCCCGCCACCGACGGCGGCCCGCCCCTCCACCTCTACGGCTGCTACCACGTCAGCCCACGCAACACCTTCACCGGCCGCCTGACCCCGGAGATGCTCAGCGACCTCCTCGCCACCGCCGCCCGGACCGCAGGTCTGCCGGTCGGCTAGAGCTTCGGGCCATCCGTCGCGAGCTGTCGGCGGATCTCGTCGGCGACGGCGAGCCGACGGCCGTACAGGACGCCGAGCCCGAAGGCCGGGCCGTCACCGAGGGCCAGCCCGCGCAGGGCGGTGCGGGCGACGACCGAGTCCTGGTGGGCCCCGAGGAGGTCCTGCAGCGACTTCATCCGGGCGGTGAAGCTCCGGGCGCCGGGGCCTGCCGTCTCGCCGAGGTAGCGGGCCCACTTCGCGGCCTTCCGCGCCTCGTGCAGCAGTCCGTCGGCCTCCGGCCCGTCGGCGGCGGCCGCAGCGCGCAACCGCCGCCGGGCCTTCCGCCGCTCGCGGTGCGCGAGCCCGCGCAGGGTGTCCGAGGGCTCGGCCGCGCCGGGCAGGGCGGCGAGCGAGGCGAGCAGGGCCGCGTACCGGGGGCTGTCGAGCGCCGCCAGCAGGGCGGGCCGGGCCAGCGCGGACCGGTCCTCCGCCCACTGGGCGAGCCGGGCCGCCAACTCCTCCGGCTCGCACTCGGAGGGCAGCTCACGGGCGTCCGCCACCAGCAGTTCGCCGAGCACCTCGCTGTCCCGGGCCGGCCCGAGCACCGAGCCCAGCCACCGCAGCTCACCCGCCACCCGGGCGTGCTGCGGGCCGTACGCCCGCAGCACGCCCCGCAGCCTGCGGCAGCCGATTCGCATCCGGTGCACCGCGTCGGGCCGGTCCGCCCGGACCTCCGGTTCGAGGGCGAGCAGCACGGCCCGCTGCTCCGCCAGCCGGGCGGCGAGCAGCGCGCCCGTGGTCGGACCGGTCCCGCGCGGGATGCCTGCCATGGCGACCAGGCTAGTGCGCGCGGGAGGTCAGGGCCGCAGCTGGACGGCCATCGACATCGTGTATCCGATCAGACAGCCGAAGAAGGCGACAGCCGTGGCGTGCCGGGCGTTGAACGGCAGTCCGGCCAGCGCCGGGTAGAGGAGCACGGCGCACCCGGCGGCGGCGTCCGCCGCGTACAGGCCGGTCGGCGGGACCACCCGGGTGGTGTGGGCGGCCCATCCGGTCGCGACCAGGAAGCCGGTCAGCAGGACGAAGCCGGAGAGCAGCCCGGCGCCGATGGTGGAGAGCGCGGCGTGCGGCGCGGGTGCCTCCTCCCCCGGATCCACGGCCGGACGCAGGCGGTGGGCGGTGGCCAGGCTGCCGACGGCGATGCTGGCGGCGAAGGCTGCACCGAGAAGCGGGACGGGGTTCAACTGTGACTCCGGGTGGTGGGGATGGGGTGGATGAGCGCGGCGAGCGCCGCGGGGACCAGGACGGTGACGAGCAGCACGACGGACCAGACCACCGGGTCCAGGGTGGGTGGCAGCGGCGGCGCGGCGGGGGCGGGCGGGGGCACGGCGACGGCGGTGCCGATGACGGGGTGGGGCTTGGGTACGGCGGCGACGACGGCGGGGGCGGGCTGCGGCGCCGGTGCGCTGTGGGTGGGCGTCGCCTTCGGCTTCGGCGGCACGACCACCGCATGGGTCGGGGCCGCCTTCGGCACCGGGGTGGGCTGCACGGGGGTGGGAGTGGGGGTGGGGGTGGGGTGCGGCGGTGACGGGTGCGGGGCGGGTACGGGTGGCGGCGTGGGCGTCGGCTGGCAGGGCATGTCTGGCGGGTCCGGCGGGTCGGGGTGCGGCGGATGCGGGTGCGGGGGGTGAGGGGGATGCGGAGGGTGGACGGGATGAGGTGGGTGGGGCGGATGCGCGTGGGGAGGGTCGGGGGCTTCGGGCGGGCGGCCGGGGTCGTCGTCCATCAGCCGATTGTCCGACCGGCCACCGTGGCGAAGGCCACAGAAAACGGCGGATACTGCGGATGCCCGCCAGGACCGTCCTTCTGAGTGATCAACTCGGAACTCCAGTGCGACTGCCGGGCCTTGGCGCAGAACAGTCATTCGATCTTCCGCAGGCCCCTCGTGCCCGGCTGCCACCCCGTGCGATACTCCGAGGCGATGACTGACAACCAGGCGACCAGGGCTCTGCGGGCAGCGGTGTTCACCGCGCTCGCCGTTCCGCTGTCCGCACTCGGGCATGTCGTCGTCACGGGCCGGGCGCTCCCGCTCGCCCTGGTGGCCGCCGCGACGGTGGTCGTCTTCCTGGTCGCGTACACCGCCTCCGGCAGCCGGCGGCGCTTCCTGCACATCTCCGCCGTGCTGGTGCCGGTCGAACTGCTGCTGAACACGGCGTTCAACCTCGGCCAGGACACCTGTGCCACGGCCGCCCAGTCCCACGGCGTAGACCTGCTGGTCTGCGGCGGCGGCTCGGTGAACGGGTCGTTCCTCACCAGCAGCGCCCCGGGCACCACCCAGGCGCTCGTCCTGGTGCTGCACCTGGCCCTCGCCCTGACAGCCGCGCTCTGGCTGAGCCTCGGCGAGGCGGCACTCGGCGGGCTCGCCGAGGCCGTCCGGGCGATCGCCCCGCTCCGGGTGCTGCGCCTGCTGCTCGCACCGCTGCCGAGCTGCCCGTCGGTGCTCGCCCCCGTACCGGATGCCGGGCAGGCCCTGCCGCCCCGCACCGAGGTGGTGCTCAGCCCGGCGCCCCGGCGCGGGCCGCCCGCGCTCGCGCTCGCCTGCTGACAGCCAGCGTCCGCCGTACCCGTCTGACGCTCCGTCGGCTCGCCATCAGCCCGTAGCCGGTATCCCCGAGGCACGCCCCCCGCGCCGAGCGCGGCCGCGCGGCATGCCCACACCCCAGGAGCATCTCCATGAGCACGTCCCAGCAGCCCACCGCCCAGCCGAAGCAGACCGCGCGCGAGCGCCTGGCGGAGGCCCACCGCGTCGAGGCCCACGCCGCCGCACGCCGCCGCCGGGTCACCATCGCCGTGTCGGCGGCCGCCGTCCTCGCCCTGGTGGGCGGCACGGCGGTGGCCATCTCCACCGCGAGCGACAACACCGGCAGCGGCTCCGACCGGGCGGCGGTCTCGTCCGCCCCCGTCGTGACGCCGGCGAACGCCTCCGGCACCGACGGCACGGTCGTCGTCTACGGCCGCGCCGACGCCCCGCACACGCTCAAGGTGTACGAGGACTTCCGCTGCCCGGTCTGCCGTGTCCTGGAGGAGTCGGCCGGCAAGACCATGCAGCAGCTCGCCGACAACGGCACGTACAAGATCGAGTACCACCTCGCGGCCTTCCTCGACAACGGCCTCGGCGGCAAGGGCTCGATGACGGCACTGGCCGCCGCCGGCGCAGCACTCAACGAGGGCCCCGACAAGTTCAAGCAGTTCCACGACGTGCTCTACGCGAACCAGCCGGAGGAGCGGGTCGACGGCTTCGGCGACGTCAACCACCTGCTCGACCTCGCGGGCAAGGTCCCGGGCCTGAAGACCGACGCCTTCACCAAGGCCGTCACCGAGGGCACCTACCGCCCCTGGGCCGCCAAGGTCGCCGAGAGCTTCAACTCAAGCGGCGTCCGCGGCACCCCGACGGTGCTGCTCGACGGCAAGCAGCTCGACGTCTTCGACGGCCAGGGCAAGCCCGTCACCGCCGACCAGTACACCGCCCTGATCCGCCAGCACACCGGCGGCTGACCACCATGACGACGACGTCCCCGACCACCACGGCGGCCCCAGCCGTCTCGACGGCCTCGCGGCCGTTCGCCTGGTTGGTGCTGATCTGCGGCGCGCTGGGCCTGGCCGCCTCCGCCGTCCTGACGGTGGACAAGATCCGCCTGCTCCAGGACCCCGCCTACACCCCGAGCTGCAACATCAACCCGGTGATCAGCTGCGGTTCGGTCATGCGCACCGACCAGGCCTCCGCCTTCGGCTTCCCCAACTCACTGATCGGCCTGGCGGCCTTCGGCGCCGTCCTGGCCGTCGGAGCGGGGCTGCTGGCGGGGGCCACCTACCGGCGGTGGTTCTGGCTGGGCCTGCAGCTCGGCACGGTGCTCGGCCTCGGCTTCACCTGCTGGCTGATCCACCAGGCCCTGTACGAGATCGGCGCGCTCTGCCCGTACTGCATGGTGGTCTGGGCCGTCGTCCTCCCCCTCTGCTGGTACACCACCCTCCACAACCTCGGCCGCAGACCCCGCTACCACTGGGTCGTCCCGGCCCTCTGGTACGTCGGGACAGCCCTGCTGATCCTCAACCGTTTCTGGTACTTCTGGAGGACGCTGATCTGACCCACGCCGACCTGCGTCAATGGGATTGCCCTGCTTCATCGGGCGTCCTTCGGGCACATCGTCGCGTCTTACGCCACGCGGCCGGCGAGACCCCGCCGGCCGCTGCGTGCTCCACCGACGACAGAGCCGCTCTGGCACCTCCACAAGACTCGTTGCTTCTCAGCGCCGTGAAGCGCCGCTTCGGCGCCCCGCGGTGATCCCGTCCAGCATCGCCGTCAGGAGCCGCGCCAGCCGCGGCTCGACGTCCACGATCGCGTGCGCCAGCCGCAGATCGGCGCGATAGAGCGCAGCGACCTCGGGCCCCGGTGTCGCGATCTGCCAGAACGAGCCGGCCATCGACGTCGCGGCAGCCATCAGGTCCACGCCGTCGGCCTCGGTCAGCTCCGGCAGCCGCGCGCGGACCGCGGTGACGATCGCGTCGACTGCGGCCAGGGTCACCAGCTTGAACTCGCGCACCGCTTCGACCGAGACGTTGCGCTCGAGGTTCATCGGCGCCTGCGCGAGCAGGTCGCAGAACATGCCGCGGGCCGAGAGGGTGCGGGCGAAGGCGGCGGCCACGCCGGCCGTGTCGCCGTCGGCGGCGTGGTCGATCTCGGCGCACAGGGCCGGCGTCCACTCCTGCCAGTCGGCCGCGGTCAGGCGCAGGAAGATCTCCTCCCGCGTCTCGAAGTACCGCAGCAGCGCGGACTTGTGCATGCCTACGGCCGCAGCGATGTCGGTCAGCGTGACCTGCCGGATGCCGTGCTCGGCGCCCAGGGTCCGGGCGGCGTCCAGGATGGCGGCCTCCCGCTGTTGCTTGGCCTGCGGGGACCGGGCGCGCTGGAAGTCGGTGGTGTCCACGGACTCACCTTAGCGCAACAGGGTTGCACTATTAACGAAACAGTGTTTTGCTAAGCGCATGACCGAAGACACGACCGCGAACACGACCGGCGCCACGCAGCAGACCTGGTTCATCACCGGCTCCTCCCGCGGCTTCGGCCGCGCCCTCGTACGCGCCGCCCTGGAAGCGGGCGACACCGTGGCGGCGACGGCCCGCAGGCCCGAGCAACTCGGCGACCTGGTCGCCGAGTTCGGCGACCGGATCGCCCTGATCGCGCTCGACGTGACCGACCCCGGAGCCGCGCAGGCGGCGCTGGAGGAGACCCGGAAGCGCTTCGGGCGGATCGACGTGCTCGTCAACAACGCCGGTTACGCCAACGTCTCCCCGATCGAGACCACCGACGACGAGGACTTCCGCACCCAGTTCGAGACCAACTTCTGGGGCGTCTACAACGTCACCAAGGCGGCGATCCCCCTACTGCGCGAGCAGGGCGGCGGGCTGGTCGTCCAGTTCTCCTCCATGGGCGGCCGCGTCGGCGGCTCCCCGGGCATCGCCTCCTACCAGGCCGCGAAGTTCGCGATCGACGGCTTCAGCCGGGTGCTGCGCACGGAGACCGAGCCGTTCGGGGTCCGGGTCCTGGTCGTCGAGCCGAGCGGATTCCGCACCGACTGGGCCGGCTCCTCGATGACCGTGCACGACGTGCCCGAGGGCTACGAGAGCACTGTCGGCACGATCAACCGGCGCATCCGGCAGAGCACCGAAGGCCCGGCCGGGGACCCGGTGCGCGCCGCGGAGATCCTGGTGCGGATGGCAAAGCGCCGCGACATCCCGACCAACCTCGCGCTCGGCGTGACGGCCTCGGAGGGGTCCATCGCCCAAGACCGGCGGTTGCTGGCGCAGGACGAGAAGTGGAGCACCGTCGGGCGGTCCGCAGACTTCGCCGAGGCCTACCCGGCGAACTTCCCGGCGGACGCGACCGCCTAGCAGGCGGGCTCTCGGCTGCGGCAATGCCGGCGAAGGCGCCGAAGTGATCGGCCTTGCGTTCGTAGCGGCGGTGCAGCCGACCTAAGCCGCCGAGCCCGGCGGTTGACCACCCGTCGGTGGCGGCCGAGGCGCTGGGAGGAGGCGCTGGTCCACTTCTGGCCGCGTGCGCCTTTGGCCTTCCGGCTAGGCGGACATCGCCGTCCGTCCCCTAGGTCCGCTCAGGTCCGCTCCAACTGCACGGTCCATGGCAACGTGATCCGGCTGGCCGCCTTGCCCTCGCCGGAGAAACGACTTGCCCGTGCGGTGGATGGTGCGGCAGGGTCCGCCCCATGCTTGAAATGCGAACTCTTCGGTCCGACGACTGGCAGCTCTGGCGCGAGCTCCGCCTCACCGCCCTTGCCGGGGCTCCCTATGCTTTCGGCTCCACTCTCGCGGACTGGCAGGGCGCGGGCGACCGCGAGGACCGGTGGCGCTCCCGCCTGGAGATTACCGGCGCCCTCGACCTGGTCGCCGTCCTCGACGGCACCCCCGTCGCCATGGCCAGCGGTGTCCCCTCGGACGGGGACCCGGTCGCCGCCGAGCTGATCTCCATGTGGGTCGCCCCCCAGGCCCGCGGCCGGGGCGTCGGCGACGGTCTGATCACCGAGATCGCCCGGTGGGCCGCAGAGGAGGGCTACGCCACCCTGAAGCTCGCCGTCATGCCCCACAACGACGCGGCCATCGCCCTCTACCGTCGCCACGGCTTCACCGACACCGACGAACCCGGCGACCTCCTCGACGACGGCGTCAGCCGGGAGCTCGTCCTGGCGAAGCCCCTGTCCCGCTAGTACTTCAGTGGTGGAGCGCGACCTGCCGCAGCGTCACCTGCATCGAACCGGCATACTGCCGCCCCTGGCCGTGCCGGCCCGCGCCGTGGACCAGCACGTCCTCGGCGCCGAGCTCTTCGAGCTCGGCGACCTGCTTCGTCTCGAACACACGAAGGTAGCGGTGGACGACCTCGACGTCGCGCTTGCTGACGGCTTCGGTTGAGTCGGGCATGGAAGGACCGTACCCATCGGCCGAGCGGGCTCGCCGGATGACGACGAGGGCGGAAGGCGTCAGATGGTGGCGGTGTCGATGACGAAGCGGTACCGGACGTCGCTGGCGAGGACGCGCTCGTAGGCCTCGTTGACCTGGTCCGCGCGGATCAGTTCGATCTCGGACGCGACGCCGTGCTCGGCGCAGAAGTCCAGCATCTCCTGGGTCTCGGCGATGCCGCCGATGCCCGAGCTGCTCATGCTGCGGCGGTTCCCGTTCAGCGACTGGAGGGTGATCTGCACCGGCTCCTCGGGAAGGCCGACGTTGACCATGGCGCCGTCGGTGCGAAGCAGCGCGAAGTAGGCCGCGAAGTCGAGCGGGGCGGAGACGGTGTTGATGATGAGGTCGAAGCGGCCCTTGAGCTGCTCGAAGGTCGCCGGGTCGGCGGTGGCGTGGTAGTCGTCGGCGCCGAGGCGCAGGCCGTCGTCCTTCTTGCGCAGGGACTGGGAGAGCACGGTCACCTCGGCGCCGAGCGCGTGGGCGAGCTGCACGCCCATGTGCCCGAGCCCGCCGAGGCCGACGACCGCGACCCGCCGCCCAGGGCCGGCGTTCCAGTGCCGCAGAGGCGAGTACGTGGTGATGCCCGCGCAGAGCAGCGGGGCCGCCACGTCGAGGGCGAGGGCGTCGGGGATCCGGACGACGAAGTGCTGGTCCACCACGACCTGCTGCGAGTAGCCGCCGTACGTGGGCTGCCCGTCCTTGCCGATGGCGTTGTACGTCCAGACCGGGCCGCCCCCGGTGCAGTACTGCTCCAGGCCGGCCTGGCAGTTGTCGCACGCGCGGCAGGAGTCGACCATGCAGCCGACGCCGACCCGGTCGCCGACCGCGTGCGCCGTGACGCCGGTGCCGACCTCGGACACGACCCCGGTGATCTCGTGGCCGGGGACCATCGGGAAGACCGCCGCGCCCCAGCCGGCCCTGGCCTGGTGGATGTCGGAGTGGCAGATGCCGACGAAGGCGATGTCGATCAGGACGTCGTGCTCGCCGACGGGGCGGCGCTCGATGGTGGTGCGCTCGAGCGGAGCCCCGGCGGCGGGTGCGGCGTAGGCGGCGACGGTGATGGTCATGCGGCTTCGCTTCCTTCGGGGTGGAGTGCTGTCAGCAGTTCGACAGTACTCGGCGACCGGCCCGGTGGACGGTCAGCCCGGTGGACGGTCACCCCGCCTGGCCACGGGCGGCTGCCAGCTGGTGGGCGGCCAGCGCCTGGAGGACGAAGAAGTTGGGGACGGAGCTGACGGTGGTGCCGGCGAGGCTGCTCCACCGTCCGGCCACCCGGACGTGGAAGGCGCCGTCCTTCACCTGGACCTCCTCGACCTGCGTCCACGGCACGGAGTTCTTCCGGGCGCCGATCTCCTCCCGGGTCAGCCAGAGCGGGCCGAACTCCACCCGCTCACCGGCCCGGAGCCGGGCGAGGGCCTCCGGGAGGCGGGCGTCGGTGACGGCCTGCTGGATCGCCGGGCCCCACTCCGGGGCGCCGGCGAAGTCCCGGGCGAGCTCCGGCTTCGGCATGGTGGCCAGGGCGAGGGCGTCCATCCGGCCGCCGACGCCGTCGCGCAGCACCACGCACTTCCCGTTGGTGTCGGTCAGCAGGTACGCGTAGGTGGTGCGCAGGGTCTGCCCGTGCTGGGTGTGGCGGACGAGGTGCTGCAGCACGGTGGCCTCGGTGTACCGGACGGCCCAGGTCCGCTCGGGGGTGGCCACGGTGAGCCCGCGCTCGAACAGGTCGAGGCGGGCGCCCTCGTTGAGGTCGGCGGTGCGGCTGCCGACCGCGAGGGAGAACAGGCACATCAGCAACGGCAGGCCGGTCACCGCCGCCAGCAGCGGTGCACTGCTCACGGCGCCCAGCACCGTCAGGACCGCCAGCACCGCCGCCGCGATGCCGATGCCGCGCAGATTGCGCTTCTGGGTGGCGGCCATCGACTGGTACGCCGCTCGGTGTGCCCCCAGCCCCTCCCGCGCCGCCGCGTCCACGTTCTGCTCGTTCACTGTGCCCCCCGACCGACCACCACCGGACCCTGACTTCTTGTCAGACGCCGGACAAGTGAGAACGGTTCGCCGCGTCGGCCAGGTGGCCGACGCGGCGAACCGGGTCAGGAAGGACGGGTCAGGACAGCACGGTCCAGCTCTGGCCGGCGGCCGAGGAGTTGGCCGGTTCGGTCATGCCGTTGGAGCCGACCGAGGTACCGGCCACGTCCAGGGTCAGGCCGTTGCCCACGTTGGTGATGGTGAGGGCGCCCGCGGCGTTCTGGGCGACCTTCCACTTCTGCCAGGGGTTGTTGGCGCCCGGGTTGAGCAGGTACGCGGTGCCGACCCCGCCACCGGCGGCGAGCACGGTGTGGCTCTGCGCGGCGGTGTAGCAGTTGGTGCTGATCGTCACGGTGCCGTCGGCGTTCGGCGCGAAGAGCCACTGCTGGGCGGCGTTGCCGCTCTGGTAGGCGTTGATGTCGGAGTTGCCGCCGGCGTTCGCGTAGCAGCCGCCCTGGATCTCCAGGGCCTGGCCGCCGGTGCCGCCCGCGCTGATCGCGTGGTACCTGCCGTCACCGACGATGCCCGGCTGGGTGGTGCCGCCGCCAGTTCCGCCGCCGGAGCCGGCGCCGCTGATCCGCAGCAGCGTGGTGCCGTGGGCGGGTATCCAGCTGCCGCCGATGGTGCCGGTGGTGGTCCCGGTGGCGCCGGTCCAGACGTCCTTGTAGCTGTACGAGGAGCCGGTCAGGCCGAGCTGACCGAGGGTCACGCTGGGCATCGCCCAGTTGCCCGGGTCCTGGTTGATCAGCGCGACGGCGAGGTCACCGTTGGCGAGGGTGCGCTTGAGGATCACCGGGGCGGTCTGCGAGGCGGGGTAGTTCGGCATGGTGCCGACCAGGGTGGCAGGCTTGGCCAGCGAGTCCTGGTCGATGGAGATCACGTCGGGGTTCTTCATGATCGCCAGCGCCGAGGAGTTGATCCCGGTGGACCAGGTGTAGCCGTTCGCGCTGTGCTGGGCGTCGGCGGCGGCCCGCAGGTCGGCGCCGGAGATGAGCGGGGCGGCCATCATCGACAGCACGGACAGCTCGGTGCGCGACTCGTCGTCGGTGAACGGCTTGTTGCCCTTGTAGGTGTCGGTGACACCCCAGACGCCGTTCACGTCCTGCCAGCCGGCGAACATCATGTCCAGGTCGTTCCAGCTGCCGGGGTGCACGTTGCCCGGGTACTGGAGGGCGGTGCGCAGCTGGCCGTTGTACAGCACGCCGTCGAGCTCGCTGTCGCGGTCACCGCCGATGCGGCACATGTTGGCGACCTGGCCGCACCAGACGCCGGTCGGGGAGTAGCCCGGGGCCTGGTGGGCCGGGGTGGGGCCCGCCGCGAGGATCACCGGGTCGGTGCGGGCCGGGTCGTTGGCGTTCAGCAGGTACGGGATGCCGGTGTGCGCGGGCTGGGCCGAGAGGCTCAGGGTGACCTTCGGCTTGCCCTGGGCGGCGGTCGCCGCGTCGAGGGCACGCTGGAAGGTCTGGGTGCGGGCGTAGATGGACTGGGTGAGCTCCTTGCCCTGGCCCTGCGGGTAGTACGCGTAGCCGTCGGGCCCGTAGATGGTGGGGCCGTAGGGGCAGTCGTCGTACTTCACGAAGTCGACGCCCCAGTTGATGAAGTCCGTGGCGTCGACCGACTCGTGGCCCAGGCTGCCGGGGTGGCCCTGGCAGGTGGTGTAGGTGTCGGTGGCGTACAGGCCGAACTTCATGCCCTTGCTGTGCGCGTACCAGCTCAGGTACTGGATGCCGTTGAGCGTCTGGCCGTTCACGACCTGGTTCGGGAAGTTGCGCGGGTCGGGCACCAGGTGGCCGCTGGTGGTGTCGTTGCCGTTGCCGTCGGTGCCGGAGACCGGGTTGCCGTTGTTGTCGTAGAGCTGCATCGCGCCTTCGCCGGTCTTGGCGAAGTCCGTGGTCTGGCCGTCGCGGTGGCGGTTCGACCAGCCGTCGTCGATGGTGACGGTGTTGTACCCGGCGTGGACCAGGCCGTTGGCGGACATGAAGTCGATGGTCTGCTTGACCTGCTGCTGGTTGACCTGGGTGCCGAGGCTGTTCCAGGAGTTCCAGCCCATCGGCGGGGTGAGGGCGTTGCCGTTGCCGAGGGCGGCGGCGGGGGTGGCCGCGCCCAGGGTCAGGGCACCGAGACCCGAGGCGGCCAGCGCCAGGGTGGCGAGCGCGCCGGTCAGGCGGCGGTGGAGAGAGGGCATGGGGGCTCCAACGTGGGGGGACCGCCGTCCCGGCGGTGGTGCCATACGATATTGCACCCATCAAGACCAAACAAGAGTCAACACAATCGATCGTCAGAAGAGCGGACGGTCGGACCCGCGGCGTGACCGCACCACGAACGGGCATGAAGTCTCTGTTTCGAACACACCCGCACACCCGGTGCGTTGTTGACGCCATGCCACTCGGACGGCTGGGATGAACAGCCGTCGGCCCCGGCCGCGAGTGCCCGCAGCTGACAGGGGAGGACGACGAGATGCCCAGCACCGTGACGGACGAGCCACAGCACAGAGGCGGTTCTCTCCGGCTCTCCCCCAGCCGGGAGGCCCTCCTGCGCAGCGCAGCAGAGCGGCTCGCACGGCACGGCTCGCTGCTGCTGCACGGGCCGGGCGGGATCGGCCGCACCACCCTCGTCCGGGCGCTGGCCGCCCGCACCGGCTGGGCCGTACTGCACTGCACGCCCGACGCGACCGAACGCCACCTGCCCTTCGTCGGCCTGGTCGACCTCCTCGACCACCTCCCCCGGGCCGGCACCGACCTCGACACCGCCCTCGCCGCGCTGCCCCCGCAGCCCCGCGCGGCACTGCGCACCGCCCTGCTGCGCGGCGAACCGGCCACCGACCCGCACGATCTGCTCTCGCTCCACCTGGCCGTGTCGGGCGTGCTCCGGGCCGCCGCCGAAACCCGGCCGCTCCTGCTGCTCGTGGACGGCCTGCAGTGGCTGGACGCGCCCACCGCCGAGCTGCTGGCCTTCCTCGCCCGACGCACCGAGGGCACGGGCCTGCGGTTGCTGGCGACCGAGCGCACACCCTGGTCCACCGCGCCGCGTCACCTCGGGCTCTGCCCGCCCGGCACCCACGCCCTGGCGGTGCCGCCGCTCGACCCGGCCGACCTCGCCGACCTGCTCGCCACAGACCCCGAAGCAGCCCACGCCGGGTCGACCCGGGCCGCCCTCCACGAGCTCCACCGTCTCGCCGGTGGCAACCCGCTCCATGCTCTCGAACTGGCCCGGTCCGGCCACCGGCAGTCACCCGGCTCGCTGCCGGCCGTGCCCGAGCGGCTCCGCACGCTGCTGCTGGAGCCACTCACCGCCGTCTCCCCGGCGGCCCGGCACGCCCTGCTCCTCGTCAGCGCCGCCTCGCACCCGACCCTCGACCTGCTCCGGGCGGCCGGGGTGCCGTCCCCCGGGCCCGCCCTCGCCGAACCCCTCCGCCTCGGCGCCCTGACGCACGCCCCGGACGCCACCCTCCGGTTCGGCCACCCGTTGCTCCGCGCCGCCGTACTCGCCGACGCCGCACCGTCCGACCGGCTCGCCGCCCACGCGGCCCTGGCCGCCGCCACCCAGGACCCGTTCGAACGCGCCCGCCAGCTGGCCCAGGCGAACCCCGACCCGGACGAAGCCCTCGCCCAGGCCCTCAGTGCGGCCGCCGACCGGGCACCGGACCTGCGGACGGCGTACGAGCTCACCGCCCTCGCCGCCGCCCGCACACCCCGCTCCACCCCTGCAGCCGCCTCGGCCCGCTGGGGCCGCCTCCTCAACGCCGCCGAGCGGGCGGCGGGCGCGGGCCTCCCCGGCGAGACCCGCACACTCGCCCTCCAGGTCCTGCACGCCCCCCGACCCGCCGAGGCCCACCCGGCCTCCACCGGCGCGCCCACTCTCCAGCAGCGCACCGAGGCCCGGCTGCTCCTGCTGCGCACGTTCGCCGAGGCCCTCACCACCACCGCCCCCGCCGAGTTGATCGAACAGGGCCTCGCCGAGAGCGCCCCGCACCCCACCCTGCACGCTGCCCTCCGCCACTGGGCGGCCGCGCGGGCCCTCCAGGCCGGGCAGACCTCCCTGGCAGTCGACCATGCGGAGTTCGCCGCCCGAGCCGGGGACCGCCCCACCCGGGTGGCCGCGCTCGGGCTGCTCACCACCGCCCACTCGCTGCGCGGTGAACCCCACCAGGCCGGACAGGCGCTCGACCAGGCCCGGACGCTGGCCGTCGACCTCCCGCCGACCCACCGGCTCCACCACGACCTGCTGCGCCTGGGCGCCCAGCTCTCCCTCGAAACCGGCCGGCTCCCGACCGCCCGCCGACAGCTCGACCGCCTGGCCGACCTCCCCGGCGCCACCTTCGCGGGCCGGGCCGAGGCACACCTCCCCCTCCTTCGGCTCCACATCGCCACCGGGGCCTGCGAGCCCGCACTCACCACGGCACGCTCCTACCTGCGGCTCACCGCCGACGGCCCGCCGACGGACGGCAACACCGCCCTGGACGAGCCCTCGGCCCCCGAGCCGGGCACCCCGGCCGCCGCCCTGTACGCCATCGCCCTCGCCCAACTCGTCGGCGGCCGCCTCGACCAGGCGATCCGCTTCGCCACCGCCGCCGTGCACAGCTGCACCACCGACGGCCACCAGCTGCTCCTCGTGCACGCACTGGACGTCCTCGCCCGGTCCCACCTCCTCGAAACCGGCCCGGTCGGCGCCGCCACGGCCGTCGAGGCGCTCCAACTCGCGCGCGGTCTGGGCCAGTCGATGGAGGCCGCCGACACCGCGGCGGTCCTCCGCCTGGCCGCCCTCGTCGAGGGCCTGGTCACGCTGGGCGAACATCCCGAGGCCGCCCAGGTGTTGGCCGAGGCCCGAGCGCTGCTCGCCCTGCACCCCGCTGACTCCCCCGCCGACTCCGCCGACGACTCCCCTGCCCTGGCGGCCGTCCGCCGCGCCGAGGCGCTGCTGCTGGCCGCCACCGGCCACACCACCGAGGCGGCCGGGCTGCTCCGTACGGCGCTCTCCCGACTCACCGCTCCTCAGCACCCGTTGGAGCGCGTTGCCACCCTGGTCGCCCTCGGCTCCGTGGAGCGCCGCGCCCGGCGCCGGGCCGCCGCGCGGGCGGCCCTGACCGAGGCCCGGGAGATCTGCGTCCAGCACCGCGCCCTCCCGCTCCTGTACCGCGTCGAGCGCGAGCTCGACCGGGCCGGTGACCGTACGGGCCCGGACGCGGCCGAACTCACCACCGGAGAACGGCGGGTGGCCGGTCTGGTCGCCGACGGGGCGACCAACCGGGAGGTCGCCGCCGCGCTGTTCATGAGCGTGAAGACCGTCGAGGGCACGCTCTCCCGGGTCTACCGCAAGCTCGGGGTCCGCTCCCGCACCGCGCTCGCGCGCACGCTCTGATGGACACCCCGGGTTCACAGGACAGGCAAGGGTAACCCCGCTTTTGACGGCGGCTCGCCATTCCTAGAGTTGTCCGCATCGAGTCAAGAAGTACACAACTCACCGACGCGGCACGGCTACCGCCGTCCCCGGCCGCGTCTCCCACCCCGTCCCAGGAGGACCCGTGAAGCCCCGCCTTCGCCCCATCGTCGGTCTGCTCGCCGCCCCGCTGCCGATCATCGCCCTCGCTGCCTCCCCGGTCTTCGCCGCGACCTCGGCCGACTCCTCGGGCTCCCCCGCCGCCGACCGCTCGGCCTCCGCCGGCCTGCGCGGTGACCTGCTCCCGGCGGTGAGCCACTCCATCCGCACCGGCCAGGTGGCGGCCGACCGCCGGATATCCGTGGCGGTCAGCCTCAACCAGCGGGACGCGGCCGGCCTCGACACCTTCCTGGCCAAGGTCACCGACCCCAAGTCGGCCCAGTACCAGCACTACCTGACGGTGGACCAGTTCGCCGAGCGCTTCGGCGCCGCCCCGGCCACCGTGGCCAAGGTCTCCGACTACCTCGAAACCCAGGGCCTGACGGTCGGCCCGGTCACCGCCAACCGCCTCACCATCGAGGCCACCGGCACCGCCGCCCAGATCCAGCGGGCCTTCGGCACCAGCCTGGCCACCTTCCACGACCCGTCCGCCGGGCAGGACTTCTTCGCCAACACCACCGCCCCGGTGCTGCCCGCCGAGATCGCCTCCGTGGTGAGCGACGTCTCGGGCCTCAACAACTACGCCAAATACAGCCACCACGCCTCCGCCAAGAAGGCCGACCCGGACGCCGTCACCCGCGCCCCCAGCGGCCTCAGCCCGACCAAGGCCCGCTCGGCCTACAACCTGACCTCCACGCTCGGCGCCGGCTACACCGGCAAGGGCACCACCGTCGCCCTGCTGGAGTTCTCCGCCTTCAAGCAGTCCAACATCGCCGCCTACGACAAGTACAACTCGCTGACCCCCTCGACCCCGGTGGTGGTCGGCGCGGGCGGCGGCACCACCGACCTCTCCGGCGAGGACGAGGTGGAGCTCGACATCGAGGTCGTCCAGGCGCTCGCTCCGGGTGCCGCGATCAAGGTGTACGAGGCGCCGAACAGCGACGCCGGCGAGGCCGCGGTCTACGCCAAGCTGGTCAGCGACAACGTCCCGGTTATCTCGATCAGTTGGGGCATCTACGAGACGGGCGAGACGGCGAGCAACCGCGTCGCGGTCGACACCGACCTCAAGGAGGCGGCCGCCCAGGGGCAGTCCGTCTACGCGGCCTCGGGCGACAGCGGCTCCGACGACGCGGGCAACGGCGGCACCTCCGTCGACTTCCCGGCAGCCGACCCGTGGGTGACGGGCACCGGCGGCACCAACCTCAAGACGTCCTCCTCGGGCGCCTGGAGCAGCGAGACCGGCTGGTCCGGCAGTGGTGGCGGCGTCTCCTCCGTCTTCGCCACCCCCAGCTACCAGACCGGCGTCAACACCACCGGCCACCGCGCCGTGCCGGACGTCGCCGCCGTCGCCGACCCGGCCACCGGCTGGGCGATCTACACCCAGGGCGCCTGGTACACCTTCGGCGGCACCAGCGCCGCCGCCCCGAACTGGGCGGCCTTCACCGCCGTCTACAACAGCGAGGCGGCCGCAAAGGGCAAGCCCGCCTTCGGCTTCGCCAACGGCACCATCTACTCCCTGGGCGGCTCCTCCTCCTACGCCTCGGCCTTCCACGACGTCACCAGCGGCAGCAACGGCGCCTACAAGGCCGCCGCCGGCTTCGACAAGGTGACCGGCTGGGGCTCGTACAACGGCGCCAACCTCCTCAAGGCCAAGCTCGGCTGACCTCGCACCGCCTCGCCGGCAATCCCGGATCGCCCCCCGCGATCCGGGGCTGCCGTGCTGCCGGGCGCTCGCACCTGCGCGGCGCCGCCCTGCTGGTCGGGTCACCTGCACCTCTGCCGCTCGGCCGAGGCCGGGCCACTGGCAGCGGCGGCCGGCGAGGTCCTCGCCCTGGCCGGCGGGCCGCTCCGGGAGGGCTACCACCGGAGCTGGCACGGCGTCATCGAGTCGCTCGCCCGATGAGGCCCGACGAGCCGGGCGCGCCGGGTTCAGCGGGCCGGTTCGGCTACCGGGTTCTGGTGTGCACCGGACACGAAAGCGCGGATGTCGCCTGTCGCGTCCCGCAGGCCGGCGAAGTGCCGGTGCGCGCCGCCGACGGGAGCCGGGGCGTTGACACTCCACACGGTCATGCCGGCGTACAGCCCGGCCTGCACGCCGGAGGGGGCGTCCTCGTCCTCGAGTTCGTGCAGCGCGACCAGGCAGGCGTGCGGGCCCTGCCCGGCGCGACGATGGCGAACGTCTCCGTCGGCCGCGTCCGTAGTGACCTGCGTCGACGGTCAGGACCTCTTCAGCGCCCACGGCAGTACGAACCACAGGCCGGCGAACAGCAGGGCAGTGGCCGCCGTGATGGCGACGGCCGCGGTGCGGCCGAGCACGACGTCCATCAGGAGCAGGACGGCTCCGTTGAGAGCCAGGGCGAGGAAGAGCAGGCCGGTCTGGGTGAGCTTGGTGGACAGGGCCACGATCCGGCGCTTGGCGCCCCGGTGGAACAGGCCGCGATGCAGGGCCACCGGGGTGGCGAGGACGGCGGAGGACACGATGGTGAGCAGCAGGGTGGCGACGTAGATGTCCTGCTGGGTGCCGTCCAGCTGCGTGAAACGGGGTGTGAACGCCACACCGAGGAGGAAGGCGAAGACGATCTGCACGCCGGTCTGCAGGACCCGCAGCTCCTGGAGGAGCTCGACCAGGTTCCGGTCGGCTCGCTCGTCGGGTGTTTCGTGGCGTTCTGGATGTGGGGCGCGCTCGGGTTGTCCGGCCATGGATCTCACTCTCGGGCCGCAGCCGACCGGGCGCGAGCCGCGCTGGCCGTTCAGGTCCAGGCGGCGCTCAGCTGGTCGCGGTGGGTGGCGAGCCAGGCCGCGAACGACTGGAGCTCTGGGTTGAGGTCCCGGACGGCTTCGAGGTCGCGGGCGCTGGTGAAGTGGTCCTCGCAGTCGGCGTAGTACTGGAACATGTTCCCGGCCTCCTCCGCGCCGGGGAAGTCGAGCATGCGGAAGGCGTCCGGGCTCATGGGGAGGTACTTCATGGGGATGCCGGTGGCCTCGGTGATGGCTACGGCCATGTCGGCGACCCGCAGGTGTTCACCGGCGATGCTGACGGTGGCGCCGATGAGGTCGGTGCCGCGCCTGAGGATGGCGAGCGCGGTCTTGCCGATGTCGTCGACGGCGATGCCCGACAGCCGGCTCGTCCCCATCGGGATGGTGAGCAGCAGGGCACCGTCCGGGTCTCTGGTGGGGGAGAACATGCCGAGGAGGTTCTCCCAGTAGAAGGTGGAGCGCAGAAAGGTTGTGGGCACCGCGGCGTCGGCGAAGTAGTGGTCGGCTTCGGCCTTCGCGTCGAAGTGCGGGACGTTGTAGTTGCCCTGGAGCGTGGGCATGCGCGGGTCGTCGAGCGGGATGCACTCCCGGGTGTCCTCGAGGGTGGACCAGATGGCGTGCTGGATGCCGGCGTGTCCCGCCGCCTGGGCCAGGGCGGCTGCCTGGGCCTTCTCGCGCTCGGCGGACATGTGCTCCCAGAAGTTGGTCACCAGGTAGGCGCCGTACGCGCCCGCGAAGGCCGGGCCGAGGCTGGACGGGTCGTCCAGGTCCGCCCGGACGACTTCGGCTCCGCGCTGTTCGAGTTCCTTGGCGGTCTCGGAGTCGGGCGTGCGGGTGACGGCGCGCACGGTGAAGTCGGCGGCTTCGTCGGCGAGAATCGCTCTGGCCAGCGCGCCGCCTTGGGAGCCGGTCGCGCCGAAGACCGTGATGATTTTCTTGTGGGGCGTCATGTCCCTCTCCTTGTCGGTACTCGACGGGGAGTCGATATGTGGCGGGTTCCCCGGGCCTGACGGCTCTAACTTCATGCCGGGGTGGGATCGGCGCAACCGGACCCCAGGAACCGCCACCGGGCCTACCGGGAGCCTGCCGACCGTCCGTCGAGGTGTGAACCGGCGGACGGCGGGCATCTGCCAGACATCGGGGCTGCCTGCCGATCTGGGGGTGAAGCCCATGGTTGTGGCAGCACGGTGCGCCTGGCCCGACGGGCAGGTGCGCCGCTTGGACGTGTCCCGGGTGGAGCATCCGGTCACCGTTGCTCGGGCCTTCGCCGGGGACGTGCTCGCCGCCTGGCGCATCGGCGGGGCGGCGCGGGAGGACATCCTGCTGGTCGTCAGCGAGCTGGTCGCCAACGCCCGACTGCACGCCGACCGTCCCCATCGGGTCAGCCTGAGCCGGCGCGAGGGAGCGGTGCGGGTCGAGGTCACCGACCCCAGCCGCGCCCGGCCCGTGCGGCGCACGGCGACCCCGGGCCGCCCCGGCGGCTACGGCCTGCTCGTCGTCGAGCGGCTGGCCACCAGGTGGGGCAGCGACCTCGCGCCGTCCGGCAAGTCCGTCTGGGCCGAGTGCCCACTGCGGTGATTCCCCTCCCCGCACGCACCGGCCCGCGCACCGACGGTTTCAGCGCGGCGCCAGCGGTTAGCCGCCCTCCATGGACCCCCGGCACCCCGAGGTGTCACGACCACGCAGTGGAGGAGTTCGGTGATGAAGGTTTCCGACTACGTGCTGGAGCGCCTGCGCGACTGGGAGGTCGAGTACGTCTTCGCCTACCCGGGCGACGGCATCAACGGCCTGCTCGCCGCCTGGGGCCGCGCCGACGACCGCCCGAGGTTCATCCAGGCCAGACACGAGGAGATGGCCGCCTTCCAGGCCGTCGGCTACGCGAAGTTCTCCGGCCGCACCGGAGTGTGCGCGGCCACCTCCGGCCCCGGCGCCATCCACCTGCTGAACGGCCTCTACGACGCCAAACTCGACCACGTCCCGGTGGTCGCGATCGTCGGGCAGACCGACCGCAGCGCGATGGGCGGCTCCTACCAGCAGGAAGTCGACCTGCTCACCCTGTACAAGGACGTGGCCTCGGAGTACTGCGAGATGGTCACCGTCCCCGCCCAACTGCCCAACGTCCTGGACCGGGCCATGCGGATCGCCGCCGCCCGGCGGACGGTGACGGCGGTGATCATCCCGGCCGACGTGCAGGAGCTCGACCACGAGCCGCCCGCGCACGCGTTCAAGCAGGTCCCCTCCAGCCTCGGCGTCTCCCGGTACGCCCCCGTCCCGGCCGAGGAGGACCTCGCGCGGGCTGCGGAGATCCTCAACGCGGGCGAGCGGGTGGCGATGCTGATCGGGCAGGGCGCCCGCTCGGCCCGCCCGGAGGTCGAGCAGGTCGCCGAGCTGCTCGGCGCCGGGGTCGCGAAGGCGCTGCTCGGCAAGGACGCGCTGCCCGACACCCTGCCGTACGTGACCGGCTCGGTCGGGCTGCTCGGCACGAGGGCGTCGTACGAGATGATGCGCGACTGCGACACCCTCCTGGTGGTGGGGTCGAGCTTCCCGTACACGCAGTTCCTGCCCGAGTTCGACCAGGCACGGGCGGTGCAGATCGATCTCGACCCGTCGATGGTCGGAATGCGCTACCCGTTCGAGGTCAACCTGGTCGGGGACGCCGGCGAGGCACTGCGCCGGCTGATCCCACTGCTGGAGCACAAGGCCGACCGCGCCTGGCGCAAGACGGTCGAGGAGAACGCCGCTCGCTGGTGGGAGGTGATGCAGCGCCGCGCCGAGGTGTCGGCCGACCCGCTCAACCCCGAGTACGTCGTCCACGCGCTGGACGCGCTGCTGCCCGAGAACGCCATCGTGGCCGCCGACTCCGGATCGGCCGCCAACTGGTACGCCCGCCACCTGCGCTTCCGCGGCACCATGCGCGGCTCGCTCTCGGGGACGCTGGCGACCATGGGGCCCGGGGTGCCGTACGTGATCGGCGCGAAGTTCGCCCATCCGGACCGCCCGGCGATCGCGATCGTCGGCGACGGCGCCATGCAGATGAACGGCCTGGCCGAGCTGATCACCGCGGCGAAGTACTACCAGGAGTGGTCCGACCCGCGCCTGGTGGTGGCGGTGCTGAACAACCACGACCTGAACCAGGTCACCTGGGAGATGCGGGCGATGCAGGGCGCCCCGCAGTTCGAGCCCTCGCAGAGCGTGCCGGATGTGCGCTATGCCGACGTCGCCCAGCTGTTCGGCCTGCACGGGCGTCGGGTGGAGCGCCCGGAGGACGTGGGGCCGGCGTGGAGTCAGGCGCTCACGGCGGACCGCCCGTTCGTCATCGACTTCCGCACCGACCCGGCGGTGCCGCCGATCCCGCCGCACGCCTCCTGGGACCAGATCAAGGCCGCCGCCCTGTCCGTGCTGCACGGCGACAGCGACCGGGTGTCGGTGATCCAGCAGGGTGTGAAGGCGAAGATCCAGGAGATCCTGCCCGGCAGCGGGCGGAGCTGACGATGTCCGGCACTCAGCAGGTGGATCTCGCCGCACTCGGGCGGGCACTGCGCGCCGAGGTGGACGGCGAGGTCCGGTTCGACGCCGGCAGCCGTGGCGCCTACGCCACCGACGGCTCCAACTACCGCCAGGTCCCGATCGGCGTGGTGCTGCCGCGCACGGTGGAGGCGGGCGCGGCGGCGGTGGGTGTGTGCTCGCGGTTCGCCGCTCCGGTGCTGTCGCGCGGCGGCGGCACCAGTCTGGGCGGGCAGTGCACGAACGAGGCTGTGGTCGTCGACTGGACCAAGTACTGCGACCGGCTGCTGTCGGTCGATCCGCAGGCGCGGACCTGTGTGGTCGAGCCGGGCATCGTCCTGGACGATCTCAACCGTCAACTGGCGCCGCACAGGCTGAAGTTCGGACCGAAGCCGTCCACGCACAGCCACTGCTCGCTGGGCGGGATGATCGGCAACAACAGCTGCGGGGCGTCCGCCCAGGCCTACGGCAAGACGGCCGACAACGTCCGCCGGCTGGAGGTCCTCACGTACGAGGGCACGCGCTTCTGGGCCGGCGCCACCGACGAGGACGAGTTCGCGCGGATCGCGGCCGAGGAGGGACCGCAGGCCCGGCTCTACCAGGGGCTGCGCGACGTCACCGGCCGCCATCTGGCCGAGATCCGGCGCGGCTACCCGAAGATCCCGCGCCGGGTCTCGGGCTACAACCTGGACGCCCTGCTGCCGGAGAACGGCTTCGACCTGGCCCGCGCCCTGGTCGGCAGCGAGGGCACCCTGGTGACCGTGCTGCGGGCGGAGCTGGAGCTGGTCGACGTGCCGGCCGCCGAGGCGCTGCTGGTCCTGGGCTTCGACGACATCTACGCCGCAGCGGACGCCGTTCCCGGCTTGCTGGAGCACAGCCGCCCCTCCCAGCTGGAGGCCGTCGACGGGCGGATGGCTCAGCTGATGCGGGAGGAGCACGCCTACCTCGATTCACTGGCGCGCCTGCCCGAGGGCGACAGCTGGCTGCTGCTCCAGTTCACCGGCGACACGAAGGAGGCGGCCGACGCGCAGGCGTACGAGCTGCTGCGGGCATTGGGCCGCCGTGAGGACGATGCGACGGTGGCGCTCTCGGACGATCCGGCGCGGGAGCAGGAGATGCTCAAGGCCCGGGAGGCGGGTCTGGGTGTGACCGCCCGTCCGCCGGACGGCCGCGAGACCTGGGAGGGCTGGGAGGACTCCGCCGTCGCGCCGGAGAAGCTCGGTGCTTACCTACGGGACCTGGAGCGGCTGTTCGACCGGTACGACTACCAACAGGCTTCCCTGTACGGGCACTTCGGGCAGGGCTGCGTGCACACGCGGATCCCGTTCGAGCTGCGCGAGGGCAAGGGCATCGAGGCGTTCCGGGCGTTCCTGTTCGACGCGGCCGATCTGGTGGCCTCCTACGGCGGGTCGCTGTCGGGCGAGCACGGGGACGGTCAGGCCCGTGGCGAGCTGCTGCCGCGCATGTTCGGACAGCCGCTCGTGGACGCAATGGGCGAGGTGAAGGCGCTGTTCGACCCGGGCAACCGGATGAACCCCGGCAAGGTCGTCCACCCCCGTCGCGTGGACGACAACCTGCGCCTGGGCGCCGACTGGCGACCCCGGCCCCACCGGACGCATTTCGGGTATCCCGACGACGACCACGACTTCTCCCGCGCGGTCCTGCGCTGCGTGGGCGTCGGCAACTGCCGTACCCAGCAGGGCGGGGTGATGTGCCCCTCCTACCGCGCCACCGGCGAGGAGGAGCACTCCACCCGTGGCCGGGCGCGGCTGCTGTTCGAGATGCTGAGCGGCCACGACGACTCACCCGTGACCGGCGGGTGGCGCTCCCCCGAGGTCCGTGACGCACTCGACCTGTGCCTGGCCTGCAAGGGCTGCAAGTCCGACTGCCCGGTCGGGGTCGACATGGCCACGTACAAGGCCGAGTTTCTGGCCCACCACTACCAGGGGCGGCTGCGCCCGCCCGCCCACTACGCCATGGGGTGGCTCCCACTGTGGGCCCAACTCGCCCGCAGGGCGCCGGGGATGGCCAATGCCGCCCTGCACGCGCCCGGTCTCGGGCGGGCGGGGAAGCTGCTGGCCGGGATCGACCCGCGCCGCGCGGCACCCCTCTTCGCGCCGGAGTCGTTCCAGGAGTCCTGGCGCCGGGCCGGGCGACCGCAGCCCGATCCGCGCGATCCGCGCACCGTGCTGCTGTGGCCGGACACCTTCACCAACCACTTCCACCCCCACATCGCGGACGCCGCCGTCCGCGTGCTCGAAGACGCCGGTTTCCAGGTCGCCGTCCCGGGCAGCCCCGTGTGCTGCGGCCTGACGTGGATCTCCACCGGGCAGCTCGCCACCGCCCGCCGCGTCCTGCAACGGACCACCCGGGTCCTGCGGCCGTGGCTGGAGGCCGGCACACCCGTCATCGGGCTCGAACCCTCGTGTGCCGCCGTCTTCCGCGCCGACGCCCCGGAGCTGCTCGTCGGCGACCAGGACATCGCCCGCCTCGCCGCGCAGACGCGCACCTTCGCCGAACAACTCGTCAACCACGCCCCGGGCGGCTGGCAGCCGCCGCGAACCGAACGGGCGGCGACCGTGCAGACGCACTGCCACCAGCACGCCGTCCTCGGCACCGATCCGGACCGGGAACTGCTGCGCCGTACCGGCACCGACGCGAACGTGCTCGACGAGGGCTGCTGCGGGCTGGCAGGCAACTTCGGCTTCGAGCAAGGCCATTACGACCTCTCTCAGGCCATCGCCGAGCAGGGTGTCCTGCCTGCCGTACGCGACACCGCCCCCAGCGCCTTCGTCCTGGCCGACGGCTTCAGCTGCCGCACCCAGATCGACCAGGCCGCCACCGGCCGCCGCGCCCTGCACCTGGCCGAAGCCCTCGCCCTGGCGCTGGACGGGCCGCCACCTGCCGACCACCCCGAGAAGGCTGTCCCGCGCCCGCAGCCGAGGCGTACGCCGGCCCGTCTGCTGACCGTGGGTGTCGCGGGCGTTCCGGCCGCCGCTGCTCTTCTGGCCGCCCGACACCGCGCCAGGAGGACACCGTGACGGCCGCCGACGCCCCGACCATCGGGGGCCTGGAGGTGCAGGTCCTCGACTTCCCCACCGACGCGCCGGAGGCGGATGGCACCCTCGCCTGGGACCACACCACCATGACCCTGGTACGGGCCCACTGCGGGGGCACCACCGGTCTCGGGTGGACCTACGGTGACCCCGCCACCGCCGACGTGATCACCGGTCAGCTCGCCGACACGGTGACCGGGCGGCCGGCGTTCGACGTCCCGGCCGCCAACGAGGCGATGAGCCGCGCCGTGCGCAACTCCGGGCGGCCCGGCCTGGTCGCCGGCGCGATCTCCGCGGTCGACATCGCCCTGTGGGACCTCAAGGCCCGCCTGCTCGGCCTCCCGCTGATCGACCTGCTCGGCGCTGCCCGCACCGAGGTCCCCGTCTACGGCAGCGGCGGCTTCACCACCTACGACCACCACCGGCTCGCCGAGCAGCTCGGCAGCTGGACCGAGCAGGGCATCACCGCATTCAAGATCAAGATCGGCGAATCCTGGGGCACTTCGGAGCGGCGGGACCTGGAGCGCACCGAGCAGGCCCGCCGCCTGGTCGGCGAGGACGCCGAACTGTACGTCGACGCGAACGGCGCCTACACCCGGAAACAGGCCGTCCGGGTCGGACGCACCCTCGCAGGCTTCGGCGTGAGCTGGTTCGAGGAACCGGTCTCCTCCGACGACCTCACCGGCCTCGCCCTAGTCCGCGATGCGGTCACCGCCGACGTCGCCGCCGGCGAGTACGGCTACGACCTGCCGTACTTCGCCCGTATGGTCCCGGTGGTGGACTGCCTACAGGCCGACGCGACCCGCTGCGGCGGCATCACCGTCTGGCTGCGCGCCGCCGCCCTCGCCCAGGCCCACGGCCTCCAACTGTCCGGGCACTGCGCCCCGCACGTTCACGCCCACGCCGCAGCCGCCGTCCCGAACCTGCGCCACCTGGAGTGGTTCCACGACCACGTCCGCATCGAGCACCTCCTCTTCGACGGCGCCCTCGACCCCCGCGGCGGCGCCCTCAACCCCGGTGCCTCGGGCGCCCCCGGCCTCGGCCTGACCCTCAGACCGCAGGAGGCCGATCGCGCCCGCACCTCCTGACCCGATCCGCTGCGAAGGAGCAGAATCCCGTGACCTCAACCGGCGACGCCCCGGCCCCGCACGCACTGCGCGACTACGCCCTGCTCGCCGACGGCCGACGCGGTGCCCTGGTCGGACCACGCGGCGACATCGTGTGGATGTGCGCACCCGCCTGGGACAGCGACGCCGTCTTCTCCGCCCTCATCGGCGGCCCCGGCTGGTACACCGTCACCCCCGCCGGGCCGTTCGTCCGGGGTGGCTACTACGAGCAGGGCAGCCTCATCTGGCGCAGCCGCTGGGTCACCACCACGGGCATCGTCGAATGCCGCGAGGCCCTCGCCCACCCCGGCGATCCTCACCGCGCGGTGGTACTGCGCCGGATCCTGGCCGTAGACGGCGACAGCGAGGTCGACGTGCGGCTGCACCTGGCTGCGGGCTTCGGGCAGCACCCGCTGCACGACCTGCGCCGTGACGAGCACGGACGGTGGGCGGGCCGCGCCGGTGAGCTGTACGTCCGGTGGACCGGCGCGCCCGACGCCCGCCCCGGCAGGACGCGGCACCCCGGCCTGCACGCCGCGCTGCCTCTGGAGGCAGGTACCCACCACGACCTCGTCCTGGAGGTCTCCGACCGTCCGCTGCCCGGCCCGGTCGCCGCAGGCGAGCTGTGGCGAGCGACCGAGACGAGCTGGGCGACGTGCGTGCCCGACCTGCCCGGGGTGCTGGGCAGACGCGACGCACAGCAGGCATACGCCGTGCTCACCGGGATGACCGGCCCCGGCGGCGGCACGGTGGCCGCAGCCACCACCAGCCTGCCGGAGCGCGCCGAGCAGGGCCGCAACTACGACTACCGCTACGTGTGGATCCGCGACCAGTGCTACATCGGCCAGGCCGTCGCCGCCGCCGGCCCGCACGCCCTGCTGGACGACTCGGTACGGTTCGTCACCGCTCGACTCCTCGAACACGGGCCCCACCTGGCGCCCGCCTACACAGCCGGCGGGACGGCGGTGCCCGACCAGCGCACCCTGGACCTGCCCGGCTATCCGGGTGGCTTCGACGTCGTCGGCAACCACGTCAACCGCCAGTTCCAGCTCGACGTGTTCGGCGAGAGCCTGCTGCTGCTCGCGGCCGCCGCCCGGCACGGCCGACTCGACGCCGACGGCTGGCGCGCCGCCCTCGGCGCAGCCGAGGCGATCACGGCCCGCCACCGCGAGCCCGACGCCGGGATCTGGGAACTGCACGACGACCGCTGGGCGCACAGCCGGCTGATCTGCGCCGCCGGCCTACGCGCGATCGCCGCAGCCGCGCCCCGCGGGAGCAGCGGCCGCGCGGCCACCTGGGAGGCGCTGGCGGACGCGATCGTCGCCGAGACATCGGCCGACTGCCTTCACCCGACCGGCCGCTGGCAGCGCTCCCCGACCGACACCGGTGTGGACGCCGCGCTGCTGCTGCCCGCCCTGCGCGGCGCCCTTCCGGCCGATGACCCCCGCAGCACCGCGACCCTGCGCGCCGTACGAGCGGATCTCGCCCAGGACCACTACGTCTACCGGTTCCGCCACGACCAGCGGCCCCTGGCGGACGCCGAAGGCGCGTTCCTGCTGTGCGGCTTCGTCATGGCCCTGGCCGAGCACCAGCAACACCACGACGTCGAGGCGGTGCGCTGGTTCGAACGTAACCGCGCCTCCTGCGGACCGTCCGGCCTCTATGCGGAGGAGTTCGACGTCGCGCAACGCCAGCTGCGCGGCAACCTCCCGCAGGCCTTCGTCCACGCACTGATGCTCGAAGCCGCAGTCCGGCTCGTACGGCGTCACTGACCCGCCGTCCACGCGCGTCGGCGGGCGCTGACGAGGGAGTGATCAGCCGTAGAAGCGGCCGTAGTAGTCGCCGACCAGTGCACGGTAGCCCTGGTCACCGCGGTTCCGGTTGGGGTCGTACTGCGGGGATTGCTTGATCTCGTCCTTCGTGCGGTTGACGTGGACGCTCTCCTCGTCGGGGTCGACGCGGGTGACGGTGCCGGCAGGCAGCAGGACGTGCTTGCCGAAGATCCACGGCCCGGTGTCGACGACGATGTAGGCAGCGCCGACCTCATTGGTGGCCTCGTCGACCTTGCCGATGTGGCCGTCGATCGCCTCGACCGTAGGTCATCGGTCCTCCTTGGTCGGGCGGGTGGCGGCGAGGGGCTCCTCCTTCCGGACCGGCCGTCGGTGCCTCCCGACGGCTCACCGCGCGTGTGCCCCCGGCGGCAGATTCGAACCGCTCGCGCCGACCGTCGTTGTGCGGTCCGGACCACGGTCTCGCAACGGCGCCGCAGAGCGCTGCGGATGTGTGACGGGCGTCCGTCGGGGCACACGCCGTCTGCGGTCCTCCATGTGTTCCACCGAAGGAGACATCATGATCGTCATCATCGGTCTCGTCATTCTCATCGCGGCGGTCGTCGTCGCGGTGGCCGGTGTCGTGACCAACACCGGCTCGGCTCACTCCCTCGTCAACGACTTCTCGGTGTTCGGCTACCACGTGACCGGGTCCAGCGGGGCGCTGTTCCTTTACGGGATCGTGGTCGGCGCACTCGCCGTCCTGGGGCTGGGCATGCTGCTCAACGGTGCCCGCCGCGCCTCACGGGTCGGTCATGAGGCACGCAGCGGCCTCAGGGAGTCCCGCCGCCAGGCAGCGGCGGTCCGCCAGGAGCGCGACGCCCTCGCCGAGAAGCACGAGGATGCGCAGGCCAAGGTTGCGGATGCTCAGGCCCAGGCGGCGCAGGCCCGCGTCGAGGCGGCCGACGCGCGCGCCGAAGCTGCCAAGGCCCAGGCAGCAGCGGGCCGGGCCGCCCCCGCATCCGCGAACCGGCAGAACGACACCGCCGGCGTCGAGCCCGAAGCTGTCCCACCCGATGCCGAGTTCGGCAGCCACCGCCACGGTTTCCACCGCTGGGGCCGGGTTCCCGCCCACCACGCCCCCGGCGACCAGGGCCAAGACCGCTGAACCCAGCCTGGCCGGTCAGGGCAGCGGCACCGCATGCAACGGTTGGTGGTCGTCGTACCCGGCGGGCGCGGTGATCACGGTCGCCACCTCGCCCTCGATCCGCACCCGCCACTCGCCCCCGGAGTCCGTCCAGATATGGCCGCCGCCGGGGGCTGCCTCGTCGGTCAAGTGCATGACGACGACCGTCGGTGGGCCGTGCGCGCCGACGGGGCCGGGCAGAGTCACCGCGTAGCGTCGGTTCACGGCCATGACTACGGCCTCCTCATGGGGCAAGGCACCGCCCGGGGCCCGCACCCGCGCGCCTGCCCGGTCCTGCCTCTCATAGGCGATGGTGTGCCAATAACTGGTATCCAGCAACGTCCCGTCGGCATCGAAACCTCCCTCACCCGTGCGGATCGCTCACCTCCCTTCGCCGCTACGGCCCGCCCGCCCGAGCCGCACCAGCTCCCAGCCCGCCGTTTGCCGCCGCCGATCGGGGAAAGCCGCACAGGTATGACACCTCAGGAGCAAACCCGCCGGACAGTGGTGATCACCGGGGCCAGCGGCGGTATCGGCCGCGCCTGCGCGGTGGCGTTCGCCGCCCGGGGGGACCGGCTCGCGCTGATCGCGCGCGGCCGGGCCGGCCTGGAGGCGGCGGTGGGCGAGGCCGAGCAGGCCGGCGCGGCGACGGTGATCGCCATCGAGGCGGACACCGCCGACCCGCAGGCGGTGGAGGCCGCCGCCGCGCGCGCCGAGGAGGAACTCGGCCCGATCGACGTATGGGTGAACGACGCGTTCGCCTCGGTCTTCGCCCCCTTCACCGAGATCACCGCCGACGAGTTCCGGCGCGTCACCGAGGTCACCTACCTCGGGTACGTCTACGGCACCTCGGCCGCGCTGCGGCGGATGCTGCCGCGCGACCACGGGGTGATCGTGCAGGTCGGCTCGGCCATCGCCTACCGGGGCATCCCGCTGCAGAGCGCGTACAGCGGCGCCAAGCATGCCATCCAGGGCTGGCACGAAGCGCTGCGGTGCGAGCTGCTGGCCACCGGGACGCAGGTGCGGACCACGATGGTGCAGATGCCGGCCGTCAACACCCCGCAGTTCGACTGGGTCCGCTCC
This sequence comes from Kitasatospora sp. McL0602, assembly GCF_052076145.1. Taxonomy (NCBI): domain Bacteria; kingdom Bacillati; phylum Actinomycetota; class Actinomycetes; order Kitasatosporales; family Streptomycetaceae; genus Kitasatospora; species Kitasatospora sp. McL0602. Next base: position 6,956,314 of record NZ_CP197246.1, on the reverse strand, counting down.
CGGCTGCCCGAGCGCGCGCAGCCGGTGCCGCCGATCTATCAGCCGGAGGTGGCCGCCCGCGCGGTGCTGTTCGCCGCCGACCATCCGCGTCGGCGGGAGTACTGGGTCGGCGCCAGCACGGTGGCGACGCTGGTGGCGAACGCGGTCGCCCCGGGGCTGCTGGACCGCTATCTGGCCAGGACCGGGTTCGCCTCCCAGCAGGACGGACAGCGTCGGAGCGCCGGGGATCCGGACAACCTGTTCGAGCCGGTGGATGCCGGAGCGGACTTCGGCGCGCACGGCCGGTTCGACGACCGGGCCATTGCCCGCAGCATCCAACAGCAGGCCGCGCACGTTCTCGGCGCCCTTCCCGACAGGGCGCGGTCGGTGGTCGGACGGTTGGGAACGGGTCTGCGCCGCCCCGGCGCCGGGTTCGTCTCACGGCTGCGGGGTGCACCGACAGCCTTCCTGCGCTACGCCGGGTGGGTGGAGCACACCCCACGGCTCGGCGCGCGGGCCGCGCCGACCCGCCACACGCGGTACATCTGACGGCCGGCACTACACGATCCGGCACTACACGACGGGGAGGAGCCTCGTGGTGGAGGCGGCGCTCTGGTGGGTCCTGCTGATGGCGCTGAACGCCGTGTTCATCAGCACGGTCAGCGTCCTGGAGGTTCTGGTCGGCGCCGGGCTCGCGCTGCTCGGCGCCGTCGCCGCGCCCGTGGCCCGGCGTGCGGCGGGCGCCCGGGTGGGCCGGACGGCGGGCTGGGCGGCGGCGCTCTGGAAGCTCCCCCGCACCATGCTGACCGACCTGGGCCGACTGGTCGTCCTGGTGGCACGGCCCCGAGCGGCCGAGCCGCTCTTCCGGACCATCGAGCTCGGCACCGGCGCGGCCTGGTCCTGCGCGCTGCTCTCCGCCACGCCCGGCGCGTTCGTGGCGGAGGTGTCACCCGCCGGGTCGGCGCCACGGCGGGTGCTGCTGCACAGCCTGGACGACCGGCCCTCGCCGTTGGAGCGCGCGGTGCGGGCCCGGTGAACGCCTGGCTGCTCGCCGCCGCCGTGCTGCTGGTGGGCGGGCTCGGACCCTCGCTGGCCGTCGCACTGCACGGCCCCGCGCATCGCCGGCTGGCGGGTGTGAACCTGGCCGGAACGGTCGTCACGGTGGTTCTCCTGCTGCTGTCCCAGGGCTTCTCACGCAGCTCGTACGTGGACCTGGCGCTGGTCCTGGCGGTGCTGGCACCCGCCGGGACGCTGGTCTTCACCCGCTTCCTGGCCGGGGAGGACACCTGATGAGGCATCATGCCGCTCTCGTGCTGCTGATCGCGGGCACCGGCGTCCTGCTGCTGTCCGGCCTCGCACTGCTGCGCCTGCCCGCCCCGTACCTGCGGCTGCACGCGCTCTCCCCCGCCGCCTCGCTGGGCGCGCCACTGGTCGCACTCGCCCTCGCCGTGGACAACGGGCCAGGGCGCGGCGCGGTGAAACTGCTCGTCATCGGGGCGCTGCTCGTGGTCGGCGGCACGGTGACCACCATGGCGATCGGGCGGACCACCGTACGCAACGAGCACCCCGAGCTGGCGGAGCCCTACCGATGACCGACACCCTGATCGTCCTCGCGCTGCTCGCGGTGGCCTGCTGCGCCACCGCCGCCGCGCTGACCCGGGATCCGTCCCGTCAGGCCGTGGTGCTGGCCGCGCTCGGGCTGAGCCTCGCCGTGCTCTTCACCGTCCTTCAGGCGCCGGACGTGGCACTCTCCCAGCTCGGGGTGGGCACGGCCGTGACGCCGCTGCTGATCCTGCTGACCGTCCGTAAGGTGCGGCGCGGCGGCCGGCCCGGGAGCGAGGAGGAGGGCGAGTGAGCCGCCGCGCGCGGCTCTGGCTGCTCGGCTGCGCCGGCCTGGTGATCGCCGCCGTGTTCGCCGTCTCCTGCACCGAGCTGCCCGGTTTCGGGGGCGCCGTCCACCCGTACGGCGAGCGGGCGGTCGCGGCGGCGCTCCAGCAGCACACCGCCAACGTGATCTCCTCGGTCAACTTCGACCAACGCGGCTTCGACACCCTGGGCGAGGAGTCCATCCTGTTCGCCTCGGTGCTGGGAGCCGGCATGGTGCTGCGGCTGGCCAGGGATGAGCGCAAGGAGCAGCCCCGGCCCGCCCGGGTGCTCCCCACGACCCGGTTGTTCGGCGCGGTGCTGCTGCCGGTGACGCTGCTGACCGGCGGCTACCTGGTGGCGCACGGGCAGCTCAGCCCGGGAGGCGGCTTCCAGGGCGGGGTGGTGCTGGCCACCGGGCTCCATCTGGCCTACGTCGCGGCGGACTACCGCGCCCTGCACCAGGTCCGGCCGCTGGCGGTGCTGGACGTGGCGGACGCCTTGGCGGCGGGGGCCTTCAGTGTGCTCGGCCTGGTCGGTCTGGTCGCTGCCGGGTCCTTCCTGAAGAACACGCTGCCGCTGGGGACCTTCAACCAGCTGGCCTCGGGCGGCCTGGTGCCGGTGATCAACGCGGTGGTGGGTGTGGAGGTGGCCGGCGGGGTGATCGTGCTGCTGGCGCAGTTCCTGGACCAGGCCGTCGAGATCACGGGGGTGGAGCAGCAGTGAGCGTCTTTCCGTACCTGGTCGCCGGGTGGATCCTGCTGGTCGGCGGCTATGGGCTGGTGACCAGCCGCAACCTGATCCACGCGGTCGGCTGCCTGGCGGTCTGCCAGTCCTCCACCTACGTGCTGCTGCTCTCGGTCGGCTACCGCCGAGGCGCCACCGCGCCGGTCTTCAGCGACCTGCCCGTGGGCAGGCCCGTGGTGGACCCGGTGGTGCAGGCACTCGCGCTGACCGATGTGGTGGTCGGCGCCACCGTCACCGCGCTGCTGCTGGCCCTCGTCATCCAACTGCGCAAACGGCACGGCACGGTGGACCCCGAGCAGCTCACCGGCCTGAAGGGCTGACGGGTGCCGAGCACCGCGAACCTCCTGCCGCTCGCCGTCGCGATCCCCCTGCTGGGCGCCGTGCTCCTGACCGTCGCCGGGCGTCGGCTGCCCAGGGCCGCGACGGACGTGCTGACCACCGGGTGCGCTGCGCTGGAGGCCGCCTGCCTGGCGCTGCTCCGGGCCCGCACCGGCGACGGCCGCGCGGTCGACTGGGTCGCCGGCTGGGGGCCGCCCGACGGCAACCCCGCCCAGGGCGGACGGAGTGTGGGCGTCGTGCTGGTCGCCGACCGGCTCGGCAGCGGCGTCGCGCTGCTCGCCGCGCTGCTGGTCCTGGCCGTGGTGGTCTACTCCTGGCGCTACTTCGACGAACCGACGGGCGAGCACGGGGGCATGTTCCCGGCGCTGCTGCTGCTCTTCGAAGCCGGAATGGTCGGCTTCGCGCTCACCGGCGACCTCTTCGACGCCTTCGTCTTCTTCGAGCTGATGGGCGCCTGCGCCTACGCGTTGACCGGCTACCGGATCGAGGACCCGCGCCCCCTGCACGGCGCGCTCACCTTCGGGATCGTCAACTCACTGGCCGCGTACTGCTCGCTGCTCGGCATCGGGCTGCTCTACGCCCGCACCGGGCAGCTGGGCCTCGCCCAGCTCGGACAGGCCCTGGACGGCCGACGACCCGACCTGCTGGTGGTCTGCGCCTTCGTCCTCGTGCTGACCGGGCCCCTGGTCAAGGCGGCCGCCGTGCCGTTCCACTTCTGGCTGCCCGACGCGCACGCGGTGGCGCCGTCGCCGGTCTGCATGCTGCTCTCCGGCGCCATGGTGGAACTCGGCGTGTACGGCGTGGCGCGGATCTACTGGACGGTGTTCGCCGGGCCCGGCGGAGTACCGCAACCCGCCTTCCGGGCCACGATGCTGGTCGTCGGGTCACTCACGGCTCTGGTCGGGGCGGTGCTCTGCTGGCAGCAGCGGCATCTGAAGCGTCTGCTGGCCTTCTCCACGATCGGCCACATCGGGCTCTTCCTGATCGGTGTCGCGCTGCTGGACCCGGCGGGGCTGGCCGGCACCGCCGTGTACGTCGCCGGGCACGCCGGCGCCAAGGCGGCGCTGTTCGGGCTGGCGGGCGTACTGCTGGACCGCTACGGCTCGGTCGACGAGCACGGGCTGCACGGGAAAGCCCGCGAACTGGTCCTGCCCGGTGTGCTGTTCGGCGTCGGCGGGCTTGCGCTGGCCGGCCTGCCGCCGTTCGGCACCGCCCTGGGCAAGGCCCTCAGCGAGGCAGCCGCCGGTGAACGGCTGCCGGTGCTGCTGCCCGCCCTGTACGTGGTGGTCTCCGCGATCACCGGGGGCGCGGTCCTGCGGGCCGGGCTGCGGGTCTTCGCCGGAGCGGGGCAGACCCCTCGGGAGCGTCCCGGCGGACCGGAGACCAGCGGGGAGGGTGAGGAGCCGGAGATCCGCGACCCCACCCGGCAGCCGCCCTGGCCGATGACCGTCGTCCCGGGGGTCCTCCTGCTGGCGAGCCTGGCCGTCGGCGTACTGCCCGGCATCGGGCGCGAACTTGCGTACGCGGCACGGCTCTTCACCGACCACGGCGGCTACCTCGCGGCCGCCTACCAGGCCGCGCCACCCCCGCCCGCGCCGGTGCCGCCGAGCGACTGGACCACGGAGGGCGTCCTACTGGGACTGCTCTCCGCCCTGCTGGCCGCAGGGCTTGCAGCGGCGGCGGTACAGCCGCCACACCCTGGACTTGGCGCAGCCCTCAACAGAAGGCTGGTGGTACCACTGCGCCGCCTCCACTCGGGGCGACTGGGCGACTACGTGACCTGGCTCGCGGTGGGGCTGGCGGCGCTGCTACTCGCTTTCGCCGGCCAGCGATGAGTGCCGGACACCGGCGCGGCGCGTTCAGGAGGTCGAGGGCGGGAAGGTGGCCGACAGCACGATCAGCAGCACCAGCACTGCTACGGCGAGCAGCAGGATCAGCAGGGCGGGCCAGCGGTGCTCGAGGCGGTGGACGAGGTCGGTTCTGGTCATGGCGGCTTGCCTCCTTCGGACGACCGGTGGACGACCGGTGGATCAGTGCGGCGGTGCGCAGCCCTGCCCGGTCAGGCCGGCCCGCAGGCCTTCGAGGCTGCGGGTGAGCAGGCGGGAGACGTGCATCTGGGAGATGCCGAGCCGACGCCCGATCTCGGCCTGGGTCAGGCCCTCGGTGAACCGCAGGGCCAGGATCGTCCGCTCGCGCTCCGGCAGCGCGGCGATCAGCGGTTTGAGCGACTGCACGTACTCCACCACTTCCAGTGCCGGATCACAGCAGCCCAGACGGCACTCCAAGGCCCCCTCGGCGTTGCCGTCCGAGAACGGCGCGTCCAGCGACAGCGTGGTCCGCGCCTGCGCGGCCTGCATCGCCTCGTCCAACTCGGCGGGCTGGAGGGCGACGTACTCGGCGAGTTCGCCCACCGTGGGCGCCCGCCCCAACTCCTGCTCGAGCTCGTCGGCGCCCTTGACGACGGCGAGCCGCGCTTCTTGTAGCCGCCGGGGCACGTGGACCGCCCAGGTGGTGTCCCGGAAGAACCGCCGGATCTCACCGATCACCGTCGGCAGCGCGAATGTCGCGAACTCCACGCCACGATCGGGATCGAACCGGTCGACGGCCTTGACCAGCCCCACCGTCCCGGCCTGGACGATGTCGTCCATCGATTCGTGACTCCCTCCGAACCGGCGCGCCGCGAACCTGACCAGCGACACGTTCAGCTCGATCAGCGTGCCCCGCACGTAGGAGTACTCCTCGCTCCCGGGCTCCAGCTTTCGCAGGCGCCACAGCAGGACTCTGGACAGCTCCCGTGCGTCGCCGGTGCTTGCAGCGAGCGGATGATCGATCACCGGCAGTTCGTCCGCCGTTGCGGTCATGGTGCGTTCACGCTCCCTCCGGGTTCTTCGGGCTCTCGGGGGCGGCCTCCGCTCCGAGCAGAGCGATCAGCGCGCCTACGGTGTGGCGCGCTTCGGCAGGATGGCGCAGCCTGCCCTCGGAAGCGATCTCGTAGCGGTTGCGGCGCCCTTCACGCGATCGCCGCAGATAGCCTCCGGCCTCCAGATCCGCGACGATGGCCTGCACCGCGCGCTCGGTCAGCTGACAGGTTTCGGCGACGTCACGCAGCCGCATCCCCGGATCGCGGGCGAGAATCCACAGCACGCGGGCGTGGCTGGTGAGGAACGTCCACTTCGTCCGGGGGTCGGACTTCTCTTCCATGACTCCATCATACGAACAGCGATTCGCGTTTTCCAACCGACGCAGCTTTTTTCGTGTATCTACTGACAGGTCTCCGACCCGGGCGCGCCGGGTTCAGCGGGCCGGTTCGGCTACCGGGTTCTGGTGTGCACCGGACACGAAAGCGCGGATGTCGCCTGTCGCGTCCCGCAGACTGGCGAAGTGCCGGTGCGCGCCGCCGACGGGAGCCGGGGCGTTGACACTCCACACGGTCATGCCGGCGTACAGCCCGGCCTGCACGCCGGAGGGGGCGTCCTCGATGACGAGGCAGTGTTCCGGCGCGGCGCCGAGCCGCTCGGCGGCCAGCAGGTAGGGGGCGGGCGACGGCTTGCCGTGTGCGACCGCCGCCGCGTCCACGATCACGTCCGGGACGGGCAGCCGGGTACGGGCGAAACGTCCGCGGACCCGGTGGTCGTAGTTCGAGGTCACCAACGCCCACGAGCCCGGCGGCAGGCCGTGCAGCAGCTCCGACGCGCCGTCGAAGGCCGCGTACACGCCCGATCGGACGTCCTCGTCCTCGAGCTCGTGCAGCGCAACCAGGCAGGCGTGCGGGTCCCTGCCCGGCGCGACGATGGCGAACGTCTCCATCGGCCGCGTTCGTAGCGCCACCCGGTAGACCTCGTCGGGATCCAGCCCGTGCCGCACCGCCCACGTGCCCCAGACCCGGCGCTGGTTGTCCAGAGCGTCGATCAGAGTGCCGTCGACATCGAAGAAGACGTACTTTCGGGGCCTCGGCGGCCGGCGTTCATCGGTCACGGTTCGATCATGCCAGCCGTCCCGGTGGCCGGGCGGCGGGAGAGACCGTCGGAGACCCGGGCCGTGATGTAGAGCGAGGCGGCCAGGGTGAGGGCGAGCGCGGCACCGACGGCGAAGATGCTGCCGGTCGCGACGGGGGGCGGGCTGCCTGCCTGGGAGCGGGCGGAGCCGCCGAGGAAGGGGACGATCCCCAGGACTCCGGCGCCGAGGGCGACTTCGGCCCAGACCACCCGGGGGAAGTGGCGCAGCGTGAGGTGCAGCAGGGAGGAGGTCGCGTCCTCGGCGCGGGCCCGGACGATGCGCGGCATCAGCCAGAACTGGTTGACGCCACCGGCGGCGACCATGCCGAGCACGAGCAGGATCTTGACGAACAGGAAGAGGCCGTAGGTCGTCGTCCAGAGCTGTCCGATGCTGCCGACGTGCTTCCAGGACATCCACAGACCGGAGACCAGCACCGCGCCGACGCAGACCAGGGCGACGAGGCTGAACCGCCGCCAGATGTCCGCCCACAGCAGCCCGGCGTGGGCGCCGAGCCGGCGGTGGGCGCCGGCGAGGACGGCGAGCAGGGCGAGGCCGCCGACCCACACCACCCCGCCGACGATGTGGGTCTGGTCGATGACGGGATCGAGAGCGTGGTCGAGGTCCGCGGGGCGGGTGGCGGGTATCGCGCCGATCAGGCTGACCGCGAGTGCGAGCGGCAGGGCGATCAGGGCGAGGGCGTCGAGGTGGCGGCGCGCGGCGGGGGTGAAGAGCGCGATCAGGGTGGCGGCGGCCAGCACCAGCACGGCGTTCTGGATCAGGTGGATCGTGCCCTGGGCGACCCAGGCACCCTTCGCTGCGGGCGCGGTGAGGAAGGTCAAGATCCGGCCCGGCGCCAGGGCGTCACCGAACGGCATGCCCTTCCCGGCGCGGGCGACCCGGGCGGCGAGCTGGAAGTAGCCCGCGACCAGCAGGACGGCTCCGGCCCAGGCCAGGTACGTCGCGGTGCGCCGCCGCACGATCTCGGCGTCGCACCGCTCGGTGCCCGGCGCGCGGAGCGCCGGGCGGAGCACCGCCGCGTAGGTGACCGTGGAGCCGATGGCCCCACAGAGACCGACGAAGTAGGCGGACTTGGTGAGCACCCGCCAGAGCGGAGGCATGACGTAGGCCGTGGTTGCGGCAAGGTGCGCGGAACTCATGAAGGTAAGGCTAACCTAAATATCCCGCACTCTGTCCAGCCCCCGCTCGGACCGACCTGCTACTGAGGGCCCCTCAACTCAGGGCGGTCGATGATCCGCAGCCAGCTGCCGTCGGGCTGACGCCGGGCGACCTGCACCCGGTCGCCCGTGCCGTCGGCGCCCGCCGTCGAGGTGAGCGCGAGGTCTCCGTACCGGACGGTCGGCAGCGCCTCCTCGAACGGGAAGGGCCGGGGCGCGTGTTCGAGCATCTTCTCGCAGACCGCCCGGATGGCCTCGCGGCCGACGGTCACCGAGCCGACCGGGTACGCGAGCACCGCGTCGGGTGCGTACAGCTCGGCGAGGCCCTCGGCGTCACCGGCGTTGGCCCGCTCGACGAAGAGGCGCGCGAGGTCCTCAGGGGTCGAGGCGGTGGTGCGGGCTTCGGTGCGGGCGGTGTCGGTCATGGCGGGCTCCTCTGCGTTGTTTCCCTGGGCTTCGATGTCTCCAACTCTCCCGCTGTGCTGACCAGAAGTCCAAGAGATGGTTGCTCTCGCTACTAGAATCAGCAGTTATGGAACTTCGCCAGCTGGAGTACTTCGTCGCCGTGGCCGAGGAGCGGAACTTCACCCGGGCCGCCGATCGGGTGCACGTCGCCCAACCCGGCGTCAGCGCCCAGATCCGCAAGTTGGAGAGGGAGTTGGGGCAGGAGCTGCTGGACCGCTCCGGCCGCACGGTGCGGCTGACGGAGGCGGGCGAGGCCGTCCTCCCGTACGCGCGGGCCGCGCTGGCGGCCGTCGCCGGAGCCCGGCAGGCCGTCGACGAGCTGACCGGGCTGCTCCGTGGGCGGGTCGCGATCGGGGCGGTGACCTCGCACAACGTCGACCTGCCCGCGCTGCTGGCCGCCTTCCACCGCGATCACCCCGAGGTGGAGATCACCCTCACCGAGGCCACCTCGGACGAGCTCACCGACCGCCTCCGCTCGGGCCTGCTGGACACGGCTGTCATCAGCGTCGGCAAGGCCACCCCGCCCGGCCTTGAGCTGCACGTCGTCGACTCGCAGGAGCTGGTCGTCGCCGTCAGCCCGGACCACGAACTCGCCGCCCACCGGGCCGTCACCCTCGACACCCTGCGCGACCGCCCGCTGATCAGCCTCCCCCGGGGCACCGGCCTGCGCGCCCGTCTCGACGAAGCCTGCACCGCCGCCGGGTTCATCCCCCGGATCGCCTTCGAATCCGGCACCCCCGAATCCCTGGCACGGCTGGCCGCCCACGGCCTGGGCGCCGCCGTCCTCCCCCGCGCCTTCGCCGAATCCCGCTCCCCCGAGCTCCACTCCATCGCCGTCACCCACCCGGCGCTGCACGGCCGCCTCGCCCTCGCCTGGCGTGCCGAGGGCCCCGCCAACCCGGCCGGCCGGGCCCTGCTGGCCCGCGCCCGAGCGTTCCTCGCGGAGGACTGAGGCGCCCGCGCAAGTAGGGGCTTGACGATCCGTCAGGAGTCTTGGACCTCCAGCCACTTGGCCATGCAGACGCACTCCGGGGCATCCCGGTAGACGCCGAAGCCGGAGATGTGGTGGTACCCCTCGGAGGCGTAGAGGGCGAGCGCCTCGGGCTGCTCGGTGCCGCTCTCCAGGACGAGGCGGCTGCGCCCGGCGGCCTCGGCGCTCTGCTCCAGATGGCGCAGCACCGCGCGGGCGAGGCCGCGGCCCCGGGCGGCGGGGGCCACGTACATCCGCTTGAGTTCGGCGTCGCCCTCGACCAGGCCGAAGTCGTTGGGCTCCTTCGCGCGCCAGCCGCCGCAGGCGACGGGTGCGCCGTCGAGGTAGGCGACCACGAAGTGGCCGGCCGGCGGGTCGAAGTGGTCGGGGTGCAGCACCGTCACGTCGACGTCGCCGTACCGGCGGACGTACTCCTGCTGGACTTCGGCGGCCAGCTTCTGGGCATCAGGATGGCCGTACCCGGTTGTGCGTATCTCCATGACGGCCAAGCCTACGACCTGCTGGTCAGCGGCCCTCGAAGCGGGCGACCAGATCGTCCTTGCCGAACATCCGGGCGGTCTCGACGGCGGAGGGGGTGCCCGCCTTCGGGTCGGCGCCGCCGGTGAGCAGGGCGGTGATGACCGCCTCCTCGCCCTTGAAGACGGCACCGGCCAGGGGGGTCTGGCCCCGGTCGTTGACGCGGTCCGGGTCGGCGCCGCGCTCGATCAGGAGCTCCACCGTCTCGGCGTGGCCGTGGTAGGCGGCCAGCATGACGAGGGTGTCGCCCCGGTCGTTGGCCAGGTTCGCGGGCGCCCCCGCGTCCAGGTAGGCGCCGAGCAGCGCCGTGCCGCCGGTGCGGGCGGCGTCGAAGAGCTTCCCGGCCAGTTCGATGACCTCGGCGTCGATCCCGGAGGGGTCGGCGGGGTTCTGCGGGACGTCGGACATGGGGCGGGCCCTCCCTGGTCGGGTCTGCTGGGTGACGTACCGCACCGTAGCGGACGACACGCTGGTCCGGTGGTAACGCATCCGTTCGAGCGAATTTATCCGCTCACCGGAACTGTCCGAGCTGCCCCCTGGGGACCTGACAGAGCGGCAGACAGGCGGCAGACACGCGGCAGCCAGGCCGAAGACGGGCCGCCGACCGGCTGCAAAAAGGATCAGCTCGTATACGGCCGGGCCGGGCCTCCGGGACAGAAACACCCGTTTGCCACATTCCATCATCTATTACTTTTTGTCACGATTAGGACACTTTCCGTAACACCCCTTTCCGAGTCGTCCCTGTCCCCCCTCTCCGAGGAGCAGACGCGTGATCCTCTCCATCTCCGGCATCGTCCTGTTCGGCACCATCGCATTCCTGTTCTTCCGGCGGGACGGCCTCAAGGTCTCGCATGCGATCGTCTGCGCCCTCCTCGGCTTCTACATCGCGGGGTCATCGATCGCGCCCAGCATCCAGGCAGGCGGCGCGAGCCTGGCCAGCCTGCTCGGCGGCCTCAAGTTCTGACCTGCTGAGCGCTGCTCCTGCCTCACCGGCCCGGGTGCGGACCCCACCGCCCCGGGCCTTCTGCCACTCCCGCAGCACCGCACGACCCACGCCGTCCCACCGTCCGGGGAGCCCAGGTATGTCCCTCAACCGCCATCTCAGCCGCGGCCGCGACTTCGCCCGCAGCGCGGGCGACCACGCCGCCGACATGTTCGCCCCGCTCACCGTCATCGGGCGCGGCCTGCGCAGCCACGCCGACTGGGCGAAGAGCCGCTGGGCCACCACCCCGAAGGAACGCCGGGGCCCGACGCTCTTCCTGACCGCCGCCGCCCTGCTCGGCATCGCACTGCTGCCGCACGGCCCGCTGCTCGCCCTGGTCGCGCTGATGGCCAGCGCCGCCTGGGCCGGGCGCCGACCGAAGGCCCCGGCGACGCCCGCGCCGGACGTCGCCGACCTCAAACTGACCGCCCTGTACGCGGCGCTGACGCCCTACCTGGGCGGCTTCGACGACGCCGCGCCGCTCTACGGCCCGGACGGCGCGTACAAGACGGCCTTCGACTCCTGGACGTTCGACGACGAGGGCAGGCTCACCGCCCTCGACCTGCGCTACCCGCCCTACTTCACCGACACCGAGCCGGGCGCCCGTGCCCGGATCGAGCAGGTCGTGCAGGGCAAGGCCGGGCGCTCCCGGGAGTACAGCTTCGACTGGGACGAGGAGTCCAACCGGCTGCGGGTGAGCGCGCTGGCGCCGCTGCCGACCGACATCACGGCACAGACCTTCGTGACGGCGCCGGGCGAGATCGTGCTCGGCTTCACGGACGGCCTCGGCAGCCGCCGGACCATCCCCGTCAGCCAGGGCGGGGCCACCACGCAGCAGCCGCCGGTGGTGTGGCGGACGGGCGCCCGCGCGGCCGAGCCGCACCTGCTGGCCCTCGGGGCGGCCGGGTACGGGACGTCCACGCTGATCCGTTCGATCGCGCTCCAGGCACTGCCGCACGGCGACCTGGTGGTGATCGACGGCGCGGGCACGGGCGAGCACGCCTGCCTGGTGAACCGGCCCGGCGTGCACACCGTGGAGACCAGCCTGCACGGCGCACTGGCCGCCCTGGAGTGGGCGGCCCAGGAGACCGAGCGCCGGCTCTCCGCACTGAACGCGGCCCGCCAGCACGGGGTGCCCGCCCCGCCGGACGTCACCCGTCCGCTCTGGCTGCTGCTCGACCACCCCACCGAGCTGAGCGAGCTGGCCCACGCCGAGGGCCGCCCCGACCCGCAGGACCTGCTGGAGACCCCGCTGCGGCACGGCCGGGCCGCGCGCGTGACGGTGGTGATCGCCGACGACCTGGAGGCCCGCGACCGGATCTCCCCCAGCGTCCGCGCCACCACCCGGGCCCGGGTCGTGCTCGGCCCCGTCCACGCCGAGCTGGCCCAGGAGGCACTGGGCGTGCCGCTGGACATCGCCCCGGCCGCCCACACCCCCGCCGGTCGCGGCTACGCCCGGCTCGGCTCGGCCGTGCCCGTCCGGCTCCAGGTGCCGGTGACCGTGGACCCGCTGGACGACGAGGCCCCGGCGGCGCAGCGCGACGCCGTGATCGCCCTGCTGCCGCACCGGGACACCCGGACGGAGGCCGCCGCGCCGTCGGTCGCGCCAGCTGTTGCACCGGCCGCCGCACCCTCCGTACAGCTCGACAAGGAGCCTGCGCGGCCGCGCCCGGTGTGGTGAATGCGGGACCGTTCCGCCGAACTGCGGACAGGCGGCGCGCGGCGGGCCCGCGCGCCGATAAGCTGGGGCGCCTTCGCAGCAGATTTCGATCACCGTGTGCATAATTTGTGATACTCAGGGTGATAATTAGGCTCAGATGTGACAAATCGGGCGGCGATGGGTACAAACAGGGGCGGCACGACAGGCGACGCATATCCCGGGACGGGAATCTTCGTCGAAGGCCGAGCGTTGACCGAACGACGATGACAGCGACCACTAGTCCTGTGGGCCATAAGCCCGGGAGGCACGATTCATGAGCGAGCGAGCTCTCCGCGGCACGCGACTCGGGGCCACTAGCTACGAGACCGACCGTGGAATCGATCTGGCTCCCCGCCAGACCGTCGAGTACGCATGTCAGAACGGACACCGATTCGAGGTGCCTTTCTCCGTGGAAGCGGAGATCCCCTCGGCGTGGGAATGCCGTTTCTGCGGCCAGGAGGCAGTACTGCTCGACGGCGACGAGCCGGAGGAGAAGAAGACCAAGCCGACGCGCACCCATTGGGACATGCTGATGGAGCGCCGTACGCGTGAGGAGCTGGAGGAGGTGCTGGCCGAGCGGCTGGCCGTGCTCCGCTCCGGCGGGATGAACCTTGCGGTCCACCCGCGGGACACTCGTAAGAGCGCCTGACGCAGAAGTAGACATGACGAAGGGCCCCGGGCTTCACCGCCCGGGGCCCTTCGTCATGTCTACTTCTGCCGGGTCAGCCGGTGATCGGCGGGCGGTGGTCAACGCCGGGGTCGGACGGACCGGCGGGGCTGCCGGGCTCGACGACCTCGCCCTGGATGACCTTGCCGTCGGGGCGGTGGATGCGCAGCTGCTCCTGGAGCCGGACGGCGTCCGCGAACGGCTCGGTGCCGGCGGGTGTGGTGGAGCGCAGCGCGGAGCGGGTCAGCCTGCGGCCGAGGGCCCGCCAGAGGGCGCGGGTCGGCGGGAGCAGCAGGGTGAGGCCGAGCAGGTCGGAGAGGAAGCCCGGCAGGATCAGCAGCACGCCCGCCAGCACCGTCAGGCTGGTGCCGGTCTGCGGCTGCTGCGACTGCGGGTCACGGCTCTGCTCCACGGCGGCCGAGAACGCCTTCAGCCCGGCCCGCTTGATCAGCGAACCGCCGAGGAAGACGCCGCCGACCAGCAGCACCAGCACGGTGAACCAGCCGACTGCGGAGGCGACGACCGTCAGCAGCCAGATCTCCAGCACCAGCCAGGCGGTGATCAGCAGTGGCAGCACCCGCCGCAGACGGCTGCGCGGGGCCGGACGGGCGGGGGTAGCTTGCTGGCTCACGGTACGAATCCACTCCATCGCGGTGCTCACGGCATCACCGCCCGGGTTGGTCCGGGCCGGCTACGGCACCACCGGTGACAACGATTCGGCCTCGGCCGGTGTTCCGCTGCGGCGGCGGCGCAGGCCGCCGACGATCGCCGCGCCGCAGGCCAGCAGGCCCGCCAGGGCGAGCGTCCACTCGGGGGCGGCGCCCAGGCGGTCGGCGAGGGTCTTGCCGTCGCGCAGCGGCACGGTGGCGCTGAGCTCGGCGGCGGTCAGCTCCTGGGTGTGCTGGGAGACGGTGCCGTCGGGCTCGATCACCGCGCTGATGCCGCTGGTGGCGGCGATCAGGACGGCCCGGCCGTGCTCGACGGCCCGCAGGCGGGACATCGCGAGCTGCTGCTCGGGCTGGCCGCTCTCTGCGTAGGTGGCGTTGTTGGTCTGGACGACGATCACCCGCCCGCCCTGGTTGACGGTGTCGCGGACGATCTCGTCGTAGGCGACCTCGAAGCAGATCACGTCGCCGATCCGGGCCGGGCCGAGCTGCATGACGCCGTTGCCCTTGCCCGGGTAGAAGTCGCGGGCGACGCGCTGGAGGCGGGTGATCACCTTGGAGAGCTCGGCCCGGAAGGGCACGTACTCGCCGAACGGGACGGGGTGCTGCTTGGTGTAGGAGGCGCCGGGGCCGGTGGTGGGGCTCCAGACGATGCCCTCGTTCTGCACGTGCTGGCTGTCCGGGCCGTCGATCAGGGCACCGACCAGCGTCGGCACGCCGATGGTCTGGACGGCGCGGTCGATCCGGACGTAGGCGGCCGGGTCGAGGAAGGGGTTGAGGTCGGAGGAGTTCTCCGGCCAGATCACCACGTCCGGGCGGGGCACCTTGCCGGCGGCGACGTCGGCGGCGAGGCGCTCGGTCGCGGCGGCGTGGTTGTTGAGGACCATCATCGGGCGGCCGAGGAAGTCCATGCCGGGCTGCGCGACGTTGCCCTGGACGAGGGCGACCTTGACGGTGTCGTCGGCCTTCGTCGGCACCGGCACGGCGTACCCGGCGAGGATCGCGGCGACGGCCCCGAGGCCCGCCAGGGCGGCCGCGCGCGGGGCCCTGACGGGGCCGCGCAGCCGCGGGGCGGCCCAGGCCAGCAGGGCGCCCGACAGGGCGACGGCGAAGGTCACCAGCGGGGCGCCACCGAGGGCGGCCAGCGGGGTGAAGGGGCTGCCGGTGTTGGCGAAGGCCAGCCGCCCCCAGGGGAAGCCGCCGAAGGGCAGCCTGTCCCGGGCCCACTCCTGGGCGACCCAGAGGCAGGCCACCCAGAGCGGCCAGCCACGCAGCCGGGAGGTCAGCGCCAGGCCCGCGCCGAGTGCGGCGACGAACAGCGCCTCGAGCGCCGAGAGGCCGATCATCGCGTCGGTGCCGACCACCCGCAGCCAGTCGAGCAGCAGCAGGAAGAAGGGGAAGCCGAAGGCGAAGCCCGTCCAGGCGCCCTGGCGGGCCGTGCGGCCCCGGGTGAGCACGGAGAGCAGCGCGACGCCGGCCACGGAGAGCGGCCAGAGGTCGTACGGCGGGAAGGCCAGGCCGAGCAGCAGGCCGCCGAGGACGGCGAGACCCGTCCTGGGGAGTCCGGCCCGGAGGCGGCGCCACCGTGGGGCGGGGGCTTCCCGCTTGGGCTCCGGCTCCGCGAGCGGTCGTTCCTGCTGCATGGGCAGTGCCACCTTCGCACCACCTCTCTGGCTGCGCTGTGTCTCTCCCGCCGCCCGGGTCCGGGCACCGTGCGAAGACGGTACCCCGACTGATCGCGGCAACGGAAAGAGGGGCGTGCGAAGTCAGGCCTGGTGGACGGTGCGGCCCCGGACGACGGTGCGCAGGCAGGTGGGCAGGGGGTGGCCCGGGGTCAGGTCGGGCAGGCCGGGGGTGCCCGAGCGGGGGTCGGTCGACCAGCCGGCCACCCGGGAGTCGGGGGCCTGGACGACCAGCTCGTCGGCCGCCCAGACGGCGTAGCTGGCGACGGCGCCCGGGACGAGCACGCCGTCCTGGTCGCGGCCGAGGGCGCGCCAGCCGCCCCGGGTGTGGGCGGCGAAGGCGGCCCGGACGGAGATCCGGTGCTCCAGCGTCCGGTGGAACGCGGCGGCGCGGACGGTGCCCCAGGGGTCGAGCGGGGTCACGGGCGCGTCGGAGCCGAAGGCCAGCGGCACCCCGGCCCGGAGCATCGCGGCGAACGGGTTGAGCCCAGCCGCGCGCTCGGCACCCAGGCGCTGGGCGTACATGCCGTCCGGGCCGCCCCAGGCGGCGTCGAAGGCGGGCTGGACGGAGGCGGTCAGGCCCAGCTCGGCGAAGGCGGCGACGGCCTTGTCGTCCAGCGCCTCGGCGTGCTCGACCCGGTGGCGCAGCGCCCTGACCCGGGCGATCCCGAGCCGGTCGGCGGCGAGCCGGACGCCCTCGACGACGGCGCTCAGCGCGGCGTCGCCGATCGCGTGGAAGCCCGCCTGGAGGCCCGCCTCGGTGCAGGCCGCGACGTGGTCGGCGACCTGCTGGGCCGTCAGGTAGGCGGCGCCGGTGTGTGCGGCGTCCTCGTACGGGGTGTGCAGGCAGGCGGTGTGCGAGCCGAGCGCGCCGTCGACGAAGAGGTCGCCGCCCGCGCCGACAGCACCCAGGCGGCGGGCGGTCTCGACGCCACCGGCTTCGGCGAGCTGGCCCCAGTAGCCGAACACCTCCGGCCCGTCGGTCTCGGCCGCCAGCGCGAGCAGCTCGGCGAGGTCCTGCTCGGAGGAGATCTCCGGCCCGGCACACTCGTGCAGCGCGGCGATGCCGAGCTCGCCGGCGCGGGTCAGGGTGGCCAGCTGGGCGGCGCGGCGCTGCTCCGGCCTCAGATGGGCCAGGGCGGTGCGGCGGACGGCGTGGTGGGCGTCCCGGGTGAGGGGGCCGCTCGGGTGGTGGCCGGGCAGCCCGGCGAGGCCGCCGGTGAGCTCGCGCAGCGCCGTGGAGGCGAGCGCGGAGTGCACGTCCGTGCGGGAGAGGTAGAGCGGTGCGCCGTTCGCGGCCGCGTCCAGCTCCTCCAGCGTCGGCGGGCGCTGCTCGGGCCAGCGGGTCTCGTCCCAGCCGTGGCCGATCAGCACGCCGCCGTTGTGGCCGGCGTACCCCGCGATCCGCCCCAGGGCCTGGCTCAGCGAGCGGCAGTCGGTGAGGTCGAGCCCGGTGAGCGCCAGGCCCGTCGAGGTGGCGTGCACATGGGCGTCGACGAAGGCGGGCGTGACCAGCGCACCGGCCAGCTCGACCACCTCGTCGGCGCTCGCCGCGTACGACTCGGCGGCGCCGTCGCTGCCGACCCAGGCGATCTGCTCTCCCTCCACCAGCATCGCGGTGGCGAACGGGTCGGCGGGGCTGTGGACGTTGCCACCGCGGAGGAGGACGGTACGGCTGGTGCGTTCGGTCATGCCGCTAAGCCTAAAGTCTGTCCCGGCGCCCGAATCTCAGCCGTGGCGTTTCAGCTCTGGAGCCTCGGCGGCCGGGCCTCGTACGGGGTGGAGAGCACGACGGTGGTGCGGGTGGAGACCCCGGCGGCGCTGCGGATGCGGGCGAGCAGGTCCTCCAGGTCGCCCGGGGCGGAGACCCGGACCTTGAGGATGTAGTTCTCCTCGCCCGCGACGCTGTGGCAGGCCTCGATCTCCGGGAGCGGGGCGAGGCGCTCGGGGGTGTCGTCGGGCGAGCTCGGGTCGAAGGGTTTGACCGAGATGAACGCGGTCAGCGCCAGGTCGACGGCGTCGGGGTCGATGATGGCGGTGTACCCGCGGATCACCCCGCGCTGCTCCAGGCGCCGCACCCGCTGGTGCACCGCCGAGGTGGACAGGCCGGTGGCCTTGCCCAGGTCCGTGTAGCTCATCCGGCCGTCTTCCAGCAGTAGCTGGACGATGCGCTGATCGAGGTCCTCCATGACGGGCAAACCTACTGCCCCGCAGACCCTGCCGGTGACCACCCCGGCCGGAGCGCTCTCTGTCACATCCGGCGTGCGCCCGGGGCATGTGCCGGTGGAATGTGGCCAAGGACACACCGGATGCATCGGAGTACGGCCGGGCGCAGGGTTATGACGGTCCGTCGGAGGGAAGTGCTGCATTTGGCTGTATCCGGAGCGGGTGCGGCCCGATCCGAGGGGGATCACATGCCTGCCACTGACCAGCGCGCCCGCGGCGCGGAGGACGAACGCCTCGACACCGCGGACGGGGGCGCCGAGGCCCAGTACCCCGGCGTCGACCCGGGCGAGATGGACACCTGGGAGATCGTCCGGGTGCACTGCCCCACCTGCGACCGGCCGATCGCCCTGATCGGCGACGAGGAGCGGCTCCCGCAGCACGCGGCCGTGCCGACCGCCTGGCACCCCTTCTCCGCCGCCCTCTGCCCGGGGTCGGGCGTCAACGCCGACGACCTCGCGGAGTGCGACTCCCCCGCCCACCCGGGCGACCCCGAGGCACTGCTCGTGCTGCCGGTGGCACTTGACTGGCGCACCCAGCCGTTCTCGCACGCGGAGCTCTGCCGCTAGGGCCGCCCGGCCAGGAGCGACCCGGCAACGCCGAAGGGGCGCGGGGAACTGCGCGACATCGGGAGGCGACAGCTCGCACTCTTCCGACTCGCGCAGTTCCTCGCGCCCCTTCGGCGCGCGTGAGCGCGGGCCTTACTTGCCGGAGAGGTGACGGCCGATCACGAGGCGCTGGATCTGGTTGGTGCCCTCGACGATCTGGAGCACCTTGGCCTCGCGCATGTAGCGCTCGGCCGGGTAGTCCTGGGTGTAGCCGTAGCCGCCGAGCACCTGGACTGCGTCGGTGGTGACCCGCATCGCCGCGTCGGTGCAGAAGAGCTTGGCCATCGCCGCCTCCTTGGAGAAGGCGAGCCCGGCATCACGGCGGCGGGCGGCGGCCAGGTAGAGGGAGCGCCCGGCCTCGATCTGGGTGGCCATGTCGGCGAGCATGAAGGACAGGCCCTGGAAGTCGGCGATCGGGCGGCCGAACTGCTGCCGGGTCCCCGCGTAGTCGACCGCCAGGTCGAGTGCGGCCTGGGCGACGCCGACGGCGCAGGCGGCGATCCCGAGCCGGCCCGAGTCGAGGGCGGAGAGGGCGATCTGGAAGCCCTGGCCCTCCTCGCCGATCAGGCGCTCCCGGTCGACCCGGACGCCGTCGAAGTGCAGCTGTGCGGTCGGCGAGCTGGTCATGCCCATCTTGTGCTCCGGCGGCGCCGCCGAGAAGCCCGTCGCCCCGGCCGGGACGAGCAGGCAGCTGATGCCGCGCGAGCCGTCGTCGCTGGTGCGCACCATCGAGCTGTAGAAGTCGGCGTGCCCGCCGTGGGTGATCCACGCCTTGGTGCCGCTGACGACGTACTCGTCGCCGTCCAGCTCGGCCCGGGTCCGCAGGGCCGCCGCGTCGGAGCCGGACTGCGGCTCGGAGAGGCAGTACGCGCCGAGCTGCTCGCCGCTCAGCATGCCGGGCAGCCAGCGGTCCCGCTGCTCGTCGCTGCCGAAGCTGGCGAGGGCGTGGCAGGAGAGGGTGTGCACGCTCACGCCGAGGCCGACGGCCAGCCAGCCGGCCGCCAGCTCCTCCAGCACCTGGAGGTACACCTCGTACGGCTGCTCGCCGCCGCCGTACTGCTCGCCGTAGGGGAGCGAGAGCAGACCGGCCTCGCCGATGGTGCGGAAGACCTCACGGGGGAAGCGCCCGGCCGCCTCGTCCTCGGCGGCGTGCGGCAGGAGCTCGCGCTGGACGAGGTCGCGGGTGAGCGCGAGCAGCTCACGGGCCTCATCACTGGGCAGCTGACGGTCGACGGGCTTGGCGGGGGCGGGGCTCATGAGGGCAGGGGCCTCCTCGATCGGGCGCCGCGCCCCGGGGTGGGCAGACGCGGCACGGCAGAATCGCCCGACCGGCACCGGGTTGCGGTGAACGGCCGTTCACAGGCGTGGCGGATGCGAGTATGCCCGATCCCGGCCGCCCCGTCACTGCCTCGCCCCGGACCAGGCCAGGTCAACGACCTGGTCGGGCCTAGAGTGAGGCCATGATCGACCGGTACCTGGCGTTGGCGGCCCAGCTGCGGGCCCTGCCGCCGTCCTGCGGCCCCGTACGGCTGGTCGCCGTGGACGGGCACGCCGGGTCGGGGAAGACGACGTTCGCCGGGCGGCTGGCCGCCGAGCTGGGTGGTGCGCCGGTCGTCCACCTGGACGACCTGGCGACGCACGCGGAGCCGTTCGGCTGGGTCGACCGGCTGCGGACGCAGGTGCTGGAGCCGCTGGCGGGCGGTGTCGAGGCCCGGCACGAGGTCTACGACTGGACGCTCGGGCGGTTCGCGGGCGAGCGGCGGCTGATACCGGCCGCCGGGGTGGTGCTGGTCGAGGGCGTCGGCGCCGGGCGGCGTGCGGTGCGGCCCTGGCTGGCCCGGCTGATCTGGATGGAGCTGCCCGCACCCGAGGCGCGGGCCCGTGGCGAGCTGCGGGACGGGCCGGAGCTGGCCGAGTTCTGGGCGGGCTGGGCGGCGGCCGAGCAGGAGCACTTCCGCGCCGACCCGAGCCGGGGCCGGGCGGACCTGCTGGTGGATGGCCGAACGGGCAGCATACTGCCGACCTCTTGACCAGCCGGGCCGCCGGAAATATGTTCTCCCCGTGGCGAGAATTTGTTGATCTCGCAACATCAGTCGCGGCGCCTTCGACTCCTTCCCCCGTGGGTCGAAGGCGCCGCACTGCGTCCGCCCCACGGCCCCGCCGACTCCACTCGGGGCCAACCGCCCGGCGCCCGTTCCGTTTTGGGCTTGCACGGCACCCTTCCGGATCAGCCTCGCGCCGGTACGATTCGGGTGGGGTCAGACAGGCCCCAGCAGGCGCGGATGCGTCTCGGGGGCGTCACCAGTGACGGGTCCGGCACTGGCCACGCCCGGTATCGGCCCTCGAAACACACACCGGGGGGCGTGAGTTGACTGTGGAGAGTTCCGTCGAGTCCGGGGCGAACAGACTCGCCGACCGGGCCTGGCTGCGCGCGATGGATGCCTACGCCGCAGGCGCGTACGCGCGCGCCGAGGAGGAGTTCCGGGCAGCCGTACTGCTCGACCCGGGGATGGCCGACGCCTGGCTCGGCCTGCACGCACTGCGCTGCGACACCTCGGGCGCCCTGCTGGCGATGCACCGCCACCGGGACCGTTTCGGCGAGCAGCGGTCCCGGCACCGACGACCGCTCAGTTCCTGGTACTGGCTGGGCTGGTGGGTGCAGCCCGTCCTGGAGGACGCCAGGGATCTCACCCTGGCGCACGCCTCGCACTGGCTGGACGGCCGCCACCTCACCGAGCTGGACCGCGCCCTCGCCGAGTGCCCGGCGGTCGACCAGGACGCCTGCGTGCGCTTCCTGCACGCCTGCCGCTCCTACCTGTTGAAGGACTGGGAGCAGCTCATCCGGGACACCGACCGGCTGCTCGACGACCCGCTGCTGGGCATCGAGGCGGGCCTGTTCGGCGGCATGGCCCGCGTCCGGCTGGACATGTGCACCCAGGCGCAGCGGCCGCTCGCCGCCTCGCTGGCCCGCTGCCGCTCGGAGCAGCCGCAGCGCAAGGAGCTGCGCTACTGGCTCGCCCGCTCGTACGAGGGCGCCGGGCGCAGCGCCGCCGCACTGCCGCTCTACCGGGCGGTGCACCGGGCCGATCCGGCCTTCATGGACACCGCGGCCCGGCTGGCGGCGATCTCCACCGAGGACGGGCTCGCCGACGGGCTGCTGCCGGACGATGAGCCGGTCGAACTGCTGCTCCCGGAGGGGGACTTCGAGCCGGGGTACGGCGTCGAGGAGGAGCGCGCCGAGCCGGGGTACGACACCCCGACGGGCCCGGCCGACTCGGCGGCGCCCAGGGCCGCGCCCGAGCGGTCGGGGGCCGGGCAGGCGCCGGCCTCGCCCGGGGCGGCGCTGCGGGCTGCCGGGCTCCCGGCGGCGGCCACGGCGCAGGCGGGCGGGACGGAGGGGCGGGAGCGCAGCAGCCAGGGGCTGGAGGCGGCGCTGTCGGCGCTGGAGCAGATGGTCGGGCTCGACCCGGTCAAGCGGCAGGTCCGGGCGCTGTCGGCGCAGTTGCGGATGTCCCGGCTGCGGGCCGACCAGGGCCTGCCCGTCCAGCCGCCGAAACGTCACTTCGTCTTCTCCGGGCCCTCCGGGACGGGCAAGACCACCGTCGCCCGCATCCTCGGGCAGGTCTTCCACGCCCTCGGGCTGCTCTCCGGCGACCACCTGGTGGAGGCCCAGCGGGCGGACCTCGTCGGCGAGTTCCTCGGCCAGACGGCGGTGAAGGCCAACGAGCTGATCGACTCCGCGCTGGACGGCGTGCTCTTCATCGACGAGGCGTACAGCCTCTCCAACTCCGGCTACAGCAAGGGCGACGCGTACGGCGACGAGGCCCTCCAGGTGCTGCTGAAGCGGGCCGAGGACAACCGGGACCGGCTGGTGGTGATCCTGGCCGGCTACCCGGAGGGGATGAACCGACTGCTGGCCACCAACCCCGGGCTGAACTCCCGCTTCACCACCCGGGTCGACTTCCCCAGCTACCGCCCCACCGAGCTCACCGCCATCGGCCACACCCTGGCCTCCGGCGGCGGCGACGACTGGGACGCCGACGCGGCGGAGGAGCTGGCCAGCATCACCGCCCACGTGGTCGGCGAGGGCTGGATAGACGATCTCGGCAACGCCCGTTTCATCCGCACCCTGTACGAGAAGTCCTGCGCCTACCGCGATCTCCGGCTCTCCACCCTGCGGGAGCTCCCCACCCGGGAGGACCTGGCGACCCTGCGGCTGCCGGATCTCGTCCAGGCATACGGGGAGCTGATCGACGGGCGCGCGGTCTGAGGCTGCACCGATCCGCTGGCCTTGACGTCGGCGTCAAGGTCTAACGTCGTTCCCGGCGGTGCGAACGGGCACCTGGAGGGACGGGTCATGCGGATCGGTGAGCTGGCGGAGCGGGCGGGGACGACGACCCGGACGCTGCGGTACTACGAGCAGTTGGGGCTGCTGCCCGCCCGGCGGGCGGGCAACGGCTACCGGGCGTACGGCGAGGAGGACCTGCGGCTGCTGCGGCAGATCCGGTCCCTCCAGGACTTCGGGTTCGGCCTGGAGGAGACCCGGCCGTTCGTGGAGTGCCTCCAGGCGGGGCACCCCGAGGGTGACTCCTGCCCGGCCTCGCTGGACGTCTACCGGAGCAAGCTCACGGAGCTGGACGAGTGCATCGCCCGGCTCCAGGAGGTGCGCGCCCAGGTCTCGGCCCAGCTGGACCGGGCCCGGATCGAACGGACGGCCGAGGCCGCACCGCCGCCGCGCTGCGAACTGTCGCGCGGCTCGACTGTCGGACAGGAAGCGGGGTAGGGGAACGATGGTGCAGATCACAGGTGTGGCAGCGGTGACGGACGAGACCTTCGCGACGGAGGTGCTGGCGGCCGCCGGGCCGGTGCTGGTGGAGTTCACCGCCGACTGGTGCCCGCCGTGCCGGATGATGGCGCCGGTGCTGGCGGACGTAGCCCGCGAGGAGGCGCACCGGCTGACGGTGGTGCAGCTGGACGTGGACCGCAACCCGGAGACCCAGGCCGCCTACGGGGTGCTCTCGATGCCGACGATGATCGTCTTCCGGGACGGCGAGCCGGTGAAGTCGGTGGTCGGCGCCCGTGCGAAGGCCCGCCTGCTGCGGGACTTCGCCGACGTGCTGTGACCCCCTCCACCGCGCCCCGCGTCAGTTCGCGGCCGGGGCCGCGCGGTGGTCCGGGTCGTGCATCTCGCCGACCAGCTCCTCCAGGACGTCCTCCAGGGTGACCACGCCCAGCTGCCGGCCGGCCGGGTCGGTGACGACCGCGAGGTGGGAGGCGGCGCGGCGCATCGCGGCGAGGGCGTCGTCGAGCGGGAGACCGGCCCGCAGGACGGTGACGGGCCGCCAGAGGCGGGCGGGGACGGGCGCGTCCGGGTCGTCCGCCTCCAGGGTGTCCTTGACGTGCAGGTAGCCGAGGACGGTGCTGTCGGGGCCGAGCAGCGGGAAGCGGGAGAAGCCGGTGCGGACGGCCAGCTGCTCGATGTCCCGGGCGGTGGCGGTGCGGTCGACGGTGACCAGCCGGCCCGGTTCGAGCAGCACGTCGGTGACCGGGCGGTGGCCGAGCTCGAGGGCGTCCTCCAGCCGCTCCTGGCGGCCGTCGTCGAGCAGCCCGGCCTCGTTCGAGTCCGTGAGCAGGTGGAGCAGCTGCTCGGTGGTGAAGACCGACTCGACCTCGTCCTTGGGTTCGACGCCGAAGCGCCTCAGCACGCCGTTGGCGAAGGCGTTCAGCGCCCGGATGACGGGCGCCAGCACCCGGGCCAACCGGGCCAGCGGGGGGCCCAGCCAGAGGGCGGCCTTCTCGGGGCCGGCCAGCGCGATGTTCTTCGGGACCATCTCGCCGATCACCATGTGCAGGTAGACGACCAGCGCGAGCGCCAGCGCGTACCCGAGCGGGTGGATCAGGCTCTCCGGCAGGCCGACGGCCTGGAAGGGGCCCTCCAGCAGGTGGGCGATGGTCGGCTCGGCGAGCGCGCCGAGCAGCAGCGAGCAGACGGTGATGCCGAGCTGGGCGGCGGCGAGCAGCGCGGAGACGTTGGAGAGCGCGTCGAGCACCGTCCTGGCCCGGCGGTTGCCCGCCTCGGCGAGCGGCTCGATCTGGCTGCGCCGTACCGAGATCACCGCGAACTCCGCGCCGACGAAGAAGCCGTTGCCGAGCAGGAGGAGCAGCGAGGCGGCGAGCTGGAACGCGGCGGTCATCGGGTCTCGTCCTGGTCGTGCGCGGCGGAGCGCTCGGGGTGGGGGTCGCGCTGGATGCGGACCCGGCTGGTGCGGTGGCGTTCGACGGCGAGCACGGTGAAGTGCCAGCCCGGCACGTCGGCCTGCTCGCCGGGGGCGGGGAGCTTGCCGAGCAGGTCGGCGAGCAGCCCGGCCAGCGTCTCGTAGGGGCCGTCGGGAGCGTGCAGGCCGATGGTCTCCAGCTGGTCGACGCGGGTGCGGCCGTCGGCCTCCCAGGTGGGGTGACCGTCGACGGGGGGCAGCGGGCGCAGCTCGGGCAGGTCGGCGGGGTCGTGCTCGTCCTGCACCTCGCCGACGATCTCCTCGACGATGTCCTCCAGCGTGACGACCCCGGCGGTGCCGCCGTACTCGTCGACCACGATGGCCATCGGCTGCTCGCTGCGCAGCCGGTCGAGGAGGCGCTCGGCGGGGAGGGTCTCGGGGACGAGCAGCGGGGCTGCGCTGATCTCGGAGACGCGGACCGCGGTGCGGCGCTCGGCGGGGACGGCGAGGGCGTCCTTGAGGGTGACGGTGCCGGTGACCTCGTCGAGGCTGTGCGCGTAGACGGGGAAGCGGGAGAGGCCGGTCGCGCGGGTGAGGTTGAGGACGTCGGCCGCGCTGGCGTCGCGCTGGAGGGCGGCGACGTCGACCCGGGGGGTCATCACGCTCTCGGCGGTCAGCTCACCGAGCCCGAGCGTGCGGACGAAGAGCGTCGCGGACTCCTCGTCTATCGCCCCGGCCCTGGCGGAGTGCCGGGCGAGCGAGACGAGTTCGGCGGGGGTTCGGGCGTGGCCGAGCTCCTCGGTGGGCTCCATACCGAGGGCCCGCACCAGGCGGTCGGCGCTGCCGTTGAGGAAGGTGATCAGCGGGCGGCAGGCTGCGGAGAAGGCACGCTGCGGGCCGACCACGGCGCGGGCGACCTGGAGCGGACGGGAGATCGCCCAGTTCTTCGGGACGAGCTCGCCGATCACCATCTGGAGCACGGTGGCGAGCGTCATGCCGACGGCGACGGCCAGGCCGGTCGCGGCGGAGGCGGGCACCCCGAGGCCGGTGAAGACCGGGGAGAGCAGCACCGAGAGGGCCGGCTCGGCGAGCATGCCGACCACCAGCGAGGTGACGGTGATGCCGAGCTGGGCGCCGGAGAGCTGGAAGGAGAGCTTGCGCAGTGCCTTGCCGACACTGGCCGCCTTGCGGTCCCCGGCGGCTGCGGCGCGCCGGACGGCGCCGCGCTCGACGGTCACGAGGGCGAATTCGGCGGCCACGAAGAGGCCGTTGGCGAGGATGAGCAGCAGGGCCGCGAGCAGCAGGAGCCAGGCGGTGGTCACTGGGCCGCCTGCCTTCCGGTACGGGCAAGGGAGACGGCGCTGGTACTACCGGACGGATCGTCCATCGAGGGGAGGTGTCACTCCTCTAATCGCGGGCGGGCAGGGCCGGGGGCCTTTGCCCCGGCTTTACCAGCCTAGACGATAGACGTACGAGTCCGGAGCAGCCGTTCGACGTGTCACCTCCGGGCGGGCACCTCCGGGCACTCGGCCCGGCTGCGGCAGGCCGGGCCCGGCGCGGCCGCCGGGGTAGCGCAGGCGCAGCTCGTCCTCCCGGTAGCGGCCGACGTCGTGGTGCCACTTCCAGATGCCGGTCATCCAGTTCTGCAGCATCTCGGCGTACTCCCGCAGGCTGTCGCAGACCTCCGGGGCGAGATCCGCGCAGAGCACCGGCAGTTCGACGGCCCGGATGTGCTCGAACTGCTTCATCCGCGAGGTGACCAGGTCGTTGACGACGCTGACGGCATGCTCCTTGTCGGTGTCGAAGAAGCTCCGCACCACGGTGACCATGTTGTGCAGCTCGCCCTCGAACTCGGTCTCCTTCTGGTAGGAGTAAAGGTCGTTCATCAGCATCGAGTAGTCCATCGCGCTGGCCTCCAGCGACTTCACCGTCGAGCTCCGGAAGACCTCGGGCGGCACCCTGGCGCCCTGGGCGATCTGGGCCAGCGCCGTGGTCATGTCGGCCCCGAAGCTCTTCCGGCGCATCTCCAGGTAGTCGACCGGGTCGGGGACGCGGCGGGCGACGGAGTTGCCGAACTCCCACCACCAGCTCTCGACCAGCTGGTCGCAGGCCCAGCGGAACTTCGCCCGGTCGGCCCGGCTCAGGTGGGCCGTGGTCCGCCGCCAGAGGTCCGCGATGCCCTTCTCGGACGCGCCGACCGGCGCCTCGCCGGGGCTGCCGCCGAGCGGAGCACCTCCCGGCAGGTCGACCGGCATGAAGAGCTTCATCCGGTCGATGAAGCGCTTCATGCCGACGGCGTCGCCCCGCGCCGCGAAGGTCGGCGCGTAGTCGTCCACGTAGGTGCCCCAGGTCAGCCAGCCGGTGCTGAGATCCAGCTGCTCCTGGGTGGCGGCCGGGTCCAGACCGGCCGAGCAGAGTGCGAAGTCGAAGGTCCGCAGGGCGTGTTCGGTCCAGAAGCCGTCGTCGACGGCGGGCCCGGGGGTGAGCATCCCCATCCGGTGGCACCAGCCTATGATCTCCTCGCGTGACTGCTCCAGGTGCCGGTTGGTGCGCGCCGGGTACGGCAGGTAGAAGTCCGGCAGCCTGGTCGGGCCCACCTTCTCGTACGGCTCGAAGCGGTACGAGCGCTCCCTCGGCCCGCCGCGCCGGGTCAGCTCGCGCAGGATGCTCGCCGCCGCCGTCCCGAAGCCGGTGGCGCCGGGCGGCGCCCAGGCGTCGGCGGGGCCCTTCATGTACCGGCTGGAGCGCAGGTGCCACTCGTGGCCGCCGCTCTGCCAGTCCGTCAGGCCCTGCGCGTAGGCCAGCACCCGGGCGCGGGCGAGCGGGTCGAGGGCGTACTCCTCGAAGAGCGGCGGGAGTTCGGTGACGGCGGTGTGCTCGAACTGCTGGAGGCGGGAGGTCAGCAGGTCGTTGACGGTGTCGGCGGCGCGCTGGGTGTCGTAGTCGAAGAAGGTCTCCAGCACCAGGACGCCGTTGCTGAGCTCACCCTCGTCCAGCACCTCGCGCTGGTAGCTGAAGAGGTCGTTGCGCAGGTGCACACCGTCCGAGAAGGTCTCCTTCAGCACCCGCAGCGGCCGCAACCGGGCGACTTCGGGCGGGAGTTCGCTGCCGAGCGAGTACTCGACCAGATCCGCCGACCAGGGCGCGCCGCCGACCTTGCGGCGCATCTCGATGTACTCCACCGGGTTGGCCACCCGGCCGGCGTCGATGTTGTGCAGCTCCCACATCGACTCCTGGAGCAGGTTGGACGTCGACTCGTGGAACCGCTCGCGCCAGTGCCGGGACATCTGCGGCGCCGTCCGCTGCCAGAGGTCCGCGAGGCCGGCCTCGACGGGGTTGGCCGGCTCGGGCGGCCGCGAGCCGTCCAGTGGCATGAAGAGCTGCAGCCGCGCCAGGTACGCCTTCGCGCCCTCGATGTCGCCGGTGCGCTTGTAGAACTCCAGGAAGTGGTCGTCGAAGAAGAACACCCACACGTACCAGTCGGTGACGGTCTCCAGCGCCTCCGGGCTCGCGTCGGGGTGCGTGTAGGCGCACATCAGCGGGTAGTCGTGGCCGTCCAGATCGGCCTCGCTCCAGACGCCGGAGCCCTCCAGCATGCCCATGCTGCGGGCCCACGGGGTGGTGTGCGCGCGAGCCCTGGCGAGAGCAGGGTTGAGCCGGGCCTGGTACGGCATGTAGAAGTCCGGCAGTACGAAGGGCTGCTGCATGGGCCCGGCTCCCGTCTCAGGCCTCGGAGGCGTGCGAGATGCCGACGTTCTCCAGGATGCCGATCGCGTCCGGCACCAGGATCGCCGCCGAGTAGTAGGCGCTCACCAGGTAGGAGATCACCGCCTGGTCGTTGATCCCCATGAAGCGGACGTTCATGCCGGGCAGGTACTCGTCCGGCAGGCCGGTCTGGTGCAGGCCCACCACGCCCTCGTTGTCCTCCCCCGTGCGGAGCACGATGACCGAGCTGGTGCACTCCTTGGAGATCGGGATCTTGTCGCACGGGAAGACCGGCACCCCGCGCCAGGAGACGATCTTGTGGCCCTGCACGTCCAGCGGCTCCGGGTAGACCCCGCGCTTCGTGCACTCCCGGCCGAAGGCGGCGATGGTGCGCGGGTGGGCGAGGAAGAACTGCGAGCCCCGGCGGCGGCAGAGCAGCTCGTCGAAGTCGTCCGGTGTCGGCGGGCCGCTGTAGGGGTGGATGCGCTGGTCGTAGTCGGCGTTGTGGAGCAGCCCGAAATCCCGGTTGTTGATCAGCTCGTGCTCCTGGCGCTCCTTCAACGCCTCCATGGTGAGCCGGAGTTGCTGTTCGGTCTGGTTCATCGGGTGGTTGTAGAGATCCGCCACCCGGGAGTGGATGCGCAGCACCGTCTGGGCGACGGAGAGCTCGTACTCGCGCGGGTCCAGCTCGTAGTCGACGTACGTGCCGGGGAGTTGGTGCTCGCCGCTGTGGCCGGCCGCCAGCTTGATCTCGGCGGTGCCGCGCCGCTCGGCGTCCAGGTACTGCTCGATGTGCGCCTGGAGGGCTTCATTGCGGGCCACCACCTGGTCGAACCGGGCCCTGGTGAGGGTCATCAGCACGCACGGCACCTCCGCCCGGGTGGTCTCCCGCCAGACGCTCTCCGGCGAGACCTCGTGGCCGAAGTGGTCACCGTCGGAGAGCATGCCGAGCGCCGTCATCTCGCCGTACTGGCCGAGCCCCAGGCGCTGCACCCGGCCGTGCGCGATCAGGAAGATCCGGTCCACCGGCGTGCCCGCACGGGCGATCACCTCGCCCGTGTCGAACTCCACCTGGTCGAAGAGCCCGGCGAGTTCGTCCAGCAACGCGTCGTCACCGAAGTCGCGCAGCAGCCCCAGCCCGCGCAAGCCCTGCGGGATCACCCGGACCTGCGAGCCGGTCTTCACGAAGCCGATCCGGTCGTCGCCGTCGCTGTAGGAGAGCTTGCGGTTCACCCGGTAGGTGCCGCCCGAGATCTGCACCCACGGCAGCATCCGGAGCAGCCACCGGGCGGTGATGCCCTGCATCTGCGGCGGGGTCTTGGTGGTCGTCGCGAGATTCCGGGCAACGGCCGTGCTCAGGCTCTGCTGCTGGGGGGTGGCCGGGGTCGTCTCTGCGGACATCGCCTCTACGGACATGGGTCGGATCCCCTCTGTCGTGCCGGGTGGTGCGAGTGGCCTTCGGGGCAGGCCGGGAGCGAGTCCAAGTCTTTCGTGGGCGTCGGATGCCGTCGACTCCCGGCCTCGGACGGTGTGTTGAAAGCCGTCCGGCGTTGAACGCCGTAGCCTGTGCACGGGCTCCGGCACGGAGTCGTCGCTCTCACCCGGCCGGAGCCACCGCGTGAAACGCACGTGCAGGACGGACACCTGGCAGGCCGTCCACCCGGCGGGGCCCGGCGAGATCCTGGTCGCCACCGAGTACCGGCACCCCGCGCGCGGCCAGGTCTCCTGCCCTGCCTGGGAGTTGCTCGCCGGGAGCATCACCAGGCGCGGCTTCGCCGCCCGCCGGGTGGACGGCAGCTGGGCTGCCACCCCCGGCACGGGGGTGCCGAAACCGGCCGGGCCGGTCGAGGTGCACGCGGTGTCCTTCGAGTTGCGCGACGGCCGGTTGCTCGGCCTCGCGGCCGCGGCCGCCCCCGGACCAGCTGCGGCGGCAGCCCGCGCGGCCGTCGCCGAGTGGACCGCGGTGCTGCGCACCCGGCGGTTGGTGACCGGCGGCGACCCGCTCTGCGCGGGCGAACGCGGCGCGCGCGCAGGCGGACCGGCCGCTGGGGTGTCGGCCGCTGGGGGGCCGGCCGCCACCTGCCCGCTCGCGGTGGCCTTCCGGGCCGAGGTGCGGTCGCTCGCCGGGCAGGGCCTGCACGTCCTGCTGGTCGGCCGCGCCGGGCACGCCGCTGTGACGGCCCTGCGCGGAGTCGCCGACGGCGCCGTGACCTTGGTCGAGGACGCGGCCCAGGCCCGGACGGTGCCGGTGCCCGACCCCGCCCGGGTCGCCGTCGCGCTCCAACCAGGCCTGCCGGTCGAGGAGTCCGAGCTGGTCGCCGAGCGACTGCGGGCCCGCTTCGGCCACGTCGTCCCGCAGCACCCCGAGACGTACTGCTACGCCGCCGGCGACCGCCGGGCCGACCTGCATCAGCTCGCCCACTCCTGCCAACTCCTGCTCGTGGTGAGCCCCGAGGACGACCCGGACACCGCCCACGCCCTCGCCCTGGCGGACGGCCCGGCCGTCGTACGCCGCGTCTCCACCGCCGCCGACCTTGCCCCGCACTGGCTCGCGGGCGTCGCCAGCATCGGGCTGACCAGGACGGCCCGCTCCCCCGAGGACGCGGTCACCCGGCTGCTCCCGGCCCTCGCGGGCCTCGGCCCGACGGCCGTCGTCACGACTCGGGCCGGTCGCACGTCACGGCTCGAACCGACCTCGATCGGGTGAAACTCGGTGGTGTCGCTGGCCAGTTGGGAGGCCCGGCCGGGACGATGTCCGTGCGTACGCGAAACGTACGGCAGCCCCGCCGACCCCGGAGTACTCCATGAAGCTGCGTTCCTGGTCCCTCGCCGCCGCCCTCTCCCTCACCGCCCTGCTGCTCCCCGCCACCAACGCGGCCGCCGACAACCCGCCACCCTGCAACGGCGGCTCGATCTGCTTCTACAGCGAGGAGGGCTTCTCCGGCGAAAGCTGGGAGTGGCCGTCCGGCGCCGGCTACCGGGACATGCCGTCCGGCCTGCACGACCACGTCGGCTCGTTCGTCGCCAACACCCGGGCCTGCTTCATCAACTGGGACCCGGTGGAGAAGCGGGACGTCGTCAGCGGCGACTGGCGCTCGCAGTACCTCGACGACTTCGGTGGCCGTATCGACGGCGTGGGCCCCGGCGGCTGCTGACGGCAGCCGCTGCTTCGGTGCCGGCGCCGGCTACCCGCACTCCGGCGCCGGCATCGCCTCCAGGTGCCGCCGGTAGGGCGCCGTCACCGGAGTGCTCAGGAACCACCCGGCGAAGAGGGCGGCGGGTGTGCCGAGAACGGCCAGGGCGAACCACCCGGCGCTGTCCGAGACGACCCCCAGGGTCAGCGTCTCGGCGAGAAAGACCCCGGCCGCCGCAACACCGGCCGGCACGCTCCGCTGCGCACCGCGAGCCCGTACGGTCGGCGGCGACAGAGCCAGCGCGGCTCCCATCGCCGCACCGGGCAGGAGCCCTCCGGCCATCCCCCAGGCGACGAGCGCCGCAGCCCGGCTCGGAGAGTCGATCCCCACCACCACGACCACGAAGTACACAGCAGCGAGCGCCGGAACGGCACCTGCCAGTACCCCCAGCGCAACACCCCGCGCCACAACTCTGGATCGAACTCCCACATTTCCCCCTCATCCGGAACCACGACGATAACCCAGCTTCGTTCGGGGCCGGAGGACCGCCCGCTACCCGAGGCCGTCACCCGACCCCGGTCACCGCACCAGCAGGCCCGGCGAGCCGGTGGCACGCCGCAGCAGGCGTCGCGCCACCGGCTCGCGCTGGTAGCTGCGCAGGCTGGACCGGAGGCGGCGCAGGCACTCGTCGGCACGCACCGAGCGGACGTACGGGTGGTCGTCGAGGAAGGCGTCCCACGCCACGCAGGCGAGCTCCAGGTGCCCCTGGCGGAGTTGGAGCTCGGCGAGGCGGGCGGTGGTCAGCACCCGGGCCCGGCGTTCGCCGGGCGGGCGGTGGCGCAGCGAGGCTGCGAGGGCTCCGCAGGCGCCCGGGAGATCGCCCGCCGCCGCGAGCACCTCGGCCTGCTGGTGGGCCAGCGCCGCCTCGTGGTACCCGCCGAGCACCGGGCCGGCGGAGCGGTTCCGCTCCAGCAGCCGCTGCGCCCGGGACAGCTCCGCCAGCGCCGCCCTCCGCTCGCCCACGGCCGCCAGCGCGACCGCCAGCTGGCCGCTGACGAAGGCCGCCGACTCGGCCGGCGCCGTGCCGACACCCCGGGCGGCGGCCTGCGCGAACTGGAGCGACTGCTGCCGGTTGCCCAGGTAGTACGCCTGCACGCTCATCTGGCGCTGGATCACCGCCAGCCGCGCCGGGTCCTCCGCCGCCAGCTCGGCCGCCGTCCGGTAGTACGCCTGGGCGGCGCCGTGCAGTTGGGCGTCGAAGCACATGAACCCGGCCAGGTAGGCGAGATCGGCCGCCGTCTCCCGCAGCCGGCGCCCGACGGCGAGCGAGGCCGGCGCCGCGAGCTGGGCGGCGATGTCGGTGGCGAGGTAGGCGCTCAGCACGGGCCGGAGTTCGGCGCCGCCGAAGGTGTCGTCGGCGGCCGCGAACAGCCCCGCCATCAGCCGGGCGGAGCGC
Organism: Kitasatospora sp. McL0602; assembly: GCF_052076145.1. NCBI lineage: Bacteria > Bacillati > Actinomycetota > Actinomycetes > Kitasatosporales > Streptomycetaceae > Kitasatospora > Kitasatospora sp. McL0602. Next base: position 6,923,207 of record NZ_CP197246.1, on the reverse strand, counting down.
ACGTGTGCGGCGGAGGTCCTGGCCGGGGTGGCCCGGCCGCGCGGCACGGCAGCCGACGGCTCGGCGGCCGTGCCCGGCTCCGCCACCGAGGAGTAGGCGAGCAGCCGGAGCGTCCGCGCGCCCACCAGCGAGGCGGTGCCCAGGTGTTGGAGCCGCTCGTGGGCCGCGCGCTCCGCCCACGGGTCGGCCGGGCGGCCGGCCAGCCCGGCGGCCTCCGGGGTGATCTCGCGGCCGAGCGCCCGGCCGAGCACCCGGCAGATGATCTCGGTGACCTGCGGCCGGGGCCGGGAGCCGCCGAGCCAGTGCGCGACGGCCGTCCGGTCGTAGCGCAGGGCCAGCGCGCAGCGGGCGCCCTCGGAGTTGACGGCGCGGGCGAGCTGCTGGCCCGTCCACGCCGTCTCGTCGAGCAGTGCACGGAGCTGGGAGTTAGGGGTCCTGGTATCGGTCACCGTGAACTCCGTCGTGGCGAGGAGCAGCGGAACTGGGAGCAGGGCGGGCAGGGGTCGGTGCCAGGGGGAGTTTCAACGCCTCCGGGGATTCAACAGCCGCCTGGCCAGGACGGGTTATGCAGCGCCACCCGCGAAGGGCGTACTGGAACTGTGGACGCCCGGTAATCACCGTGGCAAGAGTTTCCAGGCGCGTACCCAGTGGCGTGCGCCCCCGAGTGTTGACCGGGTGAAAGGGGCAAGGGCATGGCGGTCACCGCGTCCGAGCACGGCGAACGCAGGACGGGGCTGCTCCTGGAGGAGGCGCGCGGGGTCGTCGACGCCCTCCTGCGCCGGGCCTTCCGGGAGCTGCCCCCCACCATGCGACTGGTCTGCGGGTACCAGCTCGGCTGGTGGGAGGCGGACGGCCGGGAGGCGGCCGGGGCCTCCGGCAAGGCGCTGCGCCCGGCGCTCGCGCTGGCCGCCGCCGAGGCGGCGGGTGCGCACCGGAGCGCGGCCGTCCCGGCCGGGGCCGTGGTCGAACTGGTGCACAACTTCTCGCTGTTGCACGACGACGTGCTGGACCGCGACGAGACGCGCCGGCACCGCGCCACCGGCTGGAAGGCCTTCGGCACGCCCGCCGCCATCCTCGCGGGCGACGCGATGCTGGCGCTGGCCCCGCAGCTGCTCGCCTCCCCCGGGTACGGCTACCGGCACCCCGGCCCGGCGCTGGCGGAGTCCCTCCGGCGGCTCGGCCTCGCCGTGGCCGAACTGTGCGAGGCCCAGCAGCTGGACTGCGCCTTCGAGACCCGGACGGACGTCGGGCTCGCCGAGTGCCTGGCCATGGCGGAGGGCAAGACCGGCGCGCTGCTCGGGCTCTCCTGTGCGCTCGGCGCACTCGCGGCGGGCGCCCCGCCCGGGGTGGTGCGCACCATGGACTCTTTCGGCAGGCAGCTCGGCCTGGTCTTCCAGCTGACCGACGACCTGCTCGGCATCTGGGGCGATCCGAAGGTGACGGGCAAACCGGTGGGGGCGGATCTGCTGGCCCGGAAGAAGTCGCTGCCGGTGGTCGCCGCACTCGGCTCCGACTGCGCCGCCGCCCGCGAGCTGCGGGCCCGCTACGCCTCGGCGGGCCCGCTCACCGACGCCGAACTGGCCCGTACCGCCGAGCTGGTGGAGCTGGCCGGCGGCCGCAGCTGGGCCGTCGAGCAGGCCCGGCGCTGCACCGCCTCGGCCCTCGCCCTGCTCGACCCCGTCGGCCCAGGACCGGCACCACCCGCGACCGTCGGCGCGCTCCCCGACAGCTCGGCCCTGCGCACCCTCGCCGCTTCGATCGCCCGGAGGACACTTTGACCACCCCCGCCGAGCCCGGTCCGGCGCGGCCGTCCGAGCCCCGTACCGTGCTGCTCGCCGCGCCGCGCTCGTTCTGCGCCGGGGTCGAGCGCACCATCGACGCCGTCGAGCGGCTGCTGGACGCGCCGGGGCGCAGCGAACCCGTCTACGTGCGCAAGCAGATCGTCCACAACACCCACGTGGTCGCCGGCTGGCGGGGCGCGGCGCGGTCTTCGTCGAGGAGTTGGACGAGGTGCCCGAGGGGGCGACGGTGGTCTTCTCCGCGCACGGGGTCTCGCCGGAGGTCCGGCGGCAGGCCGCCGCGCGGCAGCTCACCGTGGTCGACGCGACCTGCCCGCTGGTGACGAAGGTGCACTCCGAGGCGAAACGATTCGCCGCACGCGGCGACACGGTCGTCCTGATCGGCCACGCCGGACATGAGGAGGTCGAGGGCACCCTAGGCGAGGCCCCGGAGGTCACCGTCCTGATCGACTCCGCCGCCGGGGCCGCCGCGCTCCGGCTGCCGGACGGGAGCCGGGTCTCCTACCTCACCCAGACCACCCTGGCGCTGGACGAGACCGAGGAGGTGGTCGACGCCCTCCGGCGGCGCTTCCCGCTGCTCCAGGGCCCGGCCGGGGCGGACATCTGCTACGCCACCACCAACCGGCAGCTGGCCGTCGAGGCCGTCGCCGACCGCTCCGACCTGCTGCTCGTGGTCGGCTCGCCGAACTCCTCCAACTCCGTCCGGATGGTCGAGGTCGCGCGGCGGCGCGGCCGGGCGGCCCACCTGATCGAGGACGCCGCCGCCATCGACCCGGCCTGGCTGACGGGCGCCCGCACCATCGGCCTGTCGGCGGGTGCCTCGGCTCCCCCGGCGCTCGTCGACGGGGTGGTCGAGGCGCTGCGCCGCCTCGGCCCGGTCACTGTCGAGGAGCACACCACGACGGTGGAGACCATCGCCTTCGCACCGCCCGCACCAGTGAGGGACCAGCCATGACCACCGCCGTCACCAGTCCGATCCTTGCAGAGCTGACCGGCCCCGAGCAGCTCAGGCAGCTGCCCGCCGCCGCACTGCCCGCGCTCGCCGAGCAGATCCGCACCCTGCTGATCGAGAAGGTCAGCGCGGCGGGCGGGCACCTCGGCCCGAACCTCGGCGTGGTCGAGCTCACCCTCGCCCTGCACCGGGTCTTCCACTCCCCCCGCGACACCCTGCTCTTCGACACCGGCCACCAGGCCTACGTGCACAAGATGCTGACGGGCCGCCAGCACGAGTTCGACGGTCTCCGCCGCTCGGGCGGCCTCTCCGGCTACCCGTGCGCCGCCGAGTCCGTCCACGACGTGATCGAGAACAGTCACGCCTCCAGCGCCCTCGCCCACGCCGACGGCCTGGCCAAGGCGTACGAGCTGACCGGCAGCGCCGACCGGGCGGTCGTCGCCCTGGTCGGTGACGGCGCGCTGACCGGCGGCATGGCGTACGAGGCGCTGAACAACATCGGGGCCGCGCCGCACCGGCCGGTGATCGTGCTGCTCAACGACAACGGCCGCTCGTACGCACCCACGGCGGGCGCCGTCGCCGCGCACCTCGCCGCGCTGCGGGCGGGCCCGCCGGGCGGCCCGAACCTGTTCGAGCAGTTGGGCCTCGCCTATCTCGGCCCGGTCGACGGCCACGACCTGCCCGCGCTGGAGCAGGCGCTGCGCCGCGCCCGCGAGCTGGGCAGACCGGTGCTGGTGCACGCGGTCACCGTCAAGGGCCGGGGCTACCGGCCCGCCGAGCAGGACGAGGCGGAGCGGATGCACGCCGTCGGCGTCATCGACCCGGCCACCGGACGGGCCCCCGGCGCCCCCGCGCCGACCTGGACGGACGTGTTCGGCGCCGAGCTGGCGGCCCAGGGCGAGCGCCGCCCCGACCTGGTCGCGATCACCGCCGCGATGCCCGGCCCGACCGGGCTGGCCGCCTTCGCCGAGCGCTTCCCCCACCGCTTCCACGACGTCGGCATCGCCGAGCAGCACGCCGTCGCCAGCGCCGCAGGGCTGGCCCGCGCGGGCGCCCGGCCGGTGGTGGCGGTGTACTCGACCTTCCTGAACCGCGCCTACGACCAGCTGCTGATGGACGTCGCCCTGCACCGGCTGCCCGTCACCTTCGTCCTGGACCGGGCCGGGATCACCGGCCCCGACGGGCCCAGCCACCACGGCATGTGGGACGTCTCGCTGCTCGCGAGTGTCCCCGGCCTGCGGCTCGCCGTGCCGCGCGACCCGGCCGGGCTGCGGGCGCTGCTCGGCGAGGCCCTGGACGAGACCGCCGGGCCGACGGCACTGCGCTTCCCCAAGGCCGCCGCCGGGCCCGACCTGCCCGCGCTGGAGCGCACCGGGCCGGTGGACGTGCTCGTCCGCTCGGCCGCCCGGGAGGTGCTGCTGGTGCCGGTCGGGCCGCTCGCCGCCGAGTGCGTCGAGGCCGCCCACCACCTCGCGGGCACCGGCGTCGGCGTGACCGTCGCGGATCCGCGCTGGGTGCTGCCGGTGCCACGGGAGATCGTCTCGCTCGCCGCCCGGCACCGGCTGGTGGTCACCGCCGAGGACGGCCTGCGCAGCGGCGGCGTCGGCGCCGCGATCGCCCGGACGCTGGCCGACGCCGCCGTCACCACACCCGTCGTCTCGCTCGGCCTGCCCGCACGGTTCGTCGGACACGGCACCCGGGCCGAACTGCTGGCCGCCGCCGGGCTGACCGCGAAGGGCATCGTGCACGCGACCCTGTGCGCCCGCGCCGGCTACCCGAGCCCGCAGCACGCCCCGCACCAACACCGTCCCGAGGGGCCACGATGAGCGCCGTACCCGTCCAGCTCGGCCCGCCGGGGCCCGCCCGCCGTCCGACCCGCCGCATCCAGGTCGGCTCCGTCGCCGTCGGCGGCGGCGCCCCGATCTCGGTGCAGACCATGACCACCACCGTCACCGCCGACGTGGACGCGACCCTCCAGCAGATCGCCGAGATCACGGCGGCGGGCTGCGAGATCGTCCGGGTCGCCGTCCCCTCGCAGGACGACGCCGAGGCGCTGGCGGAGATCGCCCGCAAGTCGCCCATCCCGGTGATCGCGGACATCCACTTCCAGCCCCGGTACGTCTTCGCCGCGATCGACGCGGGCTGTGCGGCGGTCCGGGTCAACCCGGGCAACATCAAGGCCTTCGACGACAAGGTCCGGGAGATCGCCCAGGCCGCGGCAGCCGCCGGGGTGCCGATCCGGATCGGCGTCAACGCGGGCTCGCTGGACCGTCGGCTGCTCGCCAAGTACGGCCGGGCGACCCCGGAGGCCCTGGTCGAGTCGGCGCTCTGGGAGTGCTCGCTCTTCGAGGAGCACGGCTTCCGGGAGCTCAAGATCGCGGTGAAGCACCACGACCCGCGCGTGATGATCGCCGCGTACCGGCTGCTCGCCGAGCGGTGCGACTACCCGCTGCACCTGGGGGTGACCGAGGCGGGCCCGGCCTTCCAGGGCGCGATCAAGTCCGCCGTCGCCTTCGGCATCCTGCTGCACGCCGGCATCGGCGACACCATCCGGGTCTCGCTCTCCGCCTCGCCCGTCGAGCAGGTCAAGGCGGGCAACCACATCCTCCAGTCGCTGGGGCTGCGCCCGCGCCGTCTGGAGATCGTCTCCTGCCCCGGCTGCGGCCGGCTCCAGGTCGACATCCACCGGCTGGCCCAGCAGGTCGAGGCGGCCTTCGAGGGCTTCCCGATCCCGCTGCGGGTCGCGGTGATGGGCTGCGTCGTCAACGGCCCCGGCGAATCCCGCGAGGCCGATCTCGGCGTCTCCTCCGGCAACGGGAAGGGGCAGATCTTCGTCCGGGGCGAGGTCGTCCGGACCGTCCCGGAGGGCCGCATCGTCGAGGCGCTGCTGGAGGAGGCCCTCCGGCTCACCGAACCGGGGTAGCCCGCCGGGCGGGCCCGCCGACGGCGACGCCGGGGTGCACGAAACCCGGCCGGGCGGCCAGCAGGCCGGAGACGGTCTCCGGCACCACCAGGGCGAGCAGGAGCAGCAGCGCGGCCGTCCAGCCGCCGGTGGCGGTGTGCACCAGGCCGACCGTCAACGGGCCGACACCGGCCAGCAGGTAGCCGGTGGTCTGGGCCAGGCCGGAGAGCCGGGCGGCGACCGAGGGGTCGGGCGAGCGCAGGCTCAGCAGGGTGACGGCCAGGGGGAAGGAGCTGCCGGTGGAGAGCCCGAGTACGGCGACCCAGAGCCACCCGGCCTGCGGCGCGAGCAGGATGCCGCCCAGGCCCACCGCCATCGCGGCGGTCACCGCGACGACCAGCGGCCGCTGGTCGCGCAGCCGGGCGGCGAGCACCGGGACGACGAAGCCCAGCGGGATGCCGGTGGTCATCATGACCGAGACCATCGTCCCGGCCTCGGCCGCGCTGTATCCGTGGGCCCGCATGATCTCGGGCAGCCAGGCCGTCAGCACGTAGAACAGCAGCGAGACCACGCCCAGGAAGCCCGCCACCGACCAGGCGCGCCGCGACCGACGCAGCGACACCTGGGCGGGCGCGGCCGGGCGAGCCCCGGGTGCCCGCCGCCGGCGGCCGCGGAGCGCGAGCGGGCCCCACAGCAGCGTCGCGGCCAGCGAGGGGACGGCCCACACCGCGAGCGCGACCCGCCACCCGGCGGCGTCGGCCAGCGGGACGGCGACCCCGGCGGCGAGCGCGCCGCTCGCCGCCATCACCGTCATCGCCAACCCGGTGACGAGCCCGACGCGTTCGGCGAAGTGCTCCTTGACGAACGCCGGGACGAGCACGTTGCCGACGGCGAGGCCCGCCCCCGCCAGCACCGTGCCGCCGAACAGCGCCGCCGTGCCGGGGACGACCCGCAGCAGCAGGCCCGCCGTGATCACGCCGAGCGCGGCCGTGACGGTCGCCTCCGTGCCCAACCGGCAGGCCAGCACCGGCGCGAGGGAGGCGAAGACGCCCAGGCAGAGCACCGGCAGCGTGCTCAGTACGCTCACCGCCACCCCGCCCAGGCCGGTGGCGGCCCGCACCTCGTCGAGCACGGGTGAGAGGGAGGTGATCGCCGTCCGCAGATTGGCCGTCAGCAGGACGAGGCCGACGAGCAGCCACGACCTGGTCGCCAGGCTCATCCCGGGCCCGCCTACGCCTGCGCGCGCGCAGCGGCCCGCACGGCCGCCCTCTTGTCCTGGAAGGGGCAGGCCAGTTGCTCCTGGATCGCCTCCGAGAGCAGGTCCTGCTTGCCCTTGAGCGCGTCCGCGATCTCCTGGTCGACAGGGAACACCAGCTCCGCCGCGACGTTGTCCTGCACGATCCGCGCGAGGTTGTCGAGCGCCGTGCCGACGGGGTCGGCGGGCAGCTCGGCGGTCGGCAGGTCGATCAGGTGGCTGTCCACGGCCGACGGGTCCATGAACTGCCTGATGATGATGGTGTTCTGGTTCAGTACCGACGTCGTCCAGATCGACAGCACGACGGTGTAGAGGCCCTTCCAGTCCTCCTCACCGACCTTCTCCCGCCACCGCCGCATGATCGCCTCCACCCCGGCGATCTGGGCCTTGGCCGCGTGGTCCATGTTGGTCCGGATGTCGCGGTACACGCTGCCCGTGAAGTCCGTGAACGACTCGATGCCGAACGAGCCGCGCTCGACGGACTCCCCGATGAAGGCCAGCGCCGCATCGAGGATCCGGCCGGAGGAGGCCACCAGCTCGGCCGGCAGGTCCGCCGCGCCGAGCTGCCGACGGGCGGCGCACAGCGTCCCCGCGAAGTCCTGCAGCGGCCCGATCCAGCCGCCGCCCTCGGGCCCCTTCAGGTACGGCGCGAGGATCGCGAAAGTCCCCAGCGGCACATGGGCGATCGACTTCGCGAGCTCGAACTCCTCGGCGACGGGCTCCAGTTCCTCCCGCTCCCCGTTGTGGATCAGCGTGTACCGGCCGCCCAGCGAGTCGTTCTGCACCACGATCACCGGGCTGAGGTGGTCGATCAGATCGACCTTGAGCGCGGCGTAGTTGCGCCGCATGTCCACGTTGACCGCGAAGACCGCCTCCCGAGCCCGCCGCACCGGGTCGGACCGGAACGCGACCATCTGCTCGTCGTGCGGATCGATGTCCCGGGCGTGGTCGTTCGCGGTATCCGGCTCGGGGGTCCAGGTGTTCTGCGAGGTACCCATCATGCTCCTAGGTCACTGGAACGGACGGGCCTCACACTCCCCGTCCCGACGTCCCAGCCGTAAGGGCCGCTCGTCCCGGACCGGACCGACGGGGCAGGACAGGGCACGGCGGACCGGGCGCGGCGGGAGTACCTTGATGCGGTGGACGAACCGACAGTGCCCACGGCGGGTATGACGATCAGTGTCCGGACGCGGCAGGACGTGGTGGTCGTCGATCCGGAGCGCTTCCTCGCCACGGCCCGCGAGGCCTTCCGCGAGCTCTACCCCGACATCCCCGAGGCGGACGTGGCCGAGCACGTCCGCGATGTCCCCGACGCCGTCTTCGTCCTGCTGGAGCGCTTCGGCGAGCTTGCGGGCGAGGCCCCGGACGGGCTCTCGTCGGCGGGTGAGCTGAAGCGGGTCGTGTTCGACGACCCGCTTCAGCTGAAGGATTACGGCTGTTTCCTGCCGGCGGACCCGTTCGCCCTGCCACCGGACACGTCCGAGCGTCCGTGACCGGGTCAGGCGGCCCGGGGGGCGTCGACCAGGTCGCGCAGGGTGCGGGCGGCGGCGATGGCCTGCTCCCGGCCGCCTGCGGTCTGGATGCCGACGGCGGCGAGGGCGGTGCCGTCGGAGAGGTCGAGGACCACCCACGGGTCGCCCTGGCGGAAGTTGACGTGGACGATCTCCGCCCAGGCCAGGCGGCGGGTGCGGACGAAGTTGACGACCGTCACGCCCTCGGCGTCGGCGCTCACCCGGGGACGGGCCAGCATCAGGCCGACGGAGGCGAAGACCGCGCCGCAGAAGACCATCGCGATGCGGTCGTTGAGCTGCCAGTTGGAGGGCAGGGCGAAGGCGATCACGACGAAGACCGTCAGCAGCACGCCGCAGAGCGACAGCAGGACGGCCCGGTTGCGGCGCGGGGCCCAGGTGACGGGGAGGTCGGACACGACGGGCGGTACTCCAGGAGAAAGCCCGGACGGGAGCCGCGAAGGCTCCCGCCCGGTAGGTCGGTCAAGCGGTCGATCAAGTGTCGATCAGGAGGTCAGAGACGGCAGGCGTGGATGTTGGTGACCAGGATGGCCCGCGCACCGATGCCCCACAGGTCGTCCATGATCCGCTGGGCCTCCTTGCGGAGCACCATCGAGCGGACGGCGACCCAGCCCTCGGTGTGCAGCGGCGAGACGGTCGGCGACTCCAGGCCGGGGGTGAGCGCGACGGCGGCGGTCACGTTCTCGGCCCGGATGTCGTAGTCCATCAGCACGTAGCGGCGGGCGACCAGCACGCCCTGGAGGCGCCGGAGGAAGCCGTCCACCGCCGCGTCCTCGCCCGCACCCTTGGGGCGGATGACGACGGCGTCGGAGATCATGATCGGCTCGCCGAAGATCTCCAGACCGGCGTTGCGCAGGCTGGTGCCGGTCTCCACCACGTCCGCGATCACGTCGGCGACGCCGAGCTGCACGGCCGTCTCCACGGCGCCGTCCAGCTTGGTGACCGTCGCCTTGACGCCCTGCTCGGCCAGGTGCTGCTCGACCAGGCCGGTGTAGGAGGTGGCGATCCGCAGCCCCTCCAGGCCCTGGACGTCCGAGACCTGGGTGCCGAGCGGGCGGGCGAAGCGGAAGGTCGAGCCGCCGAAGCCGAGCGCGAGCACCTCCTCGGCGTCCGAGGCCGAGTCCAGCAGCAGGTCGCGGCCGGTGATGCCGATGTCGAGTCGGCCGGAGCCGACGTACACGGCGATGTCGCGCGGGCGGAGGAAGAAGAACTCGACCTGGTTCTCCGGGTCGACGAGGACGAGCTCCTTCGGGTCCTTGCGCTGCCGGTAGCCGGCCTCATGGAGCATCTCCGCCGCAGGACCCGAGAGCGAACCCTTGTTGGGAACGGCGATGCGCAGCATGAGAGATGAGTCCTTCGGGTCGGTGGTGGGAGAGAACGGAGCGGAGGCGGGCTCAGAGATGGGAGTACACGTCGTCGAGGGTCAGGCCCTTGGCGACCATCATCACCTGAAGGTGGTAGAGGAGCTGCGAGATCTCCTCCGCCGTCTCCTGGTCGGACTGGTACTCGGCGGCCATCCAGACCTCGGCGGCCTCCTCGACGACCTTCTTGCCGATCGCATGGACGCCCTGCTGGACGAGCTGCGCGGTGCGGGAGGACGAGGGGTCGCCGGTGGCGGCCTTCTGCTGGAGCTCGGTGAACAGCTCCTCGAATGTCTTCGAAGCCATGATGTGCCCACCTTACGGGGTGCCGGCTGACCGGCGGTAAACAGTCCCGGACCGTGGACGGTCGTCTGGACAACGGTCAGCCGGACAACTGGCTACCGCCAGGGCTCGGAGACGGCCCGCAGGGTCGCGGCGGTGGCGACGGCGGCGGTGACGGCCTCGTGGCCCTTGTCCTCGGCCGAGCCGGGCAGGCCTGCGCGGTCGAGCGCCTGCTCCTCGTTGTCGCAGGTCAGCACGCCGAAGCCGACCGGCACGCCGGTGCTGACGCTGACCTCGGTGAGGCCGATGGTCGCCGCCTGGCAGACGTAGTCGAAGTGCGGCGTGCCGCCCCGGATGACGACGCCGAGCGCCACCACGGCGTCGTAGCCGCGCGCGGCCAGCACCTTGGCGGCGACGGGGAGCTCGAAGGTGCCGGGGACGCGCACGATCGTCGGCTCGTCGATGCCGAGTTCCTTCAGGGCGCGCTCGGCGCCGTTCAACAGGCCGTCCATCACCTGGTCGTGCCACTGCGCGGCGATCACCGCGACCCGCAGGTCGGCGCAGTTCTTGACGGTCAGCTCGGGGGCTCCGTGGCCGCTCACGTCGGTGTTTCCTCTCGCAGAAGGGTGATCAGGAGTTGGTGGTGTCGTCGAGCCAGGGCAGCTCGTGGCCCATCCGGTCGCGCTTGGTGCGCAGGTACGCGGCGTTGTGCTCGCCGGGTGCGACGGCGACGGCGCGGCGGCCGTGGACGTGCAGGCCGTGCTCGGTGAGCGCGGCGAGCTTGTCCGGGTTGTTGGTCAGCAGCGTCAGCGAGCGGACGCCGAGGTCGGTGAGCATCTGGGCGCCGATGCTGTAGTCGCGGGCGTCGGCCGGCAGCCCGAGTTCGAGGTTGGCGTCGACGGTGTCGCGGCCCTGCTCCTGGAGCTCGTACGCGCGGAGCTTGTGGCTGAGGCCGATGCCGCGCCCCTCGTGGCCGCGCAGGTAGAGCACCACGCCGCGACCGGCGGCGGTGACCTCGGCGAGCGAGGCCTGCAGCTGCGGGCCGCAGTCGCAGCGCAGCGAGCCGAAGACGTCGCCGGTGAGGCACTCGGAGTGGACCCGGACGAGGACGTCCTCGCCGTCGGGCAGGCGGCCGGCGTCGTCGAGGCCGCCCGCGATCAGCGCGAGGTGCTCGACGCCGTCGATGGTGCCCTTGTAGCCGACGGCGGTGAAAGCGCCGTGGGCGGTGGGCAGGGTGGTGACGGCGGCGCGGGCGACGTGCAGCTCGGTGCGGCGGCGGTAGGCGATCAGGTCCTCGATCGAGATGATCGCCAGGCCGTGCTCACGGGCGAAGGCGACCAGCTCGGGCAGCCGGGCCATGGTGCCGTCGTCGTTGACGACCTCGGCGATCGCCCCGGCGGGCGCGAGCCCGGCGAGCCGGGCCAGGTCGACGGCGGCCTCGGTGTGGCCGGGGCGCACCAGCACGCCGCCCTCGACGGCACGCAGCGGGAAGACGTGGCCGGGGCGGGTCAGGTCGCCGGGCTCGGTCGCCTCGGTGGCGAGCAGCCGGACGGTGCGGGCCCGGTCGGCGGCCGAGATGCCGGTGTCGACACCGTCGCGGGCGTCGACCGAGACGGCGTACGCGGTGCCCTTGCGGTCCTCGTTGACGGCCGTCATCGGGGGCAGCTTGAGGCGGTCGAGCTCGTCGCCGGTCATCGGCACGCAGATCACGCCGGAGCTGTAGCGGATGGTGAAGGCCATCAGCTCGGCGGTGGCGGCGGAGGCGGCGAAGACGATGTCGCCCTCGTTCTCGCGGTCCTCGTCGTCGACGACGATCACCGGGCGGCCGAGCGCGATGTCGGTGATGGCGTGCTCGACGGGGTCGAGGGCGAGCGCGTCGCCGGGGAGGCCTTCGCTGACGTCATGGACGGGCTGGATGGTCATGCCGTGGCTCCCTGCAGGACGGTGTCGGTCGCGGGACGGGCGGTGCGGGTGCGCAGGTACCAGGAGCGCATCCCGAGCAGCACCAGGACGAAGTAGATGACGTACGTGAGGCCGGAGAAGCTGTAGCCGCTGCTGAAGGCGAGCGGCACGCCGACCACGTCGACGGCGATCCAGGCGAACCAGAACTCGATCCAGCCCTTGCCCTGGGCGAACATCGCGGCCAGCGTGCCGACGAAGATGTAGGCGTCGGCCCAGGGGTTCCAGGAGAGCTCGGGGACGGCCAGGAAGAGCCCCGCGACGGCGGCGGTGCCGAGCGCGGTGGCGGCGGCCAGCAGACCGCGCTCGCGCCAGGTCGCGAAGCGGACGGCGATCTCGCCGGTCTCCCTGCGGCTGTGCTGCCAGCGGCTCCAGCCCCACAGGGCGGCGGCGATCACGATCAGCTGCTTGCCGATCAGGCCGGGCACGTGGCCGGAGAAGTACGCGGCGATCAGCACCAGACCGGAGAGCAGCTGGACGGGCCAGCTGACCACCGAGCGGCGCCAGCCGAGGGCGAGGGCGCCGAGGCCGAGCAGGTTGCCGATCATGTCGGCCCACTTCACCTGCTCGCCGAAGGCGGTGAAGGCTATGCCGGAGAGCCAGTTCACTCGGTGCCCCCGGTGGTGTTCGCCGCGACGGCGGTGAGGTCGGTCGGCAGCGTACGGCTGTCGAGCAGGCGCTCGACGTACTTCGCGAGGACGTCGACCTCCAGGTTGACGGGCTCGCCGACGGCCTTGGCACCGAGCGTGGTCATCGCCAGGGTGGCCGGGATGAGGCTGACGGAGAAGCTGTCGGCAGCGGCGTCGACGACGGTGAGGCTGACCCCGTCGATGGTGATCGAGCCCTTCTCGACCAGGTACCGGCTGATGCTCGCGGGGAGGCTGAAGCGCAGCACCTCCCAGCGCGGCACCCCGTCGGAGTCGAGATCCCCGGGGGCGCGGGAGAGCAGGCTGCCGGTGGCGTCGACGTGGCCCTGCACGAGGTGGCCGCCGAGCCGGGCGCCGAGCGCCATCGCGCGCTCCAGGTTGACCCGGGAGCCGGGGGCGAGGGCGCCGAGGCTGGAGCGGTGCAGCGTCTCGGCCATCACGTCGGCGCTGAACTCGCCGCTCTGCCGGGCGAGTTGGTCGGCACTGTCGAGGACGGTGAGGCAGACGCCGTTGACCGCGATCGAGTCGCCGTGGCGCGCGTCGGAACAGACCAGCGGGCCACGCAGGCGGATACGGGAGGACTCGCCGATCTCCTCGATGGAGACGACCTCGCCGAGCTCTTCGATGATGCCGGTGAACACCCGGGTTCTCCTCGCGCTTGGGGCGCGGACTCCGGGGATGGCATGGGATGAGGACACGGGACGGCGGACGCCGGGAGCACGGCTCAGGACCACCCCCCGGACAACGGCTACGCCGAGACCGGAAAAGAGAGCTCTCCCTACCGCACACACCTGCGACACGACTCCGGAGAGCCGTGGACACTGCCGAACCGCCCGCGCACGCCTCCCATCCGGACTTTAACCGTCGGTCCAGGAATTTCACCTGGTCAACCGGCCGCTGGCTGCGGACGGGTCGCGGACTGTAACCGCCGGTTCGGATTTTCACCGACCCCGGAGTGCGCTGAACGTCACTGCTACTGCCGTCATCATGCCACGGCCCGGGGTGTTCCCGGGAGGGGTGATCGGCTGTGTCCTGCTTCACTCCCCGGCACGGAATACCTCCGCACCGTCGACGGCACGGAAATCCCCATGTCGCGGGGGCTGCCGGTGGGCTAGATTGCGGCCACGTGACCACTGCATCGCCTGAAATCCCCAGCACCGCGCGCCTCTTCGACGCCCTCGCCGCCAACGCCCTTCGTACCCCCGCCGATCTGCGCGAGGTCTACGAGCAGCCGGGCGAGAACGCCCGGCGCAAACAAGTCGACCACATCAACGACACCGCACGGCAGTTGATCGCCTGCTCGGCCCTGGTGATGGTCGCCACCGTAGACGCCGAGGGCCGCTGCGACGTCTCTCCGCGCGGCGGCCCCGCCGGCCTGGTCAGCGTGCTGGACGAGCACACCCTGGCGATCCCGGACGCGACGGGCAACAAGCGGCTCGACTCGCTCCAGAACATCGTCGAGACCGGCCGGGCCGGGCTGCTCTTCGTGATCCCCGGCCGCGACACCACCCTGCGGGTCAACGGGCGGGCCTGCGTCTCCACCGACCCCGAGCTGCTCCGCCAGCTCCAGGCCGTCGGCAAGCCGCCGCGCAGCGCGATCGTGCTGCACGTCGAGGAGGTCTACGGCCACTGCCCGAAGGCCTTCCTGCGCGCCTCCGCCTGGAAGCCCGAGCAGTGGCTCGCCCGCGACGCCGCCCCCAGCTCCGCCCAGGTCACCCTCTCCCACCTCGCCCTCCCCGGGCTGACGGTCGAGATGATCGAGCAGGACGAACGGGACGCGCTCCTCCACCGCTACGAGTGACCCTGGGCGGCCCGCACCGCCTCGACGATGTCCGGGTCCAGGACGGTGGCGGGGCCGACCCCCTCGAAGGCCTCGGACACCGCGAGGCTCACCAGGTAGCCCTCGTCCAGGGTGTGGCTGGCGAACTGCCACTCCGTCCCCGCCCTCGGCCGGCCGTCCGGCCACCGCAGGCGGGGTCGGTCGCCGTCGAGGTCGAAGCCGAACTGGGTGAACGGGAAGCGCATGCCCTGCCCGATCGCCTTGCTGTACGCCTCCTTGAGCGTCCAGAGCCGCAGCAGCGCCGGGCCCCGAGCCGGCTCCGGCAGCTCCTTCAGGGCAGCCCGCTCGGCCGGGCTGCACACCACCACGGCCGTGGCCTCGTGCACCTCCCGGGTGGCGCTCTCGACGTCCGTGCCGACCGCCCCGCGCCGGGAGACGCCGACCACCACGAGGTCCTCGGTGTGGCTCAGGCTGATGCCCAGCCGCCCGACGCCCCTGATGTACACCCCGCCGTGCGGGCGGTGGGCGAGCTCCAGCTCCTCCGGCACCGCGCCGACCACCGCACCGGCGACGTGCTTGAGGAAACGCCGGGAGGCCGCGAAGCCCAGGCGCGCCGCCTTGCTGTCGAAGGCCAGGTACCGGGCGGTCTCGCGGCCGAGCAGCCGCTCCAGGCTGCCCTCCCCCGGGCCCGGGGCCTGCCAGTCGGCGACCGTGCCGTAGGCGACGGCGGTGCCGTCGAGCCGCACCGCGTCGAACAGCGGCTCCCACGGGCCGCCGGGGCCCGCGATCCTGACCGGTCCGGAGGCCATCTCAGGCCCCCAGCGGC
The DNA here is from genome assembly GCF_052076145.1 of Kitasatospora sp. McL0602. Taxonomy (NCBI): domain Bacteria; kingdom Bacillati; phylum Actinomycetota; class Actinomycetes; order Kitasatosporales; family Streptomycetaceae; genus Kitasatospora; species Kitasatospora sp. McL0602. The sequence continues at coordinate 6,907,915 of NZ_CP197246.1, read as the reverse complement.
TGGCCGTGCAGGTCATGGGCACGGCCTTGGTGGAAGCGGTCCAGCGCCTCGGCGGCGACGCGCTCGACTGCCTCGCCGTCCGCGAGCCGTACCGGGTGCTCCAGACGGCTGAGCAGCCTGGACAGCGCCAGCGCCACCCAGTGCGGCTCGGCGACGAAGCCGCCCGGCAGCTGCCGCCAGACGCCCAGGCAGGCCGCCGCCGTCTGGAGCAGCGCGAACCGCTCCCCCAGCGCGAAGGCGGGGGTGCCGCTCTCCTCCTCGGGCAGCGCCGCGCAGTCCTTCTGCAGGGCCCGCAGCTCGTCCGCCAGTGCCCCGGCCAGGGGGGCGAGCGGGCCGTCGGCCAGCTCGGCCTCCGCCCGCAGCAGCTGGCCGCCGACCGGGTCCTCGTCGGCGGCGAGCGCCAGGCGGTCGAAGACCAGCGGCGGCAGCTCGCCGTCGAGCCGGAACAGCTCCTGCGGCGGCGCGGCCGGGCTGTCGCGCCGGGCCAGCATCGGCAGCTGCGGCACGATGGTGGCCAGGCAGCACGGGGTGCCCGGGTAGGTGGGGTGCACCAGGCGCAGGTCACGCTGCGCCTTCCCGAACATGCCGTACGGGCCCCAGGTGCAGAAGGACTCCGCGCCGAGCACCGCCGAGAGGTCCTGGAGCGCGTCGAGCATCAGCTGCGGGGCGATGTACTTGGCGGCGGCGGCGAGCAGGCTGGTCCGCTCCGGCAGCAGGTGCAGCGCCCGGTTGGCGACGGTCAGCACGCAGTCGGCCGCCAGCAGGTCGGCGAAGGCCCCGGCGACGGCGTCGCGGCGGCGGTTGTCGCCGAGCGGGCGGCCGTTGCGGGCGGGCGAGTCGACGGTGAAGGCGAGCGCGGTGCGCAGCGCCGCCTCGGCGGTGCCCAGCGCCATCGCGGGCAGCGCGCTGCGGGTGATCTGGAGCGCGCCGAGCAGGGCCCGGGTGCCGTCGCCGAGGGCCGCGTCGGCGGGCACCCGGAGCTGGTCGAGGTGCAGCCCGCCGGTCTCGCCGCCCCTGGCGCCCTCGCTGAGCACCCGGGGCAGTCGGCGGGCCGCCCGGTCGGCGAGCAGGCCGGGCCCGAGCAGCTGGGCGGTGAGCCCGGTGCTGGTGAGCCCGTCGCCGGTGCGCGCGTACGCCACGACGGTGTCCGCCCGGCCGATGCCGTGGACGCCGCGCCTGGTGCCGTCGAGCAGCAGGCCGCCGTCGGCCTCGGGGATGGCGGTGAACTCGGCGGCCCGGCCGTCCTCCTCGTCGAGCTCAAGGTCGAAGTCGGGCTCGAAGTCCGGCTCCGCGACGGCGAGCCGACCGCCGCGCAGCAGCGTCTCGGCGACAGCGAGCCGCTGCGACTCACTGCCCTGCAGCCAGACCGGCAGGGCGGCGGCGAAGGAGCCCGCCGCCGTGCCGTACCCGAGTGCGAAGTCCCGCCGGAAGACCGGGCGCAGCACCCTGACCAGCCCGTCGACCCCGGCGAGGCGCCCGCCGAGGGCGGTCGGCACGAACTCCGCCGTCACCCCGAAGGCGGTCAGCAACTCCTCGCCACCGGCCGGGAGTTCGTACTTCTCATCGGCGCCCAGCACGGCGCTGTCGCCCAGCGGGTTGGCGCGGTCGGCGGGCGCGCCGAGCAGCCGTTCCAACTCGGCGGCCCGGAGGGACGGTGCGGATGCGAAGGGCTGCTGGGTCACCATGGACCGAACCTAGGTCACCCGGGGTGACGATACCGAGCTTTTCGCTCACACTTCGTCACCTCCGGCTAGCCGGGCGGGCCCTCGCGCCCGTCAACGCCCCATGGGCAAACTGGTGTTGGCGGTCCAGACTGGACGGACGCCCGGGGGCGCGGCAGGGAGCCGGGCGAGGGCGCAGGGGAGCGCCGGTGGAGCCGTACTTCTTCCTCAGCTACGCGAGGGCCGACGACGACGGCGAGGCGATCGCCCGATTCCACCACGACCCGGGCAGCAGCAGCCTCACGGCACGCTCGAACCTCGCCCTGGACCTGGACGGAGCCACCACCCTGCGCGACCGGTGCGCCCGGGAGGCTCCGGCCACCCTCGGCCCGGACCACCCGATCTCCCGCGCCGCCCGGTCGGGCCTCCGGCTGGAGGTACAGGTCGAGCCCCTGATGACCTGACCGGGAACCGAGGTGAGCACCGCACCGTCCGATCGCCACTGACCACCGGAACGGGGAGAGAGATGACAGGACGACAGCTGTACGCAAGAGGCGCACTGGTAGTGGCGCTGGGCCTGGCCATGGCCGGGTGCGGCGGGCCGGACACGCAGCCGCAGCCGCTGCCCCCGACCGTCGGGGTCACCGACGCTGCCTGCCCGGCCGCTCCGGTGCGGACGCCGGTCTCGACCGGGCTCCTGGACCTGGACCGGGAGCTCGTGCCGCTGGAGGCCGACCACCTGCACCTGTGCGCGTACGGGCCCACAAACGTCACCGACGCCGTGCACGTGGCGCTGATGGGCCAGGCCGACTTCTCCGACCGGGCCGCCGTCGAGCCGCTGCGCTCGGCGCTGAACGAGCTGCCTCGGCTTCAGAAGGGGGCGTACAACTGCCCGGCCGACCGTGGCTTGGTCGTCGTGCTGACCTTCTCCCGGGCGGCCACGGGACAGGCGGTCGAGGTGGCCGAAAACGCCACGGGCTGCGGCGGTTTCAGCAACGGCCACTTCTCGACCGCCACCTCCGCCGAGGCCGAGCGGCTGCTCCGGCCCATGCTCCCCGCCGCCTACGTCGCGTTGATCCCGCACTGAGAGCCGCTCAGTAGGGCCGGAAGCTCGCCAGGATCTGTTCGGCGGCCAGCGTCGCGGTGAGCGTGCCCTCGCGGACCTGGGACTCCAACTCGGGGGTGAGGCGGCGCACTTCGGGGTCGGCGTGCAGCCGGGCGAGCAGCTGGTCGTGCACCGTCGCCCAGAGCCAGTCGACCTGCTGGTCGCGCCGCTTGGCGGCCAGCGCGCCGGTGGCGTCGAGGATTTGGCGGTGCTGCTGGAGTCGCTCCCAGAGCACGTCCAGGCCCACGCCGCCCAGGCCGCTGCAGGTCAGGACGGGCGGGGTCCAGGCCGCGTCGGGGGCCTGGAGCAGGCGCAGCGCTCCGGTGAGTTCGCGGGCGGCGGCGCGGGCGTCCAGCTCGTGCGGGCCGTCGGCCTTGTTAACGGCGACGATGTCGGCGAGCTCCAGGACGCCCTTCTTGATGCCCTGGAGCTGGTCGCCGGTGCGGGCCAGGGTGAGCAGCAGGAAGGTGTCGACCATCTGCGCGACGGTCGTCTCGGACTGGCCGACACCGACGGTCTCGACCAGCACCACGTCGTACCCGGCGGCCTCCATCACGACCATGCTCTCGCGGGTCGCCTTCGCCACCCCGCCGAGGGTGCCGGAGGTCGGCGAGGGCCGGACGAACGCCGCCGGGTCGACGGCCAGGCGCTCCATCCGGGTCTTGTCACCGAGGATGGAGCCGCCGGTACGGGTCGAGGTCGGGTCGACGGCGAGCACCGCGACGCGGTGGCCGAGGCCGGTGAGCATCGAGCCGAAGGTGTCGATGAAGGTCGACTTGCCGACGCCGGGCACGCCGGTGATGCCGACCCGGACGGCTCGGCCCGCGTGCGGGAGCAGCGCGACCAGCAGCTGCTGGGCGAGCGCCCGGTGGTCGGGCCGGGTGGATTCGACCAGGGTGACGGCCCGCGCGATGTAAGCGCGCGAGCCGTCCAGCACTCCCTGGACGTAGGCGTCCAGATCGATCGTGCGGGCCATCGGCTACAGCTCGTGGCCGAGAGTGGCGGCGAGCGTCGTCAGCAGGTCGTACGCCGCGTCCGGGATGACCGTGCCGGGCGGGAAGACGGCTGCGGCACCGGCCTCGCGAAGGGCCTCGAAGTCCTGCGGGGGGATGACCCCGCCGACCACGATGGTGATGTCCTCCCGTCCGGCGGCGGCGAGTTCGGCGCGCAGCGCGGGCACCAGGGTGAGGTGACCGGCCGCCAGCGAGTTGACGCCGACGATGTGCACGTCCGCCTCGACGGCCTGCCGGGCGACCTCGGCGGGGGTCTGGAAGAGCGGGCCGACGTCGACGGTGAAGCCGAGGTCGGCGAAGGCGGTGGCGATCACCTTCTGCCCCCGGTCGTGCCCGTCCTGGCCCATCTTGGCGACCAGGATGCGCGGGCGGCGGCCCTCCGCCTCCTCGAAGCGTTCGACCAGTTCGCGGGTGCGCTCCAGGGCGCCGGAGGGGCCTGCCTCGTCTCGGTACACACCGGAGATGGTACGGATCTGGCCGGAGTGCCGCCCGTACACCTTCTCCAGGGCGTCCGAGATCTCGCCGACGGTCGCCTTGGCGCGGGCCGCGTCGACGGCCAGCGCGAGCAGGTTGCCGTCCAGGCTGCCGTGCTGCGCGCCGGCCTCGGCGGAGGCGGTCAGGGCGCTCAGGGCGGCCTGGCAGGCGGCCTCGTCGCGCTCGGCGCGCAGGCGGCGGAGCTTCTCGACCTGCTGGGTGCGCACCGAGGAGTTGTCGACCTTGAGCACGTCGATCTGCTCGTCGGTCTCCACCCGGTACTTGTTGACGCCGATCACCGGCTGGCGGCCGGAGTCGATCCGCGCCTGGGTGCGGGCGGCGGCCTCCTCGACGCGCAGCTTCGGGATGCCCGCGTCGATGGCCTTGGCCATGCCGCCGGCCGCCTCGACCTCCTGGATGTGCTGCCAGGCCCGCGTCGCGAGGTCGTGGGTGAGCTTCTCGACGTAGGCGCTGCCGCCCCACGGGTCGATGACGCGGCAGGTGCCGGACTCCTGCTGGAGCAGCAGCTGCGTGTTGCGGGCGATCCGGGCGGAGAAGTCGGTCGGCAGCGCGAGCGCCTCGTCGAGGGCGTTGGTGTGCAGCGACTGGGTGTGGCCCTGGGTCGCGGCCATCGCCTCGACGCAGGTGCGGGTGACGTTGTTGAAGACGTCCTGCGCGGTGAGCGACCAGCCGGAGGTCTGCGAATGGGTGCGCAGCGACAGCGACTTGGGGTTCTTGGGGTCGAACTGCTTGACCAGCTTGGCCCAGAGCAGCCGGGCCGCGCGCAGCTTGGCGATCTCCATGAAGTAGTTCATGCCGATCGCCCAGAAGAAGGAGAGCCGGGGCGCGAAGGCGTCCACGTCCATCCCGGCGGCGATCCCGGCCCGCAGGTACTCCACGCCGTCGGCGAGGGTGTACGCGAGCTCCAGGTCGGCCGTGGCTCCGGCCTCCTGGATGTGGTAGCCGGAGATGGAGATGGAGTTGTAGCGCGGCATCTTCTGCGAGGTGTACGCGAAGATGTCGGAGATGATCCGCATCGAGGGCTGCGGCGGGTAGATGTAGGTGTTGCGGACCATGAACTCCTTGAGGATGTCGTTCTGGATCGTCCCCGCGAGCTGCTCCGGCTTCACCCCCTGCTCCTCGGCCGCGACGATGTAGAGCGCCAGGATCGGCAGCACCGCGCCGTTCATGGTCATCGACACCGACATCTTGTCCAGCGGGATGCCGTCGAAGAGCTGGCGCATGTCGTAGATCGAGTCGATCGCCACGCCCGCCATGCCGACGTCGCCGGTGACGCGCGGGTGGTCGCTGTCGTAGCCCCGGTGGGTGGGCAGGTCGAAGGCGACGGAGAGGCCCTTCTGACCGGCCGCCAGGTTACGGCGGTAGAAGGCGTTGGACTCCTCGGCGGTGGAGAAGCCCGCGTACTGGCGGACCGTCCACGGCTGGTTGACGTACATCGTCGGGTAGGGCCCGCGCAGGTACGGGGCGATGCCCGGGTAGGTGCCCAGGAAGTCGACGTCGGCGAGGTCATCGCCGGTGTAGAGCGGCTTGACGGCGATGCCCTCGGGGGTGTCCCAGCGCAGCTCGTCCGGCTCCTTGCCGGTGGCCTGCTGCCAGCCGGCCTGCCACTGCTGCTCGGTGGCCCCGGCGCCGGTGGCGCCGTCGAGGCCGATCTCGGTGAAGTCCGGGATCATCACGGTGCTCCGATCTCGTCGAGGACGGCGGTGAGGGTGGCGACGGCGTCGCTGCCCACGTGGACGAAGTCGTCCACCCCGGCCCGCTGGTACGCCTCCCGGTGCTCGCCGGGCTGCCCGGCGAGCAGGACGCGCCGGGCTCCGGCGGCCTTCAGGACGGCGGCGAACGTCTCCGCGTGCTCCACGTACAGCTTGTCACTGGAGCAGAGGCAGACGACGACGGCGCCACTGGCGGTGAAGGCCTCGGCGAGCGCGGCCGCGTCCGTCCCCTCGGCGGACGTGGTCGCGACGCCGCCGGCCTGGAGCAGGTTGGCGGCGAAGCTGGAGCGGCCGGTGTGGGCGGCCGCCGGGCCGATCGCGGCGAGGAACGCCTTGGGGCGCTCGCCGGTGGCCGCGAGGTGGGCGTCCGAGCGGGTGCGCAGTGCCTCGAAGGCGTCGGAGCGCCGGACCTTCGGCAGGCCGCCGCGGGGGGCCGCGGGGGCGGCCTCGCGGGTCAGCGGCTGCTCGGCGAGGTTCGGGAACTCGCTGACGCCGGTGATGGGTTCGCGGCGGTGCGCCAGCTCGGCGGAGCGCTCGGCCCAGGTCTCGGCGATCCGTGCCCCGACCAGCCCGGAGCGCAGTGCTGCGGCCTGGCCGCCCGCCTTCTCGATCTCCTGGAACCAGGCCCAGGCGGCCTGGGCGAGCTCCTCGGTGAGCTGCTCGACGTACCAGGAGCCGCCCGCCGGGTCGATCACCTTGGCGAGGTGGGACTCCTCCAGCAGGATCGCCTGGGTGTTGCGGGCGATCCGCCGGGCGAAGGCGTCGGGGAGGCCGACGGCGTCGTCGAAGGGCAGCACGGTGACGGCGTCGGCGCCGCCGAGGCCGGCCGCGAGGCAGGCGACGGTGGTGCGCAGCATGTTCACCCACGGGTCACGCGCGGTCATCATCACCGAGGAGGTGACGGCGTGCTGACACTGCGCCGCCTGAGGGCCCGTCACTCCGGAGACCTCGCCGACGCGGGCCCAGAGCCTGCGGGCGGCGCGCAGCTTGGCGATGGTGAGGAACTGGTCGGCGGTGGCGGCGTAGCGGAACTCCAGCTGCCCGGCGGCGTCGTCGACGCTCAGCCCGGCGGCGGTCAGCTCGCGCAGGTAGGCGACGCCGGTGGCCAGGGCGCAGCCCAGCTCCTGGGCGGTGGAGGCACCGGCCTCGTGGTACGGCAGGGCGTCGACGGTGAGGGCGCGCAGGCCCGGGTGCCCGTCGGCGGTGCGGCGGGCGAGCGCGGCGGCCTCGGTGAGCAGCCGGGCGGTGCGGCTGTCGTCGCCGGTGCGGGCGAGCAGGCCGAGCGGGTCGGCGCCGAGGGTGCCGGTGGGCTGCTCGTGCAGGGCGAGCAGCTGCTCGGCGGCGGCGGTGAACTCCTCGCCCGCGTCGAGGGCGACGGCGGCGAGGTCGAGGTAGACGCCGTCCAGCACCTGCGGGAGGGCCTCGACCGGGGTGCCGGTGGCGCCGACGTTCAGCCAGAGGCTGGTGACGCCGTTCTCCAGGTCGGCGAGCACGGCCTCGTTGGCGCGGCGCGGGTCGGGCTGGGCGTGGCGCTGGCGCACGTCCCAGCCGTCGACGGCCGAGCCCTGCGGGCGGCTGCCCCGGACGTACGGCGCGAAGCCGGGGTAGCCGGGGTCGGCGGCCGAGTCCGTCGCGGTGTACAGCGGGCGGACGCGGAGGCCGTCCGGGAGGCCGGTGCTGAGCGCGTCCTCGGCGTCGGTACCGGTTACGTCTGCGCCTGACTTGCGCAGGACGCCTTCGACGAGGCGCTGCCACTGCTCCCGGCTTGCATCCGGGAACTCGGCGGCCAGGGAGAGCCCTTCGGGCGGGACCGTCATGAGGGAAGGTTAGAGCCAGTTAACCTCCGCGCCACAGATCAAATCGGTGTGACCTTTCCCTCGCTGCACTCCCGGCGGTGCGGAGTGCCGCAGGTGGGAGGCCCTGCCGGGGCCGAGCGGGCGGCTCGGCCCCGGCAGCGGCCGGGTCGTCAGACCGCGTCCGGGTCGCCGCCGAAGCGCTCGCGGTAGCCGTCCAGGTCCTCGTCCGTGATCCGCGCGAAGAGCACCGGCGGGACGGTGAAGCCCACCCCGGCCGGGACGAAGTCCAGCGCCGCCGCCTGCTCCGGGCTCACCCAGGCCAGGCCCGTCGCCGGGGCGTCCGCCGCCAGGGCGAAGGAGCCGCGCATCGCCCGGCTGGTCGCCGGGATGAACGGCTCGGAGACCACCGAGTACAGGTAGATCAGGTTCATCGCGGTGCGCAGCGTGAGCGCCGCGCCCTCGGGGTCGGTCTTCACCTGCGTCCAGGGGGCCTTCTCGTCCAGGTACGAGTTGCCCGCGCTCCACAGCGCCCGCAGGCTCTGCGCCGACTTGCGGAAGTTGAGCGCCTCCAGGTGGCCCTCGTACTCCGCGAGCAGCTCGGCGATCTGCGCGCCGAGCCGCTCCTCCGCCTCGCCCGGGGCGCTGCCGACCGGGACGTCGTCGCCGAAACGCTTACGGCTGAACGTGAGCACCCGGTTGACGAAGTTCCCGAGGGTGTTGCCGAGGTCCTTGTTGACGACCGAGGCGAACAGCTCCCAGCTGAAGCTGGAGTCGTCCGACTCGGGGGCGTTCGCCATCAGGAAGTAGCGCCAGTAGTCGGCGGGCAGCAGTTCGAGCGCGACGTCGGTGAAGATGCCCCGGCGCTGGCTGGTGGAGAACTTGCCGCCGTAGTACGTCAGCCAGTTGAAGGCCTTGACGTAGTCGACCTTCTTCCACGGCTGGCGCGAGCCGATGATGGTGGCCGGGAACATCACCGTGTGGAAGGGGACGTTGTCCTTGGCCATGAACTCGGTGTAGCGGACGCTCTCGTCGGCCTCGTACCACCAGGACTTCCAGTCCCGCAGCTCGCCGGCCGGGGCGGCGTCCGACCACTCCTTGGTCGCGCCGATGTACTCGATCGGGGCGTCGAACCAGACGTAGAAGACCTTGCCCTCGGCGGCCAGCTCCGGCCAGACGTCGGCCGGGACGGGCACGCCCCACTCCAGGTCACGGGTGATCGCCCGGTCCTGGAGGCCCTCCGTCAGCCACTTGCGGGCGATCGAGGAGGCCAGCACCGGCCAGCTGTCGCCGTTCGCGGAGATCCACTCCTCGACCTCGCCGGTCAGCTTGGCCTGGAGCAGGAAGAGGTGCTTCGTGTCCCGCACCTCCAGGTCGGCGCTGCCGCTGATCGCCGAGCGGGCGTCGATCAGGTCGGTCGGGTCGAGCACGCGGGTGCAGTTCTCGCACTGGTCGCCGCGCGCCTTGTCGTAGCCGCAGTGCGGGCAGGTGCCGACGATGTAGCGGTCGGGCAGGAAGCGCTCGTCCGCGTTCGAGTACACCTGGCGGACGGCCCGCTCCTCGATGAAGCCGTTGGCCTGGAGCTCGCGGGCGATCTCCTGGGTGATCTCGCGGTTCTGCGGCGAGGAGCTGCGGCCGAAGTGGTCGAAGGAGAGCTCGAAGCCGTCGTACACGGCCTTCTGAGCGTCGTGCGCGGCGGCGCAGAACTCGGCGACGGGCAGCCCCGCCTCCTTGGCGGCCAACTCGGCCGGGGTGCCGTGCTCGTCGGTCGCACAGATGTACAGCACCTCGTGGCCGCGCTGGCGGAGGTAGCGGGAGTACACGTCGGCGGGGAGCATCGACCCGACCATGTTCCCCAGGTGCTTGATCCCGTTGATGTAGGGGAGGGCGCTGGTGATCAGGTGACGAGCCATCCTCGGATGCTCCTATGGGTCCAAGCGACGCCTCCACGCAGGAGCGCCGCGACGGGGCAGCTGGTTCTGCTGTGGGCAGGCCCATCCTACTCACCCCCACAGGCGTGACCGGCTGTTTTCCGGGGGCGTCCACCGGCTGTCCGACTGGCGGACACCGCCGTCCGGCCGGACGTGTAGGCTGCCCCGATGCCCAAGGTGACGCGTAACGAAGTGGCCCGCCGAGCGAACGTCTCGACGGCCGTCGTCAGCTATGTCATCAACAACGGCCCCCGGCCGGTCGCCCCCGCCACCCGCGAGCGGGTGCTGGCGGTCATCGAGGAGCTGGGCTACCGGCCCGACAGCATGGCGCAGGCGATGGCCCGCCGCCGGACCAACCTGATCGGGATGGTGCTGCCCGACGCGCGGCAGCCGTTCTTCGCCGAACTCGCGCACGCCGTCGAGCAGGCCGCGACCGAGCACGGCCGGCTCGTCCTGATCGGCAACTCCGACTACTCGGACGCCCGCGAGGACCACTACGTCCGCGAGTTCCTCGGCATGCGGGTCGACGGCCTGATCCTGATCAGCCAGATCCCGTCCAGCCGGGTCGCCGCCGAGATCGCCGACGACACCACCCGGGTCGTCCTGCTGCACCACCGCTCGGAGATCGCCGACAACGCCGCCGTCGTCACCGACGACTCCGGCGGCGCCGCCCTCGCCGTCCGCCACCTGCTCGGCCACGGCCACACCGCCGTCGCCTGCCTCGGCCGCACCCCCGGCGCGCTCGGCGTCCTCGACCCGGTGGCCGGCCGAGTCGCCGGCTGGGCCGCCACCATGGCCGACGCCGGGCTGCCGACCGACGGCCTGCTGGTCGACGCCCCCTACGGCCGGTCCGGTGCCTACGGCGTCGCGCTGGAGCTGCTGCGCCGCGCCGACCGCCCGAGCGCCGTCTTCTGCGCGACCGACGACCAGGCCATCGGCGTCCTGCGGGCCGCCCGCACGCTGGGCCTGCGCGTCCCGGAGCAGTTGGCCGTCGCCGCCTTCGACGACATCAAGCAGTCCGCCCTGGCCGACCCGCCGCTCACCACCGTCGCCGCCGACCGCGACGCGATGGCCCGCGCCGCGGTCGATCTCGCACTCGGCCTGGCCACCGGCTCCGAGCCGCTCTGGCGGTTCCCCGCCGAGCTGGTCGTCCGCCGCTCCTGCGGCTGCGGCGGCTGACGGGTCAGCTGTTGAGGTGACTGCGGATGCGCAGCGCCGTGAAGACCTCGACCAGGCCGACCGCGATCAGCCAGCAGCCGGTCAGGACGGTCAGCACGGTGACCGAGGTGAGCGGGGCGACCATCAGGACGACACCCGCCAGCACACCGACGACGCCCGCGAAGATCTGCCAGCCCCGGGCCGGCATGGCCGGGTCGGAGACGGCCGCCACGGTCTGGGTGATGCCGCGGAACAGCCAGCCGATGCCGATCCACAGGGCGAGTAGCAACACCGACTCCAGGGCGCTGCGGAAGCAGAGCAGGCCCAGCAGCACGCAGAGCCCGCCGGAGATGAACGCCATCACCCTCAGCGCCGTGGACACGTGGGTGCCGAACGCCGCGACGAGTTGCAGCACCCCGCTGACCAACAGGTAGAGCCCGAAGGCGATACCGACGACGAACAGCGTCGCCTTCGGCCAGACGAGGATCACCACGCCGAGCGCGAGAGCCGCCAGACCGGCGGCGAGGACCGCCTGCCAGGCGCTGCGCGCGAGCAGCGCGAAGTAGTCCCCGGGCTCGGGCTCGGGGTCGGGGTCGATCGGGCGGTGGCCGGGCTGCAGTCCAGAACTCATGCACCCATCCTTCGAGCGCCCGGTGGCGCCCGCCACTCGTACGCCCCGGGCAGGGGCCAGCAGGGCGTACGAGTGACGGGTGCCGGTGCCGGCTACCGCAGGGCGGCGAGGCCGGCCTGGGCGAACTGCTCGTCCAGATCGCCGCTGGGCGCGCCCGCGACACCGACGGCCGCGATCGGGGCACCCTTGGCCTGGACGGGGGCGCCGCCCGCGAGGAAGAGCGTGCCGGGGATGTCCTTCAGGTTCGGTGCCTGGGCGAGCCGCTTGGCCAGCTCGGAGGTCGGCGCGTTCCAGGAGACCGCCGTGTACGCCTTGCGCTCGGCCGACTCGGGCGACTGCGGGCCCGCGCCGTCGCCCTTCAGCAGCACCCGGGTGATGCCGTTGCGGTCGACGACGGCGACGCTCACGTGCTGGCCGCCCTTCTCGGCGGCGGCGAGTGCGGCCTGCGCGGCCTTGGTCGCGGCCTCGATGGTCAGCCCGGTGGTCTCCGTCAGCCCGGTGCCCCGGATCTCCGTCGCGCTCTTGGCCGCCGGGCTCGGCTGGTCCGCGTTGGCGGTGACGGCGCCGAAGGTGCCCGCCCCGAGCGCGGCCACGGCCACGGCTCCGGTCAGCACCCGGGTCCGCAGGGTCGTCTTCTTCATGGTCCAGCTCCTTGTCGTCGGCCCCGCGTCGGCGGCCTGCGTTGCGGTCTCTGCTTCGATCCTCGGCCCGCCGCAGCCGCCCGAGGGTCGGTGATCAAGCCCGACCCGGCGCCCCGGACGGCTGACGCCGGGGTCAGCCGATCGGCCGATGCGCAGCCCGCCCGAACCGGTACGGTGGCAGAGAAGCCGCAGGTCAGGAGAGGGAGAACGAAGTGCCGCAGGCCCGCCTCCCCGCCGCCGACCCCGATGCGCGCTGGCTCGGCGCCGTCATGCACGGCGCCTTCCTGCTGCTGCTCGCCGCCTCGCTCACCCGCTTCCTCGCCCACCACTCCGGCGCCGCCCGGGAGCCCTGGGTGATCGGCCTCGGCCTCGCCCTGGCCGCCGCGCAGCTGGCCCCGGCTCGCGGCCGGCTGGCCACCCGGCCGGGCCGGCTCGCCCGGCTGGCCGTGGTGACGGTGCTCTGGGTGGTGCTGGTGCTCCTCGCGCCGAGCTTCGCCTGGTGCGCGGTGCCGCTGATCTACACGGCACTGCGCACGGTGCCCGCGCGGGCCGCCATCCCGCTGGTGGCGGCGCTCACCGCGCTGGTGGTGAGCGCCGAGATCCGGCTCTCGGGCGGACTCGACCCCAATCTGGTACTGCTGCCGCCCGCCGTGGCGGGCCTGGCCATCGCCGTCTTCCTGCACATGGAGCGGCAGGCCGGGCGCCAGCGCGCGCTGATCGACGACCTGCGCCGCACCCGCCGCGAGCTCGCCGCGACGGAGCGCCGCGAGGGCACGCTGGCGGAGCGCGAGCGGCTCGCCGTCGAGATCCACGACACCCTGGCGCAGGGCCTCTCCAGCCAGCAGATGCTGTTGCAGGCCGCCGACCGCACCTGGGAGCGCGATCCGGAGACCGCCCGCGCGCACATGCGGACGGCCGCCGGGGTGGCTGCCCGCAACCTCGCCGAGGCCCGCCGCTTCGTCCACGACCTCGCCCCCGTCGAGCTGGCCGACGGCGGCACCCTCGACCAGGCCCTGCGGGCCGTCGCCGACCGCGAGTCGGCCGAGAGCGGCCTGCCCGTCCGCCTGCACCTCGACGGCACCCCCGTCCCGCTGCCGAGCGCCACCCAGGCCGCACTGCTGCGGATCGCCCAGGGCGCGCTGGCCAACATCCGCGAGCACGCCGACGCCTCGGCCGCCGCCCTCACGCTCTCCTACCTCGGCGACCAGGTCGTCCTGGACATCGCCGACGACGGTACGGGCTTCGCCCCCGGCGAACCGGCCGGCTCTGCCACTCATAGGCGCGGGCACGGACTGGCCGCGATGCGGGCCCGGCTGCGGCAGCTCGGCGGCCACCTGACCGTCGAGTCCGCACCCGGCGAGGGCACCGTGATCTCCGCCGCCGTCCCCCTGGAGCACCAGTGACCGCCGGACCGTCCCCCGCGCCCGCGCCCGCGCCCGTCCGCATCCTGGTCTGCGACGACCACGCCGTCGTCCGGGCCGGGCTGCTCGCCCTGCTGGCGAGTGCCGAGAACATCGAGGTGGTCGGCGAGGCGAGCAGCGGCGAGGAGGCCGTCGCGCTGGCGGCGCGGCTGCAGCCGCAGGTGGTGCTGATGGATCTCCAGCTCGGCCCCGGGATCGACGGCGTCGCGGCGACCGGGCGGATCGTCGCGGAGTCCGGCGGCGGGGTGCACGTCCTGGTGCTGACCACCTACGACACCGACACCGACGTGACCCGGGCGATCGCCGCCGGGGCCACCGGCTACCTCCTGAAGGCGGAGCGGCCGGAGGAGCTGTTCGCCGCCATCCACGCGGCCGCGCAGGGCCGCAGCACCCTCTCGCCGCCGATCGCCAGCCGGGTGATGGCCCAGCTCAGATCGCCCGCACCGCAGCTCACCGACCGCGAGCAGGACATCCTCGTCCAGCTCGGCCAGGGCCTGGGCAACCGGGAGATCGCCCGCGCGCTCTTCATCAGCGAGGCGACCGTCAAGACCCACCTGAGCCGGATCTACGACAAGCTCGGCGTCGACACCCGCACCGGCGCGGTGGCCGTCGCCAAGGAGCGCCGCCTGTTGCGCTGAGCCCCGTCCGAAGGCGTGCGGAAGCCCCCGCGAGGACACTCACGGGGGCTTCCGGGGGCCTGCGAATCAGTTGGCCGGTGGCTGGGCCTCGTCGGGGGGCGCCTGGGTGCCGAGCTGCTCGTTCATCTTCTGCTGGGCCGTGTCGACCTGGCCGCTGTACTTGCCGTCGGTCTTGGCGTCGATCGTGTCACCGGCCTTTTCGACTCCCTCGCGGGCGACGTCCTCGTGGCCCTTCATCATGCCTTTGAGCTTGTCCAACATCGACATGGGTCGTCCTCCCTGTCCGGGCTTCAGACCTCCAGCATCTCCGTGGCCGCCGGTTTCCGCATCCGCAGGCCGATCCGGGTCAGCGCTTCTTCCAGACCGTCACGTGCGCCTCGAAGTAGTCGTACTCGCGCGGGTTCTGCCGCAGCACTCCGGGCTGGTCCGCCTCCTCGACCAGGTCGAAGTGGGCCGACAGCAGGTGCTTCAGCGCCTGCTCGCTCGGGATGCGGTCCTGCGCGGAGCCCAGCCAGACGCCCGGGTGGCTGAACTCCGGGTACCAGGACCACGGGCAGGCGATCATCAGCAGACCGCCGGCCGCGAGCACGTCGGTGGAGGTCGAGAACTGCTCCAGGCAGGCGACCGGGTCGTCCACCCGGTCCAGGACGTTGGAGAGCAGCACGGCGTCGTACCCGCCCTCGCTACCACGAAGCGCGTTGGCGTCACCGACCTCGAACTCGACGGTCGCCCTGCCGTCGGGGGCGGGCAGGTTGAGCTCGATGTCCCGGGTGAACGGGCCGAGTTCGGCGATGCTGAAGCGGCCGCAGCCGCTGCGGGTCAGGGTCTGGGCGATCTCGACCGAGCGCGGGCTGATGTCGATGCCGAGGACGAGCTCCTCCACCCACTCGCTGAGCGCGTGCGACACCCCGCCGACGTTGCAGCCGACGTCCAGCATCCGGCGCACCCGGGTGCCGCTCGCCGCCGCGCTGGCCTCCAGCATCTGCGCGAGCCGGACGGGGAAGCCGTGGGCCGGGGCCAGCGGGTGCTGCGGGCGGTCGAAGACGTCCTTCAGCTCGCCGTAGTGCATCAGCAGGTAGCGGGAGATCTCCCGGGATTTGTCGTAGAGCGTGTCGGAGCGGTCCTCCCCGAACAGCTCGTCGCTCTTGAGAAGGACAGGCGTAGCCGTAACCGTCATGTCGTCACTCCAGTGATAGTAGCGATGGCTGAACTCGGGTTCTTTCAGCGGGCCTTGGGACGAAGCTTGGGTCGTGCACGCCGGCCGGACGCCAGATTCGGCGCCAGTCCGGCCACGGTCGGGGCCTCGAAAACCGTGCGTACGGTCACCTCGACGCCGAGACTGACGCGGATGCGGTTGACCAGGCGGGTCGCGAGGAGGGAGTGGCCGCCGAGGTCGAAGAAGCTGTCGTCGATGCCGACTTCGGGCAGGCCGAGCACCTCGGCGAAGAGCGCGCAGAGCGCTTCCTCCTGCGGGTTGCGCGGGGCACGGCCGGTGGAGACGGCTGCGTAGTCGGGCGCGGGCAGGGCCTCCCGGTCGAGCTTGCCGTTGATCGTCAGCGGCAGGGCCTCCAGGACGGCGAAGGCGGAGGGGACCATGTAGTCGGGCAGACGGTCGGAAAGATAGCTGACGACCGTGTCGACGTCCAGCTCGGCGCCGGGTTCGGGGACGAGGTAGCCGACCAGGCGCTTGTCACCCGGACGGTCCTCCCGGACGATGACCGCCGCCTGACCGACACCCGGCACAGCCGCCAACACGGCCTCCACCTCACCCAGTTCGATCCGGAAACCACGGATCTTCACCTGGCCGTCACCACGCCCCGCGAAGAGCAGCTCACCGCCCGGCGTCCAGCGCACCGTGTCACCGGTGCGGTACATCCGCTCCCCCGGACCACCGAACGGATCCGCAACAAACCGCTCCGCCGTCAACCCCGCCCGACCCACATACCCCCGCGCAAGACCCGACCCGGAGATGTACAACTCCCCCGCCACACCCGGCGCAACCGGCCGCAACCGCTCGTCCAGGACCAACAGCCGCGTCCCCTCCATCGCACTGCCGAGCGGCACCAGAGCACCCAGCTCGTCACCGGCACGCCAACCATGCTCCGTCACACACAGCGTCGCCTCCGTCGGACCGTACGTCGTCCGCACAATCGTCGACGGCGCAGCCTCCAGCACCCGAGCCACAGCATGCGCCGAGATCACATCACCACCGGTCGTCACCTCCACCAGATGAGCGAACGCCCCCGGATCATCCTCCGCGATCACCCGGAACAGACCCGCCGTCACACTCAGATGAGTCACCGACCCGAGCCCACGCAGCACACCCGCATCCAGCTCACCCGCCGGCGCCACCACCACCCGCCCACCCGAGAGCAGCGCCGCCCAGATCTCGTACGTCGAACCGTCGAACGCATGCGGCGCATGGAACAACACCGACGACCCCGGACCCACACCCCAACTGCCGTCCTGTGCAAGGTCGATCACACCCTGCTGAGTGACACCGATACCCTTCGGCTCACCCGTCGACCCGGACGTGAACATCACATACGCCAACTCGCCAGGATCCACCATCGGCCACTCGACCGGCTCACCCACAGCCTTCGCCGACACCACCCGGCGGCCGCTCAACACCTCGTGCCCGGCCCACGTCCCGTCCGCGACCACCAGCGCAGCGTCACCCAGCACCGCCGCCATCCGCGCCACCGGATACCGCGTGTGCACCGGCAGATACGCACCACCCGCACGCAACACCGCCAACAACGCCACCACCACATCGGCAGAGCGCTCCATCAACACCGGCACGAGAGTTTCGCGCCCCACCCCGGCAGCCACCAACGCACCCGCCAGCGCATCAACTCGCTCCGACAACCCCCGGTAGCTCAGCGACAGTTCACCCGCAGACACCGCCACCGCGTCAGGCGACTCCGCCACCCGCGCGTCGAACACCGACAGCAGACCACCGAGCGCAGCAGGCACCACCGAACCACACCCCTGCGCCACCAACTCCGCACACTCCTCCGCCGACACCACCTCCAGCGAGCTGAGCGGGAGTTCAGCGGTCTCGGTGACCTGGGCGAGGAGGCGGAGCAAGCGGCCGCCGAGGGTCTCGGCCGTGCTGCGGTCGAAGAGGTCGTCCGCGTAGCCGACCACCAGGGCCAGGCTGCCGTCGAGGTTCTCGGCGAAGCCGAACTCCAGGTCGAACTTGGCCGCGTCGAGGACGGCCGCACCGGCCCTGGTCGTCAGGCCGGGGAGGGCGAGGGCCGTGTCGTCGCCGGTCTCCCAGGCCACGGCGACCTGGAAGAGCGGGTGACGGGCGAGCGAGCGGCTGGGCTGGAGCTCCTCGATCAGGCGGTCGAAGGGGAGGTCCTGGCGCTCGAACGCTGCCAGGTCGGCCGTGCGGACGCGGGCCAGCAGCTCCGCGAAGGACGGGTCTCCGGCGGTGTCGATGCGCAGCACCAGCGTGTTGACGAAGAAGCCCACCAGGTCGGAGAGGGCGTCGTCGGCGCGGCCGGCGACCACCGTGCCGAGGGGGATGTCCGTACCGGCGCCTAGCCTGGTCAGCAGAGCCGCCACTGCGGCCTGGGCGACCATGAAGACCGTCACGTCGTTCGTCCGGGCCAGTTCGCGCAGCCCGCCCGCGATCTCGGTCTCCACCGGCAGCTGGATGCGGCCGCCCCGGTAGGAGGCGCGCAGCGGGCGCGGCCGGTCGGCGGGGAGCGCCAGCTCCTCCGGGGCGCCAGCCAGGGTCTTGCTCCAGTGGGCGAGTTGGCGACCGAGTTCACTGTCGGGCTCGCCGACCGCGTCGAGCAGGTCGCGCTGCCAGAGCGCGTAGTCGGTGTACTGCACGGGCAGCGGCTCCCAGGCCGGTGCGGCACCGCCGAGCCGGGCTTCGTACGCCGCCGCGAGGTCGGCCGCGAACGGGCCCATCGACCAGCCGTCGGTGGCGATGTGGTGCATCACCAGGACGAGGGTGGTCTCTTCGGCTCCGGAGTCGACCAACTCGGCGTAGAGCGGGAGATCGGCCTCCAGGTCGAAGACGTGGCCGCAGGCGGCGGCGATCGCCGCCTCGGCGTCCACCGGCTCGCAGCGGGTCTCCGTCAGACCGATCACGGCCTGGTCGGCCGGGACGACGATCTGGCCCGGCGTGCCGTCGCTCTCCGCGAAGACCGTCCGCAGCGCCTCGTGCCGCCCGACCACGTCGCCGAGGGCGGCTGCCAGTGCTTCACGGTCGACGGCGCCCCGGAGGTGGGTCACCACCGGCACGTTGTACGTGGCGCTCGGGCCGTCCAGGCGGTACATGAACCACAGCCGACGCTGCGCCGAGGACAACGGCACCACAGCCGGACGAGACGTCACTGCCACCACTCCCATTCGAGCACCACGGGCGGCCGCTGCGATGCGCGGCACCAGGCCGGCCACCGTCGGGGCCTCGAACACGGATCGGACCGTCAACTCCGCGCCCAGCACGGCCCGTACCCGGTTGACCAGCTTCGTCGCGAGCAGCGAGTGGCCGCCGAGGTCGAAGAAGCTGTCGTCGATGCCGACCTCGGGTGCACCGAGCAGTCCGGCGAACAGTCCGCAGAGGATCTCCTCCTGCGGGGTGCGCGGCGCGCGCCGCACGGCGGAGGAGGCGTAGTCGGGTGCGGGGAGCGCTGCCCGGTCCAACTTGCCGTTGACGGTGAGCGGGAGGGACTCCAGCGTCGCAAAGGCCGCGGGTACGAGATAGTCCGGCAGCCGGTCGGCGAGGCCCGCGCGGAGGGCGGGAAGATCGAGCTGCGCGCCGGGCTCGGGCACCAGATAGGCGACCAGCTGGCGGTCACCCGGACGGTCCTCGCGGACCACGACGGCGACCTGGCGGACGCCCTCGGCCGGGGCCAACGCTGTCTCGATCTCGCCGAGTTCGATCCGGAAGCCCCGGATCTTGACCTGGTCGTCGGCCCGGCCCTGGTAGCTGAGCCGTCCGTCGGCCGTCCAGCGGACGACGTCGCCGGTGCGGTACATCCGCTCGCCGGGGGCGCCGTACGGGTTGGCGGTGAAACGGCTCGCGGTGAGGCCCGTTCGGCCGAGGTAGCCGCGTGCCAGGCCGCTGCCCGCGAGGTACAACTCCCCTGCGACGCCCGGAGGTACCGGGTTGAGCGAGTCGTCGAGGACATAGGCCCGGGTGCCGGCGATCGGGACGCCGATGGTGACCGGCTCGCCCGGGGTGAGGAAGGTGCCGGTCGAGCAGACGGTGACCTCGGTCGGGCCGTACAGGTTGACCAGCCGATGGTCCACCGACCAGAGATCGACCAGCGCGTCCGGGCAGGCTTCACCGGCCGTGATGATGACGGCGCCCTTCGGCAGGGCGTGTTCGGGCAGCGCCCCGAGCAGTGACGGCGGCACCGTCACGTGCGTCACCCCGGCCACCATCGGTTCGTCCGGGCCCGCCACCGGGAGTGCCACCGGGTCGCCGATCCGGAGCACGGCGCCTGCCAGCAGCGCCATCAGGATCTCCGCCACCGAGGAGTCGAAGCCGATCGAGGCGAGCTGGAGGACCCGGCTCCCCGGGCCGACCCCGAGCGCGTCGATGTGCGAACTCACCAGGCGTGACAGGCCGGTGTGCGGGACGGCGGTGCCCTTGGGGGTGCCGGTGGAGCCGGAGGTGTAGATCAGGTAGCAGGTGTTGCCGTGGTGGATGCGGGCGTCGGGCGCGGTGTCGGGGTGTGCGGTGAGGTCGAGGTCGCCGGCGGTGTCGTCGAGGGTCAGCAGCGGCACCGTGTCGGCGATCATGAACGCCTTGCGGGCGGCGGGGTAGGCCGGGTCGACCGGGAAGTAGACGCCGCCCGCCTTCAGCACGGCCAGCAGGGCGGTGACCAGCCCGGTGCCGCGGGCCATCGACACCGCGACCGGTATCTCCGGGCCGACGCCGCACGCGACGAGGTGATGGGCCAGGCGGTTGGCGCGGGCGTCGAGCTGCGCGTAGGTGAGGCTCTCGCCGTCGTGCTCGACCGCCGTCGCGGCGGGGTCGCGGGCCACCTGCTGGGCGAACAGCGCGCCGAAGGTGGCCGGTTCGACGTCCGGGCCGCTGCTCCAGGCGCCGAGGAGCTGCCGCTCGTCGCCCGAGAGGATCTCCAGCCCGCTCAGCCGTACCTGCGCCGAGGCACCGACCTGGGAGAGGACCCGGACCAGGCGCTCGCCCAGCAACTGGACCGTCGGGGCGTCGAACAGGTCGTCCGCGTACCCGATCCGCAGGCGCAGCCCGGTCGAGTCCTCGGCGAACTCGAAATCGAGATCGAACTTGGCCGCGCCGAGCGAGACGGCCTCGTGCTGGTGCTCGCAGACCGCACCGGGAAGGTCCAGGGGCGGCAGCGAGCCGCTCTGCCAGGCCAGGGCGATCTGGAAGAGGGGGTGGCGGGCGAGCGAGCGGGTGGGGTGCAGCTCCTCGACGAGGCGGTCGAAGGGCAGCGCCTGGTGCTCGAACGCGGCGAGATCCGCCTCCCGCACCCGCCCGAGCAGCTCGGCGAAAGCCGGGTCACCACTGGTGTCCGTCCGCAGCACCACCGTGTTGACGAAGAAGCCGATCAGGTCGGTGAGTGCGTCGTCGTCGCGGCCGGCCACCGGTGTGCCGAGGGGGATGTCCGTGCCCGCGCCGAGGCGGGTCAACAGGGCCGCGACGGCTGCCTGGGCGACCATGAACGAGGTCACGTCGTGGGCGCGGGCCAGCTCGCGCAGGCCCTCGGCCGTGGCGGTGTCGACCGGGATGTCCACCCGGCCACCCCGGTACGAGGCCTGCGCCGGGCGCGGGCGATCCGTCGGCAGTACCAGCTCCTCCGGTGCACCGGCGAGAGCGCGGCGCCAGTACGCCAACTCCCCCTCGGTGTCCTGGCCCTGCTGCCAGAGCGCATAGTCGGCGTACTGCACCGGCAGCGGCTCCCACACCGGCGCGTTGCCGCCCAGCCGGGCCGCGTACGCAGCCGACAGGTCCGCCATGAACGGCACCATCGACCAGCCGTCGGTCGCGATGTGGTGCGTCACCACCACCAACGTATCCCCGACGACCTCCGCCCGGATCGGCAACTCCGCTGCCAGGTCGAAGAGATGACCACACGCCGCCGCGACGCTCACACCCTCGAAGACCGGCAGCGGCCCCGCCGGACGGACCAGCTGCACCGGCTCGCCGTCCACCTCGGCGAACACCGTCCGCAGCACCTCGTGCCGGCCCACCACATCACCCAGCGCCGCCGACAGCACCTCACGGTCCAACGCACCCCGCACCCGCACCACCACCGGCACGTTGTACGTCGTACTCGGCCCGTCCAAGCGGTACATGAACCACAGCCGCCGCTGCGCCGCCGACAACGGCACCACCACCGGACGCGGCACCACCGGCACCACACCGGATCGTCCCGTGTCGGAGCTCTCCTGTGCGAGCAGGACGAGTTGGGCGACGGTCGGGGCCTCGAAGACGGCCCGGACGATCAACTCCGCCCCCATCACCGCCCGGACCCGGTTGACCAGGCGGGTCGCGAGCAGGGAGTGGCCGCCGAGTTCGAAGAAGCTGTCGTCGATGCCGACTTCGGGCAGGCCGAGCACCTCGGCGAAGAGCGCGCAGAGCGCTTCTTCCTTCGGGTTGCGCGGGGCACGCCCGGTGGAGGCCACGGAGTAGTCGGGCGCGGGCAGGGCCTCCCGGTCGAGCTTGCCGTTGATCGTCAGCGGCAGGGCCTCCAGCGCCGCGAAGGCGGAGGGGACCATGTAGTCGGGCAGACGGTCGGAGAGATAGCTGACGACCGTGTCGACGTCCAGCATCGCACCAGCCTCGGGGACGAGGTAGCCGACCAGGCGCTTGTCGCCCGGACGGTCCTCCCGGACGATGACGGCCGCCTGGCCGATACCCGGCACGGCCGCCAACACGGCTTCCACCTCGCCGAGTTCGATCCGGAAGCCCCGGATCTTGACCTGGCCGTCGCCGCGCCCGGCGAAGAGCAGCTCACCGCCCGGCGTCCAGCGGACGGTGTCACCGGTGCGGTACATCCGCTCCCCCGGGCCGCCGTACGGATCCGCGACGAACCGCTCCGCCGTCAACCCCGCCCGACCCACATACCCCCGCGCGAGACCCGAACCGGAGATGTACAACTCCCCCGCCACACCCGGCGCAACAGGCCGCAACCGCTCGTCCAGGACCAGCAACCGCGTCCCCTCCATCGCACTGCCGAGCGGCACCAGAGCACCCAGCTCGTCACCGGCCCGCCAGCCGTGCTCCGTCACACACAGCGTCGCCTCCGTCGGCCCGTACGTCGTCCGCACAACCAGGCCCGGCGCAGCCTCAAGCGCCCGGGTGACCGCATGGGCGGAGATCACGTCACCACCCGTGGTGACCTCAGCCAGACCGGCCAGCGCAGCCGGGTCGTCCTCGGCGATCACCCGAAACAGGCCTGCCGTCACGCTCAGATGGGTCACCCCGCGCACAGTGACCAGGCGGCGTACGCCGGCGGCGTCCAACTCACCCGGAGGGCCGACGACGATTCGTCCGCCCGAGAGCAGCGCCGCCCAGATCTCGTACGTCGACCCGTCGAACGCGTGCGGCGACTGGAAGAGGACGGAGCAGCCCGGACCGACGCCCCAACTGGCGTCCTGTGCGAGGTCGATCACGCCCTGCTGGGTGATGCCGATGCCCTTCGGCTCACCCGTCGACCCGGACGTGAACATCACGTACGCCAACTCGGCAGGATCGACCACCGGCCACTCGACGGGCTCACCCACGGCCTTCGCGGACACCACCCGGTGGCCGTTCAGCACCTCGTGCCCGGCCCAGGTCTCGTCAGCGATCACCAACGGAGCACCAGCGAGCACCACCGCCATCCGCGCCACCGGATACCGCGTGTGCACCGGCAGATAGGCACCACCCGCCCGCAGCACCGCCAGCAGCGCCACCACCACATCGGCAGAGCGCTCCATCAACACCGGCACGAGAGTTTCGCGCCCCACCCCGGCAGCCACCAACGCACCCGCCAGGGCGTCAACCCGGCCCGACAACTCCCGGTAGCTCAGAGAGAGTTCACCCGCCGAAAGAGCCACCGCGTCAGGAGCCTCCGCCACCCGCGCGTCGAACACCGACAGCAGACCGCCGAGTGCAGCAGGCACCACCGAACCACACCCCCACGCCACCAGCTCCGCACACTCCTCCGCCGACACCACCTCGACCTCGGAGAGCCGCAGCCCGGCCGACAGCTGACCCAGCACCCGCACCAGCCGCTCACCGAGCAGCGCCGCCGAACCACGGTCGAAGAGGTCGTCCGCGTACTCGACCTGGAGGCTCAGCCCCTGCTCGGGGCGTTCGACGAACTCGAAGTCGAGGTCGAACTTGGCCACGTCAAGGGCGATCGCACCGGGGCTGCACTCCACCCCGGGCAGCCGCAGCTCAGGGCCCGCGCCGCTCTGCCAGCCGATGGCCACCTGGAAGAGCGGGTGGCGAGCCAGCGACCGCGCCGGCTGAAGGTCCTCGACCAGCCGGTCGAAGGGCAGCTCCTGGTGCGCGAACGCGGCCAGGTCAGCAGCCCGCACTCGGGCCAGCAGCTCCCCGATCGTCGGGTCACCAGCGGTGTCCGTCCGCAGCACCACGGTGTTGACGAAGAAGCCAACCAGCTCGGACAGCGCCTCGTCACCACGACCGGCCACCACCGTCCCGAGCGGCAGATCCGTCCCGGCACCGAGCCTGGTCAGCAAAGCCGCAACCGCAGCCTGCCCCACCATGAACGGCGTCACGTCATGAAGACGCGCCAGCTCCCGTACCCTGTCGGCCGTCTCGGCGTCCAGCGCGAGCTCGATCCGGCCACCCCGGTAGGACGCGCGCATCGGGCGCGGACGGTCCGTCGGGAGCGACAGCTCCTCGGGCAGGCCTGCGAGCGTGTCCCGCCAGTGGGCCGACTCCCCCTCAGTGTCCTGGTCCTGCTGCCAGAGGGCGTAGTCGGCGTACTGCACCGGCAGCGGCTCCCACACCGGCGCACCGCCGCCCAACCGCGCCGCGTACGCAGCCGACAGGTCGGCCGTGAACGGGGCCATCGACCAGCCGTCGGTGGCGATGTGGTGCATCACCACGACCAGGACGGAAGCCTCGGTGCCGGAGTCGATCAACTCGGCGTGGAGCGGGAGATCGGTCTCCAGGTCGAAGACGTGGCCGCACGCGGCGGCGACGGCGGCCTCGACGTCGGCCTGTGCGCAGCGGGTCAGCCGCACGGGCACCCGGGCCTGGTCCGCCGGGATCACGCGCTGGACGGGCTCGCTGTCGATCTCCCCGTACACCGTGCGGAGCGACTCGTGGCGGCCCGTCACGTCGGTGAGGGCGGCTGCGAGCGCGTCGGTGTCGAGCGCGCCCCGGATGTGGGTCACGAGCGGGGCGTTGTAGGTGGCGCTGGGGCCGTTCAGGCGGTGCAGGAACCAGAGGCGGCGCTGCGCCGAGGAGAGCGGCAGCTGCTCCGGGCGTGGCTGGACGGCCACCACGGGTGTGCGGGAGGCGCGGGCGTCGGCGAGGCGGGCGGCCAGGCCGGCGACGGTCGGGGCCTCGAAGAGGGTGCGCAGGTCGATGTCGACGGCGAAGGCCGTGCGGATGGAGTTGACCAGGCGGGTGGCGAGCAGGGAGTGCCCGCCGAGGTCGAAGAAGCTGTCGTCGATGCCGACCTGGGCTGCTCCGAGCAGCTCGCCGAAGAGGCCGCAGAGGATCTCCTCCTGCGGCGTGCGCGGGGTGCGGGAGCCGGCCGCGAGGGCGTAGTCGGGGGCAGGCAGCCGGGCGCGGTCCAGCTTGGCGTTGGGCGTCATCGGGATGGCGTCGAGCGCGACGAACGCCGACGGAGCCATGTACTCGGGGAGGCGGTCGGCGAGCGCCGTGCGCAGGGCGGCGGCCTCGACCTCGGTACGGGCCTCGGGGACGAGGTAGGCGACCAGGCGCTTGTCGCCGGGCTGGTCCTCGCGGACCACGACGGCGACCTGCCGGATGCCCGGGAGGGCGGCCAACGCGGCCTCCACCTCGCCGAGTTCGATCCGGAAGCCACGGATCTTGACCTGGTCGTCGGCCCGGCCGGCGAAGATCAGCCGGCCGTCGGGCGTCCAGCGCACCACGTCGCCCGTCCGGTACATCCGCTCGCCGGGCGCGCCGAAGGGGTTGGCGGTGAACCGGCTCGCGGTCAGGTCGGGCCGGGCGACGTAGCCGCGCGCCAACCCGATGCCGGCGACGTAGAGTTCGCCGGCGACTCCGGGGACGACGGGCCGCAGGGCCTCGTCCAGGACGTAGACCTGGGTGGCGGCGACCGGGCCGCCGATGCTGACGGGCTCGCCCGGCCTCAGGAAGGTGCCGGTGGCGCAGACGGTGGTCTCCGTCGGGCCGTAGGAGTTGACCAGGGTGTGATGGGCGGTCCAGTTCTCCACCAGGCCGTCCGGGCAGGCCTCGCTCGCGGTGATGATGACGGCGCCGTGCGGCAGCGCGTCGGCCGGGAGGGCGGCCAACAGCGAGGGCGTCACCGTGACATGGGTGACCCCGGCGGCGCGGGTGGCGCCGGTGAGCAGCTCCTCCGGGTCGCCGACGACGAGCGTGCCACCGGTGAGCAGGGCCATGGCCATCTCCCAGACCGACCCGTCGAAGCCGATCGAGGCGAGCTGGAGCACCCGGTTGCCGGGGCCGCGCACGTAGTCGCCGTGGCGGCGGGCCATCCTGGCTATGCCGGTGTGGGCGACACAGACGCCCTTGGGCACGCCGGTGGAGCCGGAGGTGTAGATGACGTAGCAGGTGTTGGCGGTGCGCAGCGGGCTCAGCCGGTCGGCGTCGGTGACGGGGGCCGGGGAGTGGTCGTCGAGCGCGATGTCGGCGAGCAGCGTCGCCTCGGCGGTGAGACCGTCGAGGTGGGCCGGGTCGTCGATCAGCATCACGCCGGGCCGGGTGTTGTCGAGCATGAACTGCCGCCGGGCGGGCGGGTAGGCCGGGTCGACCGGGAAGTAGGCGCCACCGGCCTTGTTGGCCGCGAGCTGGGCGACCACCAGGTCGGAGCTGCGCCGCATCGAGACGGCGACGGGCACGTCGGGGCCGACGCCGCGCCCGATCAGGTAGCGGGCCAGCCGGTTGGCCTGCTCGTCGAGTTGACTGTACGTCAGCTTGTCTTCGCCGTGTTCGACGGCGAGGGTGTCGGGTGCTGCGGCGGCCCAGGCTTCGAACAGCTCGGGCCAGGTGCGGGGTTCGGCCTCGGCGGTGGCGTTCCAGGCGCCGAGGACGCGCTCCCGCTCGGGCTCCGACATCAGCTCGACGGCGCTGAGCCTGGCCTGCGGGTCGGCGGCGGCCCGGGTGAGCAGCCGGGCGAGCCGCCCGGTGAGGGCCTCGGCCGTCCCGTGGTCGAACAGGTCGGTGGCGTAGGTGACCTTGAGGTCGAGCTGCCCGCCGCGCTCCTTGAGCACCACCAGCAGGTCGAACTGGGAGGTCTCGACGGGTGCGGCGAGCAGTTCGGTGCACAGCCCCTCTGCGTGCAGCGGCGCGAACTCCTCCTCGACGCCGAACGCGACCTGGTAGAGCGGGTTGCGGGAGAGCGAACGGACGGGCTGGAGCTCCTCGACGAGCAGGTCGAAGGGGAGGTCCTGGTGGTCCATCGCCGCGAGGGCGTCGGTGCGGACGCGGGCGAGCAGACCGGCGAAGGTCGGGTCGCCGGAGGTGTCGGTGCGCAGGACCAGGGTGTTGACGAAGAAGCCGACCAGCTCCGAGAGCGCCTCGTCGGCGCGGCCGGAGACGACGGTGCCGAGGGGGATGTCGGTGCCGGCGCCGAGCCGGGTGAGCAGGGCGGCTACGGCGGCCTGGGCGACCATGAAGACGGTGGCGTTCTGCTCGGCCGCCAGCTCGCGCAGGGCCAGGGTGGTGTCCGCGCCGAGGGGGTGGCTGACCTGCCCGCCCCGGTAGGAGGAGCGGACGGGGCGCGGGCGGTCGGCGGGGAGCACCAGCTCCTCGGGCAGGGCGGCCAGCTTCTCGCGCCAGTAGCCGAGTTGGCGGTCGAGCTCGGCGCTGCCGAGCTGCTCGCGCTGCCAGAGGGCGTAGTCGGCGTACTGCACGGGCAGCGGCTGCCACTGCGGGGCCCGGCCCTGGGCACGGGCGGCGTACGCGGCCGAGAGGTCGGCCGCCAGCGGGGCCATCGACCAGCCGTCGGTGGCGATGTGGTGCATGACCAGGACCAGGACGGCTTCGTCCGGGCCCTGGTGGAGCAGCTCGGCGTGCAGCGGCAGGTCGGTGGCGAGGTCGAAGGTGTGCCCGCAGGCGGCGGCGATCGCGGCGGCGGGGTCGGCCGGGTGGCTGACGTGCAGCGGCAGCCCGGCCTGATCGACCGGGAGGATGCGCTGCACCGGCTCGCCGTCCTGCTCGGCGAGGACGGTGCGCAGGGCCTCGTGCCGGGCGAGCAGGTCACCGAGGGCGGCCGTGAGCGCCGGGACGTCGAGCGGGCCAGCGAGGCGGGTCACCACCGGGACGTTGTAGGTGGCGCTCGCGCCGAGCAGCCGGTGCAGGAACCAGAGCCGGCGCTGGGCGGCGGAGGCCGGGAGGTCGGCCGGGCGGGGTGTCACCGCGGTGACCGGGGTGCGGCGGGCGGCCGGGGCGCTGCTGTCGAGCGCGGCGGCGAGCTTGGCCGGGGTGGGCGCCTCGAAGACGGTCAGGGCCGCTGCCTCCAGGCCGAGTTCGGCGCGGATGCGGTTGACCAGGCGGGTCGCCAGCAGCGAGTGGCCGCCGAAGTCGAAGAAGCTGTCGTCGGGCTCGATGCCCGGGACGCCCAGGATGTCGGAGAAGAGCTCGCAGAGCGTGGCTTCCAGGTCAGAAAAGGACACGGAGAGCCCCTCCACAGATTCGATTCCGGCCATTGCCGTCCACCTGCCAGTCTTCTTCGGAGAGCGGCTGTCACATTCAAAGGGAAGTCGCGGCACGGCGGTTGGAGCCTGCTCGGACTCGCTCATCCTAGGAACTGACGGCCCTTCCGGTACTGGTCACAGCGGTGGCTGTCCGCTACCTGACAGAGTCCCGCCACCGTGGACGAGCGGCCGGACCACTTGCTGCCAGCGCAACGCACGGCACCCCGGCCCCGCAGAGCGGGACCGGGGTGCCGTGGAACAGCAGCGGAGGGGGCCCTACTCCTCGGGCCAGGCGGCGACGCGCAGCGAGCGGCTGGTCCAGCCTGCGGCGGCGAGCAGCGTGAGGATGCCCGCCAGCGCCAGGATGGCGACGGTCGGGGTGAGGAACTGGAGCAGCATCCCGGAGCCGAAGACGCCGATCGAGGCGCCGACGCCGAAGACGGTCATGCAGGCGCTGATCGCCCGGCCGCGCTGCTCGTCCGGCACCTGGCGGAAGATCAGGACGTCGACCAGGACACGGACCGAGGGGCCGCTGAGGCCGAGCACGAAGAGCACGGCGGCCAGCCACCACGGGCCCCACGGGAGCGCGAGCAGCGCGGTGAGCACGGCCTCGGCCGCCGCGACGCTCAGGATCAGGATGCCGGGCCGCAGCAGCCGGTGCAGCGGCCCGACCAGCGCGGCGCCCGCCAGACCGCCGACGGCGAGGCCGATGGTGGCGAGGCCGATGGCGCCGGAGGAGACGCCCTGGTGCCGGAGTTGGACGACGGTGACCAGCATGATCGGGGCGCCGGCGAGGTTCATCGCGGCGGCGAAGAGCATCCCCGCGCGAAGGGTCGGATCGCTCCACAGGGCGTTCAGGCCGACCAGCATCCGCCGCAGCACCGGCAGGCCGTCGGCGGGCCGCTTGGGTGCGGCGGCCCCGGCGGGCACCCGGACGAAGAAGGTGCAGAGGAAGGCCGTGACGAATCCGGCGGCCGTGACCAGGAAGGGCACCACGTGGCCGACGGCGTAGAGGAAGCCGCCGAGCGGCGGCCCGGCCAGGGCGGCGCTGTTGCTGCGCACCTCCTCCTGGGTGAGGGCGGCGGTGAGCTGGCTCTTCGGGACGAGGGTGCGCACCAGCAGCGTCCGGGTGGAGCCGCCGAGCGGCTGGGCGGCTCCGATCACGACCGCGACGGCGAGCAGGTGCCCGAGGGTGAGCGAGTCGAGCAGGACGGCCACCACCACGCTGGTGGCTACCAGCGCGCGGACGGCCTCGACGGTGAGCAGCAGCCGCCGGTGGTCGTAGCGGTCGGCCAACTCCCCCGCGGGTATGCCGAAGAGCAGCGAGGTGAAGATCTGCACGCCGCCGAAGGCGCCCGCCCAGCCGGGCGAGCCGGTGATGGCGAGCACCACCAGCGGGTAGACCAGGTCGGTCATCTGGCGGCCGAGGAAGGCGGGCACCGAACCGGCCCAGAGGAGTTGGAACCCCCGGTTGCGGCGCAGCGGCACCTCCTGCTGGGGGGTGTCGAGTGCCGTGTCGGTTCCGCTCATCGGGTGGGCCTCCTGGTTCAGGGTGACGGCTGGTCCGTCGGTTCGGCTCCGGCGAGCATCAGGTAGAGCTCGCGGCGGGTGCGGGCCAGGGTGCGGCCCGCCTGCTCGATCTGTGCGGGTTCGGCGGCGGTCGCCACCTGCTCCACGGCTGCGACCAGTTGGGCGAGTTGGCCGCGCAGCTCGGTCAGCTGCTGGTCGGGGCCGCTGATCCACTCCTCCCAGGGGGTGCCGAGGGCGGCGCGGTTGGCCTCGACGTACTGCTCGCCGTCCTCCGTGAGGTGGAAGGTGCGGGAGCCCTTGGCGCCGCTGGCCTGCGCCAGACCCTCGTCCTCGAGGAGTTGGAGGGCCGGGTAGACGGAGCCCGCGCTGGGCCGCCACATGCCCTGGCTGCGGCGGTCCAGCTCGCGGACGATCTGGTAGCCGCTGACGGGCCGTTCGGCGAGCAGCAGCAGCGCGGCGGCCCGGACGTCGGGGGTTCTGGTGCGGTGCCGGTGGGCGCCGCCGTGGCTCCAGGGTTCGGGTGGCGGCGGGGGCAGGGGCGGCGGTGGCGGGTAGGGCGGGTACATGGTCGTTCCTCCTTCGCCGATCGTCAGCAACATATCGCTGAAGCTCGGCGAACACCAGGAGTGCGAAGGAATCAAGCCAACCCGGTACGCAGGAAGGGGCGCGGGGAACGGCGCGAAGCCGGAAGGCACCGGTGCAGCCTTCCGACCTCGCGCGGTTCCCCGCGCCCCTGGGTGGTGCAACTGCCCGTGCGGCTACCTGTTCAGCGGCCCTGCCAGCGCGGTGGGCGTTTCTCGGCGAAGGCGCGCGGGCCCTCGACGGCGTCCTGACTGTGCATCCGCCGCTCCTCCCAGACGTACCGGGTGGCGAAGGCCTGCTCCAGCGGCAGGTCGACCGAGCGCATCACCGCCTCCTTGATCGCCCGCACCGCGAGCGGGGCCGCCGCGACCAGATCGGCCACCCAGCCCGCCACGCAGGCGTCCAGCTCGGCGGCGGGCACCACCTCGTTGAGCAGGCCCAGCTCGAAGGCGCGGGCCGCCGTCAGCTGCCGACCGGTCATCAGATGGCCGAGAGCCGTCTTGAGCGGCAGCTGCCGGGCCAGCCGGAAGGCACCGCCCGCACCGGGGACCAGGCCGAGGCGGGCCTCCGGGAGGGCGAAGACGGAGCGCTCCGAGGCGACCACCAGATCGCAGGCGAGAGCCAGTTCGAAGCCACCGCCGAGCGCGAAGCCGTCCACCCGGGCGAGCACCGGCTTGGAGAGCGCGAACCGCTCGGTCAGCCGGGGCCAGCCGAGCAGGCCCCGGCTGCCGAAGGTGGTCGGGGCGGTGCCCGCCGCGTTGAGGCGGGCCCGCTCCTTCAGGTCCTGGCCGACCGAGAAGGCCCGCTCCCCCGCGCCGGTCAGCACCACCGCCCGGATCTCGTCGTCCGCCTCGACGTCGTCCCAGACGGCCGCGAGCTCCTGGTGCATCCGCAGGTCCATCGCGTTCAGCACCTCGGGGCGGTCCATCGTCACGTACGCGACGTGGTCCTTCTTCTCGTACGCCACCCGGGGCCGGTCGTCCTCCGTCACGCGGAGCTCCGCCCGGCCGAGAAGCGGCCGACCTTGCCGATCACGTCCTCGCTGTAGAGGCGCAGCACCTGCTGGAGCGCGAACTCCGCCATGTAGTGGCGGAACGCCTCCGGCGGGTCCTCGGCGAGGTTGACCATCCGGCGGTTGGTCACCACGGCCGGACTGTCGAGGCGGCGCACCGCCTCCTCGACCGCCTCGTCCAGCTCGGCGGGCTCGACGACCTGGTCGAAGAGCAGCGCCGCGTCCGGCTCGGTGGCCCAGATCCGGCGGCCCCAGAGGATCACCTGACGGGAGATCCGGCCGCCGGTGAGCCGGGCCAGGCGCAGGTTACCGGCACCGGGCACGATGCCCTCCTGCGCGGCGGGCAGGCTGAAGTAGGCGTCGGCGCCGGCGATGACCCGGTCGAAGACCATGATCAACTGGGCGCCGCCGCCGATCGCGAAGGTGTCGACGGCCGCCACCCACGGCTTCTCGACGGTGCGGGAGCGCCAGGAGCCCGCGTGGTCGGCCAGCACACCCCGGACGAGCTTGCTGATGTAGCCGAGCTCGCGGCGCAGCAGGAAGTCGACCAGCGAGATCTGGCCGCCGTGCAGGCTCTTGAGGTTGATCCCGGCACTGAACACCCGGCGACCCTTGTACCGGGGGTGGGTCTGGACGCCGCCCCGGAAGACCCCGACGTGCACCTGCGGGTCGAGCAGCGCGAGGTCGACGGCCGTCTCGACGTCCTCGACCTGCTGGTTGTCCTCGGCGTTCAGGCAGTCGTCGCGGCAGAACGTCAGGTGGGCGGCGGTGCCACGCCGCTCCAGCCGGACGGAGTGCAGCTGGACGACACCGGTGCGCTCGAACTCGGGCAGCAGCTCCAAGGCGCGTTCGGTCGGCCGGAGCATCGCGTCCATCAGGTGCGGCCCGCTCACCGGGGAGCGGAGCACGGCGCTGAGGAAGATGCCGTGGTCGATCTCGTGGCCGTCCTTGTCGGCCTGCTGGCGGGTGCGCTCCTCGGCCGTCCGCTCGGCGGTGGGGACGAGCCCGGGGTACGCCTCGGCGGCGGCCCCGACCAGCTCGGGGAGCCGCAGCCACCGGGTGCGGCCCTCGGTCAGCCGGTCGTAGACGGCCTCGGCGTGCACCGCGAGGAAGCGGCTGCGGAGATCACGGGCCGCGTGCTTGGCCTCGGCCGCCCGAGCCTGCTGCTCGGGGGTGCGCGCGGCGGGCAGCGGGAGGGAGTCGAGCAGCTCGTTCGCGCCCGCCGAGACTTCCGCCAACTGCTTGGCGGCGGCCGACAGTTCGCTGTCGACGGCCTCGGGGGCGGCCCCCGCCTGACCGGCGGGGACCGCGGGGCTCACGAGTGCGCCTCGGCCGGCTCCCGGCGAAGCACGCGGTCGCAGGCGGCGAGGTGGCTGCCAAGGGCGGTCTCGAAGCTGGTCGTGGCGGCGTCCAGCATCAGCTGACGGCGCATGCCCGTCCAGCGTCCGGCGCTGGCCGCGACGGCCTCGACCGCCTTGGCCTGGCCGGCCTCCTCGACCAGCTCGTCGACGAGGCCCAGCTCCAGCGCCCGCAGGGCCGGGATCGGCGCGCCGAAGAGCACGGCACGGCGGGCGCCGGCGATGCCGACCTGGTTGGCCAGCCGGTAGACCGACATCCCGGGCCAGACACCGCTGTCGTCGGCGGGCAGCGTGAAGCTGGTGCCGCCGGTGGCGATCCGGTGGTCGGTCGCGAGCAGCAGCTCGAAGGCGGTGCCACCGACCTCCCCCGTCGCCACCGCGACGGTGGCGGTGTCCAGGCGCTCCAGGCGGCGCAGGGCGCGCTCCCACTTGTTGACCAGCGGCACGGGCAGGCCGGCCGACCAGCCCTCGGCCGGAGCGCCGCTGACGTGCAGGACGGCGACGGCGGTGCCGTCGGAGTCCTCGGCCTGCTCGCACAGGGCGTTGACGAGGGCGACGATCTCGGCGCTGAGCGGCTTGCTGCCGTCGATCCGGGCCACCAGCGCGGCTGCCTCGGTGGTGGTGGAGGGGGTCACGTTCTTCTCTGCCTCTCGGTTCGTACGGTCATGGGAAGGCTGCTGGTCCGCGGTGCGGTGCTGCTCGGTCACCAGCGCACCAGCGCGGTCTCGATGGTCGAGCCGGGGCCCATCGTCATCAGCACGCAGTACTCGCCGGGGTTGGCGACGCCCTCCTCGCACAGCCGCTCGTACGAGAACAGGAACGAGCCGCTGGAGACGTTGCCGTAGTCGCGCAGCACGCCGGTGGTGTGGCGGACGTCGTGCCTGGTCAGCCCGAGGTTGACCATGACGGAGTCGATGACCTTCTTGCCGCCGGAGTGCACCAGCCAGTGGCCGATGTCGCTGCGGCGCAGGCCGGTGCCCTCCAGCAGACGGTCGACCACCCGCTCGGCGTGGGCGCCGACCACGTACGGGACCTGGGGGTCGAGGTAGAAGCTGAACCGCTCCTGGTCCATGTCCCAGTCGTAGCGCATCGCGTCGAGCGCCTCGGTGATGATGTAGCTGGAGAACTTGAGCACCCGGGGGCCCTGGGCCGTGCCGAGCAGGCTCTGCTGCGCGCCGGAGGTGCCGTCGCCGGACATCACGGCGATCGCGGCGGAGCCGTCGCCGAAGAGGCTGTTCACGACGGAGGTGCGCATGGTGCCGTCGAAGACGTAGGCGGCGGAGCAGGCCTCGGCGCAGACCATCACGGCCAGCTGCCCGGGGTGGGCGCGGCTCCAACCGGCCACTGCGTTCAGCGCGTTGAGGCCGGCGTTGCAGCCCATGCCGACGACGTCCAGGCGGCTGGCGCGCGGGTCGATGCCGAGCTCGCGGATGATCAGGGCGCTCAGGCCGGGGGTGAGGAAGCCGGTGGAGGTGACACAGGTGAGGTAGCCGATGTCCTCCAGGTTCGCCCCGGCGTTCTTCAGGCACTCCTGCACGGCGCGGGCGCCGATCTCGACGGCGTTCTTCTTGTGCTTGGCCAGGAGCTCACCCTGGATCTCCAGGTGGCGGCCGCCCTCCGGGGTCTCCGGCGGCAGCGTGAGGTGACGGCGGTCGATCGCGCAGTTCATGAAGACCGAGCGGATGCGCTGGTCCTCGATGCCGAAGACGTCGAGGAGTTCGGCCTGCGAGTACGAGGTGGCGGGCACCGCGGTGCCGACCCCGATGATCCGGGCGACGTCGGTGGTGTCCAGGGCGATCGGCGGAGCGGCGGCCAGCACTCCGGCGTGCTCCAGGTTGAGGTCGAGTGTCAGTGTCATCGGAAGGTCCATCCCCACATTCGGACCTTGCTCCGACGGAGCGGGGTGCAGTGTTCCATGGCTGCGTACGCTTCCTTTCGGCGGAAGGTGAGTTCGGGACAACAGGGGCTGTGCGGAGAGCGGTGCGTCAGAGCTGGGCCCGGACGAACTCGGCGAGCCGGTCGAGCCCCTCGTCGATCTCCTCCGGGCTCAGGTGGCTGAAGGAGAGCCGGAGTTGGCGGCGCGGTTCGGTCTCGGCGTAGAAGTGGTGCACCGGGGTCCACAGCACGCGGTGGCGCCGGGCACTGGTCTCCAGCAGGTCGTCGCCGGCCGCGAAGGGCACGGTGAGCAGGCAGAAGAACCCGCCGACGGGGGTGTTCCAGGAGACGCCGGGGGTGTCCGAGAAGCGGGCCGCCAGCCCGCGCTGCACGTGGTGCAGGTTGTCCAGGTAGACCTGGATCTCGCGCTTGTTGGCAGCCTTCAGGCTGTAGCCGTTCTCCAGCAGCTTGCCGCCGATCACGGCCTGCGCGATCGGCGAGGTGTTGACGGTCAACATGCTCTTGATCCGGGCCAGTTGGTCGGCCAGCGTCTCGGCCCGGCCGTCCCGGCCACTGACCGGCTGGTCGGCGACGACGTAGCCGACCCGGGCGCCCGGCACCCCCGTCTTGGCGAACGAGCCCAGGTAGACCACCCGGTGGTGCTCGTCCAGGGCCTTCATGGTGGGCGGCCCGGAGCCGTCGCCGAGCAGCCCGTACGGGTTGTCCTCGATCACCAGGAAGTCGTGCTCCTCCGCGAGCCGGAGCAGCTCCCGGCGGGTCTCCAGGCCGAGGCTGGCGCCGCTGGGGTTGGCGAAGTCCGGGACGAGGTAGCAGGCGCGCGGCCGCAGCCCGGCCGCCTTCGCGGAGCGCACCACCTCGACCAGGTCGGCGAGGTCGATGCCCTCCGGCGAGTCCTGCACCGGCAGCACCGGCAGATCGGCCAACTGGGCTGCGCCGTGCGCCCCGACGTAACTGGGGACGACCGCGAGCAGTGCGTCCTTGTCGTCGCGGCGCAGCGCGCGCAGCGTCAGGTAGAGCGCCTCCTGGCAGCCGACGGTGACGACGACGGACTCCGGGTCGACCACGATGCCCTCGTCCACCCGGAGGTGTTCGGCGACGATCTCGTGAATGATGCCCTTCGTCCGGCCGTACTGGAGCATCGTCCGCCGGACGGCGATCTGGTCGCCGTTCAGACGGTCCGTCAGGTGCTCCTCGTAGGTGGCCAGATAGCGGTGGATCAGATCGAGGTCGAAGAAACCCTCGTACGGCCTTCCGGCCGCGAAGGAAATGGCGTCCGGGTAGTGGTGCGCCACTTCGTTGAGGAAATTCATGGATTCACTGACCGGCGAGGCCAGTGAGTCGTGCAACTCCAGGATGTCCAGCCGCGGGGCCGACAGACCGGTCATGGGAGCCCCCCAGGGCCTCAGGCGGACGCCTGCGCGTCGGCGTTCATGGCCGCGACCAGGCTGGCCGGGCGCATGTCCGTCCAGTTCTCCTCGATGTAGGCCAGGCAGTCGGCACGGCTGGAGTCGTCCTTGCGGATCTCCCAGCCGTCCGGCACCTCGGCGAAGAGCGGCCAGAGCGAGTACTGCTCCTCGGCGTTGACCAGAACGCGGAACCGGCCGCTCTCGTCGTCGAACGGATTCGCCATGTGAAAACCTCCCCAACGCGCCATGCGGACAAGGGCGGCGGATATCCGTGATGGCCGCAGACCGGCCTGGGAGATATCTCTACCGGCCCGCTGAACAAGCTAGAAGCCACCCGCCTGCAGCTACAAGGCTCTTCCTCCGGCAAACCCGGCAAGAACCTGCCAAGGCGGGCGGCCCACCCCGGGATTCAGTGCCCGAGCACTCCCGAGATCACCTGACCGATCGTCAGAAGTGCTTCCTGGGACATCATTCGGGGGTGCCCGCAGGCGACGGGGGTGTCCACCACGGTGCCGTCCACGAAGGGCTCCCAGTGCGCCGCCGTGGGCGCACCTTCGGGCCGGTCCTCGGTGGCGGTGAAGAAGTGCAGGGGCCCCCGGTACCGCTGCGGCCGGTAGGTCCGGCGCAGCTGCCGGTGGTGCTGGAGCGAGCGCAGCACGCGCGGCAGCTCGTCGGCCTCCAGGCCGCCGAGGCCGCCGACGGCCTCGTCCAGCTGGTCGACGTCGCCCTGCTCGGCCCAGTCGGCGAGCAGCTGGTCCGCCTCCTCCTCGTCGCCGGGGAGCGTCAGCCGCTCGCCGGCGGCGCCGAAGGCCGGGTAGGCGTCGAGCAGGGCCAGCAGCTCCACCTGCTCGCCCTCGGCCTGGAGCTGGACGGCGATGGCGTGGGCGACCACCCCGCCGAAGGACCAGCCCAGCAGCCGGTACGGCCCGGCGGGCTGGACGGTGCGGATCTGGGCCAGGTAGTCGGCGGCCATCTCCTCGACGCTGTCCGGCCGTGCGGCGCCGTGGGAGAGGCCGCGTGCCTGGAGCCCGTAGAGCGGGGTCTCCGCGTCGAGGTGGCGCAGCAGGCCGGTGTAGCACCAGCTGATGCCCCCGCCGGGGTGCAGGCAGAAGACCGGGGTACCGGTACCTCCTGCCCGAAGGGGCAGCAGCACCTCGAAGGTCTCGCGGTCGTGCTCGGCCTCCAGCCGCCGGGCCAGGCCGGCCACGGTCGGCTCCTCGAAGAGGTCACGCAGCCGCAGCTCGACGCCGAGCGCGTCGGCGATCCGGCGGACCAGCCGGGCGGCGAGCAGCGAGTGACCGCCCAGTTCGAAGAAGCCGTCCTCGACGCCGATCCGCTCCAGCCCGAGGGCCTCGGCGAACAGCCCGCAGAGCAGCGCCTCGACGGGTGTGCGCGGCTCGCGCGAGGTGCGGGCCCCGGTGTGGCCGGGGGCGGGCAGCGCGGCCCGGTCGAGCTTGCCGTTCGGGGTCAGCGGCAGGGCGGGCAGCACCTGCACGAAGGCGGGCACCAGATAGTCGGGGAGCACCTTGCGGGCCTGCTCGCGCAGCGTGTCGCCGTCGAGTTCGGCGCCGCTCACCGGGACGACATAGGCGACCAGGCGGCGGTCACCGGGCGCGTCCTCGCGGACGATCACGCAGACCTGGCCGACGGCCGGGTCCGCCGCGAGCACGGCCTCGACCTCGCCGGGTTCGATCCGGAAGCCGCGGATCTTGACCTGCTGGTCGGCCCGGCCGATGAACTCCAGCTGCCCGTCGGGGCGCCAGCGGGCGAGGTCGCCCGAACGGTACATCCGGTCGCCGGGCGGGCCGTACGGGCAGGCGACGAAGCGCTCGGCGGTCAGGCCGCGCCGCTCCAGGTAGCCCCGGGCCAGGCCGGCGCCCGCCAGGTAGAGGTCGCCGACGACGCCGGGCGGGCAGGGGGCGAGCGCGGCGTCCAGCACGTAGAGCCGGGCACCGGCCTGCGGGCGGCCGATCGGGACGGGCCCGTCGGGGAGTTCCGCGCCCGGGGGGATGCGGTACTCGGCGCAGTTGACCGTCGCCTCGGTCGGTCCGTACACGTTGAGCACCGTCGCGTCCGGGTGCCGGCGCCGCCAGCTGCGGACCGCCTCGGCCGTCAACGCCTCGCCACCGAGCAACAGTTGCCCGGTGGGCGAGTACTCCTCCGGGGCCTCGGTGAGCAGCGCCAGGTGGCTGGGGGTGGCCTTCAGGAAGGTGCACGGGGTCGCCCGGAGCAGCTGCTGCTCGGCCGGGTCGGGGTCGGTGAGGGAGGCGAGGACGACCCGGCCGCCGACGGTGAGCGGGGTCCAGAGCGCGGTCACGGTGAGGTCGA
The DNA here is from genome assembly GCF_052076145.1 of Kitasatospora sp. McL0602. NCBI lineage: Bacteria > Bacillati > Actinomycetota > Actinomycetes > Kitasatosporales > Streptomycetaceae > Kitasatospora > Kitasatospora sp. McL0602. The sequence goes on along the minus strand of NZ_CP197246.1, from coordinate 6,869,765 downwards.
AGGAGAGCGAGGAGTGCAGCAGCGCCGTGCCTGCGGCGCCCGGGTAGGCGCTGCCGCAGTAGGCCAGGTAGTCGGCCAGCGCGGCGTGTTCGACGACGACGCCCTTGGGGCGGCCGGTGGAGCCGGAGGTGTAGATGACGTACGCCGGGTGGCGTGGGGCGATCCGGACCTGGGCCTCGGGGGTGGTGTCCGGCATCGCCGCCAGCTCCCGGGCGGTCTCGGGGCTGTCCAGCAGGAGCGCGTCGGCCAGGAGAGCGTCGGGCAGTAGGCCCTCGGTGGAGACGACCAGCGCCGGGCGGGAGTCCTCGACCATGTGGGCGAGCCGCTCCGGCGGGTAGCCCGGGTCGAGCGGCACGTAGGCGCCGCCCGCCTTCAGCACGGCCAGCAGCGCCGTCACCGCCTGCGCGGAGCGCGGCAGCGCGACGGCGACCAGCTGGTCGGGGCCGATGCCGCGCCCGGCGAGCAGGTGGGCCAGTCGGTTGGCGGCGGTCTCCAGCTCGCCGTACGTCAGGGTGAGCGCGCCGTCGACCAGCGCGGGGGCGTCCGGGGTGCGGGAGGCGGCCGCGCTGACCAGCGCCGGGAGGGTGGCGCCGGTGGGGAGTGCGACGGGGCCGTTCCACTCGGTCAGCAGCTGGCGGCGCTCGTCGGCGCCGAGGATGTCGATCCGGCCGATCGGGGTGGCTGGGTCGGCGACGACGGCGGCCAGGATGCGCTGCAGCTGGGCGGTCATCCGCTCGGCCGTGGCGCGGTCGAACAGGTCGGTGGCGTAGCGCAGGGTGCCGATCAGCCCGGCCGGGGCGCCCTCGGGGTCGACGGTCTCGATCACGGTGAGGGTCAGGTCGAACTTCGAGACGGCCGTCTCGACGTGCTCGAACCCCGCTTTCAAGCCGTCCAGTTCGACGGCGTGCCCACCGCTGTCACGCTGGAACGCCAGCATCACCTGGAAGAGCGGGTGCCGGGCGAGCGAGCGAGCGGGGTTGGCGATCTCCACCACCCGCTCGAAGGGCAGGTCCTGATTGGCGTACGCGGCCAGGGTGGTGGTGCGGACGCGGGTGAGCAGCTCGCGGAAGCCCGGGTCGCCGGAGGCGTCGGCGCGCAGGACGAGGGTGTTGACGAAGAAGCCGCAGAGGTCTTCGAGCGCCTCGTCGTCGCGGCCGGCCGTCGGGGTGCCGATCGGCAGGTCGGTGCCCGCGCCGAGGCGGTGCAGCAGGGTGGCGAACGCAGCCTGGAACACCATGAAGACGCTGGCCTGGCCCTCCCGCGCGATCCCGGCCAGGCCGCGGTGCAGGGCGATGTCGATCTCGAACGGCACGCCGTCGCCCCGGTGGCTCGCCTCGGCGGGCCGGGGCCGGTCGGTGGGGAGGATCAACTGGTCGGGCAGATTGGCGAGTTCCTGCCGCCAGAAGGCGGACTGGAGGCTGATCTCGCTCTCCGGGTCACTCTCCTCGCCGAGCACCTCCTGCTGCCACAGCACGTAGTCGCTGTACTGGACGGGCAGCGGCTCCCAGCCCGGCTCGCGCCCCTCGCGGCGGGCCCGGTAGGCGGCCTGGAGGTCACTGAAGAGCGGCCCGCTGGACCCGCCGTCGGTGGCGATGTGGTGGATCACCCAGGCGAGCACCGCCTCCTGCGGGCCGAGCTCGAAGAGCGCCGCCCGGATCGGCAGGTCGGCCGCCAGGTCGAAGGTCGCCGTGCCGAACTCCTCCAGCAGGGCCGGGAGTTCCTGCTCGGTGACGGGCCGTACGGTGAACGGCACCCGGCGCGCGCCGGGCTCCATGATCTCCTGCCAGGGCACTCCCCCGGCCTCCGGATAGCGGGTGCGGAGGGTCTCGTGCCTGGTGACCAGGTCGTTCAGGGCCTCCTCCAGCGCCCCACGGTCGAGCTGCCCCGTGAGCCGGAGGCCCATGGGGATGTTGTAGACCGGGCTGGGGCCCTCCATCCGGTCGATGAGCCACAGTCGCTGCTGTGCGAACGACAACGGAACCACGCCGACTCCTCTGCCTCACTGGCCCGTCCCGTCCGGGACGCCGCCGTACGGGACGGCGCGCCCGCCCGGCGTTCTCCGGGACAGCGCCTAGGGCGCGCCGTGGTGCTGCTGCTCCTGCTGGTGTTGCTGTTGCTGCTGGTGTTGCTGCTGTGGGCCTCGGTACTGCTGCCCGTGCGGCCCGCTCGGATCGACGTCGCGGGCCTGCGGTGCGGCGACCGCTGCCGCGAAAGCCAGCCAGTCCGCGGCGAACCGGCGGGCCAGCCGGGCGACCTGCTCGCCGCAGTGCGCCGGGATGCCGTCGGCGAAGCCCTGCCAGGCCTCCGCCCCCAGTGGCTGGGCGCCGATCAACCGGAGGAACTCCCGGCCGACCTCGTTGAAGCGCAGCGAAGGGTCCCGCCGCAGCAGGTACTGCACCGCCGCGATCTCCCGGGCGTCCGACCGAAGATCCGCCCGCAGCTCCGGACGCAGCTCCGGACGGGTGTCCGACCGGGCATCCGACCGGGTGTCCGGCTCACTGTCCGGCCGGAGTTGGGGTTCGGCACGGCTCCGCTCGCGCGAGTCCGGCTGGCTGTCCGTCCGGGCCGCCGTACGGGGCTCCGTACGCTGCTCGGGCAGACCTCGGGCCGGGCGGGCGGCGAGGGTGTGCTTCTCGGGTGTCTCCTCCTCGGTGCGGCGGCCCAGCGGGACGACGTCCCGGCCGTGGCGCATCCGCTCCTTGACGTCCCGGGCCGTCCCGACGGAGACCCCGGCCTCCTTCGCGACCGTCCGGAGGGAGGCGGCGGGCCGGTCGGAGATGATCAGGGCCGCCCGCTGCCTGCCTTCGGCAGCACTCAGCGGCCTGCTCCGCCCGTCCTTTCCCACCCTGGTGTTCGACTGTGTCAGGTCGTCAGTTGAACACCGTATCGCCGCGACCCGCTTCGCGGCCAGACCGGTCGCCGAGGCGATCCGGCGATCCGACCAGTGCGGGTGCGTCCGGATGATCCGCAGCGCCGCCGCGGACCGGTCGGCACGCGAAAGCGGAAGCCCGTGACTGGAGTTGAGACTGACCGCGAGGACGAAGGCATCCTCCTCGTCGCCGTCGAAGAAGCAGACGTCGATGTGCTGGTCACCCCGGAGGATGGCGGCCCGCAGCCGGTGCCGGCCGTCCACCACCCTCATGGTGGGGCGGTGCACGACGATCGGCGGCAGCGCGGCCTCGGTGTCCGCCAGTGCCCGTACGTGCTCGCGGTCCTCCCCCTCGGCCCTCGGCGAGCCCGAGATGACGAGCACGCCGATCGGCGTCCGGACGACCTCTCGGCACGGCACGGCACGCCGGTCCACCAGTGCGGCCTCCTGCGGCCGGACGACCGACAATGCGACGCGCGCGGTACGCGCTTCGAGCACTGTGGCTACTGCCGGAAGGCCAGGCTGCGACGAATTCTCTGCCACCGATACATCCACTGCGCCCGATGCATCCGAAACCATCTCCGGTCCACCCCCCACTTCAGGTCGTCCCCGGATACCCGGAGCCAAACCATCCGCGATGCTGCCAGCCCGAACCGGTCATCGCAAGGCCGGTAAGTGGCCGGGAAGGCAAAATCGCTTTACGTCGTTTCCCACCCTGTCCAGCGGGGCAAGCTGGCCGCCCGTCCACGGGCCGACGCGGGTCCGCTCGGCGACGACCCGTAGCCTCTGACCCCACGTCAGCAGGTGTCGGACGGGCCGTCGGTGCCCGAGCCACCGGCCGACGGCACTCGACGGCCACCCGGGTTCGCGCTTACTCTTCAGCCCGGGGACGGTTCCGCACCAGCGCGATCCGCCGGGTGCGCCCCACCAGGGAATCCGCAGCTTGGCGAACTTTTCGAGAGGTCTTCCGTGTATCACACCGTGGACGGAAATCGAATAAATCCGACCGCCGGTTTTGCCAGCGACGAAGCGATAAGCCGCGCGCAGGAAATCATCGGCGAGGCGCTCAACTCTTATCGCCGACAATCATCGCAACTCGTCGCGACGATAGATCCCGTCACCACGCCGACGGTATTGCGGGAGGCGGTCGACCGACGCCAGGGAACCCCGCTCACGCTCCACGTCGTGGGGAGCCCGGTGGCGGAGCTCACCGACCAGGCGACGGCCGAATTTCCCGATTTCGTCCGTCGCGAGATCCTCGGACGGGGTCACACGCTGCAGGTGCTCCAGCACCGCACGGCGGCCCTCGACTGGCGGCACCGGCAGCAACTGGGCCGACTGGCCGCCGAAGGCGTCCAGGTCAGGGTCTCCCCCGGGCACCTGCCCAGCATGGTCGCCCTCGATGCCGATCTGGCGATCCTCCAGATCGTCGGCGGCGACGGCCGGCCGCAGATGCTGGTCGCCCGGGGCGAGGCGGCGGGGGCGCTGTACCAATTCCACCGTGCACTGTGGGAACAGGCATTGGAACTGACGCGCATTCATCGAACACCTGCCGCAGTCGTCTTGGACGAGACCCAGTCCAAGGTGCTGAACAAGCTCTGCGCGGGCATGAAGGACGAGACCGCCGCACGGCAGCTGAACGTCTCGGTGCGGACGTACCGTAGGCATGTTGCGACGATTTTGAAAAGCCTGTCGGTGGGCTCCCGCTTCGAGGCCGGTCTCAAGGTGGCCGAGCTCGGCCTGGTGAATTTCCGGCATATGCACGACCTGGAGGCGAGCGCCCCCGGCTGAGCCACGCCGAGCCCGGCTCCCCCTGGTCAGGCGGCGGTGCCCTCCGGCCACTCGGCCGTCCGCAGTGAGCGGCTGACGGTCGCGGGTATCAGGCCGACCGCCAGCAGCACCGACAGCAGCGTCAGCACGAAGCCGGGCGAGAAGTGGTCGAGCAACAGACCGCTGCTCATCATCCCGGCGGGCATCCCCAGCATGAACGCCGTCATGGTCGCGGCGATCACCCGGCCCCGCAGCTCGTCCGGGACGCGCTGGAAGATCAGCACGTCCACCATCACCCGGAGCGCGGGCACGCCGATCATCGTGATCAGCAGGGCGAGGAAGACGATCACCGGGCCGCCCGGGAGCAGCGGCGCGAGCAGGAACGGCACCACCAGCCAGGTCACGGCGAGCAGCAGCTTCCCGGGGCCCATCAGCCGGTGCAGACGGGAGACCAGGAAGGCTCCGACGATCCCGCCGACGGCCTCGCCCGAAAGGGCCAGGCCGATGCCGGTGCTGCTCGTCCCGCCGGAGCGCATCAGCACGATGACCGGCAGCAGCATGGCGGCCCCGGCGATGTTGATCGCCGAGGCGACCAGCAGGGTGGAGCGCAGCATCGGGTTCTTCAGCATCACCCGGAAGCCCTCCAACGCCCCGCCGCGCGCCCGCGCGGCGGTGGCGTCCGGCCGTCCGTCGAACTTGACCAGGCAGGCGGCGGCGAAGGAGAGCATCGAGCCCAGTGCCGTCCCGATGAACGGTGCGATCCGGCCGACGCTGAGCAGCCAGCCCGCCAGCGGCGGCCCGAGCAGCCCGGCGCCGCTGGAGCGCGCCTCGTCCTGGGAGAGCGCGAGGCGCAGCTGCTCCTTCGGTACCACCGATCGCAGCGCGAGGACGCGCACCGGCCCGCCGTACGCGATCGCGCCGCCGACCGCGACGGCGGCCAGCAGGGTGTGCAGCACCGTCAGGTGGTGCGTCGCGAGGGCGATCAGCACCGAGACGGTGACCAGGCAGCGGAAGCCGTCGGCGAGCATCAGGACGTGCCTCCGGTTGTGCCGGTCCGCCACGGCTCCGCCGTGGATGCCGAAGACCACCGTCGCCGCGAGTTGCAAGGCACTGAACGCGCCGGCGACGGTGGAGGAGCCCGTCATCGCCAGCAGCATCAGGGGGTAGGCGGTGTCGGCGACCCGTGCGCCGAGCATCGAGGCGGCCGAACCGCTCCAGAGCACCTGGAAGCGCCAGTTGCGACGCAGCGGCACCACCGGCCCGGCCGAGACCTGCTCTACTCCGACGGCCGTCACCTGATGTCTCCCCTACTATTCACGCTTCCGTCAATGGTTGCAGAACTGCGATTGATTGCACAAGAGTTGATGGTATGGCTGAATGGCACGATGCACGAGAAGGACAAGGAACGCGAGGTCAACGACGTCGAGACGCTCAAGGCGCTCGCCGATCCGCTGCGTCTGGCGATCCTCAACACCCTCACCGGACAGGGCACTGAGCCTCTCTCGGTCAAACAGATCGCGGCCGAGCTCGGCGAACCGCCCTCCAAGCTGTACCGGCACGTCCGGCAGTTGGAGAAGGTCGGGCTGATCAGCGTCGCCTGCACCCGGCTGGTCTCCGGCATCGTGGAGAGCCGGTACGTGGCGGCGCAACGCTCGCTGCGCCTCTCGCGCCAGATCCTGGCCGGGCCGCCGGTCGACCACCCCGAGGCGCTCGACGCGCTGCTCGCCGCGATCGAGATCACCCGCGGCGACCTGCGCGACAACTTCCTCGCCGGGCGGATCGATCTCGGCGCCCCGAAGGACGGCTCGGCCGGGCCGCCCAGCGCCTTCGGGCACTTCACCATGCTGCTCACCCCCGAGCGCCACCTCTGGCTCTGCCGACAGGTCGCCGGGCTGCTCGACCAGCTCAAGACCGAGGAGGACAGCACGGACGAGAACGCCGTCACCGTCACGCTGTTCAGCCTCCTGTACGCGGTCGGGCCGACGCCCGGGGACGCCCCGCCGCCCGCCTGACCGGGCTCGGCCTCCCACCTGGTTGACCGTGTCAGCACCGACCGCGTCAGCACCGACCGTGTCACCACCGACACCGGCCGATCCGTCACCAGCGTCGCCGTGCAGCCGTCCGGGGCCGGGAGCGGACGGCTCACCCAACCCCGGCTCTCCGGCGGCAGCGCGCCGCCGAGGCCGAGCCCGGCTGCCTTGAGCCGCGCCTCGTACTCCGTCCAGCCGCGCAGGAAGGCGGCCTCCCGTAGCTCCGGGGCGAGCCCGGCCAGGTCCAGCCCCGGCAGGAAGCGCCGGGCGAGCGCCGGGAGGTCGAGCCGCTCGTCGCCGCACTCCAGGTCCACCCCGAGCGGCCCGCCGGCGCCGACGGCGAGCAGCGCCCACTCCCCCGTGCGGGAGAGCGAGAAGGCGGGTGCCCCCGGCGCCTCCGGCCGTCCGGCCGGGCCGTGGCGGAAGGTCAGCTCGCCGGGCGCCACACCCGCGTACTCCGCGAGGATGCTGCGCAGCGCGCCGCGCCGGCGGGCGAACGCCGCCCGCGCCGCAGGGTCGGCGAGCCGCCCGAGCCGTTCGCGCTCGTCGGGCGAGAGGCAGTCGGAGCCGGGCCATTCCGAGCCCGGCCCGATCCACCACAGCTCGACCGTACCCGCTCGGGGTGGCGGCATCTCAGAACTCCGACCGCAGGTCGAGATGGGCGGGCAGCGGCGGTGCGGTCGCCGAGCGGTGCTCCAGCACAGTGACTCCCGCCCGCTCCTCGGCGGTCGCGAAGCCGGCGAAGCGGTACGCGACCTGCATCGGCCGGTTCCGGTCTGTGGGGACGAACTCGCCCTGGAGGCGTACGCCTTCCTCCTTCGAGCGGGCGATCACGTGGCCCAGCAGCACGGTGCCGGTGCCACGGCTCATCACCCGGCAGGAGACCAGCAGCAGCTTCAGCGTCCAGATCTCCGGCGTGTGCTCGACCAGGACGAGCCCGATCGTGCCGTAGTCGCCGAAGCGGTCGGCCAGCTCGGCGACCAGCAGGGAGTGCGTGGCCGAGCCACGCAGCTCGTCCAGCTCGGCCATCGAGTAGGTGTAGCCGGTCGCGTTGAGCTGGTGGGTGCGCACCGTCAGCTCCTCGGCGCGGCGCAGGTCGCCCGGCTGGGCGTGGCGCACCACCAGGCGCATGTCGAGGGTGGCCAGGAACTCGTCGGGGGTGCCGGTGAACTCCTGCTCGGCGTCGGCCCGTTGCAGGTCGGTCCGGTACTGCCTGCGCCGCCAGGAGCCGTCGGGCGAGCCGGGCGGCTGGGTCAGGTCGGGCCGGGCGAGCAGGGCGAGGGCACCCTCGTACTCGGCGGTGCGCACCTGCGGGTGGGCCCGGGTGACCTCGGCGTGCTCGAAGCCGTCGTCGTCGAGGAAGAGGAAGGCGTCGAGACCGAGGTTCAGTGCCTCGGCGATCCGGCGGACGGACTCCGACTTCGCGCCCCAGCCGATCTGCGGGGCCAGGAAGTAGTCGTCCAGGCCGAGTTCGGCGAGCTTGGCGAGCGCGGTGGGCTCGTCGTTGCGGCTGGCGACCGACTGCACGACACCCCGGGCGTCCAGCTCACGGACGGCCTCCGCGACGCCGTCGCGCAGCTTCACGTCGTCGCCGTCCTCCAGCAGGACTCCCTGCCAGAAGGTGTTGTCCAGGTCCCAGACCACGACCTTGACCGGCTTGCTGTTCATCCCGCTCATCCCTTTCCCGTCCCGCCCACGGCACCGGAGTGCCCGAAGCGGCCGATCATCGTCTGGCTGATCTCGTTGCTGCCCTCGATGACCTCCATGACCTTGGCGTCACGGAAGTAGCGGGCGACCGGGCTGTCCGCCGAGCAGCCGGTCGCGCCGAGCACCTGCACCGCGTCCCGGGCGGCGTCCCCCGCCGCGACACCCGCGAAGTACTTCGCCTCGGTCGCCGCCATCGGGGCGTCCGGGCTGTTCGCGCCGATCAACTCCCCGGCGCGCAGGGTCAGCAGCCGCCCGGCGCGGGCGGAGACCACCATGTCGGCGATCAGCCGCTGCACCAGCTGGTGGGCGATCACCCCGCGCCGCCCGGCGTGCGCGGCGGCGGCGTCCAGGCAGCCCTGGACGATGCCGATGCTGCCGCTGGCGACGCTGTACCGGCCGAGGGTAAGGGCGGAGACCGTGATGTACGGGTGCGCCCGTCCATCGGGCCCGACCAGGTTGGCGGCGGGCACCTCGCAGTGGTCGAAGCGCAGCTCGCCGAGCATCGCCCCCCGGGTGCCGAGCATCCCGTTGATCGGGACGACCTCCAGGCCGGGGGTGCCGCGTTCGACCAGCAGCGCCGAGAGCCCGCGCGGGGTGCGGGCGAACACCAGGTAGACGTCGGCGAGTTGGCCGAAGCTGATCCACCGCTTGGTGCCGGTCACCGCGTACCCGGTGGCGGTCGGCTCGGCCGTGGTGGTGACGGCGCCCGCGTCGCTGCCCGCCTCCGGCTCGCTCAGCGCGAACGCGGCGAGGCTGCGGCCCGCGACCAGCTCCGGCAGCCAGTGCCCGCGCTGCTCGGGGGTGCCCCAGCGGCGCAGCGTGTCGGCGACCATGTCGTGCACGGTGAGCAGGCTGCGGGTCGAGGAGCAGGCCCGGCCGATCTCCTCGTGCAGCAGCCCGTACGCGATCGGGTCGAGGCCCCGGCCGCCGAACTCCTCGGGGGTCAGCGGCGCGAGGCAGCCCTCACTTGCCAGCTGCTCGAAGAGGGCGCGGTCGATCCGCTCCGCCGTGTCGTGGCCGGCCGCCAGCGGGGCGACCAGCTCGTCCGCCAGTTTGCGGAAGCCGGCGTGCAGTTCACGCTGCGCCGGGTCGAGTGTCAGCCGCACGGCTACCGGGCCCGGTCGGTCTTGGCCGCGACGAAGTCCGTCACCGCGTTGACGGAGCTGAAGTACGCCAGCTCCAGTTCGTCGTTCTCCACGGTGATGCCGAAGCGCTCCTCGACGAACATCACCAGCTGGGCGGCGAACAGGGAGTTGACGAATCCGGCCGCGAAGATGTCCTCGTCGTCGCCGAGCTCCCGGGCGAGGCTGGTGGTCAGGTACTGGCGGGTGCGCTCGCGGATCTCGTCCGGGCCCAGGGTTGCGGTCATGACTGGCCTTCTTCCAGAGGGAGTTAGCGGTAGGTGTAGAAGCCCTGGCCGCTCTTCTTGCCGAGGTGGCCCTTGGCCACCATCTCGCGCAGCAGCGGGCAGGGGCGGTACTTGCTGTCGGCGAAGCTCTCTTCGAGCATCTCGATGCTCAGCAGCACGGTGTCGATGCCGATCAGGTCGGCGGTCTCCAGCATCCCCATCGGGTGGCCGAGGCAGTTCCGGAAGATCTGGTCGACGTCGGCCGGCTCGGCGACGCCCTCCTGCACGAGGAAGGCGGCCTCGTTGACGGCGAGCATCAGCACCCGGTTGGTGACGAAGCCCGGCGAGTCGTTGACCAGCACGCCCTGCTTGCCCATCCCGGCGAGCAGTTCGCGCGCCCTGGTGACGGTCTCCTCGGCGGTCTGCTCGCCACGGATCATCTCGACCACGGGCTTGTGCGGCACCGGGTTCATGAAGTGCATACCGAGCACCAGCTCCGGCCGGGCCGTCTCGGCGGCTATCCGGGCGATCGGGATGCAGGAGGTGTTGGCGGCGAAGACCACGCCGGGGCGGCAGGCCTTCTCCAGGCGGTGGTAGACCGCGCGCTTGGTCTCCCAGTCCTCGGTGGTGTTCTCGATCACGAAGTCGACCTCCGCCAGCGGCCCGAGGTCGGTGGTCGGGGTGATCCGGGCCAGCGCGCCCGCGTCGTCCTGGGCGGCGTCCGCCGTCAGGAAGCGGGCGAAGCGCAGTTCGCGCCGGATGCGGCCGAGCGCGTCGTCCAGGATCTCCTTGCTGGTGTCGACCAGCACCACGCGGTGGCCGGTGACGGCCAGGCTGTGTGCGACCGAGCGACCGATGGTGCCGGCCCCGATCACCCCGACGGACGGGTTCGTCATGGTCAATCCCTATCGATCGTTGTCAGTTGACGCCGAGCGCGGCGGCTATCCCGCCCAGCACGGCCGTGGAGTGCTCGAAGAGGTAGAAGTGGCCGCCCGGGTGCAGCGTGATGCTGAGGTCGGGGCCCTCGTACTCCGCCCACTCCTCCAGCTCGGCCGGGGTCACCACCGGGTCCTCCCGGCCGCCCAGCACGTGCAGCGGGAAGGGCAGCGCCCTGGGCCCGTCCCAGCGGAACTCCTCGGCCAGCCGCAGGTCGGCCCGGATGGTGCTGAGCACCTGCCGGACGTACTCGGTGTGACGCAGCAGCACCTCGGGGATGCCCCCGGTGCGCAGCAGCCAGCCGAGCAGCTGCTCGTCGTCCTCGTCCCCCTCGGGCCGCTCCCGCACCACGTGCGGCGGCCGGGCCGCCGAGACCAGCAGCGCGCGCGGGCCCGGCAGGCCCCGGCGGCCGATCTCCAGCGCGAGTTCGAGTGCCAGCAGCGCCCCGAAGCTGTGCCCGAACAGCGCGTACGGGGAGGCCAGTTCGCCCTCCAGCGCGTCGGCCAGCTCGGCCACCAGGGCCGGCACCGAGGCGGCGTACGGCACCGCGGCCCGGGTGCCGTGCCCCGGCAGCTCGACCGGCACCATCTCGAACGCCCCGGGCAGCACCGGCCGCCACGCGGCGTACGCACCGGCCGAACCGCCCGCGTGCGGGAGGCAGAGCAGCCGCGCCCGGGGTGCCCCGGAGGCGAGCCTGCCGACAATCCACGGATTTCCCGGGATTGTCCCGGGCAGAGGTACGACACTCATTGTGCAACATCTTTCGAATCGGCGGGAATACTCGGCCGGTACGCTTTCCGGATATCTGGACGCCCGCCGCACCAGCGTGCGACGATAGCAGCCGATCGACGAAAGGAGTGCACAGTGGTCGGCATTTCCGAAATTGTCACGATCCTGCCGGAGAAGCAGGTGGGGGCGCTCGAGACGGCCGAACGGGAGAATCTCCCCGAGCTCGACCGGGAGATCCTGGAGCGGCTCGGCATCGAGTCCGTGCGCGACGCCGAGGGGCGCAGCGCGACGGAGCTGGCGACGGAGGCGGCCCGGCAGCTGGTCGAGGGGGCGAGCCGCGAATCCGACGCCTTCCTGCTGGTCGGCGGCCGCTTCCCCGAGCTGCTGACGGCCTCCGAGGCGACTCGGGCGCAGCGCGCCGCCGGGCTGAGGAGCGGCCTGGCGATGGGGGTTTCGGAGCTTGGGTGCGTCTCGGTCTCCGCCGCACTGATGGTCGGCCGGGGCCTGCTGGCCGCCGATCCGACTCTGCCCGGGGTGGTGCTGGCGCACGGCAACCGGCCGCCCGGCCTGCGCCGGTACCGGCGACCGGTGACGGTGAACGGGGACGGGGCGATGGCCATGCACCTCTCTCCGGACGGCGCGCTACGCATTGTCGACATCACATTGGAGACCAACGGGGATTACTGGGACCTGTTCAAGGTGGAATATCTCGACAGGCCTTTCGAGGAGTGGGCGGAGGTCTGTTCCGATCTGCGCCGGTACTCCTTCTCGCTGGCCGTCGAAAGCCGTAAGCGATTCTCCCGGATGAACGAGGAAATGCTCGCCCGGCAGGGCCTCGCGATGGAGGACGTGGATCATTTCGTCACCCAGAACCTCTCCCTTGGGGCCTTCGACTTCTACGAGCAGGCCTTCGACATCTCGATCGCCCGCGCCTGCCGGTCGAACCTGCGCGCCTACGGCCACGTCGGCTCGACCGACATCGCCCTCAACCTCCAGGCCGGGATGGTCTCGGGCGAGTTCCAGGCCGGTGACCTCGTGCTGGTGATGAACAACTCACCGGTCGCGGCCTGGAGCAGCATGCTGATCGAGGTGACCGGGCCGCTGCGCAGCTCGACGCAGCGGCCCTGACCTCGACCGGCCGGTTCGGTCAGCTCTCCGGGGCCTGCGCCGCCATCAGGCGGCGCAGGCTCAACGGGCGCATGTCCCGCCAGAGTTCGTCCACGTGTGCCAGGCAGGCCGCGCGCGGGCCGGTGAAGCCAGTGGCCCGCCAGCCGGCCGGCACCTCCTTCACCTCCGGCCAGATCGAGTACTGCTCCTCATCGTTGACCACGACCTGGAAGTCGCGGCGGGGTGCGCTGTCGTTCACGTCGGGCTCCTCGGGTCTCAGCTGGTCAGTGCGCGGCGGTCGAGCTTGCCGCTCGGGCCGAGCGGCAGGGTGTCGCGCCAGACGAAGCCGCTCGGCACCATGTGGGCGGGCAGCCGCCCGGCCAGCAGGGTGCGCAGCTCGCCCTCGGTCTCCGGGCTCCGGCTGCCGGTCAGGTGGGCCACCAGCCGCTGGTCCTCGGCCCGGACCTGCTCCAGGACGACGGCCGCGGCGGTCACGGCGGAGTGCTCGGCGAGCACCGCCTCGATCTCGCCCAGCTCGACCCGGAAGCCGCGCAGCTTGATCTGGTCGTCCAGCCGGCCGAGGTACTCGACCACGCCGCCGTCGAGCATCCGGCAGCGGTCGCCGGTGCGGTAGAGCCGCGAACCGGCCGGACCGAACGGGGAGGCGGTGAAGCGTCCCGCCGTCAGCCCCGGGCGGCCCAGGTAGCCACGGGCCAGGCCGGCGCCGCCGATGTAGAGCTCACCGGGCACCCCGACCGGGCAGGGCCGCAGGCGGTCGTCCAGCACGTACAGCGCCAGGTTGGCGATCGGGCGGCCGATCGGCACGCTCGCGCCGTCGTGCTCCTGACGGCAGTCCCAGACGCTGACGTCGACGGCGGCCTCGGTCGGCCCGTAGAGGTTGAGCAGGTCGGCCGAGCTGACGGCGAGCAGCGCCCGCCGGGTCTCCGGCGGCAGCGCCTCGCCGCTGCACACCACCCGGCGCAGGCTGCGCAGTTGGTCGGCGCCGACGGCGGGCAGGAAGACCCGCAGCATCGACGGCACGAAGTGCACGGTGGTGACGGCCTCGCGCTCGATCAGGTCGGCGAGCCGGAAGGCGTCCCGGTGCACGCCTGGTTCGGCGAGCACCAGCACCGCACCGGCCGTCAGCGGCCAGAAGAACTCCCAGACCGACACGTCGAAGCTGGCGGCCGTCTTCTGGAGCACCCGGTCGTCGGCGCCGAGCGGGTCGTGTGCCTGCGCCCAGCGCAGCCGGTTGACGATCGCCCGGTGCGACACGGCGACGCCCTTGGGCTGCCCGGTCGACCCGGAGGTGTAGATGACGTACGCGGTGTTGTCCGGCTGCGCGGGCGCCGGTGCAGTGTCCGACCCGGTGACCAGGGCGGTCAGCTCGTCGAGCACCACGGGCAGGCCCGGGACGTCGGCCAGTGGCGCCGCGCCGGGGCCGGTGAGCAGCAGCTGCGCGCCGCTGTCGGCGAGCATGTACGAGAGCCGGGCGGCGGGGTAGTCCGGGTCGAGCGGCAGGTAGGCCGCGCCCGCGTGGAGCACGCCCAGCAGCGCGACGACCAGCTCGGGCGAGCGCTCGGCGCAGATGCCGACCACCGTCTCGGGCCCGGCGCCGCGCTCGCGCAGCCGCGCGCCCAGGGCTGCCGCCATGGTGTCCAACTCGCGGTAACTGAAGTGCTGTTCGCCGAAGGTGAGGGCCGTCCGGTCGGGCGTCGCGGCGGCCTGGCGGCGGATCAGCTCGGGCAGCGTCGCCGGGTCACCGAGGTCGGTGGCGGTGTCGTTCCAGCCGTGCACCAGGCTCTGCCGCTCGCTGTCGTCGAGCAGCTCCGGCAGGGTCAGCTCGACCCCGGGCGTCATAGCCTCCAGCAGGCGCCGCCAACGCGCCACCAGCCGCTTGGCGCTGCGCGGTTGGAACCGCTCGGCGTCGGCCAGCAGCGCGCCGCTCAGGCCCTGCTCGGTGCTGCGCACCCGCCAGACCACGTCCAGCCGGCCCTGCGGGGTGTCGAGATCGCCACCGCCGGGCGCGGCGGCCTCCGCCAGGTCGACGGCGACGGAGAGCAGCGGGTGCCGCCCGGCGCCCGACGCGGCCGTCGGCGCCGGGGCACCGGCCGTCCGGGCCGCCGCGAGGGCGGTCTCGGTGCGGCGGACGAGCGTCCCCAGATCCGGCGAGCCACCCGTGTCCACCCGGACCGGAAGGCAGTCGTCGGAGCCCGCCTCGCGCAGGCCGAGCACGATGTCCCGCTCGCCGGTCAGCCGGGCCAGCAGCGCGGCGACGGCTGCCAGCACCCCGGCGGCGGGCACCGGCCCCTCGGGGCGCCAGCCGAGCGCGGCGGCGGTCTCCGGGGCCAGCTTGAAGGGGCGCACCGTCGCGGCGCCGCCCGGGGCGCCCCCGGCGAAGGTGTCGGGGTGCAGCTCGGTCCGGGGCGCGGACGCCTCCGGCCCGGCGGTGGCCAGCTCGGCCAGCGTCGCCAGGACGGCGGTCGCCAGCCCGGCGGCGTGGTCGCGCAGGGGGGCGCCGAGGTCGGCCTCGACGGGCACCACCGTCGCCGCGACGCCTGCCGACTCCGGGTCGCTCGTGAAGAGCTGGGCCCGTGCGGTGGTGCGCAGCGCGCGCTCGGTGTCCGGGCCGTCGACCAGGCCGAGCAGGCCGACCTGCTCGCCGAGGGCGGTCAGCCGCTCGGCGATCCGGGTGGCGAGCAGGGCGCCGTACTCCCAGCCGAGCAGGTGGTACGGGCCCTCCGGGCGGACGCCGCGCAGCACCGCGACGCACTCCTCGGCCCGGCGGTCCAGCTGCGCCCGGAGGGCGTCGGCGGGCAGCGTCGGGTCGGGCCGCTCGGCCTTCAGCCCGTACAGCGGCGTGTCGGGGGCGAAGCGGCGCGCGAAGGCGTGGAAGGCGAGCACGTTCTCGCCGTTGGGGTGCAGGCAGAAGACCGGCGCGGCCTCGCCGCGCGGCTGGAGGGCCGCCGCCGGGGCGCGCCTGGTCCGGCCGCCGGCCGCCCGGACAGCCTGGGCGAAGGAGGCGACCGTCGGGTTGTCGAACAGCGCGGTGACGGGCAGCCGGACACCGTGCTCGGCATAGACCTTGCTGAGCAGGGTCATCGCCAGCAGCGAGTGCCCGCCGAGGTCGAAGAAGTTCTCACCCCGGGCGGCCTCGCGGCCGAGCAGCGCCGCCCAGATGTGCATCAGGGAGGCTTCGAGCTCGTCGGCGGGCGTGGTCTCGCGCGGCCCGGCGGGCACGGCGGCGGGCCGGGGCGCGACGGGTGCGGGGCGGCGGAGCTCCAGCACGCCGTCGGGGCTGATCCGGGCCGGGCGGCCGGTGCGGTGCAGCCGGGCGCCGGGGGTGTACGGGTCGGGGACGAAATCCCGGGCGGTGGCGGCGGGGTCGTCCCGGTAGCCGAGGGCGGCGAGCGGGCCGCCGACGTACAGCTCACCGGTGACGGTGGCCGGCACCGGGCCGAGCACGGCGTCCAGCACCTGGAGCCGGGTGCCGGGGGCGGTGCGGCCGAGCGCGAGCCACTCCGGGTCGGCGCTCTCGGCCAGGCCCTCGGCGATCGGGACGGGCAGGCCGGGGAGGACGAACGGGCCTTCCACGGGCGCGAGTTCGGTGGCACCGGCGAGACGGAGCAACTCGGCGAGCGGCTGCCCGGCCAGTGCGTCGGCCTCGACCAGCAGGCCGCGTTCGGGGCCCGCGTAGAGGGCGAGGCTGCCCGGCCCGACCGGGGTCGGGGTTACGTCTGCCGCTGTGTCTGCCGCTGTGTCTGCCGCTGTGTCTGTCCCTGTGCCGAGGCGCAGCACGGCGCCCGGCCAGGGCAGCGGCCCGTCCTGGTCGGTGACCAGCAGAGCGGGCGCGGCCCGCTCCAGGATCGCGGCCTGCCGGGCGAACGCACCCTCGGTGTCCCAGGGCACGTGGACGGCGCCGACGGCGAGCACCGCCGCTGCGACCGTCGCCGCGTGCAGTCCGTGCGCCGGGCCGGCCACCGCGTCCCCGGGCCGTACGCCGTGCTCGGTGAGCCGTGCGGCCAGGACCGTCACGGCGGCGGGCCGGGCGGTGCGGTCGGCGGTGCGGTCGAGCGCTGCGCCCTGCCCGGCGACGAGCTGGGCGAGCCGCTGCGGGCCGTCCAGCAGCGGGAGTTCGGCGAGGCGGGCGTCCGGGTCGGCGACGATCCCCGCCAGCAGGGTGAGGAAGTCGGCGGAGAGCCGCTCCATCATCGGCTGGTCGAAGAGGTCGAGGCTGTACTCGAAGGAGGCCTCAAGCTCCTGGTGGGTGTCGATCTCCACCACGGCGAGGCTGAGGTCCCACTTGGCGGTGCCAGGCGGCAGGCCGCCGAAGAGCTGCGGGCGGTCGGTGCGGTAGGTCAGGCCGGGGCTCAGGTCGGCCGTGTGGTCCTCGATCGTCTGGTGGATGTACGAGACCTGGAAGATCGGATGCCGGGCCGGGTCGCGGACGGGCTGGAGGTCGGCGACGAGCATCGCGAACGGCAGGTCGTCGTGGTCGAGCCCGTCGATCACCGTCCGCCGCACCAGGGCGAGCGCCTCACGGAAGGTCAGGTCGCCGGTCAGCTTCGTCCGCAGCGGGACGGCGTTGTTGAAGTACCCGATCAGATGGAGGACATCGGGGTGGGAGCGCCCGGCAGTGGTGGTGGCGACGGTGACGTCGCCCTCGCCGCTGTAGCGCATCAGCAGGGTCTTGAGCGCCGCCAGCATGGTCATGAAGAGGGAGCCGCGCTGGGCCGAGCTGAGCTGCTTGAGGCCCCGCATGGTCTCCGACGGGATGACGAAGCGGTACGAGTCGCCGAGCCCGCTCAGCCGCTCCGGCCGGGGGCGGACGGTGGGCAGCGCGGACGGCGTCACACCGGACAGCGCGGAGCGCCAGTAGCGGAGCAGCTGCTCGCGGCGCTCACCCGCCAGCCGGTCGCGCTGCCAGGCGGCGAAGTCCAGGTAGCTGATCGGGAGTTCGGGCAGCTCGGGGGCGCGCTGCTGGAGCTCGGCGGAGTAGAACTCCCAGAGGTCGCGGTCGAGCACGGCCGGAGTCCAGCCGTCGTAGACGCTGTGGTGCGCGACGAGCAGCAGGGTGTGGTCGTCCTCGGCCAGCTTGACCAGCAGCTTGCGGTAGAGCGGGCCGGTGCCGAGCACCATCGGCGCGGCGGCGGCGGCCCGCAGCCGGGTCGCGGCGGCGGCCATCCGCTGCTCCTCGTCGGCGATGCCGGAGAGGTCGACGACCTCCAACCCCTCCTCGTCGACCGGGCGCAGGACGACGAACGGCTCGCCGTCGCGCTCGACGTAGGTGGTGCGCAGCACCGCGTGCCGGCGCTCGAAGGCGGCCAGCGCCCTGCGCAGCGCGGGGACGTCGACGGGGCCACGCAGCTGCATGTCGTGCGGCACGTTGTAGATCGCCACGTCGGGGTTGAGCTGCTCCAGGAACCAGAGCGCCTCCTGCCCGTGGCTCGGCAGGTAGGTGGTGTTCTCCGCGACGTGGGCTATGCCGTCGGCGGCCCGGCCGTCCGGCTTCGCCTGCGCGCGGACGAGCGCGGCGAGCGCCGAGACGGTGCTGTGCTCGTACAGCACCGGGAGGGTGAGCCGCAGCCCGTAGCGGCGGTTCAGCCGGTCGAGCACGGAGAGGCCGAGGATGGAGTTGCCACCGAGGTCGAAGTAGTCGGAGTCGGCGTCGATGCCGTCGATCCGCAGCACCCCGCCGAAGACGGCGGCGACCTCCTCCTCGATGTCGCCACCCGTGAGCGGGGCCGGTTCGGCGGCCTGCCGGGCACCGGATGCTCCGGGGGTGGCCGGGCGGACGTCGGGCCAGCAGCGGGTCGGCTCGAAGGAGTAGCCGGGCAGCTCGATCCGGCGGTGTCCGAGGCCCGCGTAGCGGCGGTCCCAGTCGACGGTCACACCGGCGCGGTAGAGGGCGGCCAACTGCTGGGGCAGCGTGGCCGGTTCGGCGGCGTGCCACTCGGTGTACTCGTGCGGCGCGGTCAGCGCGCGGAAGGCCGGGTCGACCTCGCCGAGCACGAGGAAGGCCGAGGGCTCGGCCTCCGCCAGGCGGTCAACGACCGCGCGGGTCCGGGCGGCCAGGTCGGCTCCGGCCTCGGCGACGGGCTGAGCCCAGGCAGCGGCGAGCGGCAGTTCGCCGCGCAGCGCGCGGGCGACGGCGCGGCCCCGGCCGGTGCCGAGCACCACGGCCGCGTCCAGGCCCTGGGCGCGCAGGAGTTCGACCAGCGCGTACTGGTGCCGGGGGGCTGCGGGCACCTCGGCGCCGACCCGCTCCCAGGCGGCGGCGTAGGCGGGGTGGGCCGCGGCCCAGGCGTCGGTGTCCGCCGTGGTGGCGCCCGGATCGCCCAGTACCAGCACCAGGCGGCGTGCGGCGGCCTCCGGCCCCGCGCCCTTCTCCAGGGCTTCGCCGAGCTCCCGCAGGCCCTCGCGCAGGCCGTCCAGGCCGGCGACGGGGAAGGCGGCGCGGTGCGGGTGGTCGTCACGACCGGCGTTGAGCACGAACAGCGCGTCGGGCAGCTGCTCCCCGTCCAGGCCGGGCAGCCACTCCTCCAGGGTCCGCACCTGGCGCAGCAGCGCGGCGGGGGACTTGGCGGAGAGCGTGGCGATCTCGTACGGCTGCGCGACCGGCCGGGCCGGGGGCGCGGCGGGCGCCTCCTCGACGACGGCGTGCGCGTTGGTGCCGATCAGGGTGAAGGAGCTGACGCCCGCGACGCGCGGCTGCCCGTCGGCGGTCTCCCACGGGGTGGACTCGGTGTTGACGTACACCGGCTCGCCGTGGGCGGCGAGTTGCGGGTTCGGCTGCTCGAAGTTGATCGACGGGTACACGGTGCGGTGGCGCAGCTCCAGCACGGCCTTGATCAGCCCGGCGATGCCCGCCGCGTTGCCGAGGTGGCCGAGGTTGGTCTTGATCGAGCCGATCGCGCAGGCGTGCCGCCCGGCGCCCGCAGCGACGAGTGCGCGCTGCGCCGCCTCGATCTCGATCATGTCGCCGAGGCGGGTGCCCGAGCCGTGCGCCTCCAGCACGCCGAGCCGCCCGAGGTCGACCCCGGCCTGCGCCCAGGCCTGCTCGATCACCTCCACCTGGGCGGTCAGGCCGGGGGCCGAGAAGCCGTTGGAGCGCGCGCCGTTGTGGTTGACGGCCAGGCCGCGCAGCACCGCGTGCACCGTGTCGCCGTCGGCCAGCGCGCGGTCGAGCCGCTTCAGCAGCAGCAGACCGCCGCCCTCGCCGGGCGAGGTGCCGGCCGCCGAGGCGTCGAAGGCCCGGCAGATGCCGTCGGTGGCCACCACCTCGGGGAAGGCGTCCGCACCGGACTGCTCGAACAGCACGGGGTACAGGCTGACGCCTCCGGCGAGCGCGAAGTCCAGGGTGCCCTTGGCCAGTTCACGGCAGGCGTAGTGCAGCGCGATCAGTGCGCTGGAGCAGCCGGTGTCGATCACGACGGCCGGGCCCTGGAGCCCGAGCAGGTAGGAGACCCGCCCGGCCAGCGCCGAGGGCGTGGTGCCGAGCATGGTGAGCAGGTCGGCGTCGCCGACCAGCTGGGTGTAGTCGGTGCGCGGGGCGCCGACGTACACGCCGCACGCACCGCCGCGCACCGCGGAGAGGCGGTAGCCGGCGTTCTCCACGGCGGCAGAGGCGAGTTGGAGCAGCAGCCGCTGGTGCGGGTCCATCGCCACCGCCTCGGCGGGGGTGATCCCGAAGAACTCGCGGTCGAACTCCTCGATCCCCGCGATCGCGGCCATCTTCGGGTACTGCCCGGCCGGGTCGAAGCCGGCGAGGGCGAGCCGCTCCTCGGGCATCTCGCCCACCGCGCCGACCCCGGCCGACAGCAGGTGGTGCAGCGCATCGACCGAATCGGCCTGCGGCATGCGGACGGCCATGCCGACGATGGCGATCGGGGTGAACGTCTCCTCGGTCGAGGACGGCGCTGGGGACTCGGGGGACGACATGCGAGGTGGCCCTCTCTTCGGTGGTGGACTGGCCCTGCGGCCTAGAGGTCGTACTCGGCGCCGGCTGCGGCGTTCACGCCCGCCGGAGCGGCCGGGCTGCGCCGGTCCAGCACGGCGCCGAGCTCCGCGCAGGTGGTGTACTCGAACAACTCCACGAGGGAGAGCGGGGTTTCGGGGAAGAGCTCCTTGAGCTTCTCCAGCAGACTGACGAGCAGCAGCGAGTTGCCGCCGACGTCGAAGAACTTGTCGTCGCGGCCGAGCTCCTCGACGCCCAGCAGTTGCTCCCAGGCGGCGAGCACCCGGGCCTCGCTCTCGGTGCGCGGCCGGTCCGCCGCCGCGCCGCCGCGCCCGCCGAACTGCGGTGCGGGCAGCGCCCGTCGGTCGACCTTGCCGTTGCCGTTGAGCGGAATCTCGTCCAGCCAGACCAGCGCGCCGGGGAACATGTACGAGGGCAGGGCCCCGGCCAGCAGCGCCCGCAGCTCCTCGTCCGGCACCGGCTCCCGATGCGGCACCAGATACCCGACCAGGGCCCGGCCGCCGGGCAGGTCGTCCCGGGCGATCACGGTCGCGGAGCGCACCGCCGGGTGCCGCAACAGCACGGTCTCGACCTCGCCGGTCTCGATCCGGTAGCCGCGCACCTTCACCTGGCCGTCGATACGGCTGATGAAGTCCAGTCTGCCGTCGGGCAGTCGGCGCACCAGGTCACCCGTGCGGTAGAGCCGGGCGCCGGGCGGGCCGAACGGGTCGGGCACGAATCGGTCCGCCGTCAGGCCGGGCTGTCCGACGTAGCCGCGGGCCACCCCCGGCCCGCCGAGCCAGAGTTCACCGGGGACACCGACGGGCACCAGGCTGAAGGTCTCGTCCATCACATGGGCCGTCGTGTCGGGCACGGGCAGCCCGATCGGCACCGACGAACGGGTCTCGTCCACCTCCAGCAGCACCTCGGCGGTGGCGAAGATCGTGCACTCCGTCGGGCCGTAACTGTTGATCAGCACCCCGCCCTCGGGCAGTTGCTCCAATGCCTTCCGGGCGTGGCTGGGCGAGAGCACGTCCCCGCCGGTGGTCACCCAGGGCACCGTCCCCAGCAGTTCGGGGAAGGTGTCGACGGCCAGCGCCAGCTGCGCGGACATCAGGATCAGCCGGTCGACCCGGTAGCGCTTCAACGCGTCGCCCAGCACGTCGGGGTAGGGCAGCGCGGGGTCGGGCAGGGCCAGCGTGCCGCCGTTCAGCAGCGTCGACCACAGCTCCCAGACCGAGCCGTCGAAGGAGAGCGGCGCGACCAGCAGGCAGACACCACCGTGCGCCAGATCGGGGTGGCTGGCCTCGTGCACCCGGTGCAGCACCGACCGGTGCGACACCCCGATGCCCTTGGGCGTGCCGGTGGAGCCGGAGGTGTAGATGACGTACATGAGGTTGTCGGCGACCGCCAGCGGCGGCAGGTCGGTGACCGGGTGGGCGGCGTCCTCCACACCGTCCAGCAGCACCGCCTGCGGGCCGCCCTCGTACCCGAGCCGGTCGGCGTAGCCGGAGACGGTGAGCACGATCGGCACCTCGGCGGCCCGCACCACCTGGCGCAGCCTGTCCTGCGGGTGGCTCGGCACCAGCGGCACGTACACCCCGCCGGCCTTAAGTACGGCCAGCACCGCGACGACCATCTCCGCCGAGGTCGGCAGCAGCACGCCGACCGGCCGCTCCGGGCCGGTGCCGAGTGCCCGCAGCCGGTGCGCCAGGCGGTTGGCCCGCTCGTTCAACTCCCGGTAGCTGATGGCCGATCCGTCCGGCGAGAGCACGGCCGGGGCGTCCGGGGTGGTGGCGGCCCAGTGCTCGACATAGGGGGCTGCGGTGGGGTGGGTGAGCTCGGCCGCACCGGGGCTGTTCCACAGCTCCAGGAGCTCGCGCCGCTCGCTCGCGGGGACGGCGTCGAGCGCGGAGAGCCTGGCCTCCGGCGCGCGGACGGCCGCCGCCGCGAGACTCACGTAGTGCTCGGCCATCCGGACGATGGCGGCCTCGTCGAAGAGTTCGGTGTCGTACTCCAGGATGCCGACCAGCTCGTCGCCTTCGTCCTGGATCGCCAGGCCCAGGTCGAACTTCGAGATGCCCAGGTAGAGATCGGTGTGGCTGAGCCTGGCGCCGGTCAGCTGCACGCCCTCGGTGAGCGAGCGGTCCAGCGAGAACGAGGTCTGGAAGAGCGGGTTGCGGCTCAGGTCCCGGGTCGGGCTGAGCCGCTCGACCAGCCAGGAGAACGGCAGCGCGGCGTGGTCGACGGTGTCGAGGAACTCGGCCTGCGCCCGGACGGCCAGCTCACGGAAGCTCGGGTCGTCGGCCGTCGGTACCCGGAACACCACCAGGTTGACGAACATCCCGACGATGTCCTGGAGTTCGGGAGTGCTGCGGGTGCTGACGGTGACCCCGACGCACACGTCGTCGGTCCGGGTGTACCTGCACATCAGCGCCTGGTGCACGGCCAGCAGCGTGGCGAACAGCGTCACCCGCTCGCGCCGGGCCAGCTCGCGCAGCTCGCCGCTCAACCCGGCGGGTATGACGAACCGGTGCACCTCACCCCGGTGGGCCTGCTGCGCCGCCCGCGGCCGGTCGGTGACCAGTTCGAGCACCGGCGCGTCGGCGAGCCGCTCGCGCCAGTACTCGACGTCCGTCGTGATCGCCGCCTCGGTGAGCTGCTCCATCTGCCACTGGGCGAAGTCGCCGTACTGGAGCTCCGGTTCGGGCAGCTCCACCTCGGTGCCCGCCAGCTCGGCGTTGTAGCAGGCCGCGAACTCCCGCAGCAGCACCGAGTACGAGGCGCCGTCCACCACGATGTGGTGCGCGGTGAGGACGAGCAGGTGCTCGCGCTCGTTCGCGGTGAGCACCCGGGCCCGGATCAGCGGGCCCCGCCCGAGATCGAACGGACGGCTCGCCTCGGCCCGAGCGCGGGCCTGCCACTCCTCGACCGGGACGTCGAGGGCCGCCCAGTCGACCGGCATCTCCTCGTCCTCGTCCGGGTCCGCGACGAGCTGCGTCAACTCGCCCTCGCGCCAGCTGAAGCAGGTCCGCAGGCTCTCGTGCCGGGCGACCAGCCGCTCGAAGGCCCGCCGGGCAGCAGCCCGGTCGAACTCCCCGTCCACCCGCAGCGCGCACGGCACCGCGTACGAGGCGGCATGGCCGCCGAACTGGTCGATCACCCACAGGGCGTGCTGGGCGGGCGAGGCCGGCAGTTCCACGAACTGCCTCACCGAGTCGATCATTCCACTCCTCCCGAGCGGGCAGCAGGTGTAGTTCCGTCCGACGGCCTGCGGACGGTGCGCCGCTCCCGGGCCACCCGGACCGGGGCCTGGGTCTTCTGCACGGCCGACGGATGCTGCGGGGCCTTCGCCAGGCGCGCCGCGAGCTCCCGGATGGTGCGCGCCTCGAAGACGTCCCGCACCGCGAGCGCCCCCAGCCCGCGTGCCTCGATCTCGGCGATCAGCCGGATCGCGAGCAGGGAGTGGCCGCCGAGGTCGAAGAAGCTGTCGTCGACACCGACTTCCGGCAGCGCCAGGATCTCGGCGAAGAGCCCGCAGAGCGTCTCCTCGACCGCCGTCCCCGGCCGGCTGCGACCGCCGCCCGCCCGGCCGTAGTCGGGCGCGGGCAGCGCCCGCCGGTCGAGCTTGCCGTTGACGGTGAGCGGCAGCGACTCCAGTGCCACGAAGGCGCTCGGCACCATGTGCTCGGGCAGGCGCGCGCCCAACCACTTCCTGAGCGCCGCCAGTTCGGCGGCCACTTGGTCGCCGACCACGTAGGCGACCAGTCTGCGGTCGCCGGGCTGGTCCTCACGCACCAGGACGGCCGCCTGGGCCACCCCGGACGCACTCGTCAACGCGCTCTCGATCTCGCCGAGTTCGATCCGGAACCCCCGGATCTTGACCTGGTCGTCGGCCCGGCCCTGGTAGCTGACCCTGCCGTCGCCGGTCCAGCGGACGACGTCGCCGGTGCGGTACATCCGCTCGCCGGGGGAGCCGTACGGGTTGGCGGTGAAGCGGGCGGCGGTGAGCGCCGTGCGGCCACGGTAGCCGCGCGCCAGGCCGGGCCCGGCGACGTACAACTCCCCTGTCACGCCGGGCGGTACGGGCCTCAGGTACTCGTCCAGCACCAGCAGCGAGGTGCCGGGCACCGGCCCGCCGATCGCCACCTCCTCGCCCGGCCGTAGCGGGCCCGCCGCCGCGTACACGGTCGTCTCGGTCGGCCCGTAGAAGTTCACCAGGCGGTGCTCGGCGGACCACTGGGCCACCACCGACTCCGGACACGCCTCCCCGCCGGTGGAGACCACGGCGCCCGGCGGCAGCACGGCGGGCGACCAGGCCGCCAGGAACGACGGCGTCGCGATCAGGTGCGTCACCCCCGCGACCAGCGGTGAGCCCGCCCGTGCGGTCAGCAGCTCCTCCGGCCGTCGGACCACCAGTGTGCCGCCGGACAGCAGCGCCATCACCACCTCGGCCACCGACATGTCGAAGCCGATCGAGGCGAGTTGCAGCACCCGGCTGCCCACGTCGATACCGAGGTGCTCGTCGTGCGCCACCACCATCCGGGTCAGGCCCGTGTGCGGGACGGCGGTGCCCTTGGGCGTGCCGGTGGAGCCGGAGGTGTAGATCAGGTAGCAGGTGTTGCTGTGGTGGGCGCGGTCGGGCGGGGTGTCGGGCCGGCCGCTGAGGTCGAGCCGGGCGGGGTCGGTGCCGACCAGGTCGGTGGTGTCGTCGACGAGGGTCAGCAGCGGCACCGTGTCGGCGAGCATGAACGCCTTGCGGGCGGAGGGGTAGGCCGGGTCGACCGGGAAGTAGACGCCGCCCGCTTTCACCACGGCGAGCAGGGCGATGACCAGTCCGGTGCCGCGAGCCATCGACACCGCGACCGGTATCTCAGGGCCGACGCCGCACGCGACGAGGTGATGGGCTAGGCGGTTGGCGCGGGCGTCGAGCTGCGCGTAGGTCAGGCCCTCGCCGTCGTGTTCAACCGCCGCCGAGTCGGGATGGCGGGCCACCTCCTCGGCGAAGAGCGCGCCGAAGGTCGCCGGTTCGACGTGGGGGCTGCTGCTCCAGGCACCGAGGATCTGCCGCCGCTCCTCGCCCGAGAGGATCTCCAGCTCGCTCAGCCGCACCTGCGCCGAGGCGCCGACCTGGGCGAGGACCCGCACCAGGCGCTCGCCCAGCAACTGGACCGTCGGGGCGTCGAACAGGTCGTCCGCATACCCGATCAGCAGCCGCAGGCCCTGCTCGGGGTGCTCGACGAACTCCAGGTCCAGGTCGAACTTCGCCGCCCCGAGCACCGCCCTGACGGGCTCGCACTCCGCACCCGGCAGCGCCAGGGCCGGCTCGGCACCGGACTGCCAGGCCAGCGCCACCTGGAAGAGGGGGTGGCGGGCGAGCGAGCGGGTGGGATGCAGCTCCTCCACCAGCCGGTCGAAGGGCAGCGCCTGATGCTCGAACGCCGCCAGATCCGTCGCACGGACCCTCCCCAGCAACTCGGCGAACACCGGATCGCCGCCGGTGTCCGTCCGCAGCACCAGAGTGTTGACGAAGAACCCGACGAGATCCGTGAGGGCCTCGTCGTCGCGGCCCGCCACGACCGTGCCCAGGGGGATGTCCGTGCCCGCGCCGAGACGGGTCAGCAGGGCAGCCACTGCGGCCTGCGCGACCATGAACGACGTCACGTCGTGCGTGCGGGCCAGCTCGCGCAGGCCCTCGGCCGTGGCGGTGTCGACCGGGATGTCCACCCGGCCACCCCGGTAGGACGCCTGCGCCGGGCGCGGCCGGTCGGCCGGGAGTACCAGCTCCTCCGGAGCCCCCGCCAGAGCACGTCGCCAGTACGCCAACTCCACGTCGGTGTCCTGGTCCTGCTGCCACAGGGCGTAGTCGGCGTACTGCACCGGGAGCGGCTCCCAGACCGGCGCGGTGCCGTCGAGGCGGGCCGCGTACGCAGCCGACAGGTCGGCCATGAACGGGCCCATCGACCAGCCGTCGGTCGCGATGTGGTGCACCACCAGCACCAGCACGTCCCCGACCACCTCCACCCGCACCGGCAACTCCGCTGCCAGATCGAAGAGATGACCGCACGCGGCGGCGACGCTCGCGCCCTCGAAGACCGGCAGCGGCCCCGCCGGACGGACCAGCTGCACCGGCTCGCCGTCCAGCTCCGCGAACACCGTCCGCAGCACCTCGTGCCGGCCCACCACATCACCCAGCGCCGCCGACAGCACCTCACGGTCCAATACACCCCGTACCCGCAACACCACCGGCACGTTGTACGTCACACTCGGCCCGTCCAGCCGGAACATGAACCACAACCGCCGCTGCGCCGCCGACAACGGCACGACGGCCGGACGCGGCAGCACCGCCACCACACCCGCGCGCACACCCGTCGAACTCTCCCCCGCCAGCGCCACCAGCCGGGCCACCGTCGGCGCCTCGAACACCGACCGGACACCCAGCTCCACGCCCAGGGTGACCCGGATGCGGTTCACCAGACGCGTGGCGAGCAACGAGTGGCCACCCAGCTCGAAGAAGCTGTCGTCGATACCCATCTCGGGCAGACCGAGCACCTCCGCAAACAGCCCGCACAGCACGCTCTCCCGGGCGTCACGCGGCCCCCGCCCGGTCGAGACGGCCGCATAGTCCGGCGCGGGCAGAGCCTCCCGGTCCAGCTTCCCGTTGATCGTCAGGGGCAGCTCGTCCAGCGCCAACAGCGCCGAGGGCACCATGTATTCGGGGAGGCGATCGGCGAGGTGCGCCTTGACCACGGCCAGGTCCAGCTGCTCCGGCTGCTCCATCGGGACGAGGTAGCCGACCAGGCGCTTGTCACCAGGACGGTCCTCCCGGACGATGACCGCCGCCTGACCGACACCCGGGACGGCCGCCAACACGGCCTCCACCTCTCCGAGTTCGATCCGGAAGCCACGGATCTTGACCTGGCCGTCACCACGCCCCGCGAAGAGCAGCTCCCCGCCCGGCGTCCAGCGGACCGTGTCACCGGTGCGGTACATCCGCTCTCCCGGACCACCGTACGGATCGGCGACAAACCGCTCCGCCGTCAACCCCGCCCGGCCGACATACCCCCGCGCAAGACCCGACCCGGAGATGTACAACTCCCCCGCCACACCAGGCGCAACAGGCCGCAACCACTCGTCCAGGACCAGCAGCCGCGTCCCCTCCATCGCACCGCCGAGCGGCACCAGCGCACCCAGCTCGTCACCCGCCCGCCAACCGCGCTCCGTCACACACAGCGTCGCCTCCGTCGGCCCGTACGTCGTCCGCACAATCGCCGACGGCGCAGCCTCGAGCACCCGAGCCACCGCATGCGCGGAGATCACATCACCGCCCGTCGTCACCTCCACCAGATGAGCGAACGCCCCCGGATCATCCTCCGCGATCACCCGGAACAGACCCGCCGTCACACTCAGATGAGTCACCGACCGGAGCCCGCGCAGCACACCCGCATCCAGCTCACCAGCAGGCGCCACGACAACCCGCCCACCGGAGAGCAGCGCCGCCCAGATCTCGTACGTCGACCCGTCGAATGCATGCGGCGCATGGAAGAGGACAGAGCAGCCCGGACCGACGCCCCAACTGGCGTCCTGTGCAAGGTCGATCACGCCCTGGTGGGTGACCCCGATACCCTTCGGCTCACCCGTCGACCCCGACGTGAACATCACATACGCCAACTCGGCAGGATCGACCACCGGCCACTCGGCGGGCTCGCCCACAGCCTTCGCCGACACCACCCGCCGACCGTTCAGCACCTCGTGCCCGGCCCACGTCTCGTCAGCGACCACCAGCCCGGCGTCACCGAGCACCGCCGCCATCCGCGCCACCGGATAGCGCGTGTGCACCGGCAGATACGCACCACCCGCACGCAACACCGCCAGCAACGCCACCACCAGATCGGCAGAGCGCTCCATCAGCACCGGCACCACCGAACCACGCCGCACCCCAGCCGCCACCAACGCACCCGCCAGAGCATCAACCCGCTCCGACAACTCCCGGTAGCTCAGAGACAGTTCACCCGCCGAAACCGCCACCGCGCCCGGCGCCTCAACCACCCGCGCATCGAACACCGACAGCAGACCACCGAGCGCAGCAGGCACCACCGAACCACACCCCTGCGCCACCAACTCCGCACACTCCTCCGCCGACACCACCTCCAGCTCGGAGAGCCGCAGCCCGGCCGACAGCTGACCCAGCACCCGCACCAGCCGCTCACCCAACAGCACCGCCGTACCACGATCGAACAGATCGTCCGCGTAGCCGAGCAGCACCCGCAGCTCACCGTCCGGCCGCTCGACGAAACTGAACTCCAGGTCGAACTTGGAGACATCGAGCTTCATCTCGCCCAGCGAGGTCTCCGCGCCGGCGAACTCGGGCACGGCATCCGGGGGCTGCCAGGCCACCACCGTCTGCACCAGCGGGTGGCGGGCCAGCGACCGGGTCGGCTGAAGGTCCTCGACCAGCCGGTCGAAAGGGAGGTCCTGGTGCTCGAACGCTGCAAGATCGGTGGCCCGCACCCGCGCCAGCAGCTCCCCGATCGTCGGGTCACCAGCGGTGTCCGTCCGCAGCACCACGGTGTTGACGAAGAAGCCCACCAGCTCGGACAGCGCCTCGTCACCACGACCGGCCACCACCGTCCCGAGCGGCAGATCCGTCCCCGCACCCAACCGGGTCAGCAGGGCCGCAACCGCCGCCTGCCCCACCATGAACGGCGTCACGTCACACGCCCGTGCCAGCTCCCGGAGCCCGCCGAACACCTGGCCCGCCACCGGCAGTTCGATCCGGCCACCCCGGTAGGACGCCCGCAACGGACGCGGCCGGTCCACCGGCAACGGCAACTCCTCCGGCAGACCGGCCAGCGCGCCACGCCAGTAGGTCAGATGGGCGTCGGTCTCCTCCGTCCGGGCGAGCTGCCAGAGCGCGTAGTCGGCGTACTGCACCGGCAGCGGCTCCCACACCGGCGCACTGCCGCCCAGCCGGGCCGCGTACGCAGCCGACAGGTCGGCCGCGAGCGGAGCCATCGACCAGCCGTCAGTAGCAATGTGGTGCATCACCACGACCAGGGTCGCGTCCAGCTCACTGGCCCGGATCAGCTCCACATGGACCGGCAACTCGATTGCCAGGTCAAAGACATGGGCGCAGGCTGCGGCGACGGCCGACCCGAGGGCGTCGCTCCAGGAGACCGCGACCGGCACCAGGGCCGAGGCAGCGGGGACGATCCGCTGCACCGGTTCGCCGTCCAGCTCCACGAAGACCGTGCGCAGCGCCTCGTGCCGCCCGACCACGTCGCCGAGCGCCGCCGTCAGCGCGCCGACGTCCAGCGCGCCGCGCACCTGCACCACCACAGGCACGTTGTAGGTCGCGCTCGGGCCCTCCAGCCGGTGCAGGAACCAGAGTCGGCGCTGCGCCGAGGAGAGCGGCAGCCGCTCCGGGCGCGGCCGGACCGCGACCACGGCCGTGCGTGAGGTGTCCGCGGCGCCTAGTGCGGCGGCCAGTTCGGCCGGGGTCGGGGCCTGGAAGACGGCCAGGGCCGTTGCTTCGATCCCCAGCTCCGCCCGGATCCGGTTCGCCAGCCTGGTCGCCAGCAGCGAGTCCCCGCCGAAGTCGAAGAAGCTGTCATCGCCTTCGATGCCCGGTACGCCGAGGATCTCACCGAACATTTCGCACAGCGCCTGTTCCAGTGCGGGACTCGCAGCGCCGCCGACCGGGGCGGAGTCTTCCGGGATCGCACGCACAGAAAGGACCTCCCCATGGGTCACTGCGAGATTCACTGGATCGCTGCGGAATACCGGATGTGCCGTGCGGGATACGGCAGTCGGCGCTCTCCGACCCTATGAACCGCCCGTCCCGGGTGTCCACGGCCGCCGGGCAGGCTGTCAGCAAGGTGACAGAGTCCCCGCCCCGGCCGCCGCACCGGTCACACCCCTGACCGGCTTTCCAACCCCGGGCTCAGGATTCGGGGTTGGTGTAGAGCTTGCCCTCCGACCAGACGTACTTCGTGCGGCCCCACTTCGCGGCCGAGGCCACGTCGGGGAAGAACCCGCTGCCGTTGTGGTTGGCGCTGGTGTTGCAGAGCACCGGGACGCCGCTGATCCGGTGGTACTCGGTCAGGATGCGGGCCGCTGCGGCGTCGACGGAGGCGTCGATCGTCTGCAGGCGTGCGGAGTTGTCGAGGTGCACGATGGCCGGCACCCGCTCGGCCCAGCCCGGCCGCATCTGGTGGTCGAACAGCATGTAGCGGTCCGGCGTACCGGGGTCGAAGATCTCGGCGGCGTGCTCGGTCAGGCAGAGCGGGGCGACCGGGCGGTAGCTCTCGCGGTGCTTGACGTCGTTGAGCCGCTCCTTCATCTTCGGGTCCACGGCGGGGGCGATGATGCTGCGGTTGCCCAGGGCGCGCGGGCCGATCTCGGCGCGGCCGGAGAGCACCACGACGGGCTCGTTCTCGTTGTGCAGCAGCTCAGCCAACTGGCGCTCGTCGCACGGACGGGAAGTCCAGCCGGCCGGGAGATCGCCCTCGGTGACCTGTGGGCCGGTGTAGACGCTCCAGTCGAGGGCCGTCTCGCCCTGCTTGAACATCTCGCAGGCGGCGGTGCCGAGCGCGGCGCCGGCGTCGTTGGGGAACGGCGGGATCCAGACGTCGCGGAAGAGACCGCTGTTGCGCAGCACGCTGTTCCACTTGATGTTGAGTGCGCAGCCGCCGCCCAGGCTCAGGTTGAGCTTCTGGCCCATGTACTGCTTCTTGACCACGACCGCGATGCGGTCGAGCAGCAGCTCGCCCATGTACCCCTGGAAGGTGGCGATCAGGTCGGCGTTGGTGAGCCCGGGGAAGAGTTCCTCGCGCTCCGCGACGACCCGGCGGCCGAGCACGCCCGCGTTGTCGGTCGAGATGGAGGGCAGTTCGGCGAAGAGCCGGTCGAAGACCGGGTACGCCGACTTCTCGCAGTTGCCGAGTGCCGCGTACGCCATGGCCTTTCCGGCGATGGACAGGTAGCGGGTGCTGTTCGGGTCACCGGCCGCCGAGTCGTCGCGGAACGGCTCGAAGTGCTCGCAGAAGTCCGAGAAGATGTTGCCGGTCACCGGGAAGAGCGGCGCAACTGCCTTGACCGTGAGGTTCTTGGCACTGACCTGGTAGAGACGCGGCGAGATGCCGCCGTCCCAGACCAGCACCAGCGAGTCCTCGCCCCGGGCGGCGAACGGGCTGGAGACGTACGAGCCGAGCGCGTGGTTGCTCGCGTGGTGGTAACTCACGTAGCCGGGGCGGCGGGAGTTGAAGTCGTACGCCGAGAAGGCGTAGCGCTCCAGCGGGTCACGCGTGCCGACGCCGTCCACGTAGGGGGCGACGGGCAGCACCAGGGCCTCGCCCCGGCTCGCGGTGCGCACGCTCGGTGCGTCAGCTCCTTGCTCCGGCCACCAGCCGTCCACCACGAACTGGTCCACGTCCTCGGGGTCCACCCCCTGCGCGCGCAGGATCTCCGCGACCTGTTCGAGGTCGCGGAGCTTGGAATAGCGGGGGTTGTTTCCGAGCTTTTCAATCTCGATACTGAAGACCAGGCGGTTGCCGTCGATAAGCGCGACTCCGCCGTCATGCGAAGCCTTCACGCCAGCAATGAGCATTAGCGACTACCTCCGTATGTCGAAACTCAAGCCTCAACATAGAAGGCTTTTTCGCTGGCCAGCAAGGCTCTGCCCCCGCCAACGTCGACAGCATCCTGCCAGCCGCCCTGCCTGGGCACCGAAGCCCATCCCTGCGCCACCACCGCCGACTTGGCGCCGACCAGCCACCGGCGGCGATGGCAGGTTGCTGTCGATGTTGGGCTCCGTGAAGCCTTGCTGGCCTGCAAATCCCGACACCAGAATTGATTTCTGCGACTCGCTGACCTCGATTTACCAGCTAAGGACCCGAGATGCACCCTCTTTCCTCGGCGCAGCGCCGCCTGTGGTTCCTGCACCGCTTGGAGGGGCCGAGCGCCGCCTACAACGTGCCGGTCGTGACACAGGTGCGCGGCGCCCTGGACACCGAGGTGCTCGCGGCCGCGCTCGGCGACGTGATCGGCCGTCACGAGACGCTGCGGACGGTGTACCCGGAGACCGACGGCGAGCCGTGGCAGGAGGTGCTGCCCGCCGACCGGGCCCGGGTCGAGGTCACGCTCACCAGTTGCCCGCCCGCCGGGCTCGCCGCGGCGGTCACGGCCGCCTGCGGGCATCTCTTCGAGATCGCCACCGACCTGCCGGTGTACGCCGAGCTGATCAGCGACGGCACCGAAGTCGCCACGCTGGTGCTGGTGTTGCACCACATCGCCACCGACGGCTGGTCGATGGGCCCGCTGACGGCCGACCTCTCCACCGCGTACGCGGCCAGGCTCGCGGGTGCCGCACCCGGCTGGGAGCCGCTGCCGGTGCAGTACGCCGACTACGCCCTCTGGCAGCGCGACCTGCTCGACTCCGCCGCCGACCAGGACGGCGAGCTCAACAGCCAACTGCGGTACTGGCGCGAGGCGCTGGCCGGCCTGCCGGCCGAGGTCCGGCTGCCCGCCGACCGGCCGCGCCCGGCCCACGCCTCCTACCACGGCGGGCGGGTGGAGCTGCCGGTCGACGCGGGAACCTGGGCGGCGCTGCGGGAGATCGCCCGCGCCCATGACGTGACGCCGTTCATGCTCGCCCAGGCCGCCGTGGCAGCGCTGCTCACCCGGCTCGGGGCCGGGGCGGACGTGCCGCTCGGCACCGTCGTCGCCGGGCGGACGGACGACGCGCTCGCCGGGCTGATCGGCTTCTTCGTCAACACCCTCGTGCTGCGCACCGACACCTCCGGCGACCCGGCCTTCGGTGAGTTGCTGGCCCGGATCCGCACCTCGGCGCTCGGGGCCTTCGCGCACCAGGAGTTGCCCTTCGACCGCCTGGTCGAGGAGCTCCAACCGGCCCGCTCACTCGCCCGGCATCCGCTCTTCCAGGTGCTGCTCGCCTGGGAGTCCGGCGACGAGCCGACCTTCGACCTGCCGGGTGTCAGCTGCCGCCCCGCCAACGCCCAGCTGGACGTGGTCAAGTTCGACCTGGAGTTCGGGTTCGGCGAGCAGTCCGACGGCAGCCTCCACCTGCTGCTCAGCTACGCAGGGGACCTCTTCGACCGGCCGACGGCGCTCGCCCTGGCCGAGCGCCTGGCCCGCGTCCTCGCCCAACTCGCCGACGGCGTGGGGCTGCGCATCAGCGAGCTGGACGTACTGTCGGCCGAGGAACGCGAGCTGGTCACCGAGCGCTGGAGCGACGGCTCCCGGGTCGAACCGGCCTTCTACGAAGCTCTGCTTGCCGAGCACGGGACGACCGTGGAGACCGGCGCCGGACGCGCGCTGCTCACCCCGGACGGGCCACCGCCGGGCGTCCGCCTCCTCGTCCTGGACGAGCAGCGGAACGCCGTGCCACCCAGCATCCCCGGTCAGCTGCACCTCGCGGACGGCGAGCAGCTCCACCCCACCGGCGATCTGGTCAGCTGGACGACGGACGGCGGGCTGCGCCTCCACCTGGCGAGCGCCCCGCAGGCCCCGGCGACGACCGAGCCCCGCAGCCCGAGCAGCGCGGAGGAGGAGGCGCTCTGCGAGCTGTTCTCCGAGGTGCTCGGTGTGCCCGGGGTGTGCGTCGACGACAGCTTCTTCGATCTCGGCGGCCACTCCCTGCTCGCCTCCCAGCTGGCGAACCGCATCCGGGCGACGCTCGGCCGCCAGGTCTCGGTGCGGACGGTCTTCGAGCAGCCCACCCCCGCCGGGCTGGCCCAGGCGCTCACCGAGCGGCCCCGGGCCCGGCCCGCCCTGCGATCCAAGTCATCCACCTTCCAGGCAAGTTGATCCAGAGGAGACCCACGCACCATGTCCACGACCGCACTCACCCTCACCCAGATCCAGGCCACCGTCCGGAAGATCACGGCGGAGATCCTGGAGCTGCCGGAGGTCACCCTCGACGACAACCTGCTGGAGTTGGGCGTCGACTCACTGGTGGCCACCCGCATCGTCGCGGCGCTGCGCACCGAGTTCAAGGTCGACATCCCGCTGCTGAACGTCTTCGAGAGCCCGGAGATCGGCGAGTTCTCCGAGTCGATCTTCGACCTCACCAGCGACGCAGGAGTCTGACCCGTGGCGGGCGTACCGGGGCAGTTCCCCTACGATGCCGGAATCCACCCGACGGGATACACCTCCCGGCTCTGGACCATGCGCCAGCTGGCCGGTCTCCAGAGTGCCACGTCCACCAACGAGCGCTTCAAGTACCTGCTCGACATGGGCGAGACCGGCCTCTCGCTCGCCTTCGACCTCCCCACCCAGCTCGGCCTGGACCCGGACGCACCCCTGGCGGACGGGGAGGTCGGGGGCACCGGAGTGTCGATCGCCGACGTGGACGACCTGGGGGCCGTCTTCGCGGGCATCCCGCTCGACCAGGTCTCCGTCTCGTTCACCATCAACGCGACCGCACCGATGCTGCTGGCGATGTGGATCGTGGTGGCCGAGGAGCAGGGCGTCGACCCGGCCGAGCTGCGCGGCACGCTCCAGAACGAGATGCTCAAGGAGTTCCTCGCCCGCAAGGCGTTCATCTACGACCTGCCGACCAGCGTGCGCTACGCGCTGGACGTGATCGAGTACTGCGTACGGGAGTTGCCGCGCGTCAACCCGGTCTCCGTCTCCGGTGGGCACGCCCGGGAGGCCGGGGCCGACGCCGCCCTGGAGGTCGCCTGCGCGCTCGGGAGCGTCGACGAGTACCTGCGCGGGATGACCGAGCGCGGGTACTCGGCGCAGGAGGTGGCCGCGCGGTTCAGCTTCATCTTCGGCACCGACATGGAACTCCTCAAGGAGGCAGCCAAGTTGCGGGTCGCGCGCCGCCGGTACGCCGAGCGGATGCGGGACCGCTGGGGCGCGACGGACCCGCGGGCGATGAAGCTGCGCACCCAGGTCAACACCTTCGGCTCCGCGCTCGCCTACCAGGAGCCGCTGAACAACATCGTCCGGGCGACCGTCCAGGCGATCGCCGCCGTGCTCGGCGGCACCCAGTCGCTGCACGTGTGCAGCTTCGACGAGGCGGTGCAGACCCCGGGGCCGCTGGGCGCCCGGATCGCGCTGCGGACGCAGCAGATCATCGCCGAGGAGACCGATCTCGCCCGCTACGTCGACCCGTTGGGCGGTTCGCTGGTCATCGAGCAGCTGGTCGAGGAGCTCGGCGCCGAGGTCGACGA
Source organism: Kitasatospora sp. McL0602 (assembly GCF_052076145.1). Classification (NCBI taxonomy): domain Bacteria; kingdom Bacillati; phylum Actinomycetota; class Actinomycetes; order Kitasatosporales; family Streptomycetaceae; genus Kitasatospora; species Kitasatospora sp. McL0602. Next base: position 6,834,112 of record NZ_CP197246.1, on the reverse strand, counting down.
GTGGCTGCGGCGGATCGACGACCGCGGCGGGATGGCGGAGTGCATCCGCACCGGCTGGCTGGAGGGCGAGATCGACGAGCTCGCCTACCAGGACCCGGGGCCGACCGTCGGCGTCAGGCACACCGCGCCGTCCGACTCCGAGCGCCGACTGCTGCTCGCCGAGCGGCACACCGCGCTCGGCAGCCGCCGTGACGTGAAGCGCCTGCCGTGGGGGCCCGAGCTGGACCGGCTGCGCGCCGACGCGGCCGCCGGGCGCAACGTGATGCCCGCACTGATCGAGGCGGTCCGGGCCCGCGCCACCATCGGCCAACTCTGCGAAGCCATGCGCCCGTCGGCGGGGCAAGGCACCGAAAACCCACGAACGGCGGAGTGATAACCCATGGAGAGTCTCATCACAGCGGTGCGCAGCGGCGCCGGCCCGGCCGAGCTGCTGGCCTGCGAGGTGCCGGAGTCCTATCGCGCGGTGCACCTGCGGCGCGGTGACGAGAAGTTGTTCGACGGCGAGAGCGACCGGGACGTGCGCCGGACGCTGCACGTCGGCGAGGTGCCGATGCCGGAGCTGGCGCCGGACGAGGTGCTGGTCGCGGTGATGGCGTCGGCGGTGAACTACAACACCGTGTGGTCGGCGATGTACCGGCCGGTGTCGACCTTCCGCTTCCTCGACCAGTTCGCCCAGCAGGGCGGTTGGGCCGAGCGGCACAGGCAGGACCACCAGGTGGTGGGCTCGGACGCCGCGGGCGTGGTCGTCCGGGTCGGCAGCGCGGTGCGGCACTGGAAGCCGGGCGACAAGGTCGTGGTGAATCCGCCGTACATCGACGAGCAGGACCCGGTGGCGCAGCAGGACGGCATGATGACCACGGGCATGCTCGCCTGGGGCTTCGAGACCAACTTCGGCGCGTTCGGGGACTTCGCGGTCGCCCGCGCCACGCAGCTGGTGCCGAAGCCGCCGCACCTCTCCTGGGAGGAGGCCGCCTGCAACACCTTGTGCCTGGGCACCGCGTACCGCATGCTGATCAGCGATCGTGGGGCGCGGATCAAGATGGGCGACGTGGTGCTGATCTGGGGAGCGGCCGGCGGACTCGGCTCGTACGCCGTCCAGTTGGTGCGGCAGGCGGGCGGGATAGCGGTCGGGGTGGTCGGCTCGGACGAGAAGGCCGACCTGCTGGACAGGCTAGGCTGTCATGTCGTCATCAACCGTAACAGCGTCGGCCTGGGGGCCGACGGCGAGGAGAAGCCGGGGGCCGCGTGGAAGGCACTCGGCTCCGCCATCCGCAAGGAAATCGGCGAGGACCCGCACGTCGTCTTCGAGCACGTCGGCAAGGCGACCTTCGAAACCTCGGTGAACGTGGTGCGGCGCGGCGGGCTGGTCGTGACCTGCGGCTCCAGCAGCGGTTACCAGCACAGTTACGACAACCGCTACCTCTGGATGAAGCTCAAGCGGATCATCGGCAGCCACGGCGCCAGCGCCCACGAGGCCTGGGAGGCCAACCGCCTGCTCAAGCTGGGCATGGTCGTCCCGACGCTCTCCAAGGTCTTCCCGCTCGAACAGGCCCCAGAGGCCACCCGCTCGGTGCAACTCAACGAGCACGAGGGCAAGGTGGGCCTGCTCGGTCTGGCCACCGAGGAGGGGCAGGGCATCGAGGACTGGGCGCTGCGCAAGCGGATCGGGGAAGACCGCCTGCGGCTCTTCCGCGACCACGCCGCCACGGCGGTGAGCAAGTGAGCACCCCGCACTCCGTCCCCGCCGCTTTCCGGCGCCAGGCCGCCCGCACCCCGGACGCCGTCGCACTCGCCGACGGCACCCGGCAGCTGAGCTACGCCGAACTCGACTCCCGCGCCGACGCGCTGGCACGGCTGCTGGCCGAGGAGGGCGTCCGGCCGGGGGACCGCGTCGCGGTCTGCCTGGAGCGCTCCGTCGATCTCGTGGTGGCGCTGCTCGGCGTGCTCAAGGCCGGCGCCGCCTACCTGCCACTCACGCTCACCGAAGCACCTGCCCGCCTCTCCGGCATGCTGACCGACGCCGGGGTCGAGCTCGCGGTCTGCGACGCCGCCGGAGCCCGGCAGCTGGCCGGGCAGAGCGTCCGGACGGTCTCCGAGCTGCCCGGCCCCACCCCGGCCGCAGCCGGCCTGCCTGCGCCCGGCGCGGAGGACCTCGCCTGCCTGATGTACACATCCGGCTCCACCGGCCGCCCCAAGGGCGTCATGGTGCCGCACCGCTCCGTCGTCAACCTCGTCACCGAGCCCAACTACGTGACGCTGGGCCCCGGCGACCGCATCCTCCAGCTCGCGCCCGTCGCCTTCGACGCGGCGACCTTCGAGATCTGGGGCGCACTGCTGAACGGCGCCCGGGTCGAGGTCCCGCCGCACGGGCCCGTCGGACCCGCCGAACTGACGGAGCTGCTGCTCGAGCGCGGCATCACCGTCCTCTGGCTGACAGCGGCGCTGTTTCACCGTCAGATCGATTCCGACGCAGCCTCGTTGGGCACCCTGCGGACCGTCCTCGCGGGCGGGGACGTGCTCTCCACCGACCACGTCCGCCGCCTGCGCGCGGCCGCGCCCGCCCTCGAAATCGTCAACGGCTACGGCCCGACCGAGGCCACCACCTTCTCGCTCTGCCACCGCATCGCTCCCGACGAGGAGTTCACCCACTCGGTGCCGATCGGCACCCCGCTCCAGGGGGCCGTCGTCGAACTGCGGGCGGCCGACGGTACACCTGCCGCCGACGGCGACGAGGGCGAACTGTGGGTCGGCGGGGCCGGGGTGTCGCTCGGCTACTGGCAGCGCCCCGAGCTGACGGCCGAGCGCTTCGTCGCCGACGCCGACGGCCGGCTCTGGTACCGCACCGGTGACCTCGTCCGGCGACGGGCCGACGGCGCCGTGGAGTTCCTCGGCCGGATCGACGGCCAGTTCAAGCTGCACGGCCAGCGGGTCGAGCCCGGTGAGATCGAGAACGTCCTCGCCGAGCACCCCGAGGTGCGCCAGGCGGCCGTCGCCGTCCGCACCAACCACCTCGGCGATCTCCGGCTGGTGGCCTGGCTGACCACCGTCGAGGAGACGCTGAACCGACGCGCGCTGCGGGCCTTCCTGCGGGAGCGGCTGCCGGACCACATGGTCCCGGCCCTGTTCGCGACCGTCGACGAACTTCCGGTCACCACCAACGGGAAGGTGGACCGCAAGGCTCTGCCCGACCCCGACTGGAAGTCGAAGGCCCTGTACCTCTGACGGGCCGCCCGCCACCCGCCCACCGGGCGGCGGGCACCCGCCACCACCGTGAAATTGGAGAAAGCCCTTGTTGTCCGTGTCTGACGCGGCGCCTGCCCGCACGCCCCGCAAGCGGGATGTCCGGCTCTGGATCACCGGCACCAGCGTCTCGCTGTTCGGGGACGCCGCGCTGTGGATCGCCCTCGGTGTCTGGGTCCACGACCTCACCGGCTCCAACGGTGCAGCGGGTCTGGCGTTCGCCGCGTACGTCGTGCCCCGGCTCGGCGCGCCCTTCCTCGGGCTGATCGTCGACCGCTTCCGCCGCCGCTCACTGATCGCCCTGCTCAACTTCGTCCTGTCGGGCTGGGTCTGCCTGGCCTTCCTGGTGCACGACCAGCACCAGGTCTGGCTGCTCTACCTGGTGCTCTTCGGCGTCGGCCTCGGGGTCGGCATGCACAACGCGGCGGGCAGCGCGCTGCTCACCAGCCTGGTGCACCCGGACGAACTCGGGCGCACCAACGCCCTGCTGCGCACCGTCCAGGAGGGCGGGATGCTGGTCTCGCCCGCCGTCGGCTCCGCGCTGTACGTCGCGGCCGGGCCGCGCGCGGTGGCCGGCCTGGAGGCCGTCACCTTCCTGGTCTGCTGCCTGTGCGTGCTCGCCGTCCGGGTGGACGAGCCCAAGCCCGAGCCGCCGAGCGGCACCATCGCCCGTGAACTCGCCGCCGGTGTCATGCACTTGGTCCGCACCCCACGGCTGCGGGCGGTCTCCGTCGCGATGGGCGGCGGCCTGCTCGGCTTCGGCTTCATCGAGACCGTCATCTACGCCGTCGCCGACCAGGGCCTGCACCGCCCCGCCGCCTTCGTCGGCGCACTCACCGTCGGCAAGGGCGTCGGTTCGGTCATCGGTGGCATCATCGGCATGCGGGTGCTCAAGCGACTCGGCAACGGCCGTGAATCGATGCTCACCGTCTACGGGTTGAGCCTGATGGCGGCCGGCTGCGCGATCCTGATGCTGCCCGGTGTCGTGCTGGCCATGGTCGGCGTGTTCGTCATCGGCCTCGGCATCCCCGGCGCCGTCGTCGGCCTCTACACCTCGATGCAGCGCTACTCCCCCGCCCACCTCCAGGGCCGGGTCGCGTCCGCCGCCAGCATGCTCGCCACCACCCCGCAGGTGCTCGCCGTCGCCACCAGCGCCGCGCTGATCGCCACCGTCGACTACCGCGTGCTGCTCGGGGTGCAGGTCGTCCTCATCGCCCTCAGCGCCGGATACCTCGCCGTCCGCGCCCGCAGCTTCCCGGACACCGGTGAGTCCGCACTGGCGCCCACCGCCCCGGCCCAGGCCGCCTCGGCCCCTTCGACTTCGACTTCGACCACCGAACTGGAGAGTCCGTCATGAGTGCGCCCGGCCGATCCGGACTCCCGGTGATACCACTGACGCCGCAGCAGCGCGGGGTCTACTTCCTGCACTGCCTGGCGCCGGACAGCGCCGTCTACAACGTGCCGATCATGCTCCGGGTGCTGGGCGGCATCGACCTCGGCCGCTTCCAACTCGCCGTCGACCTCCTGCAGTCCCGCCACCAGGCGCTGCGGCTGACGGTCGAGGAGCGCGAAGGCGAGATCCTCCAGCTGATCCACCCGGCCGAGACCGCCGCCCCCGTCAAGGTCGAGACGGCCCCGCAGCCCGACCTCGTCACGGCGACGGCGGAGGCCGTGCGCCGCGCGGCCGAGCCGTTCGACATCGCGCAGGGCCCGCTCTGGCGGGCCGCCGTGCTCGAACTCGCCGCCGACGAGCACGTGGTGATGCTCAGCTTCCACCACATCATCATCGACGAGATCTCGGCGACCGCGCTGGCCGCCGAGCTGCACCGGGCCTACGACGACCCGGCCGCCCTCGACCCGGCCGGGTCCGAGCACCGCTACGCCGACTTCTGCACCGACCTGGCAGCCGAGCCCGACCCGAAGATGCTGGACTTCTGGCGCACCCAGCTCGACGGCCTCGGCACGCTCCGCCTGCCGGAGGAGCACATCGCGCAGGACCACGGCCTGTTCACCGGCGACCGGGTCGGCTTCACCGTGCCGGCCAAGATCTCCGAGCAGCTCACGGCCGTCTGCCGCGCGCACCGCGTCTCGGAGTTCATGGTCTTCCACTCCGCACTGCTGGTGCTGCTCCAGCGCTGGACGGGCGCGGCCGACATCGCCGTCGGCACCCCGATGGCGGGCCGCACCGACGCGCGGTACGCCGACACCATCGGCTTCTTCCAGAACACCGTGGTGCTGCGCAACCGCCTCGACCCCGAACTCACCTTCGCCGGGCTGCTGAAGGCCTCCCGCCGGACGGTGCTGGAGGCCCTCCAGCGGGAGGCGACCCCCTTCGAGCGAGTGGTCGAGGCCGTCCGCCCGGCCCGGGACGCGGGCCGCAACCCGCTCTTCCAGGTCGCCCTGGTCTTCAACCGCCGCAAGGTGGAGCAGGACTGGACGCTGCCCGGCCTCACCGTCGAGCCGCTGCCGTTCAGCTGGAAGACCTCGCACTTCGACCTGACGCTGACCATGCTGCACGAGTACGGCGTCCTGAAGGGCGACTTCGCGTTCAGCGCGCAACGGCTCTCCCGCGAGACGGCCGGCCATCTGGTCAGCGCCTTCCAGACCCTGCTGGCCGCTCTGCTCGCCGACCCGGCCGCCCCGCTGGTCGACGCCGAGCTGCAGAGCCCGGCCGAGCGGGAGGCCGTCCTCGCCCTCGGCGCGGCGGCCGGGCGTTACGTACTGGACGAGCGGCAACGGCCGCTCCCACTCGGCTTCTTCGGCGCCGTCCACACGGGCAGGTTCCCGTCCGACGATTACACGTCCGAGGACGGCACCGGGCTCCGGGCGACCGGCGAGCGCGGCCGCTTCACCGGCGAGGGCCGGTTCGAGCTCTGGCGTGACCCGGTCGAGGCGGCCCTCGCCGCGCACCCCGCCGTACTGCGGGCCGCCGTGCTGGACCTCGACGGCGAGAGCGTCGGCGTCGCCGTCCGGCGGCCGGGCGTCACCCTGCCGGGGCCGCGCGAGCTGCTCGCCCACCTCCAGGCCCGGGTGCCCGGCTACCTGCTGCCGCAGCGCCTGGTCGAGCTCCCCGACGGGCCACTCGACCCGGCCGCCCTGCGGGCTGCCCTGGAGGCCGCCCCGAGCGAGCCTGCGGCGGCGGACTCCGAGGAGCCGCAGGGTGAGCTGGAGGAGCGGCTCGCGGCGCTGTTCGAGGAGCTGCTCGGCATCCCCGGTCTCGGCCGCTACGACAACTTCTTCGACTACGGCGGGCACTCCCTGCTGGCGGTCCGCCTGATCGGCCGGATCACCGAGGAGCTCGGACTCACCGTCAGCGTCGGCGCGTTCATGAACAGCCCGACGGTGAGCGCGCTCGCCACCGCGATGTCCGACGGCTCCGCGACGGCCCTGCCGTCCGGTGTGGTCCGGCTCCGCACCGCCGCCGAGCCGGACGGCCGGCCCGCGCTGGCGCTGCTCCACCCGGTCGGCGGCACGCTGATGTGCTACGGCGAGCTGGTCCGCCTGCTCCCGGACAACCTCGACGTCGTCGGGCTCGAACGGGTCGCGGGCGCGCACCCGGCGGACGCGTCGTACCGGGCGCTGACCGACCGGTACGCCACCGCGCTCGCCGAGGCCCTGCCGGGCCGGCCGATCGCGCTCTGCGGCTGGTCGCTCGGCGGTGTGCTGGCGCACTCGGTGGCCGCCCGGCTCACCGAACTCGGCCACCAGGTGGTCCTGGTGTCGCTGCTCGACTCGCTCGCCCAGCGCACCGCCTGGGACGCGGACCGGATGGCCACCACCGGCGCCGAGCTGGCCGCACTGGCCGCACTGGCCGCCGACGTCCGGCTGCACGGCACCGGAGTGCTCGGCGTGACGCCCGAGCAGCAGCTGCTGATGCGCCGCTTCGGCGTCGACCTGGACGCCCTGCGGGAGACCCCGCCGGAGCAGGCCGCGCGGATGCTGGAGGACTGGGGGCAGCTGCTCGCCCTGGTCGCCGAGTGCGAGCCCGAACAGGCCGGCTTGCCTGTGCAGTTGGTGCTCTGCGCCGACAACCCGGCCGGCTACCCCGAGGCGCTGGCGGCCAGCTGGGAGGGCCTGCACGGCTCGCTGCAGCAGCTCTCGGTGCCCGGCTCGCACACCGAGGTGCTCTCCTCCCCGGCGGTCGAGCTGGTGGCGGCGGCGCTCACCGAGCGGATCACCCGGTCATGAGCCGGGTCGCCGAGGACTGGTACGACAGCGCGAGCGTGCGCACCCGGCCGCGCCGCATGCTGGACGAGGACCGGGAAGCCGGGCTGCTGGTCTTCCCGGAGCACCTGGTGCCCCACCTGCGGCACGAGGGGGTGACAGGGCTCGGCACCGACGCGCGCCGGGCCCTGCTCGCCCAACACTTCTACCAGTACATGTACTTCACCACCCACCTGGAGACCCGGGTGGTCAACCGGGGCACCTCGCTGATCGCGCACGGGCAGGTCGACCTCACGCTCGACGCCCGCACCCGGCTGGACGCGTTCAAGATCTACTGCGACGAGGGCTACCACGCCCTGTTCAGCCTCGACGTGGTGCAGCAGGTCGAGAAGTCCCTCGGCATCCCCGCGCTGCCGTTCGACTTCGAACCACGGCTGGCCCGCCTGGAGCGGACGGCCGCCACCTTCCTCCCCGACCACGGCTCACTCGCCCAACTGCTCCAGGTGGTGGCGTTCGAGACGGTGGTGACGCGCTTCCTCGCGCAGATCCCGCGCGACCCGACGGTGTTCCGGGTGGTCCGCGAGGCCGTCGACGACCACGTCAAGGACGAGATCCACCACCACGCGTACTTCGTGAAGTTCTTCAAGGAGATCTGGGCAAGCCTCTCCCCCGCCCTGCGGGTCCAGGTCGCCTGTGCGATGCCGCACTTCGTCAACGACTGCCTGCGCCCCGATCTCGGGCCCGTCCACTCGGCCCTGCTGTCGGTCGGCCTGTCCCCCGAGCTGACGCCCGCCATCCTGGAGGACTGCTACCGCGAGGAGGTCCTGACCGCGACCGTCCGCGAGAGCGGCCGCCACACCCTCCGCCTGTGCGAGTCCGTCGGCGCCTTCGACCTCCCCCAGGCCCGCGAACAGCTCGACCTCCTGGGCCTCTAGGGCACCCACGCCCCCGGGCTCAGGCGAGCTTCGCGACATCCACCTCGCCGGACGCCAGCCGAGGCAGCCGCTCCACCAGCCGGACCTCGCCCGGCTGCGGCCACCCCGAGGGCCAGACCCGCCGCACCGCCCGCCGCCAGACCCGCCCGTCCTGCCCCTCCAGGCCGGCCACCGGCGCCACCACGACCACCGCCCGCAACGCCCCGCCCTCCGACGCCAGCACCACCGCAGCCTCCCGCACCCCGGCCAGCGCGGCGACCCGCGCCTCGGCCTCGGCCCGGTCCAGCCGCCGCCCGACCCAGTCGTGCAGCTGCTCCGCCGTGCCGAGCACCCGCACCCGGCCGTCCGCGTCGATCCAGGCCCGGTAGCTGCTCGGCCGGGGGTCGTCCGCGAGGCCCAGCAACCCGGGCACCCCGTACGGCAGCGGCCGCCCCTCGGCGGTGGTCACCCGGTACGAGCGGCCGGCCAGGCCCCGGGTCAGCACCAGGCCCTCGGCGCCCCACCCGCAGCACCCCAGCCACCCGAGGGCCGCGTCCCGCAGCTCCAACTCCACCACCCCGCCGGCCCGGACGTACTCCGTGACCGCCGGGGTCGGCAGGAACTGCTCCACCGGACAGCGCCCGCCGCCGGTCGTCAGGCCCGGGAAGCCGCCGCGCTCGCCCGGCCCGCCGTCCACCGGCACCCGGACGGCCGGGCCAGCCGACAGCAGCTCGGCCAGCGGCCGGTCGGGCTCGGCGGTCGCCGCAGCCAGCAGCCGCGCGTACCCCGCCGCGAACCGGCCCGCGGCAGCGGCGTCCAGGATCAGCGTCGAGTGGTCGAGCCGCCCGTACGCGCCGTCGCCCTCGCGCCGCAGCTGGAGCGTCAGATCGAACGACTGCGTCGAGTTGGGGGCGAAGAAGTCCCAGTCGAAGTCCAGCCCGCGCACCTCGCCCAGGCCGGTGACGACCGTCGGGTACGAGATGCCGACCCCGTCGAACGCGCCCTGGCTGACGTCCACGCCGTGCCGCTTGCGCAGGTGCCGCAGCACCCAGGAGAACGGCACCCGCCGGTAGCGCTGGACCAGCCCCACGGCCCGCCCGCTCACCGCCAGCAGCTCGTTGAAGGTCGCACCGGGCGGCACCTCGATCAGGCAGGGCACCACGTTGACCTGGAGCCCGATCTGCTCACGGGTGCCGGGCAGGCTGGTGTCCACCGGGATACCCAGCACGAAGCGGGAGTTGCCGTACTCGTACAGCCGCAGCGCCGCGCCCGCGACCAGCCCGGTGAAGAAGCTCACCCCGGCCGCCTTCGCCAGCCCGGCCAGCCGGGCACAGGTGCTGCCCGGCAGGTCGAACCGGGCGGTCGGCTCGACCGACCGTCCACCGGCGGGCGGGCCGCCCTCCCGCCGGGGCAGCACCAGCCCTGGCAGCCCCGGCAGGTCGGCGGCCAGCCAGTGCCCGACGACCTCCTCCAACTCCTGGTCGATCGAGGGGTGTTCGGGAATGTCGTACGGGATTCGAGGCTTCAGGCCGCCCTGCTCGCACAACTCCCCCAGCGCGGCGAGGAACTGGCGGGCGAAGACGAACTTCGACCGCCCGTCGAAGGCGATGTGATGGACCCCGACCACCAGCGTGCACCGGCCCTCGCCGTGCACCAGCAGCGAGAACGCGATCGGCGCCCGCCCGGTCAGGTCCCACGGCTGCAACCGGTGCGCCCGGTACCAGCCCCGGGCCGCCGCCAGCTCCTCACCGTCTCCCGCCGCGAGCTCCAACTCCTCGAACCGGAGAACCGCTTCGGCCCGGTGCACGGCGATCCGCGCCGTCTCCCCCGCACCGGCGGTGACCAGCCCGCGCAGCTGCGGATTGTCCTCGCACACCGCCGCACAGGCGGCCCGTACCTGCGCCGCTGTCACCCCGCCCCGGATCAGGACGGAGAAGAAGCCCCCGTTGATGCTCTCCGGATGGAGCAACTGCTCCAGCCACATCGACTCCTGCGCGGGCGACAGCGGGACGAGCACGGGGCCCGGCTCAGTCGATGGGCGAGCCGGTGTCGTCGAGTTCACGTCTTGCGACCTTTCCGCTCGTGGTGAGCGGGAGTTCGGACACCCGCAGGAAGCGGGCGGGGACCATGTAGTCGGGCAGCTCGGCCGCGCAGGCCGCCCGCAGCAGCGCCGCGTCGATCCCGGCCGCCTCCTCCGGGTCGAGCACCAGGTAGCCGCGCAGCGTGGTGGACCCGGCCAGGCTGCGGCCGACCACGGCGGCCCGCCGGACACCTGGCACCTGGCTGAGCACCGCCTCGATCTCCCCGGGCTCCACCCGGTAGCCGCGCACCTTCAGCTGGTCGTCGGCGCGCCCGACGAAGTGCAGCACCCCGCCCTCCTGACGGACCAGGTCACCGGTGCGGTACACCCGCTTCACCGTGCCGTCGGCCTGCGGCAATTCGCGGAACTTCTCGGCCGTCAGCAGCTCGTCACCGAGGTAGCCGACGGCCAGGCAGCGGCCCGCGACGACGAGTTCGGCCTCGTCCCCCTCGCCGAACGGCACGAGCTGCCCGTCGGCCTCCCGCAGCAGCTCGGCGCCGACCGCCGGGCCGCCCAGCGCCGGGTGCACCGGCCAGTCGGCGGCGTCACCCCGCAGCCGGTGCTCGGTGACCACGTGCGTCTCGCTCGGGCCGTACTGGTTCACCAACTCGGCGTCCAGGCCGGCGAACAGGGCACGCACCTCGTGGTTCACCACCAGCCGTTCACCGGCGACGACCACCTCCCGCAGTGCGGGCAGCAGGTGCCCGGTGGCGCCGACCGCGATGGCCAGCGCGTGCAGGCTGGTGACCGGCAGGAAGGCCCGCACCACGGCGTGCTCGTGCAGCAGCTTCGAGAGCAGGAAGGGGTCACGGCGCTGCTCATCGTCGGCCACCACCAGGGCCGCCCCGACCGACCAGGCCGTCACCAACTCCTGGTAGCCGACGTCGAATCCGACGGCGGCGGCGTGCGCGGTGCATGGCACCTCCTGAGCCGTCCAGCCGTCCCGGTGCCAGTCGACGATGTCGGCCAGCACCACGGACGGCACCGCGACGCACTTGGGCACCCCGGTCGAGCCGGAGGTGCTGATCACGTACCCCAGCGGGCCCGGGACGCACAACCCGGCGTCACTGACCCGCAGTTCGTCCAACCACAGCTCGGCGGCATCGACCGGCGGACCGGCCGCCCCCGGGGCACGAAGCACCAGCACCGTCTCCGACACCTTGAGCACGTGCGCCGTCCGGGCCTGGGGAAGGCCCGGATCGAGGGAGTTGACCGCCGCGCCCGCCCGCCAGATGCCGAGTACGGCGGCACAGCGCCACCACCCGCGCGGCGCGAGCAGCCCGACCACCTCCCCCGGCCGGACGCCGTGCTCCACCAGGGCGGCGGCGATCGCGGCGGAGCGGGCGTCCAGCTGGGCGAAGGTGTACTCGTCGCCACCCTCGATCACCGCCACACGGTCCGCGTACGCGGCGCAGGCAGCGACGAGACTCTCGACGAGCTGCATCACAGTTCCACGGTGACGCCGGAGGAGAGCCAGTGGTGCAGCTGAACGGCGGCCTCCACGCTCATCCGCGTCACGCCCGCCCGCAGGCCGAACGACTTGTCGGTCAGGGCGGATTCGACCCGCTTGGCGTCCAGCAGCTCGTTGACGTCGTTGTTGCGGTCGGCCCGGATGGCCCGCAGCTGCTCGCGCAGCGCGACCCGGTAGGCCGGGTCCTGGACGCTCGGGTACGGCGACTTCTTGCGCTCCAGCACGGAGGTGGGCAGCAGGTCGCGGACGGCGGCGCGCAGCAGGCTCTTCTCCCGCCCGTCGGCGATCTTCATGTGCCACGGCACGTTGTAGACGTACTCGGCGAGTTCGTGGTCGCAGAACGGCACCCGGCCCTCGATCGAGGCGGCCATGCCGAGCCGGTCCTTGCGGTCGAGGACGACCCGGAGGTAGCGGGTCATGTTCAGGTAGGTGATCTCGCGCATCCGCCGCTCGTGCGGGTCCTCCGAGCCGGTGAGCGGCACCTCGGCGATCGCCTCCCGGTAGCGGTCCCGGACGTAGCCGGGGAAGTCCAGCTCGGCGTACAGCTCGCGGTCGAGCAGGCCGGAGAGGAACTCCATCTGGTGCGAGGCACCGAGCCAGGGAAAGGTGTCGGACTCCACGTAGAACGGGTCGTGGAACCAGACGTAGCCACCGAAGAGTTCGTCCGACCCGTCGCCGGTCAGGGTGACGGTGGAGAACCGCCGGACTTCCTGCGAGAGCCGGTACAGCGAGACGTACATGTCGAGCCCGGCGGCCGGGCGGTCCATCGCCCGCACCACGGCGGCCTGCCCCTCCGGGTCCACCAGGTGGTCCCGGTTGATCAGCAACTCGCGGTGGTCGCTGCCCAGATGGGCGGCCATCTTGGCGACGTACGGGCTGTCCGGCGAGTCGTGCACCTCGTCGGGGCGGAAGTTCTCCAGGTGGTAGGCGAACTCCATCGAGAAGGTCTTGAGCGGCTTCTCGCCGCCGACCACGCGGTTGACGAGTGCGCAGATCGCGGAGGAGTCGAGCCCGCCGGAGAGCATCGAGGAGATCGGCACGTCGGCCGCCACCTGGCGCCGGACGATGTCCTCCAGCAGCTCCCGGACGCGGCGCTCGGTGGTGGGCAGGTCGTCGGTGTGCTCGGCCGGGGTGAACTGCCAGTAGCGGTGCCGGGTCACGCCGTTGCGGCCGTAACGCACCACCTCGCCCGGTACGACCTCACGGGTGTCCTTGAAGACCGAGTAACCCGGGCTCGGCGTGAACGAGAACGCCTCCAGCAGGCCGGCCCGGTCGACCACTGGCTTGACCAACCCGGTGGTGAACAGCGCCTTCGGCTCGGAGCCGAAGGCGAAGCCCTTCGGCGTCTCGGCGTAGAACAGCGGGTAGATCCCGAACCGGTCGCGGACGAGCACAAGCTCCTCGCGCTGCACGTCCCACACCGCGAAGGCGAACATCCCGCGCAGCCGCTCGGCGCAGGCGGCGCCCCACTCCTGGTACGCGCGCAGCACCACCTCGGTGTCACTGCGGTCCCTGAACTGGTGACCACGGCTGCGGAGTTCGTCGCGCAGCTCGACGAAGTTGAAGACCTCGCCGGTGTAGCTCAGCACGACCGTCTCGCGGCCCTCGTCGTCGGTGGCAATGGCCGGCTGGTGCCCGCCCTCCAGGTCCACGACGGCCAGCCGCCGCGGCACGAACAGCGCCTGCGGGGAGGACCACTCACTCACCGCGTCCGGCCCACGGAGGGCGAGCGCCCCCCGCATCGCCGTGGCGAGATCCGGCCGCCGGGAGAGGTCGTCGACAAATGAGACCAGGCCAACAATGCCGCACATAGAATGGATCTCCCCGCCGCCATGACTATTTGTCACATGTCCAGTTGGTCGATGATCGATTCAACATTTCCGGCCATGGAGCGTCAAGAGATTCCGGTCGCGGCCGCCCTTCATCAACCTGCCATCTTTCGTGGGGACTTAACCACCGGTCGGTGCTTTGCGGACTGACCGGACCGACCCGGTGACATGCACGGGCGGCTCTGGCAGGCTCCGTGACCGTGGCACACCATCGGCCACCGGCGGGACCGGCGTGCGATCCCCGGCCCGCACCACCGCAGGGAGTTGACCGTGCCGAAGCGCACTGACATCAAGTCCGTTCTGGTGATCGGCTCCGGCCCGATCGTGATCGGCCAGGCTGCTGAGTTCGACTACTCGGGCACGCAGGCGTGCCGGGTGCTGCGGGCGGAGGGCCTGCGGGTCGTCCTGGTGAACTCCAACCCCGCCACGATCATGACCGACCCGGAGATCGCCGACGCGACATACGTCGAGCCGATCACCCCCGAGTTGCTGGAACGGGTCATCACCCGGGAACAGCCGGATGCACTACTGGCCACCCTCGGCGGCCAGACCGCATTGAACGTGGCGATAGCTCTCCACGAGAGCGGAGTGCTGGCGCGGCACGGGGTGGAACTCATCGGCGCCAACGTCGAGGCGATTCACAAGGGTGAGGATCGGCAGCTGTTCAAGGGTGTCGTGGAGGCGGTGAACGCGAAGATCGGGCATGGTGAGTCGGCGCGTTCGGTGATCTGTCACACGATGGACGAGATCATGGCGGGGGTGGAGACCCTCGGGGGTTACCCGGTGGTGGTGCGGCCGTCGTTCACGATGGGTGGTGCGGGGTCGGGTTTCGCGCATGACGAGGAGGATCTGCGGCGTATCGCGGGTCAGGGTCTGGCGTTGTCCCCGACCACGGAGGTGCTGCTGGAGGAGTCCATTCTCGGGTGGAAGGAGTACGAGCTGGAGTTGATGCGCGACCGCAACGACAACGTCGTGGTGGTGTGCTCGATCGAGAACTTCGACCCGATGGGTGTCCACACCGGTGACTCGATCACCGTCGCCCCGTCGATGACGCTCACCGACCGGGAGTACCAGACGCTGCGGGACATCGGCATCGCGATCATCCGCGAGGTCGGTGTCGACACCGGCGGCTGCAACATCCAGTTCGCGATCAACCCGGTCGACGGCCGGATCATCGTGATCGAGATGAACCCCCGGGTGTCCCGCTCCTCCGCGCTGGCCTCCAAGGCCACCGGCTTCCCGATCGCCAAGATCGCCGCGAAGCTCGCCGTCGGCTACACGCTCGACGAGATCCCCAACGACATCACCGAGAAGACCCCGGCCTCCTTCGAGCCGTCGCTGGACTACGTTGTCGTGAAGGTCCCGCGGTTCGCGTTCGAGAAGTTCCCGAGCGCCGACGCCACCCTGACGACCACCATGAAGTCCGTCGGCGAGGCGATGGCGATGGGCCGCAACTTCCCCGAGGCGCTGAACAAGGCGCTGCGCTCGCTGGAGAAGAAGGGCTCGCAGTTCACCTGGACCGGCGACCCGGGCGACAAGGCCGAGCTGCTGACGCTGGCGCAGGTCCCGACCGACGGCCGGATCAACACCGTCATGCAGGCGATCCGGGCGGGCGCCACCCCCGGGGAGGTGTTCGAGTCCACGAAGATCGACCCGTGGTTCGTCGACCAGCTGTTCCTGATCGACGAGATCGCCACCGAACTCGCCGACGCCGAGCGCCTGGACCCGGAGCTGCTGCGCCACGCCAAGCGGCACGGCTTCTCCGACCTGCAGATCGGTGAGATCCGCGGCCTGAAGGCCGACGTCGTCCGTGAGGTCCGCCACGCGCTCGGCATCCGGCCGGTGTTCAAGACCGTCGACACCTGCGCCGCGGAGTTCGCCGCCAAGACCCCGTACTTCTACTCGTCCTACGACGAGGAGTCGGAGGTCGCGCCGCGTTCGAAGCCCGCCGTGATCATCCTCGGGTCGGGGCCGAACCGGATCGGGCAGGGCATCGAGTTCGACTACTCGTGCGTGCACGCCTCCTTCGCGCTCTCCGAGGCCGGGTACGAGACCGTCATGGTCAACTGCAACCCGGAGACCGTCTCCACCGACTACGACACCTCCGACCGGCTCTACTTCGAGCCGCTCACGCTGGAGGACGTGCTGGAGATCGTGCACGCCGAGAAGGCGGCCGGGCCGCTCGCCGGTGTCATCGTGCAGCTGGGCGGGCAGACCCCGCTGGGTCTCGCGCAGGCGCTCAAGGACAACGGCGTGCCGATCGTCGGCACCCAGCCCGAGGCGATCGACCTGGCGGAGGAGCGCGGCGCGTTCGGCCGGGTGCTGCGCGACGCCGGGCTGCCGGCGCCCAAGCACGGCACCGCGTTCTCCTTCGACGAGGCCAAGGCCATCGCGGACGAGATCGGCTACCCGGTGCTGGCCCGGCCGTCCTACGTCCTCGGCGGACGCGGGATGGAGATCGTCTACGACGAGCCGTCCCTCGCCTCCTACCTGGAGCGGCACGCCGGCCTGATCTCCGAACACCCCGTCCTCATCGACCGGTTCCTCGACGACGCGGTCGAGATCGACGTCGACGCGCTCTACGACGGCACCGAGCTCTACCTCGGCGGCGTCATGGAACACATCGAAGAAGCCGGCATCCACTCCGGCGACTCCGCGTGCGCCCTGCCCCCCATCACCCTGGGCGGCTACGACATCAAGCGGCTGCGCACCTCCACCGAGGCGATCGCGCGTGGTGTCGGGGTGCTCGGTCTGATCAACATCCAGTTCGCGATGTCCGGGGACATCCTCTACGTGCTGGAGGCCAACCCCCGCGCCTCGCGGACCGTGCCGTTCACGTCCAAGGCCACCGCCGTGCCGCTCGCCAAGGCCGCCGCCCGCATCTCCCTGGGTGCGACCATCGCCGAGCTGCGCGCGGAGGGGATGCTCCCGGCGGAGGGCGACGGCGGGACGCTGCCGGCGGACTGCCCGATCTCGGTGAAGGAGGCGGTGATGCCGTGGTCCCGGTTCCGGGACATCCACGGGCGTGGTGTGGACACGGTGCTGGGGCCGGAGATGCGGTCCACCGGTGAGGTGATGGGCATCGACACCGTCTTCGGGACCGCGTATGCGAAGGCGCAGTCGGGTGCGTACGGGGCGCTGCCGACCAAGGGCAAGGTGTTCGTGTCCGTCGCCAACCGCGACAAGCGCAACCTGGTGTTCCCGGCGCGGGCGCTGGTCGAGCTGGGCTTCGAGATCCTCGCGACCTCCGGCACCGCCGAGGTGCTGCAGCGCGGCGGTATCCCGTCGACGGTGGTGCGCAAGCACTCCGAGGGCCCCGGCCCCAGCGGTGAGCGCACCATCGTGCAGCTGATCCACGACGGCGACGTCGACCTGATCATCAACACCCCGTACGGCACCGGCGGACGCCTGGACGGCTACGAGATCCGCACCGCCGCCGTCTCCCGCGGCGTCCCCTGCCTCACCACCGTCCAAGCCATGGGCGCCGCCGTCCAAGGCATCCATGCCCTCAACTACCGGGATTTCAGCCTTCGTTCACTCCAGGAGCATGCAGCCTTGCTCGCAACTCTCAGGCAGCGCAGGCCCGCAAGTACTGGCCTGAAACGGAGGCTCCCGTCCGATACCACTGCCCTGCTTCTACCGGGCTGACTTGGCCGCGGTGTCGGGAATGTGGACGTGCTGCGTGAGGAAGAGGGCTGCGCGGTCCAGCGCCTGGTCGGCCTTGTCGAGCACACCGGCGAAGGACTGGAACACGTGGGGTACGTCAGCGGTGATGTCGAGGATCACGTCCACTCCGGCTGCGCGGGCGCGGGCGGCCATGCGGGTGGAGTCGTCCAGGTGCACTTCGTCGGTACCCGCCTGGAGGAGCATCGGCGGGAAGCCTGTCGGGTCGGCGAGGACGGCGGGGCTGAGCATGGGCTGGTGCGGGTCGGCTCCCGCCAGGTACATGGCCCCGGTGTGTCCCAGGCTCTCGCGGGTGAAGAACGGGTCGATGCCTGCCTTGGTGTCCATGCTCTGGCCCGTCCGGGTCGCGTCGAGGCCTGGGGAGAAGGCCACGATCGCGGCGGGCATCGGGAGACCGGCATCGCGGGCGGCGAGGCAGGTGGTGAAGGTGAGGCCGCCGCCGGCGGAGTCCCCGGCGAACGCGATGGTCGAAGGGTCTTCGCCGCTGTCGAGGAGGGCGCGGTAAGCGCTCAGCGTGTCCTCGATCGCGGCCGGGAACGGGTACTCGGGGGCGAGCCGGTAGTCCAGCGAGTACGCCGTGAGCCCGGTCCTGGCCACGAGGTTCCCCGTGAGCGACAGCGCGGTCTCGGGGGAGCCGAACACCCAGCCGCCGCCATGGAAGTACAGGATCGTCCCGGTGCGCGCCTCGGTGCCCGGCTCGACGTACAGCGCCGGTCGGTCGCCGAGCGTCGTCCTGGTGATGCGGAGGCTGTCCGGGACGACCATCTGGGCCATCATCGCCTTGAATCCGGCTCGGAGCGCCTCGATCGACTGGGGGCCGTCGGGCCGGGGCTGCCGCAGCATCGCGCTGACCTGCGTGCGCTGTTCCCTGCTCATGATGCATGGTCCTGTCGTAGGTAGCTTCTTCCGCACTATATGCCGCGGCATCTAACGTAGACTATATGCCATGGCATCCAAAGTGAGCGTTGAGACGGTCGACCTCCCGAGCTTCTTCGCCGACCTCGTCCGATGCGAGACGCGTCTGTACAACGCCCTCAACGACCGTCTTCGCGAGCGGCACGGGATCGTCACGTCACAATTCGAGTTCCTGCGCCACCTCCGCCACCACCCCGGGGCCCGGGTGGCGGATCTGGCAGCCGAGTTCGCCGTCGGCATCGGGGCCACCAGCAAGGGCGTCGACCGCCTGGAGCGGCAGGGATGGGTCACCCGCACGCCGAACCCGTCGGACCGCCGGTCGTCACTGCTGGAACTGACCGACGACGGCCTGCAGTTGGTCGACGCGGCAGAAGCGACCTTCACCGAGCGGTTGGCCGAGCTGATCGCAGATGCACTCAAGGCATCCCCCATGACAGCCGCCGCGCAGGCCCTCTCGGAGCTGCGTTCCGTCCTGGAACGCGACCAGATCGGCACGCCCACGGGGTGACGCGTTTTCGCAACCCCGGCAAAGAGGGCGGCCTGGCCGCCTCAGCCTGCGCGGCGATCTCCCGCTCCCGCTCCCCCAGCGCCACCCCAGGACGCCCTCGACTCGGCCGAGGCGGGCCATTGCTCGTAGTCGCGCACCAGCCTGCGGTGCAGCACCAAGACCCCGTTCGTCTGCTCCACCACCCATCTCCTGGACTGCGGAACGAACCCCGCGTCACCGGGGTTGCGCTTCACGACTTCGACCTCGATGCCCACCTGAGCCCCTTGGTCCTTCACGGCTGCACGGCGCCCGGCTCCGTGGCGGCGACCACCCTGTCCAGCAGTGCGGTGCCGACGGCACTGTCGTGGACGGAGGCGGCCGGCACCACCACAGTTCAGCACCGCCGGGCCTCCTGGCCAGCGGAGATGCTGCGGTCCCAGAAGGCATTGTCTTCGCACGACCGCCCACCCCGCGTCGCTCGTGTCCGAGGGGCACCTCGGACGCCTGTGCGGCCGGCCCCCGGCGTTCCCGAACCAATGAGCGAGACAATCACACGACAGGGATTCGAAGTTGGACCGCAACGGCACGGACAACTGCGACACCGGGAGCCTCCCATTGCTCAGCTGGACTCGATACCCACGAGCTGCGCGGGAGGCCCAGCTTTCATCCCTGCCGACCAGAAGATCACCCGACCGAGCCGGCAGGATCGAACTCACGATCGCCAATCCCGATTTGGCAACGGCTGGTCACACGTTCCAGTGACGAAAGATGCGACATAACGTCACATACCACCCCCTGCAGACTGGTAGCTCGGCGAGCAGATAACCGGTTGTCTGCAGGCGACGGCAGTGGATGCAATGTCCGGCATGGTCACTGAGGTCCGCCCGCCGCGGCGAGACGAGATGAACGCGTACTACCGGGCGTTGCCTTTCGCAAACGGGCTGCCGAACTGGGAGCCGGCGGACGCCGCGTGGCACGGCGGTCCGGGCCCGTGGCCGCCGCCGCGCACTCCGGCGACCGCCGAGCAGCTCGACGCGTGGGCCGAAGCCGACGCCAAGGACGAGTCCTTCCATCCGATTGCGACCTTCGCCGACGGCGCGTGCGTCGGCGCCTCGGCCACCATCTCCTTCGATGTGACGGTCCCCGGCGGGGGCACGGTCAAGATGGCCGGCGTCACTGCTACCGCAGTGATCGCCACACACCGCCGACGTGGGTACCTACGGCGGATGATGCAGGCCATGTTCGAGGCGGCCTTGGCCCGGGGCGAGCCGTTGGCGATGCTCAGCGCGAGCGAAGGCGGCATCTACGGCCGATTCGGCTTCTCGCCGGCAACCTACCGCGTGCGGTGGGAGCTGGACCGTCACGAAGCCGCTCTGCTCCCGGCAGCGCCCGATCCGGGGTCGCTGGAGCTGGTCGACGCCGCACAGGCAAGGCAGTTCTGGCCCATGGTGCACGCGAACGTACGTGCAAACCGCATCGGCGAGCTCACCCCTTTGCCCGGACGCTGGGACGGGCTGTCCGACGACGCGGACGGCACGAACGGACCGCTGCGGTATCTCATCCACCGCGACCAGCACGGCTTGGTGGACGGCATGGCCAACTTCCGACTGCCATGGTCCTCGACCGTGGGCAGCGCGGGAACGCTCGTCGTCGAGGCGATGGAGGCGACCAACCCGGTGGCCTGTCGCGCCCTGTGGAGCGTGCTGGTCGACTTCGACCTCACCAAGACCATTGTGGCGCCCGGCCGTCCGCGCGACGAACCGCTGCGGTGGATGCTCGCCAACCCCCGGGCGATGCGCATCACCCGCCAGTCGGACAACCTGTGGGCGCGCATTCTCGATGTCCCCCTCGCCCTGACACAACGTTCGTACGACACGGCCGGCGAGTTGGCGTTCACCGTCGACGGCGACCGCATGTGCCCGGCAAACAACCGGACCTGGCTTCTCCGCGCAGGCGGTACCTCGGTGACCTGCACGGCCACCGACCAGGCGGCTGACCTCACCGTCACGGTCCCGGCGCTCAGTTCGCTCTACTTCGGCGGCATGTCAGCGCACGACCTGACGTACGCGGGCCACATCACCCCGCACTCCGAAGGCGTGATCGGGCAGCTGGCCCGGATGTTCCGCACAGACCCCGAACCGCACAACTCCTTCGGCTTCTAGGGCAGGTACACGGCCGACCACACCTTGGCCGGGCCGCCCGTCCGGTCGCCCCCGGCCAGGCCGAGAGCGGCGCGCACTGCTCCGACCGGCGCTCCGGTGACCTTCCGCAGGCCGGAGCCGAGCTGCGCCTTGCGGGCGTCGGCGCCGAACGAACTGAGCCCGGCGTTCAAGTCCGCCACCGCGCCGTGCAGTTCGGCGCTGAGCGCGGCGATGGCCGGTGCGGCCTCCGGGGCCCAGGTCCCGTTGTCCAGGCTGGACACCATTGCCCGGGTTCGACATAATTCGGCAGCCTGGAGTGGCGAATCCGGGGTCTGACCTGGGCGGACATGCTTGTAACCGCCTGGAGGGCGTTTCTCTAGGCGGTCACGTTTCTGCTGGTCAGCGGGTTGCGGGCTGAAGCGCGACGACCTGCTTGGGGACGGGGATCTGCAGCTTCGCGAGCAGGTCTCGCTGGGGCTTCGTCAGGGCGGTGACCTGCTGGAAGGTTCCGGCAGGGCCGGCGAAGGTGCCCAGGTGGAGGCGGTCGAGCTCGCGTCGGATGTGCGGCCAGGTGTCGCCGGTGGTGGTCTCGGTGATCCGGATCAACAGGAGTGCGAGCCAGCACAGGATGACGTGGGCTCGGATGCGTTCTTCGAGGCGGTGGTAGACGGGCCGCAGGTCGATGATCTGCTTCATGTCGCGCCAGCCGCGCTCGACTTCCAGCAGCTGCTTGTAGCCGAGCGCGATGTCCTCGGCGGTCAGGTGGGGGTCCGAGCAGCGCAGGAGGTACTTCCCGTCGAGGTTCTCCTCGGCCTTGGTCTTCGCCTGGTCGATGCGGAGCTTGCCGGCCGGGGTGGCACGCAGGTAGCGGTTCAGGCCGGGCTTGTCGGCGATCCTCCCGCGCAGTTCACCCCGCTTGAAGTCGCTGAGCTTGTCGGTGCCGGCGATCAAGTCGCCTAGTTGGGCGACGAGTTGTTCACGCATGTGCCGGTCACGCTCGGCCGCTTCGGGGTTGTGGCAGATCACGAACCGGTCGGTGTCGGATATCCGCACTTCCTTGACGCGCATGTTCTCGCCGACGTCCTGGTAGCGGCCCTGCCGGGACAGCGCGGCCTGCACCTCGGGGCTCCCGGAACGGAGCTTCTCGCCGATGATGTAGGCGTGGTCGCCCTTGCGCAGGTAGCGGCGGTTCTCGGCCGAGGAGAAGCCGCGGTCGGCCACCCACACGATCTTGGAGAGGGTCCAGTCCCGCATCTCGTCCTTGACCTGCCGGATCAGTGCCTGGTCGGAGGCGTTGCCCGGCCAGCACCAGCAGCGCACGGGGATGCCGTCCCTGGTGACGGCCATGCCGATCACGATCTGCGGCAGGTCGTCGCGGGAGTCCTTCGACTTGCCGTAGGTGCGGAACCCGACCGGCTTCGCGTCGTCGTCTGCCTGGCCGTCGCCCTCCAGCCTGCGGCCGGTGTTGTCGCGGGCGACCGGTTCGTCAGGCTCCTCGAGCTCGAAGTAGGTGCTGGTGGTGTCGAAGAACAGCAGGTCCACCTCCAGGTTCAGCAGGTTCGCGACCTCGTCGAACACCTGCTTCTCCAGGTCGTCCTTCACCTCGTGCAGCCAGTCCATCGCCCGGTAGCAGGCCTGTTCGCCGGCCTCAGCCAGGCCGTCGATGTGCACGTCGTTCGTGACCCACTCCGCCGCCGCGAGCTTGGAGGACGGGGCCAGCGCGCGGTTGGCGACCAGGGCGAACAGCACCCGCTCGGTCGCGGTCATGTCCCGGCGCCGGCCCCGCTTGGGCTGCCCGACCCGGGCCACAATCTGGTCGATCCTCAGTCGGCGCCACAGGTGGTCGAGCACGTAGGCGCCGCCGAACGGCACCGAGGAGATGAACTCCAGGTCCGACGCGGCAGTCGCGGCCAGGGCGTCCCCCGGTTCCAGCAGCCTCGATAGAGACGCGACCAGGCGCTTGACCGCGTCGCGGTCCAGGTCGTCCTCGCGGCCGAAGGTGAACAGCACCTTCGGCACCGCCCGCCCCTTCGCCGGATCCCACTCGTTGTGGGCGAGGTGCAGGTACCGGACCGTCCCGGACTTGTTCTCTCGCTTCGTCGTCTTCACGTACACGACTCCAGACGATAGGTCGAAGCCACAGGCCAGCGCAGGCGAATCATAAAAATCGCGTCTCTAGGCACTCTTGGGCTTCAGGGCCCACCGCAGCCCGATGACCTGCGTGTTCAACCCGGCAGGACCTCTAGAAACCACGAATTACGTCGAACCCGGGCATTGCGGTGACGGCACTGCTGAGCATGGCGTTCCATACCGGGTCGGTCGCCCCCGCGTCCTCGTCGGTGTCGCCACTCAGGTCGAGCTCACGCAACAGGCCGTTGACGTGGTTCTCGGCGTCCAGGTAGGCGCGTTGCTGCCCGGTCAGCCGGCTCGGGTCCTGGCGCAGCGTCCCGGTACGGGGGCCGTCGGAGTCGGTGAGGACGCAGACAGCCTCACGGCCCGCTGGACGGTGCCAGCCGAGCAGGTCGGGGTAGGCGTAGGAGACTCGTACGCTCAACGGCACGGCCCGGCCGTCGATCGCGTACCTGCTGAACTCGGCGGAGCACTCCGTCTCCGCCGTCCCCTCCAGCTCGCTCTCGGCCGGGAGGTCATTGGACGGGAAGTCGGCAGTGCTGAACCGTGCCCGGCCGAAGACCTCACCGTCGTGTCGCTGCCCACAGTCCACCCGTCGGACGGCGCCGTATCCCGGCTCCGTACCGGTGAAGCAGGCCCCGAGCCCCAGATCGCCGACCCTTACCGTCGACGGCGCCGCGGCCCGGTCGGCGGGACGAGCGGACCCGCCCGGATCGCCGGAGCCACCCGCCCCGAAGAACACGGTGCCGGTCAGCACGGTACCGCCCAGCATCACGCCGATCCCCGCCAGCACGCCACCTCTCATCGGTGACACTCCCCGCCCATTCAGATCGAACACGATCGTTCGAAGACGGCGTGACTATACCGAACGCACTCTTCACCAAATCACCCACCTCCCGGTGGCACTCGGTGGCTCCCGGGCAGCATTTCCGGAAACCCGCTTCGAAGCCACAGCGCCCCGGGTCACACTTGAGCGACAAGCGTCAAACGCGCCCCGACCACCGGCCCGATCCGTCCAGGAGCTCCGATGTCCGATCACAGCCCTGCCCCGGCGCCGCCCCCGGGCCCGCCCCGGAAGCAGTCGGGCTCGGCCGGGTGCTTGATCCCGATCATCGCCCTCATGCTCCTGGTGGGCTGCTTGATGATCTACTTCAATCTGCCCGGCACCAAGGAAGTCCTTGTCTTCGGCGACCGCGTCGTGAAGACCACCGACAAGTGCTACGAGCTGGGCGGGCAGGGCCGTCACGGCTCCTGCGGCGACCTCGCCCACTCCGAAGTCCGCCACGTCGACGGCGACACCGGATCGATCGTCAGCGGGTGCGTCTTCATCGCCTTCTCGATCGGGCTCACGATCCTGGCCCTCACCAGCCGCGCCAAGAAGCCCCCGGTCACCCCGACCGGCCCCTGAGCCTGCATCAGCCTCACGGTGCCCGGACTCCGTCATGGGCGATCAGCGCGAGGGCCCGAGTGGGGCCCTCGCGCGCGGCCGTTACTTCGGGCAGGTGTCCAGGGTCACCTTGCCGCCGGCGGTGGACGCGGTGGCCGGGTCCACCGACAGGCACAGGCCCGTCCACTGGTTGATGAACTTGTACGCCCCGGTGTCCTTGCCGCCGACCCGGATCGGAGTCGGGATGATGTT
The DNA here is from genome assembly GCF_052076145.1 of Kitasatospora sp. McL0602. Classification (NCBI taxonomy): domain Bacteria; kingdom Bacillati; phylum Actinomycetota; class Actinomycetes; order Kitasatosporales; family Streptomycetaceae; genus Kitasatospora; species Kitasatospora sp. McL0602. The sequence continues at coordinate 6,809,418 of NZ_CP197246.1, read as the reverse complement.
CCACAGTTGGCTGCCGGAGAACCAGCGGGTCTCGCAGCCCCACCAGAACAGCTGGGTGCCGGCAGGCGGCGGCGTGCCGTTGTTGTAGGGGGCCGTCAGGCAGGTGCCGTTGCTGGCCTTGATCCAGTAGTAGCCCTTGCCGTCATAGGTCGACGGGCGCTCGGCACCCCACTGGTGGCTGCTGGGCGCCGTCGACTGGCAGGCGCGCTGGGTGACCAGGCCACCGGTCTTGGAACTGTCGAACTCCGGCCCCCGCACCATGCACCGGCCGTACTTGGTGTCGACATAGGTCTTGTCGGCGTTGACCTGCCAGATCGCCTGGTGGCCCCCCGTGACGACGTATCCGTCGTTGCGGGCGATGATGTCCTCCACCAGGGCCCAGCCGGGGTAGTCCATCATGATGATGCCGAGGTGCCCGTTTCCCCCGCCGCCGTTGAGGTAGCGCATCAACCGGGGGTTGATGCCCAGGACGGAGGGTTCCTTCCGGGTCGGGTCCCACCCGCTGCCGCCTGCGTAGGCGAACGGGGAGGCCCCGATGCCACTGGCGGACGTGTATGTCACGAACATGTGGCCGCCGCGATCGGCGACCGCCTGACCGATGTTCGCCTGGACCTCGTCCCACTTCTTGTTGACGCCCGGGTCGGACCAGTCGTCCTCGGTCCGGTCGTTGAAGCCGGAGATGCCGTACTGGTCGTCGACATTGTCGAAGCTGCCCAGGACGATCTTCCCGCGCACGCTCGAGAGAACAGGAACGGCAGCCCGCGTCCCCTTCGCCACCGACGCATCGTAGAAGAGATTGGAATACCTCGAGGCGTACCCGTCGAAGATGCTTTCGATGTTCTTGCTGTTCACCGTCGAAGGATCGTTGGTGCAGTCGGTGACGCCACCCGTCGGACGCGGGCACTCGGCCCGCAGTCGCATCACGATGGTTTCGCTCGGGTGCTGCCTGAGGAAGGCCTGCGCCTTGGTCAGGACGTCATCAAAGTTTGCATTCTGGTACTGCGGCCCGTGATGAATCGCGAAGTACTGGTTCTGGGTGACGCGCACCCTGATGTCGACGGCGCGAATCCCTCGCTCCAGCTGCGCCGCCAGCGTGCCGGCGCTGTCACCGAAGTCCTCCTGGGTCTTCGATATCTCGATGCCGTGGGTGGCGAGCGTTTCGTGGGTGCCCGGCAGCGACAGCGCCGCCAGTGACGTCGTCCCCGAAATGTTCTTCATCCAGTCCGCCCGGGTCGTGGACCCGAGTTGGGTGGCGTCCGTGAACACGCTTCCAGCCGCAGTCGCGGGGCCCGGCACGAGCAGTGTCGCGCTCACGGCGACACTGAGCGCCAGCAGGCGCGTCAGTCGGCGACGCCATTCCCGTGGCCCGCCGTGGGCACGAGAAGAGGAACGAAGCATGGTACTCCCTGTCCAAGATCGAAAAGACGGCCAAGTCCCGCAAGGCCGAACTGACTGCTGGTCATCCAGCGATCAGCCCGGCGCGAGGCGCCCTGTCCCGGGTGTGGGTCCGCATCCACCCACCCGGCAGCGGATGGATCCCGCCGCCCCCGCACCCGGGAGTGTTCCCGAGCGGGTCTACCGGGGGTGGTACAGGTCGCAGTCGTCGCCCCAGGCCGTGGTGCCGGTCGGGCAGATGACGGCAGTCGCCTCCGAGCGCGACCCGGAGTCCCAGGCGGTCGTGCCGCCCGCCAGAGTGCCTGCCCCGGCACCCGCCGCCACAGCCAGCCCCAGTGCGATGGCGGCCATCCGCCGTGCGAACCTCTTCTTCACGGAATCTCCCTTGCCAGCTGCCCGACACCGGGTCGCATCCCGGCTGCCGCGACTGCAACGTTCCTGCTGAAAGAACAGTGACAGCAGTGAGCGGGCGTCGGGAGGGCCGGTGAGGATCATCTACGCGCCATGCACGTTTAGGAGGCAATCCATGGCCGACGGAGCACCCCGCCGGATCCTGGACGAACACGCCCAGACCCTCTACCGGTGGACCCTCGTCAACAGCCCCCTGGCCGAGGCCGCCGTGGCGCGGGCCGCCGACGAGACGAACCTGACCGAAGCCCAGTGCCGGGCAGCGATCGAATGCCTCGACGCCGCCCGACTCCTCAAACCGATCGACCCCCCGCCCGCCACCGGGCCGGCCTGGCAGCCGCAGAGCCCACAGGCCGCAGGCGCACAACTCCTCACCGAACGCGAGAACGCCCTCCGCCACCAGGAGAGCCGGCTACGCCACGAACGCGAGCAGATCCAGTCCCTGCGGGACGAGTTCGCCGCACTGATGCCGGTCTACCTCCAGGGCCGCCAACTGGCCCACCCGCACGGCGCGATCGACCTGCTCACCGACAAGTTCGCCGTCCGGGCGATGCTCGCCGAGGCGGTCGGGGCCTGCCGCAGCGAGCTCCTGGTCTCGAAGCCGGGCGGCGCGTTCCCGCCAGGCTCGATGCGCGAGGCACTGCCCCGCGACCTGGAACTCCTGGCCTCCGGCGTACGGATGCGCAACCTCTACCAGCACGTGACCCGCTTCGACCAGGCGACCCGGGCCAATGCCGAACAGCTCATCGCCGCCGGCGCCGAGATCCGCACCCTCACCGACGTGCTCCCCCAAATGATCGTCATCGACGGCGAACTGGCCTTCCTCCCCGCCCGCGGCTGCGGCGCGCTACTCGTACGCGAACCCTCCCTGCTCGCCTTCCTGACCACCACGTTCGAACGCGACTGGGGCAACGCCACCCCCTTCACCCTCGGCCCGCAGGCCGCCCGCGACATCTCCGAAGACCTCAAGCAGAACATCCAACTGCTGCTCTCCAACGGCCTCAAGGACGAGGCGATCGCCCGCCGGCTCGGCATCTCACTCCGCACCTGCCGCCGCCACGTCTCCGAACTCCTCGAGTCCCTCGGCGCCGACAGCCGCTTCCAGGCCGGCGTCATCACCGAACGCCTGCGCATCGCAGACCCCCGACCCACCGCCGACGCGCCCGCCGTACCCGCCAACGACCCGGCACCTCAGCCATGCTGCACCTACTGCGCCGAACCGCTGCCACCCGCCAGCGCCACCGGCCGCCGCCGCCTCCACTGCTCCCCACGCTGCCGCGCACGCGCCCACCGCGCCCGCCGCCAGCCCCCCGCCCCTGCGCCGAACGCGACGAAACCTGCCGGCTCATGAAACAGAACACCACGACCGTCCTGCAAGGAGCGGCGGACATCAGGCATCAAATGGTCAGAAGCAGGACCCACGGTGCAACGAAACAGAACGCAACTCGGCGATCGGGGGCCTGCCCTCGGTGTGACTTCGGTCGATAGGTTGCGAATCCGAGCTGTGGTTTGCGAGCTGCGGTCCCGGAGGAATCTGTCGCCCATCTCCAGGAGCCGTTGCTCTTCGGGATGACTCCAGCGGACGGGGGCTGAGGCGCTGCTCGTTTCCGAGCCGGAGTCACGGGTTGGTGGCCCGTACGGTCAGGAGGACTTCTCGGACGGGGTGAAGGCGTCCTACGAGGCCGGCCGGCTTGCATGCGTGGCGGGGACTGGAACGTCTCCTCGACCCGCCACCTTGATCCAGCGACCTTCGCCAGGGTTGTCAGCGGCGCAGGCTGGGGCGAGTAGCAGCGGTAGTAGGCGTCGTAGAAGCGCTGCCCCTTGGCGCCGGCCCCGGCGGGGGGCTTCTGCCAGGCCCGCTTGGGGAGCTTCTTGGCCAGGGTGTCCGCACGGAACTTGGCTGCCTGGGTGATGACTTCGTGGTTGCAGGCCACTGCGAGCACGTAGCCGGTGCCGCGGTGTTCCAGCGCGGTGCGCAGTTTGGGGTTGCCGCCGTAGACCTCGTCGCCGGCCACCCAGGAGGCGTGGTGATCCGGCGTCCAGGAAACGGGCGATCATGCGCGTGGCCAGTTCGGGCTTGGTCGCGAACGCGGTGTCCGGGTCGAGCCCGGCTGCCTGGCAGCGGCCGGGCTGATCGGTCCACGAGCGCGGGATGTACAGCTCGTGATCCACCGCGGCGTGACCCCGCCGGCCTGCGTAGCCCAGGTAGACGGCGACCTGGGAGTTCTCGATCCTGCCTGCTGTACCGGCGTACTGGCGCTGGACTCCGACGGTGTGCGTGCCCTTCTTCACGTCGCACACCGATGATCAGTGGTGGCCGTACCCATCTCTCGACCGACCCCACTGTCAAGATCACTATCTGACGCAGAGTCACGCGCCGAGGGCGAGGCGCATGCGTTGGTGGTGACATCGCATCAGGCTGAGTGGAACCCGGAGTGAGCGCGGCGCCGTGGTGGCGCGCCGCTCAGGTAAACCGATAGCATCGTCAGCGGCTCGGTGCAGCCGGCCGCTCGCGCCTTTCAAGGTTGGGTGAATGCACCGTGGGTCGCTCGCCTCGGCTCACTGAACGCGGCGCCAGCCGACAACGCGAGCATCGGCAGGATGTGCCGCGTGGAAAGCCGACGCGATGACGTCCACTACCACTGACCATGCCAAGAAGCTCGCCAAACTCCTGCGCGAGGACCTCGCCGCAGCGGGGATCGAGATCCCGCACAGCCTCGCGCTCGAACTGATCGCCCACCAGCTCGGCACCAAGGACTGGAACGTGCTCGCCGCCCTGGCGAGCCGCGCAGGGAGCCCTGGCGAGCCAGGTATCAGCCCAGGCGTGCCGGTCCTGCGCGTCATGTCCGTCGCACAGGCACTGCCGTTCTACCTTGACTTCCTTGGCTTCGCCTTGGACTGGGAGCACCGGTTCGAGCCAGGGCTGCCACTGTACGTGCAGGTATCGCGCTCGGCAGCCGTGCTGCACCTCTCCGAGCACCACGGCGATGGCGCCCCCAACAGCGTGGTCTGGATCCCGCTGCGCGATGTGTCCGCGCTGCACAAGGAATTGCTCGCCCGACCGAACGCGCCGGTACGTCCCGGAATCGACCCGGACGCGCCCGGAGGGCCGACGCTGCAGGTCATCGACCCGTACGGCAATATCCTGAGATTCGCGCAGTTGCCATCCGCGCAATAGCTGACCCCGGCAGAGTGCGCTGCAGCACGCGGTGCGCTCTGCCAACATGATCCTCCACTCGGACACTCCACAGAGAGACCACAGCGAGTGCTTCAAAGTACCGTCGGATTTTTGGCCGGTGGGCTACGCTCTGTGGCCATGACTCCCGGGACGGCGTTGCGCCACACACGGATTGGTGACCCGGTGCCCTTCTGAGCGCCGTACGGGTCGCTGCGGGCCCACTGTTCAATCGAGGGTCTTGCGCTGCTGCGCGGGCTCCACCTCCTGTCGTGTTGATCACAGGCTCGACACGTCAACCACGACAGGAAAATTCATGCCCACGAAGACGTTACAGATTCCCACTGCGGACGGCCACGCCGACGCTTTCGCCGCCTTCCCTGACCACGGCGAGCGGCACCCAGGGGTGCTGATGTACGCGGACGCCTTCGGCATCCGGCCCGTGCTGCGGGAGATGGCCTGCGAACTGGCCGGGCACGGGTACTACGTACTCGTCCCCAACTTCTTCTACCGGCACGGCCTGGCACCGCTGATCGAACTTCCCGAGCACATCGGAGAAGAGGTTCGGCCCGCGGTTGTCGCTCAGCTGATGCCCTTGATCGAGGCGCACAACGCCGAACGTGTCCTGAGCGACGCCGACGCCTACCTCAGGTTCCTCACCACCCAGCCCGAGGTCGGCGCCGGACCGGTCGCGGTTACCGGCTACTGCATAGGCGGCCTCTACGCGATGCGCACCGCTGCGGCCCACCCCGGCCAGGTGGCCGCCGTCGCCGGATTCCACGGCCCTGTGGGCGCCGACGGGCCCGACAGCCTGCACCGCCTCACCGCCGAGGTCCACCTCGGCCACGCCGAAACCGACATGACGCCCGAGGCTCTCGGCGAGCTCAACCAGATCCTGGATGCCGCGGGTGTCGGCTACTCCTCCGAGATCTACCCCGGCACCATCCACGGCTTCACCATGTCCGACACCGACGCCTTCAACCCCGCCGCACTGCAGCGCCATTGGGACCGCCTGCTCCCCCTCCTCGGCCGCACCCTGAAACAGACGGCTCGGTAAGACGCAACCTGGTGCCGTCGAAGGTGCGACCCTCGTGCTTGCGGTCCGCGACCGTGTTGCTGCGCTTCAGCCGGTGCTCCTCCACTGCGCCCCTCGGCCTGGAGTCGATGCCCTCGGTGGGCACCTGCCAGTCGGCACGTAATCCCGGTTTTCCCTGGACGAGCAATGAATCAATCTGCATGATCAACTGGTGACCACCCCGGAGACCGTCGTCGACCGCCAGCTCGCCGCCTACAACAGCCATGACCTCGAAGCCTTCGCGGCGACGTATGCCCCCGACGTCTGCATCAACCGCCGCAGCGGCGACCGCCTGCTCGGGCGCGACGCCGTGCGGGAGGCGTACGCCGAGATGTTCGCCAACGGGCGCTGCCGGGCCGAGATCGTCGGCCGACTCACCGAGGGCGACTGGGTGGTGGACCACGAGATCGCCCACGGCATCACGGACGAACCTCTCCGCGTGCTCGTCGCCTACCGGGTCCGCGACGGCCTGATCGACCACGTCGACTTCCTCGGCTGACTACCGGACCTGAGCTACTGACACTTGATGACACGACGCAGGTGGCCGACGTCGGCGAGCCGTCCCGCACCCGGGCTGCGGTGGCTCTTGATGCCGCGACTGATCTCATCGAGTACCCGCAGTCCGCGCTCGGCGCCGCGCAGGGCCAGCCCGGCTGCGGCCTCGATCCTGGCGTCGAAGTGCGGGTCCGCCAGGTGTGCCGCCATGACGGCGCGCAGCTCGGGGGTGTCGACGGGGCCGCGGTGAACGCGTGGAGCGCGGTCGCCTGGGTCTCGGGGACGGGATCTGCGGCCAGGCGTACGAGGGCTGCGAGGACTTCCTGCTGCTCGGCCGTGACGACGGCCGTGTTGACGAAGAGGTTCGCGGCAACGCACCGCCGGACGTCCGGGTGACTGTGGTCGGCGTGGACGCGGATCGTAGGGGCATCCTCGGTGGAGCAGTAGGCGGTGTAGGCGGCAATGACGGTGCGCAGGGCGTACGGGTCCTGCTCGGTGTCCAGCATCCGGCGGAGGAACTCGGCCGCCTCTCGGCGAACGGCAGCTCTTCGTCGCCACTTCGACGCCGTCCTCGACGAGCCGCCAGACCACCTCGTCACGGCCGGCATACGCAGCGGTGGCCAGCAGACTCACGGCGTCGTCGCCGACCAGTTCGTCCCCCGGCAGGTAGTCGAGGAGGTCGAACACCGCAGTGTCGTCGCCGCATTTGACGGCAGCCAGCAACGGAGAAAGGTCCACCGGGTGATGGTGCCCGCACCAACGACGGCGGAGCCAACAGCACCCAGCGAGCTAGAGCTGTTCGAAGTGGAAGGAGCGAATGAAGCAGTCGCGTGGCTGGCCGATGGCGAAGAGCACGCAGTCGGCGACGGACCGGGCTGTCAGCGGCTGGTCGGCGCTGCGCGGAGCGTGGTCCCAGGTGGGGTCGAGGGGGTCGCCGTCGGAGAAGTCCGGTGGGTAGAGGGAGATGACGCGGATGCCTTCCGGGCGCAGTCGGTGGGACAGGATGTCGGCGAAGCCCGCTTGGGCGGCTTTGGCGGCGTAGAACGCGGGGTGCGCCTGCGAGCGGTGGTTGCGCGGCTCGGCTGCGGAGGAGACGAGGTTGACCACGTCGGCGGCGGCCGAGCCGCGCAGCAGCGGGAGGAGGTGCTTGAGCATCAGGAGCGTGCCGGTGGCGCCGGAGGCGATCGTGTCGGTGATCTCCTCGTCCTCCGCGTCCCAGAGATCCGGGCCCTCCAGATAGCGGGCACCATTGTTGACCAGCACGTCCACGCGGTCGGTGTGAGCGGCCACCTCGGCGGCGAACGCCCGCACGGAGGCTGGATCGGCGAGGTCGCAGGCCGAGGCATGGACACTGATGCCACTGTCGGCGGCCACCTCAGCGGCCACCTTCTCGGCTGCCGCCAGGCCGCGCGCGGACACGAACAGTCGGGCACCGGACCGCCCTGCCTCCAGGGCCAGCGCGCGTCCGAATCCGCGCCCCGCTCCAGTGATGACCATCGTGCGCCCCGAAAGATCCACAGCCCCGCCTCTCCCCTCGTCCGTTGTTCATCACCGTCACTGCGAGAGCAGGAGGTTCACGTCCCCGAACTCGTGCCACAAGTACCGCCCTGCGATTGCCTCTTGGTAGCAGAGGTCGAGCAACGCCCGCCCCGCAACGGCTTCCAGCATCAGGAGGTGGGAGGCCCGGGGTTCGTGCCAGCCGGTGAGGAGGCCGTCGACTGCTCCGACGCCACGCTCCGGAGTGACGACCAGATCGGTCCAGCCTTCGAGCGTGCCGGTGGCGGCGGATTCCAGGGCACGGACGGCTGTTGTGCCGACGGCGATGACCCGGCCGCCGTGGGAGCGGACGTGGGCGGCCAGCCGGGAGGTGGTCTCCGGCACCCGGTACCACTCGGGGTAGGGCTGTTCGTGAGCCTCCGGGGAGGCCACGCCGGTGTGCAGGGTGATCGGGGCCGTCAGAATGCCTCGGGCTGCCAGCCGGGCCAGCACGTCCGCAGTGAACGGGCGTGCAGCACTGGGCATTTCGCTGCTGCCAGGCTCGCTGCCGAAGATGCTCTGGTACGCCGCCAGCGGCCACTCCCGGTCGACGTAGCCGTACCGGATCGGCTTGCCGTGCCGCAGCAGGTACGGGACCAGCTCGCCCGGCAGGACGAGCCGGGCGTACCAGAGCCGCGCCGTGTACGGCTCGGTGAGCACGGCCGTAGCCCCCGCCGGGAGGTCAACCCGCAGTCCGGGCAGGGCCGGTGAGGTGCCGGGCGGGTAGTACTCGGCCGCTCCGGCGGTCGGTCGGCGGAGTTCGACCAGGTGGGTGCCGCGCGGGCCGGGGCGGACGGCGGAGAGGTGCAGAGCGACGGGCGTGCCGTCGGGGAGCCGGCCGGGCAGTGCGGCGGGCACGGTCGCGGAGTTGTTGACCACCAACAGATCACCGGGAAGCAGCACTTGGGGCAGGTCGGCGAACCGGTGGTGGCCGACGGCCACATCGCCCCGCCGCCCGACCAGCATCCGCACCTGGTCGCGGGCCAGCCCTCGGGCCTCGGCCGGTTCGCGGGCGTCGAGGTCGGACGGGACGACGAAGTCGAAGCCGGTGTCCAGCACGTCAGTTCACCAACTCTGCGGCCTGGTAACGACCGGAGGCGGGACGTTCGCGGAGCAGCGTACGGAGGGCGGGGACGACGGTGGCGGGCAGCGGCCGGTCGGAGATGTCCTCGCCGGGGAAGGCCTCCTGGTGCATCCTGGTGCGCATGTCGCCCGGGTCGACGGCCCAGATCCGCAGGGCCGGCTCCTCGACGGCGAGGACGGCGGAGGCGTGGTCGAGCGCGGCCTTGCTGGCACCGTAGCCTCCCCAGCCGGCGTATGCCTCGACGGCGGCGTCGGAGCTGATGTTGAGGACGGCGCCGCCGTCGGCGGCCCGGAGCTGCGGCAGCAGCAGTTGGGTGAGTGCGATCGGCCCGAGGACGTTGACCTCGAAGGTCTCCAGCAAGCCCGGGAGCGGGAAGTCGGCGAGCGACGGCATGGGCGCGCCGACGAGGTCGTAGCCGGTGAGGGTGGACGCGTTGTTGACCAGCAGGGTGGCACCGCCGAGCCCGGCGGCGGCCTGGGCGAGCCGCTCACGATGGCCGTCGTCGACGACCGACCCGGCGAGGGCCACCGTCTCGGTGCGGGCCTTCAGCTCGGCCTCGGCGGCGGCGAGCTCGTCGGCACCACGGGCGGTGAGGACGAGCCGCCAGCCGTTCGCGGCGAGATCACGGGCGAGTTCCAGTCCGAGGCCCCGGGAGGCCCCGGTGATCACGGCGACCCGGTGGAGCGAGTCGGGCTGGTGACGCGATTCGGTGTTCATGGGACGACTCTCGCCCCACCGACCCCGGCAGCGGATCAGCCACCGGCCCCACCACCGGGCCGACCTTCGGCCTAGGGCCACCGACCAGCACCGCTAGGACTCGGGCCGGCCGGGCGCCCGCATGATCGGCTTACCGCATCCGCGTCCGGAACAGCCAGATCGTGCATGTCCGCGACTGCGTGACTCCTCCCCCGGCTGAAGCCGAGGGCTTCTCGCTAGCCCTGCTGGGCATTGCGACGGACCAGCCCGGCCCGTAGAAGGTTGACGGCTGCCACTGTGTCGGCGTGCGCGGTGCGCCCGGCGCTCTCAGCCTTGGCACGGAGGATCGTGAGGAACACCCCTCAACCGGCATCCGAGATCGAACGGTTGAGTCCGGTCTTCGCTGCCGCGCCGTTGGGCAGGAACGCGCCCGGCCGGCCCGGGTCCGGCCTGGGTGCGGCGGTTCGGACCATGGTGCGGATCGTCAGGTTCTCGTGCGCGATGAAGTCGTGCTCACGGACCAGGGTGAGGGCGGTCTTGATGGACCGCCCGACCACTGTGGTCGCCGACCTCAGCAACCGCCACTGAGCCGCTTGCATCGGTCTCATTCATCCGGAGTCTAGCGCCGCTAGTAGATCTAGCGGCGCTAGACGTCATAGCAATGCTAGAATCTCTAGCAGCGGGCGAAGCTACCCATCGACGAGTCGCCGCCGTTCGCGTAGTTGTGCCAGCTCGACGTGATGTACGCGCCGTTGCAGGCCCCGGTGACGATCTTCGCGTTCGCGGTGAACGTCTTGTCGTACTGGTTGGGCACGGCGTCGATGCTCATGGGCGGCCCGTCCAGGTACCGGGCGCCGGTCCAGCCGGACCACTGCGTGCCGGACGGCCCGGCGACGTAGACGTCGACGCTGAACCAGGCGTTCGAGCTGCCATCGGCGACCCAACGCGCGTGCACCGTACGGGAGCCGGAGCAGTAGATCTGGTAGACGTCCCCGAGGATCGTCCCACCCACGGAGACGGTGCCGGACACGCCGATGGTGCTGCAGCTGTCGGCGGCTGCGGGCGTCGCTGCGGCGGCGCCCATGGTGACGGTGCCGAGTACGAGTGCGGCGGACGTGACTACGGCTCGGAGCTTGGACAACGGAGCCTCCCCCTGGCTGTTGGTACCGACCTGCTGTCGGTACTGCCCAGCGAGGCTAGCGGACGGCCTGTCAACGCGGAAGCTTCACTGCCGGGCCGGCGAACCGTTCGACCGCCTCCTGCACGTACCGGACCTTGGTCTCGCTGTCGAGGTGCCCGGCGTCCTCGGCGACCCGCAGTTCGGCGTCGGGCCAGGCCTGGGCGAGCTCCCAGGCGGCTTCGAGCGGCCCGTTCATGTCGAGTCGGCCGTGCACCAGCACCCCGGGGATACCGGCCAGTCGGCCGGCCTCGCGGATGAGTACGCCGTCCTCCAGGAACAGGCCCTGGGAGAAGTAGTGTGCACAGATCCGGACCAGGGCCTGCCGGGCCGCCGAGGGCCTGCCGCCGTAGACCGCAAGCTTCCCCTGCGACTCGTGGGACAGCATCGCGTCCTCCCAGGCCGACCAGTCGGCGGCGGCCTTCTCCCGGACGGCCGGGTCCGGGTCCTCCATCAGCCGGGCGTAGGCCGCGGGGAGGTCGCCGTCGCGCGGCGTGCCCGGCGCCCCGGCGAGGAACCGTTCCCACGCCTCGGGGTAGAACCGCCCGGCCCCTCGGTAGAGCCAGTCGATGTCGCGCCGGCGGCCGCCCAGGACGGCGGCCAGGATGATCTCGGACACCCGCTCCGGGTGCTGCTCGGCGTAGGCGAGGCTGAGCACCGAGCCCCAGGAGTAGCCGTACAGCAGCCAGCGCTCGATGCCCAGGTGCTCCCGCAGCCGCTCCATGTCGGCGATCAGGTGTTGGGTGGTGTTGTGCCGCATGTCGGTGGCGGGGTCACTGGCGTGCGGGGTGCTGCTGCCGCAGCCACGCTGGTCGAACATGACCAGCTGGTAGCCCGCCCGGTCGAAGCGCCGGTACCCGCCACGGTGGAAGCCCCCGCCCGGCCCCCCGTGCACGACGACCGCAGGCTTGCCGCCGGGGGTCCCCCGGACCTGCCAGTACACCTGGTTGCCGTCGCCGACATCGAGCATGCCCTCGTCGTAGGGCTGGGGCACCGCATCCGTACCGGTCATGCGCACTCCTTGGGTGAGGTCGCGCTTCACGCCCAGGCCGCCGACTCGGGGGTCACTCCGAGCGCGCGCCCGGAGAACCGTACAGATGCCGGTACGACGGCGCCATCGGATATACGCCCCCACAGCCGCTCCTGACGGAACGCCAGGCACCTAGCCGAGGGTGTACGCCTCGTAGTGGACAGCCTCGGCGGTGCGGGCGGCCGAAGCCACGGCCAGCGTGCGGTTGAGCCACTGATAGCGCTCGTCCCCGGTCTCGAAGCGGCAGAAGAGCCGGAAGTAGTACTCGCCGGGGTCAACCTGCTCTCCGGCGGCCAGCCTCCGGAGGACTTCGGGCGGGCCGTGGCGCAAGCCGTTGGTGGAGAGGTAGAGGTGTGCGCCGTCGTGGGTGTGCAGCGTGTAGCGGGTGTCGATGCTGGCCATGCCGTCGGCGTGCAGGACCTGCCAGTCCGCGCCGCCGGGCAGGATGACGCCGGAGAGCCTCGGCCCTTCGAAGGTCCCGCCGATGATGTTGATCACCCGGCGGCGCCCCCAGTGGGTCTCGCCGAGGTCGAGGACCGGGTCGAGTCTCACCTCGAAGGCGGCGAGGGCCTCCAGGCTCAGGGGACGGTCCAGGTTCACCGCACGCTCCGGGTTCACCGCACGCTCCACGACTCGCGCTCGTTGAGCAGGGCCGGGTCGAAGCCTGCGGTGCGCTTGTACGCGGCGGCGATCTCCTCGCGCTCCGCGAGCGGTACGACGTCCTCGATGTCGGCGTAGCCGCCGGGGGCCCGCTCGTGGGCGAGCTTCATGACGACCTCGGGGCCCTGGCGCCGGTTGGCGAGTTGGAGTGCGGTGGTGGCGGGCCTGCGGAGTTCCTCGTACGCGGCGGCGGATCCGGTGGTGGCGAGCGAGTGGGCGAGCACCCGGGCGTCGATGATCGCCTGGGAGGCGCCGTTGGAGCCGACGGGGTACATGGCGTGGGCGGCGTCGCCGAGGAGGACGACGTCCTCCCTGGTCCAGTACGGCAGGGGTTCGCGGTCCACCATGGGGTACTCGAAGGCGGCCTCGGCTGCGGTGATGACGGCCGGCACGTCGAGCCAGTCGAACGTCCAGTCGGCGAAGTGCTCGGCGACGGTGGCCAGGTCGGCGGGGCGGTTCCAGTTGCCGCGCTCGGGCGGTTCGCCGTCCAGCGGCTGTTCGGCGATCCAGTTGATCAGCCGTCCGTCGCCGATCGGGTAGGCGACGAACTTCTGGGTGCCGTCCCCGGCCATGACCATGGACCGCCCGGTCAGGAACGGCGGGGCGTAGGTGGTGCCCCGCCACAGCACGAGCCCGTTCCACGGCGGCGCCCCCTCCTCCGGGAAGAGCGCGGCCCGGACGGCCGAGTGGATGCCGTCGGCGCCGACGAGCAGGTCCGAGTCGTGCTCCAGGCCGGTGATCCGGCTGCCGGTGCGGACGGCGTCCGCACCCAGGCGCTCGCGGACGGCGTCCAGCAGCAGCATCTGCAGCCTGCCCCGGTGCACCGAGTACTGCGGCCACCGGTACCCGGCGTCGAGCCCGCGCGGTTCGGACCAGACGGGCTGGCCGTACCGGTTGAAGTAGGCCAGTTCGGCGGTGCGGACGGCGATCGCCGCCAGTCGGTCGGCCAATCCGAGTTCGGTCAACTCCCTTACGGCGTGCGGGAGAAGGTTGATGCCGACGCCGAGCGGACGGATCTCCGGGCTCGCCTCGTGCACGACGACGTCGTCGAATCCTGCCGCATGCAGGCTGAGGGCGGTGGCGAGTCCGCCGATGCCGCTTCCTGCGATGGTGATCTGCACTGCACCCTCCCACGGGGATGATTGTTACGGCCGTAACAATCTCCTACCGCGCCGCCATGCGCAAGACTCTGTCCCGTGGACCGACCAGATCTCAGATACGCCGCCTACGCCCGCGACCGGCTGGCGGGCATGCCGTCACCGGCCGACCCGGAGTCGTTCGCGCTCGCCTACCACCTGCTGCACCTGTCCTACCTGGTCGTCGCCGACCTGGAGAGCCACATCCACCGCCCGCGCGGCTGGACCCTCCCCGGCTTCCGGCTGATGTTCAAGCTCTGGCTGCTGGGCCCCACCCAGCCGGCGCGGCTCGCCGAGATCTCGGCGATGTCCCGCTCGGCGGTCACCAACGCGGTCAACACCCTCGAACGGGACGGCCTGGTCGAGCGCCGACCGCTCCCCGACGACCGGCGCGCCGTCGCCGTAGCCCTCACCGCAGCCGGCGAGACCGCCGTACGGGAGGCGTTCGCCGAGCAGACCCGGCGCGAGCAGCAGTGGTTCGCCGTCCTCGACCCGGCGGAGCGGGCGGTCTTCACCGACCTGCTCACTCGGGTCCTCGCCGCACGCCCCGAGGACTCCGACCCCGGCCCGACCTGAGCCCCCGCAGCCGGCGGGCGCCCCCACGGTCGCCCGCTCGGCGGCTTCCCCGCCGCCCGCCCGCGTGACAGGCTGGGCGGCCCCGGCGGAGGTGCGAGGGAGAGGCGGCCATGCCCACGAGCAGCGAGCTGACGGTTGATCAAGTCGTGGACCGGCTCACCCAGTTGCAGGGTACGCTGCCCGCCGCCGACGGCGTCCGGGTCTTCAACGGGATGTACCTGACGGTCACCGAGCTGATCCGGGACAGGCTCGCCACCGGCTACTTCGACGACCGGCCGGGCGTCGCCCGGCTGGACTCGGTCTTCGCCGGCCGCTACCTGGCCGCCGTCGACGCGGTGGCCTCCGGCCGCGCGCCGAACCCCTGCTGGCGCCCGCTCTTCGAGCTGCGCGGCCACCCGGGCATCCACCCGCTGCAGTTCGCCCTGGCGGGCATGAACGCCCACATCGAGTTCGACCTGCCGCTCTCCGTGCTGCAGGTCTGCCGCGAGTCGGACCGCACCCCGCAGCAGGTCGAGGCGGACTACAACCGGATCAACGACCTGCTCGCCCAGGTCGAGGCCCGGGTGCGGGAGGAGCTGCTGCCCGAGCCCGTCGAGCTGCGGGTCGCCGACCCGCTGCTGCACGTGGTCGGCGTCTGGAGCATCGACCGGGCCCGCGAGGCAGCTTGGGCGACGGTGCTCGGGATCTGGGAGCTGGCCGGGGTGCCGTTCGCCGCCCAGGCGGTGACCTCCGCGCTGGACGGCTCGGTGGGCATGGTCAGCCGGGCACTGCTGACGCCGCTCGACGGCAGCGGCACCCGGCCGACCACGTAGCCACCACGTAGGGACTACGCCCAGCTGGAGTGCAGCGGCTTGCCCTCGGCGTAGCCGGCCGCGCTCTGGACGCCCACGATCGCCTGCTCGTGGAACTCCTCCAGGCTGTTGGCACCGGCGTAGGTGCAGGAGCTGCGCACGCCCGCGACGATCGAGTCGATCAGGTCCTCGACGCCCGGACGGGACGGGTCGAGGAACATCCGCGAGTGCGAGATGCCCTCCTCGAACAGCGCCTTGCGGGCCCGGTCGTAGGCGGACTCGGCGGAGGTCCGGTTGCTCACGGCGCGCGCCGAGGCCATGCCGAAGCTCTCCTTGTACTGGCGGCCGTCGGCGGTGGCCTGGAGGTCACCGGGCGACTCGTACGTCCCGGCGAACCAGGAGCCGATCATCACGTTGGAGGCACCGGCGGCCAGCGCCATGGCGACGTCGCGCGGGTGGCGCACACCGCCGTCGGCCCAGACGTGCTTGCCGAGCTTGCGGGCCTCGGCGGCACACTCCAGGACGGCGGAGAACTGCGGGCGGCCGACACCGGTCATCATCCGGGTGGTGCACATGGCGCCGGGGCCGACACCGACCTTGAGGATGTCGGCGCCCGCCGCGACCAGGTCGCGGACACCGGCGGCGGAGACGACGTTGCCCGCGACGATCGGGATCTGCGGGTCGAGGGAGCGGACCGCGCGCAGCGCGCTGATCATCGACTCCTGGTGGCCGTGCGCGGTGTCGACCACGAGCACGTCGGCGCCCGCCTCGATCAGCGCCTTGGCCTTGCCGGCGACATCGCCGTTGATGCCGACGGTCGCGGCGATCCGCAGCTTGCCCGCGCCGTCGACGGCGGGGGTGTAGAGGGTGGCGCGCAGCGCGTTCTTGCGGGTCAGCAGGCCGACCAGCTTGCCGTCCGCGTCGATGACGGGGGCGAGCTTGCGGTGGGCCTCGTTGAGCCGGTCGAACGCGGCGCGCGGCTCGATGTCCTGGTCCAGCAGGAGCAGGTCGCGGGACATCACGTCGGCGAGGCTGGTGAAGCGGTCGACGCCCTGGCAGTCGGAGTCGGTGACGACACCGACGGGCCTGCCGCCGTCGACGATCACGACGGCGTTGTGGGCGCGCTTGGGGAGCAGCGAGAGGGCATCCGCGACGGTGTCGCCGGGGCTGAGGGTGAGCGCGGTGTCGTGCACCAGGTGGCGCTGCTTGACCCAGCCGATCACGTCGGCGATGACCTCGGTCGGGATGTCCTGCGGGATGGCGACCAGGCCGCCACGGCGGGCGACGGTCTCGGCCATCCGGCGGCCGGCGATCGCGGTCATGTTGGCGACGACCAGCGGGATGGTGGTGCCGGTGCCGTCGTTCGAGGAGAGGTCGACACCCTGCCGGGAGCCCACGGCGGAGCGGCTGGGGACCATGAAGACGTCGTCGTACGTGAGGTCGTACGCGGGCTTGAGGTCGTTCAGGAAGCGCATGAAAAGGGCTCTCTGGCTGGGAGAAGGTATACCTCGGGTGCGATTGCGGCTCGGCCGCAGGGCGCACTCGGGCGCCCCGCACCCAACCGTCAATACTTACGGATACCCAGGTCGAAGGCCAGTTCACGCGCAATCATTGAAGATCCACACAATGGCGGTCACCTCGCCGCTGCGTAGTCCTGTAGGAACCTACGAAGCAACGGTCAGACTGAACCTCAGTTTCGCCTTCGCCACCGCCCCGAGCCGCCCGTAGAAGCGGACGGCGCCCTCGTTCCACTCCGGCGTCTGCCACTGCACCTCGGCCAGGCCGAGCACCCTCGCTTCCGCGGCCACCGCCGCCACCAGCTGCGCGCCGAGACCGAGGCCCCGCGTGCCGTCGCGCAGGAAGAGGCAGTCCATGTGCAGGTACTCGCGGCCCTCCCAGGTCGAGAGCTCGGGCGCGGCGGTGGCGTAGCCGACGACCTCGCCACCCGGCAGCTCCGCGACCAGACAGCGCAGCCGGGGCTCCGGCGCGTCGAACAGCAGCGCGGCGAGGCGCGCGGCGAGGTCCGGGACGGGCGGCGCGGCCCGCTCGTACGCGGCGTGCTCGGCGGCCAGCTCGGCGACGCGGGCCAGGTCCTCGCGGCGCGCGTGCCGCACCAGCGCGGCGCCGGTCGGCAGGGCATTCGTCAGGTCATCCATTCGGCCATCCTTTATCTCGTACAGTTGTTCGATTCATGGGGGTACGCTGGCCCCATGGCCCTCCTCCACCCGCAGAGCACCCTCTTCGACAGCGTCGAGGAGATCGGACTGCGCCCGCTGGACGGCATCCGCCGGACACCGCTCGGGCGGGGCGCCTGGATCGACGTACTCCCCGGCTGGCTGACGGCGGCCGACGAACTGTTCGAACACCTCGCCGCCGAGGTGCCCTGGCGGGCCGAGCACCGCCCGATGTACGAACGCGTGGTCGCCGTCCCCCGGCTGCTGGCCCACTACCCGCAGGGCGCCCCGCTGCCGCACCCGGTGCTGGACCAGGCACGAGCCGCCCTCGGCTCCCACTACGCCGCCGAACTCGGCGAGCCGTTCACCACCGCCGGGCTCTGCTACTACCGCGACGGCCGCGACAGCGTCGCCTGGCACGGCGACCGCACCGGGCGCGGCAGCACCGAGGACACCATGGTGGCGATCCTCTCCGTCGGCGAGCCGCGCAGCCTGCTGCTGCGCCCCCGCCACGGGCCCGGCCCCACTCACCGGTACGCCCTCGGCCACGGCGACCTCGCCGTCATGGGCGGCTCCTGCCAGCGCACCTGGGAGCACGCCGTCCCCAAGACCGCCCGGCCCGTCGGCCCCCGGATCAGCATCCAGTTCCGCCCGCGCGGCGTCACATAGCTCCGCACCTGGACGGGAATGCGACCGCGGGCCCGGTGTTTGATGATCACGGAACACCGGACCGGAGGAGCAACAGCTGATGGATGACACGCGCATGGAGTCCTACCTGGCCAGGATCGGTGCGCAGCGGCCGGACAGGCCGGATCTGGCAGGGCTGCGGCGGCTGCAACAGGCCCACCTGTCGGCCGTGCCGTTCGAGAGTCTCAGCATCCACCTCGGCGAGCCGGTTCAGCTGGACGCGCAGTCGCTGCTCGCGAAGATCGTCGACCGGCGGCGCGGCGGCTTCTGCTACGAACTGAACGGCGCGTTCGCGCTGCTGCTGACCGCGCTCGGGTACCGGGTCGAGCTGCTCGGCGCCCGGGTCTTCAACGGCCCGCAGCCGGGGCCGCCGTTCGACCACCTGGCGCTGCGGGTCCTCCTGGACGAGCCCTGGCTGGTCGACGTCGGCTTCGGCCGCTTCAGCCGGCAGCCGCTGCGCCTGGACTCCCGCGAGCCGCAGACCGACCCGGGCGGGGTGTTCACCCTCACCACCACCGACGGGCCGGACCTGGACGTGCTGATGGACGGCGAACCGCAGTATCGGCTGGACCAACGCCCGTACGCCATCGAGGACTTCACTCCGACCTGCTGGTGGCAGACCACCTCCCCCGACTCGGCCTTCACCCGCTCCCCCACCTGCTCGCTGCCGACCGTCACCGGCCGGATCACCCTGAGCGGCACCCGCCTGATCACCACCGCCGCCGACGGCACCCGTGCCGAGCGGGAGCTGACCGGGCCCGAGGCGCTCGACGCCTACCGGACGCACTTCGGTATCGCTCTCGATCGGCTCCCGGTTGCTAACGCATCCCTTACCGGTTCTGGGTAGGAGAACCAGTGGGCCTTCACCGTCCCCGGCGCCGTCCGGGCACCGGGGCTGCGGAGGCCGCTGGCAGGTGAGACAGGAATGAGGCATTACCCACACTTCGAGCACCACGTCGGCTGGGGCTGGGTCTTCCCCGGCATCCTGATGCTGCTGCTCTTCCTGGTGCTGGTCGCCGTCCTGGTGGCCCTCTGGCGGACGTGGTCGCACCGCACGACGCCGACCGCAGCGGCCTGGCACGGGCCGGGCCACCCGGCGCCGCCGCCACCGCCCTCCCCCGAGCAGGTCCTCGCCGACCGGCTCGCCCGTGGGGAGATCGACGTCGACGACTACCACCAGCGGCTCGCCGCGCTCCGCGCCGGGCCACCACCGGGTGCGCAGCCACCGCAGACCGGCCCCCAGCCGTAAGAGATCACCGGGCCGTAACAGATCACCGAGCCCTCCGTCCGGCGCCCGCTCGAACGGGGTTTGGCGGCCCGCGCGGCACTCCGTAGAGTTCACCCTTGGACCAGTGGGCCCAGGCAGGGCGGACGAGGAAGCAGTTGCGGGCGATGACGGCGGGCGAAGACAAGCAGAACGACCACCAGCACACCGAGCAGGTCGACACCGAGGAGATCGAGTACGGGCCGGGCATCGCGCCCGAGCGCCTGGAACTCCTGCTCGAGGTGCTCGCCGAGCTGGACGAGCTGGAGGTGGACCACCCGGACGCGATCAAGGTCCGGATGGCCGTCGGCGGCATCTTCCGTACGCTCAAGCAGCGTCGCCGCCAGGACATGCGCGCCCGCAAGACCGCCAACGACCGCGCGGTGACCGCCGCCACGGCCACCGGCGCACCGGGCCGGATCGACGACGAGACGGAGGGCGCCTTCGGGCTGACCACCGTCACGACGACCGAGATCGCCGGCATCCTGGAGCGGCCGCGCTCCTGCTACACCTGCAAGACCCGCTACGTGCAGGTGGACGCGTTCTACCACCAGCTCTGCCCGCCGTGCGCCAAGGAGAACCGCAGCCGCCGCGACGCCAAGGCCGACCTGAGCGGGCGCCGGGCGCTGCTCACCGGTGGCCGGGCGAAGATCGGGATGTACATCGCGCTGCGGCTGCTGCGCGACGGCGCCCACACGACCGTCACCACCCGCTTCCCGAACGACGCGATCCGCCGCTTCAAGGCGATGCCGGACAGCGCCGACTGGCTGCACCGCCTGAAGATCGTCGGAATAGACCTGCGCGACCCGGCGCAGGTCGTCGCGCTGGCCGACTCGGTCGCCGCCGAGGGCCCGCTCGACATCCTGATCAACAACGCCGCGCAGACCGTCCGCCGCTCGCCGAAGGCGTACAGCGAGCTGATCGCCGCCGAGTCGGCGCCGCTGCCCGCCGGTGAGCTGCCCGCCTCCGTCGTGTTCGGCAGCTTCGGCAGTGGCAGCGTCGAGCGCCCGGCCCTGCCCGGCCAGTCCTCCGGCGCCCACGAGGCCCTCACCGCCGACGACGTGACGGCCCTCGCCCTGGTCACCGGCTCCGCCTCCCCCGCCCGGATCGAGGCCGGCACGGCGATCGACGCGGGCGGGCTGGTGCCCGACCTGGACGCCTCCAACACCTGGGTGCAGACCGTCGGCGAGGTCGACCCGGTCGAGCTGCTCGAAGTCCAGCTCTGCAACGTCACCGCGCCATTCGTGCTGGTCAGCCGCCTGCGCCCGGCCATGGCGGCGGCGAAGGCCCGCCGCAAGTACGTGGTCAACGTGTCCGCGATGGAGGGCCAGTTCAGCCGCGCGTACAAGGGCCCCGGCCACCCGCACACCAACATGGCCAAGGCCGCGCTCAACATGCTCACGCGCACCAGCGCCAAGGAGATGCTGGAGTCGGACGGCATCCTGATGACGGCCGTCGACACCGGCTGGATCACCGACGAGCGCCCGCACCCGGACAAGATGCGCCTCGCCGAGGAGGGCTTCCACGCCCCGCTCGACCTGGTCGACGGCGCGGCGCGGGTCTACGACCCGATCGTCCGCGGCGAGCTGGGCGAGGACCTGTACGGCTGCTTCCTGAAGGACTTCGCGCCCTCCCCCTGGTAGTTCCCGGCGAAAGGTACGGACATGACGGTCGCCCCCATGCTCGGAGCGGGCGTCATCGTGCCGTCCACCGACGGGCGTCACGTGCTCCTCGGTCGGCGGATCACCGCAGGTGAACCGCCGACCTGGAGCCTGCCCGGCGGCAAGGTCGAGGCCCCCGGCGAGTCCTTCGAGGAGGCCGCCGCCCGCGAACTCGCCGAGGAGACCGGCCTGTTCCTCCCCGCCGAGCGGATGCGGGTGCTGGCCGTCCTGCTCGACCACGAGCTCGGCCGCCCCCGCCTCACCGCCGCCGTCCTCGCCCCACCCAGCGACGCCCCGGCCCTGGTCACCGAGCCGCACGCCTGCGGCGGCTGGGAGCGCTTCCCCCTGGACGCCCTCCCCACCCCGATGTTCCTCCCCTCGGGCCTCGTCCTCGCCTCCTGGCTCCCCGACGCCCCCTTCCCCCTGGGCAACGCCCACCGGTACGTACTGGGGCGTTGACCACCGGGCGCGCTGCTCAGGGTGCGGCGGGCGCGAAGGCGACGGCTGCCGCCATCCACTGATAGGCACAGGTCCCGGTCGCCGGGTAGCTGCCGGTGGCGCTGACCGTCCGGTAGCCGGTGGCCAGCTGGTCATGGGAGACGAACAGCGTCGGCAGGGCAGTGAATCTGCTCGACCAGGTCGCCGCAGGGCCGCCCTGAACGCCCGCGACTCCGTAGATCAGCTCGGAGTCGGCGGTGGTGGTCGGCGTTGGACCGGAGTCGAAATCGATACCTGCGGCGCCGGTCGCGGCGGCGTGCTGGTCGACTGCCTTGACGTTGGTCAACTCGTCCACCGCCAGGTGCTGTTCACCGGTGGAGGGATAGCCGACGGTGATCGTGTCCGAGCTCGACAGCGCTCTGACCGCGGTCGCGGTGAGCACCAGGACGCGGTCGCCGGCGTCGTCGCTCTGGTCCGCTGCCGTGGTGTAGGTGTTGCCCTGGCTGTCGGTCGCGCCGACCGTCCCGGCGTGGGTGTTGGTGAGCATGATCGGCACCACGAGAGTGTCACCGGCGGCGACCGCCCGCCGGACCGGCAGTCTCGTGGACGTCGCGTACGCATTCCCGGTCACCGACGCGACACGGGCGACGTAGCCGGGCGCGCCCGGTGCCGGAAGTGTCGCGGCCGGGAGGGTCGTGGCCGAGTCGGTGACCGGGGCCTCCGCCTCGTAGGTGGCGCGCACCACTGCGGCTCCGATCGCGACGCCGACTGCCAGCACGACCAGATAGGTGAGGACGCGGAAGCGCCGTGGCACGCCCGAGCCGGCCGCCCCGCCGACCGGGTCCGGCTCCTGGTCTCCCGTCAACTCGGCTGCCTCGAAGGAGACCTGGGGGACCTGCGTTCCCTCCTCCTCGGCCGTGCTCCCTGCTCCGCACGGCTCCTCAGGTACCGGATCCAGCAGAATTCTGGCCCAGGCGGCCTTCCATTCCGGCAGGTCACTCTCGGACACGCCACAGGCTCGAAGCAGCACCAGCACCCGGTCCCACTGCGGCAGCGATGCCCGCTTGCCGTCGAGCATGTTGGCGATGGTGCTGCGAGGCAGTCCGCTGCTCCGCTGCAACTCGCGCAGGGACAGCCCCGACACCGCCTTTCGGGCCCGCAGGACTCCGACGAAGTCGGCAGCCGTGGTCACCGCTCGCAGATCCAGGCGGTCGTGTGGCCCGAAGTCCGATTTGTTCGAATCCACTCCAAGCACAGCTCTCCCCCGAACTCCGCGCCCTGAACCGGCCATGGACATGGCGTCCGAGAGTGTCCCACAACGTCCGACAAGGGCCAAGGGCTTCCGAGTTGGTCCGAGGTCGTCCGGACCCCTGTATCCGGACCCGGGCGAGCCTGCACGATCGTCCCCGGCGAGCCAACGGGAACCCGTCCTCGCAGCTTTCATCCGGATCACCCAACACAACGGGGAGAACCACATGCGGGTAGTACGAGCGGCACTGCTGACCGGAGTGATGCTCGCGGCGACGGTGGGAGTCGCGGGCCAGGCCCAGGCTTCCTCCCGCTGCAGCGCACGGAACGGCTACGGCGAGCAGATCTGCATCAACAGCGTGTCCTACAACCGTGCGGACGACTCCAGCACCGTCTTCTTCACGCTCTACGGGCCCAACACGGACTACCGGGTCTCCATGAACGGTGACTCCGCGCTCTACAACCCCGGCTCCCACGCGTTCGGCATAGCCGGCCACCTGAGCACCCAGGTCTGCGCGACCGAGTCCACCTACGGGCGGGTCTGCGTGAGCTAGTCGGCGAGTCCCACCGTCGGCCACACCTGACAGCTGGGCTGGGGACCTACCGGGCCCCGGCCCTTCTCAGTTCATCCCGAGGAGACCTTCTTGTTGCCCATCGCACTGCGCAGGACTTCGGTGGCCGCCGCCGCCACCACCCTCGCCCTGGCCGGCCTCGTCGTCGACGCCGGGGTCGCCAACGCCAGTGGCCCCGGCGACGGCTGCAACTACAGCACCATCGTCGGGCATGCCCAGTACCTCTACGGTGGGGACACGTACATCGGCCGGGTCGACCTGGCGTACTCCCCCACGTGCCGGAAGGTCGCGGCCCACTTCAAGGGAGCCACCGCCTGGATGAACTCCAGCGGTGCGTCGGTCGAACTCCAGGTCATCGACCACGCGCCCGACGGGTCGGCACTGAGTCTGCAGGGCGACCGCGTCTCCTCCAACGCCCACAGCGACAACTACTCCAACGGTGTGAGCATCGATCAGGACTACCGGCTCTTCAGCGCAACGGCCGGGGTCAGTGGTGGCTGTGTGATCTACAGCGACATACACAACTTCAACACCGGAGCCGACTCCGGCACCGGCAACTCCACCTACCACTGCTGAGCTGCCGCCCCGCGGCCCGGCGCCCATAGGCCCAACGCACGAAGAGGTCCCCCGGCCGGTGGCCGGGGGACCTCTCACGTGGCGGTGCCGGAGTGCGTCAGCTCAGGGTGGCCAGGGCCTCGTTGAGCGTCTGCGACGGCCGCATGACGGCGGCGGCCTTCGCCACGACGGGCTGGTAGTAGCCACCGAGGTCGACCGGGGAGCCCTGGACGGCGATGAGCTCGCCGACGATGGTCTCCTCCTGATCGGTCAGGGTCTTGGCCAGGGCGGCGAACGCCTCGGCCAGCTGGGCGTCGTCGGTCTGCTTGGCCAGCTCCTGGGCCCAGTACATGGCCAGGTAGAAGTGGCTGCCGCGGTTGTCGATGCCACCGAGGCGACGGCTCGGCGACTTGTCCTCCTCCAGGAAGGTGCCGGTCGCGCGGTCGAGGGTGTCGGCCAGGACCTGGGCGCGGGCGTTGCCCGTGGTCTGCGCCAGGTGCTCGAAGCTCGCCGCGAGGGCGAAGAACTCGCCCAGGCTGTCCCAGCGGAGGTAGTTCTCCTTGACCAGCTGCTGCACGTGCTTGGGGGCCGAGCCGCCCGCGCCCGTCTCGAACAGCCCGCCGCCGTTGATCAGCGGGACGACCGACAGCATCTTGGCGCTCGTGCCGAGCTCCAGGATCGGGAAGAGGTCGGTCAGGTAGTCACGCAGCACGTTGCCGGTGACCGAGATGGTGTCCTCGCCACGGCGGATGCGCTCCAGCGAGAACTCCGTCGCCTTCTCCGGCGTCATGATCTCGATCTGCAGGCCCTCGGTGTCGTGCTCGGGGAGGTACGCACGGACCTTGGCGATCAGGTTGGCGTCGTGCGCCCGGCCCTCGTCCAGCCAGAAGACGGCCGGGACGCCGGTCGCGCGGGCGCGGTTGACGGCCAGCTTGACCCAGTCGCGGATCGGCACGTCCTTGGTCTGGCACATCCGGAAGATGTCACCGGCGCCGACCGCCTGCTCCAGCACGACGTTGCCGGCCGCGTCGACGGCCCGGACGGTGCCCTCGGCCTGGATCTCGAAGGTCTTGTCGTGGCTGCCGTACTCCTCGGCCGCCTGCGCCATCAGGCCGACGTTCGGGACGGAGCCCATGGTCGACGGGTCGAAGGCGCCGTGCGCGCGGCAGTTGTCGATGACGACCTGGTAGACGCCCGCGTAGCAGCTGTCGGGGATGACGGCGAGGGTGTCGGCCTCCTTGCCGTCCGGGCCCCACATGTGGCCGGAGGTGCGGATCATGGCCGGCATCGAGGCGTCGACGATGACGTCGGACGGCACGTGCAGGTTGGTGATACCACGGTCGGAGTCGACCATCGCCAGGGCCGGGCCCTCGGCGATCTCGGCGTCGAAGGAGGCCTTGATGGCCGCTCCGTCGGCGAGCGCGTCCAGACCGCCCAGGATGCCGCCGAGGCCGTTGTTCGGGTTCAGGCCGGCGGCCGCGAGCACCTCGCCGTACTGGGCGAAGGTCTTCGGGAAGAAGGCGCGCACGACGTGGCCGAAGATGATCGGGTCGGAGACCTTCATCATGGTGGCCTTGAGGTGCACCGAGAACAGCACGTCCTCCGCCTTGGCACGGGCGACCTGGGCGGTGAGGAACTCGCGCAGCGCGGCGACGTGCAGGACGGACGCGTCCACGACCTCACCGGCGAGCACCGGGACGGACTCGCGCAGCACCGTGACGGTGCCGTCGGCGGCGGTCAGCTCGATGCGCAGCGCACCGGCCTCGGCGATGACGGCGGACTTCTCGGTCGAGCGGAAGTCGTCGGCGCTCATGTGCGCGACGTTGGTCTTCGAGTCGGCCGTCCAGGCGCCCATGCGGTGCGGGTGCTTCTTGGCGTAGTTCTTGACCGAGAGCGGCGCGCGGCGGTCGGAGTTGCCCTCGCGCAGCACCGGGTTGACGGCGCTGCCCTTGATCTTGTCGTAGCGGGCGCGGACGTCGCGGTCCTCGTCCGACTTCGCCTCGTCCGGGTAGTCCGGCAGCGCGTAGCCCTGCTCCTGGAGCTCGGCGATGGCGGCCTTGAGCTGCGGGACGGAGGCCGACACGTTCGGCAGCTTGATGATGTTGGCCTCGGGCGTCTTCGCCAGCTCACCGAGCTCGGCGAGGGCGTCGTGGATGCGCTGGCCCTCCTCGAGACGCTCGGGGAAGCTCGCGATGATGCGCCCGGCCAGGGAGATGTCGCGGGTCTCCACACTGACGCCCGCCGTCGAGGCGTACGCCTGCACCACCGGCAGGAACGAATACGTCGCCAGGGCCGGGGCCTCGTCGGTGTGCGTATAGATGATGGTCGAGTCAGTCACCGGTACTCCGCCTTCACGTCTACAACGTCTTGATATCAAGATATCTCGTGATGGACCCTCCTCGACACCAACCCCCCGCGTCAAGCGGCTTCAATGTCAGGCCGGTGCCCCGTCCAGCCCTCGCCCGTGCCGCAGCCGCGCCGAGTTCTGCGCCGGGTCGACCAGCGGCGCCGGGTAGCCGGGGCGGCCACCGAGCGCCCAGGGGCGGTGAACCGCCCGCCCGGGTACGTCGGCCAGCTCGGGCACCCAGCGGCGGACGTACGCCCCGTCCGGGTCGAAGCGGTCGGCCTGGACGAGCGGGTTGAGCACCCGGTTGGGGCGGGTGTCGGTGCCGGTGCCCGCGACCCACTGCCAGTTGAGCTGGTTGTTGGCGAGGTCACCGTCGACCAGCAGTGAGAGGAAGTGCCGGGCGCCGATCCGCCAGTCCTGGTACAGCGTCTTGGTGAGGAAGGAGGCGGTCAGCAGCCGGGCCCGGTTGTGCATCCAGCCCTCGTGCGCGAGCTGGCGCATCCCGGCGTCGACCACGGGGTAGCCGGTCAGGCCGCGCCGCCAGGCCTCGACCTCCTGCTCGCTGACGTGCCAGCCGTCACCCCTGCTCCGGTAGTCCTCCCGGGCGGCCTGCGGCCGGGCCGCCAGCACCTGGTGGTGGAAGTCCCGCCAGGCCAGCTGCCGGACGAAGGCCGCGTCGCCCGCCTGTGCGGCCAGCTCGGTGGCGGAGAGGCAGCCGAAGTGCAGGTAGGGCGAGAGCCGCGAGGTGCCGTCCCCGGCCAGGTCGTCGTGCACCTGCTCGTAGCCCTCGGCCGACCAGCCGCGCAGGCGGCGGCGCCCGGCCGTCTCGCCGCCCGGCGGCAGCCCCGGCGAGTCCGGTGCGGTCTTCGGCACGGCCAGGCCGGTGACCTCCTCGGGGGTGCGCAGCCGCCGGGGCGCGGGCAGCACGCTGCGGTGCCCGGCCTGCTGCCAGGCGCGGAAGTACGGGGTGAAGACGGCGTAGTGGTCCTTGCCCGCCGGGGTGACGGCGCCGGGCGCGACGACCGTCAGCGAGGCGTCGTGCACGTGCAGCCGGGCGCCGAAGTGCTCGCGCAGCCGGGCCTCGCGCTGCCGGGCGTACGTGCTGACGCCTCCGGCCAGGTGCACCGAGCGGGCACCGGTCTGCTCGGCGAGCCGGGCCAGTTCGGTGACGACCGGGCCCTGCCGGACGACCAGCCGGCCGCCGATCCGGCGCAGCGAGCCGTCCAGGTCGGCCAGGCAGTCGCCGAGGAAGGCCAGCCGGTTGGGCACCGCGAAGCCGGTGGCGGCCAGCTCGGGGTCGAGCACGAACAGCGGCACGACCTGCTCGGCGTCGGCGAGGGCGGCGTGCAGGACCGGGTTGTCGTGCAGGCGCAGGTCCTGGGTGAAGAGGGCGATCGAGACGGTCAAGGAGTGCTCCGGGGTGGGGTCCGTCGGGGTGGCAGCGGGAGGAAGGCGCTGGTCCGGGCGGCGTACTCGGCCCAGCCGGGTTTCTCGGCGCCGAGCTGTCGCTCCAGCATCGGCTTCCCGCTGCCGAAGGCCAGCAGCCATGTCATCAGCAGCGGGCTCGGCAGGAAGGCCCAGCCGACCGGCGTGTCGGCCACGAGCAGGAAGAGGCCCCACCAGACGCAGGCGTCGCCGAAGTAGTTGGGGTGGCGGCTCCACCGCCGGAGCCCGGTCACCAGCAGCCGGCCCTGGTTGGCGGGGTCGGCCTTGAAGCGGCTCAACTGCCGGTCGCCGACGGCCTCGAAGGCGAGCCCCACGCCCCACAGGGCCGCACCCGCCCAGGCGAGCGGCCCGAGCGGGTGCGGCAGGTACTGCGCGGCCTGCACCGGCAGCGAGACCAGCCAGACGATGGCCGCCTGGAGCAGGTAGACGACCCGCAGGGCGTAGCCCGTACGGCGGTGCGCCGGGGCGCGGGACAGCATCCGCCGGTAGCGCGGGTCCTCCTGCGCGCCCCGCGCGCGCAGGCCCAGGTGCACCGCCAACCGCAAGCCCCAGAGCGTCACCAGCGCCGTGGCCAGCAGCCGTCGGCCCGGGTCGCCGTGCCCGGCCGAGAGCCCGTAGCCGGTGAGCGCGACGGCGGTGAAGGCCAGGCCCCAGGCGACGTCCACGCCCCGGTGCTTCCCGGTCCGGACGCCGACCGCGAAGGCGCCGAGCATCACGGCCAGTGCGACCCCCAGGGTGGCGGCCAGGTTGACGGCGAAGGCTCCACCGTTCACTGCCGCCCCTCCCCGGTCAGCAGGATCTGCTGCACGTCCAGGTACCCGGTGCGGAACCCGGCCTCGGAGTACGCCAGGTAGAGCTCCCACATCCGCCGGAAGACCGGGTCGAAGCCGAGCGCCGCGACCTCGCCGGCGCGGGCGGTGAAGCGCTCCCGCCACAGGCGCAGCGTCTCCGCGTAGTGCGGGCCGTAGCCCTGGTGCTCGGTGAGGCGGAGCCGGGTGTGCCGGGCGGTGGTCTCGGCGATGGCCTGGACGGAGGGGATCAGGCCGCCGGGGAAGATGTACTTGAGGATCCAGGTGTAGGTGCGGCTGCTGGCCAGCATCCGGTCGTGCGGCATGGTGATCGCCTGGAGGGCGGCCCGGCCGCCGGGGGCCAGCACCCGGTCGACGGTGGCGAAGTACTCGGGCCAGAACGGCCGCCCGACGGCCTCGATCATCTCCACGCTGAGCACCGCGTCGTAGCTGCCCTCGGCGGAGCGGTAGTCGCACAGCCGCACCTCGGCCCGGTCGGCGAGCCCGGCCGCCGCGATCCGGCGGCGGGCGAGCGCGAGCTGCTGCTCGGAGAGCGTCAGGCTGACCACCTCGGCCCCCCGTGCCGCGGCGCGTACGGCGAGTTCGCCCCAGCCGGTGCCGATCTCCAGCACCCGGCTGCCGGGCCCGACCCGGGCCAGGTCGAGCAGTTGGTCGATCTTGCGGTGCTGGGCCCCGGCGAGCCCGCCCCAGCTCGCCAGCGGGCGGCCCGCCGGGCCGGTCGGGAAGACCGCCGAGGAGTACGTCATGGTCGGGTCGAGGAAGAGCGCGAACAGCTCGTTCGAGAGGTCGTAGTGGTGCCGGATGTTGCGGCCCGCATTGGCGGCGGTGCTCAGTTCGGCGTCCGGCGGCTGCTGCACGTAGAGGCGGCGCAGCCACTGCGCGGCGGTCGGTACGAGGGTCTCGGGGGCGGTGGCGAGCACGGTGAGCAGCGCGACCAGATCCGGCGAGTCCCAGTCACCGGCTTGGTAGGACTCGCCGAAGCCGATCAGCCCGGTGGCGCCGATGCGGTGCAGGAAGGCCTCGGGCCGCCGCAGGCGCAGCACGGGGCTGCCCGGCGGGGCGGGGACGAGCGGGCGGCCGCCGGGCAGTTCGACCCGCAGGCCGCGCTCGCGGGCGACGCGGCGCAGCAGCCGCTCGGCGACGGCGGCCCGCAGCGGCACGTGCGGCACCCGGGCGATGTCGGGCCAGCGCAGCGGGTCGACGGCGGGGCGGGTGGGGGCGGTGGTCGGGCGGGCCGGGAGCGTCACGGGACGGGCACCTCTTCCTGGGTTTCTTTGGTGCTGTGCGGGCTCCGGGGCTGGACGGGCAGGCCGCGCAGCAGCAGCCGGATGCCCTGGAGGCGGATGTGCAGGGCGACGGCGAGGGTCGGCAGGGGGTGGCGCAGGACGGCCCGGAGCAGCCCGGCGGGGTCGGCCGGGCTGCGGGTGCCGTGCACGGTCGCGGTGAACGCCCGGCCGCCGGGGCGGTCCAGGTGGATCGTCAGGGCGAGCCGCTCCCCGGGCTCGGGCAGCCGCATCCGGTAGTCGCCGTCGACGGGGAAGAACGGTGAGACGTAGAGCTCCTTGGCGGTGCTCGCCCGGCCCGCCGCGTCCGGGCGGAGCAGGTAACGGTGGTGTCCGCCATAGGTGTTGTGGACTTCGGCGACGGTGCAGACCGGCTGCCCGTCGGGGCCGTGGCACCAGTAGACGGTGAGCGGGTTGAAGACGTACCCGAGGCAGCGTGCCTGGGTGAGCATCAGGACGCGGCCGCCTTCGAGGTCGATCCGCTCACCCGCGAGGTAGCGGTCGAGGTTCTGCCGGAGGGTCAGCCGGGGGTCGCCGGGGTGGTCGGCGGCGCGGAACCGGGCGAGCGGGCGCAGCGGCGCGGACAGCCGGGGCAGCGCGTCCAGGTCGACCAGCCAGAGGTGGGTGCGGTGCCGGAAGGCGTGCCGTAGCGGGGTGGTCCGGGCGTGGGCGATCCGGCAGTCGTAGAGCGCTGCGCCCCACGGGCCGGGCAGTTCGGCGGTCATGGCACGGCCACCCCCACCCGGGTAAGCGCCTGGGCGGCCTGGACGCCGGAGCGGCAGCCGTCCTCGTGGAAGCCCCAGCCGTGGTACGCACCGGCGAACGCGGTGCGGCCGGTGGAGAGTTCGGCCAGCCGGCGCTGGGCGGCGACCGCCTCGGCGGTGTAGACGGGGTGCTCGTAGACCGTCCGGGAGACGACGTGCTCCTCGGCGACGGGCTCCCGGCGGTCCTCGTTGAGGGTGACGAGGTAGTCCTCGGCGGTGCCGAGGCCGAGCAGGCGGTTCAGGTGGTAGCTGACCTGCACGCCGTCGGCCGCGCCGTGGCAGCTGGGCATCAGGTAGTTCCAGGAGGCGCGGGCCCAGGTCGCGCGCGGCAGCCGGGAGGGGTCGCGGTGAAGCACCGTGGGGTTGCGGGAGTACCGGAAGGCGCCGAGCACCTCGCGCTCGGCGCGGCTCGGGTCGGCGAGCAGCCGCAGCGCCTGGTCGGCGTGGGTGGCGACGACCACGGCGTCGGCCTCGGTGCGGCGGCCGTCCTCGGTGACGACCTCGACGCCGTCGGGGTGCCGGTGGACGGCCCGGACGGGCGCCGCGCGGTGGACGGCGTCGAGCCGCCCGGCGATCCGCTCGACGTACGTCCGGGAGCCGCCGACGACGGTGCGCCAGCGGGGCGAGCCGGTGACGCTCAGCATGCCGTGGTTGTCGAGGAAGGCGAACAGGTACCGGGCGGGGTACTCACCCGCCACGTCCGGCGCGCAGGACCAGACGGCGGAGACCACCGGCGTCATGAAGTGGTTGACGAAGTACGCGGAGAAGCCGCCCTCGGCGAGGAACTCGCCCAGCGAGGGGTCACCCGCCCCCGGGTCGGCGAGCAGCCGGCGGGCCCGGCGGTGGAACAGCGGGACCTGCGCCAGCATCCGCAGGTAGCGCCCGCGCAGCGCGGCCGAGGGCTGCGCCAGCAGGCCCGCCGGGCCGCGCGAGCCCGCGTACTCCAGGCCGCAGCCCCGGCAGCGCACCGACATGCTCATCTCGCTCTCCCGGGTCTCGACGCCGAGCTCGGCGAAGAGGCGTACGAGCTGCGGGTAGGTCCGCTCGTTGTGCACCAGGAAGGCGGTGTCCAGCGGCACCGCCCTGCCGTCCGCCCCGACCACGTCCTGCGTGTGGGCGTGCCCTCCGAGCCGGGCCTGCGCCTCGAACAGCTCGACCCGCGCCCCCGCCCGCCGCAGCTCGTACGCGGCCGTCAGGCCCGCGACACCACTGCCCACCACCGCGACCCGGCGTCCGGTTCCGGACATCAGGCCTCCCTTCGCTCCCACGCGCCACTGCTTCCACCCCCCATTCGGAGCGCATCCGCACCTGGATTGGCCGCACCTACCGGGGCTCCGCGCCCCCGGAAGGTGCAGGTCGGGCAGACTCGACAGGTGCACGAGGAGGTGCCCATGTCCGAGCCGGAGCGGGTGACGTTGGTGACGGGCGCGACCGGCTACATCGGTGGTCGGCTGGTGCCGGAGCTGCTTGCGGGCGGGCACCGCGTCCGCTGCCTGGTCCGTGATCCTGGGCGGCTGCGGGACCATCCGTGGCGGGCCCGGGTGGAGACGGTGACAGGGGACGTGACCCGGCCGGAGACGCTGGCCGGGGCCTTCGACGGCGTCGGGGTCGCCTACTACCTCGTGCACGCGCTCGGCACCGGGCCCGGCTTCGAGGCCCGCGACCGGGCCGCCGCGCGGGCCTTCGGTGCGGCCGCGGCCCGCGCGGGAGTGCGACGGATCGTCTACCTGGGCGGTCTGCGGCCCGCCGAGGTGCCGGAGGCGGACCTCTCGCCGCACCTGCGCTCCCGGGCGGAGGTCGGCCGCATCCTGCGGCGGAGCGGGGTGCCGACCGCCGAGCTGCGCGCGGCGGTGATCATCGGCTCCGGATCGGCCTCGTTCGAGATGCTCCGCCACCTGACCGAACGGCTCCCGGTGATGGTGACGCCGAGCTGGGTCGGCACCCGCGTGCAACCGATCGCCGTCCGGGACGTGCTGCGCCTGCTGCTGGCCGCCGCCGAGCTGCCGCCCGAGGCGAACCGCACGTACGACATCGGCGGGCCCGACGTACTGACGTACGAGCAGATGATGCGACGTTACGCGCGGGTCGCCGGGCTGCCGCGGCGGGTGATCGTGCCGGTGCCGGTGCTGACGCCCCGCCTCTCCAGCCACTGGGTGGGGCTGGTGACGCCGGTGCCGAACTCGATCGCCCGCCCGCTGGTCGAGTCGCTGCGCAACGAGGTGGTCTGCACCGAGCACGACCTGGAGCCGGACGGGCCGGAGCCGCTGATCGGCTTCGACGAGGCCGTCCGGCTCGCGCTGACCCGGATCCGGGACGCCGAGGTGACCACCCGCTGGTCCTCGGCCTCGCTGCCCGGCGCACCGAGCGACCCGCTGCCGACGGACCCGGACTGGGCGGGCGGCAGCCTCTACCAGGACGTCCGCGAACGCGCGGTCGCCGTGCCGCCCGCCGACGTCTGGCGGGTGATCGAGGGCATCGGCGGCGAGAACGGCTGGTACTCCTTCCCCCTCGCCTGGGCGCTGCGCGGGTGGCTCGACCGGCTGGTCGGCGGTGTCGGCCTGCGGCGCGGGCGGCGTGACCCGGCCCGGCTGCGGGTGGGTGACTCGCTCGACTTCTGGCGGGTGGAGGAGATCGACCCCGGGCGGCTGCTGCGGCTGCGCGCGGAGATGCGGCTGCCCGGCCTGGCCTGGCTCGAACTCTCCGTCACCCCGGACCCGGACGCCGACGGTGGCGCGGTCTACCGCCAGCGGGCGCTGTTCCACCCACACGGGCTGGCCGGGCACGCGTACTGGTGGTCGGTGGCGCCCTTCCACTCGGTGGTCTTCGGCGGCATGGCCCGCAACATCACCGAGCGGGCCGCCCCCCGCGCGGCCGCAGCGCCGCCACCATCCCCGGGGCGTTGACCAGCTGCCAGAGCGTCGCGGCCACCAGCGCCCAGACCAGCCCGCCCGGCCCGATCCCGTCGGCGAAGGCGCCGAGCCCGAGCGGCAGCAGCAGGCACGGCGCAGCCCAGCGGAGGGTGGCCGGCCAACCGGCCCGGGTCAGCAGCGCGACGAGGGCGCTGACGGCGAAGTACCCGGAGAGGCCGCCGCAGAGCAGCCAGCGGGTGCCGCCCTCGACGGCGCCGTGCGGGTGCTCGATCGCCAGGCCCAGCCCGGCCGCCAGCAGCGCGATCGCGCAGGTAAGCACACCGTGCAGGCCGAGCGCCGCCCGTACCGGAAGGTCGCCGGGGCCCAGCTTCGGGATGCCGCCGAAGCCGTGCAGCAGTGACATCGTCCAGAGCCCGATCAGCAGTACGAACGCGCCCGTGGCGGCCGCCGTCAGGGCGTGGTCCCACGGCACCTCGGCGGCGGCGGAGGTGATCTGGATGACGCCCTCGCCGAGCACGATGATGACGAACAGGCCCAGCCGCTCGGCCAGATGGGGCACGTCGGTGCGGGCCGCCACGACCACCGGGGTGCGGTCGGAGCGCCCGCGCCGGGCCACGCCCCGGGTCACCCGCTCCTGCGCCGCGCGGAGCACCCGGTACCCGGAGGCGGTGAGCATCACGAGCAGGTCGAAGGCCAGCCCGCCCGCCCAGAGCCAGTACCGGCCCGGCGCGTCGACCCAGATCGACACCAGCCACGGCACCGTCCCGCCCCCGACCTGCGCCACCGGCCAGTCCACCACGACCCGCCCGCGGGGCCAGACCTGCCCGCCCAGCCAGCGGAGGAGGACGTACGCGATCGCGAACCCCCGGGCGTGCTCCGTCCGGATGCCCGGCACGGCGGCGACCATCACGGCGAGCCCCAGCATGGCGACCACCAGGCTCGGCGCCCACTCCTGCCGGCCCTCGATGTTCCCGTAGACGGTGAAGCACACCCAGGTCGTCCAGAACGCGAGGTAGACCAGCACGTAGAGCCCGAGGTCCGCCGCCGTCGGTCCGGCGTGCAGCAGATGCGAGATCTGCAGCACGCCGGCCACCACGACCAGGTCGAAGAACAGTTCGGTCCAGGACGCATGCCGTTCGCCACTCATGCCGCCGATCCTCCCCCAGCGGGCCCGGATCGGGGCGGCAACCACGCGGGCGGGCCGCCCGGTCAGGCCCCCGGATCAGGCCTGGTACGGGCTGGTGGTCCGGCCCTCGCGCAGGGTCCGGCCCCACCACAGCAGTTGGTCCAGCAGCTTCTTCGCCGCACCGTCCGCCGCGGCGTCGCGCGGGCGCCCGGTCTCGTCGAAGCGCTCCCACGCCGCGTGGAAGCTGACGGTGTCCCGGACGGTGACGGAGTGCACCTCGGCGAAGACCTGCCGCAGGTGCTCGACCGCCCGCAGGCCGCCGCTCAGCCCGCCGTACGAGACGAAGCCGACCGGCTTGGCGTGCCACTGGCTGTGGTGCCAGTCGATGACCGCCTTCAGCGAGGCCGGGTAGGAGTGGTTGTACTCGGGGGTGACGACCACGAACGCATCGGCCTCGGCGAGCCGCGAACTGACCGCCGCCAGCTCGGCGGTGGACTCGCCGCCCAGCACGTACGGGATGTCGACCTCGGCCAGGTCGATGACGTCCACCTTCACCTCACCGTGCGAGCGGGCCTGCTCGGTGAACCAGTTCGCGACGACCGGTGCGAACCGGCCCTCCCTGGTGGAGGCGACGATGACGACCAGATTCAGCGGAGTGCTCTCCATGACGGGGCCTTTCCTTCTTGTCCTGCTGCTTTCCGACGAGGAAGACGTTACGGATCACCCCGGGCCCGCCACATCTGTCGCAAGGCCGGGGTGCGCCTAGGTCTGCCGACCTAGTACGAGGGGTGCAGGCCCCCGCCGCGCGGGGTAGGGATCGTCGCCGGGGCATCTGACGCGAACGCGTAATCCAGGCGCCACACCGTGGTTACCGCCCGGTAGCCGCCGCGCCGTCCGGAGCGGACACGGTTCGGGCGTACGGGACTCCGAGGAAAGGCAGGCCACCTCACCATGCCGACCGCTCAGCGCCGCAGGCGCAGTTGGAGCGACCAGGCGCTCGCCTGGGCGTTCCTGCTGCCCTCGCTGGTGGTGTTCGCGCTCTTCATCGGCTATCCGCTCTGGCGGACGTTCTATCTGAGCGCGCACGCCAACGACCTGTTCGGGGCGCCTTCGCGCTACGTCGGGCTCCGGCACTACACCGACCTGCTCGGCTCCGCGGAGTTCCACAAGACGCTGGTGACCACCGCGTTCTTCGTGCTGCTCACCGTCGTCCCCGGGGTGCTCGGGGCGCTGGCCCTGGTGCTGCTGCTGGAGAGCCGGATCAAGGGGGTGCGGCTCTTCCGGTCCGCCTTCGCGCTGCCCTTCGCCTTCTCGGTGGCCAGTGCCTCGGTCGTCTTCTCGGTGCTCTACAACCCGGCCAGCGGCGTGCTCAACGGCCTGCTCTCGCACCTCGGCGTCACCCCGACGGGCTGGCTGACCGACCAGCGGTACGCGCTGCTCTCGGTCGCGGCGAGCACGATCTGGATGACGCTCGGCTACAACGTGCTGGTGCTCTCGGCCGGTGTCGGCTCGATCCCGCAGGAGATCACCGAGGCGGCCCGGCTGGACGGCGCGGGCAGCCTGCGGCTCGCCCGCTCGGTGACCGTCCCGCTGCTCGGCCCGCACCTGTTCTTCCTGGTCGTGGTGTCGACCATCAACGCCCTGCAGAGCTTCGGGCAGATCCACATCCTCACCAAGGGCGGCCCCGACGGCGCGACCCGCACCCTCGTCTACTCGGTCTACGAGAAGGCATTCGCCTACGGCTCCAGCGACTTCGGGACGGCGAGCGCCCAGGCCGTGGTGCTGCTGGTGGTCGTGCTCGGCTGCGCGGCCGTGCAGTTCGGTGTCCTCGAACGGAAGGTGCACTACGCATGAGCGCCGCAGCAAGCCGCGTCGCCGTCTACACCCTGCTGGTGCTGGCCCTGCTGACGGTCGCCTTCCCGGTGTACTACGCGTTCGCCGGAGCCCTGATGGGCCCGTCCGAACTGGCAAGCTACCCACCCGCGTTGGTTCCGCACGCGGCCACCGGGCGGAACTTCGCCGGAGCCGTCCACGCCATCCCGCTCGGCCGCCAGTACCTCAACTCGGCCGTCACCGCCGGGCTCATCACGCTGGCCCAGCTGCTCACCTCGGTGCTCGCCGCGTACGCGCTGGTCTTCCTCCCGGTGCGGCTGCGGGCGGTCGTCTTCGCGGTCTTCCTGGCGACGCTGATGGTCCCGTGGGAGGCCATCATCATCCCCAACTACCTGACGATCACCGGCTGGGGGCTCGGCAACACTTACCTCGGCCTGGTGCTGCCGTTCCTCGCCTCGGGCTTCGGCACCTTCATGCTGCGTCAGTCCTTCCGGCAGTTCCCGGCCGAACTGCGGGACGCCGCCCGGATCGACGGCGCGGGCCACTGGCGGTTCCTCTGGCGAATACTCGTGCCGCTCAGCAAGCCCTCGCTCGCCGCCATCGCGGTCTACGTCTTCCTGTCGTCCTGGAACCAGTACTTCTGGCCGCTGATCATCACCCGCACCGCGCAGATGCAGACCCTGCAGATCGGCCTGGAGAGCCTGCGCGACGCCGAAGTGGCCGACCCCGGACTGGTCCTGGCCGGCGTGGTGCTCACCCTGCTCCCGACCCTGGCGCTGGTGGTGCTCGGCCAGCGCTTCATCGTCCGGGGCCTCACCGCCGGCGCCGTCCGCTGAACGGCGCCGTCCGCTGAAGATCGACCCGCCTTCCCGACCCCCCCAGAAGGAGAATGGACATGCGCAAGCAGATACGGGCAGCCAGAGCGGCAGCCGCACTGGTCGCCACCGGGTTGTTGCTGACGGCCTGTACGTCCAGCAGCAGCCCGGCGAGCGGCCCGGCCGCCGCC
Source organism: Kitasatospora sp. McL0602 (assembly GCF_052076145.1). Taxonomy (NCBI): domain Bacteria; kingdom Bacillati; phylum Actinomycetota; class Actinomycetes; order Kitasatosporales; family Streptomycetaceae; genus Kitasatospora; species Kitasatospora sp. McL0602. Next base: position 6,772,101 of record NZ_CP197246.1, on the reverse strand, counting down.
GCAGCACCGGGGGCCGAGGCCCTGGACAACGCCCAGGGCGTGACCACGGTGGAGTTCTGGCACTCGATGACCGGCAAGAACGCCGACACCCTGACCGCGCTGGTCACCGCGTTCAACACCGCGCACAAGGGAAAGATCGAGGTCAAGCCGCTCTTCCAGGGCACCTACGACGACGTGATCGCCAAGTACAAGGCCTCGGTGCAGCAGAAGGGCACGCCCTCGCTCGTCCAGGTCTACGACATCGGCACCCGCTTCATGATCGACTCCCGGCAGACCGTCCCGGCGCAGGCCTTCGTCGACAAGGACAAGTACTCCCTCAGCGACATCGAGCCGAACATCCGCAACTACTACACGGCGAACGGCAGTCTGGCCTCGATGCCGTTCAACTCCTCGATGCCGCTGCTCTACCTCAACACCGACGCCTTCAAGGAGGCCGGTCTCGACCCGCTCAAGCCCCCGCAGACCCTCGACGAACTCGGCGAGGCCGCCAAGAAGTTGACCAAGAAGGACGCCAACGGCCAGACCGTCCGGTACGGCTTCGGCGCCGCCATCTACGGCTGGTTCGTCGAGCAGCTGATCGCCGAGTCCGGCACGCTCTACTGCGACCAGGGCAACGGCCGGACGGGCAAGGCGACGAAGGCACTGTTCGACTCCGCCCAGGGCGCCCAGGCCGTCCAGTGGTGGGCCGACCTGGTCAAGGGCGGGTACGCGGCCAACACCGGCCGGGTGCCGGCCGACGCGCAGGCCGCCTTCAAGTCGGGCAAGGTCGCGATGCACCTGGAGTCCACCGGCGTGCTGCGCGGGTACACCGAGGCCGCCAAGTTCACCGTCGGCACGGCGCCCTTCCCGAAGATCAGCGCCACCGACACCGGCGGCCCGGCGATCGGCGGCGCCTCGCTCTGGATCGACGGCCCGGGGCACTCGGACGCCGAGCAGCGGGCCTCCTGGGAGCTCGTCAAGTACCTCAGCGCACCCGAGCAGCAGGCCGTCTGGCACACCGGCACCGGCTACTTCCCGGTCAACAGCAAGGCCCTGGACGACCCCAAGGACAAGGAGTGGGTGGCCAAGTACCCCCAGTTCCGCACCGCGATCGACGTCCTGCACGGCACCAAGCCCACCCCCGCCACCGCAGGCTGCCTGCTCGGTGTGATGCCGCAGGCCCGCAAGGGGGTCGAGACCGCGATCGAGCAGACCATCAGCGGCGCCAAGACCGCTCAGCAGGCCCTGACGGACGCCGCCAAGGAGCTCCAGCCCGCCCTGGACAGCTACAACACCTCGGTCGGCTGATTCGGACCGGCGGCTCGGGCCGGCAGCTCGGGCCGGCAGCTCGGGCCGGCAGCTCGGGCCGAAAGCTGGCCCGAGCCCCGGCCTCCCAACGGTTCCCTATCCGCAACCCGTCACCCGCGTGGGACAGTTGACGGTGGGCATACTGCCTGGGGGCTGATCTGAGGGGGCCAGATGGTACGAGAGGACCCGCCCGGCGTCGACGAGGCGGAGCTGCTGCCGGAGCCGTTCTGGACGGCCGACCGGGCGTCGGTACGGGGGCAGCGGCTCACCGTGCGCTGGTACCGGGGGCAGATCGGGCTGCTGGTGCTGGCCGCGGTGATCGCCGCCGTCCCCGGCCCCGAGCACCGCGGCGACAGCGACGTCACGCCGCTGCTCTCCGTCGCCGCCTTCCTGGCGGCCGGCTACTGCTGGTACCGGCTACGGCAGAACAACCCGCAGCGGGTCTGGCACGAGGCGCGGGCCGCCGCCGAGTCGGTGAAGGCGCTGGCCTGGAAGTACACCATCCGCGCGCGGCCCTTCGACGGCGCGGCGCTCTCCCCCGACGCGGACCACGACTACCTGCGCCAGGTCGGCGAGGTACTGCTCGCCTTCGAGGGCACCACCTCCCTGCCGCCGGACACCGCCCCCGACATCACCCCGGAGATGCGCCGCCTGCGCGCCGCCGGGCTGCCCGCCCGCCGCGCCCTCTACCTCCGCTCCCGCGTCCAGGGCCAGCGCAACTGGTACCGCGACCGAGCAGCGGCGTTCGAGTCGCAGTCGGCGTCCTGGGGGCTCGCCACGGCGGCGCTGATCATCGTCGGCGGCGCGGCCGCCGTCGCCCAGGCCACCGGGGCACTCTCCGTCCACCTCTTCGGCACCTGCGCCGCAGCAGCGGCCGCCGTCATCGCCTGGACGCAGTTGAAGCAGCTCCGCCCGCTGGCCTCCACCTACCTGCTGGCCGCGAAGGAGCTCGACCTCGTCGAGCGCCGCCTCTCCGACCTCGACCTCAGCACCCCCGACGCCGAGGCCCGCTGGGCCGGACTCGCAGGCGAGGCCGAGGACACCGTCTCCCGCGAACACACCACCTGGCGCGCCCGCCGGGCCTTCCCGCGCTGACCGTTCCGCCCCTCCTGCCTCAATCGGAGCCGGCAGGGCCCGACTTCGGGTCGCAGGCGCACCGCCGCCTATACTCCCCCTGCCCTGTCGACGGCACGAGGGGGAGCTCATGGCAGCGCAGTACGCGGGGACACCGATCGGTCTGGCGGTCCTGGCCTTGGTCGCCGCCGCACGGCCGCCGCCGTTGCCGTTGCCGTTGCGCCTCAGAACGCACCCGTTCGCCGCGACCAGCCCGGGTGCGGTGATCCGCCGCATCGTGGACACCGGCCCCGGCCCCACCGCCATGGCCACCCTCCAGGCCCTCGACCCGGCCCTCGCCGCCACCGTCGCCCACGCCCTCACCATGGACCCGGCCTCCCGCCCCGCCGACGGCGCCGCCCTCCTCGACCTCCTGACGGCCCACCCGGGCCCGCTCGCCGTCAACGACCAGATCACCCAGAGCTGGCACTCGCTGCACGTGTCCTGAGCGGGCGGTCCCACCACCGAGACGGTTACGCGCCGCTGCCCTGACGCGGCGGTCGTCGCGCACCGGCCATCGCCAGCACGCTCAGACCGAACATCACGACACCCAGGGGCACGTGGAAGGCCGGTATGTGAGCGACGCCGAGCACCACCTGCACCGAGGCGAGCACCAGGAAGCCGGACGCGTACAGGACCGGGCGCGGCGACCCACCACCCGGCCGCCACGCCAGCACGGCGGCGAGCACGTACAGCATCGACGCCGCGTACATCACCCGCGCACCGACGCTGTGCAGCACTTCGCCGTGCGAGGAGGACAGCAGCAGTCCGGCGGTGACCGCCTGCCAGAAGATGGCCAAGGTCTGCAAGGCCACCGCCGTCCGCAGGAACGTGACCCTCCTCCCTGCTGTCGTCTGCCCTGCCGTCGCCTGCCCTGCTGCCAGCTGTGCGGCCATGGTGCGGCCCCCTCTTTCTGCCTCGCGGCGGAAGATCGATACTGTCTCGGTAGTCCGACGAAATGGACCCGCGAAGTGTGAGGCCGAGTGCCGAAGAGGCCGTCGCGGACGAGCAGAAGCGGGGAGCGGTCGCCACCATGGGTACGCCGTCGGAGTCAGGGCACGACCGGTCCGAGCCAAGCCCGAGCGTGGCGGTCGGCGAGCGCCGTCGGCTGATCAACATCTGCTACCGGCTGCTCGGTTCGCTGACCGAGGCCGAGGACGCCGTCCAGGAGACGTACGCCCGCTGGTACGCGATGCCGCAGCCGCAGCAGGAGGCCGTCGAGTCCCCCGCCGCCTGGCTGACGACGGTGGCCGGCCGCATCTGCCTGGATCTGCTCGGCTCGGCACGAGTCCGGCGTGAGCGTTACGTCGGCGAGTGGGTGCCCGAACCGCTGCCGAAGCGTACGGAGTGGATCGACGGGTGGACGGGCGGCGGCAGGGCCGACCCCGCCGACCGGGTCACGCTGGACGAGTCGGTGAACATGGCCTTCCTCGTCGTGCTGGAGTCGATGACACCGGCCGAGCGCGTCGCCTTCGTCCTGCACGACGTCTTCCGCTACCCCTTCCCCGAGATCGCCGAGATCGCCGGCCGGACACCGGCCGCCTGTCGACAGCTGGCGTCCTCGGCCCGCCGCCGCGTCGGCGCCACGCAGGCCCCGACCGTACCGGCGGTCGGTCAGGCCGAACAGGCCGGTCTGGTACGGGACTTCAAGGAGGCGTGGGAGGCCAGGAACATCAGGGCCCTCGTCGGCCTCCTCGACCCGGACGCCACGATGACCGCCGACGGCGGCGGACTGGTCGGCGCCGTCCTGCGCCCGGTCGAGGGCAGCGCACGCATCGCCCAGTACCTCGTCCACATCGCCGACAAGGCCCCCGGGCTGACGCTTCTGGAGCGCACGGTCAACGGCCGCCCCGGCCTGGTCGCCCAGCACACCGGCATCACCGTGACGGTCGCGGCGTTCAACCTCACCGGCAACCGCATCACCCACATCTGGGCAGTCCGCAACCCGGAGAAGCTCCGCGCGTGGACCGAGACCGGTCGGAGCTGATGCCGCATCGGACGACGTCCACCCGGTAGGTCAGTCGTCGGTGGCCTGGTGGAGCGTGGTCCAGAAGTCGTGGATGAGGCGTGCCGAGTCCGGGGTGGACATCCCGACCTGGGTGAGCAGGATGCCGGTGACCCGGCTGTCCGGGTCGGCGTAGGCGGTGGTGCCGGTGCCGCCGTCCCAGCCGAACTGGCCGACGGGTGAGTAGTCGCAACGGTGGGTGCGTACCGCCATCCCGAACCCCCAGCCGCCCTGCTGCCCCTGGCCGACCGCGAGGTGGGCGATGTTCCGGTACATGGCGTCCCGGGCGGCCTGTTGCTCGGGCGTGAGGCGGTTCGTGGTCATCAGCTCGACGGCGGCCCGGGACAGGATCCGTTCGCTCCCGTGCATCCCGTGGTCGAGCAGCATCCGGAAGTAGGCGTGGTAGTCGTCGACGGTGGAGACCAGCCCACCACCGGCGCCCTGGAACGCCGGAGGCCGGCTGCTCCTTCCACCTGTCGCCTCGTCCCACACGAGGAACTCCCCGGTCTGCGGGTCCGGCCCGTACAGCGGCGGCAGCCGGTCGATGCTGTCGGCGGGCACGTGGAATCCGGTGTCCTTCATCCCCAGCGGATCGAGGACGCGTTCGCGCAGGAACGTCTCCAACGGCCGGCCCGCGACCCGGGCGACCAGCACGCCGAGCACCTCGCTGCTGAGGTCGTACTGCCACCGCTCCCCGGGCTGGTACGACAGCGGCAGCTCACCCAGGCGGCGCATCCACTCGTCCGGCTCGGGCGCCGGCCCGGATGCCACGCTGTAGTCGAGACGCTCGAAGGTCGCCGCCCTGATCGGGGAGTTCATCAACCTGAAGTCCACGCCGAGCCCGAACGTGGAGGTCAGCAGGTCCCGTACGGTGATCGGCCGGCGGGCCGGCACGGTGTCGTCCAGCGGGCCGTCGGGCCGCTTCAGCACCTGCCGGTCGGCGAGCTCGGGCAGCCACGGGTCCACCGGTTCGTCGAGGCGCAGCCTGCACTCGTCGAGCAGGATCATCGCCGCCGCCACCGTGACCGGCTTGGACGTGGACGCCATCCGGAAGATCGTGTCCCGCCGCATCGGCGCGCCACCGTCATGACGCATCGTCCCGATCGCCTCGACATGCGCCTGGCCGCCCCGGCTGACCAGGGCTACCAACCCGGGAATCCGCTTCGACTCGACGTGCCGTGCCAGCACCTCGCGCAGCCTGCGCAGCCCTGCCTCGGAGAAGCCGTTGCCCGTATCCATCATGAATCCCCTTGCCCACAGCGCTCGATCCCCTGCCGACCCCTCTTCGAGGCGGCCATGCGATGAGCGTGCACCTTGACCCAAGGTCAAGGTCAACCACTGTGGGTGACAGGAGAGGACCCGGGACAGCGCCGGCCCCGGCCTGCCTCAGCCCCCGAGTACCACCGCGCCGCCACCGCGCCCCTGCCAGGCATCAGCGGTGGCCCGCGCGAACCCGTCGGCGGACTCGAACCTGCCCTCCCACAGCGAACTGTCGGCGACGGCCTGGGCGTAGGCGTACTGGTACGCCTCCTGCCAGGTTGTGGCGTGCGCGGCAGGGGTCTCGTAGCCAAAGCTCACGACTGGTCTCCTTCGGAAGGAAGTGGATCTTCAGCGTCAAGCTATGCGGCCCCGGCGCATCCTGTCCCGGAAACACGGGGATCGAGGGCGCGCAGGCTCCAGCCCCCGTCGGTCCGTACAGCTGCGCGCTACCCTCGAGGCCGCAGCCGCCCACGATCCGAAGGTGCACTGAGCCGATGGCAGATGGGCTGACGATCGGTCAGGCGGCGGAGTTCGTCGGCGTCACGATCAAGACCGTGCGGCACTATCACCGGCTCGGCCTGCTCGCCGAGCCGGCGCGTGACGCTTCCGGCTACCGGCGTTACGGGTCGGCCGACCTCCTCCGGCTGGTCCAGGCCCGGACCTTGGCCGGAGCGGGTGTGCCGCTGGCCGAGGTCGGTGAGCTGCTCGACTCCGATCCCGAGCAGTTCACCGCCGCCCTGGACGACGTCCACCATCGGCTCACCGAGCAGATCGAGGACCTCACCGCGCGGCGCGACACCCTGCACCGGCTCGCCCACGGCGACCGGGCCCTGCTGCCCGACCGGGCCTGCGCGGTCCTGGACCAACTCGCCGCTCTCGACTTCAGCCCCGACTACGTGGCCACGCAACGGGAGGCCCTGGTGCTGACCCGGGCACTGGTCCCGGAGGTCCTCGACACCTTCCTGACCAGGCTCGAACACGGGCTCGACGACCCCGAGTTCGTAGAGCTGACCAAGCGCGGCCTGGACGCGAGGTCCTGGGCCCCCGGCGACCCACGGATCGACGAACTGGCCACCGCATTCGCCGACAGACTGCTGGCCGACGGCGCACTGCCGACGCTGCCCACCGCTACCCGGAACCGGCCCAGCACCGCCACCCGCTACGGCCTGGTCAACCACCACCGGGAAGACCAGGAGCCATCCATCGCCCGGTTGAACACCCTGGTCGAGGCACACCTGCGCGCAGCGGGCATCGACATCCCCCACCGGTGACGGCCGCCCGGCAGGAGCCAGGCGTTTCGCAGGGCACTATCGGCTGCAGCGCGCGCAGTGACAAGATCGTCTGATGCTACAACTCTTGGGTTTCATCATCGACTGCCCGGACCCGATGGAGCTGGCCACCTTCTACTCCCAGGTGACAGGCCACGCCATCATGGAGGGCAGCGGCGACAGCTGGGCCGGCATCACCTTCGGCGAGGTCGATCTGGCCTTTCAGCGGGTCGAAGACCATCGACCACCACGCTGGCCCGACGACGAACATCCCAAGCAGTACCACCTCGACTTCGAAGTGGACGAAATCGAGCCCGAGCAGCGCCGCGTAGTCGCTCTCGGCGCGACACTGCAGCAGGACTTCATCGGCCCCGACGGCTACGGCTGGCAGGTCTACACCGACCCGGTCGGACATCCCTTCTGCCTGTGCCGCCACCAAGGGGTCACCTGGACCGACAAGAGGGTGGTGTGGCCCTGACCCACTCGGCCGGCCGAAGAGCGCAGCAGCGACGACTCCGGCGGTGTGGGGACGGTGTCGACCTCTTCCTCAGGTGAGACGTTGGGCTATGCCCTCAGCACCGGGAGCGGTTGGCGGGAGTCGCGGGCGAGGAGAGTGAGCAGGTCGACGTAGCGTCCGGCCCAGCTGCTGACCGTCGCGTGGTCGAGGATGTCGGTCGAGTACTCGACATCCAGCCGCATCGCGCCTTCTGCGGCACGGGAGACGATCCAGGTCATGTCCGCCCTGGCTCCCGCGAGTGGTCCAGCGGACGCACGGCCGGGATCTCGCAGATGCGAAGCCAGCGGGCGACCGCGAGCTCCCGGACTACGGCGTTCCACTGCCCGGGGCGGCCAACGCGGACGACGACCTGGTGGTGGAGCCGCCTCAGGGCGTTCTCTCCGACGCGCATGGGCTCGGCTCGGTCTGCTGACAAACCTGCGGCAGCGCATGCCTTCAGCAGCAGTGCGCGGGAGTCATCAACGCTGATCACACCGCCACCCTAGAGGTGATCTGCTCTCGCAAGTCCCGCATGAGCATCAGCGCCGACTGGGCGACGTGCTGCGGGACCCGGTCGACCCACACCCCGTCCGGGGTCGGTGTAGTCGTGGGCGGTGCACCACTGGTCGGCGACCTGCTGCGCGTGCGGGACTTCACGGATGGCCCGGCGAATCGCGGCGACCAGCTGGGTGACGGTGTCCTGGGTGGCGACCGCGTCGTCCAGCACGGTGGAGTCCAGCGCCCGCCGCTGTCGGCCTTTGAGGACGCCGGTGGCCGCGACGACTTCCCTGACCGTGCGGAACAGCCGGTTCGGGTCCGCGGAACGCTGCAGGCGCCGACGGAAGTACGTCAGCAGCGAGGGGTCGAACCCGGTGTCGTGCAGCCCGAGCCCGCACGCCGCTTTCCACCGCAGGTCACAGCGCAGTTCCTGCACCGTCTCGAAGTCGGAGAGCCCGTGCAGGCTCTGCAGCACCACCGTGGCGGCCAGGACCTGCGGCGGCATCGACGGGCGCCCGTTGGCCGAGGGGTACATGTCCACGAACATCGCCTTCGGGAACAGCACCTCGCGATGCTCGGCCAGGAACGCGAACACGCTCCCCGCCGGAATCAACTCCCGGCACGTCTCCCAGACGTCCTCGCCGACGCTCTCCCCGCCCCATTCCCCCTGCATGAACACAAGACTGGCCCCGCTCCACCCGGAGCGGGGCCAGAACCCATGATTTTCAGGAGCGTTCTAGGGTCCAGAACGTCGCCGAGCAAGAGACACCTTTCAAGTGAAGAAGCCCCCCGGTAGCGCGGTGAAGAGCGGGCCGGAGGGACCGGTGACCGTCCAGGGGTGCTCGTCGGTGTCCGGCGGGACGGTGAGCGTCAGCGCGCAGTCGAAGACGAGGCGGAGGCCGCCCGCAGCGGTGGCGGCCGCCTCGGCGATCCGGGCCCCGGGCAGCCGGAGCAGCCCACCCGTCGGGTGCAGGGCCAGGCCGGGGAAGAAGTGTTCCACCCCCGAGGAGCCGCTCAGCCGGTAGTCGCTCGCCACCGTGACGGCCAGCCGCCCGGACAGGCCGAGCACCAACTCCGTCCCGTACCGGAGCGTCTCCACCCGGCGGCCGCCGAGGGTGGTGGTGAGTGCGTCGATCATAGTTGCTCCCGCAGGTCTGCGGCCGGTCACTCCCATTGTGGCCCGCTGACCTGCGCGCGTCAGGGCCCTGGCCGGTTCCGTGCGTCGCGGGGGATGAGGGAACTCAGGAACCGGGTCGCGGCGGGCAGCGTGGCGAACCCGTCGTGGGCGACGTCCGGGACGACCTCCAGCGTCGCCGTCAGCCCGCGCTCGAGCAGGTGCTCGTACAGGAGTGTGGTCAGGGCGAGGCGGGTTGCGCGCGAAGGATCCCTGCGTGGCTTTGAGTCCTGTGCGCCGACGGTCAGGTGGACCGGCACGGAACGCAGCACGTCCAGTCGGGGCGTCACGCCGAACGTGTCGGCCACGTCGATGATCCCGGCGGGCCAGGGCAGGGAGGTGTCGAGTCTCGTGATGTTGCCCGGGGCGCAGACGGACAGACCGGCCAAGCGCTCCGAGTGCAGGTAGAAGAACCGGAGCGCGAACTGGGCGCCGCCGCTGAAGCCGTGCAGGTAGAAACGCTCCACGTCGACCGGCCACCGAGCGGCGGCCTCCTCGACCATCCGCAGCAGCACCACGTCGAACCGCACGTCCCCCTGGCGGAGCCGCCTGTAGCCGAACGTGCTGTCCGGGGCCGGAACACCGACGGGGAACAGCGGTGCCAGGACCACGCAGCCGTGCGTCTCACCGAAGCCCGCGAGTGCGTCCCGGTACTTCTCGGCGGTGCGCCGGTCCCCGTGCACAACGACGAGCAACGGCCTCCGGTCGGCCGACGCGATGCCCTTCGGCACGTACAGGCAGTACGCGAACCGGGGGTCTGCCTGGCAGGCGAAGAACGGGGTCCGCCCGAGGGACATCCGGCCGTGATGCGTGTCCGGCGGCCAGGACGCTTCAGCGGCGGCGGAGAGTCGGCCGACGCTCATTCGACCTCCATACGGTCCCCGGGTACGACAGCTACCTGCACATCCTTGCGCCGATGCGGCGCCCGTACGACGGCATTCAGGTGAGCATCACCCGTTCAGGCCAAGGAAATTGATCTTCCGTCAATTGCGTGCAGACTGATCCTGGCAACCGACCGAGGGTGGAGTGTGATGGGCCGAGAAACTGGGACGACACTGCCGGGGCCGGCGCTGGCGGCAGCGGTCGAGAAGGCCCTCGTCGACCATCCGGGCGTCCTCCACTCGGCCGTTGTGCCGGGGGCCGCAGGTTCGGACGGCAGTGCGGTGGGCGTCGTGGTGGTGCTCGGCGAGATGTACGGCGTGCTCGACGTGCGCGAGGACCTGCGCGCTGCGCTCGGCCTGGCCGGGCACCTGGCTGAGCCCGCCGTGCTGGCGGTGGCTCGGATGCCGGAGGGCCCACTCGCCCCGGTCGAGGAGCTCGCGGGCCCGTCCGGCGCCTCCCGCTACGAACCGCCCGGCTCCGCTCTCGAGACGGACCTGGCAGTCCGCCTCGCCCGGCTGCTGGGCCAGCCGCGGGTCGGCGTGCTCGACGACTTCGTCGAGCTCGGTGGTGACTCGCTGACTGCGGTGAGCTTCCTCAACACCGTCCAGGAGGCCTACGACGTACCGGTGAGCCTGGTCGAACTGTTCACCGCCGGCAGCGTACGCGAGATCGCCCGGCTGATGGCCGACCGATTCGAGTCCTCGCAAGGGCCCGGGTGACATGCACTCCCTGCGTCTTGCCGGAGACCCGGCCTTCGTCGACGGCGTCCACGCCGTCCCCCCCAACTGCACCGCCGCCGGGCTGGACGCCGCCAAGCGCGGCCTCAGCTGCCCGGACAAGGCACTGGTGGCCGTCTTCACCGGGCGCGACCTGGCCGGCCTGCTCGCCTACCTGGCCGCGCTCGACCTCGGCCACGCCGTCCTGGTCAAGGAGCATCCGGACGCCGCCGAGCGCGCGGCCCTGCTCGCCACGTACCAGCCCGAGTTCGTGGTCGATGCCGCCGACGGTCCCGTCCCGGTGGGCTACCGGGTGACCGGTGAGCTGTGCGGGGCCCGGGTGCTCGGCCGCGACACCCGGGTCGGGTCGGCTGTCCATCCCGAACTCGCGGTGCTCATCACCACCTCGGGCTCGCTGGGCCGCCCCAAGGCTGTGCGGCTGTCGTACGCGAACCTGGCGGCCAACGCCGAATCGATCGTCGCCGCACTGGGAATCCGGCCGACCGACATCGGAATCACCTCGCTCCCGGTCGACTACAGTTTCGGCCTCTCCGTCGTGAACACCCATCTGGCCGCCGGTGCACCGCTGGTGCTGTCCCGACTCAGCCCCACGTCGCGGCGGTTCTGGCAGGTCTGCGGCCACCAGGGCGTAACCAACCTGGGCGCGGTCCCGATCACGTACCGCCTGCTGCACGGCACGAAGTGGCAGCCGGCCGGCCATCGTGCGCTGCGCCTCCTCTACCAGGCCGGTGGCGCGCTGGAACCGGCCCTCGTCGAGCACTTCGGCCGGCTGATGGCCGACCACGGCGGCGGCTTCTGCTCGATGTACGGGGCGGCGGAGGCCACCGCTCGGATGTGCGTCCTCCCCCCGGACCTCCTCCTCGACCACCTCGGCTCGGTCGGCCACCCGGTGCCCGGCGGTCGGGTCCGGCTGAGCGACGTCACCGATGACGGTGTCGGAGAGATCGTCTACCAGGGCCCGAACGTGATGATGGGCTACGCGTCCTCGCGCGGCGACCTGACGGCCGGCGACACCGTCGGCGACGTGCTGCACACCGGTGACCTGGGCCGGCTGGAGCGCGGCATGCTGTACGTGCTCGGCCGTAAGGACCGGCAGCTCAAGCTGCACGGCAAGCGGATCCTGCCGGACGAGATCGAACGGCGCCTGGCCGGCGTCGGCTCGGCCGCCGTGGTGCCGACCGCAGACGCCACCGGCGCCGTCGTCTGCGTCGAGGGCAGCAGCGAGCCGTTCCGCGATGCCTGGCTGGACGTGCTGCACACCCTCCGGCTGCCGGCCGACTGCCTGCCCCTGCGCTCGGTGGTCAGCCTGCCACGCACCAGCTCGGGAAAGATCGACTTGAACACCCTGCGAACGCTCGTCGGAACCCTCTGAGGTGGGTACCGACCGGCTCGTCGTGGAGACCGGGTCCGGCCGGGTGCGCGGCCTGCCCACCGGAGGTGCGTACGCGTTCCTCGGCGTGCCGTACGCCGGGACAACCACGGGTGACCGGCGGTTCCGGCCGCCACGCCCGCACCCCGGTTGGGCCGGCGTCCGGGACGCGACCTCGTACGGTCCGGCCTCCCCGCAGCGGCCGCTGACCGAGGCGCTCGGCGCTCGGCCGGCCGTGGTCTCGCTGCTACCACTGTTCGGCATCCCCACCAGCGCGGCCAACCAGGGCGAGGACTGCCTGGTGCTCAACCTGTGGACGCCCGGCGCCGACCCGCAGGCCCGCCGCCCGGTGCTGGTCTGGCTCCACGGCGGCACCGACTTCGGCGCGGGTGACTGGCCCCGGTTCGACGGCGCCACCCTCGCCCGCGACGGCGACCTGGTCGTGGCCACCGTCAACCACCGCCTCGGCATCCTCGGCCATCTCGACCTGTCCTGGACCGGCCTGCCGGAGTACGCGGAGTCCGGCCGGGCCGGGCTGCTGGACCTGCGGGCGGCGCTCGACTGGCTGCGGCACAACGTGGAGTGCTTCGGCGGGGATCCGGCGAACATCACCCTGGCCGGCGGGTCACGGGGTGCCTCCCGGGTCGCCGCCCTGCTGGCCACCACCGCACCCGAACCCCCGTTCCGGCGCGCCGTCCTGGCCAGCCCGCCGCCACCCCGCCCGGCCACCGCGCTCCAACCGGAGGACTCGGCCCGGAGCGTGCTGAGCCACCTCGGGATTCCGGCCGCCCGACCGCACCTGTTGGCCGACCTGCCGGTGGGCCGGCTGCTCGACGCCCAGGCCGCGCTGCGCGTCACCCACCGGTACGCCTTCGAGCCCTCGGTCGGCGGCGGCCCTGTCGAGCAGCGCTGCTACGCCGACCTGGCTGCCGGTGCGGCCCCGCACGTGCCGGTGATGATCGGCACCACCCTCAACGAGACCACCCGCACCATCGACACCGACCCAGCCTCCTGGGACGGCCTCAGCGCGGCCGAACTCGCCCGCCGGTGCTCACGGTTCGCCCGCTGCGACGTGACCGACCTGATCGCGGAGTACCGCCGAGAACGCCCCCGGGATCCCGCGCGCAAGATCGCGGTCGCCGTCACCACCGACGCGCTGTACCGCTTCCCGGCCTTCGCCCTGGCCTCGGCTCGCAGCGCCGCGGCGACCGCCCCGACCTACACGTACGTCTTCGCGGGCGGCACCGGCAGCCACGGCGAGGACGTCCTGTTCTTCTTCGGCAACCTGCGCTGCGCAGCCCTGGTCTCCCGCAACCTGGCCAACGCCGCGCTGGCGCAGGCCGCGAGCGCCGCCTGGATCACCTTCTGCCGCACCGGGAGACCCGACACCCCCGGGGCCGGACCCTGGCCCGCGTACACCGATGTCCGCCGGGATGCCATGTTCTTCGGCCACCCCACCCGGGTGGTCGCCGACCCCTTCGCCGCCCGCCGCGCAGCCTGGGCCAGGAGCTGCCCGCCGTCCTGGTAGCCCGGCCCGTGCCTGGCAGGCAGGCAGGCAGGCAGGCAGGCAGCGACATCGGACCATGACCTGATCGAGGATGTCTTGGGAAAAATCTCGGCGCCGGAGATGACGTCGCGTGAGATGGCAGGGGACTCGGGTGACACCGAGCCCGCACCCGCCACAGTGAGCGGCGCACTGGCCGCGAAGCCCCAGTGGAAGGTCACCTCGCAGGCCGCCACCGTCAGCCTGCGGCAGCTCCTCGCTCGCCTGCCGAGGCTGCTCCGTCAGATCCTCGCCCTCGCCTGGGAGGCGAGCCCGACCGCGACCGCCGCCGTGTTCGGGCTGAGGATCATCGCGGGCTGCGCCGCGACCTTCGGCCTGCTCGCCACCCGCAACGTACTGGTCCAGCTGCTGGTGGCCGGACCAGCACCCGACCGCGTCCGCGCCATGCTGCCGGCGTTGGCCGTCGTGGCGGTGGCGTACGCCCTCCAGGGCGCTCTGGACGCCGGGGTCGCCCAGGCAGAGGCGGTGCTCGTCCCGGGGGTGAAGCGCCTGGTCGAGGAACGCCTGTACCGCAGCACCCTGGAGGTCGAGCTGGCTGCCTTCGACGACGCCGCGTGGCACGACGTCCTGGGCCAGGCCAAGGAACGTGGCATCACCTCGGCGCCCGTGGCGGTCGAGGAACTCGCCGAGCTCGTCAGCTCCGTCGGCAGGCTCCTCGGCGCCGGCGTCGTCCTGGTCGTCCTGCATCCGCTGCTGCTCCCGCTGCTGATCCTGTCGATGGCGCCGCAGGGCTGGGCCACCCTGTGGTCCGCCCGCCTGGGGTATGCGGGAAACCTCGCGATCTGGGCGGCACGCAGGCGGCTGCGGATGTTCGCCGACCTGCTCGCCGAACGCGACCACGCTCCGGAGATCCGGGCCTGCGGGGCACGAGAGGCACTGCTCGGTGAGTACCGGCGCCTCGCGGCCGTCGGCGAACGGGAGGAGATCGGGGTCGACCGCGCACAGGCCAGGGTCACCGCCGTCGGCCGGGCCCTGGGAGGTGTCGGCACTGTCGTCTCCTACCTTGCGTTGGGCGGTCTCCTGGCAGCTGGGGTCATGCCCCTCGCGGCGGCCGGTGCCGCCGTCCTCGCGATCAAGGCCGGGCAGTCGGCCCTCAACCAGACCATGGCAGGGCTGACCCGGGTCTTCCTGCGCGGTCTGCACGTGGACGAGTACACCGACTTCGTCCGGCAGTCGGCCGCCCGGAGCTACCTGCGCGGCGGGCTGCCCGGCCCGGATGGCTTCCGCGAGATCCAAGTCAGTGACCTGACGTTCTCCTACCCGGGACAGGACTGCACCCCTGCGGTGCGCGGCGTGTCACTCACGATCCGCCACGGAGAGGTCGTCGCCCTGGTCGGTGAGAACGGCTCGGGCAAGAGCACCCTGGCGAAGCTGCTCGCCGGCCAGTACCAGCCCCAGCAGGGGACGATCTGCTGGGACGGGGTGAACATCGCGGACCTGGATCGACGTGCCCTGCACGAGCGCATCTCGGTCGTCATGCAGGCTCCCGTCCGCTGGCCGATGAGCGCCCTCGACAACATCACCATCGGCCGCCGGGAGCGGATCGGCTCGCACCGCGACCTCGCAGTGCGGGCTGCCCGCGACGCCGACGCACACACGATGATCGAGAGCTTCCGTCACGGCTACAACACCCTGCTCTCCAAGAAGTTCGTCGAAGGCTGCGATCCGTCCGGCGGCCAGTGGCAGCGGATCGCTCTCGCCCGCGGCTACTTCCGCGATGCCCCGCTGCTGCTCTTCGACGAGCCGACCTCGGCGCTGGACGCCCGCGCCGAAGCCCGGGTGTTCGCCAACATCCGGCGCATCGCCACCGGCCGCACGGTCGTGCTCATCACCCACCGGCTGGCCAGCGTCCGGCGCTGCGACCGCGTCTTCGTCCTCCGTAAGGGCCACCTGATCGAGGAGGGCACCCATGAGGAGCTGATCGACCTGGGTCAGGAGTACGCGGCGATGTTCGAGTTGCAGCGCCAGGCCTACGCCTGACGCACCTCATCCGGGGCAGTCCGGGGCAGGGCGGACGCGGGGACGTACGGACACGCGGCGGGCCGGCGCCTCGAAGCGAGGAGACCGGCCCGTGCGGTGGCGGTGCTGCTACGCCGGGGCGTTCGCGTTCTCCTGGACCTGGGCGTACGTCGCGATCTTCTTGATCGACTCGATGCTCTTCAGGCACAGCTCCTTCGACTCGTGCGCGTCGCCGGTGACCGTACAGACCCCGAGAACGCCGTCCCCCGCGCCATGGCGACCCCTGCGCATCAGGGGTCCAGTACCGCCTCGACGATCCCCGCCGTCTTCGACCTCGGCAGCTGACGCTCCGTCAGAAAAGCGTCAGCATTGGAATCACTGGCCCCTGCTACACATGACCAAACCCCAGAACCGCGATACGCCTCCGAAGCCACTCCCAGCCGGCCCCCACGGACCCTCCGGGCGCCGAGCTACGGGCAGCGCCAGCCGCTTGTCGTGGCGCCCGCCCCCCATCACGTAAGCCCAGGTCAGCGTGCCCGTCCACGCGGTTTCATTGGCACGGCGGGGAGTTGGGGAGCGGCCAGCCGAGCACCGTCGTAGCCGTGCACGTCGCCGAACCGAGACCCTTCCATCCAGTCCTCCCGGGCCTGTACGATCTCCTCGCTGGATCGACCTACGTAGTTCCACCACATATCACTGATTCAGCGTTTTCACCCAGGTCAGAGGCCTGATGGACCATCCCCGGTCAGCAAAGAGTCAGCATTGGTACGCGGGGAGTCGATCAGGATGGCCACCAAGGCTTTGGCCCACGGCATGGGCACTTTCTTCAAAGAGTGCGAGCACCCTCAGGCGAGGTGGTCCAAGTGCCCGCACGAGTACAAGATCCGCTACCGCGAGGCAACCGGGAGGCAGGTCGAGGAGTCCGGGTTCAGCACCCAGGACAAGGCCATCACCCGACTGTCCGACATCTACAAGGCCAAGCGAGAGACCCCGCGCAACCAGAGCAAGGCCGAACGCATCCAGACGTATGGGGTGATGCAGTTCGGTGACTATGTCGCGCAGTGGAAGCCCGGCCAGCGTCACCTGAGTCCCGCGTCGATACAACACCTCGACTCGCTGCTGGAGCACCACCTCTACCCGGCCTTCCGCAGCCGCCGGATGGGCACGTTCGACCACAAGGTCGTCGACACCTTCATCCAGAACATGGAGCGCAACAGCGTCGGCCTCGCCACCCAGGCCAACGCCTTCGACAAGCTCAAGACGATCCTCCTCGACGCCCATCGGCTCGGCATCTACGACGAGAACCCACTGACCGGCGTCAAGCCACCCCAGTACGACCCGAAGCGCGCCGTCATTCCCTCGCTGGCACAGCTCCACGCCATCCGCACCGCAGGCGATGACACCCTGCTCCTCGTCGCCGACCTCATGAGCGGATGCGGCCTGCGCAACGGCGAGGCATTCGCGGTCAACATCAACAACATCGTCGCCGATGACGTCTACCGCATCACCGAACAGGTCAATCACACCACCAAGACCTACGGCCCGCTCAAGCACCGCAAGCCCGACGACTACCGCGACGTCCCCCTACCGGCCCGCGTCAAGCACACCATCGAGTGGTACGCCGACAAGTACGGCACCGTCGACGGCTACCTCCTCCGCCACCCGAACGACCTCAGCAAGGCCTTCCCGCACTACTACCTCAGCAACCACTGGGCCCGGCTCAAGAAGGCCGGCACCCTCGACATCCCCGACGGCATGGTCCTCTACGGCCTCCGCCACTTCTTCGCCTCGAACTGCCTCAGCCACAACATCCCCATCACCGACGTCGCCGAATGGATGGGCCACCGAAGCGTCGACGTCACCTTCAAGACCTACCGCCACCTCATGCCCGGCTCCATCAGCCGCGCCGCGCAGGTCCTCGACCTCGGCCTGGCCGCCTGAATACGTGGGGGGCTGCCCACTCGGGCAGCCCCCCACGACTACCGCGGACTCACGCAGCGGACAGACGCTGCTGCCTCACCCACGCCTCAACCTCAGACACCTTGAACTGCAGCTTCGCGTTCCGCCCACTCCCGAACCTGTACGGCAGAAGCCCCACGCGAGGCGCATCACGGTACACCCAGGCTACGGACATGTTCAGATACGACGCCGTCTGCTTGACACTCATGAACTGCTCGGGCACGGGCTCCTCCTGTGTGGCGGCCAAATCTAAACGGCGCCCAAAGCTCACCGGATCTCGACGGCTTGGTCGGACCGTCACGGTGTGTTAGGGCCCTGGCGAGGGACACAGCAGGCGCCGCCGAAGAGTCATTTCCGCGCAAGCGGAGGTCAGCCGCCAGTCGGACAGGTCGATTGGCGTGATGGGCGGTCCTGCGGAGGGCAGCCGACTCTCAGCCCGGATCCACCGGGTGATCGCTGTCGGGGAGATTCCGCAGAACGAAGAGATGCCTTGCGACCTGCGATGATGGGAGTTCTCTAGGCTCCACCACGCACAATCAGCAAGGCATCTCGTAAGTGCAATCCTCTCACGCCGTCTCGGCCGTCTCCGTCGTGTTCGACGAGCCGAATCTGATCGCGGACGCCGGACTGGTCCCGGTGGTCCGCCTGGCCGAACGCGTCGGCCTGCCCGCCCTTGTCGAAGACAGGCTGCGCATCGAAGGCACCGGCAACAGCGCCGGAGCCAATCGGGCGGCGAAGGTGATGACGCTGGTCGCGGCGATGTGCGCCGGGGCCGACTCCATCGACGACACCGACCGGCTGCGGCACGGCGCGATGGGCCGGCTGTTCGGCGGGGTGCGAGCGCCGTCCACCCTGGGCACCTTCCTGCGCGCCTTCACGCACGGGCACAACCGGCAACTCCACTCGGTGCACCGGGACTTCCTCGCCCGCCTGGCCCGGACCACCCCACTGCTGCCCGACGTTGACCAGGTGCCTTCGTGGACATCGACCCCACCCACCGCCGCGTCTACGGACGCGCCAAGCAGGGCGCCGAGGTCGGCCGGTTCAAGGGCGTGCGCACCTTGCACCCGATCCTGGCCACCCTCAGCACACCGCCGGCCCGCCCGGTGATCGCGGCCGTTCGCCTGCGGCGGGGCAAGGCCGCCAATGCCCGCGGAGCCGGGCCCTTCGCCGCCGAGGCCCTGGCCGCCGCCCGTCAGGCCGGCGCGAGCGGGACCGTGATCGTCCGCGCGGACAGCCAGTTCTACAACGCCGACGTCGTGGCCGCCTGCCGCCGAGCCAATGCGCGCTTCTCCCTGACCGTTCGGATGAACCCCCACATCGCCGCCGCGATCAGCACGATCGGCGAGGACTCTTGGACACCGATCCGCTACCCCGAGGCGTTCGTGGACCCGGACACCGGCGAGCTGGTCTCCGACGCCGAGGTCGCCGAGACCACCTACACCGCGTTCACCGGACGCAAGAAAGCCGAACAGGCAACCGCCCGCCTGATCGTGCGCCGGGTCCGCCGACTGAACGCCGAAGCAGCGGCCGGACAGGGCGAGTTGTTCACCGCCTGGCGCTACCACGCGCTGTTCACCGACAGCCCCTTCACCATGCTCCAGGCCGAGCTCCACCACCGGCAGCACGCCACGATCGAGCAGGTCATCGCGGACGGCAAGGGATCAGCACTGGCCCACCTGCCCTCCGGCAGTTTTCAGGCGAACAACGCGTGGCTGACCCTGTGGGCCATCTCCCACAACCTGCTACGGGCCGCCGGAGCCCTCGCCGGGACCTTCCACGCGAGGGCCACCACCGGGACCCTTCGCGACCACCTGATCCACATTCCGGCCCGCATCGCCCGCTCGGCCCGGCGGCTGACGCTCCATCTGCCCGACCACTGGCCCTGGCAGCACGCGTTCACCGACCTCTTCGACGCCGCCCACCCACCACCGGTCTGATCAACAACCCGACCACCCACCCGACAGGGCCCGACCGGAGCAGACGTGGAAGAGCTGGACAGACCAGCGGACACCCCACGCCCTCTACCCAGTCACCCCGACCAGACCCCGAACGCGATCATTCTCGAATCACCTCGGTGGATTCGGGCTCAGTGCTGGGCCCTCGTACCTCTGCGTCTCAGCACCTGGAATGAGTCGCCCGCGAGCACCAGGTCTCCGTCAGCGGGCCGCTTCCCGGCAACCCCACCCAGCAGCATCGCCGGGACGAGGGCTTCGACCGGGACGACTTCCACATCGACTTCGACCGCCGGCAGGTGACCTGCCCCCGCGGCCAGGTCAGCCAGGGCTGGCACGGCCCCTACCCGACCTCCTCGCCCACCGCGGCACCCCTGATCGTGGCGCGGTTCACCAAGACCCAGTGCCAGCCATGTCCGGACCGCCCCCGGTGCACCACATCCAAGGACGGTGCCCGGAACGTGGGCTTTCCTCCACGAGAACTCCGCGACCTGGAAGCCGTCCGCGCCAAGCAGCAGACACCCGGCTGGAAGGCCCGCTACGCGGTCCGCTCCGGAGTGGAGGGCACCATCAACGAGTTCGCCCACGGACACGGCATACGCCGTTGCCGCTACCGAGGACAGCCGATAGCCCACCTGAAGCACGTACTCACGGCCATCGCCGTGAACATCGAGCGCCTCAGCGGCCAGCTGGCAACCGAGGAAGCCCCCACGCCGAGGCAGCCAACCGCCTTCCAGATCTTCCTGGACCAGCAGACGATCCCCCGGTCGAAGTCCTGGCGCACCCTCGGCAGCTGACCGTCACCACCAAGATCACAGACAGAGTCAAGCTAAGGCTTTCAGGGCGTGGTCGGCGGCGGGGTGAAGACCCTCTGGTTGGCGTTCAACTGGTTCCGTGCGCCGTCTTCGTCCGTGGACCACAGGGCGGCCAGCCGTGGCAGGAGAGCGGGGAGGTCGGATGGGCGGCTTGGCCTGCCGTGGTGGCGGGTGAACGGGCCGTCGGTTTCCAGGAGTACGCGATCGGGTGGGATTTCCTGCAGCAGTCGTTGAGCCCGTGCTGAGGCGGTCATGGTGGGGTTGACAGAGAACCAGAGGCCGGCGTTGACGGCTTCCTCCAGCAGCCCCGGCGGACCGGTGTACCAGTGCAGGATCGCGCGTGAGGCGCCGGCCTGTGTCAGGTGTTCGATGGTCTCGCGTTCGGCGCCGCGGCTGTGGATCGTCAGCGGGAGTGCGCTCGCGCGTGGGTCGGACAGGATCGCCTCGAAGATGCGGAGTTGGGCGCGTCGCGACGGCCGGCCAGCGGGGGAAAAGTCCAGGCCGATCTCGCCGATCCAGGGAGCGTCGGGAAGTAGGCGCAGGAACCGGGCGAGGTCGGCGGGGGTGAACGAGGCGGCATGCAGGGGGTGCATACCGAGGGCGGGCACGACCCCGGGACGGCGGCCGAGGCGCGTGCGCAACATCCGATACTGGCCGGGGTCTTCGGACACGGCGACGATGGTGACACCCGCCTCGGCTGCCTCGGCCATGACGTCGGTCGGCCGGTCGTATCCCGTCAGGTGGCAGTGCGTGTCCCAGAGGGCGCTCACGCGGTCCTCTCCAACTGCTCGGCGAGAGCCCCGGTCGCCCCGGTGGTGAGCCATGACCGTACTTCGGTGGTGCCGCGCCGCCACACGTCCAGGAACGCCAGCCGCTCGCCGGCGGGTAGCGGCCCGTTGCGCAGGACGTCCCGGTCCGGGCGTCCCGGCCGGGTGCCGATGGCGACGGCGCGAAGGTCGGCGCTGCGCTCCGAAGCCGTATCAAGCAGGGCAGGGTCACTCAACGCGTCCCACGAGTAGTCGTCAGCGCTGTCCCATCCGGCGCGGGCCATGGCCGCCCTGCGGATCAGACAGGGGAAGCAGTAACCGCAGTTGCCCTGTGGGCGGCGGGCGTAGCGGGCGACTTCCGGGTGGGAACAGGAGACGCTCATGGGCGCCAGGTCGCGCAGCAGTTCGGGGTTGCGGCTGGACGCCAGCATCTCGCCCTTGGTCGTCAGCCGGTAGGGGTTGACCAGCGGGTTGTCGACGCCGACGGCATGGGCGGTCTGCTCGAGCAGGGCCAGGAAGTGGGGGTGGGTAGTGCGGGTGCTGAAGCTCCCCGACCGTGCCGGGGTGAGCGGGACGTTGACCCCGATGTAGCCGTTCTCGGGAAGGTAGACCGGGACGCTGGGGCCCAGGGACGACGCCAGGGCCAGTGCGGAGGTCAGGAAGAGCAGCGACCGCGAGCGGCTGGTGGCCTCACGGTCCGGGGGCAGCGGCTGCTCCTGGGCGGGATCGTGCGGAGCCGGCCGCAGGAAAAGCGGCTGGCGGCGTACCCTGGGCCCGTAGTGCGCATGAAGCCGTTGGAACAACCGGGCCTGTGCGATGGGCGTCTGCCCGCCCTCGTAGTGGGACAGCAGTAGGAGTCGCCGTTCGGAGTCCTCCTCGAGGAGGTCGACGACCCCGCACAGCGAGTCCAGCCCGCCGGAGAACAGGCACACGGCGTCAGCTTGCAGCGACTCGCGCTCCACCGGGCCGCGGGGGGTGTCCGTACGCGTCCCAGAACGGTGGTGCGCGCGGATGTCCCACCGGTCACCGGTCAGGAAGCCCAGCGCTCTCTCGGCTTCCTCGTGCGGCCACGCAGCGGGGGCGTGGACGGGAAGGCGCAGGCCGATGTCCCGCGTCCACGCGTCGTCGGTCTCCCGTCGTGTGGTGACGCGGTCGGCGCAGTAGGCGGCAACGCCCAGCAGCAGCAGGTCGGCCGCCGGGGGCAGGGGAGCGACGTTGGAGAAGAAGCTGGCGTTCGCCTGCACGGTGGCCGCAGCCGAGCCGGGCGCGAAGTCCAGGACCACCTCCCCGGGCGCCAGGGCGTCGGCAGACGGCAGGAGGCGTATATGAAACACGCTCATGCGAGGCTCTCCAGTGTGCTGTAGGCGACCTGCATGGCCTGGTCGGCGATGTCGCGGCCTTCCGGGCCGTTCCAGTTGACGGACAGCGGGTCAGGCGGCAGGTTGATGACGACGCAGTCCTCGATGACCTGACGCATCTGTCGGTCGGCGCGGCGCGCGGCTGCCGGGTCGGTGATGCGCCCGAGCCGTTCGGCAATCACCGGGATGCGGTTGTAGAGGTAGTTCGTCAGGAACAGGTGCAGCAACCGTTCGATGTCGTCGCGAGTTGCCCTGGTCCGCTGGAGTTCCTCCCACGTGTCGGCGTCGCCAAACAGTTCCTCCAGCACGTCGCACATCGCGTCGCGGGCCGCCGCGGCGTCCAGGCCGCTGCCGTCACCGGACAGTGCGGTGACCAGCTCGTCGACGATCTCGAACCGGTCGCGGCCGACCAGGTCGTCGAGCGACGCCTCGCGAAGCGCCTGGTCCAGCCCGTTCGCGCCAATGCCGGCGAGCAGGCCGCCGAGTCGTTGGACACTGCTGCGGCCGGCTGTGGCACCTGCGGCCGCGGCGGCCGCTCCGCCGAGGACCGGGACGTGCCGAGCCAGCAGCAGCTTGGCGGATCCGGGGCTTGCGCTTCCTTGGCCGGTGCTGCGGAAGTACGAGGTGGCGGCGTACTTGAGGTCAGTCCATGCGCCGCCGGTGCCGCTGGTGCGGTCGGTCGAGGTCCCCACCTACATCGACCGCCCTCTCCCGGGGGTGCGCAGCCCGGCGACGACGGTGCTGATGCCGTGGCCGCTATTCTGCCAGCCGTCGAGAAGGGCCGTGACCTCCTGGCGGTCGCGGGGGAGCCTGCGCACGGCGGACGGCACCTTCGCCACAGGGATCCCGTCCAACGGGATCCTGCCCAGCGTGTGACACACCGCGGCCACCGTGTCCGGGACCTTCTCGGCGACCTCCACCGCGCTGTCCCATGCGTCGCTGTCGGGATCGCGCAGTAGACGTGCGAGCAACTGTTCCATCAGCAGCGGCAGATCCTCGGCCTGAACCGTTTCGGCGACTGACTTCACGGCGGTGCGCCGAACGGCGACGATCTCGGACTGCAGTCGGACCAGAAGGTCCTGCAACGCGGCCGGGAGCCGTGCAGCGCCGGCAGTGACGGTCAGCTTCGCGCGCGCGTAGGTGAAGTACGGGCCCAGATCGGTCCCGCCCAGCGCAGGCTCCAGCCGCAGCCATCGGGCGATGTGCGGCTGGGTGGCCCAGGATGCGACCCCCGGATCCAGTGGCGAGCTCTCCTCAGTCGGCCCGGTCTCCTCGGCGCGGTCGCCACCGCGGCCCGGCGCCGGGGAAGCGCGCCGCTGCCCCCGCGCGGGGGCGGGGCGAGGGGAGGCCGCGGCGAGTGCGTGCTGCTCCGCCCCCACCAGCTCGGCGACCGTGCCGCCCTCGGTCCGCACCTGCCAATCGAACAGACGTTGGAAGTCCGTCAGGTGCAGCTCCTCCAGGACCATGAGCTTGGCCAGCACGGCGGCGTCCAGGTCGGTTCCCCGTCGCTGCGCGCTTCCCTGCCGCATGATCACCGAGTTCATGAAGCGCTTCAGCTGGCGCGGGTTGCCGCGCAGGGCGGTACCGAGGAGCGGCGCGATGGAGCCAGCCCAGCCCATGTCGGTGAACAGGGGCGACGGCATGCGCTCGCGACCCAGGCTGTCCACGGCCAGCCCCTGGTTGAGCGAGACGGCCAGGGCACTGCGCATCCGGCGCTGCGTCACGCCGTTCAGGACGGTCGTGAAGTCTGCTTCTCCCAGGTGTAGCTGGGCGAGAAGGAGCTGCATGTAGGTCTCCGCCTCCGGGGCGGAGAGTGCAGGGATCGTGATTTTGACCTGCAGCATCTTCTCCAGGTACTCGGCGCCCAGACCGGTCGCGCCGGGCCGGTCCGTGGTGGGATAGAGCCTGTCGATCGCCGCCTCGACCACTCGAGGGTGCGCGGCGATGACGTAGGCGGTCTTCTTCGTGTGGAGGAAGACCCGGATGCCCTCGAAGGTGTCGACGATCGTGCCCGGAAGGCAGCGGTCGAGGTCATCGACGAGGACGATGACCGCCGTCACGTCCTCCAGCGTCTCCACGAGCGACTCGAAGCGGGACCTGAAAGATGCGACATCGGCCAGGACATCGCCGTCAGCCGCCGGGGCGGCAGCTACCGCGGACGTCGGCTGCTCCGCACGATCGAGAGCCGCGTTTCCCATGGCGGTTGCCTGTTGGGCAACGGCCTGGGCGAGGGGACCCAGATCCGGTTGGTAATGGGTCGCGGCCAGCTCGGCGGCGGACCCCACTCCCACGAGGGCGGCCCGTCCCGCGAAAACCGCCGGACGCCGAAGCCGGTTGAGGGACCTTCGCAGGAACCCGATCTCCGCGGCGGCCGGGGCATTGGACGCAGCCTCGGCCTGAAGCCGTGTCAGGACGGCGTCCATCAACGCGATCTTGATGTCGTCATAGCCCTCGAACTGCCACGGGCTGAACGGCACCACCACATAGCGCCCGCCGTCCGCAGGCCGCTCCGCTTCGAGGCGCGCCGCTACGATCTTGAGCAGGCTGCTCTTGCCTGACCCCCATTCACCGAGCAGACCCACCGTCAGAGGCAGCAACCGAGGCCGCGTGAGCGGCACCATCAACTCGTCGACGAGGAAGTCGAAACCGAGGAGATCCACATCGGCTTCGTTGTCCGACCACATGCCGCGCTACCTCAACTCCCGGCCGCTCCCGGCCCCGGGCACGCCACTGTGCCAGGGGCCCCGGGCGAGACCCTTGGCGTTGAGCATACGAGCTACCACCGACACACTCCCCTCACCGAACGCATATTTCCTCTCAGAGCACGCACGCCCTGACGGGTCCGGTTGTCCGCCGCCAGGTGCGCACGGCACGGCAACACCGGACGCGTGCCGGCACCGGGCGTCGCAAACCGCTGGGCAGCGCCCCGAGCCAGCACACCCTCGCCGCGCCGACCCCGATGGGATTGGCCGCGTACGGGCGGCGTGGCAACTCGCTGAGAGTTGTGGCTGGCCCGCGTCTGCTCGTATTGAGCCCTGCTGCGCTTCGGGCGTTCGCTGAGACTCGGCTGGCGGGTCGGTCAGGCGCGGCGGTCGAGGGTCCAGCCGCCTCCGGCGGAGGTCGGGGCGGTGGTGAGGAGCTCGCCCGGCTGCCAGGTCAGGTGGGGGCGTTCGCCAGCACGATGAGTCTGCAGACCTACCTGCGTGGCCACACGACCGAGGCCGTCGACATGGCGAAAGTCGCCTACGAGCGAGGCCGACACGCGGCGGCTCCGAGGGTCCGCGCCCACGCCCGCGCGGGCGATCAGGTCACTGCCAGAGCGGCACTCGGCAGGTCAGAGGATCTTCTGGCCCAGGTCCGGCCGGGTGGCCGCGATCCCGATTGGATGCACAGCAGCCTCGGCTACCGCAGTCCCGCCGAGTACGAGACCGTACTGGCGGCCTGACCACCACAACAATGGTGTCCGTCAAAGCGGAGCAAGCTCACAGGTCAGGCCGCTTGGCGGCGTTCGGGTCGGGGATCGTGGTGCGCTGTCGCCGTCTGCGGTTCACGCCCTCCAGGCCGGCCCGGCGCATGAGCCGTGCGACCCGGCGCCGGCCGCAGGCAGCGCCCTCACGCCGCAGTGCGGCGTGGACACGCCGGGCTCCGTAGCTGCCGCGCGAGGTCTCATGGACCTCTGTGATCCTCTCGGTCAGCTCCGCGTCGCGCACCGCACGCGGACCGGGCACTGCGGTGCGGCGGGCGTAGAAGGCGGCACGGGAGACCTGCAGCAGCTCACACGCCCGTTTGACGTTGTGGCCGCCCTGCCTCTCCGCCTCGATGAACGGCTGCACCGTCACCGGGTCTCCTGCGCGAAGAAAGCTGTGGCGCACGCTTGAGGATGTCCACGTCCTCCCGCAGGCGGCGGTTCTCCCGCCGCAGCCGGGCAAGTTCTTCGCGCTCGTCGCTGGTCAGGCCCTCGCGCTCGCCGGCGTCGACCTCGGCCTGCTTCACCCAGTCACGCACCGCAGTCTCGGTCAGGTCGAAGTCCTTGGCGACTTGACCGACCGTACGGTCACTGCGTCGACACAGCTCGACGATCTCGGCCTTGAACTCCGGCGTGAACGAGCGGCGAGGGCGCGGCTTCTTCTTCCCCATGCTCTCCATGATGGACATCATCCTTCCGGGGCCAAAGCCCCTGATCAGGAGTGTCCGTCAAAGCGGATCAAGCCCAGGTACGCATCGCCTTTGGTCTGCGCGCAGCCAGGTGTTGTGGGCAGGTGACGGACGGTAGGGTTAGTGGCCGGTCTGCAGATCACACGGCGCTGACCCGCGACGCCAAGCAGGATAGGTACGGAGGGCTGACGTGACTCAAGAGCCGAGCAAGCTCAAGAGTCTGTTCACAGGCCTGGCGGCTACTTCTGCCAATTTCGGGTTCCTCCTCCCCTACGAGCCACTCCTAGTGTTCTACGGTGCTTCAGCTGAGGCCCAAATGTTCACCGCCCCGGCCGGTTCTACGCTGTCGGCACGCCAGTTCGGAGAGGTTCTGGCCACCGAGCTCGGCCGTGTTGCCGGTGTGCAGCCGCCGACAGCTGACCAGCGAGCCCGTCTGCAGGTACTGACCCGTGCAGGACTGCTCCCCGCGCGTGTGCTCGCCGCATTCGAGGACCTCTGCCGGCTCCCAGGTGGCGGTTCCGATCGGATCGAGGAGTCGGTGGCCACGCATCTCGTAGAGCGCTGCTTCGAGTTGGCTGTCTGGTTCTTCCGGCTCCGGACCTCTGACCACGAGCCGCTCACCTTCGTCCACACCGACGCACCCGAGCTTCGTAATCTGGCGGAACGGACAGACCCACTGGAACCAGCGATGTCCCGGTTGCGGCGGGAGTTCGACCTCCGTGCACTGCCGGCACCGATGCCGGCTTCAAAGCGCGAGCGGCTGATCGTCGGTGCCCATGACGCTGCCCTAGAGCCGCTAGAAGGGTCGGCGATCGCGCTTGAGGTGGAACGCAGGCTCGTCGGGGCGGGATGGGTCGTCCTGGGTACTCACCAGAACGAGGACATGAACCGCTCACACGGGTGCGCGGTGCCGAACCCACGCCTAACTGATGGCCGCCGGGTCGACTACCTACTCCTGGTCGGTGGGCAAGTGGTGGGGCTCATCGAGTGCCAGCGCAACGGCGCGGATCTCGGCGCGGCCATGGAGCAGGCCGACACACTTGCGAGGGCGGCGACAGACGCGTCGCCGTGGCCGGTCTGGCGCTCGCCGCTGCCCTATCGGTATGTCAGCGATGGCCAGCGACTGCTGTTCCGCGACGAGAACGATCCCGAGGCACGGACCCGGCTGGTCAGCGGATTCCACCAACCCGCAACCCTAGCCCGCTGGCGGCGCGAGGCAGAAGCGGACGGCGAAGCACCAACCTACCAAGCCAGGCTGGCCACCCGACTGCCATACCTTGCAGAGGATTCGCCGTCGGCCGGACCGCTCCATCCGCCGCAACTCAGTGCGGTTCGAGCGATCGAGCAGGCGCTCCAAGCCGGACAGCGCCGTGCCCTGGTGCAGATGGCCACCGGTACGGGCAAGACTGTCACCGGAGTCTTCACCGCCTATCGTCAACTCAAGTACGCCAAGGCCAATCGCATCCTGTTCGTAACAGACCGTACAGAGCTGGCGCATCAAGTTCTCGCTCAGTTCCACCAGTTCAACGCCCCCGACGACGGGCGAGCTTTTACTGACCTGTACAACGTCGAAGAACTGACCTCTGCAGGCCCAGCGCCGTCCACGAGGGTTGTTGTGACGGCCACACAGCAGCTCGCGAACCTGCTGAGGGGAATGCCGGGGCTAAAGGACGAATCCGACCGGGTATCCGCTTATGAGACGGCCGAGCAGGTCACGCAGTCCAACATCGCTCCGCTCGAGGTCACTTACTCTGCGGTACTTCCTCCCGATTCGTTCGATCTCGTCGTCGTCAATGAGTGCCACCAGTGGATCTATGGAGCTGGCCGCGGCATCCTCGAGTACTTCGATGCTCCCATCCTGGGACTCACCGCTACTCCAGTCGCACCGGTCTTCGGCTTCTTCAACGGCAATCTGATCAGTGAATACCCCTATGAACAGGCCATTGCCGACGGTCTCGTCGTGGACTACTCCGTCTACCAAGCGCGGATGGAATCACCCCAGCGGGCAGTGCTTGTACCACTGGACGAGCACACCGCCCTCGAAGACAAGCGTCCGCGCCGCGACTGGTACGAGCAGCTGGATGAGGACTTTACCCACGCCGGGCCAAGCAGCGCCCCGCGGACCGTAAGGTCCAAGGCGCTAGCGGCAGTTCTGACGGCATATCGGGACAGCCTGCCCACGCTGTTCCCTGGAAGGGCAACCCGCGGCGGCTCGGTCCCCAAGACAGTTGTCTTCGCACTCAGCGACCTGCATGCCGACGAGGTCGTGGATAGCGTTCACGCCGTGTTCGGCGCCAGCCCAGTATTCTGCCAGAAAATCACCCTCAGGTGCGACGACCCGGATCAGCTTCTGAGGGACTTCAGGACGACACCGGAGTTTCGGATCGCTGTGGTGGTGGACCTGATCTCCGGTTCGACCGACATGCGGGCGGTCGAGTGTGTGCTGCTCCTCCGCGCTGTGCGGTCCACCGCCTACTACGAACAGCTACTGGGACGAGGAGCCCAACGCATCGCACCTGCGGAACTCCGTGCCGTCACTCCAGGAGCGTCCGCGAAGACCCAGTTCGTGGTGATCGACGCGGCAGGAGCCACGCGTAACCACCGCCGACAACTCGTCAATGTGACCGACGCGGCGGGCTCCGCCGGGCGCGTCGCCCTGGCAGGCCTGCTCCACCGCACAGTAGAGGACAGCCTGAGCCCGGATGAGACGGCTGAACTCGGTCTGCGGCTAGCCAGGCTCATCCCCCTGCTGACCGAGGCCGACGATGCCGCCGTCCGGACGTTGGCCGGCGTGTCCCTGCAGAAGCTGGTGGGTCAGCTCCTCGCCGCTGTTGACGCGGATCACTTGGCGAGCGTCCACGCGGCCGGCGGCAAGACGGCCGTCAGTACGATCGCGCGAGAGGCCAGCGCTCCGCTCTCCCAGCTGCCTGCTCTCCGGGAGGCGTTGCTGCGCATATATGACCGGTCGACAGGCTCGGGCTCGGAGGCACCCGGCCTGCGGGCTCCAACTGTCGAGACTGTGTATAGCCGTCTCGCTGCGTTCAAGGAGCGCCATGGCAAGCGCTTCAATCCAGCCCAGCTGTGGTGGATCGAGAACATCGCCGAGTCGGCTGCCGCCGGTCGCCGATTCGATCCCGCCGACCTCGACGGCGTGCCCTTCTCCGGGCGTGGTGGGACCGACGGCTTCCTCCATGTGTTCGGGGCCGACCGCGCCATCGGCCTGTTGGACGAACTGAATCGGGAACTCGCTTGAGGAATGAGCTTCCAATGGACTGGACGACGGTCCGACTGGCTGACGTACTGAGCGAGCGGCTTGTTAATGGCCGCTCAGTGCGCACCCGGGAAGACGGCTTCCCGGTGCTGCGACTGACCGCTCTTCGCTCGGTGACTGTGAACTTCACCGCGGTGAAAGATGGGGACTGGACAGCTCAGGAGGCTGCTCCACACCTGGTCGAACCCAATGACCTGCTGGTCAGCCGGGCCAGCGGCTCGCTCTCCCTCGTCGGCGAGGGCGCTCTGGTGCACGAGCCCCCTGCTCCCACCGCCTTTCCGGACACCATGATCCGGGTCCGGGTGCTCCACTCTGCGGTCAACCCCCGCTACCTCGCGCACCTGTGGAACTCCCCGGTCGTGCGTCGACAGCTCGAGGCCTGCACCCGGAAGGTTGGCGGGGGCATGTACCGGATCACTCAGAGCGATCTGGCGAAGATCCTGCTACCGCTCCCGAAGCCGGATGAGCAGCACCGGATCGTCGGCCTGTTGGAGGAGTACCTCGCCAGGATCGACGCCGCAGCAGCCCAGGCCCGAACGGCCGCCAGCCGGGCTGCCGAGCTGAGCCGCCTCATGACCGCCCAGGCCAGCTTGGGACGGCTCTCTGGTGGGGCCCTCGCTCCCCGGGAACTACCTCCCGCCGGAACCCGTGACGGCATGGTGCCACAGCTCCCCGCAGACTGGCGATGGACACGACTCGAGACCATCGCCGACGTGGCACGCGGGGTCACCAAGGACGCCAGGGGGCAATGGGATCCCACGGCCATCGAGGTTCCCTACCTGCGGGTTTCTAACGTGCAGCGCGGTCGGCTAGCACTGGACGACGTGCCCACCATGCGGCTGCCCGCGGACCGGGCGAAGAACTTCCGGCTGCAGCCCGGTGATGTGCTCCTCACCGGCGGCGGGGACCGCGACAAGCTTGGCCGGGGTTGGATCTGGGAGGAGCAGCTGTCCGACTGCGTCCACCAGAACCACGTCTTCCGAGTCCGGGTCAAGGATCAGCTGCTGCACCCGAAGCTACTTACCTGGCATGCCAACGGCTTCGGCCGCCAGTGGTGCGAGCGCAACGCGACGCAGAGCACGGGCCTGGCGTCCATCGGTCTGGGCGTGATCCGGCTGATGCCCATGCCCGTTCCCCCGCCTTCGGAGCAGCAGCGGCTGGTCGAACTAGTCGAGGCGCGGACGGCGGCGCTCGAGAGCGCCACTGCTTCCGCCGAACGAGCCCTCGTCCTGGCCGACCGGCTGCGACTCACCGTCCTTCAACACGCCTTCACTGGCCGGCTGACGCACGCCAATGGACCGCTCGGTCACCAGGAGTCCCTTCTGTGAACCAACCCGCTTCCTCCCCCGCTGCTCAGGACTGGGACCCGGTTAAGGCCCTCTGGTCCTTCTGCAATCTCCTGCGCGAGGACGGGGTCTCAGCGACCGAGTACGTCGAGCAGCTGACATTCCTGCTCTTCATCAGGCTGGCCCACGAACAGCGCCGCCGCCCGCTCAACCCCCTGGACGTCATCGGCTTCGACGCGTGGGAGGAGCTCCGTGATGCCAGCGGCCAGGACCAACAATGGCGCTACGGGCAAATCCTCGACTCCCTCGGGCATCGGCCGGGCACCGTTGGCCTGATCTTCCGGAAGGCACAGAACCGTGTGCAGGACCCGGCGAAGCTCAGCCGGCTGATCGACCTGGTCGACCGCCACCACTGGTCGGGGGGTGGCAGCACGGACCGTGGCGCTGTCTTCGAAGCACTGCTGGCGCGCATGGCTTCTGACAGAAAGACAGGTGCTGGGCAGTACTTCACTCCTCGACCGCTGGTCGAGGCGATCGTCCGGTGTGTTCAGCCGACCGTCGACGACACGATCATGGACCCCGCCTGCGGCACGGGTGGCTTCCTGATCAAGTCCTTCGACTACCTAGTCGAGCACTTCCCGCGAGGTGTCACTCCGGAGCAGCGTGCGCGACTCACTGAAGGTGCCTTTTCCGGTAATGAGCTGGTCGACGGTGCGGCTCGGCTAGCGACAATGAACCTCGTGCTGCATGGCGTGGTACGGGCCGACGGTACAGACTCCCGCATCAATGTCGGCGACGCGCTCGCCCGCACACCTACACAGCGTGCCTCTCTGGTGCTCACAGCGCCGCCGTTCGGCAGGCGGTCCGTGATCACTGTCGATGCTGCGGACTCCCGGTCTGTTGGCGGGTTCGCGCACTATCGGCCAGACTTCTGGGCCACGACCGGGAACAGGCAGCTGAACTTTCTGCAGCACGTCTACACCCTGCTGGAAACCAACGGTCGGGCAGCTGTCGTCATCCCTGACAATGTGTTGTTCGAGGGAGGAGCCGGAGAAACCATCCGTCGACGCCTACTGGCGTCCTGTGACCTTCACACCCTGCTCCGGCTCCCCACAGGCGTCTTCTACGCCGGCGGTGTCAAGGCCAACGTTCTGTTCTTCGAAAAGCCCGCTCCACTGCCGGATGGAAGCCCGTCGACCAAGCAGCTCTGGGTCTACGACATGCGTTCCAGTCGGCATTCTTCCGCTAGGACCATGCCGCTGGTCGACGCCGACTTTGCAGGCTTCGTGGCCGCGTACCGACCAGGGCGTTCACGCGACGAGCGGGTCGAATCGAGCACCTTCCGGTCCTTCGGCGTGACGGAGCTGCTCAGCCGGGATGGAGGCAATCTCGACCTAGTGGTCAGCCCACAGGACGAGGCCCTGCCGGCCACCGAACCGGAAGTCGATCTGTACCGCATGGCCGAAGAGATCACCGAGGAACTCCGATCAGCGCTGGCGGAGTTCAATGCGATCGCTGATGAGCTCCGGCCGTTCGGCATGCGCGGTGACCATCTTGATCGGGGCTCTGCAGAGTGAGCGCGTCCACGACTATTACGGCTGGGGGGATCTGATGCAGCTGTTGGAACTGAGACTCCCCTTCTACCGGGGTCTGCGCGACTTCAAGCTGGATCTCACCGACGCAGTTGACGGCGGCCATGCGATCGCCGCACTGATCGGCCCCAACGGTGGCGGGAAGTCCCGAGCTCTGCACGCGCTCGCCGAGATCTTTGGGGCTCTCCATCGGTCCGGACGCAGTGCGGCGTTCGCTTTCGACGTCTGCTACATGCTGCGTGGCAAGACCGTCCGAGTCCGACAGACATCTCCTGAGGCGTCGCCCGAACTGACCATGGCTGAAGCGGGCTGCGAGGCCACGGTGGTGCATCGGGCGGACTGGTCCAGCTATCTTCCCAATCACGTCTTTGGATACCAGGCGCACCCGCGCGCTCCGTGGACGGCGGAGTTTGATCGGCACCGCCGCCTCGCCGCGCGCCACCTCAACGCCTGGAGGCGGGAATGGCGAGCGAGGTTGGAGCAGTGGCTTGCCAACCGATCCCCCGAGGACCTCTGGCCGGAGCAGCTCACCCTTCCGATCAGCTGTCCCCTCTACGCAGCCACCTTTCTCTGCACCCCCGCCCACCTACCCTTACTACTCCTTTCGCAGACCACACACTGGTCCGACGCCTTCGGTACTTATCTCCGTGAGCACTCCCACATCCAGGGCGTGGCTTCCGCAGTCCTTCGGATCAGGGCCCCCCGTGCCGCACGGGAGACCTGGTCCGCACTCCCGTACTGGGGGCTGGGTGGCCCCGCCCGCACGCTCTTCGCTGCAGCGGCCGAGTCCGGTCGCTTCGGGCTGGTCCCCGACTCCGACCCGGTGGACGGAGCCGGAAGCCCCGCCGATGGGTTCAGGATCGTGCTAGGCAGTCCCGAGGACGTCAGGGCCTTCCGCAACCTCTTCGACCGTGACTTGTCGATGTTCGGGCTGCTCGCGACCCTGCTCGACGCCGGCTATCTCACCGTCGACGTCCAGCTGCAGGCGACCGGTGGAGTGCCGTTGGGTCTCGACGACCTGAGCTCAGGAGAGCAGCAACTCCTCACGATTCTGGGACTGCTCCGACTTCAGCGCGCCCAGGAGTCGCTTTTCCTACTCGACGAGCCCGACTCTCACTTTCACCCCGAGTGGAGCCGGCGCTGGTACAGCTCTGTTCGAACCGTACTGGGAGAAGGGCAAGAATCGCAGCTCATTGCGGCTACCCACGAGCCGCTCCTTGTATCAAATATGACTCGCCATCAGATTCGCGTGGTCACTGCCGACCGGGATGGACATACCAGCATCGTGACGCCCCGAACCGAACCCCGCGGACAGGGAGCTGGCGGCCTGCTGACCACGGATCTCTTTGGTTTACGGACTCAACTGGACGAGCACACACAGGATCTGATTGATCAGCAGTATTCTCTTGTGCCTGGTGCGGCGCACGATCCGGGAAAACAAGCGGAGCTGCGAGATGTCACGGCGAAGCTCGACGCGCTCGGCTTCTCCACGGCGAACCGGGATCCGCTCGTCGCGGCCTTCCTAGCTGAACTCCATCGCAGGCGCCGTGATCTCATCGCAGCTGCCAACAGCGTCAACCCGCCGCCTCCGGAGGAGTTGGAGACCCTGGTCGCTCAACTCTTCAACGAACACTTCTCATCGGTGATCTGACGCCGATGAGACTTGTCGACATGAACGGCCTCAGTGCCCCGACAACGTGGACCGAGAAAGCCCAGCGCACCCTCAACGAGGTGCGGGCCGCAATTGCCAGAGGCGAAAAGCCCGACTTCAAGTCACACTGGACTGACGACGATGTGCGCGAACCACTTCTCGCGCTCGTCGGCAGGAAATGCTGGTACTGCGAGACCACGATCCAGCGCGCGGA
Source organism: Kitasatospora sp. McL0602 (assembly GCF_052076145.1). Taxonomy (NCBI): domain Bacteria; kingdom Bacillati; phylum Actinomycetota; class Actinomycetes; order Kitasatosporales; family Streptomycetaceae; genus Kitasatospora; species Kitasatospora sp. McL0602. The sequence goes on along the minus strand of NZ_CP197246.1, from coordinate 6,737,466 downwards.
TGTCCACGTCGACCACTTCCGACCCAAGTCCGAGGTATCGGGTGTAGTCGGCCACCCTGGCTACTGGTGGCTCGCATACAAGCTCGCGAACTACCGCATCGCGTGCAAACACTGCAACAGCAGCGGAGCCAGGTTCAATGATGTCCCGGAAGGCCGTGCCAAGGGCAGCCGCTTCCCGCTCCTAGCCGGCCTTCGCGCCTGGCAGCCGCTGGACAGGCTCAGCCTGGAGCAGCCCCTGCTCCTTGACCCGACCCAGCCCGGCGACCCCGAGCTGATCGGGTTCGACCCCTCTGGCTACGCCCACCGGTCGGCCGACGCCCCATACTCAGCCACCGAGGAGGCAAGCGGGCTGTGCCGCGCCGACGAGACCATCCGGATCTTGGCACTCAATGCCACCGAGCTGATCGAGAAGCGGCATGAACTTATGGAGGAGATCAAGGAACTCGGTGAGATACCGGGCCTTCCAAGCGTGGCGGCACGGATTGCGAAGAAGGTCGGCCCTCAGGCGCAGTGGAGTGCAGCAGCCTTAGCGGCCTTGACGCTGCAGCGCGCCTGCACGCTACCGTTGCCGCAGCCCAATCAGCCCACAGCAGCGGCAGCCAGCCAACCAACCATCACCCCCACGCGATCGAAGGTCGACCTGCTGGACCTGATCGTGCACCTCGACCCGGTCGAGCTCGCAAGCGGCATTCCGCTGACCGGCCGTCACGCCAATGAGCTGTGCCATGCACTCCTGAAGCGAGACGGCCGAATCAGCGTTCTGGGCCGTCCCTGGGGCACGCCAACCACCGCGGCCCGAGTGGCCACCGGTAGCGATGGGATCGATGGCTGGGACTTCTGGCGACTGACCGTGGGCGGCGTGGAGCAGTCACTCGCCCAGCTCCGCGCCTCCCACTCCGCTCCTGGCGCCTGACAGACCCGCGTCAATGCGGACGAGAGGGGTGTGGGGGGCTTGGAAGACCAACAGTAGGGAGTGTCGCTTCATGCCTTCTTGGTCTCGTGAAACTCCGTCACTCTGCGGTTGGCACGGAGAATCGCAATCGCATGGACGTGCTCACCACCTGATACCCAGCGAGTCCGGGTGCGCTGAAGGGGTTCGGGAGCGGAGTGAGACGGCGACGGTCGCGATCCATGACGTGGGAGACGTAGACGATGATGTACTCCTCGTTCGGCCCAAGGTGACTGGCTCGCTCGACCTCGGACTCGCCGAGGAGGATCTCACCGCTCGACTGGGTGGACGCTTTGACCTCGAACAGCAGGATGCGGTCGCCATCACGAATCAGGAAGTCGTAGCCAAGGGAGTCGTCGCCGTTCCCGTCCGCGAAGACATGCCGTCGCATCCTCGACTTCCACGACTCCTGAGGTGGCACCCCGAATTTCTCTTGCAGCCAGGCGCCGACGGTCACCTCGCCTGCCAGTCCGATCGCGATGAGCTTGTGGGGATCGGCGGCCTCACGGTTCCCGCCTTCACCTCGCGCCGCCGCGCCAGAGGTGCCACGTTGGCGTGGGATGACGGAAACCGGCGCGGCAGCAGGAGCCCGGGGGACTGCTAGCGCTGCCGAGGTGGCGAGTTGTTCCTGCGTCAGGTCCAAGGCCACTCTCCGGGCCAGTTCACGCAGGTCGTCGCTGCCAACGGGCAATGACTCGCCATTGAGCTCCAGGAGCGGGCCCCGGACGGGCATCGGGGGTCGGCCCGCCTGGACTCCCGTCTGGCCGGTGTTCGGCCCTGGAGGCGCCAGCGGTTGCCTGTCCAGTCCGAGATCGGCGGCACGCGCCGAGGCCGGCATCCCGACAGGCCAGTAACCGCGCGACTGCAACCAAGCGATCAGCGCCCGGCTGTTCAACGGCTCGAAGTCCAGGATGCCTTCAGCATCCATCTCCCGCGCCACCTCCGTGGCGCCGGGACAGGTGGTCGTCCCGGCGGTCTCGTGCTGGGCCAGCCAGCGCTCGATCAGACCGCGCAGTCCGGGCAGCCGAGCGTGGACGAAGTCAACGCATACTTCGCGGACCTCTGCCACTGGGCGCAGCTTGTCGGCCCGTTTCCCGTCCTGCTCCGCCGACGTCGGGAGGCGGTTGGTCAGCCATCGGTCCGCCTCCTCGGCAAGCAGCTCGGCAGGTAGGTCCCAGAGTGTCCAGTGCCACTCGGGGTCGGGACCAAGCTCGGGCAGAGCGCGAAGCCGCACGTACGTGCCGAGATCCTGCCGGGCCCGGTAGGCGCCGACGAATGCGTCACGCACCTGGTCGACCAGAAGCGGTCGGTTGTGCTGCAGCCAGGCCTCGAACTGACGCGCATGGGCAGTGGTGTTGTCGATAGTGGGCAGCCCGAGCGCCTGCCAGGAACGGTTGGCACGCTCCAGCGGGACGCCGAGCAGAGTGAGCCGACGCTGCCAGTCCTCCTCCGGGAGTGAGAGGAGAAGCTCTGCGCGTTCGGAGCCCAGACGGTCGGTCAGCCAGGCCTGCAGTTCGCCCCGGTCGTTGAAGCTTTCCTGGTGCTGTTGCAGTTCCTCGGCCAGGGCGAGGTCTTCGCACGCGAGCACGGGGACGAGGCGGGCGCTGCCGGAGCGGGTGGAGGCGCGATCGGCAAGCACCGCCTCGATCTGCTGGACGGACAGGCCGAGCACGGCCGCGATCTCGGCGTCCCCCACCTCGTCAAGGCGCTGGACGGCCGGGTGGCGCTCCAGCTTCATCAGGGCGAGTTGCAGCGGCGTGGCCAGATAGGGCGCACCGACCAGTTCGGCGATGGCTGTCGCGGCCGTCTGCAGCACCCGCCAGTCGGAGTGCGGCGGGGCGTGGACGACCACCAGGCAGGGCCGCTCGGGATCGTCGTGCAGCAGCGACCGTTCGGTGCCCGGATCATCGATCACCTGGCCGGCGACCCGGGTGAGTGCCTCGGAGGCCAGCACCAGGGCGCAGGAGCGCAAGCGCCGGTTGAGGTGGGCGATCGAGACCGGGCCAGGCCGCGTGGAGCGCTCCTCGTCGAACTCGACTACTGCGGCGACCAGGGTGCGCAGCCACTGACCGGTGAACTCCAGCAGCGGAGTACTCGGTGCCATCGGGGCGGGCACCCGGTCCGCCACGACCTGCACGGTGGCTCCACTGATCCTGCGCACGGAGAAGCCGTCCTGCGTGGACAGGTAGTCGTGGACGCGGCTGCCCAGCGCCCTGTCGTCAAGCGCCAGCACGGGCACCGGGATCTGGTCGAGCAGTTTGCGCTGCTGGCCGCTGCGCGGGTCCGGCACGTAGACGGGCTCCGTGTCCGCGTCCTTCGTCGCCTTCGCCGCGGGGAGCACCTCCAGAACACTGGCCCGGGACACGAGCAACTGGGATAGCGCACCGACCCGGTCACTCGCCTGCCGGGTGTCCCGTTGCTGGTAGGGCGGCAGCAGATCCGACCACGCCTGCTCGTAGGCCCGGTAAAGAGCGACCGCGAGCGGTCCGTACCGCAGCTGGGGCGAACGGGACAGCAACTCGGGCAGGTGGCGCAGCCGGTCCCGAGCAGTCTGCGGGTCGGCCCAGCGGCGGACACGCAGCAGGCGAAGCCGGTCGAGGACCCTGTCGGAGGTCAACTGCCTCAGCACCGCCGACACCACCGCGAGATACGCAGGCGGCGGGTCGCTCTCGGCCCACCACCATGCGGTCGATGCCGATGCGAATCCGCTCTGGCCCTGGTACTCGGCGGTCTGGGGAATCCAGGGCGCCTGGGAGAGGAACGCGGCCAGAGGAGTCGGCCACAGAGTACCTGACCTGTCGGAACCCCCGATGAAGCGGACCTCCAGTGCGCTGTCCGGCCAGGTGCCCAGGCCATGGACGATCAACTCGGCGTAGAGGCGACGGCTGTCCTCGTCGAAGGCCGCGTAGGCGCCCTGACCCGGGAGCGTCGCCAGGATGTTGGTCGGCCGGTACGCCACAGTCGCGAAACGGACGTCGTGTCGGTTCGGCCAGCGTGCGGCCGTCATACGCCACTGTTGGCGCGCCTCAGTAGTCGGGGTGTGGGACCAGTAGCCGACGAACTGGCTCGGATAGTTGAGCTGATCGCCCTTGACGGTCTCCTTGCCACCCAGATAACGCGGTCGCAAGCCGTGGCGGACTCCCTGCTGCTCCAGGAACCGCTTCAACAGGGTCGGTTCGACCTCGCTCCCAGCACACAGTTCGACTGCCGGCCGCACAAGGGCGTTGTCGGCGGCGGTGAGGTCGCCGGCGAGTGAGCGGGTCCGGGTCAGAAAGCGGGCGAGGGTGTCGTCGATTCCCGCTGTCCGGCCCTCCCAGCCCGGACCGAACATCGCCTTCCAGGTGGGAGACCAGCCGCCGCGGGTGGGTACGATCAGGCCGTCGATCGCCGGCGCGCGACCGTTGTTGCGAGCCGCCAGCCCGCTCCACAGTCGGCACGCCAGAAGCAGGCAGTGTCGCAGCGCCTCCTCGCTCTGCCCGTCCTGCTGCATCACCTTCGCCAGAACGGTCAGCAGGGTTGCTGGTCCGTACTCCTGGACGAGCCTCTGCTGCTCCAGCCAGCGGCGGCCGTGCGCCCGCCGCTGGCCCCGCTTTCCCCTGCCGGCGAGCCACGGGATCTCGTCATGGACGAACGAGAGGTACTCCCCAAGGCCGGCCGGCAACTCGACTCCCTGCAGCAGAGGGTCGCCAGCGTCCGGGAAGAAGACGGAGTCGTCACCGGCCGGGACAAGGTCGCCGGTGGACGAAAAGATGACCTTCTTGCCGCGCAGTGGGCCGCCATCGGGGAAGTACAGCGAGAGGTCGTGGTAGAAGTCGGCCCACCGATCGTGATCGACTTCACCGGAGTTCGTTCGCGAGGCCATGACCTCGGCAACGGCTTCGGCCCACTGAGACAGCCGTTCCCTGCCGGGTTCCAGCGACAGCCCGCGCAGGCGCCCCATCGCTCGCAACCGGTTGGCCCGCACGGCATGCAGACCGGGGTCGATGATCTCGGCGACCCCGGTCTGCCCGATCGCGTGCGGGGTGAAGACCGCGACGCTGTCCGGTTGGTCCCAGAGGAAGCCCGCGCTGAAGGAGGTCCGGCCGCCGACCGGATGAACCGCCGGGATGAACGACACCTCGTCGAGGTCACCGTCCAGCTTCCGGAACGCCTCGTCCAGGCGGGGCAGTTCGTTCGCCTGGCGGCAGAGCAGATCGACCAGGGCGTTGCCCGGAAGCTCCACCCGGCCTTCGTCGGCCAGAACGGCCGCCCGAGCGCAGGCGGCGGCCACCTCGTCCAGCAGCAGGCTGTTCCACGGAACGTCCGCTGCGAACGTGCGTCGACTGACGTGGGAGAAGAACGGGGCGTTCACATAGCCGTTGACCGGACAGGGTGTCTCGGTGCTCATCGGCAGGAAGGTGTACAGGCGCCCGCGAGTGAGTGGCTCGTCCACCGGGACGGCGACTGCCACCTCGGCCGCACCCTGCCATGCTTTCCAGGCCGCGCCCATGGTCCCGCTGACGGCGATGACCTCTTGAGCCCGCTCCGCTGCGACCTTGCTCCGGACCACGATCAACCGCAGACCTCGACGGAGCGCCACCTCCTGGATCTTGAGGTCGCGCGAGCTGTAGAGCGAGGTCACCTGCCTCCGATAGACCGTGCGCTTCGTGCTGCCCACCGCCGTGTGTACCACCGACACTACTGCCAGCCGGTCCAGAAAAAGCTCGAACGGTGCACTGTCGTCCGTGAGTTCGCTGAACTGGTCGACAGCTGCCTGTCGCGCCTCGGCGTCCTGGAGTGGCAGGCGAACCACCGTCACGATCCCACGACGGCGGAACCGCTGCACCGACTCGGGCACCTCATCGAGGGCCGCTGGAACCTTCAAGGTAGAGAGATTTTCCCGCAGCTGCTCTGCTGCATTGGTGTCGTCAGGAGCGACCTGCTCGGCCAGCCAGTCGAAGTCCGCAGACCGGGCGAACCGAAAACAGAAGCCGTCGAACGCCTTGGCCTCCGGGCCCGAGACGCTGTACAGCTCGGGCGCCTCGGTCAGCTGACGCACGCTCTTGAAGCCCACGCCCTTGTGCCCGATGCCCTCGTCCGGACGCTTGCTGGACAGTGCGACACGGCACAGCGCCTGGAAGTCCTTCGGCTTCAGCGCTCGACCGCCATTGGCGACGTAGAGGACGCCATGCTCGCCTTCGTCCTCGTCGAGCAGGATCTCGACTCGCCCGTCACTACGCGTGGCCGGGTGCGCGTCATGGGCGTTCTGCAACAGCTCAACCAGGACCCGCCCCTGGTACTCAGGAGAAAGCAGGTCCTCGATCACCGCCTTCATCTCCCGGAACGTGGTATCCCCTTCAGCGAGGTTCGCCAGGCAGAGCCTCGCCACCTTCAGGGCCTGCGTCGTGACCTGCTTACGCCGGGAACCCGTCGTCCCTGAGCTCTTCAACTGCTGCCCCTTGCGAACCAAGGCCGTCAACCCGGCCCATGAAATCGTCCAACGACACGGTATCCGGGACCACTGACATCAGAGTTCGCGCGGCATCGCGTCAGGACGCCGGTGCCATGGACGCAGAGGCCCCTTGCCAGCCCGATCTGACAGACTGCGAACGACGGTTACGCTGCGGAACCAGGAGCAAGGAGCCCCATGAACAACCCTGCCGGCGACAGTGCTCTTCGTGAGGCCCGCAGGCTCCGGGCGCCCAGAGAACGGACCGTCAGGGGCGGAGAGAGCTCCCGGCCGTGGACCGCGCCTCGGATCGTCGCCCTCGTGCTCGTGGTCGGCTTCGTGGCACTGTTCCACTACTACGTCCTGGCCGTCGCTCTCGCGCTGGCCGCCGCCGTCCTAGCCAGGAAGCGGCCGCACCTGAGCGTGGGCCCCGACCGCACCGAGCGTTTCCCGCCCGGCGAGGACGACTTGGCGAAGGCCGAGCGCCTGGAGCTGGGTGCCGCCGGCGAGAAGACCACCGCCGAACTCCTGGCACCGCTGGAAGCGGAGGGCTGGCGCATCCTGCACGACCGCGGCATCCCCGGGAAGACCGCGAACCTCGACCACATCGCCATCGGCCCGAGGAACCAGCTGGTCGTCATCGACTCCAAGAACTGGACACCCGTGCCCGGCGCCGAGGTCCGCCTGCTCAACGACGGCCGCCTGATGTACGGACGGCACGACCGAACCGAGCAGGTGGACACGTTCCTCTGGGAGTTGAAGTTCGTTCGGGAGGACCTTCCGGTGACTCCGAAGGCGATCATGGTGATCCACGGGCCGCCCGTACACCGCGGCCGCCTCCCGCTGCCCAACCTCCACATCGTCGGCGCCGACGACCTGCTCAACGCGGTTCGCACCGCGCAGAGCACCGGCAAGCAGGACCTGCTGGCACACTGCCTGATCAGGTTCAAGCCCTACCACGAGCAGGAGCAGGAGGTCGCGCGAGCTGCTCTACCGCGTAGGTAGCGACCCTGCCGAGGGGGCACCGTGCCCGCGACGGCCAGACCTCATCCCCCAGCACCCCCGGCGGGGCGGCCTGTGGGTGGTGTGGTGTAGATGTTGGGGGTCTCAGCAGCCCCTGCTGTGCACCCGGGCCTGCCCGGCAGCCTGGCAGGGGCGGCATCACAGAACTCCGTTCCGGAGTCGCATCGTGAAGGAGGCCGGCAGTGCCCACTGCCCTGGTCTACGTGCCCGCGCCCTCGCAGGCCAACCTGAAGATCGGTATCCAGCGCTCCCTGTGGGGATGGCGCGCGGAAACTGTCGCCCGAGGCCGCACCGACGAGGTCCTGGCCGGCCTCACCGCAGGGGACTTCCTGCTGCTCGGCCACCGCGGTCCCAATGCCCGGGTCGCGCCCGGCGGATGGGCCGAGGCCTCGCTGAAGCAGCTGGTGGTAGCGCGGATCGCCGGTGAGGCGTTCGTCGACACCGAGCCGGTCTGGCTCGACGACACCTACCCGCACCGAATCCGGCTGGACGTCCTCGACATCCAGACGGACATCGACGGCTCGCTGCTCGGCGAGCAGGCCATGGAAGCCCTGCGCCTGTCGGCCAACAAGCAGGGCGCACCCGTCCTGCAGGACCTCACCGCCATCGATAACGTCATCAATGCCCCGACCCAGTGCACCTCCACAGACCCGACCGATCCGGGCGAGGGCAACCCGGACCGGTACCTGGACATCGACGGCGAACTCGACCAGCGCGCCCGGACTCTGGTCCGCCGCGAGCAGCAGCGCCTGCGGCGCGCCAAGTTCGGGACCGCCGAACGCATCACCTGCGCGCTGTGCGGTACGTCGCTGCCGGACCGTGTCGTGCACACCGCTCACATCAAGCGGCGCCGCGACTGCGACATCTACGAGCGCCGGGACCTGGCCAACGTGATGGGCGCCTGCGTGCTGGGCTGCGACGTCCTGTTCGAACACGGCTACCTGTACGTCTCCGAGCAGGGAGTCGTCACCCCCGCGGCCGGCGCGATCGACGATCCGGGCCTGGCACCCGCACTCACCGCGCTCACCGGCCGGCGCTGCGCCGAGTTCACCGAGGACAGCCGGCCGTACTTCGCCTGGCACCGCAGCAACATCGCACTGGTGGCGGCATGACAACCGCCACCGGGCAGTTGCCCGCAACCGACCGCACGGCGGACAGTGCTAGGAAGCCCTGGGTGTGGGCCGGAGGAGTAGCCGAGCTGGCCGAGCTCATGAGGGAGCCATCCTTCGTCGCAGAGTGCGTTCGCCGCTACGAGACCGGCATCCGCCGCTCGGTCGGCGAGGCCGAGCGGCGCAGTTGGGAGCGCAGCTGGCCGCACCTCGTCGACGCGCTCGTCCGCGCTGGCCTGGGTCGACTGCGGATCTACCTCGAGTACACGACTCCGGGCGGTGCCAACCGCTTCGACGCGCTGCTGCTGGGCCGCACCGAGCGGGGCGTCCCGGCGCTCGTCGTCGTGGAGCTGAAACAGTGGACCCGTTTCACCGTCCTGTCCGACACCGAGGTGAAGCTCGCGGACGGAGACGAACCCACCCATCCAGTCGTCCAGGTCGCCGGCTACACCGCCTTCCTCCAACAGTGGTTCGAGGCGGGAGACACCGGGGTCGAGGTGCGCGGCCTGGTCTACCTGCACAACGCGAGCACCGCCCAGGCCCAGCCCCTTCGGGAGCACCACAGCACCGGCCACGGCAGTGGCATCCCCGTGCTGTGCCGCGACGACCTGGCAGCGGACCTCGACGCACGCGAGGCGGCACGACTCCTGCTGGCGGCCGACCTGGCCGCACCGGATGACGAGCACGTGCGGGCCTTCCAGAGCATGCGGTGGACGCCGTCGCAGACCCTGCTGGAGAGCGTCGGTGACCTGCTGCTCTCGCCTCGCTCCTCCATCAAGCTGATCGGCGACCAGCAGGATGCGCTACTGAGCGTCCGACGCCTCGTCACCGCCGCGAAGGACAAGGGGACACGGCTCGTGGTAGCCGTCACCGGCGGCCCGGGCAGCGGCAAAACCCTCATCGCGAGCCGACTGATGGGGCACTACCTGCGCAATGAGGCGACCCTTCAACCGCGCTACGTCAGTCCATCCGGCACCCTGGTCGCTCAGTTGCGCGACGCCACCTCAGCCATTCGCGGCGCCCGGGACCTGTTCATGCTGCCTGGTGACGTCCCGGCGGCAGCGCTGAAGGGCTCTCGGATCACCATCCTGGATGAAGCGCAGCGCCTGCACCGGCCGACCAATGGATACGGGCTGGTGCAGCAGATCGTCGACCGCGTCCCCATCGTGGTCATGTTCCTGGACGAGCGACAGATCGTCTGCCCCAACGAGGGCCTCACGCTGCGGGAGATCCAGGAGCTGGCCGCCCGCAGTGGGGCGGCGTTCAAGCACCACAGCCTCGCCGGCTGCTTCCGCACCAGCTCGTCCGCCGGCTACATGGGCTGGGTCACCGATCTGCTCTACGGAACCCCGACCCACTGGGAGGACACCGATTACGACCTGCGGCTGAGCGCGAACCCGGAGGACCTGCAGGCCTGGATCGACCACCACACCGCGCAGGGGCGCCGCGCCCGTACCGCGGCCGGCTTCTGCTGGCCCTGGGCCCGCGACACCTCCCAGCTCCGGCCCGAGGTCGCCATCCCCTGGAGCGACGCCGCCGGGACCGAACACCTCTGGCAGGCACCGTGGAACGCGTTCCAGGAGATCCGCTCGGCCTCCGCCCCACACCGCAACTTCTGGGCCACCGCCCCCGGCGGCCACCGTCAGATCGGCTGCGTCTACACCGCCCAGGGCCTGGAGTACGCCTACAGCGGGGTCATCATCGGCCCCGACCTCGTACGCCGCGACGACACCTGGCTGCCAAGGCCCCAGTACAGTCGCGACCGGGCCATGCGGGACGTGCTGCCCGACGACTACCTGCGCCTGGCGCTGAACATCTACCACGTCCTGCTCACCCGCGGCATCCGTGCCACCCGCCTCTACTCCACCGACCCCGAGACCCAAGCCTTCCTCAACACCCTCATGCCACAGCTGTAGACGCTCTCTTCCTCCGTGTGAACACCGCGGCCAAGAGGCGGGCGGACAACTACCTCGACAAGCTCCGAACAGACGTGTCGCGCAGCGAGGAGACGAAACAGGTCGAAGGCGAGATTGCCAGGTTGGAGGATCCTCGGCGCCGAGACTGCCTCCGCACCGCCATCCTGCTCGTTCGACTCGGCAACCGCGAGATCGCAGGAGTTGTCACCCAAGAATTCCTTGCGAACACCCCAACAACAGCGACTCATGCCCCGGACGCTGAGGAGCCATTCGCACAGCAGGTAGCCGCTCCAGCGGAGTGACGGCACCCCCACACAGAGCACCCAGAGATCGCATTTCCGCCGACCGGTGAATCCAGCAGCGAGTTGGCCACGCATCAGGGGCGGCGACTGCACCATCAACTTGGCGCAGTCGCCGCCCCGCTGTCTTTCGATCAACCAACGCACACTCGCCGTTCACGCCTCTGGCCCGGCCAAGCCGAAATCACCCTGGGTCAGCTCTACATGAGGTGGCGTCGAGGCAGGTTCGCTCGCTGGGCTTGCCGGTCGGGGCGGATTACAGGCGCCCGGCTCGGGCAGGGTGGGGACGTCATCTCGGTATTCGTTGCAGCTCATGGCGGGGTCTCTCCTGAGTACGACGGAGCCTGACCCGCCCCGAGTGAATGCACGGTCGGCCCCTCGGGGCGGGGATGAGGCGGACGTTAGCCGCGATTTCCGGTCGCACCAAATGAGCAGACAGCCCGATGAAAGATCAATTTCTCGGCCGTTTGGTGCGACCGGAATCTCCGTCTAATGTCTCGCCATGTCACCGAGGAAGGGCCTTCACCCCGCTCGTGGCGACCTGTGCTGCCGTGTCCCAACGGGACTTCTGAGCAGCTTATTCACCCGCCTCATAACTGGCTTGCTGTGAGGACTTCTGTGTACAACCTGAGATTACGAGCGCGGCTGGCTGCCGCGCGATATCAGAGACCGGCGTCCGGGAGCTACCAACTCCTCTGACCCGGGGCCGCCCTTCACGGGCGGGTTCACAACAGGGCGGTGCCGGCGGCTTTCGACGAGGAGCCGGCACCGCGCTTCCTACGACCGACGAGGAGCGGCTGCGATGCAGCATGCCCTGATACACCCACGCCCTGGCCCAACCCCGCTGACCGGAGCGGCTGTTCGCCTCACTGAACGGCGGTGGCGATGAAGAAGTCCGCAGGAGCCGTCGTCGGACTGATGGCCTCCGGGCCGCTGCTACTGGCCGTTCCGATCCTGGCCCTCTCGGCTGGCAGTGCCTCGGCCGCGTGCTCCGCCGACGGTGCGAAGGCGGTGGATAGCGGCGTCGTCGCCACCCAGGTGACGTCGATTCTGAGCGGCGGCGCCACGGGCGCGGTCTCCGTTCCGGGCCTGGACGATCCGACCGAGCAGGTGCCGAACGCCAAGACCATCCAGGCCACCGGGGTGGCGATGAACATCCCGGCGCGCGGGCAGATCGTGGCCCTGGCGACCGCGCTGCAGGAGAGCGGCCTGCGGAACCTGACCTATGGCGACCGTGACTCGCTGGGTCTGTTCCAGCAGCGGCCGTCGCAGGGCTGGGGCACCGCGACCGAGATCCTCGATCCGGTGCACGCCAGCACCGAGTTCTACTCGGCGCTCCAGCAGGTCCCGGGTTGGCAGTCGATGACCGTCACCCAGGCCGCTCAGGCCGTGCAGAGGTCGGGCCTGCCGGACGCCTACGCGAAGTGGGAGCCGCTGGCCACGGCGCTGCAGAAGGCGATCGAGCCACTGCTGACGAAGGCCGGCACTGCGTCGCCCAGCCCTTCCCCATTCGGGCCCAGCGGAACCGGCAGCACCGCGCCGAGTACCGCCCCTGGCTGTACGAGCGGCGGGAGCGGCACGGACTTCGGGACCATCCCACCCGGTTCGGTTCCGGCCGGGTACACCATCCCGACCAGCGCCCCGCCGCAGGTCCAGACCGCGATCCGCTGGGCCATGGGCCAGCTCGGCACCCAGTACCAGTGGGGCGGCTCCTGTACGGACTCCCACGGCCCGGATCCGATGGGGCGCTGCGACTGCTCCTCACTGATGCAGATGTCCTACAAGGCGGCCGGGATACCCCTGACCCGGACCACCTTCACCCAGGTCGCAGAGGGCAAGCCGGTCGCGGTCGACGCCCTGCAGCCGGGAGATCTCGTGTTCACGGCCGGAAGCGACGGCAGTGCCGCGAGCCCCGGTCACGTGGGCATGTTCATGGGCTCGGGGTTGATCATCAACGCCCCGCACACAGGCGCGGTCGTCTCCGTCGACACGCTCGCCTCTTGGCAGTCGCAGATCGTCGCTGCCCGCCGAGTCGTCTGACCGGCGCTCTCCCCTCCCCCTCCCTTTTCTTCTCGGCGCACCTCTGCGTGCTCATAATCGAACTGGAGTTCGCAGTGTTTCTCGCTGACAAGGCCGTACAGCTCGCGTACGACCCGGGGATCAGCCCGAACGAAGGCGGCCTGCCGGGCCTGGCGGTGCTCAAGGAGGTGATGGGCAGCATCAACTTGTTCGGGATCATCGCGGTGGTCGGAGCACTCGCGGTCAGCGCGGCCGTGTGGGCCTGGGGTCACTTCTCGGGTGGCCACCAGGCCGAGGCCAACGGCAAGAAGGGCGTGCTGGTCAGCGCCGGCGCCGCGCTCCTGTTGGGGGCCGGCAACGGGATCGTCGCCTTCTTCAGCACGCTGGGGACGCAGGTCCACTGATGTCTGCCCGTAGCAACAACCCCGGCGGCGCACCTCGCGCGCGCCGCCGGGCGCTGCTCGGCACCGCCGTCCTGGTGGTGCTCGTCGCCCTCGCCGGCCTGGCCGCCTACTTCACCCGCGATGGCAGGACCACGTCCAAAGCTCCTGCCCCGCATTCGAGTTCGGCTTCCCCGTCTTCCTTTTCGCCTCCTTCGGCCGTTCCTTCCGCGTCCGCTCTGCCGGGGGGATCCAGCGCGCTGCCGGTTCCGCCCTCCACGCACGACCCGGTGGCCTTCGGGAAGGCGGCGGCCGTGGCGCTGTGGTCCTACGACACCCGGGCCTACTCCCAGCCGGAGCTGCTGGCCGCTCTACACGGGTGGCTGACCGCCGAGTCCAGGTACGCGGATGCGGCATCGGTCGACGCCCTCGTCCCCTCGCCCACGCTGTGGCAGGAGATGGCCGCCAACGGCCAGTTCGCCACCGCGGCTGCAGCCGAAGGGCACTTCCCGGCCTCCTTCACCCAGGCCCTGCAGGCGGATCCGGGCGCGCTCACCACCGCGTACGTCTACGCCGTCACCGTCTCCGGCAAGCAGTCGATCGCCTGGAACGGCTCGCCCGCCGGCGGTGCCGAGGACCGGGTGACCACCCTGGCGGTCCAGTGCCGCCCCTCCGAGCCGTGCTCCCTGGTCGGTGTCCTGCCGGCCGTCGCGCCCTGACCCCCGACCGAGAAAGGAGGTCTCCCCATGGGAGTCTGCGACCTTCCGCTGATGAGCACCGTGTGCGACGCGGTCGACTTCGCCAACAATCCAGCGGGTGCTGTCACCGACGGCATCGGGGCGTGGATCGCCAAGTCCGCAGGTGAGCTTGCCGCCAGCGCGGCCGACCTCGCCGCCAAGGCCGTCAACGAGACCACCGCGATCGACCTCAATGCCTCGTGGTTCCGGTCGAACTACGAGCTGCTGCTGCCCATCGGCCTGGCGCTCACGATCGGGTTCTTCTGCATCCAGTTGATGTTCGCGGCTTGGCGGCGGGACGAACGCGCCCTCGCTCAAGCGGCGATCGGCACGATGAGCGGTGTCCTCTTCTCGTTCTGCGCCGTCTCCTTCACCGCCGTCGCGATCACGGTCGTCGACGCGCTCTCCAACGGGCTGTTCCAAGCGGCCAACACGAGCGTGGCCGACGCGATCCGGCGCGTCATCAAGGTCAACGAACTGGGCCCGATGTACGGACTCGGCTGGGGCGTACCGTCGCTGGTCGCCCTGGGCTGCGCGATCGGCGCGTTCATGTACTGGGGCGTGATGGTCGCCCGGAAGGTCGGCGTACTGATCATGGTCGCGCTCGCCGTCTTCGCGGGCAGCGGCGGCGGCTGGGAGGTCGCCAAGCGCTGGCGGCGCGGCTGGACCGAGGCCACCGCCACCCTGGTCGTCAGCAAAATGCTGATGACCGTAGTCTTCCTGATCGGCGTCTCCGCGATGGGCAAGTCGGATGCCAAGGACGGCATGTCCGCCCTGTCCGACGCCATGGCCGGACTCGTCGTCATGATCCTGGTCCTCCTGTGCCCTTACGCCACCTACAAGTTCATCCACTGGGCGACCGACAGCGGCGGTCACGACGACCTGCACCGCACCGGCGTCGCCGGGGTGGCGGTCGCCGCGGGAGCCGCGAAGACCGCGGCGAGCCTGGCGATGCAGGCCGGGACCGGCGCCCCGGCGCCGCAGGGCCCCAGTCAGGTACCGGGCATGGGCAAGGACGGCGTCGCCTCCGGGATCGACCCCTCGGGGCGGTTCAGCAAGGAGGGCATCGACGCCGGCGCTTCGCCGCAGCAGAGTAGTTTCCGCTTCGGCGAGGATCCGTCGGCCTCGGGTGACAAGGGCCGGGCCCTGGTCCAGCGCCCCGGCATCCCGGCGCTGATCACCCGGTCGGCCGGAACCGGCCCCGGGGGCGGTTCCGCGTCCAGCGACGCGCCCGCCGACAGCGGGTCCGCCGGGCAGGTCCCAGCGGTCGCGACAGCCCCGTCCGCCCCGGAACCGCTCTCCGCCGCAGGCACAGGCTCGTCCACCGGATGGGCACCCAGTGGCTCCCCGGCCACCGGGACGGTACCGACACCCGCGGCGGGTGGTCCTGGCACCAGTCGCTCCGCCCCGCTGCCGCCGCTCAGCGCACCGTCCCCGACGGGCTCGCCGACCCCGGCGCGCTGGGTCTTCCCCACCCAGCCGCCCACCTCCGGCACCTGACCACCCAACACCAGGGGCGGGCTGCGGCTCCACACGCGTCCGCAGCCCGCCCCGCCACCCCCAACTCACTGAATCGAACGGGAGTTTGACCATGACCTCCAGAAGAGCGCCGCGTCCCCCGCCCCTCCTCGACCGCTCGCGCCACCTGGATCCCTGTTGTCTGACACCACCGAGGCCACGGCCACCGTAAAATTCCCCCACCGCAGCCGACGCGGCATCCTCCTGGGCCTGTCCGCCTCCCAGTTGGCCGTCGCCGCCCTCACCGGTCTGCTCCTGCTCGCCGTGATCCTCACCCGAGGCATCGCCGGCGCTCTCGAACTCATCCCCGCCTGGGCCGCCATCGCCCTGCTCGTCCTCGTCCGCCACCGGGGCCGACCACTGGCCGACTGGGCCCCGATCGTCACCCGGTTCACGCTGCGCCGCATGCGCGGTCAGCTGATCTGGCTGGCCCGCCCCTCCCGCCGACCGGTGCGCGCGGGACTGCTCCACCTGCCCGGCACCGCCGCCAGCCTGCGCGTCGTCACCGCTCCCGACCGCCGGTACGGAGCCGTCCACGACCCGCACGCCGGAACGCTGACCGCCGTCGTCAAGGTCTCCTCCCGCGCCTACGCGCTGCTGGACCCCGGCACCCAGAACGCCAACGTCGCGGGGTGGGGGCGTGCACTCGCCGCCCTGGCCAGGACCGGGCAGGTCGCCCGGATCCAGGTGATCGAGAGGACGGTGCCCGACTCCGGTGACGCGCTGCGCCGCTACTGGGAGGAGCACGCCAACCCCGACGCGCAGCTCGCGGGCGAGATCTACAGCGAGCTGATCGAAAGCGCCGGGCCGGCCGCCGCCCCGCACGAGGCTTACGTGGCCATCGCATTGGACGTCAAGGCCGCCAAGCGGCTGATCAACCAGGCCGGCGGTGGCCTGACGGGCAGCTTCGCCGTCCTCGCCCAGCTCACCAGCACCTTCGACCAGGCCGCCCGGACCGCCGGGCTCAATCCGACCGGCTGGCTGTCCGCCACCGAGATCGCGGCCGTGGTCCGCACCGCTTACGATCCCAAGTCCCTTGCGGCACTGGACCGCTGGTCCTCAACCGGCCGACCTGAGGCCGACCCCGCCGCTGCCGGCCCGGTGGTGGTGGTCGAGCAGGCGGATCACATCGCCACCGACAGCGCGGTCCACGCCACGTACTGGGTCGAGAACTGGCCCCGGACCGAGACGTCGCCCGGCTTCCTGCACCAGCTGCTGTTCACGGCCGGGGTCCGCCGCACCCTCTCCCTGTCCTACGAGCCCAAGGGACTGGACGCCGCCCTGCGCGATGTCCAGCGCAAGAAGTCGTCCGTGATCGCGGACGCAGCCGAACGCTCCCGCCGGGGCCAGGTCGACTCCGAGGCCGACTCGATCGAATACCAGGACATCAAGACCCGCGAGCGCCAGCTGATCGCTGGGCACGCGGACGTGGCCCTGACCGGCCTGCTGACCGTCTCGGCCGACACCGAGGAGGAACTGCGCTCCGCTGCCGCCGCCGTGGAGACCGCGGCCGTCGCCGCCCAGCTCGACCTCCGCCCGCTCACCTGGCAGCAGAGTTCCGCCTTCACCGCCGCCGCCATGCCGCTCGCCCTCGCCGCCTCAGCCGGCCCCTCCCTCCCGAAAGAGCACCGCCATGCCGCACGCCACCACCCCCACCGCGCAGGACTTCGTCCCGTACGCGACTGCCGCGATCGACTTCCATTGCGCGCTCAACCTGCCGGGCGGCGCGCTCGTCGCCGGCCGCGGCGAACTGGACTCCCTGCACGCCCATCTCGTCGCGCTCCACGGGCTGTTCGACGCGCATACCGCTCGGACCGCGCCGCTGATCGAGATCGAGGGCGACCACCTCAAGGCCGCGCGCACCCGCCTGTGGCAGGCCGCCGACCACGTCCACGCCGCCTACCACGCTGCGCCCCGTCCGGGCACCGGCGAGGTGCCCACTCGCGAAGCGTGCCGGGCCGGCCTTCTTGAAGGCGCACCGCAGCTGACGATCTGCCAGCGCCACCAGCGTGCCGCCCGCCTCGTGCGCCGCCAGAGCACCCCGGCCGAGCTGCACCACCCGTTCACCGGCCTCGTCCGCCACTGACCCCGCTGCTGCGACCGGAGAAACGTTCATGCCCAGGACCCGCGCCAGCGCCACCGCGCTGTTCGTCCCCCGTAAGACCAGCCGTGCCCAGCAGCGTTCCGCTCGAAGCGAGTTCGCCGAAGCCCGCCGGCAGGCGCGCCTCGCCGAGGCCCCGGCCGAGCGGGGCGAGCAGGACGGCTTCGACCCCGAGCTGCGGGCAACCTACCCGCCGTCCGGGCGGCCCGGCCCGGCCTCGGCGCGCGGCGGCAAGCTCAGCCTGCCCAAGCACCGGATGACCACCGCCACCGCCTCCGGCGCCTATCCCTTCCTCGCAGAGGGCGGGCTGGGTGCCGACGGCATCTTCATCGGCCGGGACGTGCACTCGGAAGGCTCGTTCTGCTTCGACCCGTTCAGCCTCTACAGCAGCGGCCGGATCGAGGGCTTCACGAATCCGAACGCGATCTTGGCCGGGATCATCGGCATGGGCAAGTCGGCCTTGGCCAAGTCCCTTGCCACCAGGGCGATTGCGCACGGGTACAGGACGTACATCCCGTGCGATCCCAAGGGTGAGTGGACAGCTGTCGCCCAAGCTCTCGGCGGCTACACGATCGCTCTCGGCCCGGGTCTTCCGGGCAGGTTGAACCCACTGGACGCTCCGGCTCGGCCCACCTCAGTGAGCGCGGACGACTGGGCGAATGAGGTCCGCAAGCGCCGCCTCCTGCTACTGGCGGGCCTGGCGCGGACGGTGCTGAAGCGGGACCTGCACCCGATGGAGCACACCGCGCTCGACCTCTCCCTGGATCTGGCGGTCGCCGAGTCCGAGGCGCGCGGCAGCGTTCCACTGCTCGGCGACATCGCGCACACGCTCGGCTCGCCGGAGCGTCTCGACGCCGCCCTCGGTGACCAGGGCGGTCGCATGGGGCCGGCCGCCGAGGATCTCGCCCACGCCCTGCGCCGCCTGGTGCACGGCGACCTCAGCGGGATGTTCGATGCGCCGTCCACGGTCGCCTTCGACCCGAAGGCCCCGATGCTGTCGATCGACCTCTCCCGGCTCGGCGGCGCGGGTGACGACACCGCGCTGGTGCTGGCGATGACCTGTGCGAGCGCCTGGATGGAATCCGCGCTCGCCGACCCGACAGGCGGAAGGCGGTGGGTGATCTACGACGAGGCATGGCGGGTGATGCGCCACGTCGGCCTGCTGGAACGCATGCAGAGCCAGTGGAAGCTGTCCCGGGGCCTGGGCATCGCCAACCTGATGGTGATCCACCGCCTGTCCGACCTGCTGTCCGCCGGTGACGCGGGCTCGCGCGGGCGCGTGCTGGCCGAGGGCCTGCTGGCGGACTGCTCCACCCGGATCATCTACCGCCAGGAGCCCGACCAGCTTGCCACCGCCACCTCCCTGCTCGGCCTCACCGGCGTCGAGGCGCAGGCCGTGGCCGCCCTGACCAAGGGCAGGGGGCTGTGGAAAGTCGCAGGTCGGAGCTTCATCACGCAGCATCTCCTCCACCCGGCCGAGCGCGCGCTCTTCGACACCGACGCCCGCATGGTGCTGGCCGCCTGAGCCCGGTGCGCCGAGTCCCACTCACCTCCCTGGGAGCACTCCATGACTACCACTGACCACCAGCCGCAGATACCGACTCCCGCCGAAGCGGACCCGTCCTATTTCCCGTATGCGGCGACCACGGCGGTGATCGCCATCGCCGAGGCCCGCTCCGCCCTGGCCGGTCCCCTCGGCTCCACCGCCGGCGATGCCCGCGATCTGCACCAGCACATCGCTAACCAGGACCTCGTGATTTACGCCCGCACCTTCGATGATGAGGGGCACCAGCGCGCCATCGGCGTCTACCGGCCCACCGGCCAGCACTTCCTCCTGTCGGGCTCCGGAGCCGACCGCTACGTCCAGGCGGAGTTCGCCAGCGCCGCCAAAGCCCGCCAGTACTTCCGCGCCGAAGTCCTGCGCGAAACGCCCGTGCCCACGGTTCAGCGGGCCGACCTCCTGGAATTTTCCAGGACGCTCACCGCCCACCTACCCGGCTGGACGGGCCGCACCCACGACATCACCCTCGGTGAGCACCACGCGGAACTGCACCAAGAAGTATGGGACTTGGGCATCATGGACGATGCCTTCGAGCAGTTCGTGCTGCATGAGGCGGCTGTGCTCACCGGCCCCAACGGCGCGCGGGCGGTCGTGGTCCACCGCCCCGACCATCGCGACCGGTTCCTGGTCGGCGCCCTTCAGCCGACCGGCATCCCGGTACAGCTTCTGGGGCCGCCCGCGCCCATGGCCATCTCCGTCAGTCGCGATCCGGTGCGGGCCGCCGCCGAGGTGCGCCAGCGCTTCCTGCCCCGGTTCGAGCAGGCCACGCTCACCTCCCGGGTCCGGATCCTCGAATCGGCAACCGAGGGGATCAACGAGGCCCTGGCCAGCTGGGACGCCGTCTCCGACTCGCTGTGCGACGAGGACGGCTGGCCCCTCGACCAGGTCGCCTATGAGGACAGGCTGGTGGCCCGCGACGCGGCAGCCTGGGAGCACGCCGAGGTGTTCCTCCTCCACGCCCCGTCCGTCGTCGATGCCGCCCGCGAGAACCTGCGCGCCGCCGACCCCAGCGGGGCACTCCATCCGAACCTCTGGCGCAACGTCCGGGAGACCGAGAAGGCACTGGCCCAAGCGGCCGAACTCGGCCGCGAGTGCGAACAGTCCGAGGCCCTGGCCGAGCCGCCGGGTGTTCCCCGCACGCTCTACGTCGAGCGGGCAAGGGAGTTGCGCAACTCCGAGGGCTGGCACTACACCCTCGAACTGGCCACCCACGCCGGCGGGCTGGGCTACGCGGCTGAGGCAATCCGCCCGGCGCCCGCCGCCGAGCACTCCCCTCAGAACCAGGCTGCCCTCGCCCGCTCCGCCCCCTCCACAGCGGCAGCCCTCGTCCCCGGCCTGCCTGCGACCCGGGTCGCTGCGGCCCCGAGCCCGCGCCACAGCCGGTGACCTACCACCGATTCCCGGCGCCGCCAAACAGCACTTCCCGCCGATCCTGATCACCAACGACCCACTCGACGGAGAGTGCCGTGCCGATCCGCCACAGAACCTGCCCGCCCAACCGTCCTCCTCCTTCACGCCCGCACCAGGAACTCCGCCATGGACACCACTGACATCGCCGTCACCCGCCACCCCGAGCACGGCATCGTCGCCACCAACCCTCGTGACCTGCCCGCCGGCCACTGGATGCTCGAACGCCTGGGCTTCCACCCCGTCCCCGACCAGCTAAAGCTGTTCGCGCTCACCGACCAGCCCCGTTCCGGCCGGGACCACGCCGCCCAGGCCGTACGCATGCTGCGCTCGGCCGGGTACTCGGTCGCTGCCGACACAGAGTTCGAACCCAACGCACCGATACAGCCGCGCCCCTTGCACCGCCTTGCCGAGCCGGATGTCGCCTTCGCCGAGCACCCCCGGCTCGGTGTCGTCGCCGCCACCGCCGGCACCGCCAGCGCTGCGGTCCGCGGCGGCCAGGTGCTCGAACAGCACGGCTGGCGGCACAACGCCCAGTTGGACATCTACACCCTGCCCATCACCACCGACCGCGGTGAGGCGCTCGGCCTCGTCGCCCAGGCCACGACGGCCATGCGGCGCGCCGATCTGCTCGTCGCCGTCGAGCCCCGGCTCGCCCAGGACGCGGCGACTGGTCGGGCACCTGGCCCGGCGGCAGCGGACCGGCGCGAGGACAGCCGAGGTCTGAGCAGCGGCAGGTTCCCGCTCAGCGCCGCCGCGCTCTCCGCGAGCCCCGCCACTGCCGGCCTACCAGGCAAGGCGCCCGTCCCGGTTCCCGCGCCGGCCGCCGCGTCGCCCCGGCCCCTCGATCCGCGCATCGCGATGGCTCGCACCCGCTGACACCCAACTCGACCGAGGAGCAGAGCACATGGCCGTGAAGAAGGTCTGGACGATCACACACTCCTGCGGGCACGAGGTCGAGCGCGACCTGTCCGACCGCCCCGCTGACCGCCGCGCCGGCTTCGCCGACTGGCTCGCCAAGCAGGAGTGCACCGACTGCTGGAAGGCCGCCAGGGACGGCGACGAGCAGGACAAGGCTGCCTGGCTGGAGGCCAAGCGCGCCCAGGAGCAGGCCGAGTCCGACGCCTGGTCCGAGCAGTACCGGATGCCGCCGCTGGAGGGCACCGACCGCGTGATCGCCTGGGGCGTTCGCTGCCGCCACCAGGTCCTGTCCGCCGCCTACACCGCGCTCGTCCTCGAAGGCGACACGGAGGAGGCTGCCTGGGAGCGGATCGAGGACGCCGCCCGCACGATCACCCGGGCCGGGTGGTGGGTCGACCAGCGCGCCTCCGAGCCCGACGACCTCGCCGAACTGCTCGAAGCCGCAACGGAGCGCGATCGGCCCACCGAGAACCCCCATTTCTGACCCGAGCCGCGGTGGCGGCGCCCCAGCTGTCCCGGGCACCGCCACCGCACCGATCGCACCCACAGCCCCGAACAGGAGTCTCGCCATGACGTCCAGAAGAGCACCGCGCGCCCCGCCCCCGGCCCGCCCCTCCACTCCTCCTGGATCTCCCATGCCCGCCCCTCGCACCAGCGCACCCTCGACCAACACCGGGAGCGACGCCCTCCTCTACCTTCTCTTCGGCATAGTCGGCGCCGCCCTCGGCTTCGGCACCCTCGCCTGGCTGATCGGCAATACCACCAACAGCCTGGTCGGCGCCGACCCCTGGGCCCCATTCAAGCCCGCCGACGCCCTCCTCCACCCGGGCGCGCTCTGGCCGCACCTCACGCCCGTCGCCCTGCTGATCGGCGCCCGGATCATCCCCGGCCTGCTGACCGTCACCGGCACGGCCACCGGCCTCACCGTCTGGCTGCGGCTGCGCGGCGGCTCGAAGACAGGGCTCGCCCGCAAGCAGGATCTCGCCCCGCTCACGGACCCGGAGATCACCGCCAAGGCGAAGAGCCTGCGGCCGAGCCTGAACAGCCGGGAGTGTAAAGAGGTCGCTCCGACCGACCGCGGGATCCTCGTCGGCACGCTGTCGCCCGGCCGCACCGAGGTCCGCGCGTCCTGGGAGGACGTGATCGTGGCGATCATGGCGCCCAGGTCCGGCAAGACCTCCGGGCTCGCGATCCCCGCCATCCTCGCCGCCCCTGGCCCGGTGCTGCTGACCAGTAACAAGGCGGCTGGCGACGCGTTCACCGCCACGGTGGACGCCCGCGCGAAGGTCGGTACGATCTGGACGCTCGACCCGCAGCAGATCGCCCACCACCCGCGCGAAATGTGGTGGGACATCCTGGCCGATGCCCGCGATCTCGCCGGGAGCAAGCGCCTGGCCGGGCACTTCGTCGCCGCCAGCGTGGACGAGTCCAACGGCTCCGATTTCTGGAGCACGGCCGCGAGCAACACGCTCGGCGCGCTGTTCCTGGCCGCCGCCAGCTCGCGCCGTCCGGTCACGGACGTGCTGACCTGGCTCTCCTCCCCGGCCGACCGCACCCCGGTCGACCTACTGGCCGACGCCGGGCACCAGGCGGTCGCCGCCCAGCTCCAGGGCACCGTCTCGGGCGCGACTGAGACCCGGGACGGCATTTTTGAGACCGCCCGCCAGTACGCGAGCTGCCTGCTCGACCCGGAGATCGCTGCCTGGGTCACCCCGACCGAGGACGTCGCGGAGTTCAAGCCCGCCGACTTCGCGACCTCCCGCGACACCCTGTACCTGCTCAGCAAGGACGGCGGCGGCAACGCGGGGGCGATCATCGCAGCGGCTGCCGACGCGGTGATGCGCGCGGCCGTCATCGTCGCCGAGCGCTCCGGCGGCCGGCTCGACCCGCCCGCCCTGTGCGTCCTGGACGAGGCCGCGAACGTCTGCCGGATCAGCGACCTTCCGGACCTCTACTCCCACCTGGGCAGCCGGGGCGTCATCCCGATCACGATCCTGCAGTCCTACCGGCAGGGGCAGCGGTGCTGGGGTGAGGCCGGCATGGACTCGCTGTGGAGCGCGGCCACCGTGAAGGTCATCGGCAGCGGCATAGACGACAGCGACTTCGCCGACCGCCTCTCGCGGCTGATCGGCGATCACGACGTACAGACCACCTCGGTCTCCACCAGCGACGGCGGCAAGTCCACCTCGGTGAGCATGCGCACCGAGCGGATCCTGCCCCCGGACGCCATCCGCGCCCTGCCCAAGGGCCGGGCCCTGTTGTTCGCCACCGGTCTGCGCGCGGCGATGCTCGACCTGCGGCCCTGGTACAAGGAGCCCTCCGCCAAGGAGATCGGGGCGGCCTCCGCGCGCGCGACGAAGGCCATCACCGAGCGCGCCATCGCAAAGACGCTTTCCCGTGACGACTTTGGGCTGTCGGCATGAGCGCCCCCACTCTGCGCGTACTGTCGCTCGGTGCCGGCGTGCAGTCCACTTCGCTGCTGCTCATGGCGGCCGAGGGCCACCTGCCCGGCCTGGACGCGGCCATCTTTGCGGACACCGGCTGGGAGCCGAGGAGCGTCTACGAGCACCTCGACCGGATCGAGCGGGAGATCGCGGAGCCCGCAGGCATCCCGGTGCTTCGGGTCTCATCCGGCAACATCCGCGATGACGCCCTGGATCCCTCGAAGCACTTCGCTTCGATGCCGCTACACATCCTCAACCCCCAAGGCACAGAGGGGATGTCACGGCGCCAGTGCACGGGCCAGTACAAGATCAAGCCGATCAAGGAGAAGGTCCGCGAACTGCTCGGCTACCCGCACCCACAGCGCATCCCCGCCGGGATGCACGTCGAGCAGTGGATCGGGATCAGCACCGATGAGTTCCAACGGGCGAAGGACGCGGACGTCGCCTACATGAAGAACCGCTTCCCGCTGATCGAGCACGGCTTCACCCGCTCGGACTGCCAACGGCTGCTGCGCTCACGCAGCTTCGGTGAGACGCCCAAGTCGGCCTGCCTGGGCTGCCCGTACCACGGCAACGCCCAGTGGCGGGCGCTGCGGGACAACTCACCGCGCGAGTGGGAAGACGTCGTGTCGTTCGACCTCGCCATCCGACGGGGCAACGCCAGGGCGACCGCCGAGGGCACCCCGCTGCTCGGCCAGGCATACCTGCACCGCAGCCGCCGGCCACTCGACGAGGCGCCGATCGACCGGGTCACCGCGCACGAGTGGTCAAGCCGCCAGGGCGATGTCTTCGACGCCATCGCGGATGCCGAGCTGGAGTCCGGCGAGCCGGACGGCTGCTCACCCTGATCGTGCCGCTCCGGCGCGCCTGCCGCCGCCGACTACAGCCTCGCCATCTGAATTCCCCTCCCCTTCAGATGCTTTCAGGAGCACCTCGATGTCCTCTCGTACTCCTTCATCTCCCGTTCCCGGCGCCGCTCCGCTGGCCGGCTCCCCCGTTGTCCAGCGCGGCGGCCAGTGGTGGCTGATCACCAGCAGCGGGGCGATCCTGTCCACCGACCCGGTGTTCACCGGTGAGCTGGACCGGTTCGCGGCAGCGATGGCCGCCGCCGATCAGGCGGTCGCCGAACTGCGCTCCGAGCAGTCCGCATCGCTCGGCGAGGGGCGGGGATGATTCCCCTTCTGCAGGCCGAGCAGGCCGTGCTCGGCGGCGTCCTCGTCGACCCGAGCCAGCTCGACCGCCTGGCCTGGCTCACCCCGGAGGACTTCTACCGTCCGGTGCACCGGGCGCTGTTCGCCGCGATGCGCCGACTCCAGGCCGACCAGCACCCCGCGCTCGAGGCCGGGCGAAAGGTGCCGCTGGCCTGGGTGACCGACACCGTCGCCGAGGCCGAGCGCAACGTCCGGGGGCTGACCGCCTCCTACGCGCACACCCTGGTCGCGGCCTGCCCGCGCCCTGGGAACGCTCCGGTCTACGGGCGCATGGTGCTGGAGGGCGCGATCCACCGCGCCGTCACCCGGCACGCCGTCCGCCTGCACCAGGCAGCCCGCGCGGACGCCCTGCAGGGCGAGGTCGAGAGCAGTCTGCAGCAAGCCGACGTCCTGGCCGACGTCCTCGCGGATCTCGCCCGGCGTTGGGGGACCGAGCCAAGGCCGACCGCGCCCGCCCACTCCACGGCACCGGCCGCCGCGCCCGCGCTAACTGGTGCTCAGGCTGCCGAGGACGAGGAGTTCCTGCTCCGCGTGCTCGTGGACCAGCCGGACGGGATGAACGATGTCGTCGCCTGGCTGCGTCCTTCCGACTTCGCCGACTACGGGCACGGCCAGCTCTACCGCTGCCTGGGCACCCTGCACCACCGAGGCGAGCCGATCGACCAACTCACCGCGCTCTGGGAAGCCCAGCGGCGCGGGCTGCTCGCCGACGGCACGCTCACGGTGGACCGCTTTCAGCAGATCTGCGGCGGACTCGGAGCCGGGTCCGCCGAGCACCTCGGCGAACGGGTCATGCGCTCCACCATCGTCCGCACCGCCGCCGCCTCGGCCCGGACGATCGGCGACCTGGCAGGCAACGAAGCGTTGGCCCCCGGGCAGCTCATCAACCACGTACTGCACGCTCTCGGCCCGCTCGACGAGGTCAGGGCCCGGTGGCGAAACGCCACAGCACCACCGGTCCCGCTCTCGCCCCCGGATCCGCCGACCGGGACGAAGCGGGCCGTGGCAGCACTCGCCCGCAGCCGAACCCGGCCACCGGCTCCCTTCCCATCCGCCGGAGCCTGGCCTGGCTGGACGCCCGGCGTCCGACCCGCGCTGCGGAGCCACTCGTGATAGCACCGCCGCTCCTCGGCTGCCCGCGCTGCACCTCAACACAGCGCGGCCTTCTACCGGTATCTCCCGGCCGTGCCAAATCGCGGTTCCTCCGGATTCTCTTCCCCAGCAGCCGCATCACCAAAGGGGCTGCCATGCCCGACCGTTCGCGCGCTCCGCCGTCCCCTCCACCATCGAAGGACTTCCTCCTTGAGCCCGTCCGACACCCTCCCGGGCTCCGCCCAGGGCAGCGGCTATCACGCTGTCCTGGGCGCCCGCCACGTGGCCCGCCTTCTGGTCGGGACCCTGGTCGGCCGCCTGCCGACCGGCATGGCGCCGATCGCGATCCTGCTCCTCGTGCGCGCCGAGGGCGGCTCGCTGGCCGCGGCCGGTCTGCTGGCCACCGTCTACGGGCTGGCCTGCGCCGTAGGCCAACCCGTGCTCGGGCGGCTGGTGGACCGGCTCGGCCAGACCCGGGTGCTCGTCGGCGCCGTCACCGCGGCGACGACCGCCTTCCTGCTGCTGCCCTGTGTCAGTACCCACCGCCACCCGCTGCTGGCAGCCATGCTCGTGGCCGCCGCCGGGCTCGGTACTCCGCCGCTGGAGGCGGGGCTGCGGGCGCTGTGGCCGACGCTGCTGCCCGACCCCGAGCAGCAACGGGCCGCGCTCGCCCTGGACTCCAGCACCCAGGGGCTCGTCTTCATCGCCGGTCCGCTTGCCGCGACCAGCATCGCCCAGGTCGCCGGCGCGCACGCCGCGATCACGGCGACCGCCGCGCTCGGGCTGCTCGGCGCCGGTCTGATCGTCTCCGCTGCCCCGCCCCGGGCCTGGTCGCCCGCCGGTCAGCCGGTGCACTGGCTCGGACCGGTGCGGCAGCCGGGCCTGCGGGTGCTGTTCACCGCGCTCATCGGTATCGGTATCGCGCTCGGCGCGGTCAACGTCCTGGCGGTCGGGGCAGCCGAGCGCCACCACGCGGGGTGGCTAGCCGGAGCTATTCCGGCCGCGCTGTCGATCGGCAGCACCGCCGGCGGGCTCGTGTACGGGCGGCGGACCTGGCCCGGCTCCCCGACCACGCACCTGCTCACCGCCACCACCGGGTTCGCCCTCGGCTGGCTCCCCCTCCTGCCGGGCCCCGCGCCCGCCGTCGCCGTGGCGTGCGCCGCACTCCCGGGCCTGTTCCTCGCACCGCTGCTGACCGCCGGCTTCCTCACCGTCGACGCCCTCGCCCCCGAGGGCGAGAGCACCGAGGCGTTCGCCTGGCTGATCGCCTGCATCGGCGTCGGCCAGAGCGTCGGCACCGCCCTCGACTCACTCGCCTCCGCAGCGGGCCCGCTCGCCTGCGCCGCGATCCCCCTCGCCGGAGCAACCGCGGCCCTCACCCTGCTGCACCGCTCCCGCCAGCGCCTCAGCCGCTGACCGACCCACTCCCACAGAAAAGGCAGCACCACCGTGAACACCACCACCCTCCTGCCCGGCACAACCACCCGCCCCCGCCTGCACGTTGTCTGGGACTGGAACGGCACGCTCAAGGACGACCTGGACGACCACGTCAGCGCGCTGAACGCCACTCTGCCCGCGCTCGGCGGCCAGCTCGTCGACCAGGACACCTACCGGGCCCAGCACACCGTGCCCATCACGGACTTCTACGCCCGCCTGCTTGGGCGCCGGATCACCGATGCAGAGTGGCAGAGCAGCGACGCCGCGTTTCTGGCCCACATCAATGCCCAGCCGGTCCATCTGCGCGACGGTGTGCGCCAGCTTCTGACGGCGCTTCGCGAGGCCGGCCACACCCAGTCGCTGCTGTCACTGTGCCCGCACGCCACCCTGCTGCGTGAGGTCGACGAGGCGGGCATCGGTCACTTCTTCGGGCAGGTCGACGGACGCACCGGTCCTTCTGGTGGCACCAAGGCCGCCGCGCTGGCCGCCCATCTCGACGCTCTCGGTCTGAGTGGGGATCCGCGGCGCGTGCTGCTGATCGGCGACGCGGTCGACGACGGCGACGCCGCCCGTGCCAACGGCGCCCTCGCGGTCCTGCACACCGGCGGCCTGCACCACCCCGACAAGCTCGCCGCCTCCGGCTACCCCCTCGCCAGCAGCCTCGACCGGGCCGTCGACCTCGGCCTGCTCCTGGCCCGCGAATCGGCCACCGCGCGATGAGAGCCGCCGGCCCCAGCACCCCTGCGGCGAGCGGCGAGCCCTCCCGCCGCGCCGCCCCGCTCCGCCCTCCCTTCGAAAGACGCCACCCCATGTCCGAAATCGCCCAGGGCCCCTCCCAGGACCCGATCCGCATACCCGACGAAGACCTCAACGATCTCGCCTCCGCGCTCGCCCGGACCATCGCCGAAGTCCGCCAGCACGGCGTCATCCTCGACCACCTCGCAGCCGAGGAAACCCCCTCCGCACCCGCCCCGGCAGCCGAAGCCCCGCCCAGCACCGAGCAGGCAGACACCGCCGAACCGGAGAAGCCAGCCTCCGTGTTCATCCTCGCGCTCACCGGCGAGGCGTCCGACGCCGAACTGGCCGCGCTGCGCTTCTGGGTCGATCACCTCCTCCTGCCGGTCTACGGACGCGAGATCAGCACCACCCGCCCCTGGTGCGGCCAGTGGGCCGAACACCTGGAAGCCGTCGCCCGTCTGCACGGCCTCTGGCTCGCCTGGCAACAGCTGACCGACGCCGAGGCCGGGCTGGCCGGGCCCTCCACCTGGCACCGCGACCACCTCGCTCCAGCCCTCCTCGAACTGCGGGCACCCGACGGCCCGTTCGCCGCCTGCACCATCAGCCCGACCCGCCCCAACCACCGCCTCCTCGCCACCCCGGCGCCCACGGACCTCGGGCTCGCCGCGTGATCGCCCGCCACCGTCCTCCTGTCGAAACGCCGGCCCACAGCGGCCTTTCGGGCTCAGCATGGCCGACGGTCAGGCCGAACTCCGCTGTTCCCACTCCGCCAGCCGCCGACCGGCGCCAGGCTTTCCGGGGGCACCTGTGAGCCGTGCCCGCTTCGCGTTCGCCGCGCACCCGGAGTCCATCGCTGACCTGCGTCAGCTCCCGCCCGACATCAGGGACCTGGCCCTTCTCGAACTGCAGAACCTCATGCACGGCAGCGACGACTGCGTCCCGTTGAAGGGCCGCCTCGCCGGCTTCCACAAGGTCTACGTCGACCCCGCCGTCGCCTACCGGCTCGTCATCCAGTTCCGCCCGGCACCGCCGTCCTCGACGCACAGGCGCGAGGTCTACCTGGTCGCCGCCGGCCCCCGCGAGGACTACGCGGTCTACCGCACTGCCCAGCAGCGCACCAACGGCGCCGGCCTCAACCAGCCGACCACCGAACCGGCAGACGAGTCCATGGCGACGGCCGCCCAATCCCGCTCCACCGCGGCACCACCCGCCGCGGCCAGCCGACAGCCCACCACCTCGTCCTCGTACCAAGCCGCCGACCAGGAACGACCCCACGAGCGACGAGGCCGCTGATCATCCCCGCAACCCTCGGAGGAGCATGACCGAGAACACCGCCTTGGCCCAAGCCGACTCGATGATCGCAACCGCTTGGAACCGCCCCATCGAAGAACTGGAAGCGGACGCTGGCCGCCAGCAGTCCGGGGACCTGCTGCTGAAGTCGGTGATGCGCATCCGCTCATCCCTCGTGATCTGGAACACCGCCGTGGCCGTCCACCGAGAACGGCTGCATGCTCTCACGAGGCCGGGTTTCGTACCGGACTTCCACGACCTCCAGCGGATCACCGACTCGGCGGGCAGCCTTCGCACGGCCTACGCCGAGAGCCAGGCAGCCCTGCAATCCATCCGGCACGTGGTCGAGGCCCGTGAATCAGCTCCGCCCGCGAGCGGCACACCGACCGCCAGCCGCTCGCTCAGCCAAGCCGCCGTCACTCGATCAGCGAACGCACCGGCCGACGGCACCCAGTTGCCGTCCCCTGCCGCCAGCAGGCCCACGGCCGCCGCGACCGTGCTCCGCCGGTAGAGGCTCAGCCCTCGTACCCGTCGCGGTGGGCTTCCTCGGACCGAGGAGCCCACCCCGCGAGCCAGCTTCTCCACCGTCAGCTCAACGCTGTAGCTGTCCACCACGCGGCTCTCCCAAACAGCCTGCGTGGTCTCCAGCAGGCACCCGCGAGCACGCCGCCCGCCACCACGGAGCCTGGCGCGACGTCCTGCTGATCGAACACCGGGGTACCGTGGTCAGGTAGTCGGCGGCGGGGGCGTGACGGTCTTGCGCCAGGGAGCAGCCGGGTCGCGGAGAGTGTCGAGCATCAGCTCGCACCAGGTGATCGCCGCGTTGGCCGCCAGGTGCGCGTGCCGGAGGCCCAGGCCCGCCGGGGCGCTGGCCTGACCGTGGCCAGTGCCGTAGCCACGGTTGCGCAGTTCGGCGATCCCGACCGCGATCGCCGCCGCTCCCCCGAGGATCTTCTTCACCGCGTCCGTCCCGTCCGGGCCCGGCGTGATGGCGGAGGCGTCCAAAGACAGGGCCTGCTGAGCCTGCTTGACGAGGGCCGGGACCTTTGTGTTCTCGGCGACGGAGATGCCGCGTTCGCGCAGGACGGTCTTGGCGGTGGCCTCGATCAGCTGCTTGGCGCTGCCGATGGCGCTCGCAGGGTCGTCCGAAAGGTAGCGGTGGACGCGGTCGAGCTCGGCGAGGATCCCCGAGGGGTCGGAGAGTCCGCTCAGGTCGTGGGTGCGAACTGCGGGCTTGGGCCACAGGATCCGGCCACGCGCGTCGACCGTGAGGCCGTCCCGCTCCAACGGGACCACGAGTTCCTCCAGCCACTCGCCCTCCCACTTTTCGTGCCGGGCGATCCGCATCAGATCTTCGAAGACCAGCAGGGCCCGGTCAACGTGGGAGCGGCTGGCCCAGTCGGCCGCCTGCGCGTAGGACTGGAACAAGGTGCGCCGCTCGCTCGAGTCCTGGTACGTGAACTCCTCCGGCGCGACGGGCGCGAAGCCCTGCCCCTCCCACACCGTACTGATGTAGCGCAGGGTGATGCTGGTGCAGTGCGATCGGAAGGCAGCCCGGGTTACGGGGCTGATCAGTTCGGACCTGGCGGCAGCGACCATGCAAGGACGGTACTCGGCTGCACGGCACCGGGTCTGGGATTTTTCAGATCGGGCGGACCCCGCCGGTGTCGGGCCGGACCGTGAGCTCCCGGATCTATTCGACAGCCGTGCGGGCGGAGCGGCCGACGCCGATGAGGGTTGGCGGAGGCGGGACGAGTCCAGTCGCCGTAGCCGAGCAGGTGGATGCACTCGTCCTCGACCGCGCGGGAGCCGTCCACGGGGACACGGCCGTGATCGCGCCGCAGGCCGGTCGGGAGGAGGGCCGGGCGGAAGCCGACTGCACCAGATCACCCTGTCGGCTGGCCAGGCGGTGCCGTTCGCCCAGACCGGGCCGAACTCGGTGAGGCGAGCGAACATCGACTGCGCCGTGAGCCCGACGGTGCGGGCGGTGCGCACGCCTTCGGTGGCGATGATGTCGCCGAGGTCGGAGATCCGTGGGCCCTCGCCCTGGACGCGGCGGGTGGCGATCTCGAACAGGGTGCGGCCGTCGATGCTGTCGGGCAGGAAGCAGGCCGGGAGCTGAGTCACCCGGCGGACGGTGGCGACCACATGGAGGTCGGCGCGATCTGGGCGCCGGAGTTGCCACCGCCGACCATACGACGCGCTGCCCCACGAAGTCGACCGCGCTGCGGCAGCCGTGGGTGTGCAGCTGACGGCCCCTAAACTCGTCCTGGCCGGGGATGGCGGGTGCGAACGGCCGCCCAGGGTAACGCTCGCTATACCGGCAGAGATCATTATTCCGCCTGTGCCGTATTCCCCACACCCTTGAGGCCGGGAAGCCTGACTCCGGAGGCCGAGTGCAACGGGTACAGCCCGACCGGCTCGTTCCCCCAAAACGGCTGCTGCGGAGGCGGATCTCTGGCCCGGGTTCGACGTAATTCGTGGTTTCTAGAGGTCCTGCCGGGTTGAACACGCAGGTCATCGGGCTGCGGTGGGCCCTGAAGCCCAAGAGTACCTAGAGACGCGATTTTTATGATTCGCCTGCGCTGGCCTGTGGCTTCGACCTATCGTCTGGAGTCGTGTACGTGAAGACGACGAAGCGAGAGAACAAGTCCGGGACGGTCCGGTACCTGCACCTCGCCCACAACGAGTGGGATCCGGCGAAGGGGCGGGCGGTGCCGAAGGTGCTGTTCACCTTCGGCCGCGAGGACGACCTGGACCGCGACGCGGTCAAGCGCCTGGTCGCGTCTCTATCGAGGCTGCTGGAACCGGGGGACGCCCTGGCCGCGACTGCCGCGTCGGACCTGGAGTTCATCTCCTCGGTGCCGTTCGGCGGCGCCTACGTGCTCGACCACCTGTGGCGCCGACTGAGGATCGACCAGATTGTGGCCCGGGTCGGGCAGCCCAAGCGGGGCCGGCGCCGGGACATGACCGCGACCGAGCGGGTGCTGTTCGCCCTGGTCGCCAACCGCGCGCTGGCCCCGTCCTCCAAGCTCGCGGCGGCGGAGTGGGTCACGAACGACGTGCACATCGACGGCCTGGCTGAGGCCGGCGAACAGGCCTGCTACCGGGCGATGGACTGGCTGCACGAGGTGAAGGACGACCTGGAGAAGCAGGTGTTCGACGAGGTCGCGAACCTGCTGAACCTGGAGGTGGACCTGCTGTTCTTCGACACCACCAGCACCTACTTCGAGCTCGAGGAGCCTGACGAACCGGTCGCCCGCGACAACACCGGCCGCAGGCTGGAGGGCGACGGCCAGGCAGACGACGACGCGAAGCCGGTCGGGTTCCGCACCTACGGCAAGTCGAAGGACTCCCGCGACGACCTGCCGCAGATCGTGATCGGCATGGCCGTCACCAGGGACGGCATCCCCGTGCGCTGCTGGTGCTGGCCGGGCAACGCCTCCGACCAGGCACTGATCCGGCAGGTCAAGGACGAGATGCGGGACTGGACCCTCTCCAAGATCGTGTGGGTGGCCGACCGCGGCTTCTCCTCGGCCGAGAACCGCCGCTACCTGCGCAAGGGCGACCACGCCTACATCATCGGCGAGAAGCTCCGTTCCGGGAGCCCCGAGGTGCAGGCCGCGCTGTCCCGGCAGGGCCGCTACCAGGACGTCGGCGAGAACATGCGCGTCAAGGAAGTGCGGATATCCGACACCGACCGGTTCGTGATCTGCCACAACCCCGAAGCGGCCGAGCGTGACCGGCACATGCGTGAACAACTCGTCGCCCAACTAGGCGACTTGATCGCCGGCACCGACAAGCTCAGCGACTTCAAGCGGGGTGAACTGCGCGGGAGGATCGCCGACAAGCCCGGCCTGAACCGCTACCTGCGTGCCACCCCGGCCGGCAAGCTCCGCATCGACCAGGCGAAGACCAAGGCCGAGGAGAACCTCGACGGGAAGTACCTCCTGCGCTGCTCGGACCCCCACCTGACCGCCGAGGACATCGCGCTCGGCTACAAGCAGCTGCTGGAAGTCGAGCGCGGCTGGCGCGACATGAAGCAGATCATCGACCTGCGGCCCGTCTACCACCGCCTCGAAGAACGCATCCGAGCCCACGTCATCCTGTGCTGGCTCGCACTCCTGTTGATCCGGATCACCGAGACCACCACCGGCGACACCTGGCCGCACATCCGACGCGAGCTCGACCGCCTCCACCTGGGCACCTTCGCCGGCCCTGCCGGAACCTTCCAGCAGGTCACCGCCCTGACGAAGCCCCAGCGAGACCTGCTCGCGAAGCTGCAGATCCCCGTCCCCAAGCAGGTCGTCGCGCTTCAGCCCGCAACCCGCTGACCAGCAGAAACGTGACCGCCTAGAGAAACGCCCTCCAGGCGGTTACAAGCATGTCCGCCCAGGTCAGACCCCGGATTCGCCACTCCAGGCTGCCGAATTATGTCGAACCCGGGTCTGGAAGAGTGAACCTATGGGGGGTTCTCCGACGAAGGCATGGGCGCAGTTCAAGGCCCGAATAGAAGCTCTGGGCGGTGAAGTGCTGGAGCCGAAATGGCTAGGCAGCGCGGCAAAGCACCAGATTCGCTGCCCCAAGGGGCACGAGACGACAGCGATTCCGAACGCCGTGCAACGAGGCCAGGGTATGTGCCGAGCTTGCTCCGGTAGCGATCCGGCTACGGCATGGGCAGCCTTCAAAGCTCGGGTGGAAGAACTCGGCGGGACAGTCGTCGAGCCGGAGTGGCTGGGGAAGGACAAGCGTCACCGGGTGATTTGCAGGAACGGCCACCCCAGCAAGCCCCGGCCCGGCTACGTGCGCAGTGGTGGGGGCATCTGTTCAGTGTGCTCCGGGAATGATCCGGCCACAGCATGGGCAGCGTTCAAGGCCCGGGTAGAAGAACTCGGCGGGACAGTCGTCGAGACAAAATGGCTGGGGAAGGCAGCACAGCACCGCGTCATCTGTAAGAACGGCCACCCCTTCACACCCACGCCGAACAACATGCGCAGCGGCACCGGCCGATGCCTCAAGTGTGTCGGCATTGATCCCGGCGCATGTTGGGCGTGGTTCAAGGCGCGGGTGGAAGAACTCGGCGGGACAGTCGTCGAGCCGGCATGGCGAGGAGACGGAGTTGAGCATCGGCTGATCTGCCGTGCTGGTCACCAGGGCAAGACCATCCCCAGCGGTGTCAAGCAGGGGCAAGGCATCTGCCGACGATGCGCCGGCAAGGTGTGGGACGTGTTCTACATCGTGCAGGACACGGAACGTGTGAAGTTCGGAATCACCTCCGGTGACCCACGTCCCCGCCTGCGAGCCCACGCCGCAGACGGGTACACGACACAGGTG
Source organism: Kitasatospora sp. McL0602 (assembly GCF_052076145.1). Lineage (NCBI taxonomy): Bacteria > Bacillati > Actinomycetota > Actinomycetes > Kitasatosporales > Streptomycetaceae > Kitasatospora > Kitasatospora sp. McL0602. The sequence goes on along the minus strand of NZ_CP197246.1, from coordinate 6,702,552 downwards.
CTTGTCGCCCCCAACCTTCCCGGCGACTTCGCACCCAACTTGGAATCCTTCATACGCTTCGCCCTCGCCGACGAGGATGTGAAGGCAGTGCGAGGACGGGAGTACTTCCCGATCTCCGCCACTCCGCTGATCCTCTCCATCGTCGAACAGCAGCTCCGTGAAATCGGGCGCTGAGTAAATGCCGGAGGGCCTTCGCTTGCAGGGTCGAGCGCTCGGCCGTCGTCCACCATCGTGCAGTGAAGGCCCGGGGCCGGTACGGACGCCATGTGCCCGTCGGCATTCTGGTCGCTACAGCCAGCTTCGAATCAGTGGCAGCGCTACTGCGGGCTTTCGACCGTAGTCTGGACGTTGGTCGTTATACCGGCGGAGATGCCTTATTCCTCGCGTGTCGTATTCCTCGACCACCGAGTGGCCGACCCTGGACGGTTAGTGGCGGGCGCTTACAGGTCCGAGGAGATGTCGACCTTGCCGGTACTCCCGGGGTTGCGGCATGAACAAGTCACCGTCGCCCCGCTGCCAGCACCCGCCCCGCACCCGTCTCTCCGCCCGGCCTCGTTGCTCTCGCCGTCCTCGTGTCGACCACAACAGAGGCGAAGCTTGGGCTGCCCGTCCGGACCGGCCCCCGTCATGGCGGTCGCCACCGCCGCGGTGTGGTGATAAGTCAGGCCCATGGGGCTCCGGGCCTTCGGGCGCGGAGAGTGTCCGGCCGCCGGCCGGCCTCCCCGGAACCACTCCTTATTCGTTGGTGAGCATGCTGGTCAGGATGCTCATGGTGACGGGGTCGATAGTGCCCTCACCACCCCTTCTCGCCCCGATCCACCGGTGGAAGGCCTGTGTTCTGCGGGTTGCCACTGCGTCGGCGGTCACCCCTTCAGGGAGAAGTTGCTCGTCCTCGGGGGCGATCAGCCGATAGGGGCTGCTCTTGAGGACCGTGAGGTCGCCGTCCTGGTCGGCCGAACTCACCAGAACGCGGGTCTCCCAGCTGTAGGCGCCGTCACGGCCTTGCAGCTCGAACAGTGACAGCGAGGTCTGCCCGGCGCTGTCGGTCTCAGTGTTGCTCAGCTCCTCGTCCACGAGCAGCCAGCGGGCCGTCGCGGTGTACCAGGTGTGCCCGTCGATCTCGTAGGCCCTCGGGTCCTCGACCCGGGCGAGGATGGCGCTGAACTGGACGCCGTGCCGCAGGCCGCGCTCGCTGCCTGGCTTGTCGGCCAACAGCTCGTCCGAGATCCGGCTCTGCAGGCTGGCTATCCGCCCCCGGCGGGCGATGTTGGCGAGGCGCTCGGGGGTGCTCAGCATGGCCCTGATCTGCTTGTCGGTGATGTCGGTTTTCCGTGCGAACCTGGCGAGGACGCCGTCGAGGGAGGTGTAAAGGGTGAACCGGCCACCCAAGTCCTTTATGTCCTCGGCTAGTTGCGCTGGCCAATTCGTCCCGTCGCCGAAGTCCTCGGTGTTGTTGCTGACGAAGTAGACGTGCTCGGTGGGGTTGGCCTTGGCATACTCGATCGCGGTCAGCCAGATCAGGGCGTCCCTGCTGCCGGTCTTGTGCTTGCCGCTGTTCACAGTCTTGCAGGGTGCGATGAGGTTGGCTTCGCGGAACATCGCCTGCTTGTGGGTGTCCGTACTGGTCTCGATGGTCTCGGCGAGGGCGGAGTACTGGTACCGCCAGTACTCGCGGACCTTCTCCGGCGCCGTGGGGACGGGGGCTGGCACGGGAGCCCAAGGGGTGGCCTTGCGCAGCGCCTCCATCGAGGCGGCGGCGGCCTTGAACTTTGCGTCGTGGAGGAGGAACTGCTGGGCGGCCAGCTCTTCCAGAACGATCCAGGGCGCTGCGACGCGTTCGACCTTGGACTTGGTGAGCACGCGCAGGAGTTCGGCGTCCGGCCCCCGGAGTGACACGCCCTTGAGGATATTGGAGTCCAAGATGATCAACGCGGTTCTCCTGCTTAACTCCGGCTGTTCGTAGGGGAGATCATATTGCGCTGCCATCAAGGACAGCGCGGGCATCCCGGATGCCTGGGCGAAGGCGCCCTCGACGGCGTCCCGTTCCGCGCTGCGGGCGGTGAGTTCGACCGAGCCGAGCTGACTCCCTCCCCCGGGACGCTGGCGCCAGATGGGCAACTCACGGTAGATGCAGTGCTCCAAGTTGCTTCCAGCGCAACATCGTTGCATCGGTCTCGGCCGCCCTGTCAGGAACGCCCACCGGGGGACCGGCCTTGGCCGGTCCCGATGCAAGCGCCACTCACGGTCATGCGCAGCGCATGTCGGACGTTGTGACCGGTGCAATACTCCTCGTTACATGAGATAGATGCCAGCGAACGACCCGTCGAATCCCAAGGCCGTGAGACCCTCGTCGGTGGTGGTGTAGTTGGTCCACTGCGGGTTGTCGAGCATGGCGTCGAAGTCCGCCCGGGTGATCTCGGGCTCTGGCCACTGGTTTCCGCAGCGGCAGCGGATATGCACGTGGCGACCCTTGTTGATGAGGAGCCAGTCGCGGCGGCCCTGGCAAGCCGAGCAGATGACGGGGATGCCGCCGAGGGCCAGTTCGTCCGGGTGGTTGAGGCAGCGGGCAGCGCTCGGCCCCGTCGGGGGCTGTGTCTGGAGTTCCAATTGGAGCAGCGGGTCGGTTCCGGTGGTGGCGGTCGGCGCGGGTGCCGGCTGTGTCTGGTTGTCGGTCGTTCTGAGCACGAGCGTCATCTCCCGAGTGGGCTCCGGCTGTCCATGCGTAACAGCTGGTGGAAAGGGTTGTCCAGGGTTTTGATCCGGTCCGGCAGGCCGGTGGTCGGCCTGCCGGACCGGAGGTCAGCGTCGTGGGGCGCGGCGCTGCTCGGGTGCGGTTGGGCGGGTGGTGGCCGGCGGGGTGGGCCTGGCGGCGGGTTGTCCTGGTGAGGTCTTGGTGCGGCTGGTGGCGAGCGGTGTGCTGCGGGGTGCGTCGGGGTGAGCGGGGAGCTTGGCGAGTCGGCGTATTCGCCAGACGAGGACGTCGGGAACGTCCTGGGCGGTTGCCAGTTCGCGCAGGACGATGGCCTCGTTGAGCAGGGCCTGGGGGTCGTGGCCGGCCTGCTCGGCTTGGGCGAGGGCGGCGGCCAGGGCATCCCAGGTCGGTTCGTGGCCGGTCTGCGCGGTGGTGGGCAGTGCGGCTCGGATGGTGGCGTCGTGGCGGCGGCGCTCGGGATCGGTCAGGGCTCGGCCTTGCTCTCGCATGGTCTGCAGGGGTGTGGTGGCGGCTTGGCGGTAGGCAGCGCGCAGGTGTTGGGCGGTCTGGCGGGAGGCTGCGGCCTGCTGGGCGTGGCCTCGGGCGGAGTGCCAGCGGGCGGCGGCCAGGGCGACGAGGACCAGGGTCGACAGGAGCATCGCGGTGGTGCCGCCGTCTTCGCCTCGGCCGAGCGCTCCGCCGGCCTGAATGATGCCCCGGGCGGCCGAGCGCAGGGCTCGGCTGTCGCTCCCTTCGGCCCGGACGTGGGACCGGGTGGCGCGTTCGAAGGTACGGGCGGCGGCTGCCAGTTCGGCGCGGGTGCCAACGGGCGAGGTCTGGGCGACGGCATCGACCAGCTCTCCGATGCCGACGAGCTGAGCCGACCCTTCGTCGTCGTCCGCGTCGAGGCGGGTGGCGGCGTATTCGGCAGCCTGGGTGGCGTTGCGGCGGGCGTTCGCTGGCGGAGACCAGCGCCGTGGTGTTCCGGGGGCCGGGTCCGGGTCTGCCGTGGCGGGACCAGCGGCCAGCCGCTGACGGATCTTTGGTAGGGAGAGGTCGGGGGCGAGGGTGGAGCCCGCGAACCAGATCGGCGCCGCCTCCTTGTTGCGGTCACCGGGCAAGGCGACGGTGTAGCCGAGCACGTCGCCGGACGGTGCGTGCCGCATCTTGACCCGCAGGCCCGCCTCCCGCAGACGGGTGAAGAACTCCTCCTCGCTCGCGGCTCCGGCCATGGCCTGGCGGACGGCTGCGTGGAGTGTCTCGCGCGGGGTCTCGGTGCGGCCGACCCGTTCGGCCTTGAACCACTCAGCGCTGGTCGGCTTCTTGGCGGCGGTGCCGTCGCCGGGGTTGAGCTGACGCAGGCCCATCTCCTTCTCGATGAGGCGGCATTCGGCCTGGGCCTTCTTCTTGTCGTAGTTCACGCGGGGGCGGCGCAGGTCGCCTTTGACCATGGTGGCGAGGATGTGGATGTGGTCGTCGGCGTGACGGACGGCGACCCAGCGGCAGCCGTCCGGGTCGCCTTCGGGTGCGAGGTTGACAGCGTGGACCAGGCGGCGGGCGATGGTGCCCCACTCGGTGTCGGTGAGGTGGCGGTCGCCGGGGTCGGTGCGGACCGAGCAGTGCCAGACATGTTCGGCCGGGGCTTGGGATCCCGCTTGCTTGACGCGCAGGTCGAGGGCGGCGGCGAGGCGGGTGAGGGTGGCTTGGGGGTCGCGGCCGGGGTCGGGGGCGAAGTCGCCGTCCCAGGATCCGACGAGGTGGGGGTCGGTGTGTTCGTCGCGTTTGCCGGGGCCGTAGAGGTAGGCGAGCAGTCCGCGGGTGTTGGAGCCTCGTCGGATCTTGGGGACCATCAGGTGCGCTTCTTCACGAGGGCCTCGGCCGCGTCGTCGATACGGACCAGGGTGCGGGTCAGGGCGGTCAGAGTGTGGTCGAGTTCGCCGGGGCGGGCCTGGCCGCCGGCGTTGTAGATGTAGGCGATCTGGTTGACGTTGGTGCCGACGCGGGAAATCTGGGTACGCAGGGCGGCCAGCTCGTCGATGGCGGCGTCGAGTTGCTCGTTGGGCTTGAGACCGGCGGATCCGCGGGCGGCAGCGAGGCCAGCGGCGGCGAGGTAGCCGGAGGGGTACAGGCCGACGCTTTTGGCGGCGGCGGTGATCTCGGCTTTCTCGTCGGCGGTCAGGCGGGAAGCGATGACGTCTTCGCGGTGGGTGGGCTGGTAGGCGCGGCGGCGCGGGGTGCGGTCGGGGAACGCGGCCTCGCTGGCGGGCGACGCGTCGGGATCGGCGACTGCTTCTCCCTTCCGTGGCACCCCCTGGTGCCCCTGGTTCTGCTGGTCCCCGGGCGCCCTCGCCTGGGGACCAGCAGAGCCGTCCTCACCCCCCTGGGTGAGGACGCCCGCATTGGATGGCCCGTAGGGGTATCCAATGCGACAACTTGCTCCGCCAGGAGCTGTCATGGGGTCACGGTCCGGTCCAGCCGTGGTGCCCACCTGGTCCTCGACGGTCACTGGCTCGTCTCGGCTTCCTTCTGGTGGATGTCGCGCAGGACCTCCTCGATCCAGTCCATGGCCAGAACCGGGTGAAGGAGGGTCCACGGGTGGCTGTGTCGGCGTCGTTGCACCGTCCAGGTGGCATCGGAACCGGATTCGGCGTGGTGGAGGTGTCCGTGCTGGTGCAGAACGGCGAGCCAGGTGTCCACCTCGGCCGGGGTTGCGGGGGTCGTACGCATGACGGTGCTCTCCGGTTGACTGGAGGAGGTCGTGGGAGTGGGGGTCCGGGGCGGGTGACCGACCAGGGTGTCCGGTTCGGTCACCCGCCCGTCCGGGGTGTCCGGTCAGGGTCGGGGGCCGATGACCGGCTGTCCGTGCTGCTCACGGAGCTGGGCCATCAGCTGGCTGAGGGTGTCGTTGGACAGCGGGATCTTCTGACCGCGGATCGCCTGGGCGACCACTTTGCGGGTCAGCTTGTCCTCCGCCCTGACCGCTGTCCGGGCGATCTCCAGCAGTTCCTCGGTATCCGGGTCACCCTCCCGGTCACTGACCGACCGGGTGCCCGAATCACTGACCGGCGACGAGGTGACTGGCCGGTCAGTGACCGGCGCGGCGCTGACCGGGCGGGCGCTGTCCGACTGTCCGCCCAGCTCGGGGGCCTGGGACACCTCTTCGCGGTGACCGGTCGGAGCAGTGGTGTCCGGGCCGTAGTTGGCCGTCGGCGTGCCGGCCCCCGGCGCTGTCCGGGTGTCCGGCTGCTGCTTGTCCAGCGGCAGTCGGGGCCGGTCGCTGTCCTGGCCGGCTGACCGGGTCAGCGCGGTGACCGGCTGACCGGTGCTGACCTGATCGGGCTGCGGCTGGTGCTGTCCGGCTCGGTCGGTCCGGGGGACCGCGATGTACTCCGGCTGACCGGAGTTGCTGGGCTGTCCGAGGCCGCCCCGGTCACTGTCATTGACCGGGCCCCGGGCGATGAGGATGTAGAGGTGGACGGCTCCGGCCAGGGCTAGCGGGGCGAGGGTGGACAGGACGGCGACGACCGTGTCGCCGAGCCGCAGTCCGGCGACCGAGGTGCTCTGCTCGTTGAGCCGGACCGCGTGCAGGGCGTTGGCCCAGATGCTGGCGGCGGTGGCCACCGCGAAGAGCGCCCACACGTAGAAGCGGGCGCGCAGCGGGGCGGCGCGCAGGACGAGCAGGGCCCGGACGCCGTAGGCGATGAATCCGTCGATTACCAGGGGGAAGAGGTAGGTCAAGGGGCCCCGGACGTGGATGGCGACGGCCATCTGCTGGAGGGCGTCGTACGACAGGGCGCACCCCGCCCCGCCGAGGAGGATGACGACCGCGCGGTCCCAGCCGGTGATCTGCGCCGTGTGCGGCGCTGCCGCGGTGCTCACGCCGCCGTCCCGAAGTCGTCGCGGCCGAGGTGCTCGGCCCCGGTCCCTGGGAGCGCGGTGGCGTTCCCCGCGGCCTGCTGCCGGTCCCGGTTGCGGATGGCGCGGCGGATCTCGCGGTACAGCTTCTGGGCGTGCTCCTCGCTGAACTTCAGGAGCCAGGCGAGTCGCTCGGCGCTGAGGCCGTGGTGGTAAGCGGCCAGGACGACCGCTTCCCGCTCGGCGCCGGTGAGGTGGACGTCGCGCCCGGCGATGGTCGCGTTGACGCGGGAGTACTCCAGGCGGCGGGCCGACTTCTTGTGCAGCGGCGCGCGCTCTTCCTCGGTCAGCCCGCCCCGGATGCCGTCGGTGTCGCCGCTCTCCAGGGCGGCGTCCAGGCAGTTCTGGCTGACCGGGCACTGGCCGCACAGCGACTTGGCGGCGGCGATCGCCTCGGTCTCATCGGGTTCCGGGAAGAAGATCTCCGGATCGACCGGGTTGTGCTCGGTCGGCAGGCAGACGGACCGGTCCTGCCAGGTGTGGTCACCGAGCGAGCGGTGGCGGGCAGGGGTGATCGTCGTGGTGGTCATGCGGGGTTGCTCCGATCGCTCTCCGCGCGCAGTGGGCGTCGGCGGAGGGGTGCGCTGGGTCGGGAGGTGCGGGTCGGCGCGCTGGGGGCGCGGCCCGGCGGGGCGGCCTGCGGCAGGTCAGGCTGCGGTACGGAAGCGTCTGCGGTCGACGGGCTCGAAGGTGACCTGGGTGGTCATCTGCCGAAGCCTGGAGGTGACGCGGTCGCCGAGGTAGTTCCGGAGGTCTTCGATCGCCAGGTTGGTGGTGATCAGCGTCGGGAGCATGTGGTTGTACCGGCGGTCGATCAGCCGGTAGGTCTGCTCCTCGGTCCACTCCGTCGCCTTCGCCGCGCCGAGGTCGTCGAGGATCAGCAGCGGGCAACGGCCGTGGGCCTCCAGCACGCGTTCGCTGTCCGTGTCGGAGCCGGGCCGGAGCTTGGCGTAGAGGTCGGCGGCGGTGGTCGCGCGCCAGCGGACCCCGATGCCGGCCTCGACGAGGTGCCGGACCGCGCCGTACGCCTGGTGCGTTTTGCCGGCGCCGACGACCCCGGCCATCAGCAGGCTGGGGCCGGTGGCGACCTGCCGCCGGGCTCCCCTGCTGGGGGCGACGGCCTCGCGGGCGACCTGGCTGGTCCAGGCCAGGACCTTCGGGTGGTCGGCCACCGCGTCCTGGTAACGCGGGGGCATTCCGGCGGACAGGGCTGCCAGGGCCGAGTACGGCTCGGGCTCGTCCGCTACGGCGGCGACGGCGGCCGGGGAGATGCCCCGGGCGGCCAGGATCCGGGCCATCCGGTCGAGGGTGCCCTCGCCGAGCCGCTGCGGTTCGCGGTTGCGGGTGCGCATCACAGCTCCTCGGCGTAGGCGGCGACGGCGTTGACCGGGTTGGTCCATGCCTGGTGAGCGGGCACGTTAGGCCGAAATCCCGGCCGCGCCAAACCGGCAGAGCGTGAGTTCATGGCCTCGTTGACCATGCTGGTCAGCACGCTCGGGTGCTTGGGGTTGGCGGCGAAGTTCTGCAGCCCGGCCCGGATGTGCTCCGGGCCGATGCCCTCGGCCAGGAGGTTCTTGACGGTCCGGCCCAGGTGGCCGATCACGTCGTTCGGCGGCCGTTCCCCGCAGGCCGCGACGTACTCGCCGATCAGCTGGTTGGCCGAGACGGGGGCGTCGGGCGCTGTGCGCCCCGTAGGGAAAGAAGATCCAGGATCCAAGATCCTAGATCCAGGCGCCGAGCCCTCGCCGAGGGTTCGGGGAGGAGTCGGGGAGCCCTCGGCGAAAACCTTCTGACCTGCCGTTTTGCTGGGCTTCTGCGCGGGTCCTGCATCGATGGTGACCAGGGTGTCCTGCACCGCGGCGGCCTGCTCGGTGGTGGGTGCGGAATGGGCCGGAGAGGGCTGCGAGGGCAGATCGAGGACTCCCCGAGGGTTCGGCGAAGCCTCGGGGATTGCTCCGGAAGGAGTCGCCGAGAGCTCCTCGCGGCGGGTGCACGGCCCCTTGCAGGTGCCGCAGCGCTCGGGTGCGTGATGCGGGCAGGCGGGCAGTCTGGACAGGCTCGGCTTGTCGATCTTCTGGTGCTTGAACCAGTTGGGGTAGTGGAAGTACCGCTTCCCGTCGCAGCCCGTGTACCGGCAGATTCCCCCCTCGGCCTCGAGCTGCTGGAGGTGGTCCTCGACGTGCACCGGCGTGATCTCGCCCCGCATCGGCCAGATAAGCCCGCAGGCAATCGCCGCGTTGTCCTTGTGGCGGCCGTGGTCGTCGGCGTGGTTCGTCATGGCGAGAAAGGTGACCATGGCCGGGATGCTCACCGCGTTGAGCGTGTCGGAGGTCCAGGTCTCTGGCTTGACCGGTCGGATGCGCGACATGTCAGCGCCCCCGACCGGCTGCGGCGAGGTCGCTGCTGGGGGTGAGGGTCACGGTGGCGATGTCGAGGGTGTGGGCCTGGCTCCAGTCGGTGGTCGGCCAGACCCGCAGGACCCAGCGGGCCGCGATCTTGGCCCTGGTCCGACTCAGCACTATCGCCTCCCCGGTCGCGTCGGTCGCCCGTGGGTGCACCGCGGGCCACCGCTTGGCCGGGTCCGCACAGCTGACGCGGACGGTGGCCGCACCGGGGATCATGTCGGTGAGCGGGGCGGCAAGGCGGTGCTGGCGGTCGGTGTCCGGGCAGGCCGGGGTTCCGCTCGGCATGGCGAGCATGCGAAACTCCTTGTTTGTAGGAGCGCGGTGCGGCGGTTCTCGTCGAAAAGCCCCGCCGCCCGCGAGTTGTGAATTGGCCCCTTCGGGGTGCCGACCCCGGTGTCCAGGAGTTGGTAGCTCCTGGACACCGGTCTCATTTCGCCCGTGCGCGTGCCGGGCAGTCTCCGCGATAGCTCCCTCCCGCGCCTTCCGCGCAGATCCTTCCTTGATCGTCGGTCGGCCGGATGGCCATATGCAGACGGGTCAGGAAAGGCAACGCCGTAGTAGGGCAGCGTCCGGCTCGAATGAGATGGTTCGCCACCTGCCCAAAATGGCCAAATGCAGCGGGCAGCAGGCCGTCGTTCAGCGCAACGCCTCCACGTAGCATCCGGAAGCCAGCTCACGGGTCACCAAATTCCCCATCATGAGGGCTCATTGCGGTTCGGACAGGCGAAAGCGGCCCCGAGAGAGGACTCCCTCCCCCTTAGGGGAATCTCGCCGAGCAGCGGAGTCAGCACTAATCGGACACGCTTCCCACCTTTACCGTCACGCTAAATCCTCCGCCGGTCATTCGATGCCGAGGGCCGGGGCCCGAGCGCCGGAGGATTCATCGTAGGCCACATCAACCGCCCTGCGAGTGTTAGGCGTATCACCGGAAGGCGCCTGCCGGAACATCTGTTCCGGCAGGCACTTTCCGGCTAGATCTCTCGGCTTGAATGTCTAACCTGGATATAAATCAACGAATTCTCGGAGGTGATCTCCTATGGCGCTCAGAGCCGCGGAAGATGCGGTGAGCACACCGGCAGGAGAGCTCATGGGTCTGGCCGGGCTTCTCCGCGCCTGGCGCGTGGGAGCGGGCGAGATGCTCGGCCTGGGAAAGGCCGTATCGCAGGCAGAGGTGGCGCATGCGGCGGGGATGAGTGAGCGCTGGTATCGGGAGTTGGAGCGGGGAGCCACCCCCCGGCTCGACCGGGACACGCTGGAACGCCTCGCAGAAGCACTTCGTCTGGGATCGGACGAGAGGCTGACGCTCTTCTACTACACCGTCGGCGGTGTGCCGCTGGCCCGGAGCAGCCCGATCGGCGACACCCCCGCGAACCGCGCGCTCCACCTGCTCGTGGAGCAGCAGATGCCGCGCCCGGCCTACCTCAGCGATGCCGCATGGAGCATCGTCGGTTACAACCAGGCGATGGCGGACTGGTTTCCGTGGGTTCTCGAGCCAGGGGCGAACCTCATCCGTTGGGCCCTGCTGAATCCCGACGCGCGCCGACAGCTGGTGGGCTGGGAAGGCCATGCGCGCATCTACCTGGCGATGATGCGCCAGGCCCTCGCACGGCTCCCCCAAGACCTGGCCCTCACAGCGCTGTTGAACGAAGCCCTGACGGATCCGGATTGCCACCGCTACTGGCACGAAGGACCCGCCGTTGTGACCTATCGCGACGGCCACCACTTCCGGCTGAGCATCCCGCAGTTCGCCCCGGCCGAGATCAACGTCGTCTCTCAGGTGCTCATCCCCTCCAGCTACCCGGACCTGCGCTTCGTCGTCATCTCCTGGCTCAGCAGTGAACACGAACCAGGCAACGAGGCCCCACCGGCCTAACCCGCGCCGCCCAAGAGAAACCGGAGGCGACATCATGCGCTTTCTCCCGGCCCCAACGCCGCCACCCTACGGAACCGTATCGAATCTCGATGAGGCCATCGCCCTGGCCGGCCCCGACGCAATCGAACTGACCGAGCTCAGCGCCAGCGCAGGTCAGCGCTTTCACCTGACTCTCGCCCCGGACACTGGGACGGTGATCTGGGCCAACCGCCAGGCTGACGGCAGCTGGGTGACGGCGGAAGTGACCGCCGAAGAGGCCATCACCTGTCTACCGCCACCGGTCTCCCAAGAGGAAACCCGGGAATACCTCCTCCTATTGCATTCATCGCTCTCAACCGGCAAGGGGTCAATTCCCGCTCGTATCGACGAGACCATTGACATCTATCAACGCCGAATAGCCAACCTCAGCGCTTTGAAAGATGCCCTCACTATCGATGAACAAGGGCTCTGATCCCCGACTCGGACTGCACACGGGAATCCAAATCCGGAGGCCTGGCGTTGCGCCGACCGGCATGGAGAGGCAGGCTGATTCGGGTGAGGACCCGCAGCGTACTCATCGTCCTTTTCGAAGGACTCGCGTCACTCGACGTCTCCGGCCCGTTGAACGTCTTCGCCGGGGCGAACCGCCTGATGCAGAGCCCATCCGGCCGGACCCCCTACTCGATCGTGACCGCGGGGCCAGGGGGCAAGCCGGTGCGCACGGCCTGGGGCCTCCACCTGACACCCGACATCGACCTCGACTCTGCGGAGGCACCGCACACCCTCCTGGTCCCCGGGGGCTTGCCCGATCCGCAGGGAGAGGTCGCCCTCGACACAGACGTCGTCGCCTGGCTTCGCCAGTACGCACCCGGAGCGAAGCGGGTCGTCTCGATCTGCAGCGGGACCTTCCTGCTCGCCGAAGCCGGGCTCCTGACCGACCGACACGTCACCGCGCACTGGGCCCAGGCCGCCAAGCTCGCGGCAGAACAGCCCTCGACCCGCGTGAGCCCCGATCCCATCTTCATCCGGGACGGCCACATCTCCACATCGGCCGGCGCACTCAGCGGCATCGACCTCGCTCTCAACATCGTCGAGGAAGACCTCGGACGGGACGTGGCCCAGACCATCGCCCGATACTTGGTCGTCTTCCTACGCCGCCCCGGGAACCAGAACCAGCTCAGCACTCAACTCCTGACACAACTCGCGAGCCGACCCTCCGTACGCGAGGTACAGCACTGGATCGCCGATCACCCCACCGAAGACCTCTCCGTAGAGGCACTCGCGAAGCGCGCCCACCTCTCCCCCAGACAGTTCACCCGCGCCTTCACCGCGGAGACCGGCACGTCCCCCGGCCGGTTCGTCGACCAGACCCGGCTGGAGACCGCACGCCGCCTACTGGATGAGACGGACGAGAGCATCGAACACGTCGCCCGAGCAAGCGGGTACCCCAGCTCAGAGGCCATGCGCCGAGCCTTTCAACGGACCCTCAGTCTCTCCCCGGCGCGATACCGGCGCGCGGGTGAGGTTCGACGAGTGTGATTGCACGTCACCATGCCGTGCACCGGGTCGTCTCGGCGACCCGACCGACGCTGCTGCTGCTGCTGCCGACGGTCGAGACCCGGACAACCGGGCGCGTTACGACCTGCGCCAGGCCGAGTGCGAGGCCGACGCCGCCCGACGCCACGGCGCTCACTTACAGACCCTCGCCCGTGCCGCCTGCGGGAAGGTGCCAAGAGCAAACGCGTCAGCCTGGCTAGGTATGCTCAACCGGATGTCGTTTCGAGAAGTGGCTTCCCTGGGGCAGGCCCGCGCGCCCCGACCCTCAGAACGGGCTTCCTGACCACGCGGTGAGAACAGCGCCGCAGCGAAGCAGTCGTGACTGCAGCTCAACCCGCCCCTCCCCGGCCCACGGGGGCTCGGCCATAGCCGACCGGGGCCAGTGCGCGGAACCCCCGTCCACGACAGTGGCGTCGTCATGAGGCATCACGCATCGCTCGGGCCTGTTCCCCGATACGGTGTGCCTCCTCGACCGAGGCTGCAGCACGCTGGGCTCGCAAGCGGGCTTCATCCGAGCCGCGCGATGCCTCACCACCAGTGGCGAGCCCGCCGAGAAAGTCAACCAAGGCGTCGATCTGACGGACGACACCGCCTGTCAGAAAGGACCTCCGGTCTTCAGGGATCACTTCATCGACACGGGCTCGAATCTTCCGGAGTGAGTTAAGCGCCGCGTCCTGGTCGGTCGGCGCGAGTTCAGCGCAGCGCTTGTGAACATCGGCCAGCGGAGCGGTGATGCAGGTCGCTTCGTCGCGGGAGCTAAGTGTTCCGGTGCTTTCCAGGAGCCATCGTGCCGTGACGAGCCCGAGTTTCGCTCCGGCGTCTGGTAGATCGCTCGGATCAAGGCCGTCACCGAACTCTCGTAGAGTAAAAGTCACCGGATGACGGCCAACCAGGTTCAGCGTGACGCGGCCCGGGGCGGGCACGAGGCCGAACGAGGCGGGAACCAGGCTGAGCACGTTGGTCTCTAGACGATCAGCCGTCGCGGCGGGTGGGGTTGCCGTGATCGTCAACTGATCTCCGTCGACCGCTACGGTGACGTCACTCATCCCAGCGACTCCGGCGATCAGGGAGAGAGTCTGATCGCGCTGGCGCGCTGACGGAACAGTCGTGGCAACTGCGGCAGCCATACGGCTGTCGCTGTGACCGGAGATCCACGGCAGGAGCGCAAGCTGGACTGCGAGGAGCAGCTCGTGCAGGGCGAGAAGCTCCTCGCCGAACTCTTCGCCTGACAGCGAGACGGTCTTACGTGACACCACACGGCCGTCGCGGATCTCTCGTCGAGTTGCCGTGATGCCCTGGTCGCCGACAACCACGGAGGCGTGAGCACTGGCGTTCCGGTAGAGCATGTCAACAGTCTCGCCGCTTGGCGGCCCGAGCCTGACGAACTCATTCACGATGTCGCCAGACTTGAATCCCTCAACCACGGCCTCCTCGTAGACGCCGTCCGGCGCTCGTCGGCTTGCTCGCGCGGCAGTCAGGATCACGCCGCCGAGGTCACACAGTGCACCTTCAACGAGCTCCCGGTAGACCTCTGTCAGTGTCCGCATCACGTGCCGCCGGGGCAGGCCATACCGCCATTCGCGGCCGAGTCGTTCGACTTCGTCGGTTATCCGCTCCAAGCCCAACCACACTCGCCCCACAAGCAGGGCGTGATCGGTGATCCAGGGGCCCGAAGCATCGGCCGCGTCGAGCACCGCCCTCAGCTGTTGGGCCCGCGATACGAGAAGCTCGTGGTCGACAGCTCGCGCGCTCATAGCCAAGATCGGTAGCAACCCGAAGATGTGCTCGTCAGTTGCGTTGCTTATGCCGGGGATGTCAACGAGGGCCTTGCGCACAATGCTCGCGGCTTCTGCGATCGACGTTCCGGTACGCCCCACGCTCGTCCACGCTGCGGTCACGAAGTCGAGTGATCCGTCCGGACGGATCGGCCCGTCGGCAGGCGAGTCCTTGATGAGCTTGATCTGTGCGGCAAGCCGATGAGCGTGCCCTGCCCCCGCATCGAACCAGCGCTCGCCCTCCGCCTGCAGCTGCATCGCAGCGTCCAGGTCGGTGGACGCGATCGTTGCGGCCATGGCTGCCTGACCACGGACCAGAGCCATGGCAGCCCTCACGAGTTCACGATGTACTGCTCGCCAGGCCATTGGCGGCATGGTGTCCCGCAGGGACTCCACCCAGGCCAGTCCGCTGTCGATTTCCTTGATCAGCTCACTGAAGGCAGCGACGGTGCCCGTCTCCTCTGGGTCCCACACGCGGCTCTCGAGCAGCTGCTTCACCTTGGGAGCCGGGTCCTCCAGCCTGGTCAACGCCGGCATGATCACCTGGTCCAGGTGATCATGCTCTTCGAGCGGAATGCCGCGCGTCGCGAACGCAGACAAGGTCTCAGCCGTCGTGGCAACGCGCTGGGCGAGCCGCTGCAGAGCGACCTTGAAGACCGTGCGGCGGGCGCTGACAGCAGCCCGGACCTGCCGAACCTCGTCATCTGGCAGGGGACGGCCACATGCAGGGCACTTCCCTGCCCCCTTCACCGCACGAGGCACACCACAGACTATGCAGTTCGCGGCGATGGCAAGCCTCACCCGGTACGAGTTGTCAACCGTCGTCATTCAACCAGGATCTCAGGTCCGGCACCCCTAGGGTGAACGTCATCGGTGTGGGTGGTACGGAACCTCACCGGGCCCTTCTCCGGCTTTGCTGTTGCCGAGCCACTTACGCTGTGCCGATGCACATGAGCCTCGCGTTCCGCACCGCGCAAGCCCTTCTGGCCGATCGGCCACGGCGGTGGGTGCACTCCCGGCTCTCTTCCCATACGCCCCCGACCCCGCCCCGGGACCGTGAGCCGCCGGTGCGCGGTCAGCAAGCAGTCGGGCCGCGCGGGGCGCGCCGCCCACCATCAAGGATCGGCCTGACGACCGGCAACTCATGGCGTCTGAAGCACGAATCGCACAGGTTCTGACAGGGCCTTCTCCGCAGAGTCGAGGTCGGCGAGCCGGGTGGCGAGAGTGGCCATCGCGAGGCGTTCCGGGAGTGCCTCGTGGAACTTCAGGCCGCGCATGGCCTTGACGTCGACGTCCGGCAGGCAGAGGTGAGTTGCGGCGTCGGCGGTGCCGGCCTTCCAGATCTGCGGAGTGAGATCAGTCCGCAGACGCACGTACTCGTCGGAGAAACGTTGGCGCTCGTCGGTGAGTCCGGCGAGCGTGGCGGTGAGGGTGGCGTTGGCCCGGTAGCCGGCCCAGGTCCACCAGCGGACGTCCTCGCCGACTCGGGTGATGACGGTGCCACCGGGGTGGACCGTGTCGACGTTCTTGTCCCGAACGACCGCAAGCTGCTGGGTTGCTCGCCGGGTGAGCTTGACCTGCGGGTCGGCGCCGAGCAGTACGTCTCGAGCCGCTCGGTTGAGGGCGTAGGAGGTTCCGGTGTAGCCGGTCCCGAACCATCGGGCGCGGCCGTTCAGGTCGGAGGCTTCGACGAAGCAGCGGCGCCGGGTCCAGTCGATCCAGGTCACCTTCCAGCTTCTGCCGCCCAGCAGCAGGACCCGCGGGCCGTCGATCTTCTCGGTGAGGAGCATGGGGTCGGTGCGGCCGATCTCCTGCCGGCCTGCGAAGACGGTGAACTCCGGTGGGGCGGTGAAGACCGCGGTGAGGCCCATGAAATGGCGGCGGCCGAACTTCTCCTCGGCGGCCGGGCCGATGAACAGCAACTCGCCGTCCTGGTCGAGGAATCCGTGGTCGACCAGGTGCCGCAGGATGGGTTCGGCACTGCGGTCGAAAGGCGGGAGACCGTTCCACCCCTGGCTCCACAGGTTTTGACCGATCTTGTGCTCCTGCAGGTTCAGGGCGAGGAGCTGTTGGGCGACGATGTGGCGGGGTTCCGGCGGAGCGGTGACGGGTTCGATGTAGCCGCGGCCCCAGAGCACGAGGAGGGCTGAGGCGCCGAGAAGCGCTTCATGGCTTCGGGTAAGGAAGAGGCAATTGCGGGTGGAGCCGGCGCGGCGACCGGTGCGGCCGATGCGTTGGAGGAAAGAGGCGACAGTCGTCGGCGAGTCGATCTGGATCACCCGGTCCAGGTCACCGACGTCGATGCCGAGTTCGAGGGTGCTGGTGGAGACGATGACGCAGTCGCGGGCCTCGGCGAACGCTGCTTCCGCGCGGCGCCGTTCGTCCAGCGAGAGCGAGGCATGGGAGAGGAAGGTGGTCACGCCAGCTGCCCGCAAGGCAGCGCCGAGTTCCTCCACCAACTGCCGGGAGTCGCAGAAGACGAGGCGCTTCTCGCCCCGGTGCAGAGCGGCGATCACCTTGGCCGCATTGGAGGTCGAGCCGACATAGTCGAGCTCGATGTCGCCCGGCGGCGGCGCGGTGGCCTCTCCCCCGGTCCGGGGGACGAGGTCGACGCCCGGCGCCACGACCCGGGCGGCACGAGCCCCTCGCCCCGAGCCTTGGAGCCAGCGGAGCAGCGACTCGGGGTTGCCGACCGTAGCGGACAGGCCAACCCGCTGGATGGGCCGCCCGGAGAGGCGCTGGAGGCGCTCCAGCACGGCGAGCAGGTGCCAGCCCCGGTCGTCGCCGGCGAAGGCGTGCACCTCGTCGATGACGATGGTGCGCACTCCGGCGAAGAGGCGGTGCTGGTCGACCTTGGTGCTGACCAGCATCGCCTCGAGGGACTCCGGCGTGGTGAGCAGGATGTCGGGCGGGTCGGTGAGGATGCGACGCCGGGCGGTCTGCGGGATGTCGCCGTGCCAGAGCGCCACGCGGCGGCCCAGCCAGCCCGCGTACGTTTCGAGGCGCGGCAGGAGGTTGTTGAGCAGGGCCTTCAGCGGACAGACGTACAGCACCGACAGGCCGGTCCAACGGCCCTGTTCCATCGCGGACAGCAGGGGGAAGGTGGCCGCCTCGGTCTTGCCGCCGGCAGTCGGGGCGAGCAGGACGGCGTCCTCGCCGTCCAGCAGCGGGGCGATGGACTCCTGCTGGAGGGGACGGAGGTCGCGCCAGCCCAAGGAGTTGACGATGTGGTGGACGAGCGCGGGCTGAAGCCTGCTCATCGCGGCCGCCCTTCCCCCTCCCGGGCCGGCCGGTGCGCTGGTGTCGTTCACAGGTCGAGCTCGACGTCGCCTGCGGAAGCTGCGCTCCGTTCAGCCTCGCTCAGTTCGGCAGCGGACAGGGTGAGCGCGTAGTGCTGCCGCGGGTCGAAGTCCTCGAACTCGTCGACCCGGTCGAGGACGTCGGCGACGAGCTTGCGCAGGAAGACGCGCGGGGCGATGCCGACCTGCCCGCCGAGGCCGCCGGTGACGGCGGTGGCGAGTTGGGCGATGTACGCGTTGTCGACCCGGTCGGCGATCCGCTCGGGATTGCGGGCGGCTGCGGCGTAGAGGTCCCGGACGGCGCGACCGAGTTCGCCGAGGCGGTCCAGGTCGAATCCGGTGAGTCTGAGTTGGACGGCGCGCGGGGAGTCGAAGCGCGGGTCGGTGGTGAAGTCGGTGGCGAGACGCTGGGCGAGCGGGGGCAACCGCTGGACACCCTGCTGCCCGTCGTAGAACGCGGGCGTGCCGGTGATCACGAGGAAGAGGCCGGGGAAGCGGCCGGCGTCGATCTCGTCCAGGAGCTGCCGCAGCGCGTTGAGGCCCTTTTCGCGGACGTCTCCGCGCACACGCTGGAGCGTCTCGATCTCATCCAGAACGAGCAGCAGGCCCGGGTGGCCGCAGTCCCGCAGGACCGTCAGCAGGCCCTGAAGGAAGCCGAGGGCCGCGAAGTGGTCGAGGTCGCCTCGGACGCCGGCGGTCCGGCGTGCTGCCGCGGCGACGGATTTCTGGCCGCCGAGCCACGCGATGAGCGCTTCGGCGGTGGCTGCGTCGCCGGCCGCCTTGGCGTTGCGGTAGCCGCGCAGGGCGGCGGCGAAGGCCGGGGTGGTCCGGGCGACATCGGCAAGACGTGACTCCATCAGCGCGTCCACGGCCTTGCCGAGTGCCTCGCTGTCCTCCTCGGAGACGTCTCCGGTGGCGAGGACCTCCTCCTCCAGTGTGTAGAACCAGGAGTCGACGACGGCGCGTAGGGCGCTGGGCGTGTGGGTGGCGGTGGAGAGGCGTTCGGTGAGTCGCCGGTAGACCGTCTCCAGGCGGTGTAGCGGGGTCTCGGTCTCCGAGATCTGGATCTCGGCTGTCGCCAGGCCCATGCGCTTGGCCCGCTCGGCCAGCCAGCGGGCGAAGAAGGTCTTGCCGGAGCCGTAGTCGCCCCGGACGGCGTGGAAGGCCGCTCCACCGCGCGCGACCACGGCGAGGTCGTCGTCGAGGGCGCGCTCGAAGCGCTCCAGGCCGACGGCGAACAGGTCGAGTCCGGACTGGGGCACGGTGCCGCGTCGCAGTGCGTCGATCACCTCCCGGCGCCGCGCCGGGCTGATGTGCCCACCGCCGCCCGTTGCGGAGCCGCGGGTACTCATTGGTCCTCCAGCTGGAACTGCTCGCGTGCGAGCTGTGCGTTGAACCGCAGGCGCGTGCCGTTGTCGGTGAATTCCAGCACGGGGTAGCTCTCCACGTTCAGGAGTCGTTGCAGCAGAGCGGCGAAGCCGTCCACGCTTCGTCCGGTCTTTCCTGCCGCCTTGGCGACCGCGACGAGCGACAGCACGCCGTCTGCGGCGACGAGCGCGTCGACCACGGCGGCAACGGCGGTTGCATCCGGGGCAGCCCGCACATACAGCCGCTGCGAAGACAGCACATCAGAGGCTGCAAGGAGTTGACCGAACGTCGGGGCACTCTTCACCGTCTCGGGCGGCAGCGCCTCTGCGGGCGCCTGCTGCTTGGGGGCCTTCGTGCGGCGCCCCAGGCTTGTCGACCCAGCAGGGACGGGACCCGCGGCGGCCTGATCGGCGGCCGGCTCGTGGGCGTTCCACCAGCGCGGGGTCACCTGCTCCGGAGCGATCAGCGACCAGCCCTTCGGCAGTTGCGCCTCGGACGGAAGCAGCACCAGCACCGGCACGGTCATCTCCGCGAGTGATGCTCCGCCGTGGTAGCCGGCCTTGCGCGGTGTGTAGCGGATGTCCTCGCGCCAGGGTGCGACGACCCGGCCGCCCCCCTCCAGCACGCGAGGTCCGGCGAGCAGGACCTCCCCGTCCTCCGGCTCACCGGTGCGCCAACGGGCGGCACCGATGCCGCCTCCGGCAGCCGGGGCGTCGAGTCCCTCCCCGCGCTCCAGTACGTGGCCGTGGTCGGCGACGAGCACCACCGGGCGTCCGTACAGCCGTGCGGCACTGAGAAGTTCCTCCAGGTACGTCACATCGGCGAGCCGCCACCTGGTGCGGTCGCCCTGTGCCGCGTGGTCGAGCGAGTCGTCCACCGTGTTGAGAACGACACCGACGGCAGCCTGATCGGCCAGCTCCCGCTGCAGCGCCTCCGAAAGACGCTGCGCGGCGGCGCCTCCTATGTCTGCCTTGTGGAACAGCACGCCGGAGCGCCGTTGGCGGTCCCAGAACGCGGCGAAGCCGGGCTTCTCCACCGACTGGCCACCACTGGTGAGTTTCCCGGTGAGCAGGGAGGCCCGGCTGATCCGTGTGAGCGAGGGGATCGCCGCGACGGCGGCGCTGCGTGTCCCGGCCATCGGTCCGGCTTCGAGCCAGCCGCGTCGGGACAGCTCGGCGCCGAACCCGACGGCGACCTCACTGCTCATGCCGTCCAGCAGCAGGACCAGCGGCGCGCGCTTCTCCTTGCCTGCGAGCTTGAACGCGATCGTGGCGAGCACGTCCTCGACGAGCAGCGCACCGGCCGGCGAGTTGCTGCCGGCCGTGCGGGTCCAGTCGCGCAGATGCCCGGCGAAGGCCTCGTCGATCGCGGCGCGGCGCTCGCGCGCCGCCAGGTACACGCTGCGGTAGGCGGCACTTATGGCGGGACTGGCCTCGGCGTCGCCGGCCCACAAGATGGTCAGTGCGGCGTCGACCCAGCCCCAGTCGGCGAGGTGACGCTGAACGGCGTCGGCGACCGAGGTGACGCTGGGCTTCGGCTCCGCCAGCCAACGGACCAGCCGCACCGCGGCCTCGGCGGTACGAACCCGCCCCCGCAGGAACGTCGCGAGCTGGTGGTGCCGCAGCTGCTCCAGGGCCTCGGCCGCACGGCGCGGGTCACGGCCGGCTCGGGGGTCTTTGGGGTCCAGCGACTCGGCGAGCATGCCCAGTCGCGCCTGGAACCCCGAGGGCAGGTAGGCGTTCTGGGCGAGCCCGGCGCTGAGCCCGGCCTCCTCGGCGAGCCGGTCGGCCTGCCGCAGCACCTGAAGAGCACGGTCCCGCGCGGCGTACTGGTGGGCTCCGGCTTGTTCGGCCTGGAGCAGCCAGCGGGTTAGCGTCCCCTCCACCGCGGCGGTGAAGGCCTGCAGTTCGGAGGGCTTGAGGCGCACGGCTCCGAACAGGCCGCCGAGCGCGAGCCCCGCTTCCGCTGCGGGCGCGGGGCCGGTGAGCACCGAGCCGACGACGCCCAGCGCCATCGCTTCGTGGCCCCGGCCGGCTGCGCAGAGGTTCAGGAGCAGGGGGGCAGCCTCGCCGACGACCTTCGCCAGCCAGGCGCTGATGCCTTGGCGCTCCTCCTCGGCCAGTACGGCATACCCGGCCGGTCCGGCAGGGCTGCGGGACCAGGAGAGCAGGGTGTCGGCGTCGAGCGGAGTCTCCCGCTGCACCGGGTCACGGCGGCCGCCGGCCATCTCCTGGGCGGAGTTACCGATCGACAGGCGTGCCTCGACCAGAGCGCGCATCGCCGCGTCCAGGGTCAGTACGGAGCCGGCGCGGGGCCAGCCGCTGTGCGGTTCGGCGTCCAGCAGCGCGTTCACCAGCCAGGACTCCGCCCGGATGCGCGGGTCGAGGTCGGTGGCGCCGAAGCGGAGCCGGACGATCTCCGCGCGGTCCACGCTGAGCACCTGGCGGCGCAGCGCATGCCCGAGCAGATCCCAGCCGAGCTGCCCGTCCGCGACCGCGGTGGCCACCACCAGCACGGAGCTGTCACCCGGAGCCTCCTCAAGGTGGCGGTGCCACGCATCGGAGATGCCTAGCACCGAGTGGTCCTCCACCACCTCGACCCTGCGCTTCTCCTCGCCCAGCGCGGCCGTGAAGCTGGTGGCCGCACCGGGTTCGTAGCGCCCGTGGACCAGGACAAGTCGGCGGTCCGGCTGCTCCGACAACTCCAGCCGCAGCAAAGCTTCGAGGACCCTACGGTTGACCAGCGGTGGCAGAGTCGGCATCAGGCGTCCGTTCCCTCGGTTGCTCCCGGCTCGCCGGCCGGCTTCCAGCCGATCTCGATCTCCGAACCCGGGTTGGCGACAGCGAAAGCACGCACTTCACCGAGCAGGTCGGCCAGCACACGCTCCAGCACCGAGTCGCCCGCGCTGGCGACAACCCTGCGGGTCGACGCCCCCGGCTTGGCGACCGCCGGCGGCTGCGAGGACGGCAGCGGGGGCTGGCCGTGGAAGGTCAGGCTGACCTGCTCCGCCTCAGTCGGCGCGGCCTGCGGGACAGGCGCGGGCGGGAACGACTGCGGCTCAGCGGGGACGGGCTGAACAGGTGCGGCGACCACTGCCAGTCGGGCCGCGTCCCTGATCAACGCCAGCGCCTGCGAGGTGAGCCCGTCCAGGACGGGCGCAAGCTTCCGCTCGCCCTCGTCCTCCCGGGCAGCGCGGGCCACTTCGGCGAGCAGCCGCTGTGCCCGGTCTCCGATCCCGTCCGGGCGCCCGGCGTACTCCCGGACGCTCTCCAGCAGGTCCCACTGGACGCGGTCGAGAGCAGCGAGCACCGTCTTGGCAGAACCGAGTGCGGCGCCCAGCCCGTCGTCAGTGATGTCGTAGGCAACGGCAGCGAGTTCCCGTACGAGCCCGGTGTCGTCCTGCTGCCGGGTCAGACGCTGCACGAGATCGGCGGCGTGCCGGGCCGCCAGCAGCCGCGGCGAGGCCGGGTCGGTGAGGCCCAGCGCCTGGGCATGCCGCGGCTTGCCCAGTGAACTCCACACGCCCTCTACCGCGGATTCCAGCGTCGCGACCTTCGCACGGACGGCGGCGGCCAGCTTGGCCACGTTCCGCGCGAACAGCACCGGCGGCACCCCGGCAACCCCGAGCAGCGCCCCCGCCCGGTCGCGTGCGGTGGCGAACTCACCTTCGCTTGGCATCTCCTGGGCGTGCAGGGTGTAGCCGGTGCCGATGGCGGCGAGCGGGGGCGCGGTCGGCTCGGGCTTGCCGTGGAACAGCCAGGCGCGGTCGGCCAGCAGCGCGTAGGTGGCGATCAGCAGGCTGCTGACCTGCTTGTCGAGCCCGGTCCAGCCGAGCTTGCCGATCCACTTGCGGATGTCCTCAACCTTGTAGTCGCCGGTGATTTGCTGCTGGGCGGCGTACTGGTCGATCCGGCGGCGCCATTCGGTACTGAGGGTGAGGGGTCCGTCGTGGACCTCGCCGAGTTCCAGCGGGTGGACGACCTTCTTCACCACGGCCATCTGGCCCCGGTCGAGTTCGACACGGCGGGAGCCGTCGTCCATGGCCTTGGTGATCCACTCGAGCACGGTCTTCAGCTCGCCGGGGGTGATCGCCTTGCGGTTGTTGGCGGTGTCGAAGTTCGGGTGCTTGGGGTAAAGCACCTGGAAGACCGAGTCGGACAGCCTGAGCAGGTTGCCCTCGAACCCTGCTGCCGCCTCCAGCCGGGGGCGGTGCCCGGGCAGCAGGGACATCACGTGGCCGTCCTCACCGATCGGCGCACCGGCGTTGGACTCGTCCAGCCGACTGATCCCGTACAACTGCCCGAGCACGGCGGTGAGCTGGGACTCCAGGTTGTCGCGCTGAGCCTGGAGCTGGTGGCGCATGCGGATGCGGTCCTCGGCCGAGTAGTTGACCGCCAGGTCGTCGAGCCGCTCCCGCTCCAGCAGATAGTTGATCTTCAGTAGGCGCCCGAGCTGGCCCGCACGCTGGCGCGACAGGTGGGCCGGGAGCCAGACGATGGTGGGCTGATGGTGGCGCTCGTCGCGCTGCAACTGCCGTACTCGAGCGGCGTCGTCGCTCGGGTACTGGTTGGGGACGTCGAAGGGATAGTCCAGGACGAACCGCACCCGACCGTCCACGGACGGGATGAAGTGGTCGTCCGGGATCTCCTGCGGGTCACGGACGTTGCCGAAGACGAACTCCGCGGTCCGCTTGGTACCCCGCCAGACCACCTCGCGCTCGCAGACGAAGCCCTCGACGTCCTTGATCTTGAGAGCCCGCCACAGCGCCTCCTTGATCCAGATGCGACGCGCGCTCATCCGGTCCTGCTCGCCGACGGCGTCCAGCAGCGGCTCAACGTCGAGGTCAGACAGGTGCAGCGCGAACACCGGGTCGTCCCCGCCGTCCGAGCGCAGCTCCCCGCCGAACTCGCCCTGCAGCTCCTCCAGTCGGGCCAGCGCCACCCGGTCGTCGGTGATCGTGCGGGTGCGGCGGACGGAGCCGTGGTTGAGGTCCGCCAGTCGGCGCGCGGTCAGCCGGGCGAGGGCAGGAACTTCGGGGGTGAGGTAGGCGAGCAGCAGCGTCTTGACGAGCCGGTCGGTGGACCGGAAGTCGGGGTCGTCCTCGGTGCGGTACTTCTCCAGCAGCGAGGCCCGGACCTTGTCGTAGAACCGGGACGCCTGCTCGCCCTCCTTGCGGAGCTTGTCGGTGAAGGCGTCGCCCATACCGCCCGACAGGACGTCCCACAGGTCGCCGAGGGGAATGACCTGACCGACCTTCATGTCCTCGCGACGCCGCCAAAGCAGGTCCTGGAGAAGCTTGAGACCAGTGCGCTCACGCTGCAGCGCGCCCGAAAGCGCGACCAGGACGTTCAGCAGCGCCGGGGTCAGCGGGTAGACGTCCCGGAAGTCCGACCAGTCGGCCTGGGTCGCGCCCTGCGAGTCGAGCAACGCGTCCTTCACGCGGGGGTTGGACTGCTCGAAGTCAGCGAACGCCGCGTCGAGCGCCGCCCGGGCCTCCGGTGAGCGCGGCTTGAGCACACGCTCCTTGATGATCGCGGGGAGGTTGCGGTCCTCCAGGTTGATCACGTCGAAGCGCTCGGCGAGGTAGCCCACCTGGGATTCGAGGTTCTTCACCTCGGCGCCCGTGACGTCCTCGCCGACCAGCTGGGAGAGGTTCCGCTGCCGGGAGACGAAGGAGATGATCGGGACCGGTCGGTCGGCGACGCCCGATTCGATGATCTTGACGAGTTTGCCGACCTCGGTCTTCACGAAGTCCTGGTCGCTCATCTTCGCCTGCAGCCAGAGGATCAGCTCGTCGATGAACAGCACGATGCCGTCGTAGCCGAGGGACTTGGCGTGCCGGCTGATCACCGACAGGCCGTCCTCCAACGGCAGGAACGCCGCCGCGTCACCGCTGGCGCCGCGCACGTACGACTTCATCGGCCCACTGAGGAGGGCAGAGACCAGTGCCTCCCGCAGCGGGTCACCCTGCGGGGCGACGAAGGCCCGGTCGAGATCCGCGCTGGTCCAGCCAGTGGCGGGGGCGGCGCCGGCCTCCAGCGGGACAAGGTCGTCCTCGACCTCTCCAGGGTGCACGCTGCCCGAGCCTTCGGTGGAGGGCTCGCCGAGCTTACGGATGAACAGCTCGTCGCCTTCGATGTCCCGGTTGTAGCGGGCATCGTCCAGCATCGCGTCCGCCCGGTAGACGGGGGGCGTCGGAGCATTCGGGTCGAGCAAGCGAACCGCCCGGACATAGCCGCCGAGCAGCGCGGAGTCCAGGTCAGCCGCGCCGACGAGGTGGTACGGCACCATCAGGAACCGGCGGTCGCGCAGCCAGTCGTCGTGCTCAGCGATCACCTCCTGCAGACGCAGCTTCGCGCGGGCGGCCGGCTCGTTGTTGAGCACTGCGTGCAGCACCGACATGAAGTGGCTCTTACCGGAGCCGAACGACCCGTGCAGGTAGGCGGCGTTCGACGAGCCGTCCCGCGCCGAGCTGCGGACCAGGGTCAGCGCCTGACCGAAGGCCTTCTTCAGCTGGTCGGTGACGACGTACTCGTCGACCAGCCGCTGGGTCTCCTCGAAGCCGCCGGACAGCTCCACCTTGAACTTGCCGGCGTGCACCGCATCGGGGATGTCCAGGACGTCCCGGAGGTAGAGCTCAGAGCTGGACATCGCGGGTCGCGGTTCCCTTCGTCACGGTCTTCTGGTCGTCGTCTGTGGGGTGACGGTCTATCACTTGGCAGCGGTCTTACCACGCTTGGGCGGCACCGGACGCCAGTCCTGAAGGGCGGCGGCGGTGATGTGGTTGTCGCGCTGCTCGGCGTCCAGCCACTCCTGGCAGTCTGCGGCGGGGTTCCCGTCCCACTCGGGGTCGAACTCGCCGTGCCACTGCCGCAGCCAGGGCAGCAGCTCCTGCATACCGGCAAGGAGCGGGATGAGCTGCTCGCCCTGCCAGTTGTCCCGCTCTACCCGATCGGCGACCAGGTTGATGATCACCTGCGCCTGGTCCCGGTGGTCCCAGCCCGCCCAGCCGAGGACGAGCTTGGGGTCAGCTTCGGGGCCGGCGTCCGGGTAGGAGATGAACCGCTCCTTGGGGACGTCCAGCTTGCCGCGGTTCGACCAGTAGGACTGCTTACGGAAGTCCGCACTGGCGTACTTCGGCGGCACCGCAATATCGAGGCGCTCACCGATCCGGTCCTCCTCGCGCTGCTGCTCCCATACCTGCTCCCACTGCTCGCGCTTGCGCAGACCGGAGTCCTTGTAACGAAGGGCGGCCAGGTACGGGACGTGCTCATCAGCGAACACCTCGCGCAGCACATCGGCGAGGCGGAGGTCGGGCTTGCCGAGATGGTCGGCGGCGTAGAGCTCGGCGACGGCGTGGATGTCGGTGTCGTCGTTAAACAGGTCAGCGAGCTGGGCGGGCGTCAGCGTACGGGGCTGGCGCATGCCGTCGCGGGTATGGAACCAAAGGTCCTCACGCTCGCAGCGGTCGAGCAGCCAGGTGCGCAGGGCGGCGGCTTCCTTCTTCTCCCAAGTCGGCGACGACCAGCGGCGCTTGCACTCCGGCCGCTCGATCAGCGCGAGATCACGGCGATTCTCGATGGTGTCGATGCGGCGCTGGACAATTGCGCGGTACCACTCGGGCCAGTGAGCGGGGATCTCCGTAACCGGAGTGGAGCCATGACGGACGAACCATGCGGTCTTCGCGTCGCCTGCCGCCACTCTGCGCGCAAGCACGATTTCGAAAGCACGCTCACCGAGCGCAACCCCAGGGGCCTCATCGGGGTCATTGACAACAAGCAACCTAGCCTCGGCCTCGGTAAGCAGACCGTAGGAGTAGTACACCTGCCAGTCCAGTTCCTCCTGCAGCGCAATCATGCGGCGGCGGGTGGAGGTGTGAACAGCCCGGGCGGCATCGAGGTCGGCGCGCGCGGGCCCAGCGCACGCGACGGCGGCAGGCTCATAAGTGGCGAGTACTTGACCAAGAACATCAAGTGCCCGACCCACACCGAGGGGTGTGACACCGGAAAGTGGGAAATCCTGCAACTTTGTTCCAGTGAACTCGTAACGCTCCTCCCATTCCTCGTCCTGTACGCCACGCCCAAGCCCGCTGCCACCCTTGCCCTGACTCACCTGCTTCAACCAGAAGCACGCTGTCGACGAGTTCAGCACCCCCAGTAGCCCAAGGTGATCATCCTCCGACGCTGCCTTCGGAAGCTTAATCACAGGCGCGGACTGCTTGAATACCTTCCCGCCGCGGTCGAGCACGAAATGATTATGCGTTGCCACAAATGCGAATGTGATCGCCAGGGGAGTCCGCAGCTTGCTTGCGGTCAACCGCCCGTATTCTGACCACTTGAGGCCGCCTTCGATCTTGGTTTGGTGACCAAAGAGGAAGTTATTTGAGATCGTCGTTCGGGACGGCCACATGCGTCGACCAAGGGGAGAATCGTAGTCGACGTCCAGTGGTTCAAACTCCCTTGAGTAGGGAAACAATGCTACGTCGAAGTCCCCGCCGTTCCAATCACGCAGAAGATCACCAGTGACCATGGGCCTCAACAATTGCGCCGAGATGCCAACTCGATCCGCACTGCGCTGCGAGGACAGATATAGATCATCCTCCAATGTGAAGCACGTAATCCCAATCGAGTCAGCAGTGGAACTGAGCTTTCCAGTCCCCGCACGCTCAAGTGCCTCTAGCAGGTCACCTGCACCGCCACCACTAAGAGACCACGGGTGCATGGAATACGACTCGCGCGACGCATCCATAGAGGTGATATATCCCGACTCGCTTCCCGGCTTCACCACCTGCTCTACGATCGCACGCCACACCTCGCCATCGGCAGCCACCTCCGGCTGCCCAGGCTCTCCCTTGACACCAAGCACGGCACGCACGGGATCCGCCCAGCCCCGTTCTGTATTACGGCCAACTAGGATCACTGTCGGTGTACCGTGTCCAGGAATGAACGCCCCGGATGTGTCGATGATGTGAGTCAGCTTTACAGTACGGAAGAACTCCTCAACGAGCTTCTTCCCGAACTCTCGCTTCATGAAGGAGTTCGAGGTAATCTGCCCCGTGAATCCATGCTGATCCCGAGTTGCCAAGTCGAAGATCCGCTGCGCAAAGGGCACCGACAGTGCATACTTCCCGGAGCATGCATCGTAGGCGTCCCGGTAGTTCTCGTTCTCCTGCTTATCCTTGACCGTGATGTATGGCGGGTTCCCCACCACGACGTGATACGAGTGCCTCCCCAGCAGGTCACAGCTTCGGACGAATGCGTTCACGTCCTCCGTGGCGTAGGCAAAATTACCCTCGTCCTCGCCGTCGTATTCCTGAACGCCCAGTGCCGAGAAGAGGTCGTCCTCGCTCTTGCCCTTGAGCTTGCGCTTGCCGACACCGCGTCCGTGCAGCAGTGAGTCGCCGACCGCGATGTTGATCGGGAAGGTCGGTGCCTGATCCAACCGCTCCACGTCCGCTGCCTTGAGCGCAGCGACGAGCAGCCGGAACCGGGCCACACTGACCGCAAACGGGTTCTTGTCGCACCCATGCACCGCGTCAAGGGCGGCACACACGTTCTCCCACTTATCGACGCCCGGCCCGGCCAACTCCTCGTGCTTGGCCAGCAGCCGGTGGAACAGCCCGAGCAGGAAGTGCCCACTGCCGCAGGCCGGGTCAATCGTCCGCAGGCCCCGACGCACGACTTCCCGCGACTCACCCTCACGGATCGTCAGCTCAGGCCAGAGTCCGAACTCCTCAACCGCCGGCTCCAACGTCAGATCGAGGATGAACTCCTCCACGAACTCCGGCGTCTGCAACAGCGCGTACGTCTTCCGCGCATGCTCGCTCAGATTCTGGTACAGATCACCGAGGAAACGCGTGTCCCAGTCCTCACTCTCGAAGAGGTGCACCGCCTCCCCGTCCTCGCCACGCCGCCGCCAGAACGCCAGCAGCCCCCGCGCCGCCTCGAAGCTCGGCGTCAGCCCCCACAGCGCATTGTGGTTGCGGTCGAACAGGCCGCCCGCCGTCTCGTTCGCCGCCGCCAGGTGATCAAAGGAAGCAACCAGCCAGTCGCGGTCGTTCTGCTCCGGGTTCTCGCGGAAATACGCCTCATGGCGCTCCTCCGCAACAGCCAGCCGCTCCCCCGGGCCGGCGATCCACGGCCACTCGATCAGCCCGTTGTCCTCGCAGAAGCGCACGAAGACCGTGCCGAGCACCCAGGCCACCGCCGCCTGCGTGATCCGCTCCTCACGCCAGCTCTCGTACGTCGCCGCCGTGCGCTCGGCATCACGCGCCCGCCGATACTCGTCGTCCAACCGCTCCGCGAACTCGGGTACCTCCTGGCTGCGCTCCCGCAGGTCGTCCTCCAGGGCCGCCACCTGCTTGCGCAGGTCCTTCAGCAGCTCGTTCTGGTCCACTCCCCGACCCGCCACAGCGCCCATCCTTCTGCCCTCGTCCACGTCCGCCGGCCCTACGGGCCGTGCGTCCCCATCTTGCCAGCTCACCGCACCCGAACGAGTGGCTGATCAACATTCCGTCCGCCCCTGGGCGGGAGTCACGCCACGCTTTGCTCCCGCAGCCCGTCCAGGAAGTCCTTGCGCAGCACGGCACGCTCCGACTCGCCCAGCACCTCGACGATCACCCCGTCCAGCTGCGGCGTCTCCTGCGGTGCCTCCGACGGGCAGAGCAGCCAGAGCCCATGCGGGGCGTCCCTCTCCCGCCGAGCCGCGTTCTGCAGGGAAACGAGCAGCTCGCGCCCACCCGCATCGTGGTAGCGGGCCACCAGTCCGGCGTCGTGGAGCAGCAGCACGGTGTCCGGCCCCAGCTCCTCCAGACGCTCGTGCAGCCGCTGTGCCACCCGCGTCCAGGCACCGTTGACGTAGGAGCGCAGGCCACGCGACAGGTCACCAGAGGCAGTGAACTTCGTGTCGATGCTCAATACCCGATCCCATGCGGTGCCCTGCTCAGCGGCGAGCAATCGGAGCTCGGAGAGGAACAGGGAGCCCAGGGCGAGCGGCTCGACCCCGTACGCCCCGGCAATCTCCTCCGCCGCTCCGGGCAGGTACATTCCGCGCAAGGTCAGCGCGAGGAAGCCACCCCGGCGCCGCGCATCCTCCAGCTTCGCGCCGAGCAGCACCCGGGGCTCCCGGCCGGCCGCCGCCGAGGCGGCGGCCACGCCGACCGCCCCAAGGAAGAGGTTGGTGGAGGTCGGCGAGGTGGTCATTCCCCGAGCGCTCTCCGGGACCGGCGGACGGAACCGCTCGGCTTCCCGGTCGTACTCGAGGGTGAAGCCGGCCTCCTTCAGGGCCTCCGTCATCTCCACCTGGGTCGGCTCGCTCAGGCCCAGGTCGGGGAAGCGCAGCCGAACCTTCGCGAGCAGTTCCTCCACCGTGGCACCGCGGTCGCGCCGGATACCGGCGGCGGCCTGGGAGACCGCCATCGCCCGGGCGAGCGAGAGGCCGCTGGGATACAGCTCCAGCCGCGGGGAGGACAGCGCGTCCTGGGCCGCCGCGGAGGCCAGCGAAACCAACCGGGCGTCAGCAAGTGCGGCCATCCCTGCCGGAATCGCCACAGCACGCAGCTCGCGGATGACGACGGCGCGGTCCGGCAGCGGGTCGGCCGAGGCGAGTCGGTCCGCCTGCTGGCCGAGGGACCTCGCGTAGTCGGCAAGGTCCGGCGCGCTGGGGTGGTTGGTGCCCGGCAGGGACTCGCCGGCGACGAACATCCGGCCGCCGCGCCGGAGGACAGCCAGTCGCGGCTGGTCGTCCTCGTCCTTGTCGTGCGGCCAGGCCTCTGCGTCCAGGGCTGCCCTGACCACCGCGAAGGTGAGCGCATTCGCCCGGTCCGGGTCCGGCTCGCTGATCCCCTTGCGGATCCGCATCTCCGTGGCCAGCTCCTGGACGGTGACCACCCGCCCGGACGCCTCGACGAATGCGGCGATCTCCTCGCGCAGATCAACGATCACCGGGTCCGCGATCCACTCCTGGATCGCAGCGACGTGGCTGCGCGAGACGCTCGGCTGCTTGATGTCCAGCCTCTTGGCAATCTCCGTCTGGGAACACCAGACGGGCAGCGGCGACGGCTCCCCCTCGGCAGTGGGCAGGCCAAGGGTCAGCCGAATCGCGTCGTTGCGCTTCGAGCCCCCGCGCGCAGGCCCCGGGTCGAGGTGGGCGGCAAGGTCGTCGATACTGGCCCTGGCCACGAACTGGGTGGGAAGCCCGGACTGGTCAACAGCCGGACCCTCGGGAGTCGCGCCGGAGCGCACCGCGCGCTTCGGTTCAGCGGTTGCCGGACGGAGCCTGGCCGACCACTGCTTGTGCCGACGGTTCAGCTCCTTACGGATCACCGCGCCGGCACCGCGCGCCCGCGCAATCTGGTGCAGCGGTACATTGAGCAGTTCCCCGACCGTGGTGGCGCCGAAGGCGTTTGCCACCGACTCCGCCCGTGGGGACAGGCCGGCCGGATTCAGCAAAGTCTCCAACGCGGCCTGGTCGGCGTACCGGTCGCGGGTGGCCTCCAGATCCTCCCTCTCGTCGGCATCATCCTCGGTGTCCTCGGCGC
Source organism: Kitasatospora sp. McL0602 (assembly GCF_052076145.1). Taxonomy (NCBI): domain Bacteria; kingdom Bacillati; phylum Actinomycetota; class Actinomycetes; order Kitasatosporales; family Streptomycetaceae; genus Kitasatospora; species Kitasatospora sp. McL0602. Next base: position 6,671,151 of record NZ_CP197246.1, on the reverse strand, counting down.
CGGACGGCACAGCGGCATCGGCCTTGGTGAAGACCGCCTGCCAGGCATCCCGCATCTGGCGCAGGGTGTCGAAGCGACGGTCCGCGTCACGGTGCAGGGCACGCTGGAAGAACGCGGTAAGTCCCGCCGCCAAAGCGGGTTCGAAGACCTGCTCGGCGAGCGCCGGGTACTCGTCGTCGGTGGTCCGGGGATCGGTCATCTCGTCGCCCCAGCGGGGGCGCTCCCCCGACGCCATCTCGTGCAACGTCACCGCGGCGGCGTAGTACTCAGCGTGGTCGTCAAAGACCGGCCGGCGCGGGGTGTCCAGGAACGGGTCCAGGTAGCCGCGGGTGCCGGCCTGCACGTCCAGGTCCGAGGCGTCCGCAAGGGAGAAGTCGAAGAGCATGAGCTGCCACGACCGGTCGGCACGCTGCAGCACGCCGAAGTTGTCGGGCTTCAGGTCGCGGTGGCGCACACCCTTGCCGGCCAGCTGGTCGAGTGCGGTGAAGAGGTCGCCGCCGAAGCGCGCCAGCTCGTGATACGTCAGCCGACCTTCGCCCCGCAGTCGGGTGCCGAGGGAGCGCTCGCCCGCGTACTCGAGGTCCAGGACAGTGCGGTCGTGCACGTCACGGGGCCCTCCGAGGAGCCGCACGACAGAGCCGCCGCCGACCGTACCCAGTGCCGTGGCCTCCGCTCGCAGCCGGCCGGCGCGCGTCTCGTCCAGCGCCACCTTGAGCACACGCTGCTCGACCTGCGTCTCCCCGCCGAAGTCCTCCGACTCCCGGCGCACCAGCAGGGCCCGGGCCGTCGCGCCCGTACCGAGCACGCGCTCGACCGTCCAGTCGCCGTCGACGTTCTGGCCGGGGGCCGCGGTCAAGGGGTCGACACCGACAGACGTCGACACCTCGGCGGCCACCGCCTGCTCGAGCCGGTCCAGGTCGTCGAGGAAGCGGTCGACCGAGTCCAGTCGGTCCGCTACATCGGCACGGGTGGCCTGGTAGACGAGGTTGTCGAGCTCCTCCGACACCGCGTCCGACACCGCGGAAGGGTGTAGCCCGCCCTCCGCCGTCAGCCGCTCGATCAGCATGCTGCGCCGCTCGGCCGGCCGCTGACCGCTCAGGATCAGGTGTGCCAACGCGCCGAGCCCGAAGATGTCGAGGTCGACCGGATCGGCGAACTCCATCTCGAACTCGGGCGCGAGATAGGCCTGAGCGGAGTTCTCGACATGGTCTCCGCCGGCGCTGGGGTCACCGATCGACGAGTACGACGTCGTGTCGAAGTCCCGTGCGGCGACCTGCCAGTCGATGATGCGCAGGACCGGCGAGGAGCCGTCCGGCTTGCAGGAGACGTAGACGGAACGGGCCGCGAGCGCCCGGTGGTAGAGCGAGCGACGGTGCGCGTAGCGCAGTGCCTCGGCCAGCTGGCGTACCAGCTCCAAGCGGGCCTCAGGAGTCAACGACGGGCCGTGCGTGGCGAGATAGGCGTCGAGCCGCAGGTCCGAGGCGCGGTGGTTGAACAGGATCGCCGGGCCGCCCTGGTGGTCACGGAAGTCCCGTGCCTGGGCGATGCCCCGGTGGTTGATGCCCTGAAGGACCTGGTACTCGCGTCGCGCCGCGCGCTCCACCGAGCTGCGGTTCTCCGCTGTGGCCTGCTGGCTGACCAGGTAGACCCGGACCCGGCCCTCCTCGCGGATCGGCTGCTCCCGGACGGCGAGGCGGTCCTCCCAGGTGGGTCCGCCGTCCAGGGGGCGGCCGTCGAGCTGCCAGCCGTCCCCGAAGTTCAGGTGGGCAGTGGAGGCCCGGACGCCGATCATCTTCATCAAGTCCGGCAGGGCCTCGGCGAGCTTCAACCGCTCCTGGCGAGCGTTCTCCGAGTCACGCTGTGGGGGCAGCCCGAGGAAGTCCTTCCAGATGCGGGGCAGACCGCTGGCGCCGTCCTCGCGTCCGAAGACGTCAATCTGCTGGACCGCGTCGAGCTCGGAGCGCAGGTCGGGGGCAGAGAGAAACACCGCCGGGGAGATCCGGGGGATCTGCACGCCGGAGGAGTGCTTCCCAGCGGCCCAGAGCAGCTTGCTCTTGAGCTCCTTGGACTTCAGGTCGGTCAGGTGCAACGGGTTGTTGATCGTCCGCACCCGGTCCGGACCACGGAAGTTCCAAGTGCTGCCGTTGTTGACGAGTCGCCCGGGGTGCCCCTTCAACTCCACGAGGAACAATCCACGCGGCACCAGTACCAGCAGGTCACACTCGTTGACGCGGCCGGAGGAGGCAGTGAACGAGAACGTCGCCCAAGCCCGGAACGGCTCGGTCTGCGGCATCAGCGCCTTGATGTGGTCCAGAGCGTCCTGCTCGTGCGGGAACGGCGAGGGCCGCTCCTGGAACCAGCGCTGCTTCCGCGGCGGCGCCGGCTTCGGTACCCGCGCCCCTGCTGTGCCCTTGTCTCCCGCTGCCGACACCGCTTCGCCCTCCACGCCACCACCCGGCCGCCGACGAACCAGCGCCGCTCCATGTGCGCCCGACCCTATCGGTCACGGCTGACAGATGGCGACGCTGCGTCGACCTCAACTCACAAGCAGACCCGAATTACTCAATGGCTGGCGGCCTTTCCACCATCAGAGCGGACCATGAGGACGTCCTCGGACCGAATCCTGTTGGCTTTGCTGCGCACGTGCTCGCGGTGCATCGTCCACGCGTCGCCCTCCCACGTGAGGTCGGGACCAGGGTCACGCTGTCCACTCAGTCCAGTTAACCGACGGCAGACCAACCCCAGGGGCGCGGCCCGGCCTGTCCTCTCAGGCATGCGAGTCGGTGGTGAGCTTCTCTCCCGTGGCGGCGCGGGTCGGCAGCTGCGTGCTGGAGGGCAAAGCAGGTGACCCGGAGCTCGCGGATGTCACGCAGGATCGGGTAGCCGGCCCAGGTGGTCACGTCGGCGCCGTACGCCTCGCAGAATTGCGCGTACTGCTTGTCGGAAACCGTACCGAAGGTGCCGTGTCCGACGGCGGTGGCGGTGAGGTCCCACTCGGGCGGCCCCTGGGAAGTGCGTTCGAAGTCCAGGAGATAGACGGTCGTCGGGGTGACCGCGACGTTGCCGCCCCAGGCATCACCGTGGATCACGTTCGCCGGGTAGCCGGCGGGGAGGCTCGACCAGGCCGACTGAAGGTCGCTGAGGCGACCGCGAAGCCATTGCCGCTGTTCGTCGTCGAGTGTGGTCGCGCCGTCGATCCGCGCGGCAAGGCGAACGAATGGGTCGAGCCACCCCAACGGGAACGATGGGATGGGGAGTTCGTGGAGGCGTCGGAGGAGCGGCGCGATGTCGGCGGCGGTGCCGGGACGGTGCTCGGGCAGCTCGTGCCAGAAGGTCACCGGGCTGCCCTCGACGTCCAGGGGCTCCCGCAGGTGGTCGAGCGGACGCACGGCCGGGATCTCGCATGTGCGCAGCCAGCGGGCGACCGCGAGCTCCCGGACGGCGGCGTTCCACTGCCCGGGGCGCCCAATGCGAACGACGACCTGGTGGCGAAGCCGCCACAGGCCGTTCTCCCCGATGCGGATGGGCGCGGCCTGGTCGGCTGAGAGGCCTGCGGCATCGCATGCCTTCAGCAGCAGTGCGTGAGATTCGTCAACACTGGTCACACCGCCACCGTAGAGGTGATCTGCTCTCCCAAGTCCCGGATGTCGGGAATCGTGCGGTGGCGGTGAGCGACGCGGCCCAACTCGCCGAGTTCGTGGTTGGCTCGCAGCGAGCGAAGCTGGCTCACTTCGGCGAGCGCACGTCGCCCGTCCGCCAGAGCCTGTTCGGGATCGCTTGCGGCCATCCGGAGGGTGGCCAGCTTGGTTCGGGAGAAGGTGCGCGACCTGGCGAACCCGTCGCCATGGCTATCGACGGCGGTTTGCAGCCTGCAGAGGGCCTCCTTGGGAGGGTGGCCCGCAAGCGCGAGGTCGAAGAGAGCGTGGCCGGTGTCGCCGTGGTGCTGCGCGCTGTCGTAGTAGGCCATCCATGGCCCCTCGTCGGCAGCGACGATCGAGGCGAAGGAGTCGTCGGACCTGCCGATCGAGGTCAGTGTCTGCTGGGTGCGGCCCATCTTCGCCAGCGCCCTGGCACGGGCGTTGTAAAGCATGGATCGTTCGGCGGAGGAGAGACGGTCCGCTCGGGCGAGGCCGAGTTCGGCGAGGGTGAGTCCGGAGTCCGGATCGCCTCGCCAGGTGGCCTGCCGGGAGCGCAGGTTGTAGGAGATGGCGCGCAGCGGCCAGTTGTCCACTTCCTCGGCGCACGACGTGGCGAAGGAGAAAAGCCGGTGGGCGTCGTCGTGCGCGAAGGCGTCGAAGGCCGAGGCTCCGACTACCGTGGCCAGGCGGCTGACAGCACTGAACAGGTCGGCTTTGAGTGAGGCAGGGCAACTGCTGCCCAGAAGGTTCGCCGCCCAGCGGAGTTGGGCGAGCGCAGTGTCACGGACGACACCGGCACCACCATAGAGGTTGTCCCAACTGCGCAGGGTGGTCGCGGCTGTGCGGATCTGCTCGACATCGGCGGGCCGCACCACGGAAGGCGCGGCGGCAGACGGCGCGGCGTTCATCAGCTGGAGGAGGGGACCTGCTGCGAGAGCTGCGCTGGTCGCGGCAAGGAAGTTCCGTCGTTCCATGGGAATGGACTCGTTCCACTCGGGGGCGGACAGCGGTCCCTCCAGCGTGCCTCCGACCCCGGCCCGTCGGCGAGGGATTGTGGCCCTGCCGGGCGAGTTGTCCATTTCCCGGGAGCGGTTGTCCATTTCAGCCTCAGCGAGCGCGACGCTTCGCGATAGGACGCCGCCGGTGTCCAACGCGGCGTCAAGCGCCATGGTGTGCCGGAGCTTACAGGGGCGTTCGGCCCGCTCGAACTTGCTGATCAGGTCGCCACTGAGGTGGACCAGCGCGCCGAGTTCATCCTGGCTCAGCTTGCGTAACTCTCGCCAATGCCGGAGTTCGGCGCCGAGCCAGTGCGCTGCCGACCGGGTCGGGTCCAAAGGCTTTGGCGGTCGCGGCATCTGGTCCTCCGAGGCGTCTCTTGTGGACAGCGACCGGTGTCCGATTGCCGGTACTGGTCAGGCGGTCTATGGCAAGGCTGAATGGCTCTCAAGCGTTCGCGCTCCATTACACACCGCTACGGATGCGATGTGTGAGAGTTCGGCGCTATCCACGCGATCAGATCAGGACCGGCTGGGGTCATCCAGTAGCCGGCCGCAGCTGGCGAGGTGAGCTCGTGCGAAAAGTCGGTACTGCTTCTGCAGCAAGCGGTGTGATGACCGGTGACGAGGGCTGCTCAACGAGCTTGGCAGCGGTGGCCGGAAGGTCGGCAACCGCAACGCTCAGGTGCGAGATCAGGCCTGACGGAAGAGCAGCCCAGCGGGCACGCCGATGCGCCAGACGACAGTTCGTCGGGCGCCTGCCCGTCGGCGTGCTGTGCGACCTCGAGCTCGTCCTCGGCGAGTTGGTGGCGAACGCGGTCGCTGCCTCGGGGCCGACAGACCGGGTCGACGTCAACCTGGGCTTGGTCGCGCGCGGACTGCTCGTCGAAGTCGCCGATCGGTCGTTGAAAGCCCCAGTGCCACGGCAGGTTCAGGCAGGCGATGAGGGCGGCCGGGGCCTGCTGATCGTGGACGCCCTCACCAAGAGGTGGGGATGGCGGTCCAGCCCGGACGGAAAGGTCGTTTGGGGCCTGCTGCCGTTCGCGTCGCCTGATTGTCATTCAGGAAACGCGCTGAGCTGACTCACTCACCACCTCTCTCCACCCCTGGCGGCCCTCTCACGCCTCGGACCGGGGCTAATTCCGCACGTACCGGCCCCAGGGCCATGGCCTACTCGACCCCGACGAGGAGTACGTCTTGGAACACCTCAGCACAGCTGTCCAGAACAGCGGCATCACCATCGAGACCGGAACCCTTCACCCCACCGATCTCGTCCTGCCGAAACGCAAGGGACTGGGCCAACACGGACACCCTGACCGACCATCTCGCGGAGGCGATCTCCCACGAGTACAACCGGAACAGCTGCCAGCCGCAGCCGCGAAGTCTTCCACGGTGCGGCCCACCGCTGTGGTCCTCGACCTCTTCGGCACGCTGGTCCCCGCCCCGGACAGCTGCGAGCGCGCTCAGGCCGTGCGGGAGATCGCTGCCGCGCTGCGCGTGCCGGAGCCGCAAGCCGATCAGGCGCTCGGGGGGAGTTGGCAGGCCCGGCATGACGGGACGCTCCGCACAACCAGCGAAATAGCCGCGCACCTCGCTGAGCGCTGTGGGGCACCGGCCAGGTACGTGCCGCAGGTGGAGTCGGTACTTCGGCGATTGGCTCCCCAACGACTCTGCACCGACGCGTCGATGATGGAGAGTCTCGAGGCGTTGCGGCGATCCGGGCTACGGCTGGGGCTGTTGAGCGACGCGGCCCCCGATGTCGCCGAGGCGTGGGACCGCTCGGTGCTCGCCCCACAGTTCGACGTGGCGCTGTTCAGTTGCCGCGAGGGAGCGCTGAAGCCGGCCCGGCATCTGTACACGGGGATTCTGGAGCGCCTCGGGAGTACAGCGGAGTCGGTGCTGTACTGCGGCGACGGCGGCGGTTCAGAGCTGGTCGGGGCGCTGCGCTGCGGGATGCGGGCGGTCCGCGTGGAACGGCGGGGCGGCATCGCAGCGCTGGCTTTCGATGACCAGGCGAAGTCCTGGCAAGGGGTCACGCTGCGGTCCATCGAGGACTTGCCGACCTGGCTGGGCGTCACGGGGCCGAGTCGGAGCTACGTCCGGTGACCGGCGTCTCCACGCTCGTCTGGGAGGCTCGGTCAGACGGAGCTGGCCGTTCGCCTCGCCTCGCACCTGTACGCCGCACCGCGTTGCCGGCGGATGCCGGGACGACAGAGGTCCGGGTGCGGTTCTCGGGCCTGTGCGGAAGCGACACCAGCAAGCTCTGTTCGGATTCCTGGAGCGGGCCGCTGCCCGAAGGATGGGTTCCCGGCCATGAGGTCGTCGGCATTGACACCCGTAGCGGGACCTGGGTCGCGGTCAACCCGCTGGCCGGCTGCGAAGATTGTGCCGATTGTACCCGGGGTCGTATCCACTTGTGTCCCGGCCTGCGCCGGGTCGGCTGGGAGCTGCCCGGTGGTCTGGCCGAATCTGTCCGTGTCCCGGTGCGGAGCACCGTACCGCTGCCTTCCGGCGTGGCGGACCTGGCGTTATTCGTCCTTGCCGATCCGGTGGCGGTCGCCCTGCACGGCGTGCGGTGTGGCCTGCCCGCACCAGCCTCCGGCACCGCAGGCCGCCTCGGGGTCATCGGCGCGGGCACCCTTGGTATCTGCACCGCCGTCAGTGCGGCCCGAGCTGGGTGGAGCGTCCTCCTCGCCACCCGCGGGCCGGATCAGGAAGGGCGGCTTCGCACCCTACTCGCTGGCACCGGCGTCACCGTCTACCCGGGGCCTGGGCTTCCGGCAGGTGCGTGTGACGCGGTAGTCGACGCCGCCTCCGGCCACTCGCCCGGCCCGCTCCTCCAAGCCCTGGCGGCGGTACGGGACGGCGGGACGATCCTCGTCCAGAACGCCTACGCCCCGGAGGTGAAGCTTTCCACTCCGTTGCGCGAAGTGTTCCGACGCTCGCTCACCGTCCGGGGCTCGTACTCCCACTGCCGCGCGAACAGCTGTGACGACTTCCAGGACGCCGTCCAGTTCCTCGCCCAAGAGGCAGACAGCGCGTGGGCCACGGCTCTCACTTCCACTCGCTACCCGCTCGCCCGGCTGCCCGACGCCTTGGCTGCGCTCCACCCCGCTTCTGCGCACCGCCCGTCGAAAGTCCTGCTCACCTCCAGCCGCTGACTACGACCCAGGAGCTCCGCCATGCAGTCATCACCCGTCCCCGCTCCGCCGCCAGTGTCCATCCCCGCTCTCGTGCACCAGGTCAACTCTCCCGCCGACATCGCCCCAGCCGATGTCCACAGCGGCCTGTTGCACCTGCTCGGACTGCCCGCCGGCCCGACCCGTGACGTGATGCTCGGCAGTGTGCTGACCGGCCTGCTCCTGCGCGGGCCCCGTCCGGCCGAGGTGGAGGCGGCGATCCGGGCCGCCAGCGCGCTGGACAGCGGGTCCTGGGAGGTCCTGGCGCCGCCGCCCAACGTGCGGCTGATCGGCTACACCGGCAGTGGGAAGAAGACGTACAAAACGATCAATCTCAGCTCGGCCGCGGCGCTGGTTGCTGCGGCCGGCGGTGCGCACATCGCGAAGCTCGGCTCGCGCAGCGCCTCCTCCAAGACCGGCTCCCGGGACTTCATCGACGTGGTGGGCGCGCGTTGCGAGACCATCCCGGCCCCGACCATGGTGGACATCGCGGGTGAGTGCGGCTTCGGGTTCTTCTCCATCGAGCACCAGGTACCGGAGTTCGACCGGCGTTATGGCGGCCGTTTCCAGGCCGTGCATGCCCTGAGCCTCGGTTTCCCTGCTCTGCTGAGCCCGGTGGCCTGCCATGGCTTCGTCTACGGCCTGTCCCATCCGGCCGTCGGGGTGTCCGCGCGGCTGCTGTATCGGTTCGGCCTCGGCGATGTCACCGTGGTCAACTCCTCTCCAGTGCCAGGCAGCCAGGTCGACGAACTGATCCCCGGCGGCACCATCCGCGTCTGCCATCTGACAGCCGGCCAGGAAGACCCGGAGTTCGGGTGCGCCGTCGCCAGGGCCGCAGGTGCCGTGGCCCCGGTCGTCGACCTTGGATCCCTCGCGCAGCGCGCCGATCCGCGCGCCAATGTCGCCGCCGTCGTCCGCCTTCTCGCCGGCCGTGCCCCGGCAGTGGCCCAGCGCACGGTCGCCCTGAACGCGGCTGTACTCATGGTCACCGCCCGCGCCGTCCCCAACCTGCAGGCCGGGCTGGACACCGCGCATGCAGTCCTGGGTGACGGTGCCGCCCTGGACACTGTGCGCCGCTTCGTATCCCTCACCGGCGGTGACCCGCGCACGGTCGATGCCCTCCTGCGACTCCCCGACGAACAGCGGGCCGCCCTGACCGTGCCCGCCCCGCGCCGCCCGCCCCAGAACGCCCCCGCCTCCGGGGCTCTCGCCGTTCCACCCTCCGACAGGGAGACAACCGCATGCTGACTCGCGACGAACTCGGCATCGTGCACCTGGTCCTCAACACCGACTGCAACGCCTGGGACCTACCCAAGACACCTGGCTCGCCTGGCGTATGCCGCTTCTGCTATCGCGAACGCAATCGCGTGCACACCGATGAAACCACCGTCCGCCGCGTCATCGACCGTGTCCGCGCCGAGTCGGACGCCCACCGGGTCGTCTTCACCGGCGGCGACCCGGTCATGCCCTACGACAACCATCTGGAACCCGCCCTCCAGCACGCCCAAGCCGCAGGCTTCGAGACCAACCTGCACACCAACGGTCTCCTGCTCGCCGACCGTTACGCGGCCCTGCGCGACCACGTCACCCTCTACTCCCTGGCCGTCGACGGCCCGGACGAGCAGAGCGCCGACTGGTTCCGCGGCAGCGGCTACTTCGCCGCCTTCCAGGCCAACACCGCCCTGCTCACTGCCGACCGGCGGCGCCTCGCCTTCAACACCTTCACTACGGCCGCCTCCCTGGCTGCCCTTCCCACCCTCGCTGGGACGATCACCGGCCTCGCCGCCCGTACGGCGGTGGAGTACTGGCTGATCTCCCAGTACCGGCCGATCGGCCGCGCGAACTCCCGCAAGGCCGACCTCTACGCCTACGACTGCGAGGCGTTCACCGAGGCCGTCGCCCACGTCCGCGACCTGCTGTCCGGCACGGGCATCCAGGTATACGACCAGCCGACCCGCGCTGCTGAGGACCCCTATCCCTTCCGGGTCTGGGTCCTGGCCGACGGCACTGTCACCGCCGATCTCGGCAGCGTCGCGGCGCCCAGTAACACCGTTCTCGGCAACCTCCTCACCGACGGCTTCGAGCCCCTCGTCCGCCGCGCCTTCACAGCACGCTCCACCGCCGGCACCTCCACCACGACCACCCCGGAGAAGGAAGTGACCACACCATGAAGTTCGACTCCGCGTACTACGACGACGTCATCGCCCGCCACAACTACGAGCGCCTCGCCCCCGAGATCGCCACTACCTCCAGCGGCAGCGTCACCCCGGAGGCCGACGCCGAACCCGCCCTCGGTGCCATCGACTTCCCGCTCGCCGACCTGAGCCCGGACGACCTGCGCACCAAGTGGATGTGCCACACCGGAGCCCGGGACTTCGCAACCGCCGTCGCCAGCGGAAGGCCGGCCACCGTGACCACCGGCGTCGGCCTCGGCGGCCCGCCGCACGCCGGCACCGTCTTCCAACTCCTGCGCGCCGTCACGCTCCAGCGGCACGGGCTGCACGTCCAGATCGTGCTCGGCGACCTCGACTCCTACAACGCCCGCCGCACCCCGCTGGCCGAGGTCCGCCGACTGGCCGACCAATACGAGGAGTTCGTACGCCGGCTCGGCTTCGACGAGCAGCGTGGAGTGCTGCGTCGCCAGGAGGGCAACACCGACGTCCTGGCCACGGCTTTCCTGCTCTCCCGCCACCTGGACGACGCTGACTTCAGCTGGGCCGAGGAGGACCTCTCCGGCCTCTACCGCAGCCACGGTGTCTTCGACCACCTCACCTACGGCATGAAGCAGGCCACCCTCCTCATGGCCGCCGACTTCGTCCACCTGCTCGCCCAGGACCGCCACGTCCTGGTCTCCCTCGGCGTCGACGAGCACAAGTACGTGGCACTCGCCCGGCGCGGAGCCGAACGCTGGGGTCTGGCCGCCGACCGCCTCTCCGGCATCTACACCAAGATGATCCCTGGCCTCGGCGGCCTGCCCAAGATGAGCAAGAGCATCCCCGGCTCCGGCATCACAGCCGCCCTGCCGGCCGACGACATCCGCGCTCTGCTCGCAGCCGACACCGACTCCGGACCGGACGACGACACCTCCGCTCTGCTCCAGATGTTCGCCTGCCTGCCCGAGACCGGCGGCCACGCCTACGACTTGGCCGCCGAAGCCCGCCGCACCGGCGGTCACCGATGGCGCGAACTCCGCGAGGATCTCACCGAGCGCCTGGTCGGCATCTTCTCGCTCTGGCCCCAGCTGTGACACGACCGAAGGAGTCCACCATGTCCGCCGCTCCGGCACTGCCCCGCGCGTCAGCCCCGGCGCCGTACCCCGTTCTCTCCCGTCAGCCCCTCGGCGACGCCACCACCCACCACATCCGGGCCGGCTACCGCCACCGGACCACCGTGGAGTACTTCGCCGACACCACCGACGACGACGTCACCTGGCAGCCCGACGTCTACCCGTACGTCGCCACCCTCGCCGAGCACTCCGGTTTCGACACCCTCATCGACCTCGGCTGTGGCCGCGCCGGCAAACTCGCCGCCCTGGCCGCCGAACGCCCCGACTGGACGTACATCGGCGTCGACTTCGGCGACAACCTCGCCTGGAGCCGCGACAACCACGCCTTCGGCCAGTGGATCGACGCCGACCTGGAGAAGACCGAACTCCTTCCCCTTGCTCCCGATCTCCTACGGCGCTCCGTCGTCGTCTGCTCCGACGTCATCGAACACCTCCTCGACCCGCTCCCGCTCCTCGCGCTCACCCGCAACCTCCTGTCGGACGGCTGCTCCGTCGCCGTGCTCTCCACGCCCGCCCGCGAGTTCCGCAGCGGCTACGACGCCCCCGGTCCGCCCCGCAACCCCAGCCACGTCCGCGAATGGGCCAGCGACGAGTTCCAAGCCCTCCTGCGTGCCTGCGGCTTCGAGATCCACTACGCCGGCGTCACCCGAAGCGACGACGCCTCCCACGGCTTGTCCACCCAGCTCGTCACCGTCGGCCTGCCCGAGGTCCGCCGATGACCGCCGCCATCGCTTCCTCGGCCGCTGGCCTTCGGGTCGTCCACCTGCCTGCCCGCACCCCCTACGCCCGTAAGCTCCACGGCCCCGGCATCCACACCCTGAACACCACCACCGAGCCCACCGAGATCCGCCCCGGCCATGCCGTCCCCGCCGACGTCACCGCTTCCTGGATCCTCGACCACACCCCGTTGGACTGGCTCGACGTCCTCCACCTCCACCACATCGACCTCGAGCCCCCCGCCATCCTGGAGCGACTCCTCGACGCCTGCGCCCGCGCCCGAGTCCGCGTGGTCTTCACCGCCCACGACACCCGCCCCATGCTCGGCGGCGACAGCAACGGGGCCGACGCCTTCACCACGCGCCTGCGCCTGCTCCTCGCCGCCGACGTCCCCTGGATCTGCCTCACCGAAGGCTCCCGCGCTGACCTCGCCGCCCTCCTGGGTACCGAGCCTCCCACCACCGTCATCCCGCACGGCTACGTCGTACCGCCCGACACCCTCCGCCATCGCGAACGCCTCCCCGGCACCGGCGTCCGCACCCTCCTGTACGGGGCCACCCGCACCAACCGCGACCAGATCTCACCCGTCGTCAACTGGTCACTCGCCACCAGCAACCCCACCCACACCCTCCATCTCCTCCTGCGCGCCGCCAGCCCCGCCGACTTCACCCGCACTACCCCCAGCCCCCTGCCCGTGATCCTGGACATCGCCCGTCACGACCCACGCATCCGGATCACCATGCGCCCGTACCCCACCGACACCGCCGTGCTGGACGCCGCCCTCGCCAGCGACCTCCTGCTGCTCCCCTACCTCTGGGGCACCCACTCCGGCCAACTGGAACTCGCCTTCGACCTCGGCCTCATCCCGGTCTGCGCCCGCGTCGGCCATCTCCCCGAACAGCACCGCCTCCACCAGCGGCACGACCAGGCCGTCCCCGAACCCGAATGGTTCGACTGGACCACAGGCCACCCCAACCTCTTCGGCGAACGCTTCCTCACCGCCCTGGAGTCCGCGACCGCCCGCACGGCCGCCGCCCCGCGCCGCCTCGATCACGACTTCCTCGATTACCGCACCCAGGAGCACAAGGACGTCCTCGCCGCCCACCTCGCCCTCTACGAAGGCGGCCACCGATGACAAACACCCCGCTGCCGTTGCCCCGGATCTCCTGCGTGATCCTCTGCCACAACTACGGCCGTTACCTCGACCGCGCCATCACCAGCTGCCTGGAGCAGGAGCCCGGCAACTACACCCTTCACGAGATCCTCGTCATCGACGACGGCTCCACCGACGACACCCCCGAAATCTGCCGCCGTCACCAGGAGTACGTCCGCGTCGTGCGCCGCCCCCGGCGAGGGTTCGCCCAGACACTCACCGACGCTGTACTCCTCGCCGAGGGCGACTGGATCGCGCCCCTCGACGCCGACGACTGGTTCCACCCCGCCAAACTCCGCACCTGCTCCAACGCCATTACCCCCGACCGCCTCCTGATCGACCATTGGGAGACCGTCGTCGGCACCGACGGCCACCCACTGCTGCCGGAGCCCCATCCCGGCGGCAACACCAGCACCCTCCTCGTCCGCCGCGACGCCGCCCGGACCCTTCTCCCCGTCACCAACGAGATCCACTTCCACGCGCTGCGCGACGCCGGCCACGGCCACACGCTGCCCGAACCCCTTGTGAACTACCGGCTCCACCCGGCGAGCATGACCGACCGGACCCTCAACGGCTCCTCCCAGCACTACCGCGCCGACGTCTGCACAGACCTGGCCCACCGTCTCATCACCCTCACGGCCGCCCCGCCCACCTGGGCTACCGCTGCCGCTCTGCGTCGTATCGCCCGCCACTACCGCGCCCGCTCCGCCGGCCACCGTGTGGAAGCCCACCTCCAGCAGTGCCGCCGCCTCCTTGCCCTTCGCCCCCTCACAGCGATGCTCTACCACTCCCTCCGCGGCCGTGCCCCAGTTACGGCCTGGCTCCGCACGCTCGCCAGCTTTGCTCGCAACCGCCCGCTCGCCCCACATCCGCCGCCCCCGTCTACCGTCCCGACGCCGACAATTCCTCCGTCGCTCCGCCAAAGCGGAGTGTGATTAAGCAAATGCGGATCCGTATACCGCGATGCTAAAATCGCGTGTTTTCCCCATACTTGCTGGCCATGCCAGCCGACAGACCAGGAGCGTAACGACGCCATGAGCCGTCTCAGCGAGTCCGTAGTCCGCGCCATGGAGATCCTCAAGGGATCGGACCTGGCCGCGGACTATACGGTCGCCCGGCTCCTGGAAGAGACCTATAGTCGCCGCTCGCTGGACCTGTCCGACCTTCCCCCAGCCGAACAGGCCGCGCTGATCGAAGGTCGCGCGATCAACGTCATCCCCTCAGCGTCCGTACTCGCGGGGAAGATCACTGCTGCCCAGGCAGAGGGCCGGCCGCTCGTAATCAAGTACGGCATCGACCCGACGTCCCCGGACGTCCACCTGGGTCACTCCGTGCCGATCATCATCGCGTCCCGCTTCCAGCGCATGGGCCACCACGTCGTCTTCATCATCGGCGACGTCACCGCCAAGATCGGCGACCCGTCCGGCCGCTCCTCCGAGCGGCCGGCACTCACCGACGCCGACATCGCCCACAACCTCAGCGGTTACCAGCAGCAGGTCACCCCGTTCATCGACTTCACGCGCGCCGACCTCCGCTTCAACGGTGAGTGGCTGAACAAGGTCAGCCTCCCCGAACTGGTGGGCATCCTGGCCCATGTCCCGGTCTCGATGACCCTCCAGCGCGAGGACTTCCGCAGCCGCCTCGCCGCCGGCGACGGCCTGTCGGTCGCCGAGTTCGTGTACTCCGTCGTCATGGCCCTCGACTCCGTGGCCATCACCGCAGACGTCGAACTCGGCGGCGTTGACCAGCTCCTGAACCTGCAGATGTGCCGCAAGGTTATGGAGATCCGCCAGCAGACTCCTGAGGTCATCATCACCACCCCGCTCATCGAGGGCACTGACGGCACCGGCGCCAAGATGAGCAAGTCCAAGGGCAACTACGTCGGACTCTCCTCCTCCCCGGACGAGATCTTCGGCCGCGTGATGTCCATCCCCGATCACCTCATCGAGCCCTACCTCACGCAGCTCACCGAGTGGACCGACGAGGAGATCGCCACCGTCACCGCGCGCGTGGCCAACGGCACCGCGCACCCCATGGCCGTCAAGCGCATCCTCGCCGGCGAGGTCACCGCCACCCTCCACGGCCTGAAGGCCGCCGAGGGGGCCCGTGCCGAGTTCACCGCCCGCTTCTCCAAGCGGACCTTCGGAGAAGCGCAGAACCTCCCGGCCATCTCCCTCAAGGAGCACGCCGAGACCCCCGTGGTCACCCTGCTCACCCAGATCCTGGGTTTCGCCCCCAGCAACTCCGCAGCCCGCCGCGTCGCCGCCCAGAACGGCCTCCGTCTCATCGCCGAAACGGCGGACGGCGAACAGCGCACCACCCAGCTCGACCAGGACACCACCCAGCTGCTGCTGTCCGCCCTCGTCAGCGAGTCGGACATCACCGGGGCAGCGACCTTCTACCTCAAGGCAGGCCGAAAGATCGCTCGCATCGACGCGTGACGAAACGTGGCGTGGTGGTGGGGACCGGGCTTGCCCCACCACCACGCCAGTTTTGGTCGTCGACGCCTTGATCGTGTGTGCTCCCCCCTTCTAGAGCGCGTGGGCGCATGCAGCTGGGACCAGCGAACAGGGCCGACAGGCCGTCTTCTCGGTGAATCTGCGGGGTGTCGCTGCGACACTCACGACGACATAGCGGGGGAAAGCGCATCCTGGCGGCGTCGCTGTGCCCGACTCGCTCCTTCCTGAGACTCGTGGCCGATGCGCTCAACGGGTTTCGAGGTATGGACGGAGACGAATGGCACAGACGCCCGGCGGCGCGCCGAGCAGCGACGAGTCGGTCGAGGCTGTGCGCCGCTATTACGACGACTTCGCCGGGGCCGAGCACGAACGCCTGACGCAGGACATCGCTGGAAGAGTCTCCTTCGAGATCCACCGTCAATTCCTAGAACCGCACCTGAAAGATAATCAGAGAATCCTGGAGCTCGGGGCGGGGACCGGCCGCTTCACCATCCTGCTCACGGAGCGGAGCTCACGCGTGATGGTCACCGACATCTCGCCAGTCCAGCTCCATCTGAACGAGGCCAACGTCACCGCCGCCGGCACGGAGCACGCTGTCGAGGCACGCCACACGCTCGACATCCGCGACACCAGCTGCTTCCCCGACGGATCGTTCGACCTGATCGTGGCCTACGGGGGCCCGCTCTCCTACGCCTTCGACGATGCGCAACAGGCCCTCGCCGGCCTCCTCCGAATCGTGAAGCCCGATGGCGTGATCGTCGCCTCGGTCATGTCCCTCTGGGGCAGCTGGCGAGCCCGCCTTCCCGGAGCCATGCAGCTCGCCGCCCGTTTCGGCACTGACGTCACCGACGCCGTGATCCGCACCGGCGATCTGCGGCATGTTCCGGGCGTGGTTCACGTCTGCCGGATATTCACCTGGGAACAGCTCGCGACGCTCGTTCACGAGTGCGGAGGAGAGATCCTGGCGGGCTCGGCGAGCAACTGGGCAAGCCTCGAAGACCCAGCCATCCTGGCCGAACTCGAACGCACCCCACAGCTCTGGGAGCGGTTCCTCACCTACGAGACGGCCGCCTGCTCCAGCCTCGGCACCCGCGACGGCGGCACTCACATCCTGTTCGCAGCGCGCCGGAACCCGGTGTGACAAGCCAGACCGACAGCACCACGGGATCATCGAGAAGCCTCCCGGACGGGCTACAGCCACCGCAATGAGCCTCCGAAGCGCGCGGCCGTCGACGCCAGCCTACCTCCCCACATCACAACGGCCGGATCGAGGACGCCAACACCCGCGCCAAACGGATCATGAGGAAGATGCACTGCCGCGCCAGCTTCGCACCCCTTCGCCACCAATCCTCCTGCATTACCCCACACAGCGTTACCGCCGATTACGGGACAGGGCCCACGCAGGTTTCGTTTCGATGTTGTGCACTGCCCCGCGATCGGAATCGCCATTGTCCGGCATGGCTACCCCTCTCGCCGCAGTCGGTTGATCTCCGCATCAATACCGTCTGCGATCTTCCCGTCTCGTTCGTGTGTGGCATGCTGATAGATGAGTGCAGCTTGAACTGAGGCATGTCCCATTCGGACCATCAGTTCCTTCAGGCTAGCACCAGTGCTAGCGGCCAGAGTATTGCCGGTGTGCCGCAGATCATAAAAGCGAAAGTCGGGCATGCCTGCCTTGACACGAGCCTTTCGCCAGATCCGGCCGAAGCTAGTCCGTCGAAATGGAGCGCCCTTCTCGCCAATGAAGACGAGGCCTTGCGGCCCGCTTTCTGCGAAAAATTTCAGGTGGACGCGGACGTCGGAGACGATGGCCGCTGGCATAGTAATGGTCCGCCTGCCCGCTTCAGTCTTGGTACCGCCAGGGGCTCGCCGACCAGTATTCAGTTCAGGAGTGGCATGGTGGACGCGAACCGTACTGGCTTCAAGGTCGATGTCTGATCGCCGCAGCTCGGCCAGTTCCTCTGGGCGGAGCGTCGTGAAGGCCGCCAGTAGGACCATAGCCCGCCATCGTGCCCCAACTAGTTCAGCCAACTCGTAGACTTGCTCGATGGTTGCGATGCCCCGCTCTTTGGGTGACTCCTTACCGCCTCCCTCGATCCGGCATGGGTTCCGACGGATCAGCTCGTCGTCACTAGCGGTCGCCATGATGGCCCTGAGCAGCCGGTACGCCTTTGCTGCAGTGCTCACTTTCCCGGTTGCCAGCAGCTGAGCCCGCCAAGCCCGGACATGGGGTGGCGTGATCTGGTCCAGGTCCCAGCCACCGAATGCCGGAACTAGGCACGTCCGCAGCAGGCGACGGTACAGCTCGAGGGTTGTCGGCATAAGGCCGCGCTCGCTGATCCAAGCATCAGCATAGGAGGAGAAATTGACCGCACCAGCACTCGGATCACGCCAGTTATCATTGTTGATCTCGCCCTGCGTTACGGCTAACCATGCATCTGCCTCCGTGTCACTTTCGAAGGTCTGCGGGCCCGGTCGAACGATACCGTTCGGATCAAGATACCGGGCCTGATAGCGGCCCGACGGGAGCCTACGAACCGACCCAAACTGCCGGCGCCTACCAGTCACCGGAGCAGTATTCTCCCTTCGCCGCCGCGAGATGTTCTGGCGCGTGGAGACATCCGGCTTGACGGTATTCGCGACGATGTAATCCGCAATAGCACGGGCGGGGATGCGGACGTGATGCCCTACTTTAACGAAGGCGATTCGGCGCTCGGTGATGAGGCGACGCGGGAAGCGTTCACCGCTCGTCTCCCAGGTACCGAGTAGCTTGGCTGCCTCCTCCACGGTCAGTAGCTGGTCCATTGGGATCCTCCGCACTTACGAGTTGCGGTATCGGAGTCTGATCGACGAGCAGTGGTGCGGCGTGCGTCTGCCTGGCGCAGTTTCGGCGGCTGGCACCGAGCCGCCAGGCGAGAGTCCGACCCGGACCACGCTCAGCAAGGGTGCCGTCGTCCAGGATGTACTCCGAGTCGGCCTCGCGCAGGACCGGGTCAGACCGCGCCCCTTCCGAGCGAGCAAATGACCTGGTGGACGTATGCGTGGGCGGTGCCAACGCTGGACGAGGGCCCCACACAGCGGCGCCGCCTGGTCCTGCCGATCCTTTTGACCGGGTGGTCGCGACGCCACCACGCGGGACCTGCACTCGGAATGCGTCAGGGCGCGGTCCACGGAGAGGTCCCCGTCTCTGCCATCTCGGGGCGCACGGATTGTAGGTACCTTACAACTGCTCCCATACGGCACCAGCCAGCCTCATCTGCACATCGTCCATCGCGTGCGGCTCGGCAGCAGCAGTCCTCCCGAGCTTGTGTCAGCCGGCGCCCACCTCGACCAAGACGACGCTGCGGCGAGCGCGTGATCGTCGTTGATATCTGATGGACCATCAGCTAAGTCAGCATTGAGTCAGCATTGGTCTGACTAAACCCAGCTACAGATGCCCACACCTGAGACTCGCGGCCGACCGCCAGAGCCATCGTTCAGCAGCACAAGCGTCCTTCCGGACCAGTGGATCGCGAACCACCCGGACCACGATCCACCTCGACTCGGCGCATCGCCTCATGGGACCATCATCCCAGGTCAGCGCACCCTTCCCCGTGGCTTGAGGGGCAGTTGGGGCACCTCGGGAGCGGCCAGCCGCTCGCCGTCGTAGCCGTGCACCTCGCCGAAGCGGGTGCCGGTCATCCACTCCTCCCTCGCCTGCCTGATATCCTCGTCAGTCCGGGCGATGAAGTTCCACCACATGACGATCTTCTCGTCGAAGGGCTCGCCGCCGAGCAGCAGCACGGCGCTGTCCGTCCGGGCGAGGAGCGGGAGTTCGCGGCGGCCGCAGCCGAGGTAGAGCAGCGACCCGGGCTCGACCCGGACGCCGTCGACGTCGACGCTGCCGCTCATGGCGAGGACGGCGTACTCGAACTCCGGCTCCAGCGGGAGGCGTTGCTCGGTGCCCTCGCGGAGCGCGAGGTCGGCGCCGACGAGGGGGGTGTACGCGGTGCCGGGCGAGGCGGCGCCGTCCAGGGCGCCCATGATCACCGTGGCGCGCAGGCCGGGTGCGGTGACGACCGGCAGGGTGGCGTGGTGCTCGAAGGTCGGGGCGGTGTGGCGGTGGGCCTCCGGGAGGGCGACCCAGAGCTGGGCGCCGTGCAGCAGCCGGGCGTGTGCGCGGGGGGACTGTTCGGCGTGCGAGATGCCGTGACCGGAGGTCATCAGGCCCAGCTCGTACGGGCGGACGGTCTGCAGGCTGCCGAGGCTGTCCCGGTGCAGGACCTCGCCGTCGTGCAGCCAGCTGACGGTCTGCAGACCCATGTGCGGGTGCGGCGGCACGGCCATCCCGGGCTCGTGCTCGATGTCGTCGGGCCCGTAGTGGTCGACGAAGCACCAGGCGCCGACCATCCGGCGGCCGAGGTTCGGCAGCAGCCTGCGGACTTCGGTCGACTCGCCGAGCTGCACCTGACGGCCGGTCAGCAGGTCCTTGACCGGCCCGGTGGTGGCCTCGCAGCCGCAGGCGGTCGGGGTGGGCTTGAGGTCGAGGTTGCTCACGCGTAACTCCATCCATCGGCGGGCCGTCCGCACGATCATCCGTCAGATTCCCGCCGAGGACGAAGCCGACGCCGCACGATATGTCAGTGTGCGAAGCCCAGCAGACCCCCGACGCGCAGTTCAGTGTGCGCAGGCCCAGGGCGCCTTCGCCGTCGCGCTCGCCGCCTGCGCCCGCAGGGTCCGGACGGCCTCCGCCGGGTCGCCCGCGCCGTAGACGGCGGAACCGGCCACGAAGACGTCGGCGCCGGCCTCGGCGCAGCGCTCGATGGTGGTCGCCGAGACACCGCCGTCGACCTGGAGCCAGAGGTCGAGGCCGTGCTTGGAGATCAGCTCCCGGGTGCGGCGGATCTTGGGCAGCATGATGTCGAGGAAGGCCTGGCCGCCGAAGCCGGGCTCCACCGTCATGATCAGCACCATGTCGAGCTCGGGCAGCAGGTCCTCGTACGGCTCGATCGGGGTGGCCGGCTTGAGGGCCATCGAGGCCCTGGCGCCCTTGGCGCGGATCTCCCGGGCCAGCCGGACGGGTGCGGCGGCCGCCTCGGCGTGGAAGGTCACCGAACCGGCGCCCGCCTCGACGAACTGCGGGGCCCAGCGGTCGGGCTGCTCGATCATCAGGTGGCAGTCGAGCGGGATGTCGGTGGCCCGGGACAGCGACTCGACGATCGGGACACCCAGGGTGAGGTTGGGGACGAAGTGGTTGTCCATCACGTCCACGTGCAGCCAGTCCGCGCCGCGTACCGCCTCCGCCTCCTCGGCCAGGCGGGCGAAGTCGGCGGACAGGATGCTGGGGTTGATCTGCGGCATTTCCGGGTACCTCACAGCTCGGTGCGGACGGCGGGAGCGGCCGCCTCGTCCATCATCCTCCCTGCGGCCCGGGACGGGTGAGCCGCGCCCCCTCGCGTGACTCGCGTCACAACACCCGTGCGCCGCCACCGCTCCGGTGCATAGTCACAAAACCAGTACGCAACACCGACAGGCAACACCAGTACGCAGCGGCCGCACCAGCACGACCCGGAGGCGGCCACGACGACCGGAAGGTACCCGATGGCCGAGCTCGTGCACCCCGCCCGCGCACTCTGGTGGCTCTTCGAGCCGGTGCACGCCCTCACCTACTTCTCACCCGAGGGCAGGGCGGCGTACGAGGCGGCGGGCCTGCGGGGCAGCTGGCGCGGGTACTTCGCCGGGCGGTCGGCGCCGCTGGGCCCGGTGGGGGCCACCCCGGTGATCGCGGCGTTCTTCAACTTCGCGCCCGGCATGGTCGAGCGGGCGCTGCCGGACATCTGGCAGCGCGCGAGTCCGGAGGACGCCCTCCGGGCCCGGGTCTCGGGCGCGACGGCGGCGCTGGAGCGGGTGCTGGAGACGGTGAAGCCGGAGCTGATCGAGCGTTCGGTGACGCTGCTGGAGCGCGCGGTCGACGGGCTCGACTGCTGCGGCCGGGTGCTCGCCGCCGCCAACGCCGCACTGCCGCGCCCGGAGGGCCAGTTGGCCCGGCTCTGGCACGCGACCACGGTGCTGCGTGAGCACCGGGGTGACGGGCACATCGCGGCGCTGATCACCGAGGGGCTGGACGGCTGCGAGGCCCTGGTGGTCCGCTCGGCGCTCGACGTCCGCCGCGAACAGCTCCAGCCCTTCCGGGGTTGGACGGACGAGGAGTGGGACGCCGCCACCGAGCGCCTGACCGCCCGGGGCTGGCTGCGCCCGGACGGTTCGATCACGCCCGAGGGCCGCCGCCGTCACCAGGCCCTGGAGGCCGGCACCGACCTCGCCGCCGCCCGGGTCTGGTCGGACTTCCGCCGCAGCGAGCTGGACCAGCTCGCCGCCGCCCTCACCCCGATCTCCACGGCCTGTCGGGCCGAGCTGCCCCCGGTCAACCCGATCGGCCTCCCCAGCAGCAGCTGACCGGCCGACCCGCCGGACCGGAACCGCGTGCGGCCCTCCGCGCGTGTAGGAGGTCGGGCCCGGGGATCGACAGGGGGAACGATGGCACCGGACAGGGATCGGATCTGGCGGCTGACCGCCGTGCTCCTCGCGCTGGCCGGAGCCGTCGGCGGCGCACTGTTCTTCTGGTCCTGGGGCTCGCCCGGGGCCGCCCTGCCCGTGCTGCCGCTCCTGCTGGCGAGCCCGGCCGCGCTGATCCTCGCGTTCCTCTGCTCTCTCGTGGGCTGGAACGACGACGAGGCGATCTCCGGCCGTGTCACCGTCACCCTGCTGCTCACCGCGCTGCTCTGCGTCTCGGCGGCGACCGCGAACTACGCCTACGCCTCCGTCCACGACTGGCAGCGCACCCCGCTCGCCGTCACCGCCACCCTGACCGAGTGCCGGGTCGACGTCAGCCACGGCGACGGCGACTCCGGCCACACCGAGAAGGACAGCTGCGTCTACCACTGGACGGTGGACGGCCAACAGCACAGCGAACGCCGGGAATCCCCCGGCGCGGAGCAGGACGGCAACCGCCTCCGGATCTGGCTGAACCCGCAGACCGGTGAGATCGCCGACCACTCACTCACCGACGTCGTCCTGTGGTGCGCGCTCGCCTTCCTCACCGGAGGCCTGGCCCTCCTCGGAGCGTGGGACCGGGTGCGCGCCAACCTGCGTGGACCCGACCCCTCCTGACGCTGCGCCAGTGTCTCGTGGCAGTACCGGGATGCACCCGAACCACCCGCCGAACCGGGCCCTGCGACCGTCTGTTCGGCGCGGACTTGAAGGCGTATCGTCACATCCCGCACGTGGCAAGATACCTACCAGTAACCGGGGGAATCATGGCACTGGACCTTCCACCTGAACTGCAACCCGTACTCGGCCTGTTGGGGGTCGAGTGGCCGCAGGTCAACGAGGACGAGATCAACCGCTTCGCCGACGAGATCCGCAAGCTGGCCTCGGCGATCGACTCCACCCAGATGGCCGCCGACAAGGCCGTCGCCAAGCTCGGCGAGGTCTACCACGGCTCCTCCGCCGACCAGTTGACCCAGGCCTGGGGCGCAATCTCGAAGTTCTCCGGCCTGGTCGTGGAGGCCTGCGGCGTCATCGCCAACGCTCTCAGCGCGGCCGCCCTGGTGGTCGAGCTCTGCAAGGGCGGGGCGATTGCCCAACTCGCCGTCACCAGCGGCGGATTGGCCACCGCTGCGGCCACCGCGCCGTGGACCACGCCGGCCGTGCTCGCAGCCGGCAAGCAGATCGTCTCGCAGGTCCTGGAGACGGCCGTCACCGAGCTCGGACACGCCCTCGCCCAGCCCGTCGCCGACCTGGTCGACACGGCCGTGAAGGCGGTCACCGGCGGTGACTCCGGCAAGTCCGGCAGCTCCACCGGCCAGGGCTTCGGCGTCGATCTGGCCCAACTGGCCTCCTGCGCCCTCGAACTGCGCGGCCACGCCGACGACGTCGACTCCAACGGCAGCGCCTTCCTGCAGATCTTCGACGGTATGGACCTCGGGCAACCCGGGGAGATCATCGGCAAGGTGGTGATCGAGGCGGCCGAACAGATCGCCACCACCGTCGGCACCGAGGTGATCAAGCGACTGCTCAGCTCCCTCCGGGGCACCGCCGACGGGATGGACCAGGTCGGCAAGAACCTCACCGAGAACGAGGACGCGCACTCCCAGCTGATGAGCAACCTGCTCACCTCGCCGACCCCCACCGCCGCTCTCAGCCCGCTCCAACTCACCGGCGGGGCAAAGACACTCGATGCCTCCGGCACGCACCCGACCTCCCACACCGGCATCGACAGCCTTCACCCCCAGGTCGACCTGGCCGGTGCCGACGGCACCGTGGACCCGAGCCCGGCGGACGGCACACCGGCCACCGTCGCACTCCAGCAGGAGCACCCGGGCACCGGCCCCGCCATGCCGCCCGGCGGTCGGCTCTCCCCCCAGCCCACCCCGGAGACGGGCCCGTCCCACTCCACCACCGGGTCGGGCACCGTAGGCGCCAGGAGCACGGCCGCCGCACCCGGCTCGGCCACCCCCGGTGCGTACGGCCAGCCGGTCCCCGCCACCGGAACCAGCACCGGCACACGGCCGGGGCAGGGCACCGGCACCCTCACCCGGGCCGCCCTCACCCGGCCGCCGACGGACGAACGCGAGGACGAGGACGAGCAGACCGCCGCCGTCCCCGACCTCCCGACCGACCCCCCGGCGGAGGACCCCGACTCCGAGTACTGAGCCCGCGGCCCCCTGACCTCCGGCCGGCCCCGGGGGTCAGCCCGGCAGCCGGAGGTGCGTGCGGCCGCCCTCGTGGTCGAGGATCGCGAGCAGCTCGGCGGGGCCGCCGTGCGCACCGAAGGCGTGCGGGATCATGGTCGAGAACTCGGCCGCCTGACCCGTCTCGACCAGGATGCGGCGGTCGGCGAGGGCCAGCTCGACGGTGCCGGAGAGCACGGTGAACCAGTCCCGGCCGGGGTGGGCCTTCAGCTGCGACGTGCCGGCCGGGGCAGGGCGGGTGAGGCGCATCTTGGCCACCGTCACGGCGGGCTCACGCTTGAGCATCCAGAGCGTGAGCCCGCGCGCCGCGTCGTGCCGGGCCCGGATCACCACGTCACTGTCGTCGACGGGCTCCACGAGTTGGTCCAGCGTGGTGTCGAGCGCGCGGGCGATCGCGGTGAGCTGGTCGAGGCCGATCCGCCGGTGGCCGGTCTCGATCCGGCTCAGGGTGGACGGGCTGAGGAAGCAGCGGGCCGCGAGGTCGTCCAGCGAGAGGCCCATGGCCACCCGCAGGCCCCTGATCCGCTTGCGCACGAGGGTGTCGACGTCGCTGTCTTCTTGCTTCATACGCAAGATGTTATGCGAGAGGCGCAAGTGGCTCGTAGGGTCGAAGCATGACCCACTCCCACGCATCCCACTCGCACGCATCTCACTCGCACGCATCTCACTCGCACGGCGCCGTCCCGCACGGCGCCGTCCCGAACGACGCCGAGCTCGCCCCACTGCTCGACCTCGACGCCGAGGTGCTGCACGCGTACTACGCCGAGCTCTCCGACTGGCTCACCGGCCACGCCGCCGAACTGCCCGGCCTCACCGTCCGCCGGGCGGTCGACCTGGGCGCCGGGACCGGCACCGGCACCTTCGGCCTGCTGCGCCAGTTCCCCGAGGCCGAGGTGACGGCTGTCGACGGCTCGGCCGAGCTTCTCGGCCGCCTCGCCCGCCGGGCGCAGCAGTTGGGCCTCGCCCACCGGGTCAGCACCGTCGAGGCCGACCTGGACGGCTCGTGGCCGGAGCTCGGCGAGCCCGACCTGATCTGGGCCTCCGCCTCCCTGCACCACCTGGCCGACCCGGGCCGGGGTCTGCGCCAGGCGTTCGCCGCCCTGCGGCCCGGCGGGCTGCTGGCCGTGGTCGAACTCTCCGGCTTCCCCCGGTTCCTCCCCGACGACATCGGCCTCGGCACCCCCGGCCTCGAAGCCCGCTGCGACGCCGCCCTCGCCGAGCAGCACGCCGAGGGCCTCCCGCACCTGGGCGCCGACTGGGGCCCACAGCTCACCGAGGCCGGGTTCACCCTCACGGCCGAGCGGCACTTCACCATCGGGCTCTCCCAGCCGCTGCCCGAGGCCACCGGCCGCTACGCCCAGGCCCGGATGCTCCGCCTCCGCTCCGCACTCGACGGCCGCCTGGGCGCCGACGACCTGGCCGTGCTGGACCGACTGGCCGACGAGCACGACCCGCAGGGCGTCCTGCACCGCACCGATCTCACCGTGCGCACCGACCGCTGGGCCTGGCTCGCCCGCCGCCCCCTCGACTCCTGAGCCACTCGCGGACCTACTCGTCGAGGGCCTGGTACGCCGAGGTCCAGAAGTCCCGGAAGACCGGCGGAGGTTCGGGGGAGGCCAGCAGACGCTGGGTCATCAGCACACCCACCAGGTCCTCCGTCGGGTCCGCGTAGCCGGAGGTGCCGATGCCGCCGTCCCAGCCGAACCGGCCGGGGGTGGCCCAGACGTCGTCCCGCCGTACGGTGACGCCGCAGCCGAAACCCCAGCCCCGGCCGTCCCCGAGGAAGCTGTCGGCCCGCTGCTGGGGCGTCAGTTGGTCGCTGGTCATCAGGTCCACCGACGGGCGGGAGAGGATCCGGCCGGAGCCGTACCGGCCCTTCGCCAGTAGCATCCGCGAGAACGCGAGGTAGTCGTCGACGGTGGAGACCAGGCCGCCGCCGCCGGAGGCGAAGACCGGCGGGCTCGCCCAGGAGCTGGACGCCGGGTCGTCGTGCAGGGTGAGGGTGCCCGTCCGGGGGTCGGCCCAGTAGCTGGTGGCGAGGCGCGGCAGGCTGCTCGCGGGGACGTGGAAGCCGGTGTCGGCCATCCCGAGCGGCCCGAGGATCCGCTCCCGCAGGACGTCGCCGAGAGGCTGCCCGGTGGCCCGCTCGATCAGGATGCCCAGCACGTCGGAGCCGGTGTGGTACTGCCAGACCGTGCCCGGCTGGTGCATCAACGGCAGGGCTCCGAGCCGCCGCAGCCACTCGTCCGGCTCGATCTGCGGCGGGCGCTCACCGGGCATCAGCCCGGCCTCCGCCATCGCGCGCTGGATCGGGTAGCTGCCCGGCGGGGCCATCACCACCCCGAAGCCCATCCGGAAGGTGAGCAGGTCCCGGAGGGTGATCGGGCGCCGGGCCGGGCCGGTCTCGTCGAGCGGGCCGTCGAGGCTCCTGAGCACCTGACGGTCGGCGAGTTCGGGCAGCAGCGGATCGACCGGGTCGTCGAGCCGCAGTCGGCACTCCTCCACCAGCGCCATCGCCGCGACCGCCGTGACGGGCTTCGTCATCGAGGCGATCCGGAAGAGCGTGTCCCGCCGCATCGGCGGGCCGTCGATCGCCATCCGCCCGACCGCCTCGACCTGCACCTCGCCCTGCCTGCTCACCAGGGCCACCAGGCCCGGGAGTTCGCCGCGATCGACGTGCCCCGCCAGCACCTCGCGCAGCCGCCCGCGCCGGGCCTTCGAGAATCCTCGGCCACCCATCATGTGCGCCTCACCTCTGACCAACTCCCGTCCCCTGCCGACACACCAGGACCAATCCCTGACAACTACCCGTCCACCACCAGGTCTCGCACCGTCGCGATGGTGTCGGCCTCCGCCGGTGTCTTGTCCGCCCGGTACCGCACGACCCTGGCGAAGCGCAGCGCGAGCCCGGCAGGGTAGCGGGGGCTGCGCTGGAGGCCGTCGAAGGCGATCTCCACCACCAGTTCGGGCCGCACCCGGACGACGTCGGCGCCGCGGCTGCGCTCCGTCCCGGTCTCGCGGGCGAGCAACTGCTCGGTCTGCCAGGCGAGTACGTCGTCGGTGAGGCCCTTGAAGGTCTTGCCGAGCATCACCCAGGGCTCCAGCGCCGGGTCGTCGTCGTTGCGCGCGCCGAGGTGGAGATTGCTGAGGCGGCCCCGGCGGCCGCCGCTGCCCCACTCCGCCGCGAGCACCACCAGGTCCAGCGTGTGCCGGGGCTTGACCTTGATCCAGCCCGCACCGCGCCGCCCGGCGGCGTACGACGCGGCCGGGTCCTTCACCAGCACCCCCTCGTGCCCGTGCGCCAGCGCGTCCTCGAAGAACGCCGCCGCCTCTCCGGGGTCGGCGGTGACGGCGTGCGGCACCCGCAGCCCCTCCGGGGTCACCTCGGCGAGGGCGGCCCAGCGCAGCTCGCCCGGGAGGTCGATCAGGTCGGTGCCGTCGCGGTGCAGCAGGTCGAAGAAGAACACCCGCAGCGGGGTCTCGGCGCGCAGCCGTTCCGGGTCCTGCCGGGAGGCCGTCCGGGCGGCGGTGACCTGGAAGGGGCGCGGGCGTCCGTCGGGGCCGAAGGCGATCGCCTCGCCGTCGAGCACCGCCGACCGTACGGCCAGGGCGCGGGCGGCCTCCACCACCTCGGGCACCCGGGCGGTGATCTCGTCCAGGCTGCGGGTGAAGACCCGCACCTCCTCGCCGTCCCGGTGCACCTGCACGCGGATGCCGTCGAGCTTCCACTCCAGCGCCGCGCGCCCAGTGCGTTCCAGGGCAGCCGTCACGTCGGGCGCCGAGGCCGCGAGCATCGGCCGTACGGGGCGGCCCACTTCGAGGCCGAAGGCGCGCAGCGCCGGTGCCCCGCCCGCGAGTGCGGCGGCCGCGACGGCCCGCGCCGAGCCCCGGAACATGAGCGCCCTTCGCACCAACGCCGCCGGCACCCCGGCTGCCTTGGCGACGGCGTCGGCCATCACCGCGTCGAGTGCGCCCTGCCGCAGTTCGCCGACCAGCACGGCCCGCAGGAAGTCCTGCTCCTCCGCCGTGGCGCGCCCGAACAGCCCGGCCAGCAGCCGGTGCCGCTCGGCCTGCGCGCCCTTCCCGTGCACGGCGGCGATCTCCACCAACGCGTCCTCGGTCTCCGCCACCCCGAGGGTCGCCTCCCCGGCAGGCTCGGGCAGCTCCTGCAACCCGGCGTAGCCGACGCCCACCCGCAGCCGCCGCGACTCCCCCGACAGCAGCGCCACGGCCGCCGGCAGCTCGTCCGCCCCCAGCTCCGCGAGGCACTCCGCGAGCAGCGCGATCTTCACATTCCGCGCCGGCTCACCGGCCACGGCCCGCGAGGTCCCGGCCAGACGCTCCAGCAGCATGCCTCCATGCTCCGTCACACTCCGCCCACCGGCGCGGGGGACTACGCGAAACGGAGAGCCGCCGAGCGGCTGCTACCCGAACTCGTCCAGCAGCCGGTAGAACGCCAGCCGCGAGGCGTCCGGCACCGGCCCGCCGTAGCGGGCCAGGAAGCGGGCGGCGCTGCGCTCGCCGTACTGCGGGTTGAGGCGGGTGTCGGCGAGGCTGCGGGCGGCGACCGCGAGGTCGGCGGCGCGGTCGGCGACACCCAGACGGCCGAGGTCGATCAGGGCGGTGACGGCCAGCCTCCGGGGGTCGAGCAGGACGTTCGGCACGCAGAGGTCCCCGTGGCAGACCGCGAGATCCTCACGACCGGGGGCGGGGGCGGTCCGCTCCAGCTCCGCGAGCAGATCGGGGCGCTCCCCCGAGGCCCGCGCCGCCGGGAGCGTCACCGCGAGCGGGGAGTCCGCCTGCGGACCGACCAGTGAGTTTCTACTTCCCGTACGGGCCGAGCACGATGCCGCGCCCGGCGAAGAAGCGTGGCAGGTCGTCCCAGGGCACGGGGGCGAACTGCTGGGAGTCGCCGGGGAAGCCGGACGGGTTGTGGATGACCAGGGCGTCGGGGGTGCTGCCGACGGCGAGGACGAGGTGGCCACCGAGGCGCGGCGGGTGCGGGTCCAGGGTGCGGATGGAGGGGTGCACGGAGAGCATCACGAGCTGCCCGGCCGCGAGCAGTCCGGGCAGTTCGTCGGCGGTCAGCGGCGCGCGGGCCTCGGCGTGCAGGCCCCAGCGCTCGCGGGCGTACGTGGCGAACGGGGCGTGGATCAGCCCGTCGAGGCGCCCGTCCGGATGGCGTACGTAGGCCCCGGCGGCCCGGCACTCCTCGGCGAGGGTGACCGCGGGCGGCGCGATGCCCCACCAGTGGTCGAGGGCCATCCGCAGGCAGGCCACGCCGCAGATCCGCCAGGACCAGTACTCGTACTCCTCGGCGCTGACGGCGCCGGAGCGCTCCCAGCGGGGGTCGTCGGCGGCGAGGCTGGTGCCGGCCAGGATGTCCGGCACCAGCTCGGGTGACTCCCACTGGGCGTAGTAGGGCACCTGATGGACGGTCGTGTCATTGGTAGGCGGCACGCCTCCCATTCTGCGGGAGGCCCCGCCGTGCGGCGCTTCCGGGCCTCTTCGACCGACCGGCTACCAGGCGTAGTCCTCGGGGGCGGTGCGGCGGCCGGGGAAGATCTCGTCCAGCCGGTCGAGGGTCTTCTGGTCGAGCGTGAGGTCGACGGCCCGGACGGCGGCGTGCAGCTGGTCGAGGGTGCGCGGGCCGACGATCGGGGCGGTGACGGCGGGGCGGGAGAGCAGCCAGGCGAGGGCGATGTCGCCGGGCTCCTGGCCGAGCTCGGCGGCGAAGTCCTCGTACTGCTGGAGCTGCTCGCGCCGGGCGGCGAGGGCGTTGGCCGCGTGGCCGGAGGTCCGCCGGACTCCCTCGTTCTCCTTGCGCAGGACGCCGCCGAGCAGGCCGCCGTGCAGCGGCGACCAGGGGATCAGACCGAGGCCGTAGTACTCGGCGGCGGGGATGACCTCCAGCTCGATGCTGCGCTCCAGCAGGTTGTAGAGGGACTGCTCGCTGGTGAGGCCGAGGAAGTTGCGGGAGCGGGCGGCCTCCTGGGCCTGGGCGATGTGCCAGCCGGCGAAGTTGCTGGAGCCGACGTAGATGATCTTGCCCTGGGCGACCAGCACCTCCATCGCCTGCCAGATCTCCTCCCACGGCGTGGACCGGTCCACGTGGTGCATCTGGTAGAGGTCGATGTGGTCGGTCCGCAGCCGCCGCAGGCTGGCCTCGACCGCGCGGCGGATGTGCAGGGCGGAGAGCCTGCCCTCGTTGGGCCAGTCGCCGAGCTGTCCGTAGACCTTGGTGGCGAGCACGGTCTTCTCGCGGCGGCCACCGCCCCGGGCGAACCAGCTGCCGATGATCTCCTCGGTGTGCCCCCGGTGCTCGGCCGAGCCGTAGGTGTTGGCCGTGTCGAAGAAGTTGATGCCCTGTCCGTGGGCGGCGTCCATGATCAGGTGGGCGTCGGCCTCCTCGGTGTGCGGGCCGAAGTTCATCGTGCCGAGGCAGAGACGGGACACGTTAAGGCCGGTACGGCCGAGGTTGGTGTACTCCATACCCGTCACCCTCAGCCGTACCGGTCGGTACTGTCCAGCAATTACCGCCCCGGACGGCCCAATGGCCCTTCGCGCCAGAACAATTCGAGCCAACTACGCATGCGTGGACGGGTGGGCCGTCGGCCAGGAGCCGATCTCCCAACCGGCATACACCCCCACCCTTGCATCCTCCAGGCACCGCAACCCCACGGTCACCCGGCGGACCGATCCTTCGCCGGCCTGCGAGAACGCGACAGCCGCCTCGAACTCCTCACCCCCGCACGGGCACATGACCCAATCAGGATCCACGTCCTCCCAGAAATCCTCGCTGTCCGCGATGAACATCCGAATGCAACAAGCCGAGCAATCAAGCGCAACACCGCCCTCGACGCCACCAACGAGAGGGAGGAACTCGCGGCCGCTGCATCCGCACACGCAGTGCACGATCTTCACGGCACGGCCGTCGCCAGCAGCCCGAAGGAGCTCAGCGAGCTCCACCGAGACACCCTCGCCAACCTGGTCATCAGCATGCACGAGCGCATCCTCCAAGACTCTTCGTACCGGCGGTTCGGTGTGCGGATCAGGCGTAGTAGCCCTGGAGGTCCGCGACGATGTCGGTGCGGCCGCTGTGGTTGTAGATGTTGATGCAGCCGTCGCTGTCGAGCGGGACGAGTGTCAGGTTGGCCACCGTCGTTCCCGGGAGCAGGTTGAGGCTCGAGGTGGTCGGGCGGGCGCCGCTGCCGTAGGTGGTCAGGTAGGTGCCGGCGGTGGCGCCGGTGCCGGTGAGGTTGAGCAGGACGGCCTGGGCGTTGGCCGGGACGCCGTTGGTGCCGGCGATCTTCAGGCGCAGGGTGCTGTCGGGGCCGACCGGGGCCGTGGGGGTGCCGATGTCGTGGCGGGTGTCCAGTACGCGGACCGGCGACTGCGCGATGTACGAGGAGCTCGGGGAGGCGACCGTCCCGTACCAGCCCTGGAGGTCGACGATCAGGTCCGTGCTGCCGCTGTGGTTGTAGAAGGTGGCGTTGCCCTTGCTGTCGACGGGGACCACGACCAGGTTGGAGACGGTGGAGCCGGCGGACGGGTTGAGGTTCGAGACGGTGGGGAGCGCGGTGCCGGCGGCGTGGGCGGTGATGAAGGTCTCGGCGGTGGCGTTGGTCGCCGTCACGTGGGCCAGGACGGCGGTGGTGTAGTCGTCCAGGCCGAGGTGCACGGTCAGCGAGCCGCCGGGGCCGATCTTGGCTGCGGGCGCGCCGGTGCCGTAGCGGGTGTCGACCACCCGCTTCGGGCCGTTGGCCTCGAAGTAGCCCGCGCCGGTCACGTACGCGTCCGGGGTGTAGTAGCCCTGGAGGTCGGCTATCAACTGGATGTTGCCGAAGCGGTTGTAGAGGTCCACGTAGCCGTCGGCGCTCACCGGCACGGTGACCTGGTTGACCACGGTCCTCCCGGCGGGGAAGTTCAGGTTGGACACGGTGGGGCGCTCGGTGCCGTCCGGGTACGCCGCGACCCAGCCTCCGGCGGTGGCGCCGGTCTCGGTCAGGTTGAGGGTGACGGCCGTGACCCGGGCCGCGTTGACCCCGTTCGCCCCGGTGACCTTGAACCGCACGACGCTGTCGGGGCCGACCGCACGGGCGGGCGCGCCGATGCCGTAGCGGGTGTCGACGATGCGCACGGGTGTCACGGGCACGAACTGGGAGCCGACCGTTATCGGCCGGGAGATGGTGGCCGTCTGTCCGCCCTGGTCGGTGATGGTCGCGGTGACGGTGTACGAGCCGGGCGCCCGGTAGTCGTAGTCGGCGTAGAGGTCGGAGCCCGCCTCCTGCGGCGGCCTGCCGTCGCCGAAGTCGAGGAGGGCATGGGCGATCGGCCACGGGGCGGTGGTGCCACCGAGGTTGACGTACACGGAGAGCGGTCGGCTGACCTGGCCCCCGCCGACGAACATCGCGGGCCGGATCGGCCCCGGCTGCGTCACGCTGAAGTTGGTCGCCGCCGACCGCACGGCCCCGAACGGCAGGTGGGCAGTGACCTTCGGGGAGGCGTAGGTGCCCGCCGTGCTGAAGGCGTGGGTGACGGTCGGTACGGCCGAGTCCACCGTGGGGGTGCCGTCGCCGAAGTCGAAGGTGTAACTGACGGGCGAGTTCCACGGGTTGCTGACCGCAGCCGTGAACGTGACCGGCGCCTGCGCCGGTCCGGACGCGGCGGACGGTGTCAGCGACGTGATCTGGAACGGGTCCTGCATCTCGACCGCGCCCCGGTCGTTGTAGCCGACGCCGGTACCGGTGGGCGCCTGGCCGGGCACGCCGATACGCGGGTTGCCGTAGAAGTCGGTGTCGAGCTCGCCCGGAGCAGCGGCGTCGGCCGAGTCCAGGGCGGGCGAGCCCGACTGCGGCGCGTACGGCTGGATCCCGCCCGCGTTCAGCTTCGGGTCGCCCTGAGCGTCGTGGGCGCCCTGCCCGGTGGCCGAGGCCAGCGCGAGCGGGTCGGAGTAGTCGGCTCCACCCCAGGAGTACGGCTTCAGATCCGCGTTCGGGAAGACGACGTTGTAGTCGAGCGTGCTACCGGGAGTGGACCCGGCGGCGACGGACACCTCGGGCCCGCCGGGCGGGCAGCCCTGCCGCACGGCCCCGTCCTTGCGGAACACGTTGTTCTCCACCACCGAGCCGGTGGACGCTCCGGCCAGGACGACCCCCGAACCGCAGTTCCCGAAGGTCGTGTTGCTGGTGACCACCGTGCCCGGCGCGTCGGCGACGCTCACCCCGCCACCGGAGTTGCCGAGGAGCAGACTGGTCGTCACGGTGGTGGCGGTCGCACCGGAGACGTACACGCCCGGCCCCAGCGCCGAGGCGATCTTGGCGCGGGACACGGTGACGTGATCGGACCCCGCCCCGACCAGGACACCGCTCGGCGCCCTCGAACCTGCGGGCACCGGAGCGGCGTTGCTGCCGGTGAAGACCCCGTCCAGTGTCACCCGCGAGGAGTTCGACACCACGATGTCGTCGGAACTGGTCGTCAGGTTGAGCGCCTTCAGGAGGACGTCGTGCACGCCGTCGAGGACGAAGGCGTGCGCCCCACGGTAGTTGACGTACGTCGCAGGCTGGTTCGACCCCCACCTCGTCCCGCCGGTGATGGTGATCGGCCGACCGGGGGCACCGGACCGCGTCAGATCGACCTCGCCGTCGTACACGCCGGCGGCTATCTGCACGGTCTGCCCCGGCTCCGCGACGGCCACCGCGGCGGTGACGGTGCAGTACGGGGTCTCCCTCGACCCGGCGGCTGCTGCGGTGTCCGAACAACGGACGGACTGGCTGTCGTTGTTGACGTACAGCGTGCTGCCGTCCGCGTGAGCGGCCTGAACCACCGTCACGGAACCGGCGGTCAGCGCCGCCGTGGCGACGCCGAGAAGAATCTTCCTGCGCAAAAGTTGGTCCCCCTGGGAATGCGCGTGCCGCCGACCTGACCGATCAGCCCGAGCCCGACACCGAAAACGATCAGATAGTACGCCGCAGCAGCGCCAGGTACATCGCGTCGGTCCCGTGCAGGTGCGGCCAGAGCTGAACGTCCGGGCCGTCGCCCAGTGCGGGGACACCGGGGAGCAGCGGGCGGGCGTCGATCCACTCCAGACCGGCGTCGGCCCGCATGACGTCGTCGACGACGGCGCGGGTCTCGGCCAGGTGCGGCGAGCAGGTCGCGTAGCCGACGACGCCGCCGATCCGGGTGGCGGCCACGGCCGCACGCAGCAGGTCGCGCTGGAGCGGCCCGAAGGCGGGGATGTCGTCGGGGCGGCGGCGCCAGCGTGCCTCGGGCCGTCGGCGCAGGGCGCCCAGGCCCGAGCACGGCACGTCGACCAGCACCCGGTCGAAGGCCTGCTCCTGCCAGGCGCGCTTGGTGCCGTCGGCGGCGATCACCACGTACGGCCCGGGGTTGCCGTCCAGCGCGCGGGCGACCAGGCGGGCGCGGTGCGGCTGCTTCTCGCTGGCGACCAGCGCGGCGCCGCGCTCGGCCGCCAGGGCGGCGAGCAGGGCGGCCTTGCCGCCGGGCCCGGCGCAGCCGTCGAGCCAGAGCCGGTCCGGCCCGTCCAGCGGGGCGGCGGCGAGCGCGGACGCGACGAGCTGGCTGCCCTCGTCCTGCACCCCGGCCCGGTTCTCCTTCACCGCGTCCAGGCCGCCCGGGTCGCCGCCCTCGGCGAGCCGCACGGCGTACGGCGACCAGCGCCCGGCCTGCGCCTCGGGCAGCGACGCGAGCAGTTCGGCCGCGTCGGAGCGGCCCGGCCGGGCGACCAGCGTGACCTCGGGGCGTTCGTTGTCGGCGTGCAGCAGCTCCTCGATCGCGGCCCGGCCGGACGCGCCGGGCTGCCAGCGGCCGAGCGAGTCCCAGAGCGCGGAGACCACCCAGCGCGGGTGGGAGTGCACGACGGCGAGGTGGTCCTCGGCGTCCTGCTCGTACGGCGGCGCGACCTGCTGCACCCAGGCGTCGAGCTCCTGCGCGCTGATCTTCCGCAGCACGGCGTTGACGAACTTCGCCCGCCCGTCGCCGAGCACCACCCGGGCCAGCTCGACGGTGGCGGACACCGCCGCGTGCGAGGGGATGCGGGTGGTGAGCAGCTGGTGGGCGCCGAGCGAGAGCACGTCCAGCACCGGCGGGTCGACCTCGCGCAGCGGGCGGTCGATGCAGGCCGCGATGATCGCGTCGTAGGTGCCCCGGAGGCGCAGGGTGCCGTAGACGAGTTCGGTGGCGAGGGCGGCGTCCCGGCGGTCCATGCCCTTCTGCTCGGCCTCGCGCAGCAGCGAGGGGAGGATCAGGTTGGAGTACGCGTCACGCTCGTCGACGGCCCGCAGGGCCTTGAAGGCGACGATCCGGGCCGGGTCCTTCTTCGGACGGCGGTGCGGGCGGGCGGGGCGCTTGGCGCTGGGGGTGGTCACGGGGAGCCTCAAAAGGTGCTGGCGGATTTACGGGTGTACAGAAGTGCAGTGGTATCAGACGAGGTGTTCGCCGGAGTCGATCCGGACGCCTCGGGCCCAGTCTGCCGCGCGCATCGGCTTCTTGCCCTGCGGCTGGACCTCGCCGAGTTCGATCTCGTGGCTGCCGGTGCCTACGCGGACGCTGTTCTTGCCGACGGCCAGCTCGCCGGGGGCGAGCTCGGTGGCGTCGACCAGCAGCTTGACGGGGCCGGAGAGCTTGAGCCGCTCGTCCCGGAAGGTCGTCCAGGCGCCCGGCGCGGGGGCGCAGCCGCGTACCAGGCGGTCGATCCGCAGGGCGGGGTGGGCCCAGGTGATCCTGGCATCCTCGACGTTGATCTTGGGGGCGAGGGTGATGCCGTCGGCGGGCTGCGGCACGGCGTGCAGGCTGCCGTCGGCGATGCCGTCCATGGTCGCGGTGAGCAGGCGGGCGCCGGCGTGCGAGAGGCGGGTGAGCAGCTCGCCGCTGGTGTCGGTCGGGCGGATCTCCTCGGTGATGATGCCGAAGACCGGGCCGGAGTCGAGGCCCTGCTCGATCAGGAAGGTCGAGGCGCCCGTCACCTCGTCACCCGCGAGCACGGCGTGCTGGACGGGTGCGGCGCCGCGCCAGGCGGGCAGCAGCGAGAAGTGCAGGTTGACCCAGCCGTACTTGGGGATCTCCAGCGCGCCGGGGCGCAGCAGCGCGCCGTACGCGACCACCGGGCAGGCGTCCGGGGCGAGCTCGGTGAGCCGGGCCAGGAACTCCGGGTCGCTCGGCTTCGCGGGCTTGAGGATCTCGATCCCGGCCTCCTCGGCGCGCTGGGCGACGGGGCTGGCGACCAGCTTGCGGCCGCGCCCGGCGGGGGCGTCGGGGCGGGTGACCACCGCGACGACCTCGTGCTCGGAGGCGAGCAGGGCGTCCAGGGCGGGAACGGCGACCTCGGGGGTGCCGGCGAAGACGAGGCGCATGCAGGTGCCTTACCTGTCGGGGTGTCGGGGACGAATGTGGGAAGGGTGTGGGACGGCGGTCAGCGGACGGCGCCGAAGGTGCTGTGCGGGGAGATCCGGACGGTGGGCGCCGGGCCCTCGCCCCACTCCGCCTCCCGGATGGCCTTGAGCGCGGCCTTGCGGCGCTCACGGTCGAGCCGGTCGATGAAGATGATGCCGTCCAGGTGGTCGGTCTCGTGCTGGAGGCAGCGGGCCAGCACCTCGGTGCCCTCGATCGTCACCGGGTCGCCGTACATGTTGAAGCCCTTGGCGACGACGCCGTACGCGCGCTTGGTGTCGAAGCGCAGACCGGGCAGCGAGAGGCAGCCCTCGGGGCCGTCCTGCTCCTCGTCGCTGAGGCTCAGGTCGGGGTTGATCAGGTGGCCGACGACACCGCCCACGTTGTACGTGAACACCCGCAGCGAGATGCCCAGTTGGGGGGCGGCGAGGCCGGCGCCGGGGGCGTCCAGCATGGTCTCGGTGAGGTCCTTGACCAGGCCGCGCAGCTCCTTGTCGAAGGTGGTCACGGGCCGGGCGGCGGTACGCAGCACCGGGTCGCCGAAGATCCGGATCGGCTGGATCGGCATGGCGGCTGGCTCCTGTGTCGACGTCGGCGGGGAGATGCGGGGACGCCACAGCTCACCGGGAAGTCTATGCAATCCGCGCCGCCCGTTCGGCCGCACTTCTGGCATGCCCCGTCATCTGGCATATCCCTTATCGCCTGCGCGCGTGACCCCGGCCCCTGGTCCGGCGTTGGTCAAGTGAGATTGACCGGGACGCGCGGCGTCCCGTCCGGCAGCACCCTACGGAGAGGTGGCACCACGGCCATGGCCGAGCAGATCAACCACGACGCGCGGGCGAGGGCCAGCCTGCACCTGCTGGTGCGGGACATCGAGCGGGTGCGGCGCCAGGTCGACGCCCTGCGGACGCTCACCGCCCAACTGGGCAACGTCTACCGGCCCCGGCGGCCCAGCACCTCCGCCGGGTTCGTGGTCTACGGGCGCGCCCCCGCGCCGACGGTGCGCCTGGCCCAGGAGCTGCGGGAGAGCGTGGAGACGCTGGTCGGCGCAGCGGTCGAGTTCGACCGCGCGCTGGGCTTCTCCTGGGACTCCGTCGGCTCCGCGCTCGGTGTCACCAAGCAGGCCGTGCACCGCCGCTACGGCATGCGGCGCCCCACCTCCGAGCTCCTCACCGGCGCCGTGCCCGCCCCGGCCCGCCCGGTCGAAGAGGCTCCTCCTGCCCTCGCCCGCACCGTCCCCGCCGCCCGCCAGGGCGGCCTCGACCGCCCAGGCATCCCCCTCCGGGGTTAAGGGCTCGACGCAGCCGGTGAGCCCCCAGGGGCGCGGGGCCATGCTTGATCTACTGCGTGCACGAAACGGGAGAGACGGGGCCGCACCTTCCGTACTCGTGCACGCAGTAGATCAAGCATGGCCCCGCGCCTCTGCCCACTAGCCGATGTCCGTCGGGTCGATCCGGATCTTCACCACGTCCGGCGTCCGGAGTGCGATCCGCGCGATCTGGGCCGCCTTCAGGGCGGCCGCCAGCGCTGCGCCCTGGCCGGGAGCGACCCGCAGCAGTGCCCGCTCGACCTCCTCGCCGCGTCCGCCCGGCACCGGCACGGGCCCCAGCACGTCCGTCCCCTCCGGCAGCCGGGCCAACGCGATCAGGTCGGCGACGGCGTGCGGGGCGCCCGTGAGCGAGGCCATCCGGGAGACCGGTGGGAAGTGCAGCTGGGCCCGCTCCTCCAGTTCGAGCGCCGCGTGCCCGGCCTGATCCCAGCGGACCAGCGCCTGCACCGGCCGGGCGGTCGGCTCGGCCACCACGACGACCGTCCCGCCCTCCCCGGCGGGGCGTACCAGCGAGGCTGCAGCCGTCCAGAGCCGCAGCGTCTCCTCCCCGGCCCGCAGATCGGGCCGGGTGAGCAGCGCCCAGCCGTCGAGCAGCAGCGCCGCCGCATAGCCGCCCTCGGCGACCGGCTCGGCACCCGGCGTCGCGATCACCAACGCCGGCTCCCCGCTCACCACGGCGAGCACCGCATCGCGCCCGGACGTCCGCACCGGCACCCGGGGGAACGCCTTCCCCAGCTCCTCCGCCGTCCGCTTGGCGCCGACCACCTGCGCCCGCAGCCGGAACGAGCCGCACTCGACGCAGTGCCACTCCCCCTCCGCCTGCCCGCACCAGGCACAGGCCAGCACCGCGCCCGCGCCCTGCGCCTCCAGCGGCCCGACGCAGTGCCGGCACCGCGCGGGCGTCCGGCACCGGGCGCAGGCCAGCCGGGGCACGTAGCCGCGCCGGGGCACCTGGACGAGCACCGGCCCGCTCGCCAGCGCGTCCCGCGCGGCCTCCCAGGCGGGGCGCGGCAGCCGTGCGGTCTGCGCGGCGGCGTCCCGCCCCTGGTCGAGGTCGGTGACCGTCCGCACCCGGGGAGCGACCGCACGGACGGTCTCCCGCTCGGCGGCCAGCGGCCGGGCCCAGCCGGTGCGCAGCAGCTGCGCCGCCTCGACCGTCACCGAGAGACCGCCGAGCAGCACGCCCGCGCCCTCGTCGGCGGCCCGCAGCAGCGCGACCTCGCGGACGTGCGGGTGCGGGGCGCGCGGGTCGCTGTGGTTGCCGTCGCCGTCGGACCAGATGACGACCAGGCCGAGATCACGTACGGGGGCGAACATCGCCGCCCGCGTCCCGATCACTGCCCGCACCGAGCCCCGGCTGGCGGCGAGCCAGCGGCCGTACCGCTCCTTCGGGCCGAGGTCGGCCGACAGGGTGGCGTGCCGACCGGGGCCGATCAGCCCGGTCAGCGCCTCGTCCACGCGAGCCGCCGCCTTGCCGTCGGGCAGCACGACCAGCGCGCCGCGCCCGCCCGCGAGCGTGGCGGCGACCGCGCGGGCGATCTCCTCCGGCCAGGTCGGGCCGGGGAGCGCGGACCAGACCGCGCGGGGCGCGCCACCGGCCGCGAGCGCCGCCAGATAGTCGGGGCCCTGTGGGTAGCGCTGCCAGCTGCCGGGCTCGGGGGCGGCGGGCGGCGGCAGCGGCGCCGGGGAGGGCTCGGCCTCGGCCTTGGCGTGCCGGGGCGGCACCGCGAGCTGGAGCACGTCGGCCAGCGAGCCCGCGTACCGGTCCGCCACGGTGCGGCAGAGCCGCAGCAGCTCCGGGGTCAGCACCGGCTCGGGCGAGAGCACCTGCGCGAGCGGGGCGAGCGGGCCCTTGTAGTCGCTCTCGGCCAGTCGCTCGACGACGAAGCCGTCGTGCAGCTCCCCGCCCTCGCGCCGCCCGGAGGCCACCACCCGGGCGCCGAAGCGCACCCGCACCCGCACACCGGGGCGGGCCTCCTCGGCCATCGTCGCGGGCACCGCGTAGTCGAAGAACTGGTCGAGGTGCAGCAGACCCTTGTCGACCACCACGCGGGCGACCGGCAGCTCCTCGGCCAGCTGCGCGCCGCGCCACGTCCGGGGCTTGGCCTTCCGGACCGTCTCCCGGATGAAGGCCAGCTGCTCACCATCTCCGCTGCTGCTCACGGCCCCAGTCTCCCCTACCCCACCGACACCGAACGGCGGCCACCCCCACCAGGGGGTGACCGCCGTTCGGATGCGGAACCTATGTGGAACCTAGCCCTTGACGGCCTTCTTCAGAGCCTCGGCGCGGTCGGTGCGCTCCCAGGTGAAGTCGGCGTCCTCGCGGCCGAAGTGGCCGTACGCGGCGGTCTTGGAGTAGATCGGGCGCAGCAGGTCGAGGTCGCGGATGATCGCGGCCGGACGGAGGTCGAACACCTCGCTGACGGCCTTCTGGATGTCCAGGACGGGCGCGGTCTCGGTGCCGAAGGTCTCGACGAACAGACCCACGGGCTCGGCCTTGCCGATGGCGTAGGCGACCTGGACCTCGGCGCGGCGGGCGAGCCCGGCGGCGACGATGTTCTTGGCGACCCAGCGCATCGCGTAGGCGGCCGAGCGGTCGACCTTGGACGGGTCCTTGCCCGAGAAGGCGCCGCCGCCGTGGCGGGCCATGCCGCCGTAGGTGTCGATGATGATCTTGCGGCCGGTCAGGCCGGCGTCGCCCATCGGGCCGCCGATCTCGAAGCGACCGGTCGGGTTGACCAGCAGGCGGTAGCCCTCGGTCACGAGCTTGATGCCCTGGTCGGCGAGCGCCTTGAGCTCCGGCTCCACGACGAACTCGCGGATGTCCGGGGTCAGCAGCGAGTCGAGGTCGATGTCGCTCGCGTGCTGCGAGGAGACCACGACGGTGTCGAGGCGGACGGCCTTGTCGCCGTCGTACTCGATGGTGACCTGGGTCTTGCCGTCCGGGCGCAGGTACGGGATGGTCCCGTTCTTGCGGACCTCGGAGAGGCGCTTGGCGAGGCGGTGCGCCAGCGTGATCGGCAGCGGCATGAGCTCGGGGGTCTCGTCGCTGGCGTAGCCGAACATCAGGCCCTGGTCGCCGGCACCCTGCTTGTCGAGGTCGTCCTCGTCGCCCTCGACCCGGGCCTCGTACGCGGTGTCGACACCCTGCGCGATGTCCGGGGACTGCGCACCGATCGAGACCGAGACGCCGCAGGACGCGCCGTCGAAGCCCTTCTTCGACGAGTCGTAGCCGATCTCGAGGATCTTGTCGCGCACGAGCTGCGCGATCGGCGCGTACGCCTTCGTCGTCACCTCACCGGCGATGTGCACCTGGCCGGTGGTGATGAGCGTCTCCACGGCGACCCGGGAGGTCGGGTCCTCCTTGAGGAGAGCGTCGAGGATGGTGTCGCTGATCTGGTCAGCGATCTTGTCGGGGTGTCCCTCGGTCACGGACTCCGAGGTGAACAGGCGGCGAGACACAGCGCTCCCTGATGGTTGCAGCGGCTGCTGACTGAACGCCCAGGGCAGTCCCCTGGGCATCCGGAAAGACTTGATGCTGTGGAGTGTAACGGGCAGGTACCTGCCTGCGGCACTCCTTCTTGCACCTTGGTCATTTCCGTGAGACGTGACCCGCCCCACGTGACGGCTCAGGCCAGGCGGGCGGCGACCGCGTCCCAGACCGTCTCGGCCAGTGATTCCTTGGGTCCGTCCGGGATTTCGGTCTCGCTGCCGTCGGCGCCGAGCAGCACCGCCTCGTTGGTGTCCCGCCCGAAGGCCTTACCTGCGCCCACCTCGTTGACGACCAGCAGGTCGCAGCCCTTGCGGGCGAGCTTGGCCCGGCCGTTGGCGAGCACGTCGTCCGTCTCGGCGGCGAAGCCGACCACCAGCTGGCCGGGGCGCGCGCGGTGCGCGGAGAGCTCGGCGAGGATGTCGGGGTTGCGGACGAGGGCGACGGGCGCGGGGTCGACGCCGTCCACCTTCTTGATCTTTCCGGAGGCGTACTCCGCGGGGCGGAAGTCGGCGACGGCCGCGGCCATCACCACCGCGTCGGCGTCGGCCACCGCCTTCAGCGCGGCCTCGCGCAGCTCCAGCGCGGTGGAGACGTGCACCACATCGACCCCGGCCGGGTCCGGCAGGGTCGCGTTGGCGGAGAGCAGCGTGACGCGGGCCCCCCGGGCGGCGGCGGTGGTGGCGAGCGCGTAGCCCTGCTTGCCGGAGGAGTTGTTGCCCAGGTAGCGGACCGGGTCGAGCGGCTCGCGGGTGCCACCGGCGGAGATCACCACGTGCCGACCGGCCAGGTCGGGCGCCTGTACGCCCCGGGCGAGGACCCGACGGCATGCCTCGAAGATCGCGGCGGGCTCGGGCAGCCGGCCCTTGCCGGTGTCGACACCGGTGAGCCGCCCGACGGCGGGCTCCAGCACGATCGCGCCCCGGCGGCGCAGGGTGGCGACGTTCTCCTGGGTGGCGGGGTGCTCCCACATCTCGGTGTGCATCGCGGGGGCGAAGACGACCGGACAGCGCGCGGTGAGCAGCGTGTTGGTGAGCAGGTCGTCGGCCAGGCCGTGGGCGGCCTTGGCCATCAGGTCGGCGGTGGCGGGGGCGACGACGACCAGGTCGGCGGTCTGCCCGATCCGCACGTGCGGCACCTCGTGCACGCTCTCCCAGGTCTCGACGGCGGCCGGGCGGCCGGACAGCGCGGCCCAGGTCGCCTCGCCGACGAAGTGCAGCGCGGCGGCCGTCGGCACGACCGTCACCCGGTGCCCGGATTCGGTGAGGCGACGGAGCAGCTCGCACGCCTTGTACGCGGCGATCCCGCCGCTGACGCCGAGGACGACACGGGGTGCGTCGGGCCGGTCCGTACTCATGCTTCGTCCTTCTCCTCCGGTCGAGCTCCGGTCGAGCTCTGGTCGGGCTCACCGCAACATTACGGCGCATCAGCTTCAGGACGCACTGTGGCCCGGCGCACACCCGGGAACACCGGGCACAAATACGAAAAGGCCCGCCGGAACGAATTCCGACGGGCCCTGACGACGACGATCAGGCAGCCTCGATGGCCTCGGCCGTGAGCATGCCGGCGTTGATCTCGCGGAGCGCGATCGACAGCGGCTTCTCGTGCACGTGGGTGTCGACCAGCGGGCCGACGTACTCAAGCAGACCCTCGCCGAGCTGCGAGTAGTACGCGTTGATCTGACGCGCGCGCTTGGCCGCGTAGATCACCAGGCTGTACTTCGAGTCGGTGGCCTCGAGCAGCTCATCGATCGGCGGGTTGATGATGCCCTCGGGCGCGGTCATGGAAGAGGACACGCTGAAACCTTCCGAAAAGGTGGCAAAAAAGGAACTGATCAGATCATCTGCGTTGTTACGCGCAGTGAAGAGGTCAGGCTACACCGAGCAAGGCTAGCAGCTCGCCCGTTACCTGCTCGACCGAGTGGTTGACAAGGGTCGTGTCGAACTCGCTCTCGGCCGCCAGCTCGATCTTCGCCGCCTCCAGGCGCCGGTCGATCACGTCCTGCGACTCGGTGCCCCGGCCGGTGAGCCGGCGGACCAGCTCGTCCCAGCTCGGCGGGCCCAGGAAGACCAGCAGTGCCTCGGGCATCGACTCGCGCACCTGCCGCGCACCCTGGAGATCGATCTCCAGCAGGACGGGGACGCCGGTCTCCAGCTTCTCCAGCACCGCCTGGCGCGGCGTGCCGTACCGGTTGCCGGCGAAGACGGCCCACTCCAGCAGCTCGCCGTTGGCGATCAGCTTGTCGAACTCGTCGTTGTCGACGAAGTAGTAGTGGACCCCGTGCTGCTCGCCGGGCCTCGGGTGGCGGGTCGTCGCCGACACCGAGAGCCATGCCTCGGGATGCTGCTGCCTCATATGAGCGACGACCGTGCTCTTGCCGACCCCCGAAGGGCCGGAGAGCACGGTCAGCCGCGGACGTTCACTCATGCACCGATTATCCCGGATCGCGGACGATCCGGGGACCACGGGGGCCGGTTCGGCAGCGATTCAGGACGCGGTCGTCCCGAACTCCCGCTCCAGCGAGGCGATCTGGTTCGTCCCGAGACCCCGCACACGGCGGCTCTCGCTGATCCCCAGACGCTCCATGATCTGCTTGGCGCGGACCTTGCCCACGCCGGGAAGGCTCTCGAGCAGAGCCGACACCTTCATCTTGCCGATGACCT
Source organism: Kitasatospora sp. McL0602 (assembly GCF_052076145.1). Classification (NCBI taxonomy): domain Bacteria; kingdom Bacillati; phylum Actinomycetota; class Actinomycetes; order Kitasatosporales; family Streptomycetaceae; genus Kitasatospora; species Kitasatospora sp. McL0602. Next base: position 6,627,101 of record NZ_CP197246.1, on the reverse strand, counting down.
CGTCGTCGGTCTTGCCCGCCTTGATGACGTCCTGGAGAGAGGCGCCGGCGTGCTTCAGCTTGTTCTTGATTTCGGCGCGCTTCCGGCGAGCATCAGCAGCCTTGGCGAGCGCCGCGGTGCGCTGTTCAGGGGTAAGGGGCGGAAGAGCCACGCCGTTCACCTCGGGGTGTGGAAGGAAGGGATGAGCTATGACTGGTTTGGTGCCAGGAACACCGACTGCAGGGGAACCCAACGGCTCTGACCTGCAAGAGCAACGGTGTGCGCCGCCCTTCGATGACCTACCGCCGGACACTACCCAACTTGAGCCGCCGCGTCAGGAAAAGAACACGAAAAGTCCTGGTCAGCCGGGGCCGACCAGGACCTATCAGGGCAAATCTACCGAGTCTGACGCCAAGTGTGACGCCGCTCACTTCGCCAGTACGGCGCCGATCTCCTCGACGAAGCGCGCCGAAGCGGCCCGCAGCGCCGCCACCGAGGGCCCGTGCTTGAGGACGTCCCGGCTCACGCTGGGTACGACGTTGTGCACGCTGGCCCCGAACACCCGGGGCAGATCGGCGGCCGTCGCCCCCTGCGCGCCGACCCCGGGGGCCAGCAGCGGGCCGTTGATGGCGAGGTCGACCCCGGCCTCGGCCAGCGTCGCGCCGACCACCGCGCCGAAGGAGCCGAGCGACTCCGCGCCCTCGTTCTCCGCCGCCAGCCGCCGCAGGATGTTCTGCGCGACGCTCTCGCCGTCCGCCCCGACGGCCCGCTGCACCTCGTGGCCCTCCGGGTTGGAGGTCAGCGCGAGCGCGAACAGCCCGGCGCCGCTCTTGCGAGCCAGATCGATCGCGGGCTGGAGCGAACCGAAGCCCAGGTAGGGGCTGACGGTGAGCGCGTCCGAGAAGAGCGGACTGCCGGGCGAGAGGAAGGTCTCGGCGTAGGCGGCCATGGTCGAGTCGATGTCGCCGCGCTTGGCGTCCATCACGACCAGCGCGCCCGCCGCACGGGCCTCGGCCACGCTCTGCTCCAGCACGGCGATGCCCCGGCTGCCGAAACGCTCGAAGAAGGCGGCCTGCGGCTTCAGCACGGCCACCTCCCCGGCCAGCGCCTCGACCACGGTGCGGCTGAACTTCTCCAGCCCGGCGAGGTCGTCGCCGAGCCCCCAGGCCGCCAGCAGCGAGGCGTGCGGGTCGATCCCGACGCAGAGCTGCCCACGGGTGTCGAGGGCGTGGCGCAGACGGGCACCGAAGGGAGCGGGAGTCATGGGAGCCTTTCAGTCGGTTCAGTCGGTGGTGGCGCGGTGGGCGTGCCCCACTGCGTCGGTGTACGAGGCGAAACCCCGGGCCGCCAGCTCGCCGCGCAGCTCGTCGAGGATGCGCAGCGGTGCGGCCGGGTCGTTGAAGAGGACGGTGCCGACGGCCAGGCCGCCCGCGCCGGCCATCGCGAACTCCAGGGCGTCCCGGCCGGTGCGGATGCCGCCCATCCCGAGGATCGGCACGTGCGGGATGCGGCCGGCGGCCATCGCCGCGTACACCTGGTACACGCAGCGGACGGCGATCGGCCGCACGGCGGGCCCGGAGAGGCCGCCGGTGCCGCCGGCCAGCACCGGGCGGCCGGTGTCGAGGTCGACGGCCAGGCCCAGGGTCGTATTGATCATGGAGAGGCCGTCCGCGCCGGCCTCCACGCAGGCGGCGGCGATCTCGGTGATCGAGGTGACGTCCGGCGAGAGCTTGGCGTAGACCGGCAGCCCGGCGTCGGTGACGGCGCGCACCGCCCGGACGACGTCGTAGGAGGTCGCCGGGTTGCGGCCGAAGACGAGGCCCCGGTCGGCGACGTTCGGGCAGGAGATGTTGAGTTCGAGCCCGATCACCCCGGGCTGCCCGTTCAGCTGCCCGGCGACCTCGGTGAACTCCTCCAGCCGCTCCCCCGCGACGGAGACCAGCACCCGGGCTCCGCGCTCGGCCAGCCAGGGCAGCTCGTGCTTGACGAAGGCGGCGATCCCCGGGCCCTGCAGCCCGATCGAGTTGAGCATCCCCGAGGGGGTCTCCGCCATCCGGGGCGTGGCCAGGCCGGAGCGGGCCTGGGCCATGATCGTCTTGGTGGTGACGGAGCCCAGCTCGTCCAGCGGGACGAACTTGGCCAGCTCCCGCCCGTACCCGGCGCAGCCGGAGGCGGTGGTGAGCGGGTTCGGCAGCGTGAGCGGGCCGAACGGCACACTGAGGTCGACGTCCTGCGGCTCCATCAGCTGCTCACTCCCATCGCGGCGGCGCCTTCCAGATCGTCCGGGACGGTGCCGATGTCGGCCCAGCGGACCTTCGCACCGTCGAAGACCGGCCCGTCGGTGCAGGAGCGGACGAAGCGGCTGACGCCGTCCTCGCCGACCACCGGCAGGACACAGGTCATGCAGATGCCGACCCCGCAGGCCATCGACTCCTCCACCGCCGTCCAGCAGCGGGCGCCCGCCTCCAGGGCGATCGCGCTGACGGCCCGCAGCATCGGCATCGGCCCGCAGGCGTGCACCACCTGCGCGCCGATCGCCGAGATCGCCTGCGCGAGCGGGTCCGTGGCGCGGCCCGGCAGGCCCGCCGAGCCGTCCTCGGTGACGACCAGCACGTCCTGGGTCAGCGCGCGGGCCTGCTCGACCCCGTACAGCCGGTCGGCGGTCACGGCGCCCAGGATGAAACCGACCTGGCCGCCCCGCCGCTTGATCTCCTCCGCGAGGGCGAACAGCGGCGCGCTGCCGTAGTCACCACCCACCAGCAGCGCACTGACCGGCCCCTCCGGCAGCGGGAAGGGCGTGCCGAGCGGCGCGATCAGGCTCAACCGCTCACCCTCCCGGGCCCGGACGAGCTCCCTGGTGCCCTCGCCGTACTCGGCGACCACCAGCTCGACCGTCCCGGCCTCGGCATCCGCCCGATGGATCGAGAAGGCCCGCCGCAGCAGCATCGACGAGCCGGCCCCACCCACGGCCAAGGTCGCGAAGTGCCCCGGCCGCACTCTCCGCGCCGCCTCGGGCGCCCGCAGCACCAACCGGTGGTACGCGCCCTCAACGGTGCGGGAGAGCACCTCGGCATCGGTCTGGACTGGGTGGGCCATCTCGTTCACCTCTCGGCCGGCCTGTACGCCTTGCGCTCCGAACTCTCCCAAACCGGTACGGCACCTGTCATATCCACGCGACGGGCTCCCCCAGGGGCGCGGGGGCCGGCCGGCTGCGCCCAGCTACTTCGCGGAGCCGACCGCCTCGGCGATGGTGCGGAAGCCGCTGCGCCGCAGGTGGGCCGAGAGGCCCTTGTGCATCCGCCGCATCCAGAACGGCCCCTCGTAGATGAAGGCGCTGTAGCCCTGCACCAGGTCCGCGCCGTGGACGATCCGGTCCCACGCGTCGTCGGCGGTCTCGATGCCGCCGACGGCGATCAGCGTCAGCCGGCCTTCGGTACGGGCGCGCAGGCGCTTCAGCACCTCCAGCGAGCGCTGCTTGAGCGGGGCGCCGGAGAGGCCGCCCATGCCGATCTCCTCGACCCGCTCGGCCGACTCCTTCAGGCCGTCCCGGCCGATGGTGGTGTTGGTCGCGATGATGCCGTCCAGGCCCAGGTGGAGGGCCATGTCGGCGATCTCGTCGATGTCCTCGTCGGCCAGGTCGGGGGCGATCTTGACCAGCAGCGGCACGTGGTGCGAGGTGGCCCGGTCGGCGGCCTGACGGACGTCCCAGAGCAGCGGGCCGAGCGTGCTGACGGTCTGGAGGTTGCGCAGGCCGGGGGTGTTCGGCGAGCTGACGTTGACGACCAGGTAGTCGGCGTACTGGGCGAGGCGCTCGGCGCTCTTCACGTAGTCGGCCGTCGCGTCGGCCTCCTCGACGAGCTTGGTCTTGCCGATGTTGATGCCGATGACCGGGGTGTTGCTGGTGTGTGCACGGGCGGCCAGCCGGGCGGCGACCCGCTCGGAGCCCTGGTTGTTGAAGCCCATCCGGTTGATCAGCGCGCGGTCCTCGACCAGGCGGAACAGCCGGGGCTCGGGGTTGCCCGGCTGCGGCTCACCGGTGATCGTCCCGATCTCCACGAAGTCGAAGCCGAGCATCGACAGCCCGTCGATCCCGACGCCGTTCTTGTCGAACCCGGCCCCGAGCCCGAACGGCCCCGGCAGGTCCAGCCCGAGCGCGGTCGTCCGCAGCGCGCGGTCCTGCGGCGCCAGCACCAGCTTCACCAGCTGACGCAGACCGGGCACCGAAGCGGCCAGCCGGATCCAGAAGAAGGCCAGGTGGTGGGCCTTCTCGGGGTCCATCTTCTTGAAGACGAGATCGAACAGCAGCTTGTACAAAGCGGAAGCCTCCCTGGCACCCAACACGGCAACGGGCATGGATGTGGGGGGCACCAGAGCTCGGTGCCCCCCACTAGGGTCGTGCTACTTGCGGCCTGCGTTGATGATCGCCGCGTGCTCCTGCAGCGACATCACACCGACCTCGCCGCGCAGAAGGTTGTCGATGCCTTGGACGGCGGCGCCCATGGCTTGGACGGTGGTGAGGCAGGGGACGCCGCGGGAGACGGCGGCGGTGCGGATCTCGTAGCCGTCCAGGCGTCCGCCGGTGCCGTACGGGGTGTTGATGATCAGGTCGACGTCGCCGTCGTGGATCAGCTGCACGATGGTGCGCTCACCGCTGGGGCCGGGGCCCTCGGAGTGCTTGCGCACCACCGTCGACGGGATACCGCCACGCTGCAGCACCTCGGCCGTGCCGGAGGTCGCGAGGATCTCGAAGCCCAGCTCGACCAGCGCCCGCGCCGGGAACACCAGGTTGCGCTTGTCGCGGTTGGCGACGGACACGAACACCTTGCCCTTGGTCGGCAGCGCCCCGTACGCACCCGACTGCGCCTTCGCATACGCGGTCCCGAAGACGGTGTCGATGCCCATCACCTCACCGGTGGACCGCATCTCCGGCCCCAGCACCGTGTCCACACCACGCCCGTGGATGTCCCGGAACCGGGACCACGGCATCACCGCCTCCTTCACCGAGATCGGGCAGTCCGCCGGCAGCGTCCCGCCGTCGCCCTCCGCCGGGAGCATCCCCTCCGCGCGCAGCTCGGCGATGGTCGCACCCAGCGAGATGCGGGCGGCGGCCTTGGCGAGCGGCACGGCGGTGGCCTTGGACGTGAACGGCACGGTCCGCGAGGCGCGGGGGTTGGCCTCCAGCACGTAGAGGATGTCCCCGGACATCGCGAACTGGATGTTGATCAGACCGAGCACCCCGACACCACGCGCGATCGCCTCGGTGGAGGTGCGCAGCCGCTTGATGTCGTAGCCGCCCAGGGTGATGGGGGGCAGGGCGCACGCGGAGTCGCCGGAGTGGATGCCGGCTTCTTCGATGTGTTCCATGACGCCGCCGAGGTAGAGCTCGGTGCCGTCGTAGAGCGCGTCGACGTCGATCTCGACCGCGTCGTCGAGGAACCGGTCGATGAGGACGGGGTGTTCGGAGATCAGGCCGGCGTGCCGCTCCAGGTAGGAGGCGAGGGACGGCTCGTCGTAGACGATCTCCATCCCGCGTCCGCCGAGGACGTAGGACGGCCGGGCCAGCACCGGGTAGCCGATCTCGTCCGCGATGGCCTTGGCCTCGTCGAAGGAGAACGCGGTGCCGTGCTTGGGCGCCGGCAGCCCGGCGTCGCGCAGCACCCGGCCGAACGCGCCGCGCTCCTCCGCCAGGTCGATCGCCTCGGGCTGGGTGCCGACGATCGGCACGCCGTTGTCCTTGAGCGCCTGCGCGAGACCCAGCGGGGTCTGCCCGCCCAGCTGCACGATGACACCGGCGAGCGGCCCGGCCGCCTTCTCGGCGTGCACGATCTCCAGCACGTCCTCCAGCGTGAGCGGCTCGAAGTAGAGCCGGTCGGAGGTGTCGTAGTCGGTGGAGACGGTCTCCGGGTTGCAGTTGACCATGACGGTCTCGTACCCGGCCTCGGAGAGCGCGAAGGAGGCGTGCACGCACGAGTAGTCGAACTCGATGCCCTGCCCGATCCGGTTCGGCCCCGACCCGAGGATGATCACGGCGGGCTTCGAACGCGGCGCGACCTCCGACTCCTCGTCGTAGGACGAGTAGAAGTACGGGGTCTTGGCGGCGAACTCCGCGGCGCAGGTGTCGACGGTCTTGAACACCGGCCGGATGCCGAGCGCGTGGCGGACCTCACGGACGACGTCGGCCTTCAGGCCGCGGATCTCACCGATCTGCAGGTCGGAGAAGCCGTGCCGCTTGGCGTGGCGCAGCAGCTCCGGGTCCAGGCGCTCGGCGTCGGCGAGTTCGGTGGCGATCTCGTCGATCAGGAACAGCTGGTCGACGAACCACGGGTCGATCTTCGTGGACTCGAACACCTCCCCGGGGGTGGCGCCCGCCCGGATCGCCTGCATCACGGTGTTGATCCGGCCGTCGGTCGGGACCTGCGCCAGCGTCAGCAGCTCGGCCTTGTCGCCCGGGTCGCCGGTCCAGGTGAACTGCGAGCCCTTCTTCTCCAGCGAGCGCAGCGCCTTGTTCAGCGCCTCGGGGAAGTTGCGGCCCATCGCCATCGCCTCGCCGACGGACTTCATGGTGGTCGTCAGGGTGGCGTCGGCGCTCGGGAACTTCTCGAACGCGAACCGCGGGACCTTCACGACAACGTAGTCCAGCGACGGCTCGAAGGAGGCCGGGGTCTTCTCGGTGATGTCGTTGGGGATCTCGTCGAGCGTGTAGCCGACGGCGAGCTTCGCGGCGATCTTGGCGATCGGGAAGCCGGTGGCCTTGGAGGCCAGCGCGGAGGAGCGGGACACCCGGGGGTTCATCTCGATCACGATGATCCGGCCGTCGACCGGGTTGATCGCGAACTGGATGTTGCAGCCGCCGGTGTCGACACCGACCTCGCGGATGATCGCGATGCCGATGTCCCGCAGCGTCTGGTACTCCCGGTCGGTGAGCGTCATCGACGGGGCGACGGTGATCGAGTCACCGGTGTGGACACCCATCGGGTCGAAGTTCTCGATCGAGCACACCACCACGACGTTGTCGTTGCGGTCGCGCATCAACTCCAGCTCGTACTCCTTCCACCCCAGGATCGACTCCTCCAGCAGCACCTCCGTGGTCGGGGACAACGCCAGACCCTGACCCGCGATACGCCGCAGATCCTCCTCGTCATGCGCGAAACCCGACCCCGCACCACCCATCGTGAACGACGGCCGCACCACCACCGGGTAACCCCCGAGGGTCTCCACCCCCGCCATGATCTCGTCCATCGTGTGACAGATCACCGAACGCGCCGACTCACCATGCCCGATCTTCGCGTTCACCGCCTCCACGACACCCTTGAACAGCTGCCGATCCTCACCCTTGTGAATCGCCTCGACGTTGGCGCCGATCAGCTCGACGCCGTACTTGGCGAGGGTGCCGTTCTCGTGCAGCGAGATCGCGGTGTTCAGCGCCGTCTGGCCGCCCAGCGTGGGCAGCAGGACGTCGGGGCGCTCCTTGGCGATGATCTTCTCGACGAACTCGGGGGTGATCGGCTCGACGTATGTCGCGTCGGCGATCTCCGGGTCGGTCATGATCGTGGCGGGGTTGGAGTTCACCAGGACGACCCGCAGGCCCTCCGCCCGCAGCACCCGGCACGCCTGCGTGCCCGAGTAGTCGAACTCAGCAGCCTGGCCGATCACGATCGGGCCGGAGCCGATCACCAGAACGGACTTGATGTCAGTGCGCTTCGGCACGGGTCAGCTCCCTGCGGTGGTGCGGGCCGGGGCGCCGGCCATCAGGTCGACAAAGCGGTCGAAGAGGTAGGCCGCGTCGTGCGGACCGGCAGCTGCCTCCGGGTGGTACTGCACGCTGAAAGCGGGCGTGTCGAGGCACTGGAGCCCCTCGACCACACTGTCGTTCAGGCAGACGTGGCTGACCTCGGCGCGGCCGTACGCGGTGTCGCTCACCTTGTCCAGCGGTGCCTCCACGGCGAAGCCGTGGTTGTGCGCGGTGACCTCGACCTTGCCGGTCGTGCGGTCCTGCACCGGCTGGTTGATGCCGCGGTGGCCGTACTTGAGCTTGTACGTCCCGAAGCCGAGCGCGCGGCCCAGGATCTGATTGCCGAAGCAGATGCCGAAGAACGGCGTCTTCCGCTCCAGCACGCCCTGCGCGACGGCGACCTGGTGGTCGGCGGTGGCCGGGTCACCGGGGCCGTTGGAGAAGAACACCCCGTCGGGCGCGACGGCATAGAGCTCGTCCAGCGTGGAGTTGGCGGGGAAGACGTGCACCTCGATGCCGCGCTCGGCCATCCGGTGCGGGGTCATGCCCTTGATGCCGAGGTCCAGCGCGGCGACGGTGAACTTCTTCTCGCCGATCGCCGGGACGACGTACGTCTCCTTGGTGGCGACCTCGGCGCACAGGTCGGCGCCCTTCATCTCCGGGGCGGCCTGCACCCGGGAGAGCAGCACGGCGGGGTCGTCCAGCTCGGGGCCGGAGAAGATCCCGACGCGCATCGCGCCGCGCTCGCGCAGGTGGCGGGTGAGCGCGCGGGTGTCGACGCCGCTGATGCCGACGATGCCCTGCGCCGTCAGCTCGTCCTCGAGCGAGCGCTGCGAGCGCCAGTTGGAGGAGACCCGGGAGGGGTCACGGACGACGTACCCGGCGACCCAGATCTGCTGCGACTCCGGGTCCTCGTCGTTGACGCCGGTGTTCCCGATGTGCGGGAAGGTCATCACGACCACCTGGCGGTGGTACGAGGGGTCGGTCAGCGTCTCCTGGTAGCCGGACATGCCGGTGTTGAAGACGGCCTCGCCGAACGTCTCGCCGACGGCGCCGTACGCCTGGCCGCGGAAGGTCCGGCCGTCCTCCAGGACGAGCACGGCAGGCACACGCTCCCGCCTGAGGCGCTGTGTGGTGGGGGCAGGTGCGGTCATTGGGCGGCCTCTTCCGTCTTCATCGTCGTACGTGTCACGAGAGCATCGACCGCCGCGACCCAGGCGGCGTGCTCATCAGGGTGGTCGGCCCGGAAGCCGGAATCCAGCGCCGTGCCATGGTGCGTCCAGGTGACGACCAGGAGCCCGGCCGGGACGACCTTGCCCGCGATGCCGGAGTCCTGCCGGGCGCCGGTCAGCTGCCCGGCGGGGATCCACAGGTCGGTGTCACCGGGGCGGCGGGCCAGCAGGCCCTGCTCGGTGAGGGTCAGCTCGGCCAGGCTGCGGGTGCCCAGGCCGTGCGCGACGACCCGGTCCAGCCAGTTCCCGGCGGTGGTGGTGCCGTGGTAGCGGCCGGAGGCCGTGAGCAGCGCCTCGCCCGGGTCGGCCGGGACGGCGGGCAGCTCGGGGATGTGGGACTGGAGCGTGCGGCGCCAGTTCCAGCCCTGGCGCATCAGCCAGTAGACCAGGCCGATCACGATCAGCAGCCCGACCGCCGAGCCGATGTAGCCGGGCCAGTCGGTGACCTTGGCCTGTTCCTGCGCCAACCCCTGGGCCAGCTCCGTGGTGCTCACGAGAGATCACCCTGGTCGACCAGCTCGCCCGCCAGCACGGTGGGCATGCCGCGCAGGAAGGTGGCGTGCACCCGGCCGGGCAGTTCGAGGCCCCGGAAGGGGGTGTTGCGGCTGCGGGTCGCGAAGGTGGCGGCGTCCACCACCGAGCGGTGGGCGGGGTCGAAGAGCACCAGGTTGGCGGGCTCGCCGACGGCGATCGGGCGGCCCTGGCCGGTCAGCCGGCCGATCCGGGCCGGGCGGTGCGACATCCGGTCCGCGACGCCCTCCCAGTTCATCAGGCCGGTGTCGACCATGGTCTGCTGGACGACCGACAGCGCGGTCTCCAGGCCGACCATGCCCATCGCGGCGACGGCCCAGGCGCAGTCCTTGTCCGCGTCGGGGTGCGGCGCGTGGTCGGTGGCGACGGCGTCGATGGTGCCGTCGGCCAGCGCCTCGCGCAGGGCCAGCACGTCGGTCTCGGTGCGCAGCGGCGGGTTGACCTTGAAGACCGGGTCGCCGGAGCGGACCATCTCGTCGGTGAGCAGCAGGTGGTGCGGGGTGACCTCGGCGGTGACGTCCCAGCCCTGGGACTTGGCCCAGCGGACGATCCGGACGGAGCCCACGGTGGAGAGGTGGCAGACGTGCAGCCGGGCGCCGAGGTGGCCGGCGAGCAGCACGTCGCGGGCGATGATCGCCTCCTCGGCGACGGCGGGCCAGCCGCCGAGGCCGAGCTCGGCGGAGACGGTGCCCTCGTTCATCTGGGCGCCCTCGGTGAGGCGCGGCTCCTGGGCGTGCTGGGCGACGACGCCGTCGACGCTCTTGGCGAACTCCAGGGCGGCGCGCATCAGCACGGCGTCGTCGACGCACTTGCCGTCGTCGGAGAAGACCCGGACGCCGGCGGCGGAGCCGTGCATGGCGGCGAGCTCGGCGAGTTCCTTGCCCTCCAGGCCGACGGTGACGGCGCCGACGGGGTGGACGTCGCAGTAGCCGGAGTCCCGGCCGAGCTGCCAGACCTGCTCGACGACGGTGGCGTTGTCGGCGACCGGCGTGGTGTTGGCCATCGCGTGGACGGCGGTGAAGCCGCCCTTGGCGGCGGCCTGGGTGCCGGTGAGGACGGTCTCGGCGTCCTCCTTGCCGGGCTCGCGCAGGTGAGTGTGCAGGTCGACCAGGCCGGGCAGGAGGATCAGGCCGGTCGCGTCGATGTCGATGTCCGCCTCGACCGTCGGGCCGGGGCCGATCTGCTGGATGACGCCGCCGTCGACGAGGATGTCCTGCGGGGCGCCGCCCAGGATCTGGGCGTTGCGGATGAGGTAGCTGCTCACAGGTTGTTCTCCGGGTGGTCGGTCTTGGCGGCGTGCTGGTCTGCGGCGAGGGCCTGGGAGGAGCGGGCCGCGTAGTCGCGGTCGCCCACCAGGACAGCATCGCGTCCGTCGATATCGGAGAGCTGTACCTGGACCGCTTCGCGCAGCGATGTCGGCAGGTTCTTGCCGACGTAGTCGGCGCGGATCGGCAGTTCGCGGTGCCCGCGGTCGACCAGGACGGCGAGCTGCACGGCGCGCGGCCGGCCGATGTCGCTGAGGGCGTCCAGGGCGGCGCGGATGGTGCGGCCGGAGAAGAGCACGTCGTCGACCAGCACGACCAGCTTCCCCTCGATCCCGCAGGGCGGTATCTCGGTGTGTTCCATGGCACGGGCGGGCTTGAGTTGGAGGTCGTCCCGGTACATCGTGATGTCCAGGGTGCCCAGCGGGATGTCGCGGCCGGTGATCTGCGCGAGCTTGTCGTGCAGGCGGCGGGCGAGGTGGACACCGCGGGTGTGGATGCCGAGCAGGACGACGTCCTCCGCGCCCTTGGCGCGTTCCACGATCTCGTGGGCGATCCGGGTGATGACCCGGGCGACGTCGGTGGCGTCCAGCACCTGGTGCGGTGGACGCATATTGTCAATGCGTGTGGTCATGCCGAAGCCGACCTCCTTCCCCGCCTCACGGGACGGGCCTTAAAGGATGTCTGGGGGTTGGCCACCGGTCGCGCCGGAAGCCGTGCCCATCCTAACAGTGCGATGACCAGCACTGATGCCATACCGCTCCGCCCGGTGACAACCGCAGGTCAACGCGGCGCGTCGGTGACAGCTGGGGTGAACGGCGCAGGCTATTCGCACGACTGCCCCATTCGGCTTGACGCAACTACCTCACTCTACGTAACCTCACAGTGAGTTACGAGACAGCCGTCCAACCCACCGGTAGCACGGCGGTCGGCGGTCAACCCACCGCCGGGGCTCGTGACCACACTCAACGCGAAATCTCGTCCGGGGAGACCAATGTCCAGCGACTACGCGAAGCAACTCGGGGGCAAGCTCCGAGCGATCCGCACACAGCAGGGGCTCTCCCTGCACGGCGTCGAGGAGAAGTCCCAGGGGCGCTGGAAGGCGGTCGTGGTCGGCAGCTACGAGCGCGGCGACCGTGCAGTGACGGTGCAGCGCCTGGCCGAGCTCGCGGAGTTCTACGGCGTCCCTGTTCAGGAGCTGCTGCCCGGCGGCACCCCGGGCGGCGCGGCCGAGCCGCCGCCGCGCCTGGTGCTCGACCTGGAGAGACTGACTCAGGTCCCCTCCGAGAAGGCCGGCCCGCTGCAGCGCTACGCCGCGACGATCCAGAGCCAGCGCGGTGACTACAACGGCAAGGTGCTGTCGATCCGCCAGGACGACCTGCGCACGCTGGCCGTGATCTACGACCAGTCGCCGTCCATCCTCACCGAGCAGCTGATCAGCTGGGGCGTGCTCAACCCGGACGCCCGCCGCGCCGTCCGTGACGAGGACGTGAACTGACCTTCTGCGAATTGCAGAAACGTCACGCCCGCTCTTCGCCACCCCTGGGCACTCTCAGCAGACCGTGCCCAGGCTGAACCCCGGCCGCGCGCCGACCTCCCCGAGGTCGGCCGCCGCCGGGGTGTAGTCGTGTCCGGCGCTCTCCCAGGCCCAGGCGACCTGCCGGTACTCCCCGCAGGCCCCGGCGCCGCCCTGCGAGCCGGCCAGCAGCGCGAAGCCCGGCAGTTCGCGGGCCAACCCCGCGCAGAGCACGGCGCAGACCAGGTCGAGGTCCTCGTCGTTGAGCCGTACGACGCCGTCCTCCCAGTGCAGGATGCGCGCCTCCGCCTCCAGCCGCCCGCCCGGCGCCTCGACCGAGCAGCGGAACTGGAACACCCCGTACCCGGCCCCGACCAGCATCCGCCGGAAGATCTCGGCACCCCGCTGGTACGCCTGCCGGACGGCCGACTGCTGCCGCTCCTCGAGGCCGAGCAGCCCGCCGTCGAGCAGCAGGTCGGCGTGGCAGAGCGTCAGGCCGCTCTCCCGGGCCCGGACGAGGCGCGGGATGAAGTCGCCGACCAGCTCCTCGCCCTGGTAGGTCAGCAGCTGAGTCTGGAGCGCCGGGTTGACGAGGTAGCGGTCCCGGGAGGTCTGCTCAGCCGGGTCGAGGCGGTGCAGCAGGCAGAAGTCGGCGAAGTCCCCCGGGTGGAACATCCGCGCCTGCACCGCGCCGAAGGCCCGCTGGGCCTCGGCGAGCAGCACGGCGGTGTCGAGCAGGTAGCTGTCGTAGTCCGGGGCGTCCGCGAGGCGCCAGGGGCGGGCCTGGGCGAAGTCCTCGGCGCTGGTCAGGATGCCGGTCAGGAACGCCTGGTCCTCGCGGCGGGCTGCCCCGGCGGGGGCGGCGCAGCGGGAGGTGCGGGGGTTGCGGCCGTTGCGAGGCATCGGTGGCTCCTGGGTGGCTCGGCAGGTGCGGCGTCAGGGCCGCTGCCCCTCTTCCTCCCCTCCCCCGACGGCCGCACACGTACCAGATGTCACAGGCCTGTAACTGAACGTGACATACCGATCCACGTGCCGAGCCCGCCCGGACGTGCTGCTACCGGGCCCGGGGGGCTCTGGCCAGCTGGCGGGACTGCGCGACGAGGCGGCCGGAGTCGTCCCAGATCTCGGCGTCCTCCTCGAAGTAGCCGTCGGCCAGGTTGCGGGTGGCGTGGCTGACGAGGAGCCAGCCGGGGCGGGGGCGGGCCCGCAGGTGGACGGTGAGCTCGATGGTCGGCGCCCAGCCGGGGAGGCCGAGGTCGAAGGTGACGGGTGGCAGGGCGTCGGCGGCGAGCAGCAGCATCAGCGGGTCGGGCTCGCGGCCGTCGGCGAGCTTGAACCATCCCTGGATGCGGCCCTCGCCGGAGGGCTGGCCGACGGCCCAGCCGACCGTCGCGGGGTCGAGCCGCAGGTCGAGCCGCTGGAGCAGGGCGGCCTGCTCGATCAGCTGCTTGGGGGCGTGCTCCATGCCGATGCACTTCTCGGGCGGCGGCAGCTGCGGCGGGCGGGCGCTGGTGCGGATGTCGCTGCCTTCGGCGGAGAGCTCGCCGTAGGTGGCGAGGACGCGCAGGCGCTCCTCGCCGTCCTGGTACATCGAGGCGGCACCGGTGGAGAGGCTGCGGCCCTCGCGGACCACGTCGGTGTGCACCTCGACCGGGCCGGAGCGGGCGGCGGAGAGGTAGTAACCGCTGATCGAGACCGGGTCGGGGTGTCCGGCGGCGCCGTGCCGGAGCGAGAGGGCGTGGCCCGCGACGGCCAGCAGCAGCCCGCCGTTGATGCCGCCGCCGATCTGCCAGCCGGGGTCGAGCTCGCCGTCGTAGCGGCCCGGTCCGCCCTGGGCGGGGGTGAGGGCGATGCCCTGGTCGAACTCACTGCGGATCGCGGTGGTCATGGGTGGTACGCCCTTCACTCCAACGGTTACCGGTCAGTAGCCAACATACGCCAGAGCCCGCCGCGCACGGGAGCCCCCTGGTACGCGCGAAGGCCGCCCCGGGGCGGGGCGGCCTTCGATGTCGAGTGCGGGGCTGGTCAGGCCCGGCGGATGGAGGGCTTGAGCTCCATGAAGCGCGCCAGCAGACCGTTGACGAAGGCCGGGGAGTCGTCCGTGGAGTACTCCTTGGCGATCTCGACGGCCTCGTCCACGACGACCGCGTCCGGGACGCCGTCCTCCCAGATCAGCTCGTACGCGCCGAGCCGCAGGACGTTGCGGTCCACCACGGGCATCCGGTCGAGCGTCCAGCCGACGGCGTACTGGGAGATCAGCTCGTCGATCCGACGGGCGTACTGGCAGTACCCCTCGATCAGCTGCATGGTGTACTCGCCCACCTGCGGCGTGCCCTCGTCCGGCTTCGGGTCGCGCGCGCGGCCCACCCAGTCAGCGAGTACCCGCTGCGGGTCGACACCACGATGGTCGGCCTCGAAAAGGATTTGGAAGGCCCTGGTACGGGCCTTGCTACGTGCAGCTGACACGGACTTACTTCACCCGGCCGAGGTAGCTGCCGTCGCGGGTGTCGACCTTGATCTTCTCACCGGTGACGATGAAGAGCGGGACGGCGATCTCGGCACCGGTCTCCAGGGTGGCGGGCTTGGAGCCACCGGTGGAGCGGTCGCCCTGGACACCGGGCTCGGTGTGCGAGATGACCAGCTCGACGGAGGCCGGCAGCTCGATGTAGATGGCAGCGCCCTCGTACATCGCGACCAGGGCCTCGAAGCCCTCGAGCAGGAACTTGGCGGCGTCGCCGACGACGTCGCGGCCGACCATGATCTGGTCGTAGGTGTCCGTGTCCATGAACACGAACTGCTCGCCGTCCATGTAGGAGAACTGCATCCCACGCTTGTCGACGCTGGCGGTCTCGACCTTGGTGCCGGCGTTGAAGGTCTTGTCGACGACCTTGCCGGTCAGGACCTCCTTGAGCTTCGTGCGCACGAAGGCCGGGCCCTTACCGGGCTTGACGTGCTGGAACTCGACGACGGACCACAGCTTGCCCCCGTCCAGCTTGAGGACCATGCCGTTCTTGAGATCGTTCGTGGAAGCCACGGGCGCACTTACTCCTGATATAGCTGTCAAGGAACCAAGGGGTGCGGCCTGCTCCCGCAGCAGCGGGTCACAGGGCGAGGAGCTCCTTGGTGGTGATGGTGAGCAGCTCGGGCCCGCCCTCTTCGAGAGGGCGCACCACGAGGGTGTCCTCGATCCGGACCCCGCCCTTCCCCGGGATGTGCACCCCTGGGCCGACGGTTACCGGCACGCGATTGTCCAGTTTACCCATGTCCGCGGGGCCGAGGCGCGGCGCCTCCCTGACCTCCAGTCCGATCCCGTGTCCGAGCGGGTGCACAGAGCCCTCCGCATGGCCTGCCGCCTGGAGGATCTCCCGGGCCGCCTGGTCGGGTGCGTGCTGTGCCACGCCCGGCGCGAGCGTCTCGCGGGCGGCCCGCTGGGCGCGGAAGACCAGGCGGTGCAGCTCGACCTGCCAGGGGGCGGGAGCCGCTCCGATCACGAACGTCCGGGCCGTCGAGACGCCGTACCCCCGGTACATCGCGCCGAGCACGACGGTGAGGAAGTCGCCCTCCTCGACCCGGCGGTCGGTCGGCTGGTGGCTCTCCTGGCCGGAGTGGCTGCCGGTGCCGACGGAGACCGGGAAGGCGGCCCGGTCGGCGCCGTGGTCGATCATGCGGCGCTCCAGCTCCATCGCCAGGTGCCGTTCGGTGCGCCCGACCAGGATCGACTCCAGCAGCTCGCCGAGCGCCTGGTCGGCGATCTCGGCGGCGATCCGCAGGTCGGCGATCTCGTGCTCGTCCTTGACCACCCGCAGCCGCTCGACGGCCTGTCCGAGATCCAGCAGCCGGATGCCCTGGGCCAGCCGGCCGACGGCCCGGTGCCGCAGCACGGTGAGGTCGTGCTCCTCGACCGCCAGATCGCGCACCCCGAGCCGGGTCGCGGCCTCGGCGGCGGCGAGCGCGGTGTCGCCGCCGCCGGGCACCGGCAGCTGGGAGGTGCTGGGGTCGACCAGGTGCTCGCCGGTGTCGTCGGGCGGCAGGTCGTCCGGGAGGGCGAGCACGGCGCGCTCGCGGGTCAGCAGCAGCGTCGCGCCGCAGGGCGCGCAGCCGGTGAGATAGCGGACGTTCGCAGCGCGCGTGACCAGCGAGGCGTCGGCCCCCGACGCACTGCAGTGTTCCCTCAGGCGCTCACGCCGGACCGCGTACGCATCAGCCATGCCACCGAGCCTACGGAGGGTGGCCGCCTCCTGCCCGTCGGAGCGGACCGACGGCGCGGCGGTCGGAGTCATATCGTCCGGCTATTGGGCTGACCGGGTGTCAGGGATTCACCAGCTCAGCCCAGTTGGCGCAGAATGGCGGAGGCCCTGCCACCCGTACGGCGACATCCGGGCCCTCCCCCGTCGACCCCGCTCCTGGAGTACCTCCCTTGGCCGTCTATGGCATGACCCGGTCACTCAAAGTGAACGCACCGGGCGCCCCCAGTGCCCCGTCGCTCGGCTATGCGCTCTTCGCCAGCCGCTGGCTCCAGGCCCCGCTCTACTTCGGGCTGGTCGCCGCGCAGGGCGTGTACGTCGTCCAGTTCTTCCACGAGCTCTGGCGGCTGATCTCCGAGGTGATCAGCGGGGAGGTCGGCGAGAGCCAGGTGATGCTCACCGTGCTGAACCTGGTCGACGTGGTGATGATCGCCAACCTGCTCATCATGGTGATCGTCGGCGGCTACGAGACCTTCGTCTCCCGGATCGGCCTCCAGGGCCACCGGGACCAGCCGGAGTGGCTCTCGCACGTCAACTCCAACGTGCTGAAGGTCAAGCTGGCCACCGCGATCGTCGGGATCTCCTCGATCCACCTGCTCCAGATGTTCGTCAACGTGCAGCACACCCCGCGCGACTCCCTGCTCTGGGGCACGGTGATCCACATGGCGTTCATCTGCTCCGCCGCGATCCTCGCCTTCATGGCCGGGCCGCTGGACCAGCCCCACCACGGCCACCCGGCCCAGCCCGCCGCCCAGCCGCTCCCGGAGCAGGCCGCAGCCACCGGCCACTGACGCCGCTACTGCTCCTCGACCGCGCCCTTGGCGGACCAGCGGTGCTCGACCTTGGCCAGCCGCCAGTAGGCCAGGGCTGCGGCCCAGACCACCACGAAGAGGCCGACGATCGCGAAACCGACGTTGTCGAGGCTCAGCTCGGCGACCCAGCCCGTCACCGGGTCGGTGAGGCCGAACTTCTCGTGGGCGACGCCGACCAGCTCGATGGTGCCGATGACGAAGGCCACCGCGATCGACAGCCCGGTGATGGTGAGGTTGTAGTAGACCTTCCGGACGGGGTTGGAGAACGCCCACTGGTAGGCGAAGTTCATGAACGTGCCGTCGAGGGTGTCGAAGAGGCTCATCCCGGACGCGAAGAGCAGCGGCAGGCAGACGATCGCGTACCAGGGCAGCCCGGCGGCGGCGCCGGAGCCGGCCATCACCATCAGCGTGACCTCGGTCGCGGTGTCGAAGCCCAGGCCCAGCAGCATGCCGACGGGGAACATCTGCCCCGGGCGGGTGATCGAGCGGGTGGCCCGGCCCAGGATGCGGTTCATCATGCCGCGCGAGTTGAGGTGCTGCTCGAGCTCCGCCTCGTCGTACTGGCCCGCCCGCATCGCCCGGAAGACCCGCAGGATGCCGGTCAGTGCCGCCAGGTTGAGGGCGGCGATCAGGTAGAGGAAGGCGCCGGAGGTGGTGGTGCCGATCAGGCCGAGCACCTTGTGCGTGGTGGACTCGTCGTTCATCAGCGTCCCCGCCAGGGCCGCTCCCCCGGCGACCAGGCCGGCCATCACCACGACCATCGAGGAGTGGCCGAGGGCGAACCAGAAGCCGACCGAGACCGGGCGCTTGCCGTCCGCCATCAGCTTGCGGGTGGTGTTGTCGATCACCGCGATGTGGTCGGCGTCGAAGGCGTGCCGCATGCCCAGGGTGTAGGCGGTGATCCCGAGGCCGACACCGAAGACCTGGGTGCCGACCTTGTAGTTCGCGGGCACCACCAGGAAGAACAGCGTGCCGAAGGCCAGCACGTGCATCAGCAGGATCACGGCGATCAGCCCGGCGGTACGGACGGTGTCCTCGCGCTTCCAGCGGAAGCCGGTGGCCTCACGGCCCGGTATGAGTCTCGGGGCAGCACTGATTTCGGGCAGGGTCATCTGCGGTCACGCTCCAACACCTCGTGGATCACTTCGTGAAGTGCCGTGGCCGGTCTCCTGGCTGACAGGTCGATGCGCCCGCACCCGGCCTTCCCAGCCGCCTCACGACGGCCAGTGACCCCCCTGACCCTGGGCGGGGTGGGGATGGTGCGAGCACTACCTGATCACAGTGGCGAGGGCCGCTCCGGGCTGAGACCCCTGGGGGCCTGTCACCGGTCTTCCCGAGCACCACGGCGTGCACCACCGTAGGGGTGACCGAGCATCAGCTGCAAGCCTGCACACCTGCGCAGGTGTGTGAATCGCACCGCTCGGGAGCCGCCCGGCGCGCGGGTGCCAGAATGCTGGGTATGCATCTCGTCCCCTCCGACCGCGCCGCCCACCGGACCATCGACGGCCACCGGGTCTGCGACGCCATCGCCGCCATCGGCGACGCCGGGCACGTCCGGTCCTGGGCCGAGCGCTTCGCGCTGCTCGCCGACCCCGGTCGGCTCGCCCTGCTGCTCGCGCTGCACGAGACCGGCCCGCTCGCCGTCTCCGACCTGGCCGTCGCGACCGGGATGCGCGACCCGGCGGTCTCCCAGGCCCTCCGCCTGCTCCGAGCCGGCGGCCTGGTCGAGGGCGAGCGGGACGGCCGGATCGTGCGCTACCGCCTTGTCGACATGTCGATCGCCGAGGTGCTCGAGCACGGCGTGCTCGGCTACCGGGAGGCCTGAGCCTGCTCGGACGGCCCGGACGGGTCAGACAGGGCGGCCGAGAGCGCGTCGAGGGCGGCCGGGTAGGCCCGCTCGGACGGCGCCGCGAAGCCGACGAGCAGGCCCTGCGGGCGGCCGCCCGGCTCGTGGTGCAGCTCGGTGAGACCGCGGACGGCGACACCCCGCCGGGCGCAGCCCGCCATCAGCCGCTCTTCGGCCGGGTCTTCCGCAGGGAGTGTGACGAGGGCGTGCAGCCCGGCGGGCACGCCGTGCACGGTCAGGGCGGGGTGGGCGGCCAGCCGGTCGAGGAGGAGCTCGCGGCGGCGGCGGTAGCGCAGCCGGGCGGCGCGGATCTGGCGGTCGTAGGCGTGGGTGGTGATCAGGTCGGCGAGGACGAGCTGCCCCAGGGTCTCGGTGTACATGTCCGCCGCCTGCTTGGCCCGCACCACCGGCGCCACCAGGTCCGGCGGCAGGACCATCCAGCCGAGCCGGAGGGCCGGGCCGAGGGTCTTGGACGCCGTACCGCAGTACACGACGTGCCCGGGTGCCATCCCCTGGAGGGCGCCGACGGGCTGGCGGTCGTAGCGGAACTCGCCGTCGTAGTCGTCCTCCACGATCAGTCCGCCGGTGGCACGGGCCCACCCGCACAGGGTCTGACGGCGGCGCGGGTGCAGCGGCACGCCGGTCGGGTACTGGTGCGCAGGCGTGAGGAAGGCCGCCCCGACGTCCGCCGTCAGCTGCTCGACGCGGGCGCCGTGGGCGTCGACGGGCAGGGCGAGGGTGCGGAGGCCGGAGCGTTGGACGACCGCGCGGTAGACGTTGTGGCCCGGGTCCTCGGCGGCGACTCGGTCGGCGCCGCCGCTGCGCAGCACCTCGCAGAGCAGGCCCACGGACTGGTAGTACCCGGAGGTGACGACGACGCGGTCGGGGGTGGTGAGCACGCCCCGGGTGCGGCCGAGGTAGTCGGCGAGCGCGGTGCGCAGCTCGATCCGGCCCTGCGGGTCTCCGGCGCCGAAGGCCTCCGGCCGGACCCGGGTGAGCACCCGACGGGTGGCGGCGAGCCAGGCGCGGGCGGGGAAGGCGCTGACGTCGGCAGCCCGGGGCGCAGGTCGTGCGCGGGCAGCGTCGGTGCCGGTGCCGGCAGCACCGGGGCGGGAGCCCGGGGCGGCACGTCGGCCACGGTGGTGCCCGACCCGGGGCGCGCCGTCAGGTAGCCCTCCTCCGCAAGCTGGTCGTAGGCGGCGGTGACGGTGCCGCGCGAGAGCCCCAGCTCCTGGGCGAGGCCACGGGTCGAGGGCAGCAGCTGCCCGGCGGCCAGGCGCCCGCCCCGGATCGCCCCGCGCAGGGCGGCCTCCAGCCCGGCGCGGCGCCCGCTCGCGGCGTCGAGGTCGACGTGCAGATCCAACCGGGAACCGGACCAGTCATTCGGCATGGAACTGGATCTTATCCATGGTCCGGTAGCCCTCTAGGTTCGTCGGCAGGAGCTGTACGGAGAGGGAGCTGAGGATGGAACGGATCGCCGTTGTCGGGCTCGGTGCGATGGGCGCGCCGATCGCCCGCCGTCTGCTGGGCCAGGGCTGTGAGGTCACCGTCTGGAACCGGTCGCCGGAGCGCGGCGCCGCGCCGGCCGAGGCCGGGGCGACGGTCGCCGGGACTCCGGCGGACGCCGCCCGGGGAGCAGAGGCGGTGATCGTCATGGTGTCCGACCCGGACGCCCTGCGGGAGGTGACCGAGGGCGGGCACGGGATCGCCGCCGGGGCCGGGCCGGGGAGCGTGGTCGTGCAGATGTCGACGGTGTCGCCCGCCGCCGTCACCCGCCTCGCGCGGGTGCTGCCGCCCGGCGTGGAGGTGCTGGACGCGCCGGTGCTCGGCAGCGTGGGCGAGGCGGCGGCGGGCGAGCTGCGCATCCTGGTCGGCGGCCCGCAGGCGCTGGTCGACCGGTGCAGGCCCCTGCTGGAGCGCCTGGGCTCACCGCTGCACCTCGGGGCCGTGGGCGCGGGCACGGCGGCGAAGCTCGTCGCCAACAACGTGCTCTTCGGCGTGCTCGGCGTACTCGGCGAATCCCTGGCCCTGGGCGGGGCGTTGGGGCTGCGGCCGGACGCCCTGTACGAGGCCCTGGGCGTGACACCGCTGGCCGCGCAGGCGGAGCGGCGACGCCCCGCCGTCGAGGCGGCGGACTACCCGGCGCGCTTCGCGCTCGCCCTGGCACGCAAGGACGCCGACCTGGTCGCCGCCGCAGCCGACAAGCTGGGCCTCGACCTCGGCCTCACCGCCGCCGCACGTGCCTGGCTGGCCGGTGCCGAACAGGCGGGGCGGGCCGGGCAGGACTACTCCGCCGTCCTCGCCCACATCCTGGAGCAGGCCACGAAGGAGGTCCGCCGGTGATCGTGATCGCTCAGCTCAGCGACCTCCACCTGGACGGCGGGCAGCGCAGCGCCGACCGCACCAGGGCGGTGATGGCCGAGCTGGAGGACCTCCCGTACGACCTGGACGCCGTCCTGGTCACCGGGGACATCGCCGACCACGGCCTCCCGGCCGAGTACGAGCAGGCCCGTGAGCTGCTGGCCTCGCGGCACCCGGTGCTGGTCTGTCCGGGCAACCACGACGAGCGCGGCGCCTTCCGGGAGCACCTGCTCGGGCAGCCGGCGTCGGCGTCGCCCGTCAACCAGGTGCACCACGCGCCCGGCTTCGCCGTCGCGCTCTGCGACTCGTCGGTGCCGGGAAAGGACGAGGGCTTCCTCGCCGACGAGACGCTGGCCTGGCTGGACGGCGAACTCGCCCGCACGCCGGCCGGGGTGCCGGTGCTGGTCGGCTTCCACCACCCGCCGGCCCCGCTGCACAGCCCGTACGTCGACGGCATCCGCCAGTACGGCGAGCAGCGGCTGGCGGAGCTGGCGGGCCGTCACCCGGCGGTGGTCGCCTTCCTGGCCGGGCACGCCCACGCCGCGGCGGCGACGACCTTCGCCGGCCGCCCCCTGCTCGTGGCGCCCGGCGTCGTCTCGACGCTCCGGCTCCCGTGGGAGCGCCGCACCCACCCGGAGGACCACGTCCGGCTCGACCAGCCGCCCTCGTTCGCCTTCCACGTCCTGGACGACGGCGGGCGGCTGACGACCCACTACCGGCAGGTCACCGGCCGAGGCTGAGGTAGTCGTGCAGGGAGGCCTTGAAGGCCGCGACGAAGGCCGTGCGGGTGGGCTCGTCGAGGAGGTCGAGGGAGAGGTACGGGTTGAGGTCCTCCAGCTCGACCAGCAGGAGGCGGCCGTCGGCCGTGCGGCAGGCGTCGACGCGCTGGATGCCGTGGCTGAGGGTGTTCCAGCGGACGAAGCGGTCGGCGAAGGCGAGGTCCTCGGCGGTCGGGGTGTAGCGCTCCAGCCGCCAGCGGCGCTCCTGGTCGGGGGCGTACAGGGCGTACTGGAAGGCCTGGTCGACGTAGTAGAAGGAGACCTCGTACGTGAAGTCGATCCGGGGCTGGAGCAGCATCCCGGGGTGGGGGCGGGCGTGCAGCTGCTCGGGGGTGAGGATCTCCAGGCCGATCGAGTCGGCGCCCTCCTTGGGCTTCGCGACGTAGGCGTCGGCGGGCGGGAGGCCGTCGGGGGTCTCGGCGGTGGGGATGACGGGGTGGCCGTCGGCCGTGAGATCCAGCAGGTACTGCTTGCCCGCCATGTCGGCCCGGCCGGTCAGCGGGTTGTAGACGCGGATGCGGCGGGCGCGGGCCTCGGCCACGAAGGCGTCGTACTGCTCGCGGTAGTGGATGACCGGTCCGCTGTTGCGGACCACCACGGCGTCGACCTCGCCCATCAGGGCTGCCGCCTCGGTCGGGTGGCAGGGGGCCACCGCGAAGTCCGTCCGCAGCTCGGCGGTGAGCCACCTGTCCTCGTCGCCGTAGGCCCGGCCCCGGGCCGGGTAGGCGAAGTCGGTGACGTAGAGCAGGCGGGGGCGGGGGCTAGGCATGCGGGCCACTGTACTCAGGGGTGCAGGACGACCTTCCCGAGGTTGGACCTGCACTCCAGCAGGTTGGCGGCCTCGGCGGCCCGGTCGAGGGGGAAGGCCGTGGTGACCGGGCGGAGGCGGCCCTCGGCGAGGTGGGCCCAGAGTTCGGTGCGGTGGGCGGCGACCAGGCCGGGGCGGAGCCGGGAGAGGCGGGCCATCGAGAGTCCGGTGACGGTGTGCATGCCGCGCAGCAGGGCGCCCGCGTCGAGCGTGCCGCCCGCGCCGCTGTTGACGACGAGCCGGCCGAACGGGACGAGGGCCTCGGCCGCCCGCTGGAGCGTCTCGCCTCCGACGCCGTCGACCACCAGGTCGACGGGTGCCACCCGGTCGAGGTGCTCGTACTCGACGACCTCGTCGGCGCCCAGCTCGCGGAGGAAGGCCTCCTTGCCCGGGGCGCCCACCGCCGCGACCACCCGGCTCGCGCCGAGGGCGCGGGCCAGCTGCACCGCGAGGTGGCCGACCCCGCCCGCCGCCGCCGTGATCAGGACGGACTCGCCCGCTTCGAGCCGCCCGGCCCGCAGTGCGGCCAGCGCGACCAGCGCGCTGCGCGTCACCGCGAGGGCGTCGCCCGCCGGGACGTGCTCGGGCACCGGGGTGACCAGTGCGGCGGGCACGGCGACGAGTTCGGCGTACAGGTCCTGGAAGACCACGCCGCCGACGCGGTCACCGACCCGGTACTCCGTCACCTCGGGGCCGACGGCGACGACCCGGCCGACCACGTCGCCGCCCGGGGAGTGCGGCAGCGGCACCTCCCCGAAGCCGCGCAGCATCTTCAGGACGGGAAGGGTGACCCCGGCGGCCTCGACCCGGAGCAGCAGCTCACCGGGGCCGGGGACGGGTGCGGGGGCCTCGCCGGGACGGAGGGCCGAGGGGCCGTCGTACGAGTGGAAGCTGACCTTGCGCATGGAGGTGCCCGCCCTTCGATGGATGTCGTTGGTGATCCCAACGATAGGGGCAGAATCATGGGTGTGTCCAACGTTTTCGGCTAGGCTGCGCCCATGACCGACCCCGCGCTCAGCCGCCTCCAGGCCCTCCCCAGCTGGCTCCTCGGCCGGGCCGCCGCGCTCGGCCACCGGCTGGTCGCCGAGCGGCTCGCCGAGGCCGGGCTGCGGCTGCCGCACCACGCCGTGCTCGCCGCCGTGGCCGAGTACCAGCCCGTCGCACAGGCCGAGCTCGCACGGCAGGTGAAGATCGACCCCAAGGACATGGTCACCGTGCTCAACGAGCTGGAGGCCAGGGAGCTGCTCACCCGCACCCGCGACCCGCAGGACGCCCGCAAGAAGCTGATCACCCTCTCCCCCGCCGGGCGCGACGTGCTCCGGCACACCGAGGAGCTGGGCAGCCGCGCCAACGCCGAACTGGTCGCCGCACTCACCCCCGCCGAGCAGGACCAGCTGGGCGGCCTGCTGCGGCGGATCATCGCGGGCGGCTGACCGGGAATCAGGACACCGACCGCCCGGTTGGCGACAGGTGACCGAGTCACCCACAGACCCGGTCACCTGTCGACCGAAGGTGGATGTCTGATGTCCAGCAGCTCGCACGCGCGCGCCGTGGATGTGCTTCTCCGTCCGTTCTCCATAGGGAGCATGACCCTGCGGAACCGGATCGCGATGGCGCCGATGACCCGCGAGCGCTCCCCCGGCGGCGTGCCGGGCGCCGACGTCGCCGAGTACTACGCCCGCCGGGCGGCGGCCGCCGTCGGCCTGGTCATCACCGAGGGCACCTACGTCGACCACGACTCGGCCGGTACGAGGGACGGCGTGCCGCGCTTCCACGGCGAGGACGCCCTCGCGGGCTGGGCGAAGGTCGCCGACGCGGTGCACGCCGACGGCGGGAAGATCGTGCCGCAGCTGTGGCACGTCGGCATGGCCCGCGTCGCCGGCGCGCCGCCCGTCCCGGCGGCGCCCCGCGTCGGGCCGTCCGGCATCCCGCTGGACGAGTCCGAGCCGGGCCACGCGATGACCCAGCAGGACCTGGACGACGTGGTCGCGGCCTTCGCGGCCGGGGCCGCCGCCGCCGAGGCCAGGGGCTTCGACGGCATCGAGATCCACGGCGCGCACGGCTACCTCGTCGACCAGTTCCTCTGGGAGCGGACCAACCGGCGTACCGACGCCTACGGCGGCGACATCGCCTCCCGGAGCCGGTTCGCCGCCGAGATCGTCGCCGCCTGCCGCCGGGTCGTCTCGCCGGACTTCCCGATCATCTTCCGGATGTCGCAGTGGAAGATCGGCGGCTACGACGCACGGATCGCCGTCACTCCGCAGGAGCTGGAGGCCGTCCTCACCCCGCTCGCCGAGGCCGGCGTCGACGCCTTCCACGCCTCCACCCGGCGCTACTGGGTGCCCGAGTTCGACGGCTCCGACCTCAACCTCGCGGGCTGGGTGAAGAAGCTCTCCGGCCGCCCCACCATCAGCGTCGGCTCGGTCGGCCTGGACGGCGAGTTCACCGACGCGTTCCGTGGCAAGGGCAGCGGCATCGAGGGCATCGACGGCCTGCTCGACCGGATGGAGCGCGACGAGTTCGACCTGATCGCCGTCGGCCGCGCCCTGATCGGTGACCCCGACTGGGCCGTCAAGATCCTCCGAGGCCGCACCGACGAGCTCACGCCGTTCTCGGCCGAGGCGATCGGCGGCCCGCTGTACTGAGTGCAACTGGCGGCGGAGAAGCCTCAGCGCTGCTGGCAGGCAGGGCACCAGAAGAGGTTGCGGGCGGCGTGGGTCTCCGTCCGCACCTCGGTGCCGCAGACCAGGCAGGGCATGGCGGCCCGGCGGTAGACGTAGACCTCGCCGCCGTGGTCGTCCACCCGGGGTGGGCGGCCCATCGCCTCGGGGGTGTGCTCCGGGCGGACGGTGTCGATCCGGCCGGCGCCCGCGCCGTCGTGCATCAGGGCCACCAGATCGGCCCAGATCGCGTCCCACTCGGCGGCGGTCAGGTCGCGGCCGGGGCGGTGCGGCGCGATCCCGAGGCGGAAGAGCACCTCCGCGCGGTAGACGTTGCCGACGCCCGCCAGGACCTTCTGGTCCATCAGCAGCGCGGCGATGGTGGTCGCACTTCGGGAGACCCGGCGCCAGGCGGCGGCGCCGTCCGCGCCCGCACGTAGTGGGTCCGGCCCCAGCCGGGCGTGCACGGCGTCCTTGTCGGCCGGGGTGAGCAGCTCGCAGGTGGTCGGGCCGCGCAGGTCGGCGTACGCGTCGTCGTTCTCCAGCCGCAGCCGGATCTGCCCGACCGGCGCGGGGGCCGGGCCCTCGCCGAAGGTGAAGCCGCCGTACAGCCCGAGGTGGATGTGCAGCCAGGCATCCTCGAAGCCGAGGAAGAGGTGCTTTCCGTGCGCCTCGGCCTCGGTGAGCACCCGGCCGTCTATCAGCGCCGCCCCCTCCGCAAACCGCCCCTGCGGGCTGGACACCCGCGCGGGCCGGTCGCCGAACGCCCTGGCGTTCTCAACGGCCAGGCGGTGGATGATGTGGCCTTCGGGCACGGGCGTCAGCTCCCCCGGGAGTTCCTGCTACGACCCCTCCATCATCGCAGCCCGCAGTGACACCGAACTTCACACAACTGGCCAGCCCGCCAGGGGCGCGGGGAACTGCGCGAAACGGGAGTAACGGGCCAGTGCCTTCCGAATCGCGCAGTTCCCCGCGCCCCCGATGGCTGGCCTTCAGCGCAGCAGCTTCGACGTGATGACCTGGTCGAGGGCGGTGGCGGTGGCGGCGATGTCGAGTTGGGAGTTGTCGATGATCGGGAGGCCGGAGTTGTACCAGCCGGCCATCCGGCCGTGGATGCGGGCGACCTCGTCGTCGGTGAGGCGACGGTTGCCGTTGCGGCGGGCGTTGCGGGCGAGGACGGAGTCGAGGCCGGGGAGCAGGACGACGGGGATCATGCCGGGGCCGATGTGGCGCCGCCAGCCGCCGAGGCCGACGGCGGGGCGGTCGGGGAAGACGGCGTCGTCGATGATGCAGGAGATGCCGTTGGCCAGGTAGTTGCGGCAGGCGAAGCCGCAGGTGCGGCGGGCCAGGCGGTACTGGGCCTCGGAGGCGTGGTTCCAGCCGGACTGGGGGTTGGCGAAGCCGGCCTGCACCCACTCGCGGACGTCGTCGAGGCTGACGTGGGCGGTGGGGGTGGGGCGGCGCTCGGCCCAGTGCCGGGCGACGGTCGTCTTGCCTGCGCCGGCCGGGCCGATCAGCAGGACGGCCAGCGGGCCGTAAGCGGCCTGCGGCTGGTGCACGGGGCCGCCGGGTGCCATCGGGAAGTGGCCGGTCGGCGGCAGTTGGGACGGCGGGGGCGCGAGGGGCCTGGGTGGCACCGGGGAACCCCCTGTGTACTGCGTCACTGCACCTCCCGACCGGCCTCGGCTCCCGGACGGGACGATACACGTCGGCCCGGTGGCGGGCACAGTCCGCCACCGGGCCTGACCTGCTGTCAGCGGGTCGCCAGCTGCTCCGCGATGGCGCGAAGGGCCAGCTCGTAGGAGCCGAGGCCGAAGCCGGCGATGGTGCCGGAGGCGACGGCGGCGATCACCGAGTTGTGCCGGAACTCCTCGCGGGCGTACGGGTTGGAGATGTGCACCTCGATCAGCGGGGCGGTCCGCTGGGCGGCGGCGTCCCGCATCGCGTACGAGTAGTGCGTGAACGCGCCGGGGTTGATCACCACGGGGGTGCGCTCGTCGGCCGCGCTGTGCAGCCACTCGACCATCTGCTGCTCGGAGTTGGTCTCGCGGACCTCGACCTCGAAGCCGAACTCCTTGCCGAGCGCGGTGCAGCGCTCGACCAGCCCGGCGTAGGAGGTCGCGCCGTACACGTCGGGCTCCCGGCTGCCGAGGCGGCCGAGGTTGGGCCCGTTCAGCACGACGACGCGCGTCGCGGCGGCCGTCACGACGAGACCTCCGCGTACGCGCCGACCAGCAGCGACGGGTCCGGGCCCTCCAGGACGGAGGTCTTGCCGAGTCCGTCGAGCACGATGAAGCGCAGCAGGTCGCCGCGCGACTTCTTGTCGATCTTCATGGCGTCCAGCAGC
Organism: Kitasatospora sp. McL0602; assembly: GCF_052076145.1. Taxonomy (NCBI): domain Bacteria; kingdom Bacillati; phylum Actinomycetota; class Actinomycetes; order Kitasatosporales; family Streptomycetaceae; genus Kitasatospora; species Kitasatospora sp. McL0602. The sequence goes on along the minus strand of NZ_CP197246.1, from coordinate 6,598,992 downwards.
TTCGGCCAGGCGTCCGCCCGGTAGGTCAGCGGCAGGCCGACGGAGGCCAGCACGGTGCGGTGCCGGTCGGCCGTCTCGTCGTCCAACCGCCCGGCCAGGCGGCCGAGTTCGGCGGCGAAGACCATGCCGATGGAGATCGCCGCGCCGTGCCGCCACTTGTACCGCTCGTTGCGCTCGATGGCGTGGCCGAGGGTGTGGCCGTAGTTCAGGATCTCCCGGCGGCCGGCCTCCTTGAGGTCGCCGGAGACGACGTCGGCCTTGACCTGGATGGCGCGGCGGATGAGCTCGACGGTGTGCTGCCCGGCCGGGGTCTTGGCGCCCTCCGGGTCGGCCTCGATCAGGTCGAGGATCACCGGGTCGGCGATGAAACCGCACTTGATGACCTCGGCGAGGCCGGAGACGTAGTCGTGCTTGGGCACCGTCTCCAGCGTCGCCAGGTCGGCGAGCACGCCGACCGGCGGGTGGAAGGCGCCGACCATGTTCTTGCCCTCGGCGATGTTGATGCCGGTCTTGCCGCCGACGGCGGCGTCGACCATGCCGAGCAGCGTGGTCGGCATCGAGACCCAGCGCACGCCGCGCAGCCAGGTGGCCGCGACGAAGCCCGCCAGGTCGGTGGTGGCGCCGCCGCCGAGGCCGACGATCACGTCGCTGCGGGTGAAGCCGGTCTGCCCGAGCACCGACCAGCAGTACGCGGCGACCTCGGCGCTCTTGGCCTCCTCGGCGTTGGGCACCTGGAGCAGGATCGCCTCGTAGCCCTCGGCCGCCAGGTCCTCGCGGATCGCCTCGCCGGTGGCCTCCAGCGCCTCGGGGTGGATGATCGCGACGCGGCGGGCCTGGTTGCCGATCAACCGGCCGAGCTCACCGAGCAGCTGGCGGCCGACCAGCACGTCGTACGGGTCGTGGCCGGCGCTGCCACCGACGTGGATGGTGACGGTGTCGCTCATGCGTTCTTCTCCAGTGCTTCGAGTGCGGCGTCGGCGACCTGCTCCGGCGTCCGCCCCTCGGTGTCGATCACGGCGGTGGCCACCTCCAGGTAGAGGGGGCGGCGGGCCTCCATCAGCTCGCGCCAGGCGGCGCGCGGGTTGACCGCGAGCAGCGGGCGCGGCGCGTCCAGGCCGACCCGCTTCACGGCGTCGCCGAGCGCGACCTCCAGGTAGACCACCTTCAGGCCCGCCAGCAGCGTACGGGTGGCCTCGGCCAGCACCGCGCCGCCGCCGAGCGCGAGCACGCCGTCGTGGGTCTCGGCGGCCGCGCGGACGGCCCGCACCTCCAGCTCGCGGAAGTGCGGCTCGCCCTCGTCGATGAAGATCTCCGGGATGGGCTTGCCCGCGAGCTGCTCGATGTCGGCGTCGGTGTCCCGGAAGCCGACGCCGAGGCGGTCGGCGAGCAGCCGCCCGACGGTGCTCTTGCCTGCGCCGGGCGGCCCGACGAGCACCACGACCGGTGCGGTCATCGGACGATCAGGTTGTCGAGGTAGCCCTGCACGTTACGGCGGGTCTCGGAGACGTTGTCGCCGCCGAACTTCTCGCTCACCGCGTCGGCCAGCACCAGCGCGACCATCGCCTCGGCGACGATCCCGGCGGCCGGCACGGCGCAGACGTCGGAGCGCTGGTGGTGCGCCTTGGCGGCCTCACCGGTGCGGACGTCGATCGTCTGGAGCGCGCGCGGGACGGTCGCGATCGGCTTCATCGCGGCGCGCACGCGGAGCAGCTCGCCGGTGGAGAGGCCGCCCTCGGTGCCGCCGGAGCGGCCGGAGGTGCGCCGGACGCCGTCCGGGCCGGGGACGATCTCGTCGTGGGCCTGCGAGCCGGGGACGCGGGCGAGGTCGAAGCCGTCGCCGACCTCGACACCCTTGATCGCCTGGATGCCCATCAGCGCGGCCGCCAGCTTGGCGTCCAGGCGGCGGTCCCAGTGCACGTGGCTGCCGAGGCCGGGCGGGAGGTTGTAGGCCAGCACCTCGACGACGCCACCGAGGGTGTCGCCGTCCTTGTGGGCCTGGTCGATCTCGGCGACCATCCGCTTGGAGGCGTCCGCGTCCAGGCAGCGCACCGGGTCCTCGTCGAGGCGGGCCTCGTCGGAGGGCAGCGGCAGCACCCCGGCGGGGGCCTTGGCGGCGGCCAGCTCGACCACGTGCGAGACCAGCTCGATGCCGCAGGTCTCCTTGAGGTAGGAGCGGGCGACGACGCCGAGGGCGACGCGGGCGGCCGTCTCGCGGGCGCTGGCGCGCTCGAGGATCGGGCGGGCCTCGTCGATCGAGTACTTCTGCATGCCGGCCAGGTCGGCGTGGCCGGGACGGGGCCGGGTCAGGGCCTCGTTACGGGCCAGGCTGGCCAGGATCTCGGGGTCGACCGGGTCGGCCGACATGACCTGCTCCCACTTCGGCCACTCGGTGTTGCCGACCATGATGGCGACGGGGCTGCCCATCGTCAGGCCGTGGCGGACACCGCCGAGGAAGGTCACCTCGTCCTGCTCGAACTTCATCCGGGCGCCACGGCCGTAACCGAGCCGCCTGCGGGCCAGTGCGTCGGCGACCATCTCGGTCGTCACCGGCACTCCGGCCGGCAGACCCTCCAGCGTCGCGACCAGTGCGGGGCCGTGCGACTCCCCCGCCGTCAGCCAGCGCAACGTACCCAACGGAGCTCCTTCGTCAGCGGCCCTGCGCGGCGGCGGGCCGACCAGGCGGTCGTCCGGCGGACCCCGGGTGCAGCCGGTGCCCGCGCTCTGACCCCGATCTTTTCATGCCCGGCGAGCGGCCGGGTGCACGGTCCGGGTTGCGGACAGCGGGTGTCCAGGACGGTTGTCCGACCGATCGGCCCAGCGGGGTAAGGCAATCGGTGGGCGACCGGCCTGCCTGCAAGTACATCGCGCTGATCAATAGCTGATCTGCTTAATGTCCATCTCTGTCAACTTCCACGCACCACCGAGCGCGCGCCACCGAGCGGGGTCAGGCGGAGCGGAGCGCTGCCTCGCCCGCGGCCCGCATCGCCGCCAACGGCCCCTCGCCCGCACCCACACCCGTGAACTGCTCGAACTGCAGCACCGCCTGATGCACCAGCAGGTCCAGCCCGCCCAGCACCACCGCGCCGCGCTCGGCACAGGCCACGACCAGCTTGGTCGGCCACGGGTGGTACAGCACGTCGAACAGCGCCCCGGGCGCGTCCGGCACGGCCGCCGCGAAGGCGTCCGTCGCCCCGGCCGGCGTGGTCGAGATGGTCAGCGGCGCCGCCAGGGCCTGCGCCGACTGCTCCCACTCCGCCGTCCGCAGGGCCAGGCCGAGCCGCTCGCCGAGCGCCCGCATCTCGGCGGCCCGCTCCGGGCTCCGGACGTAGACCGTCACCTCACCGGTGCAGACCTGCGCGAGCGCCGCCAGCGCCGAGGAGGCGGTGGCACCGGCGCCGAGCACCGACGCCGCCTCGACCTGCTCGATCCCGCGCTCCCGCAGGGCGTTGACCAGGCCGGGCACGTCCGTGTTGTCGCCCCGCAGGCTGCCGTCGGCCGCCCGGACGACGGTGTTGACGGCGTCCACCGAAAGCGCCGCCGCGCTGATCGAGTCCAGCAGCGGCATGATCGCCCGCTTGAGCGGCATCGTCAGCGACAGCCCGGCCCAGCCGGGCCCGGCGAACTCACCCGAGACGAAGCCCGCCAACCCGGCCTCGTCCACCTCGAAGCGGTCGTACGCCCAGTCGGCCATCCCGAGCGCCGCGTACCCGGCCCGGTGCAGCACGGGCGAGAGCGAGTGCGCGATCGGCGAGCCGAGTACGGCGGCCCGGTGCTGCGGTGTCACGGTGGTCCATCCCTCTACTTGCACATGCCGGATTCGTCGAAGCCCTTGTTGTTGGCGGTGCACCACTCCTTGACGTCCTTCTTGAACGCGTCGAAGGTCGCGGAGAACCGCGTGTCCGTCGGCGAGAGCGCCACGAAGTAGACCCAGTCACCCGCCGTCGGGTTGAGCACCGCGCTGATCGCCTCGTCACCCGGGTTGGAGATCGGGGTCGGCGGCAGGCCCTTGCTGACGTACGTGTTGTACGGGCTCTTGTCACCCTCCTTCTCCGCCTTGGTGAAGTTGGTGCGGCCGAGCTTGTACTGGAGCGTGGTGTCCAGCTGGAGCTTGCCCTGCGTCGCGTTGGTCTTCAGGCGGTTGTAGAGCACCCGGGCGATCTTGCCGAAGTCCTGGTCGTTGTTGCCCTCGGCCTGGAGGATGCTCGCCTCGGTGATCACCTCGTAGCCGTTGGCGAGACCGACCTTCTGGGCGTTCTCGTCGAGCTTGAGGTCCGCGTAGTGCTGAACGGCCGTGGAGACCATCTGCTTGAGCAGCGCCTCGGGCTTCATCCCGTCGGTGATCGAGTACCGGGCGGGGAAGAGGAAACCCTCCAGGTTGTTCTGCGCGTACGCGGGCAGGCCGAGCGTCGCCGCCTGGTCCTTGGCGGCCTGGGCGGTGGTGCCCTTGTTGAGCTTCAGCTTGGCGTCGATGATCGTGTAGATGTCGACGGCCTTCTTGCCCTCGGGGATGACGAGGGCGTTGCCGCCGTTCGACTCGACCAGCTGCGTGACGGCGGCCTCGGCCGACATCTGGTGGTGCATGGTGTAGGCACCGGGCTGGATCGTGTTCGCCTTGGGGTTGTTGTTGAACGCGTTGCGGAAGGCGATCACGCTCTTGACGACGTCCGACTCCTTCAGCGTCGCGCCCATCATGTCGCCCGAGGAGCCGGACTTGATCTGGATCTGCACGGACCCGCTGCCGTCGCCCTTGTAGTCCGGCGGCGGGCCGAAGTGCGCCTGGTAGAAGCCGTAGCCCCAGTAGCCCGCGCCGCCCAGACCACCGAGCAGCACCAGCGCGACCGCCAGACACCCACCGCTCGCCCGGCGGCCCGCGGACTTGCCCTTCTCCTTGCTCTTGCGCTCGGCGTCCCGCGAGGGCTCCTGCTCCTCGCCACCGAAGAACGACTCGCGCTCCGGCTCGACGAAGTCCTCGGCGGGCTCCTCCTCCCAGAGCTCCGGCTCGGGCTCGACGACCCGGGGGTTCTCCAGCGCGGCGGCCTCGGCCTCCCAGTCGATCCCGTCCGGGCCGGGGCCGGGCTGCGGCGCCTGCGGCTGGCCCGGCTGCTGGCTCTGCGGCTGACTCTGCTGCTGGCTCTGCGGCTGACTCTGCTGCTGGCCGGGGACACGCGGCTGCTGCCCGAACCGCTGCCCCTGCGGGGCCTGCGGCATCTGCGGCTGCTGCCCGAACTGCTGCGGCTGGCCCGGCTGCTGGGGCTGCGGCTGGCCCTGCGGCTGGCCCTGCTGCTGCCAGCCGCCCTGCTGCGGCGCTTGCTGCTGGGCGTACGGATTCTGCACGTACTGCTGACCCTGCTGCTGCCCCTGCTGGGGGAAGCCCTGCTGCGGCTGCTGCTGGTGGGACTGCTGCGGCTGAGCCTGCTGCTGCCACATCTGCGCCTGCTGCTGGGCCTGTTGCTGTGCCTGCTGCTGGGCGTACGGGTCCTGCACGTACTGACCCTGCTGCTGCCAGTTCTGCTGCTGGTGCTGCTGGCCGTACGGGTCCTGGACGAACTGACCCTGCTGGTACTGGGCCTGCTGTTGGGCCTGCTGCTGTTGCTGCCAGGCCGCCTGCTGCTGGGCAGCCTCGTCGGGCGTACCGCCGTAGCCGGGGTCGCCTGGGTGCCATGGCCGTGAGCCCTGGGGGCTGTAGCCCCCACCCAGATCAGTCATCGAACCCCTTAAACCGACGGAAGACTGCCGTCTCGAACCGGCGTGCTAGCGCGACGCCCGGAGGGAGACGTTACCGTACCGCAGCGGAGCCCCCGGCCCGGTCGACTGGGCGTTAATGGCCGCTGGCGCTGGGTGATTGTCGATTCTGGGCCTGGTAGGCGTTGAACTCGGCGACGTTCTTCTGCTGCTGGTCGAGGCTGTCGGTGAAGCGGGTGTCACCCGGCCGTACGGTCACGAAGTAGAGCCAGTCACCGTCCGCGGGGTGGGCGGCGGCCCGCAGGGCGTCGCGGCCCGGGTTGGCGATCGGGGTCGGCGGCAGGCCGGGGTGGAGATAGGTGTTGAACGGGGAGTCGAGCTTGGTGTCCGTCACCGTCGTGGTCAGTGACGAGCGGCCGAGCACGTAGTTGATGGAGGAGTCGAACTGGAGCGGCATCTGCCTGCCCAGCCGGTTGTAGATGACACGGGCGACCTTCGCCATGTCCTCCGGGTTGTCGGCCTCGCCCTGGAGCAGGCTGGCGATGGTGACCAGCCCGTACGGCGTCTGCCCGTTGCCGCCCGCCAGCAGGTCCACACCCTCCGCGCCGAAGACCTTGCCGCTCTCCTGCACCATCTGCTGGAGCAGGGTGAGCGCATTGGTCTCCCCGGTCACGGGGTAGGTGGAGGGGAAGAGGTAGCCCTCGGCGTTGCCGCCGGTCGCGTCCGGCAGGCCCAGGTCGGCGATGTGCTGCTGGGCGGCGGCGAGGGCGCTGCCCGCCGGGAGGCCGAGCTTCTGGTCGATCGCCGCGTAGATCTGGGCCGAGCGCCAGCCCTCGGGGATGGTCAGCGCGTTGGCGTTGGTCGGGTCGAGCAGCACGTTCAGCGCCGAGGCGGCGGACATGCCCTTGCGCAGCCCGTACACGCCCGGCTGGATGCGGGTGCCCGCGACGCTCCTGGCCGCCGCCTCGGTGAAGGCCCGGGTGCTGGCCACCACGCCCTCCTTCTGGAGGGCCTGCCCGATCTGGGTCAGGGTGGCGCCCTGCACCACCGAGACCTGGGCGGTGCCTGACCCGGAGCCGGCGAAGTCGGCGGCCTTCTCGGGGCTGCCGGGCCAGAGCAGCAGGACGGCGAGCGCGGCGGCGCCCAGCACCCCCAGCAGCGCGGAGACGCTCAGGCAGCAGGCCAGGCCGGTGCGCAGCCGGCGCGGGTCGGGCGGCCGGATGCCGTGCGGCACCCCGGGGGGCAGGCCTTCCGGTTCGGCGAAGGGCGCGCCGAGGTGCCCGGGGGTCAGACCCGGTGTGCTGTACGGATCGGACAACGGGCCGCCCTCGACGTCAGGAAACAGGTCGGGGCCCGTGCGGACGCGTCCGCACGGGCCCCCACCCGGGAAGCTAACCCGAGCCCGTCACACCACCGGGTCGACACACTCGCCGGGTGCGCGGCCACTCACCCGTTCGGTCTCAAGGGCGCTCTGCAGGATCACCACCGCCGCCGCCTGGTCGATCACCGAGCGGCCCTTCTTGGCGTTCCGTCCGGAGGCCCGCATGCCCTGGGCCGCCGTGACGGTGGTCATCCGCTCGTCGACGAGGCGCACCGTCACCGGTGCGACCAGCGCCGCCAGCCGGCCCGCGTACGCGCGGACCTTGACGGCGGCCGGGCCCTCCTTGCCGCTGAGCGAGCGCGGGAGGCCGACGACGACCTCGATCGCGTCGTACTCCTCGACGATCTCCTTGAGCCTGGCCTGCGAGCGGCCGCCCGCCGGGACGGTCTCCACCGGCGTCGCGATCAGCCCGTCGGGGTCGCAGGACGCGACCCCGATCCGGGCGTCACCGACGTCGACGGCGATCCGGCGCCCCCGGCGGAAGACCTTCTCGGGCTGCTCGTACATCAGGCGGAACGCTCCGCGACCAGCGCGCGGACGGCGGCCACGGCCTCGTCCACGGCACCGGCGTTGGTGCCACCGCCCTGGGCGACGTCGTCCTTGCCGCCACCGCCGCCGCCGAGCGTCTTCGCGGCGACGCGGACGAGCTCACCGGCCTTGATGCCACGGGTGCGGGCGTCCTCGTTGGTGGCGATGACGGTGAGCGGGCGGTCGTTCGCCACAGTGAAGGCGGCGACCACGGCCGGGCGGGAGCCCAGCCGGGCCCGGACGTCGAGGACGAGCTTGCGCAGGTCGTCGGCGCCGGTGCCGTCCGGCACCCGGGCGGCGACCACCGCGATGCCGTTGACGTCCTCGGCGCCGGAGGCCAGACCGGCGGAGGCGGCGAGCACCTTCTCCGCGCGGAAGCGCTCGATCTCCTTCTCGGCGTCCTTGAGCTTGGCGAGCATGCCCGAGATCTTCTCCGGCAGCTCCTCCGGACGGCCCTTGACCAGCTCGGTGAGCTGGGCGACGACCGTGTGCTCCTTGGCGAGGAAGTTGTACGCGTCCACGCCGACCAGGGCCTCGACGCGGCGCACCCCGGCGCCGATCGAGGACTCGCCGAGCAGCTTCACCAGGCCCAGCTGGGCGGTGTTGCCGACGTGCGTACCGCCGCACAGCTCCTTGGAGAAGTCGCCGATGGTGACGACGCGCACGGCGTCGCCGTACTTCTCGCCGAACATCGCGATGGCGCCGGCCTTGCGGGCCTGGTCCATCGTCATCACCTCGGCGGTGACGTCCAGCTCGCGGGCCAGCACCTCGTTGATCTTCTGCTCGACGTCGACCAGCACCGAGCCGGGCACGGCCGTCGGGGAGCCGAAGTCGAAGCGGAAGCGGCCGGGGGCGTTCTCGGACCCGGCCTGGGCGGCGGTGGGGCCGAGCGCGTCGCGCAGCGCCTGGTGGGTCAGGTGGGTGGCCGAGTGCGCGCGGGAGACGGCGCGGCGGCGCTCCAGGTCGAGCTGCGAGTACGCGGCCGAGCCGACGACGACCTCGCCGACCAGCACCGTGCCCTTGTGCACGATGACGCCGGGCACCGGCTGCTGCACGTCCCGGACCTCGACCACGGCGCCCGAGTCGAGCTTGATCCGGCCGTGGTCGGCGAGCTGGCCGCCGCCCTCGGCGTAGAAGGGGGTGCGGTCGAGGACCAGCTCGATGTCGTCGCCCTCGTGCGCGGCCGGGGCCGGGACACCGTCGACGAGCAGGCCGACGACCGTCGCCTCGCCGGAGGTGTCCTGGTAGCCGGTGAAGACGGTGGCACCGGCGGAGTCGGCGACGGCGCGGTAGGCGGAGACGTCGGCGTGGCCGTGCTTCTTGGACTTGGCGTCGGCCTTGGCGCGGTCGCGCTGCTCCTTCATGAGGCGGCGGAAGCCGTCCTCGTCCACCGACAGGCCCTGCTCGGCGGCCATCTCCAGCGTCAGGTCGATCGGGAAGCCGAAGGTGTCGTGCAACTGGAAGGCCTTGTCACCGGCCAGCACGGCCGAGCCGGACTGCTTGGTCTCGGCGACGGCGGTGTCCAGGATCGTGGTGCCGCTGCGCAGCGTCTGGAGGAAGGAGGCCTCCTCGGCGACGATGACCGTCCCGATCCGCCGACGCTCGGTGGCCAGCTCCGGGTACTGCGGGGCCATCGCGTCGATGGTGACGTCGACCAGGGACTGCGCGACCGCCTCGGTGGCGCCGAGCAGGCGCATGTTGCGGATGGCGCGGCGCAGGATGCGGCGCAGCACGTAGCCGCGGCCCTCGTTGCCGGGGGTGACGCCGTCGGCGACCAGCATCACGGAGGTGCGGATGTGGTCGGCGACGACGCGCAGCGAGACGTCCGACTTGGTGTCCGCGCCGTAGGTGTGGCCGGTGAGGGCGGCGGCGCGGTCGAGGATCAGGCGGGTGGTGTCGATCTCGAAGAGGTTGTCGACGCCCTGGAGGATGCAGGCGAGGCGCTCCAGGCCGAGGCCGGTGTCGATGTTCTGGTTCGGCAGGTCGCCCAGGATCGGGAAGTCGTCCTTGCCGGAGCCGGCGCCGCGCTCGTACTGCATGAAGACCAGGTTCCAGATCTCCATGTAGCGCTCGCCGTTGACGGCCGGGCCGCCCTCCTCGCCGTAGGCGGGGCCGCGGTCGTAGTTGATCTCCGAGCACGGGCCGCAGGGGCCGGGGACGCCCATCGACCAGAAGTTGTCGGCCTTGCCCAGGCGCTGGATGCGCTCGGCGGGCACGCCGATCTTCTCGCGCCAGATCGTCTCGGCCTCGTCGTCGTCCTGGTAGACGGTGATCCAGAGCTTCTCGGGCTCCAGGCCGTAGCCGCCGTCGGCGACGGAGGTGGTCAGCAGCTCCCACGCATAGGAGATCGCCCCCTCCTTGAAGTAGTCGCCGAAGGAGAAGTTGCCGCACATCTGGAAGAAGGTGCCGTGCCGGGTGGTCTTGCCGACCTCTTCGATGTCCGGCGTGCGGACGCACTTCTGCACGCTGGTGGCGCGGCTGAAGGTGGGCTTGACCTCGCCCAGGAAGTACGGCTTGAACGGCACCATGCCCGCGTTGACCAGCAGCAGGGTGGGGTCGTCGGCGACCACAGACGCCGACGGGACGACGGTGTGTCCGCGCTCCTCGAAGAAGCGCAGCCAGCGGCGGCGGATCTCAGCCGACTCCATCACAGGTCCTTCCGATTGGGGGTGCCCCCGGGCAGCTCGTCGAGCCGACGGGGCGTGGTTTCGATGCTTCTGGTACCCCTGGGGGTACGGGCTGGAGGCAGGGCGGCGGCGGGTGCTCCCGGCGCCGCCGAGATAGCTCGGTACTCGCCCCCGTCGCGCCGCAGAGCTCGACGCGGCCGGGGCTCGACGACGGCGGTGCCGTCCAGCCCGAGGTCGGCACGGAGCTGCTCCTCGCGCTCGGTCATCCCGGCGCGGACGTCGGCGGCGAAGCGCTTGGCGGCGTCGCCCAGGTGCAGCGCGCCGCGCGCGGCGGTGCCGGAGAGGCTGTCGGGGGTGAGCCGCTGCACGGCGTCGTTGGCCTTGTTCATGGCCCAGACGGTGGCGCCGGCGCCGACCGCCATCCAGAAGATGCGTCGCACCATGGTCAGCCCCTCACAGCTCGGCGGACGCGGCCGAGCAGCCCGCCGCGCGGGGCGGTCGCCGCGCGGACCTCGGCCCGGATCAGCCGCGCCAGCTCCTCGCGCTCGCCCGGCTGCTGCGGGAGCGTCAGCCCGGACTGCTGCTTGCTGACGGCCTTGCGGACGCCGTAGCTGAAGGCGGCGACCTTGACCAGCGGGCCGCCGAGGGTGGCGGCGACGGTGGAGGAGAGCGCGTTGGCGTTCGCGGCGGCGTCCTGGACGTTGGCGGTGATCTCGTCGACCCGCTCCAGCTGCTCGTTGGCGCTGCGGACGGCGGCGCCCGCGTCGGCCAGCAGCGGCACGGCCTGTTCGGTGACGGCGGCGACCAGCACGGTCGCCTCGCGCAGCACCTTCGAGAGCCGGACGAGCACCACGGCGAGCAGCGTGACCAGGACCGCCCAGAACACGGCGACCAACAGGCCGGCCAGCTCTCCCACGGACACCTTGCGCGCTCCCTCGCCTTGCCACGTATCTCTTGCGCCTCAGAGGGGAACCCTACCGCGACGACGTGGTGTTTCCCGACCCGATATCCCCGCCGGGCGCGGTCGGCGCGCGTAACCTACCGGCCGGTCACCTCGTTGGAACGCCTGCTACGCACAGGCCCAGGGGCACGGCGGGCACCGTGCATCGACGAAACCGGGGGGACCTTGAACGGCGAGCAGCAGTGCACCGAGGCGGCGACGGCAGCGGCAGCCGCACCGAGGCTCCCCGCCGAACTGACCAGCTTCGTCGGCCGCACCTCCGAACTCGCCTCACTGGCACGCCTGTTGACAGCCTCCCGGCTGGTCACCGTGACCGGCCCCGGCGGCGTCGGCAAGACCCGGCTGGCGCTGCGGGCGGCCGCCGAGGCCGAGACCGCCGGAGCCTTCCCGGACGGCGTCAGGCTGGTCGAGGTCTCCGCCGTCCAGTACGGCCTGCTGCTCGGCCACGCCGTGCAGGAGGCGCTGCGGCTCACCGACAGCACCGCCCGGCCGCCGCTGGACGTGCTGACCGAGCGTCTGGCCGACCGGCAGCTGCTGATCGTCCTCGACGGCTGCGAGCACCTCGTCGAGGCCTGCGCCGAACTGACGGACGCACTGCTCCGGGCCGCGCCCGGAGTCCGGGTGCTGGCGACCAGCCGGGAGTCGCTGCAGGCCGCCGGGGAACACCTGCTGCCCGTCACCCCGCTGCCCGTCCCGGAGGCCGTCGAGCTCTTCACCGACCGGGCGACGGCCGTCCTGCCCGACTTCGAGCCCGCGCAGCGCGCCCCGGAGATCGAACTGCTCTGCCGCCGCCTGGACGGCATCCCGCTCGCCGTCGAGCTCGCGGCCGGGCGGCTGCGCTCGCTCTCCGTCGAGCAGATCACCCTCCGGCTGGACGACCGCTTCCAGCTGCTCACCGGCGGCGCCCGCACCGTCCCCTTACGGCACCAGACGCTGCGCACGACCATCGGCTGGAGTCACGAACTCTGCACGCCGCAGGAACGATTGCTCTGGGCCCGGCTCTCCGTCTTCGCCGGCGTCTTCGACCTGGAGGCCGTCGAGTACGTCTGCGCCGGCGACGGCCTGGCCGCCGACCAGGTGCTGGAGGTGATCGGCGAGCTGGTCGGCAAGTCCGTGGTGCTGCGCGAGGCCGACGGCCCGGCCGTCCGCTTCCGACTGCTCGACACCCTGCGCGACTATGGCGCCCAGTGGCTGCGCGCCACCGGCGAGGAGTACCGGATGCGCGCCCGGCACCGCGACTGGTACCTCGGCTTCGCCACCTGGGGCGAGGTCGAGTGGTTCGGGCCCCGGCAGGCCGAGACGGCCGAACGCACCCGGCTCGCCCACACCAACCTCCGGGCCGCCCTGGAGTACTGCCTCGCCGAGCCCGGCGAGGAGCAGCTCGCCCTCCAACTCGCAGGCACGCTCTGGTACTTCTGGGTCGGCTCGGGCCACCTCGGCGAAGGCAGGCACTGGCTCGACCGGGCCCTCGCGCTCGCCCCCGAACCCACCCGGGCCAGGGCCAAGGCCCTCTGGGTCACCGGCTACATGGCGACCCTCCAGGGCGATCTCCGCCGGGCCCGCCCCGCCCTCGCCGAGTGCCGCCGCCAGGCCGTGACCACCGGCGACGACCGGGCCCTGGCGTACGCGGTGCACCGGCAGGGCTGCGCCGCCCTGATCGGTGACGACCCGGCCAGGGCCGCCGCGCTCTTCGAGGAGGCCCTGGAGTACTACGACCGGATCGGCGAGCTCAACAGCAACGTCCTGATGGCCATGTTCGAACTCGGCATCGCCTGCCTCTTCCAGGGCGACACCGACAACGGCCTGCGCTGGCTGGAGCGCACCCGGGAGATCTGCGAGGAGCACGGCGAGCAGTGGGCCTACGCCTACGCCCTGTACGCCACCGCCTACTCCAAGTGGCTGGCCGGTGAGCTGCGCCCGGCCCGCGCCTTCGCCCGCGAGTGCGTGAGGCTCAACCATCTCTTCCGCGACCTGCTCGGCATCGTCCTCGCGATGGACGTCCTCGCCCTGCTGCGCACCGAGGGCCCCGACGCCGACCTGGTCGAGGCCCGCGTCCTCCAGGGCGCCGCGCACCGCCTCTGGCAGGCGGTCGGCACCCCGTTCTTCGGCTCCCGCACCTTCAACGGCCCGCACCGCGAGTGCGAGTCCCGCGCCCGAGCCGGCCTCACCGAGGCCGAGTTCACCGCCGCCTTCGAGCTCGGTTCGAGCCTCGAACTCGACGCCGCCGTCGAACGCGCCCTGGGGTGAGCGGGGTTTTCCGGGGGAACGCACGAGCCCCCGCCGCCTTCGAGAAGGCTGCGGGGGCTCGCTGGGTACTGCTCGCGGGTCAGCGCGAGTAGTACTCGACGACCAGCTGCTCGTCGCAGATCACGGGGATCTCACGACGCTGCGGGGCGCGGTCCAGGCGGAAGGCCAGGGCCTTGAGGTTGACCTCGAGGTACTTCGGGGTCTGGCCCTCGCCCGCGTAGCCGCCCTCACGAGCGACCTGGAACGGGACCTTCTCCTTGCTGCGCTCGCGCACAGTGACGACGAAGCCCGGCTTCATCTGGAACGACGGCTTGTTGACCTTGCCGCCGTTGACCTCGATGTGGCCGTGGACGACCATCTGACGGGCCTGGTAGATCGTGCGGGCGATGCCCGAACGCAGGACCATCGCGTCGAGACGCGTCTCGAGCTCGGCGATGAGAGCCTCACCCGTCTTGCCCTCGACCTTCTTGGCGCGGTCGAAGGCGCGAGCCATCTGCTTCTCGCTCAGGTCGTACTGGGCGCGCAGACGCTGCTTCTCGGTCAGACGGACCTTGTAGTCAGAGTTCTGCTTGCGGCCACGGCCGTGCTGGCCGGGCGGGTACGGACGCGCCTCGAAGTACTTGACGGACTTCGGGGTCAGCGGAATGCCCAGGGCACGGGCAATCTTGACCTTGGGGCGCTTCTGGTTCGCCATGAACCAAACCTCTCTTACGTGTGAATACGGCTTCACCAGGTGTTGACGGAGGTCGCTCCTCGCGACCCGGAGAAAAACCACCCCAGGGGGTGATCAGCCGCTCTCCGGGGCCGGGCACTACCGTGCTTGCACACGCGCCGCCCATCGTCACAGCTGTGGGATGGACTGCCCGCGACACCGAAAACGGTGCGCAACGCTCCTGGAGACCCCCACGGAGGGGAGTCTCGGGCCAGTGCCCCGCTGGTGCGGCCGGTCAGTGGGTTCTCACCCGCTGCCGTCCCGGGACTTGGCACTCCGACCGAGTATACCCGCCGTTCACCGGCCCCTCTCACTGCCCTTCGAGCCGGCCCCTCGTCCACTCGACGATGTCGGCGTAGCGGGCCTCGCCGCCGTGCCGGGTCGGCTGGTAGTAGGCCTTGCCGTGCACCTCGTCCGGCGCGTACTGCTGCGCGGCGATGCCCTCCGGCAGGTCGTGCGGGTACTGGTACCCCTTGCCGTGGCCGAGCTTGGCCGCGCCGCCGTAGTGCCCGTCCCGCAGGTGCGGGGGCACGGCGCCGGCCAGGCCCTGCCGTACGTCGGCCAGGGCGGCGTCGATGGCGAGGTACGCGGCGTTGGACTTCGGCGCCAGCGCGAGCGCGATGGCGGCCTGGGAGAGGATGATCCGGGCCTCGGGGAAGCCGATCAGGGCGACCGCCTGGGCCGCAGCGACGGCCGTCGACAGGGCGGTCGGGTCGGCGAGGCCGACGTCCTCGCTGGCGGAGATCATCAGGCGGCGGGCGATGAAGCGCGGGTCCTCCCCCGCCTCGATCATCCGGGCCAGGTAGTGCAGGGTGGCGTCGACGTCACTGCCCCGGATCGACTTGATCAGGGCGCTCGCCACGTCGTAGTGCTGGTCGCCGTCCTTGTCGTAGCGGACGGCGGCCTGGTTGACGGCCGTCTCGGTGGTGGCCAGCGTGATGGCCGCCTCGCCCTTCTCGATCGCCGCCCCGGCCGCCGCCTCCAGCGTGGTCAGCGAACGCCGGGCGTCCCCGCCGGCCAGCCGGACGAGGTGGTCCTCCGCCTCCTGGGTCAGCTCCAGCGCGCCGCCGAGCCCGCGCTCGTCGGCCACGGCGCGGCGCAGCAGGGTGCGGACGTCCTCGTCGGTCAGCGACTCCAGGGTGAGCAGCAGCGAGCGGGAGAGCAGCGGAGAGATCACCGAGAAGTACGGGTTCTCGGTGGTGGCGGCGATCAGGGTGACCCAGCGGTTCTCGACGGCCGGCAGCAACGAGTCCTGCTGGGCCTTGGAGAAGCGGTGGATCTCGTCCAGGAAGAGGACGGTCTCCTTGCCGCTCATGCCGACGGCGCGGCGGGCGCCCTCGATCACGGCGCGCACCTCCTTGACCCCGGCGGTGATCGCGGAGAGCTCGACGAACCGGCCCTCGACGCCCTGGCTGATCACGTGCGCGAGCGTGGTCTTGCCCGTGCCGGGCGGCCCCCAGAGGATCACCGAGCTGGTCGCGGCCCTGCCCTTGGAGCCCGCGACCAGGCGGCGCAGCGGCGAGCCCTCCTTGAGCAGCTGCCGCTGCCCGGCGACCTCGTCCAGTGTGCGGGGGCGCATCCGCACGGCCAGTGGGGCTCGGCCGGGCTCCTGGGCCTGGCGGTCCTCGGCGGCGGCGGTGAAGAGGTCGGGTTCCACGCCTTGAAGGGTATTGCAGTGGGCCGACAGCGCTGCCCGACCCCGGGGACCCGACCCCAGTAGTTCGAATTTGAACCGGATTGGCGTACGCTGGCACCCGTCGTCACAACCAGGGAGCTGAGCACCATGTCCGTCCGCCGTCTCAACCACGCGGTGCTGTGGATCCGCGAGGTCGACCGCTCGGTCGAGTTCTACACCGACGTCTTCGGCTTCCAGGTCGATCACCTGATCCCCGGCCGCGCCGCCTTCCTCAGTGCGCCCGGCAGCGCCAACGACCACGACCTCGGCCTCTTCGCCATCGGCGCCGACGCCCCCGGCCCCCAGCAGGGCCGGGTCGGCCTCTACCACCTGGCCTGGGAGGTCGGCACCCTCGGCGAGCTCGCCGCCGTCGGCAGCAAGCTCGCCGAGCGCGGCGCGCTGGTCGGCTCCACCGACCACCTGGTCTCGAAGTCCTTCTACGCCAAGGACCCGGACGGCAACGAGTTCGAGCTGATGTGGCGCGTCCCCCGCGAGGACTGGCCCGCCGCCGACTCCGACGCCCGCCCCGGGCCGCTCGACCTCCCCGCCTCCCTCGACCGCTGGGGCCCCGACTTGGCCACCGGCGCGGCGGCGGGCTCGGCCACCTGAGGAAGCCCGACCTAGGCAGGCCGGTCGAGCAGGGCGACGTCGAACTCCTCCAGGGCCCGCACCCGGACCCCTGCCGCGGCCGAGGCCTTGGCCCGGAGTTCGGCCTGCGGGCCACGGGAGGCCTCGAGCGCCGCGCGGTCGCGGAAGATCGCGCCGACGCTGCCCTGCCCCCGCTCGCGGTCGATCAGCAGCGCCCCGCCGTCGAACCCGTCGATCGCCTCCAGGCCCGGCATCGCGGTCTGCTCCACGGCGGTCACCAGCCGGTCCGCCGCCGCCGGGTCGAACTCGATCCGGACGAGCCGGAACCCGCCGCCCGCCGGCGCGCCGCCGCGCCGGGCCACCGCGGCCTCCCAGACGTCGACCGTCACGGTGCCGGCGAAGACGTCGAGCAGCGCGTCCCGCCGCCCGGTCAGGCCGGTGAAGCTGTCCCGCTCGGCCTGCCGCGTCTCCCACCAGGAGCCGAGCATGATCTTGCCGAGCTCCCGGTCCGTGAAGATGCTGAACCCCCGGTACCCGGGCTGCGTCGCCAGCAGCCCGACCCCCTCGGCCCTCAGACCGTCGACGGTCCTGTCGACCAGCGCCGGGTCACCCGTCAGGTAAATGGTGCGGACGTACATCAGAAAACCTCCGTCCTGGCCCACCACGGGACGGATCGTCGGCGCCCGCCCCGCCACCTTCCATCCGACGCCCGATCCCACCCCCCGGCAACCCGGCAACCCGGCCGTCGCCCTAGAGCTCCGAGGCGTGGTCCGGCACGTACTTCTGCAGATCCCTCGGCGGGCGCTGGTAGCCGGTGGACGGGGGGCGGGGCGGGAGTTCGACGGCGGGCTTGGTGATGTCGCGGTACGGGAGGGTGGAGAGGAGGTGGGCGATCATGTTGATCCGGGCCCGGCGCTTGTCGTCGCTCTCGACCACGTTCCAGGGGGATTCGGGCAGGTCGGTGTGGACGAACATCTCGTCCTTCGCCCGTGAGTAGTCCTCCCAGCGGCTGATCGACTCGGTGTCCATCGGGGAGAGCTTCCACTGCCGCATCGGGTCCTCCAGCCGGGCCCGGAAGCGCCGTTCCTGCTCCGTGTCGCTGACGGAGAACCAGTACTTGCGCAGCTGGATCCCGGCCTCGATCAGCATCCGCTCGAAGGTCGGGCACTGGTGCAGGAACTGCTGGTACTCGACCGGCGTGCAGAAGCCCATCACCCGCTCGACCCCGGCGCGGTTGTACCAGCTGCGGTCGAAGAGCACGATCTCCCCGGCCGCGGGCAGCTGCTCGACGTACCGCTGGAAGTACCACTGCCCGCGCTGACGCTCCGTCGGCGCGGGCAGCGCCGCGATCCGGGCGATGCGCGGGTTGAGGTACTCGGTGACGCGCTTGATCGCGCCGCCCTTGCCCGCCGCGTCGCGCCCCTCGAAGACCACCACCAGCCGGATGCCCTCGGCCCGCACCCACTCCTGGGTCTTGACCAGCTCGCTCTGCAACCGCAGCAGCTCCCGCTCGTACGCCTTCTTGCGGAGCCGCCCCGCCTCAGCCGCTCTGCCCTCTGCCGCCACTGTGCCCTCCGTCTGCCGGATGGTGATGATCACTCACGCTACGACCGGGAGGAGCTGACCGCAGGTCAGACCGCGCCGAACGGCTCGGGGTAGCGGCAGGCTCCTCGCGGCGCGCCGTCGTAGGCGTTGAGCGGGAGGGCCTGGAGGTACTCCTCCGGGTACGGCGCGGAGATGCCGTGCTCGAAGGCGGGGGCGAAGCCGAAGCGGGCGTAGTAGCGCGGATCGCCGAGCACCACCACCAGCCGCTCCCCCGCCTCGTCGGCGGCAGCCAGCGCGGCCCGGACGACCAGCGCCCCGACGCCCTTGCGCTGGCACTCGGGTGCGACGCCGACGGGCGCGAGAGCCAGCGCCCAGCCGTCGCCGACCTGGAGCCGGGTCAGCAGGGCGTGCCCGACGACCAGACCGCTCTCCTCGACCGCGACGACCGAGAGGCCCGGCAGCCAGGCCGGGTCACGGCGCAGCGCGTCGACGAGATCCGCCTCCTCGGGGCCGGGGAAGGCCGCCATGTGCACCCGTCTGGTGGCGGGGGCGTCCTCGGGGAGTTCGACTCTGGTGATCACGCTCATCGGTGTCCTTCTCAGTCACACGCCGTTGTGGGACGGGCCCCGTCCGGTGCACGTGTGCACCGGACGGGGCCCTGAAGGTGAATCGGCTGACGAACCGTCAGGCCTGCTTGTCGGTCTCCGGCTTCTCCGACTTGCCCTCTTCGCGGACCTTCGGCTTGCTGTCGACACCGGCCTCGCGGCGCTGGGCCGGCGTGATCGGGGTCGGGGCGCCGGTGAGCGGGTCACCGCCGGTGGACGTCTTCGGGAAGGCGATGACGTCGCGGATCGTGTCGTACCCGCCGAGCAGGGTGACGACACGGTCCAGGCCGAGGGCGATGCCGCCGTGCGGCGGGGGGCCGTAGTTGAAGGCGTCGAGCAGGAAGCCGAACTGCGACTGCGCCTCCTCCTCGCTGAGGCCGATCGCGTCGAACGCCCGCTTCTGCACCTCGCGCTGGTGGATACGGATCGAACCGCCGCCCAGCTCGGAGCCGTTGAGCACCAGGTCGTACGCGTTGGAGAGCGCGCTGCCCGGGTCGGTGTCGAAGGTCGCGAGCGACTCGGCGGTCGGGGCGGTGAAGGGGTGGTGCACGGCGTGCCAGCCCTGGAACTCGCCCTTGTCGTCCTCGATCGGCTCGAACATCGGGAAGTCGACGACCCAGAGGAAGGCCCACTGCGACTCGTCGATCAGCTCGCAGCGCTTGCCGATCTCCAGACGCGCGGCGCCGAGCAGCTCCTGCGAGGCGGTCTTCTTGCCCGCCGCGAAGAAGATCGCGTCACCGTTCTTGGCACCGGCGGCGGCGGCGAGGCCGGCCAGGTGCTCCTCGTTCAGGTTCTTGGCGACCGGGCCGCGCAGCTCACCGGTCTCGGCGTCGATGACGACGTAGGCGAGGCCGCGGGCGCCGCGCGCCTTGGCCCAGTCCTGCCAGGCGTCGAGCTGCTTGCGCGGCTGCGAGGCCCCGCCCGGCATCACCACGGCGCCGACGTACGGCGCCTGGAAGACCCGGAACTCGGTGCCCTTGAAGTACTCGGTGAGGTCGGTGAGCTCCTGGCCGAAGCGGACGTCCGGCTTGTCGGAGCCGTAGCGCGACATCGCGTCGGCGTAGGACATCCGCGGCAGCGGGCTGGGCAGCTCGTAGCCGTGCACCTCGCGCCAGACCCGGGAGACGATCTTCTCGCCGAGCGCCAGGATGTCCTCCTGGTCGACGAACGAGGCCTCGACGTCGAGCTGGGTGAACTCCGGCTGGCGGTCGGCGCGGAAGTCCTCGTCGCGGAAGCAGCGGGCGATCTGGTAGTACCGCTCCATGCCGGCCACCATCAGCAGCTGCTTGAAGAGCTGCGGCGACTGCGGCAGGGCGTACCAGTGGCCCGGCTGGAGGCGGACCGGGACGAGGAAGTCGCGGGCGCCCTCGGGGGTGGAGCGGGTGAGGTACGGCGTCTCGATGTCGAGGTAGTCGTTCTCCTCCATCACCGTGCGGATGATGTTGTTGACCTTGGAGCGCAGGCGCAGCGCGCGGGCCGGGCCCTCACGACGCAGGTCCAGGTAACGGTAGCGCAGCCGGACCTCCTCGTTGACGGTGCCAGGCTCGTACTCGGCGACCTGGAAGGGCAGCGCGGCGGCCTCGGAGAGCACCTCCAGCTCGGTGACGACGAGCTCGACGGCGCCGGTGGCGATGTCGGGGTTCTCGTTCCCGGCCGGGCGGACGCGGACGTCGCCGGTGACCTTGACGCAGTACTCGGACCGGAGGTCGCCGATCGCCTCCAGGTCGCGGGCCACGATCTGCACGGTGCCGGAGGCGTCGCGCAGGTCGATGAAGGCCACGCCGCCGTGGTCGCGGCGGCGGGCGACCCAGCCGGCCAGGGTGACGGTCGTACCGGCGTGCTCCGCGCGGAGCGTGCCCGCGTCGTGCGTGCGGATCACAGCTGCTTCTCCTTCAGGGTGGTGACAAGTGCTTCGAGGGCGACGGGGGTCTGCTCGCCGGTGGTCAGGTCCTTGAGCTGGACGACGCCTTCGGCGAGGTCGCGGTCGCCCGCGACGAGGGCGAAGCGGGCACCGGACCGGTCGGCGGACTTCATGGCGTTCTTGATGCCCTTGACCCCGAACGCGAGATCGGTGGCGACACCGGCCCGGCGCAGCTCGACGACCTTGGCGAACAGGACGTTCTTGGCCTCCTCGCCGAGCGCGACGGCGTAGACCGAGGTGGTGGCGGGCAGGTCGAGGACGATGCCCTCGGCCTCCATCGCGAGGTAGGTGCGGTCGACACCGAGGCCCCAGCCGACGGACGGCAGCGCGGGGCCGCCGAGCATCTCGGAGAGGCCGTCGTACCGGCCGCCGCCGCCGATCGCGGACTGCGCGCCGAGGCCGTCGTGCACGAACTCGAAGGTGGTGCGGGTGTAGTAGTCCAGCCCGCGCACCAGCTTGGGGTCGTCGACGAAGACGACACCGGCGTGGTTGAGCAGCTCGCGCACCTGTTCGTCGTACGCCTTGCAGTCCTCGCAGAGGTAGTCGCGCAGCTTGGGAGCGTCGGTCAGCTGGGCCTGCACGGCCTCGCGCTTGTCGTCCAGGACGCGCAGCGGGTTGATCTCGGCGCGGCGGCGGGTTTCGTCGTCCAGGTCGAGCCCGGCCAGGAACTCGACGAGCGCGGCGCGGTAGACCGGGCGGCACTGCTTGTCGCCGAGGCTGTTGAGCAGCAGGCGGTAGTCGCGCAGCCCGAGCGAGCGGAAGGCGTCGTCGGCCAGGATGATCAGCTCGGCGTCGAGCGCCGGGTCCTCCGCGCCGATCGCCTCGGCGCCGATCTGGGCGAACTGGCGGTAGCGGCCCTTCTGGGCCCGCTCGTAGCGGTAGAAGGAGCCCGAGTACCAGAGCTTGACGGGCAGGTTGCCGGTCTTGTGCAGGTTGGCCTGGAGCGCGGCGCGGACGACCGAGGCGGTGCCCTCGGGCCGCAGCGCGAGCTCGTCGCCGCCCTTGGTGGTGAGGTTGTACATCTCCTTCGAGACGATGTCGGTGGACTCACCGACGCCGCGCGAGAAGAGCTTGACGTCCTCGAAGACCGGGGTCTCGATGTAGCCGTAACCGGAGCGGCGCAGCGGGGCGCCGAGGCGCTCGCGGATCGCCAGGAAGGTCGCGGAGCTCGGCGGCAGCAGGTCGTAGGTGCCCTTGGGGGCGGTGAAGGTGCTCAACTTCTCTTCCGTCACATTCCTCGTCGCGGGAAGGCCGGTGCGCCGAACGCACCCGCCGCCTGCTGGAGGTAGGGGTTGGTGGCGCGCTCACGGCCGATGGTGGTCTGGCCGCCGTGTCCGGAGAGGACGACGGTGGCATCGTCGAGGGGCAGGCAGACCCGGGCCAGCGAGGCCATCATCGCCTCGCTGTCGCCGCCCGGGAGGTCCGTGCGCCCGATGGAGCCGGCGAAGAGCAGGTCGCCCGAGAAGAACACCGGAGGGATGTCGTTCCGGGTGGGCGTCCTGAAGGTCACCGACCCCCTGGTATGGCCGGGCGCGTGGTCGACGGTGAACTCCAGGCCGGCCAGCTCCAGGACGCTGCCGTCCTTCAACTCCCGGACGTCGTCGGGCTCGCCGACGGTGATGCTGCCCATCAGCTGCTGGCCGAGCGAGCGGCCGAGCGCCTTCTCCGGGTCGGCCAGCATGTAGCGGTCCTCGGGGTGGATCCAGGCCGGGATGCCCTTGGCACCGCAGACCGGCATCACCGAGGCGACGTGGTCGATGTGCCCGTGGGTGAGGACCACCGCGACGGGCTTGAGCCCGTGCTCGCGGACGAGATCCTCGACACCCTGCGTGGCCTCGTGCCCCGGGTCGACGATCACGCACTCCTCACCGGCGGCCGGTGCGACCAGGTAGCAGTTGGTGCCCCAGGCTCCGGCGGGAAATCCGGCGATGAACACGCGAGTCCTCAATCGGTCCGAGTGGCGGAAATTCTGTTCTCAGCGCAGCCTACCGGCGGTACGCCACCGGTAGCGAACCAGATACGGGTGCGCCGCCGTAGCCCGGTCCGGTGAAATCGTGACCTTCGGTTTCCACGGCTGATCTCGTACTTACACACCAAGTCCCTACACTTGGCGGCCAGCGGGGTGCGATGATCCGCATCAGCATCCACAGACGTCCAGCGCATATGTAGGAGACACAGCCGGTGGTCAACAGCGAACAGCGGCGGCGGCAGCTCGCCCGCGAGAAGTACGAGCGCCAGATGAAGAACCGGGCCGAGAACGCGCGCCGCGCGAAGCGCCGCAACGCGATCATCGGCACGTCGCTGGCGGTCGTGGTGCTCGCTGCGGGCACCGCCTTCGCGACCGGCGCCTTCAGCTCCGACAAGAAGAAGGACTCGGCCGCCGCCGCTCCCACGGCCGCGCCGACGCCGTC
Organism: Kitasatospora sp. McL0602; assembly: GCF_052076145.1. NCBI lineage: Bacteria > Bacillati > Actinomycetota > Actinomycetes > Kitasatosporales > Streptomycetaceae > Kitasatospora > Kitasatospora sp. McL0602. The sequence goes on along the minus strand of NZ_CP197246.1, from coordinate 6,576,109 downwards.
CGCCGCCGTGACGCCGGTCAAGGGCTGCAACCCGCCCGCCGCCGGTGCGCCGAACGGCAAGCAGTGGAAGACCGAGCCGGCGATGACGGTGGACACCAAGGCCACCTACACCGCCACGGTCGACACCAGCTGCGGCAAGGTGACGCTCTCGCTGGACGCGGCCAAGGCCCCGCACACCGTGAACTCCTTCGCCTTCCTCTCCGGCGAGCAGTACTTCGACCACGTCAAGTGCCACCGCCTCACCACCGAGGGCATTTACGTCCTGCAGTGCGGTGACCCGACGGGCAACGGCTCGGGCGGCCCCGGCTACCAGTTCCCGGACGAGAACCTGACCGGCGCGACGTACCCGGCCGGCACCGTCGCGATGGCGAACGCGGGCCCGGGGACGAACGGCAGCCAGTTCTTCCTGGTCTACAAGGACACCCAGCTGCCCCCGAACTACACCCCGTTCGGCAAGATCACCGGCGGTCTGGACATCCTCCAGAACATCGCCGCCGGCGGCGTCCAGGGCGGCACCGGCGACGGTGCCCCGAACGCCGCGGTGGTCATGAACTCGGTGACGACCACCAAGAGTTGACCCCGCCAGGCGGTCCCCACCCGGCCGGGTGGGGACCGCCGCGCGAACTCGCCCGGCCCGGATGCGGACAGCACCGGCGCTGGTCGCCTATGTTGCTGTTGTATAGGGTGCCCTGACCGTCGGCCGTCACCCTCGGCACAGAAATCGACGGCTCGGACGGCGGACTCGATCGGTCCGCCGCACATCAACTGTGGACGACGTACCGCGCACCGCCGGTCGGCGGGCGCGACGTCATGTGGAGGAGGCGCTGTGACCAGCGATCCGTGGGGCCGTGTCGACGAGCAGGGGACGGTCTACGTCAGGACGGCCGACGGCGAACGCGTCGTCGGCTCCTGGCAGGCAGGCTCGCCCGAGGAGGCCCTCGCGTACTTCGAGCGGAAGTTCGAGGGGCTGGCGGCCGAGATCGGCCTGTTGGAGCACCGCGTCCGCAAGACGGATCTGGCCGCCAAGGAGGCCCAGACCGCGCTGGAGCACCTGCGCGCCCAGGTCGTCGAGGCGCACGCGGTGGGTGACCTGGCCTCGCTGGCCAAGCGCCTGGACGCCCTGACCTCCGACATCGACTCCCGGCAGGCCGAGCGCAAGGCCGCCCGCGCCAAGGCGCAGGACGAGACCCGGGGTGCCAAGGAGAAGCTGGTCGCCGAGGCCGAGCAGCTGGCCGAGTCGACCCAGTGGCGGGAGGCCGGTGACCGGCTGCGCGCGCTGGTCGACGCCTGGAAGGCGCTGCCCCGGCTCGACCGCAAGAGCGACGACGAGCTGTGGCACCGCTTCTCGCACGCCCGCTCGGTGTTCTCCAAGCACCGCAAGGCGCACTTCGCGACCCTGGACGCCGAGCGCGACCAGGCCCGCGCGGACAAGGAGAAGCTGGTCGCCGAGGCCGAGGCGCTCTCCAGCTCGACCGAGTGGGGCGACACCGCTGCCCGCTACCGCGACCTGATGACGCAGTGGAAGTCCGCCGGGCGCGCCCAGCGGGACGCCGAGGAGGAGCTGTGGGCCCGCTTCCGCGGCGCCCAGGACGTCTTCTTCCAGGCCCGCTCCGCCGTCTTCAGCGAGCGCGACGCCGAGCAGGGCGAGAACCAGAAGCTCAAGGAGGCCCTGCTGATCGAGGCCGAGGCGATCCTCCCGATCACCGACCTCAAGGTCGCCAAGGCCGCCCTGCGGGAGGTCAACGAGCGCTGGGAGGCCATCGGCCACGTCCCGCGCGACGCCCGCCCCCGCCTGGACGCCCGCCTGAACACCGTCGAGCGGGCGATCCGCGAGGCGGAGGACGCCGAGTGGAAGCGCTCCAACCCGGAGGCCAAGGCCCGCGCGACCGGCATGACCGGTCTGCTCCAAGGCGCCGTGGACAAGCTCCAGGGCGAGCTGGACAAGGCCCGCGCGGCCGGCAACACCAGCAAGGCCGCCAAGCTGGAGACCGAGCTCGCGGGCCGTCAGGCCCTGCTCGACCAGGCCATGAAGAGCCTTGAGGAGTTCGGCGGCTGACGCTGCCTCACTCCTGTGCAGAAGGGCCCCCGGCTTCCCGCCGGGGGCCCTTCTGCGTCCGTCACACGCTCGCGGTCGGCGTCGCGCTGACTTCCTTCTGGAGCTGGTCGAGGTCGACGCTCTGGTCCGGCGAGGGCGTGGTGGTCGGCACGGGCGTGCCGAAGTCCTTGAAGTCCAGCTTGCCGGGGCTGTTGCCGGTCTTCTCCAGCCGCAGCGGGTACGGCCGGCCGCGCAGCGCGACGTACAGCGTGCCCTTCTCGTCGTTGTCGGTGCCGTTGACGGCCAGCGCCTGCTGTCCGTCGACGGTGGTCTGCGAGCCGATGCTGACCTGGCTCGGCCCGCTGACGACCTGGTCGGCGATCTGCTTGAGGTCGCAGAGCGAGGCCACGTCGGCGAAGTCCGGATTGTCGCTGGTGGTCCTCAGGTACTTGTCGCCGACCAGCTGGGCCGTCGCCGGCCCGCCGTGGGACTGCCAGAACGCCTGGTCCGGCTTGATCCAGAGCTGCGTGCCCTGCTTGACCAGCTGGAAGGAGCCCTGACCCGCCAGGCCCATGGTGCCGGAGCAGTTGGCCGCAGTGTCCATCCGGAGGTCGAGGGTGGTCTGCTGGCCGCCGTCGGTGACCTGCCCGGTGACCTTCGCCGCGCCCGCGTCCTTGAGCGCCTGCGCGGACTTGCTGACGATCTCCTTCGCCGCGAGGCCCTCCACCCCGTTCGGCGAACCGGCCGCCGACGCGGACGCCGAGCCCGACGCGGATGCTGCCGTGGATGCTGCCGTGGATGCCGAGGTGGATGCCGGACCCGAGGCGGCCGCTCTGCTCGTCCCGCCGCTGCTGCCACCGCACCCGGCGGCGGCCGACGCCACCACGGCCGCGGCCAGCAGGGCCAGGGCTGTCTGCTTGCTCTTCACGGATCTCCTCGACGCGCCAGTGTGACCGGTGGCGACAGTCTGTCTCCGTGCCGAGCGCGCCGCACCCCACGCGGGCCGAACGGGCAGTGCCCCGGTTCTCGACCGAGAACCGGGGCACCGGGGGTGACAGGCGCGGGCCTGCGCCGCTCGGCTACTTGCGGGCCGAGGTCACCCGGTAGACGTCGTACACGCCCTCGACGCCCCGGACGGCCTTGAGCACGTGGCCGAGGTGCTTCGGGTCGCCCATCTCGAAGGTGAAGCGGCTCATCGCCACCCGGTCGCGCGAGGTCTGCACGGCCGCCGAGAGGATGTTGACGTGCTGGTCGGAGAGCACCCGGGTGACGTCCGAGAGGAGGCGCGAGCGGTCCAGTGCCTCGACCTGGATGGCGACCAGGAAGACGGACGACTGCGTCGCCGCCCACTCGACCTCGATCATCCGCTCCGGCTGCTGGGTCAACGACTCGACGTTGACGCAGTCCGAGCGGTGCACCGAGACGCCGTTGCCCCGGGTGATGAAGCCGACGATCGGGTCGCCCGGCACCGGGGTGCAGCAGCGGGAGAGCTTGACCCAGACGTCCTCGACACCCTTGACGATGATGCCCGGGTCGCCCTTGGCCCGGCGGCGGGCCGCCCGGCCATCCTGCGTCGGGGTGGCCGTCTCGGCGAGGTCGTCGGTCGCGCCCTCCTCGCCGCCGAGTGCCTGCACCAGCTTCTGGACGATGTTCTGCGCCGCGACATGGCCCTCGCCGATCGCCGCGTAGAGCGAGGAGATGTCCGGGTAGCGCATCTCGTGCGCCAGCGTCACCAGCGAGTCGCCGGTCAGGATGCGCTGGATCGGCAGGCCCTGCTTGCGCATCGCCCGCGCGATGGCCTCCTTGCCCTGCTCGATCGCCTCCTCGCGGCGCTCCTTGGAGAACCACGCCTTGATCTTGTTGCGGGCCCGGGGCGACTTGACGAAGCCCAGCCAGTCCCGCGAGGGCCCGGCGTTCTCCGCCTTGGAGGTGAAGACCTCGACGGCGTCGCCGTTCTCCAGCGTCGACTCCAGCGGCACCAGCCGCCCGTTGACCCGGGCTCCTATGCAGCGGTACCCGACCTCGGTGTGCACGGCGAACGCGAAGTCGACCGGCGTCGCCCCCGCCGGGAGCGCTATGACGTCGCCCTTCGGCGTGAAGACGAAGACCTCGTTGTTGGAGAGGTCGAAGCGCAGCGACTCCAGGAACTCGCTCGGGTCCTCGGTCTCCTTCTGCCAGTCCAGCAGCTGGCGCAGCCAGGCCATCTCGTTGACGGCCCCGGCCTTGTCGTCCTTGCGGGTCTGCACGGGCGTGTCGGTGCGGACCTTCGAGGCACCGGCGACGGCGCGCTGCTTGTACTTCCAGTGCGCGGCGATGCCGTACTCGGCGCGGCGGTGCATGTCGAAGGTGCGGATCTGCAGCTCGACTGGCTTGCCACCGGGGCCGATCACCGTGGTGTGCAGCGACTGGTACATGTTGAACTTGGGCATCGCGATGTAGTCCTTGAACCGCCCCGGCACCGGGTTCCACCGCGCGTGGATGGTGCCCAGCGCCGCGTAGCAGTCGCGGACGGTGTCGACCAGGACGCGGATGCCCACCAGGTCGTAGATCTCGGCGAAGTCGCGGCCGCGCACGATCATCTTCTGGTAGACCGAGTAGTAGTGCTTCGGTCGGCCGGTGACGGCGGCGGTGATCCGGGCCCCACGCAGGTCGCCCTGGACCTGGTCGATGACGGTCGCGAGGTACTCGTCCCGCTTCGGCGCGCGCTCGGCCACCAGACGCACGATCTCGTCGTACATCTTGGGGTAGAGGATCGCGAAGGCGAGGTCCTCCAGCTCCCACTTGATGGTGTTCATGCCCAGCCGGTGCGCCAGCGGGGCGTAGATCTCCAGCGTCTCGCGGGCCTTCTTCTCCTGCTTCTCCCGCTTGAGGTAGCGCATGGTGCGCATGTTGTGCAGGCGGTCGGCCAGCTTGATCACCAGGACGCGCGGGTCCTTGGCCATCGCGACGACCATCTTGCGGACGGTCTCCGCCTGCGCGGCCTCGCCGAACTTGACCCGGTCCAGCTTGGTCACGCCGTCGACCAGCAGCGCCACGGAGTCGCCGAAGTCCTTGCGGAGCGTCTCCAGGCCGTAGTCGGTGTCCTCGACGGTGTCGTGCAGCAGCCCCGCCATCAGCGTCGCGGCGTCCATGCCCAGCTCCGCCAGGATGGTCGCGACGGCGAGCGGGTGCGTGATGTACGGGTCGCCGCTCTTGCGCTTCTGCCCCCGGTGCCACTTCTCGGCGACGGCGTACGCGCGCTCGATGTCACGCAGCAGGGCCGGGTCGGCCTTCGGGTCCTGGGCCTTGATGCTCCGGAAGAGCGGTTCGAGGACGGGGTTGAGCAGCGAGCTGCGCTGTCCGCCGAGGCGGGCCAGCCGGGCCCGCATGCCGCCGGAGGAGGAGGGGCGCGCCGGCGGCCCCGCCTGAGGCGAACCCGGACGCACCGGGGCGGCCCCCGAGGGCACGGGCCGTCTGTCGGGGCCGGCGGCCTCTGCGGTGGGCACTACCTCGTCGGGCAAGGACACTCCTCGGTACGCGAGAGGGATGAACCTTCATGGTACCTGCGACGATCGTGGCGAACTTCACGCAGGCGGCCAACCAGAAACAGGGGCGCGGGGACCTGCGCGACCGAGGCACGACGCACGTGCACAGTTGATCGCGCAGTTCCCCGCGCCCCTGTTCGGGTTGCTCTCGGCTAAACGGTGATCAGGGCTTCCAGCGGGACGTCCCCGAGGCGCTCACGGCCGGGGAGGAAGCTCAGCTCCATCAGCACAACGACGCCGGCGACCTCGGCCCCGGCCCGCCGGACGAGGTCCAGCGAGGCGGCCAGCGTGCCGCCGGTGGCGAGCACGTCGTCGACGACGAGCACGCGCTCACCCGGGGTGAACGCGTCGCACTGGACCTCGACCGTGGCAGAGCCGTACTCGAGGTCGTACGACTGGCCGTGCACCGCGCCGGGCAGCTTGCCCGCCTTGCGGACCGGCACGAAGCCGATCCCGGCGGCGAACGCCGCCGGGGCGGCGAGCACGAAACCCCGTGCCTCCAACCCGACCACCTTGGTCGCCCCGAGGGCGTTCGCCCGCTCGGCCAGCGCCCGGGTGAGGGCGGCGAACGCCTCGGCGTCGGCGAGCAGCGGGGCGATGTCCTTGAAGAGCACGCCCGGCTTCGGGTAGTCCGGTACGTCCCTGATCCTGCTGTTGAGCAGCTCGGCCAGGGCGGGGTCGGGGGAGGTCACGGGGTTCCTTGTCACATGCCGGGGTCAGTGCTTGCCGGAGGGGCGGCCCTTGCTACGGGACCGGCTGACCGGCTGGTTGCGCTGTCCGACCATACCCGCATCGACGCTGTCGTCCTCGACCGAGTCCGCGTCCTGCGGCGCCTCGGCCGCGGCCTTGGCGTCGGCGGCGCGGCGCGCGGCGACCTTCTTGGTCAGCGCGCGCATCTCCGGGGTGGCCTCCTTGAGCTGCGCGTAGAGCGGGGTCGCGACGCAGATCGAGGAGTACGCACCGGCGGCGAGGCCGATGAAGAGGGCGAGCGAGATGTCGTTCAGGGTGCCGGCGCCGAGCAGGCCGCCACCGATGAACAGCAGAGCGGCGACCGGCAGCAGCGCCACGACGGTGGTGTTGATGGACCGCACCAGCGTCTGGTTGAGGCCCAGGTTCGCGGCCTCGCTGAAGGTGTGCTTGTTCTGCTTGGTGATGTCCTTGGTGTTCTCCCGCACGGTGTCGAAGACGACGACGGTGTCGTAGAGGGAGTAACCGAGGATGGTGAGGAAGCCGATCACCGTGCCCGGGGTGACCTCGAAGCCGACCAGGGCGTAGACGCCGATGGTGATCAGGAGGTCGTGGACGAGGGAGACCAGGGCGGCCACCGCCATCCGCCACTCGAAGGCGATCGCCAGGTAGATCGTGACCAGGACCATGAAGATCAGCAGACCGGTCAGGGCCTTCTGGGAGATCTCATGACCCCAGCTGGGGCCGATCACCTGCGAGGTGATCTGCTCGTTGACCTTGTCGGCCGGGATGTTCAGGTCGGTGGCCAGCTCCTTGATCGCGGCGCTCGCCGAGACCTGCTTGTCCGTGCCGATCTGGATCTTGACGGCGCCCTTGTCCGTGGTCTGGACCCGGGCACTGCTGTCGTGGGTGATCTTGTTCGCCGCGTCCTGCGCCTGGCTGAGCGTGACGCCGGGCTTGGTGACGGTGTAGATCGAACCGCCCTTGAACTCGACGCCCAGGTGCAGGCCCATGGCGAGGCCGATGGCCGCGAGCAGGACGATCACACCGGAGAAGCTGTACCAGAGCTTGCGCCGGCCGACGAAGTCGAAGCTGACCTCGCCCTGGTAGAGGCGGTGGCCGAGATTGCCGAAACGTGACATGGCGTCAGGCCTCCTTGGCGGCGGAAGCGCTGGCGGCGGACCGGCGACGGCTGCTGCGCAGCGGCACCTTCGCGCCCAGGCGCTTGGGGTCGAGACCGGACCACGGGTGACCCTCGGAGAAGAACTTCCGGCGGGCCAGCAGGGTGATCAGCGGCTTGGTGAAGAGGAAGATCACCACGATGTCGAGCAGCGTGGTCAGGCCGAGGGTGAAGGCGAAGCCCCGCACCTTGCCGACCGTGACCAGGTAGAGCACCGCGGCACAGAGGAAGGACACGAAGTCCGAGACCAGGATGGTGCGGCGGGCGCGCGGCCAGGCGCGCTGCACGGCCGGGCGCAGCGGGGCGCCCTCGCGGACCTCGTCGCGGATGCGCTCGAAGTACACGATGAAGGAGTCGGCGGTGATACCGATCGCGACGATCGCACCGCAGACGGCGGGCAGGTTCAGCGCGAAGCCGATCGTGGCGCCGAGCAGGCACATGATGGCGTACGTGAGGGCCGCCGAGACGATCAGACCGGCGATCGAGACCAGGCCGAGGCCGCGGTAGTAGACCAGCGAGTAGAGGACCACCAGCAGCAGGCCGATCGCACCGGCGACCAGGCCGGCGTGCAGCTGGTCGCCACCGAGCTGCGGGGAGACGGTGGTGACGTCGCTCTGCACGAAGGTGAGCGGCAGGGCGCCGTAGCTCAGCACGTTGGCGAGGCTCTTGGCGTCGTCCACGCTGAAGTTGCCGGAGATCATGGCGGAGCCGCCGGTGATCGACTGGCTGACGTACGGGTGCGAGACGACCTTGCCGTCCAGCACGATCGCGAACTGGTTCGCCGGGGACTGCTGGGTGGCGAGCTTGCCCGTGGTGGTGGCGAAGTCCTTGGACCCGGCGTCGTTGAACGACAGGTCGACCTGCCAGCCACCGGCGCGCTGGGTGTCGAACCCGGCCGCCGCCTTGGTGACGTCCTTGCCGTTGACCGCGACGGGGCCGAGCGCGAACTTGTACCAGACCTTGGACTCGGCGTCGTAGCTGCAGGCCACGGCGTTCTTGTCCGGGGTGGTCTGGTGGTCCAGGCGCTGGGTCGCGTCGGAGCAGTCGAGCTTGGTGAAGTCGGCCACCAGCTCCGGCGGGACGGTGCCCTGGGTGAGCGCGGCGGAGATGTCGGCCGGGGTGGTCGGCGTGGTCGGTGCGGCCGCCGGGGCGGTCGGGGTGCCGGCCGGGGCCGAGGGGCTCGCCGTGGCGTCGGCCTTCAGGCCGTCGGTGACGGCGCGGCCCGCCGTGGTCGCACCGGCGCTGGGCGTGCCCGCGCTCGCGCTCGACGACGGGGCGCCGGCGCTCGCCGACGGCTTCGCGCTGGGCGAGCCGGAGGCGGGGGCGCTCGGGCTGGCCGCCGGGGCCTGGGGCTTCACACCGGTGGGCGCGAGCGCCAGCACCGGGCGGAAGAAGAGCTTGGCAGTCGCACCGACCTGGTCGATCGCGGACTGCTTGTCACCGCCGTTGGGGATGTTGACGATGATGGTGTTGTTGCCCTGGGTCTGCACCTCGGCCTCGGAGACGCCCAGGCCGTTGACGCGCTTCTGGATGATCGCGACAGCGGTGTCCATGTTCGTCTTGCTGACCGCGGCGGGGTCGTCAGACTTGGCGGTCAGCGTGATGCTGGTGCCACCGGCGAGGTCGATCCCGAGACGCGGCGTGGTGTGGCCCGTCCCGAACATGAGGGCGACCAAGCCGACGGTCACCGCCAGGATGAGGGCCAGGGCCCTAACCGGGTGACCATCGCGCGGGCGCGACTTGGGTGTTGCCACCTTGCTCGTTTCTCCCTGTCCATGCCGCCGTGGGCCGGGCCCCCACCCGGCTCGTGACTGGATGGGGGACGCCGACTGGGCGGCCGTGAGGTCCTGTGGGGCTTGCTGCGGCTGGGGTGCCGCGCGGCCGGGGTTTGCCCGACCGTACTACTTACCGGTCTGGGCCTCCGCGCCGGTACCGCCGTTGTCCGACTCGTCCTTCTTGTCGGCCGGGGCCTTGTCCAGGCTGAGCGGCTTCTCCTCCGACGCCGACGACTCGGAGAGCTCCGACGACTCATCCTCGGCGAGCTCGTCCTCGGTGGGACGGCCGTTGATGATCGCGTCGTACTCCTGCGGGTCGAGCACCGCGGCGATCGCACCCTTGGTGTAGTGCGCGACCACGCCCGGGGCGACCTCCAGCTCGATGGTCTCCTCGTTGACGGACTTCACCAGGGCGTACATGCCGCCGATGGTGCGCACGCCGGCGCCGGGCTCCAGCGAGGTCTGCATCTGCTGCTGCGAGGCCTGGCGCTTCTTCTGCGACCGGAACATCAGGAGGATCGCGAGAATCGGGAGGAGAAGGATGATGAGGTTCACAGCAGCCAGAGTCCTTTACGGGCCGCCCGGCAGGCGGCCTGAGGTCGTCGGCCCGTCGGGTGAGAGGGGCGGTCCGGCGGAGTCTAGGCGACCCGCACTGAACGGACAACGCCAAGCATGTCATCCTGCCGCCGAAAGTGGCGAGCCTCTGCCTGCACGGATTCGTCAGACGGTGTCCGCACCGGGTTCACGACGGAACAGCTCCGGCTGCTGCGCGGGCACCGCACCGCGGCCGGTCTGGAGCGGCGGGGTCAGCCCGAGATGCTGCCAGGCCGCGGCGGTGGCGATCCGCCCGCGCGGGGTCCGGGCGAGCAGGCCCTCGCGGACGAGGAAGGGCTCGGCGACCTCCTCCACCGTCTCCGACTCCTCCCCCACCGCGACGGCGAGCGTGGACAGCCCGACCGGGCCGCCGCCGAAGAGCTTGAGCAGCGCCGTCAGCACCGCGCGGTCCAGCCGGTCGAGCCCCCGGGCGTCGACCTCGTAGACCTCCAAGGCCTGGCGGGCGATCTGCTGGGTGACCACGCCGTCGTGCCTGACCTGCGCGTAGTCGCGGACCCGACGCAGCAGCCGGTTGGCGATGCGGGGCGTGCCGCGCGAGCGCCCGGCGATCTCGGCCGCGCCGCGCGGGTCGATCTGCACGTCCAGCAGACCGGCCGAGCGGTGCACCACCCGCTCCAGCTCGGCGGGGGCGTAGAACTCCATGTGGCCGGTGAAGCCGAAGCGGTCGCGCAGCGGCGGCGGCAGCAGCCCGGCCCGGGTGGTGGCGCCGACCAGGGTGAAGGGCGGCAGCTCCAGCGGGATGGCGGTGGCGCCGGGGCCCTTGCCGACGATCACGTCGACCCGGAAGTCCTCCATCGCCATGTAGAGCATCTCCTCGGCGGGCCGCGACATCCGGTGGATCTCGTCGAGGAAGAGCACCTCCCCCTCGGTCAGCGAGGAGAGGATCGCCGCGAGGTCACCGGCGTGCTGGATGGCCGGCCCCGAGGTGATCCGGATCGGGGCGTTCAGCTCCGCCGCGATGATCATCGACAGCGTGGTCTTGCCCAGCCCGGGAGGCCCGCTGAGCAGCACGTGGTCGGGTGCGCTCCCGCGCTTGCGGGCGGCCTGGAGCACCAGCGAGAGCTGCTCCCGCACCCGCTCCTGCCCGATGAACTCGTCCAGCAGCTTGGGCCGCAGCGCCGCCTCGACCGCCTGGTCCTCGCCGTCGGCAGACGAAGCCAGTACCTGATCGGCCCGCAGTCGGTCGGTGGGGTCGGAGTCGTACGGGCTCATCGGGACAGGCTCCTGAAACGTCGTGACCGGGTTCGTAATGGCTAGCGGGTGCGGTTCAGCGTACGCAGTGCTGCCTTGAGCAGGGCGCCGACGTCGGTGACCGGCTGGGCCTCGGCGTCCGGGGTGACGGCGGTGACCGCGTCGTCGGCCTCGCGGGGGGCGTAGCCCAGGCCGACCAGGGCGGCGTGCAACTGCTCGCTCCAGGGGGCCGGGCCTGCGGCGATCGGCTTCTGGGCGGGGACGCTGCCGTGCGGGGCGCCGAGCTTGTCCTTGTACTCCAGCAGGAGCTTCTGGGCGAGCTTGGGGCCGATCCGGGGCACGGCGGTGAGGGCCTTGGCGTCGCCCTGGGCGACGGCGCGCCGCAGCTCGTCGGGGGTGAAGACGGCGAGCATGCCGAGCGCCATCGTCGCGGCGACGCCACTGGCGGTCAGCAGGATCTCGAAGGTGGCGCGCTCGTCCTCGTCGGCGAAGCCGTAGAGGGTGAGCGAGTCCTCCTTCACGATCAACGCGGTGGTGAGGCGGGCGGGTTGGCCGATCCTCAGCTCGGCCAGGGTGCGCGGGGTGCACTTGACGAGCATGCCGACACCGCCGACCTCGACCACGGCGCTGCCGGGGGTGACGGCCGCTACGGGGCCCTGGACGAAGGCGATCACGGGCGGTACTCCTGACGGGCTGTGAGGGCTTTCTGCTGGGCGACGGCCGCGGCGAGCCGCCCCGCTGCGGAGCCGCGCCAGATGTGACAGATCGCCAGCGCGAGGGCGTCCGCCGCGTCGGCGGGCTTCGGCGGGGCGTCGAGCCGCAGCAGGCGGGTGACCATGGCGGTGACCTGGGCCTTGTCGGCCCGGCCGGAGCCGGTGACGGCGGCCTTGACCTCGCTGGGGGTGTGCAGGGTGACGGGGATGCCCCGCCGGGTGGCGCAGAGCATCGCGACGGCGCTGGCCTGCGCGGTGCCCATGACGGTGCGTACGTTGTGCTGGGCGAAGACCCGCTCGACGGCGACGAGATCGGGCTTGTGCACGTCCAGCCACTCCTCGAGGCCCTGCTCGATCAGCAGCAGCCGCTGCCCGATCTCCGCCTCGGCGGGGGTGCGGACGACGCCGACCCCGGCCATCGTCAGCGGGCGGCCGGGCGAGCCGTCGACCACGCCGACCCCGCACCTGGTCAGCCCAGGGTCCACACCCAGCACCCGCACCTTGCCGCCCCGCCTTCTCGCCCGGTCGTCCGATTCCTGCGAAGGCTACCCGCCGGGTCGGACAACCGGTGAGACGACACTGGCCCGGCGGTCCGCGGGGGACCACCGGGCCGGTGCAGCAGGCGTGTTACCTGATCAACTCGCGCTACTCGGCGTCGAGCTCGGCGCCGACCTCGTCGGAGATGTCGAAGTTGGCGAAGACGTTCTGCACGTCGTCGCTGTCCTCCAGCGCGTCGATCAGCTTGAAGATCTTGCGGGCGCCGTCCACGTCCAGCGGGATCTGCAGGTCGGCGACGAAGTTGGCGTCGGCCGAGTCGTAGTCGATCCCGGCGGCCACCAGCGCGGTGCGGACGGCCACCAGGTCGGTCGCCTCGCTCATGACCTCGAAGCTGTCGCCGAGGTCGGCGACCTCCAGCGCACCGGCCTCCAGCACCGCCATCAGCACGTCGTCCTCGGACAGTTCGCCCTTGGGGACGATGATGACGCCCTTGCGGTTGAACAGGTACGAGACCGAACCCGGGTCGGCCATGTTGCCGCCGTTGCGGGTCATCGCGACGCGGACGTCGGAGGCCGCACGGTTGCGGTTGTCGGTGAGGCACTCGATGAGCACCGCGACGCCGTTCGGGCCGTAACCCTCGTACATGATCGTCTGGTAGTCCGCGCCACCGGCCTCGGTGCCCGAGCCACGGCTGACCGCGCTGTCGATGTTCTTGTTCGGGACGGAGCTCTTCTTGGCCTTCTGGATGGCGTCGAAGAGCGTCGGGTTGCCCGCCGGGTCCGCCCCGCCGGTGCGCGCCGCCACCTCGATGTTCTTGATCATCTTGGCGAAGAGCTTGCCGCGCTTGGCATCGATCACGGCCTTCTTGTGCTTGGTGGTAGCCCACTTAGAGTGGCCGGACATCACCAGCTCCTTTACGTCGCCAAAGGGAAATGAACAGGAGAGATCTTACCGGTGTCACCGTGCCCACCGGTCACCGCATCAACGCGCGGCGTCAGCGACCATCTGCACGAAGTAGGCGTGCACCCGGTGGTCACCCGTCAGCTCGGGGTGGAAGGACGTCGCCAGCAGGTTGCCCTGGCGGACGGCGACGATCCGGCTGTCCGGGCCGTCGGCCGCGGGCAGCTCGGCCAGCACCTCGACGCCGGCGCCGACCGACTCGACCCAGGGCGCGCGGATGAAGACGCCGTGCACCGGGTCGCCGGCCAGGCCCGCGAAGTCGATCGCCGACTCGAAGGACTCGTTCTGGCGGCCGAAGGCGTTGCGGCGCACCGTCATGTCGATCCCGCCGACGGTCTCCTGGTCGGCGCGGCCGTCCAGGATCTTGTCGGCCAGCATGATCATGCCCGCGCAGGAGCCGTAGACCGGCATCCCGGCCGCGACGCGCTCACGCATCGGCGTCATCATGCCGAAGGCCAGCGAGAGCTTCGACATCGTGGTGGACTCCCCGCCGGGGATCACCAGGGCGTCGACCTCGGCCAGCTCCTCCGCGCGGCGGACGGGACGGGCGAGCGCGTCGGCCTCGGCCAGCGCTATCAGGTGCTCGCGGACGTCGCCCTGGAGGGCGAGGACACCGATGACGGGGGTACTGCTGGACACGGTTCTTACCTCTTCGGTCGTGATGCGGTGTACGCACGAGGGCCCGCCGCACCAGATCAGTGAGCGGCGGGCCGACGAGACGTTACTGCTGCTGTGTGACTACCAGCCGCGGTTGGCGTAGCGCTCGGACTCGGGCAGGGTGTCGCAGTTGATGCCGACCATGGCCTCGCCCAGGTTGCGGGAGGCGTCCGCGATGATCTTCGGGTCGTCGTAGAAGGTGGTGGCCTTCACGATGGCGGCGGCGCGCTTGGCCGGGTCGCCCGACTTGAAGATGCCGGAGCCGACGAAGACGCCCTCGGCACCGAGCTGACGCATCAGCGCGGCGTCGGCCGGGGTGGCGACACCACCGGCGGAGAACAGCACGACCGGCAGCTTGCCGAGCTCGGCGACCTCCTTGACCAGCTCGTACGGAGCGCGCAGCTCCTTGGCGGCCGCGTACAGCTCGTTGTTGTCGAAGCCGCGCAGCTTGGCGATCTCGTTCTTGATCTGGCGCAGGTGGCGGACGGCCTCGACCACGTTGCCGGTGCCGGCCTCGCCCTTGGAGCGGATCATGGCCGCGCCCTCGGCGATCCGGCGCAGCGCCTCACCGAGGTTGGTGGCGCCGCAGACGAACGGGGTGGTGAAGGCGAACTTGTCGGAGTGGTTGACCTCGTCGGCCGGGGTCAGCACCTCGGACTCGTCGATGTAGTCGACGCCGAGCGACTGCAGGATCTGCGCCTCGACGAAGTGGCCGATCCGGGACTTCGCCATGACCGGGATGGAGACCGCGGCGATGATCTCCTCGATCATGTTCGGGTCGGACATCCGGGCCACGCCGCCGTCCTTGCGGATGTCGGCGGGGACGCGCTCCAGAGCCATGACGGCGACCGCACCGGCGTCCTCGGCGATCTTCGCCTGCTCGGCGTTGACCACATCCATGATCACACCGCCCTTGAGCTGCTCGGCCATGCCGCGCTTCACGCGGGCGGTGCCGATCTGCGGCTGGTCTGCGGTGATGGGGCTGGTGGACACGTGAGACCTCACTCGAAGATGAACCAGTGCTATCGCCCTATCGTAGGCCCGAAACGGGCCCGCGCCGTGCGCCACCTAGTCCAGACCGACGTTCGACTTACGACAAACAGGCTGGAACCGGTCTAGGCGGGAGCCCCTTGGGGGGTGAGCGCCGGTGGCGGTTCGTCATCCATCTCGAATGCCAAGGGGAACGGCGCCCGCCCCGCCAGCCGGAAGTACCGCACCAGCCGGTGCTCCCGCACCGCCCGCGCGCCCCGCACCGCGTCGTTGTGGAACCGGCGGGCCATCGGCACCCGCCGGACGGCCGCCGTCAGCTCCTTGACGGCCTCCTCCCCACCGGGCGCGGCGAGCAGCGCGGCGACCTGCTCGGGCTCGGAGAAGACCGCGCGCAGTGCGAGGCTCAGCTCGCTCTCCGCCACCTCCCGGTGCTCGTCCTCCGCTTCCCGGGCCGCGTGCGAGGCCTGGTAGAGCAGGATCGAGGTGGCCGGGTCCAGCGTCGACGAGGTCGCCAGCTCCAACGCCACCGACGCCCGCCGTACGAGCTGCGCGTCCAGCGAGGCCCGCGCCGCGTCGATCCGGGCGTGCAGCCGGTCGAGCCGCCCTGCCGTCCAGCTCAGGTAGACGGCGAACAGTACGACCGCGACCGCGGCCCAGAACCAGGTAGTCACGGGGCGCTACGCTACCGCGCCGCCAGCACGGCCTTGCGGTACGAGCGGCTGTCCAGCTCCGTCACGTCGACGGCCAGGTGGAGCTCGCCGCCGGCCGGCGCGCTCGCGTGCTCCTGGAGGAGCTTCAGTACGGACTCCGTCAGCTCGGCCCGCAGTTCGATGCTCCGGCCGTCCATGATCTTGATCTCCAGGAAGACCATCAGCCGGGTCTCGTCACCGTCGCCGACGAAGCACTCCTCGATCCGCCGGAAGCGGGTCTTGCAATCGGCCACCGGCGAGCCGATCACCCGGGCCACCAGCAGGTGCAGCTCGGCGGCGAAGGCGCGCCGGTCGAGGGCCACCCCCGGGCTGCGGTCGACGGTGATCTGCGGCACGGGAAACCTCCGGCGGGGTGGGGCGGCGGGCGACGCTCAGATCCTACGACCCCCGCCCGGCACCCCCGCTGCGGGCCCGTCAGCCCTCGGGGTCGATGTGCGGGAGGGCCCGGTCGAGCCAGCCCGGGGCCCACCAGGCGTGGCGGCCCAGCAGCGTCATCACCGCCGGGACGAGCAGCAGGCGGACGACCGTCGCGTCGACCAGGACGCTGACCGCGAGCCCCAGCCCGAGCATCTTGACCACGATGTTGTCGCTCAGGACGAACGCGGCGAAGACGCTCACCATGATCAACGCCGCGCAGGTGATCACCCGGGCGGTGATCTCCAGCCCGTGCGCCACGCTGCCCCGGCTGTCCCGGGTCCGCTCCCAGGCCTCGTGCACCCGGGAGAGCAGGAAGATCTCGTAGTCCATGCTCAGGCCGAAGACGATGGCGAACATCATCATCGGCACGTAGCTCTCGATCGGCACCTTCCCCGCGACCCCCAGGGCCGGGCCGCCCCAGCCCCACTGGAAGACCGCGACCACCACGCCGTACGAGGCGGCGATCGAGAGCAGGTTGAGCGCCGCCGCCTTGACCGCGACCAGCAGCCCCCGGAAGACGATCAGGATGATCACGAAGGCCAGGCCGACCACCACCGCGATGATCAGCGGGAGGCGCGCGGAGATCAGCTCCAGGAAGTCCACCTGGGCGGCGGTCGTCCCCGTCAGGTAGGTCTTGGCGGCCGTACCGGCCACCGCCTGCGGCAGCACGTCGTCCTTGAGGTGGTTGAACAGCCGGGTCGTCCCGGCGTCCTGCGGCGCGACGGCGGAGACCGCCGTCGAGACCAGCACGTCGCCGTTGCCGGTCGGCTGCGGCGGGCTGATGCTCGCCGCCCCCGGCACCCCGGTGAGCGCCTGCTGCAGCGAGCCGGCCAGCGCCGCCCTGCTCTGGGCCGGCACCGAGCTCTGGTCGACCACGATGGTCAGCGGGCCGTTGGCGCCCGGCCCGAAACCAGCACTGACCAGGTCGTACGCCCGCCGGTCGGTGAAGCTGGTCGGGTCCGCGCCGTCACCGATGTGCCCGAGCCGGATCGAGAACAGCGGGATCGCCAGGACCCCGATCACCACCAGCCCGCCCGCCAGGAACCACCACGGTCGGCGCTCCACCCGCTGGGCGTACCGGTGCCAGCCGCCCGTGCCGCTCTCGCCCCGGGCGCCCTCCGCCACCGGCTCGCGGAGGTGGAACCGGTCGATCCGCCCGCCGACCAGGCCCAGCAGCGCCGGGACGAGGGTGAGCGCGCCGAGCACCGCCGTCACCACCGTGACGGCCGCCGCAGCGCCGAGCTTGCCGATGAAGCTCACCCGGGAGACGTACAGCCCGGCCAGCGCGACGATGACGGTGCAGCCGGAGACCAGCACCGCCCGGCCGCTGGTGGCGACCGCCCGGCCCGCCGCCACCGGCGGTGGCACGCCGTCCATGACGAGCTGGCGGTGCCGGGTGATCAGGAACAGCGCGTAGTCGATGCCGACGCCCAGCCCGATCATCGTGGCCAGCGTCGGCGACACGCTCGCGAAGGTGAAGGCGATGGCCACCAGGCTCAGGCAGCTCAGCCCGACGATCACGCTGACCAGCGCGGTGACCAGCGGCAGCCCGGCCGCGATCAGGCTGCCGAAGCCGACCAGCAGCACCACGACCGCCACCGCGAAGCCGATCGCCTCACTGCTGAAATCCCGGGTCTCGGGCCGGGCGAGCTCCCCGAGCGGCCCGCCGTACTCGACCTGGACCCCGGCCGCCCGCAGCGGCGCCACCGCGCCGTCGACCCCGGCGATGTAGGAGTGGCCGAGGGTGGCCGGGGTGACGTCGAACTTGACGGTGATGTAGCCCGTCGCGCCGTCCGCCGAGACAGCGCCGGTCGGCGGCTGCCCGGGGGCGGGCAGCGGGTTCGCCGCCGACAGCACGTGCGGCAGCTGCTGGAGCGCGGCGACGGCCTGGCCGACCTGGCTCTGGACGCCGGTCAGCGGCCCCTGCGCGTCGTGCAGGACGACCTGGGCGCCGGTGCCGCCAGCGGCGGGAGCGTTCGCCTGGAGCACCTCCCGGCCGGTGTTCGACTGCGTACCGGGGAGCGAGAAGTCGTCCGAGTAGGTCCCGCCGAACGCGTTCTGCAGCCCGTGCAGGCCGCCCAGCACCACCAGCCACAGCACGACCACCAGCACGCCGTGCCGGGCGCACCACTCCCCCAGCCGCCGCAGTGCTCCGCCAGGTGCAGCGGTGCGGGTGTCTCCTGACGAGGTCATCGGCCCTCCCGGGCTGGGCAGTCACCATCCGTGATCAGATGACGACGTTACGTGCCCGACCCCGAGGCCGCATGCGCTGGCGCTCAGTCGCGTGACAGCCCGAGCCGCTCGCGCCAGCCCACCCGCTCGTCCTCCGCGACCAGTGGGCGGCCGTCCGTGACGGTCTCGTACACCGAGAGGATCTCCGCGCCGACCGTCTCCCAGTCGAAGCGCCGGACGTGCCGCGAGGCGGCCTCCCGCAGCTCCTTCAGCCGCTCCGGGGCCGCCAGCAGCCGCACCGCCGCATCGGCCAGCGCCGCCGCGTCCTCGACCGGGAACAGCTCCCCCGCCGCGCCGCCGTCCAACACCTGGCGGAACGCGTCCAGATCGCTGGCCAGCACCGGCGCACCGGCCGACATCGCCTCGACCAGGATGATGCCGAAGCTCTCACCGCCCGTGTTCGGGGCGACGTACAGGTCGACGCTGCGCAGCAGGCGGGCCTTCTCCGCGTCGCTGACCATGCCGAGGAACTCGATCTGCTGCCGCACCTCGGGCGCCAGCCCGGCCACGGCCTCCACCTCGTCGCCCTTGCCCGCGACCAGCAGCCGCACGCCCGGCCGCTCGGCCAGGATCTTCGGCAGCGCGGCGAGCAGCGTCGGCAGGCCCTTGCGCGGCTCGTTGATCCGGCCGATGAAGCCGATCGTGCCGGGGTTGCCGGCCGCCGCACCGCCCTGCCAGCGCGGATCGGGCTCGGCGTCGGCGAAGAACCGGACGTCGACGCCGTTCGGGATGACCACCGCGTCACCGCCCAGGTGCTCGACCAGGGTGCGCCGGGCGTACTCGCTGACGGCGATCCGGGCGCTCATCTTCTCCAGGCTCGGCTGGAGGATCGGCGAGGCCGCGATCATCGCCCGCGAGCGCGGGTTCGAGGTGTGGAAGGTGCCGACCATCGGGCCGTTGGCCGCCCACGCGGCCAGCATCGACAGGCTCGGCGAGGCCGGCTCGTGCACGTGCAGGATGTCGAAGCGCCCCTCGCCCAGCCAGCGCCGGACGCGGGCCGCCGAGATGATGCCGAAGCTCAGCCGGGCCACCGAGCCGTTGTACGGCACGGCCACGGCCCGCCCGGCGGAGACGACGTACGGCGGCAGCGCCGACTCGTCCTCGGCGGGCGCCAGCACCGAGACCTCGTGCCCGAGCGCGATCAGGTGCTCGGCCAGGTCCCGGATGTGGAACTGCACCCCACCGGGGACGTCCCAGTCGTACGGGCAGACGATGCCGATCTTCACGAGGCTCCCCCTTGGCCCTGCGTCTGGCCCTGCGCCGCAGGATCGCGCGGCGGCAGATCCGCCAGCCAGAACTTCTGCAGCATGTGCCAGTCCTCCGGGTGCTCCCGGATGCCGTCGGCCCAGACGTCGGCCATCGCCTGCGTCATCGCGACGGTCTTCTCCTTCTGGTCGCCCTCCTCGGGCGGCAGCACCTCCGGGTGGATGACCCCGCGCATCACCGGGCCGTCGTACCAGAGCGTCACCGGCATCAGCGCGGCGCCGGTGCGCAGCGCCAGCGCCGCGGGCCCGGCGGGCATCCGGGTCTGCTCACCGAAGAAGTCCACCGGCAGCCCGGCCTCCGAGAGGTCGCGGTCGCCGACCAGGCAGACCAGCTTCCCCTCGCGTAGCCGCCGCGCCAGCGTGCCGATCACCGACACGCCCGAGCCGGTCAGCGGCAGCACCTCCATGCCCAGGCTCTCCCGGTACGCGACGAACCGGTCGAACAGCGACTCGGGCTTGAGCCGCTCGGCGACGGTGGTGAAGCGGTGCCCCTCGCAGGCCGCGACCCAGGCCCCGGCGGAGTCCCAGTTCGCCATGTGCGGCAGCGCTATCACCACGCCCCGGCCGGTCGCCAGCTCCGCGTTGAGGCCCTCGGCGCCCTTGACCTGGACGTTCTCGAGGATCTGCTCGGGGTTCCAGGTCTGCAGCCGGAAGGACTCCATCCAGTACCGCAGGTAGGAGCGCATCCCGGCCCGCGAGAGCTCGCGCAGCCCGGCCTCGTCCAGCTCCGGGCGGACCCGGCGCAGATTGGCCTCCAGCTGGAGCACCCGCTTGCCGCGCTTGCGCCACGCCGAGTCGGCGATCCGCTCGAACAGCCCCCGCGCGGCGGGCTCGGGCAGGTGCCGCAGCGCCGCCCAGCCGAGCGCGTACGCCGAGTCGACCAGCCGCTCCTGCACCGTGCCCGTCATGCCGTCACCTCGGTGTCCTGCGCCTCCAGCGCCTCCCGGCGGACCGTCAGGATGCGCTGCATCATCGTGATCAGGCTGCCCACGGCGACCAGCCAGAGCGCCACCGGCAGCAGCCACTCCACGTACGGCACCCCGAAGGTGTGCAGGCCCGACACCCCGGCCGCGACCAGGCTGACGACCAGCCGCTCGGCCCGCTCGACCAGCCCGTTGACCTTGCACGGCAGGCCCAGGCTCTCGGCCCGCGCCTTGGTGTACGAGACCACCTGACCGCTCGCCAGGCAGCAGATCGCCACCGCGCAGAGCAGCTCGTTGTCGCCCTTCCCGGCGTACCACATGGCCAGCCCTGCGAAGATCGCCGAGTCGGCGACGCGGTCCAGCGTGGAGTCGAGGAAGGCGCCCCACCGGCTGGAGGTGCCCGCCTGGCGGGCCATGTTGCCGTCGACCAGGTCGGAGAAGATGAAGAGGGTGATCGTGATGGTGCCCCAGAAGAACTCCCCACGGGGGAAGAACACCAGCGCACCGGCCACCGACCCGGCCGTACCGATCAGGGTGACCGCATCCGGGCTGACCCCCAGCCGCAGCAGGAACGCTGCGAACGGCGTCAGGACACGTGTGAAGAAGGCACGTGCGTACTTGTTGAGCATGGCCTTCCGGACCGCCCCGATCTTGCCTACGTCGCCCCGCGCCTCGGTGGGCGGCGGGCGGCCGGGCGGATCAGCCCGCCCGGCTGGACAATGGTATCCACGCCGCCGGTGCGCTCCGCCGCCCCACGCCAGCGTGCGGGCGCAGGCCGGTGGACGGACCCGGCCGGGCCACCACCGAACGTACTTTCCCACTCACCGCATGTAACGGCAAGCACCTCGGGGACTTCAGGAGGCAGCCATGGCGGACCGGACCAGCTCACACCCGCCCGCACCAGCCGTCCGGAACAGCTCGGACCTTCGCAACGTCGCCCTGGTCGGCCCCAGCGGCGCCGGGAAGACCACCCTCACCGAGTCCCTGGCCCTGGCCGCCGGCGCCCTCACCAGAGCCGGAACGGTCCCCGACGGCAGCACCGTCTCCGACCACGAGGAGATCGAACACCGCCAACAGCGCTCCGTGCAGCTCGCCGTCGTCCCCGTCGCACACCGCGACACCAAGATCAACCTGCTCGACACCCCTGGCTACGCCGACTTCGCCGGCGAACTCCGGGCCGGGCTGCGCGCCGCCGAGGCCGCCCTGCTGGTCGTCTCCGCCGCCGAACCGATCGGCCTGCCCGCCCTCGCCCTCTGGCGTGAGTGCCGCGCCGCCCTGCTGCCCACCGCCATCGTCCTCACCCACCTCAACGCCGCCCACGTACGCCTCGACGAGGCCTACGCCGCCTGCCAGGACGCCTTCGGCGACGGCCACCCCGACACCGTCATGCCCCTGCACCTGGCCACCCTCCGCGACGGCCACCTGCTCGGCTCGCTCGACCTGCTCACCGGCCGCCGCTACGGCGACCCCGACGAACCCCCCGCCGACGCCGACACCGCCCGCGCCCGCCTGGTCGAAGCCATCGCAGGCGAGGACGACACCCTGCTGGAGCGCTACCTGGCCGGCGAGGAGCTCGACCCCGCCTCGCTCACCGCCGCGCTGCGCCGCGAGTTCCTCCAGGGCGCCCTGCACCCCGTCCTCGCCACCACGCCGCCCGCCTCCCCCACCGGACGGCCCGGCGGCGCCGCC
This sequence comes from Kitasatospora sp. McL0602, assembly GCF_052076145.1. Lineage (NCBI taxonomy): Bacteria > Bacillati > Actinomycetota > Actinomycetes > Kitasatosporales > Streptomycetaceae > Kitasatospora > Kitasatospora sp. McL0602. The sequence goes on along the minus strand of NZ_CP197246.1, from coordinate 6,554,048 downwards.
GAACTCCTCGACCTGATCACCAAGATCTTCCCCACACCCGCCGAACGGCAGGACGACCTCCCGCCCTGCGACCCGGAGGCCCCCGTCGCCGCCCAGGTCATCCACACCAGCGAGGACCCGTACGTCGGGCGGCTCAGCCTCGTCCGCGTCTTCTCCGGCACCGTGCGGCCCGACACCGCCCTCCACCTGCCCGGCCGGCCCGACGAACGCGTCACCGCCCTCACCACCCCCTTCGGCCACCAGCAGCGCCCGGCCGCCGCCGCGACCGCCGGCGACCTGGTCTGCCTGGCCCGGCTCGGCGCCGCCCGCACCGGCGACCCGCTCTGCGCCGGCGACCCGCTCTGCGCCGACGACCGCCTCATCGAACCCTGGGCGCAGCCCGAGGCGCTGCTGCCGATCGCCGTCGAGGCCCACAGCAAGGCCGACGAGGACAGGCTCGCCCAGAGCCTCGCCAAGCTCACCGCCCAGGACCCGGCCCTGCGGATCGAGCAGAACCCCGACACCCACCAACTCGTCCTCTGGTGCACCGGCGAGGCCCACCAGGCCGTCGTCCTCGACCGCCTGACCAGCCGGTTCGGCGTCCACGTCGACACCGTGCCCTACCGCGTCGCCCTCCGCGAGACCTTCGCCACGGCGGGCAGCGGGCACGGACGCCACGTCAAACAGTCCGGCGGACACGGCCAGTTCGCGATCTGCGACCTCACCGTCGAACCGCTGCCCGGCGGCGGCTTCGAATTCGTCGACAAGGTCGTCGGCGGCGCCGTCCCGCGCAACTTCGTCCCCTCCGTCGAGAAGGGCGTCCGCGCCCAGCTCGCCCACGGCGTCCTGGCCGGCTACCCGCTGGTCGACGTCCGCGTCACCCTCACCGACGGCAAGGCCCACTCCGTCGACTCCTCGGACGCCGCCTTCCAGACCGCAGGGCAACTCGCCCTCCGCGAAGCCGCCGCCCACGCCTCCGTCCGCCTGCTCGAACCCGTCGACGAAGTCCAGGTGCTGCTGCCCGACGAGTACCAGGGCGCCGTCCTCACCGACCTCTCCGCCCGCCGCGGCCACGTCCTCGGCACCGAACCCGGCGGCCCCGGCCTCAGCCTCGTCCGCGCCGAAGTCCCCGAACTCGAACTGACCCGCTACCCCGTCGAACTCCGCTCCCTCTCCCACGGCACCGGCCACTTCACCCGCAGCTACCTCCGCCACGCCCCCATGCCGCCCGCCCTCGCGGCGCAGTACGAGCACGCCTCCTGAGGTTGCAGCCCCCCAGGGGCGCGGGGAACTGCGCGTAACCGGGAGCAGCGGTCCGGCGCCTTCCGCATCGCGCAGTTCCCCGCGCCCCTGACCTCGTGGACGGCTAACGCATCGCGCAGGCCGGGGTGCCCCCCGGCATGCGGTGGCGGTTGCGTGCGACCAGCCGGTACAGCGCCGCCGCGACCGGCCGGACCGGCGCGAGGGTGAGCACTGCGCCCAGGTACGCCCAGGCTCCGCCCGTCCGCATCAGCAGCCGCGCGGCGGCCTGCGCGCCCGCGTACACCTCACCGCCCGGCGTCAGCCAGAGGATCTGCCGCTCGGCCCGCTCCCAGCTGACCAGCCCCCGGCCGCCCGCACGGGCGTCCAGCTCCGGGAGGTCCGCGAACTGGAACGGCACCGCCTCCCAGCCGCCGGAGGCCAGCGTCGCCCGCAGGTAACGCTCGGCGAACCGGACGGACGTCGCGCAGAAACCGCAGTCGCCGTCGAAGACCAGCACGGGATCGGAACTCTTCACCTCAGCCATACCGCCATCATGCTCCCCACCGAGCGCCCCACCTGCACCGGCACCCCCGCCGGGAGGATCAGAACGGGCCGAAAGTGGGCACCCTCCAGAAAAGGCCCGAGCCCGGCCGGATGTGACCGCTGTTCAGACGATCATCCGCGCGGCAGGGCGCCGTCACGGTAGCCTGCCGCTGACAGGGGAGGAGGGGAGAACACCGTGACCAAGCTGGACATGACCCCGGGTGCGCAGATACCCCGCACGGATGTCGGACCACAGACCGCGGTGACCCAGCTGCTCTCCTCGGTCGCCTACCGCGACCTCCCGGTGGACGAGCTGGAGAAGCTGACCGGTCTGAAGCTCAAGAAGGGCCGGTTCAACGAGCTCTTCAAGCCGAGCATCGGCGAGGCCTTCAGCCGCGCCGTCATCGACCGGACCCTGCGGCCCAAGCGCAACCCGCTGGTGCCCTCCTTCGGCACCGACACCCGGATGGTGGTCGAGCACTGCCTCGCCGCCGAGGAGCTGCGCCGGGGCCGGGACAGGCAGCTGACGCTGGTCACGCTGATCTGCGGCGTGCTCTTCCTGCCGGGCACGCTGATCTGGCTCGCCGCGTTCTACTCCCGGGCGTACTTCAAGCGGACGAGCCCGTCCTCCCGCGAGGGCTTCTTCAACATGCTGGTGATGCTGCTGGCCTTCGGCCTGGCGGCGCTGCTGGCGTGGCGGCCCCCGCTGCACGGGCTGCTCGGGATCTACTGCCGGGTGGTGATGCTGGCCCCCATCGCGGGCTGGTCCATCGCCAGGCAGATCTGCCTGCGCAGCGTGATCGACCTCCGGAACCGCTGGGGCGGCCTGATCGACGGCAGCGCGCTGGCCGCGACCGTGCCGAAGGCCGTCCCCCGGGACGACATGGACAAGCGGGCCAACGAACTCCGGGCCCAGCTGGAGCGGTTGACGGCCGAGCAGGAGACCAACATCCAGCACTACGCCGGCTCGAAGGGCGTGCTCGGGGCGGGGGTCCGCTGGGGCGTCTGGGAGGTCGCGGAGGACCTGCACCCGGCCGAGGGGCACCAGGACTTCCGGGCCTTCCACCCGTGGGACCTCACCCGGCGGATCACCGCCAAGCTCGGCGGGCTCGGCCAGAGCGAGGTCGCGAACGGCGGCATGCCGCACGTCTCGGTGCAGCAGTGGGTCGTGACGGACATCCCGGAGGGCGCGGACGAGATCGGCCGCCCGTCCGGCGCCGACATGGACGGCTACCGGATGCGCGACTTCGGCATCCAGCAGATCGCCAACCGGCAGACCCTCGGCACCGACACCCGGCACCGGCTCGCCGCCCAACTCGTGCTGCACAACGGCCAGTTGGTCTCGACCCTGCTGATCGGCGTCACCGTGCTCAGCAACACCCTGCGGGTCTCCGTCGCCGGGTACGCGCTCGGGCCGCTGCACGGGCTGTTCAGCGCCAAGCCGAAGCCGAAGGAGCAGGAGGTCGCGAAGGCCGGCAAGTTCTGGGAGACCCGGACTGTCCAGCTGCCGCTGGTCGACAACGACGAGGTCGTCCGCCAGGCCGTCCGGGCGCCGTTCATGAAGCTGCCCACCCTGCTCTCCTGGCTCGGCGGTTCGATCGCCCTGCCGGAGCCGTTCTCGCTCAGGGGCGCCTGGGCCGACCGGACGTGGGGCAGCCGCTTCAAGTCCGACGACGTCATCTACGGCGCGACCCCGGTGGTCAACGCGGTGATCGCCGCGACGGTCGAGTTCCTGCAGGAGCACGACGTCAACGTCGACCGCTTCACCCTCCGCAGCGGCATCCTGAAGGCCGAGATGCAGAGCGTCCGCCCCTTCCGCGCCGACAACTACGACGCGGGCTGAGCCCGCCCGCAGACGCCTGGGGCCCGTGCCGTCGCGGCACGGGCCCCAGCTCTGTGTCCGGTCATGTCAGCCCTGCGGCCAGGCCTCGGCGAGCATCTTCCGGGTGTCGGCGAGCAGTTGCGGCAGCACCTTGGTGTGCCCGACCACCGGCATGAAGTTGGTGTCCCCGCCCCAGCGCGGCACCACGTGCTGGTGCAGGTGCGCGGCAATCCCCGCCCCGGCGGCGGCGCCCTGGTTCATCCCGATGTTGAAGCCGTGCGCCCCGGAGGCGGCTCGCAGCGCCGTCATCGCCTTCTTGGTGAACGCGCCGAGCTCCGCCGTCTCGGCCTCGTCCAACTCCGTGTAGTCGGCCACGTGCCGGTACGGGACGACCATCAAGTGCCCGCCGTTGTACGGGTACAGGTTGAGCACCGCGTACACCGCACTCCCCCGGGCCACGACCAGCCCGTCCTCGTCGCTGAGCGACGGGATCGAGCAGAACGGACAACCGTCGTCCGGAGCCGGGCCGGTGGGCTTGTTCTCGCCCTGGATGTACGCCATCCGATGGGGGGTCCACAGGCGCCGGAATCCGTCCGGCTCCCCCACGCCCTGCTGCACTTCCGGCTCACTCGTCATGCTGATCAGCATATTCGCCGTAGGCCGCTTGCAAAGCAGTGTGGGGCAGACTCGTCGAGTCCGCCCCACACCGCACGCATCAGCGTCACACCTGGATGCGGCGCTCCACGGCGTCGATGATCTCCGCGACGGCGTCCGCGACCGGCACGCCGTTCTTCTGCTCACCGCTGCGGTAGCGGAACGACACGGCGTTGGCCGCGATGTCCTCGGCACCCGCGATCAGCATGAACGGCACCTTGGACTTCTGGGCGTTGCGGATCTTCTTCTGCATCCGGTCGTCCGAGGCGTCCACCTCGACGCGGATGCCGCGCTTCTTCAGCTCGGCCGCGACCTCCTGGAGGTACGGCACGTGCTCGTCGGTGATCGGGATGCCGACCACGGTGACGGGAGCCAGCCACGGCGGCATGGCACCGGCGTAGTGCTCCAGCAGCACCGCGAAGAACCGCTCGATCGAGCCGAACAGCGCACGGTGGATCATGACCGGGCGCTGTCGGTTGCCGTCCGCGCCCTGGAACTCCAGCTCGAACCGCTGCGGCAGCTGGAAGTCGACCTGGATGGTCGACATCTGCCAGGTGCGGCCGATCGCGTCCCGCGCCTGGACCGAGATCTTCGGGCCGTAGAAGGCCGCGCCCTCGGGGTCGAGGGTCAGCTCCAGGCCCTGCTTCTCGGCGGCGTCGGCGAGCGCCTGGGTGGCCTCCGCCCAGTCCTCGTCCGAGCCGACCGACTTCTTGGGGTCGCGGGTCGAGAGCTCCAGGTAGAAGTCGTTCAGGCCGTAGTCGCGCAGCAGGTCCAGGACGAAGGTGAGCAGCGAGTCGAGCTCGCCGGCCATCTGGTCCTTGGTGCAGTAGATGTGCGCGTCGTCCTGGGTGAAGCCCCGGGCGCGGGTCAGGCCGTGCACCACGCCGGACTTCTCGTAGCGGTAGACCGTGCCGAACTCGAAGAGCCGCAGCGGGAGTTCGCGGTAGGAGCGCCCCCGGGAGCGGAAGATCAGGTTGTGCATCGGGCAGTTCATCGGCTTGAGGTAGTAGTCGTTCTCGCCGTCGAGCTGCATGGGGGGGTACATGCCGTCGGCGTACCAGTCGAGGTGACCGGAGAGCTCGAAGAGGCTGCCCTTGGTGGCGTGCGGGGTGTAGACGAACTCGTAGCCCGACTCCTCGTGCCGCTTGCGCGAGTAGTCCTCCATGGCCCGGCGCATGACGCCGCCCTTGGGGTGGAAGACCGCGAGGCCGGAGCCGATCTCCTCGGGGATGGAGAAGAGGTCGAGCTCGCTGCCCAGCTTGCGGTGGTCACGCTTGGCGGCCTCGACCAGGAAGTCCAGGTGGGCCTTCAGCTCGTCCTTGGTCGGCCAGGCGGTGCCGTAGATGCGCTGGAGCATCGGGTTCTTCTCGCTGCCGCGCCAGTACGCACCGGCCGACCGCATGATCTTGAAGGCCGGGATCATCCGGGTGCTCGGCAGATGCGGGCCACGGCAGAGGTCGCCCCAGCACAGCTCGCCGCTCTTGGCGTCGAGGTTGTCGTAGACGGTCAGCTCGGCGCCGCCCACCTCGACGCTGGCGCCGTCCTCCGAGGAGGCGTTGCCCTTGAGTCCGATCAGCTCCAGCTTGTACGGCTCAGTGGCCAGCTCGGCGCGCGCGGCCTCGTCGGTGACGACGCGGCGGGCGAACTTCTGGCCCTTCTTGATGATCTCCTGCATCTTCTTCTCGATGGCCTTGAGGTCATCGGGGTGGAAGGGCTTCTCGACGTCGAAGTCGTAGTAGAAGCCGTCCTTGATCGGCGGGCCGATGCCGAGCTTGGCCTCCGGGAAGATCTCCTGCACGGCCTGCGCCATCACGTGCGCGGTGGAGTGCCGCAGGATGTCGAGGCCGTCCTTGCTGCTGATCTCGACCGGCTCGACCTCGTCGCCGTCCTGCACCTCGTACGCGAGGTCCTTGAGCGCACCCGCGACCCGCGCCGCGATGATCGAGCGGTCGTCGGCGAACAGATCGGCGGCCGTAGTGCCCGTGGTCACCACGCGCTCTTCCCGATCGGGTTCGCGGCTGATGATTACCCGGACGTCCGTCACCGGTCTCTCCTGACATGTGGATCAGTGTGGTGCAGCACAGCGCTGCGTTGACGATGGTACCGAGAGCGGCGCCCCGACCGTGCACCTGCTCCGGCCCCGCCGCACCGGGCTCCGGTAACCGTACGGTCACAATGCGCGACATCGCGGCGCGGGGCCCGCCACAGCGGGATTGAGGGGGCGTCAACTGCGGTATCAGACAGGCGGAAGAGCCGCGTGCGCGGCACACCGCTGGTCCTCGGTGGTGCGCCGCGCACCGCACTGCGGCAGCTGAGGGGCGGTCATGGCAGTCACTCCGGAATCCCAGCCGTTCTCCCCGTCGTCCACCGAGCCCGAGCCCCCGCCCCGGCCGCTGCTGCGGCCCTGGCCGCAGGCTCCGCTCGCGTCCTTCGACACCGAGACCACCGGTGTGGACGTCGAGCACGACCGGATCGTCTCGGCCTCGCTCGTCCTCCAGCCCGCGCCCGGCGCCGAGCCGGTGGCGATGACCTGGCTGGCCGACCCGGGCGTGCCGATACCCGACAGCGCCCGCGCGGTGCACGGGATCAGCGACGCGTACGTGCGCGCACACGGCAGGCCGCCGCGCACCGTCGTCGCCGAGATCGCCCGCGCACTGGCCGAGCAGGCTCGCGCGGGGGTGCCCCTGGTGGTGATGAACGCGCCGTACGACCTGACGCTGCTCGACCGCGAGCTGCGTCGGCACCGGGAGCAGGCGCTCGCCGACCTGCTGGACGGCGCTGAGCTGCTGGTGCTGGACCCCCGGGTGCTGGACAAGCACGTGGACCGCTACCGCAAGGGCCGTCGCACCCTCACCGACCTCTGCGCGCACTACGGCGTGGAGCTGACCGGTGCGCACGACGCCACGGCGGACGCGGTGGCCGCGATGGAGCTGACCCGCACCCTGGGCGCCCGGCACCCCGACCGGCTGGGCCGGCTCACCCCCGCCGAGCTCCAGCTGCGACAGGCCGTCTGGCACGCGGCGCAGGCCCGGGGCCTGCAGAACTGGTTCGACCGCTCGGGCACTCCGGAGCAGGTGGACTTCAGCTGGCCGCTGCGCCCGGCCCGTTGCGGCTGCGGCCGACGACTGTCGGCGGCGCACCACTGCGAGGCGGCAGCCTGAGACGCAGCTAGGCCCTGACCGAACTATCGGTCAGGGCCTAGCTGTTGCTCCAGGGTGGGCGATACTGGGATCGAACCAGTGACCCCTTCGGTGTGAACGAAGTGCTCTCCCGCTGAGCTAATCGCCCCGGTGCAACGAGAAGAAGATTAGCACCACTTGGCGGGTGGTCCGCAACTTCGTTCCCGGCGGCGTGGGCCTCCCCGGCGCCAGATCCGTTACGGGGCGCGGCAGGTGATTGCCGGTCAACTATGCCGGGCGCACATCGGGATCGACCTGACGGCCGATACCGAAGGCCGATACGGATGCCGATAAAGACATCGGGCCCCGGCCATAATTGGCCGGGGCCCGACATTGCATTCCGGTGGGCGATACTGGGATCGAACCAGTGACCCCTTCGGTGTGAACGAAGTGCTCTCCCGCTGAGCTAATCGCCCGGGTGCAGGGAAAACATTACCGCATCCCGAAGGGTGCTCCGGACACCCGGTCGGCCGAGCCCCGGGCACCCCCGCCCAGCCTCTCCCCCGACCTGCTGCCCGGCCTTCCGCCCGGCCTCCCGCCCGGTCTCCCACGAGCCCGTCCGGCCCGTCCGGTCACCGGGCGGGTGCTGACAGTGAGCGCTCCGTCCCCTCCCGTCACGACCCTCCCGTCGCGGCCGCCGCCGGGCTCCGGGCGGCCCAGGATTGTCGCTTCGTACAGTCATGCGGGGAAAGCGCCCGAGTTGCCGCGCGGGGTAAGGGCCGTGAGGCCGCCGAACTGATTCCGCAATGCGCCGGAAGGGGTACGACTCGCATCCGAATCGGGACAGACGGGTTTACACCGGGCTTTCAGGTGGGATGGTCCGTTCGCCGACGTGCGATTCCCCGAGCGCACACTGAGCGAAAGGCCCTGGCGCTTATGAACACCACGGTCAGCTGCGAGCTGCACCTGCGCCTCATCGTGTCCAGCGAGTCGTCACTGCCCGTCCCCGCGGGCCTGCGCTACGACACTGCCGACCCCTATGCCGTGCACGCGACGTTCCACACCGGTGCCGACGAGACCGTGGAGTGGGTGTTCGCCCGCGACCTCCTCGCGGAGGGGCTGCACCGACCCACCGGTACCGGCGACGTCCGGGTGTGGCCCTCGCGCAGCCACGGTCAGGGGGTGGTCTGCATCGCCCTGAGTTCTCCGGAAGGAGAAGCCCTGCTGGAGGCCCCGGCACGGGCGCTGGAGTCATTCCTCAAGCGCACCGACGCCGCCGTGCCACCAGGCACCGAACACCGTCACTTCGACCTCGACAGGGAGCTGTCCCACATCCTCGCCGAAAGCTGACCGCGCCGGCGCTGGGGCTTTCCCACTCTCCACCGCGTCCGTCCTACTCGGGGGCACGGTCGCACTCCCAGCCGCCCGCCAAGCGGCCCCGGAGCTGCCCCGGCGGCTTCCTTACGAAGCCCTCGGCCCGACGACTCACGGCAGCTGCGTGAAGGCGCCCGACACGGCGCCCGGCCCACCCTCCCCAGGGCGGCCGGGCACGGTGTCGGGCGCCTTCGTCGTGTCCGGGGGCGCCATCGGGCCGGAGATTCGGCGTCCGGTCCCGGTAGAGTCACCGGTGATGACAGATCCGGGGGCCGCGCCCCCGCCGCGCGAGGAGCCCTCACGTGCTGATCACCCATGACACCGAGTGCGCCCTGAGCATTCTGGTCGAGCTGCTCAACACCTCGCCCGAGGCGTGCGGCAGCGAACAGCTCTCCGACCTGGACGCGCTGGGTGCCTTCGTCGTGCGGCAGGAGATCAGCGAGATCGATTCGCTCACCGCCGCCGACCTCGACGCCGTGCACGCGCTCCGCAGCCAGCTCCGGGCCGTCTTCTCGGCGGACACCACCCGGCGGGCCGCAGAGTTGGTCAACTCGGTGGTGGCCGCCGCGGGCACCACGCCCCGGCTGACCAACCACGACCAGCACGACTGGCACATCCACTACTTCGCCCCGCACGCCGCACTCGGCGACCACCTGGCGGCCGAGCTGGGCATGGCGATGGCCTTCATCGTGATGGCGGGCGAGCGGGAGCGGCTGCGCCGCTGCGAGGCGCCCAGCTGTGACCGGGTCTTCGTCGACCTCTCCCGCAACCGCTCGCGCCGCTACTGCGACAGCCGGACCTGCGGCAACCGGCTGCACGTGGCCGCCTATCGAGCGCGCCGGCGCTCGGCGGTCGAGCCGGTGGCCGGGGCAGCGGTCGAGCCCGTACCGGCGGGCTGACGAGCCCGAGGGTGGAAGACTGGGCCGCATGACCGAGACCCCTCTCCCCCGTGTCGAGTTCTGGTGCGACCTCGAGTGCCCGGACTGCCGTACCGCCCTGGACGACGTACGGGCCCTGCGTGAGCGCTACGGCGACGCGCTCGACATCCAGCTGCGGCACTTCCCGCTGGAGAAGCACAAGCACGCCTACGCCGCCGCCGAGGCCACCGAGGAGGCCTTCGCGCAGGGCCGGGGCTGGGAGTACGCCGAGGCGCTGCTCGACCGGGTCGAGGTGCTCGCGCGGGACGGGCAGAAGGCGCTGATCGCGCTGGCCGCCGAGCTGGGGCTGGACGCCGAAGAGGTCGAGACCGCGCTGATCGACGGGCGGCACATGCTCGTGGTCGACGCCGACCAGGCGGAGGGCCAGGCCATCGGTGTCACCGGCACGCCCACGTACGTCGTCGGCGGGCAGCGGCTGGACGGTGGCAAGAGCCAGGACGGGCTGCGGGAGCGGATCGTCGAGCTGCTCGACCGACGCTGAGCGTCGGCGTTGGGCGTCGGCGTTGGGCGTCGGCGTTGGGCGTCGGCGTTGGGCGTCGGCGTCAGAGGGGCTTGCCGAGGATGCGGTTGGTGACGGCGTACCCGAGCGAGGTGTAGAGCGCGATGGCGACGGTGTTGCCGCTGAAGACGTTCAGGCCGAGTTCGGCGACGCCGGCCGCCAGCGACTCGCGTTCGGCGAGCAGCAGGAGGGCGCGGCCGTGTCCTTCGCCGCGGCGGGTGGGGTCGACCTCGACGGTCATCACCCAGGCGTTCCGGACGGCGATCAGCAGCGGGTCCTCGTGGACGGCCAGCCAGAGGGTGCCGACGGGGGTGCCGTCGGCGTCCAGGAGCGTCCGTAGGGCGTTGCCGGGCGTGTCCGGGCCCTGTTGGAGGACCTGGGCGTGGTCGGCGTCGGACTTGGCGCGGGCCTGCTCGTCGGTGAGGCCGGAGGCGCGCAGGTCGGCCAGGTAGGCCTTGCGGGCGGCGGCCAGCCACGTGTCGTAGTCGTCGTGGCCGATCGGACGGGCCGTCAGACCCGGGGGCAGCGGCGGGGGGCCGGCGAGGTGCTTGCCCATGTTCCGCATCCGCTCGGTGTAGCCGAGCACCTCGGCGAGGCGCAGCGCGGCGACCGACCCGGCGGGGACGTTGACGTCGACGCGGGTGCAGCCCCAGCCGCGCAGCACCTCCTCCGCCGCGAGCACGCCGACGGTGGCCCGGCCCCGGCGGCGGCCCTCGGTGACCTCCAGCTCGGTGATCTCGCCCCACCACTCCCGTCCGCGTGGGAGTGCGGTGGTGCGCAGGCCGCCGACGGGGCGGCCGTTGACGCAGATCTGCCAGCGTCGGGTGCGGGCGCCGCCGGGGGCGGACTCTTCGGGGTGTTCGGGGCGCAGGGTGGTGGTCACTCAGGCTCCTTTCCCACCTGCGGCGGGGTGAATCGGCGCGCTGGGTGAATCAGCGTGCTGGGTGAATCGGCGTCAGGGCTCCAGGGTCATCGCGCTGCGCTCGGCGAACTGGGCCATCGCCTTGAGGGTGACCGGGCCGGGGGCGGGGAGTTCGCGGTCGTCGACCCGGGAGACGGCCTGGACGTCGCGGAGGGTGGAGGTGAGGAAGATCTCGTCGGCGTGCGTCAGGACGTCGAACGGGAGGTCGGCCTCCTCCGCGCCCGTCCAGTCGATGACGAGCTGGCGGGTGATGCCGGCGAGGCAGCCGGAGTGCAGCGGCGGGGTGAGCAGTCGGCCGTCGAGGACGACGAAGACGTTGGAGCCGGTGCCCTCGCAGAGCTGCCCGGCGGTGTTGGCGAGCAGCGCCTCGGAGGCGCCGGCCTGGTGGGCGGCGGCGAGCGCGACGACGTTCTCGGCGTAGGAGGTGGTCTTCAGGCCGGCCACCGCGCTGTGCTCGTTGCGCCGCCAGGGGACGGTGCGGACGGCGGTGGTGTCCGGGCGCGGGTTGGCGGTGCCGAGCGCGACGACCAGGGTGGTGGGGGCACCGCTGCGTTCGGAGCCGAGCGGGGAGACGCCACCGGTGTAGGTGATGCGCAGCCGGCCGAGGGGCATCGGGTTGGCGTGCAGGACCTGGGTGACGGCCGTGCGGACCTGGTCGTGGTCCGGGTCGGCGAGGCCGAGACCGCGGGCGGAGCGGGTGAGGCGGTCGAGGTGGCGGGTGAGGGCGAAGACGCTGCCGTCCACGGCCTTCACCGTCTCGAAGACTCCGTCGCCGGTGGTGAGGCCGTGGTCGAGCACGGAGACGGCGGCTGCCGTGTCGTCGACCAGCGAGCCGTTGACCCAGATCATGGAACGTTCTCCTCGGTGGGGGCGGTCAGGTGGGGGCAGTCAGGTGAGGGTGGTGCCCGACGCTATCGCGACCAGGCGGGAGGCTTTGAGTTCTGTCTCCTGCCACTCCCGCTCAGGGTCGGAGCCCCAGGTGATGCCGGCGCCGGTGCCGAACCGGAGTTCGGGCTGCGGGCCGCTCCGGTCGATCCAGAACGTCCTGATGCCGACGGCGAGTTCGGCCTCGCCCCGGTCGGCGTCGACCCAGCCGACGGCTCCGCAGTAGGGGCCTCGGGGGGCGGTCTCCAGGGCTTCGATGATCCGCAGGGCGCTGGCCTTCGGCGCGCCGGTGACGGAGCCGGGCGGGAAGGTCGCGGTGAGGAGCTCGGGCCAGCCGGCGCCGTCGCGCAGGGTGCCTTCGACGGTGGAGACGAGGTGCACCAGGCCGGGGTGCTTCTCGACCACGCAGAGGTCGGGCACGGTGACGGTGCCGGTGGCGCAGACGCGGCCGAGGTCGTTGCGGACGAGGTCGACGATCATCACGTTCTCGGCGTGGTCCTTCTCCAGCAGGTCGTGCTCGGTGCGGCCGGTGCCCTTGATCGGGCCGGAGGAGACGGTGCGGCCGGAGCGGCGCAGGTAGAGCTCGGGGGAGGCGGTGGCGATCTCGATGCCGTGGTCGGGGAGTCGGATCGTCCCGGCGTAGGGGGCGGGGTTGCCGTGGGCGAGCAGCCCGGTGAGGGCGTCGATGTCGCTGCGGGCCGGGTCGGGCAGCGGTGCGGACAGCACCCGGCAGAGGTTGGCCTGGTAGACCTCGCCGGCCGCGATGTGCTCGCGGATGCGGCGTACGCCCGCGGTGTAGGCGGCCCGGTCGAGGGAGGTGTGCCAGCCGTCGGGGCTCGGGCCGAGCCAGCCCTCGGTGCGCGGCGGGGCCGGGTCGGGGCGGACGTCGTCGAAGCGGGCGCAGGTGAGACGGCCCTCGAAGTCGTGGGCGACGGCCCAGAAGCCGGACGAGTCGAGAGCGGCCGCGTCCGACGTCACCTCGCGGAGCCCCGTCGCCAGGCGGCCGCCGAAGCGGGCCATCGGTGCGGTGGGGGCGAGGGTGGTGCTGCGGCCGGACACGGGACTCCTGCGCGGATTCGGTGCTGCTCCGCGCGGTTGTGGGCGCGCGGGCGGGGGATGACTGCGGTGGCTGAAGTGTAGGTCGGAGGGGGTGCCGGGCGACGAGTGCGAGGCGCGGCGGGGTGCTCCGGCTCCCCTCCCGGGAGGGTCTCGGCGGGTGCTGTGGCGCCACGCTGCGGGAACGGAATTTGAGCTGGTCCCGGAATCCGCTAGAGTTCAACACGTCGCCGGGGAACGGAGCCGCAGGAAAGCGGTGAAGTGACCGGGAGACAGGCGGACGTGGCTCAGTTGGTAGAGCATCACCTTGCCAAGGTGAGGGTCGCGAGTTCGAATCTCGTCGTCCGCTCGACGGAGAACAGGGTAAGATCGTTCTTCGCAGTTGCCTGGTGGAGTGGCCGAGAGGCGAGGCAACGGCCTGCAAAGCCGTGTACACGGGTTCAAATCCCGTCTCCACCTCCAAGAGGTGCCCCTGGTTCGCCAGGGGCCCTCCCCGCGCGATTAGCTCAGCGGGAGAGCACTACCTTGACACGGTAGGGGTCACTGGTTCAATCCCAGTATCGCGCACACCCGGCCCCCTCGGGGGTCTTGGCATGACCGTCACTTCGGTGACGTGTGCAGGCGCGATTAGCTCAGCGGGAGAGCACTACCTTGACACGGTAGGGGTCACTGGTTCAATCCCAGTATCGCGCACACCCGGCCCCGTCAGGGGTCTTGGCATGACCGTCACTTCGGTGACGTGTGCAGGCGCGATTAGCTCAGCGGGAGAGCACTACCTTGACACGGTAGGGGTCACTGGTTCAATCCCAGTATCGCGCACTTGGTTCTCCTCGTGGGGGCCTTGGTGAGGCGCGATTAGCTCAGCGGGAGAGCACTACCTTGACACGGTAGGGGTCACTGGTTCAATCCCAGTATCGCGCACCAGAGTTGGTGGAAGGCCGTGGTCCGATCAGGACTGCGGCCTTCTGCGTTGTGGCCCTCCGCTCCTGCTGCGGGTACGCAGGCACCGGGTGCGGAAGCCCTCACCGGCTTCGCCGCACCCGGCACCTGCTGTCTGCCGAGGCACTGCCGCGCTCACCGCCGACGCCCGTCCGCGTCAGTCCAGCCGGTGTGCGAGGGCCCTCGGCCGACGCCTTCCCTTCCCCAAGGGTCAGCGCCCGATCAGATCGGCGACCGCGCGTATCTGGGCCGCCAGTTGCTCCCAGCCGAACAGCATCACCAGGAGGGCGGCGCAGGGCAGCGCGATCGCGAACGCGACGGCGGGGTGCCTGTGACCCGTCTGCCGACCGCGTCGGACTGCTCCGGTGAGCTGCGTGGCCATGGTCTTCTCCCGCCCGTTCCTGCTACTGCCTTGCTGCCGTCTGGGAGCGGCGAGCACGGACCCGTGGAACGAGCCGGTCTCTCACCGCCGGGATCAACGCTACGGGCCGGGCCGGCAGCGGTCGTCATGCCCGCGTACGGTCCCTCGGCCTCCGCTGGGATGACGCCGGGGCCCCGGGTCTACTACCCCAGGCGGAGAGAGGCTCGCGCAGATCCCCCACTGAACCCTGAGAGCACCCCTGAGGGGCTGCTCCGTGCCTGGTCAGCGGTGTCGTGGAAGTGACGGCGAGGTGTTGTTTCGGTGCATCCGACAATCCGACCGGCTCGGCGGGTGTTGCGTATCAGCACACCGCAGCACGCAGTCCGTAAGCTGTGCCGGAGCAGGATTCTGACGATGCCCCAACCGACGGGGTCTCAACCCCAGGACGACGGGCCACAGAGTGACGGGAAGCGGACATGGCGATGATGCGGCTGAGGCGTGAGGACCCCCGCATCGTCGGCCCGTACCGGCTGCACCGGCGACTCGGCGCCGGTGGGATGGGCGTGGTCTACCTCGGGTCGGACCGCCGGGGGCAGCGCGTCGCGCTCAAGCTGATCCGGGCCGAGCTGGCCGAGGACGCGGAGTTCCGTACCCGCTTCGCCCGGGAGATCGCCGCCGCCTCGAAGATCCGGGGCGGCTGCACCGCGCGCGTCGTCGGCTCCGACATCGAGGCGGACCGGCCCTGGCTCGCCACCGCCTACGTGCCCGGCCCCTCGCTGTACAAGCGGGTCGGGGACGAGGGCCCGCTGCCGTGGGCCGAGGCCGCCCGGATCGGCGCCGCGCTCGCGGACGGCCTGGTCAAGGTGCACGAGGCCGGGGTGGTGCACCGGGATCTGAAGCCCTCCAACATCCTGCTCTCCCCCAAGGGCCCCCGGATCATCGACTTCGGCATCGCCTGGTCGCGCGGCGCCAGCACCCTCACGCACGTCGGCACCGCCGTCGGCTCCCCCGGCTTCCTCGCCCCCGAGCAGGTGCGCGGCGCCGCCGTGCTGCCGGCCACCGACGTCTTCGCCTTCGGCGCCACGCTCTCGTACGCGCTCACCGGCGACTCGCCGTTCGGCTCCGGGGCGTCCTCGGAGGTGATGCTCTACCGGGTGGTGCACGAGGAGCCCGACCTCTCCGCCGTGCCGCCGCCGCTGGCTCCGCTGGTGCGGGCCTGCCTGGCCAAGGAGCCCGGCGAGCGGCCCGGCGCGGCGGCCCTGCACGAGCGGCTCAGCGAGCTGGCCGCCCGGGGCGCGGCGCTGGGCGGCTCGCGCGGGCGCGCCTCGGCCCCCGTCGCGCCCGCGGTGCGGCCGGTGCCGCCGCCGATGCCCGCCCGGCGCCCGCACGGGCAGCCCGTCACGGCCCCGATGCCCCGCCCCGATGGCGCCCAGCCGGGCACCGTGCGGGAGCGTCAGCACACACCCGCGCCCGGCCGCCCGCCGGTCGGGCGGGCGACGGGTGCCCGGCGGCGCCTGCTGCGGCAGCGCGCGGTCGTCTTCGTCACCGTCACCGTCGGGGTCGCGCTGGCCATCGCGGCCGCCCAGGGCTGCGAGAACCGCAGCCGGCAGGGCCTGCCGCCGGCCCCGGCCCGTCCACCTCTCCCTCGGTGGCCGCGCCGCCCGCCGGGCTGTCGGCGGACGGCGCGCAGTCGCCCGCCCCGCCGTTCGCCGCCGTCGCGCACGGCACCGGCGACCCGGCGCTCGGCCCCGCCACCGGCCCCTCGCCGGTGGTCGACTGGCCCAACCGCAGCTACTCCGACCCGGCCGGGGGCCCCGCCATCCGGCTCCGGGACGGCCGCTCCACCGCCGAGGGCGCCCAGATCGCGCTGAGCACCGTGCTGCCCGCCCGCTACCGGGACGCGCCCGCCGCGCTGGTGGTGCTGCGGCGCGCCGAGGGCGCCGTACCGGTGGACCTGGTCGAGCTGTTCGGCTTCAGCGGGGACACGCCCGTGCTGCTCGCCTCCCGGGCCTCGGCGGCTGATGCCGCGGCCACCGCCTCCTGGCGGCTGGAGGGCGGCGCCCTGATCCGCGACGAACGGGCCGCCCAGACCGGCACCGGGGCCTCCACCCGGTACACGGTGCGCGGTGACGGCACCCTGGACGAGTCCTGGCCGGGCGCGGCGCTGCCCAGCGGCTGAGGCGTCCTGAGACCGACCGTCCTTACGCCTCGCGAACCTTCGTCTTCCTACACTCACGGCTGAGGACTGCGCCCGCGTCGGGCCCTGGTCCCGAGAATCACGGGGGGTAGGTCGTGCGTTCCAAGGTGATGGCCTGGGCCGGGGCGAAGCGCCCTTGGTGGGCCGAGCTGCTGGTGCTGGTGAGCATGGCGCTGGTGCTCTCGCTGGGGATCAAGACCTTCGCGGTGCAGGCGTTCTCGATCCCCTCGGCGTCGATGCAGAACACCCTGCAGAAGGGAGACCGCGTCCTGGTCGACAAGTTCACGCCCTGGTTCGGGGCCCAGCCCCAGCGCGGCGAGGTCGTGGTCTTCCGCGACCCGGGCGGCTGGCTGGACGAGCGGCCGCAGAAGCCCAACGCCGTGCAGAGCGTGCTGAGCCTGGTCGGCCTGATGCCTTCGGCGGGCGAGAAGGACCTGATCAAGCGGGTGATCGCGGTCGGCGGCGACACCGTCGAGTGCCGGGTGGGCAGCCCGGTGAAGGTCAACGGCGTGCCGCTGGACGAGCCGTATATCTACCCGGGCGCCACCCCGTGCGACAACCTCCCGGTCGGGACGGTCACCGTGCCCAAGGGGAGCCTGTGGGTGATGGGTGACCACCGCGACGACTCCTGGGACTCCCGCGCCCACGTGAACCAGCCCGGCGGCGGCTTCGTCCCCGTGGGCAACGTGGTCGGCCGCGCCTTCACCGTGGCCTGGCCGATCGGCCGCTGGGCCACCCTGCCGGTGCCCGGTACCTTCGGCCAGGCCGGGCTCAGCCGGTAGGGACGGCCGCGGCGAAGACGTACGACCCGTCAGCTCCGTCCGGCCCGCAGGTGCTTGACGAGCTGCCCGAGGTCCTCGTCCGCGGCCTCGGGGAAGGCCGTCAGCCGCCCGTGCACCACCCGCGCCAGCGGCAGGTCGGCGGCGGCCGTCGCCAGGGCCACGTCCTTGGCCGCCAGCCGCACCGGGAAGTACGCCCCCCGGGCGAAGGCCCGCCCCGCCACCCCGGCGAGCGGGCCCTGGGCCATCGCCCGCGTCACCAACTCCTCGGGCAGGCCGAAGGAGTCGGCGAGCGCCATCGCCTCCCCGACCACCGCGACACCCGCGATCACCGCACCGATCAGCACCACCTTGAGCGCCGACCCGGTGCCCGTCGCGCCGCAGTGCGTCGCCGTGCCGAGCACCGCCAGCACGTCTTGCACCGCACTCGAATCGCCCCCGACCAGCAGCACCAGCTCGCCGGACGCCGCGCGGTCCACGCTGCCCATCACGGGCGAGTCGACCAGGGCCACGCCCTCGGGCAGCATCGCCGCGACCTCGGCGACACCCTGCGGACCGATCGAGGACGCCTCGATCAGCGTCACACCGGGCTGCAGCGCGGGCGCGAAAGCGCCCACCACCTCCCGTACGGCAGCCGGGTCGGCGAGCATCGTGATGACGACGTCCGCCTCCCGGACGGCCTCGGCGGGCGTCGCCGCCACCGTCGCCCCGGCCGCCGCCAGCTGCTCCGCCCGCGCGGCCGTCCTGTTCCACACCGTCAGCGGGTAGCCGGCGGCGAGAAGGCGCGCGGCCATCGGCGCACCCATGGACCCCAACCCGAGAAACGCGATCTTCTTCTCCATGGGCTCCACGGTAGGCATCGGGCCGCCATGCCACCAGCGAATGTCTAGCATGGTCGGCATGCCGGAATCGCATGATTTCTCCACCACTCTGCTGCGCGTCTTCGCCGAGGTCGCCAGGCTCGGGTCCTTCACCGAAGCGGGCCGGGCCCTGGGCTACACGCAGTCGGCGATCTCACGCCAGGTCTCCGCCCTGGAGGCCGAGGCCGGCGCCGCGCTCTTCGACCGCCTCCCGCGCGGTGTCCGCCTCACCGAGCCGGGCCGGTGCCTGTTGGGCCACGCGCAGGCCGTGCTCGAACGCCTCGAAGCAGCCCGCGGCGACCTGGCCGACCTCCGCAACCTGGTCACCGGCCGGCTCCGCGTCGGCACCTTCGCCACCGCGGCAGCCGCGCTCGTGCCCAAGGCCATAGCGGCCTTCCGGGCCACGCACCCCTCGATCGCCGTCACCCTCGAAGAGGGCCTCACCCCGCAGCTCGTCACCAAACTGACGGCCGGTGAGGCCGATGTGGCCGTCATCAGCACGACCTACGACCAGCCGCTGCTCGGGGTCGAACTGCACAAGCTCTGCGACGACTTCATGATGGTCGCCCTTCCACCGGGGCACCCGCTCGCCGGCCGGCGGCAGGTCACGCTCGCGGACTTGGCGCAGGAGGAGTGGATCGCGGGCAGCTCCCGCCCCGAGGACACCCTGATCAGCTCCTGCCTGCGGACCGGCTTCCGCCCGAGGATCGGCTTCGTCGCCCGCGACTGGATCGCCAAGCAGGGCTGCGTCGCCGCCGGGCTCGGCATCACCCTCATCCCCTCCCTCGCCGCCGACGCCGTCCGGTCCGACATCACGCTCGTCTCGCTGCACCCCGACGACATCCCCGTGCGCCGGGTCTACGCCGCCACCCCCTACGGTCCGACCCCCTCGCCCGCAGCGCTGGCCTTCCTCGGACTCCTGGGAGTCGCACCGGACGAGCGGCCCGCTCAGGCAGCCAGGGTTCAGGCAGCCCGTGGGCGGGTCGCGTAGAAGGCCACCGCCGAGGCGGCGGCCACGTTGAGGGAGTCGACGCCGGCGTCCATCGGGATGCGCACGTGGTCGTCGACCGCGGCGAGGGTCTCGGCGGCGAGGCCGTCGCCTTCCGTGCCGAAGACCAGGGCCAGCTTCTCGTCACCCCGGGCCGCGAGTTCGTCGAGGGTGATCGCCCGGTCGCTCAGACAGAGGGCCGCGGTCCTGAAGCCCGCGGAGTGCAGGCTCTCGATGCCCCCCGGCCAGGACTCCAGGCGAGTCCACGGCACCTGGAAGACAGCTCCCATCGAGACCTTCACGGACCGCCGGTAGAGCGGGTCCGCACAGCGCGGGGTGAGGAGGACGGCGCCGACACCGAGGGCGGCGGCGTTCCTGAAGGCGGCCCCCATGTTGGCATGGTCGACGATGTCCTCGAACACCGCGACGCGGCGGACCCCGGCGAGTACCTCGGCGGCCGTGGCGAGCGGCTTGCGCTCCATCGAGGCGAGCGCGCCGCGATGCACGTGGTAGCCGGTGACGGCCTCCGCGAGGCCGGGCTCGACGACGTGCACGGGGGCGTCGGCGCCCTCGATGACGTCCGCCATGACGTCCAGCCACTTCGGGGTGAGCAGCATCGACCGCATCCGGTAGCCCGCGGCGACGGCGCGGCGGATGACCTTCTCGCCCTCTGCGATGAAGAGGCCCTCGGCGGGTTCGCGGCGGCGGCGCAGCTCGACGTCGGTCAGGCCGGTGTAGTCGGCGAGGCGGGGGTCGGCGGGGTCGGTGACGGTACGTGGTTCTGACACCGGGCCACTTTATGACACCAGGCTCCGCCGACCTGGCCGGCGGAGCCTGTGGGCGTCAGTGGGCGAGGACGTTGACCACGTCGCCGATCACGATGACGGCCGGGGGCTTGATCTGTTCGGCCGTGACCACCTCGCCGACGGTGGCGAGGGTGGCGTCGACGCGCCGCTGGGCGGCGGTGGTGCCCTCCTGGACGACCGCGACCGGGGTGGTCGCGGGGCGGCCGTTCGCGATGAGCTCGGCGGCGATCGAGCCGATCTTGTCGACGGCCATCAGCAGGACGAGGGTGCCGGTCATCTGTGCGGCGGCGGCCCAGTTGACCAGCGAGCGGTCGTCGCCGGGGCCGACGTGGCCGGAGATGACGGTGAACTCGTGCGTCATGCCCCGGTGGGTGACGGGGATGCCGACGGCGGCGGGCACGCTGATCGAGCTGGAGATGCCCGGGACGACGGTGACGGGCAGCCCGGCCTCGACGCAGGCGAGCAGCTCCTCGCCGCCCCGGCCGAAGACGTACGGGTCGCCGCCCTTGAGGCGGACGACGAACTTGCCGGCCTTGGCGTGGTCGATCAACGTCTGGTTGATCGCCTCCTGGGCCATGAAGCGGCCGTACGGGATCTTGGAGGCGTCGATCACCTCGACGTGCGGCGGGAGCTCGGCGAGCAGCTCGCGCGGGGCGAGCCGGTCGGCGACGACGACGTCCGCGTCGGCGAGCAGGCGGCGGCCGCGCACGGTGATCAGGTCGGGGTCGCCGGGGCCGCCGCCGACCAGGGCGACGCCCGGGGTCCGCTCGCGGTACTGGCGGGCGGAGAGGCTGCCGTCGCGCAGGCCGTCCACGATGGCGTTGCGCAGGGCGGCGGAGTGCCGGGGGTCGCCGGTGAGGACGGCGACGGTGGCGCCGCCGTCGCGGCCGCTGGCCGGTGTCCAGGCGGTGGCGGCGGAGGCGTCGTCGCTGCGGGAGCAGAACACCCGCAGGCTCTCGGCCTCGGAGCTGACCTGGGTGTTGACGGCCGGGTCGTCGGTGGCGACCAGTACGTACCAGGTGTCCGCGAGGTCGCCGGCAGCGTAGCCGCGGCGGTGCCAGGTGAGCTCGCCCGCGTCGGCCATGGCCTGGACGGCCGGGGTCGTCTCGGGCGATATCAGGTGGAGGTCGGCGCCGGAGGCGATCAGCGCGGGCAGCCTGCGCTGGGCGACCTGGCCACCGCCGACCACCACGACGCGTCGGCCGGCCAGCAGTATCCCGACGGGGTACGGGGTCAGACCCTCGGTGCTGGGGTGGGGGTGGGGCGCGGTCATCGGCAGGGCTCCTGGTTCGGAACGGGGAGTCTTGGAGAGAGCGGGCGCTCCCCCGGCTCCGGTGTGCCCCGGGCCTGTCGGGCCGTTCGCGGCGTGGTGCGCGGACGGCCCGACAGGCCCGGGGCCCCCGATACGGGGATGGAGCCGGGAGACGTGGTCGGCGGGTCAGGCCTTCTCGGTGACCCCGGCGGAGTCGAAGGTGGCTACATCGTGCATCGCGCGGGCGGCACTCTGCACCAGCGGGAGCGCGAGCAGCGCGCCCGTACCCTCGCCGAGCCGCAGGTCGAGGTCGATCAGCGGGCGAAGGCCGATCTTGGCGAGCGCGATCTGGTGGCCGGGCTCGGCCGAGCGGTGCCCGGCGATGCAGGCGGCCAGCACCTCGGGCGCGATC
Source organism: Kitasatospora sp. McL0602 (assembly GCF_052076145.1). Taxonomy (NCBI): domain Bacteria; kingdom Bacillati; phylum Actinomycetota; class Actinomycetes; order Kitasatosporales; family Streptomycetaceae; genus Kitasatospora; species Kitasatospora sp. McL0602. The sequence goes on along the minus strand of NZ_CP197246.1, from coordinate 6,532,421 downwards.
GCCTTGGCGGCCAGGGCTGCCGAGCCGGCGATGACGCCGTCCAGGATGACCGGGGTGCGGAGCGAGGCCGCGCCGAGCAGGAACCCGGCGATCGCGGCGTGCTCCAGGCCGCCCACGGCGGCGAGTACGCCGATCGGGTCGGAGGGGTCGGGCTGGTGCAGGGCGAGCGCGCGGCGGACGACCTCGACCTTGCGGGCGTGCGTCTCGTCGTCGATGCCCGTGCCGCGCCCGGTCACCTCGGCCGGGTCGGCGCCGGCGAAGACGGAGACCAGCGCGGCGGAGGCGGTCGTGTTGGCGATGCCCATGTCGCCGGTGATCAGGATCTTGTTGCCCGCCGCGACCAGGTCACGGGCGGTCTCGATGCCGACCTCGATCGCCTTGAGCGCCTCCTCCCGGCTCATCGCCGGGCCCTGCGTCATGTCGTCGGTGCCCGGCTTGACCTTGCGGGGCAGCAGGCCGGTGGTGCGGCCCTGCTGGATGGCGTCCGGCAGCTCGGAGGCGACACCGACGTCGACCACGCAGACCTCGGCGCCGACCTGGGCGGCGAAGGAGTTGACCACCGCTCCCCCGGCCAGGAAGTTCGCCACCATCTGCGCGGTGACCTCCTGCGGCCACGGGGTGACGCCCTGGGCGTGCACGCCGTGGTCGCCGGCGAAGATCGCCACGCAGCCCGGCTCCGGGATCGGCGGCGGGCACTTGCGGCTGAGGCCGCTGAGCTGCGCCGCGATGATCTCCAGCATGCCGAGCGAACCGGCGGGCTTGGTCATCCGCTTCTGGCGGTCCCAGGCGTCGCCGAGCGCCTTGGCGTCGAGCGGGCGGATGGTGCGCAGCGTCTCGCTGAGCAGGTCGTGCGGCTCCTCGCCGGGCAGCGCGCGGTTGCCGTACTGCTCCTCGTGGACTACCCAGGAGAGCGGGCGCTTCTTCGCCCAGCCCTGCTGCTGGAGCTCGGGCTCGTCCGGGAAGGCGTCGACGTACCCGACGCAGAGGTAGGCGACGACGTCCAGGTGGTCGGGCAGACCGAGCTCGCGGACCATCTCCTCCTCGTCGAAGAAGCTCACCCAGCCGACGCCCAGGCCCTCGGCGCGGGCGGCCAGCCAGAGGTTCTCGACGGCCAGCGCTGCCGAGTACGGAGCCATCTGCGGCTGGGTGTGGCGGCCCAGGGTGTGGCGGCCGCCCCGGGTGCGGTCGGCGGTGACCACGATGTTGACCGGGGTCTCGAGGATCGCCTCGATCTTGATTTCCTTGAACTGCTTCGCCCGGCCCTTGGGCAGCGACTCGGCGTACGCGTCGCGCTGGCGCTCCGCCAGCTCGTGCATCCGGCGGCGGGTCTTGGCGGAGCGGATGACCACGAAGTCCCAGGGCTGGGAGTAGCCGACGCTGGGCGCGGTGTGGGCCGCCTCCAGGACGCGGATCAGCACCTCGTGCGGGATCGCGTCCGGGCGGAAGCCGTTGCGGATGTCGCGGCGCTCGCGGATCACCTGGTGGACGGCGTCGCGGCCGGCCTCGTCGTAGCCGGGGGCGGCGGTGCCGGGGTGGTCCAGGACGGGCGCGTCCTCGGCCTCCGGCGCGGGGGCTGCCTCGGTGGTGGCCTCGACGGCGGGCTGGACCTCGACCACGGTGGCCTCCTCTGCGACGGGGACGGCGACGGGCTCGGCCAGGGCTTCGGGCTGGGCTTCGGGCTGGGCCTCGGGCAGTGCTTCGGGCTGGGCCTCGACCACGGCGACGGGCTCCGGCTCGGTCGCGGGCTCGGGAGCGACGGGGGCCTCGACGACCGGGGTCGCGGGAGCCTCGGCGACCGCGAGGTCGTGCGGGGCCGGGGCGGCAAGGAAGGCCGAGGTGCTGCTGCGGCGGTGCTGGGCCTGTGCGGGGATGGCGACCGGCTCGGCCGTGTCGACGGCCACCGCGACGGCGGCGAGCGCGGGCTCGGCCTCGGCCGGTACGGCGGTGGGCTGCTCGGCCGGCGCCTGCTCGACCGCGACGGGCGCGGCCTCGACGACGACCGGCGCGACCGGGGTGACCGGCTCGGTCTGCGCGATCTGCTCGACCGGTGCGGCGGCAACGGGCTCGGCGATGTGCTCGGCAGGGTGCTCGGCGACCGGCGGGGCGGCCTCGAACGGCGCCGCCACGACGGGGGCGTCGGCCGCCGCCGGTACGGGTACGGGCACCGGCTCCATGACCGGCTGCTCGGTGCTCTGCTGCTGCACGGCCTGCGGCTCCACGATCTGCTGTTCCACGACCTGCTGTCCCACCATCTGCTGTTCGATCTGCGGCTCGGCCACCGGCGTCCGGGGCACCTGGACGACCGGCACGCCGTGCGCGGGGGTGCTGCCCAGCGGGCGCACGGCGACGGGCTCGGCCGCGCCGGACGGGCCACGGTCGGCGAGCGAGCGGACGGGGACCTGACCGGTCATCAGCGACGGGTCCGGGATGGGCGGGCCCGCGTGCAGCGGGCGGCGCTGCTGCTGAGGCGCCGTCACGGCGGCGGCGGCGGGGGCCGGGGCGGCGGCCTGCGGCTCGACCGGCAGGGGCTCCACCGGCAGCGGCTCGACCGGCGGTGCCTGCGCGGCCGGCTCGGCCACCGCGGGCGGGGCCAGCGGCGGCCAGGAAGGCTCGACGGGCGTACCGGGAACGGCATCGGCGGCGGGTGCCACCGGCTCCTCGATCGTACGCAGCGTCATGGTGTCGATCGGCTCGACCGCGAGAGCGGTGTCGAGCGGGGCGAGCGGCTCGCCCCAGGAGCCCTGCGGGCCGGGCATGAGCAGCACGTCGTCCTCGTCCTCCAGCTGGTCGGGCTGGTCGAGGAAGGTGAAGGCCTGGCGCGGCTCGGCGGGCCAGCCCTCGGCCGCCGGGTGCTGAGACGTGACCTGCTGGGAGGTGACCTGCTGGGAAGTGCCGTGCTGGGACGTGCCGTGCTGGGGCATGACCTGCTGGGCAGCCAGGTGCTGGGCGACGGGCACGCCGTGCTCCGCCCCGGGCATCGTCGGAGCGACGAAGACCACCGGGGGCACCGGCGTGACGGGGCTCACCGTGGGCATCGGAGGTACCGGCGCCGTCTGGGCCCCGGGTACGGCAGCGCCGTCCGGCCGGACGGGCATCTCGGTGCCGAGCAGGTGCTCCGGCAGTCCCTCGCTGGGGACGTGGCCGCCATCGGTCATGTCAAAGCTCCTTCCAGGCCGCTTCACGCGCCCTTGGCGACGCGATCACCGACCGCAGCGCCCACTCCGCTCGGGGCGGACCAGCTCCGGCCCGCCCGTCCACCTACCGCTTCCGCCTGCTGGCGTCCGCCGCGCGCTCCCCCGGTCGGTGCACCCACTCGGGGTGGCGCACCATCAGAGACAACGACCGCCCGACGCAACCGGCACGACCGCGCCGGACGCCTGCTGCATTCTTCCGGGCCGACCTGCGCCGCGTCGAATGCGCGCACTCCGTACCGACTGGGGTAGCACCACGTCAAAAAGGTGGTAAACGTACCGGATCGGGCACGTCCCACCGCCCGCCGGGCGTCACCAGGACGTCACACTACCGGCCTGCACCGACGGTCTCTCGAATCGGTGTCCGGATGCGACGGGGATCACCGTGCCGGGCCCGACCTCCCTGCCCCGCCGGTCAGGAAGGCTGCTCGCCCCAGAGGACGAGGCTCTGCTCCCCCGGCCCGATCGAGAGCCCGGCGACGGTGCCCCGGCCTGCGTCGAGCGGCGCGTACTGGAGGAGTGCGCCGTCCACCCGGTACCCCGCGCCGGCGATCGCCTCGCGGACGGCCTCCGCCTCGGCGAGGGTGTGCGCCACGGCGACCAGCCGCTCGGGGCGGCGCGCCAGCACGGCGCGCACCACCTCGGCGCCGCCGGATTCGACCATCACCGCGTCAGGTTCGGGCAGGCCGCCGAGCACCTCGGGCCCGACGCCGTGCACCGGCTCGATCTCGACGCCGTACCGGCGGGCGTTCACCGCGATCTGCGCGCAGGCCGAGCGGTCCGCCTCGACGGCGACGACGGCCGCGCCGAAGCGCGCCGTCTCGACGGCCAGCGCGCCGGTGCCCGCGCCCACCACCCAGACCAGGTCGCCGGGGACGGGCCCGAGCCGGGCCACCGCCAGCGCGCGGACGTGCGGGGGCAGCGCGTGCCCGGCGCCGGCCGCCGTCTGCACGCCGCGCTCCGCGCCCGCGTACGCCTCGGCGGGCAGCGCCCAGCCACGGTCCGGCCCCGGGAAGACCACCGGGCGGCCGGCCAGCCAGCCGGCCGCCTCGTCCACCGCGTGCGGCTGCCCGCCACCGCCGATCACCAGCACGACGGCGGGATCACGCCAGACCTGGTCCGGCACCCGCTCGGAGGTCAGGACGGTGACGTCCTCGTCCGGAGTGCCGAGTGCCTCGCAGACCACGAAGGTCCGGTGCACCCCACGCAGCATCAGGGCCAGCTCGCTGGGGCCCGCGTCCGCACTGGTGAGGACGGCCACCTTCGAGTACGCCCGGCAGACGTTGGCCGCCCGGCGCAGCCTGCCGCCGTGCGTGCTGACCACCTGGGCGTCCTCCCAGGGCATCCCCGCGCGGGCGAAGGCGGCAGCCACCGAGGAGACGGCGGGCAGCACCTCCAGTTCGAGCCCGTACTCGGGCCGCCGCAGCGTCCGGACGACGCCGAAGAACCCCGGGTCGCCCTCGGCGACCACCACGGCCGCCCCTCGGTGCTCGGCGATCCGACGGGCCGCCAGCTGTACGCTGCCCAGCGCGATCCGCTCGGCCCCTGCCGGGACCGGCAGCGCGGCGAGCTGGTACGGCGCGCCCGCCACCAGCGTCGCACCGGCCAGCGCGGAGCTGGCCGCCTCGGTCAGCGGAGTACCGTCCCACCCGATGACCGTGATCCGGTCAGCCATCTACCGCTGCTCTCCTCGGCTCTGCACCCCACGACACGTCAGGTGCAGAGGCTACCTGGTGCAGCCCGGCAGGCGCCGCAGCGCCGCACAGGTGTGCGCTCCCAGGGGCAACGCTTCACCAGGTGTGCGCGGCTTCCCCGCCGTGGGAGAAGGCGTGGGGGGATTCGAGGTCCTCGGGGAGGAGGCTCCAGAGGATGAGGTCGCTGCGGCTCTCCTCGCCGGCCTGGCCCCACTCGCTTCCCCGGACTATCCAGGCGCTGCGCAGCACGCCCTCGCTGATCGAGCCGACCTTCTGGGCGACCTGCTGGCCGGCGGTGTTGCCCGCCGCCGTCCGCATCTCCAGGCGGAGGAAGCCGCGGTCCTCGAAGAGCCACTGGGCGACGCCGAGCACGGCCTCGGGGGCGTAGCCCTCGCCACGGGCCCAGGGGGCGGTGATGAAGACGACCTCGGTGGAGAGCAGGCGCCAGTCGGTGCCGCGGAGCTCGACGACGCCGACCACGCGCTGGGTGAGGTGCTCGGTGACGGCGAAAACGATTCCTCGCCCCTGTATGCGGCGGGCGGGCGCGAGGAGGCGGGCCCATTCGACGGCGTGCGCCTCGGTGAAGGGCTGCGGGATCGCCGTCCAGGTGTGCACCAGCTCGTCGGCCATCATGGCGGTCAGGCTGGAGGCGTCGTCGACCTCAAGGGGGCGCAGCAGCAGCCTCTCGGTGCTGATGGCGGTCTCGGGGAAGCTCGCTGGCATGCCGTCTCTCCTCGCCGGGTCGTGGACACACCGTACGGCCCCACCCGTTCTCGGACGCGTCAGCCTATCCGAAGGGAGCCCGGCAGGTCCGGCGGCGGCACCTCGGAAGCCCCTCCCGCGTGCCGCGCCTCGTGCATACTGCCTGACCGGGCCCTCGCGGTGCTGCGGCGGGGGCCCGGTCGGAGTGCTGTACGGTCCGTCAGAACGCGGCGACGACCGAGCCCTTGAAGGTGGTGTCGATGTAGTTCTTGACCTCGGCGGAGTGCAGCAGCTGGGCGAGCTTCTGCACCCGCGGGTCGTTCTCCTTGCCCTTCTTGACGGCGAGGATGTTGGCGTACGGGTTGCCCGCGGCCTTCTCCAGCAGGATCGCGTCGGTGGCGGGCTTGAGGCCGGAGTCGAGCGCGTAGTTGCCGTTGATGACGGCGGCGTCGAGGTCGGCGAGCGAGCGGGGCAGCTGGGCGGCGTCCAGCTCCTTCCACTTCAGGTTCTTCGGGTTGCCGGTGACGTCCGCCGGGGTGGCGGCGGTGCCGACGCCGGACTTGAGGGTGATGACGTTGTTGTCGGCGAGCAGCTTGAGCGCCCGCCCCTCGTTGGTGGCGTCGTTGGGGATGCCCACGGTGGCGCCGGCGGCGAGCTCGCCGGCGTTCTTGACCTTCTTGGAGTAGAGGCCCAGCGGCTCCAGGTGCACCGTCTCGACGGAGACGATGTCGGTGCCGTGCTTCTTGTTGAAGTCCTCCAGGTACGGGACGTGCTGGAAGTAGTTGGCGTCCGCCGAGCCGTCCTGGACGGCCGTGTTGGGGGTCACGTAGTCGGTGACGACCTTCACGTTGAGCTTGAGGCCCGCCTTGTCGGCCAGGTTCTTCTGGACGTAGTCCAGGATCTGGGCGTGCGGGGTCGGGCTGGCGATGACGGTCAGCGGCGCGTCGGCGGAAGAGCCCGAGGACGAGGAGCCGCTGCTGCCGCAGGCCGTGAGGGTCAGGGCGAGACCGGCGGTGAGGAGGACGCTGGTGGACTTCAGAGCGTTACGCACGAAAAGTGCCTTTCTGCGTGGAACGGGCCTCGGGTTCGGGGCCCCGGTCTCACCGCCCGCCGGGGTGCGGGCGGGCGGCGTGGTCAGTGGGTGGAGGTGAGCTGCTCGTCGGCGGCCGGTGCGGCGCGGCGGGAGCGCAGCAGCCGGGTGGTGCCGCCGGAGTGGCCCCGGTCGGTGAGGCGGCGGACGGCGGTGTCGCCGATCAGCTGGATGACCATCACGATGACGACGAGTTCGGCGACGATGACCCACATGAAGCCGGTCTCGAAGCGCTGGTAGCCGTAGTTGACGGCGAGGGTGCCGAGGCCGCCGCCGCCGACGGTGCCGGCCATCGCGGAGAAGCCGATCAGGGCGATGACGGTGGTGGTGACGGAGGAGACCAGGGCGGGCAGCGACTCGGGGAGCAGCACCTTGCGGACTGCCGTCCAGGTGCCGCCGCCCATCGCGTGGACGGCCTCCAGCAGGCCGCCGTCGACCTCGCGGACGGCGGTCTCGACCAGCCGGGCGAAGAACGGGATGGCGCCGATGGCGAGCGGCACGCTGGCGGCCTGCCAGCCGATGGTGGTGCCGACCAGGCTCCGGGTGAAGGTCTGGAGGGCGACCATCAGGATCACGAACGGCAGCGAGCGGCCGACGTTGACGACGGTGCCGACGACGCGGTTCACCGGGACGTTCTGGAGTGCGCCGCCCTTGTCGGTGAGCACCAGCAGCAGGCCGAGCGGCAGCCCGAGCACGATGGTGGCGAGGGTCGCGACGCCGACCATCTGGAAGGTCTCGACCGTGGCGGGCTGCATCAGCGCCCACATCTCGTCCCAGGTCATGCGAGGGCTCCGTCCGCGTTCAGTACGTCCACCTGGAGGCCCTGCTCGCGCAGGAAGCCGATCGGCACCACGTTGTCCATCTGGGCGCCGGGCAGTTCGACCCGCATCCGGCCGACCATCCGGCCGGAGACGGTCTCGACGGCCGCGCCGAGGATGTTGATGTCGATCTGGTAGGTCCGGGCCAGCTGGGAGACGAACGGCTGGGCCGAGCTGTCGCCCTGGAAGGTGATCTCCAGGACGGTGTTGCCGGGGTGGCCCTGGCCGAACTCGCCGAGCGGGAAGAGCTCGCGGGCGAGCAGCGAGCCCTCGGTGGCGAGCAGGTCGGTCAGCCGGCCCGCCTCGACGACCTTGCCGCCGCGCATCAGGGCGGCGGAGTCGCAGACGGTCTTGATGACGTCCATCTCATGGGTGATCAGCAGCACGGTGAGGCCGAGCTGCTGGTTGAGGCGGCGCAGCAGGGCGAGGATCGACCGGGTGGTCTCGGGGTCGAGGGCGGAGGTCGCCTCGTCGGAGAGCAGCACCTTGGGGTCGCCGGAGAGGGCGCGGGCGATGCCGACGCGCTGCTTCTGGCCGCCGGAGAGCTGGCTCGGGTAGCTGCGGGCCTTGTCGGCGAGGCCGACCAGCTCCAGCAGTTCGGCGGCCTTGCGGCGGCGCTGGGTGCGGTCGAGGCCGGTGATCTCCAGCGGCAGTTCGACGTTCTCCTGGACGGTGCGGGAGGAGAGCAGGTTGAAGTGCTGGAAGACCATGCCGATCCGGCGGCGGGCCTCGCGCAGTTCGCGTCCGGCGCGGTGCTCGCGGCCCGGGAGTGCGCTGAGTTCGACCCCGTCCACGGTGACGGTGCCGGAGCTGGGGCGCTCCAGCATGTTCACGCAGCGGATGAGGGTGCTCTTGCCGGCGCCGCTGGTGCCGACGACGCCGTAGACCTCGCCCTCGCGGACGTGCAGGTCGACGCCGGCGAGGGCGGTGACCTCACGGCCCCGGGAGCGGTAGACCTTCGTCAGGTCCTTGGTGGTGATCACAGCTGCTTCCGATGGTCGGGGGCGGACGGCGCGGTGCCGCCGCACCGGTAGGCGGTCAGCGGCATGCCGGGCATGCCTGTGAAGGGGGGTCGGGCTCCTGCCACCACTTGATCGTCGCCGCTGGGCGGCGGGGATGCGCGTGGGCATGGCCCTTACGTGTCGTCAGGGACGACGCGGGGTGGGGGATGGCGCCGGAGTGGGCGCGAGTGCTCGCTTCGGGGCGCGAGGAGGGGAGCCTGGCTCTGCCTGGTGGGCCCTCAGCAGTGACACATTCGACAACGGCACATGCAGAGCCCGGCTGCCGGCGTGGTGCCGGTGGGGGTGCATCTCGTCGTCGCAGTCATGAGTGCAAGTTAAGCAGACGTCCGTACACGGTCCCAATCAGCAGGACCGAGTGTCCGGAATGCGGACACCATGCAGGCGCCGCAAGGGTTCTTACCTGCCCAGGGGCGCGGCACGCCCCTGGGCGGCGGATCAGGCGGTGGCTGCGAGCGGCACGTGGACGGGCTTGGCCAGGGTGACGATGCTCAGGCGGCGGCTCACCTCGCGGACGGCGGACTGCTGGTAGCCGTGGCGGGCGTAGAGGCGGAGGTTGCCGAGGCTGCGGTGGCCGGTGAAGAGCTCGAACGACGCCACGTCGGCCTCGGAGAGCAGCTGCCGCTCGACGGCGTCCAGCAGGCGGCCGCCGAGGCCGTGGCGCTGCATCCGGGGGTGGACCACCAGGCGGCCGATCCGCGCGGTGCCGTCCTCCTCGACGTGGCCCCGGACGGTGCCGACCACTTCGTCGCCGAGCCGGGCGACCAGCACGTGCCGGGCCGCCAACTCGTCCCGGAGGCTCTCCAGGGTCTGGGTCAGCGGCTCGATCGCCCAGTCCCCGTACAGCTCGGCCTCGCTCTGGTAGCCGAGGTACTGGAGCTTGAGGATCTGCTCCGCGTCCTCCTCGTTCGCCACCGAGATGATCACGCTCATGCCCATGTGCGGGGCCTCCCCATCGCTTAGTCACCGGTGCGCGTCTGAGGGTCCGCACCGGTTGCCCTGCCGAAGGTGTGCCCGGCCGGGGATCGGCCCTGACCGGGAGCAACGCAGCAACGTACCCTCGGCGGTCACCGGGGCCGGAGCTGCGCTTACGCTCAGTATCCGGCCGCCCAGGCCATCGTCAAGGGGACGTTAGCCAGCGCTCTACCCCCGCGCTGCCTGCTCTCAACCTCTTCGTGGTGAGCGTCACTCCGGCTCCGCCAGGTCGGCCGATCAGGGCTGGTGGCTGCGCAGCAGGGCCCGCAGGCAGGCGAGACAGCGCGAGCGGGTCGGGCCGATGCTGCCCCGGGGGATGCCGAGCCGGGCGGCCAGTTGGTGGTAGGTCAGTTCGGGTGACTCGGCCAGGGCGGTGAGCAGCTCCGGACAGCGTCCGGGCAGCCGGGCGAGGGCGGTCCTGACGGCGTGTCGGCGCTCGGCGGCGAGGGCTTCGTCCTCGGCGGAGGGGGCGGCGGCCGTACGGGTGACGGGGTACACACGTCTACGAACGAGCGAGGGCGCGGCAGGTGACCCTGCCGCGCCCCTGCCGCGCCCCTGATGCGGCTCTCAGCCCTGGAGCCACTCCTGCTGGGTGGCGAGGTCGGTCTTCAGCTCGGCGAGCTGGACGGCGACGGCGGAGGGGGCGGTGCCGCCCCGGCCGTTGCGGGAGGCGATGGCGCCGTGGACGCTGAGCACGGAGCGGACCTCGGGGGTGAGGTGCGTCGAGATCCCGGCGAACTGCTCGTCCGTCAGGTCGGAGAGCTCGATGCCCTGACCCTCGCAGACCTTGACGCAGGCACCCGCGACCTCGTGGGCGACGCGGAACGGCACGCCCTGCTTGACCAGCCACTCGGCGATGTCGGTGGCGAGCGAGAAGCCCGCCGGGGCCAGCTCCTCCAGCCGCTCGCGGTGGACGGTGAGGGTGGCCATCATGCCGGTGAAGGCGGGCAGCAGGACTTCGAGGGTGTCGCAGGAGTCGAAGACCGGCTCCTTGTCCTCCTGGAGGTCGCGGTTGTACGCGAGCGGGAGGGCCTTCAGGGTGGCGAGCAGGCCGGTCAGGTTGCCGATCAGGCGGCCGGACTTGCCCCGGGCCAGCTCGGCGATGTCCGGGTTCTTCTTCTGCGGCATGATCGAGGAGCCGGTGGAGAAGGCGTCGTGCAGCGTGATGAAGCCGAACTCCTTGGTGTTCCAGATGATCACCTCCTCGGCGATCCGGGAGAGGTTGATCCCGATCATCGCCGTCACGAAGGCGAACTCGGCGACGAAGTCGCGCGAGGCCGTGCCGTCGATGGAGTTGCCGACCGAGCCCCGCTCGAAGCCGAGCTCGGCGGCCACGGCCTCCGGGTCGAGCCCGAGCGAGGAGCCGGCCAGCGCGCCGGAGCCGTACGGGCTGACGGCGGTGCGGGTGTCCCACTGGCGCAGCCGCTCGGCGTCCCGGCCGATGGCCTGCACGTGGGCGAGGACGTGGTGGGCGAAGAGCACCGGCTGGGCGTGCTGGAGGTGCGTGCGGCCCGGCATGGCGGTGTCGGGGTGGGCCTCGGCGAGGCCGACCAGGGCGTGCTGGAGGTCCAGCAGCAGGCCGCCGATGATCTTCGCGTGGTCCCGCAGGTACATCCGGAACAGCGTGGCGATCTGGTCGTTGCGCGAGCGCCCGGCCCGGAGCTTGCCACCGAGGTCGGCGCCGAGCCGCTCCAGCAGGCCGCGCTCCAGGGCGGTGTGCACGTCCTCGTCCGCGACGGTGCCGGTGAAGGTGCCGGCCTCGACGTCCGCGAGCAGCTGGTCGAGCCCGCCGAGCATGCCGGTCAGCTCGTCCACGCTCAGCAGCCCGGCCTTGTGCAGCACGCGGGCGTGCGCCTTGGAGCCGGCGATGTCGTACGGCGCGAGCCGCCAGTCGAAGTGCACGGAGGCGGAGAGCTTGGCCAGCGCCTCGGAGGGGCCGTCGGCGAAGCGCGCGCCCCAGAGGCGGACGTCTGCATTCTGGTCGTTCGGCATCGCGTGGGCTCCTTTACGAGGTGGGTGGGGGTGAGCCCCGGCCGTCGGGGGGTACGGCCGGGGCTCGGTGAGAGGGTGCGGCTCAGGCGAGGTCGCGGCGGGCGGCGATCTTCGAGGACATGCCGAAGATCTCGATGAAGCCCTTGGACATCGACTGGTCGAAGGTGTCGCCGGTGTCGTACGTCGCCAGGTTGAAGTCGTACAGCGACTGGTCGGACTTGCGGCCGTTGACGACGGCGCGGCCGCCGTGCAGGACCATCCGGATGTCGCCGGTGACGCTCTGGTTGGCCTCGGCGATGAAGCCGTCGAGGGCGCGCTTGAGCGGGGAGAACCAGAGGCCGTCGTAGACCAGCTCGGCCCAACGCTGCTCGACCTGCCGCTTGTAGCGGGCCAGCTCGCGCTCGACGGTGACGTTCTCCAGGGCCTGGTGGGCGGTGATCAGGGCGATCGCGCCGGGGGCCTCGTAGATCTCGCGGGACTTGATGCCGACGAGCCGGTCCTCGACCATGTCGAGGCGGCCGATGCCCTGGGCGCCGGCCCGCTTGTTCAGCTCCTCGATGGCCTGGAGCATGGTGACCTTGCGGCCGTCGATCGCGACCGGCACGCCGGCCTCGAAGGTGATGACGACCTCGTCGGCCTCACGCGGGGTGGCCGGGTTCTGGGTGTACTCGTAGACGTCCTCGATCGGGGCGTTCCAGATGTCCTCCAGGAAGCCCGTCTCGACGGCGCGACCGAAGACGTTCTGGTCGATCGAGTACGGGTTCTTCTTGGTGGTCACGATCGGGAGGTTCTTCGCCTCGGCGAAGGCGATCGCCTTGTCCCGGGTCATCGCGTAGTCGCGGACGGGGGCGATGCACTTCAGCTCGGGGGCCAGCGACTGGATGCCGACCTCGAAGCGGACCTGGTCGTTGCCCTTGCCGGTGCAGCCGTGGGCGACGGTGGTCGCGCCGTGCTTCTTCGCGGCGGCGACCAGGTGCTTGACGATCGCCGGGCGGGACAGCGCCGAGACCAGCGGGTACTGGCCCTGGTAGAGGGCGTTCGCCTTGAGCGCCGGGAGGCAGTACTCGTCGGCGAACTCGTCACGGGCGTCCGCGACCTCGGCCTCGACGGCGCCGCAGTCGAGTGCGCGCTGACGGATGGCGTCCAGGTCCTCGCCGCCCTGGCCGACGTCGACGGCGACGGCGATGACCTCGGCGCCCGTCTCCTCGGCGATCCAGCCGATGCAGACGGACGTGTCCAGACCGCCCGAATAGGCGAGTACGACGCGCTCGGTCACGGCTTTCTCCTTCGCAAAAGTATGAACAGGATTACGGCGACAGGCATAAGTATGCACCACACCGTATGAAAATCAAAACCCCCTCAACCTGCGGGGCCTACTGCCCTACTGCTCCTATTGCGCCTTGGCCTGGGCCAGTTGCATCAGGTGGTCGGCCAGCGCCTGGCCGCCCGAGGGGTCGCGGCTGATCAGCAGGACGGTGTCGTCCCCCGCGATGGTGCCGATGATCTCGAAGACCTCGGCCTGGTCGATCGCCGAGGCCAGGAACTGGGCCGCGCCCGGCGGGGTGCGCAGCACCACGAGATTGCCGGAGGCCGTCGCCGAGACCATCAACTCCCCCGCCAGCCGGGCCATCCGGCCCTCGCTGGCGGACTCGCCCATCGGCGCGCGGGGCGTGCGGTCGCCGCCCTCGGCCGGGACGGCGTAGATCAGCGCGCCGTCCCGGTTGCGGATCTTCACCGCACCCAGCTCGTCCAGATCCCGGGAGAGGGTGGCCTGGGTGACCACGAGGCCGTCGTCGGCGAGCAGCTTGGCCAGCTGGCTCTGCGAGCGGACGGGTTGACGGGTCAACAGGTCCACGATCCGCCGGTGGCGCGCGGTGCGGGTCTGCGGCACCTGCGAGGTCGGCCCGGCGGCGGGCTGGTCGGGATGGGTTGCGGTCATATTGATAATTCTCCCGGACTACGCTCGGGGCTTCGCGTCGGGGGCACCCTGACGGGCACCCTCCCGGGCGGCATCCTGTGCGGCGTCCTGTGCGGCATCGCGGGCGCTGCGCAGGATCGCGGGCAGCGCGGCGAGGAAGCTCTCCGCCTCGGCCTCGGTCAGCACCAGCGGCGGCACCAGCCGCACCGCGTCCGGCACGGCGGCGTTCACCAGGAAGCCCGCCTGCTGCGCCGCCGCCTGCACCAGCGCCGAGACGGGCTGGGTGAGCACGATCCCGAGCAGCAGCCCGGCACCCCGGACGTGGTCGACCAGCGGGTCGCCGATCGCCTCGATGCCGCGCCGCAGCAGCTCGCCCGTCCGGCGGGTCTGCTCCAGCAGGCCCTCCTTCTCGATGGTGTCGATCACCGCGAGGGCCGCCGCCGCGACCACCGGGTTCCCGCCGAAGGTGGTGCCGTGCTGGCCCGGCTGCAGCAGCTTCGCCGCCTCGCCGTACGCGATCACGGCGCCGATCGGCAGCCCGCCGCCCAGGCCCTTGGCGAGCGTGACGACATCCGGCTCGACGCCCTCGTACGCCTGGTGGGCGAACCAGTGGCCGGTGCGGCCGATGCCGGTCTGCACCTCGTCCAGGACGAGCAGGGTGCCCGTCGCCCGGGTGATCTCGCGGGCCGCGAGCAGGTAGCCCTCGGGCAGCGGGATGGCGCCGTTCTCACCCTGGATCGGCTCCAGGAAGACGGCGGCGGTCTCGGTGGTGACGGCCGCCCGCAGAGCCTCGACGTCACCGAAGGGCACGTGGGTGACCTCGCCGGGCAGCGGGAGGAAGGGCGTCTGCTTGGCGGGCTGGGCGGTGAGCGAGAGGGCGCCCATCGTCCGGCCGTGGAAGGAGCCCTGCAGCGAGACCAGGTGGGTGCGGCCGGTCAGCCGGCTGATCTTGAAGGCGGCCTCGTTGGCCTCGGCGCCGGAGTTGCAGAAGAAGACCTGGCCGCCGCGCGGGTCGGCGGAGATCTCCAGCAGCCGCTCGGCGAGGCGGATCGTCGGCTCGGCCATGAACAGGTTGGAGATGTGGCCCAGCTCGCCGATCTGCCGTGACACGGCCTCGACCACCGCCGGGTGGGCGGTGCCGAGCGCGTTCACGGCGATGCCGCCGACCAGGTCGAGGTACTCCTTGCCGTCCGCGTCCCAGAGCCTGGCGCCCGCGCCGCGCGCCAGCGGGACGCGCGGGGTGCCGTAGTTGTTCATCAGCGTGTGCTGCCACCGCTGTGCGAGGTCGTCGTTGCTCATGCCAGCCCCCCGGTCAGGAAAGATTCGTCGTCGGGCACGACCATGGTGCCGATGCCCTCGTCGGTGAAGATCTCCAGCAGCAGCGAGTGCTGCACCCGCCCGTCCAGCACGCGGGCCGTGCCGACGCCGGAGCGGACGGCGTTCAGGCAGGCCTCCATCTTCGGCAGCATGCCGCTGGCCAGCGTCGGCAGCAGCTCCTCCAGCTCGCTCGCGCCGAGCTGGCTGATCACGTCGTCGGAGTTCGGCCAGTCGGCGAAGAGGCCCTCGACGTCGGTCAGCACGACCAGCATCTCGGCGCCCAGCGAGACCGCCAGCGCCGAGGCGGCGGTGTCGGCGTTGATGTTGTAGACATGGCCGTCGCCGCCGCGCGCGATGCTGGAGATGACGGGGATGCGGCCGTCGGCGATCAGCGCCTTCACCGCGCCCGCCTCGACGTTGACGATGTCGCCGACCAGCCCGATGTCGACCTGCTCGCCGTCCACCACGGCGTACCGCTTCACGGCCGTCATGGTGTGCGCGTCCTCGCCCGTCATGCCGACGGCGAACGGGCCGTGCTCGTTGAGCAGCCCGACCAGCTCACGCTGCACCTGGCCGGCCAGCACCATCCGGACGACGTCCATCGTCTCGGGGGTGGTCACCCGCAGGCCGTTGGTGAAGGAGGACTCCAGGCCCAACTTCGCCAGCTGCGCGCTGATCTGCGGGCCGCCGCCGTGCACCACGACGGGGTGCAGACCGGCGTAGCGCAGGAAGACCACGTCCTGGGCGAAGGCCGCCTTCAGCGACTCGTCGACCATGGCGTTGCCGCCGAACTTGATCACGATGGTCTTGCCGTGGAAGCGCTCCAGCCAGGGCAGCGCCTCGATGAGGGTGAGCGCCTTGGGCAACGCGGTGTTGTTGCGGGCCTGTTCGCCCTTGGGTGCGATCTGCACGGTCTTGGCCCCCGGATCAGGAAGAGTAGGCGCTGTTCTCATGGACGTAGTCTGCGGTGAGGTCGTTGGTCCACACCGTGGCGGCCGCCGTACCCGCGTTCAGATCGGCCGAGATCACCACCTCACGGCCCGTCATGTCGACCAGGTCGCGGTCCTCGCCGACGCTGCCGCCCTTGCAGACCCAGATGCCGTTGATCGCGACGTCCAGCTCGTCCGGGTCGAACGCGGCCTTGGTGGTGCCGATCGCGGCCAGCACCCGGCCCCAGTTCGGGTCCTCGCCGTGCAGGGCGCACTTGAGCAGGTTGTTCCGGGCGATCGTCCGGGCGACGTCGACGGCCTCCTCCTCGGTGGCGGCGCCGGTCACGTCGATCCGGATGTCCTTGCTCGCGCCCTCCGCGTCGCCGACCAGCTGACGGGCGAGATCCGCGCAGACCGTACGGACGGCCTCGGCGAACTCGGCCTGCTCCGGCACGATCCCGGAGGCGGCGGAGGAGAGCAGCAGCACGGTGTCGTTGGTCGACATGCAGCCGTCGGAGTCGACCCGGTCGAAGGTGGTGCGGGTCGCCTCGCGCAGCGCCGCGTCCAGGCCCTCGGCCTTCAGCGCGGCGTCGGTGGTGAGCACCACGAGCATGGTGGCCAGGCCCGGGGCGAGCATGCCCGCGCCCTTGGCCATGCCGCCGACCGTCCAGCCGCCGACCGTGACCTGGGCGGTCTTGTGCACGGTGTCGGTGGTCTTGATCGCGATCGCGGCGGCCGCGCCACCGGTCTCGGTGAGCGCCTGCGCGGCCTGCTCGACGCCCGGCAGCAGCAGGTCCATCGGCAGCCGCACCCCGATCAGGCCGGTGGACGCGACGGCGACCTCACCCGCACCGACCTTCAGCTCCTCGGCCACCTTCTCCGCCGTTGCGTGGGTGTCCTGGAAGCCCCCCGGGCCCGTACAGGCGTTGGCCCCACCGGAGTTGAGCACGACGGCGGCGATCTGACCGCCCTTCACCACCTGCTCGGACCAGAGCACGGGGGCAGCCTTCACCCGGTTCGCGGTGAACACGCCGGCGGCGGCCAGCGACGGACCGTCGTTGACCACCAGCGCCAGGTCGGGCAGGCCGGAGGCCTTCAGCCCGGCGGTGACGCCGGCGGCGCGGAAGCCCTTGGCCGCCGTGACGCCGATGTTCTGGTCCTGCTGCTGCTCTTGCTGCTCGGTCGGCGCAGTCATGGTGCGACTCCAGTCATGGGGAGGCCCAGCTCTTCCGGCAGGCCGAGGGCGATGTTCATGCTCTGCACCGCGCCGCCCGCGGTGCCCTTCACCAGGTTGTCGATCGCGCTGACCACGACGACCCGCCCGGCGTGCTCGTCCAGCGCGACCTGGACGAGAGCGGCGTTGGAGCCGTAGACACTGCTGGTCTGCGGCCACTGCCCCTCGGGCAGCAGACGGACGAACGGCTCGCCCGCGAAAGCCTTCTCGTACGCGGCACGGACGGCCTCGTACGTCACCCCCGGGCGCGCCTTGGCACTGCACGTCGCGAGAATGCCGCGCGGCATCGGCGCGAGCGTCGGGGTGAACGACACGATCACCCGTTCCCCGGCGACGGGGCCGAGGTTCTGCGACATCTCCGGCGTGTGGCGGTGCCCGCCACCGACGCCGTACGGGCTCATCGAGCCCATCACCTCACTGCCGAGCAGATGCGGCTTCACCGCCTTGCCCGCACCCGAGGTGCCCGAGGCCGCGACGATCACCGCCTCCGGCTCCACCAGCCGCGCGGCGTACGCCGGGAACAGCGCGAGCGTCACGGCCGTCGGGTAGCAGCCCGGTACGGCGATCCGCTTCGTCCCCGCCAACGCAGCGCGGTGGCCCGGCAGTTCGGGCATCCCGTACGGCCAGGTGCCGGCGTGCGGCGAGCCGTAGAACGCCTCCCACTCCCCCGCGTCCTTCAGCCGGAAGTCGGCCCCGCAGTCCACCACCAGCACATCCGCACCGAGCGCCTCGGCGACGGCGGCCGACTGCCCGTGCGGCAGCCCCAGGAACACCACGTCATGCCCCGCCAGCACCTCCGGCGTGGTCGCCTCCAGCACCCGGTCGGCGAGCGGCAGCAGATGCGGCTGCAACTCCCCGAACCGCACCCCGGCATTCGACCCCCCGGTCAGCGCCCCGATCTCCACCCCGGGATGCCCGAGCAGCAGGCGCAACACCTCACCACCCGCATACCCACTGGCGCCGGCGACGGCGACTCGCAATGCCATGGCGTTTCCCTCCTTCGACTTGGCATGAATATACGCACTACGGAACATTCATGCAAGGATGGCAGGAGGTCGTGGACGGTTGTCGTGACGAGGATCGCCAGTTGGCCCGACGCGATCCTTCCCGATGCGGCAGGATTCGGATCCATGATCGTCCCTACGCGTGTAGCCATGCCCGGCCAGGTGCGGAGCCTGGTAGCCCACCACCCTGCGGGCCCGCTTTACGTGACGAGTCACGGGGCCGGCATCCTCGAAACGGTTCTGAGCGCGGTGGACCTCTCGGGTGCCGTGCTGTGGCAGCGGACCTTTCCAGGCACCGGGCGTCCGCGGTCTCGTGGCTCCCGGCAGGGAGTGATGTGGCTGGCCCGGCCTGGGGACGGCGGGCCGGTGCTGGAGGAAATCGGCCCGGACGGTGAGACCGGGAGCGTCATTGCCCCTGCTTGCGACGCCGGCGAAGAGATCAGCGCCTTCGTGGTGCTGGACGACGGGTTCTGCATCTCCTGGGCCGCCGCTCCCCCTTACCAGCGCGGCAATGCCCCGTACCGCGAGCCCCGTGTAGCCAGGTACGCCCGCGACGGTCGGTGCCTGTGGTCGTCACCGATCAGTCTCGGCGCGCTCTCTCACGCAGGTGTGGTTGAGGCGGGAGTCCAGACCGACTGGGAGGTGCGCCCCAAGCGGCCGTGGACTCCGCAGGAAGTCGACGTCGATCACTGGGAACCGCTGCTGGTGTCCGGGGACAGAGTGGCCGCCAGCTTCGTGGAGGAACGCAGTGGGATCGGAGCCACCTTCTTCCTGGACCTGGCGGGCGGCGGAATCGTCGCGTCGACAAAGCCCTTGCCGACGGGCCGGAAAGCCATTGCCGGGCCGGCGGAGTTCCTGATCGGCTCGCAGGGCTACGGGGAGTTCAGCACCACACGCTACGACCGGGACGGCGCTCAGGTCGCGCGCTGGAACAGCCACGGAGCCATGCTGGTCAATGCATCCGGAGCGATTCGGGGCCCAGAGCTGGAAAACCGCCTCCCCTCTCACTCCAGGTTCCGGGAACTGACCGGCACAGGGGCGCTGGTGGACGGGCCTGCGCTGACCGGCTACTACACCTCGTACCCCGCCCTGGACTGTGCCGGCACCGCGGTGTTCTGGCGAGACGGCAGGCTCCTGGCAATCGACTCGAGCCTCGGGCAGCAGGAGTACTTCGCCACCGACGACTCCCGGAACGTCATGAGCCGGACACTGCTGCTCGACAGCGGGCAGATCGCCTTTGCGTTGGACAGTGAACTGCTGCTCTTTCAGACCCCGCTCGGCCCGCTCGCCTCCAGCGCTTGGCCCTGCGGAGACGGAAATCTTCACGGCAACCCAGTCAGGTGGACCGACTGACTTGCTCCGCAAATTGCCGCGCAGAGCGTGCCCGGCCAGCCGGAGGACTTGGCGCTTAGCCTCGCCGTTTCGGTCGAGATGAGGCCGGAAGCGGGGAGGAAATACGAAAGCGCCTTCTGAGCTGGGACGATGAACCTTGTCGAGGGGTTCTGTCGGTCCAAGTGGAAGGCACCTTCTGCGTGCACGGTATCGAGAACACGAGTTGCGCGATCGACTCGTTCCTCTGGTGGGCGTAGGGTGCGGCGGCGCGAGCACCCCTGCATAGGCTGGCCGTCTCATCCGACGCACCGCGACGAGGATCAGCCCATGCGCAGCAGCACCAGGATCCGCCTGATCGAGCCCACCGACGCCGCCCCGATAGCGGCGCATCGGGTGCGGGACTTCGAGGCTTTCCGGCCGTGGGAACCGGCCCAGCCGGCCGGCTTCTTCACCCCGGAGGGCCAGGCGGAGCGGATCGACAGGCTGTTGGCCGGATACCGGGCCGGCTCGGTCTGGCCGGGCGTGGTGCTCGCCGACGACCAGGTGATCGGGCAGGTCACCGTCGGAGGCATCCTGCCGCAGCCGCATCTGCGCCGCGGCTCCGTCGGATACTGGATCGCCAGCGTCGCCCAGAATCAGGGGCACGCCGGGCACGCCGTCGGGCTTGTACTCCGGGTGATGACGGACGAACTCGGGTTGCACCGCGCCGAGGCGTCCACCAATCTGGAGAATCTGCCGTCACAGCGGGTGCTGCGCCGCAACGGGTTCAGCCCGTACGGCGTCGCGCACTCCTCGATCTTTCTCGACGGAAGCTGGCGGGACGGGCTGCTGTGGGAGCGGGTCCTCGGCGACTAACTAACCTGCGCGTTTCGTCTGGGGGCGCGTCCGGATCATGATCGGAAACGCGAAAGTGCCTTCCCGCTGGAACGACTGGGACCCTAGACAAGCCTCATCGTCCCAGTCCAGAAGGCACTTTTCGCCAACGGCCACTGATTCCCGTCGAATACGTGTCCGGCAGTCCCGCTCATCCGGCCGGCCGCACCTCTTGCGGCGCCGTGCGCCTCTCGATGGGGTCGAACGAGGCGGGATGTGTCACCGGCCCGGTGTGCAGCGTCAGGCGTGGAGTTCGTAGAGGTGGAAGTCCATGTTGGCGCCGTGGGGCAGGCAGGGCTCGGGGGTGATGCGGCGCAGGTACCGGACGCCGGCGAAGGAGCGGGTCAGGGAGTCGTGGGCGATCTGGTCGTTGGTTTTGATGGCGATGTGGCAGGACAGGCCATCGCGGGAGCGGCGGATGTCGTCGAGGATCTCGGGCACCGGGGGTGAGGTGCGGGTGAGGTCGAGGCCGTCGGCGGTGAAGGCGGGGCCCCAGGGCGGTTCGACGACGTACGTGTCGTGGGTGCTGCGGGCGGGGAGTTGGCCGAGCAGGTGCCGGTAGTCGGTCAGCTGCAGGGTGATCGCCGAGCCGATGCGGTCGAGGTTGTTGCGGGTGGTGCCGTAGACGGCGGGATCGAGTTCGGAGGCGTGGACGGGGCGAGTGAGGCGCTGTCCGAGGTGGTAGCCGAAGTTCCCGGAGCCGCAGAACAGGTCCACGATCAGCGGGTTGTCCGGGTCGGGACCCTCGGGTTCGGTGCCGGCCTGGAGTTGGGCGAGGGCGTCGGCGACCGGTGCGGTGTAGGCGTCGATGGAGCATTCGATGACGGTGCGGCCCAGCAGGGTGATCCGCTTGGCCGCCATGTCGGGGGCGGCGATGCCGTACAAGGACAACCCGTTCGGGTCGCCGTAGATGAGTCGTCCGGCCTCGCACAGTTGCTCGTCGGTCAGGATCGTGGTGCGCAGGTCGCCAAGGAGCCGGTCGCGGAAGGCGAAGTACGCGGCATGGCCGACGTCGATGGTGCTTGTCATATGAGGTGCAACTTCCGGAATAGAAGAAAGGTTTGCCCTACGGGCCGTAACGCTTGGTACTTGATCGACTCCGCAGTGTAGTGTCTCGCCGGTGTTGTTGATCACCATCCCGAAACCCCAAGTCATGAGGAGCGCCCACACGATGACCACCGATTCCGCCACCGCCGCCACCGCCGTCACCGCCGTCACCGCCCGGCACGATGGGACGGCCGAGACGGCCGCCCGCCCCTTCGACGTGCTCGGCAAGGTGTACGAGGACACCTACGCCCACCTGCCCGAGCAACTGGCGGCGATCGACTGGCTGCTGGCCCGGCTGCCCGCACGGGCGAAGGTGCTGGACATCGGCTCCGGTACCGGGCGGCCCACCGCCGAGCGGATCGCCGCCGCCGGGCACGAGGTGACCGGCTACGACGTGTCCGCCACCATGGTCGACCTCGCCCGCGCCCAGGTACCCGCCGCGCTGTTCGAACTGGCCGACGTGCGCGCCCTGCCCGACACCCCGGGCCGGTGGGACGCGATCACGGCGTTCTTCCCGCTGCTTCAGATGCCCCGCGCGGACCTGGACACCACCCTCGTCCGGATCGCCGACTGGCTCACGCCCGGCGGGATCTTCGTGTTCTCCACGGTCCCCTTCGACGCCGAGGACGAGGAGATCCAGTGGATGGGCCAGATCATCCGCGCCACCAGCTACCCCGCCGAAACCTACGGACGACTGCTGCGCGAGGCCGGCCTCCACATCGTCCACGAGCAGCTCAGCGTCTTCCACCCCGACTTCCCCGGCATGGGCGCCGAGGAGCACCTGTTCCTCTACGCGATCAAGCCCGGCGGTCCGGCCGTGCCAGCGCACGCGCTCGTCGGCCCGTACCCGCTGCCCGAGACCTACCGAGGGCCCCACGAGCTGAACCAGCACGGCTGGCTGGGCATGGAAGCCCGCTTCGAACGCCACGACATCACCCCGGTCCTCGCCGCGCTCACCGGCAACGACAGGGTCCTCGACGTCGGCGGTGGCACCGGCGCGGTCGTCCGCGAGATCGCCGCACAGCTCGGGAAGATCACCACTATCGAGCCACACGCGGCACGCGAGGAGAGCATGCGCCCGCTGACCGCCCGAGGCGTCACCGTGCTGCCCGGATGTGCCGAACAACTGCCGGTGGGAGACGCCGAGTTCGACGCAACTCTGGCCACCTGGGTGCTGCACTACACCGACGACCCCGACCAGGCCGTCGCCGAGCTGGCCCGCGCGGTCGACCGCACCCACCCCGCAGCCAGGGTGATCATCGTCCAGGGCGCTCCCGACAACGAGCTCATCGCCCTGTGGAACCGCACCTGCGCCCCACTCATCGGCGAAGCCCAGGACCACCAGGGCCACCTCCTCGCCCAGGCCGCCCGGGTACTCGCCGAACGCGGTTTCGGCGACATCGCCTTCACCCGCGCCCGCGTCGACGTGGTCTTCCCCGAACCCGGCCCCGAGGCCAAGGCCCAGGCCGCCGCCACCGTACTGGCCGACTTCTGGAACACCGGCCACCCCCGCCTCGCGGAACTGCGGGAGGCCCTGCTGCCCACCCTGCGCGCCCACTTCGCCGACGGCGCCGACCGCTTCAACGACGACGCCGTGCTGCTCATCGCCCGCCCCACCCCCTTCGCCGACCACTGAACCCGGTTCACCCGAAAGACGGAAAGACCTGACGCCGTGACGGCCACCGAGCTGACAACCTCCCGCACCTGCGAAGCCCTGCCCGACTGTCCGGCCGTGACGCCCGGCGCCATCACCACCCACGGGGCCGGCGAACCCGGCCCCCTCTACGCCCACCTACGCGCCGACCACCCCGTCTACCACGACCCACTGCTCGACGTATGGGTCATCTCCCGACACAGCGACATCGACGCCGTCCTGCGGGACGCCGACGGCACCTTCTCCACCGCCCTCGGCTACGTCCCCCTGCACCCGCTCTGCCCCCGGGCGCAGACGATCCTCGAACACAGCGACGCCGTACCGGTCCTGTCCTCCCTGGACCCGCCGCACCACGCCCGGTTCCGCCGCCAGATGACCGCCGCCTTTCCCGCCACCGAACGCCGAGTGCAGCAACTGGACGCCCTCATGCGGGAGGAGACCCGCCGCGCAGCCCGGCAGTTCGCCGCCCGCACCACCCACACGGGGGACCTCGTCAACCACTGGGCACGCCCCCTCGCCACCGCCGCCCTCGGCCGCCTGGCCGCCATCCCGCCCCGGGACCAGCCGGCTATCACCTACCAGGCAGCCGCACTGTCAGAACTCGTCTGGGGCCGCGTCGACAACGCCAGGCAGACCGCCGCCGCCCACGCCCTGAACACCCTGTTCACCTACTGCCACACCCTCACCGAACAACGCGCCCACGCACCGGGCGAGGACCTCGTCTCCGGATGGCTCACCCACCAGGACACCGACGGCCACCGCTTCACCACCCACGAGGTCGCCTCCACCCTGATGGAAGTCCTCATCACCAACGCCGAGATCGTCCCCCGCCTCCTCACCAACACCCTCTACCGCCTCCTCGCCACCGACACCCTTCACCACCTCCACCAGGCAGACCGCCTCCACCAGGCCCTCGACGAAACCCTCCGCCACGACCCGCCCCTGGCCGGCTGGCTGCGCAACACCACCCGCGACACCCGACTGTCCGGCACACCCATCCCCGCAGGAGCCCGCCTCCTGCTCCTGCTCGCCTCAGCCGGGCGCGACGAACGCCACGACCTCACCGACGCCGACACCTACGATCCCCAGCGTCCGGATCAGCCACCCACCGTCGCCTTCGGTGCCGGTATCCACTACTGCCCCGGGGCCCCCTACACCCGCCATCTCGCCCAGCACGCCCTTGCCGCCCTCGCCGACGCCTGCCCCAGTCTCACCCTCACCGACCCGGACACCGCACACCCCGGAACCTGGCCCCGCAACACCGCACTGCGGGCCCCCCTGCATCTCAACGCCGGCTGGTAGCCCCAGCACCACAGCCCTCAAACCCTCGGACCCCGCTGACCCGGACGGCGAGAGAACCAGCCCTGTCCCGCAGTCGCTTCGTCACTCCGGTCGCGCAGCACGACGAGGTCCCGGATCGCCTCGCCGCCATTGACGCAAACTTGGGCGGGAGCAACTGGTGTACACGCAGAAAGTGCCTTCCTGCTGGAACGACGGAGACCTCAGGCAGGTCTCATCGTCCCAGCTCAGAAGACACTTTCGCGTTCCCGGCCATGATTCGGTCCCAACCCCAAGTGAAACGCGCAGGCTAATGGGGATGCCTGCCCCCGGTGCGACGGCCGGCGTGGTGCTGGCAACGCGCTGGACGCAAATTCCCCGATTCGACACGGCACCCTGGTCGATCATCGAAGCGCGGTCATGGAGACGATCGGCCAGATCGTCCAGGCCGCGCCGAACGCGACGGATCCGCCGGAGGGGCTGGTGACCTTGTGGTGGACGCTGGAGGCGCGCCACATGCGGGAGTACCTGGCCGGTGAGTGCTCCTTCGCCGAGCACCACCGTCGCAGGGTCACCAACGGGGACCCCGGGCAGCAGCGCGCCAAGCTCGCCCGCTTCAGCCTCCTCGAGTACTTCGAAGCCGTCCTGACCCCGACCGAGCTCGGTGCGGCCAAGCCCGCCGCCTACGCCGCCGCGTGCCGGTGGATGCGGACGGACCCCGCGCAGGCGGTCAACGTGGGAGACATGCTGGAGAGCGATGTGAACGCAGCCGCCCGCGCCGGGCTCACCGGCGTCTGGCTGGACCGCGGCATCGACTTCGTCACCGGTGGACCATCGCCGACGGCGGACGAGTCGGTGCTCCGGATCGAACGGCTCACCGACCTCCCCGACCAGCTACTACGCAGGAGTGCCTGACCGGCTCTCACCCCCGAACGCTCAGCCCGCCAACCGAGTTGACGGGCTGAGCGAGTGGCGCGGGGGTGCGGTTACTCCCGCAGGAACGTGTCGCTGAAGCTGGTGCCGCCGGAACCGAGCGCGCTGGTGCGGGCCTCGTAGGCGCCGTTGGACGGGTCGAGCGCGACCGGGCCGAAGGATCCGAGGGACTTGCCGTTGACGGTGGCCGAGCTGAAGTTCAGGGTGCCGAAGTTGGGGTAGGCCCCGGTCGGCGACTCGATGATGACCTCGGCGCTGGCGCGGCTCGCGGAGAGCGTCTTGCTGGTGGTGTAGGTCCAGCCCCGCGAGGAGTTGGTCAGCTTCAGGGTGTACTTGTTGCTCCCGGCGTAGGTCACCGAGGCGGTGATGACGTTGCCGGCCGCCACCGGGTACGAGCTGGTGCTCAGGTAGACGGGGGCCGCCGGGTACATCTCGTACCAGGCCTGGTGCACGGGGCTGCCGCTGGAGCAGTCGGTCGCGACCCCGGTCTGCTCCACGCTGGACGAGCCGTACCCGTCGATGCCGACCCAGGGGGCGTAGAGGTCGTTGCTGGAGTTGCAGGTCGCCTTCGCCTCGGTCCAGGTCGCCGAGACGGAGGTGAATCCGCTGCCCGTGGCGGCGTAGCCGCCCCAGTTGTAGCCGTTGGTGTTGTAGTGCAGGGGGCGGAACGACAGTCCCTGTGCGGCGGCCGCCGTGGTCGGCGCGGCGGGGACGGCGAGGGCGGTCGCCGTTGCCGCGAGGGTGACGACGCGTATCAGGAATCTGCGCATGGTGGCTCCTATGTGGGGGACGATCAGGATGCTCACGCGCCAGCCCGAGCCGTGTGGGCGGCTTCGAAGGTGGCAGTACAGGATTACCGACTGCCATGGGCATGGCAAGGGCTGTGACAGCATCAGTCGATAAGTGAACTGCCTTACCGGACAGCAGTCTTGACGACTTCACCCACGAGCGGGGCAGGACGACTGGGGGTCGAGGTCGCGCGTGGCGAACTCGACGATCCGGTCCAGGGACGGTTTCCAGCCCTGTGTGGTGTCCACCACCAGGCAGGGGACGTCGAGCGCGATCGGGGCCCATGACTCGATCGGCTGCTCGCCCTCCGCGATGCGGCGCAGGAGATCGGCGTCCGCATGAACGGCACGGGAGGGCACTTCGGCCGCCCGGCGGCTGATGCGTACGCGGGCGAGTTCAGGATCGACGACGCAGCGCACGACGCGGATGCCGGCCAGGCCTGCCAGCGGCTCCAGGCCCGGACGCCACAGGCGGTCCTGGAACGCCGTCTCCGCCACCAGGCTCGTTCCCGACTTCAGGAGCTCGCCGATGGTGCGGAAGAACTCCTCCAGCGTCTCCAGGTCCAGGTGTTCGGCGGGATCGGCACCGGCGGCGGCCATCCGCTCCTTGATCTCGTCGCGACAGACCGCCGGCCAACCGAGCGCGTCGGCCAGGGCGTGCGCCAGGGTCGTCTTGCCCGCCCCGGGCGGGCCGCTGACGGCGACCAGCGTGGGGCGTCGTGTCCCGCCGCCGGTGGAGGTCAACTCTTCACGGCCTCGGCGATCTGCTGGGCGGCCTGGGCAGGCGTGAGGTGCGTGGTGTCGACGACCTCGGCCTCGGCGTGCAGCCAGGTGCGGGCCGCCTCGGCATAGGGCTCGAGGTACTTGAGGCGGAACCAGGAGTTGGGGCCGACGACGGTGTCCCCCGCGATGCGCGCGCGCAGGGTGTCCTCGTCGGCGTGGAGCACGAAGTGCCTTACCGGGATGCCGTGTTCGGCGAGGCCCGTGCTGATCTCGCGCCAGTACTGCTCGACCAGTACGGTCATGGGCATCACCAGGGTGCCGCCGGTGTAGTCGAGCACGCGGCGGGCGGTCTCGACCACGAGCGGCCGCCACGGCGTCCAGTGCTGGAAGTTGTCCGTCTCGGGCAGCCCCGGTGTGATGTCCATGAGCGTCTCGCCGACCTTCTCGGCGTCGAACACCCGTGAATCCGGGATCAGTTGCTGGACGAGTGCGCCGGTCGTCGTCTTGCCTGCGCCGTGGGTGCCGTTGAGCCATACGATCATGGGATCGACTCTAACCCGGTGGCGGGCGGCCATCACGGGATCACCCAACTCGGCATCCAGGAACCGGCAGTGTCGTGGCCGACCGCCGTGCTGGTGGTGGCGGTGAGGTGGGCGCGGAGGGTGGCCAGCGCCGGGTGGGGGTTGTCGCGGTGCCAGAGGAGCGAGTGCGGGTAGACGGGTGTCGGGTCGGTCACCGGGATGCGGCGCAGGCCGTGGTCGGCGGGCCAGATGAGCCGGGTGTGCTCGCCCATGAAGGTGGCCAGGGCGGGGGTGTCGGCGATGGTGTCGAGGAGGGCGTCGGAGCCGAAGTTGGGGCCGGTCGCCTCGATGGTGAGGCCGAACTCGGCGACGAGCTCGTCGTAGTAGGCGGTCCACTCGGTGCCGGGCACGACACCGGGCATCCAGATCCGGTGCCCGGCGAGCTGGGCGACGGTCACCGACCGGGCGCCCGCCAGCAGATGGCCGGGGCCGGTGAGGAGTTGGAGCGGCTCGTCGAGCACCCGGACGGACTCGATGTCCTCGGGGAGGGGCCGGCCGGGCATCGCGACGGCGCGGAAGGACGCGTCGATCGCACCGGACCGGATGGCGGCGACGGCCGCCTCGATGTCGAACAGCATCACCACGTCGAGCTCGACATCGGGATGCACGCGGTGGAAGCCGCGCATCAGGCCCGACTGCGCACTGCGCGAGGTGAGTACGTCGACGCGCAGCGGACGACGGCCGGCGCGCACCGAGTCGGCCGCGCGCTCGGCGACGCGCAGGAGTTCGCGCGCGTGGGGCAGGAACGCCTGCCCGTCGATGGTGAGTTCGGCGCCGCGCGGGGTGCGGGTGAACAGCCGAACGCCGAGGTTGCGCTCCAGGGCGGCGATGCGCTTGGAGACGGCCTGCTGGGTGACCGCCAGCTCGGCGGCGGCCTCCTGGAACTGCCTCGCGTCGGCGGCGGCGACGAAGGTCCGGACGGCATCGAGATCCATACCGACACCCTATGTCTACAACTGTTGGTTGTGGCGTGGCGGCCCTGTGGTTGTTTGACCCCCGGGTGCGGCGCCGGATTTGATGCTGCTGATCGCGAATCGGTTGTGCAGGTGAGTGGCGAGGGGCGTCGGAGATGCGGAACGGGCACCGGCTGGGGCGGCGGTTCGGGTGGCTCTGGGGAGCGTACGGGACCAGCGCGCTCGGCACCTGGCTCGCCTTCGGTGCGTTCCCGCTGATCGCCATCCAGGTGCTGCACTCCGGACCGGCCGAGGTCGCCGCGCTCTCCTCCGTCGGGGCTGCGGTGGGCGCGGCCGTCGCGGTGCCGCTCGGGCCGTGGGTGGAGTTCCGCCGAAAGCGGCCGGTGCTGGTCGCGATGGACCTGGTGCGGTTCGGGGCGCTGCTGACGATCCCCGCCGCGTTCGCGCTCGGTGTGCTCACCTTCCTCCAGCTCCTGCTGGTCTCGGTCGTCGTCGCGGCGGCCGACATCACCTTCCGCGCCGCCTCCGGCGCGTACCTGAAGACACTGCTGCCGGCCCAGGACCTGCTCGTCGCCAACGCCCGGTTCGAGTCCACCGCCTGGACGACCACGATCATCGGGCCACCGCTGGGCGGCGCGGCGATCGGCCTCCTCGGCCCGGTGGCGACGGTGGTGGCCGACGCGGTCAGCTACCTGCTCTCGGCCCTGGGCATCCACGCCATGGGCGGGCCCGAGCCGCAGCCCGCGCGCCGGGAGGACGGGCGCATGCAGGCCGGGCGCATGCGGCCCGGGGGTCTGCTCGACGGCTGGCGGTACATCCTCGCCGACCGGGCGCTGCGCCCGCTGCTCGTCAACACCGCCCTGTTCAACGGCCTGGTGATGGCCGCCTCGCCACTGCTGGCCGTCCTGATGCTCGGCCGGCTCGGGTTCGCACCGTGGCAGTACGGCCTCGCCTTCGCCGTTCCCTCGGTCGGCGGGCTGCTCGGTTCGCGGCTAGCCCGGCCGCTCGTCACCCGGTTCGGGCAGCACCGCGTCCTGGTCGTGGCCGGGGCCCTGCGCGCGGTCTGGCCCGTCGGCCTGGCGTTCGTCGGGCCGGGCACCGGGGGGCTGCTGCTGGTGATGGGCGTCGAGCTCGGGCTCATCCTCTGCTGCGGGGTCTTCAACCCCGTCCACGCCACCTACCGCCTCGACCGCACTGCGACCGACCGGGCCGCCCGCACCCTGTCCGCCTGGGCGGTGACGACCAAGGCCTCGGCCGCGCTCCTGACAGCCGTCTGGGGCGTGCTGGGCAGCCTGCTCGGCCCGCGTACGGCCATCGGGCTGGCCGGCCTGCTCCTGCTCGCGACCCCGTTGCTGCTCCCCCGCCGCGCGGCGGCGCAAATCGCTGGCGGCACCGCGGCTTTGGCGGAATGCTCACAACCGTGACGATTCACGAGAACGAGATCCGGGTGGACGAGGCAGTCGTCCGGTCGCTGTTGCGGGAGCAGCGACCGGAGTGGGCCACTCTGCCCGTCTCACCCGCCGGCGCGGGCACGGACAACACGATGTACCGGCTCGGCACCGGGCTGGTCGTGCGGTTGCCGCGCACCCAGGACAACGCGCAGGCCGTACGGAAGGAACAGGCCTGGCTGCCACGGCTGGCGCCGCATCTTCCCTGTCGCATCCCGGAGCCGGTGCACGTCGGCACGCCGAGCGCCGTGTTCCCGTTCGCCTGGTCGGTGTACCGGTGGATCGACGGCGATGAGGTCGCTTTTGGGTCGGTCACCGACTGGGCTGCCTTCGGGGCCGACCTGGCAGCGGTCGTGCGGAGCCTGCACTCCGTCCCCCTGATGGGGGCCGCCCGGCGGGGCGAGCTCAGCTGGTACCGCGGCGGCGGCCTGCGGGCCTGTGACCGGTCGATCACCACGTACTTCGACGAGTGCCGGACGCTCCAGGGCCTGGACCTCGACATCAGGCGCCTTCAGCGGCTGTGGCGGAGTGCACTCGAACTGCCCGAGCCGTCGGGCCGGCAGGTGTGGCTCCACGGAGATCTCAAACCCAGCAACCTCCTGGTGCAGCAGGGGAAGCTGCACGCGGTCCTCGACTTCGGCTGCCTCTCGGTCGGCTTCCCCGACGCCGAGCACTCGACCCTGTGGGACCTGCCGCCGGAGGCGCGACAGGCGTACTGGGACGCCACCGACCTCGACGAGGTGACGTGGCTGCGCGCCCGCGCGTGGGCCGTCGCCGTCGGAGTCGCCGGGGTGTCGTACTACTGGACGACCTACCCTGCGTTCGTCAGCGAGTGCCTGTCGCGTCTTCGCGCGATCCTGGAGGCTTCCGACGAGCTGCGAGGCCGATGAGAGACCGCTGGGCGTATGATCGCGCCGGTATCGCCGCCGTGGGGTAGCTCAGTTGGAAGAGCAGCCACTGCTTGTGGCAGGCCGAGGGTTCGATGCCCCTCCCTGCGGCGGCGGTATCGCGACCGCAACTCCGTCATCGGACCGGCACGGGCGCGAGGTCTGCGGGGCGGACGGTGAACCCGCCCTCCCGCACCGGGGCGAACGGCGCCGGTGCCATGCAGGTGCCGACCTTGGCCTCCACCGGCTGGCCGTGGCTGTCCTGGTCGAAGTTGACGATGTCCCAGGAGAAGCCCAGGCGGTCCTGGCCGTGGCTGTCGAGCACGCTGATGCCGACCCGCTTGCCGATCCAGTCCTGCACCTGCGGGGAGGCGGAGGTGATCACGGCCGTCAGCGTGGCCGTCTTGTCTCCCGTCACGAGGCAGTCCACCGTCCCCTCGGCCGTCGCCGTCTCGTTCTTGGCGGCCACCCAGTGCGAGATCTTGATCGTGCCGCGAGCGTCGGTGGGCAGGCTGGGCATCTGCGGCAGCGGCTGGCTGAACGGAACGGCGTGGGCGTCGACGGTGAAGTGGATGTCGTCGTTCGGCGAGTAGGCGTAGAAGATCCGGGCCGACCCGACCACGCTCGCCACCTTCTGGGCAGCCGAAGCGGGGGTCGGTGCGGCAGCCGGAGCGGCAGCTGGTGCGGGGGTCGAGGCCGAGGCGGCGGTGTCGACCCCGGTCAGGGCTGCGGCGGTGAGAGCGGCTGCGGCGACGACCGCCCAGCGGCGAGGGGTCGAGACGGCGGTGCGGGTGGTGATGGGCATGGTGTGCTCCTCTGTCCGCCTGCATCGGCAGGCCTCGGGGTGATGAGACATAGCCTCGCCCGTGCGGCTCCGCCGCGGCCATCTGCCGATCGGCAGACTGTGGCGGCCCGACCGGACCCGCCTCTGCCGAATGGCAGAGGCGGCCGTCGGCTCGGGCTCCGTAGACTCGGCGCCTGTGGGGATCTTCAGAAGGACCGGACTGACGCGACGTCAAGAAGCGGTCGGCGTCGCCGTCGCCGCTGCGGCAGCAGCGGCTGTGACCGCCGCGCACGCCACGAGCCCGTTCGCGACCGTGCCACTGGCCGCGACGGCCGCGGTGGTGCTGTGGGGGCTCGGCTGTCTGCCGGGCTCGCGCAGCCGGATCGGGGTGCCGGCGGCGCTGGCCGGAGGTCTGTCGCTGGCGGCGACGCTGGCAGCCGCCCTGGGGGGCACGCGGCCCGCGCCGGCGGCCGGGGCCTGGAAGTTCCTGGAGGTGGCCCTGCTGCTCCTGCTGCTCTGCGCCACGGCCCGCTGGGCTCCGCGACGTCAGGCGGTGGCCGCCGGGACGACCATCGCCGGAGCGGTCGCGCTCTGGACACTGCCGTTCATCGACGACTCCCCGTTGGTCAGCATCGCCGCCTGCCTCTCCTGGGCACTACCGGTGCTGGCCGCAGCGGTCGTCGGCTGGTTCCCACGCTGGACGCAGCACCAGCGCCGCCAGGCGGTCGCCGACGCACGCCGTGAGCAACGGCTCGCCCTCGCCCGCGATCTGCACGACTACGTCGCCCATGACATCAGCGGCATGGTCGTCCAGGCGCAGGCGGCCCGGTTCGTCGCCGCGACCGACCCCGGGCAGGCCGTCGCCGCACTGATGCGGATCGAGAAGGCCGGGCTGAACGCACTGGCGTCGATGGACCGGACGGTCCAGATGCTGCACGACGCAGAGGAACCCCGTACGGCCGCACCGCTCACGCCCCTGCCGGGGCCGGAGGACCTGGCCGACCTCGTCGAGCGGTTCGCCGGTGCCGACGTCCGGCTCGACGTCGACCCGCAGGCTGCGGCGGCGCTGTCCCGCGAGGCGGGCGCGACGGCATACCGCGTGGTGGTGGAGGCGCTGACCAACGTCCGCAGACATGCCCCGGACGCCGAGCGGATAGACGTGACCGTGGAGCAGCACGACGCCGGCAGCGCCGACGGCGTTCGGGTCCGGGTGGTGAACAGCCCGGCGGGCACTGCGGCAGGGGTGCTCGGGCCTCGGAAGGGCCGGGGCGGGAGCGGACTGACGGGCCTCGGCGAGCGCGTCCGGGCACTCGGCGGGGTGTTCACCGCCGGTCCGTACGAGCGCGGGTGGCTGGTGGTCGCCGTCCTGCCCGGCCGCAACGCCGATGAGGCATCATGGGCGAAATGACGACCCGAATCCTGATCGCCGACGACCAGGACGACATCCGTAGCGGCTTCCGGCTGATCCTCGACTCGCAGCCCGACATGACCGTGATCGCCGAGGCCGCCGACGGCGTCACGGCGCTGGAGAAGGCCCGGCTGCTCAAACCGGACGTGGTGCTGGCGGACATCCGGATGCCCGGTCTCGACGGCCTGGAACTCACCCGGCAGCTCAGTGGTTCGTCGAGCCGGGTGGTCGTGGTCACCACCTTCGACCAGGACGACTACGTGCACGCGGCGTTGCAGGGCGGCGCCTGCGGGTTCCTGTTGAAGCGCTCAGGGCCGAACCTGCTGATCGAGGCCGTGCGCGCGGCGATGGCCGGGGACACCCTGATCAGCCCTCAGATCACCGTACGGCTGCTGCGGCAGCTGGCGACTCCCGCCCCGCGAGCTCCTGCCCCGAACCCACTGACCGAGCGGGAGTCGGAGATCGTCCGGCTGGTGGCCCAGGGACGGACCAACCCCGAGATCGGCACCGAACTGTTCATCTCCGCCGGGACGGTGAAGACCCACCTCGCCAACATCCAGGTGAAGCTGGCCGCACGCAACCGGGTCGGCATCGCTGCCTGGGCCTGGGAGACCGGCCAGGTCGCAGCCGTGTCGTAGGCACGCAGCTGCGGGCGGGTTCCGTCAGCCCCGGGCAGCGGAGTTGCGGGCCGCGTACCAGCCGTCCGTCATACGAGCGACTCTAGACACCCGCACCGACATCAGGCCGAGGGGGTGGTTGCCCGGGGGTGGTCGTTGCTGCGGCGGAGGAGTCCGTAGGCCCAGCGTTCGTTGAGGCCGGCCAGGAAGCCGACGCTGCCCCAGAAGAACCAGGCCTTGATCAGGGACTGATGGGCGGCCAGGGGCAGGGGGGCTGGGCCGCAGAGGCCGTCCGGGGCGGCGGGCGGGGTGAGCAGGGTGAGGATGCCGCCGTTGATGAGCAGGAAGAGGGAGGTGGCGAGGAACCAGCCGACGACGACCCGGTACCAGCCCTCCTGGCGCATGGTCTGCGCCAGGTGCACGGGGTCGGTCGGGATGTCGGGGGTCGGGCTGCCGCCGGGGCCGCGTTGGAGGAGCTGGTAGGAGTCGCGGAGCCGGATGACGACGCTGAGGACCGCGCCCATCGCACCGCCGGAGAAGCACACCAGGGCGTACAGCAGGCTCAGTTGTTCGGGGCAACCGATCGGGCTGCCGAAGAGCCGCGGCAGCGTGCGGCCCAGCGCGAGGACCACGACCAGGACGACCGGGCTGAGCAGCACGCCGAAGGCGAGGCCGGTGTTCAGCCCGCGTCCGCCGGCCAGGGCCGCGTCCGTGGCGAGCCGGTGGGCGGCTGCGTCGGCTTCGACGGTGAGGCGGTCGTCCGCCGCCGGGGCCTGGGGTTCGCGCAGGGCGCTGCGTACGGCCAGCTCCAGGGAGCGGCACACGTCCTCGCGGGTGCGTTGCTCGAAGGCCCGCTGGGCGGCGGCGTGAAGGCGTTCGGTGCGGGCGAGTTGCTGGGGTGCGGCCTGGCGCAGGCGGTCCAGCTCAGGGGCGTCCTCGGCCAGGCCGAGGGCCTCCGCCAGGGTGCTCGGCACGCTCGGGGCGGCTCCGACGAACCACTCCACGGCCCGACGCATCCGGCGCTTCAGACGCGTCTGACGTGTCTGATGTGTCTGGTGCATCCGAGCTGTCCGGTCTGCCTGCTGCTCACTCATCCGTGCCCCGCCCCCTTGGTTTCCAGGGCAGTTGTACCGCCCCTCGCCCCTCGGGGGAAATCCGGCTCCCGGCTCAGTACCCCGCCGGACGCACCAGGCCCGTCTCGTAGGCGAAGACCGCCGCCTGAGTCCGGTCGCGCAGGCCCAACTTGAGCAGGATGCGGCCGACGTGCGACTTCACGGTCTGCTCGGCGACCACCAGCTGCCCGGCGATCTCGGCGTTCGACAGCCCTTGGGCGATCAGCGAGAGGACTTCGGTCTCGCGCTCCGTCAGATCGCCGACCCGGTCCTTCAGCGGTGTCCGGACGCTGCTGGTCATCCGGGAGAACTCGGCGATCAGCCGCTTGGTGATGTTCGGTGCGAGCAGGGCCGCGCCCTCGGCCACCACCCTTACGGCCTGGGCCAGTTCGGCGGCGGAGGCGTCCTTGAGCAGGAAGCCGGAGGCACCCGCGCGCAGTGCCTCGTAGACGTACTCGTCCAGGTCGAAGGTGGTGAGGACGAGCACCTTGACGGTGGCGTCCCGGGGTTCGGTGATCCGGCGGGTCGCCTCGATGCCGCCGAGCTCGGGCATCCGGATGTCCATCAGGACGACGTCGGGGGCGAGTTCGGCGACCTTGGCGACGGCGTCGAGGCCGTCGACCGCCTGGCCGACGACCTCGATGTCCGGCTCGGCGTTGAGCAGCACCGAGAGGCCCTGGCGGACCATCATCTGGTCGTCGGCGATCAGCACGCGGATGGGCGGCGGTGTCATGAGCTGTCCTTGACTGTGGTGGCGGCCGGCTGCGTCGGCAGGATCGCGACGACTTCCCAGCCGCCTTCGGGCGTTGCCCCGGTGGCCAGTTGGCCGCCCAGCGTGCTGGCGCGCTCGCGCATGCCGAGCAAGCCGTGTCCGGCGCCGGTCGAGGGCGGGGCGGGGTGGTCCGGCGCGGAGTTTGTGACCCGGATGGTGACGCCCGTGGGGCGGTAGCCGAGTTCGACCCGGACCTCGGTGCCGGGCGCATGCCGCATCGCGTTGCTCAGCGCCTCCTGGACGATCCGAAAGGCCGACAGTTCGACGCCCGGCGGCAGACCGCCCGGCTCGCCGGTGGTGCCGACCGTGACCGCCACTCCGGCCCCGCGTACGTTGGCGATCAGCTCGCCGAGCCGTTCGAGGGTGGGTTGCGGGGCATGTCGGGCGGCGTCGGGCAGGGCGTCCTCGGAGCGCAGCACGCCGAGCACCCGGCGTAGTTCGGCGAGCGCCTCGACCGCGTTCTGGCGGATGCTCACGAGGTTCTCGGTGAGCTCCTCGGACGGGTTCTCCGCCAGGTGCCGGGCCACCTGCGCCTGGATGGAGATGACCGACATGTGGTGGGCGACGACGTCGTGCAGCTCGCGGGCGATCCGGGTGCGCTCCTCCAGCACGGTGCGGCGGGCCCGCTCCTCGGCGGTCAGCTCCTCCTGCACGACGAGCTGGCTCCGGGCCACCCGGCGGCCGCGCAACGAGGTGCCGACCACCGTGACGATGCTGAGCAGCACGATCGCCATCGGCGTGTCCTGGCGGCCCTCGTGGGTGAACTCGCAGGCCGTCCCGACCAGGATGCTGATCACCAGCACTTCCACCGCGATCCGTGGGCGGAGGTACAGCGCGACCAGGAACAGCACGGCCACCTGTACGAGCCCCCCTACACCGACCCAGGGGAGCAGGACGAAGTCACCGGTGTAGTGCGCGGACTGCGCGCCCAGGATCGTGACGCCGATGGAGACCCACCACGCGAGGACCGGCCGGGAGAACGCGAGCACGAATGCAGCCGACTGGAGGAGGGCGAGCATGGTCGCGAGCTCCGTGCTCAGCCCGAAACCACCGGTGAAGCGGCCCAGGTTGACGGCGCAGAGCACGGCCGCGCCGAGCATCTGGGCCACGACGGCCCACTGCCGCCGACCGGGCCCCCGGCGGCGCCCTTCGAGCGGCAGCGGATCGGCGGCCCCCGTCAGCAGGTCCTCGCGCAGCGTACGAGGCAACGCCCGCAGGGCCTCGCCGAGGCTGTCCGCCATGTCACTCCCCCTTCAGAAGATCTACTGTATGAGAAACCGTCAGCCGCATGCCCACAGGGGTGGGCGCCGGCCGGGCGGTCCGCTGCCCGGCCACGACCAGGCTGCGACCCCGGGAGCGGCTACGGGAGCGACTGCGGGGACGGCCCTGCTCGTAGGAGCGGAACGCGGCCCAGCAGATCAGCAGCGCCACCGCGAACACCGGCAGCCAGGCCAGCCGGGCGAGGATCCAGGCCGGGCCGTCGGGCACCGTGTGCAGGCCGGGGAGGGCGCGGCCGGTGAGCAGGCCGGTCGCGGTCGTCGCCATCATCGCGGTCTGGTGCCAGAGGAAGATCGTCATCGCGGAGAGGTTGACCAGGGCCACCACCGCCCAGGCGGTGGGCCGGGCGAGCACCCGGCGCAACGGGCCGAGCAGCAGCAGGGCACCCCCGCACTGGGCCAGACCGAAGGTGACGACGGCCAGCGTCGGCGGGTCGAGGTTGGAGATCGCCACCCCGGGCACCCCGACCATGGCGGCGGGGTAACCGGCCCACAGCACCAGCCCGGTGGTGGCGGCGGCGCCGCCGAGCAGCAGTGCCCATCCGGTCGCCCGCCCGGTCAGCCGGCCCCGGGCCCAGGCGGCGCCCAGGCAGTACGGGACCAGCCAGCCGGCCGCGACGTTCACCGAGTGGAGCCAGGCCGGGCCGCCGTACCCGAAGCAGGCCAGGTCGACGGACGCGACGACCGCGAGCGGGTAGACCGGGTGCAGCCGTGCGACCAGTGGGGTGGCCGCCGTCAGAGCTGAGAAGACCAGCAGGAACCAGAGCGGCGAGACGGCCAGCTTCACGAGCGTGTGCACGGTCTCCAGGCCGACGCCGGAGGCGACCATCGCGCCCGCCGTGACGGCCCACACGGTGAGCACGGCCGCGACCGGCCTGCTCAGCCGGGCCAGGCGCGCGCCGAGCCACTGCCCGTACGTCGTGCCCCGGGCCCGCGCTGAGGTGTAGCTCCCGACCGCTACCTGGCCGCCGACCAGGAAGAACACGGCGAGGGTCTGGAACAGCCAGGAGATCGGGGCGAGTTGGGGCATGTAGCGGAGCGGGCTGGCGCCGCGCACCGTGCCGCTCTCGACGACCAGGGCCGAGACCAGCCAGTGCCCGAGCACCACGCCGAGGATGGCCAGTGCGCGTAGCGCGTCGACGGCGCGGTCGCGGCCGGGCGGGGTGGCGGAGTCGATCCGCCGGACGAGGTCACGCATCACGGTCCTCCGAAGCGGGTGCCTGCAAGGCTGACGGGGTCTGGGAGTTCTGCGAGCTCTGCGAGTTCCGGGAAGGCGGGGAAGCCTTGGAAGGTGGGGAGACGATCCGGGCGATGGCGGCGAGGGCGACCGAGCCGGGCTTCAGGTAGTCGCTGTGACCGCCGTCGCCCGCCGCGAAGACCTGCGCGCCGAACGCCGCCGATACCGGGTCAGCCCCGAACCCGAGGGTGGCGAAGGGGAGTTGGAGCCTCAGGTGCGGCACGTCGCCGATCCAGTCGCCGGTCGCCCGACCGGCCCAGACGGTGGCTCGGGTGTGCAGGGCGGCGACACTGTCCACGCCGACCCCCGGGCTGCCGAAGAGCACGATGTCCGCGACATCGAGACCAGGGCCCCGGGCGGCGGCCTGTCCGCAGACGACCGACCCGTACGAGTGACAGAGGACGGAGAGCCGGGCCGTGGGGCGGGCTGCCCTCAACTCACCGACAAAGCCCTGGAGTTCAGGGGCCGCCTGGATGGCCCGGTCGGGCGTCACGACATCCGGGCCGACGGTGCTCGGCGTCCGGTAGCCGAGCCAGGCGACGACTGCCGCCCCACGGCCCAGCTCCTTCGACAGGGCGGCCGCACCTGCCCGGAGGCGCTCGTAGCTGTCGAGACTGGTGTCCGATCCGGGGACGAGGACGGCTATCCGCTCGGCACCGGCGAGATCGCCGAAGACCTCCACGCTGCGGCCGCCGTCCCGCCCGTCGAAGGTAAGGAACTGGCGCCCCATACCGGCCATGGCATGCAGCGCGACGGCCCGCCCCCGGTCGCCGTGGTCGGCGGCGGCCTGCTCGGCGGCTCGGATGCCGGCCCGGTTGGCGGCGTAGCGCTCCACCAGAGCCGCCGAGGTGGCGGCGGACGGGGAGTCGAAGGCCGCGACAGCCACCGGGGCGGGCGCCGGGACTGCCCCGGGGCGGGCGGCGGCGGACACCGGCAGCGCCACCGAGAGCACGACAAGGGCAGCGAGCAGAGTGCGTCGCAGGCGGGACGCCATAGGAGTGGTCCTTCCGTACCGGAGGTCTTTCGTACTTCCGGTACCGAAGTTATGGATCACACCCTGTAGTTGGCGCCCCGCCGGAGAGGGCACCTGGCGGCTAGCTCTCAGGTACTACGGGTCTTACGGGCCGGCTCGGGCCATGATGGTGCTCGCGCTCGACGCGGCGCGGCGGCATCAGCATCAGCAGTGGCAGTGGCAGTGGCAGTACGAGCAGGGGGAGTCACCATGTCGACAGAGCTGGCCGCGATTGCCGTCGAGGCTCTGGACGTGCCCGCGCTGGCGCGGTTCTGGGCGGCGGCACTGGAGCGGCGGCCGGTCGAGCACGAGGGGGCGGTCGCACTGCCGCCGCAGGACCCCTCCGGGGTCGGGCTGCTCCTCGTGCCCTCGGCCCGGCCGAAGCGCGGCAAGAACCGCGTGCACCTGGACCTCGCGGGCGACGCGGACGAGGTACGACGGCTGCTCGGCCTGGGCGCCACCCGGGCGGACATCGGGCAGGGGGCGGTGCCGTGGGAGGTGCTCACCGACCCCGAGGGCAACGAGTTCTGCGTCCTGCCGGGCGTCGACACCGGCGACCACCTTGCTGCGATCAGCCTGGACTCCGCCGACCCGCAGATCCAGGGCCCCTTCTGGGCCACCGTCACCGGCTGGACCGTCGTGGCAGAGGGCAGCTGGGGAGTCCGCCTGCGCTCACCCGCCGGGACCGGCCCGACGCTGGTGATGGGGCCGCCCGTAGCGCCGAAGCGCGGCCGCAACCGGCTTCAGCCGGTGGTCGAGGCCGCACCCGGCAGCTCCCTCGCCGCCACGGTCGCCCGCCTGACCTCCGCAGGCGCCACAGAGGTCCCAGAACTCGGAGGCACACGCCGGGAAGCCCTGTTCACCGACCCAGAGGGCAACGAGTTCCGCCTACGCGGCCCGGAGCGATAACCGGGCCCGGCTCAGCGGCGGCGGAGCGCCGCCAGCGAGTCGGAGTACTTCAGCATCAGCCGGGCGAACTCCAGGCGTTCGTCGTCGGCCCAGTCGGCGGTGATGTACTCGAAGGCCGAGCGCTGGTGACGGCGGAAGCGGGCCATCAACTCCCGGCCCTCGGGGCTGAGGTGCAGCACCGTCCGGCGGCCGTCCTGCTGGGAGGCGGCGCGGATCAGGTGACCGGCCGAGATGCAGTCGGAGACCATCCGGCTGGCCACCGAGGGGTCGACGCTCAGGTAGTCGGCCACCGCGCCGACGGTGACCTCGCCGGCATCGCCCTGCTCCGCCTCCAGCACGATGTTGAGCACCAGCGTACGGCTCAGGTCCTTCTGCGAGATCGGGTTCTCGACGTCGAGGAGCGAGGCGCGGCGCAGCTTCCCGAAGGCCGGGCCCACGGCGTCCAGCAGCTCGTCGGCCGTCCTGGGCTCGCGCTTCTCGCCGGGCCCACGCTTCGCGTCCGGTTCGTGCTTCGTCATGGGCGCCATCGTACCTAGATGACTTCCCGAAGACATGTGTTGACGTGAAAACGTGTGCATGCAAGCATGCATATGCCTGCCAATACAGAACGACGAACACAGAACCGACTGGAGTCTCCCCATGACCACTCTCATCACCGGCGCCCGTGGCAAGGTCGGCCGAGCCGTCGTCAGCCGCCTGCACAGCGCCGGAGTCGCCGTCCGGGCCGCCAGT
The DNA here is from genome assembly GCF_052076145.1 of Kitasatospora sp. McL0602. Lineage (NCBI taxonomy): Bacteria > Bacillati > Actinomycetota > Actinomycetes > Kitasatosporales > Streptomycetaceae > Kitasatospora > Kitasatospora sp. McL0602. Next base: position 6,492,220 of record NZ_CP197246.1, on the reverse strand, counting down.
GCCGAGCCCGCTGGGGCGGCCGTCCCGGCCGGCGTCGAGGTCGCCGAGCTGGTGCTCGACCGGCCCGAGACCTTCGAGCCGGCCCTGCGCGGCGTCCGGCAGGTCTTCCTCTACCCGCAGCCCGCCGGCATCCACGAGCTGGTGAAGGCCGCCGAGGCGGCAGGCGTCGAGCACGTCGTCCTGCTCTCCTCGTCCTCCGTGCTCGGCGCGGACGCCGAGCACGACCCGCTGGCGATCCACAGCCTCACGGTCGAGCGCGCGCTCGCCGGCTCCGGGCTCGTCCACACCTTCCTCCGCCCGGACGCCTTCGCCAGCAACGCGCTCGGCTGGGCTCATCCGATCAGCCGCTCACTGCCGGTCCAACTCGCCTACCCGGACGCCGAGATCGCGCCGATCCACCCCGAGGACATCGCCGACATCGCCGTCGAGGCCCTGACCGGCGACAGCCTCACCGGCCGCTCGGTCACCCTGACCGGCCCCGAGTCGCTCGCCTTCCGCGCGCAGCTCGCCGTGCTCGCAGGCGTGCTCGGCCGGGAGATCCCGGTCGAGCGGATCAGCCGGGCCGAGGCGGAGCGCCAGCTGGGTGCCCACCTGCCCGCACCGATGGTGACCTCGCTGCTCGACCTGTGGGAGGCCGCCGACCACGGCCCGGCCACCGTCGCGGACACCACCGAGACCCTCCTCGGGCGCCCCGCCCGCACCTTCCACCGGTGGGCCACCGAGAACGCCACCGCCTTCGCCCGCTCCTGAGCCCTTCCCGACCGCCTCGACACTCTGGAGTACGCCATGAAGCCCATCGGCTACTGGCTCAACCGCACCGACCAGGCCCTCACCGCCGCCATGGACACCGAACTCGCCGGGTCCGGCCTCACCCGGCTCGGCTGGCAGGTCCTCAACGCCGCCGGGGGCGCCCACCCCGCGACCGAGGCCGACGTCCTGACCGTGCTCGCCGCCAATGCCGACCCGGCCACCCTCGCCGCCACTGTCCGGACGCTCGCCGCCGCCGGCTGGGTGCACCGCCCGCAGCCGGACCAGCTCGCCCTGACCGAGGACGGCCGGGCCCGGCTCGCCGAGGTCTTCGTCCGGGTCGCCGCCTTCCGCGAGCTGTCGGCGGTCGGCATCTCACCCGAGGAGTACCGCACGGCCGTCTCCGTCCTGGAGCGCATGACCGGGAACCTGGAGTCCGCATACGCCGGGGACCGCCACCAGCCACTGTCGAGTCTCCACAACCAACGGACACCAGACTCAGTGGATCTTCGCAGCTGATTGCACGTCACCAGCTTGGCATAGTAGCCACCAAGACACTCGCACCCGGACGACCATCCGGGTCAGGGGTTGTTGATATACAACAAGTTAGGGGTCGACCCGGTGTATACAGACGACAGGCACGCGGTGGTGACGGGCCTCGGGGCGACGACGCCGCTGGGCGGGGACGTGCGCTCGACCTGGGACGGGATGCTGACCGGGCGGTCGGGGATCGGGCCGATCGAGGAGGAGTGGGCCGCCGCGCTGCCGGTGCGGATCGCGGGGCGGCTGGCGGTCGAGCCGACCGAGCTGCTCGACCGGGTGAAGGCCCGGCGGATGGACCGGTGCGAGCAGATCGCGCTGGTCGCCGCCCGCGAGGCGTGGGCGGACGCGGGGGCGCCCGAGGTCGATCCCGAGCGGCTGGCGGTGGTGATCGGTACGGCGACCGGCGGCGCGCTGACCATGCTGGGGCAGGACGACGTGCTGGAGACCTCCGGCGTCCGGCGGGTGTCGCCGCACACCGTGCCGATGATGATGGCGAACGGTCCGGCGGCCTGGGTCAGCATCGAACTCGGTGCCAAGGGCGGCGCCCACACCCCGGTCAGCGCCTGCGCGTCCGGGGCGGAGGCGATCGCGCTCGGCCTCGACCTGATCCGGCTCGGGCGGGCCGACGTCGTGGTGGCCGGGGGGACGGAGGCCTGCATCGGCGCGCTCCCGCTGGCCGGATTTGCCCAGGCGAAGGCCCACTCGACGCGTAACGACGCCCCGCAGCAGGCCTCCCGCCCGTTCGACGTCGACCGCGACGGCTTCGTCATCGGCGAGGGCGCCGTCGTGGTGGTGCTGGAGCGGGCCGGATTCGCCGCCGCCCGCGCGGCGCGGGCGCACGCCACGCTGGCCGGAGCCGCAGTCACCTCCGACGCCTACCACATCACCGCCGCCCAACCCGAGGGCCAGGTACGGGCGATGCGCCTCGCGCTGGCCGCCGCCGGGCTCTCACCCCGGGACATCGCGCACGTCCACGCCCACGCCACCTCCACCCAGCTGGGCGATCTGGCCGAGGCCCGGTCCGTGACCGAGGCCGTCGGCACCCACCCCTGCGTGACGGCGACCAAGTCGATGACGGGGCACCTCTTCGGCGCCGCCGGGGCCATCGGCGCACTCGCGGCGATCCTCGCCGTCCGCGACGGTGTCGTCCCCGCGACCCTGAACCTGGACACCCTCGACCCCGAGGTGCAGCTCGACGTCGTCACCGGCAAGCCCCGCTACGGCGAGCTGACGGCGGCCCTGACCAACTCCTTCGGCTTCGGCGGCCACAACGCCTCGCTGGTCTTCACCCCGGCGCCCTGAGCCGCCGCCCGGCGCCCTCCCGGCGCCGGGCTACCGAAGCACGGCCAGCGCGTCCACCTCGATCCGGCAGCCGGGGATCACCAGACCGGCCACCTGGACGGCGGAACTGGCGGGCGGCAGCTGGACATCGATGAACTCGTCGCGCACCCGGCGGAAGGCCGGGAGGTCGGCCAGGTCGGTGAGGTAGATCGACAGCTTCACCACATCGGCGAAGCCGGCGCCGGCCGCCGCCAGGGCCCGCTCCAGGTTCTGGAAGACCTGCCGGGTCTGCGCCTCGGCGTCACCCTCCCCCACCACCTTGCCGTCCGCGTCCAGCGGGAGCTGCCCGGAGACCGCGACCGTGGCGCCGGTGAACGCGACGGCGTGGCTGTACCCGTTGGCGGGGGGCATGCCGTCGGGGCGTACGAAGTGCTGCACTGGTCCTCCCAGGTGATCTGTCTGTCAGCCGGCCGTTCGAAGATCCTCCGAAGATCCTCTCAGAGGGCGCAGAGCCGTCCAACTGGCAGAGCCACCCGCATACCTGATAGTCAGACCACGTGACTCTCACCGAGAACCCCCGCGACCTGCCCTTCGACGCCGTGCTGTGCGATCTGGACGGGGTGATCCGGTTCTTCGACCACCGCGAGGTCGTCCGGCTGGAACAGGCTGCGGGGCTCGCCCCGGGCAGCACCGCCGGGGCGGCGTTCGCTCCGGGGGTCGGGATGCCGCTGGTGCTCGGGGAGTTGACCAAGCCGCAGTGGCGGTCGGCGATCGCCGACGGGCTGGCCGGGCGAGTGCCGACGCCGGAGGCGGGCCGGGCCCTGGCCGAGGCGTTTGCCGACAGCCCGAGTTGGGCCGACGGGACGGCGGTGGAGCTGCTGCGCCGGGCGCGGGCCCACGTCCCCGTCCTGCTGGTCACCAACGCCACCCGCTGGCTGGAGGACGACCTCGCCGCGCTCGGCCTGGACGACTTCGCCGCCGACGCGGTCAACAGCGCCCGCGTCGGCGCCGCCAAGCCGGACAAGCGGATCTACCAACTCGCCGCCGAGCGTGCCGGAGCGGCCCCCGACCGCTGCCTGTTCGTCGACGACCGCGCCGAGAACGTCGCCGCCGCCGTCGCCCTCGGCATGACCGGTGTCCTGCACCGCACCCCCGCCGACCTGGCCGGAGCGCTGGCGGGGCACTGGAGCTGACCCCGCGTACGCTGCCGGTCGTGGAGTACGAGATCGAGGGACTGGCCGCCGAGGACATCGACCGGGCGGAGCCGCTCTGGGCGCAGCTGCTCGCCCACCACGTCCGGGCGGCGCCGCAGTTGGCCGCTCTGGGGGCCGTCCGGACGGCCGAGGAGTCGTGGCGGATCAGGCGGGCGCAGTACGTGGAGTGGCTGGCCGACCCGCTGACGCTGGCGCTGCTGGCCCGTGGCCCGGCCGGGCCGCTCGGCTACGCCGTGGTGCGGGTGGTGGAGGCGCCCGGGTCGTGGGAGTGGGGGGACAGGGCGGGGGTGCTGGAGACGCTGACCGTCGACGAGACGGCCCGTGGCGGCGGTGTCGGCCAGGCCCTGCTGGACGCCGCACGGGCGCACGTCGCCGGGCAGGGCCTGACGGCGATGCGGGTCTCGGTGGTGGCGGGCAACGTGGGCGCCCTGCGGTTCTACCGCCGGGCGGGCGCAGTCGACTTCGTCCGGGTGCTGGTGCTCCCCGTCGGGCCGCGTCCCTGACCCCGCCCGCGCAGGGTCAGCGCCGGACGGACCGCAGGACGACGAACTTCGGGTCGCTCGCCACGAGTTCGCAGTTGCCGAAGAGGCGGCGCAGCTTGACGTGGTACCCGAGGTGGCGGTTGCCGACGACCCAGAGCTCGCCGCCGGGGCGCAGCGCGTCACGGGCACCGGTGAACATCCGCCAGGCGGTGGCGTCGGTGGTCGCCTGGTGGCTGTGGAAGGGCGGGTTGTTGAGCACCAGGTCGAGCGAGCGGGCGGGGGTGCCCGTGAGGCCGTCGCCCGCCCGGAAGGTGGCCTTCGCGGTGGCGGGGAGGTTGGCCCGGAAGGTGGCCTCGGCGGAGGCGACGGCCTGGTGGGACTCGTCGACGAAGAGCAGCTCCGCCTCGGGGTTGGCGAGCGCGGCGGCCGTACCGACGACGCCGTTGCCGCAGCCGAGGTCGGCGACCAGCTCGGGGCCGCTGCGGCGGGGCAGGTGGCGGAGCAGGAAGCGGGTGCCGATGTCGAGGCGTTCGGCGCAGAAGATCCCGGCGTGGTTGGTGACGGTCCGTCCGGAGACGACGCCGATGTCGGTGGGCAGGGCGTAGCTGCGCGGCCAGGGGCTGGGGGTGCGGGCGAGGGCCGGGTCGGGCGTGCAGAAGATCAGCCGGGCCTTCTTCGCGGCCAGCGAGGTGCGGGTCGGCCCGATCAGCCGCTCGAAGAGCTGGAGCGTCGAGGTGTGGATCTCGGTGACCATGCCGGTGCCGATCACCACGGTGCCCGGGTGGATGGCCGGGGCCAGCCGGTGCAGCTGGTCCTCCAGCAGCGCGAGGCTCTTGGGCACCCGGACGAGCAGGGTGTCGATCCGCTCGGGCGGCGGGTCCTGAGTGGTGAGCAGTTGTACGGCGTCCGGCTCGGCGGTGTTGCGGCGGAGGTTGGCGGTGGTCGCCTGCCGTCCGAGGTAGGAGTCGCTGATCTGCACCGGGCGGTGCGCGGCGAGCGCCGTGACGAGCGCTCCCCAGCGGTCGCCCAGCACGACGACGGTGCCGCTCGGTTCGGGCCCCTCGGCGAGGTGGCGCAGCAGGTACTCGTCGGCGGCGTCCCAGGCGCGGAGCTGGTCACGCGGGTCCGCAGGGTAGCGGGTGAGGTCGAATGCGCCGGTGGACGTCGTCAAACTGTTCATCGTGCCCTCAGGCTAGCCGAGAGCGCAGGAGCCGACGGACACGCCCGGCGGACGCGTTCAGCGGCGGCGGAGCCCGTACACGGCGGCGCCGGCGGCGAGCACGGCCGCGCCGGAGAGGGCGGAGGCGGCGGGGAGGGCGCAGGCGAGGGCGAGGCAGCCGGCCAGGCCGACGACCGGGACGGCGCGGGGCGGGCGGCGTTCGGCGCGGGTGAGGGTGAGGGCGGCGGCGTTGGCGATCGCGTAGTAGGCCAGCACGCCGAAGGAGGAGAAGCCGATCACGCCGCGCAGGTCGGTGGTGGCGGCGAGCAGCGCGACGACGGTGCCGACGGCGAGCTCGGCCCGGTGCGGCACCTGGAAGCGCGGGTGGACGGCGGCGAGGGCGTGGGGCAGGTGGCGGTCCCGGGCCATCGCGAGGGTGGTGCGGGAGACTCCGAGGATGAGCGCGAGCAGCGACCCGAGGGCCGCGACGGCGGCGCCGGCGTTCACCACCGGGGCGAGCCCGGGGGCGCCCGCCGCGCGGACGGCCTCGGTGAGCGGCGCGGCGGCGTGGGCGAGCCGGTCCGGGCCGAGTACGGCGAGCACCGCGACGGCGACGGCCGCGTACACGGCGAGCGTCAGACCGAGGGCGATCGGCACCGCGCGCGGGATGGTGCGCTCGGGGTCGCGGACCTCCTCGCCGAGCGTGGCGATCCGGGCGTACCCGGCGAAGGCGAAGAACAGCAGCCCGGCCGCCCGCAGGACGCCGCCGGGCCCGGTGTCGCCGCCGATCGCGAGCCGCGCGGTGTCGGCGGCTCCCCCGGCCAGACACGAGACGACGACGGCTGCGAGCACCGCGAGCACCGCGGCGACGATCGACCGGGCCAGCCAGGCGGCCTTCTGGACGCCCGCGTAGTTGACGGCTGTCAGCGCCACGACGGCCGCGACGGCGACCGCGCGGGCATGGCCGGGCCAGACGTACAGGCCGACAGTCAGGGCCATCGCCGCGCAGGAGGCGGTCTTGCCGACCACGAACCCCCACCCGGCGAGATACCCCCAGAACGCGCCGAGCCGCTCGCGGCCGTAGACGTACGTGCCGCCGGAGGCCGGGTAGCGGGCGGCCAGCCGCGCGGAGGAGGTCGCGTTGCAGTACGCGACCACGGCGGCCAGCGCCAGCCCGAGCAGCAGCCCGGATCCGGCCGCCGCAGCGGCGGGGGCCAGCGCGGAGAAGACACCCGCGCCGATCATCGCCCCGAGGCCGACCACGACGGCGTCGAACACCCCGAGCCGCCGCCGCAGGGCCGGAGCTGGTACCGGTATCTGGGTACCGCCGTGGGGGTTCATCGTCCGCCCGCTCCTCCTGCCGCGCCAATGCCGGGCGGCACCCTACCTGGCGCAGGTGTCCGCCCGGCGACGGAGGTGGTGCGCCTCAGCGGCTCCCCGCCAGGGTGAGGTGACCGCCCGCTCCGCTGACCCGGCCGGGCGGGAGGCCCAGGTAGCGGGTGGCGACACCGTCGGGGCCGAGATCATTCAGGACCGTCAGGCCGAGGGCGGCGAGCTCTGCCGCGAGCTCCTCGGGGGCGAAGTAGGTGAGCCAGGGCTCCCCGAGGGCCGCGACCCGCAGCGCCCGCGCCTCGTGGTCCGCGCGGCGCTCCGGCGGGAGGTTCTCGGGCGGGTCGCCGTAGTCGAGGACTATCCGGGCCCCGCCGGGGAGTGCGCCGACGAAGCGCAGCGTGGCGAGCACCGCGTCGCGGGACAGGTAGGGCACCACGCCGAGCCAGCTGAAGAACGACGGCCGGTCGCGGTCGAACCCGGCGGCGGCCAGCTCTTCGGCAAGCGTGGCGGTCTCGAAGTCCACCGGCACGTAGGTGAGCGAGCCCGGCGCCACGATCCCGGCCTCGGCCAGCCGTCGGCGCTTCCACTCCTGGCTCGCGGGGTGGTCGACCTCGAAGACCCGCAACCCGCCCTCGGCGTGGGGGTTGCGGTAGGCGAAGGTGTCCAGCCCGGCCCCCAGCACCACCAACTGCCGGGTGCCGTCGGCGTACGCCGCCGCGAGGCAGTCCTCGGCGAACCGGCTGCGGGCCGCCAGGAAGAGCCGCATCGGCCGTCGCTCGGGCTGCTGCCCCGCCTCCTCGGCCAGCTCCGCCGGGTCCACACCCAGCAGGCGGACGGCCAGCGGGTCGGTGAAGACCCGTCCGGCTTCGACCAGTTGGTGGACGGCTCGGTGGCGCGCGACGGCCCAGGCCGTCCGGCTCGGCTGACCGGTCTGCACGGCCGGCTCCCCTCCGCTGCTCCGCCGGGCGGGCAGCACTGCAACGCCCGGCACCGGTCCGACTTTTCGCACGCAGTCTACGGCGGCGCGGCAGGGAGGTACCAGCCCCTGCCACCGGGCCTGCGGCTTCTGCCGCCCCGTCAGTCTCCGCGCACAGCCGGTCGATCATGGTTGAATGCCGCGCGCGACCGCGCTCCCCTCGCGATGTGACGCAGGCCACATCGCACGCATGTCACGAACGGAAGGGCAGCTTGCGTCTGGTGGTCGTCCGCACAGCGGGAACGACCGGCACGAGGGAGACAGCAGAGCGATGAACACGACAGCAGCACAGCAGCACGAGGTCCTGGTCCTGGGCGCGGGCTACGCCGGGCTCTCCGCCGCGATCCAGCTCGCGGCCCGCACCAGGAAGCGCGGGAACCTGCGGGTGACGCTGGTCAACCCGTACAGCAGCTTCACCGAGCGGCTCCGCCTGCACATGACCGCCACGGGCCAGGAGACGGCCGAGATGAACATCCCGGAGCTGCTGGACGGCACCGGCGCCGACTTCGTCCGTGGCTGGGTCACCGCCGTGGACGCCGAGGCGAAGACCGTCCGGATCGACGACGACCGGGTCCTGCGGTACGACACCCTGGTCTACGGCCTGGGCAGCGTCGCGGACACCGTCGCCGTCCCCGGCGTGGACGACCACGCCTACACCCTCAACGGCCCGGAGGACGCCGCCCTCCTCTCCGACCACCTGACCCGGCTCGGCAACGGGACGGTCGTGGTCGGCGGCAGCGGCCTGACCGGCGTCGAGGCCGCCGCCGAGATCGCCGAGCGGCACCCGGAGCTCCAGGTGGTGCTGCTGGGCCGGCAGGAGCCGGGCGCGAGCATGCACCCGAAGGCCAAGGCCTACCTGGACGCGGCGCTCGCCCGGCTGGGTGTGCAGGTGCGCAGCGGCGTGGACGTGGTCAAGGTGCTGCCGGACAGCGTCGAGCTCGCGGACGGCTCCAGCGTCCCGGTCGCCGCGGTGCTGTGGACCAGCGGCACCCGCGTCTCTCCGCTGGCCGCCGCCGCGGGCCTGACCGCGGACGAGCGCGGCCGGGTGGTCACCGACGGCGCGCTGCGCTCGGTCTCCCACTCGGACGTCTACGCCGTGGGCGACGCGGCGGCGGTCCGTCAGGGCTACGGCGTGATGCACGGGACCTGCCAGAGCGGCATGCCCACCGGCGTGCACGCGGCCCTGTCGATCCTGCGGGTGCTGGCCGGCAAGGAGCCCAGGGCCTTCCGCTTCGGCTACTACCACACACCCGTCAGCCTGGGCCGGAGCGACGCCGTCGTGCAGTTCACCCACCCCGACGACAGCCCGCGCCGGATCGTGCTGACCGGCAAGCGGGCCGCGAAGTACAAGGAGACCGTCTCCGCCGCGCCGTGGGCGACCTTCGCCCGCATGAAGAGGATGCCCGCCTCGGGCGCCCTCTGGCCGCACGGCGGCCGCTACACCCGGATCAGGAGCGCCAAGTGACCCAGCCGCAGCAGCCCGGCCCCGACCAGCTCGCCTTCCAGCAGTACCGCACCCTGCTCTTCTCCGTCGCCTACCGCATCCTCGGCACCGCCGCCGACGCCGAGGACCTCGTCCAGGACGCCTGGTTCAAGTGGTCGTCGGCCGACCGCTCCCAGGTCGCCGACCCCAAGGCCTACCTGACCCGGATCATCTCCAACCTGGCGATGGAGCGGCTCCGCTCGACCCGCCACCAGCGCGAGACCTACGTCGGGCCGTGGCTGCCCGAGCCGATCCTCACCGGCCCGGACACCGCCGACGGCGTCGCCACGGCGGACTCGGTCTCCATGGCGCTGCTGGTCGTCCTGGAGACGCTGAGCCCCCTGGAGCGGGCGGTCTTCGTGCTGAAGGAGGTCTTCGCCTTCAGCCATGCGGAGATCGCGGAGGCGGTGGAACGGTCGGAGTCGGCCGTCCGGCAGGCCGCACACCGCGCCCGCGAGCACGTCCAGGCCCGTCGGCCCCGCTTCACCGCGGACCGCGCCCGCCAACGCGACGTCACCGAGCGGTTCTTCGCGGCGACGACGGGCGGCGACATCAACACCCTGATGGAGCTGCTCTCCCCGGACGTGACGCTGTGGACCGACGGCGGCGGCAAGGTCCGCCAGGCCCTCAAGCCGGTCATCGGCCTGAAGACCGTGGCCGGTTGGCTCGCCGCGCTCGGCACCGTGACCTACCAGGGCATCGAACCCGGTCAGATGCGGGCGGAGCTCACCTGGATCAACGGCGGCCCGGGGGTGGTCTTCCGTGGCCCGGACCGCGTGATCGCCACGCTGACCTTCGACTTCGATCCGGAAGGCCGCATCTCGACCATCCACAACGTGGCCAACCCGGACAAGCTCCACGCCGTCGCCGACGGCATTCGACGCGAGCTCTCCCATCCGGCCTGAGCGCGGCATTCCTGCGAAGATCAAGGAATGGAGACGACGCTGCACGGCTCGGCCGTCACGCTGCGCCCGGCGACGGCCGCCGACATCCCGGTGCTGGCCGCGATCCGGGCGACGCCGGAGGTGCTGGCCCGGTGGCGTGGCGGGCCGGATCTGGCGGCCGAGGTCGCGGAGGACCTGGCCGACACCGACACCCCGGTGCTGGCGGTCGAGTACGGCGGCCGGGTGGTCGGCGCGATCCAGTGGTACGCCGAGCCGACGCCGGACTACCGCCACGCGGGCATGGACATCTTCCTCGACCCCGCCGTGCACGGACGCGGCCTCGGCACGGACGCCGTCCGCACCCTGGCCCGGCACCTGGTCACCGACCACGGCTTCCACCGGCTGGTGATCGACCCGGCCGCCGACAACGCCGCCGCCATCCACTGCTACCGCAAGGTCGGCTTCCGCCCGGTCGGCATCATGCGCCGGTACGAGCGTGCCGCCGACGGCAGTTGGCACGACGGCCTGCTGATGGATCTACTGGCGGACGAACTGACCGGCTGAACTGACCGCCTGAGCCGACCACCTGAGCCGACTGCTTCACCGCCGTGCCGCGACGACCGCCGAACTGGTGGGCGTCGTGAGCACCTCGCTCGCCTCCAGCGCCGGGTGGGTGAGGTAGAACAGCCGGAGTTCGTCCACCTCGCCCTCGAAGCGCGGCGGCCAGTGCGGCGAGGGGGTGAAGTCGTCCAGGATCAACAGGCCACCGGGGGCGAGCAGTTCGATCACCCGCTCCGGGTCGTCGCGCTTGCCGCCGCCGTCGCAGAAGAAGACGTCGAAGGGGGCGAGCGGCTCCAACAGCCTCCAGTCGCCGGTGAGTACGCGTACCCGCTCGTCGTCCTCGAAGAGCTCGGCGGCCCGGCGGGCCAGCCCCTGGTCACGCTCGACCGTGAGCAGCCGGGCGCCCGCACCGGCGAGCCCGCTGTGCAGCCAGGCGGTGCCCACCCCCGAGCCCGTGCCACTCTCCGCGACGACTCCGGCCGGCTTCGCGGCGGCGGCCAGGGCGAGCAGCCTGCCGACCTGAGGGGTGCAGCTCTTGGTGAACCCCACCTCGGCGGCGGCGAGTTCGGCGGCCGCCACCCTGTCCGGTACGGCACGCGCTGTGCTCTCCATCGCCGCTCTCCCCCTGAGGTGCTGCTTCGCTACGCGGCCCGGCCGGCCCGCAGCCGGTCGAAGGCGGTGGGCGCGCCGGGCACCCTCGTGGCGAGGAAGTCCCTGACGGCGCGAGCGCATTCGGCGGTGCTCGCCGCTGCGGTGTCGACCTCGACATCGTAGTCGCGGTGCACGTGCACCCGGTCGTACTGGAACGCGGCGATGCCGGCCGACCGGTCACCCCGGGCGGTCTCGCGACGCTGCAACTCCTCCAGCGGGCAGTGCACACCGACCAGGACGACGTCGTGCCCGGCGAGGACGTCCAGGCAGTCGGCCAACCGCCACGGCTCGCTGAGCACGTGGTCGACCACGACGTTGTTCCCGGCCGCCGCCATGCCCGCGATGGAGCGGTGGAAGCCGCGCCGCATCCGGCCCAGGGCGAGGTCGAGCCGCTCAGGGGTGTCGAGGAGGTCCTCGCGGCGGGAGCCCATCGCGTTGAAGGCGTCCACCGAGAGGTGGAACCAGACCGAGTCGAGCGTGGCCAGCAGTTCGGCGGCGAGGCTCGACTTCCCCGAACTCGACGTGCCGTTGAGGAAGATGACCTGCCCTTGTACCTGCTCCTGTGCATCCATGCGGTAACCCCTCCGTCGTTCCGGCCTTCCATGATCGCACTGCCTGCCCTCGTTGAAAAGATCATGCTTTCGGCGGCCGCGAACGCTACTGTGCCGACGTGCAGACACCGACACTCCCCGCCGACCTGACCGACCGTTACCTCCAGCACCTCGGAGTCCCCGCTCCCGGCTCCCCCACCCTGACGGCCCTGTTCGCCCTCCACCGGGCGCACGTCACGCGGGTGCCGTTCGAGAACCTGGAGATCCAGCTCGGCGGCCCGACGACGATCGACCCGCAGGAGTCCGCCGAGCGGATCGTGCGCGGGCGCGGCGGCTACTGCTTCCACCTCAACGGCGCCTTCGCCGCCCTGCTCGAAACCCTCGGGTACGAGGTCGAACGGCACACCGGCGGCATCCAGCGCACCGCCGAGCAGCCCGCCGGGGCGAGCGGCGACCACCTCACCCTGACCGTCCGCTGCGAGGGCGAGGTCTGGCTGGTCGACGTCGGCCTCGGCCAGGGTCTGTACGAGCCCGTACCGCTGCGCGAAGGCACCTACCAGCAGGGCCTGTTCACCCTCTCGCTCGCCCCCTCGGCAGCCGAGCCCGACGGCTGGCGGCTCACGCCGGACCCGCAGTACGGCTACGTCGGCATGGACTTCCTCCCGAAGCCGGCAGCGATCGCCGACTTCACCGAGCGTCACGACTGGCTCTCCACCTCCCCCGAGTCCCCCTTCACGCCCTTCCCCTGCGCCTTCCGCCAGGACGCCACCGGCATCGACGTCCTGCGCGGCTGCGTCCTCGTCCGGGTCGACGCCGACGGCCGCCACGTCCGCGAACTCGCCAGCGCCACCGAGTGGTTCGACACCCTTCGCGACACCTACGGCCTGGACCTGCCCGCCGTCGGAGCCGCCGCACGCGAGGCGTACTGGGAGCGGATCAGCGCCGCCCACCAGGCCTGGAAGGCCATGATGGCCCGGAAGGCGTAGCACTCAGCCGACGAGTCCGTCGAAGACCTCAGGGGCGATGCCGAGTGCGGTGGTCATCCCGACCCCGGCCGTCACGGCGACCACCCGCACGCCGTCCGCCGGGGCCTCGATCAGGAAGGACTGCGCGCCGGAGCCGTAGACCCCGCGCCAGCGCTCGAGGACCGTCAGCCTCTCGACGCCCAGCAGGGCGGCGGTCTCCCGCAGTACGGCGTCGTCGAGCGCCTCGTCCTCGAAGGGGGCGGGGGTGGTGTCGTAGCTGTGGGTGTCGCCGATGGTCAGCGATCCGTCGGGGCGCTGGGTGAACATCAGGTTGAGTCCGATGCCCACCAGCTCGGGCCGCTCCCGGCCCAGCCGTTCGCGAAGCGCCGGGAGGCTCGGGCAGGCGGTGAAGCCGCCGTAGCGGGCCATCGAGAAGCCGGTCTGCACGGCCGGGTCGATGGTCACGCCGTACGGGTTCTCCACCCGCAGCATCCGCAGCACGCAGCGCTTCACCTCCGCCTTCGCCGCCAGCTCGGGGAAGTGCCGGTCGATGTCGTGCCCGGTGGCGAGGATGACCGTGCCCGCGCGCAGCTCGCCCCGGCTGGTGCGGACCAGGCCCGGTTCGACGCCGTGCGCGGTGGTCGCCCAGTGGAACCGGGCCCCGCGCGCCGCCAGGTGGCGGGCGATGGCGGGCACGCACTCGCGCGGGTCGACCCGCATGTCCTCGGGCAGCCAGGCCCCGCCGAGCACGCCCTCCCCCAGCGGCACCCGCTCCCGCGTCTCGGCCGCGCTGAGCAGCCGCACCTGACGCTCGCCGCGCACTTCGCCGAACTCGCGCAGCACCGCCAGCTCGTCCTCGGCCCTGGCCACCATCACGGTGCCCGTCCGGCGCAGCCAGAACCCGGCCTCCGCCGCCAGCTTCGCCCACCGCGAGCGCGCCGCCGTCCCGTACCGCAGCCCGTCCCCGTCCAGCCCGGTCGCGCACGCGTGGCCGAAGTTCCGTACCGACGCCCCGGTGGCCCGGTCGCCCTGCTCCACCACCGCCACCGACAGGCCGCGCTCCAGCGCCTCGTAGGCGTGCGCGAGGCCGACGATCCCCGCCCCGATGACCACCACATCGGCCGAGCCCAGCGTGTCGATCACGACTCTCCCCTTGCCTAGTTGTATGTACAACTTGCCTCAGGAGAACCTACGACCCGTCACCGGAACCTGCCGACACACTCCGAGTGAATTTGCCGTGAACTCACGGTGGGTGGCAGGCGCTTCAGCACGCCACTCCCGGGACCACCAGGCCGGATTCGTAGGCGATCACCACCGCGTGGGTCCGGTTCTGGGCGCCGAGCTTGGTCAGCACGTTGCCGACATGGGTCTTGACCGTCTCCAGGCTCACCGTGAGCGACTCCGCGATCTCCGGGTTGGAGAGGCCGGTGGCCACCAGGCGCAGCACCTCCTCCTCGCGTCCCGTCAGCGCCGCGCTCGGCAGCGCCTCGGCGGAGCCCAGCGGGCGGGCGGAGACCATCCGGCGCAGGGCCGCCGGGAAGAGGATCGCCTCGCCCGCCGCCACCACCCGCACCGCCTCCGCGATCTCGCGGACCGGCCGCCGCTTCAGGACGAACCCGCTCGCACCGGCGCTGAGCGCGGCGGTGACGTAGCCGTCGTTCTCGAAGGTGGTGATCACCACGACCTTGGGCGGTCCGGCCTGCTCGGCGAGCAGCTGCCGGGTGGCCTCGATCCCGTTGCAGCGCGGCATCCGCACGTCCATCAGGACCACGTCCGGCCGCAGCAGCCGCGCCTGCTCGACCGCCTCGACCCCGTCGGCGGCCTCCCCGACCACCGCGATGCCCGGCTGCGCCGCGAGCAACGTCCGCAGACCGCTGCGGGTCACCTCGTCGTCGTCCGCGATCAGGAGCGTCACGGGGGTGTCGGCGGGGCTGGTGGCGGGGCTGGTGGCGGCCGGTTCGCCCGTACCGGAACTGATCATGCCGGCAACCGTACCGGCAGGCGGACCGTCAACCTCCACTGCTGCGGCCCGTCCGGGCCGGCCTCGATCTCGCCGTGCAGCAGCCGCACCCGCTCGGTCAGGCCGGGCAGGCCGTGCCCGGACGTCGGGAAGGCCCCCGCCGCCCCCGCACCCGTCCCCGCCCCGGTCCGGTTGACCACACTGAGCTCCAGCACGTCCGGGGCTGCCGCCACCCGGACCTCGATCGGCCCGCCCGCCCCGTGCCGCAGCGCGTTCGTCAGGCCCTCCTGCAAGATCCGGTACGCCGCCCGGGAGAGCGTCCCCTGCACCTTCGCCAGGTCACCCGACAGCTCCGGCTCCACCACCGCCCCCGCGTGCCGCAACCGGGCCAGCAGCTCCGGCAGTTCGGCCAGCGTCCGGCTCGGCGCCGTCGCCGCCTCCTCCTCCCTCAGCACGCCCAGTACGTAGTCCAGGTCCTCCAGTGCGGCCCGGGTCGACTCCTCGATGCTGCGCAGGGCGGCCCGCGCCGCCGCCGGGTCGGCGGAGAGCACCTCGCCGGCCACCGCTGCCTGGATGGTGGCCGCCGTCAGCGTGTGCCCGATCGAGTCGTGCAACTCGTGGGCCAGCCGGTTGCGTTCGGCCAGCTGCAGCTCCCGTTCGGCGGCCAGTGCGAGCCGCTCGGCCGAGGACGGCCCCAGGAGTAGTGGCGCCGACCAGCGCAGAGCGCTCGTCACCAGCACGCACGCGGCCAGCGCCAGCAGCAGGCAGCCGAGCCCCACCACCCAGGCCCAGCCACCGGTCGGCTGGGCCGACCAGCCGAACAGGCTCACCCGCGCCTCGCCGTCGAGCCGACCCACCGGCAGGGTCAGGCCCGCGAGGAGCAGCAGCCCGATCACCAGCGCCGCCGTCCACCCCAGTGCGACGTGCAGCAGCAGCCAGAGCGAGGTCCGCCAACGGCGCGCGCCGGACGGCGCGGCCGGCGGCAGCGGCACCCTCAACGCCCGGCGGGCGCACGCGATCAGCACCCGCCGCGTGGTGCGGGCCAGGCCCACCGCGCCGACCAGCACCGCCCAGACCAGCAGGACCAGCGCGATCTGCACGCCCTCCGGGGCGGATCGCGCCGCCGCTGTCGGCAGCAGGGCGAACGGCAACAGCGGCAGGCTCGCCAGCGCGCCGGACCAGGCGAACAGCACACCCATGTACGTGGAGCCGCGTAGCAGCGGCCGGATTCCCCAGATCATGATCGTCAGTATGGCCGGGCAGCCCACCTGCGACCTCCCCCGATCGGGGGAGCACTTCTTCCCGCCGTCCGGCGATGCGCACCCGGCACCCCGGAGGCCAGGATCGTGCCGTTGACCGGTCGACGGGAGGACTCCGGATGAACACGCAAGGGACAGCGGCGCCTTGGGCAGCTGTGTACGACAACGCCGCCACCACCGGCAACGGCAGGCGACCGCCGGTCGGCCGGAACGGCCTGGCCGTGCCCGCCATGGTGCTGGGCATCACCGGCCTGAGCACGTCGATCGTCTTCATCGGCGGCCTGCTCGGCGCTGTCGGCCTGCCGCTGGGGATCGCCGCCCTGATCGGCGCCAGGCGGGGCGGCACCGGCCTGGGCAAGGCCATCATCGCCGTGGTGACGTCGTTCCTCGCGATCGTGCTGGCCGTACTGCTGGCGATCGGCCTGGTCTGGTACGCCGACCGGACGCAGAAGTGCTACCAGCCCGACAGCCTTCGGCAGTACCAGCAGTGTGTCCGCCAGCAACTCTCCGGAGCCTGACCCGAGCCGGTCGGCCGGGGGCCGCCACCGGTCAGCCGAGAGCCGCGCGGGCCAGGGCGCCGAGCGCGGCCCGGTCGTCGAGCGCCTCCACCGGGACGCTCCAGTACCGTCGCACCACCACCTCGCGCCCTGCGGCCCGGTAGCTGAACGGCACCGACCCGGCGTCCTCGTACGAGGCGCGGGCCGCGTCGTCGACGCGCAGGTAGAGGGTGTCCATCACCATCGCGAACTGGATGCCGTGGCTGCGCAGCGCCCAGCCGCCGAAGTAGCGGTGGACGGTGACCTCGCCGAGCGACGCCAGCTGGTCGGCGACGTGTTCGGCGAGGCCACGCGATCCGCTCACGCGGGGAGGAAGAACCCGGTGATGTCGGCGAGCCGGCCGTCGCGGTGGAGCGCGGTGCTCACGCCCGCCATCGCGGGCTCACCCTGCTCGCTGAGCTGGGTCCACCGTGCGAGCGACCGGTCGTGGTGCTCGTGCACCTCGTCGATGCGGAACCGGTGGCCGGGGAAGGCTCCGGCGAATCCGCCCATGTAGGCCGCCAGTTCGGTCAGCCCGCCGACCTCCGTGCCCGGGTCGCGGTAGGCGACGTCGTCGACCGCGACGGCGCCGAGCGCGGCGAGCCGCTCGCCAGGCTCGGCCGACCAGCATGCGGCGTAGTTCTCCCAGAGTTGCTGTGAGTCACTCATCACTGTCCTTCTTTCTCGGGCCGATCGACGCCAGCGCGCCGTCGGTGATCGTGTGCAGTTTCGTACGGGGCGTGCCGGCCCTGACCAGCACCAACAGGCCCTGGTAGAGCGCCAGTAGGTGGGCCGCCGACACCTCGACGTCGAGATCCGCAGAGAGCAGGCCCAGGGCGCGGGCGCGCGTCAGGGCCTCGGCGAAGCCGGACTCGATGGTCTCCAGCCCCCGGCGGACGGCGTCGGTGGTCTGCGGGAGGGTGAAGGACTCCACCGCGGTGTTGGTGAGCAGACAGCCCGGATCGGGATCGGGTCCGGTCTCGAACGCCGAGGTGAAGAACGACCGGATGCCCGCCACCGGGTCCGCCGGCTCCAGGAGATGGACCCGGACCCGGCCTTCGACCACCTGGTCGTTGTAGGCGTCCAGGGCGGCGCGGAACAGGCCGTCCTTGCTCTCGAAGACGCGGTAGAGACTGCCCGGATGCAGCCCGGTCGCCTCCTCGATGTCCCGCACGGAGGCGCCGAGATAGCCCCGGCGACGGAACAGCCGCATGGCGGAGGCCAGCACCTCCGCCTGGTCCCAGAGCTGTCTGCGGCCCATCGCCACCTCCGTAGTTGAACGATTGCTCACAAAAATAGCACGCCGGCCGCAGCAGCGACGCCGGTGACGGGCCGACCCCGAATCGCACAGGCTTTCCGCACTGTCTAGGCTGTCGGACGATGACTGTCGACCGACGCAGTGTGCTGCGCTCCACAGCCCGACTGGCCGCTCTCACTGCCGCCGGGGGGCTCGTCGCCGCCTGTGGCGACGACACCACCGGCCCGGCGCCGGGCCAGGCGTCGTTCGCCGCCAGAGCGCAGCCCTCTCACCTCAACACCGTCGGCCCCGCCGCCACCGGTGCGCCCGCCGTGGCCTCCGGGTCGCCGACCGCAGCGCCGGGCGCCGGGGCGGGCGCCTCGGCGAGCACGCAGCCGACGCCCGGTGCGCCGCCCGCCTCGCCGCCGCTCGCGGTGAACACGCCGGACGAGGTGGTGAACGGGCCCCGGGACCGCAAGCAGGTCGCGCTCACCTTCCACGGGCAGGGCGACCCGGCCCTGGCCACCGCGATACTCGCCGCCGCCGAGCAGCACGGCGCCCGGCTGACCGTCATGGTCGTCGGCAGCTGGCTGGACCAGCAGCCGGCCATGGCCCGGCGCATCCTGGACGGGGGCCACGAACTCGGCAACCACACCCAGAACCACCTCGACATCTCGACGATGACGCCCCAGCAGGCCCACGACGAGATCGCCCAGTGCGCCGAGCGCCTGCAGAAGCTCACCGGCTCGATCGGCCGCTGGTTCCGCCCGTCCGCCGCCCAGTACGCCAACGCGATGGTGCGCGAGCAGGCCAAGCTGGTCGGCTACCAGCACTGCCTCTCCTTCGACGTCGACCCGCGCGACTACACCGACCCGGGGGCGGACGTCGTGCAGCGCCGCCTGCTCAAGGCCGTCAGCGGCGGCTCGGTGGTCGCCCTGCACATGGGCCACAAGGGCACCGCCGACGCCCTCCCCGGCATCCTCGCCGGGCTGGCCGGCATGGGCCTCAGCGCGGTGACGGCCAGTCAGCTCTGCGCCTGACCCACTGTCGGCCGCCGCCGATCACGTGGAATGCTCGACCCATGCGATACATCATCATCGGTGCGGGGGCGGTCGGCGGGACGATCGGGGGCCGGCTCCTCGAGAGCGGGCACGAGGTCGTCCTCGTCGCGCGCGGCGCCCACCTGGCGGCGCTCCGGGCGGACGGTCTGACGTTCACCACGCCCGAGGGCACCCGCGCCCTCGCCGTCCCGGCCGTCGAGGGGCCGACCGCGCTGGAGCTGCGGCCGGACGACGTCCTGCTGCTCACCGTGAAGACCCAGCACGCCGAGGCGGTGCTCGCCGAGTGGGCGGCCCAGCCGGTCGCGGGCGGCGGCACCGCCGGTGAGCTGCTGCCGGTGATCTGCGCGCAGAACGGGGTGGAGAGCGAGCGCCTCGCCCTGCGGCGCTTCCGGCGGGTCTACGGGATGTGCGTCTGGCTGCCGTCCACGCACGTCGAACCGGGCCGGATCAGCGCGGCGGGCGCACCCATGACCGGCGTCCTGCACGTCGGCCGGTACCCGTCGGGGGCCGACGGGACGGCCCGGCAGATCTGCGCCGACCTGGAGAAGTCGGTCTTCCGGGCACCGCTCTCCGACGATGTGATGGCCTGGAAGTACGGAAAGCTGCTCGGCAATGTCGGCAACTCGCTGGAGGCGATCGGCGGCCCGCTGGACGGCGACCTCCGCCAGGAGCTGTACCGCAGGGTGGTCGCCGAGTACCGGGCCACCCTGGCGGCAGCGGGCATCTCCTACGTGAGCGCGGACGAGCAGCGCGCCGTCCGCGGCGATCTCGTCACCCTCCAGCCCCTCCCCGGCGTCGAACGCGGTGGCGGCTCGTCCTGGCAGAGCCTCAGCCGTGGCACGGGCACCATCGAGGCCGACTACCTCAGCGGCGAAGCCGTCCTGCTGGGCCGCCTGCACGGAATCCCGACACCCCTCAACGAAGCCCTGCAACGCCTCGCCAACACCTTCGCCCGCACCGGCCGCCCCGCAGGCAGCGTCACCGACGCCGAACTGACGGCCCTGCTCGACCTGTAGACGTGTGGACCTCCGGCGGCGCTACGCCATCGGGTCGTCCGGCCCGTACGGGCGCAGGCGGAGGGTGCGGGCGTCCGCCTCACGGATGGTGTCGGCCTCGGCGACCAGGCGTTCGAGGTTGTCCCGGCCGGCGTGGATGAACCGGCCGTGCAGACTGTCGAAGCGGCCCCGGGCGGCGTCCACCGCGACGGCCACCATGTACGGGATGCTGCCCCACTCCTTCATGTCGGCGAACATCGGCATCCCGGCCGTCATGTCGGTGGCCACGGCGCCGGGGCTGACGTCGAGGACCACGACCTGGTGGGCGGCGAGCGAGTCGGCCAGGTTGTCGGAGAGCTTGAGCAGCGCGCCCTTGGACGTCGCGTACGCGGTGTAGTCCCCGTCGGGGCGCAGCGCGAAGCCGGAGTTCAGGTTGAGCACCCGGCCGCTGCGGCGGGCGGTCATGCCCGGCAGGACGTACCGCAGCAGGTTGAACGGGCCGCGAAGGTTGGTCTCGACGACCTGCCACCACTGGTTCGGGTCGGCCTCCCAGAGCGGGCCCTCGGTGCGGTCGACCTGGCCCGCGTTGTTGACCAGCAGGTCGATCGGCCCGAGATCGCGCTCGACGGTCCGGACGGCCTCCCGGACGGCGCCCGGCCTGGTGACGTCGGCCGTCACGGCGATACCCCTGGCGCCGTGCCGGACGCACTCCCGGAGCGTCCCGATCAGCGTGCTGTGCGTACGTCCGAGCAGGCCCAGGGTCATGCCCTCGGCCGCGAGCCCGATGGCGATCTCCCGCCCGATCCCCCGACCCGCTCCGGTGACCAGCCCGACCTGCCCTGTGAGCGAACCCGTCGGCATCCGCTTCCCCTCCTCGGTTTGCTCGGCATTCTCGCCCCGGCAGCGCGCCGGACGGCGGAAACCCCCGGACGCACGTGACGCATCTCATCCGATCGGCCTATCCCCCACCGAGGTGAACCATCGTTCGCTTCGGAGTAGTACGGTCGTGCAGGCGACACTCGCGGGTACCACCCGTGCCGTGCCGTCGGCTGAGCATCTGCTGGGTCAACCCCCAGCATCACTGTGAAGGGCATCTGAGTGAGTGACATCGCGCGCGTCGGAGTGGTCGGCTGCGGACTCATGGGTTCGGGCATCGCCGAGGTCTTCGCCCGCTCCGGGCTGGACGTCCTGGTCTCCGAGGCCAGTGGCGAGGCCCTGGAGTTCGGCCGGACCCGGCTGACCAACTCCCTGGAGACGGCCGTCAGGCGCGGCAAGCTGACGGAGGAGCAGCGCGACGAGGCACTCGGCCGGATCGGCTTCACCACCGACCTCGCCGACTTCGCCGACCGCGACCTGGTGGTCGAGGCGGTCGCCGAGCGCGAGGACATCAAGGTCAAGATCTTCCAGACCCTGGACCAGGTCGTCGAGCGCCGCGACGCCATCCTGGCCTCCAATACCTCCTCCATCCCGATCGTGAAGCTGGCCTCCGCCACCTCCCGCCCGGAGCAGGTCATCGGCCTGCACTTCTTCAACCCGGCCCCGGTGCAGAAGCTGGTCGAGGTCGTCCCGACCCTCACCACCTCCGCCGACACGACCGCCCGGGTCGAGGCCTTCGCCGTCCAGGTGCTGGAGAAGGAGCCGATCCGCGCCCGCGACCGCGCCGGCTTCGTGGTCAACGCCCTGCTGGTGCCCTACCTGCTCTCCGCCGTCCGGATGTTCGAGTCGGGCGTGGCCACCGCCTCCGACATCGACAAGGGCATGGAGGCCGGCTGCGCCCACCCGATGGGCCCGCTCCGCCTCTGCGACCTGATCGGCCTGGACACCATCGTCTCCATCGCCGAGTCGATGTACGACGAATACAAGGAGCCGCTCTTCGCCGCTCCCCCGCTGCTCTCCCGCATGGTCGACGCCGGCCTGCTCGGCCGCAAGTCCGGCCGCGGCTTCTACGACTACACCGCGACCGCCTGACGCACCGCCAGACGGCCACAGCCCGGCCCGGACCTCTCGGTCCGGGCCGGGCTGCTTGTTTTCGCCACTACGGAGCCCGCCGGCCGGCCGAGCCCTGGACCGGACCGTATCCGTCGGACTGTCGGCTCGTTGGACTACATCAGTGTTGGTGTGGTGACGGGAGGAGGCCGGATCGCCGGAGGGCTCACAGCCACGTGCAACCCCTCCACCACCCTCTCTCTGCCCCGTGTGCGAATGGAGACATCCCGTGCGAATCACCGACATCCAGCGGTGCGAGGTCCGGCCCGGACTGCTAGTCGAGTGGACGCTCGATCCGGCAGCCGTCGAGGCAGCGACGGCCCTGCCGGAGGACTCCCGGCCGCCGGCCTACGTCCAGGAGTCCCACATCAGGACGGCCCGATCCGTGCGCGAGGACGGCCTGTTCGTACCGACCTGGCTCGGCACGGCATTCGACATCCCCGGCGCGGTCGATCTCGACGTACTTCAGGGCGCACTACGGAGTTGGATGCTCCGGCACGAGACGCTGCGCAGCGGCTTCCGTTGGGTCGGCGACGAGATGAGCCGGTTCACCCTCGCCGCCGAGGCCGTGTCACTGCAACGCGAAGTGGTCGGCGACTTCCCGGACGCGAACAGGCTGGTCCAGTACCTCCAGGACCGCTTCGACGTCGCGGCGGACGCGCTCAGCTGGCCGAACTTCATCTACACGGCGGTCGTCCGGGAGGACTGCACGAGCGTGTACATGGTCTTCGACCACAGCAACGTCGACTCGTACTCCATCCAACGCATCCCCGCCGAGATCCACGAGCTCTACACGGCGGGCGTCGAGGGCCGCGCGGTGGAGCAGACACCGGTCAGCAGTTACGTCGACTTCTGCGAGATCGAGCGGGCGAACGCCGACCAGATCGACGACACCCACGCGCTCGTCTCCCGCTGGCGGGAGTTCATCAACCGGTGCGACGGGAAGCTGCCGAACTTCCCGCTCGATCTCGGCCTGGAGCCCGACGGCGAACTACCCACCCAGAAGCTCATGCACGAGATGCTCGTGGACGCCGAGGCCGCCGCCGCGTTCGAGTCGTACTGCCGGCCCTTCGGCGGGAGTCTGGCCGGCATCCTGGCCGCCACGAGCCTCATCGTCCACGAGATCGGCGGGCAGTCCGTCTACCGCACGGTCGTGCCGTTCCACACCAGGGTGAAGTCCCGATGGCGCAACTCCGTGGGTTGGTACGTCGGCGGCGCCCCGGTCGAGATCCCCACCGCGCAGTCACCCGACTTCGACAGCGCCCTGGAGCTGGTGCGCACCGCGATGCGGACCAACAGGCCACTGGCCAGCATGCCCATCGCCCGGGTACTCCGCCTGCTCGGCTCGGACTTCCGTCCGACATCGCCCGACCTGTACTCGATCGTCTCGTTCGTCGATGCCCGGGGCCTCCCCGGCTCCGAACGTTGGGCCGAGCTGAAGGCGTACGGACTGGTCAGGGTCTCGTACGGCGACCAGGTATGCGTCTGGATCAACAGGCTCCACGAGGGCCTGCAGTTCGCGAGCCGCTACCCGGACACCGACATCGCGTACAAGAACATGCGGCTCTACGTCGAGCAACTGCGGGAAATCATCATCTCGGTGGCCCGGAAGGGGTCCTGAGACCAAGGCGTTGTGGTGCCGCTACTCCTCCGGAAGTTCCACGATCACCAGCGTGCCCCGGCTGCCCGGACCAACCGTGTGCACGGTTCCCGCCGCGACCATGAACAGCTCGCCCGCCCGCACCGACACCGGAGTGCCGTCCGCCACCAACTCCAGTCGGCCGTCGAGTACGAGGAGCGCCTCAGCGGCACTGTGACTCTCCTCCGCCACTGGCATCTCGTCCATGCGCAGGACCTTCACGCAGGCCGCCCCCACTCGGCCCAGTTGGAGCGAACTCCATGCCTCCGGAAGTCCGGACGCAGTCTCCATCAGGTTGATCACACTCATGGCGCACGCCTCCTGACGAACCCGGTCGTTCAAGCCGAACGGGCCCGCGCATCAAGATCAATGGATGCCTTGGAAGCTACCCGACCAGGAGCAACAAGTGGTCGACCGTTTGGCAAAGACTGCCGACGGGTGGGCCCGAGCATCTGCGCCGTGAGGACCGGTGCGACCAAGAATGCGCTCCTGGCGGCCGTGCCGGCCGGGCAGTGGCCGGTCCTGAAGCCGCAGTTGGTCCATCGTGACTACCTGTGCTCGCGAGCTCTTCATCGCCGCTCTCGCGTCCCGGAGTTGACGGGGACCGGCCGTCAAGAATTTACCTACCGGGTCTACCCGCGTAAACGGGGGCGGGGGCATCCTGGTCGGGCCTTTCGGGCGCCCGAGCGTTCGGGTCTCAACTGCCCGCCATCCTGGTGGAGTTACGCATGCCCAGAATCAATGCTGCCCGCCGTACGGCGATCGCCGCCGGTGCCCTGCTCGCCTCGGCCGGGCTGCTGGCCGGCGGGGTCGCCGCGCAGGCCGCGACCGGTACGTACTCGCTGCTCACCTTCCCGGACCAGAGCCACAGCGCCGTCGTCAGCTTCGTCAACACCGCGACCAGGTCGGTGGACGTGACGATGTACGAACTGCGTGACACCAGCGTGGTGAACGCCCTGGTGGCCCGGCAGAAGGCGGGCGTCAAGGTGCGGGTGATCCTCGACGGCCAGCACACCTCGGTCAACGGCTCGGCCTACTCGGCGCTGCGGGCCGGCGGCGCGGGCGTGACGTACTCCTCCTCGGCGTACGTCTACACGCACCAGAAGACCGTCACCGTGGACGGCGCCAAGTCGCTGATCCTGACGGGCAATCTGGACTCGGTCTACTACGCGAACGACCGTGACTTCGGCGTCTTCAACAGCGACACCAACGACGTCGCGGCGATCGAGCGGGTCTTCAACGCCGACTACGCGAAGACCGCCGTCACGCCGACCGACGGCGACGACCTGGTCTGGTCGCCGACCGACTCGCAGAGCCGCCTGCTCGCACTGATCAACGGCGCCCAGCACTCGCTGGACCTGGAGCAGTTGGAGTTCGGCGACAGCGCGCTGGTGAACGCCATCGTGGCGGCCGAGCAGCGCGGTGTGGCCGTCCGGGTGGTGGGCATGGACCCGGGCAGCTACGCGAGCTACTTCGACCAGGTGGTCGCGGCGGGCGGCTCGGTGGCGACGTACTCCTCCTCCGGCGGCCTGTACGTGCACGCGAAGGTGATCGTCGCCGACTACGGCACCGCCACCGCCAAGGTGTTCGCGGGCTCGGAGAACTTCTCCGACAACTCCCTCAACCACAACCGCGAACTCGGCCTGATCATCAGCGACTCGGGCGTCCTGACCGGCATCGAGGCGACCGTCTCGGCGGACTTCGCAGGCGGCACGGTCTACTAGCGCCGCACGCCGGAGGGGGCAGCCCAACAGCCGCCCCCTCCACTGGCGTTCAGCTGTTGATGGAGTAAGGGTCGCCGTAGACCTTCCACTTCAGCGGGGGGTTGAGGTCGAAGTTCTTGGCGTTGAGGAAGACCAGCTGCTCGGTGTCGACGCGGCTGGTGTCGCTGTGGGCCTCCTCCTTCTTCATGACGACCTTGCGGGCGTCCAGGAAGGCCTTGAGGTAGGTGGCCTCGTCGCCGCCCTGGGCGGGGGTCTTGGCCTTCTTCATCGCCGCGCTGCGGATGCCGCCGAAGCTGTCGCTGTCGGCGCCCGGCCCGTGCATGACGATGGCGTCGTAGTAGGCGAACTGGCCCAGCGCGCGCAGGCCGTCGGCCTTGGCCTGCTTGACGGCGGGGTCGAAGTACACCCGGTCGCGCTCGTCGTTCTGGGCCTGCTGGAAGACGGTGTCCTTGGCGGCGGTGGCCCAGTCCTTGGTGAAGGCGGTGCCGAGGCCGGAGTGCGAGGCGCTGCCGTTGACCTTCTTCAGGGCGGGCAGGTACTTGGCGAGGACGTTGCCGGACTTGAGGTCGGTGTAGTGCTGGACGAGGTCGAGCATGTCACCGGTGCCGGAACAGAAGCCGATGATCCCGGCGGTGTAGCCACGGCCGTCGCCGATGTCCTCGATGTACTTGTACTGGGCCTTCCAGTCGAGCGAGGAGTTCTCCGCGCTGGAGACGAGCTCCATCGCGATCTCCTTCTTGTGCGCGTCGTCGAGGCCGATGCTCGCCTTGGCGACCACACCGGCGGAGGTGGCGGCGTTGCCGACGCCCGCGGCGGCGAGGGACACGGGTATCACGGTGAGGGCAACGGCCAGGGCGAGTCGTGCCGTCCGGTGCTGCGCGTACATGGGCGCTCCGTCTTCCGTCGGGGGGCATGGAGGTGCCCTCGAAGGTGAGTTAGGAAAGTTTCCTAACTTGGCTTGGACAGATTGAAGCGCCCAACACCGCCACCCCGCAAGAGCCCTGGCCAATGTTGTCCCGTCCATGCAAAATCCGAGTGCACACTCAGGCAGCACGGCGGTTCACGAACCACACCGCCGCCGCGCAGGCCGCCACCCCGAGCACCGCCATCCAGCCGAACTCGATCAACTGGAAGGGCCAGTACCGGGATTCGGGCTGGTACAACTCGTGCAGGGCGTAGCCGTGGCTGAGCAGCCGCTCGACGTCGGAGTTCTTGTCGACGAGGTCGAAGAACGCCGAGTCGGTCATCCGGGCCCCACCCGGGTCGGTGAACCAGCTCGTCGTCACCCAGCGGATGTCCGTCCCGCTGGTCACGGCGGTGTGCACGGTGTCCGTCAGCGGCGCCCGGTAGTGGAAGCGCAGCGCCTCTGCCACGAAGACGGCCACCACCGAGCCACCGACCCCGGCCCCGACGGCGGCGACGGTGCGGCGCAGCAGCGTCCCCGCCAGCACGCCGATCCCGAAGCCGAGAAGCGTCCGCCCGGCCATGGCCGGCGCCCCCTGGGCGAAGGTCTGCGGGCTGAGGCCGCCGAACAGGCCGATCAGCGGCGCGTTCCACCAGCGCAGCACCAGGCCGAGCAGCGCCCCGAGCCCCGGCAGAGCGGTGCCGGCGAGCAGCAGCCCGCCAGCCGTCCAGCGCGTCCGGCCCGCGCCCTGAGTCCAGGCGAAGCGGTACGTCCCCGCCTCGAACTCCCTTGCCACCAGCGGCCCTCCGACAAACGCTCCGATCGCCCCGGGGAGGAAGTACAGCACCATGCCGACCGTCCGGTTCGCATTCCCGTAGTCCCGGATGAAGGGCTTCCACAGGCGTACACACGCGGGTGTGGTGTTGTTGCACCGGGCCAGCCCGGCCCTGTCGTACGCCGCGTGCTGGATCAGCCCGCTCATCAGGAAGCCGACGGCGATCAGGGCGAACACCACCGTGACGGTGAGCAGCACCGAGCGGTGGCGCCGCCAGAGCGCCCAGGCGTACCCGGGCAGGGGCAGCGGGCCCGAGACGGCGGAGGTGATAGCGAGGCTCATGACTGGAGTGCCCGTTCGTTGTCGTTCGCGGTGACGAGCGAGTGCGGCCCCGATAGCGCGCAGGCGCCGGGCTCGCGCAGGTAGGAGAGCACCAACTCCTCCAACCCGATGGGCTGTTGCTGCCATCCCGGCGGGAGCGGAAGACCGCCGGCGGCGCGGACCAGCAGCCGGGTCTGGGCCCTGGCCGCGCGCGAGCGGACCACGGGGAGCCCGGCCGCGACGGCGGCGGCCTGCGCCGTCGGGCCGGTGAGCAGGCGGTGGCCGTCGAGCAGGTCGTCCACGTCGCCCGCGACCTGCACCCTGCCCCCGGCCAGCACGATCAGGTGGTCGCAGGTCTGCTCCAGCTCGGCGACCAGGTGGGAGGAGAAGAGCACCGAGATGCCGTCCTCCGCGACGGCGGTCATCAGCACGGCCATGAACTCGTGCCGGGCGAGCGGGTCGAGTGCGGCCAGCGGCTCGTCCAGGATGAGGAGTTCGGGCCGCTTGGCGAGAGCCAGCGCGAGCGCGACCTGGGACTGCTGGCCACCGGAGAGCCTGCCGAACTTCCGCTCCAGCGGGATGCCCAGCCCGGCGAGCCGGGCGCGTGCCCCGATGTCGTCCCAGACGCGGTTGAGGCCGCGCCCCATCCTGAGCAGGTCGCCGACCGGGATGCCGGGGTAGAGCGCGGTGTGCTGGGCGACGAAGCCGATCCGCTCCAACGCGGGGGCGGAGCCGGGCCGCAGGCCGCCGAGGACGGCGATCGCCCCCTCCGTCGGCGCGGCGAGCCCGGCCGCCAGGTGCAGCAGGGTGGTCTTGCCCGCGCCGTTCGGCCCGACCAGCGCGGTCACCCGGCCCGCCGGGATGCCGAGCCGGCAGTCCCGCAGGGCCCAGGTGCGGCGGTAGCGCTTGCCCAGCCCGCCGCACTCGATCACGTGCCCGGCCCCTGTCATGCCACGTCCCCCGTGTTCCGGAGCTCGTGCAGCGCGTTCTCGAACAGCGCCGCCATCGCCCCCTCGTCCAGCCCGGCCGCCCTGGCCGCGCGCATCCACTCCACCAAGCCCTTGTGCAGGGCCAGTTGCTCCCGCAGTGGCACCACCGAAGCGGGCAGCCCCGCGACGAAAGTGCCCTGCCCGCGCTTGCCGACGGCCAGCCCCCGGTGCTCCAGCTCGCGGTACGCCTTGAGCACCGTGTTGGGGTTGATCGCCAGCCCCGCGACCACGTCCTTGACCCGGGGCAGCTGGTCGCCCTGCTTCAGGTACCCGATCCGCAGGGCCTGTTCGACCTGTTGCACGAGTTGCAGGTAGGTCGGCACCCCGGAGGCCGGGTCGAGCCGGAACTCGATCGGCGAGGGCAGCTCATCACCTTTATCTACTTCCATAGGTAAAGAGTTAAGCCGACTACTGATCACCAGTCAAACCGGGCCCGGAAACGCCGAAGGACCCCACTCCCGGCCGGGGAGTGGGGCCCTTCAAGCTAGGCGTCAGGCGCCGCGCAGCACCGCACCCGTCGCGGCAGCGGCCGCAGCCACCGCCGACTCGCGGGCCGCCGACGCCTCGTCGGCCGTCAGCGTGCGGTCGGTGGCACGGAAGCGCAGCGTGTACGCCAGCGACTTCTTGCCCTCGCCCGCCTGCTCACCGGTGAAGACGTCGAACAGCCTGATGGCCTCCAGCAGTTCACCCGCCCCGGCGCGCAGCGCGGTCTCGACCTCGGCGGCCGGCACGGCGGAGTCGACGATCAGCGCGACGTCCTGGGTGGCCACCGGGTAGGAGGACACCGCCGGGCCGCTGACCCGCTGCTCGCCGGCGGCGAAGAGCAGGTCGAGGTCGATCTCCATCGCGCTGGTGCGCTCCGGCAGGTTCAGCGACTTGATGACGCGCGGGTGCAGCTCACCGGCGTGGCCGACGACGACCTCGCCGACCAGCAGCTCGGCGCAGCGGCCCGGGTGCCACGGCTGACGCTGGGCCTGACGGATCGTCAGCTCCACGCCCGCGGAGGCGGCGACGGTGCGGGCCGCCTCGACGGCGTCCGCCCAGACCGCGCCCGCGCCCTTGCCCCACCAGCCGGACGGCAGCCGCTCGCCCGCGAGGGCGACGGCTACCCGGCGCGGCTGGTCCGGCAGCGCGGCGTCCAGCGAGGCCAGCTGCTCCTCGGTCGGACGGCGGTCGACGGGCAGGCGCGGAGCAACCTTCGACTCCGCCTTGGGGAGGAAGACGGTGCCCGACTCGAAGATCGCCAGGTCGGTGTTGCCCCGGCCGATGTTGCGCCGCAGTGCGCCGAGCAGGCCCGGCAGCAGCGTGGTGCGCAGCGCCGGCTCCTCGTCGTTCAGCGGGTTGACGAGCTTCACCGTGCGGCGGCGCTCGTCGCCCTTCTCCAGGCCGAGCGCGTCGAGCGCGGCCTCGCCGACGAAGGGGTAGTTGTTGACCTCGACGTAGCCCGCACCGGCCAGCGCGACGCCCGTGCGGCGGTGGAAGCGCTGCGCCTCGGTCAGGCCACGGCCCGGCGGCACGGTGGGCATCCGCGCGGGCACGTTGTCGTAGCCCTCCAGGCGGATGACCTCCTCCGCGAGGTCGTACGGGTCGGTGAGGTCGGGGCGCCAGGTCGGCGGGGTGACCTCCAGGATGTCGGTGCCCGCGACGGTGCAGCCGATCTCCTGGAGCCGCCGGGTGACGGTCTCCCGGCCGTAGCCAGTGCCCGCGACGCGGTCGGGGAGGTCCGCGTCGATGGCGATGGTGCGCAGCGGGTGCGGGGCCGCGATGTCGGTGACCCCGGCCTCGGCGGTGCCGCCCGCGATCAGGACCAGCAGGTCGACGGCGCGCTGCGCGGCGGCACGGGCGGCCTCCGGGTCGACGCCGCGCTCGAAGCGCTTGGACGCCTCGGAGGGCAGCTTGTGCCGCTTGGCGGCACGCGCGACGGTGACCGGGTCGAAGTGCGCGGCCTCGATGATCACCTCGGTGGTGCCGGGCCCGGCGGCCGGGTCGAGGATCTCGGTGGACGCGCCGCCCATGACACCCGCCAGGCCGATCGGCCCGGAGTTGTCGCAGATCAGCAGGTCCTCGGCGGAGAGCTTGCGCTCGACGCCGTCGAGGGTGGTGATCAGCTCGCCGTCCTGCGCGCGGCGGACCTGGATCGCGCCGTCCACGCGGCTGCGGTCGTACGCGTGCAGCGGCTGCCCGACCTCCAGCATCACGTAGTTGGTGATGTCGACGGTCAGCGAGATCGGGCGGATGCCCGACTTCTGCAGCCGGCGCTGGAGCCAGATCGGCGACTGCGCGGCCGGGTCGATGCCGGTGACCGTGCGGGCCACGAAGCGGTCGCAGCCCGCCGGGTCGGCGACCTTGACGAGGTAGCCGTAGGAGTTGGCCGGGGGCACGTCGAGCAGCGCCGGGTCGGCCAGCGGCAGCCCGTACGCGGCGGCGGCCTCGCGGGCGACGCCGCGCATCGAGAGGCAGTAGCCCCGGTCGGGGGTGACGGCGATGTCGAGCACCTCGTCGACGAGCTGCAGCAGCTCGACGGCGTCGGTGCCGGGCTCGTACTCCGGCGGGAGCACGATGATGCCGTTGTGGTCGTCACCCATGCCGAGCTCGCGGGCGGAGCAGATCATGCCGGCCGAGGTGTGGCCGTAGGTCTGCCGCGCGGCGATCGGGAACGGGCCGGGCAGGACGGCGCCGGGGAGCACCACGACGACCTTGTCGCCGACGGCGAAGTTGGTCGCGCCGCAGACGATCTCCTGCGGTTCGCCGGTGCCGTTGGCGTCGCCGACGTTGACGAAGCAGTGCCGGATCGGCTTCTTGAAGCCGGGGAGCTCCTCGATCGACAGCACCTGGCCGACGACCAGCGGGCCCTTGAGGTCGGCGTTCAGCTGCTCGACGGTCTCGACCTCGAGCCCGGCGCGGACCAGCCGGGCGGCGACGTCGCGGCCGGTCTCACCCGCCGGAAGGTCGACGTACTCGCGCAGCCAGGAGAGCGGGACGCGCATCAGATCTCCATCCCGAACGGGAGGGTGAAGCGGACGTCACCCTCGACCATGTCGCGCATGTCGGCGACGTTGTGGCGGTTCATCAGGATTCGCTCCAGGCCGAGGCCGAAGGCGAACCCGCTGTAGCGGCTCGGGTCGACGCCGCAGGCGACCAGCACCCGGGGGTTGACGACGCCGCAGCCGCCGAGCTCGATCCAGCCCTCGGAGGAGCAGGTGCGGCAGGGCTTGTCCGGGTTGCCTACGCTCTCGCCGCGGCAGACGAAGCACTGCAGGTCGATCTCGGCGCTCGGCTCGGTGAACGGGAAGTACGAGGGCCGCCAGCGCAGCTCCAGGCCGTCGCCGATCAGCTTCGAGACCAGCAGCTCGATGGTGCCCTTGAGGTCGGCGAAGGTGATGCCCTCGTCCACCGCCAGGCCCTCGACCTGCCGGAAGACGGGGGTGTGCGTCGCGTCCAGCTCGTCGGTGCGGTAGACCCGGCCGGGGCAGACGACGTAGACCGGCGGCTCGCGGTCGAGCAGCGTCCGGGCCTGCACCGGGGAGGTCTGGGTGCGCAGCACGACACCGGAGTCGGCCGAGCCGTCGGGGGCCTGCACGAAGAAGGTGTCCTGCATCGAGCGGGCCGGGTGGTCCTCGCCGAGGTTGAGGGCGTCGAAGTTGAGCCACTCCGCCTCGACCTCGGGGCCCTCCGCGACCTCGTAGCCCATGGCCACGAAGGTGTCCTCGATGCGCTCGGCGAGCGTCGTCAGCGGGTGCCGGGCACCGCGCGGCGCGCGGTCGTACGGCAGCGTGACGTCCACCGCCTCCTCGACCAGCACGCGGGCGTCCCGCTCCGCCTCCAGCTCGACCTGGCGCTTGGCGAGCGCCTGGTTGACGGCGCCACGGGCCTGGCCGATCAGCTTGCCGGCCGCCGCCTTGGCGTGCGGGGGCAGTGCGCCGATCTCACGGTTGGCGAGGGACAGGGCCGAGCGGTCGCCGGTGTGCGCGACCTTGGCCTGCTTGAGCTCGTCCAGCGTGGCGGCGGCGGCGAAGGCCGCGACGGCCTCGTCCCGGGCGCGCTCGACCTCTTCGGGCTTCAGTGCCTCGACCTCTACCGGGTCGTACGACTTGTTGGGTGCCGACATCTCTATCTTCCCGTGCTCCTGCTCGTGTGTGCTCAGGTCTTGGGCCTCGTCACTGCGGTACGCCCTGCGTGGCCGAGGGCACGGGCAGCCGATCTCCGTACCTGGAGGAAGAGCATGTCCGCGGCACCGCCGCGCAGGGCGTCGCGCAACGCCAAAGGCCGAGTGTAGTCGCAGCGCGTACACAGCCCGCCGGGCCAGGACTCCTTACAGCATGCCCCGCATGTCGTTCATGCTGTTTCACAGCATGAAGTCGGGCACTCCGGCGGGCAGGATAAATCGGAACTGGGCGCCGCCACCGGGCGCGCGCGTGATCCGGATGGTGCCGCAGTGGGCCTCGACGATGCCCTTGACGATGTAGAGGCCGAGGCCGGTGCCGCCGCGCTTGGAACCGCGCCAGAAGCGGGTGAAGACGCGCGGCATCGACTCCTCGGGGATGCCGGTGCCTTCGTCGCTCACGGTGACCGCCGTTCCTTCCATGACCTTGGGGGGAGTGCCGGGGCGCTCCCAGTCGGCGGCCTCGACCAGCTCCTTGGCGGGCGCCACCTCGATGGTGACAGTTCCCTCGCCGTGCCGCACCGCGTTTTCCAGCAGGTTGGCGAGCACCTGGTCGACCTTGTCCGGGTCGGCCCAGAGCTGGGTGAGCGGCTCGGTGATCCGGATGTCGAAGCGCTCGGCGGGGATGCCCGCGGCGACCTTGCCGTCCACGTGCCGGCGGACGGCGGCGGCGAGGTCGACGACCTGCTTGCGCAGCTCCAGCCGCCCGGCGTCGATCCGGGAGATGTCCAGCAGCTCGGCGATCAGCCGGGTCACCCGGTCGGCGTCGGCGTCGACGCTCTCCAGCATCCAGCGCTTCTGCTCGTCGGTGAAGCGCTCCCACTTGACCAGCAGGGTCTTGGTGAAGCCCTTGACGCTGGTGAGCGGCGAACGCAGCTCGTGCGCGACGGTGGCGATCAGCTCGGCGTGCCCGCGCTCGGTGCGCCGCCGGGCCTCGGTGCCGCGCAGCGCGACCACCACCCGCTCGACCGGCCCGCGCGGGGCGCTGCGGACGTACCGGGCGGAGACCAGCACCTCACGGCCGCCGGGCAGCAGCAGGTTGCGTTCGGGCTGCCCGGTGCGCACGGCGAGCCCGCCGTACGGGTCGGTCAGCTGCCACCAGCGGTGCCCGTCCAGGTCCTCCAGCGGGAGGGCCTCCTCCAGCCGGGTGCCGAGCGCCGTGGCGGCCCGGATGCCGGTGAGCCGGGCGGCGGCCGTGTTGAAGCAGACCACCTCACCTGTGCGGTCGGCGATCACCAAGCCGTCCGGCAGGTCGTCCGGGTGCCACTCGGGCCCGTTGCCGACCATGGGCGTCCTCCCCAATTACCCACCGATTACCCACCGTAAAGGTGCCCCCACTGTCCGACCCTAGCGCCCCGACCCCGGTACGCGACACCCTCCGGGCGAGCGCTGGGCACGCGCGGAGGCATAGAGGCAGACGGCGGCGGCGGTCGCCAGGTTGAGGCTCTCGGCGTGGCCGTGGATCGGGACGCGCACGACCTCGTCGGCGAGCGCCCGGGTCTCCTCCGGCAGGCCCCAGGCCTCGTTGCCGAAGACCCAGGCCCCGGGCGCGCCGAGGGTGCCCTCGTCCAGCTCCTGGTCGAGGTCGCGCTCCCCCGCGCCGTCGGCCGCGAGCACCCGCACCCCGGCCTCGCGCAGCCTGGCGACGGCCTCCTCGACCGGCACCCCGACGGCGAACGGCAGGTGGAACAGGCTCCCGACGGAGGCCCGGACGGCCTTCGGGTTGTACGGGTCCACGGAGGCGTCGGTGAGGATCACCGCGTCCGCCCCGGCCGCGTCGGCGGTCCGCAGCACGGTGCCCGCGTTCCCGGGGTCGCGGACGTGCGCGAGCACGGCGACCAGCTGCGGGCGGGCCTTGAGGATGTCCTCGAAGGGGGTGTCCAGGAAGCGGCAGAGCGCGACGATGCCCTGCGGGGTGACGGTGTCGCAGATCTCGGCGATCACCTCGTCGGTGGCCGTGAGCACCGGCAGCCCCTCGGTGAGCGCAGCCTGCACGATGTCCGGGTGCCGCTCGGCGGCCTCCACGGTGAGGTAGACCTCCACCACCACGTGCTCGTCCGACCCCGCCGGGCGCCCGTACGCGACGGCCTCCCGGACGGCCTGCGGCCCCTCGGCCAGGAAGCGGCGCTCCTTGCTGCGGTTGCTGCGCCGGGCCAGCTTGCGGGCGGCGACGACGCGGGGCGAGCGCAGGGAGGTGAGCAGGGGGGTGTCGGTGCTCTGCATGCTCTCGTTCTCTGGGGAGGTCGATCAGGTGTGCGGGCCGGGAAACACTCGGACCCGCAGACGTGAGTGCCTGCGGGTCCGAGGAAAGCTCAACTACTACTGATCCCGGAGGATCAGGCGGCGACGGCGGCCCGGGGGGCGTTGACGTCGGCCGGGAGGGCCTTCTGAGCGACCTCGACGAGCGACGCGAAGACGCCCGGGTCGTTGACGGCGAGGTCGGCCAGCATCTTGCGGTCGATCTCGACGTTCGCGATCTTCAGACCCTGCACGAAGCGGTTGTACGTGATGCCGTTGGCGCGGGCCGCAGCGTTGATGCGCTGGATCCAGAGCTGACGGAAGTCGCCCTTGCGCTTCTTGCGGTCGTTGTAGTTGTAAACGAGCGAGTGGGTGACCTGCTCCTTGGCCTTGCGGTACAGGCGCGACCGCTGGCCGCGGTAACCGCTGGCCCGCTCGAGGATGACCCGGCGCTTCTTGTGGGCGTTCACTGCCCGCTTGACGCGTGCCACTTTGTTACTCCTTGGGTTGGACCACGGACTACTTCACGTGGTCCGTCATTCGAATGGGTCGGGAAGGATCAACTGATCCCGCTGCCCGGAGGCGGCGGGAGGGGGATCACTTGCCGAGAAGCTTCTTGATCTTCTTCGCGTCGGCCGGGGCCACCACGACGGTGCCGGCCAGCTTGCGGGTCAGCGTCGAGGGCTTGTGCTCAAGGTAGTGGCGGCGACCGGCACGCTCACGCAGCACCTTGCCCGAGCCCGTGATCTTGAAGCGCTTGCTCGCGCCGCTGTGAGTCTTCTGCTTCGGCATATCGCCGTATCTCCTCGTCGGTCCGCCCTCACCCGCACGCTGCCGTGCGGGTAAGGACTGGATGGATCTCCGGTGTCCGGGGCGGGACGCCCCGGCACCGTGGTGACCGATCCACTCGGACGGCGCAAGCCTTTGCAGGCTCAGGCGTCCTGAGTGGCCTCGGCCGGCTTCTCGCCCTCGGCGTCGGCCTCGGCCGCTGCCTCGTCGGTGACCTCGGCCTCGGTGACCTCGTCGACCTCGTCGGTCTCGTCGATGTCCTCGGCGTCGGCCTCCGCCTCGGCGGCGGCGTTCTCGGCCTCGAGCGCAGCGTCGTCATCCGCAGCCTGGTCGTCCGGGCCGGCGTTACGGCCCTGACGCTCGGCCTTACGGGCGTCCGCGATCGCACGGGCCTCGGCCATGGCCTCGGTCTTCTTCTTGTGCGGGCCAAGCACCATGATCATGTTTCGGCCGTCCTGCTTGGCCGAGGACTCCACGAAGCCCAGCTCCTGGACGTCGTTCGCCAGCCGCTGCAGCAGTCGGAAGCCCAGCTCGGGGCGGGACTGCTCACGACCGCGGAACATGATCGTGATCTTGACCTTGTCACCCTGCTTGAGGAACCGGACGACGTGACCCTTCTTGGTGTCATAGTCGTGCGGGTCGATCTTCGGCCGGAGCTTCATCTCCTTGATGACCGTGTGCGCCTGGTTCTTGCGCGCCTCACGGGCCTTCATGGCCGACTCGTACTTGAACTTGCCGTAGTCCATGAGCTTGCACACCGGCGGCCGGGCGGTCGCCGCGACCTCGACCAGGTCGAGGTCGTACTCCTGCGCGAGCTCCAGCGCCTTGGCAAGCGGCACGATGCCGACCTGCTCGCCGCTGGGACCGACGAGTCGCACCTCGGGGACGCGAATCCGGTCGTTGATGCGGGGCTCGGTGCTGATGGGGCCTCCTAGGTTGCACCTTCTGCGCCACGGCCGTCGGACGACCGTGGGTAGTGGACTCGACCACTGGGCGGGGCTTCATTCGTGCTGCGCTGCCGCGTTTGGCGCCTTGCACCGCGACACGAAAAAAGCCCCGCTCATTTGCAAGCGGGGCTCCACACAACCGGGGGCGGCGCCCGGTGAGGGGCGCTGCTGGCGATCGGCAGCCTGGGCTGCTCTCGCGGACCGGAGACCCGTCGACCCTGGGGACGATCGGGTGGGAGACTTTCGCGGTTGCCCTCTCGGGCCTCCATGAGTGGAGCCTCCACTTGCTGGCCGGGCGCTCTTGTCGAGCCCCTGGCCGGTCAGTCTTGGAGCTTACGCTACCGATGCCGGTATGGAAAATGCGGGCTTGTACGCTCAACGGTGTACGTACGCCGGCACGACGGAGTGAGCCATCTTGAGCACCCAGCCCACCGACCACAACGACGACGCCGAGCTCGGCTTCGACGACTTCACCCGTGACATCGCGGAGGTCCCGGCCGTCGAGGTGATCACCACCGTCGCCGTGCACCTGATGAGCGCCGCGGCCGTCAAGTGCGGTCTCGCCGAGGGCGGCGAGGCCGACAAGGACCTCGACGAGGCCCGCAAGCTGATCACCGCCCTCGCCGGGCTGGTCACCGCCGGGGCCCCCGAGATCAGCAACTTCCACGCCGCCCCGCTGCGGGACGGCCTGAAGTCGCTGCAGCTGGCCTTCCGCGAGGCCTCGCTCGTGCCGGACGCGGTCGGCGCCGGGCCGGGCGAGAAGTTCACCGGGCCCGTCTACAGCTGAGGCCCGCCACGCGCGGACCCGCCACACACGGACACAGGGGTGCGGGGAACGGCACGAAGCGGGAGGCTGCGACTTGTCGCCTTCCGGATTCGCGCAGTTCCCCGCGCCCCTGTGCGTCAGCTCGCCAGTAGCGCGAGGTCGAGACCCCTGGTCAGCCTGACGCGGAGGATCGGGTCGGTCGCGAGGGCGGCGGCCAGGCGGCCGGCGAGTTCGCGGACGGCGGCCTCGGGGAGGTCGGTCGCGATGGCCAGGACGGCGTCGGTCTCCGTCCCCGGGCGCAGCTCGGCGCGGAGCACGGCGGGCTCGGCGGCCACCAGTGCCTGCACGGCGGCCTGCACCTCCGGGTCCTCCAGCGGCGGGAGGTAGGGGCGGTTCTCCGCCACGGCCCGCATCCGGGCGCCGGTCAGCTCGTACGTGACCGGGCCCGCCGGGTCGACCAGCAGGGAGCCGGCCTGCTCGGCGTAGGCGGCGAGTACGGCCTGCGGGGCAGCGACCGGGGCCGGGCGGGCGTCCGCTCGCCAGCGGGTCATGGTCTCCAGCGAGGTGAAGGCCGGGAGGGCGCGGCGGCCGTCGGGGGCCTCGATCACCGGGACGGCCATGTCGCTGGTCTTCTCGTGCTTCAGCCCGTTGCTGTCGATCTCGACCTCGCCGAGCAGGGCCACGATCGGGACCATCAGCCGACTGGGCGTCAGCGCCGCGAGCAGCTCGGGCTCGGCGGAGCGGTCGGCCGCCCAGGCCGCGAGGGCCCGGGTGAGCCGGGGGTCGGCGGTGCCGTCGTCGTCGGCGAAACCTGGGTTCGGGATGTTCTTGCGGTCCACCCGGCGAGCCTATGCCACCGGCCGGAGAGCGGAACGCCGTCGACCCCTACCCACGGGTAGCGGCCGTGTGGCAGTCTGCGCGCATGGCGAACCCGACAGCCTCCGACCGGGCCCGGTACGACCGGGCCACCGCGCACCTCGACGCGCCGCTGGCGATCGTCGACCTGGCGGCCTTCGACGCCAACGCGGCCGATCTCGTCCGCCGGGCGGCGGGCAAGCCCGTCCGGGTCGCGAGCAAGTCGGTGCGCTGCCGGGCCCTGCTGGAGCGGGCGTTGGCGATGGACGGCTTCGCCGGGATCATGAGTTTCACCCTCGCCGAGTCGATCTGGCTGGCCCGCGAGGGCTTCACCGACGTCCTGCTCGCCTACCCCTCCGCCGACCGGGCCGGCTTCGCCGAGCTGACGGCCGATCCGAAGCTGGCCGCGAGCGTCACCGTGCTGGTCGACGACCCGGAGCAGCTCCGGCTGATCGACGCGGCCCGCGAGGGCAGCGAGGAGATCCGGGTCTGCCTGGAGCTGGACACCGCGCTTCACCTCTTCGGGGGGCGGGTGCGCGTCGGTGCGCGCCGCTCCCCGCTGCGCACGCCCGAGGCGCTCGGCGCCCTCGCGGAGCTCGTCCAGCGCCGTCCGGGCTTCCGGGTGGTCGGGTTGATGGCGTACGAGGGGCATGTCGCCGGGGTCGGGGACAGCCTGGCCGGGCGGCCGGTGCGGTCGCGGATGATCCAGCTGATGCAGGCCAAGGCCCGGACGGAGCTGGCCGAGCGGCGGGCCGCCGTGGTGCGGCGGCTGAGGCAGGTCGCGGAGCTGGAGTTCGTCAACGGCGGCGGCACCGGCAGCGTGGAGAGCACCGTCGCGGAGCGGGCGGTGACGGAGGTCGCGGCCGGGTCCGGGCTGTACGTGCCCCGGCTGTTCGACAACTACCGCTCGTTCCAGGGGCGTCCGGCGGCGCTGTTCGCCCAGCCCGTGGTGCGGCGGCCCGGCGTCGGCGTGGTGACGGTGCTCGGCGGCGGCTACCCGGCCTCCGGCGCCGCCGGGGCGGACCGCTCCCCCGTCCCGTACCTGCCGGAGGGCCTGCGCTACGACCCGCAGGAGGGGGCCGGCGAGGTGCAGACCCCGCTGCTCGGCTCCGCCGCCGACGACCTGCTGATCGGTGACCGGGTCTGGTTCCGGCACGCCAAGGCGGGCGAGCTGTGCGAGCGCTTCGCCGAGCTGCACCTGATCGACGGCGACCAGGTGGTGGAGACCGTCCCGACCTACCGGGGCGAGGGGAAGACGTTCCTCTGACAACTGACAACGCCGTCGGCGCTGGCCTAGTCTGACGGGACGTCGAGACAGGTGGGGGTACGGATGGACGCGGAGCTGGTGACACTGGCGACGTCGGGAGCCACGACGATGGTCGGGCTGATGGCGACGGAGGTGTGGACACAGGCGCGGGGGCGGTTCGCCGCGCTCTTCGGGCGGAGCCGCGCGGCGGACGTCGAGGCGGAGCTGGAGGAGGTCCGGCTCGCCGGCGACGCCCCGGACGAGCTGGTCGCGGAGTGGGCGCCCCGGCTGCGGCGGGCCCTGGCGGCCGATGACGCCATGGTCCCGGTGCTGCGGGAGCTGCTGGCGGAGTTCGAGCCGACTGCGCGCGCCGAGGCCGGCGTGCACAACATCATCAACGGCGGGACGTTCCACGGCCCGGCGATCCAGGCCGGGAGCATCGGCAACCTGCGGCTCTGAGAGCCGACGCGGTACGCCACAGGGGGCGCGGGGCTGCTGCCCCGCGCCCCCTGTGGTCGGCCGTCAGGTCTTGGTGGTGCCGTCCGGCGAGGCGCCGGTGAAGTCGGTGATGCTCTTGACGATGCTGTCCATCTGGTCGACGGAAGGCGCCTTGGGGGCGATGTCGAAGCCGAGGTGAACGGTGATCAGCGCGGTGCTGCCCGCGTTCGGGAAGACCACGGTCTGGACGTAGCCGTCGTTGCCCTGCGGGGCGGCGACCTTCCAGCGGACCAGGTAGCCGTCGCGGCCGTCGACCTTCACGGCCTCCGACTTGAGCTCGTCGTGCGACTTGATCGCGCCGTACGAGTCCTTGGCAGCGGCCTCGATGTCCGCCAGGGCCGCCTGCTTGGCGTCGGTGCCCTTGAGCGCGCCGGTGGTCACGCCACCGAGGGAGCACTCGCCGGAGCCGACACCCGGGCAGGTGTAGCTGCCGACGCTCAGCGCGGCGAGGCCGGTGGCCGTGGTGCCGCCCGTCCAGCCCGAGGGGATCGGGATGCTGATGCCGTTGATCGCGTCGACGGCGTCCCCGGTGGTGGCACCGCCACCACCACCCTTGCCGGTGCCGCCACCACCGCCCTTGCCGCTTCCGCTGCCGCCGCCGAAGCCGTTGGAACCGCCGGAGCCGCCGGAGCCACCGGAGCCACCGCCCGAGCCGCCAGAGCTGCCCGAACCGCCACCGCCGAAGCCGGGGAAGCTGTCGTTGCCGTTGCCGTTGCCGTTGCCGCCGAGGTGCTGCTTGGCCGACCGGGGTGCGGCCTGGGCCGTCGACCGGCCGTCCATCGCCAGGTAGGTGATGCCGGAGCCGACGACCAGACCGGCCAGCGCCGCGATGGTCGCGGCGACGATCACCGGGCGGGAGACCTTGCGCCGCTTGGGCTCGGGCACGGCGTCGGCGGGGAAGGCCGAGAGCTCGGGCGGCTCGGGGTAGCGGACGGTCTGGCCGCCGCTGTCGATCACCTCGCCCTCCAGAGCGGCGCTCGGGCCGGGCCTGGTGGTGGCCGTCCAGCCGTGTCCGTCCCACCAGCGCTCGGGGCGGGGGGTGCTGACGGTGTCCTGGGGGTCCGGGTACCACCCGGCGGGAATCTGCTCGCTCACGCCAGAGAATCTAAACGCATTTGGATAAGCGCGATATCAGTACACCCGCCTATTCGCGCTTTTTCGGATGAGATTCCGGTGAGAACCCTCCATCCGCAGGTCAGAGCGCTGCGGCGGTGATCTTCCCGAGCTCCTCGTCGGCCACGAACTCACTCGCCGTGAGCAGTGCCGAGTCGTCGCCCGCCAGCAGGGCGACGGCCGCCGCAGCGAGCTCGTCCGGCCCACCGGCCCGGAGCGTGTTCACCCGGATGCCCTCCCGCGCGTACTGCCGCGCGAGTGAAACGGAGAGGGCGCCGGTCCCAGGCTCCGCGCCGGAGAGATTGATGATCGAGCCGCGACCGTGGCGACGCATGTACGCCAGCGCGAAGCGGCAGCAGACCTCGGCCGCCGAGACGTGGAAGGCGATGTCGACGCCGCCGCAGGTCTCGTACGCTTCGTCGTAGAGCGCCTCGACCATGTCGGCGTCGGCCAGGTCGGCGTGCACGAACAGACCTTTCACCGCACGGGCGATAGCCCGACCGGCGGGCTCGTCCGGGTCGGCGCAGACCACCTTCGCACCCTCGGCCGCGAGCCGCTTCGCCACCGCCGCACCGAGGCCGCTGCCCGCACCGGTGACCACCGCCACCCGGCCGGTGAGGCGCCGCGCGGTCTCGGTCATGAGCTCTCCCTCGGGTCTCGTCTGCGGCCGACCGTACGCGAGCGGCCGCCGACCTGGTGGAGAGACGCGCGGACATTCGCAATCGGCTGACATTGACGGCGACCGGCTCGGCGGCGGTGGAGAATCCGGGCATGACGACCAGGCCCGTGATCGGCATCAGCACCCACCTCACCCAAGCGGTGTGGGACCACCGGTCGGCGCAGCGCGCCGTCCTGCTGCACGAGCGCTACCCCCGGCAGGTGCAGGACGCAGGCGGAGTCGCCTTCATGCTGCCGCCGGACGCACCCGCGTACGCGCCCGAGGCGGTGGCCCGGCTCGACGGGCTGGTGATCGCGGGCGGCCCCGACGTGAACCCCGCCCTGTACGGCGCCCGGCCGCACCCGAAGACGGTGGCGAACGCGCCCGAGCGGGACCTCTGGGAGGCCGCCCTGCTGCGCTCCGCGCTGGCCGCCGGGCTGCCGCTGCTCGGGATCTGCCGGGGCATGCAGCTGCTGAACGTGGTCTGCGGCGGCTCGCTGGTGCAGCACCTGCCCGAGGCCGGGCCGCACCTGGGCAGCTCCGACGGCTACGGTCGGCACCCCGTCCGGCCGCTGCCGGGCACCCTGCTGGCCGAGCTGCTGCCGGAGGAGTCGGTGACGGTGCCGACCTACCACCACCAGGCGGTCGAGCGGCTCGGCGCCGGGCTGACCGTCTGCGCGCTGGCCGAGGACGACACGATCGAGGCGGTCAGCGGCTCCGGGTTCACCCTCGGCGTGCAGTGGCACCCCGAGCAGGGCACCGACCTGCGAGTGATGCGGGCCCTCGTACGGGCCGCCCGGGAGAGGCTTTCGGGAACGACAACGGTCACCAGTGCAGCCTTTGGATCTTCCTCCGATCTGGGGTTCACTTCCGGTGCGGGGCTGCTGAGCCCCAGCCCCTGACGTTCGGGAAAGGACGGCGATGTCCGACCACCAGCACGGCCGTCAGCACGGCCATGACCACGATCACGCGCACTCCCACGGCGGTGGGCACGGCGGCGGGCACGGCGGGCACTCGCACGGCGTGGCCGCCGACGCGGACCGCCGCTGGCTGCTCAGCGCGCTGACCCTGATCGTCGTCTTCATGGCCGGCGAGGTCGTGGTCGGCTTCGCCGCGCAGTCGCTGGCGCTGATCTCGGACGCGGCGCACATGCTCACCGACGCCGCGTCGATCGTGCTCGCGCTGATCGCCATGCGGCTCTCCGCCCGCCCGGCCCGGGGCGGTTACACGTACGGGCTGAAGCGGGCCGAGATCCTCTCCGCGCAGGCCAACGGCGTCACGCTGCTGGTGCTCTCCGCCTGGCTCGGGTACGAGGCGGTCACCCGGCTGCTGGAGCCGCCGGACGTCCAGGGCTCGCTGGTGCTGGTGACCGCACTGGTCGGGATCGTGGTCAACCTCGGGGCGACCTGGTGCATGTCGAAGGCCAACCGCACCTCGCTCAACGTCGAGGGCGCCTTCCAGCACGTGCTGACCGACCTCTACGCCTTCGTCGCGACGGCCGTCGCCGGCCTGGTCATGCTGACCACCGGATTCGCGCGGGCGGACGCCATCGCCTCGCTGATCGTGGTCGCGCTGATGCTGCGGGCCGGCATCGGTCTCGTCCGGGACTCCGGGCGGATCTTCCTGGAGGCGGCGCCCGCCGGGATCGACCCGGACGCGGTGGCCGACCGGATGGTCGCCGAGCCCGAGGTGGTCGAGATCCACGACCTGCACATCTGGGAGATCACCTCCGGCCAGCCCGCGCTCTCCGCGCACATCCTGGTCGCCCCCGGCGGCGACTGCCATGCCGTCCGTCGCGGCCTCCAGCGGCAGCTGCGCGACGACTACCGGATCACCCACGCCACCCTCCAGGTCGACCACGTCGGCGAGGACGAGGACCAGAGCCTGCTCCAGATCACCCCGGCGGCAGCGGCACTCGCCGGCGAGCACTGCGCCGACTCGCACGGCCCGGTGCACCGCAGCGGGCCGCACGAGCACTGACAGTGCGGTGCGGCATGATCTGAGACGTGACCGCACCGCGACTGATGCTTCTCGACTCCGCAAGCCTCTACTTCCGGGCGTACTTCGGTGTGCCGGACTCCCTGAAGTCACCCGACGGGCAGCCGGTGAACGCCGTGCGCGGGCTGCTCGACTTCATCACCCGGCTGGTCCATGACCACCGCCCCGACCAGCTCGTCGCCTGCATGGACGCCGACTGGCGCCCGCAGTGGCGGGTCGACCTCATCCCCACCTACAAGACGCACCGCGTCGCCGAGGCGGCCACCGAGGGCGAGGAGGAGATCCCGGACACCCTGGCCCCCCAGGTCCCGGTGATCGAGCAGGTGCTCGACGCCCTCGGCATCGCCCGGGTCGGCGTGCCCGGCTACGAGGCCGACGACGTGATCGGCACCCTGGCCACCCGGGCAGCCGGTCCGGTGCAGATCATCACCGGCGACCGTGACCTCTTCCAGCTGGTCGACGACGCGCGCGGCGTGCAGGTGCTGTACCCCCTCAAGGGTGTCGGCATGGCGCAGCTCATCGACGAGGCCGCCCTGCGCGAGAAGTACGGCGTCACCGGCACCGAGTACGCGGACATGGCCGCCCTGCGCGGCGACCCGAGCGACGGCCTGCCCGGCGTCAAGGGCATCGGCGAGAAGACCGCCACCCAACTCATCCGCGAATACGGCGACCTCCCCGGCATCCGCGCCGCCGCCGCCGACCCCCTCTCCAAGCTCACCCCGGCCCGCCGCAAGAACATCCTCGAAGCCGCCCCCTACCTCGACGTGGCCCCCACCGTCGTCCGCGTCGCCACTGACATCCCCCTCCCCGACTTCGACCCCACCCTCCCCCACGAACCCCTCGACCCCATGACCCTCGAAGACCTCGCCACCCGCTGGGGCCTCGGCACCTCCCTCACCCGCCTCCTCGACACCCTCGCAACCACCCGCTGAGAACGGAGCCGGCGGCCGTGCTCCCCGGCACGGCCCAAGGTGTCCGACGAAGCGTCAAGTTGTGGGCCAGCAGGGGCCTACCCTGGTGATCATGTTCATTCTGGAGCTCA
This sequence comes from Kitasatospora sp. McL0602, assembly GCF_052076145.1. Taxonomy (NCBI): domain Bacteria; kingdom Bacillati; phylum Actinomycetota; class Actinomycetes; order Kitasatosporales; family Streptomycetaceae; genus Kitasatospora; species Kitasatospora sp. McL0602. Next base: position 6,447,693 of record NZ_CP197246.1, on the reverse strand, counting down.
CCTACATCGCGTCCCTCGAGCGCGTCGACGCCGCCATCCCCGAGCACAACGCCTGGCTGGATGCCCACTACGCCTCGGGCGTCTTCCTCGCCTCCGGCAGGAAGGTGCCGCGCGACGGCGGCGTCATCATCGCCGTCGGCGAGGACCGGGCGAAGATCGAGGAGATCGTGCAGGGCGACCCGTTCAGCGTGGCCGGTGTCGCCGAGTACGCGATCACGGAATTCCTTGCCACCAAGACCGCTCCGGCGCTGGAGCAGTACCGCCAGGAACTCCCCGCCTGAGCCTGTCTCAGCAGCCGGCAGGCTCGGCCCAGGCGGGGCTTGTCGGCGCCGGTGCAGGACAGATCTGAGTAGCCGTACTCATGTACGGCGGGCCGCGCAGGGCTGACACTCTGAGGCATGACCACCCCAGCTCCTGCCTGCCCCGACTGCGGTGCAGCGCTCACACCCGGGCTCAACGCCCGGTGCCCGCAGTGCCGGCTGCCTCTCGCCGGGCCGGATGCCGCCGCGCTCTGGCAGGTGACGCTGGCTATGCGGTCGGCCGAGGAGTACGTCCAGGTGTTGGTCCGTGAGCGGGACGGCCTGCTCGGGCGGCTGCGGGCCGGGCGGGATCTGCCCGACCTGCCGGACCTGCCGGTGACCGAGCCATGGGCCGCGTCGGCCGTGCGCGAGGTCTCCGGCCGGTCGGCCCAGACCGTCCTGCTGGTGCTCGGCGGGCTGCTGGTCAGTGTCGCCGCGCTGGTCTTCACCGTGGTCAGCTGGGGCAGCCTCGGGCTCACCGGCCGCACGGTCGTGCTGCTCGCCCTGACCGGCTGCGCGCTCGCGCTGCCGCCCCTGCTGCGCCGTCGCGGGCTGGACGCCACCGCCGAGGCGGCGGGCGCCGTCGGCCTCGGGCTGGTGCTGCTGGACTGCCTGGCGGCCCGCGCCGCCGGACTGTTCGGGTCGGGGGTGAGCGCCCCCGGATACTGGGCGGGCGTGACGGCCGCTGTCAGCGCTGGGGCGCTGGCCTACGGCTGGGCCCTGCGGCTGCGCTTCCCGCTCGCGGCGGGCTTCCTGCTGACCGCGCTGCCAGTGCCGCTGCTGCTGGTGGCCGGTGAGGCGCGGCAGCTCCAGGCGTACGCGGCCGCCTTCGTGGGAGCGGCAGCCGTGCAGGCCCTGCTGCTGTGGGGTGCCCGGCGGACCGACTCGGTACCGGCCGGGCTGCGGCAGGCCGGCGCCGTCCTCGCCTGCGGGTGCGCCCTGCTCGGCAGCATGGTCTCGGTGACCGGCCTCGCGCTGGCCGACGGCCCGGCCGAGGCAGCCTGGGCCTGGGCGCCGCTGGGCCTGCTGGCGGTGCTCGGACTGGCCTTCGCCACCCGGTACCAGGCTGCCTCCTACGTCACGGGTGCGGCGCTGGTCCTCGCGGCGGGCGGCACGCTCAGGCCGCTGTTCGCCCCCGCCTGGGTGGCCGTCGCCTTCGAGGTGTCCGGCCTGCTGGTGCTCACCGTCGGCTGGGCGCTCCAGCGCCTCGGCCGGTCCCGGCCCGGCACCCTGAGCGGCGTCCTGCACGTCGGCGCGTGCACCCTGCCCGCTGCCGCCGTGGCCGCCTTCCCCGTCCTCGTCCGGACCGTCCTGGAGCCGCTCGGCCAGGCCCCGGGCGTCTGGGCCCGGACGGCCCAACCCGCCTGGCACTGGCAGCTCGACCCGGCCGCGTTCACCGCTCTGGCCCTGCTGGCTGGAGCTCTCGTGGTGACCGCCGCCCTGTGGGCACCCGGCGGAGCCGCGACGGCGACGAAGGCTGTGGCAGTAGCTGCCGGCGCACTCGGCGCGCTGACGCTGAGTCTGGTGCCGGTGGCCTCGGGGCTCCCGTACCGGGTGGCGGTCGCGACCGCCTTGGCGGCGGCCGCCGTCGCCGGGGTGGCCGTCCTGCGCAGGCCGGCCCAGGCAGCGCCGTGGGCCGGGGTGGGGACGGCCCTCCTGGTCGCCGTGCTGTGGGCCTCGGCCGACCGGGCCGCGGCCATCACCGTGCTCGGACTCTGCGCCGCTCTCGGCGCGGCACTGGCCCGGCGGCTCGCCGTCACCGCGCCGGGCCGGGCGGCCTTCGCAGCCGCCACCACCGTCCTCGCCCTCGGGGCGGAGGCCGCCGCCGTTACCGACACGGCAGGGCTCGGCGGGCCCGGCCCGCTGTTCGCCGTCCTCGGGGTCGCCGTCGCGACTGTCCCGGTGGCCACCCGCACCGCCGCCAACGCCGCCAACGCCACCGTCTCCCGCGCCGTCGAGGGCACCGGCTACGCACTGGCCGCCCTCGCCCTGCTGCTCACCGCGCCGTACCACGGCAGCTTCGCGCTCGCCCTGGCCGTCTGCGGCGTCGCCGCGCTCGCGGTGGCGCTGCGCGCGGACCGCCGCCCGGCCGCCCAGGCCACCGGCGCCGGTCTGCTGATCGCCTCCTCCTGGACGCGGCTGGCGCTCTGGGAGGTGCACACTCCCGAGGCGTACACCCTGACGGTGGCCGCCGCCGCGCTGACGGTGGGTCACCTGCGGCACCGGCGCGAGCCCGCCGTCTCGTCCTGGCGGACCTACGGCCCCGGCCTGGGCGCTGCCCTGCTCCCGAGCACGCTGGCGCTCTGGTCGGACGGGCACTGGCTGCGCCCGCTGCTGCTCGGCTGCGGCGCGCTGGCCGTCACCGTGGGAGGCGTGGTGCGACGTCGGCAGGCGCCCGTGGTGCTGGGCGGCGGCGCGCTCCTGCTCACCGCCCTGCACGAGCTGACCCCCACCGTCGTCCAGGTGCTCGGGCTGCTCCCCCGCTGGGCCCCGCTCGCCACCGCCGGGCTGCTGCTGCTCGCCCTCGGTGCCCGCTACGAGCGCCGCGTCCAGGACACCCGCCGTCTGCACCAGGCATTCCGCCGACTCGGCTGAACCGGGGCCGTACCGCCCGTGGACGGCGGCTGTCCGGCACAGTGACGCGGCGCTCCGTGCACCAACACCTGTCTGGCCAACCTCGGCCGGCACGGGCCGGTGCTGTATAGCCATCTTTCCGACATGAATCGTTCTCCCCCAGGTACTGCCCAGTAGACCGGTGAGTAGCTAGCCTCTCCGCTGTCATGTCCAGGGACAGTGACCCACCCTCAGGAGACCGCACCGTGCTTGCCCGTCGTACCGCCACCGCCTTCGCCGCCGCCCTGCTGCTCGGCGGCACCCTGCACACCGCCGCGGCCCAGGCCGCCACGCCCACCACCCTCTCGGTCTTCGCGTTCAACGTCGACCTCGGCACCTCCGTGGTGGACTGGTCGCAGAACGAGCAGGCCTCGCGCCGGACGCCGATCGTCGAGTCGATCATCCGTCAGCACAGCGCCGACGTCGTCGTGCTGGACGAGCTCTTCAACAACTCCTCGGTCAGCGACATCAACAGCAAGCTGGCCGACCTCTACCCGTACCGCACGCCGGTCGTCGGCGGCACCTGCTCGGGCGGCGGCTGGACCGGCATCAGCGGCAACTGCTCCAGCTCGATGTTCGTCATCAACGGCGGCACGATGATCCTCTCCAAGTACCCGATCACCGCCCAGTACGCGCACATCTTCAGCAACTCGACCTACGGCACCTGGGACTACCACGCCGACAAGGGCGCCGCGCTGGTGCAGGTCAACAAGGGCGGCGTGAAGACCTGGGTCGTCGGCACCCACCTCCAGGCCGACGAGTCCGACAAGTCCACCGACACCACCCAGGCCACCCGCCTCGGCCAGCTCGGCGAGATCAAGGACTGGACGAACGGCATCGTCGGCGCCACCGCGCCGGTGCTGATCGCGGGCGACCTCAACGTCGAGTACTTCCACGGCCAGTACCGCAACGACTACGCCAACTCGCAGGCCGCGGTGAACGGTGTGCTCGGCACCCCGGCCACCAACCCGGGCGAGGCCCGGACCACCATGGACTGCGCCGTCGCCTCCTGGTGCCAGTACATGGCGGGCGTGGAGACCTTCCCGGTCGACTACCGCGACGACCTCGACTACGTCGGCTACCTGAACGCCCCCGGCCGCCCGGTGCCGGTCGCCCTCCCGACCGTGCAGATCGACTTCGACCCGCAGGCCGGCTGGACGCAGGGTCAGCTCGACACCAAGGCCCCGAGCGACCACTACCCGGTCGAGGCGACCTTCCAGTTCTAGCCGCTCGCACCACGGCAGGGGGCGTCGGACCGACCGGTCCGACGCCCCCTGCCGTCTCCTCAGCCGGGCTCAGCCCACCGAGGAGTACGCGATGATGCCGCGCCGCAGCGCGTCCACCGCCTTGCGGGCGTTGGTCCGCAGGGCGGCGTCGTCGCCCGCAGCGTCCTGGATCTGCCCGAGCACGTCGATCAGCTGCTTCGTCCAGCGGACGAAGTCGCCGGCGGGCATGTCGGCGTCGCGCAGGACGGAGTCCAGGTTGTGGCCGAGGGCCCAGCGGTAGGCCGTCCAGGCGAAGCCGAGGTCGGGCTCGCGCTGGCCGACGCCCTCGGCGGTGGAGATCTTGTGCTGCTCCTCCAGGGCGTCGAGGTGGCCCCAGATCCGGACCATCCGGCCGAGTGCCTCCTTGGCGCCGCCCTCCGGCACCCGGGGGGCGGCCGCGTCGTCGGCCTGCCGGGCCTCGTACACCAACGCCGAGGCGCAGGCGGCGAGTTCGGCGGCGCCCAGGCCGTTCCAGACGCCCTCGCGGATGCACTCCGAGGCGAGCAGGTCGAGCTCGCCGTACAGGCGGCCGAGGCGCTTGCCGTCGGGGGTGACGGTGTCGCCCTGGAGGTAGCCGAGGTCGGTGAGCAGGCCGCAGACGCGGTCGAAGGTGCGGGAGATGGTGTTGGTGCGGGAGCGGACCTTGCGCTCCAGCAGCTCGGTGTCACGGGTGAGCCGGTGGTAGCGCTCGGCCCAGCGGGCGTGGTCCTCGCGCTCGTCGCAGCCGTGGCAGGGGTGCTGGCGCAGGGTCGCGCGCAGCCGGGAGATCTCCGGGTCGTCGGCGGCGGCCGCGCGGCCCTTGCGGAAGCGCTCGGGCTCCAGGTGGCCGGCCTTGGTGCGCAGCGCGGAGGCGAGGTCGCGGCGGGACTGCGGGCTGCGCGGGTTGAAGGACTTGGGGATCTTGACCCGGTCGACCGCCGTGACGGGGTACGGGAAGTCGATCATCGCGAGCCGCTTGACCTGCCGCTCGGCGGTGAGCACGACCGGGCGCGGCCCGTCCTGGTAGTCCGGGTGGCGGTGGGTGCGCGGTGAGCGGCTGACCGGCGGCAGGCCCGGGTCGAGGACGAGGGCGAGCCCGGCGAACTTGCCGGTGGGGACGTGGATGACGTCGCCCGGCTTGAGCTGCTCGATCGCCTCGACGGCGGCGGCCCGGCGCTGGCCGGTGCCCTCGCGGGCGAGGGCGTTCTCACGGTCCCCCAGCTCGCGGCGCAGCCGCATGTACTCCTCGAAGTCGCCGAGATGGCAGGTCATCGACTCGCGGTAGCCCTCCAGGCCCTCCTCGTTGCGCTGGACCTGCCGGGCGATGCCGACGACCGAGCGGTCGGCCTGGAACTGCGCGAAGGAGGTCTCGAGCAGCTCGCGCGAGCGGCGCCGCCCGAACTGGGAGACGAGGTTGACCGCCATGTTGTAGGACGGGCGGAAGGAGGACTTCAGCGGGTACGTGCGGGTGCCCGCGAGCCCGGCGAGCGCCTCGGGGTCGATGGCGCGCTGCCAGAGCACGACGGCGTGGCCCTCGATGTCGATGCCGCGCCGCCCGGCCCGGCCGGTGAGCTGGGTGTACTCGCCGGGGGTGATGTCGGCGTGGGTCTCGCCGTTCCACTTGACGAGCTTCTCCATGACCACCGAGCGGGCGGGCATGTTGATGCCGAGCGCCAGCGTCTCGGTCGCGAAGACCGCCTTGACCAGGCCCTTGACGAAGAGCTCCTCGACGACCTCCTTGAACCTCGGCAGCATCCCGGCGTGGTGGGCGGCGATGCCGCGCTCCAGGCCGTCCAGCCACTCGAAGTAGCCGAGGACGTGCAGGTCCTCGTCGGGGATGTCTGCGCAGCGCTCCTCGACGATCGAGCGCACCAGCGCGCGGTCGCTGTCGCGGTTGAGGCGCAGCCCGGAGCCGAGGCACTGCTGGACGGCGGCCTCGCAGCCGGCCCGGCTGAAGATGAAGGTGATGGCGGGCAGCAGGCCCTCGGCGTCGAGGCGCTCGATGACGTCGACCCGGCCGGGTGTCCAGACCCGGCTGGGGCGGCCGGTGGGCATGGAGCGGCCGCGGCCCTTGGCGTAGCGGTCGTTGCCCGCGCGCGGGTTGCCGGCCTGCTCGGAGCGGGCGAGGCGGACGAGCTCGGGGTTGACGGCCTTCGCGGGGTTGCGCGGGGCGTCCTTGGGGCGGCCGTCGCGGTCGGGGTTGGCGAAGAGGTCGTACATCCGGTTGCCGGCCATCACGTGCTGCCAGAGCGGCACCGGGCGGTGCTCGGAGACGATGACCTTGGTGCCGCCGCGGACGGTGTCGAGCCAGTCGCCGAACTCCTCGGCGTTGGAGACGGTCGCGGAGAGGGAGGCCAGCACGACGGACTCGGGGAGGTGGATGATGACCTCCTCCCAGACGGCGCCGCGGAAGCGGTCGGCGAGGTAGTGCACCTCGTCCATCACCACGTACCCGAGGCCGTCGAGGGCGCGGGAGCCCGCGTAGAGCATGTTGCGGAGCACCTCGGTGGTCATCACGACCACGGGGGCGTCGCCGTTGACGCTGTTGTCACCGGTGAGCAGGCCGACCTTGTCGGCGCCGTAGCGCTTGACGAGGTCGCCGAACTTCTGGTTCGACAGGGCCTTGATCGGCGTGGTGTAGAAGCACTTGCGGCCGCTCTGCAGGGCCAGGTGCACGGCGAACTCGCCGACGATGGTCTTGCCGGAGCCGGTGGGCGCGGCGACGAGCACGCCGCTGCCCTCCTCCAGGGCCTGGCAGGCCTCGATCTGGAAGGGGTCGAGCGGGAAGTCGTACAGCTCGCGGAAGCCGTAGAGGTGGGTGGCCTGCTCCTTGGCGCGGCGGCGGAAGGCCGCGTACGCCTCGGCCGGGCCGAGCTCCTCGGTGCCCCTGGCTTCGGTGCCCCTGTCTTCGGGCATGGCGCTGTTCATCGGCGTCACCTCTTCTTCCCGTGGGGCTGGAGCCCGTCGGGACGGGCTGCGGGTGCAGACGGCGACGCCTGCTGCTGCGGGGCCGGGCCGGAGGCCGGGGCGCAGCGGTGGTGTTTGGTGTGGTGATCGTGCATCTCAGCCAGAGGTTACCCGGCAGGACCGACATCGAATGCACCGTTTTTTCGGGGAAGGGATCAGACCTGCAGTTGCAAATGTCTTCAAATCGCGGCGGGGTGGTCGGAGTGCGCACCGAAAGGCGACTGTTGCGGTCGGTTCTGGTCATCCGTCACGCCTCGCGCGGGCCGCTCCCTACAGTCGGACCACCGAGCCCGCCCACCGGAGCAGCGGGCCCAGCGACTGGAGGATCGCGATGGCGAATCTGGAGACCACGCTCAAGGAAGCCATGACCATCGAGGGCGCGATCGGCGTCGCACTGGTCGACTACGGGAGCGGCATGGCGCTCGGCACCCTCGGCGACAGCAACGAGATCGATCTGAACATGGCAGCAGCGGGCAACACCGATCTCGTCCGGGCGAAGATGCGCACGATGGAGATGCTGGGCCAGCACGACAACGAGATCGAGGACATCCTCGTCACCCTCACCACGCAGTACCACCTGATCCGGCCGCTCACCACGCAGGGCGGGCGCGGGCTCTTCCTCTACCTCGCGCTCAACCGCACCCGGGCCAACCTGGCGATGGCCCGGCACCAGCTGAAGCGCGTCGAGGCGACGCTGGAGGTCTGACCACCGCCCGACCACCGGCCGCCGATCGGAGAGGGGCAGGACAGGTGCCGGTACCGCTGTACCAGGCGAAGGCCGAGTTCTTCCGGATGCTGGGGCACCCCGTCCGCATCCGGGTGCTGGAGTTGCTGCAGGCCGGGCCCACACCGGTCCGCGAGCTGGTCGCCGCGCTCGGGGTGGAGCCGTCCAGCCTGTCGCAGCAGCTCGCGCAGCTGCGGCGGTACGGGCTGGTGACGGCCACCCGGGAGGGTTCGACGGTGGTGTACGCCCTCGCCGGAGGGGATGTGGCCGATCTCCTGCGGACCGCCCGGCGCATCCTCACCGAGCTGCTCACCGACCAGGGGCTGCTCCTCGCCGAACTGCAGGATCACTCGACGGCCCAGTGACCCCGGGACGGCCCGGTGGCCCCGGGACAGGCCGGTGACCCCGGCCGTCAGCGCCCCAGCAGCTCGCCGATCCCGGCGGCCAGCTTCTGGTACTCCTCGGGCCGGTTGTAGACCTGCGCGCTGATCCGCAGCACCCCGCCGCCGCTCCACGGCCGGACGGCGATCCGGGTGCCGAGCCTGCGGTGCGCGGCGACCATCAGCGCCTTCGCGGTGTGCTCGCTCTCGGCGCACCCCGGGGGCAGCCGGACGGCCCGCATCGCGAGCCCCGCCATCGCCGGCAGCGGGCGCAGCCCGGCCCGCTCGACCAGCAGCCGCTGCCCGTACGCGGCGAGCGCCGCGTTGTGCGCGCGCACCCGCTCGGCACCGAGCTGCTCCAGCAGCGCGAAGCCGCTCGGGGCGGCCAGCCAGGGGGTGTAGTCCGCCGTGCCGCGCCACTCGACCCGGGCGGGGAAGCCGCGCTCGTGCTCCCAGGAGTACATCAGCGGCCGGATCAGCGGCCGCCAGGCGCCGCTGACGGCGAGCACGGCGGTGGCGCGCGGCGCGAAGGCCCACTTGTGCAGGTTGCCGACCCAGAAGTCGGCGCCGCCGGCCCGCTCGCCGAGATTGACCGGCAGCATGCCGGGCGCGTGAGCGGCGTCGACGATGGTCACCACCCCGCGTTCGGCGAGCTCGGCGAGCAGCTGCTCGCCGGCGATCTCGCGCGCGCTGGGCGAGGTGACCAGGTCGAGCACCGCGACCTTCGTCCGGGGGCCGACGGCGGCGAGCACCTGCTGGCGCACGGCCGCCTGGTCGGGGGTGTGCAGCGAGAGGCGCAGGCTGCGGACGGTGGCGCCGGTCTCGGCCGCCCGGCGCTCGGCGGCGCGGTTGACCACGCCGTAGCCGTGGTCGGTCACCAGGATCTCGTCGCCCTCGGCGAGCGGGACGGACTCCAGCACGATGGCGATGCCCTCGGTCACGTTGGTGACGAGCGCCAGCCGGTCGGGGCGGCCGCCGAGGGCGGCGGCGAGCCGGGCGCGGGCGTGCGCGACGCGGTCCGGGAGGTCGAGGAAGAAGCCGTCCGGGTCCTGCTCCTGCTCGGCGCGCAGCCGGGCCTGGACGCGCTGGACGGGCAGCGGCACGGCGCCGTACGAGCCGTGGTTGAGGTGGGCGACGGCGGAGTCCAGGGCGAAGAGCCCGTGGGTGCCGGGCAGCGGGCGCGGTGGATCCGCGCTCTGGGCGTTGCCGGGGCCGGAACTCGGGCCGGAACTCGAGGCGGAACTCGGAGCGAAATTCATGGCGAAGTCCCTACTGCGATGATGTGTGACATTTCACACTGCATACTTCTAGCCGAGATCCCCTGCTCAGGGCAACCATCGGGCCGTGACCTCTACCGACTCCTTCCTCGCCCTCAGCGCCCGCACCGGCCGCTTCGGCTACGGCGCCCCCCGCGCCGTCACCGTCTCCGACGACGGCTCCCGGCTGCTCTTCCTCCGCTCCACCGGCTCCGAGGACCCGGTCGAGCGGCTCTGGCTGCTCGACCTGGCCACCCGTCAGGAGCACCTCGTCGCCGACCCCGTCACCCTGGCACCGCACCGGACGGGCGCGCTCTCCGACCTGCCCGCCCTGGAGCGGCGGCTGCGCGAGCGGGTGCGGATCTGGGCCCTCGGCATCGGCTCGTACGCGGCCACCGCCGACTGCTCGGTCGCGGTCTTCGCCCTGGACGGCCGGGTCTTCCGCACCGACACCGTCGGCGCCGCCACCACCGAACTCCCCGTCACCGGACCCGCCTTCGACCCGCGCCCGGCACCGGACGGCTCCAGCGTCGCGTACGTCACGGGCAGCGCCCTCCACCTGACGGACCGCCAGGAGCCGCTCAGCCCGGCGGACGGCGGCGTCTGGGGCGTCGCCGAATTCGCCGCCGCCGAGGAGCTCGGCCGCTCGCGCGGCCACTGGTGGTCGCCCGACGGCGCCGCCTTGCTCGCCACCCGGATCGACGAATCCGCCCTCCCGTTGCGGCACTTCGCCGACCCGGCGCACCCCGAGCTGGCCCCCGAGAGCTTCGCCTACCCACAGGCCGGCGGCCCCAACGTGGACCTCCAGCTCTGGGTGCTCGCCCTGGACGGCCGCCGCCGCCAACTGCACTGGAACACCGCCGCCTTCCCGTACCTGTGCGCCGCCGGGTGGGAGAGCAACGGCGAGATCCTGCTCACCGTCGCCGACCGCCTCCAGCAGACCGTACTGCTGCTCACCGCCGACCCGGCCACCGGCGAGACCCGCGAACTCTCCCGCACCGTCGACGAGTACTGGATCGAGGACCTCCCCGGCACCCCGGCCCGGCTCGCCGACGGGCGGCTGCTCACCGCCGCCGACACCCCCGACGGCTCGGCGCGCGGCGTCGCGCTGGACGGCAAGATCCTCAGCGACGAGCGCCTCCAGGTCCGCCGGGTGGTCGGCCTGCTGCGCGGCCGCCTGCTGATCGAGGCGGGCGAGGGCGACCCGGCCGACCAGCACGTCTACCTGCTCGACCCGGACAGCGGCGCGGCGGAGCGGCTCAGCGAGGGCCCCGGCGTGCACTCCGCCCTGGCCGGCGGCGAGACGCTGCTGCTCACCTCCGCCGGGCCGGACGGCATCCGCCGCCGACTCCACCACGGCGGCGCGGAGTTCGCCTTCGCCGACCACGCCGCACCGCTCCCCTACCGCGTCACGCCCAAGCTCGCCCGCGTCACCGAGCTCGGCCTGCCCACCGCCGTGGTCTACCCGCGCGGCCACCGGCCCGGCCGCCGCCTGCCCGTCCTGGTCGACGTCTACGGCGGGCCCGGCTACCAGGCCGTCGCCAACGAGCCGCGCCGCTGGCAGCTCCGCCAGTGGTGGGCCGACCAGGGCTTCGCCGTCGTCACCACCGACAACCGCGGCACGCCGTTCGTCTCGCCCGACTTCACCCGGGCGATCTTCCGCCGGTTCTCCCAGGTCGCGATCGACGACCAGGTCGCCGCCCTGCGCGCACTGGCCGAGACCGAGCCTGATCTCGACCTGGGTCGGGTCGGCGTCCGGGGCTGGTCGTACGGCGGGTACTTCGCGGCGCTCGCCGTGCTGCGCCGCCCGGACGTCTTCCACGCCGCCTGCGCGGGCGCGCCGCCCACCGACTTCCGGCTCTACGACACCGCCTACACCGAGCGCTACCTCGGCCTGCCGCAGGACAACCCCGAGGGCTACGAGGCCGACTGCCTGGTCTCCGACGCCGCGAAGCTGACCCGCCCGCTGCTGCTGATCCACGGGCTGGCCGACGACAACGTGCACCCCTCGCACACCCTGCTGCTCTCCGAGGCACTCACCCGCGCCGGGCGGCCGCACAGCGTGCTGCCGCTGCCCGGCGTCAGCCACATGACCCCGGGCGGCCTGAACGAGCGGCTCGTCGAGGCGGAACTCGCCTTCCTGCGCGGCGCACTGGGCTGACCACTCTCGGCTGTCGGACTGAGCCGACCCGTCGTCGGGCCGTTTTCGGAACAGGCCCTTCCATGTGACCGATGACATGTGAAATATTACCCCCGCTCACTCGACCACCCCCGTCCCGAAAGGACCGGTCAGTTGCGCAGAATGTCCGCAGCCCTCGCGGCTGCGCTGACCACCAGTGCGATAGCGGCCAGCATGCTGGGCGCCCACGCCCAGGCCGCCACCGCAAAGCCCGGCCTCCCCGCCGCGGCCGCCCAGGACTCCACCGAGGGCCACGAGGCCCCGGAGCAGACCCAGATCCCCACCCAGGAACGACTGCGCCGGTCACTTCAGACCAAGGCCCTGGAACAGGTCAACAAGGGCGCCGTCGCCAAGACCGCCGAGGGCACCACGCCCCCCGTCGTCAAGGTCGGCAACGACTACGTCCAGCTCGCCAAGAAGCGCACGGACAAGGTCTTCGTCATCCTCGCCCAGTTCGGCAACGAGGTCGACAACTCCACGCTCTACAACGGCGTGCCCCGCTACGGCGGCACCCCCGGCCCGGCGCACAACGCGATACCCCAGCCCGACAAGAGCGACACGCACACCTTCTGGAAGAGCGACTTCAGTCGCGACTACTACCAGCAGATGTTCTTCGACGCGACGCCCGGCGCCAACTCGCTGCGCAACTTCTACCGCACCCAGTCCTCGGGCCGGTACGACGTCGACGGCACCGTCAGCGACTGGGTGACCGTCCCGTACAACGAGGCCCGTTACGGCAGCAACAAGGGCCCGCAGGGCAGCGGCGCCTGGACGCAGACCCAGGAGTTCGTCCGGGACGCCCTGAAGGCCTGGTACGACGGCGAGATCGCCAAGGGCCGCACCGTCGCCGACATCAAGGCGCAGCTGGCCCAGTACGACGTCGAGGACCGGTACGACCACCTCAAGGACGGCAACTTCAACCAGCCCGACGGCTACCTCGACAACGTGATCGTGGTGCACGCCGGCGTGGACGAGACCTGGGGCGGCGGCGCCCAGAGCTCGGACGCCCTCTGGGCGCACCGCAGCTGGGACTTCCCGGACCCGACCGGCCAGACCGGCCCGGTCGGCAACAAGATCGGTGGCGCGCCGGTCGGCGACACCGGCCTCTACGTCTACGACTACGTCCAGGCGGGCGAGAACAGCGGCGTCGGCCTCTTCTCGCACGAGTTCGGCCACAACCTGGGCCTGCCGGACCTCTACCCGCTGACGGGTGGTGACAACGGCGTCAGCTTCTGGTCGCTGATGTCCTCGGCCTCCTACCTCGGCCGGGGCCGCAACTCCACCGGCGAGTACCCGGGCGACCTGGACGCGTGGAGCAAGCTGCAGCTCGGCTGGCTCGAGTACGACGAGGCGCAGGCCGCCACCAAGTCGTCGCACACCCTCGGCGTGAGCGGCTACAACACCGACCAGGCGCAGGCCGTCCTGGTCCACCTGCCCCCGGGCAAGACCACCACCGAGCTGGCCACCCCGTACGAGGGCCAGTCGCAGTGGTGGAGCGACACCGGCGACAGCATGGACAACTCGCTGACCCGCCCGGTCGACCTGACCGGCAAGACCGGCTCGGCCGCGCTGGACACCGCCGCCTGGTGGGACGTCGAGCAGGACTACGACTTCCTGACCTTCGAGGCCTCGGCCGACAACGGCAAGACCTGGACGGCCCTCCAGGGCACCGTCGACGGCGTGCCGTACGGCAAGACCTCGTCCAACATCCCCGGCCTGACCGGTACTTCGGCTGCCTACAAGCAGATCCACGTGCCGCTCGACGCCTACCTCGGCAAGCAGATCCAGCTGCGCGTGCACGTCACCTCCGACAACAACACGCACGGCAAGGGCGTGCTCATCGACGCCCTCAAGATCACCGCCGATGGCACCCAGGTGTTCGCCGACGGCGCCGAGAACGGCAACCAGGGCTGGGCCACCAACGGCTTCCTGGTCGTCAACGGCAAGAACGCCGTCAAGGAGCACCCGCGCGCCTACCTGGTGGAGAACCGCCGCTACGTCGGCTACGGCAGCTTCCTGAAGACCGGGCCATACAACTTCGGCTACTCGGGCGTCAAGAACAAGTCGAACGTCATCGACACCTACCCGTACCAGGAGGGTGTGCTCGTCTGGCTCTGGGACACCGACTACCTGGACAACAACACCAAGGACCACCTCGGCGGCGGCCTGATCCTGCCGGTCGACGCGCACACCTCGGCGGTCCGCTTCGGTGACGGCAGCCTGGTCAACGGGCGGGCGCAGACCTACGACGCGCCGTTCTCGCTCAAGCCGACCACCGGCTTCACCCTGCACAAGGGCGGCGTGGCCACCACCATCGGCACCGAGTTCGCCGTGCCGGCCTTCAACGACCACACCGGCGTCTACCTCGACCCGGCCGACCCGCAGGTCGGGGTGAACGTCCCCGACACCAACACCAAGATCGAGGTCGTTCGCGAGACCCAGAACGGCAAGCTGACCACCATCAAGGTCGGCCCGGCGTCCTGACGTCTCTCCCGTGAGCCCTGGTCCCGCCGCATCCGGCGGGGCCGGGGCTTCCGTCTTTTCAGATCTCGACCAGTTCGGCGTCGGCCAGCTCGGCGTCGGCGCGGGCCGTGACGGTCGCCAACACCATTCCGGCGACAGCCAGTTCCTCGGCCGAGAAATCGCCGTACAGCCGCGCGGTGAGCTCGGCGACCTCGGCGCGGAGCTCGCGAGTCAGCGCACGGCCGGCCTCGGTCGCACGGAGGCGGGGCAGGTCGCCGGGGAGGGTCTCCAGCAGCCCGGCGGCCGTCAGCTCGGCGACGGTCGCCAGGGCGGCCGAGACATCGACCTTCAGCGCGCCGGTCATCCGGGCCGTGATCCGGTCACGGTCGACCGAGTCGCCGGCGCCCACGGCGGCGTCCACAGTGGCGTTCAGGGCCACCGACTGCTGGAAGGTGATGCCGACGGGGAGCAGCAGACGCTCCATCAGCGCGCGGGTGGCGTAGTGGGCCTGGCCGATGACCTGGCCGTTGACGGTGGGCGGGGGTGTGGGCGTGGTGGACATGGCTACTCCTTGACAGGGGGTTCGAGGGTGACGTCGAGCAGGGTCGCGAGTTCGCGGGAGAACGCCTCGGTGCGCTGCCCCGCCAGGCCGCCCAGTGGTGCGAGAAGCTGGTCGAGCAGGGCGTGGACGACCTCGATCGCGCGCTCGGCGGTGCTACGCCCGGCCTCGGTGAGCGCGAGCCGGACGGCCCGGGTGTCGACCGGGTCCGGCGTCCGCTCGACCAGGCCGGCGGCCTCCAGGGCGCGGGCCAGCTTCGAGACGTAGAGCGGCTCCAGGCCGGTGTGGTCGGCCAGTTGGCGCTGGCTGGGCAGAGCGCCGGACCGCTGCACCGCCAGCAGGGAGGAGAGCAGCGAGTACTGCGCGTGGGTCAGGCCGTGCGGGGCCAGCGCCCGGTCGACCGCCACCCGCCACTTCATCGACAGCCGCCAGACCTGGAAGCCCGGTGTCGGCCCGGGGGATGCTTCGCTCATGCCAGATAGAGTACATGGCTACTATCTCCATGGACAGCATTTTCGGGTCGGCCGCCGCCATGCGGTAATTCAGCGGAAGCCTGACCTGTGGCGGAGTAGGGTCGGGCGGTCCACCGAGAGCCGTCAGAGCTCAGAGCTCAGAGCTCAGAGCTCAGAGCTCAGAGCTCAGAGCTCAGAGCTCAGAATTCAGAACTCAGAACGAGGAGACAGATGGCCTTCCAGGCTGAGGAGTTGCTCCCCGAGACGCGCCGCGCCCTGCTGCACCGGCTCGCCGTCGGCCAGGCCGAGGGGCGCACCCCCTCCCTGGTGGGGGCCGTCGTCCGGGGCGGGCACACCGTCTGGGCCGAAGGCCGCAGCATGATCGAGGACCACGCACCGGACGCGGACGTGCAGTACCGGATCGGCTCGATCACCAAGACCTTCGTCGCCGTACTGGTGCTGCGCCTGCGTGACGAGGGCCTGCTGGAGCTCACCGACCGGCTGGAGCAGCACCTGCCCGGCAGCCCGGCCGGTCAGCTGACGATCGCCCAACTCCTCTCCCACACCTCGGGTCTGCCCGCCGAGACACCGGGGCCCTGGTGGGAGCGGACCCCGGGCACGCTGCGGCCCTCGCTCGCCGACGCGCTCGGCCCCGCCAAGCACCCGGCGGGCAGCCGGTTCCACTACTCCAACCCGGGCTACGCCGCGCTCGGCGCACTGGTCGCGCACCTGCGCAAGGAGCCCTGGGGCGACGCCCTGCGGCGGGAGATCCTGGAGCCGCTCGGCATGGCCCGCACGACGCTGCTGCCACAGGCCCCGCACGCCGGCGGCTTCGCGGTGCACCCCTGGGCCGACGTGATGATGCCCGAACCCCTGGAGGACACCGGGGTGATGGCACCGGCGGGCCAGCTCTGGTCCACCGCAGCCGATCTCGGCCGCTGGGCCGCCTTCCTCGCCGCCGGTGACCCGGCGGTGCTCAGCCGCGACACCCTCGCCGAGATGCGACGGCCGGCCGCCCCGCCGGAGGACGAGCAGTGGGCCTCCAGCTACGGCCTCGGCCTGCAACTCCGCTGGCAGGACGGCCGGTTGTACTACGGCCACGGCGGCTCGATGCCCGGCTTCCTGGCCTCCGTGTGGGTGAGCGAGGCGGACGGCCTGGCCGCCGTCGTCCTGACAAACACCACCTCCGGCACCCCGACCTCGACCATCGCCGCCGACCTGATCCGGATCGTCGCCGAGCGCGAACCCAACTTCCCCGAGCCCTGGCGCCCGCTGCCCGAGGCCGACCCGGAGCTGCTGGCCCTCACCGGGCCCTGGTACTGGGGCCCTTCGGCCTTCGTCCTGCACCTGCGTGGCGACCGGGACCTGGAGCTCGTCCCGCTGAACACCGGCCGGGGCGACCACTTCCGGGCCGAGCCGGACGGCACCTGGACGGGCCTGGACGGCTACTACGCCGGCGAGACCCTCCGGGTCGTCCGGCATCCGGACGGCGCGGTGAGCCACCTCGACATCGGCAGCTTCGTCCTCACCCGGACCCCGTACGACCCCACCGCGCCCGTCCCCGGCGGCGTGGACCCACGCGGGTGGCAGTTCTGACCGTCCAGTCCCGCCCTGCATCTCGGCCGGGTGCGGCGCGCCCACTCCGACGTCGACGTCCGGGTACTCAGCGCACCACACCCTGACGTCACGACGACGAGGCGTCCGCCGGACCGTCCCGTAGCTGGTCGAGTAGCAGCTCGACGGCCGCCCGCGCCTCGCCCAGCGGCGCTCCGGTGGCCTGCCGCCAGACCTTCAGCGCCTTGGTCCGCTCACCCGCCAGCGCGTGGGCGACGGCCAGCCGGGCGTACAGGGGCTGGCCCGGGATCCGGGCGGGGATCGGGCGGCCGCGCGGCTCGCCGCCACGGCCGCTGGGGTCGTGCTCGTCGAGCAGGGGGTGCAGGTGCCGGCCGGGCTCCCCGCCAGGCGCCAGGTCCAGATCCAGGCCCAACAGGCCCGGGTCGTCGATCAGTTGGCAGACGTTGTAGAGCAGCTCGTGCTGCATCCGGCGCACCACGTCGGTCAGATCGTCCGGGTCGACGCCGCACGCCAGTATCCGGTGCAGGGCGGCCGCCGTCGGATGGTCGGGCACGGCCCCGTCCGCCTGGCCCCTGAGCCAGGCCTCGATCCACGAGGGGCGGCCGTCGGTGCACCCGTCCTCGTCCACGACGAGCCCCCACAGGGCCCCGACGAACGGCTCGGGCGCACCCGGTGCGGTCTTCCGGTCGGCGTCGAGCTCGGCATCGGTCACCGGCACAGTCGACCACATCCGGCGGTCTCAGTACCCCTGCGGGGCCGCTCCCGAGGCGAGGAGGGCGAAGGCGCGTTCGGTGTCGGCGACGGCCTGGCGGTAGGCGTCGGCGAGCGGGAGGCCGGCCGAGAGACGCTGCCAGTTGTCGTGGGCGAGGGCGTTGCGGACGGCGACGTACTGGGCGGCGACCAGGCGGTCCGTCAGGTCGGGGGTGTCGTCGTGGGGGTTGTCGTCGTGGAGGGTGCCGAGGGCCTGGGCCAGGGCTTCGGTGTCGGCGGCGACGTAGGAGGCGAGGTGGGCGGAGAGACTCGGGGTCTCGTAGATCAGGCGTAGGAAGGCGAGCACCTCGGGGTGGCTGTTCAGGCCGACCGACGGGTCGTGGGCGGCCAGGCGGTCGAGGTGGTGGAGCCGGAGTGCGGCGAGCGGGGTGAGCCCGGCCGGGCGGCCTCGGACGACGCGGGCGGCCTCGCCCTGGTGGTCGGCGAACCGGTGCAGCACCAGGTCTTCCTTGCTGGCGAAGTACCGGAAGAGCGTCGGCTTGGAGACCTCGGCGCGGGCGGCGACCTCCGCGACCGAGACCCGGTCGAAGCCCTCGGCGAGGAACAGCGAGATGGCCGCGTCGGCGATCGCCTGCCGGGTGCGCTCCTTCTTCAGGGTCCGCAGACCTCCTGGCTCGTTCATGGGCCCATGCTAACCCGGACATTTTTGTTACCAAGTTGCATTTATTACCGGGTTGCTGTTTTCTGGAGGCTCCAGCCCTGGAGATCCCAGCCCGGCCGACAGAAGGAGCCAGCCATGACAGCCACGACCCAGGTACTCATCGTGGGGGCGGGCCCGACCGGGCTCACCCTGGCGTGCAGCCTCGCCCGCCAGGGCGTGCAGGTCAGGATCATCGACAAGTCGCCCGCCTTCCCGACCAGTTCACGCGGCAAGGCCCTGAACGCCCGCAGCCTGGAGGTGCTGGCCGATCTCGGGCTGGGCGAGCGGCTGCTCGCCTCCGGCACCACGCACCTGCCCTTCCGCAAGTACTTCGACGGCGCGTTCGCCGGCGACACCGAGCCGTCCGGCGGGGGGCTCGGCATCCCTCAGTGGCAGGTCGAGGGGCTGCTCCGGGAGCAGCTCGGCACGTACGGGGTGAAGGTCGAACTCGGCGTCGAGCTGGTGGAGTTCAGTCAGGACGAGAG
Organism: Kitasatospora sp. McL0602; assembly: GCF_052076145.1. Classification (NCBI taxonomy): domain Bacteria; kingdom Bacillati; phylum Actinomycetota; class Actinomycetes; order Kitasatosporales; family Streptomycetaceae; genus Kitasatospora; species Kitasatospora sp. McL0602. Next base: position 6,429,086 of record NZ_CP197246.1, on the reverse strand, counting down.
CGGGGTGCAGGCCACCCTCGCGGACGGCGGGCGGATCGACGCCGGGTATCTGGTCGGGTGCGACGGCGGGCGCAGCCCCGTCCGCAAGGCGCTCGGGATCGGCTTCGAGGGGCGGAGCGAGCCGGAGGTGGCGATGTACTGCGGCGACGTCGAGGTGGACGGGCTGGACCGGTCGGTCTGGCACCAGTGGTTCGGGTCGGACGGGGGCGCGGTGCTGCTCTGCCCCTTCCGGGACAGCGAGAAGTGGCAGTTCCAGGCGCCGCCCGAGCGGGATGCCGACGGCGCCGAGCTGCCGCCCTCACTGGAGGGCTTCCAGCGGCTCTTCGACCGGTACGCCCAGGTGCCCGGAGTCCGGCTGCGGAACGCGACCTGGCTCTCCACCTGGCGGGTCAACGTCAGGATGGCCGACCGCTACCGGGTGGGCCGGATGCTGCTCGCCGGGGACGCCGCGCACGTCCACCCGATCGCGGGCGGGCTGGGCATGAACACCGGCATCCAGGACGCCTGGAACCTCGGCTGGAAGCTCGGGTACGTCGCCACCGGCCAGGCGGCGCCCGCCCTGCTGGACACCTACCAGGAGGAGCGCCTCCCGATCGCCGCCTGGACGCTGGATCTGACCAGCTCGGCCCTCACCGCCGTCCTCGAAGGCGCCCGCACGCCGGGCACCGGCCTGGAGGCGGCCAGGGCGCCCGGCCTGGACGGCCTGGGCGTGACGTACCGGCACGGCTCGCTCGCGGACGACCGCCTCGGCGGCCCGGCGGTACGGGCCGGGGACCGGGCGCCGGACGTGGAGCTGCCGCTCGCGGGCGCGCCCGTACGACTGTCCTCGCTGCTCGCGGGCGACCACTTCACGCTGCTCTCCTTCGGCGCTCCCGCCCCGGCGGTCGGCGGGCCGGTGCGCGCCGTCACGGTGGACACCGAGACGGCCCGCGCGGCGTACGGCGTCACCGGGGACGCCGTGGTGCTGATCCGCCCGGACCATCACGTGGCCCTGACCACCGGGGCGGCGGACGCTGCGGCGGAGGTGCGCGGGTACCTGGCGGGCCTCGGGATCGCCACGGCGTGACTTCTTGGACAGATGTCCAGCTATGATGGACACCTGTCCAAGACAAGGGAGTGGTGACGGTGGGAACGATCGCAGCCGTACTGGTCGGCCTGGTGGCCGCGCTGCACGCGTACATCCTGGTGCTGGAGATGTTCCTCTGGGAGAAGCGGCCGGGCCGCGAGCTCTCGGGCTTCGACGCCGCGATGGCGCGGGCGACGGCGCCGCTCGCGGCCAACCAGGGGCTGTACAACGGGTTCCTGGCCGCCGGGCTGGTGTGGGGCCTGGTCGCGGGTGACCCGACCGGCTTCCGGGTGCAGGTGTTCTTCCTGAGCTGCGTGGTGGTCGCGGGTCTCTACGGGGGCGCCACCGCGAACCGGCGGATCCTGGTCGCGCAGGCGCTGCCCGGGGCGCTCGCGCTGGCCGCCGTACTGGTGGCCCGATGACCAACCCCCCGGACCCTCGGGCGGCGCGGACGCGGGAGAGACTGCGGCAGGCACTGCTGGCGGAGTGCGCCGAACGGCCGCTGGCGGAGGTCGGTGTCGCCGCGCTGGTGCGGCGGGCCGGGGTGGGCCGGGCGACCTTCTACGTGCACTACGCGGACCTGGAGGCGCTGGCGGTCGACGCCTGCGCGGGCGTGGTCCGCGACGCGGTGGACGCGCTGCACGCCTGGCGCGGCGTGCCCGACCCGGAGCAGCCGCCACCGGCGCTGGTCGACTTCTTCACCGGCCTCACCCCGCACGCCACCCTCTACCGGGCCCTGCTGCGCCCCGGCGGCGGGGGCCCGCTCGGGCTCGTGCTCCACACCGACCTGCGCGAGCGCAGCCGCACCGAACGGGCGCTGGCCGGTGCGGCGGAGCCGGACGTGGTCGCCTCCGCCGTCGCCGCCGCCTTCGCCGGAGTCCTCGCCGACTGGCTGCACGGGCTGATCGACGCCTCCCCCGAGCGGACGGCCCACCTGGCCTGGCGCCTGCTCATCGCACTCCACCGCACGCCGGGCCTCTGACCTGCCGAGGGAGCACCGTTCGGGTGGGCGCCGTTGTGGTGCCGGGCGGGCGGAGGGAGGAGAGTAGAGGGTGGCACGGTCTGCGGGCGGAGCAAGCCAGGGGGTCTCATCGGGAGGTAGCGATGACCTTCGTGCAGATCGTCGAGTGCCGGACGGAGCAGCCGGACGAGCTCAACCGGCTGATGGACAGCTGGATCGAGCAGACCCAGGGCCGGCGCACGGCCACCCACGCGATGGTGGGCGCGGACCGGGCGGATGCCCGGCACATCGTGGAGATCGTCGAGTTCCCGTCCTACGAGGCGGCGATGCGCAACTCTGGTCTCCCGGAGACCGACCGGATCTTCCAGGAGCTGGTGGCGCTCTGCCAGGAGCCGCCCACCTTCACCGACCTCGATCTCGTCCGCGACGAGCAGTTCCAGAAGGAGGCGGTCCGCCGGCTGCTGATGGAGCCGCCGACGGGCGACATGTCCGCGCTGGACGAGCTGCTCGCCCCCGACTACCGGGACCACGACCCATCGATGGACGGCGACATGGTCGGCCCGGCAGCCGTCCGGCAGATGATCGAGGGCTACCGCTCGGCCTTCGACTTCACCTTCGACATCCAGAGCCAGATCGCCGAGGGCGACCAGGTCGCCACCCGGTGGATCTGGCGCGGCACGCACATCGGCGAGTTCCAGGGCGTGGCGGCCACCCACAAGCGCGTCGAGTCCGCCGGGGTGACGATCTTCCGCTTCGAGGACGGCAAGGTCAAGGACGGCTGGTGGAGTTGGGACGCCATCGCCATGATGCGCCAACTGGGGATGATGCCCGGCTGACCCGGACCCCTGCCCGTGCGCGGCTCGCCATCGAGGCGGTCAGTACGGGCTCGGGCGGTTCTCCGACGCCCAGCGCTGCTCGGCCTCGCTCTGCGGCGGGGGCGGGGCCATGCCTTCGATCATCCAGAGGTCCTGCGGCGTCTCGTCGATGTGGAACTCGCAGTACAGGCCCCGGTCCGTCGTGTGGGGCGCGAGCAGCGCGGCGAGCGCCTCCCGGGTGCGCCGACGCATGTCCGGGTCGCCGGCGTGCCGGGCGATGTGCTCGACGACGATGCGCACGGCGTCCGGTGTGGGCTCGCCGCCCACGTAGAACGAGTCGGCGCCGATCTCGTGGAAGAGCACCACGACGTAGAACTTCGGCAGCCCGAAGCGGGTGTAGAGCCCGGTGATGTCGTCGGCGAGCTGCTTCTTCTGCGGCGGGGTGTAGCTGCCGGGGGGATGGTAGACGTGCCAGAGCGGCATGGTTCTCCTCTGCGGACGGGGGGTGGATTCAGCGACGGATGGAGATGCCGAGGCCTTCGACCGGCCCGGAGAGCGCGGCCTTGACGGCGCGCGTGACGTCGTCGACGAGGATCTCGCTGTCGCCGCGCTCGACGCCGTCCAGGACGATGCGGGCGACGTCGGCGACCGCGACCTTCTCGACCGGGAGGGCCGCGACCATGTCGGTGTCCGCGAAGCCCAGGTGCACGCCGACGACCTGGGTGCCCTGGGCGGCGAGTTCGAGGCGCAGCGAGTTCGTCAGCGACCACAGGGCGGCCTTGGACGCGCCGTACGCGCCGGCCCCCGCGCCCCAGGACAGCAGCGAGTGCATGTCGACGAGGGCACCGCCGCCGCGGGCGGCGAGCACCGGCGCGAACGCCTGGGCGACCCGGAGCGGGCCGAAGACATTGGTCTCGAACGTCTCCCGGACCAGGAGCAGGTCCGCGGTGAGCAGCGGCGCCGGGTGCAGGACGCCGGCGTTGTTGAAGACGAGGTCGACGTCCTGCGCGCGCTCGGCCAGGGCGGCGACGGAGCCGTCGTCGGTGACGTCCAGGGTGAGGACCTCGACCCGCTGGTCCGGGCTCGGGGCGGGCTTGCGGGTGGTGGCGTAGACCTTCTCGGCGCCGCGCCGCAGCAGTTCCTCGACGAGTGCCCCGCCGATGCCGCGTCGGCCCCCGGTGACCAGTGCGACAGAGCCTTCGATCACGGTCATGTGCGTTCTCCTCCGCTGTAGGATGACTTTTAGATTACTATCATCATCTAAACGGGTTGCGGAAGTAGGATCCTCGAGAACGTCAGAAGGCTCAGCACGGAGAAGGGACCGCCGACCATGCCCCGAGTGTCACGAGCCGAGGCCCAGCAGCACCGGCAGGAGGTGATCGACCACACCGCCCGGCTGATCCGCGAGAAGGGCGCCGACCAGGTCAGCGTCCCCCGGGCGATGGCCGCCGCCGGGCTCACCCACGGCGGGTTCTACCGTCACTTCTCCTCGAAGGACGACCTGATCGTCCAGGCCCTCCAGGCCGCCTTCACCGAGCGCCGCGAAGCCATGGACCGGCTCGCCGAGGCCGCCCCCGCCGACCGGTCCGGCCGGGCCGAGTTCCTGACGCGCTACCTCTCCGAGCTCCACCGCGACAACCCCGCCGGCGGCTGCGCGGCCGCCGCCCTGGCCGCCGACGCCATCCGCGCCGAGCCCGGCGCCCCGATCCGCAGAGCCTTCACGGAGGGCCTGAGCGACCTCGTCGACGGCTTCCGGCAGCTCGACGGCGACGCGGCCGACCGCAGCACCGCCATCGCCGAACTGTCCACTCTCGTCGGCGCCATCCTCCTCGCCCGCGCGAGCGACGACCCGGACCTCTCCCGCGAGATCCTCACCGCGGCCCGGCAGCACCTCGACGCCGCGTCCTGACGCCGGCTCAGGCGGTCGGCTCAGGCGGTCGGCTCAGGCGGTCGGCTCAGGGAAGACCCGGGTCAGCAGGGCCTGGAAGGCGTGACGGTCCTCGTCGCTCAGCCGGTCCAGCCCGGTGAGGCCCGACAGCATGTCGGCGCGGATCCGGCGGACGGTCTCCTCGCCCTCCTCGGTCAGCAGTACGTTCTTGATCCGCCGGTCGGCCGGGGCGACCTCGCGGCGGACCAGGCCGCGTGCCTCCAGGCGGTCGACGATGCCGGTGACGTTGGAGGCGTCGCAGGCGAGCAGGTCGGCGAGGGTGCGCATGGGCCTCGGCTCGCGGAGCAGGCTGAGCGTCTTGCCCTGCATGAGGGTGAGCCCGTGCTCGGCCGCCATCGCGGCGAAGTTCCGGTAGTAGGCCGCCGCGGCCCGAGCCAGCTGGTCCATGAGCTGGACGGGGGTGGGGGCGGCCGTGGGCGGGGTGGCGGGCTGGGGCATGGGACAAGTGTAAGCCGGATTGCTTGACATCTTCAATCATCCAGGTCTACCTTCAACCTATTGCTTGATGACATCAACTATCTAAGTCTTCAAGCCTCAGGCCCGGTCCGCACCTCCGCGCGGCAGGCCATCCCCGGAAGGACCTCCCTGATGAGCCACACCCCTGCCTCCAGCCCGCCGAAACGCGGCAGCACCCCCCTGATCATGGCGCTCGGCCTGGCCGCGATGGTGGTGGCGATGGCGCAGACCCAGGTCGTCCCGATCCTCGCGCTGCTGCAGAAGCAGCTGCACACGGGCGCCGCCGGCGTCAGCTGGGTGACGACCGCCGCGCTGCTCTCGGCGGCCGTCTTCACCCCGCTGCTCGGCCGGGTCGGCGACCAGTACGGCAAGAAGCGCACGCTGCTCGCGGTGCTCGGCGTGATGGTGGTCGGCTCGGTGATCGCCGCCACCACCACCTCGCTGGCCCTCCTGATCGTCGGCCGGGTGCTCCAGGGCTCCGCGACCGCGATCTTCCCACTCGCCCTCTCGGTGATCCGTGACGAAGTGCCGCACGAGAAGCTGCACGGGGCGATGGCGCTGGTCAGCGGCACGCTGGCGTTCGGCAGCGGCCTCTCACTGGTGGCCACCGGGCTGCTCACCCAGGGCGCCCACCCCAACTACCACCTGGTCTTCTGGTTCTCCACTGCGCTGACCGTCCTCGCCCTGGCCGCCGTCGCGTTCGTCGTCCCGCACGGCGGCTCCCCCACCGGGGGCCGGATCGACATCCTGGGCGCCCTCACCCTGGCCGTCTTCCTCGTCCTGCTGCTGCTCGGCATCTCCCAGGGCCACGAGTGGGGCTGGTCCTCCGCCCGCACACTGGGCGCACTGGGCGGTTCCGTCGTGGTCGCCGCGCTCTGGGTGCTGGTCGAGCGGCGGGTGGCCAACCCGCTGGTGGACATGCGGATGTTCGTCCACCGCCAGGTGCTCTTCACCAACCTGGCCGGGCTCTTCGTCGGCTTCGCCTCCTTCGCCCAGTTCATCGGCATCTCGTACCTGGTCCAGATGCCCGGACGGCTCACCGGCTACGGCTTCACCGCCTCGGTGCTGCGGGCCTCCGTCGAGTACCTGCTGCCCAGCGCCCTGGTCGCACTGGCGGCGGCCCCGGTCGGCGGCCGGCTGGTCCGCCGGATCGGCGCCCGGTCCACCCTCGGGGTGGGCGCGCTGATCGGCGTCGCTGGCTTCGCCTGGCTCGCCTTCGGCCACGGCGCCGAGGGCTCGGTGATCGCGGCCGGCATGCTCACCGGCATCGCGATCTCCTTCGGCTACGCCGCGATGCCCGCGCTGATCGCGGCCAGCGTGCCGCTGCAGCAGACCGGCATCGCCAACGGCATCAACTCCATCTCCCGGTCGGTCGGCAGTTCGATCGCCAGCGCCGTGGTGACCTCGCTGCTCGCCTCCAAGGTGATCGACTACCCGGCGATCGGCGCGGCGCTCCCCGCCGAGAGCCAGTTCACGCTCAGCTTCGTGATAGCCGCCGTGGCGCTGCTGCTGGCCGCCGCGGTCGCCTGGGCCGGGCTCAGCAAGCACCACCGGCCGCTCGCCGCCGCCCCCGCGCCGACCAAGGCCCGCGAAGCGGCCCTGACCCACTCCTGACCGACCGTCACCCCCTCCCGGAGCACCCCATGACTTCCGTCCTCTTCGTCGTCACCGGCGCCACCCACTGGACCCTGGCCGACGGCACCGAGCACCCCACCGGCTTCTGGGCCGAGGAGCTCGCCGAGCCCCACCGGATCTTCCGTGAGGCGGGCTACGAGATCACCATCGCCACCCCCGGTGGCGCCCCCGCCACCGTCGACCGGGGCAGCCTGGCCGCCGAGGTCAACGGCGGCCAGGAGCAGGCCGACCGCCTCGCCGGCCACCTCGCCTCGATCGACGACGCACTCCGGAGCCCGGTCGAGCTGTCCAAGATCGACCCCGACGCGTACGACCTGGTCTTCTACCCGGGCGGGCACGGCCCGATGGAGGACCTCGCGGTGGACGAGGCCTCCGGCCGGATCCTCACCCGCACCCTGGATTCGGGCAAGCCGCTGGGTGTCGTCTGCCACGCTCCCGCCGCTCTGCTCGCCGCCCGCCGCGAGGACGGCAGCTGGCCGTTCGCCGGCTACCGGATGACCGGCTTCACCAACGCCGAGGAGAACGCCGTCGGGCTCGCCGCCAAGGCCAAGTGGCTGCTCCAGGACCGGCTGGTCGAGCTGGGCGCCGACTTCGCCGAGACCGCGCCGTTCACACCGCACACCGTCATCGACCGCAACCTCTACACCGGCCAGAACCCGGGCTCATCCGCCGCCCTGGCCCGTACGCTGGTCGACGCCGTCTCCACCGACCCGGCCACCGTGGTGGCGCGGCTGCGGAGCACCTTCGCCAGCGGCCGGACGCGGCCGCTCGCCTGGCGGCTCGCCCAGTTGGGCGCCCTGCGTGCGCTGCTCACCGAGCAGTCCGAGGAGTTCCTGGCGGCGCTGCGGGCCGACCTGGGCAAGAGCGCGGCCGAGGCGTACCGGGGCGAGATCGGCTTCACCGTCAACGAGCTCGACCACACGGTGGCGCACCTGGAGGAGTGGCTGGCCCCGGCGCCCGCCGCCGTGCCGGCCGCCTTCCTGCCCGCCGACGCCCACGTGGTCCGCGACCCGCTCGGCGTCGTGCTGGTCATCGCCCCGTGGAACTACCCGCTGCAGCTCGCCCTCGCCCCGCTGGTGGGCGCGCTGGCGGCGGGCAACACCGCCGTGGTCAAGCCCAGCGAGCTGACCCCGGCGACCTCCGCGGCGATGGCCCGGCTGCTGCCGCGCTACCTCGACCGGGAGGCCGTGGCCGTCGTCGAGGGCGCCGTGGCGGAGACCACCGCCCTGCTGGAGCAGCGCTTCGACCACATCTTCTACACCGGCAACGGCACGGTCGGACGGATCGTCATGGCCGCCGCCGCCAGGCACCTCACCCCGGTCACCCTGGAGCTCGGCGGCAAGAGCCCCGCGGTGGTCGAGCCCGGCGCCGACCTGGCGGTCACCGCACAGCGGATCGCCCGAGGCAAGTTCCAGAACGCCGGGCAGACCTGCGTCGCCCCCGACTACGTCCTCGCCATCGGCGACACCGCCACCGCGCTCGAAGCCGAACTGGCCACGGCGGTGGGCGCGCTGTACGGCGAGGACCCGGCGAGCAGCCCCGAGTACGGACGGATCGTCAACGAGCGCCACCACGACCGGCTCACCGCGCTGCTGGGCGACGGCCGGGTCGTCACCGGCGGCGGCCACGACCGCGCCGCCCGCTACCTCGCCCCGACCGTCCTCGCCGACGTCTCCCCCGAGGCGCCCGTGATGCAGGCGGAGATCTTCGGCCCGATCCTGCCGATCCTCACCGTGCCCGACCTCGACGCGGCGATCGCCTTCATCAACGAGCGGGACAAGCCGCTCGCCCTGTACGCCTTCACCGACTCCGAGCGGACCAAGCAGCGCCTGGCCGAGGAGACCTCCTCCGGGGGCCTCGTCTTCGGCCTGACCGTCTCCCACCTGGCCGTACCCGAGCTGCCCTTCGGCGGGGTCGGCGAGAGCGGCATGGGCCGCTACCACGGGAAGTACTCGATCGACACGTTCAGCCACACCAAGGCGGTCCTCGACAAGCCCCTGGGCTGACCCGCTGACCGGCCGGTGACCACTACGAAGGCCGCGGGCTCCGGCTCGCGGCCTTCGGCGTCGGGTCACCCTCGGCGGAGGGTCAGCAGGCCGCCCTGCGGTACGTGCAGGGCGAGTTCGCGCCCGGAGACGGTCGAGGTGGCCTCGGCGACGGTGCCGCCCTGGCAGTCCTGGACGTGCAGGGCCAGGGTGCCGGGGGGCTGGTCGAAGGTGAGGCGGACGAGGGTGTCGGGGTCGGCGTTGGCGAGCAGGAGGAGGGCCCAGTCGCCGGTGACGGGGACCGGGACGGGGGCGTAGCGGCCGTACGCGCGGCTGGTGCCGTGGCTGGACTCGACCAGGGGGTAGGCGAGTTCGGGGCGGTGCGGGCGGAAGTCGCCGCGCTGGAGCAGGGCGGTGTGCTCGCGCATGACGGAGAGCCAGAAGCGCACGGCGGCGAGCTGGGCGGGGCTCTGCCGGCCGAGGTCGACGGAGACCTGGGGGGTGGCGAAGAGCACCGACAGCAGCAGGACGGCGATCTGCTCGGGGCTCTCGCTCGGGTGCCAGGTGACGGGGTCGGCGTGCACGGCGAGCGGCCCGGCGGTGAGCCGGAGGTCGGCGGTGCGGGTGCGGTTCTCGGCGGTGTTGTGCGGGCAGTCGGTGGCCCGGACCATGGTCGCGTACGGCCAGAGGCCGGGGCCCATGTAGTCCTGGCGGTGCTCGATCAGCACCTCGGGGCGGGCCGCGCGCAGCCGGGTGTCCAGCTCGGCGAGGAGCTTCTGCACGCCCTCCGCGACGGTCTCGCAGTCGGCCTCGGGCGAGGCGGTGGTGGCCCCGGCGCGGGCGAAGGTGTCGATGAAGTCGACCTTCAGGCCGTCGGCGCCGTACTTCTCGACGGCCGAGGCGAGCCGCTCGACCTGGTGGGCGCGGACGGTCGCGCTGCGCGGGTCGAGGACGTACGTCTCCAGCTGCGGCAGGTGGGCCAGCGAGTGTTCGGCGAGGCCGAGTTCGGCGACGGCGGCGCTGCGGTCGCCGGCGAAGGGCAGCGAGTGCCAGACCAGGTATTTCAGGCCCAGCGCCCGCACCCGGGCGATGTGGTCGGCGAAGTCGGGGAAGCCGACTGGGGCGGGCTGCCAGTCGCCGGTGGTGGCGTAGGAGCGGTTGACCTCGTCGGTCTGCCAGCCGTCGTCGACGATCAGGGCGCCGAAGCCGAGCGGGGCGGCGAGCGCGGCGAGCCGCTCGACGTCGGCTGAGGTCATCGCCAGGTGCAGGGCGTACCAGGTGCAGAAGACCGGTTCGAAGGCGGCGGCCGGGACGGTCGCGGGAGTGAGCAGGGTGGCCCACCAGCTCGCCGCTCCGCGTACGGTGTCGGCGAAGTGACGACCGCTCAGATCGAGCAGCAGGCTGAGCCGGTCACCCTCGTGCTCGACCCACCAGCTGAACTCGCCGGTCTCCTCGACGGCGCCCTCGCCGATGCTGACGGGGAGCACCAGCTCGCCGACGGCGAAGGTGCACAGGGCCGCGTCGCCGGTGCCGACCAGGCTGCCGACGGGGGCGCCCTTGGGCAGCGAGGCGATTCGAGGGGCGAGCCAGGAGGGCGGCAGCCAGCGGGTGTTGGTGTTCGGCGTCCAGTGTGCGGTGGCGCCGGTGCAGGGCATCCGCCACTCCACCCGGGCCCGCACGGGCTGCCCGTCGAGGGACGGGCCGGTGGTCAACTCCAGCAGGACGACACCGGGTTCGGCCTGCGGGGTGACGGTGACCGAACTCAGCGAGGCTCCGACCGCCGTGGCCCGGACTCTCAGGCCGGGGGTGGCGAGGCCGGTCTCCACGCTACGGGCGTCCTCCGTCCGGCCGGAGGGGTGGGCGCTGCCGTCCCAGCTGAGGGGAGGCGGGGTCTGAGTCACGGGAGTGCGGCCTTTCGGTACGGGAGACGGACCCGTACGGGGCAGCTGCGGAAGCGGTAAGGACAGCTGCCCCGTACGGGGGTTGGGAGCCCGGTCGGGCGTGGCCCGCTACTGACGGTTCCCCGCCGCGCCCGACCGGGGGCTTGTCACCGGCGGAGGGGGCCCTCGCAGGTGTAGGTGGAAGTCCCGGCCGCGCCGCTGGTCCAGACGTCGACCGGGCCGAAGTAGCAGTTCATGTCGTCGAGGTTGTTGGCGACGCCCTTCGTCCGCTGGAGGACGAAGTAGTCGACGGTGCTCGACATGTCCTTGAACACCTGGTCCGGGTTACCGGAGTTGGAGAGGTTCGCGGTGATCTTTCCGGTGCAGACGAAGCGCATCGGCTTGTTGTCCCAGTCCCCGTTGTCCACGCAGTTCGGGGTGTTGTAGGTCGCCTTGGCGAAGGCGGCCTGCACCTCGGACGGGTACGCGTACTGCAGGCTCCCGTTGGCGGTGAAGGAGGTGCTGGGCACGTAGAGGGTGTCGACGGCCTTGATCTGTGCGTCCAGGAAGGCGCTGTACTGGGCCTGGAGACCGGCGTCGCGACCGACCCGGGTGCGCCAGGCGTCGAAGCCGGCCGGGTCGTCGGCCCGCTGGTAGCCGTACATCTCGCGGAGCAGCGAGGGGTGGCTCTGCCAGAGGAACTCGAAGAACGTACCGGCGTAGTTGTAGAAGTGGAAGGCCGGGGTGTCGGTGTACCTGGCGTGGATGAGCTCGTTGACCGTCATCCGGGGGATGCCTGCCGCCTCGTCCCGGGCGAGCCCGGCGATCAGCGACTTGCGGACCAGGATGCCCTGGTCGCGGGTCGCGCCGTCGAAGAACTCGGCGGTGCCCTCGTCCATCGCGGTGGTCAGGTCGTCCGCGTACCAGCGCGGGTCGCCGAAGTAACCCGGCACCGCCCAGCGGCCGTTGAGGTAGTGGGTGTACTCGTGCCGGAACAGCTCCTCCAGCGTGAGGGTGGAGTCCTGCGGCACCCGGCGCTGGTAGGTGTAGAAAGTGGAGCCGCGCTCGATGTAGATGCCACCGTTGTTGGTGTCCATGCCGGTGAGCAGCGGGTGGTAGACCTCGTAGTCGGAGCGCGAGGCGTAGAGGTGGATGTGCAGCGTGGAGTTGACGTCGCCCGCGAGCGGGACGTCGGTGCCGAGGACCCGGAAGTACTGGGTCTTGACCTCCTTGCTGGCGTAGTACATCTGGTCGACGGTGGCCCGGTCGAGGGCGGTGTGCACCTCGACGGCGCCGTTGTCGTACTTGTAGGTGTTCGGGAAGAGCTGCGCCTCGATCTTGTCGGCGCAGACGCCGTACCGGTCGCAGACGCCGTAGGTGTTGGCCCAGCCGACGAGCTTGACCCACGGGTCGGAGAAGGCGCCGAAGGTGGCCTTGGTGGTGTCGAGCAGGGTGCCGAGCTCGGCGACCACGCCGCCCTGGAGGGCGGGGATCTGGCCGAAGCGGCCGTACTCGCCCATCGCGTCGCGGGCCAGCCAGGCGTTGGCGGTGCCCTTGAGGTGACCGTAGGAGGCGAAGGCGCGGAAGGCGGCGCGGTAGTCGGCGTCGGCCGCGACGGCGTTCATGAACGCCTGGTCGCCGTTGCGGATGCCGAGGAAGTTGATGTTGAGGGCGGCCAGCCCGGCGGTGCCCCAGGCCCAGCTGCCGGAGACGGTCGTGCCGGGAGTGAACTTCGCCAGGATCTTCTTGACCAGCCCGAGGTTGTGGCTGCCCAGCCCGGTGCTGCCCGCGACGATCGCCATCTCGCGCAGGGTGGCGGCGGCGGTGTCGGTGCTGTCGAAGGCGTGCGCGCTGCCCTGGTAGGCGTTGATCGCCCGCTGGAGGGCGGCAGCGGTGGCGGCGTCCGTGACGTCGATCTCGCTGTGGTTGAAGTCGTAGTAGACGGTGGTGTGCAGGAAGGTCCACAGCTCGTAGAGGTGGCTCGCGCCGGTGCCGTCGTCGGTGGCGGCGAGCTGGGTGATCCGGTCGGCGACGGCCTGGACGTGGGCGTCGTCCATGGTGGTGGCGTACCGGGCGTCCCAGGTCCAGAGGAAGGTCTTCAGGCAGCCGTCGGCGCTGACGGCCGGGTCGGTCAGGAAGTCGGCGAGCTGGGCCGGGCCGAGGCCGGTCATCCCGTCGAGGGTGCAGGGCACTCCGGCGGCCGTGGTGCCGGTGGCGGTGGCCGGAGCCGCGAGCGCGCCGGCGGTCGGGGCCGGGGCGCCGACGCGGCCGGGCAGCAGGCCGGGGATGTGCGTGTCGCCGAGCGAGCCGCCGCCGGGGGCGGGCGCGGCACTGCCGGGCTTCGCGGTGGCGGCGCCGAGGTGGTCGACCTCGTCGTAGGCGGTGCGGTCCGGCTGGGGAGCGGTGGCAGCAGCTGGGGCGGCGGCCGTAGCCGTCACGGGTGCGGCGAAGGCCTGGGCGGTCTGGAGGGCGGGCAGCGTGAGGGAGGCTGCCAGAGCGGTGGCGATGATGACCCTGCGCGCAGTGCGGGGACGTGACACGTGTGTGCTCCGGTACGTGGGGGTGTGTGGGGGGAGTGGTTCGTCTTTCGGGCACACCCTGGACGCCGCACCGCCGCCGGTTTGGGGAGGCGGCGGCGGTACGGCGGCGGGCGCGGCCGCTGAGCGGTCACGCCTCGGGGAAGTGGCAGGCGGCCTGCCTGCTCCCTCCCACGCTGGTGATCTGCAGCAGCGGGGCTTCGGTGCGGCAGATGTCCTGGGCCTTGGCACACCTGGGGTGGAAGGTGCAGCCGCTCGGCGGGTTGGCCGGGCTCGGCGGGTCGCCGAGCAGGACGATCCGCTCACGGACGCGTTCGGCCGCCGGGTCGGGCAGCGGCACGGCCGAGAGCAGGGCCTTGGTGTAGGGATGCGCAGGCTTCCCGTACACCTCGTGCTTGTCGCCGATCTCGACGATCCGGCCGAGGTACATCACGGCGACGCGGTGGCTGATGTGCTTCACCACGGCCAGGTCGTGGGCGATGAAGACGTACGCGACGCCGAGTTCGCGTTGCAGCCGCTCCATCAGGCCGACGATCTGGGCCTGGATGGAGACGTCGAGGGCGGAGACCGGCTCGTCGGCGACGACCAGCTCGGGTCGGGTGGCGAGCGCGCGGGCGATGCCAATGCGCTGGGCCTGGCCGCCGGAGAACTGGTGCGGGTAGCGGTCCAGGTGCTCGGGGGCGAGGCCGACCAGGCCGACCAGGTCGCGGACCTCGCGGCGGATCGCCTCGGGGGCGGTGCCCTGGGCGCGCAGCGGGGCGGCGATGATCTGCTGGACGGTCTGCCTCGGGTTGAGCGAGGCGAACGGGTCCTGAAAGATCATCTGGAGCTTGCTGCGCAGCGGGCGCAGCTCGCGCTGACCGGTGCGGGTGATGTCCTTGCCCTGGAAGTCGACCTGACCGGCCGTCGGGTCGAGCAGGCGCACCAGCATCCGGCCGGTGGTGGACTTCCCGCAACCGGATTCGCCGACCAGGCCGAGGGTCTCCCCCGGCCGGACCTCGAAGCTGACGCCGTCCACGGCCTTGATGCCGGGGTGGCGGCGGAGCGTGCCGCGCGGGCCCGGGAAGGTCATCCCGAGGTCCTTGACGGTCAGCAGGGCTGTCGGCAGCGCTGTCGTCACGGCTGTCATGCGGTCACCCCATCGAGCTGGCAGGCGTTCTTGTGTCCGTCGGCGACCAGCTTCAGGAGCGGGCGCTCCCCGGTGCAGAGCGGATTCGGGTCGGCCGCGTAGACCGGGCAGCGCGGGTGGAAGGCGCAGCCGGGCGGCGGGTTGAGCAGGGAGGGGGGGCTGCCGGGGATGGAGCGCAGCGCCTCGCCGTCCTCGGCGTCGAGCCGGGGCAGCGAGTCGAGCAGGCCCCGGGTGTAGGGGTGCCGGGGGGTGCTGAAGAGGGTGTCGGCGGGGGCCTGTTCGGCGGCCGAGCCGCCGTACATCACCAGCACCTCGTCGGCGACCCGGGCGATCACCCCGAGGTCGTGGGTGATCATGATGATGCCGAGCCCGCGGTCCTGCTGGAGCTTCTTCAGCAGCTCCAGCACCTGGGCTTGGACGGTGACGTCCAGGGCCGTGGTCGGCTCGTCGGCGATGATCAGATCCGGCTCGCAGGAGAGCGCCAGGGCGATCATCGCCCGCTGGCGCATGCCGCCGGAGAACTGGTGCGGGTGCTCGTGCACCCGGCGGGCCGGCTCGGGGATGCCGACGTCGCCGAGCACCTCGACGGCGCGGGCGAGCGCGGCCTTGCGGCTCCCGCCGTGGTGCTCCCGGTACGCCTCGGCGATCTGGTCGCCGATGGTGAAGTACGGGTGCAGCGAGGTCAGCGCGTCCTGGAAGACCATCGCGATCCGCCGCCCGCGCAGCTTGCGCACGGTCTCGGCGGGGGCGCCGATCAGCTCGGTGCCGTCGAAGCGGACCGAACCGGTGACCTTGGCGGAGCGGTGCAGGCCCATGACGGCCAGTGAGGTGACGGACTTTCCGGAGCCGGACTCGCCGACGATCCCGAGCGTCTGCCCGCGCTCGACGGTGAAGTCGATGCCCTTGACGGCCTTGACGACGCCCTCGGCGGTCTTGAACTCGACCTCGAGGCCGGTGACTTCCAGAAGGCTCATGACAGCCTCGCCCTCGGGTCGATCCAGGCGTAGACGAGGTCCACGACCAGGTTGGAGCTGACGATGAAGAAGGAGGCGAGCACCGTGATGCCCATAATCACCGGCTGGTCGGCTTTGGCCAGCGAGTCGGCGAAGAGCTTGCCGACCCCGGGGAGGCTGAACAGCGACTCGGTGATCAGCGCTCCGGCCAGCAGCCCGCCGAGGTCCATGCCGAGCATGGTTGCGACGGGGGTGAGCGCCGGGCGCAGCCCGTGCTTGCCGACCACCCGGCGCTCGCGCATGCCCTTGGCGCGGGCGGTGCGGACGTACGGCTCCTCCATCGTCTCGATGACGGAGTTGCGGGTCATCCGGGCGTAGATGGCGGCGAAGGTCAGCGCCAGGGTGATCCAGGGCAGGATCAGGTTGCGCACCCAGCCGACCGGGTCCTCGGAGAAGGCGATGTACCGGGGGTAGGGCATCAGGCCGAGCACCGAGACCACCACGTACAGCAGGATCATCGCGGTGAAGTAGACCGGCAGGGCGGCGACGCCGATGGTGCCGATCATCACCGTCCGGTCGATCCAGGTGTTGCGGCGCAGTGCGGAGACCACGCCGGCCGAGAGGCCGAGGGCCAGCCAGAGCACGGCCGCGCCGACGGCGAGCGAGGCGCTGGCGGGCAGCCGGTCCATCATCAGCGACCAGACCGGCTGGGCGCTCTGGAAGGAGTACCCGAAGCAGGGGAAGCCGCAGTGCACGGCGTACTGGCCGCTGCCCATGGTCTGCCCGGCGAAGATGCCGGTGACGTAGCGGGCGAACTGGACGACCATCGGGTCGCCGAGGCCCATCTGCTGCCGGACGAGCTCGATGTGCTCGCTCGAGCAGTCCTTGCCGCAGAACTGCGCGGCCGGGTCGTTGGGCAGCAGGTAGAAGATGCTGAAGGTGAGCGCGCAGATCACCAGCAGGGTGATGGCGATGCCGAGCATCCGCCGGACGAGGAAGCCGATCACGCTGCGCCGCCCTTCGGGTCCAGGGCGTCGCGCAGGGCGTCCCCGAGCAGGGTGAAGGCCAGCACGACCAGGAAGAGGCAGGCGCTGGGGAGGATGAAGAACATCGGGTCGACCTTGTAGTAGAGCACCGAGTCGGAGATCATCTGGCCCCAGGAGGGCGTCGGCGGCCGGACTCCGACGCCGAGGAAGGTCAGCGCGGCCTCGGTCCCGATCAGGCCGGGGATCGCCAGCGTGACGTACACGATGATCGTGCCGGTGAGGTTGGGCAGGATCTCGGTGAAGAGGATCCGGCTGCTGGAGGTGCCGCAGGCGCGGGCCGCCTCGACGTACTCGCGGTGCTTGAGCGACATCGTCTGACCCCTGATCACGCGGGCGATGTAGGGCCAGCTGAAGACCCCCATGACGACGATCAGCAGCAGGATGCGGTTGACGTTCTGGGCGACGGAGAGCAGCGCGATGATGAAGATCAGGCTCGGGAAGGACATCATGACGTCCATGAAGCGGCTGATCACGGCGTCGATCCGGCCCCCGAAGTACCCGGCGGTGATGCCGAGCAGCACGCCGATCAGGGTGATCATGATGGCGGCGCTGAAGGCCACCAGCAGGCTGATCTGGGCGCCGTAGAGCAGCCGGGCGAAGATGTCGCGGCCGAGCATCGGCTCGACGCCGAGCCAGTGCTGCGGACTCATCCCGCCGAGGGTGCCCCTGGGCAGGCCGCCCAGGTACGGGTCGATGGCCTTCTTGTCGATGTCGGCCGGGCCCTTGCCGCTGATCGCGGTGAGGACCGGCGCGAGGGCGGCGGCCAGGACGAAGAAGATGATGATGCCGAGGCCCACCAGGGCCGCCTTCTGGCGGCGGAGGCGGTGCCAGGCGAGCCGCCAGGGGGAGGCGGGCGGCTGGAGCGCGGGGTCCGGCTCGGCGTGGGCGGGGGCGACGGTGCTGGCCGCCGCCCCCGCTCCCCCGGGCTCGGCCGGGAGGAGCGGGGCGGTCATGGCGTCGGTTCCTTCACACTCGACGGTGGTTCAGGCAGCCGGACGGCTACTTGACCGACTTCAGGCCGATGACGGCGTAGTCGATCTGACCGGCCCACACGGGGTGGGCGTAGGCACCGGCGATGTTGGAGCCGACCAGCAGCGGCTTCTTCTGCCAGAGCAGCGGCACGGCGGGCGACGCGTCCATGATCTTGGCGTCCAGCGCGAGCCAGGCGGTGTTGGCGGCCGCCAGGTCGGTGATCCCGGCGATCCGGTCCAGCTCGGCGTTGACGGCCGGGTCGTTGTACCGGTCGAGGTTGCCGTAGTTGTTCTTGTCGACGATCGAGCGGCCGTCGAAGATCATCGGCAGGAAGGTCCCGGCCGACGGGTAGTCGGGGCACCAGCCGCCGACGGACAGGCCGGGCTGCTTGCCCTTGTCGCCGACCACGCCGGACAGCGCCGTCGGGTCGACGGTGTTGATCTGGACGGTGACGCCGACCTTCTTCAGCGCCGCCTGGATGGCCTCGGCCTCCTGCTTGCCACCGGTGGAGGTGGCCAGCTCGGTGGAGAAGCCGTTCGGGAAGCCCGCCTCGGCGAGCAGCGTCTTGGCCTTGTCCGGGTCACCGGCCGGCTTGATCAGGAAGTGGTCGACCGGAGCGCCGTTGGTGAGCACCGGCGGCAGGTAGGTGGTGGCGATGTCGTTCAGCGCCGGGCCGCCGAGCGAGGACTGCACGGCCTCCTTGTCCACCGCGTACTGCATCGCCAGGCGCACCTTGGCGTTGTCGAACGGCGCCTTGGTGTTGTTCATGTCGAGCTTGCTGGTGCAGCCGGCGTTCTCGCTGATCAGCCGGGCCTTGACCTCGGGGTTCGTCAGCACGTCGCTCAGCTTGGCGGGCAGCAGGTCGACGTAGGAGATCGCGTTCTTGTCGTCGCCCTGGTCGGCGATCAGGCGGTCGGCGATGCCGGTGCCCTTGAGCGTCTGGTCGACGACGATCTTGTCCGGGTACGCCTTGCGGACCGGGTCGCTGGCCTGGTCCCAGAAGGTGTTGCGGACGAGCACCAGGCGCTTGCCGCGGTCGTAGGTGTCGATCTTGTACGGGCCGGAGGAGACCGGGTGGTTGCTGTAGTTGGCGCCCGTCTCCTTCGCCTTCGGCACCGGCGCGAAGGTCGGCAGCGTGACGGTGTAGCCGAACTCGGCCACCGGGCGCTTCAGGTGGAAGACGATCGTCTTGTCGTCCGGGACCTCGATCGCCTCCTTGCCCAGGCGCTCGCCCTTCAGCGGGCCCGCGTACTTCTCGGGGGCGTTGAGGTAGCGACGGGCGTAGTCCGGGCCGCCGGGCAGCTCGGGCGAGAAGGAGCGCTCGACGTTGTACTTGATGTCGTCGGCGACGATCGGCGTGCCGTCCTCGTACTTCAGACCGTCCTTCAGGTGGAAGGTCCAGGTCTTGGCGCCGTCGCTCGGGGTGCCGAGGTCGGTGGCGAGGTCCGGCTCGATCTTCAGGCCCTCGGCGCCCGGGGCCGCCTTGAAGGTCGTCAGGGTGCGGTAGAGCATCCGGACGCCGACGTCCATGACGGGCATGGTCCAGTTACGGGTCGGGTCGAGCTGGTCGAAGTCCTGGTTGGAGAGGATGGTGAGGGTGCCGCCCTTGACCGGCGTACCGCCGATGATGCCGTTGCCCTCGGTGGTGACGCCCTTGCCACCGTTCGTGTCGTCACTCGTGCTGCCGCCGGTGCTGGAGCACGCCCCGAGGCCGAGGGTCAGTGCTGCCGCGATCGCCGCCGCGAGGGCGGCGTGGGTACGCCTGGTCATGTGCAACTCCGCGGTGTGGGGCCAAGCTTCGACCCTGGTTCGCCCCGGGGCTGATCCGGGGCCGCCCAGGAGCGGCGACTGAGGTCTAGCCGCTCCAGGGGTGTGACCCGTAACATAGTAATGTGAAATTGCACTGGCAAGGGGTGAAGCAGGACGTTATCGAGCTGTGTCCGGACAGCCCCTCAACTCCCTTCCACCCCAGGGACATCAACGCAGATCAGCGGGGATGGCCAGGACAAATCGCCCACACCGCAGTCCAGGTAGAGGAGCACTCGCAGTGACCACCCCACCCAAGGCCACCGTCTACAACACCGGCAGCCACGACATGCCCGTCTCCCCCGCACTCGACGCCTTCATGGGCACCGCCTGGGCCGCCACCCCCCTCCCGGCCTCCGAGCGCGTCGACGGCTACGACGTGATGCCCGCCCGGCGCACCCGGCTCGCCGAACACTTCCCCGGCGAGCGCCTGATCGTCCCCGCCGGGCAGCTGAAGGTCCGCAGCAACGACAGCGACTTCCGCTTCCGCCCGCACAGCGCCTACGCCTGGCTCACCGGCCTCACCGGCGAGGAGCAGGTCGGCCACGTGCTCGTCGTCGAGCCGAGCGGCGAGCCCGTCCTCTACCTGCGCCCGCGCTCACCGCGCGGCGGCGGCTCGTACGGCTCCGAGTTCTACCGCGACCGCCGCTACGGCGAGTTCTGGGTCGGCCGCCGCCCCGACCTCGCCGAGGCCGCCCAGCTCACCGGGCTGCGCACCGAGCACCTGGACGACCTGGAGAAGCTGCTGACGGGCCACCAGCCCGTCACCCGGGTGCTGGTCGGCGTCGACTCCGTCGTGGACGCCGCCACCGGGCGGCCCAGCGCACAGGACTCCGAGCGCGACGCCCGGCTCGCCGCCGTGCTCTCCGAGCTGCGCCTGATCAAGGACTCCTGGGAGATCGAGCAGCTCCAGCTCTCCGTCGACCTCACCGCCGCCGGCTTCGAGGACGTCGTCCGCGCCATCCCCGCCGCCCTGCGGCACGCCCGCGGCGAGCGCTGGCTCGAGGGCGCCTTCAACCAGCGCGCCCGCGCCGAGGGCAACGGCGTCGGCTACGAGACCATCGTCGCCTCCGGCGCGCACGCCTGCGTGCTGCACTGGATCCGCAACAACGGCGCCCTCGACCCGAGCACCCTGCTGCTGCTCGACGCCGGCGTCGAGGTCGACTCCCTCTACACCGCCGACATCACCCGCACCCTGCCGCTCAGCGGCACCTTCTCCCCCGTCCAGCGCCAGGCGTACGAGCTGGTGCTCGCCGCCCAGGACGCCGGTATCGCGACCCTGCGGCCCGGCGCCAGCTTCCGCGACTTCCACCGCGCCGCGATGCGGGTGATCGCCGAGGGCCTGGCCGACTGGGGCGTCCTGCGGGTCTCCGCCGAGGAGGCGCTCCGCGAGGACAGCGGCATCTTCCGCCGCTACACCCTCTGCAGCACCGGCCACATGCTCGGCCTCGACGTCCACGACTGCGCGAAGGCCCGCGCCGAGACGTACCTCGACGGCGTCCTGGAGGAGGGCATGGTGCTCACTGTCGAGCCCGGCCTCTACCTCCAGCCCGACGACGAGACTCTCCCGGTCGAGCTGCGCGGCCTCGGCCTGCGCGTCGAGGACGACCTCGTCATCACCTCCGACGGCGCCCGGCTGATGTCCGGCGCGCTGCCGCGCGGCGTCGACGCGATCGAGGCCTGGATGGGCAACCTTCTCGGCTGACAGCGGGTCTGTACCACCGGGAGGGGCGAGTCGGCGGACTCACCCCTCCCGCTGCGCCTGCTCCCACAGCTCCCGGGTGAGCTCGGCGGCCGGCCCGGTCCGGGCCAGGCGGTGCGCGGTGCCCGCCCAGAGGTGCATCGCGGTGGCGTCCGCGCGCTTGGCGGCGGCGGCGCGCAGCGGCTGGGTGAGGTGGTGCACCTCCGGGTACGCGGCGGGGGCGTACGGGGAGTGGCGATCGGTGAAGGCGTTGCGCAGCGCGCGGGCCGGGCGGCCGGTGAAGGCTCGCGTCACCACAGTGCGGTCACCGCTGCGCGAAGCGGTAGGTGCGGCGGCGTCACTCCCGATTTCGCGCAGTTCCCCGCGCCCCTGGGGGCCGGCCGCTCGCGTAAGAGCAGCTCGGTGGGTGGCGGAGGCGCCGGATTCGTCGGTACGTAGGTAGGCCGTGCCCAGCTGGACGGCCGCTGCGCCCGCGCGCAGGGCTGCGGCGAGCGTGCGGCCGTCGCCGATGCCGCCGGCGGCGATCAGCGGGAGGTCGGTGACGCGGCGGATCTCGGCGAGCAGGTCGAGGAGCGGCGTCGTGCCGGGCTCGTCCTCGGTGCGGTGGGTGCCCCGGTGGCCGCCCGCCTCCGGGCCCTGGACGCAGAGGGCGTCCATCCCGGCCGCCAGCGCCGCGAGCGCCTCGGCGGGGGTGGTGACGGTGCCGATCTGGAAGCTCCCGGCGGCGCGCAGCGCGGCGGCCTCGTCCGGCGTCGGCAGGCCGAAGGTGTACGAGACGACGGGCACGGGGTCGGCCGTCAGCAGCGCGATCTTCGCCTCCCAGTCGTCCCGGTCCGGCCCGCTGCGCTCCGGCAGGGCGACCCCCCACTGCTCGGCCTCGGGCCGCAGCCGCTCCCGGTAGGCGTCGACGGCGGCCGCGTCCCCCGGCTCCCCGGGGACGAACAGGTTCACCCCGAACGGACGGTCCGTCAGCTTCCGTACGGCGGCGATCTGCTCCGCCGTCGCGGTGGCCGAGCGGTATCCGGCGGCCAGGAATCCGAGACCACCCGCACCGTTCACCGCCGCCACCAGCTCCGGTGTCGTGGGCCCGCCCGCCATCGGCGCGGCGACCACGGGTACGGCGAGATCGACGATCATGCTGACTCCCCTCACACGGACTGCTTCGCCTCACACCCTACGAGCAGTCACCGCACGAGCAGCCACCGGACGGTCCGTCACCAACCGGCCTGCGCCGGGCCGACCACCGCGAGGCCGACCTTCCCGGCCAACCAGTCGGCCCGCTCGATCCTGCCGCCGAAGAGGTGGACGTGGACGGTGTGGTCGGCGGAGGGCTCGTCGAGGAAGACGCCCCGGCAGTGGACGGAGATCTGGACGTCCGCGTACTTCCCCTCGCGCGGCAGGCCGAGCTCCGGGACCTCCGGCCACGGCGTGTCCCACCACTCCAGGCTGCCCGGCAAGCCGGTGTCCAGTGCGGCCAGGACGGCGGCCTCGTCGAACGCCCCGAGCTGCAGCTCCTCGACCCTGGCCTCCACCGGGTACGCGGCGCTGGGGATGTCCGCGACCGCCTCGTACCACTCGATCGGCCCGCTCGTGTCGGCCGACCTGATGCTCGCCGCCCCAGGCAGCGCCGCGAGCAGCCGGCGCAGCTGCCGTTCGTCGGCCGCCTGGCCGGACACGTTGACGGTGGCGCGGCTCAGGTCGGCGAGCGCGAGCAGCGCGCGGGCGGCCGCGAGTGCCTCGGTCAGGTCGGTGGTCCGCAGGACCGGAACGGCGCAGGAGCTTCCCATGGGGGCGAAGCCTCGCAGAACCGGGCGGCCGGTGCACCGGCATTACCGGCCCGGCCTCGGCCCGGGGCAGGATGAGCCCTCGAAGACCCGCTAAGACCCGTACCCAGGAGGCTGTGTGCCCGCCGTCGAGGCCCTGACCGTCAGCACCGAGCGGCTGGAGCTGCTGCCGCTGCGCGTCGAGCACGCCGAGGAGATGGCCGGGGTGCTCGCCGACCCTGGCCTGCACGCGTTCGTCGGCGGTGAGCCGTCGACCCCGCAGGAGCTGCGGGCCCGGTACGAACGGCAGGTCGCCGGATCGGCGGAGCCGGGCGTCTCGTGGTGCAACTGGGTCGTGCGGCTGCGCGACCGGGGGTGTCTGGTCGGGTACGTCCAGGCGACGGTGACCGGGGGGACGGCCGAGATCGCCTGGGTGGTGGGGACGCCCTGGCAGGGGTCGGGCATCGCCTCCGAGGCCGCGCGGGGGCTCGTCGGGTGGCTCGGCGGGCAAGGCGTGCGGACGGTGATCGCCCACATCCACCCCGAGCACCACGCCTCCGCCGCCGTCGCGACGGCGGCCGGGCTGGCCGCCACCGGCCTCCTGCACGACGGCGAGATCAGGTGGCGGCTCGGCACCGAAGGCTGACGGGCCAGGGGTGCCTGCCCCGCCGTTCGGGGCACACGTCCCGCCGTTCGGCGGTTCGCCGAGGGAGATCCGTCGGGCGGGTGACAAGCTGCGGAGGCCGCCGTCGAGCGATGGCGCGGCCGGTGCCGTCGAAGCGGCGCCGTGGCATGGAGTCAAAGGGATCGAACTGATGGCAACTGGTGTCGTGAAGTGGTTCAACGCGGACAAGGGCTTCGGCTTCATCACGAATGACGAGGGCGGCCCCGACTTGTTCGTCCACTTCAGCGCGATCGACTCCCCGGGCTTCAAGTCCCTCGAAGAGGGCGACCGGGTCGAGTTCGACGTCGCCCAGGGCCCCAAGGGCCCGCAGGCCGAACGCGTCCTCCGCGTCTCCTGACAGACACCCCTCGGCGCCCCCGTTCGGCAGACAACCGCCTGCCGGACGGGGGCGCCGAGGCGTGCTCACACCGGCGCCGTCACGAACGTCCGCCCCGCCTCGTTCACCACCGACACCGACGCGACGTCGGCGGGCGCGACCAACGCCGAACCATCCAGCGTCGTACCGGACTTGGCCCCCGCCGGGGAGACCAGCCAGCTGCCCGCGTCCGTCCGCGCGCCGCTCCGGCCGGTGACCACCAGATGGCACCGCTCACCCGCCGGGATGCCGGTGACCGCCGCACTCACCCGCACCCAACCGGCCGCCGGGGTCACCGTCAGTGTCAGCCGCGCACCCGTCCCCGGGTCCGAGACGGACGCCACCCGGGTGCCGGGCGGGGGTGGCGCGACCGCCGCCACCTGCGGCGCTGGCTCCGTACCGCGCCCCAGCAGGACGCCCCCGCCGAGCAGCGCCGCCGCTGCCACCGCCGCCGCCACACCCGCCACCGCCCAGCGCCGCCGCCGCCCGGCACCGCGCTCCGCGCGGACCTGCCGCAGGGTGCGCCGGAGCAGCAGGTCACCGCCCTGCGGCGGCCCGTCCACGAACAGCTCGGGCGGCACCTCGCCCAGCACCCGTTCCAACTCCTGCATCTCGGCCACCTCCTGCCGGCAGGCCGGGCAGTCGAGCAGGTGCTGCCCGACCGACGCCGCCTCCTCCGGCTCCAGCGCACCGAGGGCGTAGGCGCCGAGGAGCTCCGCGCTCTGCTCGTGCCGCTGCTCCGTGCTCATGCCACCGCCTCCTTCAGCGCCTTGGGCCTGCCCGTGTACGACTGTTTCAGCGCCCGCAGCGCGTAGTGCGCGCGGGACTTGACCGTCCCCGCGGGCACGCCGAGCTGCGCGGCGGCCTCAGCGACGGAGCTGCCCTGGAAGTAGATCGAGTGCAGCACCGCCCGATGGTCCGGGGAGAGCTGCTCCAGCGCCTCCATCATCACCATCGACTCCACGACCGTGTCGGCGTGGTCGTGCGCCACCGGCACCGTCGCCAGCGCCTCGTTCACCTCGGCGACCTCCGCCGGGCGGGCGGCCCTGGCGCGGAACCGGTCGGTGATCAGGTTCCGCTCCACCGTCAGCAGCCAACCCCGCACCGAGCCGAGGCCGTTGGTGAGCACCTCCGGGTTGCGCCAGGCGCGGATCAGCGTCTCCTGCACCACGTCCTCCGCCGCCGCCCGGTCACCGGTGAGCCGGATCGCGTACGCGAGCAGCGCGGCGCCGTGTTCCTCGTAGAGCGTCCGGATCAGTGCCTCGTCGGCTGCGCCCTGCCGGGCTCCGGATCGCGTGCCTGCCATCCGCCCTCCCTCCGTCGGGATTCCTCCGGATTTCGTCCGGGTTTCGTCATGGCAGGCACGTACGGGACGGCCCGGCGGTTCAACGGCCGTCGCCGCAGGTGCGGCCCTGGTTCAGGCAGGCCACCACCGCCTCCATCTGGCGGTCGGTCATGACGTCGACGAACAGCGCGTGGTCGGTGGCCGGGCTGTGCTGCTGCTCGGGGAAAGCGTCGAGCGCGAACTCCTCTCCCGGCGGCGGCCGGTAGCCCGCCGTCACCCGCAGCCGGGGGATCGGGAAGGTGTCGTGCGGGCAGGCGCCCGAGGCGGCCGGGAAGACCGCCTGGGCGCGGTGGCCCGGGGCATCCGTGCTTCGGCCGTCCCAGCAGCTGGGGAAGTCGAAGCTGCGGGTGAGCAGGCTCCCGGGCGGGCAGAGCGGGTAGCGGTCCGTCGTCCGGCCGGGGTGGCCGCTGCACCCCCACTCGGCGTGGCCGTCCGCCCCGCCGTCGGTGGCCGCCGTCGGGTCGCCCTCCAGCAGCCGGAGGAAGCGCGGCATCGGCACGACCTGGCTCCAGGCGTTCCCGACATACTCGACCGTCACCGACTCGGCGGTGAGGATCTCCCCGGTGTTGCCGTGCTCCCCTTCGTTCGTGTCCGGCGCAGGGCTGCGGTCGGTGCGGCGCAACACCGGCCAGAAGTAGGTGGAGCGGTCGCCGCCGACGCAGGTCGTCCCGGCGGCGACCAGGCTCGCGTCGGTGGACAGCGCGTCGGTGGAGAGGTTGCCGACGTAGTCGTGCACGTGGTGGGCGCCACCGACGTTCCCCGGCGAGATCACCATGTTGTCGGCGTTACGGTGCCCCTGCTCATTGCGCCCGCAGTCCTCACCGTACGAGCCGTACGAGCCGGTCGCGGCGTCCGGTCCGGATCGGATGGGCGGCACGGCCGGGACGGGCGGCCGCCCGACCGGAACCGCGCCGATCCGGACGTACCGGGACGGGCCGGTGGCCGTGGGCCACAGGCGTACCGAGAGGAGCGTCGCCCCCAGGACGAGGCAGAGCAGCACGCCGAGGGGGAGGACGGCGCGTCCGATGGTCCACTGATCACGGCCCGGGTTCACCCGCACCAGTCTTGTGATGTGCGGGTGCGGGGGCAAGACGGACCATCATGCGGACAGCCCGCCGGCGGCCGGTCAGTAGCCGGTCGAGTACCCACCGCTCTGCGAGGCGGCGGGAGCCTGGGCCTTCTTGCCCTCCGGCGTGCTGGCGAACCAAGTGCCGCCCACGCCCTGGCCGTTGACCTGCCCGGCGGCGCTGTCCCCGGCGAAGCGGTAGAGCGGCCAGCCGTTCAGCGTCAGCTGCCGGGTGCCGTCGGGCCGGGTCACGCTGCCGACCAGGGCCGAGCCGACGCCATCCAGGCTGACCTTGTCCTGGACGGTCGCGGGCGGCCACTTCACGGCGCAGGCGTCCGCGCAGTTGCTGGCGGACGGCTTGGCGGTGTCCTTGTCGAACCGGTAGAGCGTGCGCCCGCTGGAGTCGGTCACGATCGGGCCCAGGGTGGCGGAGTCGACGGCGACCAGCTTGAACCCGGCTGGGGCAGCCGAGGAGGACGCGGCGACCGGGGCGGCCGGGGCGGCTGCACCCGACGAGCCCGCGCTGGAGCCGCAGGCGGTGGCGGCGAGGGCGAGGGCGGCGAGACCGGAGGCGATGGCGAGGCGGCGGCCGGTGTACTTGGACATGGCGAATTCCCCCAGTGGAGAGGTGGTTTGAGGCGAGTTATGCGTCTTCGTGACGCTCGCACCATCAACACGGAGCCCGGCTCGGATGGGTTCAACAGCCCGGCGAACACCGTAGATCCTGCGTCATCAAGGCATCATGGCGGCGGAAATTACGCCCACTTGGCATAGGCACAGCAAAATCTACGTCTCGCGGACGCCACACCTATGGACGCCGACCGCCCCGGGCTGGTTGGGTAACTCGCGTTTCACCGCTCACAGTTCACCCCCCACACCCTCATCCGGGAGGAATCCGTGCGCATTCGCCCCCTCGCCGCGCTGGCCACCGCCGTGCTCGCCGCCGCCGCACTCACGGCCGGCACCCAGGCCCAGGCCGCATCCCCCGCCGCACCGGCCCACCACGGCGTCAAGCCGCTGTCCCACGCCGGAAGTTCGCAGCCGTCTGCCCGCTCCACCAACACCCTCAAGGTGGGTTCCAGCGCCACTCAGGGCGTGGTCTCCCCCACTCCGAAGGTGTACCTGGTCTTCTGGGGATCGCAGTGGTCCTCGGACCCGGCCGGGGTCGCCACCGACATGCAGAACATGTTCAAGGGCCTCTACGGCTCACAGGACACCTGGGGCACCATCCTCAGCCAGTACTGCGAGGGCGTCGCCAAGGGCACCACCACCTGCGGCACCAACGGCATCCACGTCAACCACCCGACCAGCACCCCGTTCGCGGGCGCCTGGTTCGACAACTCCGCCGCCGCGCCGGGCAGCGCGACGGCTGCCCAGATCGGGGCCGAGGCCGCCAAGGCCGCCGCACACTTCGGCAACACCACCCAGGCGCCGAACCTCAACGCCCAGTACGTGGTGCTCTCCCCGACCGGCACCCACCCGGACGGCTTCCCGAACTCCGGCTTCTGCGCCTGGCACGACAAGACCAGCTCCTCGTACGGCACCCTCGCGTACACCAACATGCCCTACATCCCGGACAACGGCGCTGGCGCCTGCACCACCTTCACCGACGGGCGGCTGCTCTCCGGCATCGAGTCGACCGAGACCCACGAGTACGCCGAGACCGTCACCGACTTCTGGCCCAGCATCGGCTGGAACGGCGGCGGCGGCGAGATCGGCGACGCCTGCGTCCAGCTCGACGCGTACGTCCCGCTCAGCACCGGCACCTTCGACCTCCAGGGCCTCTGGTCGAACAGCGCCAACAAGTGCGTGACCAAGGGCTGACACCCCGCAGGCCCGGGTGGACGGTCGCCCGTCCACCCGGGCCCTTCGCTCCAGCGTCCACCGTGGGAGCGCCGGAGAGATGCACTGGTCAGAAGATCTGATTGACCTGGTTCATCACATTGGTGGAGGCCGAATCGATCCGGATCGGTCCCAGTTTTGCCCCCGAGATGCTGTTGGAAGTGATCATTCCGTTGGGGGAGGCGCCGTAGAAGACCACGCCGTAGCCCGAGCAGTTCCTGACGGTATTGCCGGTGACGTTGGCCCCCGGCGACTCCTGGACGGATATCCCGCTGCCGACGATGACCTCACCATTCGGGTCGCCGGCCGGCGTGATGTCGGAGACCAAATTGCCGGAGATCAGGGCATCGGGGGCGAATGCCACGTGGATGCCCTCCCGCTTGGCCGCGCGCACCAGGTTGCCACTGACCACCGAGCGCCGGGCTTCCGCGAGGACAGGCGCTGTCGGATCGTCGAACTTCGCCCCCCAGACCTCGATCCCACGGTCCGAGGTGGTGTCCGTGACGATGTTGTCCGACACGATGAAGTCCCAGGCAGGCAGGGGATTGTTCTTCAGCGAGTAGTCGCGGCCGACCCGGATGCCGCCGAAGCTGTCGTGGATCCGGTTGTTGCTGACGATCACCTGGTTGATGTTGCCGACCCAGATCCCGAACTGGGTCGCGTTCCCGATCGAATTGCCGGAGATCTCCACCCGCTCGTGCGAGTGACCGGGCTCGGCGCTGTGGCAGCCGGCGAACACCGGATAGTTCTTGCCGTCCTTGCCCGCGTCGCAGTAGTTGCCGATGATGCGGATGTCGGCGCAGGTGGTGTGGTCCTCCTGCCCGACCAGGGTGTTGCCCGGCCAGCAGCTGTCTATGCAGACGGCTTCCGACACCTTGCGCCGGTTGGTACCGGTCTGGTAGCCGATGAACCGGCAGTTCTCCACCGTCGCGTTGCTGACTCCCTGCAACTTGATGGCGTGCCAGTTGGTGACGTTCCTGATCTCCAGGTCGCGCACCGTGATGTTCTTGGCATGGACGAACTGAAGGCCGTTGTAGCCTGCGGTGAGGTCCGCTTCCTCTGCGAGCGGCCCGTTGACGTCCCAGATGCCACCCTCGACGATGATGCCCCCGCGACCGTTGTATCCGGTGATGGCATCGTCGTTGCCGCCGTCGAAGTTCTTGTCACCCCGCTTCAGGCCGTTCACCAGCATGAACCGCACGTCGCCGACCCGCTGGAAGCAGGTCCACGGGCTCAGCGTCAGTCTGGTGTTGGAATAGATGCTGAGGTACTTCCCGATGGTCCAGAGGCCGGGGCCGACGATGACGTGACCGCCGCCCGCCATCCCGACAGCGTTCAGGGCGTTCTGGATCGTCGCTTCGGTCGTCCCCAGGGAGATGTCGACGTGGACGACGCTCCAAGTGGAGGCGGGGCTCGCCCCGACAGGGTAGGCGGCAGCCGACGGCGCGGTGGCGACCCCCGCCGCGATCAGGCTCGCCGTACCCGCCCCAAGACCCCCCAGGAACCCTCGCCGTCCCCAAGTTCCGTTCTGCATACTGCCCCTCCCGATGGCATGCCGCCCCGCGCGCGGGGCTGCTTGATCATGAGGACTGATCATAATGGGCCGTCAGTTCGGGCGGATCAGCCCACTGGTCAGGCCGGAGGCGATGGCGGCCGTGCGGCTGTCGACGCCGAGCTTGTCGTAGATGTGCACCAGGTGGGTCTTGACGGTGGCCTCGCTGATGAAGAGGCGCTTGGAGATCTGACGGTTGGCCAGGCCCTCGGCGAGGAGCCCGAGGATTTCGGTCTCGCGCGGCGAGAGGGTCGGGCGCCCCGCCCGGACGCGGCCGAGCAGGCGGGCCGCGACCGGCGGGGCGAGCACCGTCTCGCCGCGTGCGGCGGCCCGCACGGCGGCGGCGACCTCCTCCGGCGGGGCGTCCTTGAGCAGGTAGCCGGTCGCGCCCGCCTCCACGGCCGCCAGGATGTCGGCGTCGGTCGAGTAGGTGGTGAGGATCAGGACGGCGGGCGGGTCGGGCAGGGCGGTGATCCGCCGGGTGGCCTCGACGCCGTGCATGCCGGTGCCCATCTGGAGGTCCATCAGGACGACATCGGGCCGAGCGGGGAGAGCTTCCAGCACCCGCAGGGCCTCCGCGCCGTCGGCAGCTTCGCCGACGGCCTCCAGCTCCGGCAGGTCGTCGACCATCGCCCGCAGCCCCCGCCGGACGACCGGGTGGTCGTCCACCAGCAGCACCCGGATCACAGGGCCACCACCGCACGGGTACGCAGCGAGACCGCCACCGCCGTGCCCTCCCCCGGGGCCGACTCCACCGTCAGGCTGCCGCCGAGCGCCGCGATCCGCTCGCGCATCCCGTGCAGGCCGAAGGAGTCCGGGGAGACGGCGGCCTGCTGGTCGAAGCCCACGCCGTCGTCGTAGACGTCCAGGGTGACCTCGTCGTCCAGGTAGGTCAGCGTCACGGCGATCCGCCCGGCCCGTGCGTGCTTCACGGCGTTGGCCAGCGCCTCCTGGGTGAGCCGCAGCAGCGCGACCTCGGCCTCGACCGGCAGCGGGTAGGGGTCGCCGTCCAGGTGGAAGCCGGCCCCGGCGCCGGTGGCCAGGCGGCGCAGCGCCTCGGTCAGCGTCGCGTCGTCCAGCGCGGGCGGGGTGAGTGCCTGGACGAAGCGGCGGGCCTCGGCGAGGTTGGCGGCGGCCGTCTGCCCGACCTCCTGGAGCCGCTCCCCCGCCGTCGCCGGGTCGGTGGAGCGGGCGAGCAGCACGATGCTGGAGAGGCCCTGCGCGAGGGTGTCGTGGATCTCCCGGGCGAGCCGCTGGCGCTCTGCGAGCACCCCGGCCTCGCGCTGGGTGGCGGCGAGCTCGTCGCGGGTGCGGACGAGGTCGTCGATCAGCTGCTGGCGGGCCCGGCTCTCGCGGTAGAGCGCGGCGTAGCCGTAGGCGGTGAGCAGCGCGACGGCCGCGCCGGCCAGCGGGCCGAGCACCTTCGGGCCGGTCAGCCCGCCGTCGGTGCCCGCCTGCGCGGCGACCACGACGCCGGTGAGCGCCAGCACGGCGGGGACGGCCCAGCGGACGGGCATCAGGTGCAGGCAGACGAAGTAGAGCGGGAAGGCCAGGTAGCAGAATTCGGGGTGCTGGAGCGTCAGCCCGATCCAGAGCAGCACCACGGCGGCGAACCATGCCCCGGCCCAGAGCCGGCTGGTGCGGATCCGCTCCAGCGCGCCGCCCGCCGCGTACACGGCCCCGAGGGCGCCCGCGGTGACCAGCCCGGCCGCGCCCAGCCCGCCGTCGACCGACCCGCCGTCGACCAGGCCGCGCACGACCAGCACCACCAACAGGGTGAAGAACAGCCCGTGCAGGGCGAGGTTCATCAGCCGGAGGGCGGGGGTTTCGGCAGCATGCGCTGGTGGAGCAGCGGTACGGGTCACGCTTTCCGAGGGTACGGGGTCGCCCCGGGGCATCCGTGCGCCGCGGCATCAACCGTTCGATGGATTCTCGGGTGCATCTCCCGCAGGGGTTGACTCCCGTTCCTCTCCCTGATGGCAGCGGCGGCCCGCGCCGACAGGGTTGAGGAGTACCAACCACCGCTGGGGAAGGACCCTCGTGTTCGTCGCGCTGCGTGACATCCGGTTCGCCAAGGGGCGGTTCGCCCTGATGGGCGCGGTCGTCACCCTGATAACCACCTTGGTCGTGTTCCTCTACGGCCTGACCGGCGGGCTGGCCTCCGCCGCCTCCTCCACCGTCGCCGATCTCCCGGCCGACCGGATCGTCTTCGGCGGCCTGGCGGGCTCCGCCCCGACGGTCAACTTCTCCAACTCGGCGATCTCCCCCGCCCAGGCCGCCGCCTTCGGCTCGGCGCCGGGGGTGGAGTCGGCGCAGCCGCTGGGCATCTCGATGACCAGGCTCACGGCGAGCGACGCCGCCGCCTCGGTCAGCGTGGTCGGGGCCGACAGCTCGCTGCTGCCGCCGGTGGAGTCCGGCACCGCCCCGGCGGACGGGCAGGTCGCGGTGGGGAGCGACACCGCCGCGACGTACCACCTGAGCGTCGGCGGGCAGGTCAAGGTCGGGCCGAGCACGCTGACCGTGTCCGGGATCACCGCCGAGCGCTCGTACTCGCACGCGCCGACGGTCTGGACGACCCTGTCGACCTGGGAGCAGCTCAGCGGGCAGAGCCGGCCGACGGCGCTGGCGCTGACCACCACCTCCGGGGCGGGCCTCGGTGCGGTGGACGCCGCCCAGGGCACCGAGACGGTCTCGCTCGGCGACTCGCTGGCCGGGATCAACGGCTACTCGGCCGAGCAGGGCAGCCTGCAGATGATCCAGGGCTTCCTGTTCGCCGTCAGCGCGCTCGTCGTCGGGGCCTTCTTCACCGTCTGGACGGTGCAGCGCGGGCCGGACATCGCCGTCCTCAAGGCGGTCGGCGCGAGCAGCGCCTACCTGGTGCGGGACGCGCTGGCGCAGGCCGCCGCCGTGCTGGTCGGCGGAGCCGTGCTGGGTGGTGCGATCGGCGCGGTGGGCGGGCTGCTCGCGGCCTCCTCGGTGCCGTTCGACGTCAGCCTGCCGAGTGTCGCCGTGCCGGTCTCGGTGATGGTGCTGCTCGGTCTCCTCGGCGCGGCGCTGGCCGTCCGCCGGATCACCTCTGTCGACCCGCTGGCCGCGCTTGGAGCGAACCGTTGAACACCGCCGTACGGACCCGGACCGGCCTCGCCCTGCGTGGCGTCACCCTCACCTACCCCGACGGCGAGAGCCGCCTGACCGCGCTGGACGACGTGACCCTGGAGGTCGCGCCCGGTGAGTTCACCGCCGTCGCCGGGCCCTCGGGCTCGGGCAAGTCGAGCCTGCTGGCCGTCGCCGCGACGCTGCTGCGGCCCGACCGCGGCGAGGTGCTGATAGACGGCCAGGACGCGGGCGCGCTCAGCGCGGCGGCCCGGACAGCGCTGCGGCGGGAGCGGCTCGGGATCGTCTTCCAGCAGTCCAACCTGCTGGCCTCGCTGACGGCCGTCGAACAGCTGCTGGTGCTGGAGTCGGTCCGGGGCGGCAAGCCCCGGGAGGCCCGGGAGCGGGCCGAGCAGCTGCTCGGCTCGGTCGGGCTGGACGCCGCGAAGCAGCGCCGCCGCCCGCACCAGCTCTCCGGCGGCGAGCGCCAGCGGGTCAACATCGCCCGCGCGCTCTTCGGCAGCCCCTCCGTCCTGCTGGTGGACGAGCCGACCTCCGCCCTCGACCACGAGCGCGGCGCCCAGATCGTCGAGCTGCTGGCCGAGGTGACCCGCACCCACGGCACCGCGACGGTGATGGTCACCCACGACCGCGACCTGCTGGGCCGGGTCGACCGGGTGCTGGAGATGTCCGACGGACGGCTCAACTCCCCTGCTTGAGACGCCTGTTCCACTCGTGCGCCGTAGGAGGGACCGGCCGGACATGCCTGTGGTGCGGCACGCGAGTGCCGCACCACAGGGTCGTACGGGGTGGGTCAGCTCTTCACGAAGTAGCCGAACAGGTCGACGATCGCGTGGCTGTGGCCGAAGTGGTTGTAGAGGTCGATCCGGCTGTTGCCGACGGGGACCGTGGCGTGGTTGGAGAGGGTCTGGCCGGTCGCGAAGTTGAGGTTGCTGACGACCGGTCGGGTGATGCCGTCCGGGTAGAGGGTGAAGAAACCGCCCGCGTCGGACTGCGTGGTGGTGACGTTCAGCACAGCGGTCCCGGTGCCCCAGGGGAAGCCGGTGACGGCGACGGTCTGGTCGGGGCCGATCACGGTGTTCGGGCTCTGCCGGGTGTCCAGCAAGCGGCTGGGGCTTTGCGGGCGGTAGAGGTC
This sequence comes from Kitasatospora sp. McL0602, assembly GCF_052076145.1. Lineage (NCBI taxonomy): Bacteria > Bacillati > Actinomycetota > Actinomycetes > Kitasatosporales > Streptomycetaceae > Kitasatospora > Kitasatospora sp. McL0602. The sequence goes on along the minus strand of NZ_CP197246.1, from coordinate 6,395,338 downwards.
GGTGCCGCTCGGGCCGTAGTAGCCGGCCAGGTCGACGACCGCGTGGGCGGTGCCGGCGAAGTTGAAGACGGTGATCTTGCCGTCCTTGCCGATCGGCACGATCGCCTGGTCGGACAGGACGGCACCGGCGCCGAAGTTGATGCTGGAGGTCGCCGGGCGGGCGGCACCGGCCGGGTACGCGGTGAAGTAGCCGCCGTTGGTGGAGCCGACGGTGGTGAGGTTCACGACGGCGGCGGTGGCGTCGGCGGGCACGCCGTTCTGGCCGGTGATCTGGACGTCGACCGTCCCGTTCGGGCCGATGGCGCCACCGCTGCTACGGGTGTCGAGCACGCGCACGGGCCCGCTCGCGGCGAACTTGCCGGGCGAGGCCGGGCTGTAGTAGCCCGCGACGTCGACGAGGGCATCGAAGTCGTTGGCGTTGGTCCACAGGTAGACCTTGCCGTCCGCGCTGACCGGTGCGGTCACCAGGTTGGCGATGACCTGCCCGGTGGTGAAGTTGATCGCCGAGGCGGTCGGCCGGGCGGCGTCGTTCGGCTCGACGGCCAGAAATCCGGCTCGTGAAGGGTTGACCACCGTGACGTTCAGGACGACGGCGGTGGCACCCTGCGGCAGCTTGAACGCGCTGGTGCCGCTCTGGCCGAGGTCGAGCACCTTCTCGCCGCCGCCCTGGTTCGGAGCCCAGGTGCGGCCACCGCTGATCCGGGTGTCCAGCACGCGGGTGGCGGTGACGGGGGTGTAGCCGGAGCGCGCGTAGATGCCGTACTGCTGGAACCAGGGCCCGAGGTCGTCCACCCGGGTGTCGTACGCCCCGACCGGCGCGCTGTCCTCCGTGCCCAGGCAGCCGTGCTGCCAGGAGCGGCTGTTGACGGCCGCCAGCTCCCAGCGGTTCGAGCCGATGCCGCGCAGGGCCGGGCCCCCGGTGGCGCCCTTGCAGACCGGGCCGCCGATGATGCCGATGCCGGAGTTCGGGAGGCCCGGCGGGGGGCTGCTGGGGAGGTCGTGCGACGGAGCGATGTCCAGACCGGTGGGGCCGACGACCCCGACGGTGGAGAAGCTCTGCTGCCGCTTGTCGTGCGCCCACGAGGTGTCGGTACGGCCGAAGCCGCCGACGTCGAGCCGCTCCCCTGCCATAGGGGCGGTGCCGGAGATCGGGATCGGCGACACGGACGGGACGGGGGCGGCGAGGCGGGCCAGCACGAGGTCACGGTCGGTGCGGGGCACCAGCTCGACGACGGCGAAGTTGGTGGGATCCGGCGGGATGCTCATCATGTTGGAGACGATGGTCGCCGTCGTCTTGTCCAGCGGAGCACCGGCCGGGACGGCGAGGCTCTGCTCGGGGGTGTCGGTGAAGCAGCTTGCGGCGGTGAGGACCCATGACGGGTCGACCAGGGTGCCGGAGCAGACCCGCTTGCCGCCGATGTCGAGCCGCGCGGTGGCCTCGAACGGGTCGGTCAGGCCTGGGAGCGTGCCGACGGGGCCCGGACCGGCGGGGCCGCCACCCGCGGAGCTGTTCGAGGTGACGTTCATTTCGAGCAGGACGGTGTCGGGCTTGCTCGCGTCGCCCTCGCCGACGCCCTTGAGCTCACCCTTGGCGACGTCGACGGTCTGCGGCACACCGTTGGACGTCAGGTTCGCCTTGATGGTGACGTCGGTCGACTCGATGCCGAAGACCTGGGGGATCGACACGGCGATGTAGCCGGTCGGCGTGACAGCGGTGAAGCAGACGGTGTTGTCCTTGGCCCCGGCCAGCCGGGTCCACACCGTGATCTGGTGCGGGTTGGCGCAGTCGGTCAGGTTGATGTGGCCGTCGCCTCGCATGACGGCGACGCCGGTCGCCTGGAGGATGTCGGCGGCATAGGGGTAGGCGCCGTCCTCGACTGCGAAAGGCGCGGTCGAATTGACCGGTGCGGTGTCGGCCACGGCAGAACTGCCATTGCCCAGAACGGTCATGGCGGCAGCTGCGGCCATGACCGCGCCTGCCAGCGACTTCCGCTTACGGGAAACCATGTGACTCTCTTCGGGTACAGGGGTGGGGGCGCGACAGGTCAACGAAAGCGCCGTAAAACGGATATAAGGCGGACATAAGGGGGAGAGCTGAGGCGTCCAACTCCGACCCCTGGCACGCCGCCTGACTGCGGGTAATATACGATGCCCATAGACCTTTAAGGAAACTCTCAGAGTACGAGAACGGCAGAACGGCCTGACGGCGGCCATCCTTTCGCCGTATCCGAAATCATTTCGGGACCGCATTTCTACAATCAGTGCCAAACGTAATTCTCCAGCCTGATCCGAGCCGCTATGATCGCCGCGCCGATAAACGGCGATAGCGACAGCGGAGAGGTGATCGGTGAGCCCGAAAGCAAGAGCAGGGCGGGGCGCTGGAGGAATTCCCGGCATTGGTGCCCTGTGTCGGGGGCTTGTTCCGCTGGCACTGATAGCGGGTCTGGTCACGGCAAGCCCGGTGGCCGCCGACCAGGCTCCCGCCCCGGCCACGCCGGTGAGCGTGCTCCCCGACACCCCCCGTGCACAGGTCATCGGCCGATGGAAATCCGGTGGCCCGGCCGTCAAGGCCGCCGCCGAATCCGCCCTCGTCGGGGGGGATACGGAAGTCCGGCATTTCCTCGATGTCGACCAGGCCGCCGGGCAGGTGCTGGACGACCGGCAGCTGGCGCTCCAGGTCATCAGCGTCGGCGGGCGCGCAGTCCGGGAGGCCGCGAAGACGGCACTCGCGGACTCGCTCGCGGGTAATCCTGCCAACCTCCGCACCTTCCTCGACAGCGGCTGGAAGCCGTTGCAGGAGCAGGACGAGCGGGTCCAGGTGGTCCAGCTCGTCACCGCGGGTGGCCGTGGGCTGAAGGAGGCGGGCCGGAAGGCTCTCGACGGCACCGAGGACGACGTCCGGGCCTTCCTCGACCGGGGCAGGTACGCGGCCCAGGAGAGCGACGACCGGGTCGCGCTGGTGCAGCTCGTCTCGGCCGGCGGCCCCACCGTGAAGTCGGCCGGCAAGGCCGCCCTGGACGGCTCGACCGAGGACATCAGCGAGTTCCTCAAGGTCGGCCAGTACGTCGCCCGCTCCCGCGACCAGGAGCATGCCACCGTCGCCGACCTGGCCGAGCAGGTCACCGAGGCCGGGGCCGAGGCCCAGCGCGAGAGCGACCAGGCCACCGAGGACGCCGCCCGAGCCACCGACGCCGCCGGGCTGGCCCGGCAGGCCGCCGAACAGGCCGCCACCGAGACGCAGGCCGCCCAGGGCGACGCGACCAGGGCGGCGGCCGCCGCCGCGCGCGCCGCCGAGGCGGGCCGCCGCGCCGCGCAGGCCGCACAGGCCGCGGTGGGCGCCGCCCAGGCCGCGACCCGATCGGCCCGGCTGGCCGCCAGCGCCGCCTCGGAGGCCTCCGCCGCCGCCGACGGCGCCCTGCAGGCCGCCTCCAGGGCGCTGAACGCCGCAGCCGCCGCCACCACGGACCGGGACAAGGCCGCGTACGCCGCCCAGGTGGTGAAGGACAACGAGCTGATCATCACCAGCGCGATGGCCGTCGCCGCCGCTGCCCGACACGCCGCCGTGGCCGCCCAGGCCGCCGACTACGCGGCCAAGGCCGCTGCCGACGCGAGCACGCAGACCACTGCCACCGCCGACGCCACCGACCAGGCCGCGACCTACGCCGACGCGGCCGGTGTCTCCTCCGACGAGGCCCGCGCGGCCGCCGCCACCACCCGGCGGCACGCTGCCGAGGCCTCGCGCGCGGCCAAGGCCGCCTCCTCGCTGGCGCACGAATCCGCCGACGCTGCCAACGAGTCGGCCGACGCGGCCGACTCCGCCGTCAAGCACGCCCAGGACGCCTCGGCCCTGGCGACGCAGGCCGTCCAGCACGCGGGCGAGGCGGCGATCGCCGCCGACCAGTCGAAGCTCCACGCGGCCGCCGCCACGGAGGCTGCCAATGCGGCGAGCGCCCGGGTCGAGAAGGCCAAGACCGTCGAGCAGTTGGCCCGCAAGACCGAGGACGAGGACCTCACCAGCCGCACCAACGCCGGCATCGAGGAGGCCAAGGACCTCAAGGCTGCTCTGGACCTGCGGCAGAGCGCCGCCGCGAAGGCGATCGACGACGCGAAGAAGCTCGACACCGACGCCGCGGCAGCGGCCGCCGAGGCCGCCCAGCCCGGTGCGGACCAGGCCACCGTCGCGGCCAAGGGCCGCCGGATGGCCCTCGCTGCCATGAAGACCCGTGGCCCGTGGAGCCAATCGGCCGCCGCGTTCGCCCTCGCCGGTGACGACCTGGCCGTCGACGCCTACGTCCGCAACCTCTGGCGTACCTCCGCCCAGCAGGACGAGCGCACCCGGCTCCTGCACCCCGTCGACGACAAGCAGTCGGCCGCCGTGGCCGCCGCCACCACAGCGGCGCTGAAGGGCGGGCCGGATCAGGTCCACGCCTTCCTCACGACCGGGCGTGACCAGGTCGCCGCCCCCGACTACCGGGTGCAGATCGTCCAGTTGGTCACCGCGGGCGGGCGCGGCGTCCAGGAGGCCGGCCGGGCCGCACTCGCCACGAACACCGTCGACGCGCTCGTCACCTTCCTGAACTCCGGCCAGTACACCGCCCGGGACGCCGACGAGCGGGTCCGAGCCGTCCAACTGCTCGGCAGCGGCGGCAAGGAGGTGCAGGCCGCCGCCCGGATCGCGCTCGAAGGGCCGCAGCAACTCCTGCACGCCTTCATCGAGTCGGGCCAGTACAAGGCGCAGCACAAGGATGCGGTCACCGCCCAGCACGTGGCGGCCGTCGAGCAGATGATCGCCGACAGCGCCGCCGTCGCGGCCACCGCCCAGCAGAACGCGGCCGAGGCCGCCCGTCAGGCGGCGCTCGCCCGCAAGGCGTCGGAGGAGGCAGACTCCTGGGCGCTGAAGGCCCAGGACTCCGCGCAGCAGGCCGCCGGTTTCGCCGCCCAGGCCGTGCAGTCCGCCACCGAGGCAAAGGCCGACGCCGACAAGGCGGCCGACGCCGCCAGGACGGCTGCCTCGGCGGAGCAGACCGCACAGCGCGCCGCCAGTTCTGCCGACCACTCGGCGGACTGGGCCACAGCCGCCGCCCAGGCAGCCCGGGGCTTCGCCGACCTGGCCGCCAAGGCCCACGACGACGCTCTGGCCGCCGCAAAGACGGCGCACAAGACCTCGGTCGACGCCGAACTCGACGCCGCCATGGCCTACGAGTCCTACATGATGAACCAGGAGGAGCAGAAGGCCTGGGAGCAGCAGTTCGACCAGCTGCTCTACGACCAGACGAAGGAGCGGCTCGACAGCTACAAGAGCTCCTTCGACACGCTGGGGGCGATCCACCTCCTGCTCGACGTCGTCGGCCTGATCCCGGTCGCGGGCGAGTTCTCCGACCTCGCCAGTTGCGGTCTGTACGCGCTGGAGAAGAACTGGGTCGACGCGGGCCTCTCGTGCGCCAGCGCCATCCCGATCGAGGGCTACGTCGCCTCGGCGGTCAAGTTCGAGAAGTGGGGCGAGAAGGGGGCCGAGCTTCTCAAGAAACTGACCCGCGACAAGCTCGGGGACGCCCCGAGCGAGCTGCCCCCGCTGGTCTGCCTGACCAGGGCCGCAGCCGCCGCAGGCAACAGCTTCCCCGCCGGGACGCGCGTCCTGATGGCCGACGGCACCACCGCACCGATCGAGCGGATCCGGATCGGCCAGCAGGTGCTGGCCGGAGACCCCGGGACGGCGAGGACCAGCGCCCGCCGGGTGGACGACACCATCGTCACCCCGGACGACCGCGACTTCACCGACCTCACCGTCACGGCGGCCGACGGCACCTCCGCCAAGGTCACCTCGACCGACCACCACCCGTACTGGTCGGCCAACCTGCACACCTGGCGCGACGCCGCCGACCTCGTACCGGGCGACTCCGTCCTGACGGCGGCGGGCCGACCGGCGCAGATCGCCGCGGTGCGGCACTGGAAGACCCTCCAGCCCGCCTACAACCTCACCGTCAACGCGCTCCACACGTACTACGTCCTCGCGGGCAGCACGCCGGTCCTGGTGCACAACAGCTCGGAGTTGGGGAAGCTGTGCGAGGACGGTGATCACATCGTGCTCGGGATCAACCCGGCGTCGGACGATCTGGCCACTGCCCTCAGCGGCGGGGCGCGCACGTTCAACGACATCAAGTACGGGAAGCCGTACGACAACACCGGTAAGCCGAAGTGGATGGTCGGCGTCGAGCAGGCGATCGAGAACGAGAACGTGACCCTCTCGGTGACCCTCGACGGAGTCAAGGACGAGGAGCTCAGCAAGGCGCTGAACACGTACACCGAGGCCCAGACGCCCGAGCGGGCCCTGGAGCTTCTCCTCGAGCGAGGGCGGCCGCTGATCGGCCCCAACTGGACGCTCGGGGCCCAGGGGGGCAACGGGACGGCCTGGGAGGTCGCGCTGCTTCGGCTGAAGGTGATCCTGGGCAAGCGCAAGTGGGAGAAGATCAACTGGTACTGGAAGGGTAAGAACTACACCACCCAGTTGACCAAGCCCGGCTGGGCCGAGGACTGACCCTCCCTGCGAGACAAGGTGCCCCGCCGGATCATCCGGCGGGGCACACTCGTCAGCCTTCCAGGGGCGACAGCAGCTCGGGGCCCCCGACGATCGCGGCGCCGCACCCCCGGGGGATGTTGCGCACCAGAAGCTCCACCGCCCCCGCCGCTGTGTCGGCCCGGCCGATCTCCGGGTCTCCCGGCGTGTTCAGCCGCAGCACCCGGAACCTGTCTCCGTCGTCCGGGAAGACCGACGGAAGGTCTTGGGACCAGGGGAAGTCCGTGCAGCGGCTGAACTGCAGCGAGCCGTGGCTCACCAGGGGGTACAAGGTCCGCAGCAACGGGTCGGCGTGCGCCGCCTCGACGAGCGCGTGGTCGACCCGGCTCTCAGGCATCGCCCTGACGGTCTGCCACTGCACCTCGACATCATTCATGCCTGAACCCTACTGACCGACCTACTTGAACCAGTACTCGACGCCGCCGTGCTTGGAGCAGGTGCCGGAGGGGGTGGCCGAGAACGACGGGGTGCCGTCCTTGCACTGGGCCATCTCCGAGTCACTGACCGGCGTCAGGCCCGCGTCCCAGCCGCAGGAGCCGACGGTGTGGTGACCGCAGGAGCCCGCCGCCTTCTGCGGTGCCTCGGAGGTCGGCGGGGCCTTGGTCGGCGCCGGGGGCTCGTGGGTGGTCGGAGCCGCAGTCCGCGAGGGCTTCGGGGCCGGAGTACTGGGGGCGGTGCTCGGCGCGGGCGGCGGGGCCGGAGTGCTAGGGGTCGTGCTCGGTACGGCGGGCGGGGGCGTCGTGACGGGCGCCTGGCTGACGGGCGGGGCCTCGGCGGGGGTGGCGGTCACCGACGGGGCGGGCGGGGCGACGGGCGGGGTCTCGGGCTGACAGGCGGTGGTCAGGAACGCCAACACGGACACTGCGGCTATCGCGAGTGTCCGTGGGCCTCTCGTCATTCGGGTCATGACCGAGCAAAATACAGATCAGCCGATCCTCATACTGACGAACGGTGAAATATCCCGAACTGTCCGTCAGATTCGCCCGTCAGATCCGGGCGTCAGATCCGTGCAGCTGTCAGCGCGTGCCGAGCCGCAGGGCCGGGCGCTCCTCGACCACCGTGTCACTGCCGTCGGCCCAGAGCGAGCGGATGTGGCCGAGGTGGCGGGCGAGGAACGCCTCGGCGGCCGCGTCGTCGCCCGTCAGCATGATGTCGAGCAGCTCCAGGTGCTCCTCCGCCGAGGAGACCAGCTCGCCGCGCTGGTCGAGGCGGTTCAGCCCGTAGAGGCGCGAGCGCTTGCGCAGGTCGCCGACGGTCTCGACCAGGCGGGCGTTGCCGGCCAGGGCAAGCAGGTCGAGGTGGAACTGCCGGTCCGACTCCAGGTACGCGATCAGGTCGTGCTTGCGGGCCGCCGCGACGATCGCCTGGGCCTGCGGGCGCAGCGCCTCCAGCTGCTCGGCGGTGGCGGTGCGGGTGACCCGGCCGACGGTCGGGACCTCGATCAGGGCGCGGATCTCGGTGTAGTCGTCGAGGTCGCGCTCGGTCAGCTCGGTGACCCGGAAGCCCTTGTTGCGGACGGCCTCGACCAGGCCCTCGCGGGCCAGGTCGAGCATCGCCTCGCGGACGGGTGTCGCGGAGACGCCGAAGTCGGCGGCCAGCGCGGGGGCCGAGTAGACGACCCCCGGGCGCAGCTCACCGGAGATGAGCGCGGCGCGCAGGGCATGGGCGACCTGGTCGCGCAGCCGCTCCTGCACGGAGATGAGGGCGCGGGGCTTGAGGTCGGCCATGGTGTTCCTCCGGGGGTCTACAGGACACCATTGTACAATGTCACGTTTCGCTAATTATGAAACATTTCCATGCATTGTGTAAAGCTCGTACTGGGCCGCCGCCACCGCGAGATCCTGCCAGGCCATCCCCACGCTCTTGAAGAACCTGGGCCGGTCGGCCGGTACAACTGCCTTGTCATTGACGATTTCTGACAGATTAGCAAGCTCGTCCGATTCGGCAATGGCCGCCTCCCCCAGCGGGATCAGCAGATCCCCGGCTTCGCGCAGCGCCGCCGAGCGGGCCTCGACGTACCGGGCGGATCGGGCCACCAGCGCACTGTCGACCTCCCGGGCCACCGGCTCGTGCGAGCCGACCGCCGCGACGGCCGCGTGGTCGGGCACCAGGCGCCCGTCGAAGAGCGGGGTCCGGGCGGTGGTGCAGCAGACCACCACGTCCGCCTGGGCGACGGCGTCCGCCGTGCCGGTGGCGGCGGTGAGACCGAGGGTACGGGCATGCGCGACGAACTCGGCGGCGGGCTCGGCCCGGCGGCCGACCACCGTCAGCCGGGTGAGCGGCAGCACGGCGCGCAGCGCGTCCAGGTGCCCGTACGCCTGCGGGCCCGCGCCGAAGATCACCAGGTGCGAGGCGCCCGGGGCGGCCAGGCGGCGCAGCGCGACGGCGGTGACCGCCGGGGTGCGCAGGGCGGTGAGCGCGGCACCGTCGTAGAGGGCGATCGGCTGGAGGGTCGGGCCGTCGAGCAGCAGGTAGCTGCCGGTGATCCGAGGCAGGCCGCGCCCGGGGTTGGCCGGAGCCACTCCGGCGATCTTGATGCCGGTGTACTCCGCCGTGGCGGCGGGCATCAGCAGCAGCTCGCCGGCGGGCACCGGCAGGTTGGTCCGGGCCGGGCAGGTCTCCGGGTCGAGCCCGTCGAGCAGGACGCGTTCGAGCGCCTCGACGGCCTGGGCCGGGTCGAGCGTCAGCTGGGCGGGGTGGAGTGCAGCGGGGTGGAGTGACATCAGAGCAGGAATCCCGTCCCCAGCATGTCGTGCGGGTCGAGCACGAAGCGGTGCTCGCCCGTGCGGTGGGCGGTGCCGGTGACCTCGGTGATCACGCCGTCCCGGTGCTCCCCGGCCAGCCGGCCCGTGAACACCGTACCGATCACCGACTCGTGGCGGAGCACGTCCCCGGCGGCGAGCCGCCCCTCGGCGGCGAGCAGGGCGAGCCGGGCGGAGGTGCCCGAGCCGCACGGCGAGCGGTCGATCTGGCCGTCGGCGAAGACGGTGACGTTGCGCTGCGACGGGCCCTCCGGGGTGTCCGGCAGGTCCTCGTGCAGGATGACGCCGTAGACGCCGGACAGGCGCGGGTCGGTGGCGTGGCGGGTCGCCGGCTCCGCCGCCAGGGCGGCCCGGATCTCCCGCGCGACGGCGGTCAGCTCGGGCAGGTCGGCCAGGCCGACGGTCAGGCCGAGGGCGGTGGCGGAGACCGAGGCGTAGCAGGCACCGGAGTGCGCGAGGTCGACGGACACCGTCCCGCGCGAGGTGGCGACGGCCAGCCCCCGGGCGCTGACGGCGGTCGGTACGTTCCGGAAGGTCACGGCGGTGGTGCGGCCCGCCTCGCGGTGCACGGCGGCGCTGACCCGGCCGGACGGGACGTCGATCCGCACCCGGGCGGTGCCGTCCTCGGGGGCGGCGACCAGGCCGGAGTCGACGGCCCACGCGCCGAGCGCGATGGTGCCGTGCCCGCACGCGGTGGAGTAGCCGTCCTTGTGCCAGAACAGCACCCCGAGGTGCGCCTCGGAGTCGTCCGGCGGCACCACGAACCCGCCGTACATCCCGGCGTGCCCGCGCGGCTCGCGGGTGAGCAGCTGCCGCACCTCGTCCAGCGGGCCGGGGCGCGGTGCGGTGGCCGTGCCGCCCGCGCCGAGCGCGATCGCACGGCGCTCGGCGACCGTGTCGCCCGCGACCGGCGGCAGCCCGGCGGTGACGATCCGGAAGGGCTCACCGGCCGCGTGGTAGTCGACCGTCTCGATCACCCGGAGACCGGTCACCGCGGGCTCCCGGCGGGGAGGATGGTGACGGTGCGGCTCGCGGTGTAGAAGTCCAGCACGGCTTGGCCCTGCTCGCGGGCGCCGTAGCTGGCCGACTTGGCGCCGCCGAAGGGCAGGTGGAAGTCGACGCCGCTGGACGGCGCGTTGACGCGGACCATGCCCGCGTCGAGGCGGTCGGCGGCGGCCAGCGCGGTGTCCAGGTCGCGGGTGTGCACCGAGGTCGCCAGGCTGTGCCGGGTGCTGTTGGCGATCGCGATCGCCTCGTCCAGGTCAGCTGCTCGCAGCAGCACCGCGACCGGGCCGAAGTACTCCTCGACGAGCAGCGGGTGCCCGGCCGGTACGTCCTCCAGCAGCGCGGGCTCGAAGTACCACCCCGGGCGCTCCGGGCGGGTGCCGCCCGTCAGGACGACCGCCCCGGCGGCGCGGGCGGAGTCGACGGCCCCGGTCAGCCGGGTCAGCGCGGCCTCGTTGATGACCGGGCCGCATGCCGTGCCGGGCTCGGCCGGGTCGCTCGCGGGGCTGCCGGCCAGTGCCTTGGCGAGCGCCTCGGCCAGCGGCTCGTACGCGTCACCGACGGCGATCACCCTGCTGGTGGCGGTGCACTTCTGCCCCGCGTACCCAGCGATGGCGGCGGCCAGGTGGGCGGCGGCCTGCGCGATGTCGGCGTCCGGCAGCACGATGGCGGCGTTCAGGCCGCCCATCTCGGCCTGCACCGGGATGCCGCGGGCCGTGGTGGTCGCGATCACGGCCTGCCCGACGGCCGTCGAACCGGTGAAGGAGACCACGTCGGCGGCCGAGACCAGCGCGTTGCCCTCCTCGGCGCCGCCCGGCAGCACGGTGAGGACGCCCTCGGGCAGGCCCGCAAGCTCGGCGATCCGCAGCGCACAGGCCGTCCCCTCGGGGGCCGGCTTGAGCACCACGGTGTTGCCGACGGCGAGCGCCGGGGCGGCCTTCCAGACCGGGATGGCGAGCGGGAAGTTCCACGGCGTGATCAGACCCGCGACGCCGTACGGGCGGCGGCGGGTGAGCAGCAGGCCCTCCCCGGCGGCGGGCTCGTGCACGGCGCCGGAGGGCGCGTACGGGGCCTGCGCGTAGTACCGCCAGATCGCGGCCGTCCGGGCGACCTCGCCCCGCGCCTCGGCGAGCGGCTTGCCGACCTCGCGGACGGTCAGCTGCGCGAGCTCCTCGGCATGCGCCTCGACCGCGTCGGCGGCCCGGCCCAACGCGGCGGCGCGGCCGGCCGCGCCCAGCTTGACCCACCCCGCCTGCGCGGCGCGGGCCCGCTCCACGGCGGCGGCCGTGCCGAACGCCCCCGGCGTCTCGACGGAGACCACCAGGTCGGACGGGTCGGCGGGGTTGTACGAGCTGATGGTCACAGCGGGACCTCCATGAGAATTGGTGAACCTTGGGGGCGGCCCTCAGAGCAGGAAACCGGCCGGGAAGGGGTCCGACGGGTCGAGGAAGTACTGGGCGGTGCCGGTGAGCCAGGCGCGGCCGGTGACGGTGGGGATCACGGCGGGGATTCCCGCGACCGTCGTCTCCTCGACCAGGCGGCCGGTGAAGGTGGTGCCGATGAAGGAGTCGTTGCGGAAGTCCTGGCCTATCGGCAGCTCGCCCCGGGCGTGCAGCTGGGCCATCCGGGCGGAGGTGCCGGTGCCGCAGGGGCTGCGGTCGAACCAGCCGGGGTGGATCGCCATCGCGTGGCGGGAGTGCTGGGCGGTCGAGCCCGGCGCCAGCAGCTGGACGTGGTGGCAGCTGTGGATGGACGGGTCCTCGGGGTGCACGGGGCGGTCGGCCGCGTTGATCGCGTCCATCAGGGCCAGCCCGGCGTCCAGGATGTCCTGCTTGCGCTCGCGCTCGAAGGGGAGCCCGAACTCGGCGAGCGGCAGGATCGCGTAGAAGTTGCCGCCGTACGCGAGGTCGTAGCCGACGGTGCCGTAGCCGGGCACCTCGATCTTGCGGTCGAGGGCGACGGAGTACGAGGGGACGTTGCGGATCGTGACGGCCTTCGCGGCCCCGTCCTCGACCTGTACGTCGGCGATGACCAGCCCGGCCGGGGTGTCCAGCCGGACGGTGGTGACGGGCTCGACGACGTCGACCATGCCGGTCTCGACCAGCACGGTGGCGACCCCGATGGTGCCGTGCCCGCACATCGGCAGCAGGCCGGAGACCTCGATGTAGAGCACGCCGAAGTCGGCGTCCGGCCGGGTCGGCGGCTGGAGGATCGCGCCGCTCATCGCGGCGTGGCCCCGGGGCTCGTACATCAGCAGGGTGCGGAAGTGGTCCAGGTGCTCCTGGAAGTGCACCCGGCGCTCGGCCATCGTCGCGCCGGGGATGACCCCGAACCCGCCGGTGACGACCCGGGTCGGCATGCCCTCGGTGTGCGAGTCGACGGCGTGGAAGACGTGACGGCTGCGCATGACTTTTCTCCCCAGGTCGGAAGGAAGGGTACGGGAGGGCCGGCTGCCCCCGCAGCCGGCCTCTGGCGGTGCACCGGGGTGTTAGACGAGACCCTCGGCGATGGCCTTCTCCGTGGCGGCGCGGACGGCCGCCTCGATCTCCGGGGAGAGCGGGAAGCGCGGCGGGCGGACGGGGCCGCCGGGGCGCCCGGCGATGTCCATCGAGAGCTTGATGGCCTGGACGAACTCCGTCTTGGAGTCCCAGCGCAGCAGGGAGTGCAGCGCCTTGTAGAGCGGCAGCGCCGTCTCCAGGTCGCCGGAGACGGCGGCGTGGAAGAGCTTGGCGGAGGCCTGGGGCAGCGCGTTCGGGTACCCGGCGATCCAGCCGACGGCGCCGGCCAGGGCCAGCTCCAGCAGGACGTCGTCGGCGCCGATCAGCAGGTCGAGGCCGGGGGCCAGCTCGGCGATCTCGTACGCCCGGCGGACGTCGCCGCTGAACTCCTTGACCGCGACGATCGAGCCGTCGCCGTGCAGCTGGGCGAGCAGCTCGGGGACGAGGTCGACCTTGGTGTCGATCGGGTTGTTGTACGCGACGATCGGCACGCCGGCCTTGGCGACCTCGCCGTAGTGGGCGCGGACGGCGGCGTGGTCGGCGCGGTAGGCGTTCGGCGGGAGCAGCAGGACGGACCCGGCACCGGCCTCGGCGGCCTGCTCGGTCCAGCGGCGGCTCTCGGCGCTGCCGTAGGCGGCGACGCCGGGCATGACGCGCGAGCCGTCACCGGCGGCCTCGACGGCCGTGGTGACCACGCGGGCGCGCTCCTCGGCGGTGAGCGTCTGGTACTCCCCGAGTGAGCCGTTGGGCACCACGCCGTCGCAGCCGGAGTCGATCAGCCAGCGGACGTGCTCGGCGTAGGCGTCGTAGTCCACCGACAGGTCCGCACGCAGCGGCAGTGTGGTGGCGACCATGATGCCGCGCCAGGGGCGGGCGGGCTCGTGGGTGGCGAGAGACACGGGGACAACTCCCTAGTAGTGAGGTGTGACATTTTATTGTAGCGAACAGGGAAGCCACAAGAGGCTCGCCCGTCCGAAGGTTCGGTCAGTCGGTCAGGTCGGCCAGCTGCCCCAGCGGCACGGGGCAGGCCAGCGGTCGGCTGTCGGCACGCGGGGTGGTCTCCCCGGCCAGGCAGGCGACGGCGGCGCCGCACATCCGGCCCTGGCACCAGCCCATCCCGGCCCGGGTGAGCAGCTTGACGGTACGGGCGTCGCTCGCGCCGAGCTCCTCCACCGCCTCACGGATCTTCCCGGCCGGGACTTCCTCGCAGCGGCAGACGTCCGTCTCCGGCCGCAGCCACTCCGTCCAGCCGGGGCCCGGCCGGTGCGCGGCGGCCATCAGCTCGGCGAACGCCCGGCGGCGGCCCTGCCGGGCCCGCAGGGCTGCGGGTACGGGGCTCCCGGCGACCGAGCGGGCCGCCAGCTCGCCCTCGGCGATCGCCAGGTCGGCGCCGCCCACCCCGCAGGTCTCGCCCGCCGCCCAGAGGCCCGGCAGGCTGGTCCGCAGCTCGGCGTCGACCTTCAGGGCGACGGTGCCGTCGGGGGTGACGCGGGTCTCGGCGCCCAGCTCGGTGGCCAGCTCGATCTGCGGCACCAGGCCGTGGCCGACCGCCACCGCGTCGCACTCGACCCGGCGCTCGGTGCCGGGCACCGGGCGCCAGTCACGGTCCAGCCGGGCGATCGTCACGGCCGTCACCCGGTCGGTGCCGTGCGCCTCGACCACCGCGCTGGAGCGCCGCAGCCGGACGCCGTGCCGCAGCAGCTTCGCCCCGTGCTCGGCGCCCTCGACCAGCTTGGCCGGGTTGGCCGCGAGGGTGGTCAGGCCCCGGGCGTAGCCGAGGTAGTCCGTCGCCTCGACCACGGCCGGGACGGCAGCCCCTGCGGTGACCAGCGAGGCGGCGGCGGCCAGCAGCAGCGGGCCGCTGCCCGCGACCACGACCCTGCGGCCCGGCAGCACCAGGCCCGCCTTGAGCATGGCCTGCGCACCGCCCGCCGTGACCACCCCGGGCAGCGTCCAGCCGGGGAAGGGCAGCTGACGCTCGTACGCGCCGGTGGCCAGCAGCACCGCGCGGGCCTGCACGACGGCCTGGCCCTCGGAGTGCAGGCGCCACAGCTCGGAGCGCTCGGCCGTCCAGACGTGGTGGCCGGTCAGGTAGTCGAGGCGGCCGACCGCCGTGTGCCGCCGGAGCCGGGCGGAGAGGCCGGCGAAGGCGGACCAGCCGTGGTGCAGCTTCTCCGGGTGCGCGGCCTTCAGGCCGGGCGCCGGGTGGCGGTAGTACTGGCCGCCGGGGCGGGGGCCCGCGTCCAGCAGGGCGCAGCGCAGGCCGAGGTCGGCGGCGGTCACGGCGGCGGCGAGCCCGGCCGGGCCCGCGCCGATCACCGCGAGGTCGTACGGCTCCGCGGCCCGGTCGAGCCCGGACGGCTCAGATGGCGAGGTCGGCACGGCCGTGGCCCTCCTGGGTGGTGACGGTGTCGCCGGGCTGCGCGGGCAGCAGGCAGGTGCGCTGGTTGGGGCGGCCGTTGACGGTGGCGAGGCAGTCGAAGCAGACGCCGATGCCGCAGAAGGCGCCGCGCGGCTTGCCGCCGACCCGGGTGGTGCGCCAGGCCATGATGTCCTGCGCCCAGAGGGCGGCGGCGATGCTCTGGCCGGGCAGGGCGGGGATCGTGCGGCCGTCGAAGTCGAAGGTGTGCGCCGTCTCGGGCTGCGCGCCGACCAGCGAGGCGGGGGTGCGAGTACTCATCAGGCGGTCCCGAAGCGGTCGGCACGGAAGGGGGTCAGGTCGAGCGCGGGCTGTGCGCCCGAGAGCTGGGCCGCGATCAGCTCGCCGGTGGCCGGGGCGAGCCCGATGCCGGCGCCCTCGTGGCCGCAGGCGTGGTAGAGGCCGGGCACCCGGGCGTCGGCGCCGATGGCGGGCAGGTGGTCCGGCAGGTAGGGGCGGAAGCCCCGGTAGGCGCGCTGCACGGCGACCTCGGCGAGGACCGGGAAGAGCGCGGCGGCCTGGGCGGCGAGCCGGTGCAGCACCTCCACGGAGAGCGTGCGGTCGAAGCCGACCCGCTCCCGGCTGGCGCCGATCAGCACCGGCCCGGCGGGGGTGCCCTCGACCACGGGGGAGGTCTGGAGGGCGGCCGAGCCACTGGCCACGTCCGCGACGTAGTCGGCGGCGTAGACCTTGTGCCTGACGATCCTCGGTAGCGGCTCGGTGACGAGGACGAAGCCGCGCCTGGGCAGCACCGGCAGTGCCACACCGGCCAGCTCGGCGACGGCGCCGCCCCACGTCCCGGCGGCGTTGACCACGGCCGGGGCGTCGAGGGTGCGCCGCTCGGTGGTGACGCCGGTGACGGCGCCGCCGGGGCCCGTGCGGACGGCGGTGACGGCCTCGCCGAGGAAGAGCTCGGCGCCGGCCCGGCGGGCGGCGCGCAGCAGGTGGGCGGCGGCCAGCGCGGGCTGCACCTGGGCGTCCTGCGGGTAGTGGAAGCCGCCGACCAGGCTGGGGGCCAGGTGCGGCTCCAGCTCGTGCAGGCGCTCCCCCGGGATCTCGGCGGCCTCGACCCCGGCCTTGCCCTGGTGGGCGGCGAAGGCGCGCAGCGCGTCCATCCCGGCTTCGCCGGAGGCGACCACCAGGCCGCCCTTGGGCTCGTACTCGGTCTGCTCGCCGATCTCCTCCGCCAGCTCGCGCCAGAGCTGGGTCGAGTACAGCGCGAGGTCCAGCTCCGGGCCGGGCTCCTTGTCGGAGACCAGCAGGTTGCCTTCACCTGCGCCGGTGGTGCCGCCCGCGACCGGACCGCGGTCGACGACGGCGACGGCCAGGCCGGCCCGGGTCGCGTAGTACGCGCAGGCGGCGCCGACGACTCCGGCGCCGATCACCACGACGTCGTGGGGGGATCTCTTGGACACGGCAGTAATATGTCACACTGCAGTCACTGTTGCCAAGAGCACGTAAAAAACGAGATCCACCACTTACGAACAAAGGGGCGCGGGGAAAATCCCCGCGCCCCTAGGACCGTGTGTGACGGGCCTGTCAGGTGATGTCGTCCATCTGCTCACGACGGGCACCCGGCACCGGCGCCGGAGCGGCCGGAGCGTCGGACGCGGTGACCGACTCGGCGGAGTCGACCTGCTCGACGCTGAGGTCCAGGTGCGAGGCCTCCTCGTCGTCGAGGTCCGCGTCCGGGTTGCGGCGGGCCCGGCGGCGGTCGTTGACCATCGCGATGGCGACGGCGATGAAGTAGAGCAGCCAGATCGGCGCGGCCAGCGCCAGCATGCTGAGCGGGTCGGTGCTCGGGGTCGCGAACGCCGCGAAGACCGTGATGCCCATGATCATGGCGCGCCACCAGCCGAGCAGCCGCTTGCCGCTGAGCACGTTGGCGAAGTTCAGCATCACCAGCAGCAGCGGGAACTCGAAGGCGCAGCCGAAGACGAGCAGCAGCCGCGTCGCGATGTCGAAGTAGTCCTCGGGCGGCAGGATCGGCGTCGTGCCGTTCGGGCTGAACGAGATCAGCACCTGCACGGTCGTCGGCAGCAGCAGGTAGGCGGTGGTCACACCGCCCAGGAAGAGCGGCACGCCGCCGGCCAGGAAGCCGAGCGCGTAGCGGCGCTCGTGGCGGTGCAGGCCCGGCGAGACGAACGCCCACAGCTGGTACAGCCAGATCGGCACGGTGGCGACCACCGCCGCCGTGAGGGCGACCTTCAGCGTCCAGGTGAACGGGGTCGTCAGACCGATGTTCGAGACCTGCGCGCACTTGCCCTTGAAGGTCTGCGCCGTGCCCGGGGTGCACTGCGGAAGCGGCTTCAGCAGGAACTTCTCGATCTCGGTGTGGAAGTACAGCGCGACGATCGTGAGCAGCACGATGGCCAGGACGGACTTCACCAACCGGCTCCGCAGCTCACGGAGATGGTCGGCGAGGGCCATCCGGCCCTCGGGGTCCTTGGACGGCTTGGACGACTTGCTCAACCCCGGTCCTCAACTCGTGCGGGGAGCTCGCCGGGTGGCGGGCTCCGGTGACGGACTGCCGTGCGCTCAGTCGCGCGGTGGCGCGTCCTGCGGCTCGGCGACGGGGCGGGCGGCCGTGCCCGGGTCACCCGGAGCGGCCTTCACCGCCTTCGGGGCCTCGGCCTGCGGCTGCGGTGCGGGCTCGGTGCCGTCCTCGTGCAGGGCCTTGACCTCGGTCTTGAGGATGCGGGCCGACTTGCCGAGGTTGCGCATCAGCTCGGGCAGCTTCTTCGCGCCGAAGAGCAGCACGGCAAAGACCACGAGCACCAGGATCGCGGTGGGCGAGATCCTCATGTGCGACCACCTTCCTCGTAGGGGAAGCACTCCCCCACTGCGGGCGATGGTAGCCCGTGCCGGTGACCACGAGGCAACCCCGGCCCACCCACTTCGTCGGCTGTGCCTCCCATCATGCTCCGGTGACGCCCTGACCGGAGCCGCGCCCGGCCTCCAGGGCCCGCACCGCCGACTCGACCTCGCGGGCGAGCCCGCGGACGTCGAGCCAGAGGCGGCAGGCCAGGGCGCCGAGCACCAGCAGGCCCGCCGTGGAGAGCAGCACCGCCGCGACGATCGTCCAGTTCACCGGTTCACCCCTCGGCCGGTACGAGCCGCATGGTGCTGACCCCGGCCCCGGTCAGCGCCGCGACGATCTTCTCACCGGCCGGCTTGCGGACGGCGGCGCCGCACTCCGGGCAGCCGAAGCTGTAGAAGGTCCGCTCCGGGGTGGCGCCGAGGGCGAGCCGGAAGGCCGGGACCGGCAGTTCGACCTTGGCCCGGCAGTCGGAGCAGTAGACCTGGAATCTGGTGCCCTCGGTCACCGCTCAGGCCCCGTCCCGGTAGCCGTCGAGCGCGGCGAGCGCGGCCGCACGGGCCTGCTCGGCCAGCTCGGCGGGTGCGACGATCCGGCCCTCGCGGCCGAGCCGCAGGGCCAGCGGGCGCAGACCGGCCGGATCGGCGCTGCGCAGCGTGATCCGCAGGCCGCCGTCCGGCAGCTCCTCGGCGCTGTCGTGGGTGTAGTACTCGGCGACCCAGCGGCCGCCGGGGCCGACCTCGACGACGACCTCGGGGTCGTCGGCGGCCGGGCTGACCAGCCCGGCGGAGAGGTCGCGGGGCTCCAGCCGGGGCGGGTCGGCGGGCTCGTCCAGGATCTTGATCTCGGCGACCCGGTCGAGCCGGAAGAGGCGGCGGTCCTCGGAGACCCGGCACCACCCCTCCAGGTAGGTGTGGCCCTCGGTGACCAGGCGGATCGGGTCGACCTCGCGCTCGGTCATGCCGCCGCGCCCGTGCGAGTAGTAGCGGAGCCAGATCAGCCGGCCCTCGCTCAGCGCGCGGTCGATGTCGGCGAAGACCTGGCCCTCGGCCTCGAAGGTCACGCCGATCCGGGCGCTGGACTCGGCGCTCTCGCCGGCCGCGTTCTCGATCTTGGTGACGGCGCGGGTGAGCGCCTGCCGGTCCCGCTCGCGCAGGCCCGGCAGCCCGGCGACGGCGCGGGCGGCGACGAGCAGGGCGGTCGCCTCGTCGGCGGCGAGGCGCAGTGGCTGCGCGACGTCGTCGACGTTGTGCCACCAGATCCGCTCGCCGTCGGTGTCGATGTCGAGCAGGTCACCGCCCCGGAAGCTTGTGCCGCACATCGGCAGCACGTTCAGGTCGTCGATCAGCTCGCGCTCGGTGATGCCGAAGGCGCGGGCGACCTCGGCGACCTCGGCGCCGGGGCGCTCGCGCAGGTAGGTGACCAGCGAGAGCATCCGCCTGGTCTGGTCGATGGCGTTGCTCATGCCCGTGCTCCCTCGATCCCCAGCCCGGCCACCGCACGCAGCCGGTCGATGACATCCGCCCGCAGGTCGTCCGGCCCGAGCACGACCAGGTCGGGCCCGAACTCGGCGAGATCGGCGCCCAGGCCGTTGCCGTACGGGATCTCCAGCTCGTCCCACTGCTCGTCGACCGAGCCGACGGCCAGCGCCTTCGTCCGCAGCGGGAAGCCGGCGCCCTTGCGCAGCCGGATCTTCGCGGTCGCGGTGGCGCCCTCACCCGCGAAGGCGGCGACGACGGCGCGTACGTCGACGTGGCCGGGCACCTCGCCGGTGAAGCGGCCCGCCCGGGAGCGGACCTTGCCGGTGATCCGGCTGAGCCGGAAGACCCGGGCGGCGGCGCGGTCGCGGTCCCAGCCGGCCAGATACCAGTGGCCGCGCCAGCACTCCAGCGCCCAGGGCTCGACGGCCCGCAGCTCGGGCGCGGCAGCCCCGGCCTTGCGGTACTCGAAGCTGACGGGGCGGCGGTCCCGGGCGGCGACGAGCAGCGGCTCGAAGGCGGCCTCCCGGGCCGGGATGCGGGGCTGGAGCGCGCTGTGCTCGGTGTCCTCGGTGAACGGCACCCCGGCGGCGCGCAGTTTCTGCAGGGCGCCGCTGGCGGCGCCGGACATCTTGGCCTGCTGCCAGACGCGGGCGGCCAGCGTCAGGGCGGCGGCCTCCTCGGCGTCCAGGGCGATCTCGGGCAGCCGGTTGCGGTCGCGGCGGGCGAGGTAGCCGACCTCGCCGTCGAGGGCGTTCTCGTCGACGTCGATGACCAGGCCGAGTTCGCGCAGGTCGTCCTTGTCCCGCTCGAACATCCGGTTGAAGGCGTCCTCGCTGCCCTGCTGCCAGGCCTCGCGGTACGCCTCGACGGACTCCCGCAGCTCCCTCTTCGAGAGCGGCCGTCTGGTGTTCATCAGGCACAGGGCGAGATTCATCAGCCGCTCCGCCTTGGCGATCGCCATCGCTGACCTTTCCGTACGACGCGTGCGCCGGACGGTCTTGATCCGGCGGACCCGACCGTACCGTTACCGGCCGTACGGGGGAAAGCTGGGGAAAGTCGAGGGCCGCACCCCGCGCTCGGCGGGGTACGGCCCTCGGGTGACGCTCAGGTGGTCGTCAGCTAGGACGGCGTCAGACGCCGAGCAGGTCCACGACGAAGACCAGGGTCGAGCCGGCCGGGATGAGCGGGCTCGGGGACTGGTTCCCGTACGCCAGGTGGGCGGGGATGACCAGCTCGCGACGGCCGCCGACCTTCATGCCCTGGACGCCCTGGTCCCAGCCCTTGATGACCCGGCCGCCGCCCAGCGGGAAGCGGAAGCTCTGGCCGCGGTTCCAGGAGGCGTCGAACTCCTCGCCGGTCTCGAAGGTGACACCGACGTAGTGGACCTCGACCATGGCACCGGACTTGGCCTCGGCGCCCTCACCCACGACGATGTCGCGGATCTGCAGCTCCTTCGGAGCCTCGCCACCCGGGAAGTCGATCTCGGGCTTCGTCTTGTCGGTCACGACAACTCTCTTCTCACTCGGCATTGTGTGCATGACTGAGCGGCAGACACCCGCACCGCCGCCCCGTCTCGGGGACCACGCTACGGGTGTCTGCCGCCCGACCTGCCTAGGCTAGCTGTCGGCCGCGCCGACACCCGCATCCAGGATGTCGATCACGAACACCAGTGTCGAATTCGCCGGGATCGGGCCCGAGGCCTGGTCCTTGTAACCGAGGGACGGCGGGATCACGAGTTCGATCCGGCTACCGATGGTCTGGCCGACGACGCCCTTGTCCCAGCCCTCGATGACGCTGCCGCCACCGGTGACGAAGCTGAAGGCCTGACCCCGGTCGAGCGAGGAGTCGAACTTCTTGCCGTCCTTGTAGAGCGCGCCGGTGTACTGGACGACGACCTTCTCGCCCGACTCGACCTTGCGGCCCTTACCGGGGATCAGCACCGCCGACTTGAGCTCGGTCGGCTCGGCCGCGCCCGGCTCCGGGGTGATGTCGGCGGCCTTCTTGCCGTTGTCCTTCACCTTGGGGAAGCCGGCCGGCGGGTCGGTCATGTCGCCGCTGACCGTCGCGTCGGGGGCGGTCGCCTGCTTGATGTCGACCACGAAGACCAGGTTGTCGGTCGCGCCGACACCCATGCCGCTGTTGCCCTGGGTACCGAAGGCGGCCGCCGGGGGCGCCACCACGAGCAGGCGGCTGCCCGCCTTGTGGCCCGTCACGACGCTGTCCAGCGCCGGGATGAGCTTGCCCGAGCCGGCCTGGTAGAGCTGCGGCTTGCCGTTGTCGTACGACCCGGCGATGTCCTTGCCGGTGGCCCAGTCCTTGGCCGCGAAGTCGACCGTCACCCAGGCGCCCTTGTCGACCTTCGGGCCGTCGCCCTCACTGATCTGCTTGACCACGAAGGAGCCGTCGGCCGCCTCCTTGGGCACCTCGATCGTCGGCTTCTTGCCGAAGTCGCCGGTGATCGTCGGCAGCACCTTGGCGCTGTCCTTGATCGGCGGCACCGGGTCGGGCGTGGGCGCGGCCGGGGTGCTCGGCGCCGCGTCCGCGGCCTTGGCCTTGGTCGAGGAGCTCGGCTTGTTCACCATGTACAGCGTGACGCCGCTGCCGACCAGCAGCAGGGCGAGCACCGTGCCGAGGATCACGCCCAGCTTCCCGGCCCCGGGCGGGTTCTCGTCGTACCCCGCCTCGGAGAAGTCCTTCTTCCGCACGGTCGACGCGAACACCTGCGGCTCGTCGTCCTTGGCGGCGTCACGCGGCTCGGCCGGGGCACCGCCCCAGCCCGCCTGCTGCTTCAGGATCGACGGTGGTACGACGATCGACTCACCATCGCCCGGCAGCGGGCCGCCGGGCCGCGAGGCGGCCGGGTCACCGGCAGCGGTGCCGTTCGCGGTGCCGGCCTCTCCCGGGCTCGACGTTTTATCAGACATGACTCCCCATCCATCCGGCCGTGCTGCGCCCTCATCCGGGGGCCCGCCGACACATAGCACAGTGCTGAGGGGCAGCAGTATGTCAGGTGAAGATGAGGGCCCGCGGCGGGCAGCATCTCAGACGGCCTCCAGGATGTCGATCACGAACACCAGCGTCGAGTTCGCGGGCACCGAGGACTGCGCCTTGTCGCCGTAGCCGAGGCCCGGCGGCACCACCAGCTCGACCCGGCTGCCGACGGTCTGGCCGACCAGTCCCTCGTCCCAGCCCTTGATCAGGCTGCCGGTGCCGACCTGGAGCGCCTGCGCGCCGCCGTGGCTCCAGGAGGAGTCGAACGGCTGGCCGTTGCTCCACAGCACTCCGGTGTACTGGACGACCAGGGTCTGGCCGGACTGCACCGGCTTGCCGTCGCCCTTCACCAGCACGAACTTCTGCAGGTCGGTGGGCGGCGCCGGCGGCCCGGCCGGGACGGTGATCGTCGGGGCTGCCTTGCCGTTGTCCTTGACCTGCGGCGAGGTCGCCGGCGGCTGGGTGATCGCCCCCGCGATGGTCGAGTCCTGCGGCACGTCCTCCATGATGTCCAGCACGAAGACCACCGTGTCCCCCGCACCGACCCCGAGGTTGCTGCTGCCCTGGCCGCCGAAGCCCGCCGCCGGGGGTGCCACCACCAGCAGCCGGCTGCCGACCTTCTTGCCCAGCACGCTCGTGTCGAAGGCGGGCACCAACTGTCCGCTGGCCGCCTGGTAGAGCTGCGGCTTCTGGCCGGAGTCGTACGAGCTGGTCAGGTCCTTGCCGGTGGTCCAGTCCTTCGCCGTGTAGTTGATCGTCACCCAGTCGTTCTTGGCGACCGCCGCGCCGTCGCCCTCGCTCACCGTGTTCACCACGAACTGCCCGCTCGGCTGCCCCGACGGGATCGTGATCGTCGCCTTGGTGCCGAAGTCGCCCGTCACGGTGGGCATCGGCGCGGCCGAGGCGACAGGCGTCGGCACCGCGACGGCCGAGGCCGAGGCCGTGCCGGAGGGCGAGGCCCCGGCCGAGGAGGACGAGCCGCTGCTGCACGCGGCCAGCAGGAGTACGGGCAGCACTGCGAGCAACCCGGCGAGACGTCGCACGGTCGGGGTTCCTAACTGTCGGTCGGTGGTGACCGTCAGCCTATGGCCCGATTCGTCCCGAGATGGGGAGGCGCAGCCGCACGGGAAGGGGGCGGTGACCGGGCATCAGCACCCGGTCACCGCCCCCGCACCGCACGGTCACACCCCGATCACATACCGGCGATCAGCTTCTCCACCCGCTCGTCCACCGAGCGGAACGGGTCCTTGCAGAGCACCGTGCGCTGCGCCTGGTCGTTCAGCTTCAGGTGCACCCAGTCGACGGTGAAGTCCCGCCGCTGCTCCTGCGCCCGGCGGATGAAGTCGCCGCGCAGCCGGGCCCGGGTGGTCTGCGGGGGCACCGACTTGGCCTCGAAGGTCTTGAGGTCGGTGGTGACCCGCTCGGCCTGGCCCTTGTTCTGGAGCAGGTAGAACAGGCCGCGGCGGCGGTGGATGTCGTGGTACGCGAGGTCGATCTGGGCCACCCTCGGGTTCGACATCGTCATGTCGTGCTTGGCCCGGTACCGCTCGATCAGCCGGTACTTCATGATCCAGTCGATCTCGGTGTCGACCTTGGAGAGGTCCTCCGTGCGGACCGCCTCCAGAGTGCGGCCCCAGAGTTCGAGCACCCGGCCGATGGTGCCCTCGTTGATTCCCTTGCGGTCGGCGAACTCCAGTGCCTTGGAGTAGTACTCCTCCTGGATGTCCAGGGCGCTGGCCTCGCGGCCGTTGGCGAGCCGCACCTGGTGGGTGCCGGTGAGGTCGTGGCTGACCTCCCGGATGGCCCGGATCGGGTTCTCCAGTGTCAGGTCACGCATCACCACCCCGGCCTCGATCAGGCGCAGCACCAGGTCGGTGGCGCCGACCTTGAGCAGGGTGGTGGTCTCCGACATGTTGGAGTCACCGACGATGACGTGCAGCCGCCGGTAGCGCTCGGCGTCGGCGTGCGGTTCGTCGCGGGTGTTGATGATCGGCCGGGAGCGGGTGGTGGCGGAGCTGACGCCCTCCCAGATGTGCTCGGCCCGCTGGCTGACGCAGAAGACCGCACCGCGCGGCGTCTGCAGCACCTTGCCGGCCCCGCAGATCAGCTGGCGCGTCACGAGGAAGGGGATCAGCACGTCGGCGAGCCGGGAGAACTCGCCGTGCCGGGCCACCAGGTAGTTCTCGTGGCAGCCGTAGGAGTTCCCGGCTGAGTCGGTGTTGTTCTTGAAGAGGTAGACGTCCCCGGCGATGCCCTCCTCGTGCAGGCGCCGTTCGGCGTCCACCAGGAGGCCTTCGAGGATGCGTTCGCCCGCCTTGTCGTGCGTCACCAGCTCCGTGACGTCATCGCACTCGG
Organism: Kitasatospora sp. McL0602; assembly: GCF_052076145.1. NCBI lineage: Bacteria > Bacillati > Actinomycetota > Actinomycetes > Kitasatosporales > Streptomycetaceae > Kitasatospora > Kitasatospora sp. McL0602. The sequence goes on along the minus strand of NZ_CP197246.1, from coordinate 6,370,435 downwards.
GCGTGGCGTACTCGGGGTGCGAGCCGACGTCGAGGTACAGGCGGGCACCGTTGCGCAGGAAGACATTGCTGCTGCGGCCCCAGGAAACTACTCGGCGGAAGAGGTACCTGGCCACCTCGTCAGGAGACAGACGTCGTTGTCCCCGGAACGTACACGTGACACCGTACTCGTTCTCCAGCCCGAAAATTCGGCGGTCCATGAGGCATCTTTTCTCTTTTCGGGGCCTTGCGAAACCCCATTACGAGATGTCGATCCCATCACGGCGCTCGGTCAACTCGCCGCAGACGCACGGGAATCCCGCACGGCGGCTGTTGCCTCCGTACGGGATTCACGCGACCGGGCTACTCGGCGGCGTCCGGCAGCTCGCCGACGTCCGGGTCATCGGCGGCAGCAGCCACCTCGGGGGCGTCCTCGGGGGTGTCGTCGCCTTCGAGCAGGCGGGTGAGCTGGCCGCCGAGGATGCGCTTGAACTTGCGCTTCTGGGGCCGCTGGCGGTCCAGGACGGCGACCTCGAGCTGCTCGGTGGTCAGGGTCCGCGCGGTGCCGCCGTTGGGGTCCCTGGCGAGGGCGTCGACGGCGACCTTGAGGGCCTCGGGGAGGGTCATCCCGACCCGGTGGGTCTGGCTGAGGTAGGTGCCGATGGAGTCGGCGTTGCCGCCGACCACGACGGTGTTCTGCTCGTCGACGACCGAGCCGTCCGGGGTGAGCCGGTAGATCTGGTCGTCCTCGACGCCCTTGCCGACCTCGGCCACCACGAGCTCGACCTCGTACGGCTTCTCGCCGACCGAGGAGAAGATGGTGCCGAGCGTCTGGGCGTAGACGTTGGCCAGACCGCGGGCCGTCACGTCGGCGCGGTCGTAGGAGTAGCCCCGAAGGTCGGCGTAGCGGACGCCGCCGATCCGGAGGTTCTCGAACTCGTTGTAGCGGCCGACCGCGGCGAAGGCGATCTTGTCGTAGATCTCGGAGACCTTGTGCAGCGCGCGGGAGGTGTTCTCCGCGACGAAGAGGATGCCGTCGGCGTAGGTGAGCACGACCACGCTGCGACCGCGCGCGATGCCCTTGCGGGCGTACTCCGCGCGGTCCGCCATGGCCTGCTGAGGCGAGACGTAGAACGGTGTGGACACCGGCGGTCGTCCCTTTCTCGTAGTGGAGGTGGCGGAGTCAGATGAGCGGGGCCTGCGGGCCGTTGGGCTGCTCGCGGCGCTTGTCCGTGACGGCGACGGCGATCGCGCCGACCTCGTCGTCGGACAGCCGGCGGAAGCCGCTGTCGGTGATCACCGACACGATCGGGAAGATCCTCCGGGCGAGGTCCGGGCCGCCGGTCGCCGAGTCGTCGTCGGCGGCGTCGTAGAGCGCCTGGACGACGAGCATGGCGGCCTGGTCGGCCGTCAGGCCGTCGCGGTAGAGCTTCTTCATCGAGCCCCGGGCGAAGACCGAACCGGAGCCGGTGGCGGCGAAGCCGCGCTCCTCGGAGCGCCCGCCGGTGACGTCGTAGGTGAAGATCCGGCCCCGGTCGAGGTCGAGGTCGTAGCCGGCGAACATCGGCACGACCGCCAGGCCCTGCATGGCCATCCCGAGGTTGCCCCGGATCATCGTGGTCAGGCGGTTGGCCTTGCCCTCCAGGGAGAGGACGGTGCCCTCGATCTTCTCGTAGTGCTCCAACTCCAGTTGGAAGAGCCGGACCATCTCGACGGCGAGGCCGGCGGTGCCGGCGATGCCGACGGCGCTGTACTCGTCGGCCGGGAAGACCTTCTCGATGTCCCGCTGGGCGATGACGTTGCCCATCGTCGCCCGGCGGTCGCCGGCCAGCACCACGCCGCCGTCGAAGACCGCCGAGACGATGGTGGTGCCGTGCGGCGCCTCGATCGTCATCCCTTCGGGGAGGGAGCGGCCGCCGGGCAGCAGCCCCGGCGAGTGCTGGGCCAGGAAGTCGATGAACGACGAGGACCCTGGGGTCAGGAAGGCAGCCGGTAGACGCCCGGTGCCACCAGTGTTGGCTTCCACTCGATTCCTTCCAGGTAGATCAACAGAGGATGCCCCGGACCATACCCGGTCGGCGTGGGGCCAACCTCCAGGACCGTCCGATTCTGCTCATCCAGCAGTGCTCATCCAGTAGCAGTGCTCGGCCGTAATACGATGCGTTCGCGCGCGACAACCCGTGAGGAATTGCCGCGCGCGAACGGAGCCCGTGTCAGGCCCGATTATCGGAATCGGGCATACAGGCTACTGGCCGCCCTTCTGGACAAACTGCCGCACGAAGTCCTCGGCATTCGTCTCCAGCACGTCGTCGATTTCGTCCAGCACCGCGTCGACGTCGTCACTCAGCTTTTCCTGGCGCTCCTTGAGGTCGTCGGAGTTCTGCGTCTCCGCAGCCTGCTCCTCGACCTCCTCGGAGGAGCGGTTCGCCCGCTGCTGGCCGCCACCGGTGTCCTTGCTCGCCATTTTCCTCACCCCGCTCGACTCGTCTGGCACGGTTAGGTCTGCGCTGCCGTCTGCGCCACTTCCTCAGACCCTATACAGCAGGGGCGCGAATCGCCCCCCAGTTCCAGTAGAACGCTCCGCACTCCCCTGAATGATTCCCACCCGGGGCGCATTCACCCCTGGTGATCGAAAGGTCACGGCTCGGCATCAGTCACACGGCATCAGTCACACGGCGCCGGTCACGGCATCAGCCGCCGGAGAGCACCCGCAGCAGGTCCTCCGCCGTGCGGCACCGGTCGAGCAGTTCCTTGACGTGGTTGCGGGTGCCGCGCAGCGGCTCCAAGGTCGGCACCCGCTGGAGCGAGTCCCGGCCGGGCAGATCGAAGATGACCGAGTCCCAGGAGGCCGCGGCGACGTGCTCGGCGTACTGCTCCAGGCAGCGGCCGCGGAAGTAGGCGCGGGTGTCCTCCGGGGGCTTGCCGACGGCCCTGAGGACTTCCTCCTCCGTCACCAGGCGCTCGAACCGGCCCCTGGCCACCAGGCGGTTGTAGAGGCCCTTGTCGGCCCGTACGTCGCTGTACTGGAGGTCGACCAGGTGGAGCCGGGAGTTGTCCCAGTCCAGGCCGTCGCGCTGCCGGTAGCCCTCCAGGAGCTCCTTCTTGGCGACCCAGTCGAGCTGCTTGGACAGGCTCATCGGGTCGCGCTCCAGCCGGCCCAGCACGTCCTCCCAGCGGGCCAGCACGTCGAGGGTCTGCTCGTCGGCGTCCTGGCCCCAGCGGTCCTCGACGTACTTGCGGGCCAGCTCGCAGTACTCCATCTGCAACTGCACGGCGGTGAGCTTGCGGCCGCTGCGCAGCGTGATCAGGTGCTGCAGCGACGGGTCGTGGGAGACCCGGTGCAGGGTGCGGACGGGCTGGTCGACGGCGAGGTCGACGGCGATGAAGGCGTCCTCGATCATCGCCAGCACCAGCGAGGTGGTGCCGAGCTTGAGGTAGGTGGAGATCTCCGAGAGGTTCGCGTCGCCGATGATCACGTGCAGGCGGCGGTACTTGTCCGCGTCTGCGTGCGGCTCGTCCCGGGTGTTGATGATCGGGCGCTTGAGCGTCGTCTCCAGCCCGACCTCGACCTCGAAGAAGTCGGCGCGCTGGGTGAGCTGGAAGCCGTCGGCGGAGCCGTCCTGGCCGAGCCCGACCCGGCCGGCGCCGGTGACGACCTGGCGGGAGACGAAGAACGGGGTGAGGTGGCGGACGATGTCGGCGAACGGCGTGGCCCGCTGCATCAGGTAGTTCTCGTGGGTGCCGTAGGAGGCGCCCTTGTTGTCCGTGTTGTTCTTGTACAGGTTGATCTTCTGGCCGTTCGGCAGCTCCAGCGCTCGGGCCGCCGCCTCGGCCATCACCCGCTCGCCCGCCTTGTCCCAGAGCACCGCGTCGCGCGGGTTGGTGACCTCGGGCGAGCTGTACTCGGGGTGCGCGTGGTCGACGTAGAACCGGGCGCCGTTGGTGAGGATGATGTTCGCCAGGCCGATGTCCTCGTCGGTGAGCTGGCTGGAGTCCGCCACGTCCCGCGCGAGGTCGAAGCCGCGCGCGTCGCGCAGCGGGTTCTCCTCCTCGAAGTCCCAGCGAGCCCGCCGCGCCCGGTGCATCGCCGCCGCGTACGCGTTGACGATCTGGGACGAGGTGAGCATGGCGTTGGCGTTCGGGTGTCCGGGTACGGAGATCCCGTACTCGGTCTCGATCCCCATCACGCGCCGTACGGTCATGCGGCCCTCCTTGCCCTGCGCCCGGCCCCCACCGGGCAGGGTGCTGACGTACCTATGGTGCTCCGAAGCGCGACGACCGTCCCCAGACGCGCCGTCCGGCTGCGGGGCTCGTGGCGCCGCAGCCGGACGGTGGGTGAGGACAGCTCGTACCGGTCCCTCTTACAGGTACTGCCCCGTGTTGGCGACAGTGTCGATGGAGCGGCCGGACTCGGCGCCCTGCTTCCCGGTGACGAGCGTGCGGATGAAGACGATCCGCTCGCCCTTCTTGCCGGAGATCCGGGCCCAGTCGTCCGGGTTGGTGGTGTTGGGCAGGTCCTCGTTCTCCTTGAACTCGTCCACACAGGCGGCGAGCAGGTGGGAGACCCGGAGGCCGCGCTGACCGTGGTCGAGGAAGTCCTTGATGGCCATCTTCTTCGCACGGTCGACGATGTTCTGGATCATCGCGCCGGAGTTGAAGTCCTTGAAGTACAGGACCTCCTTGTCACCGTTGGCGTAGGTGACCTCCAGGAAGCGGTTCTCCTCGGTCTCGGTGTACATCCGCTCGACGACCGCCTGGATCATCGCGTCCACCGTCGCCCCGACGGAGCTGCCGTGCTCCTTGAGGTCGTCCGGGTGGAAGGGCAGCGAGTCCTTGAGGTACTTGGAGAAGATGTCCTTCGCGGCCTCGGCGTCCGGCCGCTCGATCTTGATCTTCACGTCGAGCCGGCCGGGGCGCAGGATGGCCGGGTCGATCATGTCCTCGCGGTTCGAGGCGCCGATCACGATGACGTTCTCCAGGCCCTCCACACCGTCGATCTCGGCGAGCAGCTGCGGCACGATGGTGTTCTCCACGTCCGAGCTCACCCCCGAGCCACGGGTGCGGAAGAGCGACTCCATCTCGTCGAAGAAGACGATGACGGGGGTGCCCTCGCTCGCCTTCTCCCGGGCCCGCTGGAAGACCAGGCGGATCTGCCGCTCGGTCTCCCCGACGTACTTGTTGAGCAGCTCGGGGCCCTTGATGTTCAGGAAGTAGCTCTTGCCCTGGGGCTGGCCGGTCACCTCGGCGACCTTCTTGGCCAGCGAGTTCGCGACCGCCTTGGCGATGAGCGTCTTGCCGCAGCCGGGCGGGCCGTAGAGCAGCACACCCTTCGGCGGGCGCAGCTCGTACTCCTTGAAGAGGTCGGCGTGCAGGTACGGGAGCTCGACCGCGTCACGGATCTGCTCGATCTGGTTGGCCAGACCGCCGATCTGCCGGTAGTCGATGTCCGGCACCTCTTCGAGGACCAGGTCCTCGACCTCCGACTTGGGCACGACCTCGTAGACGTACCCCGAGCGGGGTTCGAGCAGGAGGGCGTCGCCGGAGCGCAGGGTGAGGTCGCGCAGCGGCTCGGCGAGCCGGACCACCCGCTCCTCGTCGGTGTGGCCGGTGACCAGGGCGCGTTCGCCGTCCTCCAGCACTTCCTTGAGGGTGACGATGTCACCGATGCTCTCGAAGGCCATTGCGTCCACGATGTTGAGGGCCTCGTTGAGCATCACCTCCTGCCCACGGCAGAGGTCGTCAAGATCGACGCTGGGGCTGACGTTGACGCGGAGTTTGCGGCCTCCGGTGAAGATGTCGGCGGTGCCGTCCTCGTTCTGGCTGAGGAAGGTGCCGAACCCCGCCGGGGGCTGGGCCAGCCTGTCCACCTCCTCCTTGAGGGCCACGATCTGGTCGCGGGCCTCGCGCAGGGTGGAGACGAGCCGTTCGTTCTGGGCCGTCACGCCGGCCAGGTTGGTCTGCAGCTCGGCGATGCGCTCCTCAAGAACCCTTGAGCTGCGCGGCGAGTCGGCGAGCTTGCGGCGCAGGACGGCGATCTCCTGCTCGAGGTACGAGAGCTGAGCTGCCTCGTCGGAACCACGAGCGGGCTTACCGGTGCTGCGGGTGTAGTCGTCATCGTGGGCTGCCACGGTCCTCACCTCCTCCGGGGGGAGCTGGACGCTTCCAGACCCTACCTGGGACCAGGGGTTCGTAAACCCCTAGATCAGAAAGATGGAACGGGCGTGTCCGATCTTCGCCCTTGCATGCTTCCCCTGAGTGCAGTCATACCCACCGCTCAACGCTCAAAGCGGACCAGATGTATGGTCGGTCGAGTCAATACCCGATCGTGACCGTGGAATCCGGTCGGATCGTTGTACGAATGGCAGGAATGCCCCAATCAGGGGCGTCCTGGGACAGAAACGGCAGGGGACATGTCGGCGACCGGCGGAACTGTGGCAGGCGTATCGGGCGAGGAGCTCGAGGTCTGGATCGACCAGGACCTCTGCACAGGGGACGGGATCTGCGTCCAGTACGCCCCCGAGGTCTTCGAACTCGACATCGACGGGCTCGCCTACGTGAAGGGCACCGACGACGAGCTGCGCCAACTGCCCGGCGAGACCGCGCCGGTGCCGCTGACCCTGCTTCAGGACGTGGTCGACTCGGCGAAGGACTGCCCGGGTGACTGCATCCACGTCCGGCGGGTGCGGGACTCGGTCGAGGTCTTCGGACCTGACGCCGAGTAGCCCGCGGCCCGCCGGCGCGCGGGCCTAGACGCCGGTGACGGCTGGGGCCTTGGACTTCGTCAGGTCCCAGCCGGTGCCGTTGTGGCTCCAGGTGAGGTCGAGCAGCAGGTCGGGGGCGAAACGCGGCACGTCGTCGCTGGAGTAGCCCTTGGCGCGGCCGGTGACGGTGCCGTCCGAGCGCAGCTTCAGGGCCGTGACGGTGAGTCCGTCGGCCTCGCCGAGCAGCGTCGCGCGGACGGTCGGGCCCGGCGTGAGCAGGAAGACGGCATCGCTCGGGGTGCCGTTGGGGGCCGCGCAGTGGGCGGCCACGACGGTGCTCGGCAGGCCGTCCAGCAGGGCGCTGAAGCTGAGCGCGACGGTGACCGGGAACGGGCCGCAGTCAAGGGGAAGTTGAGCCTTTGCCGGGTCCGGCGCGGCAGCCGTCGGCAGGGCTCTCGGCGTGGTGCCGGTCGGGGTCGTACGGCCTGCGGCGGGGCTCGCCGCCAGCGCGGCGGCTATGACGGCGGCACAGGCGGCGGCCACCAGGGCCCAGTGCCGGAAGCCGGGCCGGGCGTGTGCTTGGAGTTCGGGCTGGCTCGGGTCTTCCACCAGGCGGTCCTCTTCACGTCGGCGGTGTGAGCGAGCATCGTCCCACACGACGTTCGATCAGACGCACCCGGGCCACCCGAACCTGAAAGGGCGCGGGGAACTGCGCGAGGGTGTCCCCCACAGTTCTCCGCGCCCCTGGGCAGTGCAGGTTACGCAAGTTCCTCACGGGCGGCGGCACGCTCCGCGGCGCGCTCGGCGAGGCTGCGCTCGGGGGAGGCGCCCTCGTAGTCCTCGCCGTAGGAGCCCTTGGACGGGCGGCGGCGGCGCAGCGGCGGCTCGACGCCGTCCGCGAGCCGACGGGAGGTCAGCAGGAAGCCGGTGTGGCCGATCATGCGGTGGTCCGGGCGGACGGCGAGACCCTCGACGTGCCAGGTGCGGACCATCGACTCCCAGGACTGCGGCTCGGTGAACGTGCCGTGCTCCCGCAGCGCCTCGACGGTGCGCGAGAGCTGCGTGGTGGTGGCCACGTAGCAGCAGATCAGGCCGCCGGGGACGAGCGCCTTGGAGGCGACGTCCAGGCACTCCCAGGGGGCGAGCATGTCGAGGATGATGCGGTCGACCTCGGTCTCCACCAGGTTGTCCTGGAGGTCGCCGACGGTGAGCTTCCAGGCCGGGTGCGGGCTGCCGAAGTAGCGCTCGACGTTCGCCTTGGCGATGTCGGCGAAGTCCTGGCGGCGCTCGTACGAGGCGAGCAGGCCGGTGTCGCCGACGGCGCGCAGCAGGTAGGTCGAGAGGGCGCCGGAGCCGACGCCCGCCTCGATCACGCGGGCGCCCGCGAAGATGTCGGCCATCGCCAGGATCTGCCCCGCGTCCTTGGGGTAGATCACGGCTGCGCCGCGCGGCATGGAGAGGACGTAGTCGGGGAGCAAGGGGCGCAGCGCGAGATACGGGACGTTGCCCGTGGTGCGCACGACCGTGCCCTCGGGAGCGCCGATCAGCTCGTCGTGCGGGAACGCACCCTTGTGGGTGTGGAACTGCTTCCCGGTTTCGAGCGTGAACGTGTAGTGGCGGCCCTTGGGGTCGGTCAGCTGGACCTGGTCCCCGACCTTGAAGGGCCCGCGTCGGCGGGTGGCACCGGTCGGTTCGGACATGCGGACAATCCTAAGGGAAGCCGAGCACTCCACCGACCATCAGGCAGGACGCCCCGCGACGGCCGCGCTGAGGCGCTTCTCCAGGTCCACGAGGGCGAGCACCCCGTACGCCGTGCCGTCCGGGCGGAGCACCAGGTACTCGGAGGCCGGGGTGCGGCGCAGGGCGGTGAGGAGGTCCTCGCCGTCGAGGCCGAGGTCGAGCCGCAGGCCCGGTTCGAGCTGGCGGGCGAGCGCGCCGACGGCGACCCACGGGCGGCGGTGCTCGGGGACGGCGTTGACCGAGGCCTCCTTGACCAGCCCGGTGGGCTCCCCCGAGCTGTCGACGATCACCATCGCGCCGGCCTGCGCCTCGCGGGCCCGCCGCAGGGCCTCCCCGAGCGGCGTGTCGGCGGGGACCTCGACCGCCCGGCGGGCCAGCTCGCTCAGCCGCAGGGCGGGCAGGGCCTCGCGCAGCCGGGCGTTGCGCAGGCTGCCGGAGGCGCCGTTCCAGATGATCACCGCGAGCACGGCGGAGAGCACCGCGTCGATCAGGCTGTCCGTGCCGCTGCGGTCGGGGCCACTGCGGGCCGCCGAGACCATCGGCAGGCCGAACAGCACCACCAGGGCCAGCGCCCGACCCGCCCATGCTGCCGCGACGGTGCCCGCCATCGGACGGCCCGTCAGCCCCCAGACGACGGCCCGCAGCATCCGGCCGCCGTCCAGCGGCATGCCGGGCAGCAGGTTGAAGGCGGCGACCACCAGGTTGGAGACCATCAGCCCGGCCAGCAGCACCCCGGGCACCGTGGCCGGCTCGACGGCGAGCAGCGCGAGGTAGAAGAGGCCGCCGAGCACGAGCGAGAGCAGCGGCCCGACGAAGGCCAGCCAGAACTCGCGGGCCGGGGTCTCGGCCTCCTTCTCGATCTCCGAGACACCCCCGAAGAACTGGAGCTGGATGCGCCGCACCCCGAGCTTGTAGCGCAGCGCGACCAGGGTGTGGGCCAGCTCGTGGACGAGCACCGAGGCGTAGAAGGCGACGGCGAAGGAGAGCGAGACGAGGTAGCGGGTGCCGCCCAGCTCGGGCAGCACGTCGGCGAGCTGGCCGCCGAACAGCCAGGTGATCAGTGCCGCGATGACGAACCACGAGGGCGTCACGTACACCGGCACACCGAAGGGGCGGCCCATCAGGATCCCGCCGGGCCGCTCCTCGGGCTTCTTCCCGCCGGGCCCAGCCGTGGTCTGCTGCCCCCTGGTGTCGCTCACCGTGGCCCCTTTGCTCGGTTGTCCCCCGCCGTGCGCCCAAACCTACGTGATCTCACGCCCGGATCTGCGTTCCGCTCCACCCATGTCTTACCCCGCAGGAGGGCCGCGCATCAGCGGTGGGACGGCGGGCCGCAGCCGCACAGTAGGGTCGGAGCATGCAGCAGCAGAAGACCGGCCCCGCCGTGGCCACCCCGCCGACGGGGCTGTCGCCCTCCCGCGCGGGCGACTTCATGACGTGTCCCCTGCTCTACCGGCTGCGGGTGATCGACAAGCTCCCCGAGCCGCCGAGCGCGGCGGCCACCCGGGGCACCCTGGTGCACGCGGTGCTGGAGCGGCTGTTCGACAGCCCGGCCGCCGAGCGGACTCCCGAGCGCGCCCTCGGGCTGCTCCGGCCGCAGTGGGAGCGGCTGCTCGGCGAGCGGCCGCAGCTCAGCGGTCTGTTCCTGGAAGAGGGGGACGGGGACGGCGCCGCGCTGACCCGCTGGCTGCGGGACGCGGAGAAGCTGCTCGGCCAGTGGTTCAAGCTGGAGGACCCGACCCGGCTGCACCCGGTGGAGCGCGAGCTCTACGTGGAGACGGTGCTGGAGACCGGCCTGCTGCTGCGCGGCTACATCGACCGGGTCGACGTCGCGCCCTCGGGCGACGTCCGGCTGGTCGACTACAAGACCGGGCGGGCACCCTCGCGGGACTTCGAGGGCAAGGCGATGTTCCAGATGAAGTTCTACGCCCTGGTGGTGTGGCGCTGGAAGGGCGTGATCCCCAAGCGCCTCCAGCTCGTCTACCTCGGCGGTGGCGGCGACGTCGTCACGTACGACCCGGACGAGGCCGACCTGCTCGCGACCGAACGCAAGCTCCAGGCCCTCTGGGAGACGATCACCCGGGCGGTCGCCAGCGGCGACTTCCCCGCGACGAAGAACCGGCTCTGCGACTGGTGCGACCACCAGGCCAGCTGTCCCGAGTTCGGCGGCACTCCCCCGCCGTACCCGCTGCCGGTGCAGGCCACGACACTGACGAAGGAGCCGTAGGTGACGATCCGAGTGCTGCTGGTCGACGACCAGCCACTGCTGCGCACGGGTTTCAGAATGATCCTGGAGGCCGAGCACGACCTGGTGGTGGTCGGCGAGGCCGGGGACGGCCAGCAGGCGCTCGAGCAGGTCCGGGCGCTCCAGCCGGACGTGGTGCTGATGGACATCCGGATGCCCCGGATGGACGGCGTCGAGGCCACCCGCCGGATCGCCGGGCCCGGCCGGGACGGCCCGGCCAAGGTGCTCGTGCTGACCACCTTCGACCTGGACGAGTACGTCGTCGAGGCGCTGCGCGCGGGGGCCAGCGGCTTCCTGCTCAAGGACGTCCCGGCGGACGAGCTGGTGCAGGCGATCCGGGTGGTCGCCGACGGCGCCGCGATGCTCGCGCCGAGCATCACCCGCCGCCTGCTCGACATGTACGCCACCAAGCTGCCCTCCGGCGACGAGACGCCGCCGCAGGCCCTCACCGCGCTGACCGAACGCGAGCTGGAGGTGCTCAAGCTCGTCGCCCGCGGTCTGTCGAACGCCGAGGTCGCCGCCGAGCTCTTCGTCAGCGAGACGACGGTCAAGACGCACGTGGGCCACGTGCTGACCAAGCTCCAGCTCCGCGACCGGGTGCAGGCGGCCGTGTACGCCTACGAGAGCGGCCTGGTACGCCCCGGCGCGCTCTGACCTCTGACGTTGTACGGCTGAGGCCCCCATCCACCGGGATGGGGGCCTCAGCCGTACAACGTCACTTCTCGGCGCGGTTACTTCTTGGCGCGGCCGATCTCCCAGAAGCGGAGGATGCCCGAGGTGTCGACGGTGTTGCCGACCCCGGTGATGTCCTCCTTGGAGGCGTAGAACGCCTTGTTCTGGAACAGCGGCAGCAGCGGCACGGCGTCGGCCACGATGTTCTGCATCTGGCCGTAGGCGCCACCGGCGGTGCGGTCGGTCTGCTTGATGCTCTCCGGCACCAGCTGCTGACTGATCCGCGGGTCGTCCCAGCTGTTGTGGTAAACGCCGCCACCGACCACGAGCGGGGTGATGTAGTCGTCCGCGTCGACGTAGTCGGGCACCCAACGGGTCGCGTACATCTGGTACTTGTCGGCCTTCCAGCCGGCCTTGAAGGCCTCCCAGTCGGCTTCCTTCTCGACCGTGACCTGGAAGAGGCCGCCGGCCTCCAGCTCCTTCTTGATCTCGGCCATCTGCGCGTCACCGGCCCGCGCGCGGGACCAGGTCAGCGTGAGCTTGACCGGCGTCTGCACCTTGGCGCCGCTGAGGATCTTCTTGGCCTTGTTGACGTCCGGCTCGCTGTACCTGTCGAAGAAGGCGGTGTTGTGCCCGGCGATCCCGGCGGGGACGACGGAGTACAGCGGCTGGACGGAGTGCTCGAAGACGTTGCGCACCAGCGCCTGGCGGTCGAGCAGCTGGGCCGCCGCCTGGCGGACGGCCTGGTTGCCGGCGGTCTGGTCCTTGGTGTTGAACACCAGGAAGCTGACCTCGGCGCTGTCACCCTCGGTGACCTTGACGGTGCCCTTGCCCGAGACCTGGTCGTCGCTCAGCTTGGTGGCGACGGCCGGGTCGAGGCTGTTGTTGTCCGTCATGTCGATGTCGCCCTTGTCCAGGGCGGCCTTCAGTTCGTCGGCGGTGTTGAAGTAGCGCACAGCGAACTTGGTGTTCTGCATCTTCTCGTCGCCCTGGTACTGCGAGTTGGCCGAGAGCGAGATCTTGCCGGGCACGCCGCCCTTGGAGCCGGCCAGCTCGTCGATCGAGTCGATCTTGTACGGGCCGGAGCCGACCAGCTTGCTGTTGTCCAGCAGCTTGTCCGCCGGGAAGACCGTGTGGTCGACGATCGAGCCGGCCGCCGAGGCCAGCTTGGCCGGGATGACCGCGTCGGGCGTCGTCAGGTGGATGACCACCGTGTCGTCGCCCTTGGACTCGACCGACTTGATGGTCGAGAGCAGCTCGGCCGGGCCGTTCGGGTCCTTGATCTTCAGCATCCGCTGGATCGAGAAGACCACGTCGGTGGCGGTCAGCGGGTGCCCGTTGGAGAACTTCAGCCCGCTCTTGAGCGTGCAGGTGTACGTCATGGTGTCGGCGCCGGTGAAGGCGCAGTTCTGCGCGGCGTCCGGCTGCGGCACCGTCGCGCCGGCCGGGAACTTCAGCAGCGACTGGAAGGTGTTGTTCAGGACCAGCCAGGACCCGGAGTCATAGGTGCCGGCCGGGTCGAGCACCTTGGTCACGCTGGTGGTGCCCAGGGTGATCGCGCTGCCGGAGTCTCCACCGGTGACGACCTTGGTCGCCGAGGCGCAGCCCGCTGCCGTGGTGGCCACCAGTGCGGCGCAGCTGAGCACGGCCAGTCGGTTGGCTGAAGTCATGCGGAATACGTTCCTTCTCCATGCGGACCGGGGGTGCCGGTGGCTGCCGCCGGGTCTCCGCCGGGGGTGGGGCGGCGTCGGCGGGTGCGAACGGCCAGCCTTTGGGGGGACTGATCGGATGTAGCGTGCCACATCGAACACGCACGAATATCACTGCTTCGTACGCTCCGTTATGACCCGACGATCGTTCCGTCAGATCGGGCCGACGAGTTGTCTGCGAATGCCCGTTTTCTCCCCTGTCGCATGCACAGCCCGTTGCCGTCGGGCCGCAGCGCGACAGCAACCGACCGGTACAACGAGACCAATATCACACTCGGGCCGTTACCATCGCCCGCAGCAACTCAAGATCCACCTGCTCCAGCGAGCTCAGCACCGTCCGCCCCGGCCCCGGTTCGATCACCGCCACCGACGGCACGGCGATCACCGGGCAGCCCGCCGCCTCGGCCGCCAGCACGCCCGTCGGGGCGTCCTCGACCACCACGCAGCGGGCCGGCTCGGCACCCAGCCGGGCCGCCGCCACCAGGTACGGGTCCGGGTGCGGCTTCGTCCGGGCGACCTCGTCACCGGCCACCGTGAAGGCGAAGTGCTCGGCGCCCAGGCTCTGCAGCACGATGTCGATGATGTGCCGGTGCGAGGCCGAGACCAGCGCGGCCGGGATGCCGTGCGCGTTCAGGGTGTTGAGCAGCCGCTCGGCGCCCGGCATCAACGGCACGCCGTCCGCCAGCAGGTCGACGAACCGCTGGTTGATCAGCACCGTCAGCTCGGCCGGGCTGAGCGCGACCTGCGTGGTGGCGATCAGGTAGTCGATCACCCGGCTCATCGGGCCGCCGACGACATGGGCCCGGTCCTTCTCGTCCAGCCGGTGGCCCAGCTCGGCGAAGAGCGAGGCCTCCGCCTGCCACCAGAAGTCCTCGGTGTCGACCAGCGTGCCGTCCATGTCGAGCAGCACCGCCTGGAGGCCGCCGTCACCCGTCCGGTCGAGGCTGTCGGAGGGGGTCCAAATGGTCGTCATACTGCTGGGTCCTTCCCGTACGGGCTCACCCCGGGGATGACACAGGCCGGTCCGCTGGTCAGCGGACCGGCCCGTTAGGGATCATCCAGGATACGCGCATACCGCCCGAAAGAGACGAACGGAGCGCGGCCCGACGGTTACCTCGCGTTGAAGTACTTGGCTTCGGGGTGGTGGATGACGATGGCGTCGGTGGACTGCTCGGGGTGGAGCTGGAACTCCTCGGAGAGGACGACGCCGATCCGTTCGGGCTTCAGCAGGGCGGCGATCTTGGCGCGGTCCTCGAGTCCGGGGCAGGCCCCGTAGCCCAGGGAGAACCGTGCGCCCCGGTACTTGAGCGCGAACATGTCCTTCACGTCCTGCGGGTCCTCGTTGCCGAACCCGAGCTCGAAGCGGACCCGGGCGTGCCAGAACTCCGCGAGGGCTTCGGCGAGTTGCACGGACAGGCCGTGCAGCTCCAGGTAGTCGCGGTAGGCGTCGGCCGCGAACAGCTCGTTCGCGGCCTCCGAGATCCGGTTGCCCATCGTGACGACCTGAAGACCCAGCACGTCCTTCTCGCCGCTCTCCTCCGGACGGAAGAAGTCCGCCAGGCACAGCCTGCGGCCCCGGCGCTGACGCGGGAACGTGAACCTGGTCCGCTCACTGCCGTCCTCCGCATACACGATCAGGTCGTCGCCCTTGGACGCCGCCGGGTAGTACCCGTAGACCACGGCCGCCTCAAGCCAGCCCTCGGTCTGCAACCGGTCCAGCCACATCCGCAACCGCGGACGCCCCTCCGTCTCCACCAACTCCTCGTAGCTGGGGCCGCCGCTGCGGGCCGCCTTCAGACCCCACTGCCCCTTGAACAGCGCATCCTCGTCCAGCCAGGAGGAGTAGTCCGCGAACGGAATCCCCTTGACGATCCGGTCCCCCCAGAACGGCGGCTCCGGCACCCGGTTACCCACCGACACATCGGAGCGGATCTGCCCGAGGTTCTCCTCCTCCACCTCCTCGACCTCCACCTTCGCGTGCCGCCGCTGCCGCAACTCCGGCAGCACCGCACCCGGCACACCACGCTTGACCGCGATCAACGCGTCCATCAGGCGCAGTCCTTCGAAGGCGTCGCGGGCGTAGCGGACTTCGCCTTCGTAGATTTCGTGGAGGTCCTGTTCGACGTAGGCGCGGGTCAGCGCCGCGCCGCCGAGGATGACGGGGTAGTCGGCGGCGAGGTTGCGCTGGTTGAGCTCCTGGAGGTTCTCCTTCATGATCACCGTCGACTTGACGAGCAGCCCGGACATGCCGATCACGTCCGCGCGGTGCTCGACCGCCGCGTCCAGGATCGCCGAAACGGGCTGCTTGATGCCGAGGTTGACGACGGTGTAGCCGTTGTTGGAGAGAATGATGTCGACGAGGTTCTTGCCGATGTCGTGGACGTCACCCTTGACGGTGGCCAGCACGATGGTGCCCTTGCCCTCGTCGTCGGACTTCTCCATGTGCGGCTCCAGGTGCGCCACCGCCGTCTTCATCACCTCCGCCGACTGCAGGACGAACGGCAGCTGCATCTGCCCCGACCCGAACAGCTCACCCACCACCTTCATCCCCGCCAACAGGGTGGTGTTGACGATGTCCAACGCCGTACGGGTCGTGAGGGCCTCGTCCAGGTCCGCCTCCAGGCCCTTGCGCTCCCCGTCCACGATCCGGCGCTGCAGACGCTCCTCCAACGGCAGCGCCGCCAGCTCCTCCGCCTTCGACGCCGCACTGGACGCGGTGCTCACACCCTCGAACAACTGCAACAGCCTCTGCAGCGGGTCGTAACCCTCCGCCCGGCGGTCATACACCAGGTCCAGCGCCACCTCCCGCTGCTCCTGCGGGATCCGCGCGATCGGCAGGATCTTCGACGCATGCACGATCGCCGAATCCAACCCCGCCTGCACACACTCGTGCAGGAACACCGAGTTGATCACCTGACGCGCCGCCGGCGACAGCCCGAACGAAATGTTCGACAGCCCCAGCGTCGTCTGCACCTTCGGGTGGCGGGCCTTCAACTCACGGATCGCCTCGATCGTCTCGATCCCGTCGCGCCGCGACTCCTCCTGCCCCGTCCCGAGCGTGAACGCCAGACAGTCCACCAGAATCGACCCCTCGTCGATCCCGTAACCGTCGGTCAGCTCCGCGATCAGCCGCTCCGCGATCTCCACCTTCTTCGCCGCGGTACGGGCCTGCCCCTCCTCGTCGATCGTCAACGCGATCAGACCCGCACCATGCTCCCGCGCCAACGACGCGATCCGCGCGAACCGCGAATCCTCGGCGTTGCCGTCCTCGTAGTTCACCGAGTTCAGCACCGCCCGCCCACCCAGCTTCTCCAACCCCGCGCGCAGCACGTCCACCTCGGTGGAGTCCAGCACGATCGGCAAGGTGGAGGCGGTCGCCAGGCGTCCGGCGACCTCGCGCATGTCCGCGACGCCGTCCCGGCCGACATAATCGACGCACAGGTCCAGCAGGTGCGAGCCGTCCCGGATCTGGTCCCGGGCGATCTCCACACACGCCTGCCAGTCCCCCGCCAGCATCGAGTCCCGGAACTTCTTCGACCCGTTGGCGTTCGTCCGCTCACCGATCGCCAGGTAGGAGGTGTCCTGCCGGAACGGCACCGCCTGGTACAGCGACGCCGCCGACGGCTCCGGCTGCGGGGTCCGTGCGACGACCGGACGCCCCTGGACCCGCTCCACCACCGCCCGCAGGTGCTCCGGCGTCGTGCCGCAGCAACCACCGACCAGCGACAGGCCGTACTCGCGGGTGAACGTGTCATGCGCGTCCGCCAGCTCCGCCGGCGACAACGGATAATGCGCGCCGTTCTTGCCCAGCAGCGGCAGCCCCGCGTTCGGCATGCACGAGAGCCCGATCCGGGCGTTCTTGGCGAGGTAGCGCAGGTGCTCGCTCATCTCCGCCGGACCCGTCGCGCAGTTCAGCCCGATGAAGTCCACCCCGAGCGGCTCCAACGCGGTGAGGGCGGCGCCGATCTCCGAGCCGAGCAGCATCGTGCCGGTCGTCTCCACCGTCACCTGCACGAACACCGGCAGATCAAGCCCCGCCGCGGCGATCGCCCGCTTCGACCCCAGGATCGCCGCCTTCGTCTGCAACAGGTCCTGCGAGGTCTCCACGAGCAGCGCATCCGCGCCACCCGCGATCAGACCCGCCGCGTTCTCCTCGAACCCGTCCCGCAGCACCGCGTACTCCGCGTGCCCGAGCGTCGGCAGCTTCGTCCCCGGCCCGATCGACCCCAGCACCCACCGCCCACGCCCATCCACCGCGGTGAACGCATCCGCCGCCTCCCGCGCGATCCGCGCCCCCGCCTCCGACAACTCGAAGATCCGCCCCGGGATGTCGTACTCCCCCAGCGCCGCGAAGTTCGCCCCGAACGTGTTCGTCTCCACACAGTCCACGCCCACCGCGAAATACGCGTCATGCACCGACCGCACAATGTCCGGCCGCGTCACATTCAACACCTCGTTACAGCCCTCGAGCTGCTCGAAGTCCTCCATACTCGGATCCTGCGCCTGCAACATGGTGCCCATCGCACCATCAGCAACCACCACACGCGTGGCAAGCGCTTCACGCAAGGCATTCGCGCGGTCTTGAGGGGTGGACGAGGGGACGGCTGTGGCCATGGGGCGCTCCCTGAGTGCGACGGCTGTCGGCTATGCGGCCCCCGCCTTTGCGGGGCGCACCAGGTCAGGGTATCTGTACATGCCGTCACTCTCCGAGCCCGTTTCGTATCCTGGGCTATTCGGTTCACCAGGGGGGACGGTCCAGCATGCGGATGATCACTGCACGGGCGCGGGCCGCGAGGGCTCGATGGCGGGGTTGGCCCAGGTCGCGGCGGGTGACGGTGGCGGCGCTGTGCGGGCTGGTACTGCTCCTGCTGCCCGTCGCATCGGCGGCTGCCGCGCTGCGGCTCCAGTACGCGGGCGAACCCTCGGCCCAGGCCCGGACGCGCGGCCGGGACGCCGTCTGGCTCGGGCACGCCTGGGTCGACGGACGCAAGGGGGAGGCAGACTTCGCCGCGTTGACGCGACTGCTCGCCGGGACGGGCGTCCGGGACCTGTACGTGCACACCGGCCCGCTGGAGCACGACGGGTCGCTGCGCGCCTCCCGCTACCCGCAGGCGCCCGCCTTCCTGGCCCAGGCCCGGCAGGCCCTGCCGGGGGTCAGGGTGCAGGCCTGGCTGGGGGACCTGGTGGCGCCCGAGGAGGAGGGGCTGCACCTGGAGGAGCCCGCCGTCCGTGACCAGATCGCCGGCTCGGCGGCGCAGGTGCTGGCGGTCGGCTTCTCGGGAGTGCACTTCGATCTGGAGCCCGTCCGCTCGGGCTCGGCCGGCTTCCTCGCGCTGCTGGACCGGACCCACGCCGTCACCGCCCGCGCCGGGGCGCCGCTCTCCGTCGCCGCGCCGCAGATCGACCCGCTGCCCGGCCTGCACCGGGCCGGGATCGCGCTGGCCGGCCACGGGAAGTGGTGGTCACAGGCGTACTTCGCGGAGGCGGCCCGCCGGGTGGAGCAGATCGCGGTCATGTCGTACGACACCGGCATGCCGCTGGAGTCCCTCTACGGCGGGTACGTCGCGCAGCAGACCACGCTCGCGCTCGAGGCGACGCCGCCCGCCGTGGACCTGCTGATGGGCCTGCCCGCCTACTGGGAGGACACCTTCTCGCACCGGGGCTCGGCCGAGACCGTCCCGGCCGCCGTGCGTGGCGCCCGGCTCTCGCTGGGTCGCCACGCCCCCGGGCGCCACACCTTCGGGCTGGCGCTGTACGCGGACTTCTCGGCCGCGCCCGGGGACTGGACGGCGTTCCGGGACGGCTGGGCGGCGCGGTGAGGCGCCGCCGGGCCTACTTCCAGGTGTCGGTGAGGGCGAGCGGGCCGGAGGCGCCGGTGGTGAAGGTGCGGTTGGCGCCGCTCTCCCAGGTGACGGTGCCGGAGCCGTCCTTGATGAGGTACTTGTACTCGACGGTGGTGTTGGCGGGGATCGTCACCGAGCCGGTCCAGTTCGGGTAGCTCGCCGAGGAGAGCGGGACGGCGGCCGCCGGGCTCCAGCTGCCGAGCGCGGGGATCGAGCCGACCAGGTAGACGTTCTGGCCCCAGACGGTGGTCCTGTGCTCGCTGACGCTGACCTGCACCTGTCCCACGTGAGTCGGGGTCGGCGTCGGGGTCGGCGTCGGCGTCGGGCCCGCTGTGCCGGTGGCGTGGAGGGCGACCGCGTCACCGGGGTTGACGGTGACGGTGGCGTGGCCGGTGGCGTCGACCGTCACGGCCGGGCCGGTGCAGGTGCCTGCGGGGGTGGCGTCGCCGTGGATGACGTCGCAGTAACTCCCGGCGGCCAGGCCGGTGGTGAACGTCGTGGTGACGGCGCTCGCACCATTGTTGAGGGCGACCCAGGCCGCGTTGCCCCGGCTGAAGGCGATCGCGTTGCTGCCGTTGTCCCACCAGTTGGCGACCGGTTGGCCCTTGGCCGCGTTGTGCCAGCCGACCATGTTGGCGACGCCCTGGTCGCGGTCGGTGCAGACCCAGCCGCTGCCGCAGGTGGTGTTGGTGACGTACCCGGCGGAGTCGGCGGGCGGGGAGTCGTCGGGGGTGTTGAAGGTGAAGCCGGAGTACACCTGCGGAGTGCCGTAGCCCCAGGCGAGTTGGAAGATCGTGGCCAGGGTGTACTTGCTGCCGCTCTTGTAGTTCAGCGTGGAGCCGTTCCGCTCCAGGTCGTGGTTGGTCACCATGACGGCCGACTTGTCGCTCGGCTCCAGGCCCCAACTCTGGCCGAAGGTCCTGAGGTTGGCGATGCTGCCGGTGAACTGGTCCTTGAGCTTGTAGGCGTACGTGAACTCCAGCACGCTGCCGTTGCCTTCGAAGGCGCTCAGGGCCAACTGCCCGCTGCTGCCCGGGTAGACCTCCTGGTAGACGTACGGCCGCGAGCCCCAGGCGGTGTCGGTCAGCCGGGCCAGGATGTCGGCCATGTCGGCCTGGGCGATGTGCTTGGCGGCGTCGACCCGGAAGCCGTCGACGCCGTACCCGATCAGCTTGTTGAGGTAGCCCGCGATCTTCGCCCGGACGTCGTCCTTCTCGGTGTAGAGGTCGGAGAGCGAGAGCAGTTGGCACTCCTGGACCTGCTGGACGCTGTTCCAGTCGTTGATGACGTTGCCGGAGTTCGGGCAGTTGGCCGGGGTGTCGTGGAAGCTGGAGCGGTCGTACGGCACGTTGCCGTAGGTGTAGGTGGCCGGGTTGAAGCTCGCGCCGCCGTAGGAGTCGGTGCTGGTCTGGTTGGCCCCGGCGGCGTGGTTGATGACGGCGTCCGCGTAGACCTTCACGCCGGCGTTGTGACAGGCCGTCACCATCGCGGCGAACTGCGCCTCGGTGCCCATCCGGCTGTTCAGGTCGTAGGCGACGGGCTGGTAGACGTCCCACCAGGGGTGGGTGCCGTTGGTCAGGCGGATGGAGTCCTCCGGCGGGGCGACCTGGACGGCGCCGTAGCCCTTGGGGCCGAGCACGCTGGTGCACTCGGCGGCCACCGAACTCCAGTTCCACTCGAAGAGGTTGGCGATCACGTCGCCGCCGTTCGGGCTGGCAGCGGCGTGTGCGGCGGACTGCGCACCGAGCGGCAGCAGGGTGCCCGTGACCAGGGCGGCGGCGGCGAGCAGCGCGGCTCTGCGGGAAAAGGTCATGCGTCGGTCTCCCAGGGTGGTGGGGGCGTGGGGGTGGGGGTGGGGACGCCGTAGACGATCGCGCCACGGCTGGTCACCGTCAAGGGATCGCGCAACAGTTTTCAGAAATTTGCTGCAACCAATTACTGCCATCATGGCGTGTCCGTGCGACTACGATGCGTAATCACCCGACGCCACCCAGCCCCCGGAGCAGCACATGCACCACCGCCTCCTCACCGCCGCCGCAGCGACCGCCCTCGCCCTCGGCCTGACCCTGGGCGGCACCCCCGCCTCTGCCGCCACCGGCGGCTACACCGCCCTCGGCGACTCGTACGCAGCCGGGGTCGGCGGCGGCGCGTACGACCCGGCGAGCGGGGACTGCCACCGGGGCGCCCGCTCCTACCCCGCGCTGTGGGACACCGCGAACCAGCCCGGCGGCGCCTTCGACTTCGCCGCGTGCGGCGGCGCGACCACCCAGGACGTGCTGCGCGACCAGCTGCCGGGCGTGCCCGGCGGCAGCACCGCCGTCACCCTCACCGTCGGCGGCAACGACCTCGGCTTCGCCGACGTGGTCACCGGCTGCCTGCAGCCCTTCACCACCGACGCCCGCTGCGACGGCGCGCTGGACGAGGCCGACCGGCGGCTGCGCGAGGAGCTGCCCGACCGGCTGGACACGACCTACCAGGCCGTCACGGATGCCGCGCCCGGCGCCCGGATCGCCGTGACGGGCTACCCGCACCTGCTGGAGAACCCCGCCCTCTGCCCCGTCGGCACCGAGCCGAGGCGAGCCAGGATCAACGCGCTCACGGACAGGCTGGACGAGTTGATCGAGCGTCAGGCGGGCAAGCACGGCTTCCGGTTCGCCGACGCCCGCCCCGCCTTCGCCGGACACGGCGTCTGCGCGGGCGGCGGCGAGTGGATCAACCGGATCGTCCTCCTGACGCTCTGGGAGTCCTTCCACCCGACGGCGGACGGCTACCGCCTCGGTTACCTGCCGGTGGTGTCGGCCGCCCTCGCGTGACAGCCACCCTCCCGGACCGACCGGCCTTACCTGCCCAGGCATCAAAGCCCGTAGGCTGGGCAGGTAGGGACCATGGAACAAGGCGTTCCGACGAGTCAACGTCTGAGGTTCGGCAGGGAGACGCTGGGTGATCGAGCTGGAAGATGTTCCCGAGTTGATCGACCCGGTGATGGTCTGCGCCTTCGAGGGGTGGAACGACGCGGGGGACGCCGCTTCGGCGGCGGTGAGCCACCTGGACGACACCTGGGGCGGCAAGGTGTTCGCCGCCCTGGACGCCGAGGACTACTACGACTTCCAGGTCAACCGCCCGACGGTCTGGCTGGACGGCGGCGTGCGGCGGATCACCTGGCCGACGACCCGGCTCTCGGTCGTCCGGGTGACGGACCCCAAGCCCCGGGATCTGATCATCGTCCGGGGCATCGAGCCCAGCATGCGCTGGCGCTCGTTCTGCAACGAACTGCTCGGCTTCGCCCACGAGCTGGGCGCCGAGCTGGTGGTGATCCTCGGCGCGCTGCTGGGCGACACCCCGCACACCCGCCCCGTCCCGGTCAGCGGGGTGACCTCGGACGCCGCGCTGGCCCGGACGCTGGATCTGGAGGAGAGCCGGTACGAGGGCCCGACCGGCATCGTCGGCGTGCTCCAGGAGGCGTGCGCGCACGCCGGAGTCCCGGCCGTGACGCTCTGGGCGGCCGTGCCCCACTACGTCGCCCAGCCGCCGAACCCGAAGGCGACGCTGGCGCTGCTCAACAAGCTGGAGGACCTGCTCGACCTGCGCATCCCGCCGGGCGACCTGGCGGAGGACTCCCGCGCCTGGCAGATCGGCGTCGACCAGCTCGCCGCAGAGGACAGCGAGGTGGCCGAGTACGTCCAGCAGTTGGAGGAGGCCCAGGACACGGCCGAGCTGCCGGAGGCCTCCGGTGACGCCATCGCCCGGGAGTTCGAGCGCTACCTCCGCCGCCGCGACAACCTCGGCCCGACCGGCGAGAAGCCCTTCGCCGGCCACGCCACGGCAGAGCGGCCGCCGGAGCCCAAGGACGCCCCTGAGGACTCCTCCGAGGAGTCCCCTGAGGAGTCCCCTGAGGACGAAGACGGCGAGGACGAGGGATAGCCGAGGGGCGCGGGGCTCTGAGCCCCGCGCCCCTCGGCGTTCACCAGGTGCGTCGGCCTTACTTGGCGCCGACCAGCAGGGCCACGTCCACGACGCGGTGCGAGAAGCCCGACTCGTTGTCGTACCAGCCGAAGACCTTGACGTGGCGGCCGTTGCTGCTGACGGTGGTCAGCTGGGCGTCGAAGACGCAGGAGGCCGGGTCGCCGACGATGTCGCTGGAGACCAGCGGCGCCTCGACGTACTTGAGCACGCCCGCCAGCGGGCCCTTGGCCGCGTCGGCGAACAGCGCGTTGACCTCGGCGACGGTGGTCTCCCGGCCGACGTTGACGGTGAGGTCGGTGATCGAGCCGACCGGCACCGGGACGCGCAGGGCGAGGCCGGCCAGCTTGCCGTTGAGCTCGGGCAGGACGAGGCCGATGGCCTTGGCCGCACCGGTCGAGGTCGGCACCACGTTGGTGGCCGCCGCGCGGGCCCGGCGGAGGTCCTTGTGCGGGCCGTCCTGGAGGTTCTGGTCCTGGGTGTAGGCGTGCACGGTCGTCATCAGACCGTCCTCGATGCCGAGGCCGTCGTGCAGCACCTTCGCCAGCGGGGCAAGACAGTTGGTGGTGCAGGAGGCGTTGGACACGATGTGGTGCACGTCCGCGTCGTAGCGCTCGTGGTTGACGCCGTAGGCGAGGGTGATGTCCTCGTTGCTGGCGGGCGCCGAGATGAGCACCTTGCGGGCGCCGGCCTCCAGGTGGGCCTTGGCCCGGTGGGCGTCGGTGAAGATGCCGGTGGACTCGACCACCACGTCGATGCCGAGCTCGCCCCAGGGCAGCTTGGCGGGGTCGCGCTCGGCGAGCACGGCTATCCGGCGGTCGCCCACGAAGATGGCGTCACCCTCGGCGTGCACCTCGGCGTCCAGCTTGCCCATGGTGCTGTCGTAGGCGAGCAGGTGCGCCAGGGTGGCCGCGTCCGTGAGGTCGTTGACCGCCACGATCTCCAGGTCGGCACCGGTCTGGAGCACAGCGCGCAGGAAACCCCGGCCGATCCGGCCGAAACCGTTGACGGCTACCTTGATTGTCACGTCTGTTCCTCTTCGTTCGTCGTTCACACGTACGGGGAAAGGCGGCCTGGTCGTGCAGCTCAGCGGCGGACGGCGAGCACCACGCCGCAACCGCCGAGCGCCAGGCCGATGATGGCAAGAGGGTTGAGGGTCTGACCGATGACCAGCCAGCCGAGCAGCGCCGTGACGGAGGGCGTCAGGAAGAACAGCGTGCCCACCCGGCTGGCGTCCTGCTTGCGGAGCATCATGTTCAGCAGCAGGAACGTCCCGACGGAGTTGATCAGCACGATCCAGCCGAGCGCCGCGCCGAACGAGCCCCAGTCGCTGACCCGCTGATCCTCCAGCAGCAGCGAGAGCAGCCCGATCACCGGTGCACTGGCCAGGAAGTGGACGGCTGTACTGCTGCGGACGTCGGTGCCCTGGGTGAACTTCTTCTGGTACACCGTGCCGACGCTCAGCCCCAGCAGCCCGACGAAGCAGAGCAGCACGGCTGACACCGAGACGCTCAACTCCCCCGCCACCGCGAGCCCGACGCCGACCGCGCCGACGCCGAACCCCATCCACTGCCGCCGGGTGATCCGCTCGCCGAGCACCGCGCCGGCCATCAGCGCGATCAGCACCGGGTTGAAGCCCTGGACGAGCGCCACCACGCCACCGGGCAGCCCGGCCCCGATCGCGGTGTAGAAGGCGCCGAACTGCACCGCCTGCATCAGCAGGCCGACCACGACCACGTGCAGCAGCATCCGGCCACGCGGCCACGGCGAGCGCGACACCAGCGCGATCGCCGCCAGCAGCACACCCGCCAGCGCGAACCGGGCGAAGGTCAGCAGCAGCGGCGGAGCCGCGCCGGTGCCGAACACCGCCGCGACGAAGGCGCTGCTCCACAGCACCACGAACACTGCCGGTACGGCGGCCGAGGCCCATCGGGGAGCCCCGCTCGAACCGTCACCCGGAGCGGCGGCGGCAACAGCCACCGCCTCTGGCCGGTCGGCCAGTCTCACGTCGTCGCGCTCTGACACGGAAGTGATCCTCACGCTTCGGGTAACCCTCCAACGGGGTTACGTAGAGCCTAGGGACTTCGGGACGCTCACGCAACCGGTCAATATGGTTAGTGAGCGTTATGCTGATCCGATGGAATTCGTCTTCGTCAGCGGTGACCCGGCGCTGGACTTCGCCGGTACCGTCCAGCACCGGCGCAGCGAGCCCGTCGACCTGGTGACCACCCCGGACGGCCTGTCCGCCTGGGTCGCCGCCTCCGGCCTGGTCGACAACCCCGCCGCCGCCACCGCGGCCGACCTCGCCGCCGCCCTCCGGCTGCGCGAGGCCGTCTACCGGATGGCCCTCGCCGCCGCCACCGGCGCCCCGTACGACGACGCCGACCGCGAGCTGCTGAACGGCGCCGCCGCCGGGGCCCCGATCACGACCGAGCTGCTGGCCGACCGCTCCCTGCGGCACACCGGCAGCGTCCGGGCGGTGCTGGCCACGCTGGCCCGCACCGCCGTGGAGCTGCTGGCCGGCCCGTCGGCCGAGGCCGTCAAGGAGTGCGCCGGGCAGCGCTGCACCCGGCTGTACGTCGACCGGTCCCGCCGGGGCTCCCGCCGCTGGTGCGACATGTCCGTCTGCGGCAACCGGGCCAAGGCCGCGGCCTTCCGCGAGCGCCACCCCGTCCCGTAGCCGCCGCACGGGCTACGCCAGCCGGACGGGCTGCTCCCAGACCACCAGGACGAGGCAGCCCGCCGGGCTGTGCGGGGCGTGCACGCTGTCGGGCGGCATCACCAGCAGGCTGTTCTCCGGGTAGACGCCGTCCTCCGTCTCCAGCACCCCGCTGAGCACGTAGATCAGCTCGTAGCCGGGGTGGCGGTGCGAGGCCGTGGTGGCACCCGGAAGGTAGCGCACGAGGGCTGCCGAGGGGCCGTCCTGCTCCGTGGCACGGGCGGAGTAGAGCTGGTGCATCTCGATGCCCACCCGGCCGTCGGCGACGACGGGGTGGAAGTCCAGATCCAGCCGGGCGAGCACCTCGCCGGGAATCCCGGAGAACAGTACGGGCGGCAGTACGGGCGGCAGTTCGGCGAGCAGTTGCGCGGTCATGCGTTCCCTCCTCTGGCCTCGGTACGTCGGATTGGGCACGCCAAGTCTCCGACGTACCCGACCTGACGGCCCGACCCCCGCCCCGAGGCCGGGCCGACCCTGTCAGGTCGTCGACTCACCGGCCCCACACGCACCGGAGGGCACGAGCCCCTGCCTGTGGATCAGGCAGGGGCTCGCGCCCTCCGGGTGGTGCACGGTCAGGCTAGAGCGCGACCCCCAGCAGGGCGTCGACCGTACGGGAGGCCAGGCCGGGGGCGCTGATGTCCGCGCCACCGGTGGACTCCGCGAGGGCGGCCCAGCGGTCGACCGCGGCGAGCGCGGCGGGGGTGTCGAGGTCCTCGGCGAGCGCGGTGCGGACCTCGGCGAGCAGCGCCTCGGCCGACGGGCCGTCAGGGCGGGAGACGGCCGCGCGCCAGCGGGCGAGCCGCTCGACGGCGCCGTCCAGGTCGGCCTGCTGCCACCCCCAGTCACTGCGGTAGTGGTGGGCCAGCAGCGCGAGCCGGATCGCGGCCGGGTCGACGCCCTCGCGGCGCAGCGCGGAGACGAAGACCAGGTTGCCGCGCGACTTGGACATCTTGTGCCCGTCCAGCCCGACCATCCCGGCGTGCACGTAGCTGCGGGCGTAGGGGTGGACGCCGGTGGCGCTGTGGGCGTGCGCGGCGCCCATCTCGTGGTGCGGGAAGACGAGGTCGTTGCCGCCGCCCTGGATGTCGAAGGACATCCCGAGGTACTCGAGGGCGATCGCCACGCACTCGATGTGCCAGCCGGGACGGCCGTGGCCGAGCTCGGTGTCCCAGGCGGGCTCGCCGGGCCGGGCCGCCAGCCAGAGCAGGGCGTCCAGCGGGTGCTTCTTGCCCGGCCGCTCCGGGTCACCGCCGCGCTCGGCGAAGATCGACGCCATCGCCTCGCGGGTCAGCCCGGAGACCTCGCCGAAGTGCGGGTCGGCGTCGACCGAGTAGTAGATGTCGCCGTCCAGCTCGTACGCGGCGCCGCTCGCCAGCAGCTTCTTCACCAGCGGGACGATCCACGGGATGGACTCGACGGCGCCGATGTAGTGCGCGGGCGGCAGCATCCGCAGGGCGGTCATGTCCTCGCGGAAGAGCGCGGTCTCGCGCTCGGCGAGCACCGTCCAGTCCTGGCCGGTGGCGACGGCGCGCTCCAGCAGCGGGTCGTCGACGTCGGTGACGTTCTGGACGTACAGGACGTCGTGACCGGCGTCCTTCCAGACGCGCTGGACGAGGTCGAACGCATTGTAGGTGGCGGCGTGGCCCAGGTGGGTCGCGTCGTAGGGGGTGATGCCGCAGACGTAGAGCCGGGCAGTGCCGTCCTGCGGCACGACCTCCCGGATAGCGCCGGTGGCGCTGTCGTGGATTCGGAGGGGGAACCCCTGACCAGGCAGGGCGGGAACCTCGGAGGCGGGCCAGGAATGCATGAAAGTGACTCTAACCTTGGGTTGTTTTGGATGGCCAACCACCGCTTGGGATCGGCTGGAAATCGGTTTTCGACTGTGTCAGATCAGGTTCTGTGTCACACCCGTCGTACCGGTCCGTCAGACCGTTCGGACCGTTCAGACCGTTCAGACCGGTGGCCACGGGATGGACGGCCAGTCGGCCGAGGGCAGCGGGTGCCGTCGACTGTCCAGCAGTTCGGCCACCCGGGCCTGGGCGGCGCGGAGTTCGGCCTCGGTGAGGTGCGGGGCGAGCCGCCCGGCGAGCGGGCCGCCGAGCCCGGCGGCGAGCCGGCCGAGCACCTCGGCGGCCTCCTCGGTGAGCGGCTGCCCGGCCCAACCCCACAGCAGGGTGCGGAGTTTGCCGGGCACCGCGAAAGTGACGCCGTGGTCGATCCCGTACAGCCGCCCGTCGGCGGCGGCGATCCAGTGGCCGCCCTTGCGGTCGGCGTTGTTGAGCACCGCGTCCAGCACGGCCAGCCGGCGCAGCCGCTCGTCGTCCCGGTGCACCAGCAGGGCGGTGCGGCCCTCGCCGACGTCGGCGCGGACGATCGGCAGCCAGCCGGGCTCCGCGCCCTCGGGCCTCTGCAGGTCGAGCAGCTCGGGCGCCTCCTCGGCGGGCTCGACCCAGAGCTGCACCATGCCGGGCCCGTGCGGGCCCTCGCGCAGCAGCGTCGGCGGCACCAGCGCCCAGCCGGTCGCCGCCGACACCTCGTACGCGGCGACCTCGCGCCCGGCCAGCGTCCCGTCGGGGAAGTCCCAGAGCGGGCGCTCCCCCGCGACGGGCTTGTAGACGCAGGGGGCGGTGAGCCCGTCGAGCGTCACGGTGCAGTAGAGCACCGCGTTGGACGCGTCGGTGACCCGGCCGTGGACGGCCAGCTCCCCCGCGCCCAGCAGGTCGAGCGCGGCGTCCGGGTCGGCGGCGAGGGCCGCGCTGGCCGCCGGGTCCGCCAGCGGGACGGCTTCGGCGTTCAGCGCCGGTAGCCGTTCGCGCGCGGGCACAGGTGGCCCTCCGGGTCGAGCGGGAGGTTGCAGAACGGGCAGGGCTTGCGACCGGCGGCGACGAGGTCGAGCGCGCGCTTGGCGAAGACCCGGGCCATCGCGCCGGAGAGCCGCACCCGGAGCATGTCCGGGCCGTTCTCCTCGTCGGCGAAGACGTCCTCCGGCTCCTCCTCCTCGGTCTCGTCCTCCTCGGCCTCGACCACGGCCTGCGCCTCGACCACCAGGCACTCGTCCACGCTGTCCCAGGCCAGCGCCATCGTGCCGACCCGGAACTCCTGCTCCAGCGGCAGGTCGAGCGGGGCGGTGTCGACCAGCTCCGGCGGGGCGGCGACCGGGATCGTCGCGGAGCCGCCGCTGCGGCGCAGCGCCTCGTCGAGCACCTCCTCGACCCGCTCGGCGAGGGCGGCGACCTGCGCCTTCTCCAGCAGCACGCTGGTGATCCGGCCCCGGGCGCTGGCTTGCAGGAAGAACGCCCGCGCGCCGGGCTGGCCGACGGTGCCGGCCACGAACCGCTCGGGCTGGTCGTAGAAATGGACCTGACGGGGCACGCTCTCGCTCCGGGTTCTGATCGATCGTGGGCTCACTTGCCACCCTACGGCCTGGGCCACGGCCCGGGGCCGCCAGGTGTCGGCTCGCCCGTCGGGTGTCAACTCGACAGGTCAGGTTTCGATTCCCGCTGCTTCACGCGGTGCCGGTGTCGCCGCCGACGACCGCGTCGCCGCTGCTCGGCTTCTCCGGCCGCGGGGCCAGCGAGGCGAGGCTGCCGGTGTCGCCGACCCGCAGGACGAACGGGCGGTGGGGGGTGTAGCGGATCGCGGTGACGGAGCAGGGCTCGACGGAGATCCGCTGGAAGTGGTCCAGGTGGAGACCGAGGGCGTCGGCGATGATGGCCTTGATCACGTCACCGTGCGAGCAGGCGACCCAGACGGCGTCCGGCCCGTGCTCGGCGGCGATCTTCGCGTCCCACTCGCGCACCGCCTCGACCGCCCGGTGGCTCAGCTCGCGCAGCGACTCACCGCCGGGGAAGGCCGCGGCGGAGGCGTGGTCCTGGACGGTCCGCCAGAGCGGCTCCTTGGCCAGCTCACCCAGCGGGCGCCCGGTCCAGTCGCCGTAGTGGCACTCGCCGAGCCGTTCGTCCAGCGCGGGGCCGCCCAGCACGGAGCCGTCCAGCTCCGGGCGGGCGGCGAGCAGCGGGGCGAGGGTCTGGCGGCAGCGCTCCAGCGGGCTGCTCACGGCCTGCACGATCGGCACCTCCGCCAGCCGCCCGACGAGCCCGTCGGCCTGCCCGCGTCCGGTGTCGTCGAGGTCGACCCCCGGTGTCCAGCCGGCGAGGACTCCGGCCGTGTTGGCGGTGGAACGGCCGTGGCGTACGAGCAGCAGAGTCGGCATGGGGCCCAGCGTATCCGCTCATGATCGCGCTTCCCAGGGTGCTGATCGCGGCGGCGGATCGCAGTGGCCGCCCGTCGTCCGTAACCGAATCTCCCCAACACCCGCCCGCCCCGGAGTGCGGAGCCGGGCCGCGCTTCGGGAAGAATGCACGGCATGATCGTCGACAGTGCCAGCTACCAGGGCGGCCGCCGCGTACCCGGACCCGAGGACTTCTCGGACGCCCTGGCCGCTGCCCGGAAGGCCGGGGACACCTTCGTCTGGATCGGCCTCTTCGAGCCCACCACCGAGGAGCTGGACCTCGTCAGCGAGGAGTTCGGCCTCCACCCGCTCGCGGTCGAGGATGCCGTCACCGCGCACCAGCGGCCCAAGCTGGAGGAGTACCGTGACTCGCTCTTCATGGTCCTGAAGACCATCGGCCACCACCCCGACGGGCACAGCGTGAGCACCGGCGAGGTGATGCTCGTCGTCGGCGACGCGTACGTGATGACCATCCGCCACGGCGCCGACGGCGCGCTCGGCAGACTCCGCGCCGACCTGGAGCAGCAGCCCGAGCTGCTGGCGGCCGGCCCGATGGCCGTGCTGCACGCCGTCGCGGACCTGGTGGTCGACAGCTACCTCGACGTGGCGACGGCGCTGCAGAGCGACCTGGACGAGCTGGAGGCCGAGGTCTTCGCACCCGGCCGCCTGCGCGGCGGCATCGCCGAGCGGATCTACGAGTTCAAACGCCGCCTGCTCACCTTCCGCCGGGCCGCCGGGCCGCTCCAGGAGCCGCTGCTCCGGCTCACCCGCGCGACGGCCACGGACGTGCCCGAGCAGCTCAGGCCCTACCTGCGCGACGTCGGCGACCACCTCACCAAGGTGAACGAACTGGTCGACGGCCTCGACCGGCTGCTCTCCGACATCCTGAACGCCAACCTCGCCCAGGTCAGCGTCCAGCAGAACAACGACATGCGGAAGATCTCCGCCTGGGCCGCCCTCGCAGCCGTACCGACGATGATCGCCGGGATCTACGGCATGAACTTCACCGACATGCCGGAGCTCCGCCAGCCCTGGGGCTACCCCGCGGCCCTCGCCCTGATGGCCGGCGCCTGCGTCGTCCTGCACCGGGTCTTCAAGCGAAGCGGCTGGCTCTGAGAGCCCGACCTCCGTCCCTCTCGCTACTCCTCACTCTTCTGGCTTTCGGGGCGATGCGTCACGTGGACGGTCCCCACGTCCTGCATCGCGTAGATCACCGCCTGGTCCGAGGCCCGGTTGACCATGGTCGACGGGCCGGACGGCGGGCGCTGGCGCCCGGCCCTCGGCTCCACCGCCCCGGAGCCGACCAGCCAGGCCCAGGCCCGGGTGGTGAACTCCTTGTTGGTCACGGTGACTTCGCGGAAGAGCTCGGGTTCGATACCCGGGTAGCCGTGCGGCACCGTCTCCTCGTGGAAGTGCGGCGAGAGGATCACCACCGCGCAGGTGCTCTCCGGCGCCTCGGCGAGCAGCGTCCGGGCCGCAGCCGCGTCCAGCAGCCGGGCGAGCACCTCCAGCGGACGGCCCGCCGCCCGGCCTGCGCCGGCCAGCCAGAGCTCACCCGCGTGCAGGGCGATCCGGACCCGGATCCGCGTGCTCGGCCCGGCCGTCCGGTTGTGGGCACGCAGGCGGGCGGTGAGCTCGTGCACCAGCGGGTGGAGCAGGGCAGCCTTCCGCACCCCCGCCGGCGCGACGACCCGGAAGCCGTCCCCCAGGTCGTCGATCAGGCAGGCCCCCCAGTCGATCCCGCTCTGTGCGGCCGACTCGCGCAGCGCGGCGGCCAGCACGTCACGGATCCTCAGCAGGGCGGTGTTGCCGCGCCCCGCCGAGCTCTCGATGTCCACGGCCAGCACCGCGCGATAGGTCAACTCGCCGTCCATTGGTCCCCTTCGGGCCGGGCCTCGCTCCTCCCACCACTGTGCCCCGAGCGTACGCGGAGCACACCGTCCAATGACGGGATTCCCATTGAGTTGGTTCATCCTGAAGTTGCAGGTCCGGGGATGGCGTGGGTCGCTTCTGGAATGCTCGGGCTGGTCGGAGGCGTGATCCCTGGTGGGTGATCGTCTGTCAGCGGCTGACCCCGGCCGGAGCCGCGGGAGGTGTCCGGGGATCTGATCCCTGCTCGCCGCCACCGGACTCGCCACCCACTACTGCGACGCCTACCTGAGCGAACGATCTGAGCTGACCGGGGAACCGGTCGCCCTGGGCGCGGTCTGCCGCTTCGTCTGGTCAGCGTCAGCGTCGAGCACCGTGAACACACCCTGGGCCGCTGCCCGCTCCTGGGGGAGAGTGCCGGGGGTGCCGCGGAGAAGGAGGTCGTAGGCGCCCGGCTCGGCGTCGAGGGCGACGGTGGAACGGAACAGCAACTGGAGCACGCCCGACTCCTTGATACCGCCGCCGAACCAGTTCGCGACCTGCGCGGCGTAGCCGGTGCTGCATCCGGTCGGCGCGGGGCCGCTCAGCACCACGCAGCCGTCCGTGAAATCCCACAGACCCGAGTCGGCCTTCAATGACAGGACGCCGGCAGTCCTGATGTCGTCGGACTGTGGCAGGCCCTCCGGGGGAACGGTCATCGTCAGGGTGATGTCGACCGACTCACCCGGCGCCGCTGACAGCGTGGACAACATCGCGGACACGTGGTCGGTCACCAGGACAGGCTGCGCGGCACGAGCCGGCGCACTCGTTGACACGGCAACGGTCGGTACGGACGTGGCGGCAGCGGGCAGCGCGGCGAACACGAGCAGGACCGGTACTACCACGGCAGCAGCCCGCCATGGCAGGCACGCACGCCGGCGCCGAAAACCAGCGGGGGGCAGTGAGGTCATACGGGGCCTCCGGGCGAGCGGGCGGCGCACACGCGCCACGACCCCCCTCGGATATCTCACACAGTAACCAAGGCGTGACGAGAATCGGGCGACCGGCGGTGCCAGGTCCCGGCCCGTCCACCCGCACGGCTCCCAACTGCGGACCGGCACCCTGCCCCGAGAACCCCGTGGCGAAGGATGGATTTGATTGCCCGTCAATTCAATTTTCGTATGACCAAATATGCAGGAGTCGGTCCAAATGATCCGTCCAGCAGTGCGTTAGCCTCCTCTCTCCTGGCCTGGTCACGGTCGAGCTCATTCGGAGGAGACGCCCCATGGCAGTCAGTCGACGACGGTTCCTCGCTTCCTTCGCGGCCACCGCCCTCGCATTGCCCGTCCTCGCCGAGACGGCCGCGACGCGCTCGGCTGCTGCCGTGGGCGCAGCCGGACTCCTGGGCTCCGGGCCGTTGTTCATGCAGGTCGTCGCGCACGAGGACGACGACCTCCTGTTCATGAACCCGGACCTGTCCACCGCGATCGCCGGCGGCACGCCGTCCGTCACGGTCTTCGTCACTGCGGGGAACGGCACCGGTGACCCCTGCGCCTCGTACTGCTGGGACACCGAAGGCGAGCCGCTGCGCACCTGGAATCGGCAGATGGGTGCCGTCAACGCCTACTCCCGGATGGCCGGTGCGGGAGACACCGACCCGACGACCGACGAGGCCGGGCGCTGGACGGCCGAGGCATGGACGGTTGCGGGCAAGCAGGTCGAACGGTACGTCCTCAAGGGGCGGCCGGTGCACCTGATCTTCCTCAATCTGCATGACGGCCAGCTCGCCGAAGTCCAGGCAGGCGGCACCGACACCACGATCGTCCCGGTCGGCAGCCCGCTGTCCGGGCCGTCGACCTACGCGGCCGACGACGTCATCGAGGTACTGCGGCAGTTGATGGTGGCGTACCAGCCGACCGTGCTCCGGGCCCAGGACGAGAACCCCGACAGCCGCTACTCGGGCGAACACCCGGACCACCTCGCCGCCGCGGCCTTCGTCGGCGAGGCGGCCCGCCAGTACGGCGGCTCGTTGATCCAGATCAATTACCGGAATTACAACATCGGAGACTGCCCGGTGAATCTGGACCCGGCGACGGCTGGGGACAAGAACGTGTTCTTCTCCGAGTACGCCAGCCACGACCACTCGGGGCTCTTCAACGCCTCCTGGTTCTCCCGGATGTACTACCGCTGGTCGCGGGGCACCTCCTGGGTCGGGCTGAACCAGGACGGCAGGCCGCAGGTCTTCGTCGTCCGGGCCGGCTTCCTGTGGACGCAATGGCGTTGGGGGGACGGCAACTGGAGCGGCGCGCTGCGGCTGGCCGACCCTGGTGGGCGGCTGGCTCCGGGCATCGCGGTCGGCAACAACGCCGACGGCCGGCTGGAGGTCTTCGCCCGGCGTCTGACCGACCACCGCATCATCTCCCTGGCGCAGGACACCCCCAACGGCGGGTGGCGGAACACCTGGACCGACCACGGCAACCCCAACACCCAGCTCGGCGGCCAGGACCAGGTCGGTGTACCCGTGGTGGCCAACGACCAGGACGGGCGGCTGGAGATCTTCGTCAAGAACGGCGGCGGCGGCGTCAGCAGTACCTGGCAGACGGCCCCGAGTGGCGGATGGGTGGGAGCCTGGGCGGATCTGGGCGGCTCCGATGTCCAGGACCCGGTCACCGCGATCCGCAACGGTGTCGGCGCGATCGAGGTGTTCGCCAGCACCCGCACCGGGATCCTCGGCTGGTGGCAGGGAGCTCCGAACAGCACCATCTACGGCCCGGGGCTGATTCCGGGTGCCCGGCCCGCGAGCCCGCCCACGGCCGCGCTCGACCAGGACGGCCGGATCGAACTCGCCTTCCGCGAGGTCGGCACCGGCGCGATGCTGGTCAGCTACCAGACCCGGGCCGGCGGCTCCTGGGTCCAGGCCCCGGTCTCGCTAGGCGGGCACGGGGGCGTGGGCGAGCCGGCCGCTACCACCTTCCGGGGGCGGGTCGTCCTGTTCGAACGCAACCGTGGCAACGGTGTGAGCAGCACGGCCCAGAACGCCCCGAACTCCGACTACGCCGATTGGCAGGACCTCGGCGGCACCGTCCTCGACTTCCCGGCCACGATCACCGACGGCGACGGGGTCCTCCACGTGTTCGCCATCGGTACGGACGGCAGCGTCTACTACCGGACGAGCACGACAGCCACCAGCTTCGACGACTGGCAGGTCCTGCCGCTGTGACCGTCGGCGGCACGGCCACCCGGAGAAGGACTCCCACCCCGTGCGTAGTGCCCGCCACCGCGCGCCCTCAGCTCGGCCCGAGCCGCTCGCCGGGAAGGGGCGCGTCCTGACAACGCTCACCTCCCCGGCGGGGGAGTCGGCTCACCGAACGGCGCCCCGTCTGCCGCTCTGGCCGGTGCCGCTCCGGTCGGTGCAGCGGAAGTCCGCGAACGGCGGGTGCCAGAGTCCGCCGTCGCCTGCCGTGCCGCGTGGCGGCTGGTAGCTGAGCGGTTCGAAGTGCAGCCCGGCCTTCGTCTCGTTGGCCTGCCCGGTCCACAGGTCGATCCCCTGCCAGGCCTGGCCGTCCAGCACAGAGACGGTCCGGGGCTGCCCGCCGCAGGAGGTGGCCGAGATGTCGCGCCGCCCGCGCTCGGGCGGCCCGCCCGCCGCCAGGCTCACCGGAGCCGACCACGGCCCGAGTGGGCTCTCCGCCGTCATGTAACCGGTCGCAGTGCCCGTGCAGTAGCCGCAGAACGGATCGCTGTAGGTGCCGAACCAGCTGCCGGTGGCCGGTTCGTACCAGATGCCTGGCCCCTCCACCCCGTCCAGCCCGGCCAGGTACGCGGCGCCGTGCCTGGCGCTGCTGGTTCCCCAAAGGTCGATCTGCTCGACCGACAGCGTGGAGTCCGGCATGGTGCACACCACCACCAGCGAGCGGCTGGCGGTGTCGACGGCCAGCCCGAAGTCCCCGTTGCCGTAACAGGTGTACAGCGGGGGCTTGCGGTAGGAGCCGTACGGTGCTCCGGCGGTCGGCCCGCACGGCCCGGCAGGTGAATTGCACCCCATGACGTTGTACGCATTGGCCCCGATCCAGTTGTAGTCGGACGGCGAGTTGAACCAGAGCACCCACGCGCCATCGTCCGCTCCCCAGCCCGAGCGCTTGACCATACGCGGGTTGAAGCAACCCGCATTCACGCACTCGTTCTGCCAGCTCAGGCCCGAGTACGGGTCCGTCGCACCCGGGGGAAACAGCAGCTGCGGCAGCGACCACGGCCCGCCGAGGCTGGTTGCGGTGGACACCCCGAAACCGCACCAGGGCGCCCGGTCGTCCTGCCAACGGAAGCCGCAGCCGTACTCGGTGCCGTAGAGGTAGTAGGTGGAGCCGTCCTTGAGCACCATCCCGTCGTGCAGGTCGAGCGACTGGATCGTGACCGTTCCCGGTACCGCCGCCTGGGCGTCGGTGATGGGCACCACGGCCGAAAGCACGGCGAAGAATGCCATCAGCCCGACCCGGAGCCGCCGGAACAAAAATCGTTTCATCATGGAACTCGTGGACATCTGTCCATTGAACGGGGGCACCCGGAGGGGAAACCCGATTAACCCACTGGCGGGCGTGTCCGCTCAGGCGGAGACGGACTCGACGTTGTCGGCGGCCGTAGCAAAGCGGCCGGTCAGCCGTGAGCGCGCAGCCAACGAGCACGGCCCCGACCAGCCCGAGCACCGCAAACGCGACCCACGCCATCCCCGTGACCTGCAACTTCAGGATGAAATCAACTCATTCGCCCTGCCGACAGGAGGAGTTGTCGATCCGGGCAGTCAACCGGGCTTCCGGAGAGCATACTTGTCGAGCCGATGACAAAATCCGGACGGGTGACGTGACGGCCCGCAGGACACGGGAAGCGGGGCACACCAGGCTATGACTGGCAGGAGACCGAGCCAGGAGACCGGTAGACCGGAGACCGGCGGGCGGGAGCCGTACGAGGACACGGTGTGGCCTCGACCGACCCTGCTCGCGGGCCTGCCCCAGGAGGGCCGGCAGCGCCTCCTCTCGCTGGGCACCCAGGTGCACTACCCGGCCGACCGGGTACTCATCCGGGAGTCGGAGCAGACCGACTTCGTCCTGGTGCTGCTCGAAGGCGTGGTCAAGGTGACCGGCCGGACCCACGACGACCGGGACGCCCTGCTGGCCGTCCGGATGGGCGGTGACCTGGTCGGCGAACTCGCCGCCCTGGACGGCCGCCCGCGCTCCGCGACGGTCACCACCTGCGGCCCGGTGACCGCCCGCTCGGTCACCCGCGGCGAGTTCCTGGACTGCACCCGGCGCGACCCCCGGGTCGCGCAGGCCGTCAACGAGTCCGTCGTCACCAAGCTGCGCGCGGCGACCACCCACCGGCTCAACTTCACCGGCTGCGACGCCGCGACCCGCCTGGCCCGGGTGCTGCACGAGATCGCCGTGACGTACGGGGAGCCGGTCGGTGCGGGCGCCGAGATCCGCTGGCCGCTGACCCAGCCCGAGCTGGCCACCCTCTCCGGCACGGCCGAACCCACCGTGCACAAGGCCCTGCGCAGACTCCGTGAGACCGGCGTGATCTCCACCGGCTACCGCACCATCAGGGTCGAGGATCTCGCCCGGTTGAGCGTCATCGCCTTCGCGTAGCGTCACCGCCTCGCCAATTGCTGGGCCGAAGCTGTCATTTGACGGTTTGTTTACCGAACTGCGGCGCTAGCGTGGACACCTGGGGCGCCGCTCAGGCAGGCGACGCACCGAGCAGACGGGCGCGATTCTCGCGACCAGGAGAGGGACGGGCGATGCAGGAAGCGGACGGGACTCCCCCGACGGGCCGGGACACCGCCGGCCGACAGGTCGAGATCGGCGGCAACGCCATGGGCCCGGTGGTGGCCGGCGACCACAACCTGGTGGTCGACGCACAGCACGGGTCGACCGTCACCGTCCTGATGGAACGGGAGCGGCCGCACCCGGTACGCCGCCCCCGGGTCGAACTGCTGCCTCGGCCGCAGCGTGAACCGATCGGCCGGGCCGCCGAGTTGGCGGCGCTGGCGGCGGGCGTACGGGCGGGCGGCCTGGTGCAGTTGTACGGGCCGCCGGGGATCGGCACCAGCATGCTGCTCCGGCACGCGGCCCGGCACCTGCCGCCCGGCCCCGACGGGGTGCTGTACCTGAACGCCGCCGCCCGCGAGACCGGCGACCTGGCCCAGGAGGTCTTCGAGGCCTGCTACGACGCCGCCGGGTTCGCCCCTTCGGAGACCGAGCTGCGGCGCCTGATGGCCGGTGTCCGGGTGACGGTCTACCTCGACAACTCCCGTCTCGGCCGCGAGGAGTTGCTGTCTCTCGCCGACAGCGCCCGGGACGCGACCTTCGTGCTCGCAGGCAGCGAACGGTCCCTGCTCGGCACGGACGGCACGACGGTCGAGGTGAAGGGCCTGGACCGGCACGGGGGGATCGACCTGCTCGCCCAGGGCCTCGGCCGCCCGCTGCTCGACAGCGACCTCGCCGCAGCCGAAGCCCTGTGGGAGGCGGGCGAGGGCCGCCCACTGCCGCTGCTCCGCGCGGCCGGGCTGGCCGGGCTGGCCGACTTCGACCCCGACGGCCCGGCGCAGCTCCCCCAGCCCGGCCAGGTCGCCGCGCTCGTCCCGCTGCTGCTCGGCCGACTCGACCCACCGGCGGTCAAGATCCTGCACCTCCTGGCGACCCTCGGAGACGCCGAGCTCGCCCCTGCACAGATCGCGGCGGTCACCGAGGTGACCGACGCCGCCGAGATCTGCACCCGACTCGCCGGGCTCGGGCTGGTGCTGGCCGAGGGGCACGGCTACCGCTGCGCCTCGGGCACCGCCACTGCGGTCTACCAGAGCCACCCCGAGCCGTTCTCGGTCGACCAGATCTGCCGCTACTTCGCCCGCTGGGCTGGCCTGCCCGGCACGTCCCCGGCCCAGGTCGCCGACCACGGCACCGCCCTGGAGCGGGCCGCCGCGCTGGCCGAGGCGGTCGGCCGCCCGGATCTCGCCGTCCTCGTCACCCGGGCCGCCTCCCCGGTCATGGCCCGCGCACTGCGGTTCGGCTCCTGGGCCCGCCTGTTGGGCCTGGGCTGGGTCTCCGCCCGCTCGGCGGGCGACAAGCAGGCGGAGGCCTACTTCACCCACGAGGAAGGCGTTCGCAGCCTGCTGACGGGCCGTCGGGTGATGGCCGCTGTCCTGCTCGGCGAGGCCGTGACACTCTGGCACCAGCTGGGCAACACTCACGGCGCCAGCGCCGCACTCCACGCCCAGAGCTACGTACCGCCGCTCACGCCCCCTGCTGCCGCCCCTGTGCCTGCCCCTGCCCCTGCGTCTCCCGCGCCCACCGTGCACGACGGCGGCAGCAGCCTGCACACCCACGCGGCAACCACCCACGGCACGCACGCCTCGGCGGCCCACGCCACAACCACACCCGCCGCCCACGCCTCGGCGGCCCACGCCGGCACTGCCACCCCTGCCGCCCACACGGCCCACGCATCCGCAGCAACCCACACGACCGCGCACACCACCGCATACACCGCCGCACACACTTCTGCGGCCGCCCACGCCACGACCGGCCACACCGCGGCCGCTCACATGTCGAGCCTGGCCCACGGCTCGGCGGGGCACGCCGCCTCGGCCGTCCTCCCCCACGCGGCCGGGCATGCGGCTGCCCACGCCGCCGGACACGCTGCTGCCGCCGGAGCAGCCGCGGCGGGGACTGCGGGAGCCGGCGGAGCCGCCGGTGCGACCGGCGTCGCCGCCGCCGTGTCCGCCAAGGCCGCTCTGACGGCGGTGCTCGTCCTGGTCGCCGCCGCCATGGCCGTCGCGATCGGCGTCGTCCCCAAGATCCTGGACGACAGCTCCTCGGCCGACACCAAACCCACCAGCCTGGCCGGCGTCTGGGAGACCCCGGCCGGCGCGCTCCAGATCACGGCGTCGGGCAACGACACGTTCACCATGACCGACTGCGGTACGAGCATCGCCCTCACCGGCAGCGGAGGCCACAGCTACACCGGGACGTTCCCCGTGCACGACAAGGCCGCCGGCGAATGCGGCCCCTCGATCGGGCAGAGCTCCGTCACGATCGCCCTCACCCCGGACCTGTCGACGGCCAACGTGACCATGGGCCACAGCTCGGACCCGGAAATGACCTGCTACGCCTGCGGCACCTGGACCCGCCTCTCCCCGTCCTGACCCCGAAGGAGTCCCGCCACCTCATGCCGTCAACCTCAGGAGACCGCTTCACCGTACGGATCGGCGGCAACGTGGCCGGCCCCGTCGTCGTCGGCCACGACAACCAGGTCGAGGTCAACCACCCGAACCCCGAGGCCGCCCCTGCCCCTGCCCCCGAGTCTTCGACCCTCAACACCACAGCCGAAGGCCACGCCACCGCCTACTCCGTGATGAACGGCGACCTGCACGTCCACCACGACTCCCCGGAGCCCCCTCCGACCGATTAGCCCAGCGCGCCCCCTAGCCGCGCAGCCCGGCCATCCGTGCCCACCGCTCAGCTGCGTCGGTGAGCTTCACCCGCTGTGGCAACGGGTCCTCTGCGGTACGGCTCGCCCAGAACGCGTGAATGGTGGTGGCGAAGACCCCCAACCGCTCCGGGTCCGCCTCACGGTAGGCCGGGACGTGCCGGGCCACGTAGTCCGCCTGCTCCGGCGAATGCCCTGCAGCGATCAGCCGGGGCACCAGCAGAGCCGCATCAGTCCACTCCGGCCCCGGACAGGACAGCGCCCAGTCGAGAATCCGGACACCGGAACCCGTCACCAGGAGATTGAACTCACCGACATCGGTGTGGGCCATGGAACGGCCGTCCAGCACCCCCTCCCCGCCGGGAGGTACGAACCGGGCCAGCCGGTCACCGAGGGGCTTCTTTCTGACCTCCACAGGCCACGGATGACCGGACACGACGGTCAGGGCGTGGACCAATGGACGCAGGTCCGGCGAGCCGGGAGCGAAGCTTGGATACCGGCCCGCCAGCGCGCCGTACCCGTAGAGCAGCCACCCCCCACCCTCGGCCTGCCAGAGCAGCGGTGGGGCCAACGGCGCGGCAGCGGTCACCCGCGCCTCGTGCCGGTAGACCCACGCCGTAGGGCTGTCCGCCGGAGTGGCCTTGACGAACACGGAGCCGGACCGGGTGTCCAGCATGCTGGCGAAGGCGGACATGACTCCGGCCTCCGCACTCCGGGCCCTGAGAACCTGACCCGTGTGGCTCAGAACCGCCTCCCTTGCCCCGACGGGAAGTTGAGCCCATTCGGTCCGCTGCGATGACACTTGCTATTCCTTTGCCTGAACTGGGGAGCCGGTGCCCAACGACGGGGCACCGACCGAGCTTGCTTCGCGGTCAGCCCTGGTGGCCCGCGAATGGGCTGTCAGAGCAGTTGGCGTGGCACTGCGAGCAGTTCGCCAACTCGATCTCCGGCCAGAAGTCCGGTTCGAGCAGGAATCCCAACTCCGCGATCGCGTCGATGGCACGGGCCCGGAGGGCCTTGCCGCCGCCGTGCTCCTCCGGGTCCAGATAGCCCGGCTTGTGGTGCACCATCTTGCCGAGACTGGCCATGCACCAGTTCAGGTACGCCTCGGTGTTGAGCACGAAGGCGTGCCAGTAGTCGTCCACCTCCGGCGACGGACTCAGCGGTCGGTCGCTCAGGGCGCAGGCGGTCAGGAACGCCGCCATCTGACCGACGCCCAGTTCGGCGCGCTCCTCGGTCACCTCCGGGCGCTGCGCCCGAATCGTGGTGATGATCAGCGCGCGCACCTCCGGGAGGATGAGGCCACGCGGGTCCGTTCCCGCCAATGCAGGCGTGATCGTTTCGCTCATGGTGCGTACCTCCGCGCGTAGAAATGATTGACCTTGCCGCCCACGTCGGCGCCGATCGGTGATGGCTGTCCCGTCGAGAGCGCTCTGTCGCAACCGATACTGGTCCTGAGCGGCAAGCCCGCGCGACGCCGGACAGACGTCACTTCGATGACCTGACAAGGCGTCATTTCGGTGTCATTCACGGAGGATCACACCTATCGTGGGGCTCTGACGACGCCGAACGAGACCCTTCGGGCCGTGCGCCTCGGTCTGCGCTTGAGCCAGGAAGAGCTGGCCAAACGCCTACGACAGGTAGGCGACGAACAGGGCGAACCCAACGACGCCAGCAAGCGGCTGGTGCAGCGTTGGGAGAGCGGCGAAGTACGGTTCCCCCGGCCCATCTACGTCCGAGCGCTGGAAGCTGCCACAGGACGACTGGTGAACGACCTGGGGTTCGACTCCCCGGACCTACCAGCAAGGGTCACCGCAGACAGTGAGGGAGGCCACGACATGACACCCAGCAGCCCGGCGGGGCAGCCCCTACCCGCACCTACGGGGGACGATCACGGCGGCGTGTGGCTCAGTCGGTACGAGTTCTACAGCAGCAGCCGGGACCGAGCATTCACCGGGCTGCACCATGTCGTGCTCACCCAGCACGGGAACCGCATCAGCGGCCAGTCGCTCCCCGACGGCTCGTCCAACTCCGGCTCGCCCCTGACTTTCGATCTGACCATCGACCGGAACATCGACCGGAACATCGACCGGAACATCGTGGCCGGGACATGGGTCGAACAGACCGCACCGGACGGCTACTACCAAGGGGCCCGCTACCACGGGGCGGTTCAGCTCCTGGTTGATCCGACGGGCCGCCGGATGGCCGGAAAGTGGGTCGGCTTCGGGAAGGAGTTCGACGTGAACACCGGCCCGTGGGAACTTCACCTACTCGAAAAGCCCACCACTGCGGAGGCTGAGGCCGGGTACAGCACGCCGCCCGTCGAGTGATCGGCGTGCACGACGAAAGGCCCCGGCCCGTCCCGAAGTTGGGACAGGGACAGGGCCTCGGTTCGCCGTCGCGGCCATGGTGTCCAGGCTCCGGCCGTGCTGCCGAGCGGCTGAACTCCGCCCTCAGGAGTGCCTGTTGCTACGCCAGGCCGGCGAGCTCCAGGGCTTCGACGCCCGTGCGGAGGGCGGTGATCCGCTCGTCGAGGGTGAAGCCGGCCGGGGCCAGATTCGGTTATCCCCTAGAGACTACCGGGACGGCGAAAGGCCCCGTCCGTGCGCCACGGGGGACGACGCACGGACGGGGCTGGGGCCCGTACCGGCCGAACCCTTTCCACGGCGGCCGGTACGGGGGTCTAGTCGGGCGCGGGGTCCGGGTACTTCCTGTGTGCCATGGAGGGCCGGGGCTCCTGCGCCCACAGGGAGGCTGACATACCGCTGATGCGGGCAGCAGCGCCTATCTCGTTCCACGTCCAACCCTGCTCACGGGCCTTGAGCAAGGCAGCCCGCGTACGGGCCCGGAGCGCGGTCCTGCTCCGCCGTTCGGCCTTCGCCGCCCTGGCCACGGCAGCCAGCTCGGCGGGCAGGGGGTGAGGGAGTCGGGGCCCCATCACAGCACGCCCCAGCGCGACCGGCGGTTCAGGTCCGCCACCGCCGCCCGCAGACGCGCAGTGGTGCCGGACTCGGCAGGCTCCAGCGCGAGCCCGTCGGGCTCGGCCTGGTCGTCCTGGCCCGCCTCGGCCTCCGGCGACGGGGGAAGGGCTGGGCAGTCGTCATGCGGCACGCTCGCCCCCGTCCTCGGGGTCACGGAAGGTCCCCCCGCGCGTCATGTCGGTGCACTCGCCCCACTCGCGGTGCCGGTTGCGCTGACGGCCGACCCACGGGAGATCACTGCCCGCCACGGCCCAGGCGTCGAACAGCTGACAGCCGAGACACGCGCTTGTCCTGCACCCCAGGGGGTTGACGTCTGCGTGCTCGGGGACCTCCCGAACAGCGGCGGCGGGCATCGTGTCAGGCAGCATCGGACGCCCCCGCCAGCGGGCACGTACCGGAGTCAGCGTGACGCTTGCGCATCACCCGCATGTCACCCATACCCGAGGGGTTGTGCCCCGGGCCCGGCGCGGCGTACT
The DNA here is from genome assembly GCF_052076145.1 of Kitasatospora sp. McL0602. Taxonomy (NCBI): domain Bacteria; kingdom Bacillati; phylum Actinomycetota; class Actinomycetes; order Kitasatosporales; family Streptomycetaceae; genus Kitasatospora; species Kitasatospora sp. McL0602. The sequence continues at coordinate 6,326,863 of NZ_CP197246.1, read as the reverse complement.
CCGCCCGTCTGGCGTCCAGCCGGGAGCACACGGCGCACTCGACCGTACTCGGTGGGGGCTCGTTCCTAACCGCTGCACTCGCCATGTCCGCCGCTCCCGCCTGCTCGTGTGTGGCCTCCTGCACCCCGAAGGTAGGGAGCGCCGAGAGCCAACGGCTATGCGATTGCACGTCATTGCAGAATGTCACTCCAGAGCGGCAATGGCCTCGGTGATCAGCGCCCGCGCCTGCGCCCCATAGACAGCCATCCGGGACAGCTCTTGGAACGCCCGTGCGTATGTGCCGATCTCGCCGGGCGTGGTGATGACCACCCGCGCAGACAGAAGCTCCACCTGCACGCGCGCGTCGTCGAAGATAGAGAACGTCTCCATCGGCCACAGCTTCCGGCGGCCCTTGAACGGAACCACGCCAAGAGAGACGTTCGGCAGTGACATCACGGCCAGCAGGTAACCGAGTTGCCCGGCCATGCCGTCATCGTTGGCAAGCTGGTGTTGCAACACGTTCTCTTCGACCAGCAGCGCGAACCGGTGGTTGCCTTCCCGGATCACGTGAGAGCGCGCCATGCGGGCCGCTACGGCCTCCGGCACGTCGTTGGGGATGCCCCGGAACTCTGTGATGGCTTCGAGTAGGCCCGTGGCGTACGCGGGCGTCTGGAGCAGACCAGGGACCACGGTGGAGCAGTAGACACGCATGTGGCGCGTCCGCTCGTACAGCGGGGCGATTGCTTCCTGAGTCTGGCGCATCCCGGTGCGATGGATGCGCTTCCACTCGGTGTACATCGAGTCTGCCGACCGAGTAGCAGCGATCAGGTCGGCTGCCCGATCAGGCACGCCGCACGCCTCACACCATGCCCGGATATCGGCATCCGATGGCACAGTGCGGGCGTTCTCTATCCGAGAGGACTTCGACGGGTGCCAGCCGCAGAGCTGAGCAAGGTCAAGGCCGGTCAGCTCAGCATCCTTGCGGATGCCTCCCAGGCGGTCAGCAACGGCCTTCCGCGCCTCTTGGGCGCTGGAGAGCGGTGAAGCGGGCATGGTGAGGCTGTCCGGGCCTCTCAGACCGTGTAACCGGCGTGTGGGGTGGCACGCTCCCAGACAGCTTCGAAGGCAGCGGTGCACAGCGCTGCAACCGCCGGATCTTCGGTGTACTCAGGCTCAGCCGACGCACCCTCACCCGTGAAGTGGTTGAAGCGCACCAACTGGCCGTCGAACAGCCAGAAGTCATTACCCGGCAGAGCCAGGGAGGAAGTCAGACGCCGTGACAACCAACGGACCTGCTCACCCGCCTCGACAATCACGGAGGTACCGGCGTGCTCGTACTGGATGTACTCAGAGACCGGCTCGGACACGACCCGAGCACGGCGGACGGCTACGCCCCGACTGGTGCTCTCCTGGATCAGCTCAACCCATGACCGCCAGTGGTCCGACTCCGGGTCCACGTTGCGGGTACCGGTCTCACGCCATGCCCTGAGCGCTTCCGACTCTCGGGTGATCCCGTAGCTGTCCCGCAGCTCAAGATGTACCGCTGACGTCTCCGCCGCCCTCATCAAGTCGGCGACGGTGGGCACGCTCTGCGACATCACAAGCCTCTCGGATCATCGGCACCATGCGGAACGGGACACGGAAGATGCCCTCACCCTCGGGGCACCCGGACGAGTGGCCAGGGATGTGCGTCTGAGCGCAGGTGGCAACGGTCTCCCCGTCGGCCAAGTACGACTGAAACACAAGGTCTTCGGCTTCCTCGTCCACCCACACGGTAGGGCTCTCGTCGGTGTCCGTGTTGGGATCAATACCGATGAACGTTAGCTCCATAGTCTCCGCCCCTGTCGAGTCACTTGCAGTGGTGTGCATGACCATCACCCGTCGGAGTGATGGGCGTCAAGGGGTGCCGCTGGAGCCCCAGCCTCCGCATAGTCCAAGCAGCCTGACCACCCGCCAGAGTCACAGAGCGTCCACCGCCGGCCGAACAGAGAGTCACGGCGGGTGGGTACGACGAACGGCCCCGGAGCCCTCCCCAACTCGTGAGGGCTCCGGGGCCGTTGTGTCAGTCAGCGGGGTGCTCCGGCGGCGAGCCGTCGCAGTCGCACACGCCGCGCGCGTGGTCCAGCTCGGCCAGCCACCACAGGAGGTCATCGACCAGCGCGGGGGCTTCCCGCCGAGCCACGAATTCCGGGTCGGTGCGGCGGCGAGCCATCAGCGGGGCCCCCAATGCCGAGTGAGAGCAGCAGAGCGAGCGTTGTGGCCCCGCCCCTTCTCCTCGCCTTCCCGGGCAGTACGGATCGGCGAAAGAATGCGCGTCACATTGGCCCAGAGTTTCATTTCCGTCTCAATGAGAGGATGAGCTACCTTCACCCCCTGTCGCATTCCCCCGTCGATCATCTCGCCGTCACGGGCGACGATCGACCGGATCTGTCGGGCGCGGGATATAAGCGGGGCCGCCGAATTGATCGCCACCAGGTCGGCGGGGTCGAGAACTAGGCCCGGATGGTGGGCGTCGTCGTCCGGCTTGCCGGTCGGGTCCTCGTAGGCGGACCTCAGCTCCCGGATGATGGCCGGTATGTCGGTGCTGGCCACGTTGTGGCTCCTCTCTTTGTGATCTTGAAGTGGGCCACAGGGGCCCTGAGCTGGTGCTTTGCTGCCGGAAGGTGGTTTCGCTGCTGTTCGCATCGGACCTCGAATGCCATGACGCCCCGGCCGGAGAAGACGCGCGCACGGGAGTACCCCCCCACCCCTTGCGTCGTCAAGCAAGCCGATTTGAGACGTGCGCCACGTCGTTGAGTCGGCGTGCGACGCGCTCAACAAAGCGCGAACGATCAACGCCAACAGCAACTGGAAACAACGAGCCGAACGACCAGCGGTTGAAGCGCGATAAATCCGCGAGCACGCTCACGTGATCTGCGTCATGTGCGAGTCGCTGTGAATGCAGCAGCGCCAACGAATTCCGCGAACAGTCACACGAGAAGCCGCAGTGATGCATTTGCATTCCGGCCTATCGCCCCGCACGGTGGAAACACATCCCGCCGACCGCCCGAAAGGCACCGCCGTGCGTACCGCCCTCCTCGTCCTGATCGCCCCCGCCCTCCTGTTCGCCGCTGCCCACCCGTGGACCACCGGCAACTACCTCGGCGCGGGCATCCTGGCCGCCCTGGCGGGCCTGGCAGGGGTCGGCGCGGTCAAGGTGTGGCGCAAGCTCCGGCAGGCCCGCAGTGGGCAGGCTGAGCCCGTGGCCGTCAGCGGCTACGACCGCGACCGGGCCGAGCAGGCCGGGCAGCCCCCGGCCGTCGTGGTCGGCCAGTCGGCGTACGACCGCGACCGCGCCGAAGCGGCGGAGTGACCCACCCAACCCCCGGACAGGAGAGCCCCCGTGAACGTCCCCACCCCGCCCAAGCCCGAGCCCGGCCGCCGGACCCTGGCCTACCACCTGTACGACGCCCAGCCCGGGTACCTGGGGCTGACGTGGTTCACCACGGAAGGACGCCACAGCGTGACCGTGCGGTACACCGGCCCCGCCCGCGACCTGGCCGAAGACGGCGCGGTCGTCGTGGACCGCCACCCGGCGGCGGGAGGCTGGCACCTCGGCCCGTATCCGGACGTCGCCAGGGAGCGCTACGACGCCGTGCGGGCCGAGCTGTCAGCGGCGTACGCCGAGCACCGAACCACCGCAGGCTGACCCACCACCGAGAGGCCCCGTCATCCCGAGAGGGACGGCGGGGCCTCTCGCATGTCCGGGGCAGGAGGGGCCATGCAGCCGTCTCCCGGCTCCCCGGGGGCCCGACGGTGGTCTAGGCCACTGAAGGGCCAGCAGGCCGGAGGGAGGTGCACAGGGCTTCACAGCGTCCCGTCCGTGGTAGACCGCTCCGGCACCTCCGGGATCAGCTCTCGCTCGGACCAGGCGAACGGGTGCCGACGCTCGGCCAGGATGGCCGCCGCGAACTCCAGCTCCTCCGCCACCTCACGGCGGACCGGGGTCGGCGGGTAGTCGGCCAGGCGGCGGAGAGAGCGGGTCCATGCCTGGCAGGCGATCGAGCAGAACCGAACTGTGGTCGGCGACTTGGAGAGCGCCCGACGCGGGAACGCGCACCCCGGGCGGCGGCAGGACGTGCCTGGCTTGTGCGTCTCGGCCAGCGGTCGGCGCGGGCGGGTGATCACCAGGCCCCCCGCATGGCGCGGGCCGCGATGGTCGCAGCGTCCGGCCGTGGCGGCGCGTCCGGCGTCAGGCCCCCTTTGCCGAGCACGGGCCGGGGAGTGCACGCCTCGGCCAGGTTCTCGCACAGGGCGCGCAGTTCCTCACCGCTCCCCAGGTAGCGGGCAGCGGTGCGAGCAGCCTCGACAGCGAACGCGGGGAGGTCACTGTATCCAGCGATGACCATCTCACTGGCGGCCGCATTCGCGTCGTCAACTGCCTTCCACCGAAGCTCGTCGGCCTCGGTCGCGGCCTCGTGGTGCCGCCCCTCCATTGTCTCCAGGTCCGCGCGCAGATAGGCGAGTTCGGCGTCCCGGGGGTCCCCCTCGGGGGTCTCCGCCTCGGCGACGGGGTCCGGCGCGGGCGGGGTCTCCGGGTGGACGACCCCTCCGGGGATCGCCTCGGCCGGGGTGGGGGTGTCGGACATGGACGCGCCTCTCTGGCGGGGATTGGGAAGTTGGGGTGCCGGGACGTCAGAAGAGGGACCTTCGTCCCCCGGCCGGCGGGGACCAAGGTCCCTATGGGAAGGGCCCGCCCTCCGGAGTGGAGAGCGGGCCCACATCGGCGGCGGTCAGGCGGCCTTGAGCTTGAACGGGATGTACCGCTCGGCGTCCACGGTGGCGACGCCACAGAGGGTGTCCACGATCGACACGTCCGACTTCACCGAGGCGTCGAAGGAGTTCACGACCCGCACGGCGTAACCGTTGTCGGTGGCGGTGCGGCCGGTAGCTCCACCGATCGGGACCTGGGGCGAGCGCACCGCGAGGGCGAAGGCGGTCTTGTGGTAGGCCACCGCGCCGGTCAGGTACGGCGAGACGACCACGCGGAAGCCGAACAGGTCGCCCATGGTGGCGTTGCGCAGCGCTGCCGGGTCGCCAGCGGTGTTCACCTGCTGGAGGAGTTCCACGTCCAGGAGGACGTTCTGAATGTCCGGGCCGACCGCCAGGAACCGACCCTCGGCCGGGATCTCTCGGCGGGTGAAGTCGGCGGCAGCGGCGGTCAGCAGCTTGATGACATGGCCCTTGTCGCCGGGCTTCGCGGTGGGGTCGATCTCGCGGGCGTCCTTGGTGGCAGCCTTGTTGAGCGCGTCCGCGATGACGGTCTTCTCGACGTACTTCGACACGGCGTCCATCTGCGGAGCGAGTACCTGGCGGGAGTACGACTCCACGTCCAGGGTCATGTCCCGGGTGTCCAGCTTCACGGCGTCGGTGGGCTCACCGGTCAGCTTCACCTGAACCGCGCCCTCCTCGACCTTGGTGTAGACGGTCGTGCCGGAGTAGTCGGTGGCGGTCCGGCGCTTCGGGGCACGGACCCGCACGGTGTCGCCACGGCCGCCGGTGAACCCGTTCTCAGCGTCGCGCATCACGGTCTCGCCCAGCACGGACTTTGCGCGCATCATCTCCAGGGAGACGGCGACGACGGAATCAATCTCAAACTTGTTGTCAGACACGGGATGTTGCCTTTCTAGGCATGAGGAAACCCCGGACCGGCGGTCACGGGGCAGTGGGGTTGGGGTGTGGATCAGGCGGCGGGAAGCACGCCCGGCCGGTCCATGAAGAACTGACCATCGGCGAGCGACCGGCGCAGCCAGAGCAGCGGGGCCAGGTACTCGTACTCGGCGTCCGGGTTGCCCGCGCCGGAGGGGCCGCCGAAGCTCTCTTCCAGGCGGACCACATCGCGGTACGACAGGCGGAGGGCGTCGGCCCAGCGGAGCAGGTTCTCCGGGGTCGGCGACTTGTCGCCCGCCTCCCATGAGTACACGGCCGATTCGCCCACGCCAGCGTGAGCGGCCACGTGCCGGACAGACAGGTCAAGTGCCTTGCGACGGGCGGTGAGAATCGGGCTGGGGATCATGGTGATTCCTTTCAGAGGTGGAGAGTTGGCCGCTCGGCGGAAGTGCCGGGCGGTCCGGTGTCGTGGGCGGCGCGGGTGCGCGCAGCGGTGAGGCGGTCGTTCGGAGAGGTCCACTCGGAGGGGAGCGCGTGGCCCTTATCGGAGTTGCAATCACGGCACGACCAACGGCAGTTGGTGACCTCGGAGAGCCCGCCGCGCGCGATGGGCTTCAAGTGCTCGAACACCCGAGAGGCGGCGTCCAACGGGGTCGAGCAGTGCCAGCACTCGGCGTCGCCGTACTTCGCGGTCACCCCCCGTTTGACGGAGACCCGGCGGGCCCGGGTGCGCTGCACGTCCTGGCATGCCTTGCACACCCCGTCGGGGAACTCCATCAACTCCCGTCGGTAGCAACGGCGACAGGCCCGGACCGTGTCCGTACGGCCACCGTTCTGCCGAGCTTTGCGGCGTTGGTAGTCGGCGGCGTCCTTGCAACGGTCAGAGCAGTAGGCGCGGCGGGGGTCATCGTCCGCCGCGATGGTCTCGGCGCAGTCCGGGCCAGCGCATGGCCGGTCGCCCGCCTTCTCGCGGGCGAACTGGCGGGCCCGCTTGCGGTCCTCCTGGCGGCGGTGCTCCTCGTCGGCGACGCACGGCGCGCACAAGGTGGCGTTACTGCGCTTGCCAGTCGGCTTTCCGCAGATCCGGCACGGCCGTCCCCTGGCGGAGTCGGCCGCCGCACCCCGGAGACGCATCACCAGCCCGTACGCCTCCCGGCAGGCAGACCGGGCGCACGTCTCGCCACCGGCAGACGGGTGCGCCAGGCACACCACACACGGGGACCTTGATCGTTCCCCGGGAGAGGTCGGCGGTGCATTTTCGGGCATCAGCGACCCCCTTTCCGGCGTCTACGGGATGATCTTGAGCGCATGGTCGGGGTGCCCCGATCCCTTGCCAGCAACGGCAAAGGGCCCGGTCGGCGGGCCCTGACGGCCACCCCTCTTCTTGACGGAGTTGGCCCCGGGAACCACGGTCAACATCCGCCGTAAAAACTGCGACCGCCGACGGGCTGCCGGTCGCGTATCGCGTCGTCTCTACCCCGGTGTAAGCCCAGGCCAAATGTGACAGACCCCGGCGGCGGGGCCAGGGCGTCGGGGGCTCTCACACCTATAGACCGGGGTGCGTTAGGTGGTCCCGCGCCCCCATTAACGGGGGTGCGTGACACCTGTGGAGAACCCACAAGGACCAAAGCCACAGTCCCGCTCAACCCCGGGCTCCCGGCCAGGTCGCCGGCTCGGAGGGTTCCCACAAACGCCAACGGGCCGCCCGCCGGACCGAGGTCCAGGGACGGCCCGCAGGGTGGAGCGGTCAGGCAGCGTGCGCCGGAGCAGCCGCCAACACGTCGGCCAGTTCCTCCGCCGCCGGGTCTGTCGTCGTGAGCACGATGCGGGGATCTCGCTTGAGCGGGCCCCGGGCAGGAAACAACAGGACCCGGACTCCGAACTCCGCCAGGAGCTCCCGCCGTGTCACGTTGTCGCCCGCCTGCCACTCGGCGGCCACGGTTCGGCCGGTCGGCACGGTGTACCACCCGGCAGGCTTCTCCGGCGTCGCCTCCGCCGCTTTCAGCTCCTCCCCCATCCGCGCATACTCCCGTCGGAACCACTCGGCGTCGTCGGTCTCGTCGTACAGCCCCGCCGCCCGGTCGTCCCGCAGCCGCTTCCGGTCCGCCTTCAAGTCGGCGATGCGCTGGGCCACGCCGTTGCCCTGCTCCCAGACCCGCGTCATGAACTCGACCCCGCCGAACTCGGCGAGGAACCGCCGCTCCGTTAGCTCGTCCATCTCGGCAAGCGGCGCGACCGGCTGCGGGCACTCCTCCGAGCCCTTCACCCCGTCCGTACGCGCCTTGCACGCCCACGCCGGAAGGATGCCGCCCTTGTGGCTGGTCGTGCTCCTGTACAGCCTCACAGCGCAGATCCCGCAGAAGCCCCCGCCGGACAGCAACAGCTCACCCTTAGCGGCACGGGGCCCGGCTGGGGCCTTCGTGAGCTTCTTCGTCAGTGCGGCCTGAGTCGGCCGGTCCCACAGGCCCGGAGCGATCCGCACGGGGTGCCCGTCCGGGCCCAGCACAGCCTTGCCCTTGTGTGTCAGGTAGCCCAGGGAGGCATCCGAGAGACAGATGCGCTTGATCACGTTCCCCGACCAGCGACCGCCGGTCGGCTCCTTGCCGTACATAACGCGGGACCAGTCGGACGGGGACAGCACCTCGGCGCGGGTCAGCCGCGCGGCCTCGGAGTCCACAGTTACCCGGCCGGTCTCGTCGGCCAGCAGGCGGCGCGCAAACTCCCGGGCCGTGGCCGCCGAATCCGGCTCGTTCTCGGTGTGGTCCACCTTGCCGCCATGGGCAAGACGCACGTGCATGAACCCGTACGCAGGCCGACCAGCGACCTCCCCCGCTGTACGGGCCTGAACCGCACGCTCCCGGTTCCGGGTCCGGATGTTCCTGTGCTCGATCTGCGCACCGAACAGCTTCGCGTTGAACTCGATCTCTTGGCTCGGGTCGTCCAAATCCCAGAAGCCGGGGTGGTCGGCGGTGAGCAGCAGGCGACCCGCGTTGGTCTCCTTAGCGAGCCGCAGGCCCTCCAGTACGTCACGGCCAAGGCGGTCCACGGCGGACGCCGCGAGCCCGTCGTACGGTCCCCGCTGACCCTTGAGCCACGGCCCCAGCTTCGGCCGTGTGAGGGGGTCAGACGCGCCGGACACCTCCCAGTCGTCCGCCCACCCGATGATGTGCCCTCCGGCACGCTCGGCAGCGTCAAGGATCGCGTCCCGCTGCCGCGCGGGTGAGCTTGTGGCGGCCTGGACGCGGGAGAGGCGGCGGACGCCAAGCAGACAACGCCCGCAGCCGTCGTACGGCGTCACGGGCGCGTCATTGGTGCTGGTCATACTGGGCATGTCTTCCCCAGGGGGCGGGGCGGCTCGCGCCGCTGAACGGGCGAACCCGTCCCCCAGGGATGCCCGCCCTTAGGCGAGCCCGGCCAGTTCCAGCGCCTCCACACCCACGCGGAGAGCGTTGATCCTGCCTTCCAGCGAATAGTCGATTCCGCCGGGGGCGAGGGTGAGGGTGGTGACGCCTGCGTCGGCGTAGGCGTGCATGCGGTCGGCGATGCGTTCCTTGGTGCCGAGCAGGGCCGTGGAGTCGATCAGCTCGTGCGGGACGGCGGCGGCGGCACCGGCGTAGTCCTTGGCGAGGTACTTCTCCTGGATCTCGTCGGCGGCCTGCTCGTAGCCCATCCGGCGGGTGAGCTGGTTGTAGAAGTTCTTGTCCTTGCTGCCCATGCCACCGATGTAGAGGGCCGCGTAGGAGCGCTGGGTATCGGCGGCGGCCTTGACGTCCTCGCCGACGGAGATGTTGACGGTCGGGCAGAGGTCGAAGCCGTCCAGTGTCAGCCCGGCCTTGGCGCGTCCGGCGATCAGCGGGTCGATGGAGAGGGCGGCGTGCTCGGGCGCGAAGAAGATGCCGAGCCAGCCGTCGGCGATCTCGCCGGTCTGCTCGAGGTTCTTCGGGCCGATCGCGGCGATGTAGAGCGGGATGTGCTCGCGCACCGGGTGCACCGTCAGCTTGAGCGGCTTGCCCGGCCCCCCGGGCAGCGGCAGCGTCCAGTTGGCGCCGTCGTGGGTGAGCCGCTCGCGGGACATCGCCTTGCGGATGATCTCGACGTACTCCCGGGTGCGGGCCAGCGGCTTGTCGAACTTGACCCCGTACCAGCCCTCCGAGACCTGCGGCCCCGAGACGCCCAGGCCGAGCCGGAACCGGCCGCCGGAGAGCGCGTCGAGCGTCGCGGCGGTCATCGCCGTCATCGCGGGCGTACGGGCCGGGATCTGGAAGATCGCCGAGCCGACGTCGATCCGCTCGGTCTTCGCCGCGACGTAGCTGAGGACGGTCGCGGCGTCCGAACCGTACGCCTCCGCCGCCCAGCACACCGAGTAGCCGAGCCGGTCGGCCTCCTGGGCGACGGCGATGTTGTCGGCGTCCATGCCGAGTCCCCAGTAGCCGAGGTTGATACCGAGTCGCATGTGAGTGCCGAGCCTTCCGGGTCAGTCCAACAGGGGTAGTCAGCAGGCCAGCCGAGCGTAGCCGGGCCGTCGACCGTCACGCTACCGGCCGGTAAGTGTGGGCTGTGTCACGCCCCGCGGGCAGGAGAGCGGCAGGTCTGCGGGGTGGTTCGGGCGCAGGCCGCTACGCTCGGCCGACATGGGGGAGCAGTGCCTCCTGCACATCGTGCGTGATCAGCTGACGGAGGGTCTGCCCCGGTGGAAAAACGCCATCTCGGCCGGACGGGGCTACGGGTCTCCCGCCTCGGCCTCGGCACCATGACCTGGGGCCGCGACACCGACGAGCACGAGGCCGCCGAACAGCTCAAGACCTTCGTCGACGCGGGCGGCACCCTGGTGGACACCGCCGACGTCTACGCCGACGGCGGCGCCGAGTACCTGCTCTCCCGGCTGACCGACACCCTCATCCCGCGCGCCGAACTCGTCATCGCCACCAAGGCGGGCAGCGTCCCCGACGCCGACCGGCGGTTCGACACCTCCCGGGGCCGGATGCTCGCCGCCCTCGACGCCTCCCTGCACCGCCTCGGCACCGACTACGTCGACCTCTGGCAGGTCCACGCGTACGACCCCGACACCCCCACCGAGGAGACCCTGCACGCCCTCGACCTCGCCGTCGGCTCGGGCCGCGCCCGCTATGCCGGGCTGTCCAACCACAGCGGCTGGCAGCTCGCCAAGGCGGCCACCTGGCAGCGCGCCCACCACGGCCGGGTGCCGCTGGCCAGTACGCAGATGGAGTACTCGCTGCTCCAACGCGGCATCGAGCGCGAGGTGTTGCCCGCCGCCCAGGACGCCGGGCTCGGCCTGATCGCCTCCTCCCCGCTCGGCCGGGGCGTGCTCACCGGCAAGTACCGGCACGGCGTCCCGCCCGAGTCGCGCGGCGCCTCCGCCTATCTCTCCGGCTTCGTGCAGCCCTACCTCGGCGAGCGCTCCCGGCACATCGTCGACGCCCTCGCGACCGCCGCCGACGGGCTCGCCAGCAGCCCGCTCGCCGTCGCCCTGGCGTGGGTCCGCGACCGCCCCGGCGTGGCGAGCGCCCTGGTCGGCGCCCGCACCGCCGCCCAGCTGCAGTCGGCCCTGTCGGTGGAGGCGCTTACGCTTCCGGAGGAGATCCGCGGTGCGCTGGACGATGTCTCGGCACCGGCACACCGCTACCCGGACCAGGACTGGACGGAGCTGTAGGAGCAAGTGATGGGCAACGAAGCCTCGGCCGACGGGTCGGCGGACGGAACGACGGCTGACCGCACGACCGCTGACCGGGCGGCAGCCGTGGCGGCGCTGACCGCTGCCGTACGGAAGATCGAGGGGGCGGGCCGCCCGGCGGGCGAGATCCGCGTCCAGCGCAAGGCCGACCGGATCGCCGAGCAGGCCAAGGCCGAAGCGGAGGCCGAGGCGGCGGCAGAGGCAGCGGCCGCCGCAGCCCTGACCGCCGCACCCGTACAGGAGGGCGAGGAGGAGAGCGCCGTCCCCGAGGCCGCGAGCGAACCCGAGCGTGAGGTGGAGCGCGCGGTCGTGGTCGAGCAGCTCGCCCCTGCGCCCTCACGCAGGTCGCCCAAGGTCGCCGCACCCGCCCGCGCCGCCGTCCCCGTGCCCGTCCTGCTCGACGAGCAGCGGGTCGCCGCGATCCGCGCGACCACCGAGGTGCTGCACGCGGGCGGGGCACGGACGGACATCGCCGACGCCGTGGTCGCCGCGCTCGGCGAGGGCGCGGCGGAGCAGCTGCGGGCCGACCCCTGGGCACTGCTCGCGGTGCCCGGCCTGCCCGGCCTGCGGCCGGACCACGTGGACAGCTTCGCGCGCGGTCTGCTCGGCCCGGCTGCCGGGCCCGGTGACCCGCGCCGGGCCGGCGCCCTGGTGTCCTGGCTGCTGGAGCAGGCCGCGCTGCGCGGCCACACCGCGCAGGAGACCTCCGAGATCGCCGCCGGGCTGGAGAACTTCGCTGTCCCGGACGCCGCGTCCGCCCTCCAGGAGGTGGTCACGGACGGCGGGGTGATGGCCTTCCAGGAGGAGATCACCGGCCCCGGCGCCGCCACCACCACCGCCGCGGAGGACGAGGACGGGGACGACGAGCCCCCGACCCGTACGCTGCTCGCGCTGGAGCGGATCGCCCTCGCCGAGGAGAGCCTCGCGGACGGGCTCGTCCGGGTGATGTCCACCTTCGAGGTGCCGGAGACCCCCGGCCCGGCCGAGTGGGAGGCGGCAGCGGCCGCAGCCCCGTCCGCGTCGGCCGCCGCGCTGCTCCGGGCCGCCGCCGGGAACGGCCTGACCACCCACACCGGCGGCGAGGCGGCCAAGACCGAGCTCGCGGCGCTGCTGGACGCGGCCCGGGGCCTCGGGCTGCGCGCCTGGGCCGCGACCTGGACGGACCAGGGGCGTGACAGCTTCGCGGCGCTGCTCCCCGGCTCGGCCGACGCTCCGCCCACCGAGGCCACCGAGGCAGTCGGCGAGAAGCCCGTCGCCGTGCTGGCCGAGCTGCTCGCGGGCACGGCGGGCCCCGGCCACGCCGAGGACGGCTCGCTCGCGCTGGACGTCCTGGTGGTGCTGGATGCGCCGCTGCTCGACATCGAGCTGGCCGCGACCCTGCTGGAGGCACTCGCCGACGGCACCCGGCTGGTGCTCAGCGGCGACCTCGGGCAGCTCTGGTCGGCCGGGCCGGGCCGGGTCTTCGCGGATCTGGTCGCGGCGAAGGCCTGCCCGGCCGTCGCCTCCCGGACGCCCGACTTCGGCCCGATCGGCGAGCTGGTCTCCGGCATCGGCGTGGGTGAGCTCCAGCCCGTCGACGCACCGGGCAAGGAGGTGGTGATCCTCACCGCGAAGGACGGCGGCGAGGCCGTGCACCGGGCGATCCAGCTGCTGACGGACTCCATCCCGCGCGCCCTGGGCATCCCGGTCGAGCAGGTCACCCTGCTGACCCCGGGCCACGGCGGCAGCGCGGGCACCCGGGTGCTGAACGCGGCCGCCAAGGCGCGGCTCAACCCCGGTCCGGGCCGGTTCGGCGGCTTCGACCCGGGCGACCGGGTGGTGCACTCCCCCGTCCCCGGTGTCTCGCACCCCGGCCGGGTGCTGGACGGCGACGCGGCCGGCCTGCACGTCGAGCTCACCGACGGCACCCGCCTGACGCTCACGCCCGCCGAGGCCACCAAGCTGCGGCACGGCTGGGCGATGACCGTCCACCAGGCGGTCGGCCGCCGCTGGCCCGGTGTGATCGCCGTCCTCCCGGACGACGCCGCTGCGGGGCTCACCCGGCAGCTCGTCTACACGGCCTTCGGCCGGGCCGAGCGCCACCTCTCCGTGGTGCACGCGGCCGGGCAGGCGCTGCCGCAGGCCGTCGTCGGGCGTGAGGCGCAGCCCCGCACCACCCGCCTGCGCGGCATCCTCACGGAGGCGTAGCGGCCTCCGCACCGGGTCGCAGCAGCCCCGGTACAGCCTTGGGGGCGCAGATGCTCGGCATCTGCGCCCCCAAGGTCGACATTCGGCGGGGCTCAGCCCTCCGGGTCGAGGGCCTCCAGCTCGTCGTCGTAGACCTCGCTGACGTCGAAGCGGCAGATCAGCAGCTGCGGGTCGGCGCCGTCGAAGGGCTCCGGCAGCCACTCGCCGGGGTCGCTCGGCTCGGTCGCGGCCACCCAGAGCGTCGAGTCGCCCTCCTCCAACCCGAACTCCTCGCAGCGGGCCGCGATCTCGTCAGGTTCGTACTCCCCGAAGAGCACGCCGATGGCCGCGTTGACACCCCCGTCCGAACCGCCACCGGGGGTGAGCGAGCTCTCCACCCGCTCGGCCTGCGCCCGCAGGCGCTTGGGGTCGGCGACCAGGTAGTCGCGGCGGATCAGCACGCTGATCGCCTCGGGCTGGTCGGGGCCGGTGTAGCCACCGGAGCCCTCGTCCCCTGGCACTTCGAACGGAGTGACCTCGTCGTAGACCTCGTACAGGATCTGGTCGTACGCGATGGCCGCCGCGGCGAGCTCCTCGTAGGCGTTGACGACAGCGGGATCGTCGGCTTCGGCGGGTGCGGATACGGCTGCCAGGTGGCGGTCGATGGCGGCCTTGACCGCCTCGGCGGCGGCGCGTACCTCGGCGATGGTGAGCTGCGCGGCATCAGACATGGTGCTGACGCTATCTCCCCGGGGCCGCGACACGCACAGGGGTTGTCCCCTACGCCCGTGATTTCCCCGCAACTTACGCCCGGATGTCCGGTCCGCGTGGTTCTGTGCCCAGCCCCAAGGGCGCCCTGGGAGCATCACGGGCATCTCCGCCGACCCTCCGGGGTATCTCTCGGGGTGACAACAAAATTGATTGACTGTCAGCCCTGGCGGCGGCACCCTCGCTGCCGTGAGCGAAGAATCCGGCCGTCGGAGCTGCTCAGATCTGCACTGGCCCAGTTGTCGCAGGCAAGTCGTACCCTTGCCTGCACGGCGTCCCGCAGGAGGAGAATCTTGATCCCACCGAAGGTGGTCCGGCAACCGGAGTACGAGTACCAGTCGCTGCGCATGCCCCGTGGCACGTCGAGGAACGACGCCCGGCAGTTGCTCACCGACCACGCCGAGTACGGGCACTGGGAGCTGGACAGACTGCGGCTCTTCCCCGACGGCAGCCGTACGGTGCTGCTGCGGCGCCGGATCATCCGGCAGATCCGCAGCTGGTAGCTCAGCACCCGCGCCGCCGCAACGGTACGAGAGCCCGCCGGGCACGGGCCGGGTGCGGTGTGCGCCCGGCCCGCGCCCGGTCTACCGGGGTCGGCGCGTCAGCGGGCTCCGGCCCGCGAGCGGCGGTAGAGGATGCCGCCGCCGAGCATCAGCGCCATGCCTGCCGTGCCCGCGAGGCCGAGCCCTGCCGCCGAGGTGCCCGTCGAGGCCAGCTGGCCCCGGACCGCCGGGGCGGTGTCGAACGCGCGAGTGCCCTGACGGGCCTCGGAGATGCCGCCGGCCGGGCTGCCGATGGTGGTCGGAGCCGAGCCGTTGCCGGTGGTGATGCTGACCGGGGTGGTCTGGCCGGGGCCGCCGTTCCGGTCGCTGCCGGGCACTCCGGTCGTCGTCCCACCCGTCGTGTCGGTGGGCGGCGTGCTCACCGGAGGAGTACTGACCGGCGGGGTGCTGGCCGGCGGGGTGCTGGCCGGAGGCGGCGGGTTGTGCGTGCCGGGGCCGCCGGGCGTGCAGTCGTCGCCGGGGGCGGGCGCCGGGGGCGGCGGCGGGGTCTCCGAGTGCGGCGGGGAGTGCGGCGGTGCGTGCGGCGGGGTGTGAGCGGCCGCGTTGCCGCAGTTGTTGCCGAAGGCCGGGTTGCCGAGGCCGATCACGTCGACGGTGTTGCCGCAGGCGTTCACCGGGGCCGTGACGGGGGCCTGCACCTGGTTGCCGGCCGCGACTCCGGGCGAGCCGTGCGTGACTCCGGCCGCCGAGGAGCCGTAGGAGGCCGCGTCGGGATGCAGGTGCCCGGCGCCCGGGTGCCACTGCCCGGCGTCGCCGGGCAGGCCCGACGGCGGCGGGGGCTGCTGGCCCGGGTGGTGGTGACCCGGCTGGACCGGGCCGGGGGTCACGGGCATGCTCCGGACGGAGTTCCCGCAGCTGTTCCCCATCGCGGGGTTGAGCAGACCGACCACGTCGACGGTGTTGCCGCACGCGTTCACGGGGATGTCCACCGGGACCTGCACGGCGTTGCCGGAGCCGACCCCGGGCGAGTTGACGGCGCCGCCCTGGGCCTCGGCGCTCGCGTACGCGTAGCCCGCGGTGGAGGCCAGCACGCTGCCGGTGGCAACGGCGGTGAGGATGCCCCTCTTTGCGACCTGTCGCATTACTCCCCTAACTCTGATTGTCGGAAGGTGTCGGAACTCCTGACGAGGCATGTCCCGGTACACCGGCACAACGAGGCGCGCCGGGAAAGGTTGGAGCCACCGCCATTCGTTCATCCGATCGGGTGAGCAGACCGGAAATGCGCGCGCCCCCGGGCGCGGCGAACCGCCCCCGGGGGCACAGCAGTCAATCAGTGAGCCGGCAGCACGGGCCGGACAGAGATCAGACGTTCTCGCAGTGGTCCCCGAAGGCCGGGTTCAGCAGGCCGATCACGCTGATCGTGTTGCCGCAGACGTTGACCGGCACGTGCACCGGGACCTGGATCAGGTTGCCGGAGGCCACACCGGGAGAGTTGACCGCAGCACCCTCGGCCTGCGAACCGTGCGCGGCGGCGACACCGGCACCGGCGAGGGCCAGACCACCGGTGGCGGCGACAACGGCAGCAATCTTCTTGATCTTCACGGGTTCCTCCTGAGAACTTGGACTGAGAACTTGGACGATTCCGCAGCCCGTGTTCCGGACTGCAAATGGGTGAACGACGGTGTGGCAAACGGGGTACGCCGCGCTCTGCCCATTCACCCGTAACGGTGATCACCCGCACGCACAATCGACCATGTAAATCCGTGAAGTACCGTTTCTTCACGCCCTCCTGACCGGCCATCAAGTCATTCGCTCCGATCAATCGTCGGGCGTGTCCGCCGCTGCCGTGTCGGCCGGCCCGTGTCGGCCGACTCAGCTGGCGTCGATGAACCGGTCCAGCACTCGCACGCCGAACTTCAGCCCGTCCACCGGCACCCGCTCGTCCACGCCGTGGAACATCCCGGCGAAGTCCAGCTCCGGCGGCAGCTGGAGCGGCGCGAAGCCGAAGCAGCGGATGCCGAGGTCCTGGAAGGACTTGGCGTCCGTGCCGCCCGACAGGCAGTACGGCACCGCGCGGGCGATCGGGTCCTCGGCGCGCAGCGCGGACTGCATGGCCTCCACCAGGGCGCCGTCGAAGCTGGTCTCGATCGCCTTGTCCGAGTGCAGGCTCTCGCGCTTCACGCGCGGGCCGAGGATGCGATCGAGGTCGGCGAGGAACTCCTCCTCGTAGCCGGGCAGGAAGCGGCCGTCCACGTGCGCGGTGGCCTGGCCGGGGATGACGTTCACCTTGTAGCCGGCGCCGAGCATGGTCGGGGCGGCGGTGTTGCTCAGGGTGGTGCCGATCATCTTGGCGATGCCGCCGAGCACCCGGAGCGTCTCGTCCATGTTCTCCGGGTCGAGCTCGACGCCGAGCGCGTCCGACAGCTCGTCCAGGAAGGCCCGGACGGTCTTGGTGATCCGCAGCGGGAACTTGTGCCGCCCGAGCCGGGCCACCGCCTCGCACAGCTCGGTGATGGCGTTGTCGTTGTTCTCCATCGACCCGTGCCCGGCCCGGCCCTCGACCGTGAGCCGCATCCAGTGCATGCCCTTCTCGGCCGTCTCGATCAGGTAGAGCCGCACCTTGTCGTTGACCGTGAAGGAGAAGCCCCCGACCTCGCCGATCCCCTCCGAGACGCCCTCGAACAGGTCGCGGTGCTTGTCGACGAGGTACCGCGCACCGAAGGTGCCGCCGGCCTCCTCGTCCGCCAGGAAGGCCAGCACGATGTCACGCGGGGGCTTGCGCCCGGTGCGGAGCCGGTCCCGGATGACCGCCAGCGTCATCGCGTCCATGTCCTTCATGTCCACCGCGCCCCGGCCCCAGACGCAGCCGTCGGCAACCTCGCCCCCGAACGGGTCGTACGTCCAGTCGGCGGCGTTGGCCGGCACCACGTCGGTGTGCCCGTGGATCAGCAGCCCGGGGCGCGAACGGTCCTCGCCCTCGATCCGGACCACCGTCGAGGCGCGGCCCTTGGCCGACTCGATGATCTGTGGTTCGAGCCCGAACTCGGCCAGCTGCTCCGCGACGTACTCGGCGGCCTTCCGCTCCCCCGGCCCGGAACCGTCACCGTAGTTGCTGGTGTCGATCCGGATCAGGTCACGGCAGATGTCGACGACCTCCGACTCCGCCGTCACCTTCGGGGCACCCTGTCGCTCAGCCTGCGATTCGCTCACGGTCACTCCTCGTCCTGGCATCTCTGACCCGCTCGGCGCACCTCCGCGCCACCCCGGCCGGCTCGCCGGAGCCCAGCGGGCACGGTCGCGCCAATCCTCCCGCAGCCACCGCGCCGCCCCAAGGCCATTCCCGCAGATCGAAGCCCCCAGGCCCCCGTCAGGGACGGTTTTGGGACTCCAAGCCGATCTTTGCTACAGTTACTCATGTCAGCGCGGCACGGAAACGCCGCAAAGACAGACACCTAGTCCGGGTGGCGGAATGGCAGACGCGCTAGCTTGAGGTGCTAGTGCCCTTTATCGGGCGTGGGGGTTCAAGTCCCCCCTCGGACACCAGCTAAGACCCCTGTTGATCAGGGGTTTTTTGCTTTCCTGGGCAGTAGCGTGACCAACCACGTGACCAACGGCCCAGCGATTCCCCTGGTCAGACCAGGGATGAGAGCCCAATCCGGCTGGCGCTCGATGCCGCCAGCTTCTTGGCCCCCTCGGCACGACGACGGCCGTAGCGAGTCATCGTGTAACCCGGCGAGTGGTGCCGGGCATTGGCGGAGACCTCCTTCCTCGACCACCACCCAGGCGAGTTCGATGGAGCACTCGTCCCAGTTGATGAGGTCCCACATCCAGCCCAGCACCTCACTGCGACGGCACGAGGTAGCGGCGTAGGAGGTCCAGAGCGGTGCATCCCGCAGGCAGTGATGACTCAGCCCTTCGTCACAGGCCCGGTTCCCGCAGGGCTTACATATCTCCCCCAGGAAGCGAGCCGTCTCCTGGCCGTTGAGGGTCGGGAAGTCCGGCTCCGCCGCTTTGATCTGCCGCTCGGTCAGAGGGCTCGCGGTGTGCGCCGGGTTGACCTTCAGCAACCTCCGGGGCCCGGTCACCGTCTCCAGCGCCGCCGAAATGGCGTTGTGAATGTGGCGGACCGACTTCGGCCCCAATGGCTTCACCCGGTTGGTCGGGCACGGCTCGGTCTCCAGCTTCCGGTACAGGTCGTCCAACGTCTCGTCGGTCACCTCCACCACCTTCACCGAGCCGATGTGCGGCTTGATGTGCAGCCGCACCTTCGGTTCGTAGCCCCTGGTCGTCGTCTCCTCTCCCCGGTGCTTCGGCAGCCACCGGTCCATGAGCTGCGCCACGGTCATGTCCGAGCGCGCGGTCAGTTCCCCTTCGTCGTGCTCGCTGTGCCACTTGCTGAGGGCCCTATCCGCCGCCGTCTTGGTGTCGTACTCCCGGCCTATCCAGTACCGCTCTTTCTTGCCGGTCGCGGGGTTGAGATGGAGTGGGGTGCGCACGCCCCAGGTGTTGGGCCTTCCCTTGCGCGGGATCTCCACCGGAGTCCCCCCGAGCCCGTTTCCGCGCTTGGTCACCGCTGCTACTGCTCCTCTCGCCGGTTCTGCCACTCGGCGAGCAACGCGCTTGCCTTGTCGGTGAGTTGCTTTCCGTCCCACAGACCGAGCGCCTTGGCGCGCTTCACCCGCTCGGACATGGTTGCCTTGCCGATCCCGAGGCGGTCGGCAAGCTCCTGCTGCGGGGCCGTGGTCCCCGTGGCCCGCATGCGGACCAGTTCGGCGGCCAGCAGGGCATAGTCAAGATCCGTGCGGCAGCGGGTCGGCACAGGCCAGGGCGCATGGGGGCCCGGGGAAGATTCCTGAGCGAGGATTGCGCGGGCCTGAGCCTTGATCTCCGCGAACGGAATCTGCCGCAGGAGGCTGGCCGGGATGCCGTCGGTTTCCAGCGCCTCGGCCATCGTGCGCTCGATCTCTTCCTCGCTGCCTCCAATGGCCGCGCGGACGCGCCGACCACGGTCCGCATCGGCCATCCCACCGGTCGGTGCAGCCCCACCCGGGGGATCTACGATCATTGGAACGAATGGGTGTCCGAGTCGCGCTCAGATGTTCTGATTGGATGAGGCGGGGAGTCGAGGGGGAGGTACGGGGGTTGTCGATCGAGCTGCCGGGCGAACTCGTCTGGGTGATGAATCTGCTCGGGCTGAACTGGCCGGACGTGGACGAGGACGAGCTGCGGGAGTGGGCCTCTCATGTCCGGGAGTTCGCGGCGGGGCTTCAGGACGCCCATGACGGCACCCACGGCGTGATCCAGGAGCTTGCGAACAGCTACGAGGGGGCGTCCTACGAGGCGCTGGTCGAACGCTGGGGGCGGGCCTCCACGGAGCACATGACGGTGCTCATCGACTGCTGCGGAGTTCTCGCCACGGGCCTGGAGATCGCCGCGGACGGGGTGGTCGTCGCCAAGGGCGCAGTGATCGCCGAACTGGTGGCGATGGCGGCTGAGATCGCCGCCGACCAGGCAGCCGCCGTCGCCACCCTGGGCCTGGCCGAGGCTGCCAACGTGGCCATTGTCGAGGCCGGCAAGCGGATCGTGAACGCGATCCTCGACCAGATCGAGCAGGAGATCATCGGCCAGCTGGTCTCGATGGCGATCGAGCCCTTCCAAGCCGCCATCGAGCGCGCGGTCTCGGGCCTGGTCTTCGAGGGCGTCGAGTCGGCGCTGGGGGGTGGGGCATGAGTCGGCGCGGCTTCAAGGCCCACCCAGAACACCTCGGCGCGGCGAGCAAGAAGGCGCACGAGCACGCCGACCGCGTCGAACACCACTCCAAGAACCTGGACGAGAAGACACGCGGGCGGCTGCTGGGCAAGGGCAAATACGGCCAGCTCGTGGAGAAGTCCGTCCGTCCGGTGATCGAGGCGATGGTCAACGACATGGGGAAGGCGATGGCCAAGGGCCATCGCTCGATCGGCCATGGACTGGAGGTCACCAGGAAGAACCTGAACGAAGCGGAGGAGAACATCCGCCGGGGCCTCCGCGCGGATCACGGGGCGGCGAAGGACGGAATTCATCTCAAGCCGGGGCAGAACGTCCTGAAGAAAGAGGATCTGGAGGACGGATACCGCCATGCCGTCTCCACCCGCGTCGACGGGCTGCGCCAGGAGGGCCACGGCCCGCAGCGCCACCTGGATCCGACCGACCAGATGCTGAAGGACCGGCTGGGTGTCCCCACGCCGCCGCGCATGGTGGACAACCAGCTCGAATACCACCGCATGGAACACGGGTACGTGCAGACCGAGCGGAAAATCGATCCTGCGCACGGCCCCCATGGGAAGCAACTTCCGGAGCCGGATCGGTACATGGATGCCGAGGATCCGACCAGGCGACACAAGTGCGGCGCCTTCTCCACAGCCTTCAAACCGGGCGAGGACGAGGCGTTCATGCATGCCGAGCGGTACGCCAGGCAGCAGCTCGACCTGAGTGAGGATCCCCCGAGGCCGGTACGGTTCCCGCCTGGAGAGGCATGGGGGCCGGGTGACCACAGCGAGAGGTTCCGGGGCTTCTACATCGACCCGGAACGTCCGGTGACTCATGGGAACATCAACTACAAGCCGGTTGACTTCCAGGGTGCGGACCTCATTGCCGTTTACCGTCGTGACGAGCGCACAGGTGGCGTCAGGTTGGTCACCATGTACCCGGAGCCGGTCAAGGAGAGGAACAAGTGATGGAGTTCCCCCAGAGCATTCCGCACTTCTCCGACGACCGCGAGGTCGAGACGTTCTTCCGCACGATGCTCGGCCTCGAGTACATCGACGATGTTCATCTGCACCGGGAGTGGGCTAGGGGGAAGAAGCCTTCTGCGCGGCACGTCAGGGAGGCACTGGAGTACCTCCTGCGTGAGCGTCCGGCCACCTCGACCCAGTGGGCTCGGCTGACCGAGGTCAGCTTCTGGGAGGACGATCGCCTCTACGGCTACCTGCAGGGGCTCTACGACTATTTCTACGGTGATCGGGAGGATCCTCCCGTGCCGCCGGATCCGGAGGAGATCCCCCCGGAGAAGTACTGGCAGTGACAGCCTGCCCGACCCAAAGAGGAACCCCTGTGCCCACGCGCGATGAACTGCCCCCACGTACTGGCCCCTGGGCCAGCCGATTCGATTCCGAGGAGGCGTTGGTCCGGGGCGACGACGCCCTCCGGGCGGCGGCGCTGAAGAACCACGACCTGTCGCCGATCCTCCGGTTTGAGGAGGTCTACGGTCCGGACATGGTGACCCGTGCCGTGCAGGCCACCGCCATCGGGATCGACCAGGTGAACCCGTACGGGCCGGACGGGGAGATCAACTACGTCTACGGGGACTTCTACACCGGGGCACTCGTGTACGGCGTGTACCGCCCAGCCGAGGGTGTCGGTGACGCGGGTCCGGCCCGGGAGGACGAGCTGTGGAACACCACGCTCTATCCGTACCCGGGTGGTGCGGTGGACCCGACCTCGGTGCCGCTCGCGGAGCTGGGGCTCGAGGTGCCCGGAGTGGACCGGCGGTTCGTCAACTTCTGCGCGGGCATGCTCGGCGTCGAGGCCGTGGACGACCTGGGAATGCTCAAGGCGGCGTTCGACGCGGCCTGGCCGGACTACCGGGAGACGGTCCGAGCCGGCCTGCTGCACATGGCGGAGCACCGTCCCATGACGGTGCGTCAGTGGTACGAGCTGACGTACGTTCTCTTCCCCGATGAGAAGGCACTGACGGTGTATCTGGCGCAGGTGTACGCCTATCTCTTCGACGACTACCCGGCGATGCCGCTAGCGCCAAACTGAGCTCGGGCATGGCGGCCGACTGGGCCATCCCCGGCTGGCAGACGAGCAGCAGGCTCGGCAATTCTGCACGTATGCCTTCCGCGTGACCGGGGTCGACGACATCTGAAGGTCGTCCCGCAGGGAACCGATCCTGCCGTCAGGTCGATGACCTGGCCTTTCACGGGAATCCGGTCAGAGCCCTGAAAACGGCCACCTGGTGCTCGGATGTGGACCAGAGCTGCTCACCCTAGTTCCCCACCCACGATCATTCGGCGTGGAAGCGCGCACGCCGGCTACCGCTACCTCGGCGAGCTCCAGGCGGCCTGACCGCCACGTCGGCTTGGTCTGTGGAGCGTGGGGTGTGTCAAGTGCGGGCCGCGCGGTGTGGCTTGCGGCCCGCACCGACTGGTGCAGCTGTACGGGTCAGGCGATGGTGAAGTAGAAGTTGAGGTCTGCCGGGCCGCCGTTGACGGTACCGGTGAAAACGGTCACGGTGTCGGTGGCCTCGCCACAGCTGGACGACGGCTCGGTGCGCACATGCACTTCCGAACCCCACTGGGTTCCATCAGACGCGACGATGGTGGCCTGGGGAACGATCTTCTGCGGATCGACCAGCGGACTGGTGAAGGTGAGGCAGAAGACGCCAGTCCCGGCCTTGGTGACGTTCTTGATGCCCTTCGACTGAAATGTCTTGGTGTCGTTGCCGATGAGGGCTGCCACCTGGGCGTAGGGGGCGCGGGCCGGGCCGATGGTCGCCGCGTAGGCAGTGCCCACTCCGGCGGTGACGGTGACGGCGATGGCGGCTGCCAGGATCTTGGCTCGGGTGGTGGAGAACGGGTTCATCGTCGGTTGGCCTTCCGTGGGAGTCGAGGGATGCCCCGGGGCGGGCGGGCGTGGTTGTGGCGGCGAGGGGCTTACATGACGGCCAGCGTGAAGCCGCTGTCCGCCGGGGCGCTGTTCAGGTTCCAGACCCACACGGCGATGGTGTCCGCCCCGCCGCCGCAGTTGGCGTGCGCGTTGCGGGAGGCGGCGGAGCCGGCCCAGCCGGGCGTGACCTGGACGAGCGAGGTGGCGATGTCGACCAGCGGGTCGACCTGGACGCAGTACTGGCCGGTGTTGACCCGCCAGGTCTTAATGATCATCTTGCCGTCCGTGAGGTTGCCAGCGCCGTCGACGTTGGCGGCCGCC
Source organism: Kitasatospora sp. McL0602 (assembly GCF_052076145.1). Taxonomy (NCBI): domain Bacteria; kingdom Bacillati; phylum Actinomycetota; class Actinomycetes; order Kitasatosporales; family Streptomycetaceae; genus Kitasatospora; species Kitasatospora sp. McL0602. The sequence continues at coordinate 6,303,136 of NZ_CP197246.1, read as the reverse complement.
TGGGTGTACGGAGCGTCAAGCTCGACGGCGTGCGCGGCGGGGATGGCGGTGGCGCCGAGCGTGAGGGCGGCGAGCAGCGGAGCGAGGAAGCGTCGCATGTCAGTCCTTTGCGTGGGAACAGCGCGCCACCCGCAGGGGCGGGCGGGCGGCCTGCAACTGACGGGGAGCCTGCCATGAGAGTCAGTGCACGAAAGAAACGGCGGTTCACTCCAATGAGGCCGCGCCGGACCGGCACCGCCTCCTGCGCCAACGACCCCTGCGGCAGCACGGGCCAGGTCTGACAGCGCCTCAAGCGCACTCGGCCGGCCACAAGCCCACCCGCACGGATGCGGACACTCGGAGCAACGGAAGATCACTCAGTCAGCCGCCTGTCCGCGAGCGAGCAGACGCCGCGGGATAACGGCCTTGTGTACGAATAGGGTCCGGGCGTGTTGGCCTGGCGGGTTGTCTGATTGGTGCTCACCTCTCGGCGGAGCGGTCGGAGACCAGGGCGGCGACTGCCGCGTAGGTCTCGTCGAAGTACTCGCGGCGTCCGAGGTAACGCTGGAGGGTTCGCCACTGCTTGTGTTCAGCGTTGGCGTGCTCGACGCAGATGCGCTCCGATGACTGCTGATGGCGGGCCGCGTCCCAGGCGGCGATGTCTTCGGGCGGGGCGTCCTTTTTCGCGGCTCACGGTCTGTGTCCCCCTCGGACACAACGCAGGAAATGCCTGGTCAGCGCGCTGACCAGGCATTTTACTTTCAGGTACCCCGAGTTCGACGCGAGCTGAACCCCCAGCTATCGCACCTCTCTTGAGCCGCAACGCGCTGACTTGCGATTTCCGACCGCATGAAAGCCCCGTTCCAGGTCGGCCGGCGCCACCAGCAGCGCGCCCGCCTCGTCCCCGGGTTCAGGCGTCGCGCAGCCGCAGGACCGTGCCGCCGACAAGCAGCATCGTCACCGCCCAGAGGGACAGCACGCCCATGCCTGCCCAGGGGCTGATGGGAAGGTGGCGCAGGTTCGTCGTGGCCTGGATCGCCAGGCCTGCGGGCATGGGGCCGATCCGGGCCAGCAGCCGCTGCAGATGCGGGTCGGTGACGATATGGCTGAGCAACGGGAACAGGTGGAGCAGCGCCAGCACGACGCCGACCGCGACCGCCGCGTCTCGTACCGCCACGGCGACGCCCAGGGCGAGCAGGGCCACCAGCACCAGGTAGAGCACCGAGCCCGCTGCCGCGCGCAGGGTCGGGCCGTCAGCGAGGGAGAGCGGGGCGTAGCCGTGTACGGACGTGTGGCCGCTGCCCGGCAGCACCAGACGCCCGACGAGGACGGCGGCGAGCACGGCGACGCCACCGACCACGAGAACCGTCCCGCTCAGCACGGTGGCTTTCGCGGCGAGCACCGTGCCGCGCCGCGGCACCGACGCGAGCGTGGTGCGGATCAGACCGCTGCCGTACTCGTTGCCGACGAGCAGGACGGCCGTGATCGCGACCAGGGTCTGACTCACCATCACCCCGGCGAGGCTGAGCCGCACCTGGTCCTGGCCGCAGCCCACCGCGGGGCACCGGACGCTCGCGGACACCGCCGCGCCGATGGCGACCGTCACCAGCACCAGGCCGAGCAGCAGCCAGCCGTGCCCCGCCTCGGTGCGCAGCTTGGTCCACTCGGCGCGGCAGGCCCGGCGCAGCGTCGTGAGGTCGCTTCGCCCCCTCATGCGTCCCTCCGGTGCAGCAGTACGGTCGCCGCCGCAAGGGCGAGCGCGGTCCAGACGCCGAGGACGGCAAGGCCCGCCCAGGGGTGGAGCGGGAAGTAGCCCGAGGACGGCGCATAGACGGTGAGCACCTGGTCGTAGCGCGGCAGGGTCTGCTGGATGGCGAAGCCCGCCGCGGGTGTGAACCGGAGCAGCCACTCGGCCGGGCCGGGCGGCAGCATCCCGCCGAAGGCGAGCAGGTAGGGCAGCACCGTCGTCACCACCACCGCGGTGATCGCCGTGGCACTGCGCCGGAGCACGACACCGAGGGCCAGCGCGAGGACCGCCGTCGCGGCCAGCAACAGCCCTGTGCCGAGGACCGCGCGCACCTGTACCGCCGCAGGCACGGTGAGCACCGTGAAGTGCGCGGCGTGCGCGCGGAGTTCACCGAGTGGGATGCTCGCTGCGGCTGCCACCGCACCGACCGCGAACGCGACGCCCGCGACCACGGCGGACTTCCCCGCCAGCACCCGGCCACGCTGCGGCACCGCCGCGAGGGCTGTTCCGAGCAGTCCGCGACGGTACTCGGCGGTGACGAACTGCACGGCCACCACCGTCAGCACGATCAGCCCTACGAAAGTGCCGACCAGAAAGGTCTCCACCGTGAACGCCGGGCCGAGCGCGGGCCCGCCCACGACGGGGGCGATGTCACCCGCGCCGGTGACGGTGAAGCCGTCGCCGGCCGCGGTCCAGCCGCCGCCGGTGCCGGGCGTGTAACTGCCCGACGTACCGGCATCGCCACCCACCTGCATGCCCTGCCAGTTGCCGCCCGCCTGGCTCCAGGCGCCGCTGAGCGTCACCTGACCGAAGCTTCCCGTGGCCGTGGCCGGGGTGCTGCCCCCGCCACCGCTCGTCTGTACCGCTGCCGGGGCAGCGACGAACAGCCCCACCTGCACGGTTGCCGCCGCCCCGGGCAGACGGGCGGTGCCGACCTCGGTCCACCGCACGCCGTCGGTCGAGTCGTAGCCGATGACGGTCGTCCCCGAGCGAACCAACCGCAACCAGCGCGGCTCGGCGGCGGAGGGACTGCCGGGCAGTCCCTCCCGGTCGTGCGTGAAGTCGCCCTGCATCCGCACCCCGTGCGCCCCGGTGACCATCATCGCCGCGTAGGAGGAGCCACGGTCGAGGCTCTGCTTGACCAGGATCCCGGCCTTGGACCACGGGGTGACACCCGGCGTGGTCCGGCCCGGCCCGCCGCTCATGTCGGCCAGTACACCGCTCAGCGCGGTCACCGGGACGGTGATGCCGCCATCCCCGGTCAGCGTCCGGTGCACGAAGTAGCAGCTGTCGTTGACCGCCTCGCCGCCGGGGCTGACGGGGAGCGCTGCCGTGTCCCGCTGGTGCTGGTTCGAAGAGGTCGTGCCGACCAGCACGAAGAGTACGGACGCGAGCGCTGCTCCGACGGCGCCGCACCACCAGCCGCGCACAGTGCGGAACTTGGTCCATTCGGCATGCAGGGCCCTCATCGCTCGAACCCCGCTTCCGCGTCGGTGCCCCGGTACTGCACGGAGTCCTGAGTGATCGCCAGATAGGCCTCCTCCAGCGTCGCGCGGTGAGCTGCCAGTTCGGCGAAGGGCACGTTCACCGCAGTGAGCCGGGCGACAATCGCCTCGCCCGGCAACCCGGTGACCTCCAGAGCCTCCGTCCCAGCCGTCCGCACGGCGCCGCCCACGTGCGAGAGCGCCTCGGCGGCGGCGCGTGGCTCGGAGGTGCGCAGGGTCACCCGGCCCGCCGAGACCGTGGCAAGCAGCTCACGCACGCCGGTGTCGGCCACCACCCGGCCGCGCCCAACCACCACCAGGTGGTCCGCCACGTCCTCCAGCTCGCTCATCAGATGGCTGGACACCAGCACCGCCCGCCCCTCCGCGGCCAGTGACGTCAACAGCCTGCGGATCCACCGGATGCCCTCCGGGTCCAGGCCGTTGAACGGCTCATCCAGCATCAGGGCGGGCGGGTCGCCGAGCAGCGCCGCCGCGATGCCCAACCGCTGCCGCATGCCCAGTGAGAACCCGCCTGCACGGCGGCGCGCCGCACCCGCCAGTCCCACTTGCTCCAACACGTGGTCCACCCGGCGCACCGGCAACCCCTGCGAGTGCGCGAGCCACAGCAGGTGATTGCGCGCCGTCCGGCTCGGCTGCAGCGCGCTGGCATCCAGCAGTGATCCCAGCCACCGCAGCGGGCTGCGCAGGCTCCGGTACGACCGGCCGCTGACCAGCGCGCGTCCCTCGTCGGGCGCGTCCAGACCGAGTACAACCCTCATGGTCGTGGACTTGCCTGCGCCGTTCGGCCCCACGAAGCCGGTCACCCGACCGGACCGGACCGCGAACGACATCCCGTCCAGCGCCTGCGTCGCGCCGAAGCGCTTTCGCAGACCCGCCACCTCGATTCCGACATCGTCTCTCATCACTGCCGCCCGTCCTCCCGACTCGGTGTTCTGTCCCGGTCCACGGTGGGCGAACGGGCGTGGCAGGAGCGGAACGGGCGCTGTCATGTCGTTGTTAGGTCGCCTCGCCTAGCCTGATCGGGCAACCAGGCAACCAGGCGGTCGAGGAGGAGGACAGCGAGTGATGGCCGAGGATCTTCCTGCGCGGTCGCAGCGCCGTCGCAGCGTTCGCTGGCGGTTCACGGCCCTGTACGCCGGCCTCTTCACCGCTTCGGGTGCCGCCATGCTGGCAGTGGTCGGCCTGGTTGCGGGCGGATCGGTGGACGCCGTGCCCGCCCCGGGCAGCTGGAGCGGCTCCGCCCCGTCGGATGCCGGGGCGCGGATCGCGAGCCTGGAGCACCAGCTCGCCCAGGCCCGCAGTGCGCAGACACACCAACTGCTGCTGGGCTCGACCGCCGGCCTCGCCGTCATGGGCCTGCTCTCGGTTCTGCTCGGCTGGTACGCCGCCGGACGCGTACTGCGACCGCTGCGTGCGATGACCGCCGCCACCCGCCGGATCTCCGCCGACAACCTGCACGAGCGGCTCGCCATCGCGGGCCCCCACGACGAGCTCCGCAACCTCGGCGACACCATCGACGGGCTACTGGCACGCCTGGAGGGCGCGTTCACGGCCCAGCGGCGCTTCGTCGCCGACGCCTCCCACGAACTGCGCACCCCGCTCGCCACCATGCGAGCGGCGGTGGACGTGACGCTCGCCAAGCCGGGCCCCCTCCCCGAGCAGGTGCTGACGCTGGGGGGCCGGGTCCGCGCCGAACTCGACCAGGTCGACCAGCTGTTGGAGGGCCTGCTGACCCTGGCCCGCGCTCAGCACGGCGTGCTGCCCGGCGCCGAGCCAGTCCGCCTGGACGAGCTCGCCGCCACGGCCCTCGACGAACAGGCCGGCAACCTCGCAGGCCGGGGTCTGACCGCGACCAGCGCGGCCGACTCGGACGTCCGTGTGCGCGGAAGTCGGACGCTGCTGTGCCGACTGGCGGAGAACCTGGTCGCCAACGCGGTTCGGCACAATGAGCCCGGCGGCTGGCTGGACATCACCGTCCGCGCAGAGGGCGGAAGCGTCCACCTCGTCACGGAGAACGGCGGACCGGTGCTGACGGCGAATCAGGTGACCGACCTCGTGCGTCCGTTCCGCCGAATCGGTACGGAGCGGACTGGCGGCGGCGAGGGATCGGGCCTCGGGCTCGCCATCGTCGCGGCGGTCGCCGAGGCGCACGGCGGCACGCTCGATCTGCACGCCCGCGCCGAGGGCGGCCTACGGGTGACGGTCACCCTCCCGCGCGTGGCCGGCGCCGATGAGGAGGCCGCGGCATGAGGGTGCTCGTGGTGGAGGACGCTCGACCGCTCGCCGACCTCGTGGCCGAGGGCCTGCGCGATCAGGGCATGGCCGTGGACATCGCCTACGACGGCCTGGAGGCTGCCACCAAGCTGGACGCCACCCCGTACGAGGCCGTGGTGCTGGACCGAGACCTGCCGGGCATCCACGGCGACGCGCTCTGCCAGATGATCACGAGCCAGGACGAGCGCCCCATGGTCCTGATGCTGACCGCTGCGGACTCCCCGGGCGACCGCGTCGGTGGCCTGAGCCTGGGCGCCGACGACTACCTGGTCAAGCCCTTCCACTTCCCCGAACTCGTCCTCCGGCTGCGGGCCCTGGCCCGCAGGCGGCCCTACGCCCGAGCCCGGGTACTCCGCGCGGCCGGCCTCGAACTCGACCCCGTCCACCGCACCGCCACCCGGGACGGCCGCCTGCTCGACCTCTCGGTCAAGGAGTTCGAGGTACTCGCCGCCCTGCTGCGGGCCAGCCCGGCGTTCCTCAGTGCTGAGGCCCTGTTGGAGCAGGTGTGGGACGAGCACGCCGACCCGTTCACCAACACCGTCGCGGTAACCGTCAGCAGGCTCCGGCGCAAGCTCGGCAACCCGCCGGTGGTCGTCACCACGCCGACGGTCGGCTACCGGATCACCGATCCGAGCGAGTGACAGCCCGCCGGCGTGAGCCGGTTGCCGGACAGGTACAGCAACCGGACCTGAAACCGGCCCGGTAGACTCCCTGCACCGATGGCCGCACTTTGGCCGTTACGGGCCATGAGTCAACACTGACGGCCGCTTTCAGTGGTGCCTGACCCACAAGCTCACGGCGAGCCCGAGCCCGATGAGCGCGGTGGTGACCCGGGCGACGGAGGCGGGCACGCGTCTGGCCACAGCGGGTCCGACCGTGCTGCCCGTCAGGAAGCCCACGCCCATCGGGACGGCTGCCGCCCAGTCCACCGGCCAGGACAGGATGAACACGGTGCAGCAGGCCGCATCGGCGATGCCGAGCAGCATGTTCTTGAGCGCGTTGGCCTGGGAGAACCGCTGTTCGGACGCGATCATCAGCACGGTGAGGGTCACGATGCCCGCCCCCGCCCCCCAGTAGCCGTTGTATATCGCGCTGAGGCCCAGGCCGACCGGTAGCAGTCGCTTCAGGTCACCCCCGTTGCCGCGGCGGGCCAGCCACGCCGAGATCCTCGGCTGTGCGAGCAGCGCCAACGCGGCTACGGCCAGCAGGAACGGCACCAGTTGGTCGAAGGCCGCTGCCGGGGTGAGCAGCAGCAGGCCGGCGCCGAGCGCGCTGGCGAGAGCGGTCAGCGGGGCCCATCGCCACAGCCACCGCCCCTGGCCGATCAGTTCCGGCCGTCCGCCGAGCGCGGAGCCGGGCCAGTTCGCCAGGAAGGCCACCGAGTTGGTGACGTTGGCCGCCAACGGCGGGATGCCGACCGCCAGCAGTGCCGGATACGTGATCAGCGAGGCCGTGCCGCCCGCCGACCCGATCATGCCGCCGACCGCCCCCGCGACCAGAAGGAGGATCGCCCGCAGCATGTCTGACTCCTCAACTATCGTCGACACCCTACGGGTACCTCAGTTCTCCCTCGATATCCGCCCACTCCACGGTCAGGCGTCCGAGTGCCTCGTCCGCGGCGGCGTGCGCGAGGTCCGCGTCGTCCGCCACCGCGATCACGTGCACCACGCGGTCCCGGTTCGACCCGTTGGCGAAGTAGTCGCCGTCCACCTCCGGCTCCATCGCCACCTCCTCGATGCCGACGACCTCCGTAACTGCCTCGATCCCGTCCAGGCGCACCAGGCGCCCCTTGGCCGGGGTCGCCAGGAACCGGATGACGGCAGTGCGCCGTCGGGTCGGGGCCAGGTTCGAGCGGCCTGATCCGGTACCGCCTCACTCTGTGAGACGCCACGTCAGCCACCCTCCATCCCGCCGATACCATCCGGTGGCTTCAACAAACTGTAGACGGATGAGCGCATCCAGCTGCGCCACCCTCGTACCGGGAGAGAACCGCCCATGAGTGACGCCGACCAGATACCGCCGATGCCCACCAACCCACCGAAGCGGACCCAGAACCCGTGGAAGACAGCGACGCTCGCTCTGTCCGCCGCACTCCTGGCCACATCAGCCGGTCTGGTCGGCGTGCTCAGCAACGGCGACGGCAGCCTGACGGCCACCCCGGCCCCGTCGCCTTCGATCTGGGAAGACGCCCGACCCCCGGTCATCGCCCAGACCGCACAGCCGTCTTCGCCGACTCCGTCCCCGTCCCAGAGCACGGCCGCCCAGTTCAAGATCGGCGAGGAGGCTCGCAACGGCGGCGCCGTCGTCACGGTCACCAAGGTCCGTGAGGCCGACTCCCTCACCGTGGTCGATCGCGGTGAGCACCAGGATCAGAAGGCGGGCGACGGGGCGAAATACGTCATCCTGGAGACCACAGTGCTCAATGACACCAAGCAGAGCATGGACCTCACCTGCGGCCTACCCATCGCCAACGCGCTCCTGGATGACCAGGGACGCCGCTACGACACTATTCCTGACCTGTACAAGATCCAGGGCAACCCGGAGTGCAACGCCCAACTCCAGCCCGGATTCAAGGCCACGATGCAGTTCGTGTATCGAGTGCCCCGTGCCTCGAGGACGACCGCTTGGGAGTTCACCGAGTTCGACCTGAGCACCCGTCGGCAGCCGTCTCTCATCCAGCTCGACAACACCACCACGAACAACGCTTGAAGCCCCGGCCGGGCCCCCGCAGCGGTAGCAGCGGCTGGTTGAAGGTCGCGTTCTGGCTGTTCCTGTGGCCCTTTGCGATCCCGTACTACCTGTGCCGGCACCTGTACCGTTCCGCGAAGACCCGCCACCTGGCCGTGCCCGCCGCCATCGCCTGGGCCGGACTCATGGTCATCATCGCCTCCATCGGCAGTGCGACCCCGAGCCGGAGCACCGTGGACGTCTACACCGCCTGCGTCTCCTCCTCCTACCGCACCGCTTTCTCATATCGCGTCCTGACCCCGGCGGGGCCGACCTTCCCGAAGGCACCGAGACCAGTGCCGGCACCCTGGCCACGGGCTGGTCCGGGTGGCCTCCTACTATCGTTCCGCACTCTTCGGGGGACGCTGAACGCCTGATCGGCCGTGGCCGTCGCCCAACGCCACGCCCGATGCGGCTCCTCCCCACGACGGTGGAGTCGTGCATACAGGAGGAACGTTCATGCACGCCCGCAAGATCGGCGCCGTCGCCGCAACAGCACTGGCCGTAGTGGCTGCCCGTGACGTCATGCAGAAGAGGCACGCACTGCTCCGGAACTTCCCGGTGATCGGGCACGCCCGGTACCTGCTGGAGACGATCGGGCCGGAGCTGCGGCAGTACATCGTGACCTCCAACGAGGAGGAGCGCCCCTTCAGCCGTGACCAGCGCACCTGGATCTACGCGTCGGCGAAGGAGGAGAACAACTACTTCGGCTTCGGCACCGAGGTCGACGTCGAGCACGTGCAGGGGCACGCCTACCTGAAGCAGCGCACGTTCGCCGGCGCGCTGCCCGACGCGCACGACCCGCAGGCCCCGCTGCCCTCGGCCAAGGTGCTGGGCGGGCCGCGCGGGCGGGCCAAGGCGTTCCGGCCGGCGAGCGTGGTGAACATCTCCGCGATGAGCTTCGGATCGCTCTCCGGCCCGGCCATCACGGCGCTCAACAAGGGCGCGGCGCTGGCGGGCACGATGCACAACACGGGTGAGGGCGGCCTCTCGCCGTACCACCGCAACGGCGGCGACATCGTCCTGCAGATCGGCACCGGGTACTTCGGCTGCCGCAACGCGGACGGCAGCTTCAACCTCGACAAGCTCAAGGAGGTGGTCGCCGGCGCGCCGGTCAAGGCGATAGAGATCAAGCTCTCCCAGGGCGCCAAGCCTGGGCTGGGCGGCCTGCTGCCGGGCGCCAAGGTGACCCCGGAGATCGCCGAGATCCGCGGCATCCCGGCCGGCCAGGACTGCGCCTCCCCGTCGCGGCACAGCGCGTTCGACGACGTCGACTCGATGCTGGACTTCGTCGAGCTGCTGGCCGCCGAGACCGGTCTGCCGGTCGGGGTCAAGAGCGCGGTGGGAGAGATGGGCTTCTGGCAGGAGCTGGCCACGCTGATGGCGCGTGGCGACCGTGGCGTCGACTTCGTGACCGTCGACGGCGGCGAGGGCGGCACCGGCGCGGCACCACGGATCTTCGCCGACTCAGTGTCGCTGCCGTTCCGGATGGGCTTCTCCCGGGTCTACGGGACGTTCGCCGAGCTGGGGCTAACCGACGACCTGACCTTCATCGGCTCCGGCAAGCTCGGTCTGCCCGAGAACGCCGCGGTCGCCTTCGCCCTGGGCGTCGACATGATCAACGTGGGCCGTGAGGCGATGCTGTCGATCGGCTGCATCCAGGCGCAGAAGTGCCACACCGACAAGTGCCCCACCGGCATCGCCACCCAGAACCCGTGGCTGGCCCGTGGCCTCGACCCGGCCTCGAAGTCCACCCGGGCCGCCGTCTACCTGCGCACCCTGCGCAGGGAGTTGCTGAAGGTCTCGGGGGCCCTCGGGGTCGCCCACCCGGCACTCATCACGGCCGACGACGTCGAGATCATGAACGGCGACTACGAGGCCCGCACCCTGGCCGGCGTCTACGGCTACAAGGAAGGCTGGGGCGAACTCGGCCCGCACCTCGCCGACGAGATCACCGCTCTGCTCACCACCGGGCCGACCGTCTGACCTCAGGGCCGGAGGGCGGCCAGGGCGGCGTGCAGGGTCAGCAGGTCGGCTCCTCGGGCCGCGTCCAGGCCGGTGAGTTCGGTGGCCCTGCGGAGGCGGTAGTCCACGGTGTTGGGGTGGACCTGGAGCCGGGCGGCGGCGCGGCGGCGGTCGAGCGAGCAGCTGAGGAACGTGCGCAGCGTGTCGAGGAGTTCGGGCCGGGCGGCGAGCGGGGCGAGGAGCGCCGCGAGGCCGTCCCGGGCCGGGCCGGGGCGGCTCAGCTGGTACTCCACCAGCAGGTCGTCCAGCGTGTAGAGGCCCGGTCCGCGCCCGGACGCCTCGGCCACCTCGCGCACCTCGCCCGCCAGCCGGGCGGCGTCCGCGACACCGTCCGGTGCGGCGGTGGCGGCGGCGACCAGCAGCTCGGCCCCGCAGAGCCGGCCGAGCTGCTCGACCACCCGGGCCAGCCGTTCCCGGTCCGTGCTGCCCGACTCGGCAGTCGGGCGCTCGTACGGGACCAGCACGAGCCCGCCGTCCCCGGACAGCACCGAGAGCGGCTCCCCCGGCATCTGGCGCTCCAACTCGCTGCGCAGCCGCCGGAGTTTGCGGCGGGCGGCGACGGCCCTGTCCACCCCGGGCAGCAGTTCGTCCGGGTGCGGCCCGACGGCGATGCTCAGCACCAGGTAGCGGGCCGGCAGCCGGATGCCGGCCCGGTCGGCCGCGGCCTGGGGGTTGCCGCCCTCCAGCAGCCGGGAGAGCAGCGACTGCCGGGCGACCTGGTCGTCACCGAGCGCGGCCTGCCGCTCCTGGACGTACCCGCCGGCGACCGCACAGCTCACCAGTCGGAGGTAGCCGAGCAGTCGGCGCTGGACCGTCAGCACATCCGGCAGGTCGCCCGGTTCGGCGGCGGCGAGCACCTGCGCGGCGCACTCCTCGGCGCCGATGTGGAAGGCCCCGACCACGGCTTCCAGCGGCACGCCCTCGTCCGCGCGCCGCGCCGAGGACTCGCGGATGGCCGCCAGTTCGGCCTCCCCGGGGAGCTCGCCGGTGCGCAGCACCCCGATGAAGTTCCGGATGCTGCGGTCCACGGCCTTGGCGATCTCGCCGCGCAGCTGTTCGGAGGGGAGCGTGCCGTAGACCGGCAGCTGTTCGACGAGCCGGGCCCGTACGGCAGCGGCCAGAGTCGGCGTCTGCGCCAGCAGTCGGCTGTGCACCGGGACGCCGCCGAGGGTCGGCACCAGCTCGCCTTCCGCCACGTTGGGTACGGTCACAATCCACCTCCCGAATCTCTGTAACCTCACCCAAGGACGCACTCCGGTGTCGCGTCCATGATGGTTTCCAGGATGTTACCTACCAGTTGGTAACACGTCAGCCCCCACCTGCACCCACCTGCACCCCCACGCCCACCCCACTCCTGAATCGGGGGACTCATGTCCAGAACCGCCACCCGACGGGTCGCCCTCGCCATCGCCACCGCTGCGGCCCTCACCGCCGCTCCGCTGGCCGAAGCCGCCACCGGCGCGACACCGTCAACCGCCAAGGCGTCAGCTGTCGCACCGTCGGCGGCCAGGGCGAGCGATTCGTTCTACTCCTACACCGGCAGCGAGCCCCTGGCCTCGTTCGCCCCGGGCACCGTGCTGAAGACGCGCACCCTGCCGTACCACCTCGTCGGCCTGCCCACGCCGGTGACGGCGATCCAGCTGCTCTACCGCACCACCGATGCCCAGGGCCGACCGGCCGCCAACGTGACCACGGTGGTGCGCAGCCTGACCGGCGACGGCAGCAAGGCAGTGTCCTACCAGTCGTTCTACGACTCCCTCAGCCCCGAGGACGGGCCGTCCCGGGCGATCGCCGGCAACCTCTCGCTGGGCGGCGTCATCCCCAACGTCGAGGCTCTGTTCATCGTCCCGGCGCTGCTGCAGGGCTACAACGTCGTCATCCCGGACACCGAGGGGCAGCAGGCCGACTTCGCGTCCGGCCCGGAGTACGCGACGAACACGCTGGACTCGATCCGCGCGGCGACCAGGTCGGCCGAGACCGGGATGAACGCCGACACCAGGTTCGGCCTGATGGGCTACTCCGGCGGCGCCGTCGCCACCAACTGGGCGGCCGCGCTCGCACCGAGCTACGCACCCGAGGTCAACAGCAAGCTGGTCGGCTTCGCCGAGGGCGGACTGCTCGTGGACCCGGCGCACAACCTCAAGTACGTCGACGGTTCGCTCGTCTGGAACGGCGTCATCCCGATGTCGATCATCGGGGTCTCCCGCTCGTACGGCATCGACCTCAAGACCTACCTGAACAGCTACGGCCTGCAGGTGTACCAGGAGTTGGAGCACGGGTCGATCGCCAACGCGCTCGGCCACTACCCCGGGCTGAGCTGGAAGAAGATGGCGAAGCCGGAGTACGCCAACCCCGACTCGGCACCCGCCTTCCTCCAGGCGGTGAACCGGCTCAACCTCGGTTCGGCACCCAGCCCGACCGTCCCCGGATACATCGCCCAGGGCAACGGCGGCATCTTCGAGGGCACCTTCAGCAACCCCTCGGGCATCGGGACCGGTGACGGCGTCATGGTCGCCGGAGACGTCCGGGCCCTCGCCCGGCAGTACTGCGCCGTCGGCCACGACCCGATCAAGTACCAGCAGTTCGACCTGCTCAGCCACGTCGGAGTGCCCGTCGTCTGGGCGCCCCTCGCGTACGGCTGGCTGAACGACCGCTTCGCGGGCCGGACCGCCCCCTCGGACTGCGGCCACATCGCGGCGGGCAACTCGCTGGCTCCGGAGCAGCCGGCACCGACGTCCTGACGACCCGTACGCCGCGCCGAGCCGCTCCGAGCCGCACTGGGCGCTCCCGTCCTCACCGGCTCGGGGCGGCCTGCTGGCCCAGCAGCAGGACCTGGCCGAGCGGCGTCACGACGTGCTGGACCTGGCGCCCCTGCCGCTGCGTGGTGATCGCACCGGCCGTACGCAGGGCAGTGGCATGGGCGCTCGCCGAGGGTGAGGTGATGCCGAGGCGGCGGGCCAGTTCGGTGGTTGTGCACGGCGCCTGACCCACGGCTCGGAGGGCGCGGGCGCGGGCCGGGCGGATCAGGCCGGCGAGCCTGTCGGCCGTGGTGCCGGTCGTGGTGCCCGTCGTGGTGCCGGTCCGGTTGGCCGGCTGGGCGACGGTCGGGTGCCACAGCACCGACGGCCGGTGCCGGGCGAGCACGGCGCCGAGGCCGTCCTGGACGAAGAAGTTCGGGTGCAGCTCCAGGCCGTGCCCGCCCAGGTCGAAGACCCGGCGCCGGACGCCCACCTCGCACTCGAGCGCGCCCTCCTCCCGCCAGACGGCGTGCGGATGCAGCCCTGCCAGCACGGCACCGAAGCCCGCCTCGCCCGCGGTCTGAGCGCGGTGGGCGATGTCGGCCCGCAGGTGACCCCTGATGTCGGGCCAGTCCGGGGCGAGACAGGTCTCGAACAGCGCCCGAGCACCGTCGGCAACCTGCCGCAGCCGGCGCGTGTCGCCGGCGCGGAGCTCGACGACGATGCGGGGCAGGTCCGGTACTGCCTCGTAGGCGGCAAGTGCCTGCCGCAGGTCGGCCGCCGAGGTGACGAGAATCGAGTCCAGCTCGTCCGCCAGGTCTCGGTCGGTACCGGGGACTCTGGGCACCAGGAAACCCGGGATGTTGCGACAGTCGGCGTTGACCAGATCGAGCAGCGGCGCGACCGTCTGCGGCACCTGGCATCGCATCCGACGCCACCAGCGTGCACGGCGTGAACCCACACAGTCGTGGGCACCGGCCAGAGCCGTGAGCACATGTCCCATCGGAGAGATGGCGAACCGGGTCCGTGCGAGATCCGGAACGCCGAAGTTGATCGTCAGCACAGTTCCCCCATGGCCCGGACAGGCCTGCCTCCGCCTGCGGCACGAGCGGCGGGCGGACGGGCGAGCTGGCTGTCCCGGGCGAATTCACGACGAATGCGGGCCGGCGCCCCGCGCCTGGCTGCTCTCCCCGAGCAGACAGGTTGGGGCGTCACGACCATCCTGGGCGGCTGCTGCCGGTCGGCCCATGACGTGAACTTGGCGTTGGCATGGCGTTCCCGCCGTGCCGACCGGCAGGGTCAGCTGTGGCTGTCGTCGCTCTCGAGAGCGACCAACCGGGCGGCGGCCGCCTCGGTCTCGGCAGCTCCCAGGCGGCGGTAGAGGGCCACGGCTCGCCGGAGATCGGTCAGGGCCGTGTCGCGTTCGCCGGCGTGTGCGGTGCAGCGGGCGGCACCTTCGAGGGCCTTCGCCTCGTCCAGCGGACTGTTGACCTGGCAGGCGAGTTGCCGGGCCTCCCGGTACAGGGGCAGCGCCTCGCGGTACCGGGCCAGCGCCTCGCACGGCCCGGTGGTGTCGGCGGCGAGCGCGGCCATGCTGGCGAGTACCTCGGCCTCGCCCTGGCGGTCGCCGTTCTCGCGGTTGAAGCTCCGGGCCTGCTCGAACAGGTCGGCCGCGGCGGTGTAGTCACCGGTCGCGTGCCGTGCCCGGCCCAGGTCGTGCAGGGTGTTGAGCTCGCCGTAGCGCAGACCGTGCTTCCGGAAGGCCGCCAGCGCCCGCTCCAGGAGTCCGGCCGCACCCACGGTGTCCCCGGTCGCGAACCGCACCCGGCCCAGGTCCTTCAGGCAGTGCGCCTCACCGTCGCGCTTGCCGAGATCGAGATAGATCGCCAGCGCCCGCTCCAGCGCGTCGGACGCGGCCGGGTAGTGCCCGGTCGTGGCCCGCACACCGCCCAGGCTCCACAGCAGGTTGGCCTCGCCCTGACGGTTGCCGAGGTCCTGCATGATGGCCAGGGCCCGCTCCAACAGGCTCCCGGAGACCGCGTAGTCGCCGGTCGCGTGCCGCACCCGGCTCAGGTCCCACAGCACGTTGGCCTCGCCCTGGCGCTTCCCCACCGACACGAAGCCGCGCAGCGCCCGCTCCAGCGCGTCGGCCGCCGACGGGTACTCGCCACCGGCGTTCCGCGCGCGGCCCAGCCCCCACAGCGCGTTGGCCTCCCCCAGGCGGTCGCCCAGCTCCTGGTAGAGCGCCAACGACCGCTCGTGCAGACCGTGCGCGGTCCGGAACTCCCCGAGCATGTACCGGATACGGCCCACGTCCTCGAGCGCACCCGCCTCGCCGTGCCGGTGGCCGAGCTCCTGGTAGATCGCCAGCGCCCGTTCGTGCAGCTCGCACGAGGCATCGAACTCCGCGAGGGCGTGCCGCACCCGGCCCAGGTCGCCCAGGGCACCCGCCTCGGCGGCGTGGTCGCCCGACTCCCGTGCGGCCGCGGCTGCGGAGTGGTGCAGGTTGGCGGCCTGCTGCCAGGGGCCCTCCTGGAGGAGGAAGGCGGCCATCGACGCGGTGAGGGCGATCCCGCCGCCGGGCGGGGAGGCGGTGGTGGCGGCCAGCAGATTGCCCCGCTCGGCGCGCATCCAGGCCAGCGCCCTGGCCCGGTCGGACAGCCGGGGAGCAGCGGCCGGCACCGGGCCGGTCCGCGCCGGGCCGGGGTGGCTGTACTGCTCCAGGTGGTGATCCGCGTCCTGGGCACAGTGGCGGTAGTAGCCGAGCAACCGCGCCAGCGCGGCCTCGCGGTCGCGATCCTGTTCTTGGCTGGAGCCACCGAGGGCGCTGCCGGTGCCGCGCGTGCGGGCGTAGACGCCGACGAGGTCGTGGAAGCGGTAGCGGCCGGGCGTGTGCTGGGTGAGCAGGTTGTGGTCGAGCAGGGACTCCAGGAGGCGTTCGGCCGTGCGCTGGTCGGCTTCGATCAGGTTGGCGGCGGCGTACGCGTCGAAGTCCGGTCCGGGCACGAGGCCGAGCCGGCGGAACAGGTGCTGCTCGGCCTCCGGCAGGGCGGTGTAGGAGGTGTCGAAGACAGCGGTCAGGCTACGGTCCTCGTCGCTGAGTTCGTCGAGGCGGCCGCGTTCGTCGCGCAGTTGCTCGACGAGGTCCTCCACGCGCAGGGCGCGGCGGTGGCGCAACCGGGCTGCGGCGATCCGGACGGCCAGCGGCAGGTGACCGCAGAGCGCGAGAAGTTCACCGATCGCCGGGTGGTCCGCCGGGATCCGGCCGGGGCCTGCGACCTTGTGCAGCAGCGCGGCCGCCTCGACCGGGGTGAGGGTCTCCAGGGCCAGCGTGTGGGCGTCGTCCAGGCCGGTGAGGCGCCTGCGGCTGGTGACGATGACCAGGCAGCCGGGCGTCGCGGGCAGCAGCGGTCGGACTTGCGCGACGCTGACCGCGTTGTCCAGCACGATCAGAGTGCGGGTGTCCGCGAGCTGGTCGCGGTAGAACGCGGCACGCGCGCCGAGGTCCTGGGGGATCAACTGCGGTGCCACGCCGAGCGAGCTCAGGAGCCACTCCAGCGCGTCCTCGGCAGTTGCGGGTGCCAGGCCGGTGGTGTGGCCGTGCAGGTCGATGAACAGCTGCCCGTCCGGGAAGTTCCCGCGCATCCGGTGGGCAGCGTGGACGGCCAGCGCGGACTTGCCGACGCCGCCCGTCCCGTCGATCGCCGAGATCACCACCATCCCGGCGTCGCTGCCGGTGGGTGCCGCCTCGGCCAGCGCGAGCAGCCGGTCGAGCTCCGCGGAGCGACCGGTGAACAGCCTCGTGTCGGACGGAAGCTGGCAACGGAACCCGCCACGGTGCGGACTCGTCGACTCGCTCGCGGCGGACTCGGCGTTTCCGGAGCGGGCCGGGGTCCGGGAGTTCCGTGAGGCGGCGGTGGCGGCCGTGGAAGCCGTGGCGGCCGCCGTCAGCTGCTCGCGGCCGGTCGCGTCCAGCCCGAGGGCCGTGGCCAGCCAGGTCACCGAGGACAGGCGCGGTCGCCGACGCCCGGTCTCCAGCACGCTGATCGCATGCGGCGAGACCCCGGACCGCTCCGCCAGTTCCTCCTGGGTCCAGCCGGCTCGCAGCCGGTGCTCCCGCAGGAGCGCCCCGAAATCGCCAACCACGCTCATCCCCCGACTGCGGTCACGTCCTCGACGGACCGCGGCGCCATGTCCCCGCCAAGTCGTCATGACCCTAGGTGATTCCTGCTGCTCAGCGCCAGACCCCGCGAGGCCGAGCGCTCCTCTACACGGAGGGCTGACCTTGCGGCGGACGGTACCGCTCCAGGTTTCCGCGGACTTCGTCCAGGTAGGGCTGGATGGCTCGGAGTCTGGCGTCCTGCTGTTGCTGCACCACCCAGGTCGCGGTGCGGTAGGCGGCGGCGAGGTTGAGCGCCGGGTCGCCCGGGACGCCCTGGAGAGCAGGAGCGATGGCGCAGAGCATCCGGCCGAGGGCGAGGATGGAGTCCTCCGGGCTGAACGGCGGTGTCGGGACGGTGTTCTGGCGGTCGGGCGGCAGGTAGTACCTGAGCACTCGGGGCGTCCAGCGGGCGATGCCGTACTCGTCCTTGGCCGGGGCGCTCAGCAGCGGGTCGAAGCCGCTCTCCGCCTTGAGCATCGCGGCGACCAGCGCCGGGGTGATGTCGGGCTCGGGGCACATGGTGCCCGCCTCGATGATCAGCTCGCGGTAGCGGGCCGGGATGTCGGTGTCGCCGCGCAGCCACCGTGCTTCGCCCTGGAGCGGGACGCGGGCTGCGGAGTCCCCTGGCACGCAGGCGCTGAAGGCCAGGGCGAGGACGGCTGCCGCGAGCAGGCTGACGCAGCGGAGCAGGGCCGCCGACACCCGCGGACGGTCGGGCGGCCGCGACTCCGGAGCAGCCGACGCGACGTCAGGGGCTGCGGCGGCGGGGGCTGCGGTGTCAGCGGCTGCGGCTGCAGCGGTCGGCGGGGCGGTGACGAGTTGGTGTACGCGGACCCGGCGCTGCTCCCACTCCGCCGGATCGCCGCCGCACGCGGTCACGAAGGCGGCGAGCACCGCGTCGCTCGGCAGCCGGTGGCCCGCTGCGGCGGCGGCCAGGGTGGAGGCGGAGTAGTTGGTGTCTGCGGCGAGCCGGCGGTAGGGCGGGCTGCCGGCCCGGCGGCGCAGCTCGCGTAACTCGCAGGCGAAGTGCGCCAGCGGGCCTTCTCGGGAGTCGAGTTCCTGTTCCTGCCGTCCCACCTGCTGGTCCTCCCTTGTCCCTCAGGGCTGCGCGGTGGCTGCGCAGAGGGTTGTCCGGTCTTTGTCCGGCGTCTGTCCGACCAGGTCGGATGCCCGTGACGGCTCGGCGCAGGATCTGTTTGATGGAGGGCGGGCCCTCGCCCAGGACCACATCCAACCCCCTTACGAGCGTGGCGACGCCGCCTTCCGCCCGATCCGTCGTGTGCGATGGTTCACACTCCCTCGGGGCATGGGCGGCTCCCATCGTGCCCGGCCTGCCGCAGGCGGTGTCGCCAAGTTGACGTACCACCACCCTTCTGGAGGATCGATCGATGTCCACCCCTTCACAGCCCAACCGCGCTGAGCTCACCCGGCGCTCGGTGCTCCGGGCAGGCGCCGGCCTGGCGCTGGGCGCGGGCGCGCTCGGCGCCGCCACCGGCTCCGCCGTCGCCGACACCCGTACTCCCGGGGCCGGTCTCGCGCCCAGGGCGCAGACCGGTGCCGCACTGTGCGACACGCCTGGCGACTCGGCGAGCGCGCAGGGCCTGGGCTCCGGGGATCTCGGCATCCCGTACTTCCGTGAGCACGACGGCTCCTGGGGCTACGTCTTCGGCGACTCCTGGGCCAACCAGGCCCAGCGTGACCCGTACCTCGGCTCGCCGGTGATGCTCAACCAGGCGAACTTCGACAACACCGGCGGCTCGCCGATCTCGTTCACCTGGGCGATGCCGACCGGCGGCCAGGCCAACCAGATGTTCGACTACCGGCACCAGACCGACAACGGGCACGGCTGGGAGTTCAGCCGGATCCCGAACGACTGCATCGAGTTCGGCGGTCGCACCTACATCCAGTACACCTCGGTCGCGACCTGGGGCCCGCCGGCCGGCTACGACGGCTCGCTGATGTCCGGCGTCGCCTACTCCGACAACGGCGGCGTCACCTGGACGGACTACCCGTACCACTGGCCCGGCGACACCCAGGGCACCAACCAGTCGATGTACGGCATGTGGTCGTTCGCGGGCATCGACCCGGACGGCTGGCTCTACATCTTCTCCAAGCGCTGGAACGGCACGCACAACAACACGGCCGACGGCGGCGCCATCCAGCTGTTCCGGATCTGGCCGGACGACTTCCGGGCCGGCAACTTCGGTGCCCAGCAGAACTGGGCGTTCTTCAACGGCTCCTGGCAGTGGACCACCGAGGCCGCGCCGTCGATCATCCTCTCCGGCAACAACATCGGGGAGTTCTCGGTCAAGCGGATCAACGGCACCTACTGCATGAGCTACTTCGACGTGACCGACTACTCGATCTGCACCCGGACGGCGCCCCGGCCCGACGCGGTGTGGACGGCGCCCAAGCCGCAGGTCGTCGGCAACAACGCCCTCCCGCCGAGCCACTGGGGCAAGCCCCAACTCCCCTTCCTGTACGGCGGCTACATCCACCCGGGCAGCCGGAGCGCGACCTCGCTGACGCTGATCGTGTCCCAGTGGAACGGGCAGCAGGGGCAGTCGCCGTACCGGGTCCTGCAGTACGACGGCATCAACCCGTAGCCGCGCGGCCTGCCCGGCTCCGGGGGCTTGGCGCTCCCGGAGCCGGGCGGACCGTGTCCGGAAAGCCCGAGACGAGGAGATGGCGCGTGATCCGCACCGCCGTACGACGCACCACCCTGGCGGCCGTGGCCGCCGCCCTGCTGGCCGCCGGCACCGTGCCGGCCCAGGCGCAGGGCATCCCCGGCCCGTTGCAGCACCGCCTGGCGGCCGACGCCGGCTGCTTCGTCCCCCCGGACCGCGACATCGCGGTGACCCGCAAGGTCTACGAGGTGGGGCAGCGGATGAACGTGGACGACAAGGTCATGCTCGCCGGCTTCGAGACCGGCTGGGTCGAGTCCCACATGAACGACCTGAACTGCGGCGACCAGGACTCGCTCGGAGTCTTCCAGCAGCGGCCCTCACAGGGCTGGGGCTCGCCCGACCAGCTCCTGGACGTCGACTACGCGGCGGCGAAGTTCTTCCAGGTCGCCCTGCAGATGGAGCCCGGCCTGCCGGACAGCACCGCCGGGCAACTCGCCCAGGCCGTCCAGCGCTCCGCCTACCCGCTGCGCTACGACCAGGCGGAGGACACCGCCCGGGGTCAGCGCGACGAAGCGTTCCAGCCGTACGGGACGATCGGCGGCAAGTACGCCGCGATCGGCGGGGAAAGCAGCGTGCTCGGCCCGCCGGTACGCGCCGAGGAGGACTCGTCGCTGGGTGGGCGGTTCCAGCAGTTCCGGAACGGGATCATCCTCTGGCACCCCGACGAGGCCCACCCCGTCTACGGCGACATCCTCACCACCTTCTGGGCCACCGACGCCGAACGCCACTGGGGCTTCCCCACCACCGACGAAGCCGACGCCGCCCAAGCCCCCAACGGCACCCACGGCCGCTACCAGTTCTTCGAACACGGCCTCTTCCTCTGGTCACCCCCCACCGGCACCCACGAACTCCACGACGCCATCTACAACGCCTTCGCCACCGGCGGCCGCGAAGCCACCCTCGGCTACCCCACCACCGACGAAACCAACGAAGGCACCAACGGCAGAGCCCAACACTTCCAGAACGCCACCATCCACTGGACCCCCACCCAAGGCACCTGGATCACCACCAACTGACCCCGACCGGGGAGTCGGCGCGGGAGTGTCATGAATCAGGTGGACACCCTGATCAAGGGAGACACTGATGAGCTCGCTGACGGATCACCAAATCGGGTCGGTTCCTGACGGGTCGGTTTCGTCGGAGTCGGAACCTGCCGATGACTTGGGCATGGGGCCGAGGAAGAGTACGGGTGCGTCGGATGTGGTGGCTTCGGTCGCCGAGCTGGCGGCCGAGCAGGCCAGGGCCGGCGGGATGCAGTTGCTCGGTGAGGGCGGGCTGCTGCAGCAGCTGACCCGGCACCTGCTCCAGGAAGCCCTGGAAGCCGAGATGGACGAGCATCTGGCGGCCACCGTGGAGCCGGGCCGCTCGGTGCGCAAGGGCGGCAACGCGCGCAACGGCTACCGGATGAAGACCGTGATGACCGAGGCGGGCCCGGTCACACTTGAGGTCCCGCGGGACCGGGCCGGCACGTTCGAGCCGAAGGTCGTGCCCCGGCACGCGCGCCGCACCGAGGGCCTGGACAACCTCGTGGTCTCGTTGACCGCGAAGGGCCTGACCAGCGGTGAGATCGTCGCGCACCTGGCCGAGGTCTACGGAATGGCAACCAGTAAGGAGACCGTCTCCACGATCACCGACCGGGTGCTGGAGGGCATGGCCGAGTGGCGCACGCGTCCGCTCGATGCGGTCTACCCGGTGCTGTTCGTGGACGCGGTGAACATCAAGGTCCGCGACGGGCAGGTCGCCAACCGGCCCGTCTACGTGGTCCTGGGCGTGACTGCCGACGGCTACCGCGACATCCTGGGCCTGTGGACCTCCAGCGGCGGTGAGGGCGCCAAGTACTGGCAGTCCGTGCTGACCGAGATCAAGAACCGCGGCGTGAAGGACTGCCTGATCCTCATCTGCGACGGCCTGGCCGGCCTGCCCGACGCCGTCGCCCAGGTCTGGCCACAGACCGTGGTCCAGACATGCATCGTCCACCTGCTGCGGAACTCCTTCCGCTACACGTCCAAGCGGGACTGGGCGGCGGTGGCCCGCGACCTCAAGCCCGTCTACACCGCCCCGAACGAGGCCGCGGCCCTGGAGCGGTTCGCCGACTTCGCCGCCGCCTGGGAGGCGACCTACCCGGCCGTGGTGAAACTCTGGGAGAAGGCCTGGCCCGAGATGGTCCCCTTCCTCGCCTTCGACGCCGAGATCCGGAAGATCATCTGCACCACCAACGCCATCGAGAGCCTCAACTCCCGCTACCGCAGGGCCGCCGGAGCCTGCGGCCACTTCCCCAACGAGCAGGCCGCCCTCAAACGCCTCTACCTGGCCACTCTCGCCCTCGACCCCACCGGACGCGGCCGCCAACGCTGGAGCAACCGCTGGATGGCCGCCCTCAACGCCTTCGACATCGCCTTCGACGGGCGCCTGTCAGCCGGACGGGCGTAGGCCACCCGGCCCACACCCACCAGGAAGATCAACACCTAGGCCAACCGGGTGCCGTACACCTAGATCGTGATAGTCCCGTCGGCGCCCGAGGCGAGAGCTGGTCTCGCCTCGGGCGCCGGCCGTCAGTTGATCGTCCAGTGCTGGAGTGCCGATCCGGTGTCGCTCTGCTGGGCGACCAGGGCGCCGTCGGAGGTGGAGGCGGTGGTGAGCAGCAGGCCGCTCTTCCGGGAGGTGACGGTGTAGCCGCCGGTGACGGGTGTGATCAGCCAGTGTTGGTTGGCTCCGCCGGTGCAGGTCCACTGGATCACCTGGGCACCGGTGGTGGTGGAGCCGCCGCTGACATCCATGCAGAGCTTCGACTCGCCGTTGGTGATCTGGTAGCTGCCGTCGGGCTGTTGGGTGAAGACCCAGCTCTGGTTGGTGCCGCCGTTGGGCGTCCAGGTGACGAGCTGGGTGCCTGTGGCGGTGGAGTGGCCGGGGTCGTCGAGTGCCTTCCCGGCGGCGATCAGGGTGTGGGTGCCGCCCAGCGCCGGGGCCACGACCCAGGTGAAGCTGGTCGTGCCGGTGGCGGTGCCGGAGGCGGCGGTCACCGTGACGGTGCTGGTGCCCGCGACGGTGGGCGTGCCGGAGACCAGGCCCGTGGGGCTGATCGAAAGGCCGGGCGGCAGGCCGGTGGCCGAGTAGGTCAGGGGCTTGCCGGCGGAGTCGTTCGCGCTGAGCTGGAGCGAAGTGGCCGTCTGGACCTTGCCGGACTGGCTCCCGGGGTTGGCGACGGTGACGGTCTCGGGCGCGGAGCCGGTCCGGGTGAAGGTCAGGGTCTGTTCGTCGGCGGTGCGCGAGGCGCCGACGGGGTTGCCGGTGGTGTCGATCCAGTTGCGGGCGGGGGTGGTCTCGGCGAGCCGCCCGGCGGCGGCGGAGAGGCCGATCACCAGGCCGCTGTAGCGGTTGACCAGCCGGAAGCTGCCGGAGGACGTCGTGCTGGGGAGGACGAACCACTGCTGGCCGACGGTGGCGCCGCCCGGCCCGGCGGTGGTGACGGTGGGCTTGGTGCCCCAGGCGCGGTTGCCGGTGGACGAGGAGTCGACGCCCAGCAGTTGGCCGGTGGCGGAGTTGGTGATCCGGTAGGAGCCGTCGCCGTTGGCGGCGAACGTCCAGGACTCCAGGGCCGAGCCGGTGGCGGCGGCCACCGAGGTGGTGGCGGAGCCTCCGGCGGTCTGGGCGAGGACGCGGCCCGCGCCGGTGCCTATCCGGTACGCCTTGGTCAGGTCGACCGGCGGCGCGGCGGGTGCGGAGGTGCCGACGGTGACGTCGACGTACTCGCCGGAGGCGTTGTTGGCGCAGCCGAACGCGCAGTAGGAGCGGAAGCTCTTGCCGACGACGGTGGAGTTGGTCCGGTTGGCGCCGTCCAGGAACCAGCGGTACCAGGACGCGGTGTGGTAGCTGCCGGTGTCGCCGATCGGGTACCACTTCTGGGTCGCCAGGTTGTCGGTGGCGTAGAACTGCTGCGGCGCGTTGCCGCTCTGGTCGACCGCCTGCGGCTCGCCGATGTAGAGGCCCAGGTAGGCGTCGTAGCTGATGTTCATGACGAACAGCGGCGAGGTCGGCGGCACCGTGCCGGCCGCGATCTGCTGGCTCACCGTGCCGGTGTTCGCCGGGTTGTACTCGGCGGAGACGGGGGTGTAGCCGGTGGTGCTGCCCGAGTCGACCGGCACCATGTTGCTCTCCTGGCCGCCCACGCCGGGCTGGGCCCAGGCGCCGTCGTACCACTTCTGCCAGGAGCCGGGCGCCATCTTGGCGGAGATCGGGGCGCGGGCGACGTGCTCGTAGAAGGCCTTCCAACTGCCGCCCTTGTCGATCAGACGCGAGCCGTAGTAGACGTAGAAGTAGCCCGAGGCGGTGTCGACGAACAGCCGCTGGTCACCGTCGCCGTAGGAGAAGGTCTGGTTCGGGAAGGCGGCCGTGTCACCCCGGGTGGTGCTGTAGGGGGACGTGATCACGTGGCTCTTGACGGCCCATGTCCTGCCCTGGTCCGTCGACACCGTGTAGTCGATCGCGTCGAAGTGCAGCCCGTCGCCGAAGGGTTGCGGGGTGAACTCGTTGTGCACCAGCCCGTACCAGTCGCCGGTGTCCGGGTCGACCCACACCCCGGCGAGGTCGCAGTAGTTCTTCTGGGAGTAGCTCGACCCCTTCGGTGCGTTGCTCGCCTGGAGACCGGTCGGGCTGTTGTTGCACCGCCAAGTGGTGTCGTTGTTGCGGTCGTTGGCGTTGGCGGGGTTCACCGCGTCGCTGATCGCGCTCGACCGCGCGGCGCTGTCGAAGTCCGTGCCGGTGTAGAACTCCCACTCGCGCGGGTCGTTCGCGCCGTACAGCGCGGCGGACTGCTGGAAGTAGAAGGTGCCGTTCTTGTCGGTGTAGCCACTGGCGGGGGTGTCGGTCGGGTGTGCGTACGGCACCGGGGAGCCGACGCTGATCGCGTAGGTGGCGGCGCTGGGCGATGCAGCTGTCGCCGACGTGGCCGTGAGGCCGTTGAGGGCCAGCGCGGCAGCGGTGAGTATGACGGCGAAAGCCCTGCGGGGAGGGGAGGACATGGGGGACTCTCCGGTTCATCAGCTGCTGGGGGATGCGCCGGCCGGGCACTTGTCGGGCAAGTTTGGGCAGCGGGGCAGATGAAGTCAACGGACGTACCCGGGGCCGAAGATGGACTTTTGTGCGCACCTGATGCGCGATGGTGATCGAACGTGCTTGGATCAGCCCAATTAGAAGCAAGATCGGTCATAGATCCGCAGGCCACGAACTCGGAGGGCTGGAGCGTGCTCAGACAGGAACGCAGGACCCTGATCCGCCAGGCGGCGCTGCACTCCGGAGCGGTCGACGTCCGGACGCTCGTCGACCGGTTCCAGGTGTCGGCCACGACGATCCGCCGGGACCTCAGCACTCTGGCAGACGGCGGCTCGATGAGGAGGGTGCACGGCGGCGCGATCGCCCTGGCCACGCCGAGCCGATCCGGACCGGGAGACCCCCGTACGGCTCACGCCGACACCGCCGCCGCCAAGGAGGCCGTCGCCCGCTCGGCGGCCGCCCTGGTGGAGCCGGGCATGGTGGTCGGCGTGACAGCCGGCACCACCGCGCTCGCGGTGGCCCGCCACCTGATGGCGGTGCCGGAGCTCACCCTGGTGACCAACTCGCTGCCGGTGGCGGAGCTGGCGCTCGCCCGCAGCCGCGAGGGCGGCGCACGGCCGCCGGCGCTGCTGATGCTGGGCGGCTCCCCGACGCCGACCGCCGGCCTGGTCGGCCCGCTGGCCGACCAGGCGCTGCGTTCGCTCCATGTCGACGTGCTGATCACGGGCGCGTACGGGGTGACGGCCCGGGTCGGCCTGACCACGCCGGACCTGACCGAGGCACTGACCAACCAGGCCTTCATCCGCGCGGCACGCACCGTGGTCGCGGTCGCGGACCACACCAAGTGGGGTGTCGCGGGCCCCGCCAGATTCGCCGATCTCGGCGACGTGCACTGCTTCGTGACGGATGATCAGCTCGCCGTCGACGCGCAGCGAACCCTCCGGGCGCGGGTCGGGGCGCTGTGGGTGGCTCCGGTCGCCACCGGCGGGTGAACCCCGGAGACACTGGTCGGAAGGCCAGAAGGCCAGTAGGTCAGACGGCCAGGTCCGTCCGACCGGCCTCGCGGAAGGCCGCCGGTGACTGCCCCACCCGGCGCCCGAACAGGCGGCTGAAGTACGCCGGATCGTCGAAGCCGACGTCCCTGGCGACCTCCCGCACCGAGCGGTCGGTGGTCAGCAGCAGGTCCTTCGCCCGGGACAGCCGGGCCTGCACGATGTACCCCTTCGGCGTGCCACCGGTCGCCCGGCGGACCTCGCGGCGCAGCGCCTCCTCGTCCAGCCCCAGCCTGCGCGCGTGCTCGCGGATGGCGACCGGCTCGGCGGCGTGCTCGTCCAGGTACCGGACCACGCGCGACAGATCGGTGCTGACCTTGGCCGCGAGCAGCTGGGCCAGCAGCTGGTGGACGAGTGCCGAGGCCGTCACGTGCCGGTGCGGGGAGTTGGTCGAGACGACCGAGTTGAGGGTGTCGAAGGTCTGCAGCAGGGGGCGTACGTCGGGGCCGAGCCGGATCACCGGGTGGTCCCGGTCCAGAGTGCCCAGTGACTCGTGCGCGCTCGCCGCCGGGCCGTCGAAGAGGACCCAGCGCTCGGACCAGCCCTCGGGGTCGGGCTGGTACCGGTGGTAGAGGCCGGGGAAGACCACGAAGGCGGCGGGCGCCTCGACGGGGAGCCGGTCGGTGGCGTGCCGGCCCCAGGAGAACCAGCCCGCGCCACGGGTGACCATCATGAGGCCGTAGCAGTTGAGCACCCGCCCGTCGAAGTTCATCCGGTGGACGCGCTGCCAGCCCGCCCCCAGGCACACCAGCCCCAGCCGTCGGTGCTCCTCGGAGGGGGTCAGGTAGCACGAGAAGCCCATGGCCGTCAGCGGCTCTGCCGGTCGCCCGTGACCTCCGGGCGCAGCTGGGCGGTGGTGGGGTCGTGGAAGATGCCTTCGAGGGCCAGGCAGGCTCCGCCCCGGGCGGCGTTCGACAGGCCGAGGGTGGAGACGGCGACGACCACGCGTTGGGCGACTGGCCCTATCCGGCGCTGGTCGAGCAGCTGCTGCGCGGTGTCGACCAGGTAGCGGCCGAACACCGCGAAGTAGCCGCCGAGCACGATCCGGGACGGGTTCAACACGTCCACCAGGATGCCGAGTCCACGCGCCAGGTCGTCCGCGATCCCGGCCAGCGCGGCGAGGGTGCGCGGGTCGCCGCCGTCGGCGCGGGCCAGCAGTTCGCCGAGGCGTTGGGCGAGGTCGGCCGTGCGGTCGTGGACGGGGTCGGTGCGGTCGGCGGCCGCGTCCAGCAGGGCCTGCAGCCCGACGGCCATCTCCCAGCAGCCCGTCCGGCCGCAGGCGCAGGGGCGTTCGAGGCGATCCAGGTGCATGTGGCCGATCTCGGAGCCGCGCAGCAGCCGGCCGTCGGAGAGTTTGGCGCCGCCGACGCCGATGCCGCCGGTGACGTAGAGCAGTTCGCGGGTGTCGGCGTCGTCGTCGCTGTCGACATCTGCGGAGATGTACTCGGCGAGGGCGCCGGACTCGGCGTCGTTCTCGACCTGGACGGGCGGGGCGCCGGGGCCGAGCAGCGCGCGGAGTTCGGCGGCGGCCGGCACGTCCCGCCAGCCGAAGTTGGTCGCCAGCCTGACCGTGCCGGTCTCGGTGTCGACTGCGCCCTGGGTGACGAGGACGACCCCGGCGACGCCCAGGCCGCGGGCGCCGACGACGCGCAGGGCCGCTCGCACCATCACCGCGACCTCGCGCAGTGCCTCCTGCGGGCTCAGTTCGGGGATGCTGATGCCGCGTCTCTGCTCGTGGACGACGGCTCCGCTCAGGTCCAGTGCCATCACGGTGACGTGGTCCACGCCGACCTCGGCGCCAATGCCGCAGACCCTGCTGCCGTCGAGCTCCACCATCCGGTGCGGGCGGCCGACGGCGCCTGCCCGGTCGAGTTCGCCCTCGCGGACCAGGCCGCGCTGGATCAGCTCGGTGACCAGGACGGAGACGGTGGCCTTCGGCAGGCCGGCTGCGGCGGCGATCCGGGTGCGGGACTGCGCGCCGTTCTCGCGCAGCAGGCGCAGCACCACGCCGAGGTTGTTGCGGCGCGTGGAGCCCTTGTCCGCCGCGTCCGGGTAGCCCGCCATGATGCTGGCGGCGCTGGTGAGGCCGCCGCCGGGACCTTGCTGCACTGTGCCTCCTGATCGCGGGGTACTGGTGGGACATTAATTCACACACCAGTCGAACTAACAAGCCGCAGTACAGAGAGTTGGTCCGGAGTATTGACAACCCTCTCTTTAATTCACACACTAGCCGAACTAAAGCCAGGTCGAGCTGAAGCCCAGCGTGAGCTGAAGCCCGGAGTGAGCAACGGCCAGCCAGTCGCCCCCGTTGAGAGGACACCCACGATGCCCAGAACCTCGATCACCACCAGGCGAGTACTCGCCACCGCCGCCGTGACGGCACTCGCCCTCGGCGCGACCGCCTGCGGCAGCGATGCGGGCACCGGCACCGCCAAGGACGCGAAGTCCGGCGGGAGCTTCGCCTACTGGTCGATGTGGCGGGCGGACGAGCCGCAGGCCAAGGTCCTCAAGGCCGCGCTCGACCAGTTCCAGACCGACACCGGCATCAAGGTGGACGTGACCTGGACGGGCCGCGACGTCACGAAGAAGATCGGTCCGGCGATAGCCGCCGGCAAGGCCCCCGACCTGTGGGACCAGGGCGCCGACGCCGTCTACGGCGCGACCGCCCAGGCCGGCCAGGCCCTGGACCTCTCCGACGTCCTCGCCCTGGACGTGCCGGGCGAGGGCAAGAAGGTCTCCGACGTCCTGCCCGCCAAGTACCTGGACGCGCTGGCGAAGGACCCGGAGGGCAAGAACCACTACGTGATCCCGTACGAGGTCGCCTCGGCCGCCCTCTTCTACAACGCGGCCGACCCGGATCTCGCCGCCGCCATGCCCACCGCGCCGACCGGCTGGGACGGCTTCCTCAAGGTCTGCGACGCGCTGAAGGCCAAGGGCAAGGCGTGTCTGACCTCCGACGGCGAACTCGCCTGGGAGAACGGCCTCACCCTCGACTACCTGCTGTCCGCCGGCGGCGTCCACTTCGGCGCCCTGAGCGCCGACCGGACCGGCGCGAGCTGGGACGCCCCGGCCGTGCTCACCGCCGCCCGGCAGATCGAGCAGCTGGTCAAGGGCGGCTACCTGAACAGCGGCTACGACGCCACCAAGTACCCGGCGCAGGAGACCAACTGGGCCGCCGGCAAGGGCGCGTTCTACGCCGACGGCAGCTGGGTCACCGACGAGGTGGCCAAGGAGGTCCCGGCGAGCTGGAAGATGGGCGCGATGCTGCCGCCGGGCGCCACCGAGGCGGACTCGATGGTCTTCGGCTTCGCGATGCCGAAGAAGGCCAAGAACGTCGCCCAGGCGCAGAGGTTCATCGCCTACTTCCTCCAGAAGAAGACCCTCTCCGGCATCTCGACCGTCGCCGGGAACATCACCCCGCGCTCGGACATCCCGGCCCCGGCCGTGCTCGCCGACATCCAGAAGGCCCTCGACTCCGCGCCGGTCCGCCTCACCTACGACGGCGTCGCGGGCGACTACCCGACCAAGGTGTTCAACCAGAACTTCCTCGACCTGTGGCACGGCAAGACCACCGCCGACCAGTTCGTCGCGAAGATGAAGTCCGGGCAGGTCGCGTTCTGGAAGACCCAGGGCTGACCCGCCCATGAGCACCGCACTCCACGACCCACCCGCCGTGCGCCGGAGCCAGGCCCGGCCCGTGCGCCGGCCCACCGGCCTCGCCCCGCTGGAACGCCAACACCGCCGGATGTTCTGGCCGTTCGCCGCCCCCGCCCTGATCGTCTACACGGCGCTCTTCCTGGTCCCGATCGGCTACGCCGCCTGGACCAGCCTGTACCGGTGGAACGGGATGGGCGCCAAGCAGTGGCGCGGGCTGCACAACTACCAGATCCTCTTCCAGGACCCGGCCTTCCGCACCTCGCTGCTCAACACCCTGAAGATCCTCTTCGTCGGTGGGGCGATCACCTTCGCGATCAGCCTGGCGCTGACGCTGGTGCTCCGGGAGATGAAGGCCCGACTGTTCGCCAGGTCGGTGCTCTTCTTCCCCTGCCTGGTCAACGCGATGGTCTTCGGCATCGCGGCGGGCTTTCTGTTCTCCCCGGACGGCCCGGTCAACACCGTGCTGCACTGGCTGGGCATGACGACGCCACCGAAGTGGCTCTCCACCGACAACCTCTTCCCGATGATCGTCGCCACCCTGGTCTGGACGGCCACCGGCTACTACACCGCCATCATCATGGCCGCCGTCGACCAGATCCCCGACTACCTGTACGAGGCCGCCGAGTTGGACGGCGCGAACGCCTTCCAGCGCTTCCGCCACGTCACCCTGCCGCTGGCCTGGGACGTCATCTCGGTCTGCGCGGTGCTCTGGACGGTCAGCTCGGTGAAGATCTTCGAGCTGATCCTGATGTACGGCGGGAGCAACTCCAGCCAGCCGCCGGTCAGCACCTGGAACACCGCGATGTACGTGTACTCCGAGGCGTTCCCGCAGGCCTCGACCCCGCAGTTGGGCATGGCCACCGCCGCGGCCCTGGTCAGCCTGCTGATGGTCGGCCTGTTCACGCTGGCGCTGCGACGGCTGATGCGCCGCGCCGCCGTCGAGTACTGAACCAGCCCGAGAAGGGCCACCCCGAGAAAGGCACCACCCTGTGCACACCACGCGTAGATCCGCAGGGCCGGCGACGCGGATCGCCAGGGGCGTCGTCTGGGTCGTCGTCGCCGCGGACCTGCTGCTCGTCCTGTGGGTCTTCCTGACCTCGCTGCGCGGCAGCCACGACATCTTCGCCCACCCCTTCGGCCTGCCCACCCACCCCCGGCCCGGCAACTACGGCGGGGCCCTGAGCGACGGCGGCTTCGGCCGCGCCGCACTCAACAGCGTGCTGGTCGCCGGCGTCTCCTCCGTGCTGGCCGTCGCCCTGGCAGCACCGGCCGCCTACGTGCTGGCCCGGCGCCGCAGCCGCACCTCCGACGCGCTGACCATGGCGTTCGCCATGGGCCTCGGCGTCCCCGGCCAGGTGCTGATCGTGCCGCTCTTCATCGGCCTGGCCCAACTCGACCTGACGGACAGCCTGTTCGGCCTGATCCTGGTCTACGTGGGCCTGGCCATGCCGTTCACGGTCTACCTGCTGACCGGCTTCTTCAGCGGCGTACCGGCCGTACTCGAGGAGGCCGCCACCCTCGACGGGGCCGGCCCGGTGCGGACCTTCCTCCAGGTGATCGTGCCGGTCGCCCGGGGCGGGCTGATCACCGCCTTCCTGCTCCAGGTCATCGGAGCCTGGAACGAGACTCTCTTCGCCCTCGTCCTCAACCACAGCGAGGACAAGATCACCCTGCCGGTGGCGCTGGCCAACTTCGTCGCCACCGAGCAACTCAACGGAATGGACTGGGGGACCATGTTCGCCGGTGTCTGCATCATCCTCGCGCCGATGCTCGCGCTCTTCTCCTGGCTGGGCTCGCGGATCATCCAGGGCATGACGGTGGGGATCGGAAAATGAGCTCATCGCTACGCACCGGCCTCCTGAAGGTGCCGGGCGCCGCCGACCCGGCCGAAGGCATGCTCCCGATCCTGCACGGGCTCGCGGCGCGCACCGCCGACGACACCGGCGTCACCGACCCCGAGATGCGGCGCAACCTCGGCCACGGGCGCCCGCCCACCCTGCTGCCGTACACCCGGCAGGACGACTACGACCGCACCCGCACCCCGCGCGAACTGCCCACCGTCGTCCTGGAGAACGACGTCCTCACCGCGACCTTCCTGCCCGGGTACGGCGGGCGGCTCTGGTCGCTGCTGCACCGCCCGTCGGGCCGCGAACTGCTGCACCGCAACGAGATCCTGCAACCGGCGAACCTGGCGCTGCGCGACGCCTGGCTGGCCGGCGGCGTCGAGTGGAACCTCGGCACCACCGGCCACTGGCCGCTGACCTGCTCGCCGCTGCACGCCGTGCTGCTGCACGCGGCGGACGGCACGCCGGTGCTGCGGATGTACGAGTTCGAACGCATGCGGCGGCTGGTGCTCCAGATCGACGCGTGGCTGCCCGCCGGATCGCCCGTCCTGTACGTCCACGTCTCGGTCCACAACCCGGCCGAGCAGGAGACCCCGTGCTACTGGTGGTCGAACATCGCCGTGCCCGAGACCGAGAAGGTGCGGGTGGTCGGCCCGGCCGACCGTGCCTTCCACTTCGACTACACCGCCGATCTGCGGCACGTGGCCTTTCCGCACTTCGAGGGCTCCGACCGCAGCTACCCCGGCCGACTGCCGCGCGCCGCCGACTACTTCCTCGACATCCCGGACGGCGAGCGGCGGTGGATCGCCGCCCTGGACGAGACCGGCTCGGGCCTGGTCCAGACCTCCACCGACCGGCTGCGCGGCCGCAAGCTGTTCCACTGGGGGACGGCCACCGGCGGGCGGCAGTGGCAGGAGTGGCTCTCCGGCCCCGGGGCCGCCTACCTGGAGATCCAGGCCGGGCTGGCCAGGACCCAGCTGGAACACCTGCCGATGCCCGGTGGCGCGACCTGGTCGTGGGTCGAGGCGTACGGGCTGGTCGAGGCCGACCCCGAGGCGGTGCACGGGAGTTGGGACGAGGCGCGGGCTGCGGTGCGCGGGGCCCTCGACGCGCTGGTCCCCCCGGAGCAGCTGGCGGCGGCGCTGGCGTCCGTGGGCGGGTTCGGCGCGCCCGAGCAGACCCTCGTACGCGCCTCGGGCTGGGGGGCGCTGGAGGTCGAGGCAGGGGCGCTCCTCCCCTCCCCCGGCCTGCCCTTCGGGGCCTGCGGCGCCGAACAGGCGCCCTGGCTGGCCCTGTTGGCGACCGGCCGGCTCCCGGTCTGCGACCCACCGGCCGCGCCCGTCGTCGGCCCGCAGTGGCGCGCACTGCTGGAGCGGCAGGTGGCCGCCGACCCGGCGGACTGGCACGCCCTCTACCACCTGGGCCTGCTGCGGCTCGCGGACGGAGAGCCGCAGGGTGCGCAGGACGCCTGGACGCGCTCGGCCGCCGCGCACGCCACCCCGTGGGCGCTGCGCGGCCTGGCCTCCCTGTGTCCGTCGACCCGGGAGGCCGCCGAGCTGATGGCCGAAGCCCACCGACTGCTGCCCGGCCTGCGCGAGTTGACCGTCGAGACGCTGCGCGCCCTGCTGGCCGCCGGCCGCGCCGAGCAGGCGCTCGCCGTCATCGAGGCCCTGCCGGACGCCGACCGCGCGCACGGCCGGATCCGGCTGGCCCAGGCCGAGGCGGCGCTCGCCGTCGGCGACCGGGAGCTCGTCCGGCGGCTGCTCGCCGAGGGCATCCAGGTCGACGGCCTGCGGGAGGGCGAGGACTCGCTGGACGCCCTGTGGCTGGCGGTGCACCCCGACCAACCGGTGCCGCCCGCCTACGACTTCCGGATGTCCGGAAGCTGAGCCGACGGGAGGCGGCTCGGACCGGGGCCGGGGCGAGCGCCTGTGAGGGTGCGCTCGCCCCGGCTCTGCGTTCGCCCTCCGCACTCCGGTCAGGAGCGTTGACTCCGAAGATGCCGAAACGTTACCGGCCACCTGGTCGCCATGTCCGTTTTGCGCATTTGCGTGATGATCTACTCGCATTGCCAGCCCTTGACCATTCCTTTGCCAATCGGGCCGGTGATCGAATCATCCGTACATCCATTCACCTCCGGGGGACGCCTGATGGCCGACGAGATGGTGCGTCTCGCCCAGAACTTCGTCAACACGACCTACAACAACGGCGCGACGCTCGGCATCTCCAAGCTGCCCGAGGACGGCGCCACGGGTTGGACCACGATGTACGCGCTGACCCGGGCGCTCCAGTACGAGTTGGGCATCACCGCCCTGTCGAACTCGTTCGGGCCGACGACGCTCTCCACGCTCCAGGCGAAGTACCCCCGGCTGGACGACGCCGCCGCGCCGTCGAAGACGCTCTGCCGGATCGTCCAGGCCGCCCTGTACTGCAAGGGCTACGACGGCGGCGAGATCGACGGCAGCTACAACGCCCGCGTCAAGGCCGCCGTCACGAAGCTGAAGCTGCACATGGGCCTGGACGCCGCCTACCCGGGCAGCTCGCTGGAGCCGAAGGTGGTCAAGGCACTGCTCACCATGGACGCCTACGTCACCATCGGCGGCGGCACGGACTCCGTCCGGGCCATCCAGCGGTGGCTGAACAGCCGGTACGTCAACCGTCGGGACTTCTTCGTCATCCCCTGCGACGGCCACCACTCGCGGGACGTCGCCAAGTCGATGCTGTTCGCGATCCAGTACGAGATCGGCATGGCCGACGGCACCGCGAACGGCGCGTTCGGGCCCGGCACGCAGGCCGGGCTCAAGGCCCGTACGCTCTCCGTCGGCTCCGGCGGGCCGTGGGCGCAGCTGTTCACGGCGGCGATGATCCTGAACCGGCGGGCCGTCCCGTTCGGGGACTTCACCGGTGAGGTGAAGAGCGGGGTGGAGAGCTTCCAGTCGTTCGTCAAGCTCCCGGTCACCGGGCTCGGCGACTTCCAGACCTGGGCCTCGCTGCTCGTCTCCTACGGCGACCAGTCGCGGCCGGGCACGGCGTGCGACGGCGTCACGGCGGTCACCCCGGCGCGGGCGCAGGCGCTGAAGGACGCCGGGTACCAGTACGTCGGCCGATACCTCTTCAACCCCTCCAGCACCAGCCTGCCGGAGAAGCAGATCCAGCCCGGCGAGCTCGACACCATCAAGCGGTACGGGCTGCGCTGCTTCCCGATCTTCCAGACCTGGAGCAGGTCGGCCGACTACTTCAGCTACAACCAGGGCACCGCCGACGCGTTCAAGGCGATCGAGTGGGCGCAGTACCACGGCTTCAAGCCCGGGACGATCATCTACTTCGCGGTCGACTACGACGCGATGGACGGCGAGGTCACGGACTACGTCGTCCCGCACTTCCGCGGGGTGATGCGCACGGTGGGTGAGAACTCCAGCTACGGCGTGGGCGTCTACGGGCCGCGCAACGTGTGCCAGCGGGTCGCGGACGCGGGCTTCGCGGCGACGAGCTTCGTCTCGGACATGTCGA
The DNA here is from genome assembly GCF_052076145.1 of Kitasatospora sp. McL0602. Taxonomy (NCBI): domain Bacteria; kingdom Bacillati; phylum Actinomycetota; class Actinomycetes; order Kitasatosporales; family Streptomycetaceae; genus Kitasatospora; species Kitasatospora sp. McL0602. Next base: position 6,268,180 of record NZ_CP197246.1, on the reverse strand, counting down.
GCGGGTTCTCCGGCAACCTCGGCTACCCGATGCCGACGAACTGGGCGTTCGACCAGATCGCCACCGTCGCGGTCGGCTCGGGCACCGGCGCGATCGAGATCGACCGGAACGTCGCCTCCGGCCGCGACCTCGGCCAGGGCGACTTCGACCCGGTCTCGTACACCGACGGCGTGGACGTCGACCTCGACAAGACCGCGTACCGCGACACCATGCTCAAGGACGTCCAGAACTACCTGACCTCGATCGGTGTGCCGGAGACCGGCGGCGACGGCTGGACGGACAAGGACTGGGTCACCCTGGGCGGCATCTCCACCACCAAGGCCTACGACCTGGTGCTGAGCGCCGACTGGCTGTTCACCTCGCTGGCCCGGCAGTTGAAGCTCCGCAAGGCGCTGATCCAGGCGCCCGTGCTGTGGGAGCTGCGCAAGCTCAACGTCGGGGACGTCCTGGCGGACGACGCCGTCAAGGCCGGGCTGAAGGGCGACTCCAGCACCGGCTGGGGCCAGATCTTCGCCTGGGTGACCATCCAGGCCCGCAACCACTGCCTCCAGCAGGGCATCATCAACGGCCTGCCGCTGACCGACGCCGACGTGCGGGCGGTCTGGGACAACCTCCAGGACCCGACCTACAACATCCGGTCGGTCGCCTACCTGACGCTCTTCAACGCGCACCAGCTCGGCATCGCGCGGCCGTCCCTGACGACCGGCCCGGCCGACACGCAGGCCCTGCTGGCGCGTTACAACGGGACGGGTGAGGCGGCGCAGCAGTACGGCCGCGAACTGAACGGCCTGTACAACGTACTGGAGAACTACAACCGGCTGTCGCGTACCAAGTGAGGCGGGCCCAGGGCGTGCGAGCAGTGACAGGCAGGCGGGTGCGGGCGTGGTGGCCGGCGGTGGTGGCGAACCTGCTGCTGGGGGTTCCCGGCGTGGCGCCGGTGTGGCTGGTCTGGTACCTCGCGGTGAACTGGCCGCTGGCGGCGCTCGGCTGGACGCGGCGGGAGCCGACGGAGAACGACGGCGTGCTGCCGTGGCTCCTGCTCGGCACCCCGGTGGTCGCGCTGTACGGCCTGGCCTGGTGGCTCGCCAACCGCCCGTTGCGGCGCAGGGTCGCGGCGGCCGGGCGGCTGTACTGGCCGGTCAGCGCACTGGTGGCACTGGTGCCGACCTTCACACTCATGATCGTTCTCTGAGAAAGCATTGAAAGGCGTGCAGATGGAAGGCCTGCGGTACGAGACGACGAGGCGGGCCGTGCTGGCGGGTGCCGCCGTGGCGGGCGCCGCGGTCGCCGCGAGCGCCCTGCTGCCGGGCACGGCCTCGGCGGTGACGGCGGCGTCGGAGAGCGAGGGGCGCAAGGCCCCGGTGTCGGCGAACGGGTGGCCGGTCGAGGCGGCGGCGAACCACGTCTCGACGGTCTGGACGCGCCCGGTCGCCGGTACGGGGCTCACCGTCGAGCTCCGGATCGGCGACGTGGAGGCGATCCTGGTCTACCTGGCCCGGCGCTTCCACTACGAGGTCGAGCAGCTCCAGGTGGGTGACCTGGCCGGCTGGCGCGAGCTCGGCGCGCTCCGCGCGGACCTGCCGGAGTCGAACCTCGCGTCGGGCACCGCCGTGCGCATCCGGCCGGGGGCCGCCGCGAAGGGCGGGCTCTTCGCCTCGCAGGAGCTGGCACTGCGGGAGATCCTCGCCGCCTGCGAGGGCGTGGTGCGCTGGGGCGGCGACGACAGCCGGGTGGACGAGTCGCTCTTCTACGTCGACGCCGGCCCGGACGACGAGCGAGTACGCCGGCTCGCCGACCGGCTCCGCGCCTGGGACGCGACCCCCGGCGCGGGCGCGGGGGCCGGCCCGGACCGGAACTGACCGGTTCGCACCCCCTCGGTAGCAGCAGAGACCCCGGCGAGTCCGGGGTCTCTGCTTTATGTCCTGGGGTCTCTGCTTTTACTGGGGACATGTCAGAAGAATGGCCGAAAGTGACGTGCAGTCATGCCGTATGCACCCTCGGTTTTTTGCATATTTACGAGCCATCGGCAGGCCGCAGCGAGGGCCTCACACGCTTGACCAGTGCCGGTGGCGATTGGGAGAGTCGTGATCAGTCAACGGCGCAGGTGCATTTCGAGCCACTTCCGGGCCAACACGCGTCGTCGACAGCGGAGTTCCGCGCCTGTCCGGACCGACCGGGCATCAGCGTCGCGGGCTTGCCGCCCCCATCCTCACTCCCTCACATCAGAGGACCATCGATGACTCGCATGACCGACATGTACGGCATGTCCAGAACCAGACCGACCCTGGTGGCCGTCGCCGTGGGCTCGCTGCTCCTCGCCGGCACCGCCGCGACCGCGCAGGCCGCGACGGGCGGGCAGAGCACCGCCACCCCGTCCACGCAGGTCACCTTCGCCGACGCCACCGGTTCGACCGGCCCCGCGCAGCCGATACCCGGCGCCACCGGCGGCGGCACCCTGAACGTGCTCCAGCAGGACACCTTCGGCCACCTCGACCCCGCCCAGGTGTACGTCAACAACCAGGCGCAGCTGGCCACTCTGATCGACCGGGGCCTGACCACCTACCGCCTCGACAACTCCGGCGCCTACTCGGTCGTCGGCGACCTCGCCACCGACAGCGGCCGGATGAGCGACGGCGGCCGGACGTGGACGTACACCCTGAAGACCGGGATCAGGTGGGAGGACGGCACGCCGATCACCGCGGCCGACATCCGCCAGTCCGTCGAGCGCCTCTTCGCACCGTTCGTCACCAGCGGCCCGACCTACCTCCAGCAGTGGCTGGCCGGCACCAACGGCGCGGACTACCGCAACCTGCTGCCGGAGGGCCCGTACACCGGCAAGCACCTGCCGGATTCGGTGCTGTCGACGCCGGACGCCAGGACGATCGTGTTCCACTTCAAGAAGGCCGAGCCCGACCTGCCGTACGCGCTGGCCCTGGCCGGCTACAGCGCGGTGCCGCAGGCCAAGGACACCCAGCAGGCGTACGACACGGCGCCGGTGGCCTCCGGCCCGTACAGGATCCAGGAGTTCAAGCCGGGCGTCTCGATGACGCTCGTCCGCAACACCCAGTGGGACCCGGCCACGGACTCGGCGCGGCACCAGTACCCGGACAGGTTCCAGATCTCGTTCGGCGTCTCCAGCGTGGACTCCACCCACCGCATGATCGCCGACAGCGGCGACGACCGGACGGCCGTCTCGTTCACCAACTCGGTGGACCCGGACAGCATCGCCGGGGTCGTCGCCGACCCGCAGCAGGCCGGGCGGACGCTCGCCGGGTACCAGTCGTACGTCGCACAGGTGAACTTCAACATGAAGCGGGTCACCGACCTGCGGCTGCGCCGGGCGCTGGCCTACGCCATCCCGACCAAGGCCGTGTACGACGCCCAGGGCGGCTCCTACGGCGCCGAGTTGGCCGGGAGCTTCATCAGCCCCACCATGCCCGGCTACCGCAAGAGCGACCCGCTGGGCAAGGTCGCGCACCCCGAGGGCCAGCCGGACAAGGCCCGCCGCATCCTCAAGGACCTGCACAAGCTGGGCACGAAGATCCGCTACGCCTTCGTCGACAGCCCCGCCGGCCAGCAGTACTCGGCGGCCATCGAGGCCGCCCTCGACAAGGCCGGCTTCGACGTGGAGCGGGTCGCCATCCCCGGCCGCAACTACTACGACACCGTCGGCAGCACCACCAACACCTTCGACATGTACGGCTCGGCCTGGGGCGCGGACTGGCCCAGCGGACTGACCGTCATCCCCCCGGTCTTCGACGGCCGCACCATCGCCGACGACTCCTCCAACCACTCGATGGTGAACGACCCGCGCGTCAACCGCCGGATCGACCGGATCGAGGCCATCACCGACGAGCAGAAGGCCGCGACGGCCTGGATGTCGCTGAGCGACTACATCGCCAAGGACGTCGTCCCGGCCGTCCCGACGGTCTACTACAAGCAGATGCAGATGTTCGGCTCCCACGTGGGCGGGGCGACGTACCACCGCTTCTTCTGCAACATCGACGCGACGCGGCTCTTCGTGAAGCCGTAGCGGTACCGCACACCGCAAGGCCCGGCCGGTCTCCCCGGCCGGGCCACTTCACTGCGGCGGGGGGAGACCGGACACTTGACGGGCCCGGTCCGACGGACGGACCGCGCACGGACGGAGGCCCGGTGACCGGCGGACCGAAGCACGACGCAGCGCTCGACGAGGCCCGGCGCCTCCTCGGCACCCCGTGGCGCACCGACGCCGACGCGATCCTGGAGGGCGCCCGCCGGTTGATCGCGCTGGGGCCGCAGTACGTGGAGGAGGCCCTGCACGCGATCGGCCTGCACGTCTCGGGCAACCACCACCTCTCGTCCGGGCAGCGCATCGAGGCGGCCCGCATCCGGGCCGCCCTGGGCGGGGAGCAGGTGCGGTACGCCGCCGCCGGGCTGCGCGGCCTGGTCAACGAGTACCGGGGTTACGTCGAGGCGTGGGACAACATCGACGGCGCCTTCGCGCTCGCCGGGCTGGCACCCGAGTACGTCCCCGAGGGCGCCTGGGAGCTGCGCAGCATGATCCTCTCCAGGCATCCGGACGAGTGGGACCGCAGCTACGCGATGCGCCGCCTGGTGGACCTGACGAAGCCTCGGCTGATGCCCGAATTCCCGTACGCGCGACAGGACTTCCCCGCGTACACGCTGCTGGGGTGGGCGGCGGAGCGCTGGATCGAGGGCTGGGGGAACGTCGGCGGCAGGGCCGACCAGCCGATGTGGTTCGTCAGCACGGGCCACCGGACGGCGGGCGGGGGCACTGTCGTCGTCTCCACCTGGCGGGGGCTGGGGACGCTGCGGAACGGGACGAACGGCCCGGAGGAGGCCCGTCAGCACGCGCTCGTCGACAGCCTGGCGGGTGCGCTGGGGCTGGCTTTCCCGCGCGACGGTGTGGGCGGCCGGGCAGAGGAGGACTTCGACGAGGCGACGGCCGCCCTCCTGCCGGTGGGCCGGCACCTGCCGACCCACACGCTGACGGTGGACAACGGCCGGATCGAGTTCGAGGTCGTGCCGGTCGGCGACGCCTGGGCGGCCGTCGCGGAGCTCGGCGTGCTGGCGATCGGTGCCTACGGGCGCGGCGCCGCGCCCGACGGCCTCCAGTTGGTGACCGGCAACCCGCCGTGGCCGCAGCACCCGTCACAGCTCGATAACGTCCCGCCGGTAACGCCACAGTGACATTGCACATGTCACATCATGCAACTCATGAGAAAACTCGTCGCCCTGCTCTCCACGGCGGCCGCCGTCGCCGCCCTCGGCGGAGCCTCCGCCGCACCCGACGCCCCCACCCCCGAGGACACCGGGCAGGGGAGGCTGGTCTGGAGCTCCTGCCACGACACCACCACGCCCGCACTCCAGTGCGCACTGCTCGACGTGCCGGTGGACTACGCCGCCCCGCACGGCCGCACGATCAAGATCAAGGTCAACCGACTGCCCGCCACCGCGCCCAAGAAGCAGCAGCAGGGCCCGATCCTGCTCAACCCCGGCGGCCCCGGCGACTCCGGGCTCTGGATGCCCGGCTACATCTCCGGGCAGCTGCCGCAGGACGTCGCCTCGACCTACGACTGGATCGGCTTCGACCCGCGCGGCACCAACGGCAGTGAGCCCCATGTCGTCTGCGACGCCCACTACTTCGACGCCGAGCGGCCCGACTACCAGGTGAGCCAGGGCAGTTCGAAGGCCTGGCTGGCGAAGGCCGCCGGGTACGCCGCCAACTGCACCGCCGACTGGTCCTGGCTGCTGCCGCACATGACCACCGTCGACAACGCCCGCGACATGGACAGCATCCGGCGGGCCCTCGGCGCACCGAAGATCAACTTCTACGGCGGCTCCTGGGGCACCTCGCTGGGCTCCACGTACGGCCAGCTCTTCCCCTCGCACGTGCGGCGGATGGTGCTGGACAGCATCGTCGGCCCGAGCATCAGCTGGTACGACCACAACATCCTCCAGGACAAGGAGCACCAGCGCCGCTTCGACGCCTTCGCGGCCTGGACGGCCAAGGCCGACGCGGTCTACCACCTGGGCACCGACGCCGCCGTGGTCGAGAAGGCCTACGGCAAGGTCGAGGCCGCGCTGCGGACCAGCCCGGTGGACGCCGCCCCGGCCCCCGGGAAGATCGGGCCCGCCGAGTTCGAGGACACCTTCTACAGCGGCGGCTACAACTTCCTGCGCTGGCCCCGGATGGCGACCGTGCTCTCCGCCTATCTCACCCAGCACGACACCCGGCCGCTGAACATCGCCTACAACCGCTACGCGGCGCCGGGCGCCGACGACGGCGCCTTCCCGGCGTACAACGCGGCGCAGTGCACCGAGAACGCCTGGCCCCGGGACTGGGAGTTCTGGAAGAAGGACCAGGCCCGGGTGAACGCCGCCGCGCCCTTCTACACCTACAACAACATGTGGTACAATGCCGCCTGCATGTTCTGGCCCTACCAGGGCAACCCGGCCGGCCGCACGAAGATCACCGGCAAGGGCCTGCCGCCCGTCCTGCTCTTCCAGGCGACGGAGGACGCGGCCACCCCGTACGAGGGCGGGCTCGCCATGCACGACGCGCTGCCCGGCTCGAAGCTGGTCGTGCAGACCGGCGGCAGCTTCCACGAGATCCTCTTCCACGGCGACGCCTGCCTGGACGACACCTTCACCGCCTACCTCCGCGACGGCAGCCTCCCCAAGGGCACCGGCCGGATCGCCAGGACCTGCGCCCCCGAGGCCGAGCCCGCCCCCGTCTACGTGACCCCGCCGCCGGCCCTCACCGCGAAGGCCGCCACCCCCGCCGCTCCCCTGCCGCCCACCGACCCCGAGGCCGTCCGCGGCGTCCTGCGCTGACCGATCGACGGCCGACCGACCGGATGGCTGACCTGCCGATATTCTGGACGGATGAGCGAGAACCTGCCCCCGTGCCCGACCTGTTCCAGTGAGTACACGTACGAGATGGACGCCGTGATGGTCTGCCCGGAGTGCGGCCACGAGTGGTCCCCCGCCGAGGCCGGCGAGGCGGCGGGCGGCTCCGGCGAGCGGGTGGTCAAGGACGCGGTCGGGAACGTGCTGAGCGACGGCGACACGGTGACGGTCGTGAAGGCGCTGAAGGTCAAGGGCAGCCCGTCCGGGATCAAGGCCGGGACGAAGGTGCGCAACATCCGGCTGGTCGACGGCGTCGACGGGCACGACATCGATTGCAAGGTCGACGGGTTCGGGGCGATGCAGCTCAAGTCGAGCGTGGTGAAGAAGGCCTGAGCCGGGGGCGCCGCCGCAGCCGGGCCGGGCGTTCGACGGTGAGGCTGTGGCACGTCCAGGAGAGTTCGCCGCCGCCTGGGTCCGGCGCCGGGTGGTAGGTGCCGTCGCTGACCGAGAGGTTGACGATCAGGAAGGCGTGCCAGCCCCGGCCGACGCCCCGGCGGTCCGTGAAGACCAGCCTGCCGTCCGCGTACCAGTCGACCGAGCGGGCGCCGAGGACGGCACGGAGGGTGACGGTGCCGCCGGGGGCCACCCCGCCGGTCGGGTCGGTCCAGTAGCGGTGGCCGCCCCGGACGTGGTTCGAGAGCTCCAGCAGCGCGGGGTGGTCCGGGTGGTACTCGAAGAGGTCGATCTCGTTGCCGCCGTCGCGCCACGTCCAGACGGCCGGCCAGGCGCCCGCGCCGGCGGGCAGCGTGACACGGGCGGCCAGGATGTCGCCGGTGCGGACCTCGAACGCGTCGGGGCTGCCCTCGGTGGTGAGCAGGTCGCAGTCCCACAGCCCGCCGTCGGCGCTCGGGGTGGCGGTGAACTCGCCGTCGGGGCAGAGCCGGGTGGTCAGCCGGTCGAGCTTGTGGTCGCCCGGGTTGGTCCGCCCCGGGTAGGCGCTGGTGCGGCCCGCCGTCCACTGCCGGGCCGAGCCGAAGTCGGCGGTGAACACCACGGCGCCGCCGGGCGGCGTGGCGGAGGGCTTGCGGGCGAAGAGAGCGGGCAGTCGCATGCGGGCCTCCGGGGTGACGGCATGCTCATTGGCTACCCAGCGTGATCAGATCCATGCGAAGGACCCCCCGACCGGGTGACGGCCGAGGGGTCCTTCGCGGGGTGGTTCGAGCGGTCCTTCGTAGGTGAGCGGCCGTCAGTCGGCCACCGGCTCCAGGACCAGCCCGGCCAGGAACCACTCCTCCAGCTTGCGGAGCCGGGCCTCGCACTCGGCGCGGTCTCGGCCGGAGACCAGGGCCATCAGCAGGAAGTCCGCCGAGAACTTGGCCGCCTTCATGGTGTGGCCGGGCTGGACGAAGACCTGGTACTTCTCGATCCAGGGGAACGGCGGCGGCTCCTGCGGGATCGAGACGACCCGGCCGGGCCGCTTCATCAGCACGAGCTGACCGGACATCTGACGCGGCAGCACCTTCTCGGCGCCGATCCACTCCGGCAGCGGCAGGCCCAGCTGGGCGCGCACCCAGCTCTCGCTGGGGTCGATGCCGAACATCGTCCGGACGATGTCGCGGATGGCCGCGCCGCCGGTGCGGCAGGCGATCTCGCAGAGCACGATCTCGTCGTCGGGGGTGTGGAACGCCTCCAGGTGGAAGGCGAAGTCCGCCGGGCCGGAGAGCGCCTCGATGGTGCGCTCGGTGAACTCCAGCAGCCGGTGCGCGAGCGGGTCGTCCAGGTCCAGGGTGAGGTCGATCCGGGGGCCGGTGTCGGTGGCGAAGGAGGCCAGCGTGTACTGGTACTGGGAGGGCCAGGCCAGCGCCACCCGCCCGTCCACCACCAGGCCGTCGACGTGGCACATCGAGCCGTGCACGAAGGCCTCGACGATCAGGTTGGGCTGGTCCGGGCCGTAGAGGTCGAACTCGTCGGCCAGGTAGGCGTCGAGCTCGGCGCGCGAGTCGAGGATGCGCAGCCCGACCGAGCCGGCGCTGTCCCGTGGCTTGAGGACCACCGGGAAGCCGTGCTGCTCGGCGAAGCCGATCAGCTCCGTCGCGCACTCGACGTCCCGGTACGGGGCCACGGCCAGCCCGGCGGCGGTCACCAGGCGCTTCATCTCCGACTTGTCGCGGTACGGCAGGACGGTGTCCATCCGCTGGCCGGGCAGGCCGAGCACCTCGCGCAGCCCGGCGGCCCGTTCGAGGTCCAGCTCCTGGCAGGCGATGATGTGGCTGACGCCGTGCTCGCGGGCGAACTCCAGGACGCGGGCCTCGAGTTCGCCGCTGGTCTCGTAGCCGTCGACGGCCGCGGTGCGGCGGAAGGCACCGCCCTCCTCGGGCAGCTCCTCGGAGACCAGCGCGAGGTGCTCGCGGGAGGCGACGAGCAGCACGTCGCCGTCGTAGTCGGCGAGCCAGTCCAGGTACGGGGTGCCGGTGAGCGTCCCCCGGTGGTGCATCACAAGGACGGTCATCTCATGCCACCTCGGTCGGGTCCGGAGCCAGGCCGGCCTGGGCCCGCACCAGGGCGCGGGCGGGCCGGGCGGCCGGCTGGTAGTGGGCGCTGTGGACGGCCCACGCGCCGCTGCCGTCGCGGACGGCCGCCACCGCGCACGGGTGGCCCGGGTCGGCGGGCAGGGCCGCCAGCGCGGCGTCGGTGACGGGCAGGCCGGGGCCGTGGTGGAGTTCGCCGTCGGCGCGCGGCTCGACGGTCAGGCTGGGCACCGCCGACGGGTCGGCGGGCATCCCGCCGTCGGCGAAGGCGCGCAGCGCCGCCTCGTCCGCGAGTTCGGCGACCACCGGGCGGTCGGCGCCCCGGCGGCGGCGGACCACCAGCGGGTAGCCCCAGGCGTGCGCCCAGCGGTAGAGGTCGGTGACCCGGCGGACCCGCTCCCGGCGGACGGTCGGGACACCGGCCCGGGTGAGCAGCTCGGCCGCCTCGACCGAGTCTGCCAGCGCCACGGCCGCGTCGCGGGACTGCCCGGCCAGGCCGAGGTGGTCGCGCAGGCCGCCGGCCCGGATCTGGTCGGCCGGGTCGAGGGCGACGACGGCCGACACCCCGACGCTGCGGGCGAGTTCGAGCACGGCCGTCTCGACGGCGGCCGAGCGGGCGTACCGCTCGACGACGCGCACCTCGGCGTACCCGGGGTGGGTGACGGGGGCGCCGGTCAGCAGGGTCAGCGACCGGCCGGAGTCGGCCAGCCAGCCGGGGTACTCGGCCGCGTACCGGCCGTCCGGGTCGAGGATCGCGACGGTCATCGGGTCTCACCCTCCATCCGCACCTTCAGCACGGTGTCGATCAGCTCCTCGCAGAGCCGCACGGCGGCGTCGGTGTCGGGCGCGGTGACGGCGAGCAGGCCGAGCCGGTCCCAGTTGTCCTGCATCGGCCGGATCACCGAGCCGGGCCGGGCCGCCAGGTCGAAGGCCAGCACGCCGGGGTGGGCGCGCAGTTCGTCCACGCCGCCGATCTCGGCGATCTGGCCGGGCCGGGAGACGACGCCCCGGACGCAGCCGGCCGCGAGCGGCTTCGGGCGCTCCGCGAGCGGCTCGACCAGGCGGAACGGCCAGCCGAGCGAGTAGCGCGTCATGTCGACGCCGTAGGCGGCCAGGGTGAGCTCGGGGATGTGGTCGCCGCCGAGGCGGTTGTGGCCCTCGATGATCAGCGGGCCCCGGCTGCTGACCCGCAGTTCGGTGTGGCCGGGGCCGTCCTTGACGCCGACGGCGTCCAGGAAGGCCGCGACGGCGTCGACGATCGCCTGCTCGCCGTCCGGGGTCAGCCGGGCGGGCTGGGCGTGGCCGAGCTCGGCGAAACTCTCCTCGTGGACGAGCTTCTCGGTGATGCCGACGACGACGTGGCGGCCCTCGAAGCTGAACGACTCGATGCTGTACTCGGGCCCGTCGATGTACTGCTCCATCAGGAACTCGGCGACGGTGTAGAGCGTGCTGCCCCGGTCCATGCCGCCCCGGCGGACGGCGTCGATCCGCTGCCAGACCGCCTCGACCTGGTCCGGGCCGGAGACCTTGAAGATGCCGAAGCCGGCCGTGAGGTCGGTCGGCTTCACCACGATCGGCCAGCCGTGCGCCGTGCCGAAGGCGGTGATGCTCTCCCGGTCGGTCAGCGGCTCGGCGGCGACGGTGGGCGCGCCGACGGCGGCGAGGTGGCGGCGCATGGCGAGCTTGTCGCGCAGCAGGCGGGCGGGCTCGTAGCCGGTGCCGCCGAGGCCGAACAGGTCGTTGATCCGGCCTGCGGGCTCCAGGCCGGGCTCGGTCAGCGAGAGCGCGGCGGTGAAGTTCCAGATGGTGTACGCGGCGCGGGCCAGCGGCTCCAGCACCGCCCAGTCGGTGTAGTCGGCGACGAAGGTGACGTCGGCCAGCTCGGCCTGCTCGGCCTCGAACTTGTCCTTGTGCTGGATCAGGATCACGTTCAGCCCGAGCTGCTTGGCGATCCGGACCGGCTCGGTCTGGTGGCCGATCAGCAGCAGCGTCCGCTCCGGGACCATCGGCTGCCGGGCGGGCGTGGTGACGGCGTTGAGCAGCTCGGAGCCGGTCTCCACCCGCAGCAGCGCCTTCGCCTCGGTGGCGAGGCGCTCGGCCTCCGCCGCGTCCCTCCCCTCGACGATGACGCTGCCGTGCCGGCTGGCGGAGTGCCGGGTGTGCGGGAGCACGCCGCCGACGGCGAACGGGAACTTCACCTCGTGCACGTGCGGAAGGGCGCTGAGCTGCTCCAGGCCGTCGACCCGGGTGACCGGGCCGGGGGGGAACTGGAAGAACGAGATGGCGCCGACCCGCTCGGCGGGGGCGGCGGTGACGGTGCGTCCGGCGAGCTGCTCGAAGATCGCGCCCTCGATGTCGAAGCCGGTGGCTATCCGGATCAGCGCAGGGATGCGGTCGCCGCCGAGGCGGGCCTGCGACTCGACGATCCGGGGGCCGTCCTGGGTGAGGATCAGCTCGGTGTGCGCGGGGCCGAAGCGGTAGCCGGCCGCGTCGAGCACGGCGGCGACCAGCTCGCCGACGGCGGCGGCGTCCCCGGCGGGCAGCGGCGCGGGGAAGACGTGGCCGGTCTCCACGAAGGCCGGGGCGGGCGTCTTCTGCTTGGCGGTGATGCCGACGATCTGGTGGCGGCCGCCGTCGCTGAGCGTCTCGACGCTGTACTCGGGGCCGTCGAGGTACTCCTCGACCAGCACCTGGCCGGTGTACCCGAAGCGCTCGGTCTCGGCCTGCCAGTCGGCGAGCTCGGCCGCGTCCTGGACCAGCCGGACGGCGGTGCTGCCCTGGAGCCGGGTCGGCTTGACCACGGCGGGGTAGCCGAAGCCGGCCAGCACGGCGGTGGTCTCCTGCGGGGTGGCCGCCAGCGCGGTGCGCACCGGGGAGAGCCCGCGCTCGGCCAGCAGTGCGCGCAGCGCGGCCTTGTCGTTGAGCCGGTGGATCGCCTCCGGCGGGTTGACGGCCAGCCCGAGGGCCTGCGCCTCCTCGGCGACCGGCACCATCGTCGCCTCCTCGCCGAGGTGCAGCACGTACGCGACGTCCCTGGCGAGGGCGGTCTCCCGGACGAGGCTGCGCAGCGCCTGCTCGTCGGAGAAGTCGACGTACAGCATCTCCTCGGAGTGCTTCTCGACCTGCTCCAGGTAGGAGGCGGGTTGCAGCGTCCGGTCCCAGATGGACCAGACCCGGAAGCCGAGGGCCACGGCCTTCTCCACGAACTGGCTGTACGGCTGGACCATCAGCAGCCGGTTGTTCTCAGTCACTGCTCGGCATCCCTTCGGGGGCGGGCGTTCGTGCGGGTGTCGGGGTGGTCGTACCGGTGTCGACCTGGGCTTGCGGCGCCAGCGCCCGTGCGCCCTTGGGCACGTCGGTCATGACCAGGGCCATCGCGCCGATCAGGGCGTCGTCGCCGACGGTGATCGGCCCGAGCAGGGTGGCGGCGGCTCCGACCGTGACGCCGTTGCCCAGCCGGGGGTGGCGGCGCTCGCCGTCGACCCGGGTGCGGTCGTGCCACCAGCCGAGCGAGCCCAGGGTGACCTGGTGGAAGACGGAGACGTCGTCCCCGATGACGGCGGTCTCGCCGATCACCGTCCCGGCGCCGTGGTCGATGAAGAACCGGCGGCCGATCCGGGCCCCGGGGTGGATCTCTATCCCGCCGGTGACGACCTTGGCGAGGGTGGAGACGGCACGGGCCGAACGGTGGTGCCCGGAGCGGTACATGGCGTTGCCCACCCGGTGGGCGGCCAGCGCCAGCGCGGTCGGGTGCAGCAACGCCTCGCTGCGCCGCCGGACGGAGGGGTCGCGGGCGACGATGACGTCCAGCGTCTCCTGCACCCCGCGCAGGGTGCCGCGCAGCGTCCCGTGCAGGCGGAGCAGCGGCCCCTGCGGCGTCATACGCCGACCCCGGCCGGCTCGGCGGTGACGGCCCTGGCCTCCTGCACCTTGAACAGGTGGCGGTAGAGGTGGATCGCCCCGGCGCCGAAGAGCGCGTAGAGCAGGGCCATCGCCCAGGCGGGCGCGACCGAGCCGAGGATGACGGACAGTGACCCGACCATGTAGCCGAGCCGGACGTGCAGCCCGTACGCGGCCATGTACTTGGTGCGGGCCTCGGCGGGGACGAGGTTGGCGAGCAGCGCCTGGTTGACGGGCAGCGCGGTGATCTCGCCGAGCGTGACGACGACGGCGGCCGCGATCAGCACCCAGGCGTTGCTGCTGAGCGCCCAGACGGCGTACCCGAGGGTGAAGAGCGCGATGCCGACGACCATCCGGGCCTGCTCGCTCCAGCGGCTGAGCAGCTTGCCGACCCAGAGCGCGAAGAGCACGATCAGCAGGGTGTTGACGGCGCGCAGGATGCCCAACACCTTGACGCCGTCGACGGTCATGCTCCAGGAGCCGAAGGACAGCAGCTGCTGGACGGGGAAGTCGGAGCTGAGCCGCACGGCGAGGTACGAGGAGATCTGCACCTCGATGGACCAGACCAGCAGGGCCGCCAGCACCAGCCGCAGGAAGAGCAGGTCGCGGGCGACGGAGACGTAGCCGAGCAGGGCCGACCTGACGCCGCGCGGGTTCTCGGCGGCCTCGGCGGGGCGGGTCTCGGAGAGGGCCGTCCAGGTGACCAGGAAGATGCCGAGGGTGGAGACGGCGGCCCCGGCGAGCAGTTGGAAGAAGTACCCGCCGTAGAAGAAGCCGCCGACCAGCGAGCCGAGCATGAACGCGAGGTTCACCACCCAGTAGTTGATGGTGTAGACCGTCGCCCGGGACTCGGGGGTGGAGACGTCGATGATCATCGCCTCGTTGGCGGGCATCGCGATCCCGGCGCTGCAGGTGGCGGTCAGGTAGAGCAGGTACGTCGCCGGGCCGGAGTGCAGCAGCGGGGAGTTGACGAGGGCGAGCCCGGCGAAGGACAGGCATGCGCCGACCTCGCCGCACATCAGCACCCGGCGGCGGCCGTACACGTCGGAGAGGTGCCCGCCGACGAGGTTGCAGGAGACCGTGGCCAGGGCCACCACCAGCGTCATCAGGCCGGCGGTCGCCGCTCCGTACAGGTGGGAGAAGTGGATGACCATCAGCGGGACGAGCATGATGTCGAAGAACCGCTGGAAGAAGCCGACGGCTATCCGCAGCTTGAGGTTGCGGTGCAGCTCGCGGAAGCTCACGAGCCCTCCTCCTCCGTCGGCCACCAGCTGAGGTAGCGCTCGCCGCTGTCGGGGAAGACGGTGACGACGGTGGCACCGGTGAGGTCGCGGCGGCGGGCCAGCTCGATGCAGCCGTACGCGGCGGCGCCGGCCGAGACGCCGACCAGCAGGCCGGTGCCGGCCGCGAGGGCGCGGGTGGTCGCGGCGGCGTCCTTGTCGGAGACGGCGATCACCTCGTCGATGCAGTCGCGGTCGGTGACGGGGCTGATGAAGCCACCGTTGAGGCCGGGGATGCGGTGCGGGCCGGGGAGGCCGCCGGAGAGCAGCGCCGAGCCCTCGGGCTCGACCGCGACGACGTGCAGCGCCGGGTTCTGCTCCTTGAGGTAGTGCGCGATGCCGGTGATGGTGCCGCCGGTGCCGACCCCGGCGACCAGGACGTCGACTTTGCCGCCGGTGGCCTGCCAGATCTCGGGGCCGGTGGTCTCGTAGTGGGCGCGGACGTTGGCGGGGTTCTCGTGCTGCCGGGCGTACCAGGAGCCGGGGGTGGCCGCGTGCAGCTCCTCGGCCCGCTCGACGCAGCCGGTGAAGCCGAGCGCCGGGTCGGTGAACTCGATCTCGGCGCCGAGCATCCGCATCGTCAGGATGCGCTCGGTGGAGGCGTTCGAGGGCAGCACGATCACGCAGGGGTGGCGGCGGGCCGCCGCCAGCGCCGCGAGGGCGATGCCGGTGTTGCCGGAGGTGGCCTCGATGATCGTCGCCCCGGGCGTGAGCGCACCGGACTCCTCGGCCGCCCTGATCATCGAGAGGGCGGCCCGGTCCTTGATGCTGGAGAGCGGGTTGGCCGCCTCCAGCTTCGCCAGGACGGTGGCTGCCGACGGTACGCCGTCCAGCTGGAGCCGGAGCAGCGGGGTGTTTCCGATCAGCTCCTCGAAAGAGGTGGCCACGGCCGGTTCGTTGTTCATCGCTCTTCCCTAGGGCTGAATTCCGCTCGGCGTTCTGCTCGGCGTTCCGCTCGGCATTCCGGGCGTTCGTGAATGCATTCCAATACTCTGCCGGGCGGGGGGTGCATTCGCCACAGGCGTGATGGTTCGGGTCTGTGCACTGCGCGAAATTTCGGGGTTCATATCGGACGGATCAGGTCATTCGACCACTCTCCGAGCTGCTAAGTGATCGACCGTGCGCCGAAAGTGACGGCACTTTACCGACCCATTCGCACCTGCCAATCCCCCTTGCCAAACTCGCGGCCGAAACCCATAGTTTCCAGCGTTGTGACTATTCGAGTTCCATTTGGAAAGGAGGGTGGAGTGGAAAGTCTGGGGACACGCCTGACGGATCTGCTCGCGGAGCAGGTGCGCAGCCGCCCCGACGACGTCGCGGTGGAGTGCGGGAAGGAGATCCTGACCTACCGCGAACTCGCGGACGGCGCGGACGGTCTCGCCGTCTGTCTGCGCGGCCTCGGGGTGCGGCCGGACGACTGCGTCGGCGTCTTCCTGTACCCGTCGGTCTCGCTGCCGCTGAGCACCTGGGGGGTGCTGTCGGCCGGCGGCGCCTACCTCCCGCTCTCGCCGGACTACCCCGACGAGCGCCTGCGGTACATGGTCGAGGACTCCCGCACCTCGGTGATCCTGACCGAGGAGCCGCTCCGCGAGCGGCTGGCCGGGATCGTCCCGCCCGGCACCCGGATCGTCACCCCGGCGGACGCCGCCCGGTACGCCGGGGAGGCACCTGAGGCCGCCACCGGCCCGGGGGACCTCGCGTACGTGATCTACACCTCCGGCTCCACCGGCCGCCCCAAGGGCGTGATGATCGAGCACCGCAGCGTCGTCCACCAACTGCGCTGGCTGGCCGGGGAGTACGGCCTCGGGCCGGACACCACGGTGCTGCAGAAGACCCCGATGAGCTTCGACGCGGCGCAGTGGGAGCTGCTGGCCAACGCCTGCGGGAGTCGGATCGTGATGGGCGAGCCCGGGGTCTACCGCGACCCGGAGGGCCTGATCGACACCATCGTGCGGCACCGGGTGACGGCCCTCCAGTGCGTGCCGACGCTGCTCCAGGCCATCGTGGAGACCGACCGGCTGCACGAGTGCAGCTCGCTGACGCAGGTGTTCTGCGGCGGCGAGGCGCTGCCCCGGGTGCTGTCGGCGAAGTTCCTGGAGATCCTGCCGGGCTGCCAACTGGTCAACCTCTACGGCCCGACCGAGTGCACGATCAACTCCTCCACCCACACCGTCGACCCGGCCGAGCTGGCCCTGCTCCCCGACGGGCCGAAGGCCGTCGCGATCGGTACCCCCGTCGACGGCCTGGCCTTCCACGTGCTGGACGCCGATCGCGCGCCCGTGCCGCCCGGCGGGACGGGCGAGCTGTACATCAGCGGCGTCCAGGTCTCCCGGGGCTACCTGCACCGGCCCGATCTCACCACCGAGCGGTTCACCCCCAACCCGTACTCCGCCGACCCCGGCCACGCCGACCCCGACCATGCCGTGCTCTACCGCACCGGCGACCTCGCCTTCCAGGACGCCGACGGCCGCTACCACTTCGCCGGCCGGGTCGACCGGCAGGTCAAACTGCGCGGGTACCGGGTCGAGTTGGACGAGATCCGGCTGGCCATCGAGAGCCACGACTGGGTGAAGAACGCAGCCGTCCTGGTCAAGGACGACCCGGCGACGGGCTACCAGAACCTCATCGCCTGCATCGAACTGAGCCCGCGCGAGGCCGCGTTGATGGATCAGGGCGCGCACGGCTCGCACCACGTCTCGAAGGCCAGCCGCCTCCAGGTGCGGGCCCAGCTCTCGGCCGACGGCTGCCGCGACGCCGACGATCTGGCCGGGCGCCCGACCGTCGAACTGCCCGGCCAGGCCCCGACCACCGAGCAGCGCCGCCGGGTCTTCGAGCGCAAGACGTACCGCTTCTACGAGGGCGGCGAAGTCCGGCACGCCGACCTCGCCGAGCTGCTGGAGCGGCGCACCGAGGGCGCGGGATACCGCTGCCCGGACACCCTGAGCCTCGACGAGCTGGGCGAGACGCTGCGCTGGTTCGGCCAGTTCCCGAGCGAGGAGCGGCTGCTGCCCAAGTACGGCTACGCGTCCCCGGGTTCGCTGTACGCGACGCAGCTGTACGTGGAGACGGGCGGCACCGTCGGCCTGGCGGCCGGCTACTACTACTACCACCCGCTGCACCACCAGCTGGTGCTGATCTCGGAGCGGGCCGAGCCGCACGAGGGCGGCACCCGCTTCCACTTCGTGGGCCGTCGGCGGGCGATCGCCTCGGTCTACCGCAACAACCTCCAGGAGGTTCTGGAGATCGAGGCCGGCCACATGGTCGGCATGCTGGAGTCGGTGCTCCCCGGCCACGGGCTGGACGTCGTCCAGGGCCCGTACGACCCGACGGCGATAAAGCAGCTGGACTGCGCCGAGGAGGACTACTACCTGGGCGTCTTCGACCTGGTGCCGTACCGCTACCGGGGCGAGAAGCCGGACGTCCCGGTGGACGTCTACGTGCAGGTCCACGCCGGTGGGGTGGACGACCTGGCGGAGGGCCAGTACCGGTACCTGGACGGCGCGTTGGAGCGGATCTCGGACGATCTGGTGCTCAAGCGGCACGTCATAGCCATCAACCAGCAGGTCTACGAGCGCGCGGCGCTCGGCATCACCCTGGTGAGTACGACGGACGAGGAGTGGCGGTCCTACCTGGATCTCGGGCGCAAGCTCCAGCACCTCCAGATGAACGACTCCCGCTTCGGCTTCATGGCCTCCGGCTACAGCTCCAAGACCGGCCACGACCTGCCCGCCGCCAAGCGGATGGCGGAGGTGCTGGCCGCCACCGGCCACTGGACCGGCCCGTCGTACTTCTTCGTCGGGGGCAGGGTCAGCGAGGAGCAGCTCGCCCACGAGGGCATGTACGAGGACACCGTCCACATGCAGGGCCCGGCCGAGATGATCAAGGCCGACCTGGTCTCGCTGCTGCCCGACTACATGGTGCCCAACCGGGTAGTGGTGATGGACCGGCTGCCGCTGACCGCCAACGGGAAGATCGACATCAAGGCCCTGGAGGCCTCCCCCGAGACCGACGTCTCCCCCGCCGACCGGCCCTTCGTGAACCCCCGGACGACCACCGAGCGGCGCATCCGCGAGCTGTGGAAGGCCGCGATGAAGCAGCAGACCGTCTCCGTCGACGACGACTTCTTCGAGTCGGGCGGCAACTCGCTGATCGCGGTCGGCCTGGTCAACCGGCTGAACCGGGAGTTCGGCTGGTCACTGCCGCTCCAGGTGATCTTCGAGACCCCGACCATCGAGGGCCTGGCCCGCCGGATCGACGGCGAGCGGGCCGGCACCCCGTCCTCCCGGCTGGTGCCGCTGGGCGCCGCGACCGCCGGGCGGCCGGTGCACTGCTGGCCAGGTCTCGGCGGCTACCCGATGAACCTGCGGCTGCTGGCCCGGCGGCTGGACAACGGCCGCCCCTTCTACGGCGTCCAGGCGCACGGGATCAACGAGGGCGAGACGCCGTACGCCACCATCGAGGAGATGGCCGAGGCCGACGTGCGGGCGATCCGGGAGATCCAGCCCGAGGGCCCGTACACGCTCTGGGGCTACTCCTTCGGCGCCCGGGTGGCGTTCACCACCGCCGCACTGCTGGAGCAGGCCGGCCAGACGGTCGACCAACTGCTGCTGATCGCCCCCGGCATGCCGACCCTGCGGGCATCCGCCGCCGGTGCCAGCGGCCGGGCCTCGTTCGCGGACCCGGCGTACGTGACGATCCTGTTCTCGGTCTTCGCCGGCACCGTGACCGGCCCGGGGCTGGACGAGTGCCTGAGCGTCGCCGTCGACGAGGAGAGCTTCGTCGCGCACCTCGTCGAGCGCTACGACGGCCTGGACGAGGCGCTCGTCACCCGGGTCATCGCCATCGTCCGGCAGACGTACGAACTCACGTACAACTTCCATGAGTTGAGAACACGTCGGGTCTTGGCACCGGTGACGGTGGTCAAGGCCGCGCACGACGACTACTCGTTCATCGAGAACAGCACCGGCTACTCCGCCGAACCGCCGCTGCTGGTCGGCCTCGACGCCGACCACTACGGCATGCTCCGCGACCCCGACGTCGACGCCCTGGTCGGCGCGATCCGGCAGTCCCTCGGCGAAGGCCGCCGCCTCAATACCCCCGTCTCTGGAGAGCAGGTCACCGCCGTGCCGCACGTCAACATCAAGTACTTCCCCACCGTGATCAGCGACGAGCAGGGCGCCCGGCTGGTCGAGGCGCTCACCAAGGCGCTCCAGGAGAACCTCGGCTGCGAGGAGGGCGCCGTCTCCATCGCCCTGGAGCCGGTCGACCCGGCCGACTGGCAGGAGAAGGTCTACACCCCGGAGATCGTCGACCGCCGCGAGCTGCTCCGCAAACTCCCCAACTACTGACGCCGAAACCGCCGTTGCGCTGCACCACCCGTCCGTCTTCGATCGAAGGAACAGTGATCCACATGGCAGTTTCCAGCTGGCTGGTACTCGGCGGCGAGGACCCGGAGTACGCCCGCACCGACGCCGCCGGACAGTCCGGCCTGGTCAGTCAGTTACGGCCGCTGATCGCCGAGTTGAGCAAGCCCGGCGACCTGGTGTTCGACCCGTTCGCCGGCTGGGGCACCACGCTGGTGGCGGCCGCCGCCGAGGGCCGCCGCGGCATCGGCATCGAGGTCAACCCGGAGCGCGCCGAGCAGGCCCGGCAGTGGCTGAAGGCCTACCCCGGCCAGGAGATGCACACCGGCGACGCCCGCAAGCCCCCACTGGAGCCCGGCTCGGTGGACCTGGTGCTCTGCGACCTCCCGTACTTCGGCACCAACCTGGACACCGACGCCGTCGCCGACGGCCAGTTCTACGCCCTGCGCGAGTACGACGACTACCTGGGCGCCCTGGACGAGGCCTTCGCCGCCATCGCGGCCGTCATGCGGCCCGGCGCCCACGCCGTGATCGCTGTCCAGAACCGCCGCATCGCCGACCGCTTCGTCCCGCTCGCCTGGGACGCCGCCCGCGTCCTCGGCCGCCACCTCACCCTCGGCGACGAGCGCGTCCACCTCTACGAGCGCCCGCCGACCGGCGGCGACGACCCGATGCGGACCAACCGCTCGCACGAGTACCTGCTGATGGCCACCCGCTGAGCCGTCACTGCCGGACGACGGCCCCCGCATGTGACCACATCACATGCGGGGGCCGAAATTCGTTGCCGTTCGGGCACTCCCCCGGGACTCCCCGTACGGCCTCCCTGGAGCCCGAGCCACGCGCTGTCGGTCCGGCAGGACGGCAGCCTCGGCATCGACCGGGAAGCCACCGGGAAGCCCGGGGCCGTACTCGCCGGGCTCACCCCGGCCGAGCACTCCGTCGCGATGGCCTGGGCGCACCCCTCGACCGGCACCTGGGCGGAGGCCGCCAGCCTCGCCGGACAGCGCTCCCCGGAGGCGAACGGCGTACTGGTCCGAGTGCTCGGCGCTCCGGCCTGCACCGCCGTACTCGGGCGCGGCTAGGCCGGGATCACCCGGACGCCGGCGTCGGCGAAGGCTGCGGCCAGACCCGGGTCGACGGCGCTGTCCGTGACGAGGGTGCCGACCAGCTCCAGGCCGCAGATCCGAGCGAAGGCCCTACGGCCGAGCTTGGAGGAGTCGGCCGCGACCACGACCCGGCGGGCCCGCTCGGCGAGCAGCCGGTTGACGCCCGCCTCGCCCTCGTGGTGGCCGGTCGCGCCGTGCACGACGTCGAGCGCGTCGACGCCGAGCACGGTGACGTCCAGCGAGAGGCCGGCGAGTGACCGGTCGGCGAGCGGGCCGATCAGCTCGTACGACTGCGGGCGGGCCACCCCGGCGGGCACCACCACCCTCACCTGCGGCCGGACGGTCAGCTCGTTGGCGATGTTCAGCGCGTTGGTGACGATGGTGAGCACCCGCCCCGGCGTGGGGCGGGCGCTCAGCGCACGGGCGACCTCGGTGGTGGTGGTCCCGCCGTTCAGGCCGACCACCTCACCGGGGGCGACCAGTGCGGCGACGGCTGCGCCGATCCGCTGCTTGGCCCCGGTGTGACGGGCGGCCTTGTAGCGGAGCGGCAGGTCGTAGGAGACCCGGTGAGCGACGGCACCGCCGCGTGTCCTGGTGACCACCTGCTGGGCGGCGAGCTGGTCGAGGTCGCGGCGGATGGTGGCCACCGAGACCTCGAGCAGCTCGGCGGCCTGCTCGACCGCCAGGCGGCCGTGCGCTGCCAGCAGCTCCAACAGTGCGTTCCACCGCTCGTACTTGGACACGCGGGGTGCTCACCTTCTTGTCAGGACGTGGGCGGGGTGTCGAAGGGTGCGGTCCAGGTCTGGTTGGGCTGGTGGGTGCCGCAGGCGTAGGTGTCGACGACGGCGTTGGGGTCGGCGAAGTTGCTGCCGGTGATGTCGATGCAGGCGCCGCTGTCCTGGCGGAGCTGGCCCTGCCGGTTGTAGGTCCACCTCTGCTTGCCGTCGGCGGTGTTGCAGGTCGCCAGGGCCAGGCCGGTGGAGCTGCCGGAGATGCACAGCGCCGGGTTCTGCCGGGAGGAGATCAGGCCGTTGCTCTGGCGCTGCCACTGCTGGTTGCTGTTGCCGGTGCAGCCGTAGAGCGCGACCTTCGCACCCGGCGTGGCGCCGTAGTAGGCGTCCAGGCACAGCGCGGTCGCCTGGAAGCCGGACTGCGCAGCCTGGATCTGCCCGGTCGGGGTCGCCGTGCCGCAGCTGCCCGGGTCGACGGTGTACATCGCGGTGTCGTGGGCGGCGATGGTCGTGCTGAACGACGCCTGCACCTGCTGGTCGGTGTGCGCCCACAGGTCACGCACGGTCCGGCTGCAGGAGGTGTTGCCGAACCCGAGGTCCGCCAGGTTGACGGTGTAGGGCGTCGCGGTGGCGTTCTTGTTCAGCACCGCCACCGCACGCCTGCCGCCGGCCAGCGGCTTCACGACGACATCGATCCCCGCCGTCGCGGAGGCGTCGTTCCGGGAGGCGAGGTAGCCGCCCGCCCCCAGCGCGTCCTGGTCGACCGCGATGATGTCACTGTTCTTCAGAATGCCCAGCTGAGCCGCGTAGGCGGCCGGGTCGGCGGCCATCTTGCGCACGTCCGAGCTGATCATCAACGGCGAGCCCATCGCCGACCACAGCGCGAACTGGCTGCGCTGCTCCGCCAGGGTGAGCTGGTTGTTGTCGCCGATCAGCAGCATGTCCGCGTCGTTGCTGTTGCCGGGGCCGTTGTAGCGGGCCAGCGCCACCGCGTCGGTGAAGTTCTGGTACACCCCACCCTCGTAGTAGTCCCCGCCGTGCGGCCAGTCCCACGCCGACGCCCCGTCACCGTGCCACACCGCGATGTCCGGACTCACCCGCCACATCTGCCCCAGCGACCGCACCCAGTCCAACGAGTTGTACTTCTCCGCCACCGTCGGGCCGTACCCGGCCGGCGCCGACTCGTTGAAGAGAATCTTGCGGCCGCTGCCCGCCGTCGCCGTGCCCAACGCGTTCGCCGTCGCCGTGAACTCCGACTGCCGGTTGGTGATGCTCGTCCCGCAGTTGTCCAGCTTCAGGGAGTCGATACCCCAGTACGCCAACGAGTTCGCGTCCACCTGCTCATGACCCTGCACCCCGCCCGGCACACCCTGACAGGTGTTCACCCCCGACGTGCTGTACAGCCCCGCCTGCATCCCCAACCCGTGCAGATACGACGCGTAACCCGTCAGCTCCCAGTCGAACCCCGGCTGCGAACTCCCACCCCAACTCGCCGCACCATGCAGATACCCCGCCGACGTCCGCTGCATCCAACAGTCGTCCACCGTCAGATTGGTGTACCCCGCAGCCACCAGACCCGTGTCCGACATCGCCTTCGCCTGATCCTGCATGAACTGCTGGAACGAATACCCCGCACGCGACCCGTCCAGCCGCGCCTGCGCCGAACACGTGAACCGCGCCCAGTTGTTGAAACCCATCAACGGCTTCACACCAACCGGCGCACTGGTGTTCGCAGCAACCGGATCGGCCTGGGCCGGGGTCTGGCCGGATGACACGAGCAGGGCCGCGGACACGGCGGTCGCGGCACTGACGCCGAGCAACTTCTGACGCCACCTCATGGGGGACTCCTGGGGGGTCGAGGCGAATACTAGTGAGGGTGATCGATCCTGCTCAGAGCTGGGTAGCTTCGAGCAGCTTTGCGCAAGGTTCCATCCCGCCGGACCGCTGTCAAGGCCCCGCGCAGCCCCGACCGGCATCGGTTGGGTCACAGTCGGACGCCCAGACCTTGCGCATTAGTGCTCGAAGAGGCTATTAATCAAGCAGAAATAGTCACTCATTGCCCAATCTCGGCACCTGGAGCCCTCATGGCGCCCTGCGCGAAGGACCCGGCACGGTGATCCTCACCGTCACGCTCAACGCGGCCGTCGACGTCACCTACGAGGTGGACCGGCTGGTGCCGAACTCCTCGCACCCGGTCGGTGCCTTGCACGCCCGCGCCGGCGGGAAGGGCATCAACGTCGCCCGGGTGCTGCACACCCTCGGCACCCCCGTCACCGTCACCGGGCTCGTGGGCGGCCCCACCGGGCGGCAGCTCCGCGTCGACCTCGCAGAGAGCGGCCTGCGCGACGAACTCGTCTCCGTCGACGGCGACACCCGGCGCACGGTCACCGTGGTCTCCCGCGAGGCGGGCGACGCCACGGTGTTCAACGAGCGCGGCCCACTGATCCGCCCCGACGAGTGGGCCGACTTCACCGTCCGCTACCGCAGGCTGCTCCGGACGGCGGAGGTCGTCGTCCTCTCCGGCAGCCTCCCGCCGGGCCTGCCCCCCGACGCGTACGGCCAGCTCGTCCGGGCTGCGGCCGAGGCCGGCTGCCGTACGATCCTCGACGCCTCCGGGCCCGCGCTCCTGCACGCCCTCGACGCGGGCCCCGACATCGTCAAACCCAACGCCGCCGAGCTGCACGCCGTGACCGGCGAGCCCCGGCCGCTGCTCGCCGCCCGGAAGCTGCTCGCCCGGGGCACCCACGCGGTGGCCGCCTCACTCGGGCCCGACGGACTCTGCGCCGTCACCCCCGAGGGCACCTGGCGCGCCCGGCCACCCGAGCAGCTGACCGGCAACCCGACGGGCGCGGGCGACGCCTGCGTGGCCGCCCTCGCCCGTGGCCTCACCACCGCCGACGACTGGCCCACGCTGCTGCGCGAGGCCGTCGCCCTCTCCGCCGCCGCAGTGCTCGCCCCGCTCGCCGGCGCCTTCGACCCGCAGGCCCACCGGCGGTTCCGCACCGCCGTACTCGTGGAGGAAGTCCATGCCCCTCGTCACCAGCCGTGAGATCGTCGACCGCGCCGCACAGGAGGGCACCGGCGTCGGCGCGTTCAACGCCATCCAGCTCGAACACGTCCAGGCCGTGATCGCCGGGGCCGAGGCTGCCGACCGGCCGGTGATCCTGCAGATCAGCGAGAACGCCGTGCGCTACCACGGCGCCCTGGAGCCGATAGCCCTGGCCGCCCTCGCCGCCGCCCGCTGCGCGGCCGTCCCGGTCGCCGTCCACCTTGACCACGCCGAGTCGGCCACCCTGGTGCACGAGGCGGTGGCGCTCGGCCTCACCTCGGTCATGTTCGACGCCGCCCGCCTCCCGTACGCGGAGAACGTCACCGCCACCGCCGAGGCCGCCGCCCACTGCCACCGCCGGGGCGTCTCGGTCGAGGCCGAGCTGGGCGAGGTCGGCGGCAAGGACGGCGCCCACGCCCCCGGCGTACGCACCGACCCGGCCGAGGCCCGCGACTTCGCCGAAGCCACCGGCGTCGACGCCCTGGCCGTCGCCGTCGGCAGCTCGCACGCCATGCTCACTCGCGACGCCGCACTCGACTTCGAGCTCATCGCCCGACTCCGCGCAGCCGTCCCCGTACCGCTCGTCCTGCACGGCTCCTCCGGCGTCGGCGACGACGGCCTCGTCCAGGCGGTCCGCGCCGGCATCACCAAGGTCAATATCGGCACCCACCTCAACAAGGTCTTCACCCACGAGATCCGCACCGCCCTCACCACCCACCCCGACCTCGTCGACCCCCGCAAATACCTCACCCCGGCCCGCCAAGCCGTCACCACCGAGGTCACCCGCCTCCTCGACCTCCTGGCCACCGCCGCCGCCTGACGGGAGCACACGCTTGGAAAGCGTGTTGGGGGCAACCCCTCACGAGTTCGAATCTCGTATCCTCCGCCATGGCTGACCAGCCATAACGAAGGCCCCGACCGCTCAGCGGTTGGGGCCTTCGTCGTGCCGTGGTCTCAGTTTTGGTCTCAGTTCGGTTTTGGGGCCTCACCGGCCCCTCTTACCGGAGTCTTCGGACTCATCGCCCAGACGTGCCCCAGCGCCATCGGCCTGCAAGACAGTGCCCAGAGCCGACTGGATCCCTACACCGGTAACGCTGAGTACTGCCGAGTGGTCCCTGCCACGCTGGCTGAGCAGCAGTGTGGCACTGTGCATCATGGCCGAGCTGGGCGTTGCGCGTCACTGTGGAGAATGTGCACCAGTTGTTCCAGAAGCCCCGCAGCCCGAGCGCCGGTGTCCGGATCTTCCAAGGCGCTCAAGAGTTCGTCGACCCTGGCTGACACCAAGTCCCTCTCCTTCGGCATGAGATCTATCTCTTCACGCCGCAGTGCGGCGCGTACGCCAGCAAACGCCTTGATCACCGCAGTGGCCTTCACCTCCGGATCGCCTGTCGCGAACTGAAGGTCTGCGTACTTGTCGATCCACCAGGTCAGACCGAGAGCATCGTCAGCAAGGCGTTCACGCAGCGCGGCAAGCCGAGCGGTCTCGCGTTGCTCATCCAGCCGGATTCGGCGTTCGGTGAGTGCCTGTTGGCGGGCGTACTCCGCGGTCTCCGCGTCGAGGCTGAGCACGACCCCACCAGTGATCGTGATGCGTGGATCCACCCCGATCGGGTCCGCCAGCGCACCATTGACAGCGTCCTCCGCCTCCTCGGTCTGTAGAGGTAGAAACCTCTGGCTGACTCGCTCAGCCTCGGCACGAAGCAGTGATCGAGTGAGCGCGTGCGGGTGCAGAGGAGGAGCCCCGACGTCAGCGGGCACCGCGAATTCGTATGACACCACGGCTGTGAACCGAAGGCCACCACGCGCACTGTTCAGTACGGTCGTAAACGAGTTCGGGAAGCGGTCAACCGCAGAGGTCGCCTCGGGCCTGGGCCCTGGGCGACCTCCCCAGAGTCGGAAGCGACTCACTCGGCCGACGCACTGATGCGGGCGCGAGCGGCCATGGCGTCACGGATAGCTTGGGCATACTGGTGCCGCAGACCGCGGCGCAATTCGCTGTCACCGCCGAGGAGGTGGTTGAGGTCGTCGCCGAGGCTGTCAGCCTCTTCCTCGAAGACAACCGAAATCACCTCCTGCAGAAGGCCACCCGGGATCTTGCTCGCCTCTGCAGCGCGACACCAACTATCCAGGGCTAGCGCCGCGACCGACCGCGTTCCGCTGTTGCGCCATGCGGCGCGCCATCCGTCCATCAGGAGCTTCCGGACTGCTTCGCCCTCCGCTCCCTCATGGCTGAGCAGATCGAGCACCAAGGCGGCAACGGAGCCGACCCCGTCATCATCCGCCGTCCCTGCGGTACCAAGGTCCAGGAGACCAATGAAGGTCGTCGCGCTCGTACTCGGCGGCCTGGCGTCGCCGTCCTGCTCCGGCATCCAGTCGACAAGCGCCTTGAGCACCTGGGCGGCAAGCGTCGGCTCACCAAGCATGCCAGCCAAGGTGTCGAGGGCCGCTCGTGCCGTGGCCTCGTCAGCAGGTTGATCAAGGACGTAGCGCAGGCGGGTCAGCGCGATGTGCGGGAAGTCGCGGCCAAGCTGCCGGCCGCAGACTGCGACCACTGCGCGTTGCCGCTCACCCTTGCTCGTCCCCTTCGCCCAGTTGCGGAGCTTGTCGCGAACAGCTGCACCGATCACCGGGTGGACGGCCAGGTCGTCGAGGACATTGACCGCCAGACTCTTGCGTCCCTCCTGGGCGAGCCATTGCTCGACTAGGTCGAGGATCGTTCCCGGCCCTTCGGATTCGGCGAGCGTGGTCAAGGCGGACGCCAGGCGCTCGCGGTACGGCTCTGCGATCTCCTTGGCAGCACTGATCTGACCCAACCAGTCCTTCAGCACGGGGACAAGCTGCGGCCTTGTGTGCCACACGTGACGAAGCACTGCCCGGTCGATCCCCGGACGGTCCTGGCTGATCGAGGCTGTGCCGTTCGCCCGGAAGGCAATGTCCGCGTCGGCGCACCGGCTTTTGGCATCGGGGCCGGCCAGTGGACCGCCAGGTAAGGTCGGCCAGTTCACCTGTGACATGGCGAGGAGCCGGTCGGCGGCATCCAGCACCACCCGTGCAGGGCAGCAGTCCAGAAATGCGCCGGCGATCCGGAGCGCTCGTGGTCGGGGTGCGCCGTCCTCATCACCGCTGAACCACTGCTCGAGCACGCCTTCCCAGTTCTTGTACTCGGCTCGGGCGTTGGCGTCGTCGTGGGCAGTGGCCCGCGCGATGATGCCGGCGAGGCGTTCCGCCTCTCCCGGAGCGGTGTCCGGAGTGAGCAGATTGACGAACACGCTGTCGCTCATGCTCAGCCACTTGACCCGGTCTGCGGTGTCAGACTTTGCGAGCAGCCTGCGCTCCACGACACCGGCGGCGCTTGGCCGAATCGCAGGCACGGCAGGAACTGCTGTCCCGCTGGCGGCGTCAGCGACGGATCCCCAGGCGTCACGACTCGCGAGCACTACCAGCCAAGTGCCATCAGTCCGGGCACGGACTGCGTACTGCGCCAGCTGCTCGCGAAAGCGGTCGGACAGGAAGCCACCCTCAGTCGCGAGGTTGAGCAGGTAGCCGGTGTTGGGTTCCTCCGGGATGAGCGCAGCGTCGGGCTTCTCCCAGTCGGGAAGCAACTCGAAGAGGCGGGCATCTAGCGGCAGGCAGTCGTCCAGCAGTCGCAGTGCCTCGGTACGCCCGCCCGTTCCCCGCTCTGTCACAAGCACCAACACGTGCTGAGCGTCTCCCTGACCGTGCTCGGGCTTGAGCAGGCGCGACGCATCCGTGAACCCGCCCGGTGGCTCGAACAGATCACGTCGCAGGATGTGTTCGCGGGAGAGGGGGCGCGGGCGGAGGTACGCGAGAGCCTGGACATACTTCGTGATGTAGAGGTCCCGGCGGGCGATGTTGACGTCACCACCGATCTGATTAGCCGTCATCGCGACGCCGTTGGGATCGCCAGACTCCTGAGGCGAAGCCGCAGCGGCGGGCTCGGGCGCCTGGGCGCCTGTCGGCGGAATTGTTCCAACCTGAGTCAGGAACTGGCGGGGAGGAGCCGTCGGCTCGGCATCCGGCCCAAGCGACTCGTAGGGGTTCACGCCTTCCTCCCCCTGATCTGGTCACGTCCGACGACAGTGAAGTCCCCACCGCCAGTCTTGATGTTCTTGAACGTCTGACCACTGTTGATCACCACGCCAGCCTCTGCGGACCGCGGATCGTTCCGCAGTTCCTCGATCAGCTGCCACAGTTCAGCCTCTGCATCAGGGCTGCGCTCGGCCAAGGGCAGCAACACCTTCGCCAAACGTCCGGCGTAGAACCGTTCAGCGCCCTCCCGCTCGTCCTCAGGAAGCTCGGCAAGCTCTTGCTGAAACTCGTCGAGCCGAACCAGGATGGCCTGCTCCTCCTCGGGCGTTCCGTGCCGCTGGAACCACTGCGCACACCGTTGTCTGACGAGCCCCCACACGTCAGTACCCATCGCACCTGCAAAAGCACCAGCAGCTGTCGCGGCCAGTTCCACCGATGTCGACAACAGACCCCCCCTGAACCGAATTTCCGTTCATGCCCACCTCGCCGCCATGCCTAGACGGGCAGGCGAAGCGGGAAACAGTGAACGGGTTCCTGGACATCCCTGCCCCAGAAGTTAACGATCCCCAGTGGCAACATGCCCGCCAATCGACAGATATGGCACGCCAGTTCTACTCCAATCAAGCCATTGTCGCTCCCGGCGATCGCTGACACGGGAGCCCCGCATGGCGATGCGGCCAAGATGCGAATTCGTCCTGGCCAGGCCGACGGTCCTTCCACCGCAGCACCCATTGCGATCAATTGTTCAAAAACTGGCAGAGCATCAGGAGTCCGCGATAGTAAATCTAGGCACCCTGCTCACAGTAGCCCCGCCTGCCGCATGACACACCAAGCCTGTCATGTGACCAGCGCATTTGCCAGATCCAAGATCGCGAACAGGCCGATTCCAGAAAATGGCAGGCATCATGGAAATGGCTTCTTACTGTTCACTGACACGAGATGGAATGCCACACTGCCGATGTGAAGGTCACCACCGTGCGCTGGCTCTTGGCCCCGATCAGCAGCTGGCGCGTGCGTCGCCTCCAGCGACTACTCGCTGGAGGCTTGCCGGACGAGGCTGCATGGCAACTGGTCAGGCTCCGGTATCACTTGGATGAGATGCCCTATATCCAAGATGCCGTGAAGCGGCACACAGAGAGCGATAGCGGCTCCAAAGGATCCGACAACGAACTTGACGCATAGGCCCACGACGGGTGGACCCGGCATCGCCACAGCCAACAGCCAGGGGCACGCACTACTCGGACAGTTCCATACAGGCTGAGGTCCCCGACCACCTTGTGGCGGGGACCTGGCCCTGCCCCGCTTTGACGGACACCTGAGCTCAGGGGATTTGTGTCCCCCGGGAGGATGTCCATCATGGAGAGCATGGGGAAGAAGAAGCCTCGGCCTCGCCGGTCGTTCACGCCGGAGTTCAAGGCCGAGATCGTCGCGCTGTGCCGCCAGGGCGACCGCTCGGTCGGCCGGGTGGCCAAGGACTTCGACCTGACGGTGACGGCGGTGCGGGACTGGGTCAGGCAGGCCGAGGTCGACGCGGGCGAGCGCGACGGCCTGACCAGCGTCGAGCGCGAGGAACTGGCGGCGTTGCGCCGCGAGAACCGGCGCCTGCGCGAGGACGTCGAGATCCTCAAGCGCGCGACAATTTTCTTCGCGAAGGAGACCCGGTGAACGTGCACCCGTTCATCGAGGCGGAGAAAGAAGGCGGACACAGCGTCAAACGCGCGTGCGAGCTGCTGCAGGTCTCCAGAGCCGCCTTCTACACCCGCCGCACTGGCGCCGTTGGAGCCCGACGGGCCCGCGACCTGGAGCTCACCGGCAAGATCGCCCAGGTGCACCAGGACTCGCGCGGTACCTACGGCGCCCCGCGCGTGCACGCCGCCCTTCAGCGCGGAGGCACCGCCTGCGGACGCAAGCGCATAGCCCGGCTCATGCGCGCCGCCGGACTTGCGGGACGGTGCCCCAAACGTCGGCACATCACGACGGTCCCCGACCCGGCCGCGCCCTCGCGGCCGGACCTCATCCGGCGCGACTTCACGCCCAACCCTGCTGCCACCGACCGCCGTTGGTGCGGCGACATCACCTACATCCCCACCGATGAGGGCTGGCTCTACCTGGCCACCGTCATCGACATCGCCTCCCGCCGCGTCGTCGGCTGGGCCACCGCCGACCACCTGCGCACCGACCTGGTCGCCGACGCTCTGCGTCAGGCCTGCCACCGGCGGCGCCCGGCACGCGGGGTGGTGTTCCACTCGGATCGCGGCTGCCAGTACACCAGTCGCCAATTCGCCGACCTGGCAAGCGAGTTCGGTATTCGACTGTCGGTCGGTCGCACCGGTCAGTGCTGGGACAATGCCCTCGCGGAATCGTTCTTCGCCACCCTCAAGGGCGAGCTCATCGACCGCCGGACCTGGCCCACCCGGGCTGCCGCCCACGCCGCGATCTTCGAGTTCATCGAGTCCTGGTTCAACCTCCGCCGGCTCCACAGCAGCCTCGACTACCGCAGCCCCGCCGAATACGAAGCCCTTCAAGTAGCCTGACCACCGCACCGAACCTGTCCGTCAAAGCGGGGCAACCTCAGACCTCAGCCTGTATGGAACTGCATTGCTCCCAACTCGGACTTCGGACTCAGGCGGCGTCTTCGCCAGAGGCTTCGGGGCCGTCGGCCACGTTGCCCCAGAGCAGGCCATCGATCTTCTGGCCGACGTCATGCAGCATCGGGTCGGTGACATGCTGGTAGCGCTTGGCCATCGATGCCGAGGACCAGCCCATGATCGCCATCACGATCCGTTCCGGCACTCCGAGGAGAAGAAGGACTGTCGACGCGGTGTGGCGAGCGTCGTGCAGGCGGCCGTCGCGAATGCCGGCCTCGCGCAGGAGCCGCTTCCAGTGGTGGGAGTCGGTGCTGGGGTTGGTCGGCTCGCCGACCGGAGAGGCGAAGACGTACCCCTTGTCCACCCACAGGTCCCTGGCGTTGTCTCGCTCGCGATCCTGCTCCTCCTTGTGCTGGCGAAGGATCTTGGCGAGCTGGTTGGGCAGCGGGACCGGGCGCTTGCCCGCCCTGGACTTCGTGTCTTTGGTCTCGCGCCGGATATTGACCTTCTGGGGGCAGTAGCCAGGCGTACGTCCGCAGTGCACGCGGCACCCGTGCTCGTACTTGGGCCGCAGCCGGCCTCGCCGGACCCAGGCGATGCCCTTGTCGAAGTCGATGTCCGTCCACTGGAGGCCGAGCGCCTCTCCCTGCCGCAGGCCGAGCGAGAGGGCGAAGACCCAGCGCGCGGAGTTGCGCCGCTTGCGCGCCGTGTCGAGCAGGGTCTGGACCTGCTCGACCTCGTACGGCTCGACCTCCTCCTCGTTCAGCTTCGGCGCCTTGGCGATCGAGGCGACGTTGACCGTGAGGTGGCCTCGGCGCACAGCCTCGCCGAGGGCGACGCGGATAGTGCGGTGCGCCTGGTGAGCGGTGCCGGCAGCCTTGCCGTTGGCCCGCATCTTCTTGTACAGGCGCTCCAGGTGCTCGGGCTCCAGCTTCAGGAGCTGGTGCGCGCCCAAGCCGGGGATGAGGTGAACGCGGACCGCCACCTCGTAGCCGGAGAAGGTGTTCTCGCCGACAGTCTCCGGCACGATGTTGGTGATCCAGTGGGTGAGCCAGGTCTTGACCGTCCACTTCTGGCCGGCCTTACGGACGGTCCCGGCATCACGGTCCTTCTCCAGCTGCCGGACCTTCTTGGTGGCCTCGGCGCGGGTCTTGGCCGTGACGTGGCGACGATCCGGGGTGCCGTCGTCCTTGACGCCGACGGTGACGCGGCCGTGCCAGCGGCCGTCCTTGCCCTCGTAGATCGAGGAGGCGCCATTGGGCTGTCGAGACTTCGTCATGGATGCCCCCTCAGGCCGCGAGCGCGACAGCGGAGTTGGCAGCGCTCAGACGGTCGGCGACGTAACCGCTCAGGGCATCGGCGGGCACTCGACGCAAGCGGCCGATCGTTACGGAGGGGATCTCGCCTGAGGAAACGAGGGAGTACATCGTCGTACGGCCGATGCCCAGTCGGCGGGCAGCCTCCTCAACCGTGAGCGCGACCAGAGTGGGGTCGGCTGCAAGACCGCCCTGATCAGCAATCAGGCGGAGGAGCACACGCTCGGTGGTGCCGAGGGCGTGAGCCACTCGGGAGAGCTCCAACGGTGTTTCGGACATGGGTGTCCTATCCCGACGGCGCTTTCGGCTATGCGCCGCCGTTGTCGATGTTCCAGGGATGGGCGATTGGGTTGTTCGGGTCCGCATGGCGACCCCCGGCGTTCGTAGCGCCAAGGGGCTGCGGTGGGCATGGCTGGTCGAGGGTTCACGGGCTGGCGAAGCCCGTGTTCGGACCGGCGGGACGGGACGTTAGCCGCAGATTCCGGCCGCACCAAACCGTCGGACGCCCGGCATGATGCCGGTCATCATCGAATCGACGACGGGACTGACGTGCGGGACCAGCGGCGTGCAGCTGCTTCTTCAGGTGACCAGGGCGCACCTTCGCGCGCTCTGGCTACTTCTCGGCTCCCGGGGTGCCGAGATCCTCAGCTTCGGAGGAGCCTGGCGGGAAGTTCGGCGACCGGTAGTCGTCACCAGCCGCGTCGGCCACGACTCGGGTGATCATCACTCTGATGAGCTCTTCGAGATTCGGGTGGGCACGGCCATAGGCGTCGAGAGCGTCGCGGGCCCGGTCCATGTCCTTGCGGGCGGCAACGGACTTCTGCCAGCTCTCGGCGAACTCGGCCAGCAGCAACTTCACGTGGACGTTCGCGGCGATCTCGGGTGGTCCGACCAGGTTGTCCAGGGAGATGTCGAAGACCTTGGCGAAGCCGATGGCCTCGTCCAGGTTGACCCTGCGACGTGGTTCGCCGCTCTCGATGCGCCACACCGCCGACTGGTTCAGCGGGTAGCCGGCCTCGGTCAGACGCTCGGCGAGCGTGGCCGTACTCCACCCGCGCGCCTCGCGCTCCATCTTGATGCGCCGCGCGACGTTCTCCTCCCCCTCCAGCCGTTGTTGGCGGTCCTCATCAGCCACGGTCAACCCTCCATGCATCGTCACTAAGCCCATTTGCAATGCGTCGAGCACGACGTTAACGTGATGCAAGATGAAACGCAACTGAGCCGAACCGCATCGGCGAGCCGGGTCAGCCACCCGGCATCGCGACGAAAAAGGCCCCCAGTGCTACGAACACCGGGGGCCACAGCAGAAACCTCGAAACCGCCCATCCCTGGAACAGTCGACAACGGAGGAACCGGGTAGCCGCCCGAATCCTCCGAGTGAGGACACCGCTGTGGACAAGCCTACGGCCCCGCCGCCCGGCCAGTCAGCCCACAACCGCCGACGGGACCACCGCGCGTCGGAGCCCTACCCCGCGCCCGTCGACACCAACTCCGGGGAGCCGCCGCACAACATCGAAGCCGAACAAGCGGTCCTCGGTGCGTGCATGCTGAAGCACCAGGCGGTGGATCAAGTCCGGGGGACTCTGGACGCGGGCGACTTCTACCGGCCCGCCCACGAGACCATCTGGCGCGTGATCCTCACCCTGCGCGCCGAGGACGCCCCGACCGACCCCATCGCCCTCACCGACCACCTGCGGGGTACGGGAGATCTCTCCCGCGTCGGAGGTGCGGCCTACCTCCACACGCTGGTCGCCGTCGCTCTGCCCTCGTCAGACAG
Organism: Kitasatospora sp. McL0602; assembly: GCF_052076145.1. Lineage (NCBI taxonomy): Bacteria > Bacillati > Actinomycetota > Actinomycetes > Kitasatosporales > Streptomycetaceae > Kitasatospora > Kitasatospora sp. McL0602. Next base: position 6,233,637 of record NZ_CP197246.1, on the reverse strand, counting down.
CGCCGACTACTACGCGCAGATCGTGCGCCGAGATGCCCAGCTGCGGACCCTGCATGCGACGGGCATCCGCACCGTCCACCACGCGCTGACCCCCGGCGCCGACCCGGACGAGATCCGCACGGCCGTCGAGACCGAGATCCGTGCCGAACGCGAGCGTGCCCTGGCCTCCGGCGGCAGCCGCCTGGCCCGCTACATCGTCAACGGCTGGGACTTCGTCACCAAGACCGGCGCGGACAAGGAGCCCCTGTGGGGCACCCGCGAACAGACCGCCTGGGCCTCCGGCGAAAGCCTGATGATCGTCGGCGCACCCGGCGTTGGCAAGACCACCCTCGCCCACCAGGTCGTCCTCGCCCGCCTCGGCCTGCAAGCCTCCGTGCTCGACCTGCCCGTCGCCGAGGGAGAGCGCGTGCTCTACCTGGCCATGGACCGCCCCCAGCAGATCGCCCGTGCCATGGCCCGCCGCATCACCCCCGCCGACGAGGCCCACCTGCGCGACCGGCTCGCCGTGTGGCAGGGACCGCTCCCCGCCACCCTCGACAAGGAACCCGACCTCCTCGCCGAACTCGCCGCCGCCCACCGCGCCGACACCATCGTCATCGACAGCCTCAAGGACGCGGTCAGCACCCTCGTGGACGACTCCCTGGCCGTTGCCTTCAACAACGCCCGCATGCGCGCCCTGCGCGCAGGCGTCCAGATCATGGAGCTCCACCACCAGCGCAAGGCCGCCGCCGACGCCCCACGCGGGATGCGACCCACCCTGGACCGGGTGTACGGCTCGACGTGGCTGACCGCCGGAGCGGGCAGCGTCCTGTTCATCGCCGGCGAGGCCGGCGACCCGGCGGTCACCATCCACCACCTCAATACCGTGACGGGCGAGATCGGCCCGCTGCCGGTCGTCCACGACCACCAGCGCGGAACGACCTACGTCGAGCCCACCCTCGACCCGGTCACGCTCCTGCGCGCCGCCCCGGACGGCCTGACCACCCGTGAAATGGCGACCGCCCTGACCGGCGAGGCCAACCCCGACCGCGCCGACATCGAGAAGGCCCGCCGCCACCTCGACCGCCTGGTCAAGTCCGGGCTCGCGGTCAAGACCGACGGCGCCGCCGGAGGCACTGGAGGCGGCCAGCAGGCCCGCTACCGCCCCTCCGCCCGGCACATCACCGCCGTCTCGTGACCGCCACCGCAGTGACCGGAGTGACCGGGGGCGGCGCACTGACCGCGCCCCCCCGGTCAGTCCGTCGTTCTGACCGGCTGGAGTGACCGAGGTTCCGGTCAGCCGGTCATTCCGACCGACCGAACTGACTGCTGTGACCGCACCGGCCCGCATCCCGCTGACCGTGCTGACCGGGCCTTCGGGCAGTCAGCGGACAGCACCGACCGGGCCCGCGGGGCATCCGGGTCGGCGAGCGGATCACCAGCCCCGCCAGGCACCAACGGCCGGGCGTGGACCGTTCACGGGACCGTACACGCGCCCCTGCCGCGAAGGACCCGGCGCCAACCGCTCACACTGTCCACGCGGAACGAAGAAACCGCAGGTAGAGCGATCACGGAGGCGTACACGCCGTCCACGCGACCCAGCGTTCACGCGCGAGCCCCCCTTTAGAAGGGGGCTCGCGTGTACGCCCCATCGTGAACGCCCTGTCTTTGGGCAGATTGCCGGGCTTCCACCACCTGCCGAAGCGTCCATGTCTGGCCTCCGCGAGCCCGAACTAGGAGCACTGACAGCGCACCCAGCAGACCTCGGCGAAAACAGATCACCCACAAGCCCCAGTCAGACCACCGGAAGCCGGAGCAAGTTGTGGGGTAAGCACTGCTTACCCGGACACCGCCCAGGGCGGAGCAAGTTGTGGGGTAAGGACTCCTTACCCGGCCCCGCTCCTGGCGGAGCAAGTTGTCGCATTGGACGGTCCTACGGCCCGCCCCACGCACTTGCCCTCGCCCAGGGGTGCGAGGGCAAACCTGGCGCCAAGCGCCAGTGTGTCGTGGAGGACGGCTGACGTCGACCGTGACGTGGCTGCTGACGACAGCCCCGGTCGCGGGTACCCGCGCCGGACTCACGAGCCGGGTACCCGGGACGATGCCCTATTCGAGTGCCGCAGCCCGTTCGTCCAGTTCTTCGACGCCGGGTACGTCTCGCAGGCGGTACAGGCGGGCGCGCATGTCGTGTACGGCGTCCTGGACCTTGATGGAGCGGATTCCGTCGGCGCATTCGAGGAAGTCGGTCCAGGAGGCGACTGCTCCGTCTACGTCGTCCTGGCGCAGACGCACGGTTCCCAGGTCGGCGAGGACGATCGCGCGGGTACGGCGACGGTCGAGGCCGTGGATCTCCAGCGAGTGGTGCAGGTGCTCCAACGCGCTGGTGAAGTCGCCGAGCTGGGCGAGGATCATCCCGGCTTCGTGGGCCCATCGGCCGATGCTGTAGTGCGAGGCCCAGGAATCGCCGGGGGTCCCGTTGGCACGTTCGATCGCGCTCTGGGAGGACGCGAGCGAGCTGGTGGCGGTTCGACGGTCGCCGTCGAGGGCGGCTGCGTTGGCCAGGGTGGCCTGGTAGTAGGCCAGGGCCCTGGGATCGTCGAGGTTCTTGGCCTGGTTGACGCAGTCCTCGGCTATCCGGACAGCGGTCGCCCGGAATCCGAGGTCGATGGCCTGGACTGCGAGGCCACGCAGGGCGGTCGCGGCGAGTTCGGCGTCGCCGGCCTCGGAGGCGAGGCGGTAGGAGTGCGCGTAGTACTGCTGGGCGGCGTCCTGATTGCCCTCGTCCTGAGCCATCCATCCGGCCAGGTGGACAAGTTGGGCGGTGGCAGCGAACAGCTCCCGGCCGACCTCCTCGGTCCACGTTCCGTCCAGCCAGCCGGAGACGTCCTCGTGGAGGTAGCGGACGGCCAGGTGCCGGGCGTGTCCACCGCCGAGTTCTGCTGCTGCGTCGCCGAGGGACTTGGTCATCTGCCGCACTGCGGCGACCTCGCCCCGGCCCACGTGCACCTTGCCGCCGGACCTCACTCGGACACGGCGGAGAAGGCTCTCCGGATCGGGCAGGCCCAGTGCCACGAGCGCGTACGCGCTTGAGGCAGTCACGAATCCCCGGCGATCCACCACGTCCCTCCGCCCCAGCTCGATGACTGAATCCACGGTATCGCCAGACAGCGGGTCGTCAGGATCAGTTGGCGAACCGCCATGGGTTTCTGGCAGGCGAAGGTCCAGGGCATCGATCAGGAACGGCAGCCAGTACTTCGGGACGCGCCCACCGACCTCCCAGCGGGAAACCTGGTCGCGTTTGGGCCCCTCGCCGCCCTTGCCCTCGGCAATACCCAGCTCCCGGCCCAGCCGGGGTTGTGACCAGCCCTTCTTCGCCCTCGCGACCCTGATCAGTGCTCCGATGGCCACGGCCTCCGCTGACACGGCACCCCTCCCCTGGCCGACGCTGGCCGACGAATGGCCGACAACTGGCCTACACACTGGCAGCTTCTGCTCCTGCGTGCACAGGCGTTGACTGAGAGTCAGCCGCTGGAAGGCCCAAGGCCCTCGCCCTGGGATCGTTCCCGAGCCGTGTCGCGGCCATGCCCACACACCCAGGAGGCCCTGCCATGCCCCGACACGCCGCAGCGGACCGCGACCGCGTCGGAACCGTCCTCACCGCCTCCTGGGCTGCCCTCCACATCGCCACCGCCATCCTGGAGCAGGCGGAGGCCGGCCCCGCCGTCACGGCCCCGGCCGCCACCAGCCCGGACACCGAGCCCGCCACCGCGTGACCCCAGGAATCCCGTCCTCGCCATCGATAGGAGTCCGCAATGGTCGAACCACCCCAGAAACCGACAGCGAGCGCCGAGCCGGCGACGTGAGAACCGAGAACTCCCCGGATTTCAAGCTCCCCGAGGACCGCCACCCGGGCCTGCACCTCCGGACCTTCAAGGTCGCGGCCGACGGCACCCGCTACGACGTCTCCGGAGTCGTCACCGTCGACTCGGACCCCGATGCGGCGGCCTACCACCCGTCCGCGACGTGGCCCATCTGCCAGTGCCCGAAGCACCGCAAGAACTGATCAACCACCGAGTAGAGGAGCACCCTTGTCCCTCGAACAGCTTTCAGGAAAGACCGTGCTGGTCACCGGAGCGGGCGGCCTCATCGGCAGCCGCATCACCTCCCAGCTCCGCCAGCTCGGCGCCCGCCCCGTCTCGGTGTGCAGGCTGGACGCCTACCCGCCCGAGGTCTACCGCGACCGGTTCGGCATCAACACCACCGAACCGGACTTCTTCGTCGGCGACATCGCTGACCCGGAGCTGATGAGCGAGGTGATCGCCAGCTGCGACTACGTGATCCACGCCGCCGCCCTGGCCGACGTCGCGGCCTGCACGCGCCGCCCGCTGGACGCCATCGACACCAACATCATCGGCACCCAGCGCGTGCTCGACGCCGTAGCCGCCTCGGACCAGGTGCAGAGGATGGTGTTCGTCTCCTCCGCCAGCGTCTACGGCAACGGCGTCTCGCCCCAACCCGTGCACGACCACGTGCCCGCGCAGTTCGCCGAAGGCGCGGCCGTCTCCCCGGTCTCGGTGTACGGGAACAGCAAGGTCTGGGGCGAGTACCAGACCGCCGCCGTGCTCGCCGACGCCGGCACCTCGTTCGCCATCGTGCGGTACTTCTCGGTCTACGGCGAGCCACAGGTCGTCAAGGCGAACAGCCACTCATGGGTGGTCGCCTGGTTCGCCATGCGGGCCGCGCTCGGGCTGCCGCTGCACCTCAACGGCGGCGGCCACCAGACCCGCGACCTGGTCCACGTGGACGACATCGCCACCGGCACGCTCCACGCGCTGATCGCGCCCCGCGCGCACAACGAGACCGTCAACGTCGGCACCGGAACCGGCACCTCGATCCGCCAGGTCGCCGAGCTGGTCCGCGGCCACTACCCGGGCATCCGGCTCGTCGAGACACCCATGCCGCCCGGCGATCCCGAAGGCGGATACGCCTCCGTCCAGCGGATGGAGGACGTACTGGGCTGGAGGCCGAGCATCACCGTCGATGAGGGCCTCACACGATACGTGGCCTGGCTCAGGGCCACCCCTGACGCCGTCCCCGAGTGGATGCACCAAGCCGCGGCAGCCTAGATAATCGGCGGCCGACCGAGGCGAGTCATGGTCCACACCGTGCGCCAGCGCATCGGCTTGCGACGGCCGCACGGTGTGCGCCAGCCCTCGGCGAAGCCCGCGAACCACGCCTTCAGCCCGGCCGCGTCCCGGGTGCGGGCGACGGTGAGCGCCACCCAGACCCCGAGGTAGACCGGCACCAGCAGGGCCGGCAGGTGGCGGCGGGCCAGGTAGACCCGGTTGCGGGCGTTCACCCGGTAGAAGAAGGAGTGCCGGGTCGGGCTGGTGCGCGGGTGCTGGAGCAGCAGCTCCGGGACGTACAGCACCCGCCAGTCGGCATCCAGCGCTCGCCAGGCCATGTCGGTCTCCTCGTGCGCGAAGAAGAACGCGTCCGGCCAGTCACCGACCTGCTCCAGCATCTTCGAGGACAACGCGTGGCCGCCGCCGAGGAACCCGGTCACTTCACCACCGCGCATCGGGTCGCCGGCCCGCAGCCGGGGGACGTGGCGCCGCTGGGTAAGGCCGGTCTCGTCGGCGATCCGGAAGCCGACGATGCCCAGCCGGGGGTCGGACTCGTACAGGGCGGTGATCTGAGCCAGGACGTCGTCCGCGACCAGCAGGCCGTCGTCGTCCAGGTCGATCACCACGTCCATGTCCCGCAGGTGCTCCAGTGCGACGTTCCGGCCGCCGGTCACCCCGAGGTTCTCCGCCAGCTCGACGCTCTCCACCCACGCCGGAAGCTCCGGCAGCGCGCACCCGTTGCCGACGACCACCACCTTGGCGGCCTGAACGGTCTGCATCTCCACCGAAGCCAGAAGCGCGGCCAGCTCCTTCGGCCGCGTGCCCATGGTCAGCACCGCCACGCCCAGCTTGACGCCCACCGCGCCACTTCCCTTCGAGGAACCAGAGATGACCTCACGAACGCCGAAGCTGGGTGCCGCGTCGCTCCGCGAACTCGCCGAGAATCGGAGCCTTCCCGCCCATCAGGTCATGGACCAGGACACACTCACCTGGATCGCCAGGAACCGACCCGAAGCCTCAGCCGCGGCGCCCACCCTGCCACATCCGCCCCTCATGCTGGTACCGGACATCACCTGGTTCGCGAAGCCCCAGCTCGTCGACTCCATCCACGGCATCCGGCACAACGCCCGCGTCTCACTGCTGGCCTCGCTGCTCGCCCAGGAGTACGGACTCGACCGCGATCACACCGCGGCCCTGTGCGCCGCAGCAGCAGTCCACGACTGCCGACGGCGTGACGACCGCGACGATCCTGGGCACGGCCGACGGGCAGCGGCCTGGTTCGCCGGGAACCAGGCCGCCGTAAGCAGCATGCTCGGCCGGCAACTGCCGCCGGACGTCTCGACGCAGGCCGCCCGCGCCATCAGCCTCCACGACATCCCGTACACAGCCTTCACCACCGAGCAGAACCTCGCCTACCGCCGGGCACCCCATCTGATCGACCTGCTCAAGGCGGCCGACTGCCTGGACCGCTACCGGCTCCCTCTCGCCCGCTGGTGGCCCGACCCCTCCCACCTTCGCATCGTCATCTCCGCATGGCTCCACCCCGTCGCCTTCGACCTCGTCGTCCGAAGCGAACAGGCCCGGCTCGACGGCGCCACCAACCACGGGGCACTCATCCACGCCCGCCAGATCCTCAACCCCAGGCAGTAGGAGGTCCTCCATGCACAGCGAGTGGGACAACGCCCACACCGACCACACCAGCAGCACCACTCGGCCCGGCCCCTCAGGGCTCGCCGAGACCGAAGCCGACTGGCGCCGCCAGCTCGAGCACGAGACACCCAACGGCTGGCTGCTGCGGGGCAACGCGATGACGGAGACCCTGGCCGCCGGACGTCCCATCCACCTGATGCACACCACCGTGGCCCTGGACGCGATCCGCTCCAGCGGCCACCTGTACGCCTCCACCGGTTGCCTGGTCGCGGCGCTCTACTGCGCACCCCTCGCCCCCGAACCCGCTGGCCTGCGACCCCACAACCTCGGTACCTACCTGCTGGAGACAAAGAAGCACACCCGCACCCTGGTCTTCGAGATCACCCCCGACGCCCCCGTCCCGCCCAAAGGCATCGACTACCTCCGACTGGGCGCCATCCACCTGCGGACGTACCTCGCCCACCGCAGCTTCCTCACCGACCGCGAGGACACCCAACTCCGTCGGGCAGTGCTGGACCGGCTGCAGGCGGCGGCCCCGTTCCTCGGCACCCTCCTCGCCAACGCCGCCGGAACGCCGACGCCGGAGGCCGAGTTCATCGACCGACTCGCCGCCACCGTGCCAGCCTTTCCGTTCCTGGGCTACCTCTACTTCGAGGTGCTGTCCGAGTACCTGATGCTCCGCTCCACCTCCCCTGAGACCAAGGCGTCCGCAGAGCTCGGAGAGATGAACAACCGCCTCTACAAGCGCCTGGCGTTCGGCGCTGTGCAGGGCATGGACAAGCTCTTCGACCTGTCCCGTTTCAACCCGGGACACGACCGCCTTCTCCAGCTCGTCGAGCGGATCGAGGCTGGCCTGGCGCTGGGTGCGGCCCGCTACACAAGGCGCCGCCTGTCGCACCTGTTTGCCTGCGTGGCACTCGACCCCCGTCAGGATGCGGCGTCTTTCACGTTCCGAGACGCGGACTTCGACGTCCTCACCGCGACGGCGCCGGGTCTGCTGGGGCAGCTCATCTTCCGCGAGATGCGGATCATCGACCGCTACCCGCAGCTCTACCTCGCCCTCGAACAGGCCAAAGCGCTCGAGGCGTGGGACTACTGGAACGCCGAGGGCATCCCGACGCCCTTCAACGGCACGATCCCGAAAGGCGAGATCGGGATCAACCCGGCCTACCCGCGATCCCGCTGCACCGTCTGGACCGCCGAGACCTGCGAGCGCGGCCTGCTGCATCCGGTTGAACAGCTCGATCTCACCTTCCTCCCTCGCCTCGCCGAGCTGTCCATGACCGCCATGCGAAGGGACGGGACGGGGAGGGCTGCAGGGCACCTTCAGCGGACCGCTTCGTACTGACGCCTGCGAGGGGTTGCTCTGTACAGCCGAGCTGGCGACTGTCTCGATCACAGTCTGAATCTTCCTGGCGGCGTCAGTCGGTAGTGGCAGGTAGCGTTTAGCTTCCGGGTGGTTGGGCCCGGATGTCACGGTGCTGTGCGGGGTGCTGAATGGCGATGGCAGGCGGGGCCGCGGACAAGCTCCCTAACAGGTATGAGCACTGGTGGACAGCCCTCCAGATCGGCCAGCTGTTGCGGGGCGAAGCGTCGAGCATGCGATTGGAGCCGCCGGGCGATGCGGGGGAGGGCATCGAGTTCGAGATCCAGTTCCCTGATGGGCCGTGCTGTGACCAGGTCAAGGACAGCGGCACGCGCTGGACGCTGCTGCGGCTGGCCCCGGTGCTGGAAAAGGTGGCGACGCATCTCGCTGGGGGCAAGACCGTCCGCCTGATCCTGTCCTCTGATGCTGGGGAACTGGAATCACTCTGCGAACGAGCGGTCGCTGCCCAAACGTTCGCCGAGTTCGAAGAGATCCGAACGAAGGACCAGGCCACCGAGTTCGCAGCGGTGCGTTCGAACTGGCCAAAAGCGACTGAAGAGAACGCATGGCGGTACCTGCAGCGGATCAAGGTTTGGCACCAGCCAGGTGAGAGCCTGCGCCGCGAGGTGGCACTGAGCTACTCGTTCCTTGTGCGGGACGACGCGGAGACCGTGGTCTCCCTCCTGCGGGCCTTCTGCGACGATCACCTCCACCAAGTGGTGACTGCACCTCAGATCTGGTCATACCTGGCAGAGAAGAAGGTCAAGCGCCGCTACCTCATCGGCGACGAGACCACCACGCTCGCGCTTTCCGACTCGGTCCGCCGCTTCACCCGGCATGCAGGCGAGAATCGTCCCGCGCTCGGGCTAGCGGTTCGGCCCTATACAGAGGAGCTGATGGAGCGGCTCCTGCAGCCAGACGGTCCTCAGATCGTGCTGTGCGAAGGCCGCGCCGGAATGGGCAAGTCGACGGTTGTCAGCGATGTGGTGCAGCAGCTGCATGACCGCGGCTGGTACGCGGCTGCGGTCAGAATGAGCGCAGCCAGCCCTAACGTGCAGAGCGCTGCTGCCCTTGGCCGTGTAATGGAACTCTCCGACTCCCCAGCCGTCGTACTGGCAAACGCCGCTGGTGCCCAGCCCTCGCTGCTGGTGATCGACCAGTTGGACGCAGTTAGCACCTACAGCGGTCGAATGTCCGAGGTGTACGGCGCCGTGGCCGAGATGATCGAGCAACTGCGGTACGAGCCCTCAGTCAAAGTGGTGCTGGTTGCCCGGAAGGTCGATGTCGAGGAGGACTCCCGACTGCGGGCACTGGCCGCCAGCGACCGTGTCGCGAGGCTGGTTTTGGACGAACTCACCGACGAATCGCTTCGGGCAGCCTTGGCGGAGTACGGCGCCGACCCGTCTGCCCTCAGCCCTGAGACGCTGCGCTTGCTGAAGGTCCCTCTACACCTGTCGGTTTTCAGCCGCCTCTCCGTCGACGCCCGCACAGGCACCTATCGCACCCTCCAGCAGCTGTACACGCAGTTCACGAAGGAACGCCGCAGTGCGGTGGAGCACAAACTCACCCCTGAGGCATGGCATCGGATCACCACGGCCCTCGTTCAACACCTGAGCGACCACGAGACCCTGAGCGCACCCCGCCCGCTCCTCGACCGCTTCAACCAGGCCGATGTCCAGGTCCTCGAATCCGAGGGCATCCTCGCGATGGAGACCGACGACCGCATCGGATTCTTCCACGAGTCTTATTTCGACTACCTCTTCGCCCGCGCTTTCACCGCCAGCACCACAACGCTCCACGACTTCCTCGCCGGTTCCGGGCAGGCCCTATTCCGCCGCGCCCAGACCCGGCAGATCCTGGAATACACGGAGGCGATCGACCCCAGCCGTTTCCGCGCCGATGTCCGTGATCTACTCGAATCGCATGCCATCCGCCCGCACATCAACGACGTAGTCATCACCGTACTGCGCCAACTCCAGGCCAGCTCTGCTGACTGGCAGCTGCTGGAGGATCTGGCCTGGAGCTCCTCGCCCCTGGCACCCAAGATCCGGTCCCTGCTGGGGCACCCCGTGTGGTTCGACGCCGCCGACCACGATGGTTTCTGGGAAGGCCTGCTGGCGGATCCTGCCACGGCGGCAGAGGCATTCAACTCTCTTGTCAGTGTTGTCAGCTATCGACCACAGCGGGTTTCCGCCTTGGTGCACCCCTATGCCGGTGTATCAGATGTCTGGCGTGAACGGCTGCAGCGCCTGGTCTTCTGGGCAATGAGCGCTGGCCTCGAGTCGCTCGTGACGGAACTCATCGACCGCGGGGAACTCGATGACCCCCACGGGCGTGAGGCTGGTGGCATCGCTCTTCTCAGCAACCTGCAATCCCTTACAAGCCGAGATCCGGAGAGCGCTGCTCGCATTCTGGGCGCATACCTACGTCGGACAGCGGTGCGCGCTACTCAAGACGGGCACGAGGACCCGTTCAAAGCCGGCCTCCTCACCGACTACACGCCCTCTGCCCGCGATGTGATCGCTCCATGCGCCGCAGGGGCACCGGCAGCGTTCGTCAGCGAGGTGCTCCCCTTCGTCCTCAAGATCGCCGCCGCCAAGGAAGCTCGCGGAAAAGACACTGGCCAGAGCCCCTGGGCTCACATGTATCTGGGCGCATACGACGTAGGATCCCTCCTCATCCGAGGCCTCGAACAGGCGCTCGGTGCACTTGCTGTAAGCCAACCCGGCATCGTTGATGACGCCCTGCAACAGCTCATGGCGATCAATGGGCCCGAGACCAACTACATCGTGGCCCGGGTGCACACAGCCGTCGACCGGACGGATGAGGCCGTGAGATGGCTGCTTGCTGACGACGCCCTCCGACAGGGAATCTGGGATGCCGTCCTGTGGGCCACCCGGGACATGATCAAATTCGTATCCCACCGGTGCTCAAACGACACCTTCAATTCCCTTCTCACCGCGCTCCTGCAGCTCTACCCCTCCTGGGAGCGGCGTCGCCCCGATCACCGAGGCTTTGGCTTGGGCTTGCTCGGGATTACCCAGTACCGGCTCCTGTCAGCGGTAGACCCGACCCGTCTCACGGATCTGGCGCGTCGGCGACTTGGAGAATGGGAGAGGAAGTTCGAGACCCCGGGTGTTCTGGCTCCCGCGCCGGCTTCGGAGGTGCGCGCTGTCGCACCGCCGATCAGCGATGAGGCTGCTTCGCGAATGAAGGACAGCCACTGGCTAAACGCCTTGGCTATCTACGCCAAGCCTGAGCACAACGAGCAATGGAGCACGCAAGGAGGGGCGTTCGAACTCTCGCAGACGCTGGGCCGCCGAGCAGAGCGCGAGCCTCAGCGCTTCGCTCGCATGGCCCTGACGCTCGACAGCGCCTCGCCCCTAGTCTATTTCGCTGCCATCCTCCGCGCTGTCGCGCCATCCCTGGACACAGATCACTTCACCGACCTATGCGTGCACGTCTACCAACGCGTTGGTCCTTCCAGCATCCCGGACATCTGCCGCACCATTGATTCGAACCGCACCAACACCAACCAGGCCCTTGTTGAACTCCTCGACAGGTTCTCCCAAGACCAGACGGCCGCCCACGGCTACAGCGTGACTGACGACCTGGTCACTGCAGGAATTAACACCAGTCGAGGGCAGGTCGTCTGGACGGCCGGAGCACTACTGTCACAGAGCGACCAGCACCTGTCAGCGCTCACCCAGATTCTGCGGCGCCTTGCTAGTGACCCGTCACCTGCCGTACGGGCCTGCGCGGCATTGGCGGTGCATGTCCTCCACAAGCACGACCCCAACGCGGCCCTGGACCTCGCTGACGAAGTGCTGGCCGACCCCACTGCGAACCTCTACAGCGCCCACACTGTGCGCGACCTTCTGGTCTTGGCCCTGCAACAGGACGTGGCACGCTTCAGCCACTATCTCTACGAAGCCCTGCAGCTCCCAGCGGATTCCGGCAGCAACGCCGGCCAGATCTGGGCCATCCTTGCGATCTGGGAAGTCCTCACACCAGAACTCCCCCAGACTGTCCAAGAATTGAGCGAGCCCGCACGAAGCGGCGCCGCACAGCTCTTCGCACAGTACCCGGGGCGCTCTCTCCCATGGCTTCCCCGTCTCTTCGATGACGCCGACGCTACCGTCCGCGAAAGCGCGTCAAGGGCTACAGCCAACATCGACCAACTGGACGGAACCGCTCTAAACGACTTCGTCAAGGCATTCACCCACAGCACGGCCTTCTCGAAGAACAGCAGGAACCTCCTCATCACCCTCAACCGGCAGACCGCTCGACTGCCCCAGAGCGCTCTCGAAGCATGTGAGCGAGCGGCGACACTAGACACTGACCGAGAGCTAGCCGGCCACTACGTCATCCCGCTCGTGCTGCGCCTATACCGGCAAACCAGTCGAGGCGACCGCGAACGCTGCCTGGACATCATCGACCGCTTGGCACTCACCGCAGACCTCTCGATTGTGGACGCGGCCGGCCGGTAGGCCCCCAATCCGATCAAGCTCCTCCGTACAAAGCAAGAGACTGCGCTTCACGCCTCCGCGCGCTCACCGCGGGAGCATCCCTGGTCTCAGTTTTGGTCTCATTCATTGCCGTACGTGCGGGTTCAACCTCCGCTCCAACAACCAGAGACCAGCAGGTCAGAACCTGTGCGGACCCCATCGAACACCCCCGCGCAGAATTGGAAAGCGTGTTGGGGGCAACCCCTCACGAGTTCGAATCTCGTATCCTCCGCCAGCCGATGGCCCGGACCGCACAGCGGTCCGGGCCATCGTCGTATCCATCGGCATTGCCAGGCGCACATGGATCCGCGGGAGAGGAGCCTGGGCGCCCGGCCTACTCGCGAGCTCTGCTGCCACTGGCGCCGGGAGGGCGCAGGATCCGCCGGAGTTCACGCCAGGCATGCACCACCTCGGCAGCCCTGGCCAGCACCTCGCGCGCCTGGCCCAGCAGAACGCCCAGCAGACCCAACAGCGCCGGGGCGCAGAGAACTACGTTCGCGACAAGCCTCCACATGGTCACCGCGCCAGGACTGTGCAGTGCCACTTCTCAGGTACCTGCATCCTGGTCCCCGGCAGAACCGAAGTCTTTACCACGATGGGTAAATCTGGTCGCGTGAGTAACGCACTGGCAGCACCGCTTGCCTCACAGCCGGCACGGCCGAGCTAGAGACGGCGATAGACGTCACGCCGGTTGCCGACGGCGATGACCCACACGATCAGTTGACCGTCTTCGAGCGTGTACACGATGCGGTAGTCCCCGACCCTGAGGTGCCACCGCGCGGTGTGCCCCTGGAGAGCTTTGATGTCGAACGCCGCCGTGTCCCCGTCGTCCATCCCCTTCTGAAGTTCAGTGAGGCGATGGAGGATCCGCAGAGCGTCAGGCCGGGGGATCTTGAGCATGTCGCGCTGGGCATGCGGGGTGAACCGCGTGACGTACCCCACCGGGATCAGGCGTGGTGGGCGCGGAGAAGGGCAGCCATCTCCTCGAGCGAGACGGATCCGACAGTCCCTTCGGATTCGGCCTCGTCGGCCAGCTGATTGAGCCAGGACTCCTCGGCCTGCTCCGCCAGCCGACTCAGGCGCTGGTACTCGTTGATGTCGATGACGACGGCTTCCTGCTTGCCGCGCCGGGTGATGATCGTCGGAATGTCGTCCCGGCGGGCCCGGTCGAGCACGTCCGCCAGGTGGCTGCGGACCTCAGCCATGGATGCAATCACAGGCTCACTCATGCAATCAATGTAGCAGATGTACATCTGAATGCCGTGGCAAGCCGGTCCAGACTCACAAGACAGGACCCGGCGATGCGCAACCCGCTTCCGCCGTGGTTGCAGTTCTGGTTGCATTCACCCCCGTCCAGCGCCGTCCGATACCCGAAAGACGAACCACTCCGCCGCAGGTCAGGACCTCTGCGACCACCGCCGAACGCCCGGACGGACAGTTGGAAAGCGTGTTGCGGGCAACCCCTCAGTCCCAACCGACGCTAGAACTGGATCAACGGTCGGCATTGGAGGAGCCGCGAAGGCTGGCGGGGCGGGGTCCGGAGGAGCCCCCGTCGGGCACCCGCGCGGCTGGAAGCCAAGCCCCGGAGCAGCGGGTAGTCAGCCCCGCTCCACGAGACGGAGCGCAGCGGGCGTGGCACTGCCGGATCGGCTGCAGGCCGCTGGCGAGTGTTCCAATGGAGTTGAGGGTGAGTGCGGGTCACGGGGTGTTCCACAGGCCGGTCAGCTCGGTCCAGTCGGGGGCGCGGTCGGGTTGTCGGTCCGGCGTCGAGGGGTTCTGAAGGCCGAGCAGGACGAGATCGAGGTAGCGCAGGTGGAGTTCGGTTGCGCGCTCGGCGGCCGTGGGCAGGCGGGGGCTGAGGTGGCTGAGCAGCAGGGGGAGGTCCGCCGAGCTGACGTCCGCGCGCAGGGCGCCGGAGCGGTGGGCGGCGTCGACCAGGCCGTCGAGGGCCGCCTTGAGGCGGCCGGACGCGGCGTCGATCTCCTCGGTCGCGGGGAGGCGACCGCCGATGAGGGGGAGCAGCGAGCCGGCGTCCGGGGCGGACAGCGCCGCGCGCAGGAAGGACGCCAGCGCGGTCCAGGGGTCGGCGTGCTCGGAGGCGGCGCGGCGGGCCAGGGCGGTCAGTTCGTCCATTCCCTGCATGCGCAGGGCCTGGGCGAGGTCCTCCTTGGCGGGGTAGCGCCGGTAGAGGCTGCCCATGCCCACACCGGCGCGGCGGGCGATCTCCGAGACCGGAGCGTTCCAGCCGAGTTCGGCGAAGACCTCGCGCGCCGCGCGCAGGACCCGCTCGTCGTTGCGGTCGGCTTCCTTCTGGCGTCCGCTGGGCGGTCCGGTGCGGGCGGCGCGCATGCTATTGCTCCTTCGCTTCGGCGGGCGGGCGGCGGGCGGGCGGGCGACGCCGACCCGCCGCGCGGTGCGGGGGGGCCGCTCAGTGCTGGTTGGCGGCGACCCGGTTCATGGCCAGGACGGTGGCCTCGGGCGCGGAGTCCTGGCGGTACGGGCGGATGCGCAGGGCGCCGACGAGCAGGATACCGAGGAGCCCGAGCGCGGCGGCGACCCAGAAGCTGACCGTGAAGGCCTTCTCGGCGGGGATCGGCGTGTCGTGCACGGTGAAGGTCTGGAGGAAGCCGACGGCGAGCTGGCTGCCCACGGCGCTGCCGACGGTCCGGATGACGGTGTTCAGGCCGTTGCCCGAGGCGATCTCGCGGCGCGGCACGAGGGCCGCGACCAGGTCGGCGAGCGCCGCGTACCCGTAGCCGGCGCCGAGGCCGACCAGGCAGAACCAGATGGCGATCTCCGCCGGGGAGCTGTGGAAGAGCGCGGTGAGGACGGCTCCGGCCGTCATCAGCGTCATGCAGGCGGCCAGCGGCGCCCGGGTGCCGAGGCGCCCGCGCAGCGCGTGTGCAGTGCGCCCGCCCACGACGACCAAGAGCGAGCTGGGCAGCATCAGCAGCGCTGCCTGGACGATGGTCAGGCCGCCTCCGTAGGAGGCCAGCGGGCGCAGCGCCGGCGGGAGACCGCTGGGCAGCTGCAGCAGTTCGGGGACCAGGACGTAGAAGAAGAACGGCACGACGCCGATCAGCAGGGCGGCGAGGTTGGTGACGAGCATCGGCAGGTGGGTGACGTGCCGCAGGTCGAGGATCGGGTCCGTCCGGCGTGCCGAGACCATGCCGAGCACGGCGAAGAGCGCAACGGCTGCACCGAAGAGCGACAGCACGCCGACGGAGGCCCAGCCCCACTTCGTGCCCTCGGTGATCGCCAGCAGCAGGGCGATGAGTCCGCCGGCCAGGAGCAGCGCCCCGGGCACGTCGATGCGCTTGCGGTGGCGCTCGGGGCTCTCCGGCACCCAGGCGACGACCATGAGCGTCGCGAAGGCGATGAACACGGCTTCGGCGCCGAACATCCAGCGCCAGGAGGTGTGCTGGATGATCAGCGCGCCAACGACCATCCCGACGCCCGCGCCGCCGCCGAGCATCGCGGCGGTGATGCCGAAGCTGGAGGCGATCCGCTCCTTGGGCATCGCCTCGCGGACCAGCGCCAGAGCCAGCGGGAGCGAGGCCATGGAGGCCCCTTGCAGCGCGCGCATCGCGATCAGGAAGCCGATGTTCGGGGAGGCGGCGGCGGCCAGGGTGGTCGCGAGGAAGGCCAGCAGGACGATCACGAGGAGTCGTCGGTGGCCGCACTTGTCGCCGAGCAGGCTGAGCACTGGGGTGAGGACGGCGCCTCCGAGCAGGAAGGCGGTGATCAGCCATCCGGCTGTGGCGGTGTCGGCGTGCAGGCGGTCGGCGAGCACGGACATCGCGGGGATGACCATGGTCTGCATCAGCGCGTAGGCGCCCACGGTGGCGAGCAGTGCGGCCAGCACCGCGTTGGGCCTGGCTGCGGCCTTGGCGTGGTGCCGAGTTCTGGTGTCGTCCACTGACGACGCCTCCGTTCATCTGCGGGGAGCGGCGTCGCAGCCGCACGAAGCGGGGGCGAACGCCTGGGTGTTGCCTCCACTCTATCGGAGCGGAGCGCTCCGATCCGATAATGAGACGCGCCACCACAGCCCGAGGAAGGCGTGCCAGGTCATCGATTGCCCTGGCGGAGGCGGTGGCAGCTCGGCGGTGATGCCGCGGGTGTCGCAGGTCAGACGCCATGAGCGGGGCACCTGGTCAGTTGCAGTTCCAGTTGCATTCGCCTCCGTTCAGCCGGGTCCGGAAGGCGGTCTACGAGCGGTTCCGTCGCAGGTCAGGACGGTGGCGAATTCGACCGGGCACCCGGACGGACAGTTGGAAAGCGTATTGGGGGCTACCCCTCACGAGTTCGAATCTCGTATCCTCCGCCTCTGCCCGCCAGGGCAGCTCGAAGACCTCGACCGGGAATCGGCTGGGGCCTTCGTCATCTCGTGGGTGCAGCTGTCCCGACCGCCGCCGAATTCACCCGGCCCAGTGGCCCGGGGTGGTTCAGCGCGCTGTCAGTCTGCGGTTCCACCTGGACGACCCGCGCATCGACCACGTAAACCAGTTCTATCCCGGCACGAAGATCGGCGACACCGACGTCGGAGAAACGGCCGGCGCCGAGGGAAGGACTGCGCGGGAGATCGTGGCTGATCCGCCTGGGTTGTGAAACCTGGCGCGGCCAAATGGGACAGGCTGATCGACACGACAACAACCGAGGAGGTCGGCTCCTTTCATTACCTCGGCCAGACTGAACTGCACCGACTGCTGCTCGATGACCATCAGAAGCTCGGATCGACCTGGCCAACTCGGGGCAGTTCTAGGGCGAGCCCAACGCCTACTACGGCCAGATAGCCAACTGGCACCACCGCTACGGCACCGACCTGTTCGGCAAGAACGTCCGCGTGGCCCTACGCGGCTCAGAGGTAGATGAGTCCCTGGCGACAACCCTTGAGGAGGAGCTCGAGGCTTTCTGGTACTTCAACAACGGCGTCACCGCCCCATGCCAGAGCATTGTCCAATCTGCTGCCTACGGTACCCACCACCGTGGGCGGGAAGGTCCGCCCCATGCGATCCGCAGATGGCTTGAGCGGCGGACCTCCCCGCCACTCAAGGGCCGGCCCGTGTCGGTGATGTGCTTGCGCCGGACCGCCTCGTTCAGCTCCGTGTGGACGATGCGGTAGGTCTAGTGCGCAGTACCAGGCGCGCCGTCGGCATCCTGCATCTTCGTACAGGGACGTGCGAGGTGCTCGGGTTCGAGCTTCTCAAGTCGGCGCGCGCCGAGGCTGAGTATGAGGTGATGATGCACGGCCACGCGGTAGCCGTCGATCGGGTTCCCGCCACACTGAGGTCCGCGATGTTCTCGGCCCGGTGGGGCGAGCCAGGTCGCGACGCTCCAGCGCTGACCAGCGTTGGCGGCCCCGCCCTTCTTGCGCTTGTCCTCAAGGTCACGCACAGCCTTGGTGACATCCGTGCGGGTCTTGCGGTCGACGCACCAACGTGAGGCTGCCATGAGGGAGCACATCGTGGTGCGGCCGATTCCAAGGCTTCCAGGGCCAGCCGCCATGGATTCGGCCTCGACCCCATCGATGCCGGTCGCCCGCCCGAGGACGCCAGCCGCGGGCGTCGGGCCGCCATAACTCCCACTCCACCCGGAATGATCATCCATCCGTGATCACAGTCGATCATAGTTCGACAGTTGTGACGGCATGTCACATGAAAGCAGTCACATTTTCGCAATAGTTGACTTCAAGTACTACCGGGCAGCATCGGCCTCTAACCTCGCCTCGAGGGAAGCGATACGAACGGCCGACGAACGCCTTCGATTCGCGTAGATCTCTTAGCCACGCCCTGAGAAGGAAATAGCCGCATGGCCGATGAAGTCCGCACCAGCCCGCCCGTCTACACCGAGATCACCGAAGTGACTCCCGACAAGTGCAACAGCTGGATGAGCAAGAGGACATGCAACCGCGTCCCCCTGAAGCGATCCAATGTGGACAAATTCAAGGACATTCTGCGCAATGGTCAGTACCGCACCACTCACCAGGGATTCGCGCTCGACTGGCACGGCTGCCTGATCGACGGGCAGCACCGTGCCGCCGCGATCATCGAGACCGGCGCCACGGTGACCGCCCAGGTGACATACAACCTCAACCCGGACACGTTCGCCGCGATCGACGGCGGCCGCATCCGTACCGCGGGAGACTTCGTCGCGCAGATCACCGAGATGAAGCAGGCCAACTCCAACGTGTACGCAGCTGCCCTGAAAGTCCTTGCCAACCGCAGCGCGCAGCTCCACTGGACCCGGTGGACCACCGGCCGGATGACGGCGGAGAAGCTGCAAGAACTGGTGGCCAGGTGGCCGATCGAGGAAGAGCTGATCATCCGCATGGTAGGGCGGGGAAAACAGTGTCACGCCAGCGCGACCGGGCTGACCGTCGCCTACAAGATCATCACTGAGGAGTGGCCGGAGCACGTGGCGAACTCATTCTTCGACGGCATCGGTGAAGCCAGTCAGGAGCTCGTCGGGAAGGACCCCCGGGCCCTCTATACGAACACCATGATCAACGTGAACCGCGGGGTCGTCAGCCGGGACAGCGTGCAGCAGTCGGCCCAAGCCATCAAGGCCTTCAACGCCCTCGTCACGGGCGAGTCTATCGGCACCCTGAAGAAGATGAAGTTGGGTGGCGTAAAGACCGTCATGGACCGGCGAACCGGCGAGGAGATCGAGCAGGAGTACCTCGCAGACCGGTACCCGGAGGTCGTTCCGCAGACGCTCGACATCAGTGACACATGGCTCAAGGGCGGCGGCACCGGCTGACTAGACTAGTACTGCAACGGTGCTTGCCGTGACGGTTGTCGGGTTCGCTCGTTGGGCTGTTCATGGGTGGGGACATATCCGAGGTCGATGCTCGCCGCTGGTCGGATGGGCTTGCCGGGTTGCATGAGCGGTTTGCGCACCGGTTCGCGCGGAGCGAGTCGCGGGAGTCGGCGTTGGCCTACATGCGGGGCCTGTTGGCTCCGCTGGAGCGCAAGAACGGCTGGACGGTGGCAGAGGAGGCCGGGCATGGCGGCCCGGATCGGATCCAGCGGCTGCTGAACCGTATCGACTGGGACCCGGACGCGGTGCTCGACGACGTGCGTGAGTACGTGGTCGAGCACCTGGCCGACCCGGGCGGTGTGCTGATCGTGGACGACACCGGGTTCCTGAAGAAGGGCGTGCGGTCCGCCGGGGTCCAAAGGCAGTACTCCGGCACCGCGGGCCGCACCGAGAACTGCCAGGTCGGAGTGTTCCTCGCGTACTCGAGCGGGCGGGGCCGGACCCTGATCGACCGGGCGCTCTACCTACCGAAGTCCTGGACCGACGACCGCGAGCGCTGCCGAACCGCCGGGATCGACGACGGCGTCGAGTTCGCTACCAAAGTCCAGCTTGCGAGGGCGATGGTCCGCCGAGCGATCGACGACCGGATCCCGTTCCGCTGGGTGACCGCGGACGCGGGATACGGCTACAGCAAGGGCTGGCGCTACGAGCTCGAGCAGGCCGACGTCTTCCACGTCGTGGCCACCACCCGGCACGACACCGTCGTCACCCGGCAGGCCATGGACCACCGCCTCCACGACCTGGTCGCCGATCTACCCCGGCAGAAGTGGAAGCGCCGGTCCTGCGGCGAGGGCGCCCATGGTCTGCGGATCTACGACTGGGCCCGCGTCGAGGTCCGACCGTGGCACCGGCCCGACCGCAGGCACTGGGTTCTGGCCCGCCGGAGCGCCGCCGACCCGACGAAGGTCGCCTACTACATCGCCTACGCGCCCGCCGACGCCACGCTCAACGAGCTGATCGCCGTCGCCGGCGCCCGCTGGGCGGTCGAGGAGTGCTTCCAGAGTGCGAAGGGTCAGTGCGGCCTGGACGACTACCAGGTCCGCCGTCATTCGGGCTGGTACCGGCACATCACTCTCGCCATGGCCGCCCATGCCTACCTCACCGTCATGCGGGCCCAGCACCTTGAAAAGGGGCCGGACCTGCTCGAACGTCAGACCTGATCCCACTGACCGTCCCCGAGATCCGCCGACTGATCACCGGCCTCACGCGGCCTGTCCGCCGAAGCATCGACCACGTCCTGCACTGGTCCCGATGGCGCCGCAGACGCCAGCACCAGGCCCGGACCAGCCACTACAAGCGACGAGGCCACAGCCCAAGAGCTGAAGCCTCGTCAGGACAAGCACCGTTGCAGTACTAGCCGGCGGCGGGGGGACGGTGGGCCGCTACCTGATTGCAGAGCAGGGAGGCAAGCACTTCAGCGAGACTGCGTTCGCGGGCACGGCCAGCGTCCGTGACGCTGAAGCGTCCTTCGCGGGCGAGCGGTATGTCGGTACCGACCAGGTCTTCCGCATCAACGGCCGTCGCGTCGAAGCCTTCTCCGGTATGGCCACGGATCTGTACGACCTCCTTGCGGACGGCAAGGTCGAGGAGTATCGCCGACAGGTATACGAACGCCGCATGGACTGGCCCACGTCGGAGGACATCGACCAGTGGGGTGCGGCCTCCTTCCGGCCGGACGGCACTGCCCTCGCGATACGCGTGGTGCAGGAATAGATCAGCGCTGAATCGAGACCAGCCAGAGGCTAAGGAGTCCGCCTGGCTGGAATCCCATGCGGAGCGGAGCACAGTCGGTCTCCGCCGCAGGTCAGGACACCTCCGCGAGGGCGTGCTCATAGGCCGCCCGGAGGAGTTCGGAGGGGAGCGGGCGGTCGGGGTGCGGGCGGGGGGTGCCCAGGTGCAGCTCGCGGAGTTCGTCCATCAGGTCTGCCCAGAGTGGCGGCCCGCCCTCCTCCAGTAGCCGTGCGCGGACGGTCAGTTCGGGTGTCGTCGGGCGGTGCCGCATCCCCCAGGAGCCGAGCGCGACCATGACGGGGACGGTCTGGATGCCCGCCTCGGTGAGGCTGTAGATCGCGCGCCGTCCTCGTCCGACCTCCTCCTGCGTGAGGAGACCGCCGGCGACGAGAGCCTTGAGGCGGCTGCTGAGGATGTTCGACGCGATTCCCTCCTCGGAGTGAGTGAGCAGTTCGCGGAAGTGGCGGCGCCCACCGAAGATCACGTCACGCAGGACAATGAGGCTCCACTGGTCCCCGAGTGCCTCCACCGCCGCGTTGATCGCACACCCGGACCGTGGTTCGTCCCGCACTCCTACCTCCAGTGATTGCATTCCGCTATCACCGAGTCTACGCTCGCTCTCGACAGGTGATTGCAGTTCGCAATCACTCTCTTCCAGGCTAGGAGCGCGACATGTCCCGTGTGAGAGTCCACAACTTGTCCATCTCCATCGACGGCTACGCCACTGGTGAAGGGCAGTCTCTCGACGCCCCGTTCGGCCACGCGGGCACCCGGCTCCACAAGTGGTTCTTCTCCACCCGGACGTTCCAGCAGATGCACGGCAGCCCGGACGGAAGCACCGGGGTCGAGGACGTCCTCGCCGGCGCCTGGGCGCCCGGCATCGGGGCGGAGATCATGGGCCGCAACAAGTTCGGCCCCCAGCGCGGGCCGTGGGAGGACCACGAGTGGAACGGCTGGTGGGGGCCCAACCCACCGTTCCACACCCCGGTGTTCGTCCTGACCCACCACCCCCGCCCCTCCGTGGAGATGGAGGGCGGCACCACATTCCACTTCATCGACGCCACCCCGCAAGAGGCGCTCCGCCAGGCGCGCGAGGCCGCAGGCGGCCTGGACGTGCGGATCGGCGGCGGGCCGACCACGGTCCGCGAGTTCCTCGCCGAAGACCTCGTCGACCACCTGCACGTGGTCGTCGTCCCGATCGTGCTGGGCCGCGGCGAGCGCCTGTGGGACGGGCTCGAAGGGCTCGAGGAGCGGTTCCACGTCGAGTCCGTGACGACCCCCAGTGGCGTCACCCACCTGACTTTCACCCGGCCGTAGCGCACCGCCGAACGGCGTCCCCGCCGGGTGCAGTCAGCCGAGCCAGCCTGGGCGGACCAAGCCGGATTCGTAGGCGAGGACGACCAGTTGGGCCCGGTCGCGCACGCCGAGCTTGACCATCGCGCGGCTGACGTGGGTCTTGGCGGTGAGCGGGCTGACCACCAGGCGGCGGGCGATGTCCTCGTTGGAGAGGCCGAGCCCGACCAGGGCGAGCACCTCGCGTTCGCGTTCGGTGAGTGCGTCGAGGTTGACCACGCGCGGCTCCTTCGAGCGGGCGGCGAACTCGCCGATCAGGCGGCGGGTGACCCCGGGCGAGAGCAGCGCGTCGCCGGCGGCGGCGACCCGGACCGCGCGGAGGAGCTCGCCCGGCTCGGCGTCCTTGACCAGGAAGCCGACCGCGCCGGACCGCAGTGCCTCGAAGACGTACTCGTCGAGTTCGAAGGTGGTCAGGACGACCACCCGGACGGCGTCGAGTTCCCGGTCGGTCGCGATCCGCCGGGTGGCCTCCAGCCCGTCGAGGCGGGGCATCCGGATGTCCATCAGCACCACGTCGGGGCGCAGTTCGGCGGCGAGGCGCAGGGCCTGCTCGCCGTCGTCGGCCTCGCCGACCACCTCGATGTCGGGCTGGGCGTCGAGCAGCGCCCGGAACCCCGCCCGGACGAGCATCTGGTCGTCGGCCAGCAGGACCCTGATCATCCGTCACCTCTCGTCAGGCGTGCGCGGACCCGGAAGCCCGCCTCGTGCGGTCCTGCCTCCAGGGTGCCCCCGAAGGCGGTGACCCGTTCGCGCATGCCGATCAGTCCGGCTCCCGAGCCCCCGGCGTCACCGCCACCCGCCGGGCCGGGGTCGTCGATCCGAACGGTGAGGCCGTCCGCCTCCCGGGAGAGCCGGACGGTGGCCGTCCGGGCCGCGGAGTGGCGGATCACGTTGGTCAGGGCCTCCTGGATGATCCGGAAGGCGGCCCGCTGGACGGCGGCCGGGGCCGCTTCGGGACTGCCCTCGGGGAGGACGGTGACGGTCAGGCCAGCCCGGCCGGCCTGGTCGACCAGCTCGTCCAGCCGGTCCAGGCCGGGGGCGGGAGTGCGCGGGGCGGAGGACTCCGGTCCGCGCAGCGTGCCGAGGACCTGCCGGACCTCGCCCAGGGCCTCCTTGCTGGCGGCCTTGATCGTCACCAGGGCGCTCCTGACCTGCTCCGGGCGGGTGTCGATGAGTTCGAGGGCCACCCCGGCCTGGACGTGGATCAGCGAGATGCTGTGCGCCAGGATGTCGTGCAGCTCGCGGGCCATCCGCAGCCGCTCCTCGTCGGCGCGGCGGCGCTGGGCCTCCTCCGCGGCGGCCCTGGTGGCGGCGGACCGCTCGCGGCTGACCCGGGCCAGTTCGGCGCCGGTCGCGATGAACAGCAGCACCCCCGCGACCCCCGCCTCCTGCCAGCCGTTCGGTCGCCAGCCCGCCGCCTGCTGCCAGCCGTGCGGGACTGCGTAGGCGAGCAGCAGCTGAGCGGCGTAGAAGGCTCCGCCGCACGCCCAGGCCACCCACCGCTGCCCGTGCTGGACGGCGACGAAGAACGCGACGCCCATGCTGAGGAAGGCCGGGCCGTACGGGTACCCGGCGAACAGGTAGCCGGTGGTGACCGCCGTGGTGCCGGCCATGACCGCCACCGGGTGGCGGCGGCGCAGCAGCAGGAGGGCCGGGCCGAGGAGGAGCAGCGCGTAGCCGAGGGCGTCGAGTTGGACGCGGTCGGGCTGCCGGTGTCCCGCGCCGACCGTGCCGGCCACCTGGGCGACGGCCACGGCCAGCGAGGAGAGCACGGGCGGGCCCGTCCGCTCGGAACGCTTCCACGGCGGCTGCCGGGGCGGGCGTGGATGACTCATGACGGAAGGCTAGTGCCGGGCTCCCTGGTCGGGCATCGGCCGGCGGGCGCGGGGGCGCGTACTACGAGGGGAGTACAGGCGGCGGGAGGGAGTACTCATCGGACCGTCTCGGGGGTGCGGCCGTCCCGGCGCCACAGCGTGAGGCTCACGGCGAGGAACCAGACGAAGCCGACGTAGCGCCCGACCGGGATCAGCAGGGTGGCCGGCTCGGCGACGAGCGAGAGCAGGGACAGCAGGCTCGCGACGGCCAGGACCAGCCCGGACCAGGCCACCCAGGCCGGCAGGGCCCGGCTCTCCAGCGCGGTGCGCGACACCTGCCACAGGACCAGGCCGAGGGTGCCGATGGCGGGGGCGGCGCCGGTGATGAAGGTGAGGTCCATGAGGGCGCGGGAGGTCGGGAGGTCGCCGGAGGAGTTCAGCATCGACAGGACCCAGTTCGCGCTCGCGGACAGGACCAGGAGGATCCCGGACGCCGTCCCCGCCGCCCGGACGACGCCCGCGCGGGTCGAACTGCCGAAGCGGCTCGTGAAGTCGGCGAGCCGGGGGACGAAGGCCAACAGGGCGAGGGCCGAGAGCAGTTGGAACAGGGCCGTGAGCTGGAGGGAACGGTGCAACGCGGCGGGGTCGGCGGCCAGGTACTTCCGCGCCACGTCGTCGCCCGAGTAAGGGGTGGCGAACACTCCGGACGACGGCGCGGTGACGGCTCCGGCGACGAGGCTCGCGATGAAGAGGACGACGTACAGGACGCCGCTGAGGGCTCCGGCGGAGCGTCGGGCGGGCGAGGGCGGCATGGTCAACAGCCTCCGGTGGGTGGGTGGGGTGGTACCGGGCGGAGGGCTCACGTCCGGCACCGCCCAGTCCACCGGAGCGGGTCGGCTGCGGGCGTCCTCCGGAGGGCGGCTCCGGCCGTACTCCCGGGGAGGCAGCGGACGGCTCCGGGAAGCCGCCGCCCGGGGGACGACGGCAGGGCGGCGAGGCGGCGAACATCCCAAGGGCAAGCACCCCGTCGTCTCCCGAAGGGCCTCTCATGCGCACCCCCGCCGCGGGCTTCCGCCTCTCGCCGACTGCCCGCAAGACCGCGGTCATCGTGCACATCGTCAGCTCGGTCGCCTGGCTGGGCCTGATGCTCTGCCTGCTCACGCTCGGCGCGGCGGGTCTGCTGACGTCCAGCGCGGAGACCGTCCGCAGCGCCTACCGGACGATGCCCCTCCTCGGTGACGCGCTGATCCTTCCGCTGAGCCTGCTCACCCTGCTCACCGGGCTGCTCCTCGCGCTCGGCACCCCTTGGGGCCTGTTCAAGTACCGCTGGGTCGCGGTCAAGTTCTGGCTCACCATGGCCGCCGCCGGCGCCTCGATCTTCGCCCTCCCCGCCCGCCTGCACGAGGCGGCCCAGGTGGCGGCCCGGCACCCCACCGGCACCGTTGCGGACATGCACCTCGGATTGATCCGCTACAACCTGGTGATCATCCCGGCCATCGCCCTCTCGGTGTACACCGCCGCCGTCGCGCTCTCCGTCCTCAAGCCCTCCGGCCGCCCCCGCCGCGCCACGAGCAGGCCCCGGGGCCTGCCAGTGGCCTAGGGTTGGATCGCCCGTGTGCCGAGTCCTGGAGTAGGCGTGTCCGGTAGGCCAAGTGTCGACGCGGTGCTGTTGACGATGAACGACCGTGCCGCTGAACTGCGCTTGGCCATCGAGTCGTTGCTGTCCCAGCGCGATGTCGACCTCCGGATCGTGATCGTCGGCAACGGCTGCGAGCCGGACTACGTACCGCCGGGTGTTACAGCAGTCTCCTTGCCGGAGAACCTGGGCATCCCTGGCGGCCGCAATGTCGGTGCCGAAGCGCTGGCCGGCGAGGACGCGGCCGAGTTCATCCTGTTCTTCGACAACGACGCCGTCCTGCCGGACCCTGACACCGTCGCCCGGCTCGCTGCCGAGTTCGATCGCCATCCTGATGCCGCCTATGTCCAGCCGCGGATCGTCGGCCCTGCCAGCGGCACCACACTCGGCCGCTGGGTCCCACGCCTGAGGCCGAAGGATGCAGCCACGCCTGGGGCTGTCACGGTGATGCCCGAAGGAATCGTGCTCGATTCCGGTCCTCAGGGAACCTCGATGTCTGGTTCAGGGGCCTGGCCGAGGGCCTGCGCGGCGGCCATGGCGAGCGGCGGCCGATGAGCTGGCGGACGGTGTGGCGTCTGACCCGGGCCAGCCGCCCTCCGATCATCTGAGGCCGTTGTTCCCCACTGCCTCGCGCGGGGTCGGATCGGGCCGACAGTGGCAGCCCGGCCCCGCGCGAGTTGCCGGCGGAGGGCTTCGTTGCCGAGATGGAGAGCGGCAACGGAACATCCGGCGTGGTGCGCGCAGGCGCGCACGCGTCGGCGCTGAGACAGCAGATTGCGGGCTGGATATACGGCGAGTATGGTCGCTTGTATGGCATCCAAGAAGGTGACCGTGACCATCCCTGAGGATCTCCTCGAAGAGATCCGCACCGAGGCGGACGAGCGCGGTATCTCCGCCTACGTCACCGAGGCGCTGCGCGCGAAGCGGGACCGCGACCGACTCCTGGAACTCGTACAGTGGCTCGAAGAGGAACACGGGCCGGTCACCGAGCCCGAACGCTCTGCGGCATACGACGCACTGGACGACCTTGACGCCGAGCACGAGCGTCGCCGGGCCACTGCTTCCGGGCGCGCCGACGAGGCCGCATGACGCCGAAGCGCGATCACGAGGCGAAGCCGCTCCGTGTCTTCGTGCTGGACTGCGAGGCGCTCTCACTAGCTGTCCGCGGAGATCGCACGATGATCGGCTGGCTCGACCTCGCAGCACGCGGAGAGGCCGACATCATCACCTCCCCCATGACGCTGGTCGAGGCATACGAGGGCAGGACCACGGAACAGCGCTGGGACTGGGTTCTCTCCCGCGTCAAGGTGGCCGACCTGGGCAAGGAGGAGGCCCGGCGGGCTCGCAAGATCCTGGCCGACAGCAACCTGCACGGTCACAAGTACGCGATCGACGCCATGCTTGCCGTCGTCGCGCTCTCGCAACGAGGCCAGGTCACCGTCTTCACGTCCGACGTGGACGACCTGGAGAGACTGCTTCCGGACCGCATCGTCGTCAGGAAGGTCTGAGCGCAACCGACCTGCCGGTAACGGACACGGCTGACCACCCGGACGAACAGTGGTGCTTCCGTGGGCTCGCCAGCCTCAGTTTCCGCCGCTCAGCCGCAGCGCCAGCACCCGGCCGCGCTCGGCCTGCACTGCTCCAGCCTTCCCGGCCGCATAGCGGAGCAGGCCGAACGGCGCGTGCAGCCGCAGTTGATCGACCACCAGGGAGCCGCCGTCGCCGCTCGCGGCGACGGCGAAGCAGTAGTCCATCCGCACACCGCCAGGACTGACCACCTCACCGCTGACCGTCGCCTCGTCCGGCAGGAGAGCGTCCTCGGTCCGCAGGCTGACCCGGATGACGTTGTCGTGCCGGATCAGCCCGAGGAACCGGAAGCGTTCGACGGCCACATAGTGCGTGACCCCGCCCTCGCGGCGGACGTCCCGCACGTCCACGAGCAGCGGGGAGAGCCCGATGTAGTTCTCGGGGACCGCCAGATGAGCCAGCACAGCGGCGGGCGCCGCCGCGATGTCGTAGCTGCAGCTCAGTTCAGTGCTGGGCACGTCCAACTCCCCCGTCCGGTCCGGCTCCGGCCGTCATCGCGGACCGGGAACGTCGGTGGATGATCGCATCATCCTGTCGGCTCCGCCAAGCTGTCGCTCGGAGCTCCTCGGCACCGGACGGATCGCGTGCAGGCGAAGGCAGCCGTCGGGCAGGTGACCGACGGGACTCTGCTCCAGGGTCAGGACCCAGGTGAGGTGGCGTGAGCCGGCGGCCAGGTGTGGGTGGTGGCGCGAGTCGAGGCCGGCGCAGGCGGCCCGAACCCGAACGTACCCGCCGAGATCGGCGGCCGGCTCGACCCGTGGCCGAGCCCGTTCCCGTCGCGGCAGGCAGCCATCCGCTTCCTCGGCGGCGGCCCGGTTGGCGAGGGCTGGGCGGCGGGGCCGGAGGAGCGCGACGGCGGCTGGTGGTCGCGCTTCGACCGCGACGTGATGGTCGGATCGCCGGCCGAGACCGCCCGGCGCTCCTTCTGGGACGAGTGGGCGGAGGTCACGCGGCCGACCCTGGTCGTCCTCGGCCAGCACGGCATCATCCCCGTCCCCGCTCAGGAGACCCAGGACATGCTCCGCCACCGGCGGACACAGTGGCCGCAAGCATCCTTGGCGCGCGTGCACCTGGAGCAGCCCGAGGCCCTGCAGCGGCTGCTCCACGAGTTCCTCGACGCAGTCGCCGAGCGCCCCCGCAGGGACGATCCAGGCTCTGACGACACCCGGAGGTCACGGATGTCCTCCAGCCCGCACATCGCGGCCGAAGAACACGGCAAACAGGTAGACGGGCAGGAACAAGAGGGCAAGGAAGATGGCGGACGCTGCCACCGTCACGTACTCCCACCTGGCGTAGCCGCTTGTCCTGCCCTGTCCGGCGATCCAGAGACCGACGGCAGCGATCACCACAGCGTTCAGCATCGCTGGCCACACCGAACCGCACTGCACCACTACTGCCATGGCCAGAACCACGGTCGAGGGCCCTCGCCACTCCAACGACTCCCCAAAGTCCCAACCGAGTTGCCGCGGCCTCGGCAGCAGGAGCAGTCCGATCACGACCACGAACTCGGCTACTGTCGCCACAACTTCGGCCCGCCCGGAAATCCACTCCGCAGCTGCCACTGTCCAGCCACCCGGAATGGCCAGCGCCTTGCACCAGGAGGCTACTTGGACGAGCGGGGTGCAGCCGTTGCTCAATCCGAACACGGCAGCACCCCCAGCGATCGAGGCCAGGCTCCGAAAGAGGACACCGACCATCTTGAACGACCGGATCTCGTTGCTCACTCTGTTGATCACGCGGACAGGAGCCGTGACGGACACGTCGCCATGGACAATCCCCGCCTGGACGACGGACCCATCGATGCGTCCCCCCGCCTCGTTGCTGAATACTCCTCGCTCACCCATGCACCAGAAGTTACGGCGGGTCGCTGACAGGCCGGACTGCCACGTCAAGCCGCGCGAGCATCCGGAGGTACCTACCGCCACGGTGCGTCAGGTGGCGACGGTGGCGACGGGTTCGAGGCCGTAGGTGCGGGCGTAGCCGTTCTCGGTGCCGACGAGGAGGTCGATGACCTCGAAGTAGCGGTCCCAGAACGGGGTTTCGCGTAGTGCGTCGATGAGGAGCTGGTAGGAGTGGTGGTTCTCCGCCTCCCACACCCAGATGTCGGTGACGCGTGCGGAGTAGAACTCCGTGTCGTAGAAGCGTGACCGGACCCCGGAGGTCTTGGCCTTGATCGCGGGGATGACCTGGGTGGTGAAGGCGTGCACTCGTTCCGGGACGGTCAGGGCGAGCCACTCGGGTGTGGTCTTGACCAGCATGAACGCCGTGACCGGCGGTTCGGTTGGCTCAGCGGACATCGATGGTCCTCCGATCTCTGGTGGGTGGTCAGGAGAGCACGGCGGGCTTGAGGGTCTGGGCGCACCAGCGCTCGAAGCTCGTGGCGGACGTGGTGTCCGGGGTGCGGTGAACGCCGGAGTCGAGGCCCTCGTCCTTGGCGCGCTTCATGTCGACGATGCCTTGGACGAACGCCTTGTCGAGGCCGTAGCCGACGAGGGTGGCGTGCAGTTCATCGAGCGACTGGCGTTCGTAGCGGACGTCGTGGCCGAGCTGTTCGGTCATGACGCGAGCCAGGTCGTTGGGGGACAGGTCCTGCGGCCCGAGGACGGGGACGCTGTCGGAGCCGGACCACGAACGGTCCAGCAGCAGGCCGGCGGCGACGGCGGCGATGTCGGCCACGGCAACGAGGGGGGCCTTGCGGTCGGCGTCCACGACGTCGGTGAAGACGCCCCGCTCACGGATCGAGTCCGACTCCTCCAGGAGGTTCTCGAAGAAGGACGGGCAGGCCAGGGCCCGGTACGCGACGCCGTTGCCAGTGCCGGCGATGAGGTCGTCCATGGCGAGGGAGGCGGTGACGAGGCCCGCGCGGTCGGCGAGTGGGGTGCCGCGGCCGAGCGCGGAGACGCCGACGACGTGGCCGACCCCGTGGGTGGCGAGCGCCTTCACGGCGGGGCGGGTGAAGCCGGTGTAGGCGTCCTGCGGCGTCAGGGAGGCGTCCGGTGGGACGAGCCAGAAGACGGCGTCCGCACCCTCGAAGGCCCGGTCGACGACGTCGGCGTCTCCGTGCGAGCCGGTGATCACCTCGACGCGTCCGCGTGCCTCATCCGGAAGCCGGGTGGGATCGCGCACGATCACGCGCAGTTCCTCGCCTGCGGCGGGGGCGGACTCCAGGAGCCGGGAGAGCAGGTGACGGCCGATGTTCCCGGTGGGAGCAGTGATAACGATCATGAAATCCTCGCAGGTCGTGCCGGATCGGTACGGCTCTCATCCTGCGGAGGGCAACCGTGCTGCCACAATGGGAACTTCAGCACGGAATCATTGACTGAAACGGAATGATGCTGGTGAACAGCCCAGATCCGGTCATCGACGCCAATCTCGCCGTCGCGCTGGACGCCCTCCTGGCCGAGAACAGCGTCACCCGAGCCGCCGCCCGCCTGCACACCTCGCCCGCCGCCATGAGCCGCACTCTCGCCCGCCTCCGCCGCATCCTCCAGGACCCCCTCCTGGTCCGGGCCGGACAGACCATGGTCCCCACCCCGCGCGCCCAGGCACTGCGCGACGAAGCTGCCGCGGTGGTGCTCCGCGTCGGAGCACTGCTCAGCCCCGGCACCGGCCTCGACCCCGCCACCCTGCGCAACACCTTCACCCTCCAGGCCGCCGACCTGGTCGGCGCGGCACTGGCCCCCGGTCTGCTGCAGCTGGCGCGGCAGGAGGCACCGGAGGTCTCGTTCCGGCTCCAGGCCGAGGAGTTGGAGGCCGGACCCGCCCTCCGCGACGGCCGGATCGACCTGGAGATCGGCTCCATCGACCACGTGGACCCCGAGACCCAGGTCGAAGCACTGGTCAGCCTCCGCATGGTGGCGGCCGTCCGGCCCGGCCACCCGCTCACCGGGGAGCCCCTGACCCCGGCCCGGCTCGCTGCCGCCGAACACGTCGCGGTCAGCCGACGCGGCCGCTTCACCGGCCCCCTCGACGCCGCCCTGGCCGAGCAGGATCTCCGCCGCCGGGTCAGCGTCGTCCTCCCCAACCACCTGGCCGCGATGACCCTCGCCGCCCGCAGCGACGTCGTCTGCCTCGTACCGGCCGCACTCCCCGGCGCCGCTCCTTCGATCCTCACCGAGGACGCCACCGCGCTCGGGCTGCACCTCCTCGACATCCCGCTGGTACTGCCACCACTGACCATCGGCATGGCCTGGCACCCCCGGAACGCAGCCGACAGTGCCCACCACTGGCTCCGCCATGCCGTCCGCCGGACTCTTCGCGGACCCCGGGAGGCCCCTGTCCCCCTCGGGGTGATGTCCGGTCCGCCTCCGGGGTGACGCCCTGTCCGCCCCTGAGCGGACGTCGGATGAGGTGAGCGAGATCTAGCGTCACTGCCATGACCAGCATCCGTCGCACTGCCGTGGCCGCCGCACTCGCGCTCGCCCTGCCGCTGCCGATCGCCGCCGCGGGCACGGCGTTCGCCGCCCCTCCACCCACTGCCGCCACCGCGGCCTCGAACGCCGCTGTCCAAGGGGAACTCCCCCGCCCGACCGGCCCGCACGCCGTCGGCCGCAACACGCTGCAACTCGTCGACGAGCGCCGCCAGGACCCCTGGGTGCCGGCCTCGGGCCCGCGTCGGCTGATGGTGTCGGTGTACTACCCGGCCCGGCCCGGGACCGGCGGGCCGGCCGCCTACATGAGCACCGAGGAGGCCAGGCTGCTGCTTCAGGACAAGGCCCCGGGCTCCGGCCTCCCGCCCGAGGCGCTCAGCACCACCCGCGTCTGGGCTCTCGCCGACGCGCGCCCGGAGCACGGGAAGTTCCCGCTGGTCGTGCTCTCCCCCGGCTTCACTTTCCCGCGCGCCCTGTTCACCAGCATCGCGGAGGATCTGGCCAGCCGCGGGTACGTCGTCGCGCTGGTCGACCACACCTACGAAGCCCCCGGGGTCACCTTCCCCGACGGACGGACGCTCACCTGCACCATCTGCGACCAGCCCCCGGCGGGCGGGTACGAGGCCATCGCCCGCAGCCGGGCCGAGGACCTCTCGTTCGTGATCGACGAGCTGACCGGGCCGCGCCCTGCCTGGCGGTACGCCCGCATGATCGACAAGGACCGGATCGGGATGGCCGGGCACTCCCTCAGCGGCGACGCCACCGCCATGGCGATGGCCGCCGACGACCGGGTACGGGCCGGGGTGGACCTGGACGGCAGCTTCCAGGAGGCGGACCCGGCCACCGGCCTCCACGGCCGCCCGTTCCTGCTGTTCGGCGCCGAGCACGAGAGCCCGGGTATGGACCCGTCGTGGACGAAGGCCTGGGCGGACCTGGACGGCTGGAAGCGCTGGCTGACGATCGCCGGTTCCGAACACGGCAGCTTCAGCGACCTGAACCTCCTCGCCGCGCAGGCGGGCAGGCCCGCGCCCAGCGGGGCGATCCCCCCGCTGCGCGCGCTGGAGCTCACCCGCAGCTACCTCGGAGCCTTCTTCGACCAGCAGCTGAAGGGCCGCCCGCAGGCCCTGCTCGACTGCCCGTCACCGGCCAACCCGGAGATCACCTTCCAGCGTCCCTGAACAGCCTTCAGGTCGGCGACACCAGCCCTGCTTCGTAAGCGGCGATGACCAGTTGGACGCGGTCGCGGGCGTCCAACTTGGTCAGCAGGCGAGCCACATGGGTCTTGGCGGTGGCGGGGCCGATGAAGAGAGCAGCGGCGATCTCACCGTTGGAGAGGCCGCGCCCGACCAGCGTCAGCACCTCCCGCTCCCGTCCGGTGATGCCGTCGAGCCGCCGTTTCGGCAAGGCCCGTCGGGGTCGTTCGGCGAACTCCTCGATGAGGCGGCGGGTGACGCTCGGCGCGATCAGGGCGTCACCGGCGGCCACCACCCGGATCGCCGCGATGATGTCCACCACCGCCATGTCCTTGACCAGGAAGCCGCTCGCACCGGCCCGCAGCGACTCGTACACGCTGTCGTCGTCGTCGAACGTGGTGAGCATCAGCACCCGAGGCGGCGCGGCGGTCGCCGTGATCACCCGGGTGGCCTCGATGCCGTCCATGCCGGGCATCCGGATGTCCATCAGTACGATGTCGGGCCGGGCCTCGCCGACCAGCCGGACGGCCTCGGCACCCGTGCCGGCCTCGCCCACGATCTCGAGGTCGGGGAGGTCCGCGACGACCATCTTCAGCCCGGTGCGCACCAGCTCCTGGTCGTCGGCGAGCACGACACGGATCGTCGTCATCCCGGCAGCCTCGCCGCGACCCGGAAGCCGCCCTCAGGTCTGGACCCGGCGCTGAACCGGCCGTTGAGCAGGGCGACCCGTTCGCGCATCCCGGGGATCCCGTAACCGGCCCCCGCCGCCGCCCCGGTACGTACCGGGCCGCTATGCACCGAGCCGGGCCCGTCGTCGACGACCTCGATGGCCAACTCCTCGTCCCCGTACTCCACGGACACCCGGCAGTGGTCGGCGCCGGAGTGGCGCACCGCGTTGGCGACCGACTCCTGGATGATCCGGAAGGCGGCCACGTCGATCTCGGGAGGCAGCGGACGCCGCTGCCCCCGCCAGTGCACCTCGACCCGGACTCCGGCGTCCGCCGTCGTCTCGGCCAACCGGTCGAGCGCCTCCATGCCTGCGCGGCCGGGACCGGGGCCCTGACCGGGTGACGCCTCGTCGGCCCGGCGCAGCGAGACGAGCATGCGCCGCAGCCCGGCCAGCGTCTCCCGGCTGGTGCTCTCGATGGCGCCCAGCGCCTTGCGTACGTTCTCGGGTTGGGTGTCGATCACCAGGCTCGCCGAGCCGGCCTGGATCGCGATGACGCCGATGC
Organism: Kitasatospora sp. McL0602; assembly: GCF_052076145.1. Classification (NCBI taxonomy): domain Bacteria; kingdom Bacillati; phylum Actinomycetota; class Actinomycetes; order Kitasatosporales; family Streptomycetaceae; genus Kitasatospora; species Kitasatospora sp. McL0602. The sequence continues at coordinate 6,199,273 of NZ_CP197246.1, read as the reverse complement.
TGTGGGCGACCATGTCGTGCAGTTCACGGGCGATCCGCAGCCGTTCGGACGTCACCGCGTGGGCGCGCAGAGCCTCGCCGTACTGGCGTTGCTGGCGGATCGAGTTGCCGATCAGCCAGCAGACGAGGACGGACACGGCGAGTCCCGACAGCATGCTCGCGAAGTCACTGAGCTTCTCCTTGCCGTGATCCACCGCCACCCACTGGAGGGCCCAGCCGGCCAGCTCGACGACGGCGGCCACGACGGCGGTACGACGGGGACGGCTCGCCGCGAGGTAGCCGACGAGACCACCCATCGCCAGGAAGAACGGCCAGGTCTTCCCCCAGAGCAGGCCGGCTGCTGTCGATTCGGCCAGGAGCACCCCGAAGACCGCCAGCGGCCACCGGCGGGCCCAACCGATTGCCAGCGCCAGGGCGACCGCCACGGCCGCCCGGAGCACGAGCAGCAGGAAGACGGGCTGGTGATCAGCCGTCAGCCGACAGGCCGTCGTAGCGAACAGCAACATCGCGAACAGCCCGGCAACACACCATGTCAGGCCCGTCCACACGCCCGACGGCAGCCGTCTCAGCCACGGAGGACGCGGCATCCCTTGATCCACCCGCCGATCGTAGCCTCGGCTCCACCGCCGGGCGTCCCCCTGCGGGCGTACGCCCACGGGGCTACCCACCCACGGTCAGGCGGGTGCCACCGCCAACCGCTCCTCCGCGTCCGCGAGCCAGAAGAACACCGGCGGCAGCACCAGCTCGATCACCGACAGCACCACCTGGAACCCCTGCGGCCACCCGTGCACGGCGAGCGACAGCAGGCGCCCCGCTGCGCCGAGAAGGAACACCCCGGCCAGCCACCTGACCGCGTTCGCGGGGATCGGCGTCTGCCGGACCACCCACAACCAGGCCAGCCCGTAGCCCGCGAAGATCGCCCCGAAGAACCGGCCCAGACTGTCGATCGTCGCGTCGGCCGACCCCTCTCCCGGGATCGACGCGTTGCCGAGCAGGACATGGACGAGCCCGATCACCACGCACGCGATACCCATCGCCCACACGAGCCCTCTGAGAACCCTGGCCATGATCCTCCGCCCTCACCTCTGGTTGACACGTGCCCACCAGGCTAAGCCCAACGGCGGGGCGGCCCGGCGCAATCCGGTGGCGGCGGCTCTCAGGGCCGGGGCCAGGGATGCGCCAGGGGTGGCTCAGGGGCTGGTCAGGGTGGTTCCCGGATGACTGGGCGGGCTGGGCGCAGCAGACTTCTGGGTGTGGCCGAGGGTGCCACGAACTACTGCTGAGGAGTACCGAGATGACTGTTACCGCCGTGAACCGCCGTTCCACCCGGCGTGGTTGGGCAAGCGCCGGGGCGGTCGGTGCGCTGGTGGTGGCGCTCACGGCCGGGGTGGCGACGGGGGCCCAGGCGGCCGGCCCGCCGGCGCCGCCGGACGCCCAGGCGCTGCGCGCCTCGATCGCCGGGCTGCCGAATGCTCAACTGACCAGTGCGGTGGTCCTGGTGGACGGCAAGGACGGCCGCTGGTCGGGGACTTCCGGCAGCGGCGACCTGGCCACCGGGCGGCCGGTGGCGGCGGACGGGCGGTTCCGGATCGGCAGCATCTCGAAGGTCTTCACCGCCACCGTGGTGCTCCAGCTCGCTGCCGAGCACCGGGTGGATCTGGACGGCACCGTCCAGCAGTACCTGCCCGGTGTCCTGCCGTCCTCCTACCCGGCCATCACCGTACGGCAGTTGCTCAACCACACCAGCGGGCTGCCGGCCGGGGGTGACCTGGGCGGGGACGACGGCAGTGCGCAGTGGTTCGTCGGCCACCAGGACGAGAGTTGGACGCCGCAGCAGGTGGTGGCCGAGGCCGGTAACCGTCCGATGCAGTTCCAGCCGGGCACCGCGCAGCAGTACAACGGCCTCAACTACTTCCTGGCCGGGCTGCTGGTCGAGCAGGTCACCGGCCACCCGTACGCGCACGAGCTGAACGCGCGGTTGCTGCGCCCGCTCGGGCTGCACAGCACCTCTGTCCCGGCTGCCGACGACACCCGGCTGTCGCACCCGACCGCGCACGCCTACCTGACCGTCACCCGGCCGGACGGGTCGACCGAGCAGGCCGATGTCACCAAGCAGAGCCCCTGGCCGTGGGCCGAGGGCGGCATGATCTCCAGCGCACCCGACCTGGACCGCTTCCTGACCGCGCTGCTGCGCGGCCGGCTGCTGCCGCCCGCCCAGCAGGCCGAGCTGTTCTCGGTGCCGGACGTGCCGAACGTCCACAACCGGAACTGCGACATCGGGCCGACCGCCGGGCACGCCTGCTTCAGCACCGGCCTGATGCGGTTCAGCCCGTCCGACGGCGTGGTGCTCTGGGGCAAGACCGGCAGCCGCCCCGGCTACACCAACGGCATCTTCGCCACTCAGGACGCGAGCCGCGACCTCGTCTACTCGCTCACCCCGACCAGCCGCGACGGCGCGCCCTTCGCCGCCCAGTACGGGATCGCCGCCGCCGCCTTCGGTCTGGCCGGCCACTGACGTCCCGTCCCCGTGGGCTACTTGACGGAGCCTGCGGTGAGGCCGGAGACGACCTGGCGTTCGATGAAGGCGAAGAGGATGACGACGGGGAGGATGGCGACGACGGATCCGGCGAAGAGGTAGTTCCACTGGACGGTGTAGTTGCCGATGAAGTTGTTGATGCCGACGGTGAGGGGTTGGCTGTCGGGGATGGTGGTGAGGCGTAGGCCCATGACGAATTCGTTCCAGGCCGAGATGAAGGTGAAGATGACGGCGGTGACGATGCCGGGCATGGCGAGGGGGATGGTGACGCGGCGTAGGGCGCCGAGTCGGCCGAGGCCGTCGATCTGGGCGGCTTCCTCGAGTTCGACGGGGATGGAGGAGATGTAGGCGGTGAGGATCCAGATTGCGAACGCGAGGTTGAAGGCGGCGTTGCAGATGATCAGGGTCCAGACGGAGTTGAGCATGTGGAACTGGTAGAACTCGCGGTAGAGGCCGACGAGGAGTGAGGTCGGCTGGAACATCTGGGTGACGAGGACGAGCAGCAGGAAGGCGCGGCGTCCGCGGAAGCGCATCCGGGCCGTGTAGTACGCGGCGGGCAACGCCACCAGCAGGACCAGCAGCGTCGAGCCGCCGGCGACCAGGAGGGTGACCTGGAGGTTGGTGCCGAGGGTGGAGTCGCGCCAGACGTTGACGAGGTTGGACCAGGCGAAGTGCTTGGGGAGGTAGGTCGCGTCGCGGAGTTCATCTGCGGGGCGCAGCGCGGTGACGACCATCTCCAGGTAGGGGAGCAGGAAGAGCGCGGCGAGCAGCCAGGCGACGGCGGTGATGACCAACGTGCGGGGCTTCAACGAACCGGTCTTGAAGGTCATCAGCTCTCCTCGTTCCAGCGGCTGACCTTCAGGAACGCCAGCACCATCACCACGACCAGGCCGAAGTTGACGACCGACATCGCGGCGGATTCGCCGATGTCGGTGTTCATCAGCTGGAACGCGAAGACCGTGGTCGTGGCCGTCTGGCTGTCCGGGCCGCCCTGGGTCATGCCCCAGATGATCGGGAAGGAGTTGAAGACGTTGATCAGGTTGATCACCAGGCCGACCATCAGCGCGGGCCGCAGCAGCGGCAGGGTGATCAGCCGGTACGTCTGCCAGCCGCTGGTGCCGTCGACCTTCGCCGCCTCGTACACCTCGCCGGGGACGGTCTGGAGACCGGCCAGCAGCGTGTAGGTGGTGAACGGCAGCGAGACGAACACCGCGACCAGGGCCATCCAGGGCCTGGCGGTGCTGGGGTCACCGAGCCAGTCCTGCGGTCCGCTGATCAGGCCGAGGTCGGTCATCACGGTGTTGAGGACACCGGCGGTGCGGTCGAGCATCCACTTGAAGCCGATGGAGGTCATCAGCACCGAGGCCGCCCAGGGCGCGATCAACGCCCAGCGGGTCAGCCGGCGGCCGGGGAACTGCTGGTTGAACAGCTGTGCCAGCCCCAGTGAGAGCACCACGGTCAGGCCGACGACGGCGACCGTCCAGACGACCGTCCAGAGCAGGACGTGCGGGAGGTCGGTCTCGCCGAAGAGTTTGCGGTACTTGTCGAGGCCGGCCGAGCCACGGACGAAACCACTGGTGCTGATCCGCAGGAACGAGGTGTGCACCATCTCGTAGACGGGCCACAGCACCACGAGTGCGATGAGCAGCACCGCGGGCCCGATCCACGGGGCCGGGCCGAGCCTCGCGAGGAGGGTGCGCCCCGCTCCTCGTACACCGGTTCTGTGCGACAACGGTCGTGCCTTTCGTTCTGGGATACGGGAGGTGAGGGGGCCTCGGCTTCGAGGCGGCTCACCTCCCGTACGGGGAACTGGTGTTACTTGTTGGCGGCTGCGGCCTGGGCCTTCTTCTGGAGGTCGCCGAGGACCTTGGCGGGGTCGTCCTTGACGGCGCTGCCGCCGCTCTTCTTGATCTCGGCGGAGACGGCGTCCCAGCTGGTGTCGCCGAGGGGGTAGAAGGAGGCGCTGGGCAGGAGGGCGAAGAACGGGGCGAGGTCCTTGTGGGCGGGGTTGCCGGTCATGTCGCGGAGGGTGTCCTGGGTGACGGGCATCAGGTTGTAGAGCTCGTCGAACTTGAGGGTGTTCTCCTTGGAGTACGCGAAGTCGAGGAACTTCTTGACCTGCTCGCGGTGGCCGTTCTTCTTGAACGCCATGACCCAGTCGGCGACGCCGAGGGTGTTCTTGAGGGCGCCGGCCTTGCCGGGGATGGCGGTGACGCCGTAGTCGACCTTGCCGTCCTTGGACATCTGGATCAGTGAGGGGTGGCCGTTGAGCATGGCGGCCTTGCCGGCGGCGAAGTCCGCGAAGGCGGTCTTGCGGTCGGTGGTGGCGGGGTTGGGGTAGGTGAGGCCGGGGTCGACGAGGTTGGTCTTGAGCCAGTTGAAGGTGTCGGTGTTGGCCTGGCTGTCGAGGCTGTACTTGCCGTTGGCGTCGGTGAAGCCGCCGCCGTTGCCGAGCTCCCACATCATCGACTCGCCCTGGGCTTCCTCGGGGCCGAGCGGCAGTGCGTAGGGGGTGACGCCGGGGACCTTGGCCTTGATGAGTGCGGCGTCGGTCTTGACGTCGTCCCAGGTCTTGGGGGCGTCGGTGATGCCGGCCTGCGCGAAGATCGCCTTGTTGTAGAAGAACGCGCGGGCGGAGGAGACGAACGGGATGCCGTACTGGGTGCCGTCGACCTGGCCGGCCTTGGCGAAGGTGTCGATGAAGTTGGCCTGCACGCCGATCGACAGCACGTCACCGGCCTTGTAGAGGAGGTCGTCGGCGACCTTGTCGGCGTAGCCGCCGGTCTGCAGGATGTCCGGCTGGTTGCCGCTCTGGATCATCGTCTTGACCTGCTTGTCGATGTCGTTCCAGTTCACGACCTGGACATCGACCTTGATGTTCGGGTTCGCCGCCTGGAAGGCCTGGGCGACACCGTCCCAGTACGCCTTCGAGCTGTTGGCCGCCTTGTCACCGTAATCGGCCGCGACCAGCTTGAGGGTGGTGACACTGTCCGACGCCGATCCGCCGGAGCTGGACGAACACGCCGTCAGGGCGAGGGCACCGGTGAGACCGATGGCCGAGAGAGTCAGCAGACCCCTGTGCATCACAACTACCGCCTTTGCGTGGGGAGGGCGCGCAGACACCGCAGCTCGGTCGGGTGGAGATCGGGCGTGGTGTCAAGGGCGCAAACGGTGCGCGCCTGCTCGGTTCGGAAGGCCTGCCGCCTCCGCTGAGCGCAAGTCCTATCCCCTCCACGGCAAGCAGACCAGACCGGTTACCGAATTGTTGCGGCGAAGGCTTCGCAGAATCGGTACATATCGCCTCATATCAGGGCCATCCTTTGATGATTCAAGCAGATCTTCGCCAATTGTTTGCGCACTGATGCTTGCAACTGCTATCAATCGAGCAATTGCAGTCAACTTGAGGGGCTACCCGATGGCGTCCACCACCCGCCCGTCCGCGAGCCGTACCGCGACGGAGATCGCCACCCAGCCGTCCTGCTGGCGCAAGGCCGCCGAACTCGCCCCCGGACACCCGGCGTTGCCGCAGCGGGGCGAGCGGGTCGCCGTCATCGGCTGCGGCACTTCGTGGTTCATCGCCCAGGCGTACGCCACGCTGCGGGAGGCGGGCGGCCACGGCGAGACCGACGCGTTCGCCGCCTCCGAGTTCCCCTTCGACCGGGCCTACGACCGGGTGCTGGCCCTGACCCGTTCCGGCACCACCACCGAGGTGCTGGAGCTGCTGGGCCGGGTGCGCGGCACCACCCGCACCAGCGCCGTCACCGCCGACCCCGTGACGCCGGTGATGACGGCGGCGGACTCCGTCGCCGTCCTGGACTTCGCCGACGAGACGTCCGTCGTGCAGACCCGGTTCGCCACCAGCGCGCTGGCGCTGTTCCGCGCCCACCTGGAGAGCGAGGGCGCGCTGCCCGAGGGCGTCCGCACCGTCGCCGAGGCGGCCGAGGACGCCGAGCTCGCGCTCGCCACCCCGCTGCCAGAAGGCCTGACGGGCGCCGAGCAGTTCACCTTCCTCGGCGCCGGCTGGACGTGCGGCCTCGCCCAGGAGGCGGGCCTCAAGATGCGCGAGGCGGCCGGGGCCTGGACGGAGGCCTACCCCGCGATGGAGTACCGGCACGGCCCGATCAGCATCACCGCCCCCGGCCGGGTGGCCTGGATGTTCGGCCGCCTCCCGGAGGGACTCGACCTCGACATCAGCCGGACGGGCGGCCTCCTCGTCGAGTCCCCGCTCGACCCGATGGCCGACCTCGTCCGCGTGCACCGGCTGGCCGTCGAGCTGGCCGAGGCCCGCGGCCTCGACCCGGACCAACCGCGCAACCTGACCCGCTCGGTGGTCCTGCACCCCTGACGGCCTCCTCCGTAGAAGGGCACGGTCACCCCCGTGGAACACGTCATCGCCCTCGACGTCGGCGGCACCGGAATGAAGGGCGCACTCGTCGCCCACGACGGCACCGTGCCGTACGAGCTGCGCCGGCCCACCGGCCGCGAGGCGGGGCCGCGCACCGTCGTCGCCTCGATCCTCGACCTGGTCACCCGACTCGGCCGGGAGAGCCAGGAGCGCTTCGGCGCGCCCCCGGCCGCCGCCGGGGTGGCCGTGCCGGGGACGGTCGACGAGGAGCACGGCATCGCCGTCTACTCCGCCAACCTCGGCTGGCGTGACCTCCCGCTCCGCGACCTCATCGCCGAACGGCTGGCCGAGACCGGCCGCCCGCTGCCCGTGGCACTCGGCCACGACGTCCGGACCGGCGCGCTCGCCGAGGGCCGGGCCGGTGCCGGACGCGGCATCGACCGCTTCCTCTTCGTCGCACTCGGCACCGGCATCGCCGGAGGGATCGCGATCGACGGACGGATCGAGGCCGGGGCGCACGGCAACGGCGGCGAGATCGGCCACGTCGTGATCCGGCCCGGCGGCGCGGCGTGCGGCTGCGGACAGCACGGCTGCCTGGAGACCCTGGCCTCCGCCTCCGCCGTCTCCCGCGCGTGGGCCGAGGCCAGCGGCGACCCCGCCGCCGACAGCGCCGACTGCGCGCGGGCCGTCGAGGCGGGCGACCGGCGGGCCGTCGCGGTCTGGTCCGAGGCCGTGGCCGCACTCGCCGACGGCCTGCTCGTCGCGCACAGCCTGCTCGACCCGGCCGCGATCATCGTCGGCGGCGGGCTGGCGGAGGCGGGCGACACCCTCTTCGGGCCGCTGCGCGCCGCCCTGGAGCAGCGGCTCGTCGGGTTCCACATCGCGCCCGCCCTGCTGCCGGCGGCGCTCGGCGACACCGCCGCCCGCGTCGGCGCCGGTCTGCTCGCCCACGACCTGCTCACACCGGACCAGCCCACGCCAGGCCCGCCCTCCCGGGGCTTCCCGCACCAGGCTCGGCCGGATCACGACAGGTAGTCCTCCGGGCCGCCGTCACGCCGGGTGTCCAGGGTGACGCAGTGGAAGCCTCCACCGAGCACCCGGGAGTGCCGCAGCCGGTGCGGCAGGACGGTGATCCCGGCGTGCTCCAACAGCTTGATCAGGCCGCGCTGCCCCTGCTCCACGATCGCCGTGGCCGGGTCGACCATCAGCAGGTTCATCCCGATCCAGCTCTCGCTGAGCATGGGCTCGGGCTCAGCGGCCCTGGTTTCCGCCGGAGGGCACCACAGGACGTCCCAGCCGCGCAGCTGGTCCGGCACCGTCTCGGGTCTGATCCGCTCGGGGTTGAGCAGCACCAAGCCGGGCCGCAGCAGCGCGATGGTGCTGTCGATGTGGGTGTAGCCGTAGATGCCGCGCAGCGGGTGCAGGCGCAGGTCGCCGAGCAGGCCGAGCGTCGACTCCAGCCAGCGCAGGCCGAGTTCGTTGCCGCTGCGGGAGACCTGGTAGAACACGTCCCGGCCGAGGCGGAGCACGTTGGCGGCGTCGAAGACGGGCTCGCTCTCCCCCAACAGCGGCAGACCCTCCGCGTCCGACTCGAAGAGTTCGTCGCGCAGCTGCGGGCGTGGTGCGCAGAGCCAGCGGGAGCCGGCCCGCAGGTAGTCGTTGAACAGCGCCCGCAGGCCGAACACCTCGAAGTAGCGGGCCCGCATCGGGCTCGCCACCTCGATCACCGTCTCGCCGACGACCAGGGTGAGGTCACGCGGGCAGTAGGAGTGGAACCCGCCGTCCGCCCGCCACTGCGGCGCCGCGAACCCGGCAGCGTGGTCGACCGGTTCGGGCCGGTGGACGGTGACACCGAGGCTGCGCAGGGTGGTGGCCAGTGCGTCCAGGTCCTCGTCGGTCTCCTCGACGACCTGCTGCGGGTAGGGCCCGGTCCGGATGGCGGCCAGCTCGGCGGCCCGGCTCTTCGGGAAGCACGAGAGCCAGGCGGACGGGTCCGACAGCGCGGGCAGCCGGGCCCCGGCGGCGGAGCCGACCACCACCTCCCGCAGCGTGCTGAACTCGTCCCAGCTGTGGACCGGACGCACCGGATCGGACATGGCTCCCCCTGGAATGCGGATGCGGATGCGGTCTCGGTCGCGGGTCTCGGGTCTCGGGTCTCGGGGCTCTGGAACTGTGCCAGCCGCCCGACCAACTCACTCCAGGATCAAGCAAGTTCAGGAGGTTCCGGCCGGATCGACGGCCAAGCTACCCGGCCCGCCGACGGCCCGTCCAGCCGCGCCGCTCTGTTCAACTCCCCTGCGCCCGGGGCCGATCAATCCACCGGCCGAGCCTGCCGCCCGCTCCCCCGGCGAGGGTGAGCAGCGCCCCGCCCGCCGCGGCGAGGGTCGCGACGGCAAGGCCCTGGCGGCGGAGTCGGCGCCGGTCGGCGGCAGCAGCGCGGGCCGCCGCCGCCAGGAAGGCCCGCTCGACCCCGGCCGGGGTCAGCTCCCCGGCTGCCACCCGTCGCCGTACGAGATCCAGTCTGGCCCCCCGGTAGAGCAGTTCCGGGTCCCGGTCGGCGGCGGCCCAGCCCCGGGCCGCCACGGTGAGCCTGCGGTGGTCGCCGAGCGCCTCCGGCTCCTCGGCCAGCCACTCGCGCAGCCGGGGCCAGGCGTACGGGAGGGCGTGGTGGGCCAGTTCGACGCTCTGCCTGTCCAGCACCACCAGCCGGGCCCGGACGAGGCGTTCCAGCACCGCCGGTACGCCCGGCCCCTCGAACTCCTCCCGCCCGACCGGCCTGCGCAGCCGCTCCGCGCCGTCCACCGGCGGCGCCTCGCCGCCGAGCCGCCGGAGGACCGCCCGCGCACGCTCCCGGTCCGGCGCGTCCAGGCCCTCGTACAGGGCCTCGGCGGTCCGGGCGAGCGCACCCTCGAAGCCGCCGGTGGCCTGGAACCCGGCCAGGGTCAGCGCGTTTCCGCTGCGCCGCCGCCAGGTCTCCAGGAGGGCCGCCGACAGCAGTGGCAGCGCGCCGGGCTGCTGGGCGGCGGCGGCGATCAGTACGGCGAGCAGCGCACCCTCGACGGTGCAACCGGCCCGGACCGCCGGTTCGGTGATCGCCCGGCGGAGCTCCTCCGGCTCCGGGCGGCCGACCGGCAGGCGGGCTCCGTGCGTGCCTGCGGCGGCAGCGAGCCCGGGGTGCCGGGCGAGCAGCTCCTCGTGGTCGGAGCGCAGCACCAGGACGACCCGACATCGCTGCTGCCCGGCTCCGGTGGCCAGCTCCGCCAGGGCGTCCAGGAACCGCCTGCGCTCGGCCGGGTCCTGGCAGCGGGTGTACAGCTCCTCCCCCTGGTCCACCACCAGCAGCGGGCCGCCGCCCGCCGAGCCGCCATCAGCCGGGCCGGCCGTTCCCTCGCCCGGCCGGCTGCCGAGCTGGGCGAGCGCGGCTGCGTACGCCGCCATCGGCTGCTCGCCCGGGGTGAGCAGCGCGGTCGGCACGGCACTCGGGCCCGCGCCCAGCCGGGCCAGCAGACCGGCCCGGACCAGTGAGGACTTCCCCACCCCGGACGGGCCGGTGACGGCGATCAGGCGCCGCCTGGCGAGCTGCTCGACCAGCTGGTCGAGCAGTGCCTCACGGCCGAAGTAGCGCGCGGAGTCGGCGGCTTCGAAGGGGGCTGCGCCGGGGTAGGGCGCCCGGCCGGTGTCCTGGGCGCGGCGCCGGGCGGCGGTGTCGGCGGCCTGCTCGGCGGCGAGCAGCTGCCAGCGGAGCTGCCACTCCCGGACGTCCCCGCCACAGGCCTGCACGTAGGCGCGGGTGACGGCGAGGCTCGGCAGCCGCCGACCACCCGCCGCGACCGACAGGCTGGCGGCCGAGCAGTGCGCCCGGAGTGCGAGCTGCCGGTACGGCGGGCTGCCCGCGCGCGCTCTGAGCGCGCGCAGATCGGCTGCGAAGCGCAGCAGCGCTCCGTCCCCCTGGTCCAGTGGACTCTCCCGACGCGGCACGGTTGCTCCCCTTCTCCGTCGAAGCGGTGCCCGATGCGGTGCTCTTCAGCTCCCAAGGATCATCATGCACAGGGCAGTTGTCATGAACAATGGCGCCTCCGCGGCCGTTGTTCCGAGTTGATGTTCAATGTCCAGGCGCTCGGCGCCGAACAATGCGGGTGGGATAGAACCGGGAGTCGCAGCCGTTGCTGACTTCGGAGACCTCGATGAAGTTCACGCGCTACTGCCGCTCCCTGCTGTCCACACCCGCGATGGCGGTGGAGCGGTACGCCAGGAGTCACCAGTCCGGGGCCGACATCGCCATGGTCGACCTGGAGGACTCCGTCCCGCCCGCCTGCAAGGAGGAGGCCCGGCAGCTGGCCGGGGAGTTCTTCGCCCTGCCGTCCGCCAAGCTCGCGCGCAGCGCGGTCAGGATCAACACCATCTCGGGGCCGGACGGGCTGCGCGACCTCATCGCCATCGCCCGCTACCCCGTCAAGCCCGATCTGGTGCTGATCCCGATGACGGAGTCCCCCAGGGACGTCGAGATCGTCGCCGGGGCGCTCGGCGCGGCCTGCCCCGACACCGAGTACCTCGCCGTCGTCGAGACCCCGCGCGGGATCGAACGGGCCCCCGCCATCGCGGCGGCCGGTCACCGGCTGCGCGGGCTGGTCTTCGGCTCGGCCGACTACGCCTTCTCGGTCGGCGCCCGGCTGTCCTGGGAGGCACTGACCCATGCCCGCTGGCGGGTGGTCAACAGCGCCCGCGACGCCGGGGTCGAGGCACTGGACTCACCGCACTTCGAGGTCTCCGACCTGGACGGGCTGCGCCGCGAGGCCGCCCTCGCCCGGGAGCTGGGCTTCAGCGGCAAGATCGCCATCCACCCCGGCCAACTCCCCCTGATCAACGAGGCCTTCACCCCGGACGCGGCCCTGCTGGAGCGAGCCAGACGGGTGGTCGAGGCCGGGCGCCGGAACGGGCGCTCGGTCACCGTCGTGGACGGCGTGATGGTCGGGATGCCCTTCTTCGAGGCCTCGCAACGCCTGCTCGAACAGTTCGACACCGACCGCGCCGACCACACCAACCATGCCGGCCATTCCGACCATGCCGACAGGAACGAGGACCGTACATGAGCCAGCAGGAGACCCGGCCGGTCATCGGCCCCCGCCTGTACCGCAACGCGGAGACCATGCTCGCCACCGCAGACCCGGTCTGGCAGTCCGCCGGTGAGCGCGGGCTGATCGGCATCAAGGTCGACTCGGAGTCGAACAACCGGCTGATCGTCCGGGAGACCGGCCACGAGTTCGCCAACATGGTGTCCTGCGCCTACCTCGGGCTGAACAACCACCCGCAGGTCGCGGCCGGTGCGATCGACGCCCTCACCGAATCCCGGAGCACCTGGCTGGTCACCTCCACCACCCGCATCCGGCACAACCTGCTGGTGCAGCTGGAGGAGGAGTTGGGCGAGCTGTTCGGCGCGCACATCCTCCCCGGCGCCTCCTGCACCGCGCTGACCAGCGGGATCCTGCCCCTCGTCGCCTCGGGCCACCTGGGCGGCGGCGGACCCCGGGTGATGGTGTTCGACCGGTTCTGCCACTTCTGCATGGCGTACGTGAAGCCGATCTGCGCCGACGAGGCGCTGGTGCTCAACTGCCCGCACAACGACCTCAACTACCTGGAGGACATCTGCCGGCGCTACCCCCGCGTCGCGTACGTCGCCGACGGCGCGTACTCGATGGGCGGCACGGCCGCGCTCGACGGGTTGCTCGAACTCCAGGACCGCTACGGGCTGTTCCTCTACATCGACGACTCCCACTCGCTCTCCATCATGGGCGAGCGCGGCGAGGGCTTCGTCCGCTCCCGGCTGGAGATGAACCCGCTGACCGTCATCGTCGCCAGCCTCGGCAAGGGCTTCGGCACCGGCGGCGGCGTGGCCATGCTCGGCGACCGCGCACAGTTCGAGTTCCTGCACCGGCACGCCGGGCCGGTCGGCTGGTCGCAGAACATGGCCCTGCCACTGGTCGGCGCCTCGCTCGGCAGCGCCGCCATCCACCGCTCCCCCGAACTCGGTCGGCTCCAGGACAAGTTGCAGCGCAACATCACGCTCTTCGACAAGCTGCTGCCGACCTCCTTCGCGGGCAACGGCCTCCCGGTGCGGCGGGTCGACGTCGGCGACGCCGAACGGGCCGTCGAGCTCTCCGCCCAGCTCTTCGAGCGCGGCTACTACAGCTCGGCGGTGTTCTTCCCGATCGTCCCCAAGGGCGAGGCCGGACTCCGGCTGATGCTGCGCGCCGACATGGACGAGCCCCTCATCACCGACTTCGCCGCCCACGTCAGGGAACTGACCTGAGCCCGGTCGGGCCTGACGATCACTAGCGGTGGACGTCGAGCAGGACTTTGCCCATCGTCTCGCGGGCGGCCAGGGCGCGGTGGGCCTCGCCGACGGCGGAGAGGGGGAGGACGCGGTCGATGCGGGCGGTGAGGCGGCCGCGCTCGGCGAGGTGGAGGAGATGGCCGGCCGTCATGGTGAACAGGGCCCGGTCGTCGAGGACGTGTTGGAGCCAGAAGGCGAGCAAGCCCGCCGAGCGGTCGGCCAGCTCGTCGACGGCGAAGGTGTCCTCCGCGCCGCCCCGGGCTCCGACGCTGAGGAGGCGGCCGAACGGGGCGAGGGCTGCCAGCCCGGCCCGCAGGAGCGGGCCGCCGACGGTGTCCATGAACAGGTCGACTCCCGACTCCGCCAGCAGGGCGGGGAGACCGGGGTCGGCCGGGTCGAGTGCGGCGTCCGCCCCCAGCGAGCGGACGAAGTCCCGCTTCGCGGGCGTGGAGGCGAGCCCCACCACCCGACCCGCGCCCAACTCCCGGGCCAGCTGCACCGCCAGGTGGCCGACACCGCCCGCCGCCGCCGTCACCACCACCCGCTCACCGGGCCGCACCCGTCCGAGCAGGGCCAGCGCGCCGTACGCCGTCGCGCCCTGCTCCAAGAGGGCCAGGGCCTGTTCGTCCCCCACGCCGTCCGGGAGCTCCACCGTGTACGCGGCCTCGGCGCACGCCACTTCGGCGTAACCACCACCGGCGCGCAGCAGCGCAGCGACCCGGCGGCCGTCGGACCGCCGCCGCCCGACCACGTCCGCCCCGAGTACGGCGGGCAGCGGCTGTGTGCCGTACTCGCCCCGACGGCAGTGCAGATCAGCGTAGTTGAGCCCGGCGAGGGTGACGTCGATCAGGCACTGGCCGGGCCCGGCGACGGGCTCGGGCAGCAGCTCCGTCCGGAACTCCTCCGGGCTGCCGTGCCGGTGGATCACGGCCGCGCGCATCGGCTTCACCGGGCTCACCTGGCTCACCGGGCTCACCGCGCGAAGAGGGTGGTCAGCCGACGCTCCAGGGCGCGGGCCCGGTCGGCGTCCTCGGCGATCACGCAGTACATCACCGTGCCGTCGGCCGGGGCGAAGTCGCAGCTGAACACCACACCCGTCCGGGTCTGCGGGTCGAAACCCAGCCCGGCCCGGCGGACCGCGTCGACGGCCGCCGGGAAGGACGGCACAGCGAGCCCGGAGAGCTCCAGGATCACCCGGTGGGCCCGCTGCCCGGCGCCCACCAGGCGGGCGAACAGGGCGTCGTGCAGGTGGCTCGACCCGGTCAGCCGCCCGTTGGTCTCGCTGAAGTACAGCTCGCCGTCGGGGGTCAGGAAGGCGTCCGCACTGACCGTCCCCCGGTAGCCGAGCACCCGCAGGGACTCGCACAACCGGGCGGCCTGATCGACGAGTTCGGCCCTCACCCCGGCGTCCGGAGTCACCGGCGGGGTGATCTCGCCGACCACCACCGGGTCCATCAGCATCTCGCCGCAGCCCGACAGCACCGAGCCCTGCGCGGTGACGCTGTACTCCGCGTACAGCGCGACGGAGTCCGTGAAGTACCGCTCCACGACCACGCGTTGGCTCCGTCCGCCGGTCAGCCACGCCCACCGCTCGGCCACGTACCCGGCCACCGCCGCACGGTCGGCGAGCCGGACGGCCCGGTGGGCACCGGCCGGGGTGACCTTCTCGTCGCGGGTCACGATCTCGTTGCCGTAACCCCCGGCCTGGTACTCGACCTTGAGCATCACACTGCGGCCGCGCTCCAGCAGCTGCTCGACGGCCTCCTCGACCTGCCGGGGCGAGGAGGCCACCGTGCCGGGCGGTATCGGTACCCCCGCCCCGGCTGCTACCGCCCGGAACACCGCCTTGCTGTTGACCAGCGCATTGCCGCCCTGCGCGGCGAAGTCATGGCCGGGCAGGGCCTGTTCGGCGCCGAGCGCGGAGGCCAGCGCCGCCACCGACGCGTTCGGCGAGATCGCCAGGATCCGCTCCAGCGGCCGCCCCGCCAACACCCCGCGCAGCTCCGCCAGGAAGCCCGGCTCGGCGAGCCGGTCCGGGGTGAGGATGTCCGCGCCCTCCGCACCGGGCGGCGGGACGACCACCGTCAGGCTCCCGGCGGCCACCCCGGTGAGCGCCGTGACGTACGCCAGGTAGTCCGGGTCGGGCGCCCAGGGCAGCACCAGGACGTCGCCCTCCTCGGCGAACCAGAGCATCCGCTGCGCCCCGCACCCGGCGAACACCCGCTCCGGCGGCGTCATGCCGGCGAGATCACCGACCATCTCCTCGGTGCGGTTGTTGCCGATGCACAGCGTCGTCATCTGCTGAACTCCCCGGAGGCCGGCCCGACTGCGGGACATCTGAAGCGTGCGGCACAGCCGTACAGATGTATCGCACCGGGATTGTTCGGGTCCGGCCCTCGGTCATTGAACATAAACGCCGAACAACCCGACGCCGAACAACCCGGCGGAGCTACTTCGCCGCCGCCTTGGCCAACGGGCCCGCCAGCTGCATCAGCTCGGGCAGCGAACCGCCGGCGTCGTCCGCGTGGTAGGCCGCGACGGCGGCGTTGACGTCGTTGTGCTCCGTGTCCTTGACCGTCTCGGAGCTGTACGAGGCCTGGTAGTCGATCGAGAATCCCCATGGAGGATGATCAGTCAGGCGAACAGGGCGGCCCGCTCTTTAGCAGGCCGCCCTGTCACGGCGGTGGCGTCTTCGGGCCCAGCCGGACCGTAGCCGGGGTCGAGATCACCGGAGGCGTCGAGTGTCTACTCGTCCCAGGGGAGCGCAACCGGGCGGCGGTGCCACCACCAGTCACGTTCGGCCAAGGATGATGCCGGTTCTCCGATGGCTGACGCCAGAGCGGCTCCACTGTCGTCCACGGTAAGGCGGCGGTACACCTCGTCGATATCGGCAATGAACGAGTCCGCCAGCTCGGCAGCCTTCGAATCCCGCCCTTCGGATTCTTCTTTCAGGCGGTCGCGAATACGGAGGTTCTCGCTGTAGAAATCAGCCGGATACCAGGAATAGGGAGGCCAGTTCTGGGACATCCGAACGGCGAGGCGCTCCCAGCTTTCGACATCCCCTGCGAGCCCGCGATACCCGCCCCCCAGGTCTGAAGTTCCCTCAGGATCCGGCATGATATTCCCAGCCTGCCCGAGGAGAGCACGAAACTCGTCGGACCGGGGCGTTTCAATCGAAAGCAGGCGAATCGCCTCAGGGATTCTCGCGACGGGCGTATCAGGCAGACCGAGGATCGGCGCGTCAACAACGTCGATGCGATATGTAAAATCCTGCTCGTCGGATGAATACAGGCGAGCTCGCGCCACATTTCCCAGCGAATCAGCAACCCAGTACGCACTGGGCAGGACACTCGGATCCGGAAACAGGATTGGCTGCTTGAGTCGCCCGGCGAGGCACGCCGCCAGCACACTCTCAGTCGGTCGCTCCACGACATTGTCGGTGGCGTAGATATTGATCATCCAGGAAACGTCGCCAAGCGTGCGCTGGAGCTCGCAGCTCACCCGTGCATCCCAATTGCGGGCTTCAAGCTCGTCGGAAGCCGCCACCTCAACATCTTCCAGCGCCACCGAGAACTGATCAGCCACCGCCGCTTTCAGCTCATCCCAATCCATTGGCTGCGCAGCGAAGATATTGTACATCATCGGAAAGTCCCGTCGTAGATAGCCTTGGCCCTTGCGGTATTCGTGGGATTGAATCGAGGATTCCTGCCGAACGATGCGGCGAATTTCTCCATGTCGCCACCGACCTTGGCAATCCCCTTGAGGGCGGCATACTCATTACGGTCCAGCTCGACAATCCCCGGACCGCGAACCGGAACAACGGTTCCATTGGCCTCCACGGTGTACCTGCGGCCGCTGGGAAGGTCATACACACCACCCTCCTCGTCGATGAACTTTCCACGACCTTCGGCCAGCTGCATGATATCATCCCTGACGCCGGCTTCATTACCCCTCAGGATTACACTGTTCTTTTCCTTGATTTCCCCCGTCTTGGATCCGAGCACAGTGTGCCGCCCGTGTGGAAGATTCAGAGATTTCCCCCGAGCCGGCCCATCAGTGACACCGTCGGTGACCTTCCAGGGGGGCCCGGAGGACGGGCGCGGGCTGTCACCTGCGAACTTCGAGCCATCGTTGTCGCTGGCGTCCCGTATGGCCGTGTTGAGGCTCTTGCCCAGCCCGTTGGCGCCGTCGACGCCAAGGTACGCTCCCGAGGCGATCAGCGCGGTGCTGCCGGCGATGGCCGGGGCGCCGACCACGCATCCGATTCCCGTGATGCACAGAGCACCGCCGGCGAAGTCGCCCAGACCGCCTACACCGATCATCGCGAGGCCGGCACCGGTCTCGAAGGCGTTGGCCCAGACATCGCCGCTGGTGATGATGGCGAGCCCGTAGCCGGCGGCAGTGTCGGCAGTGTTCATCAGCCAGTTGGCAGAGTCCTTCATCCAGTCAGGGACCCAGCCCGCTTCCTGCTTCTTCTTCTCAGCGGCGACCTGTGCCTGCTCGATCGCCTCCTGTCGGTCCCGAGCAGCCTGCTGCTCCTCCTCGACCTTGGCCGCGGCGGTGTAGTAGGCACGCAGGTATGCCGCCTGAGCGGTCTCCCTGTCCTGCCCTGCGGCGACGGCGGAAGCACGAGCCTGCTCACCGGCATCGCGGGCCTCGTCGGCGTCAACCTGAGCCGAAGCCGCCGAGTTCCGGGCCTGGGCTGCCGAGTTGACGGCACGGGCAGAGGCGCTTTCGGCGTCGGCCTGGGCCTGGCGCGCGGTCTTGGCGGACTGCGCCGCGGCTGCGGCGGAGGCCTCCGCGTCCTTGGCGTGCGTTGCGGCCTGGTCGGCATAGGTCTGGGCGTCGGCTGCCGACTTCTGCGCCTGCCGGGCGTACTCGGCAGCGTCGGCTGCGGCCTGCCGAGCGGTTGCGGCTGTTTTGCCGGCTTGCGCGGCGTCGCGTTGGGCAGTGGCAGCGATGCCGGATGCCTCGGCGATCAGTTCCTGGACCTGCGCCTGGTGGGTTGCCGCGAGGAGGTCCTTGCGCTTGGCCTGGTACTGGCCTGCCTGAATGAACGCGTGCAGCAGATCGCTCGGGCCTTCGATGGCGATTCGGGCAGCGGCCTTGACTTCGTCCGTACCGCTGTCGATCAGCTGGGCTGCGAGAACGCGTTCATCATCTGTTCGGGCAGCGAACTGCCCCGAGAGGATGAACGTCCGGTACTTCTCGACCGACCCCGAGTCCAGCGCTGTTTTACCGGCCGTTCGGACGCCAGGGCCACCTGTGGAGATGACCTGCGCGACGCTGACACGCAGGTCATCCGCAACAGCCTCGTACTGGCCGGTGGTGAGGAAGGCGGCCGCCTTCGTGGTATCGCCCTTAAGGACCTGCAAAGCCGCAAGGCGGATCTTGCTGGATGGGGATCCCTGGGCCAGCACCTCGACCCGGCTGCGTTCATCTTGGTCGGCAGCACGAGTCCAACCGGCGTGCACGTACTCGATCACGGCTGAATCGGGGCCGGCGAGAGCCGCCTCGGCGGCGGTGCGGCTCCAGGAACCACGGGCCTTCATGGCCAGTACTGCAACCTTGCGTCCCTTGGCCGCAACGTCCTTCGGGTCTGCGCCGGGCTGCCCGGCTTCCTGGGTCAGTCGCTGAGCCTCGGCCTCGAGGTCCTTGGCCTGCTGGGCTGCCTTGGCCTCCGTTGCTATGTGCAGGTCCTGCTGGGCCTTGAGGTCCTTGGCCCGCTCGATTCCCTCGTTCGTCCGGGCGACCAGGCCTGCGGCCTCGACCTCTCTGGCGAGTTGATGGGTCGCTGTCGCGCTGACGACCGCGGCGCTCGCCGCGTCTGCGGCAGCCTTGGCCCTTTCTGCGTGGCTGGTGGACTGGGCAGCCGCAGTTGCTGCGTCACCGGCATGGACGGCAGCCTCTCTGGCCGCTGCTGCCGCCGAACGTGCGTGACCGGCCGCTGACGTGGCAGCGTCGCGGGCCTGAGTCGCCGCCGTGGCTGCCTTGTAGGCGAGCTTCTTGGCTTCGCCCGCCGCGCTCATGGCCTCCTTGGCGTGGCGGCGTGCGGTAGCGGCCGCTGCGGCGGCTTCAGCGGAGTTTGCACCGGCCTGGTCGGCATAGGTGCCCGCCTCGTCCGCTGCGCTGGCGGCCGCGTCGGCGTTGGCCCCGGCGTCGACCGCTGCCTGAGCTGCGTCGCCTGCAGCGGTCGCAGCCTTACCGGCCTGATCGGCGGCCTTCGCAGCCGTGTCTGCCCCGTCCGCAGCCGCATCTGCTTCCAGAGCTGCGTCCGATGCCGCATGTGCCTTGGTCGCATCGGTGGCGGCGTCAGCTGCGGCGTTGCGGGCACGGGAGGCTGCCTGGGCTGCTCCGGCGGCGGCGGAAGCCGCTTGTGCTGCGGCGCTGGCAGCGACTCCGGCTGCGTTGTTGGCGCTCCTGGCCGCCCCGATGGCCTGCTGCGCGGCCAGAGCGGCCTGGTTCGCCGCTTCTGCTGCCCGCGCGGCTGCGGAAGCAGCATGCTGCACGTCGTTCTTAGCTGCCGCTGTCTCGTCTGCTGCCCTGCGCGCCGCGTCCTTGGCCATCTGGGCGGCTGCGACCGCGCGGTCGGAAGCCTCCTTTGCGGCATCCGACTCTGCGGTGGCCTGACGGCCTGCATCGCGGGCCTGCTCGGCGAGTTGGGCAACTGTCTCGCGCTCCTGGTCCCGCGCGCGTGCCACCTGCTGGCCGACCCGCAGGAACTCTCGGATGTCGTCGGCCGAACCGTTCAGCGCGATCCGTCCGGCCTTCTGGACAGCAGGCCCACCGGCGCTGATGATCCGGGCCAGCTGGACCCGTTCGTCCTCGTCCCGCTGAACGTACTGACCGTCACTCAAGAAGCGCTTCAGGTCGTTGGGGACTCCTCCGAGTGCGGCGCGCCCTGCCTCCTGGACCCCGCGCCCTCCCGTGCTGATGATCTGGGCGATCCGGACCCGCTGATCCTCCTCCAACGGGGCTTGCCAGCCGGTCGCCAGAAAGGTTTCCAGCTCATCTGCGCTCCCCGCGAGCGCCTTACGGACAGCTTCCTGCAGTCCGCGGCCTCCTACGCTGGCGATCTGGGCGGCGGCAACCCGGTTGTCCTCGAAAGCGGCGCCCTTGGCCACCTGCTGCACGAAGTACTTCACATCGTCGTCGGATCCGACGAGGGCAACCTCCGCCGCTGACCTGAGCGCCGGTCCACCCGCTTTCCAAGCCTCGACCGCCAGGCCCCGGTATCCCAGTGGGCCCGAATCAGCGTTCTCCGCGGCCCGAGCGGGTGCCACAGTCGTCATAAGCCCGACAAGAAGCGTGAACGGCAGAACGATCAGGCAAAGCACATGTATACGCCGCAGCGCCCCCCTCAGGGGGTCAAACGGTTGCAAACGGTGTATCAAGGAAAAATCCACCCCGATGTATGGCAGCTCACGCCGCACAAACAGTAGTAACGGCAGCCAGCATAACCACTGGCGTTGTCATCCACTCATGTCAGTCAGGGATGACCGCGACGACTGTTGGGGTGAGTAGCGTGCGACGTCAGGTACCAGGTAGATTCTTCGCGATCTTGCCAACGGACCTATCCGGGGGGGCACGAACGCGATGCCGTCCCGCCCTATAGACGGACATTCCATGACATCTCGCACGCGCAAGCTGCTCTTCGCTTCGCTCGGTAGCGCACTTCTGACCCTGGTCGGCGTGCCGGCGCTGGCATCTGCCGACTCCACCACTCCCCCGGATCCCGGGACAACGCCGCCATATGCGGTCGAGTCCTTCGAGTATCCCGGTGCCGCGGGGATTCTCCAGGAGAAGGGAATCACCCTGATCAAGGGCGATGGAAATATCACGCTGACCGAATGCGGCGGCGCATCGCAGCAGATCAAGATCTGGCGTCGAAGTGGCGATGTCTGCTTCCAGGTCAGCGGCAAGACCGGATACCTGACCATGGAAATCAGCAACGTCTGGGGCCTGGAAAGCGCAGACCACCCGTTCAGTGCTGATGTGAAGCCGACGGGTGCGGCGACCCCGACGAACTACAACATCACTCCGGGCGAGTACAAGAGCATCGGAGAAGGGACCGTGAATGGCGTCCCATCTGCCGTGGTCGGCATCCGCGTCACCGGCTGACGTGCCGACCGCCCCCTCACCCCGTCCCCAGATCAACTGCTCCCAGAGACACAGGTACATGCTCACCAAGACATCCCGTTCCGCATGGACGGCCGGCCTTCTCGCGACTGCAGTCGCAGCAGGCGTCCTGACCATCGGCTCCGGCAGCCCCGCGAGCGCCGTCAGCGGTGACACGCCGACCAGCTACGCGTTCACCGCCAAGCTGGAGATAGACACCGGGGGCACCAAGAACGACGCCGACAAGCGCGCCTGCACCGGTGCCCTCGTCGACCCCAACTGGGTCATCACCGCAGCCAGTTGCTTCGTCGCCGACCCCTCCAAGGGCATAGCCGTACCGGCCGGCGCGCCCAAGGGCGCCGTCACCGTCACCGTCGGCCGCGCCGACCTCACCACTGGGGCCGGGCAGGTCACCACCGTGACCGAACTGGTGCCGCGTCCCGACCGCGACCTCGTGCTTGCCAAGCTCGCCAAGCCCGTCACCGGCATCGCTCCCATCACTATCGCCGCCACCGCACCCACTGCGGGCGAGACTCTGAAGGTCACCGGCTACGGCCGCACCAAGGACCAGTGGGTGCCCAACAAGCTGCACGCAGACGACTTCACAGTCGGCACGGAAACCGATACGACACTCAATCTCAGCCCCACAGCCGGCACCAGCTCGGCCATCTGCCAGGGCGACGCCGGCGGCCCGGCCTTCCGGACGACGAACGGCCAGGTCGAGCTGGCCGCGATCAACAGCCGATCCTGGCAGGGCGGTTGCTACGCCAGCCCCGAGACCCGAACCGGCGCCGTCGAGAGCCGGGTGGACGATCTCGGCCCGTGGCTCCACCAGCTCGGTGTCCAGTACGCGGCCTCGGGCTACACCCCGGTCCCGCCCGTACGGGTCCTCGACTCCCGCACCGCCGGCAGCAGCGGCCGGACGTGGGCGGTCAACCAGGGCGGTGGGGAGAAGGTGCTCAAGCTTGGCGCCGGAAACCCCGGCCCGATCCAACTGCCTCAGGGCAGCACCGCCGTGGTCCTGAACGTCACCGTGGTCAACCCCACGAACGCGGGCTTCCTGGCCGTCGAACCGAGCGACACCAGCCGTCCGACCAGCTCGGCGATCAACTTCACCACCGGTCAGACCGCCGCCAACCTGGTGACCGCCCCGGTCGGCCCGGACGGGACCGTCTACCTGTGGACCAACACCAACAATCTTGACGTCCTGGTCGATGTCTTCGGCTACTACAACCCGAAGTCCGCCAACCGGTTCACTCCGCGCAGCCCGATCAGACTCCTCGACACCCGCACCAACAGCACCACGCTCAGCGGCGGTTCATCCATCGACGTCCAGGTAGCCGGGCAGAACGGCGTCCCCGCCGACGCCACCGCCGCGGTCCTGAACCTCACCTCGACCCGCTCCACCACCGGCGGCGTGTTCGTCGTCTACCCCTCAGGCACCACCCGGCCGAGCACGTCGAACCTCAACTTCACTGCTGGGCAGACCATTTCGAACCAGATCATCGTGCCGATCGGCAAGGACGGCAAGATCTCGGTCTACAACCACGTCGGCAACGCCGACGCCATCGTCGACCTGTCCGGCTGGTACAGCCCCACAGGCAGTGACCTCTTCCACCCCCTCACGCCGCTGCGCCTGGTGGACACCCGTCAGACCCCCGGAACCCCGATCAACGCGGGCCAGTTCATCGGCATCACGGGCGCCCCGCTGGGCGCCGACGCCACCGTGATGAACGTCGCCACCGTCCAGCCGACTGCCGCCGGTTACTTCACCCTCTACCCCCACGGCATCGACCGTCCGACCACAAGCAACCTCAACTTCGCTCCCGGCGTGATTCTCGCGAACCACGTCACCGTCCCTGTCGGCCAGAACAACCAGGTCGACCTTTTCAACTTCAGCGGCCAGAGCCACGCCGTCGCCGATCTGTATGGCTACTTCACCAAGGCCTGACCCGATAGCGCCAGGCTCTGCACACCCTGGAGTCACGTCCCCCGGGGACGAGCCGGCCTTGGGGAGCTGAAGCAGAGCGAGTCCAGCTCCATCACAGAAGGACAGCACGGCTGGTGGTCGACCTCGCCGTTCGGCGGGCCGGCCACGAGCCGTGCGCCGGTCTCGTCGTCCGCTAGCCTGATGGGCCCTTCAGGTGCCGAAGGGGGGAGATGGCAGATGGAGTTCGGCTTGCTCGGGCCAGTACTGGTCGACGCCGGTGACGGGCCGCTCGTGGTCAACGTGCCGAAGCAACGGGTGGTGCTGGTCGCACTGCTCCTACAGGCCAACAAGGTCGTCACGGCGGAGCAGCTCACCGAGCTGATCTGGCACGGCACTCCCCCGGCCACCGCCCGGACGGCGCTGCAGAACCACGTCATGCGGCTGCGCAGCACCCCGGGCAGCCCGGCGGCCGGGTCAGGTACGTCGCCCGCACCAGCAGCGACGGCGCCGACGTCGGCAGCACCGGCGCCGAGCTGCCCGTGCTGACGGACGTGACGGCCGGTGACGCGCTGCTGGTGAGCCTGAAGCTCACCAGCACCACTCCCGGCACCGTCACGGTGACCGACACGGCCGGCGACAGCTACGCCCCGGTGGGTGACGTGACGGACGCCTACGGCCACCGGACCATGGTCTTCGCCGCCGTCCACGCGAAGCCGCTGACCACGGTCGACCGGATCACCGCCGCATACCCGCACGCCAGGAAGTACCACGTCGCCGTCGACGAGTTCCGTGGCGTCGGTGCCGCCGGGCGCCCGGTCACGGCGTCCGGCCTGTTCCAGCCGGGTTCCACCGCGTTCAGCACCAGCCGCACCCCACTGGCCTGCACGCCGGGCGACCTGCTGCTCAGCGCGGTCGGCACGAACACCGGCCCGGCGCCCGAGTTCGCGGCCGGGTGGCGGACCCTCCCCGTGATCAAGCTGTCCTCCTACCGCCTGAGCACCTGGTGCCGCTTCGTCAGCACGCCCGGTGAGTGCGCGGCAACCGGCACCACGACCGCCCGGTGGGAGGCCGTCCCGGTGGCTCTGCACTGAGCCCGTCTCCCCGCCGCTGACGGGCCTACGACCCGTCAGCGGCGGGTCGTAGAGTGCGGGGATGAAGTGGCTGAGCACGGCAGAGGTCGAGGCGGTGGCCCGGCAGGCGCACGCGGGCCAGGTGGACAAGGCGGGGCGGCCGTACGCCGAGCACCTGGCGGCGGTCGCGAGCGGTGTGGCGGCCGCCGGGGGCAGCGAGGAGCAGATCGCGGCGGCCTGGCTGCACGACGCGGTCGAGGACGGCGCCGTCTCCGCCGAGTGGCTGGCCTCGGCGCCGCTCTCCGAGCACACCAAGGCGCTCGTGCTGGCGCTGACGAAGCGTCCGGGCGAGGAGCTGCCCGACTACGCGGCCCGGATCAGGGCCACTCCGGGCGCACTGGCGATCAAGCGCGCCGACCTGGCGCACAACGCTGGTCGCGAGCGCCTCGCCGTACTGGACGCCGCGACCCGGCACCGGCTGACCGTGAAGTACGCCCGGATGCGACGGCTGCTGCGTCAGCCCGCCCCCGAGGAGGCCGGGCCGCGCGACCCCGGGGCCGACCCGGGGGACGCGGTGCTCCTCGCCCAGCTGGACCGGAGCCGGACGGCGGAGTGGCTCCGGCTCGGCGAGCTGGTGCGTGGCTGGGCGGTCGAGGAGGAGGACGTCGTCTGGTCGCTGAAGCCGGGGGTCATGCCGTACCCGGTCTACGGGGAGCGCGTGACCACGGTCTGCGAGCTGCTGGCGAGCCTGGGCGCCGTGACTCCGCGCTACCACTGGATGGCCTTCCCGCTCCCGCCGCTGAGCCGGGAGGAGACCTACCGGCCCGGGGACGCGGTGCGGGCGGCCACGGCGGTGGTCCGTGGTGAGCGGTTCGGCGACGGCACGATCGGCGCCGCCCACTTCGACGGGACGCTCCAGGCGATCGCCGCCGCCCTGGTCGCCTGGTACCAGGAGCAGTAGGCCCAGCGGTCGGGCTCCGTCACCGCCGCGTTCCGTCACCGCCGGTGCAGGGCGCCCCGGACGAACGCGGCCTGCCCGGCGTGCTGGAGATCGTCCGCGATCACGCTCACCAGGCGCACCCCGAGGGTCACCGGCGGGGTCCAGCCCTCGTCCACGACCCGGTCGAGGTCGGCGGCGCGCAGCCCGCGCAGGTAGCTCAGGGTGTGCGTGTGGACGGCGTCGTGGTAGCCGGTGAGCAGCTCTGCCGTCACCTGGACGGCGGCCACCTCGGCGGGGCCGTGGCCGTAGCCGGTCGCCTCGGCGGGGAAGGGGAGGTCGAAGCGGTCGGCCCAGCCCTGCACCGTCCAGATCTGTTCGCTGCCCGAGGCGTCGGCGAGGTGGTCGTCCTGGACACGGGTCAGGTGCCAGACCAGCCAGCCGATGCTGTTGGCCTGCGGGTCGAGGCGTACGCCCAGGTCTGCGCGGCTGAGACCGGCCACCGCCTGGTGGACGGTCTCCTGGATGCGGCCGAAGGCGTCGGCCAGCAGATCGGCACTCTTCACGCGGGGGCTCCTCCGTCGGGCGGCAGCTGAGACCGACCCTAGGCCTGGCGGCGGCGGACAGCGACCAGGGAGCGACCTACCAGGGAGTGACCTTGAGGACGATGAGTAGGGCGACGGCCGCGTTCAGGGCGGAGACCGCGGAGGCGGCGGTGCCTGCGGCGGCGACCATCGCGGCGAGGCCGGCCCGGCTGCGGGCCGGGGGCCAGGTCGCGGGCAGGACGTCCGGGTTGAGGAGGGCGGCGACCCGGCGCGGGACGGGGCCGGGGGCGGCGAAGGCCGCGAAGCCCGGGGCGGGGGTGCGGCGGGAGATCAGGGCGGCCCGCGCGACGGCGCGGGCGGTGAGACGGCGGTCTCCGACGGTGCGGGCGGCCTCCTCGTCGGCCCAGCGCTCGGTGCTGTAGACGACGGCCTTCCGGAGCGGGTGCAGGAAGGGGTTGACGCAGCTGGCCAGCTGGGCCGCCATCAAGTACCGGTGGTGGTGGTTGGCGAGGTGGGAGCGCTCGTGGGCGAGCAGGGCGCTGCGTTCGTCCTCGGCGAGGCTCTCGATCATGCCGGTGGAGACCACGATCCGGCCCGGCGCCCCGGGCACCGCGTAGGCGTACGGATCGCCGTCGGGCAGGATCGCCAGATCGGTGTCGCGCGGCAGGAACTCCAGGGCGTGCTGGGCGCGCGCCCGGACTCGCAGGTGGCGCTCGATGGTGACGAGGAAGTTGGTGAGGACGGTGATCAGCACGATCACCGCCGCTGTGCCGACGGCTTCGTGGCAGGGCACGGCGGCCCGCACCACCGGGTCCGACCAGGTGTCGGGCAGCGGGTTGCCCGGGATCTGCGCGGTGCCGACCACGAAGAGCAGCCCCAGGCAGAGGCTGCTGCACACCGCCAGGGCCACCCCGAACCAGGTCAGCAGACGGACGGCGTTGCGCGGGTGGAGGTGGTGCTCGGCCAGCCGCGCGATCGGCAGCGCGCTGAGCGGCAGGATCAGCGGGAGGAAGACGAAGACGCCCACGGCTCAGCGCTCGCGCTCGTCCGGCGCGGCAGCATCCGGATCGCCCGTGGAGGCGTCGAGCAGCGCGCGCAGCACCTGCTCGTCCTCCTGGCTCAGCGCGCTGACGAAGCTGACCAGGGCCGAGGCGCGGTCGGTCTCGGTGTCGAGCAGGCGGCGCATCCGCCGCGCGGTCAGCCCGGCGGCGTCCGAGGCGGCGGACCACACGTACGAGCGGCCGTCGCGGCCGCGCGAGACGGCCTGCTTGGCCAGCAGTCGGGAGAGGATGGTCATCACCGTGGTGTAGGCGAGGTCTCCGCCGTGCCGTTCCTGCACCCAGCTCGCGGTGACCGGCCCGGGGGCCTCGCCGAGCACGGCGAGCACCTGGTTCTCGAGCTCGCCCTGGCCGCGCTTGCGGGGCCGGTCGGCCGGCCCACCACTGTCGTGCTGCATGGCCGTTCCTCCCGGGCGTCTCGCCCCGGGCTCGCGGGACACGCCCTCATCCTACGGCCGGTGTTTCCCCGCCCCGGCTGGCGCCGATGGCGCAGGTCAGCTGACCCACTGGCCGGTGCTCGCCTGGACGGCGGAGCCGTCGAGGTCGGCGAGCTTGGCGGCGACGAAGGCGCGGGCGACGTCGGAGGTCTGGACGCGGAACGCGGGCTGCTTCTCGGTGAGGGTGGAGACGATCACGGCGGCGGCGTCGACGGCGCTCTGGGCACCGGCGAACGCACCTCGGGTGCGGTCGACGTAGGCCTGGAGGGCGGGGGCGTACGGGCCTGCGGCGGCCAGCGTCGCGGCGAGGTCGACCGTCACGCCTGCGACGAACTCGCTTGCCACCGCGCCGGGTTCGACCACGCTGACCCGGACGCCGACGGTGGCGGCGACGGGCGCGAGGGACTCCATGAAGCCCTCGACGGCGAACTTGGCCGCGCAGTAGGCCTCGTTGAACGGCTGGCCGACGACGCCGCCGACGCTGGTGACGGTGACGACCCGGCCACCGGAGGCGCGCAGGTGCGGCATCGCGGCGCGGGTGGTCTCGACGACGCCGAAGAAGTTGACCTCCATGGTGGCGCGGACGTCCGCTACGGTGCCCTGCTCGACGGTGCCGAGGCGCCCGGCCCCGGCGTTGTTGACCAGCGCGTCCAGGCGGCCGTGCTCGGCGATCACCTCGGCGATGCAGGCGGCGACGGACGCCGGCTCGGTCACGTCCAGGTGCTTGACCTCGACGAGCTCGGCGACGCCGGCCTCGGCGGCGGCCTTGCGCAGCTGGTCGGCCTTGCCCAGGTCGCGCATGGTGGCGACCACCCGCAGGCCCGCCTGAGCTGCGGCCACGGCCGTGGCCAGGCCGATGCCGGAGGAGGTACCGGTGATCAGGACGGTGCTGGTGGTGTCCATGGTGGCTTCCCTCTGTCTGCCGACGGCCGCCTGCTCGCGCCTGCCCGTCGATCCGAAGTGCGTGCGTGCACACACACCATACTGTTGTGTGTGCGCACACGCAAACGGCTAGACTGCCGCCATGGCACGCACCGACCTCACCCTGGGACAGCTCAGCACCCGTGACCACGCCTTCTACGGCCTGGTCTGGGCGGGCACCACGCTGACCGGCCTGGTCGACCGGGCCCTGGTCCGCGCCCACGACCTCCCGCTGTCCTGGTTCGAGGTCATGCTCTGGCTGAACGCCCAGAGCGAGCCCGTCGCCGCCTCCGAGCTCGGCGCCCGGACGCTGCTCAGCCGCAGTCAGGTCTCCCGCGTCGCCGACGCCCTCCAGGCCCGGGGCTACCTCGCCCGGATACCCTCCCCGACCGACGCCCGCTCGATCCGGATCGCCCTCACCTCCGAGGGCCGCCAGGCCTTCGCCGAGGCCGACGCCACCCGCCGGGCCGCCCTCGCCGAGGCCTTCGACGACCGTCTGGACGATGCCGACATAGCAGCCCTGGAGCGCGTCTGGGCCAAGCTCAAGCAGCCCCGCGCCGACCAGGCCTGACAGCACGACAGGGATGCGGCACGGGCTGCCTGGCCCGACCGGGTGATGCGGATGGTCCGTGCGGGTGAGTCGGCCCGTCCGTCGGGCGTGCGTGGACGAACGTTTCGCGGAGGGCGGTCACTGTCCTCCTGTGGCCGCCCGCACCTGCGGGGCCACGCACCCGACAGGACCCCGGGCGCGGACCGCGCCCCACCGGAAGCGAGACCATGAACCCCGTACCCAGTCGCGCCCGATCCACCTCCCTCCGCACCGCCGCAGCTCTCGGCGTGATGAGCCTGGCCCTGGCCGGCAGCCTCCTCGCCGGGCCCGGCGCGGGCGTCAGCACGGCGTCCAGCCACCGCGAGGCCCCGCTCGTCGCCGCCGACCCGCAGGTCGACAACACCGACGTGTACGCGTTCACCAGCCCGGACAAGCCCGACACGGTGACGCTCACCGCCAACTGGCTGCCCTTCCAGGAGCCCAACGGCGGCCCGAACTTCTACCCCTGGGCCGACGGCGCGCACTACGACATCAACATCGACTCCCAGGGCACCGGCCGGCCCGACATCACGTACCGCTGGACCTTCCACACCGAGGACCAGCGCGGCACCGACACCTTCCTCTACAACAACGGCGTGGTGAACAACCTCACCGACCCGACCCTGCTCTTCCACCAGTACTACACGCTGCAGGAGCTGCGCCCCGACTGCGCACCCCGGACGCTCGTCGAGCACGGCACCGCCGCGCCCTCCGACACCGGCGTGGCCTCGATGCCCGACTACGGGCGGCTCCGCGACCAGGCGACCGTGCAACTCCCCGGCGGCGGACAGACGGTGGCCACCCAGGCGGCCGACCCGTTCTTCCTCGACCTGCGCGTCTTCGACCTGCTCTACGGCGGCACCCTCAAGGAGACCGGCCAGAACACCCTGGCCGGGTACAACGTCAACACCCTCTCCATCCAGGTCCCCAAGAGCGAGCTGGCCTACCGGGGCGACGCCACCCGCAACCCCGTCATCGGGGTGTGGAGCAGCACCGAGAAGCGGACCATGAAGCTCTCCCCCGGCGAGCAGCACCCGGCCGGCCCGTACGTGCAGGTCTCGCGGCTCGGCAACCCGCTGGTGAACGAGGTGGTGGTACCGGCCGGGCTGAAGGACGCGTTCAACGCCCTGCCGCCGTCGGAGGACCACAACCAGCCGGCCGTCGTCGCCAAGGTGTTGGACCCGGAGGTCCCCAAGCTGGTCCAGGGCATCTACCACCTCCCCGCGCCCGCCACCCCGCGCACCGACCTGCAGGAGATCTTCCTGACCGGCATCGCCAAGGCCGCAAACGGACCGCTGGCGGTCGACCTCAACTCGCAGCTGATGAACCAGGACATCGACGTGGCCTCCTTCGTGCCCGCCGAGGAGCTGCGCCTCAACATGTCCACGCCCGTCACCGCCCAGCCCGACCGGCTCGGTGTGCTGAACGGTGAC
Organism: Kitasatospora sp. McL0602; assembly: GCF_052076145.1. Taxonomy (NCBI): domain Bacteria; kingdom Bacillati; phylum Actinomycetota; class Actinomycetes; order Kitasatosporales; family Streptomycetaceae; genus Kitasatospora; species Kitasatospora sp. McL0602. The sequence continues at coordinate 6,169,024 of NZ_CP197246.1, read as the reverse complement.
TTCCAGGGCTTCCCGAACGGGCGCCGCCTGACCGACGACGTCGTCGACATCGCGCTCCAGGTGATGGAGGGCGCCACCCCCGGTCACCTGATCGCCGCACTGGCCGCCGGTGACGGCGTCAACCAGGCCGACAAGCCGTTCGGCGCGACGTTCCCGTACCTCGCGCTGCCGTACGCCAAGGCCGTCAACCAGGCGCACTGAGCCGCCGGGCGCGGTGGGCCCGGGGCGTCCGAGACAGCCCCGCGCCCACCGCGTCGCCACCCGCTCCGCCCGCCTCACCCCGCTCCACCCCGCTCCACCGGAGGACCCGGACATGCGTCGACTGCCCCTCGTGCTCACCACCGCCGCGCTCTGCGGCTGCCTGGCCGCCTTCGGAGCGCTGAGCGGGGGCGACCCGGCCGCGCCCCCGGCCGGCCCCGTCCGGCGGGCCGACACCCCCGCCCCGGGCAGCGGCTCGCTGGCCCGGCTGATCGCCACCGACCAGCAGCGGCTGCGCGACGCCCCGGCCGACGCCCCGGCCTGGGCCCGGCTCGGCGCGGAGTACGTGGAGCAGGCCCGGCTGACGGCCGACTCCTCCTACTACCCGAAGGCCGAGGAGGCCCTGCACACCGCCCTCACCCTCCACCCCGACGAGAACGCCGACGCCCTCACCGCGCTGGGCGCGCTCGCCAACGCCCGGCACCGCTTCGCCGAGGCCCGCGATCTCGCCGGGCAGGCCATCGCCTCGGCGCCGTTCCACTGGCAGGCGTACGCCGTGCTCGCCGACGCGCGCACCCAGCTCGGGGACGACCTCGGCGCCACCGAAGCCGTGCAGCAGCTGCTCGACCGGCGCCCCGGCACCGCCTCCTTCACCCGCGCCGCGTACGACCTGGAGCAGCACGGCCGCACCGACGACGCCCGCAACGCCCTGCAACAGGCCCTGGACGGCGCCTTCGACCCCGCCGACAAGGCCTTCTGCCACCACCAGATCGCCGAACTCGACCGCAACTCCGGCCACCCCGACCAGGCCCTGACCGGCTACCGGGCCGCTCTGCGGGACGACCCCGGCTACACCCCCGCGCTCGCCGGACAGGCCCGCGTCGAGGCCTCGCTCGGCGACCCGGCCGCCGCCGTCCGCGACTACACCACCGCCGTCGGCCGGGTGCCGCTGCCCCAGTATCTGCTGGAACTCGGCGAACTCCAGGAGTCCCTGGGGCACGCCGCACAGGCGCAGGAGCAGTACCGGCTGCTCGCCGTCGAGCAGCAACTCGCCGCCGCCAACGGCGTGCTGGACGATCTGACGCTCGGGCAGTACCTCGCCGACCACGGCGACCCGGCCCAGGCCGTCTCCCTGCTGCGCGCCGAGTGGCAGCGGCGGCAGAACGTGCTGGTCGCCGACGCCCTCGCCTGGGCCCTGCACCGGCAGGGCAACGACGAGGAGGCCCTCCCGCTCGCCGAGCAGGCCCAGCACCTCGGCTGGCAGAACGCCCAACTGCTCTACCACCGAGGCGAGATCGAGCGCTCCCTCGGCCGCACCGGCGACGCCCGGGAGCACCTCACCCAGGCCCTGCGGATCGACCCGCACTTCTCACCGCTGCTCGCCCCGCAGGCCCGCAGCGCCCTCGGAGGCACCCTGTGAACCACCGTCAGCACACCCGGCGGGCGATGGCCGTCGCGGGCGGCGCGCTCTGCCTGCTCGGCCTCGCCGCACCCGGCGCCCATGCGCACCCGCTCGGCAACTTCTCGGTCAACCACTACACCGGCCTCACCCTGCACCCGGACCGCGTCGACGCCCTCGCCGTCACCGACACCGCCGAGATCCCGACCGCCCAGGCGGCGGCCGGTGTCGAGACCGACGCCGAACGTGCCGCCTGGGCCACCACCCGCTGCGCCGAGACCGCCGGACGGCTCACGGTCACCGCACCGCAGCGGCTCGAATGGACGGTCGACGCGGCCACCTTCGACTACTTGGCCGGACAGGCCGGGCTGCGGACCAGCCGCCTCGAATGCCGCCTGACGGCTCCGCTCCGGCTCACCGACGGCCCGCTCACCCTGCACGTGGACACCGGCGTGGACGCCACCCGGGTCGGTTGGAACGAGATCACCGCACGCGGCGAGGGCGTGCACCTGTCGCACTCCACCGTCCCCGAGACCTCGCCCTCCGACGAGCTGCGCAGCTACCCCCGCGACCTGCTCGACGCCCCGCGCGGGGACACCCGAGCCGAGCTGACGGCGCTCCCCGGCGCCGCCGCCGCACGCCCGGCCACCGAGGCGCCCGCCGTCGGCGGCGGCCTGACCGCCCGGTTCGAGGTGCTCTCCCGGCGCCTCTCCGCGCTCACGGCATCCGAGCAACTCACCGTACCTGTCGGGCTGCTGGCCGTCCTGCTGTCCATCGCCCTCGGCGCCGGGCATGCACTGCTGCCCGGCCACGGCAAGACCGTCATGGCCGCCTACCTCGCCGGGCGCCGGGGCCGCACCCGCGACGCCCTCACCGTCGGGGCGACGGTGACCCTCACCCACACCGCCGGAGTCCTCGTCGTCGGCCTCTGCCTGACCACCTTCACCTCACTGGCCGGTGACACCCTGCTCGGCTGGCTCGGCGTCGTCAGCGGCGCCCTGGTCGCCCTGGTCGGCGCCGGGCTGCTGATCGAGGCCGTCCGCCACCGCCGGGCGCAGCCCGCGCACCACCCCCACGACGCCCCGGCACAGCCGAGCCGACAGCCCGCCCTGGTCGGCGCGGGCGGGCCGTCGGCCTCGCAGGGCCATGAGCACGGGCACGGGCACGGGCACGACCACAGTCGCGAGCACGGGCACAGTCACGATCACGGGCACAGTCACGAGCACGAGCTCCCGCACCCGCGCCCGCACCCGCGCCCGCACCCGCACCCGCACCCGCACCCGCACCCGCGCCCGCACCCGCGCCCGCACCCGCACCCGCACCCGCACCCGCACCCGCACCCGCACGGCCTGTTCGGCCACCACCACACCCACCACACCCACGACGCGCAGCCGTTCTCCCGCCGCGGCCTGGTCGGCCTCGGTATCGCGGGCGGTCTGGTCCCCAGCCCGTCTGCGCTGGTCGTCCTGCTCGGCGCCGTCGCCCTCGGGCGGACGGCCTTCGGGGCGGCCCTGGTGGTCGCGTACGGACTCGGGATGGCCGCCACCCTTACGGCGACCGGCCTGCTGCTGGTCCGCCTGGGGGGTCGGATCTCGCGGCTGGCCGACCGGCCGGCCTTCGCGCTCGCCCGGAGGATCGCCCCGCACACGGCCGCGCTGACCGCCGTCCTGGTGCTGGTCGTCGGCCTCGGCCTGCTGGCCCGCAGCCTGCCGTCCCTGTTGCCAATGCTGCCGCTGTGAGCCGGGGTTTCAGGACAGCGTGACCGGGATCGACTCGTACCGGTTCAGCGCCAACCCCGGTGCGCGGACGGGGGTTCCGGCCAGTCTGAGGTCGGGGAAGCGGCGGTGGAGACGGCCGAGGACCTCCTCCAGCTCCATCCGGGCGAGGGCCCCTCCGAGACAGTAGTGGACGCCCAGGCCGTAGCTCAGCGGACGGGCGTCCGCGCGCAGCAGGTCGAGGCGGTCGGGGTCGGCGAAGCGCAGCGGGTCACGGTTGGCCGCCGCCAGGAAGACCACGACGTTGACCCCGGCCGGGATGCGGACGCCGCCCAGCTCGACGTCGGTGAGGGCGAGGCGCCGGGTGACCTGGACGGAGCCGCCGAGGCGGGCCAGCTCGTCGGTGGCCGGGCCGATGCGCTGCGGGTCGGTGGTCGGCAGGCGGCGCAGCAGGGCGAGTTGGTCCGGGTTGTCGGCCAGGGCGACGACCGAGTTGCCGACCAGCCCGGCGGTGGTCTCGAAACCGGCCGCGAAGACGAAGGCCAGCAGGTCGACGAGCTCCTGTTCGGTCAGCCGGTCGCCGTCGCCGTCCCGGGTGGCGATCAGGGCCGAGACCAGGTCGTCCGCCGGTTCCTTGCGCCGGGCGGCGACCAGGCCGGTGAAGTAGTCGAGGATCGCCGTGTAGGCGGTGTCGGCCTCGGCGAGCGCCTCCGGGGCGACGGCGGCCTCGAAGACGACGCCGCACTTGCGGACCCAGCCGTCGAACGGGCCGGTGTCCTCCGCCGGGACGCCGAGCAGCCTGGCGACCGTCCCGATCGCCACCGGCATCGCGAGCTGGGCGGGCAGGTCGACGGGCTGCCCGGCGGCGGCCCGCTCCGCCATGGCGTCGAGCGCCCGCTCGGTCAGCTCAGCGACGTGCGGACGGAGCAGCTCGACCCGGCGGACGTTGAACGCCTTCGACACCAGGCCGCGCAGCCGGGTGTGGTCGGGCGGGTTGGCGCCGACCAGGGAGGAGAAGATGTGCAGCAGCAGCGGGTGTTCGCGCCAGCCGGGTTGGTTGCGGTCGAACCACTCGGGGTCGGCGGTGCCGAACTTCTCGCCGAACAGCACCTCGGAGGCCGCGTCGTAGCCGGAGACGAAGCAGCCACCCTCGTTGAGGTGGACGGGCGCGGCCTCGCGCAGCGCGGCGTACGCGGCGACGGGGTCGCGCTGGCCCTCGGGGGACATCAGCGCGTACAGCGCGGCGTCTGCGGGGTGGGTCATCGCGCTCCTCCGTACGTGACGTCCTGGCAGACCTCGGCGAGGAACGGCAGCATCAACTCGGCGGTCTGCTGAGGGAACTCGGCCATCGGGTAGTGCCCGGCGCCCTCGATCATGGCGACCCGGCCGCCGGTGTGCGCGGCGATCCACTCGGCCTCGATCCGGGGGTCGGGCGGGAAGACCGGATCCTTGGTGCCCATCACCACCTGGACGGGCACGGCGAGCCGGGGCAGCCGCTCCTCGCAGGGCCGCTGCCCGGCCGCGAGCATCCCCTTGATCGCGGCCATCCGGCCGGGCTCGCGCAGCCGGTCCTTGAGGGCGGCCCGGACGGCGGCGTGGTCGGCGGGCTTGCGGGTGGGGTAGAGCGAGTCCCAGTAGTACAGCCAGGCGGCGACGGACCGGCCGATCAGGTACTCCCCCGCCTTGATCTTCGCGGTCTTGGGGAAGGTGCGCACGAAGGAGTCGTTGAGCACGACGGCCCGCACCAGCGCGGGTTCGTCCACTGCCGTCACGACCGCAGCGCCGCCGGTGAAGGAGTTCGCCACCAGCACTGCCGGGCCTGCGGCCAACTCGCGTACGAGTGCCCGCAAATCACCGGCGATCGCCTCTGTGCCGTAGTCGTCCCAGACCGCCGTGGACTCGCCCTGGCCGCGCAGGTCGACGCCGACCACCCGGTACCCGGCGGCGGTGAGCAGCGGGGTCACGTGCCGGTACATCGAGCGGTCGTCGCCGAGCCCGGGGGTGCAGACGACCAGCGGGCCGGGGCCGCCGGTGTCCGCGTAGGCGATGCGGCCGCCGGGGACGGTGAGGAAGTGGGTGGTCATGGGGTGGTCTCCCGTCGGTGCTGACTGTCCTGGTCGGCGGGCACGGTGACGTCCGCGTGCACGGTGTCGTCGGCGTGCACGGTGAGACAGCGGCCGAGCCGGTTGGAGGTCTCGGCCGCGATCCGCAGGCCGCACTGCTTCAGCAGCCGGTCGAGGCCCGCCCTGTTGAAGGACTCGGAGCGGAAGCCCTGGGAGCTACGGAAGAGCACCCCGCCGAAGCGGCCCTCCGTCTGCTCGAGGGCGGTGCCGCAGCGGGTGTAGTAGGCGTGCCGCAGGGCCGTGGTCGAGGGCTCCGCGTTGAAGACGGAGATCAGCGCGGCGCCGGGCAGCGTACGCAGCCTGGCGAGCACCCGCTCCGGCTCGGTGAAGTTGCCCAGCAGGTTGAACGGGAGGACGACCAGGGGCCGTTGGCCGGGTATCGCCGCGAGCCAGTCCTCGCTGTCCTGCACGTCGGCGGTCAGGGCGGTGGCCGATCCGTCGAGGCCCTCGGCGGCGATCCGGGCCCGCAGGGCGGTGATCGCATCCTGGTTGACGTCGATGCCGAGGTAGCGGATGCCCGCCGCGCGGGCGACCTCCAGGGCCCGGCCGTCGAAGCACCCGAGCTCGGCGATCGCGTCGCAGCGGCGCCGCCGGGTCGCGCGGAAGGCCGTCAGGCACTCCATCTGCAGGAAGGTCAGCACCTCGTCGGGGAAGTGCGCCACGCTCATGATCGCGGCCGCGCCCTCGGCACGGTAGTAGCCGTCCCTCGTCTCCTCCCGCCGGGCCGCCGGTGCCGTGCGGATCATTCGCTCGCCGCGTCACTGCGCGGAGCCGTCGCCTCGGCGAAGTGCTGGGTGTCGAAGTACTCGCGCATGCCCGCGATCTGCTGGTCGCGGACGGTGTAGACGGAGACGATGTGGTTCTCGTAGGGGCGCCCGGCCCGGGTGACGGAGCGGGAGACGCACTCGACGGCGACCTTGTCCCCGTCGGCGATCAGGCTGCTGACGTCGATGGTGTAGTCGGCCTCCGGGTCGAACAACTCGCCCATGGGGAGAAGGAATCCGCCGAGCACCGCGTCGCGGCCCCGGAAGGAGCCGGAGACGGCGTGCTCGCCGGAGATCCAGAACTCGGCGTCCTCGGCGAGGAGTTCGATGACGGCTGGGGCGTCGCGCTCGGCGATCGCCCGCAGGTAGCGCTGGACGGTTTCCTTGGCGTCGGCGGGGTGGGTCACAGGGAACTCCGGGTGACGGGGAGGGGGTTGGTTGGGAGCCGGACCGGGTGGTCGGCGCCCGGGTAGACCAGCGTCCGGCGCAGCAGGCCGGCCAGTGCGCGGCGGGGCACCAGCCGGGCGGCGGTGTCGCGGAGCAGGCGCGGCACCGCGCCCTGCACCTGCTCCAGGCGGGCCATCGACCGGGAGACCTCGACCATGCTGCGGGTGCGTTCGCGTTGGGTGTCCTCGTAGATCCGCAGCGCGGCGAGGGTGCCGCCGAGGCGGTCGGCGTCGGCGAGGCGCCCGGCCAGCACGACGGCGTCCTCGATGGCGGAGCTGCCGCCCTGGGCGAGGCTCGGCAGCATGGGGTGCGCCGCGTCGCCGAGCAGCGTCACCGGCCCGTCGCCCCAACTCTCCAGGAAGGGCCGGTCCTGGCAGGGGACGGCCATGATGTCCTCCTGCGGGGTGGCCTCGACCAGCGCGGCGATCTCCTCGGCCCAGCCGGGGAAGGTCCGCAGGATCTCGCGCTTGTCGGTGGTGCAGCTCCGGGCCGCCGCCTCGGGCAGGTTCAGGCTGCCCCACCAGTAGATCCGGCCGTGCCCGACGTCGTGGATGCCGAACCGGCGGCCGTCTCCCCAGTAGTGCCCGCTGAACCCGGGGGTGAGGCGCGGGTGGCCGATCCGGGCGACGGCCATCCAGCAGATGAACCCGCCGTACCGGGTGGGCGTCGGCCCGGCGCCGGTGACCTGGGCCCGGATCACCGAGTTGATGCCGTCGGCGCCGACCAGCAGGTCGCCGTGCGCCTCGCTGCCGTCGGCGAACCGGACGCGGACGCCGTCGGCTTCGCCGTCCCGCGCGTAGCGCTGGTAGCTCTCGGCCGTCGCCCCGAGCACGATCGGGCAGTCGTCGGCGGCCTCGCGCAGCGCCGCCTGAAGATCGCCCCGATAGAGGCAGATGCTGGGCGCACCGGCCTCCCGGTCGACCTCGGCGTGCGGCAGCTCGAACAGCCGGCGGCCGTCCGGGGTCATGAACTCCATGTGCTCGACGATCCGGCCCCGGCGCTCCAGCCCGAGGTCGAGACCGAGCGTGCCGAGCGCCCGGACCGCGTTGGAGCCGACCGAGATGCCGAACCCGGCCGGCTTCAACTCAGCAGCGCGCTCGTACACTTCGACCTCGAGGCCGACGCGTCGCAGCGCGACCGCGGTGGCCAGACCACCGATGCCCGCGCCGATCACGAGGGCCTTCCTGCTGCGGCCGTCGGTGGTCATCTCACTGCCTTCCGAGAGGTTGGACCGGCCGGGCGGCCGGGCAGCTCGCCGAGGATCTGGGCGACGTGCTTCACGTACGGGTCCTGGACGAGCTGCATGTGGTCGCCGGGGACGTCGACCACCCGCACCTGCCCGGTGGTCAGCCGCCCCCAGCCGTTGTCACTCGCCTGGTAGAGGCTCCCGGCGATCCGGTGCACCGGCTTGAGTACCTCCGGCAGCGAGCCCTCGGCGCGGATCAGCAGCAGGTCCTGCGCGGCCGGTTGCGGCCGCCAGCCGATCAGGGCCTCCCAGTTGGCGCGGAACATCTCGAAGACGCCCCGCAGGACGGCGTCGGAGTCGTCCGCCCCGAGCAGCCCGGTGCTGACGGCCAGCTCCCTGATCCGCTCGAACGCCTCGCCCTCATCGTGCAGTTCACCGAACGCCTGCTCGGGCACCGCTCCACCGCCGTCCAGCCAGAGCAGCTCCCAGAAGAACCAGGTCATCAGCGAGAGCCCGTCCACCGACTCCGGGGCGGCGGCCGGGTCCAGCGCGTCCGAGTCGATCAGCACCACCTCCGCCACCTCCTCACCCACGGCCCGCAGTTGGGCCGCCATCTCGAACGCGATGTGCCCGCCGAACGACCACCCGCCGACGGTGTACGGGCCGTGCGGCCGGACGCGTCGCATCGCCGCGACGTAACTGCGGGCGATCTCCGGGACGCTGCGCAGCGGCACCGTGCCCGGGGTCGCGCCGGCCGCCTGGAACCCGTACAGCGGCTGGTCCGGCGGCAGGGCGCGGGCCAGCGGCAGGTAGCACAGCACGTTGCCGCCGGTCGGGTGGGCGAGGAAGATCGGCGGGCGGGAGCCGGTGGTGCGCAGCGGTACGAGCGGGTCGAAGCCGGGCCCGGCCGAGCCCACCAGGGTGGCGAGCCGGGCGACGGTCGGCGCGGCCGTGAGTGCGGAGACCGGGACGGCCACGCCCGTCCGCTGCTCGATCCGCACGACCAGGCGCATCGCCGTGAGCGAGGTGGCGCCGAGGTCGAAGAGGTCGTCGTCCCGGCCGACGTCGGGGAGGCCGAGGATCTCGGCTGCCAGCTCGGCGAGTTGACGCTCCAGCGGGCTGAGCTGCTCCGGCCGTCCGGCCGGGCGGCGGGTCAGCGGGCGGGCCCGGAGCACCGCGTCGGCCCGCTTGCCGCTGGGGGTGCGGGGCAGGGCGGGCAGGCACTCCAGATGGGTGGGGACCATGTGTCCGGGCAGGCCGGCCCGCAGGTCGCGGCGGACGGCGTCGAGGTCCACCGCACCCTCGGGGGCCACCAGATAGGCGACCAGCGCCGCCGCCGGTCCGTCGCCGACGGCGACCACGGCCGCCTCGGTCACACCCGCCGCGCGGGCTGCGGGGGTGGCGGTGAGGGCGAGTTCGACCTCGGCGGGTTCGATCCGGAAGCCCCGGATCTTGACCTGGGCGTCGGTGCGCCCGAGGCAGACCACGGCGCCGCCGGGGAGGGTGTGGCCGAGATCGCCGGTGCGGTAGGCCCGGACGCCGTCCGGCAGGGTGACGAAACGCTCGGCGGTCAGCTCCGGGCGGTTCTCGTAGCCGTCCGCGAGGCAGTCGCCGGAGAGGTGGATCTCACCGGTCGCCCCCGGCGGGAGCGGGCGCAGCTGCCCGTCCAGTACGTGCACGGAGCTGCCGTCCACCGCCGTGCCGATCGGCGGCAGGGCGGGGAAGTCGGCCGGGGGGCCGGGTAGTTGGTAGCCGGTGGCGATGTGGGTCTCGGTCGGCCCGTACTGGTTCTCCAGGATCACGCCTGGCGCGGGGAGCGCCGCGCAGAACCGCCGGATCTCCGGCGTGACGCGCAGCTGCTCACCGGCGGAGACGATCACCCGCAGCGCGCGGGGCAGCAGGCCGAGTGCGGCAGAGGTCTCGGCGAGCTGCTGGAGCGCCACATAGGGGAGGAAGACCCGCTCGACGCCCTCCCGGTCGAGCAGCCGGAGCAGCTCCGGGAAGTCCAGCCGCCGCTCCTCGCTGACGAGTTGGAGCGTGCTGCCGCGACAGAGGGTGGCGAAGATCTCCTGGAGGTGCACGTCGAAGCCCAGTGCGGAGAACTGGAGCGTCGAGCCGTCGACATCGCCGCTCGGGATGCGGTTCTGCCAGCGCACCAGGGCGGCCAAGGCGCGGTGCGGCATCGCCACGGCCTTCGGCTCGCCGGTGGAGCCGGAGGTGAAGAGCACGTAGCAGGTGCTGTCGGGGCTGATCACGGGCGTCTCGAAGCCCTCGGGGACACCCCCGGCAGCGTCGGCGAGGCCCTCGGCCGGGAGCACCGGTACGCCGTCGAGCAGGCCGGTGTGCCGGTGGTGGGCGATCACAGTGAGCGGGCGGGCGATCCGCAGCATGGCCGCCAGCCGGGCGGGCGGGTAGCCGGTGTCGAGCGGCATGCTCGCGCAGCCCGCCCGCGCCACCCCGAGGACGGTGGCGACGTACTCCGGCGAGCGGTCCATCGCGATGCCGATCCGCGCGCCCGGGGTGGCTCCGGCCTCCAGCAGCCGGTGGGCGACCAGGTCGGCGGCCCGGTCGAGCTGCCGGTACGTCCAGCGGCAGCCCTCGAAGGCGACGGCGATCGCCTCGGGCCGCTCCTGGGCGCGGGCACGCACCATGCGGGCCAGGTCCGGCCGGGGCTCCTCGGTCGGATTCGGGTTCGGGTTCGGGTTCGGGTTCGGCCTGGCGGACTCGACCGGCGCGAGGAAGGCGAGGTCGGCCGGCTCGTCGGGGTGGGTGACGAGCCGCTCGAGGATGCGGAGGAAGGTCTCCGCGACGAGGGCCGCCTGCTCGGGCGTGTGGACGCGGCCGTCGCAGTCCAACCGCAGCCGGAGGCGGCCGTCGACCGGGCTGACGATGGCGTTGACCAGCAGCCGGAGGTCGCTCTCCTCCCAGGTCCGGACGGCGAGCAGCTCGACCTCCGGGAGGCTCAACACCCGGTCGAGCACGTGCAGATGGACGTAGTTGAAGGCGGTGTCGACCAGTGCTCCGCCGCCCTGGTCCTCCTGGATGCGGCTCAGCGGGTAGTGGCGGTGGGGGTGCCCCAGCTGCTCGGCGCGGAACAGCTCGCGCGCCATCTCGATCATGCTCCGGCCGGTGGAACTCACCTGGACGGGCAGGGTGTTGAGGAACAACCCGGCGCTCCGGTCGGCGCCGGGCAGCTCCGGACGTCCGTGCACCACGAGCCCGGTGAGCTCCCCCTGTCGGCCGGAGAGCAGCCGCAGGGTCAGGCAGTGGGCGGCGAAGAGCAGCGACTTGACGGGCAGCCCGGCGGAGCGCGCGAAGGCGTGCACCTGCTCGTCCAACTCGGCGGGCAGCAGGGCCAGTCGGCTGAACCGCCCGCCCCCGCCCGGCCCCACGGCCGTTGCGAAGCCCGGCACCTGGAGCGGCCCGGCCTCGCCGAGACTGTGGCGCCAGTAGTCGCGCGAGCGGGTCGACGCCACCGCGCGCAGCTCCTCGGTCGCGTACAGCGCGGGGCTGGGCGGCGGCTCGACCGGGACTGCCGGGGTGTCGGCCCCCAGGCCGTGCAGGTAGTCCTGGAGCAGCTCGCCCAGCAGACCGGCGACGCTGCCACCGTCGAGTACGGCGTGGTGGAAGCTGAGCACCAGGTCGACCGCGTTCGACCCTGGGCGGACGTACAGGTGGTGGAGCGGTCCGACCTCGAAGTCGTAGCGATGGCAGCGCCGTTGCTCGATGTGGCCCGCGAGGTCGGCCTCCACCGGCGCGATCTCGGGCTCCCCCGGCCCGGCGGGGTGCACCACCTGGAGCGGCTCGGAGCGGCCCGACAGGGCGATCGTGGAGCGCAGCGCCGGGTGGCGGCCGGTCAGCTTCCGGTACGCGGCGCGCAGGTGCTCCTCGTCCCAGGGCAGCCGGAGCCGGTAGTGGAACACGTCCCGGTACGCGGTGCCCCCGCGCAGGCTGTGGTAGATCATGCCCAGTTGGAGGCTGGTGAGCGGGAAGGCATCCTCGGCTCCGGCCGGGCCGGGGCGGTCTGCCGCCGCCAGCAGCGCGAAGGGCTCGGGCATCGGCGCGGACCCGCCCACGGGGGTGGCGAGTTCGGCGAGCGCGGCGACCGTCCGGTAGGCCATCAGGTCACCGGTCTCGATCCGCAGCCCGGCCCGTTCAGCCTCGGCCCGGACACGCAGGGCGAGGAGGGAGTCGCCGCCGAGGGCGTAGAAGTCGTCGTGCACACCGACGGCGGTGCCGAGGACGGCCGACCAGACCGCGACCAGGACGGCTTCGGCGCCCTTGCGCGGCGGACGGCTCGGCGCCCGGCCGGCGCCTGGTGCGGGATCGCCGCCTGGATCGGCGTCGGGATCGGGGAGCGCGGCGCGGTCGAGTTTGCCGTTCGGTGTGAGCGGCAGCGCCTCGATCCGCAGGCAGTGGGCGGGCAGGAGGTGTGCGGGCAGGGTGCGGGCGAGGCTGCGGTGCAGCTCAACCGGGTCGAGGTCACTGTCGGCGGTGAAGTAGGCGGCGAGCTGGGTGCCACGGTCGGCGGTGGCGCGGGCGACGACGACGGCGGCCCGCACGCCCGGCACGGCGGCGAGCGCTGCCCGGACTTCGCCCGGCTCCACCCGGTGGCCCCTGATCTTGACCTGGTCGTCCGCCCTGCCGAGGTACTCCAACTCGCCGCCACCGGTACGCCGTACGAGATCCCCCGTCCGGTAGAGGCGCTCGCCGGGCACGAACGGGTCGGGGCCGAACCGCTCGCCGGTGAGGCCCGGCCGGCCGAGGTAGCCGCGTGCCACGGCGACCCCGCCGACGCACAACTCTCCGGGCACCCCGTCGGGTTGCGGCTCGTCGCCGGGGCCCAGCACGTACAGCCGGGTGTTGTCGACGGGCCGCCCGATCGGCACCCGGCTCGCCGGGCCGGGTGGACAGTCGTGGTACGAGACGTCGATGCTCGCCTCGGTCGGCCCGTAGAGGTTCACCAGCAGCGGCGGCCTGCCCAGCGCGGCGAACCGGGCGGTGAAGCGGTTCGCCAGCTCGGGCCCGAGCGCCTCGCCGCTGGAGAACACGTACCGGAGAGAGGCGGCGGAGGGCAGCAGGCCCGGCTCCTCGTCCAGCAGGTCGAGGAACGGCCCGAGCATGGACGGGACGAAGTGCACGACGGTGACGCGCTGTTCGGCGACCGCCGCGAGGATCGCGCGCGGGTCGCGGTGAGCGCCGGGCGGCAGCAGGTGTACGGCCGCCCCGGCGGCGGCCCACCAGAACAGCTCCCAGACGGAGACGTCGAAGGAGGCCGGGGTCTTCTGCAGTACGACGTCCCCGGGGCCGAGCGGGTAGCGGCGCTGCATCCACAGCAGCCGGTTGACCACCGAACGGTGCTCGACCATCACGCCCTTGGGGCGGCCCGTCGACCCGGAGGTGTAGATCACGTACGCCAGGTGGTCCGCCGGGACCGGCGCCGCGTACTCACCACCCGGCAGCGGGCCGTCCACCCTGAGCACCAGCGCTGACGTGCCGTCCGCCGACGTGCCGGCCGGCACCAGGCGTTCGGTCGCGGCGTCGACCAGTACTGCCTTCGCTCCGCTGTCCCGCAGCAGGTAGGCGATGCGCTCGGCCGGGTACTCGGGATCGACGGGGACGTAGGCGGCACCGGCCCGTAGCACCCCCAGCAGGGCGGCGGGCAGCGCGGGCCCGCGCTCGACCAGGACGGCGACGCGGTCCTCCGCCGCCACCCCGGCGTCCCGCAGCGCGGCGGCCACCCGCCCGGCGCGGGCAGCGAGTTCGGCGTAGCCGAGGTCGGCGGCCAGGACTCCACCGCGCACGGCGGTGCGGTCGGGAGTGCGCTCCGCCTGCCGGTCGAAGAGGCCGTGCAGGGTGAGATCCGCAGGCAGCGGGGCGGCCGGGCCGTGCGCGGCGCGGATGGCGGCGGCCCGGCCCTCGGCGTCGAGCAGGGCGAGTCGCGCGGCCGGGCGGCCGGGGTCGGCGAGCCCGTGCCGGATCAGCGCGAGCAGCTGCCCGGCCACCCGGGCCGGGGGCAGCTCCTCGTCGAACACGTCGGGCTCGCAGTCGAGTTCGATCCTGACGGTGTCCGAGCCACGGTGGTGGACGACGAGGATGGCCAGCGCATCGCCGTCGTGGCGGTTCTGCTGACCGGTGCGCTCACGCGTCACCCCGCCGCGCTCGGGCAGCTCCGGCAGGTTGAGGTACGAGAGGGTGGTGTCGAAGAGCCGCCGACCGGCCGAGCGGCCGGGGCGCGGGACGTCGCCGAGGGCGAGCCGCTCGTGGCTTCGCAGCTCCCTGACCCCGGCCCCGACCCCCTCCGCGACCGAGGTCAGGGTGTCGCCCTCCCCCACCCGGATACGCAGCGGGAGCGTGTTGGCGAACTGGCCGACCGTACGGCTCTGTTGTTCGGTCCGGCGGTTCAGGAAGGGCACGCCGATCACGGTCTCGTCGGTGCCGTGCAGGCGCGCGAGGTAGCAGCCCACGGCGGCAGCGACGTACTCGAAGACCGACCGGCCGGTGGCCCGGATGCGGGCGGTCAGCTCCGGTTCGAGGACGAGGACGTGCCGGGTGTCGGCCCGCGCGGCGGAGCCGGAAGCGGCGGGGTTGATCTGCGGGCGGCGGGTGAAGAGCGTGGGCTCGGCACCGCCCAGCGCGGCGCGGAAGTACTCCTGGTCGGTGCGGTGCTCCGGCGAGGCGCGGTAGGCGAGATCCTGCTCGACCGTGGTGCGGTAGCTCTCGCTCGGGGCCTGGCGCTGCTCGTAGTGGGCCAGCACCTGGTTGAGGAAGAGGTCGAGCGCGAAGCCGTCGGCGACAATGTGGTGCGCACGCAGCAGGAGGTGGGCGGTCTCGGGGCCCTCCCGCAGCACGGAGGCGTGGAACAGCGGGCCCGTGGCCAGATCCATCGGCAGGGCGAGGACGGCCTCGATGCGGCGCCGACAGCCCTCGGCCGACAGCTCCGCGACCTCCACCGCGACCTCGGCGGCCGCAGCCACCGGGTCGGTCCACTGGTACGGCCCGTCGTCGCCCTCGCCGAACCTGGCCCGCAGCCCGTCGCTCCCGAGCACCGCCCGGCGCACGGCCGCGACGAGCGCGTCCAGGTCGACCGGGCCGCTGAGGCGCTCATGGGCGGTGATGGTGTAGTCGGCCGAGACCGGCCCGGCCGTGCACGCCGTCCAGACATCCCGCTGGTAGGCGGTGAGCGGGAAGTACTCGGTCACGGACTCCTCCTCGGGCCGGGCCGGGAGCCGTCGGACGGCCAGCAGCTCGCTGGCCCGCCGACGACTCCCGGTCTCGCTCCGAGACGGTACGAACTCCGGCTTGGGCTCGGCTAGAGCGGCCCGCCGACCGCTCTCCGGGCGAGGTCAGACAGTGGCTGCCCCGAGCACGAGCGGGGCGACGGCGAGCAGCAGCAGGACGGCGGGTGTCGGCACGCCCTTGAGGTCCTTGGCCCGGAGGTGGGCGATCACCGCTCCGGCGAAGTAGAGCACCACGCCGACGGCCGCCGCGACGCCGAGCGGACGGTAGCCCGTGCCGGCCAGCAGCCCGAGGGCACCGGCCAGTTCGAGCGCGGCGAGGCGGGGGAGCCAGCCGAGCGGCACGCCGATCGCCGTGAGGCCGGTGGTGATCTTCTCGTCCTTGACGAGCTTGCCCCGGCCGGATGCGATCAGGACCAGCGAGAGCAGGACCGCGAGCACTACGTAGGCGACGAACACCGTTTCTCCCAGAAGGTACGGCCGAACTGTCTCGGCCAATCGGGCACTTTTCGAGTGCTGGTTACTTCTTGTTCCCGGGAGGATTGTGGGCGATGCTGCTCGGGTGACAGAAGACCGCACTTTGGACATCCCTACGCACACCGCTGTTACCACCCCGGCCCGCCACGACCCGGAGGCCTGCCACCTCCGGCACGTCCTGGACCGGGTCGGCGACAAGTGGAGCGTGCTGATCATGGCCATGCTCGGCGGCGGGCCGCGCCGCTACTCGGAGCTGCGGCGCTCCGTCGAGGGCATCTCCGCCCGCATGCTCACCCTCACCCTGCGCAGCCTGGAGCGCGACGGCCTGGTCACCCGCACGGTCACCCCCACCACTCCGCCCCGGGTCGACTACGCCCTCACCTCCGTCGGCGAGACCCTCTCCGTGGAGGTCAGCGGCCTGATCCGCTGGGCCGAGCAGCACCGCGAGTACATCGCCGAATCCCGCCGCGCCTTCGACTCCCCCTGAGCCCACACGGCCAGGGCCGTGTCCGGGCGGGTCCGGGTTCGGGTCAGCAGGACACCGACCCTTCCGGCAGCCAGTCCCGGCCGGGGCGGTACTCGAGCCAGCGGCGGCGACGGCCTGCGGCGGCGAACCCGTCCAGCAGCAGCGGAAGTCGGGGGTCCGGGTCGTCCCGTCGCCAGACCAGGGACCAGGCGTAGAGGGGGGTCGGGTCGACCAGCGGCAGGGTCCGCAGGCCGGGGGTGGCGGTCGGCGGGAGGTCGGCCGGCAGCAGGGTGCAGCCGTCGGGCGTGGTGCGGACTCGTTCGAGGAGGTGGTCGAGCCCGAGGTTGGCCTCGCCCGGCAGGACCGGGACCGCGAATCGGTCGGCGAAGTGCCGGAGGAAGTCCAGGCGTCCGGGCGCAGCCGGGAGCACCAGCCGGAGGGCCGAGAGGTCGGCGGGCCGCAGGGCGTCGCGGGCGGCCAACGGGTGGTCGGCGGGGAGCACGGCATCGACCGGCTCCAGCCGGACCAGCCGGTGCGCGAGCGAGGCACCCGCATCGTCCGAGGTGGCCGCGGCGTCCGAGGCGTCAGAGGTGGCCGCGGCGTGGTAGCGGCCGAAGCCGGCGTCCGTCTCGCCACGGGTCAGCGCTGCCACGACACTTGGCAGATCCCGGCCCGGCCCGACCTCGGCCTGGACTCCCCCGGCCTCCGCCAGCGCCTCCCGGACCGTCCGCAGCGGTGCGAACAGGTGCCCCCAGACGTCCAGCCGCAGCGGCCGCCCACCGGCCCGTACGGCAGCCACGGCCTGTGCCCCGGCCGTCAGCGCCGCCCGCGCCGGGCCGATAAACCTCGCACCGGCGTCGGTGAGTTCGACGGTGCCCCCGCCGCGCTCCAGCAGTCGCACGCCGAGCGTCTCCTCCAGCCGGGCGATCCGCTTCGACAGCCCCTGCTGGGTGAGCGAAAGCTGCTCGGCCGCCCGGCGGAAGTGCAGGTGTTCGGCCGTCGCGACGAAGGCGCGCACCTGCGCGAGGTCGAGATCCATGCCCGCCATCCTGGCCGACAACCAACGGTTGTCAAGGCCGCTGTCCGGTTGTTGGACCGCCTCCGGGCGCAGCCGGTTAGCTGGTCAGCAGCCGGGGACGACCGGCCGGGATCTCCGAAAGGCGCTGACGGTGAAGGCATTTGTGGCAACGGGCGACACAGCGAGCACGGTGCGGCAGGCCGAGGTGGCCCCACCGGAGCCGGGCCCCGGCGAGGCCCTGGTGAAGGTGGACGCGTACTCCGTGAACCGGGGTGAGACCTTCCAGCTGGAGGCCCCCGAGCAGGGTTGGCGGCCGGGCAAGGACATCGCCGGCCTGGTGGTGCAGGCTGCGGCGGACGGCTCGGGCCCCGCCGTCGGCAGCCGGGTGGTCGGCCACCCCGCCTCGGCCGGGTGGGCCGAGTACGCAGCCGTGCCGACCGGTGCGCTCGCGGTGCTGCCCGAGGAGGTCCCGACCGTCGTGGCCGCCGCTCTGCCGCTGGCCGGGCTGACGGCGCTCCGGCTGCTCCGTACGGCGGGTGCGGTGGCCGGGAGGCGGATACTGCTCACCGGCGCGTCCGGCGGTGTCGGCCACTACCTCACCGAACTCGCCACCCGCGCAGGGGCCTTGGTCACCGCCGTCAGCGCCTCGGCCGAACGCGGCGGCCGACTGGCCGAGTTGGGCGCACAGGTGGTCTCCCGGGTGGCGGAGGCCGACGGGGTGTTCGACCTCATCCTGGAGTCGACCGGCGGCCCGAACCTCCCGCAGGCCCTCGCGAAGCTCGCACCGCGCGGGCAGCTGATCTGGTTCGGCCAGGCCTCGCGGGAGCCGGCCCTGCTGGACTTCTTCGGGTTCTTCGCCGGCCCGCTCTCCGCCACCGTGCGGCACTTCAGCTACGCCGACACCGACGGCCCCGACGCACCCGACCTGCGGACCCTCGTCCGACTGGTCGCCGAGCAGCGGCTGCACCCCGAGATCGGCGCGGTCGCGGACTGGAGCCGGACGCCCGAGCTGCTGGCCGACCTGCGGGAGCGCCGCATCCGTGGCAACGCCGTCCTGACCATCTCCTGACCTCTCACCAACTCACCCATCTCCTGGAGCCCTTGATGACCAGCATGCCCAGCACCGACCCCCGTACCGTCGTCGTCCGGTACGTCACCGCCGTCGCCGAGGGCGACCTCGCCACCGTCGTCGCAAGCTTCGCCGAGGACGCCACCTGGACCTACCCCGGCGACCTGCCGCTGAGCCGGGTGTGGCGCGGCCGCTCCGCCATCATCGACGACTTCCTCGGCGGCGTCGGGAGCCTCTTCGCCCCCGACGGCGCACCGCAGGTCACCCTCACCAACTGCCTGGCGGACGGCGACCAGGTCGTCGCCGAGTGGACCGCCGTCGGCACCGCCGCGAACGGGCGGCGCTACGACAACCTGTGCCTCGGCATCTTCACCGTCCGGGACGGCCTGATCACCGCCGTCCGGGAGTACACCGACACCCAGCACGTCGAGCGCTCCCTCTTCGGCGGGGCGGAGAGCCCCGAACCGGCGGCCCCCGTCAGCTGGTGACCACCGGCACACCCTCCGGGCGACCGGCCAGCAGGTACGCGATGTGGTCGGCGCACCGGAGGGCGGCCGTGGCCATGGCACTCCCGGTCATCCCGGCGACGTGCGGCGTGAGCAGGGCGTTCGGCAGCCCGAACAGCGGTGAGGCGAAGGCCGCGTGCTCGTGCTCGAAGGTGTCGACGGCCGCCGCCGCGAGCGGATGCCCGGGGTCACGGAGGGCGTCGGCGAGCGCCGACTCGTCGACGATCCCACCCCGCGCGGTGTTGAGCAGGATCGCCCCCGGTCGCATTCGCGCCAACTCCGGCCGCCCGATCAGCCCCCGGGTCTCGCGGGTGAGCGGGAGGTGCAGGGACACCACGTCGCTGGTCGCCAACAGCTCGTCCAGGCTCCCGACCGGACGCACCTCCGGCGCTGTGCCTGGCGCTATAGCCGGTCCGTTGGGCGCGCGGCGGGAGAAGGACTGGACGGCCATGCCCAGCGCACCCGCCCGCTCGGCCAGCGCCGACCCGATCCGGCCCAGCCCGACGACGCCAAGCGTGAGATCGGCGAGGCCCGCCGCCGGTGTGCTCGGGCTGCTCCAACGCCCGTGGTGCGAAGCCTCGTTGTAGGAGGGGAGGTGGCGGGTGAGGGCGAGCAGCTGGGCCAGCGCGAACTCCGCGACCGCGACGGCGTTGGAGCCGGGCGTGTGGGTGACGGCGACGCCGCACCGGGCAGCGGCAGCGAGGTCGACGTGGTCCGTGCCGGCACCCGCCCGGCCGACCACCTCCAGCCGGGCGGCCGGCCCGGGGTCGGTCGCGGCGGGGTCGGTCGCGGCGGCGAGGAAGGCGGCGCCCATCGGCACCCCCGCCCGGGACTTGACCGCATGGTGGCCGACCCCGTCCCCGACCGTCCCGGCGATCAGCTCGGCTTCGTCGAAGGGGTCGAAGTCCACGAACCGCACCCGCCCCGCCCACTCCGCCCGCACGCGTGCCGTGTCCGCCACCCGCCGCAGGTTCAAGGTGACAGCCAGCCCGTGCCCGAGCAGCCGCCCCACCTCCCGGTCCAGCAGCCCACCGGGCGCAGCATCCAACAACAGGACCCGCTTCATCGGCCCCCCTCTCCCCGGACGCGCCCGCCTAACGCCGCCCACCGTCGGTCGTGCACGACAGTCTTCCACCTCCGGCCACCGCCGTCCGTCCGGCCGGTGGGTGGGTGGGTGGGTGGGTGGTCGACCGGGCGGGGCCGGGTCCGACGGATTGTCGGTGGGGTGTGCCAGCCTGGGAGCTGCGAGAGGGCCTGCGTGGGCTTCGTCCCGCGCGCGGGCCCGGCCACTGGTCCGTCAAAGGAGAAAGATCATGGTCACCACCGACTTCAAGAGCGGCGCACCCAGCTGGATCGACCTCGGCAGCCCGGACACCGACGCTGCCGCCGCCTTCTACGGTGCCGTCTTCGGGTGGACCTTCGTCTCGGCCGGTCCGGAGGCCGGCGGGTACGGCTTCTTCCAGGAGGGCGGCAAGACCGTCGCCGCGCTCGGGCCGCTCACCGACGAGGGCGCCATCTCGGCATGGACGGTGTACTTCCAGACCCCGGACGCCGACGCCGTCGCCAAGGGCGTCGAGCAGGCGGGCGGCACCGTGCGGGTCGCCCCGTTCGATGTGATGGACGCCGGGCGGATGGCCCAGCTGACGGACCCGACCGGCGGCGATTTCGCGATCTGGCAGCCCGCCCGGACGAAGGGCCTCGACCTGGTCGGCGAGCCGAACAGCTTCTGCTGGGCCGAGCTGCACACGCCCGACACGGCAACGGCGCTCACCTTCTTCCAGTCCGTCTTCGGCTGGCGCGCGGAGGACTCCGGCGTGCCCGGTGTCGAGTACACGGTGCTCTCCACCGCCGAGGGCGAGCAGCCGGATGCGGGCTTCGGTGGGCTCGCGGGGATGTTCCCGCCGCTGCGGCTCGGCTGGCTCCCGCACTTCGCCGTCAACGACCCCGACGCGGTCGCCGCCGCGACCACCGGCAACGGCGGCTCGGTGATCATGCCGCCGGAGGACGTCCCCACCGTCGGCCGGATCGCGGTCTTCGCCGACCCGTCCGGCGCCCAGTACGCGGTGATCAAGCCGCTCCCGCGGCAGATGGCCTGACCGAGGCGGCGCCGGTCACCGACGTGCGCCGAGCCCCGTATCCGCCGCTCCTGGATACGGGGCTCGCGGCGTCCACGCCTGCTGTAGTGTGACGGCCTGTACGGCGCCGGCGCCCGCTCGTGGACGCCTGGATCGAGCCCGTACCGAGCCTTGGAGGTGAGACCCATCAACGCAGGTGTGCTCCGGGTGCTCCCCTCCGACTTCGCGGTCGTACCGGCCTAGGTGACCGCGGGAGCCCCGTTCAAGGCTTCCCGAAAGGCTCTCGTGTCGGTCTTCTCCTCCGCCCGTCTCCGTTCCGTCCTCGTCGCCAGGCTGCGCGCCGCAGGCTGCGTGTTCGCCGAGGACGAGGCGAGGCTGCTCCTCTCCACCGCCGGCTCCCCCGTCGAGCTCGCCGCCATGGTCGACCGCCGGGTCGGCGGCCAACCCCTCGAACACGTCCTCGGCTGGGCCGAGTTCTGCGGCCTGCGGATCCTCGTCGGCCCGGGTGTCTTCGTCCCCCGCCGCCGCACCGAGTTCCTCGCCGAGCAGGCCGCCGCCCTCGGCCACCCCGGCGCGGTCGTACTCGACCTCTGCTGCGGCGCGGGCGCCCTCGGCGCGGCCCTCGCCGCCCAACTCGACGGCATCGAACTCCACTCGGCCGACATCGAGCCCGTCGCCGTCCGCTACGCCCGCCGCAACGTCGGCCCGTTCGACGGCCGGGTGTACGAGGGCGACCTCTACGGCCCCCTGCCCGCCGACCTGCGCGGACGGGTCGACCTGCTCGTCGCCAATGCCCCCTACGTCCCGACCGACGAGATCCGGCTGCTCCCGCCGGAAGCCCGCGACCACGAACCCCCCGTCACCCTTGACGGCGGCGCCGACGGGCTGGCCATCCAACGCCGCGTCATCTCTGCCGCCACCGAGTGGCTCTCCCCCGGCGGCCACCTGCTGATCGAGACCAGCGAACGCCAGTCCCCGGGCACCGCCGAAGCCTTCGCCGAACGCGGCCTCGCCCCTCGCGTCGTCTCCTGCGAGGGCCGCGACGCCACCGTCGTCATCGGCACCCGGAACTGAGGCCCGCCTTCCGGACGTCTCCGGACACGCGCACCGTGCACCTGCCCGATCTCACACCTCTCCAGGGAGACCGCTCCATTGACCAGCGCTGCCCAACTCTCCGACGACCGGCCGGACCCGGACGGCCCGGACGGCCCCGACGGCCCGGAGGTACTCACCACGGAAGCACCGACGGCATGGGAGCCCTGGGCCCGCCTCGGCCTCACCACTGCGGCCTGCTATCTGGCCGCCGCCGTGGGCCAGCTGGCGTTCACCGTGTACCAGACCGCTCAGCTGCTGGACCTACTGGCGACGATCGAGCCAGGTGATTCGGTCGACACCGCGCTCTCGCTCCTCCACACCGCCACCTGGATCGGCTACTTGCAGGTGGTCACGGTCCTCGCCGCCGTGGCCGGGCACATGTTCTTCCGCCACAAGGTGCGCGCGGCCGCCACCGCCGCCGGGCTGGAGACCCGCTCCCTGGCCCGACACTGGAGCCGCTACGCCGGGCTCGCCTGCCTGGCCGTCTACCTGCTGGTCACGCTGGCCGTCCGGCACGCACCGACATACGACGTCGACGTCATGGCCTTGGTGCAACAGGACGCCATCCACGCCGAGATCTCCATCGGCGTACGGATCGTCACGGCGCTGGTGCTCGTCGCCGCCACTCTCTCACTGCGCAGCCGGGCGCGTGCAGTGCTCACGGCACCGGTGGGTGAGCCGACGTGCTGACGGTCCTGGTGAACGGGCTTCCAGGGTCGGGGAAGACCACGCTGGCCGGGGAGTTGGCACGGGAGCTGGGGCTGCCGCTGTTCAGCAAGGACGCGATCAAGGAGACACTGGCCGACACCCTGCCGAGCCCCGACCCCGGTGGCGAGCGGGCCTGGAGCAACCAGCTCGGGCAGGCCGCGCTGGAGACCCTCTGGACCGTGCTCGGCCAGGCTCACGGAGGCGCCGTCCTGGAGAGCCCCTGGCTGGCCCACGTCCGGGAGTTCGCGGCGGCCGGGCTCACCCGAGCCGGGATCGACATCGGGGCAGGGGTCGGGGCAGGGGTCGGGGCAGGGGTCGGGGCAGGGGTCGGGGCAGGGGTCGGGGCTCGGTCGCTCCAGGAGGTGTGGTGCGAGGTGCCCTTGACGCTCGCGCGCCGGCGCTACGCCGATCGGGCGCCGCACCGCCACCCCGTGCACCTCGACCTGTTGCCCGGGACCGAGGAGGAACGCTGGGAGCTGTGGAGCCGGACGGCCGAACCGCTCGGCTTCGGCCCCGTCCACCGGGTCGACACCAGCCGGGCGGTGGACGTACCGCTGCTGGCCAAGCGTCTCCGGCCGTAGCCGTAGCCGTGCGCGGCAGCCTGGCGGTGGGTCACCCGGGCTGGAGGATGCCGTGCCGGTGCAGCCAGCGGACGACGGCCGTCGCCTGGCCGGGCGGCAGTCGGTCACTCCAGGCCCGGAGCAGGTCAGCGAGATCCGGGAACGGCGGATGCTGTATCGGGGTCAGCAGCGGCGCCAGCTCGACGCCCGCGACGTAGGCGACGGGCCTGGGCAGCGCGGGGTGGGCGAGCGCTCGGCGCAGCTCGATCCGGTCGTCGACCACGCAGGGGGTGTCGACCAGGCGGGCGGCGGGCGAGAGCCGTACCTGAGCCGGGAGGGGGGCGAGTGGTGCGGCATCGGCGGGCAGCTCGGCCCCGGGACGGGCGCGGAGCTGCCAGAACGGGCAGGCCCGGTGGGTGCGTTGCTCGTCGTAGTGGGCGGCAGCCCAGGCCGTGTGCTGGTCGACCGAACGGCGTTGGTTCTCCCGGTAGTACGCGAGGGCGAGCGGCGCCGACCGGTCCTGCTCGGGTGTCAGGAGGGTGTGGACGGTGACGGCAGCGGCCATCGCGCTCTGCATGGCCTTGTCCACGCCCGAGGAGGAGAGCGGGTCGAGCGCGAAGGCCGCCTCGCCGATCCGGATGCTGTACTCGGTGACCGGATCGGGGTCGGCGTAGCCGGTGGCATCACAGGCGGCAACCCGGCTGACCAGCATCGGGGCCGTGAGACCCGCCAGCAGGTCGGAGTCGCGCAGCAGGTGCTGGTAGCAGGCAGCCAGGGCGGCCTGGCCGGTGCCGTACCTGCGGAGCGTCTGCGGATCGGTGAACGCCATGGCCCGGAAGGACCCATCGGGCAGGACCGTGCCCCAGCACCAGCCCTCCGGACCGGCCGAGACCCGGGTGGCCGGTCCGGCCACCGGGCCCCCTGCGGCGGACGAGCTGACCGACGACCCGCGCCAAGTGGCGTGCAGGGCGAGCGTCCGGGGCCCGGTCGGTCGGCGACTACCGCTGCCCAGGGCGAGGCTGCGCCCGCTCGCGTCCACCAGGAAGCGGCAGTCGACGCGGTCGACGGCGCCCGCCGTACGGAGCGGGACCGACCAGCCGGACGTGGTACGCCTCGGGCAACCTGCCGTGGCGGGCTGGAGCACCTGGGCACCCGCCGTCCGGACGGCGTCCAGGAGCAGGTGGTCGAAGCGGGCGCGGTCCACCGTCAGGCCGGGGGCTCCCGGGGAGAGCCGGACGATCCGGGCCTGGTCGTCGGACCAGCGCAGCCAGGTCTCGGTGGCGGCCCGGAAGCCGCCCTCCCCCAGGACGCCGAGCACGGCCGGGCGCAGCCCGAGCGCGTCCAGCAGTGGCCAGACCGCCGGGGTGAGCGCCTCGCCGATGTGGGGACGGGGGAAGCGGTGGCGTTCGACGACGAGCACCTGGTGGCCGAGCTCGGCCAGGCGCTTGGCACAGACCGCCCCGGCCGGGCCCGCGCCGATGACGCAGACCTCGGTCTCGACCGGGGCGCTGGGCTCCCCCGTCACGGCTCGGCGCGGGCGGCCGGCAGCCCAGCGGAAGGCGGTCCGGCGGCCGGGTGTCCCGCAACAGGCGGTCCGGCAACAGGTGGTCCGGCAGAGGTGAAGTAGTCGGGACGGCTCGCGAGCAGGCGGTTGTAGGCGCCGAGGCTGTAGTGCAGCCAGCCACGGATGTAGTCGCAGGCGGGTCGGCCGCGCTGGATGACCTCGTGGTGGCAGCCGCCGCCGCACAGGTAGCGGGCCCAGCAGCTCCGGCACGGGTCCTGGCGGTGGACATGCCGATCAGCCAGCCAACTCAGCCGGCGGCGGGGGTCGATGCCTTCGGAGAGGTCGCCCATCGCTCCGGCCTTGTCGCCGACGAAGCGGTGGCAGGCGGCGAGTTCACCGTCGGCGGAGACGCCGAGGTACCCGGCCCCGGCGCCGCACGGGTAGGGGCGATGGGTGCCCTGGTGGAGCTCTCGCAGGGAGTTGACCAGATTGGCGAAGGGGTAGCGCCGCCCGGCCACCACCTGACGCTCGAACTCCTCGCCGCAGGAGACCATCTGGTCGAGCATCGCCTCCAGATCGGCCGGAGCCAGCTCCTCCTTCCCGGTCGGCGAGTTGAGCAGCGGCGAGAAGCCGACGCTGTGGAAGCCGAGGCCGACGAAGGAGTCGAGGGTGTCGCGCAGGGCGAGATTCCTCGGGGTGACCGTCACCCGGGCGGAGACCTGCATCCGGCGCTGCTGGGCGAGCAGGGGCTTCACCTTGGCCAGGACGGTGTCGAAGCTGCCCCGGCCTCCCCGGTACGGGCGGAGCAGGTCGTGCTCCGCCCGGTCTCCGTCGAGGCTGACGGTCACGGCGAAGCCGTGGGCCTCGAAGAAGTCGGCATCGTCCGGGGTCAGCAGGGTGCCGTTGGTGGTGATGGAGAAGGTGACGGGCACCCCCGAGCGGACGGAGAGACGGACGGCCCGCTCGGTCGCGGCCCGGACCACCGGCCGGTTGATCAGCGGCTCTCCGCCGAGGAAGGAGAGATTGACCCGCTCCCCGGGGCCCGCCTCGCTGAAGAGCAGGTCGACGGCGGCCTTGGCGGTCTCCGGGGGCATGTTCTTGTCCGGGCCGCCGAAGCTGCCCTGCTGGGCGTAGCAGTAGGTGCAGCCGAGATTGCACTTCTGCGCCACCGAGAGGGAGAGAGCGCGGACGGGTGGTGCCGGGAGCGGGGTGTCATCGATCGCCGGGGGCCCGTGCAGGCCGAGGCCGGCCAGCAGCCGTCCTGCGGCGGCCTGGTCCGGGCCGTGCCGGGCTTCGTCGAGGGCCTGATAGGTCTGCTCGTCGACGTCGAAGACCCGGCTGCCGTCGACCGTGAGCAGGTGGTGACCGGCATCGGTCCTGATCAGGTGGATGTCCGGGCTGAGCGGCGCGGACTGCCGGAAGAGCTCGCGAGCCCGTCCGGGGGCGCGGTCGGGGGCGCGGTCCGAGGCATCGAGGTGCATGGTCACCCGGTCACCCACCCTGTCCGTCGACGGCCCCGGGGACGGGCCTCTCGTCGTGGTCGCGGCCGTCCACGATGAACCGCAGGCTCCCCTGCCAGTCCTGGAAGAGGTCGTCGTACGAGAGCAGTCGCGAGTCGGACCGGTCGTCCAGGACGTACTGCCGGGGCTCGCGGTCGATGGCGAGCCAACTGTTGCCGACGGTGGTGCCCTGCTCGTCCACGTCGAGATTGACGTAGTCCGGGCGGCTGGCGGCCCAGTAGTAGCAGGCGCACTCACGGTAGTCGTTCTGCCACGGCGAGCAGAGACCCCACGTCAGCTCGCCGGGCCGGACCAGGGCCTCGTCGATGACGGCGAGGCGCTCGTCCACGACGGGACTCCGGGGGAACAGCGGCTCGACCAGGAGGTCGACCGCTTCGAGTTGACTGCTGTCGTCCGGGATGCCGACCGGGTTGGGAGCCTCGACCTTGGTGAACTCGCAGGTCACCTCGCTGCCCGCGTGGTCCTTCAGCGCCTGGGCCAGCGAGTTGGACCACTCCAGCATCGTCACGCCGTCCGGGTTGGTGGCGGAGGTGAGCGGGACGGAGTCGGCACCGGGGCGCTGCGGGCCGGTCAGCGCCACCACCACCGGGACTCCGCCGACCCGCAGCAGCCGGCGGCCCTTGAGCCGGGCGAGATCGCCGTGGGCGGCCACGACGTAGTTGTCCGCCTCGTGGAGTTCGATGCCACGGAAGACCCGGCGCCAGATGTTGCGGAAGTCGAACTCCAGGCCGGGGAAGGCGTTGGAGATCGCCGAGCTGGTGAGCGAGCTCGGCGGGTTCCCACTGGCCCGGTAGGTCAGCTGGGCGGTGAGGTTCTTCGGGTCGATCGAGGTCATCCCTGCTCCTCCTGCTCCGGGGGCGTGCCGTGGGCGGCCGGGCGCTGTGCGGACGGGCCGTCGGCCTCGAAGATCTCCCGACGGGCGACCTTCCGGACGAGGTCCACCTGGCGGCGGGTCAGGGCCAGGGCACGGCCGTCCGCGCCGCGCATCAGGGCCGGCATCTTGCGGCGGCCCTTCGCCGAGAGATCACCGATCTCGTTGTGGTTGCGGAGAACGTCGGCGAACCAGGGTGCGGTGCCACTGCGCAACCCGGTCAGCACGGCCTGGTGGAGATTGAGCAGCGCGGTGGTGTCCACCAACGAGGGGGCCATGATCGGCGCGAAGAGTCGGCCGGTGTCGGCGGTGTCCTGACGGACCATGGTGCTGCCGATGTCGATCCGGCCGTCGACCGTGTTGCCGTTCATCACAGCCGTGTTCATCAGCCGCACGGACTCCACCGCCCGGCGGACGATCTCCTCGGCCACCGCGAGGCCCTGCCCGCCCGCATCCGCGTCGGCCGGGCTCACCTCGGGGCCGTGCATGGCCTGGTCGAGCTCGTCGGCGACGGTGCGGACGGGAAGGCTGTCGGGCGCGTACGCGGGCGGCCCGGCGCCGATCCGGCTGTAGGCGGTCAGTACGCTGCCACCGACCGCGAGCCGGACGTGGACGAGGCCGTCGCACTCGTCGTCGAGGTAGCCCCGGCTGACCCAGTCCGCCCCGGCGGGGTCTCCGGCGTAGATGCTGTTGGGGATGGTCAGCCTGGGGTCACCGCCCTGGTCGACGTGGCCGAGCCAGCTGCCCCGGTTCCCGTCGTAGAGCACGGCGTGCACGTTCCGGTCCGCGGGCTGCCGGGCTGCGTCCGCCTCCGGCTGCTCCTTGCTTGAGCCGTAGAC
Source organism: Kitasatospora sp. McL0602 (assembly GCF_052076145.1). Taxonomy (NCBI): domain Bacteria; kingdom Bacillati; phylum Actinomycetota; class Actinomycetes; order Kitasatosporales; family Streptomycetaceae; genus Kitasatospora; species Kitasatospora sp. McL0602. Next base: position 6,141,246 of record NZ_CP197246.1, on the reverse strand, counting down.
GTAGCCCCGGGCCGGGGTGAAGCGCAGGCGGATGCCGGGGAAGCGGTCGGTCGGTCTGATGTACCGGACGTGACCGAGCGGGAGGGTACGGCCCGGCCAGAAGTTGGGGCAGCTGCCTTCGAGGGGGTGCACCTCGTGGTCCTGGAAGGGGGCGACTCGGGCGTCGATCCGGTCGTCCTCGTCCCAGGTGCGGCGGTAGAGCTTGTGGTTGGCCACGTGCGCCCACCACGTCACGTCACCCGGCGTCAGGCCGTGCTCGGCGAGCAGCGCGACCGTCAGGGGCTCCAGCCTGCCGGGGGCGGTGAGGGCCCAGACCTCAAGGAAGGGCGCGACGGGGCGCACCCACCCGTCGGCCGTGAAGCGGAGGTGCTGCGGCGGGGCGTCGGAGGTGATCTCGCCCGTCGTCCCGTCCACCGTGAAGGTCGGCGCCGGGCGCAGCTTGCGCCGGGCGAGCGGCTGCGCGGGGTCGACCTCCAGCTCGTAGTTGTCCATCGGCTGGTCGGCTGCGCCGAGCCGACCGACCGCCAGCGGTGGGAGGATGCGGAGTTCGAGGATGCTCATGCTCGCTCCAGATCGGTGAGGGGCGGGGAGAGGTCGGTAACCGCTCGGGCGGCCCGGCCGTCGACATGCCCGCTCAGTTGCCCGTGCGCGCGGCCGTTGGGGCTGCCGTTCGGGCTGCCGAGGCCGTGGGCGTCGAGGATTCGCTCGACGTGCTGGAGCGAGATCCGGTCCGACTCGGCCAGGGCCACCAGGTACGGGACGGCCCCGCTGACGGCGCCCGGGGCTCGTCGCACTGCCGCGACCGCGAGTTGGGACGCCTGCAGCAGATCCCGTTGGAGCAGCCAGCGGTTGCGGTCCTGATCGGGCAGCTCCAACGTGTACGGCATCTCGAACGGTGGACCGGCCCGGTCGCCGTCGGGTTCGCTCGCGGAGAGCGGGAGCTGCACGAGCATGCCGGAGATGGCCCGCAGGTTGTACATCTCGGCGAAGGCCCGGTGGATGAGCGAGCCTCGGGCGGTGAGCACGGTGCCGTCGTCCAGCGGCCCGGAGAGCCGGAAGGCGTGTGCGATGTCGACCAGCAGCATCCGGTAGCGCAGGTTGAAGAGGTGGCCCCACCCGGCGGTCACCGGGTCGGTGATCTCTCGGGTGGTCTGGCGGCCGACGCCCGCCGCGAGTGCAGCGGTCTCCTCGTTCAACCGGTGTGCGGTGCGGGGGTTGTCGGCGACCGGGCGGGAGATCAGCTCCCGGTCGCCCTCGGGCAGTGCGGTGATCTCCTGGAAGATGCTCAGGAACCTCCGGAAGTGCGAGGTCTCCCCGGCGTCACCGTCGCCGTCCGGGCTCACCTCCTCGAACGCCTCGCCCTGCTCGCCGATGTCGTGCAGGGCCTTGACCGCCGAATCCCGCGAGTGGACGCCGCGGATGAGCAGCTCGGCCGACTTCGTGTCGGGGACGTTGCCGGACTCCTGGCCGCGCTCGCCCCGGGTGTAGCCGCGCCCCCACTCGTCCCAGGAGGCTTGGTACGGCAGCGTCGCGGCCTGGAAGGCGACGTCCGGTGTCCGTTCCTTGTCGGCCAGGACGGCCGTCAGCCGCCGGTAGAGCGCTCCGACCTGGTTGACGGGCTGCCCGGCGGCGCAGCCGGCCAGCTCCTTGATCGCGTCGGCCTCCGCCCCGGCCCACCCGGGTGGGCTCTCGGCGCAGACGTAGGTGGCGAGCGAGGCGAGGGTGAGCCGCCGCAGGGTGAACGGGAAGGGGTAGAACTCGGTGCCCCAGGGGTAGTCCTCGCGGTCCAGGTTGACGGGCGCGCCGAGGGCGGTGAGCAGGTTCTGCACCGTCAGCAGGTGGCCCATCTCCTCCTTTGCGATGCCGAGGATCGTCTCCTGCCAGCGCCGGACGCTCTCCCGGTGCGCCTCCGGCACCTGCGGGCCGCCGAGCGAGTAGGCCGCGTAGAGGTACTGCACCATCAGTGAGTGTTCGATCTCGGCCGCGACGTGCAGCAGCATCACGGTGTAGTCGCGCCAGTTGAACTCGGGTGGCAGGACGGGCGCCCCGGGCAGCTCGCCCAACCGGGAAAGCTGAGCCGACTCAGGCGAGCCGGATAGCTCGGGCAGGAGGAGCTCCGGTAGGACGGACCCCAGGTGGCGGGTGATCCTCGACCGCATGGCCACTCCCTCGTTCGTACCGGAAGAGCGTCACGGAAAGTGACTTCGAGGCCTCAGCCTGCCGCGCGGCGAGCGCCGCTGTCGAGCCCTTACACCCGTCCGGCCGCGAGCGCATTTCCCCTGCTCGCGCTGGGGGCGCACGCCTTGGATGCGCCCCCGACGGGAAGGCCGCCGGAGTGCGCTCACATTCGGGCGAATCGGCCGAGTGTTCGCAGCCGGACTTCCTTGGCATTCCCGCGTATTCCCATTCTCGACACACAATCCGTCCTAAATTCGTTCCCTGTTCGGGAACTTGACGACCCATCGACAGCGTTCGACGGTTCGTCAGACGCTCTCAAGGGCTTCAGCTTCACGGCTAGGAGTGGCACCGTGCGTTTCCTGTTCACCGGCCCGGCTTCCGCAGGCCATGTCTTCCCGATGGTCCCGACCGCCCAGGCCCTGCGAGCCGCCGGGCACCAGGTGCTGTTCGCCGGGTCGACCCCGCTCGACATGCTGCGGCACAGCGGCCTGCCGACGGCTGAGATCGGCGACGGCTCGACCCTGTTCGATGCCTTCCGCCGGGCCGACCCGAATCCCGAGTACGTCACCCGCGACCGCAGCCAGGAGGAGACCATCCGGCTCGCCGGCCTCGGCTTCGCCGAGCACGGCCGGGCCTCGCTCGACGGCCTGCTCGCGGTCGCGACCGCCTGGCGGCCGGACGTGATCGTGCACGCCGCCTTCCAGGCCGCCGCGCCGCTGGTGGCGGCCAAGCTCGGCATACCCGCCGTGGTGCACAACTTCGGGGTGATGTCGGGCTTCGGCATGGTCGGCACGCTCGCCGGGCTGCTGTCCGCCGAGTACGAGGCGCACGGCGTCGAGGGCCCGGCCACCCACACCGTCCTCGACGTCGTGCCGGCCACCCTCGGCGGGGACGGCACCGGTTGGCGGGTCCGATACGTCCCGTACAACGGCGGCGGCACGGTGCCCCGGGATCTCCTCGGCCGGGGCGACCGGCCGAGGATCGCCGTCACGCTCGGGACGGTGCTGACGGAGTGGACGGGCGTCAACCCGCTCGTCCGGATGATCTCCGAGGCCGCTTCGGTCGACGCCGACTTCCTGCTGGCCGTCGGCGACGCCGACCTCGGCCCGCTCGGCGAGCTGCCCGCGAACGTCCGGCCGCTGCCCTGGGTGCCGCTCGCCCAACTGCTCGACTCGGCCGACGCGATCGTGCACCACGGCGGCTCCGGCACCCTGCTCACGGCCGCCGCCCTGGCCGTTCCGCAGCTCATCCTCCCGCAGGGCGCCGACCACTTCATCAACGTCGACGCCGCGCAGGGCCTCGGCTTCGCCCTGCGCGCGACCAGCGACGACGTCGACGCCACCCTGCTGACCCGGCTCATCACCGACGAGGGCCTGCGCAAGGCCGCCACCACCACGCAGGCCGAGATAGCCTCCCTGCCCTCCCCGGCGGAGCTGGTGCCCTACTTCGAGGCGCTCGCCTGACCCAGGGCCCCGATCCGAGCGCTCAGCACACCGCGGTCAGCACACCCCAGTCAGCACACCACGCTCAGCACACCGCGGTCAGCGAGTCGACGAGGAGGCCGATGCCCTCCCGGGCCTCCTCGTCACTCAGGGTCAGCGGCGGGGCCATCCGCAGCGTGTGGCCGTGCAGCCCGCCCTTCCCGATCAGCAGGCCGCGCCGCCGCGCCTCCTCCAGCACCCGCGCAGCCAGCGCGGGGCTGGGCGCGCCGGTGCCAGGGTCGACCAGGTCGACGGCGAACATCAGCCCCCTGCCCCGGACTTCGCCGCCCACCGCCAGCTGCTCCACGGCCTTCCGCAGATCCTCGATCATCATCCGGCCGAGGCGCTGCGCACTGGCCTGGAGGTCGTGCTCCAGCAGGTAGTCGAGGGTGGCCTTGGCCGCCGCCGTCGCGATCGGGTTGCCGCCGAAGGTCGAGATGCCGTAGGCGGGCAGCGCGTCCATCAGCTCACCCCGGGCGACGACCCCGCCGATCGCGAAGCCGTTGCCGAGCCCCTTGGCGAAGGTCATCGCGTCCGGCGTGACGCCGTGCGCCTGGATGCCCCAGAAGTGGTCACCCGTCCGGCCCCACCCGGTCTGCACCTCGTCCGAGATCAGCAGGATGCCGTACTCGTCCAGGATCCGCTTGTACGTCCCGAGCAGCCCGTCCGGCGCGGCGGTGAAGCCGCCCACGCCCTGCACCGGCTCGGCGATCAGACAGGCGACGTCCGTGGCCGTCGCCGTGGCGAGCACCTGCCGCAGGTCGTCCGCGCAGAAGTCCAGGTACTCCTGGTCGGAGAGCTGCGCGAAGCGGGCCCGGTCGGCGCCGTGCAGATAGTGCACATTGACCGGGGAGAGCGAGGAGTTCTTCCAACTCCGGTTGCCCGTCACCGCCGTGGCCGCGTAGGACCTGCCGTGGTAGCTGTTGCGCAGAGCGAGCACCTGGTCGGAGCGGCGGGCGTTGGTGGCCAGCAGCAGCGCGGTCTCGTTCGCCTCGGTGCCGGAGTTGGTGAAGAAGACCTTGGCGTCCTCGATGCCCGAGAGCCCGGCGATCTGCTCCGCCAGCTCGACCTGGGAACGGATCAGATAGAGCGTCGAGGTGTGGACGACACCCGTCCGCAGCTGGCGTTCGACGGCCTCCCGCACCTCGGGCACGTCGTAGCCGAGCATGTTGGTGAGGATGCCCGCGAAGAAGTCCAGGTAGCTGCGCCCGTCCGCGTCGGTGACCCGGCACCCCCGGCCGCTCACGATCTCGATCGGCTGGTCGTAGTAGAGCGAGACCCAGGACGGCATGACGGCGCGGTGGCGGCTGAGGAGATTCGGCATGGCGCGGCTCTCGCTTCCTTTGCGGCGGTTCCCTGGCCGGGCGCTGCCTCACGGGCGACCTGGGCCGGACGTGTCCGGCCGGTCACCGTGCGTGCCCGGCGATGCGTCCAGGCAACCTACCGCAACACCCCGCCGCAGGTCCCTGGTTCAGCGGCCCAACGCGCCGAGCGGGAGGTCGAGACCGAGCCGGGAGCAGTGCCGCTCCCACCGCTGTTCGACCCTCGGCAGCGAGAGCGGCTCACCCTCCGCCGTCAGCAGTCGGCCACCGGTGCTCTCCGCCGCCCGGCGGAGCAGCCGCGCCGTGCCGCGGTCGGCGATAGGCACCGGACGGGTGGCGCCGGCCGCCCCGGGGAAGCCCACCGCCACCGGGCCCCGGCCGAGCCGCACGTCGGCGCCCTGGACGGCCAGCACCTCCCGCACCGGGCGGCCGGTCTCGTGCAGCAACCCGAACAGCAGCCGGTCGCCCTGCTCGGCGCGCGGGATGGCGGCCAGCACGCGTTCCACGTCCGTCCGCCGTCGGCGACCGCGCACCCAGCGCCAGGCCGTACCGGCGGTGCCCGCCGCCACCCCACCCGAGAACAGGCCGATCCCCGGGCCGGTGCCGAGCAGCCAGCCTGCCGCACGGGAGGCGGTGTACGACCAGGTGCGGCGCACCGAGATGTCGACGTCGACGGGCACCGCACCCACCAGCACCTCGTCACTGCTGCCCCGGTACACCTGCGTCACGATGTGCAGGTGCGCCTGGCCGGTCTCGTGCGCGGTCAGACCGAAGGTCCAGACCCCGGTCGACCCCTTGCCGACCACCGGCTTGCGCGCGGAGTCGTACGCCGAGCAGATGATGTGCTCGCACTCCAGGGTCACGCTCAGATCGCCGCCGGTCGGCACGTTGTCCGGGGCGGCGACGACACCGGGCGGCAGCACCGGCACGACCGGCCCGGACGTCTCCGCCGCCCTGCCCAGATCGAAGACCTTGACGCTGAACTCGGCGTCGTCGCCGACGTCCAGTGCGTCGACCACCGTATGGACCAACAGCCCTCGGTCCAGCGCCTGTTGGTCCTGGCGCACCCGTAACGCGTAGTCGACCTGGGTGAGCGTGTCACCGGACAGCGCCTCGGCCCCGGCACTGGGGAACGCGCCGGACCCCGGGGAGGCGCCGTCCAGCCGCGCCATCCACACCGTCGTCACCACCAGCACCAGGCCCATCAGTACTGCGCCCAGCGACAGCGGCAGCAGCACGGACGGCCCGCGCTCCCGCCCTGCCGGGTAATCGGGCTCTTCCGTTTCCATCATCCGCCCCCACCTCGCGCCCCCGACCGGCCGGCCGGAAGACACCCCACGGCCGGTCGACACCCTACGGGCTGAAGGGACATCCCTGAAGTGACATCACGTCAGACCAGGCTGCCGATACCATGTCACAGTGGACGACGAAGCCGATCAGGCACGCATCACCTCCCGGGTCCTCCTCCTGGACGGCGAGGGGCGGCTGCTGCTCCTGAAGTCGCATCTCGACCCCGCCGACCACGGCGCCGGCCACTGCTGGATGCCCCCGGGGGGCGGCGTCGAGCCGGGCGAGTCCCTCGCCCAGGCGGCGGCAAGGGAGTTGGCGGAGGAGACCGGACTCCGGGTGACACCCGAGCAGCTCGGCGGCCCGGTCGCTCTGACCAGCGGGTACGCTGACCTCGGCTGGGCCGCCGGGGTGTTCACCGACCACTACTTCCAGCATCGCGTGATCTCCCACCAGGTCGACATCAGTGGCCAGTTGACCGCCGAGATGAGCTACTACGCCGGACACCGCTGGTGGACACGGGCCGAGCTCGCCACCGGCGACGAGACGGTCCACCCGTACGGCCTGACCGAGCTGCTGCGCCTGCTGGACACCGACGGCCCGCCGGACATTCCCGTCCAACTACCCTGGCACCACTGAAATCTGCCGAACGCAGCCCGAACCGCCCACCCCGACGGATAGCCTGACCCGGGGTTCGAACCGGAGGGAGACCGGATCGTGGGGGGTTCAGTGGGCAGCTCAACAGGCAGCTCGACAGGCGGTTCAGCAGACAGCTCAGCAAGGGGTTCAGGGCGGCGCACCGGAAAGCCGGGGTACGTCTGCTTCGCCGCACAGGACTGGTGGTACCACAACCGGGCGCATTCGGACGTCCAGTTGATGCTCAATCTCGCCGAGCACCGCCAGGTGCTCTTCGTCAACAGCATCGCCATGCGGATGCCGCTGCCGGGCCGCAGCACCCAACCGCTGCGGCGCATCCTGCGCAAGGCCCGCAGCATGGCCCGGAAGGTCCAGCGCCCGGTCCCCGGCCTGCCCGGATTCGCCGTCATGACACCGGTGTTGCTGCCCTTCTACGGCAGCGCGAAGGCTCGGGCGCTGAACGCCCGACTGATCGCGCTCCAGGTCCGGCGGGCGGCCCGCAGCCTGGGCATGACCACCGACGTGTGTGTGGCGACCATCCCGACCGCCGCCGACGTCGTCGGCCACCTGCGGCTCGGCACCCTGGTCTACAACCGCTCCGACCGGCACTCGGCCTTCCCCGAGGCGGACACCGCCTCGGTCGAGCGGCTGGAGCGGTCACTCATGCAGATCGCCGACCATGTGCTGTACGTCAGCAGCGAGTTGATGGCAGCCGAGCACGAACTCACCGGCGACCGCGCCGTCTTCCTCGACCACGGCGTCGATCTCGACCACTTCGGCACACCGGCCGCAGACGCCCGCGAACCGGCCGACCTGGCGGCCGTGCCGCACCCCCGGATCGGCTTCTTCGGTGCGCTGGACGACTTCGTGGTCGACTTCGACCTGCTCGGCCGCGTCGCCAAGGAGTACCCGGACGCCCAACTCGTCCTGGTCGGCGACACCACGGCCGATCTGAGCGCCCTCACCACCCTGCCGAACGTGCACCACCTGGGCTTCAGGCCGTACGCCGACATCCCCGCCTACGGGCGCGGGTTCGACGTCGCACTGATGCCGTGGTTGGACAACGACTGGGTGCGGCACTGCAATCCGATCAAGCTCAAGGAGTACCTCGCCCTCGGGCTGCCGGTGGTGAGCATCGACTTCCCCGAGGTGCGCCGCTACGCCGAGCAGATCGCCGTGGCAGCCTCCCCGGACGAGTTCGTCGCCGCCGTCGGCACCGAACTCGCCGCACTCGCGACACGAGCCGCACCCGACACCTCCGACACGCCCGACGCGCCCGCCACCTCCGCCACGCCCGACAGCACCGGCGCGGCGCAGGCCCGTCGGGCCGCCGTGGCGGGAGACTCCTGGCAGGCGCGGGCAGCCGACCTGCTTGCACTGGTCGAGGGGCACCCCAAAACCTGACGAACCAGCTCGACGCCGGAGGGCATCCTCCGGCGTCACCGAGGAGAACCACGTGCGCCACCGCACCATCGCGGCGCTGAGTCTGGCGCTGCTGCTGGGTACGACCTCCTGCACCTCCGTGGCCCCCCGGCCGCACCCGAACCCACCGCCGCCCGGCGCCGCCTCGGCCGGGGCGCCGACCACGATCTTCGGCTCGGCCGTACCGGCCACGGCCGCCTTCGCCGACCCGGCGGCCACCACGGTGGGAGTCCGGTTCACCAGCACCCTCGCGGGTACGGTGAGCGGCGTCCGGTTCTTCAAGGGCGCGGCCAACACGGGCACCCACGTCGGCGCCCTCTGGGACGCCCAGGGCCGACAGCTCGCCAAGGTGACCTTCCCGCACGAGACGGCCACCGGGTGGCAGCAGGCAGACTTCGACCAGCCGGTGCCCATCCAGCCCGGAGTCACCTACGTCGCTTCGTACTTGGCGCCGGCCGGGCACTACGCCGCCGCGCCGTACGCCTTCGACGGTGGCCCGGTGGTGTACGAGTCCGGCCCGCTGACGGCGGTGGGCGGCAGCTTCGCCTCGGGGTCGGCCCTCGCCTTCCCCGCGCAGTCGCACGAGAACACCGACTACTACGTCGACGTGGTCTTCTCCGCCACCAAGGCCGAGACCCACGTGCCCGCCGCCTTCACCCCGGACTACTGGGCCAAGTGGCCCGGCACGGCGGCCTGGAGGGACGCCGACCGGGTGCCCGTCGGGGTCTGGATGCAGGACCCGACGACACCGTTCCAGGGCTCCGACGAGGCCCACGCCTTCCGGGCGCTCGGCATCGACACCCTCGTCGGGCTGTGGGGCTGGCCCACCGACGACCACGGGCAGGTCAAGTCGGCTGCGGCGGCAGGTCTTTCGGTGATCGCTGGCGGCCAGGCCTGCGACCCCGTACCGGGGAGCGGCTGGCCGTGCGCCACCGCCGACCTGCCGCTCGCCGCCCAGGCCGCCCGGCTCGGCACGGGCAGCCTCACCGGCTACCAGCTCACCGACGAACCGGACATGAACGTGCCGGACGGCACCGCCAAGGGGGCCGGCTGCCTGCCGCCCGAGAAGCTGCGGGCCTACTCCGACAGCCTGCACCGGCAGGACGGCACCCGACCGGTCCTGGTCAACTTCGGCCGGGGCGTGGCCGGTGGGGCGATCAGCCCCGGCTGCCCGACGGAGTTCTCGCAGTACACGGCCTCGGCGGACATCGTCTCGGTCGACTTCTACGGCGTCAGCGACCCGTCCTCCCCCGCAACCACGAAGGGCGTCCGCACGTACGCCCGGACGGCGGCCCGCACCCGGCTGCTCTCCCCCGGCAAACCGGTGTGGGTGTTCCTGGAGACGCCGGTGCAGATGCTCGCCGACTCCGCGACCGCGAGCGGCGCGAAGGCCGCCTCACCGGCTCAGGTACGGGCGGCAGCCTGGGCTGCCCTGGTCAACGGCGCCACCGGGCTGAGCTGGTTCTGCCACTCCTTCGCCGCACCGGCCGCCGACGACGCCTGCCTGCGCGACGGCACCTCGACCGCCACCATCAAGCAGGTGGACGCCGACGCGCAGCAGTACGCGGCGTACTGGAACGCCCCACCGGTCGTCGTAGGAGTCAGCACCGACGGCGCCCCCGTCACCGCCACCCTCCGCCGGGCCCACGGCCACACCACCGTCCTGGCCGTCGCCACCGACTCCCCCAGCCTCCCGGCGGGCGGCCCGGCCACCGCGTCCTTCACCCTCCCCGGCCGCTACACCGGCCCGGTGCACACCGAGGACGGCCGCGAACTCCAGGCCGTCGACGGCCACTTCACCGATCGCTTCACGGCCTACCAGCCGCACACGTACTCCCTCTGAGCCCTACGCCGTTCAGTCGACGGGGGCCATTACCCGACGCCGGGGCGTCGGCCGACTGCCCACCGTGTTGACCGCGCTGACCATGCCAAATACGGGAGCGCTCCCAAATGGCCACTAGCACGCCAGAGTTCGGCACTGTCCGATGCCTTGACGCCCCCCGAGACCCATGGCTTCATAGCCCGTGGGACAGCATGCGTGGGAGCGCTCCCATTCACGCCGGTCTCCCGCCACGTCCATCCAGGATCCCTCCCCCACCCGAAAGGATCCCGAACGTGCCATCCCCCCTTGCCCGTCGCCTGCACACCGCAGCGGCCGCAGCGGCTCTCGCCATCACCGGCCTGCTGCCGATCACGGCCGCCCAGTCGGCCCATGCCGCCACCGCCCGCGTCGACAACCCCTACGTCGGCGCCGGCGTCTACGTGAACCCCGAGTGGTCCGCCAAGGCCGCCGCCGAGCCGGGCGGCAGCGCCGTCGCCAACCAGCCCACCTCCCTCTGGCTCGACCACATCGCTGCGATCAGCGGCAGCACCGGCCACCTCGGCCTGCGCGACCACCTCAACAACGCCGTCAAGCAGGCGGCCGGCCGGCCCTTCGTCTTCCAGGTGGTGGTCTACGACCTGCCCGGCCGCGACTGCTCCGCGCTGTCCTCCAACGGCGAGCTCGGCCCCACCGAACTCCCCCGTTACGAGAGCCAGTTCATCGACCCGATCGCCGCCATCCTGGCCGACCCGGCCTACGCGAACCTGCGGATCGTGACCACGATCGAGCTCGACTCGCTGCCCAACCTGGTCACCAACACCGGCGGTACCGCCACCGCCACGCCGGCCTGCGACACCATGAAGGCCAACGGGAACTACGTCAACGGCGTCGGCTACGCGCTCGCCAAGCTGGGTGCGATCCCCAACGTCTACAACTACCTCGACGCCGGCCACCACGGCTGGCTCGGCTGGGACTCCAACCTCGGCCCGGCCGTCGACATCCTGCACCAGGCCGCCATGGCCAACGGTGCGACCGTCGCCGACGTGCAGGGCTTCGTGGTCAACACGGCCAACTACTCGGCCCTCAAGGAGCCCAACTTCAGCATCGGCGACACGGTGAACGGCACCTCCGTCCGCCAGAGCAAGTGGGTCGACTGGAACCAGTACGTCGACGAGCAGTCCTACGCGCAGGCGTTCCGCACGAAGGCGGTCGCGGCCGGCTTCGACGCGGGCGTCGGCATGCTGATCGACACCTCCCGCAACGGCTGGGGCGGCCCCAACCGGCCCGCCGGCCCGGGGCCGAAGACCTCGGTCGACGCCTACGTGGACGGCGGCCGGCTCGACCGTCGCTTCCAGACCGGCAACTGGTGCAACCAGGCGGGTGCCGGCCTCGGCGAGCGCCCGACCGCCGCCCCGGCGACCGGGATCGACGCGTACGTCTGGGTGAAGCCGCCGGGTGAGTCCGACGGCGCCAGCCAGGCCATCCCGAACGACCAGGGCAAGGGCTTCGACAGGATGTGCGACCCGACGTACACCGGCAACGCCCGGAACAACTTCAAGATGTCCGGCGCGCTGCCGAACGCACCGCTGGCGGGTGACTGGTTCTCCGCGCAGTTCCAGCAGCTGCTGGCGAACGCCTACCCGCCCCTGGGCAGCAGTGGCGGCGGCTCCGACACGGTGGCACCGACCGCCCCGACCGGCGTGACCGTCACCGGCACCACCGCGAGCGGCGCCTCGCTCGCCTGGACGGCGTCCACCGACAACGTCGGCGTCACCGGCTACGACGTGTACCGGGGCGCCACCAAGGTGGGCACGGTCACCGGGACCACCTTCACCGACACGGGCCTGACCGCGTCCACCGCCTACTCCTACACGGTCACCGCCCACGACGCGGCCGGCAACGTCTCCGCCGCCTCCGCCGCCGTGACGGCCACCACCGGGAGCAGCGGCGGCGGCACCGGCAACGCCGGCTGCTCGGCCGCCTACGCGGTGACGAACGACTGGGGCAGCGGCTTCACCGCCAACGTCACCGTGACCAACACCGGGACCTCACCCACCAAGTCCTGGGTCGTCAGCTGGAAGTGGGGTGGCAACCAGCAGCTCGCCGGCAGCTGGAACACCACCGCCAGCCAGAGCGGCACCACGGTGACCGCCACCAACCTGAGCTACAACGGCGCCCTCGCGGCCGGTGCGAGCACCGCCTTCGGCTTCCAGGGCAGCTACTCCGGCAGCAACTCCGCCGCCACCCTGACCTGCACCGCAAGCTGACGTTCCGTCAAGGCCAGCCGGGTCCGCGATCGCGGGCCCGGCCCGGCCCGGCTCTCACGACCAGGAGTGATCCCATGTCATCCCGTTCCCTCCTCGCGGTCGCCGGCACCGGGGCGGTCGTGCTCGGCGCCGCGCTGCTGGCGCCGCCGAGCGGCCTCGGGACGCCTGCGGCGGCCGCGGTCCCGGCCGCCACCGGCCTCTCGTGCAACGTCAGTTACAGCACCAACGACTGGGGCAGCGGCTTCACCGCCAACCTCACCATCACCGACACCGGCAACGCTCCCCTCGACGGCTGGACCCTCGCCTACGGTTACACCGGCAACCAGACGCTGCAGAGCGGCTGGAACGGCACCTGGACGCAGAGCGGCAAGAACATCACGGTCACCAGCCCCACCTGGGCCGGCCCGATCAGTCCGGGCGCCAGCTACACCACCAGCGCCAACTTCAACTACAGCGGCGCCAATTCCGCTCCCACCGCCTTCACCGTCAACGCCGTCCCGTGCGGTCCGCAATCGTCGCCGTCCCCCACGCCCACGCCCACGCCGTCGCCGACGCCGACGGGCACCCCCACCCCGCCCCCCGGCGGCGCGCCCGCACTGCACGTCTCGGGCAACCACCTGGTGAACGCGGCCGGCCAGGCGGTCACCCTGCACGGCGCCAACCGCTCGGGGGCGGAGTTCGCCTGCGTCCAGGGCAACGGCCTCTTCGACGGCCCGGTCGACCAGGCCTCGGTCACCGCGATGAAGAGCTGGCACCTGGCCGCCGTCCGCGTGCCGCTGAACGAGGACTGCTGGCTCGGCCTCCCCAACGTCCCTGCCGCGTACGGCGGTCACAACTACATCAACGCCGTCCGGAGTTACGTCTCGCTCGTCCACCAGAACGGCCTGGCCGTCGTGCTGGACCTGCACTGGACCGACGGCGTCTACACCGGCCCGGCCTCGGCCTGCGCGAGCGCCACCGCCACCTGCCAGAAGCCGATGCCGGACGCCGCAAACGCGGTGCCGTTCTGGCAGTCGGTGGCCACCACCTTCAAGGGTGACGACGCCACCGTCTTCGACCTCTTCAACGAGCCCTACCCGGAGCGCGCCACCGGCAACGAGACCACCGGCTGGGCCTGCTGGCGCGACGGCGGGACGTGCCCGGGTATCGGATACCAGGTGGCCGGCATGCAGTCCCTGGTCAACGCGGTGCGCGGGACGGGCGCCGACAACGTGCTGATGCTCGGCGGCCTCACCTGGGCCAACGACCTCACCGGGTGGTCGGCACACCAGCCCACCGACCCACTGCACAACCTGGCGGCGTCCTGGCACTCGTACAACTTCAACAGCTGTGTCTCGTCGTCCTGCTGGGACAGTCAGCTGGCCCCCGTGGCGGCCGCCGTCCCGCTGGTCACCGGCGAACTGGGCGAGAACGACTGCGCGCACGGCTACCTGGACTCGCTGCTCCCCTGGCTCGACCAGCACGGAGTCTCGTACCTGGCGTGGACCTGGAACACCTGGGACTGCTCCTCCGGCCCGGCCCTGATCAGCGGGTACGACGGCACGCCGACGGCGTTCGGCGCCGGGTACCGGGCGCACCTGGCGGCACTGGGCTAGAACGCTCACCTAGCGCCCCGCCCCGCCGACCTGGCCAGGTCGGCGGGGCACCGCACGGCGGCCGTCCACCGCGCCGGCTACGCCGACTCCCGCACCACCAGCTCCGTCGCCAGCACCACCTGCCGCCGGGCGCGGCCAGGGTCGGCGATCTCCTCAAGGAGCAGTCGGGCCATCGTGCGGCCCATCACGTCGATCGGCTGGCGGACGCTGGTCAGTGCGGGGTCGGTGTGCCGGGCCACGATGGAGTCGTCGAAGCCGATCAGCGCGACGTCGTCCGGCACCCGGCGCCCGGCGGCCCGGAGCACCTGGAGGGCGCCTGCGGCCATCACGTCCGAGGCGCAGAAGACCGCGTCGAGATCCGGTACGCGGTCCAGCAGCGCGCGCATCGCGGAGCGGCCGCTCTCCTCGGTGAAGTCGGCGAGGCCCACCAGCTCCTCGCGGTACTGGCGACCGGCCTCCTCCAGCGCCGCCCGGTAGCCGCCCAGCCGGGCCTGGGCCACCTCCATGTCGAGCGGGCCGGTGATGGTGGCGATCCGCTCGCAGCCGCGCCGCAGCAGGTGGCGCACGGCCATCCGGGCGCCGCCCGCGTTGTCGGCGGCCACGTAGCTGAGGGGCTCCTGGTCACCGCGCCGGCCGACCAGCACTGAGGGGATGCGCAGCTCCTCCAGGACGGTGGGCAGCGGATCGTCGCGGTGCACGGCGACCAGCAGGACACCGTCCACCCGCTGGGCCTTCAGGTAGGCCGAGAGGCGGTCGCGCTCACGCTGGTTTCGCACCAGGACCAGGAGCAACTGCATGTCGGTGTCGGCTAGTTCGGCGGAGACACCGCTGATGATGTCGGAGAAGTAGGGCTCCGAGAAGAGCCGGGTCTCGGCCTCCGGGACGACCAGCGCGATCGCGTCCGTCCGCGAGGTGACCAGGGTGCGCGCGGCCCGGTTGGGCACGTAGCCGAGTTCGGCCACCGCCTGCTCGACGGCGGCCCGTGCCTTCTCGCTCACCCGGGGCGAGCCGTTGATCACCCGCGACACCGTCCCCCGGCCGACACCGGCCAGCGCCGCGACCTCCTCCAGTGTGGGGCGGCCCGTGCCGCCTCCGCCCGGCACACCGGCGGCGGGCAGCGGGGTCTGCTGCCCGGCGGGGCGCTGTGCGGTGGGACTCATGACTCACCTCGTGAACGGTTTCGGCCTGGGCTGCTGCCCATCATGTCAGGGGCCCCGGCACCCGGACCCGTTGCGGTGACGTGTTGGGCCAACCCCCTTGACACGCACCCCCGGCAGGAAGGAACCTTCCGGCAAGCCCATGGGAGCGCTCCCACATCACGCTCCCATGATGCCCTACGCACCGCCCCACGCACCGCCCCGAACGCCGTGTCCCGGAACAAGGAGCTGGAATTGCACCCCGCCACCGCACCCCGCACCCCCCACCCCCGCAGACGCCTCCGCAGCCGCGCGCCCCTGTCGGCCGCCGCCACGGCGCTCGTCACCACGGCGCTCCTGCTCACCGGCTGCTCCTCCGGCGGCGGCAGCAGTTCGGACGGCGCCGGTGCGGACGCGAACGAGAAGATCACCCTGACCGTCGGTGACTTCGGCACCTTCGGCTACAAGGAGGCCGGCCTCTTCGACGCCTACACGGCTGCTCACCCGAACATCACCGTCAAGGAGAACACCACCACCCAGGAGGCCGACTACTGGACGGCGTTGCAGACCCACCTCGCGGCCGGCGGCGGGCTCGACGACGTGCAGGCCCTGGAGGTCGGCCGGATAGCGCTCGCCACCTCCGACGCGCTGAGCAGTGCCTTCGAGGACCTCGCCAAGGCGCCCGGCGTCAGCCAGGGCGACTACCTGCCGTGGAAGTGGCAGCAGGCCACCACCGCGAACGGCCGGACCATCGGCCTCGGTACCGATGTCGGCCCGATGGCCGTCTGCTACCGCCAGGACCTCTTCCAGGCGGCCGGGCTCCCGTCGGACCCGGCGGCCGTCGGCGCGCTCTGGGCCGGTGACTGGTCCAAGTACGTGCAGGCGGGCAAGGCCTTCCAGGCGAAGGCACCCAAGGGCACCTTCTTCATGGACTCCGCCACCGGCCTCTTCAACGCCGTGGTCTCCAGCAGCACCCAGCAGTACTACAGCGGGGGCAAGCTCGACTACCAGAACTCCCCCAGCGTCAAGAGCGCCTGGGGTCTGGCCATGGAGGCCGACGCGGCCGGCACCTCCGAGGGCCTCAAGGAGTTCGACACCCCCTGGCAGACGGCGTTCTCGCACTCCACCTTCGCCACCACCATCTGCCCGTCCTGGCAGCAGGCCAACATCGAGAAGTACTCCGGGCCCGGCAACGCGGGCAAGTGGAACGTCGCGCAGGCGCCCGCCGCAGGCAACTGGGGCGGCTCCTTCCTCTCCGTACCGGCGTCCGGCAAGCACAGGGCCGCGGCCGAGGCGCTGGTGGCCTGGCTCACCGCGCCGGAGCAGCAGGCCAAGGTCTTCCAGAAGGTCGGCAACATCCCCTCCAACCAGGGCGCCTACTCGCTCCCCGGGGTCGCCGACTTCAAGAACCCGTACATCGGGCCGAACGCGGCCACCGGGCAGATCTTCTCCACTGCGGCCAAGGCGATCCGGCCCGCCGAGACCGGACCGCACGCCGGTGACCTGCAGAACGACTTCAGCAACGGCATCCTGCTCGTCGAGCAGAACCACAAGAGCGCGGGCGACGCCTGGAACACCACCGTCCAGCAGATCGCCGGCACCGTCCAGTAGCCCTGCCCGGTCGGCGGGGCCCCGCCACCCCTGCCGGCCGTGCCCGACCTCGCCCCCACGGAAGGAAGCCACCCGTGGCCACCCCCGCCATCGCGCCGCGCCGTCAAGCCTGGCGCAGCCGCCTGTACCGCTGGGACAGCAAGGGCTCGCCGTACGCCTTCGTCGCGCCGTTCTTCCTCGTCTTCGCCGTCTTCGGCCTCTTCCCGCTGCTCTGGACCGGCTGGCTCTCGCTCCACCAGGTGAGCCTCTACAACGTCGACCAGGCCCATTGGATCGGCCTGAAGAACTACACCGACCTCTTCACCGGGCCGCCCAGCCGCTTCTTCTGGAACGCGCTGGGCAACACCGTCACGCTGGGCGTGCTGTCGACGGTGCCGCAGCTGATGATTGCCCTCGGGCTGGCCCACCTGCTCCACTACAAGCTGCGCGCGCAGTCCTTCTTCCGGACGGCGCTGCTCGCCCCCTACGCCACCTCGGTGGCAGCCGCCACGCTGGTCTTCGCGCTGATCTTCAGCCCCGAGAGCGGGATGGCCAACTGGTTCCTCGGCGCCGTCGGGGTCGGTCCGGTGCACTGGGAGGCCGGGCGCTGGACGTCGCAGCTGGCCATCGCCGTCATCGTCACCTGGCGCTGGACCGGCTACAACGCGCTGATCTACCTGGCCGCGATGCAGGCCGTGCCCGGCGAGCTCTACGAGGCGGCGGCGATCGACGGGGCGTCCCGCTGGCGGCAGTTCCGCCACGTCACTGTGCCGGCGCTGCGGCCGACCATCCTCTTCACCGCCGTGGTCTCCACCATCGGCGCCACCCAACTCTTCGGCGAGCCCTTCCTGTTCGGCGGCCAGAGCGGCCACCAGGGCGGCGCCGCCAACCAGTACGAGACCCTCGGGGTGCTGATGTACGACCAGGGGTTCCGCAACAGCATGCTCGGCCGGGCCAGCGCCGTCGCCTGGACGATGTTCGCTCTGCTCCTGCTCATCGGACTGGTCAACGCCCTGATCGCCCGCCGCCTGCGTACCTCGCAGTGACGGGGAGGAGACCCGTGACCACCACCGCCCCCGCCCCCGCCCCCGCCGCCACCACCGCCGCCACGTCGCCCCGGAGGCACCGGCCGAGAAGCCGAGCCGGACGCCAGCAGCACGCCGGTCCGCTGGCCCACCTGGTCCTGGTGCTGGTGGCGCTCGCCTCGCTCTTCCCGCTCTACTGGACGCTGGTGGCCGCCTCCACCGACGCGCACCGGGTGGTCTCCACGCCGCCGCCGCTGCTGCCCGGCGGCAACCTGTTCAAGAACCTCTCCTACGTCTGGCAGAACGCCGGCGGCCGCGGCATGGGCGTCGCCCTGCTGAACTCCACCCTGGTCGCCGGGTCGGTCACCCTCGGCACGGTCGCCTTCTCGGTGCTGGCCGGCTTCGCCTTCGCCAAGCTCCGCTTCCGTGGCCGGGGCGTCCTGCTCGGCCTGGTGGTCGCCACCCTGGCGGTGCCCGCCCAGCTGAGCGTGGTGCCGCTCTTCATCCTGATGAGGAGCCTCGGCCTGGGCAACCATCTGGGCGCGTTGATCCTGCCCACCCTGGTGACCGCCTTCGGCGTCTTCTTCATGCGGCAGTTCCTCCTCCAGGCGCTGCCCACCGAGCTGTTGGAGGCCGCCCGGATGGACGGCGCCAACTCGCTGCGGGTGGTTCTGCACGTGGTGCTGCCGATCGCGCGGCCGGCCATGGCCGTGCTGGGCATGCTCACCTTCGTGCAGTCCTGGAACGACTTCCTCTGGCCGATCATCGTGATGAACGGCTCGACCGACCCGACGGTCCAGGTGGCGCTGGCCGGCCTGGGCACCGGCTGGTCGACCGACTGGTCGGTCATCATGGCCGGCGCACTGATCGGCACGCTCCCGCTCCTGCTGGTCTTCGTCCTCTTCGGCAAGCACATCGTCGGCGGCATCACCCAGGGCGCCGTCAAGGGGTAGGACTCGCTCAAAGTCCCCCGTCGCACCACCGCACCACCATCATTCGCGACTCACCCACCGGGAGCGCTCCGCCGTGACTGTCGTACCCCCTGCCGCCGAACGCGCCACCACGCCCGGCTCCCTCGACCCGCTGGTCTTCCCACCGGGCTTCCGCTGGGGCGCGGCCACCGCCGCCTACCAGGTCGAGGGCGCCACCGGCGAGCACGGCCGGACTCCCTCGATCTGGGACACCTTCAGCCACACACCGGGAAAGGTGCACGCCGGTGACACCGGCGACCTGGCCACCGACCACTTCCACCGCTACCGCGAGGACGTCGCCCTGATGGGCCGCCTCGGGCTCGGCTCCTACCGGTTCTCGATCTCCTGGTCACGGGTGCAGCCCACCGGCCGCGGTCCGGCGGTCGAGCGCGGTCTCGACTTCTACCGGCGGCTCACCGACGAGCTGCTCAACGCCGGCATCGAGCCCGTCGCCACCCTCTACCACTGGGACCTGCCGCAGGAGTTGGAGGACAGGGGCGGCTGGCCGATCCGGGACACCGCCGAGCGGTTCGGCGAGTACGCGGCGCTGGCCGCCGAGGCGCTGGGCGACCGGATCGCGATCTGGACCACCCTCAACGAGCCGTGGTGCTCGGCCTTCCTGGGCTACGGGTCGGGCGTGCACGCCCCCGGCCGCACCGACCCGGGCGACGCGCTGCGCGCCGCCCACCACCTCAACCTCGGCCACGGCCGGGCGCTGGCCGCCCTGCGGGCCGGGCTGCCTGCCGGTGTGCCGACCGCGATCAGCCTGAACCTGCACCAGGTCCGCCCGCTCAGCACCGCTGCGGCGGATCTGGACGCCGCCCGGCGGATCGACGCCGTCGGCAACCGCATCTTCACCGGCCCGATCCTGCACGGGAGTTACCCGGCCGACCTGCGCGCCGACACCGCCCACCTGGTGGACTGGGACGAGCTGGTCCGCCCCGGCGACGAGCAGGCCATCGCCGCCCCGATCGACCTGCTCGGCCTGAACTACTACACCCCCACCCTGGTCTCCGGTCCGGGCGACGGTGCGCAGCTGTCCCCGGCCGAGGCCGCCCTGGGCGACGGACACGGCGTCAGCGACCACTCCCCGTGGCCCGGCTCAGAGCAGGTGGTCTTCCACCGGCCGCCGGGCGGGGTCACCGCGATGAACTGGGCGATCGACCCGACCGGCCTCTACGACCTGATCACCGACGTGGCGCGGGCCCACCCGGGCCTGCCGCTGATGATCACCGAGAACGGCGCCGCCTTCGAGGACGAGCTGACGCCCGACGGCCACGTCCACGACCCCGAGCGGATCGCCTACCTGCACGCCCACCTGGCCGCCGTGCACAGCGCCATCGCCGACGGCGCCGACGTCCGCGGCTACTTCCTCTGGTCGCTGCTGGACAACTTCGAATGGTCCTACGGCTACGCCAAGCGGTTCGGCGCGGTCTACGTGGACTACCCCACCCAGCGCCGCATCCCCAAGGACAGCGCCCACTGGTACGCGCAGACGGCCGGCCGCAACTCCATCGACCCGCCGGCCGACCCGGCCTGACCCAGATCCGACCCAGCCTGACTCAGAGCCGACCTGGCCTGACGCGGAGCCGACCAGCCGCCGTACGCCGCGTCAGCCCGCCGAGTGCCGCAGCAGGCGCCAGACCGCCCTGGGCCCCTGGAGGAGGTAGCGGCGGGCCAGCCGGCGCGGCTCGCGCAGGAAGCGGTAGAACCACTCCAGGCCGTGGTCGCGCCACCAGTCGGGGGCCCGGTCGACCACTCCGGCCAGGAAGTCGGCTGCGGCGCCGACCGCGAGGCCGACCCTGATCCCGCTCCCGGCGGTGTGCTCGGCGAGCCAGGCCTCCTGCCGCGGCTTGCCGAGGCCGACGACCAGCAGGTCGACGCGGGCCTCGCGGACGGTGGCGGCGAGCGCCGACGCCCCTGCGGGCGAGTCGAGTTCGGCCCGGGAGGGCGCCCAGTAGCCGACCACGTCCAGCGAGGGCCAGCGGACGGCGATCTCGGCGGCCAGCAGCCGGTGGGTCTGCTCCTGGCCGCCGAGGAAGGCCACCCGCGAGCCCGTGGAGGCCGCGACGGCGAGTAGGTCCGGCAGTAGGTCGGCGCCGGTCAGGCGCTCCCAGGGGCGGCCGGTCAGGCGGCGGGCCTGGAGCACCAGTGGCATCCCGTCGAGCAGCACGAGCCAGTCCGCGGCGGACTCGGCGCGCTCGATCAGCCCGGCGTGCGCGCCGCCCCGGCCGAAGTGGTGCAGGTGGTCGACATTGCTGGAGGCGACCACCAGCGGACGGCCGGGCGGGCCGGCCAGTCGCTCCTTGACCCGCAGGGTAGTACCGGCAAGGTCCCAGCCGTCGGCGGGAGTTCCGCCGAGCTGGAGCCGGTGCGGCTCGCCGACCCGTGCGGTCCCGTTCTCTGCCGTCATGTCCCCACTCCTCTGCGGGCTGCGCGGTGCCGCACAGCCCGGTCCGGCCGCACCAGTCTCCGACGGCGGGCGTACTCCTCGACCCAGAGCGCCACGGCCACCCCGCCGACGGTGGCGAGCGCCGCCACCCCGAACAGCCCCCGGCTCTTGACCCCCTGCACGGGCAGGGCGGTGGCGGGCACGAGCTCGTCGCTGGTGATGTAGCGCTGCCGGGGCACGTTCAGGTGGTCCTGCAACTCCCGTAGGTGGTCGGCGAAGTGCTGGATCACCACGCCGACCTCGCGGTCGGTCTCCTTCGGGTCGGTGCCCCGGACGCTGACCTCGACGGTCGGCACGACGTACGCCTCCGTCTTCGTCGTCCCGGTGTTGCGCGGCGCCAGGTCGTACAGCCCGGTGACCCCGGCCCGGCGCAGTTCGACGGCCCCCGAGTCGCTCTTCAGGACGGTGACCACGGCGGCGCCGATGATGGCCAGCGAGGGCCTGAAGTCCGTGAGCCCGGTCGGGTCCTGAGGCGTCTCGGGCGGCTTGACCCGGACGACGGCCGTCGAGCGGTAGACCACGCCGGGCTTCACCACCACCAGGGCCCCGGCCAGGGCGAGCACGGCCGCGATCGCCAGGACCAGCCAGCGGCGCATCAGCGCACGCACCACGTTTCGGAACGACACGTCCACCCCCACCCGCCGGACATGCTCTCACCCCGCCGAACCGGATGACGGCAGTTCGGTGATTGTTCTCCCCCGCTCCCCGCTTCCAACTAGTCTCTGTTCGGGGTCGCTTGACTGAGCGCCCGTCCCTGCTCGGGACGGCTGCGACACTGGGGTCAGCAACGGCCCCAGGGGGAGAATATGTTGGACATGCGCGAGCTTCTGCGGGTCATCCGCAGGCGCTGGTACGTCACCATGCCGATCGTCCTGATCACGATCTGTCTGTCCGCCGTTGCCAATGCCGTACTACCGACGACCTACCAGTCGGAGTGCTCGATCTCGCTGCTCAATGCACCGAGCGTTGCAGCGCTGCCGCCGAACAACGGCAATCCGTTCCTGAGCTTCAGTCAGGCCCTGACCGTCGCGGCCGACTTCCTCGGACGGCGGCTGACCTCAGACGAGTCGGCCGAGGCGCTGAAGAAGCGCGGCCTGACCGGCACCTACTCGGTGAAGCTCGCCGACAACGCGATGGGTCCCTTCCTCACCTTGACGGTGACGGGCCCCGACAAGGCGCAGGTGCAGAAGTCGATCGGGCTGCTGAACACCTTCACCGCCGAACAGTTGAAGGCGATGCAGAGCGAGCAGCAGGCGCCGGCCGGCTCGCAGATCGCCTCGACCGTGATCATCCCGCCGCAGCCGCCGCAGCCGCAGACCAAGAGCAAGCTGCAGTACGTGGCGATGATCGGGCTGGCCGGGCTGGCCGTCGCCTTCCTGGCCGCCTTCGTCACGGAGAACGTCTTCGGCGTCCGGCGCCGGGCCCGTGCCGAGCAGCGACACCTGGAGAGTGCCGAGCCGGAGAGTGCCGAGGGCGATCCGGTCACCCCACCGTCCGTCACCGCCGGGAGGTAGCGGCGGATGCCCGGCCGCGACGCGACCACCCTCGACGGCGGCCTCCACACCGCCCGCGCCACCGCCCACGGCACGGCCCACGCCACTACCGCTGCGCCGCCCGGCAAGGGCGCCGGGGCGCGCCGCACCCGGGCCGGCTTCGACGCGACGACGGTGCTCACCGGCTACGTGCTGCTGGCCATGTTCATCCCGTCCAACCTCACGCTGCCCGGCATGGGCGGCGTCGGCACCCCGGCCAACGTCGTCGCCCTGCTCGCGCTGATGTGGTACCTCGCCGCCTGGCTGACCGAGCGGCTGACTCCCGCTCCGGGCACCCGAGCGCCCCGGATCGCCATGGTGGTGTTCGCCTCCGCCGTGCTGCTCGGCTACATCGCCTGCGCCGGGCGGCCCGCCGTGACGAAGGAGATGCAGGGCGCCGACCGGGGGTTGATCGCCCTGCTGGCCTGGACGAGCCTGGTCGCCGTCTCCTCGGCGGGCATCCGGGACCGGGCCAGGCTGGAGGTACTGCTCCGCCGGATGGTGATCCTCGCGAGCATCGTCGCGGCGCTCGGCTGGTACGACTTCCTCACCCACACCAACATCGCGTCCTCCCTGCACATCCCGGGCCTCCAGTCGGCCTCGGCCGGGGTGGAGGCGATGAGCCGTGGCGCGTTCACCAGGCCCCGGGGCACCACCGCCCATCCGCTGGAGTTCAGCGGCATGCTGGCGATGATGCTCCCGTTCGCCGTCCAACAGGCCTTCGACCCGGCCAGGTCGGCGCGCAGCCGGGTGCGGCGCTGGCTCCCGGTGCTGCTGATCGGCGGCGCGCTCCCGCTCTCCGTCTCCCGTACCGGGATCATCGGCATCGCGGTGGCCCTGCTCACCATGCTGCCCGCCTGGCGGCCGCAGCGCCGAGGGTACGTGCTGGGTGCGGTCGGTGTCGGCGTGGTCGGGATGGGCGTCGCGGTGCCGGGGCTGCTCTCCACCCTGACCGGCCTGTTCAGCTCGTTCTTCGCGAACTCCGACAGCAGCACCCAGGCCCGCGCCGGTGACTACGCCAAGATCTGGGAGTACATGCAGAGTTCACCGTGGTTCGGCCACGGGATGGGCACCTTCCTGCCAGAGCTCTACTTCTTCACCGACAACATGTACCTGAACACCGCCGCCGAGCTCGGCGTCTACGGCATCCTCGCGCTGCTCGTCGTCTTCGTCGCCGGCATCCACTGCGGCGGCGCCGCCCGGCGCCTCAGCCAGGACCAGCCCACCCGCGAGCTGGCCCAGTGCTTCGTCTCGGCGGCCACCGTCGCACTGATCACCAGTGCCACCTTCGACTCCCTGGGGTTCCCGATGTTCGCCGGTATCTACTTCCTGCTGCTGGGTGCGGGAGGGAGCCTGCTCGGCTTCGTCCGCCACCCCGCCGGGGCAGCGCAGTGACGCTCGGCGCGAAGGTCCGGTCCGGTGCCAGGCTCAGCCTGCTCAACACCGTGGTGATCCGGATCGGCAACTTCGCGGCGGGCGTGGTGCTGGCCCGTGGCGTGCTCGGCCCGCGCGAGTGGGGCCTGTACGCGACCGGCATGGTCGCGCTCGGCGTGCTGCTCTCCGCCAACGAGATGGGCGTGAGCCTGGCGATCGTCCGATGGGACAGGGACGTACGGGAGTTCGCGCCGACGGTGCTCACCCTCTCGGTACTCTCCAGCAGCGCGCTCTACGCCGCACTGTACGTCGCCGCGCCGACCACGGCCCGGCTGCTCGGCTCGCCCGACGCCACCTCGGTGCTACGGGTGCTCTGCCTCTCCGTCGTCATCGACGGCATCGCCTGCGTGCCCAACCAGATCATCGCCCGGGAGTTCCGGCAGGGCGCCCGGATGGCCCTCGACCTGCTCAACTTCCTGGTCACCACCGGCACCACGCTGGTGCTCGCCTACTCGGGCCACGGCGCGATGAGCTTCGCCTGGGGCGCCCTGGCCGGCAACCTCTGCGCCCTGGCGGGCTGCGCGATCCTCGTGCCCGGCTCGCTCCGGCCCGGCTGGCGGGCGGCCGAGGCCCGCGCGCTGGTCGCCTTCGGGCTGCCGCTGGCCGGCGCCAGCCTGCTGGTGCTCGCGATGCTCAACGTCGACTCCATGGTGACGGGCGCGCTGCTCGGCCCGGTCGCCCTCGGCTTCTACCAACTCGCCTTCAACGTCTCGAGTTGGCCCGTCCGCAGCATCTCCGAGGCCGCCCGGCGGATCTCCTTCGCCGGCTTCTCCCGGGTCGCCGCCTCACCCGAGGCCCTGGCGGACGCTTTCGGCCGGGGCCTCGGCCTGCTGATGGCCGCCGCCGTGCCGCCGTGCGTCCTGCTCGCGACCCTTGCCGTGCCCGCCCTGGACACCATCTACGGCCCGCGCTGGGCACCGGCCGCCGGGGTGCTGCGCTACCTCGCCCTGCTCGGACTGCTGCGCATCGCCTACGAGTTGGCGTACGACTGCCTCGCGGCGGCCGGGCGCCGCAGCTCGCTGATCAGCACCCAGGGGCTCTGGCTGGCGGCGCTCGTCCCGGTGCTGCTGCTCGGGGCCGACCGCTGGGGCATCGCCGGGGTAGGCGCCGGGCACCTGGTGGTGGCGGCCGCCGTCGCGGCCCCCGCCTTCCTCTGGGCGCTGCGCCGCTCCGGCATCGGGGCGGCGGTCGTGGTCCGGGCCTGCACCCGGCCGTTCATCGGCGGGGCGGTGATGGCCACCCTGTCGTACGCGGTCTTCCGGTGGACGGGCGAGACGCGCTGGGGCATGTTCGTGGCCGCTGCGGTGGCGCTGGCGGCGTACGTACCGATGGTGCTGCCGATGCGGCACCTGCTCAGGACTCCCCCGGTCGTCCCCGCGCCGCGCGCGGAGGAGGAGCCGGTACTGGTGAAGGATGGCGAACGATGAACCCCAAGCAGCAACTGCGGGACACCTTCGGCTTCCTGCGGCTGATGGAGACCCGCAACAAGGCGGTGCTCGGCTGGACGGCGGTCGGCCTGCGCCGGCAGGAGGACGCCGAGGTGCGGCGGCTCGCCGCCGGGCTCGGGCCGCGCCCGGCCACGCTGGTGGCGACGGTCATCCCGACCTACCGCCGCCCCGAGGGGCTGCGCCGCGCGGTCGCCTCGGCGCTCGCCCAGACCGTCCGCGACCAGTTGGTCGTGGTGGTCGACGACGGCGCCGGGCTGCCCGAACTGCCCGCCGACCCGCGGCTGGTGGCCGTCAGCCTGGCCCGGAACTGCGCGGTGGCCGGGGTGGTGCGCAACGTCGGGATACGCCTGACCTCGTCCCGGTACGTCGCCTTCCTGGACGACGACAACGAGTGGGAGCCGGACCACCTGGCCCAGGCCCTCGCCCGCCTGGAGGCCCCGGGCGGGCCGGACGCGGTCTACACGGCGCTGCGGCGCGTCCACCCCGACGGCACCGACATGGACGTGCTCTCCGTCCCCTTCGACCGCCGCCACGCGGCCGAGGAGGGCTTCCTCGACACCAACGCCGTGGTGGCCCGCCGCACCCGGGCCCTGCACTTCAGCAGGCTGCGCCGGACGGCCGAGGTGATCCCGCGCGAGGACTGGGAGTTGGTCTTCCGCTACAGCCGCACCCACACGGTCGAGCACCTCCCGGCGCCGACCGTCCGCTACCTGGTCAACCCCGAGAGCTACTGGACCGCCTGGTGACCCTGTGACTCCTGGAGGGGCTTCGGCTCGCACACCATGAACACGAAGTCGTGCCCGAGCGAGCCGAGCACCGCGTCCTCCGCTGCGAAGCAGCGCCGCACCAGCTCGTCCGTCCGCACCGAGCCGTCCCGGAAGTGCTGGGCGATGCCCGAGAAGGCCACGTGCAGCACGGTGCCACCGTACGGCCGTTCCTCCAGCACCTGGTAGCGCTCACGGATCGCGGGCAGCAGCCGGGCGGCGTCCACCGCCTCCGACGGGTCGTCCAGGCGCATCGAGAGCAGGCTCGGCCGGATCGCCCGGTGCTTGATCCGCCCGTCCACCAACCTGCGCCGCTCCTCGGGGAGTTCGGCGAGCAGAGCGTTCACGGCCCGCAGCTGCCCGGCCGTCCACTGGAACTTGGTCGGGCCGACGAACTCGTCCACCACCAGCAGCCCGCCGGGGTTCAGCAGGCCGGCGATCCGGCCCATCGTCTCGTCCAACCGGTCGAAGTGGTGCAGCGACTGCAGGCCGAGCACGACGTCGTACGTCTCCCCCGCCTCCAGCAGCTCGGCGACGTCGGCGGTGCGGAATTCCAGCACCTCGTCCAGGCTCAACTCGCGTGCCTGGCCGGTGGCGTAGTCGATCCGGTCCGGGGAGATGTCGATGCCGGTGATCTTCTCGAAGGCCCCGGTACGGGCCCAGATCACCTCGTTGCCGCCGGTGCCGCAGCCCAGCGAGAGGGCCCGCAGGCCCGTCCGCCCGGCCAACCACTTGTCGGCCACGTGCTGCGGGAAGCCGACCGAAGGGTCACCGCTGGCGAAGGTGTTCCAGCGCTCGATCACCTGCGGCACGGCCCACCACTCCTGCAGCGAGGGGTCGACGGCGGACCAGTGCTCCACCACCCGCTCGGTGCCGCGCACCCGGACCTTGGAGACCAGCTTGTCGAGCTGCCCGCGCCGCAGCTTCCGGCCGACCCGGGCCGCATCGTGACGGTTGATCAGATTGTTGAACACGCCCAACTCCTCATCGCACCAGGAAGAAGATCAGATGCCGCGCAGCCGCCAGGACCGCCACCACAGCCGCTCGCGCACCTTGCCGACCACGGCGGTGAGCACCAGCGGCTGGAGGTAGGGCATCAGCCGGGCACCGATCCGGCGGCGCAGCAGCAGCCCCTGGTACTCGGGCAGCGCCCGGTAGCCGGGCCAGCACTCGGCCGCGAAGGCGATCAGCTCCGCCTCGGGCACCACGCCGGTGCGGCCACGGTCGTAGGCGCGCACGGCGCGGCGCAGCGCGATCCGGGCCAGCTTGCGGTTGACGGTGTCGGCGAGCTTCGCCCGGTCGTCCAGGTGCTCGGCGCAGCCGCTCAGCACGGCGTCGTAGGCGGCCTTGTTCTGCCGCAGGTCGTCCATCTGGCCGCCGAACTCGGTGGCGGACATGTTGTTGCCGTGCTTGCGGTAGTAGGCCTGGTCGACCCCCTGGACGTAGCCGACGTCGGCCCGGGAGGCGAGCCGCATCCACATCTCCACGTCGCCCGCGTGCGGGAGTTCGGGGTCGTAACCGCCGACCTCCTGCTGCAACGCCGTGCGCACCACCACCTCCGGGGAGGTGATGCAGCCGTGTGCCTCCTTGAAGCGGCGTTCCAGCCACCACTTGCCGGGGAAGACGGTGGTGCCGCGCAGGGCGGTGCGCGCAGGCGGCAGCGGGCTGCCGTGCTGGAAGTGGATCGGGTGGCCGTAGACGAAGCCGACCTCGGGGTGCTCGTCGAGCAGGCCCACCGCCCGGGTCAGCGCGCCCGGGGTGAGCCGGTCGTCGGCCGAGAGCAGCACGGTGTAGTCGCCGTCGGCCCACTCCAGCAGGCCTTCGTTGTAGGTGGCGATGTGGCCCTTGTTGACCTCGTGGACGCGGACCTCGATCCGGGGGTCCGCGGCGGCCAGCCGGTGCGCGGCATCGGCCGAGTCGTCGGGCGAGCAGTCGTCGATGATCAACACCCGGACGTCGACGCCGGGTTGCTCGTCCAGCACGCTGCTCACGCAGTCGGCGAGATAGTGACCGTACTTGTAGCACGGGATCACCACACTGACGGTGCTCACTACGGGGATTCCTCTCGATCTGCGGCGGGTCGATCTGCGGTGGTCGATCTGCGGTGCAAGGGCCCGGGAGCACGTGGCTCCCGGGCCCTGAGCCGGTCAGCTGGTCGGTTCGCTACCGGGCTGCGCCGTGGTCGGGCCGGTCTCCAGGCCCAGGAGGCCTCCGAGCAGGCCGCCCAGCAGTCGCTCCAACGGAGTGAGCAGACTGTCGAGCAGCGGGAGCTGTAACGAGGTGACGGGCGCGTTGGGCGGCCGGACGTTGGTGAAGACCGGGTCCACCCAGTAGTTGGTCGACTGGAAGGTACTGGTCGGGAAGCCCGTCCCGCCGTACTTGTAGATCCCGTTGGCGCTGCTCGGTCCGTCGGAGCTGCCCCGCAGCGGGTAGTTGGAGTAACCGCCGAAGAAGTAGCCGTTGGTGCCGGAGTAGTGGCCCTTGGGTGCGAAGTACGAGACCACGTAGCTGGTACCCGCGGTCACCGCGACCGGGGTCTTGAAGACCAACTGCTGCCAGCCGGAGGCCGTCTCGCCGGCGAAGGTGCCGGTGGCGAGCTGGGTGCCGGTGTTGGACCACAGCGTGCCGGTGTGGGTGCCGGTGTTGGCCACCGACTTGTAGAACCGCACCCCCGTGATCCAACCGCTCACCGAGGAGCTGAACCTGGTGCCGAGCTCGACGGCGGTGGGGTCACCGGAGTCGAGCGAGGCCGGCGCGGTGGCGGAGTTCCACAGCGAGCAGGGGCAGTTGATGGTCGGCGGGGTGGTGCTGGTGGTGAAGCTCCAGTTCGTGTTCCCCGACACCGGGTTGCCCCAGGGGTCACTGGCCGAGATCGACGCGGTGTACGTGGTGCCGAGTGCCAGCTGCCCGTTGGGGCGCAGGGTGGCGGTGGCCGTCGCGGCGTCGTAGGTCACCGTGGCGGGCAGGACGCTCTCGCCCTGGCCGAGCGTGAACTTCAGGGTCTTGCTGTCGATGGTGTGGCTGAAGGTCGCGGTGGGAGCCACCGTGATCGGCACCCCGGTGGTGCCCTGCACCGGAGTCGTCGCGGTGACGACCGGCGGGGTGGTGGTGTCGGCGGAGGTGTCGAGCACCGCGTCGACCCAGTAGTTGGAGCTGTGGTAGCTGCTGTTGGGGAAGCCGCCGCCGGTGTTGTACCGATAGAGGGCGTTGTCCCCGTCGGCCCCCGCCATCAGCGCCTTGATCGGGTCGATCCCGGCGCCCTGCCCGGTGAAGTAGCCGTCGTCGTAGGAGTAGTGGCCGTTCGGGGCGTAGTAGGAGGCGATGTAGGTGGTGTTGGCCCTGACCGGTACGGGCTGCGCGAAGGTGAGCTGCTGCCAGCCGGAGGCCGTCTCGCCGGTGAAGGTGCCGGTGCCGAGCAGGGTGCCGTCGCTCGCCCACAGGCTGCCGGTGTGGGTGCCGGTGTTCAGCGCCGACTTGTAGAACCGCACGCCGGTGACCGAACCGTTCGCCGTGGTCCGGAGCTTGACCCCGAGTTCGATCGCCCCGGCGTCGCCGGAGTCCAGGTGCGCGGGCACCGCCGAGGTCGGCCAGATGGTGCAGGGGCACTGCTGCGGGCCGACGGTGATCGGCACGGTGACCGTACTGCCGGTCAGCACCGAGTCGTTGACGCCCCGGACCATGATCTGCGCGGCGCCCTGGGTGAGCGGCGTCCAGGTGTAGCTCCAGCTGGTGGAGCCGGTGGCGCCCTTCCAGGTCGCCCCGCCGTCCACCGAGACCTCGACCCGGGCGACCACGCCGGGCACGCCCACCGCGGAGAAGCCGAGGTCGGCGGCGGTTCCGGAGACGGTGACCGGCTTCTGCACCGGCACGGTCGCCCCGGACGTCGGCGCGGTGACCGTCACGTTCGGGCCGGTGGCCTCCTGGGTCGCGGCGGCCTTCACCAGACCGGTCTCCAGGGTGGTGGGCTGGGCGCCCATGTCGGCGAGCAGGTTCACCGTCGCCTGCTGCATCCGGGAGTCCTCGGTGGTGGTGTTGCCCACGTGGAGGGTGTCCAGGCCCCAGGACCACTGCACCGTGCCCGCACCGAAGACGAGGGCCTTGGAGGCCGGGTCCCGGTAGATGGTCGGGCTGTGGGTGGCGACGCCGTTGGCGTAGGTGTTGCCGTTGTCCTGCAGCAGGTTGCCGTCGTTGATGGCGACGGTGGTGGAGGAGAGGTCGATCGCGCCCGGTGGCCGCGATCCGTTGTCCTCGTCGACGTCCCATTCGTAGCCGAGGGTACCCAGCGGGAAGGTCGCGACCTGCCCGGCCGGCAGGGTGGCGATCGAAGTGCCGCGCCACATCCGGAGTCTGCCGAAGGCCGCGGGCACCGTCATGGTGTCGTTCCGGTAGCCGTTGACCCGGAAGAGCTGGCCGGTGAGCGCGTTCTGCGGCTTGCCGCCGCCGCGCCCGGCACCGACCGGGTCCATCCAGGTGCCCGTCCACTGCCCGCTCGGGTCGGGCACGCCGTCGACGCCGGGGATCTGCAGCTTGGTCTCCTTGTAGGAGACCATCGTGCGGTAGGCGGTGCCGGAGGTGTCGATGGACGACTCGAACCGCGTCCGCCAGAACATTTCGTTGGCCGAGAAGAAGGCCAGGTCGACCCCGGCGTTCTTGGCCGCCGTCACGTTGTCCCGCTGCGCCTGGTTCCAGTACTCGTCATGCCCGTTGGACATGAAGACCTTGTGGTTCTGCAGCAGGACGCCCTTGGTGGAGACGTCGATCCCGGAGAGGTAGCTGACGTCGTAGCCGTTGCGCTCCAGCCAGCTGATCATCGCGTACTCGGAGCCGTAGATGCCGTTGTCGGCTCCGATGTCCAGCGGCCGGTTGTAACTCACCTTGTACGCACGGCCGTCCGGGGCCGGCCCGGAGCCGTTGTAGAGGTTCTGGCCGCCCCAGTTGTTGTACGCCTGCCAGGTCTGGTCGGAGGTCTGCACCACGACGTCGGAGTGGCTGGACTCGTCCCGGATGATGATCGGGTACGGCATCAGGCCGCTGCCGTCCGCCTGCTCGATGTTGGCGATGTACAGGCCGGAGACCGCGTCCGCCG
Source organism: Kitasatospora sp. McL0602 (assembly GCF_052076145.1). Classification (NCBI taxonomy): domain Bacteria; kingdom Bacillati; phylum Actinomycetota; class Actinomycetes; order Kitasatosporales; family Streptomycetaceae; genus Kitasatospora; species Kitasatospora sp. McL0602. The sequence goes on along the minus strand of NZ_CP197246.1, from coordinate 6,109,798 downwards.
GCACCTGCCAGCTCACCGTGGTGGTCCAGTTGCCGCAGTCGACCAGGCCGGTGGAGGCGTCCGAGAGACAGTTCGGCTGAGTCCGGGACGGGTAGGTCGCGGTGGGCGAACTCGGCATCTTGCGCGCCCGGTTGCCCTGGTACCAGCCGAGCCGGTAGATGTCGATCTGGTAGGGCGTCGGTGACTGCACCTTGAACTCGACGGTGTCACCGGGCTTGTAGCTCTCGTGGCTGGTGAAGCCCTGGATGGCGCCCCAGGCGTTCGGGGAGTACCAGTCCGTCACCGGGTTGCCGGGCTTGCTGTTCTCGCAGGCGACCTTGTTCACCACGGGCGTGGCGCACGGGTCACCGGCGGCGTGCGCGGGCAGTGCCGTCAGGGTGCTCGCGCCCAGCAGCAGGACGCCTGCCAACAGCGTCCGGAGCACGGATATTCTCGAGGGGGGTTTGTTCACCGCAGTGCCGATCTTCGCAGTGCCGGTCCTTGCAGGGCCGATCTTCATTGGTTCCACTTCCCTTGCAGTCCCCGTAACTTCAGGGCACCGGTACGGGCTCCGCGGCCCGCCCCGCAGCCCCGGCCGCCGCCCGCAGGTATCGCGCCGGACTCCCGGCCCAGACCTCCTGCGGGGGCACGTCGTGCAGCACCACCGACCCCATGCCGACGAGTGACCCCCGTCCGACGGTGGTGCCCTCCCGCAGCAACGCGCCCGCCCCGATGTAGCAGCCACGCTCCAGGCGGCAGCTGCCGCCGAGCCGCACCCCGCTTGCCAGGGTGACGAGTTCGGCGACCTCGGTGTCGTGGGTCAGCACGGTCTGCGGCATGACCGCGACGTGCGCGCCGATGCTCGCGCGCGCGGTGACGACGGTCTGGGCGAGCAGCACGCTGCCGGGGCCGATCTCGGCCCTGGCGGCGATGTCGGCGCTCGGGTGCAGCACGGTGGCGTACCGCGACTCGGGCAGCGCCAGCCGCTCGGCCAGGGCCGAACGGCTGCTGTAGACCCGGGGGTTGACGGCGCAGAGCAGCACCTTTGCGCGCGGCAGCTCGTGCACCAGCTCGGCGGGGCCGAGCACCGGCACGCCGTCCACCCGCTCGCCGTGCAGCGCCGGGTTGTCGTCGAGGAAGCCGCGCAGCCGCCAGCCGGCCGAGACCGCGGCCTCGGCCGCCTCCCGGCCGAAGCCGCCCGCCCCGACGATCACCAGCTCGGGCCCGGCCCGGCGGCCCGCAACGCGCCTCAGCACGGCCCGCCCGTCAGCGGCACCAGAGCGCCGCCCTGGGCCAGGCTGCGGGTGGCCGCCTCCAGGATCTCCAGCACCCGCAGACCCGCGCGCCCATCGGTGAGCGGCGCCCGCTGCTCGTGGATCGAGGCGGCGAACTCCTCGACCACGCCGCGCAGCGCCTCCTTCTCGCCGAGCGCCGGGGCGACCATCTCGCCGGAGCGGTAGCTGACCAGCAGCTCCCGCCGCTCGCCCGGGTCGAGCTCGTCCGGCCGGGCCAGGTCGACGCCCCGGTCGAAGAGCGCGAGCCGCTGCTGCGGGTTGAGGTCGTCCCAGATCACCGTGCGCTTGGAGCCGCCGACCATGGTGGTGCGCACCTTGGTCGGGGAGAGCCAGTTGACGTGCACGTGCGCGATGGCACCCGAGGCCAGCTGGAGCGTCAGGTACGCGACGCAGGAGCGGCCGACGCCGATCGGGTCGGCGCCCTGCGCGGCGACGGCGACCGGCCGGTCGTCCTCGGGCAGGACAAAGTCGAGGATGGAGAGGTCGTGCGGGGCGAGGTCCCAGAGCACGTCCACGTCCTTCTGGACGAGCCCGAGGTTGATCCGCACCGAGTCGACGTACTGGATGTCGCCGATCTCGCCGGAGCGGACGAGCTCGCGGATGCGGCTGACGGCAGGGGTGTAGCAGTAGGTGTGGTCGCACATCAGCACCAGGCCCCGGCGTTCGGCCTCCTCGACCAGGGCCCGGCCCTCGGCGCCGGTCGCGGCGAGCGGCTTCTCGACCAGCACGTGCTTGCCCGCCTCCAACGCGGCCATCGCGACGGCCAGATGGGTGCCCGCCGGGGTGGCGACCGCGACGGCGGCGACCTCCGGGTCGGCGAGCACGGCCGCGTAATCGTCGGTCGCGGTGACGGTGGAGTACCCGCCGAGCACCCGCTCGGCACGGGCCCGGTCCAGGTCGCAGACCCAGCGCAACCGGAACTCGGGGGACGCCTGGAAGTTGCGGATCAGGTTCGGGCCCCAGTACCCGGCCCCGATCACGGCGAGCCCCAGCGGAGGTGTCACGGCGAGCGGCCTTTCTGATGGTCCGTCAGATATGTCGAAGGTGTTCACTGTCATGGTCAGTACGCCCCCTTGCCACGGGCGACCGCACCGGTGGTGCGCAGCAGGATCAGCGCGTCCAGCGTGTGCGACCAGTTGTCGACGTAGCTGAGGTCGAGCCGGACGGCCTCGTGCCAGGGCAGGTCGGAGCGTCCGCTGACCTGCCAGAGGCCGGTCAGGCCGGGCTTGACGAGGAGTCTGCGGCGGGTCACCTCGTCGTAGTCGAGGGTCTCCTCCGGCAGCGGCGGCCGGGGGCCGACCAGCGACATGTGGCCGGCCAGCACGTTGAAGAGCTGCGGCAGTTCGTCCAGCGAGTAGCGCCGCAGGAAGCGCCCGACGGCGGTGGTGCGCGGGTCCTGGCGCATCTTGAAGAGGGGCCCGTCGCCGTTCAGGTTGAGCTCGGCCAGCTCGCTGCGCAGGGTCTCCGCGTTGTGCAGCATGGTGCGGAACTTGAGCATCGTGAACGGTTCGCCGTCCAGGCCGACCCGGCGCTGCTGGAAGAAGGCGGGCCCGGGGCTGCTGGCGCGGACCAGCATGGCGAGCACCAGCAGCAGCGGCGTGAGGAGCATCAGCCCGAGCGCGGCGAGCAGCCGGTCGAGCACCTCCTTGGGCAGCCGGGCCGGTCCGGAGCGGATCGGCGCACGGACGTGCAGCAGCGGCAGCCCGCCCACCGCGTGCACACTGAGCCGCTCGACCGCGACGTCGGCGAGCATCGGGCTGACCATGAGCTGGACGCCCTCGCTGTCGAGCTGCCAGCCGAGGCTGCGCAGGGCGGTCTGGTCGAGCTGCTGGTCGGGCAGGGCGACGACCGTCTCGCAGTTGGTGCGGCGCACCACGGAGAGCATGTCCTCACTGCGGCCGAGCACCGGCAGCCCGGCCTCGCCCGGTGCGGTGAGGCAGGCACCGACCAGGTGCATGCCGTGCGGGCCCTGCCGGGCCAGGGCGTCGACGAACGCCGCGACGGAGTCGGGGTGTCCGATCACCACCACCCGGCGCAGGTTGCGCCCGGCGGCCCAGTGGGCGAGCGTCCGCACCCGGAGCAGGCTGCGTTGCAACGCGCTGAGTGCGGCGGCCCCGGCGAGGCCGAGGACCGCGTCGTGGACCAGCCGGTCCTGCCCGAGCACGAGCTCGGAGCTGAAGACGACTGCCACACCGAGCGCCACGGCGGCCCGGGTGATCCGCCCGTAGTCCGGTGTCGACCGGCCTAACTGGCGGTGCCCGTAGGCCCGTACCGCGATCAGGGCGGCCGGCCAGAGCACCGGCAGCAGGGTGTAGACCTCCGACCGACCATGGCAGAAGTACACCACCAGCGCGGCGGCGGCTCCCGCCAGCAGGTCCACCGCGACGAGTTTGAGTATCTGGTCGCGATGCCATCTCCTGCGCAGATCGCGCGGTGTCATGACATCACGGTAATTGTCCGAACGTGCGGCCGATTCAACGGCCATGCTGTGCCCCCCAGCCGGTGCGCCCGACGAATGTTGTCCAACTAGAACGGCGAGCAACGGGCCACAGATATCCCCCACCAGGGCCCGGACTTGCTCGCGTCGCACCACGCGATCCCCAAGGAGCAAGGTAGCCGCACCGACCGCCCCAGGACGGACAAACCGCTAACAATCTCTCCAACTATGTGGTTGTCCGGTGGAGAGGCGGACTCCCTCCCTCAACATGCGCCCCCTGTGCGCCCCTTCGGCGGGCCATCGGGCCGTTCCACGGATTCGCTGACCAGCGTGCCTGCGACCACGCATACTTGGCCCCGCACCATCACCGACGATCGAGCGGACCGACCCGCGGCGAGGGGTTTCGATGGAAGCTGCGACTGTCGCAGTGATTGTGGTCACATGGAACAGCGCCCAGGTACTGCCCGACCTGCTGGCTTCGCTGGAGGACGGACTCGAAGGTGTGGATTGGGAGTTGACAATCGCTGACAATGCGTCAGCCGATGCGACACTCTCCGTCGTACGCAGTGCCGTGCCGTCCGCCCGGATCGTCCAGACCGGCTACAACGCCGGGTACGCCGCCGCGATCAACGCCGCACTGGCCCAGGTCGGGCCCTGCACCGCCGTCCTCGTGCTCAACCCCGACATCCGGCTCGCACCGGGCTGCGTCGCCACCATGATCGACCGGCTGGACGACCCGGGCACCGGCATCGTGGTACCCCGTCTCACCAGCGAGTCGGGCGAGTTGGCGCACTCGCTGCGCCGCGAACCGGCCGTGCTGCGCGCCTGGGGCGAGGCCCTGCTCGGCAACCGCCGGGCCGGCCGCTACCCGAGGCTCGGCGAGATCGTCACCGCCGAGGCCGCCTACCGCACCGGCACCACCGCCGACTGGGCCACCGGCGCGGCGCTGCTGATCTCCTGGGCCTGCATACGGGCCTGCGGGCCCTGGGACGAGTCGTTCTTCCTCTACTCGGAGGAGACCGAGTACGCCCTGCGCGCCCGCGATCTCGGCCACCGCACCCGGCTCGCCCCCGAGGCGCACGCCGTCCACCTGGAGGGCGACTCCGAGGTCTCGCCCCGACTCTGGACGCTGCTCACCCTCAACAAGGTGCGGCTGTTCCGGCAGCGCCACACCGCCCCGGCCACCGCGCTGTTCTGGCTCGCCACCCTGCTCCGCGAGGGCTCCCGCGCGCTGCTCGGCCACCGGCGGAGCCGCCGGGCCGCCGCCGCCCTGCTCAGCCCGGCCCGGCTGCGGACCAGGCCCACCGCCGAGAACCTGGTCTGACGGTGTATCTCTCCTCCTCCCGCTCCGCCGACCACCACCGCCCGGCCGCCTCCGCCGCCCGCCGGGTCAGCGCCAACGTGCTGGCCCTCGGGCTGGTCAGCCTGCTCACCGACATCTCCTCCGAGATGGTCTCCTCGGTGCTCCCGCTCTACTACACCTCGGTGCTGGGGCTCACCATGCTCCAGACCGGCTTCCTGGACGGGCTGTTCAACGGCGCCTCGGTCTTCCTCCGGCTGGTCGGCGCCCACCTGGCCGACCGCTTCCAGGCCCGCAAGCTGGTCGCCGCCGCCGGGTACGGGCTCTCCGCCCTCTGCAAGCTGGCCCTCCCGGCGGCCGGTGCCTCGCTCCCCGGCCTCAGCACCGTGCTCGCCGTCGACCGCAGCGGCAAGGGCCTGCGGACGGCCCCGCGCGACGCGCTCATCTCGCTCTCCAGCACCCCCGAGACGCAGGGCCGCGCCTTCGGCGTGCACCGCATGATGGACACCGCCGGGGCGTTCTGCGGCCCGCTGGTCGCCTTCGCGCTGCTCTCGGCCGTCGCCACCGCCTACGACGCCGTCTTCGTCGCCAGCTTCTGCGTCGCGGCCGTGGGCGTGGTGATGCTGCTGCTCTTCGTCCGCGACCAGCGCGAACCGCTCAGCCGGGCCCGCCCCGCCCTGCGGGCCGGCCTCGACCTGCTGCGCGACCGCGCCTTCCGCCGCACCTGCCTGTGCGTGGTGCTGCTGGAGACCGCGACCATCAGCGACGCCTTCGTCTACCTGACGCTGCAACGCCAGGACGACCTGGCGGCCCGCTGGTTCCCGCTGCTCGCCCTCGGCACCGCCGCGCCGTACCTGCTGCTCTCGCTGCCGCTCGGCGCGCTCGCCGACCGCTTCGGCCCGTGGCGGCTCTACCTCGGCGGCCACCTCTGCTTCCTGGCCCTGCTGGTGCTGCTAGCCACCTCCTGGAGCGGCCCGGGTGTCCTCGCCGTCGCCCTGCTGCTGCACGGCACCTTCTACGCCGCCACCGACGCGCCGCTGATGGCCCACACCGCCCGGCTGCTGCCCGGCCCGGCGCGGACCTCCGGCTTCGCGGTGCTGCAGAGCCTCCAGGCGCTCGCCATGTTCGCCTCCTCGCTGCTCTTCGGCGTGCTCTACCGCCTGACCGGCCCCCGTACCACCCTCGAACTCTTCGGCGCGGCGCTGCTGCTCTGCCTGCCCGCGACCGCCCTCGTGCTCAGGAAGGCCCCAGCGGCATGACCACCTTCACCCGGGGCCGCATCCTCGTCTTCGCCCTGGCCGTCGCCCTGCTCGCCGCCGTCGGCATCGCCTACGGCCTGCACGCCGCCCACCGCGAGGAGGTGACACGCCATCACGGCCCGGGTGCCGCACCGGCCGCCCAGGAGCTCGATCTCACCGCTGCGCACGGCAAGTTGCTCTTCCGCGACACCGAACAGGGCCCCGGTTACGGCTTCCTGGCGACGGTCGACGTCACCGACCCGGCCGGCCCGCGCGCCGTCGGGCACACCTCCTGCGAGCGGGTGTACGCCGCCGCCGGGACGGTGGTCTGCCTCAGCACCACGTACGGCGCCGTCCCCAGCCATCAGGTCAGGATCCTCGACGACCGGCTCCAGGTGCGGCGCGAGATCGACCTCGGGGCGGGCGCCCCCAACCGGGCCCGGATCTCCGCCGACGGCCGGATGGCCTCCTGGACGGTCTTCACCTCCGGCGACTCCTACGCCTCCAACACCTTCTCCACCCGCACCTCCATCCTCGACGTCCGGACGGGCGCCCTGACCGCGACCCTGGAGGACTTCGACGTCCGCAAGGACGGCGCCTCCTACCTGCCCGTGGACCGCAACTTCTGGGGTGTGACCTTCAGTTCGGACGACAACACCTTCTACGCCACCATGTCGCCGATCAGCACCGGCAAGACCTACCTCGTCCGCGGCGACCTCGCCGAGCGGGTGCTCACGGTGCTCCGGGAGAACCTCGAGTGCCCCTCGCTCTCCCCCGACGGCACCCGGCTGGTCTTCAAGAAGCGCGTCACCACCTCCACCACCAACCCCTGGCACCTCGCCGTCCTCGACCTCGCCACCCTGCACGAGACCCTGCTCGCCGAGCCGCACAGCGTCGACGACCAGGCCGCCTGGCTCGACGACCACACCGTCACCTACGCCCTCCCCGTCCCCGGCCGGAGCAGCTCCGACCTCTGGCAGGTCCCCGCCGACGGCACCGGCACCCCCACCCTCCTGCTGCACGGCGGCTTCTCCCCCACACCGCTCAACTAGCCTGGCAGAACACCCCAGTTCGCCACGTCCAGCACTCCCGCCCACGGGTCCGTGCCACGCTCCGCCACCTGCTCGGGGGTGAACACCAGTTGCTCCGCCCGCCGGACGGCCGCCAGCTCGGCCCACTCCAGCGGGGTGGAGACCCCCGGTGCCTGCCCGGCCCGCAGGGAGTACGGTGCGGCGGTCGTCTTGGCGCTGCTGTTCTGCGACCAGTCGACGAAGACCCGCCCGGCCCGCAGCCGTTTCTCCATCCGGTCGACCACCAGCCCGGGGTGTTCCGCCCGCAGCCGACCGGCGAGGCGCCGGGCGTAGTCGGAGGCGGCCCGCGCGGGCGTCGGCCGCAGCGGCACCAGCAGGTGCATCCCCTTGGCGCCGGAGGTCTTGGGCCAGGCGGTCAGCCCGTCCGCGTGCAGCAGCTCCCGGGCGAGCAGGGCGACGGCGCAGCACTCGACCGCCGTGACGCCCGGCCCGGGGTCGAGGTCGATCACCAGCCGGTCGTGCTCCTCGGGCGTCTGCCGCCACTGCGGTACGTGCAGTTCGAGCGCGCCGAGGTTGGTGGCCCACAGCAGGGTGGCCAGGTCGGCGACCACGACCTGCTCCAACTCGCCGTCGCTGTGGGTGACGTGCAGGGTGGTCAGCCAGTCCGGCGAGCCGCCCGGCAGGTGCTTGGCCCAGAACCGCTGCCCGTCGACCCCGGCGGGGAAGCGCAGGAAGGAGGCCGGGCGGCCCGCGAGGTGCGGCAGCAGCCGGGGCGCGACGAGCGCGTAGTAGCGGAGCGCGGCGGCCTTCGTCCAGCCGGTCTCGGGGTAGAGGACGCGGTCGAGGTGGGTCAGCCGCAGGCGGTGGCCGTCGATCTCGGTGACGGCCGCGGTCGGGTCCGCTGCGGTGGGCACGGCGTCACCGGGTGGTCCAGGCGAGCAGCTGCTCGGCCGGCCAGGTGGTGACGATCCGCTCGGGGCCGAGCCCCGCCTTCGCGGCGCGGGCGCAGCCGTACGCCTGCCAGGTGAGCTGGCCGGGTGCGTGGGCGTCGGTGTCGACGGCGAAGAGGCAGCCCGACTCGGCGGCCAGGTCGAGCAGCAGGGCGGGCGGATCGCGGCGCTCGGGGCGGCAGTTGATCTCGACGGCGGTGCCGGATTCGGCGCAGGCGGCGAAGACCCTGGCGGCGTCGAAGCGCGACTCCGGGCGCGGCTTGTCGCCGATCAGGCGGCCGGTGCAGTGGCCGAGGATGTCGGTGTGCGGGTTGCGGACGGCGGCGAGCAGCCGACGGGTCATCAGCATCGGCTCCATCCTGAGTTTGGAGTGCACGGAGGCCACCACCACGTCGAGCTGCCCGAGCAGGTCGTCCTCCTGGTCGAGGCTCCCGTCGTCCAGGATGTCGCATTCGATGCCGGTGAGCAGCCGGAATGGCGCGAGCGCGGGCCGCAGCGCCTCGATCACCTCCAGCTGCTCGCGCAACCGGTCGGGGCTGAGCCCCCGGGCGATGGTGAGCCTGGGCGAGTGGTCGGTGAGCACCGCCCACTCGTGCCCGAGTTCGCGGGCGGTGCGGGCCATCGCCTCGATCGGGCTACCGCCGTCCGACCAGTCGGAGTGCAGGTGGCAGTCGCCGCGCAGGGCCGCCGCCAACTCCTCCCCGCCGGTGGCCAGCGGGGTGCGGGCCCGCTGCTCCAGCTCGGCGAGGTAGGCCGGGGTGCGCCCGGCGACGGCCTCGGTGACGACCTTGGCGGTGGTCGGCCCCACGCCGGGCAGGTCGGTGGCCCGTGCGGCGAGCGCCTGCTGGTCCGGGTCCTGGGCGAGCCGGGCGCGGACGGCGTCGGCCGCGTGCCGGAAGGCCTGCACCCGGTACGGCGAGGCCTGCTCGCGTTCCAGCAGGAAGGCGATCCGTTCCAGTACCTGAACGGGGTCCATGTGGCCTCCGTGCCCGGCGGGGCCCGTGGGGAAACCACCCGGCTGAGCGGTTTCCGCCGCCGCCACCCGGGCACTCGACAGGGAGGGGGCGCCCACGTGAGGAGGCACGTCCATGTCGTACCCCGCCACCGCTGCCGACCGCACCGAGGGTGTCCCGCCGGATGCCCTGCACAACGACGTCCTGGTACGGGAGCTGGCCCAGCTGCACCGCACCAGGCACGAGACCTTCCTCTACGGCTCGGAGGACGCCCTGCGCCGCCACACGCTGCGCACCGGGCAGCTGGAGGCCGAGTTCGTCCGCCGCTTCCCCACCCGCCAGGTCACGGCCGGGCGGACCAGGTCGGGCGCCCGCGCCCGCGAGGCCGCGGCCGAGACCGAGGCCCATCCGCAGTAGTCCCCAGACCCGTCAGTCCGTGGGCCCATCCCCAGCCGAGGGGGCGCAGCATGCCCATCGCCACCGTCAACCCCGCCACCGGCGAGACCCTGGAGACCTTCGAGCCGCTGGGCCCGGACGGCCTGGAGGCGAGGCTGGCCCGCGCCGAGGCCGCCTTCCGGGAGTACCGCGGCGTCGGCTTCGAGTTCCGCGCCGAGCTGCTCCGCCGGGCCGCCGGGGTGTTCGACACCGAGCAGGAGCACCTGGCCCGGACGGTGACCACCGAGATGGGCAAGCCGATCGCGCAGGCCCGCGCGGAGGCCGCCAAGTGCGCCCGAGCCCTGCGCTGGTACGCCGACCACGGCGCCGCACTGATCGCGGACGAGCACCCGGCGGACGAGGACACGGCGGACTCCGGCGCGGCGGCCGCGCTCGTCCGGTACCGGCCGCTCGGCCCGGTGCTGGCGGTCATGCCGTGGAACTTCCCGCTCTGGCAGGTGGTCCGGTTCGCCGCTCCCGCGCTGATGGCCGGCAACGTCGGGCTGCTCAAGCACGCCTCCAACGTGCCCCGCACGGCGCTCGCCCTGGAGGAGATCTTCCGACGGGCCGGGGCTCCGGAGGGCTGCTTCCAGACGCTGCTGATCGGTTCGGCGGCGGTCGAGGGCGTGATCCGGGACGACCGGGTGGCGGCCGTGACGCTGACCGGCAGCGAGGGCGCGGGCCGGTCGGTCGGCGCGGTCGCCGGTGACGCGCTGAAGAAGAGCGTGCTGGAGCTGGGCGGCAGTGACCCCTTCGTCGTCCTGCCGAGCGCCGACCTGCCCGAAGCCGTCCGGACGGCCGTCCGGGCCCGGGTGCAGAACAACGGCCAGTCCTGCATCGCGGCCAAGCGCTTCATCGTCCACACCGACGTGTACGACGCCTTCGCCGCCGCCTTCACCGCGCAGCTGCGCGCCCTGCGGGTCGGCGACCCGGCGGACGAACGCGCCGAGCTGGGCCCGCTGGCCACCCGCCAGGGCCGGGACGACCTGGCCGCCCTGGTGAGCGATGCCGTCACCCACGGCGCGACGGTCGAGACCGGCGGCGTCCGCCTGGACGGCACCCCCGGCCAGCCGGGCGGCGACGGCTGGTACTACCCGCCGACGGTCGTCACCGGCGTCACCCCCGAGATGCGGCTGCACCACGAGGAGGCGTTCGGACCGGTCGCCTCCCTCTACCGGGTCGGCAGCCTGGCGGAGGCGGTCGCCACCGCCAACGACTCACCGTTCGGGCTGAGTTCCAGCGTCTGGACGACCGACCCGGCGGAGCGCGAGGTGTGCGTACGGGACATCGAGGCGGGCGGCGTGTTCTTCAACGGCATGACCGCCTCGCACCCGGCGCTGCCCTTCGGCGGGGTGAAGCGCTCCGGCTACGGCCGCGAGCTGGCCGGGCACGGCATCCGGGAGTTCTGCAACGTCACCACCGTCTGGCTGGGGCACACCAACTAGCCGGAAGCCTCAGGAGACCGCCCGCAGCCGCCGCCCCGGCTTCCCGGCCGCCTCCAGCGCCTGCTGCAACTCGTCCCGGCTCATCGTCGAACGCCCGTGCACGCCCTGCTCGGTGGCCATCCGGTACAGCTCCGCCTTGGTGAGCCCGGCGAGGTCCGCCGGCTCCGCCTCGGGCTCAGCCGCAACACCGGCTGCGCCCGCCTGGCTCAGGCTGCGCTGGAGCATGTCCATCAGGTCGACCACGTTGGTCGACTCGGGGGTCGGCCCGGCGGTGACGGTCTCCTCGCCGTTGAGCTTCGCCTCGACGAGCGCCCGCACCTGGTCGGCGTAGGTGTCGTGGTAGGCGTCCGGATCCCAGTCGACGCTGAGCGCCTCGATCAACTGCCGGGCGGCGGCCAGCTCCTGTGCACGCGGCTCGGCCTGCTCGGGCAGGTTGTCGACCTCCCGGCGCGGGTCACGGACCTCGTCGGCGTAGTGCATGGTCTGGAGCACCAGCAGGTCGCCCTCGGCCCGCACCGCCGCCAGGTACTGCTTGCCGCGCATCGCGAAGTTCGCGACCCCGGCCCGGCCGGTCTCGGCCAGCGCCCGTTGCAGCAGCGCGTAGACCTTGGCGTACTCCTTGCCCCGGGGGCCCAGGTAGTAGGTCTTGTCGAAGAAGATCGGGTCGACCTTCTCCAGCTCGACGAACCCGTTGATCTCGATCGTCTTCGAGCGGCCGGGCGAGATCCCGTCCAGCTCGGCCGGTTCGATGACGACGTACTCGCCCTCTGCGACCTCGTACCCCTTGACGATGTCGCCGTACTCGACCTCCTTGCCGGTCCGCTCGTTCACCCGCAGGTTGCGGACCCGGTCGGAGGTGCCGCGTTGGAGCTGCCGGAAGTGCAGCGAGTGGTCCTCCGTCGCCGCATAGACCCCCACGGGCACGGTGACCAGCCCGAAGCTCACGGTGCCGGTCCAGATCGGTCTGGCCATCGCCGACCTCCTCAGATCGCTCCCCTCCATGCTGCTCCTCCCTCCCCGGACGTGCCCTCCCCACCGGCGGCATGGCAGAAAAGGTGGGATGCAGGTCATTGCTGCCATCCGCCTCCGCTGCCAGGCTGGGCCCGTGACCGGCAGAAGCGTGCTCTTCGTCCTCTACGACACCGTGCAGAGCCTCGATGTGACCGGCCCGTGGGAGGTCTTCTCCGGCGCGGCCCCCGCGAGCGGGCAGCGCCCGTACGAGCTGCGCACCGCCTCGCTCGGCGGGCGGCCGGTGCGGACGGGCAGCGGGTTGACGCTGCTGCCGGACGCGGACCTCGACGCCTGCGGCACCCCGCACACGCTGCTGGTGCCGGGCGGCCGGGGCAGTCGGCAGCCGCCGCCGGAGCTGGTCCGCCGGGTGGCGGAGCTGGCGGCGGGCGCCGAGCGGGTGGTGTCGGTGTGCACGGGGGCCTTCCTGCTGGCGGAGGCCGGTCTGCTGGCCGGGCGGCGGGTCACCACGCACTGGGCGCACTGCGCCTCGCTGGCCCGGCGCTTCCCCGACGTCGAGGTCGACCCGGATCCGATCTTCGTCCGGGACGGGCGGATCTCCAGCTCGGCCGGGGTGACGGCGGGCATCGACCTGGCGCTCGCGCTGGTCGAGGAGGACCACGGCCGGGAGGCCGCGCTGCTGATCGCCCGGCACCTGGTGATGTTCCTCCGACGGCCGGGCGGCCAGGCCCAGTTCAGCACCCAGCTGGCGGCGCAGCTCGCGGACCGCAAGCCGCTGCGCGAGGTGCAGCAGTGGATCGCCGACCACCCGGACGCCGACCTGGCCGTCCCGGCACTGGCCCGGCGGGCGGCACTCTCGCCGCGCCAGTTCGCCCGTTCGTTCACCGCCGAGGTCGGCGTGACCCCGGGGCGTTACGTCGACGCGGTGCGGCTGGAGACCGCCCGCCGCCTGCTGGAGCACTCCGACGACGGCATCGAGCAGGTCGCCCGCGCCGCCGGCTACCGCACCACCGAGGCGATGCGGCGGGCCTTCACCCAGGCGCTCGGCTCGCCGCCGTCCGAGTACCGCCGACGCTTCGCCGCCCCGCCGCACCACCCGCCGCACCACCCGCCGCACCACGCCGCTGCACCCGCCCGGCGCAGCGCCGGTCTGCCAGGACGGGCTTCGGCGAGCAACACTTGAGACATGAACGGATCACTGGGGCCCTCCGACGGGGACATCTTCACCCCGCCGGTGGTCGTGCGTCCGCCCACCGGCGGGGCCAGACCGTACCGGCGGGTGGAGATCTACGGGCGGGCGGTCGGCAAGGCGTTCACGGCGGCCGACGTGGCGGAGTTCATCCGCCGGGCGGGAGTCGACGACCCCGATCTCGCCGACCCCGAGCTGGTCGGCTGGCGGGGCGGCGACGAGACGGTCTGGACGGCGGACTAGGGCCTGTCCGGCCGATCTTGGCGGATCAGCGCGCGGCGTTGGGCGCCCGGCTGGGCGTGCCGCCGGGGCGGCCTCGTACTGGGCCGTACTTGGCCGCTCCGGCGGTGCGTCCAGCCGGGATGCCCGGCGTCGCGCGCCCGGCAAGATCGGCCGGACAGGGCCTAGGGCCTCGGGCCCATCCGGGCCAACCGCGTCCCCCCATCCGCTGACGGCGCCCCCGGCGGGGTGGACGGCGGACCGGGCGGCTGCGGTAGTGGGATAAACCCACCGCTACCAGGAGCCCCGATGCGCCTCGCCCCCGTGGCCGCCCTCGCCCTGCTCACCGCCGTCGGGACGGGCTGCGCCGCCCCGACCCTGCCCCCGCTCAGCGCCCCGAGCTCCGCCGAGCCGAGCCCGGCCTCCCCGACACCCGCCGCGGTCGCCGCGCCGATGCCGAAGCCGGGCACGACGGTCGCGGTGGCGGCCGTCGGCGAACTCGGGCCGATCCTGGTCGACGGCACCGGCCGCACGCTCTACCTCTTCGACGCCGACACCTCCGTCCAGTCGACCTGCGCGGACGCCTGCGCAGCCGCCTGGCCGGCCGTGACCACCACCGGCCCGCCCGTGGCGGGTGCGGGCGCCGACGCCGGGCTGATCGGCACCACCCCGCGCCCGGACGGCAGCGTCGCCGTGCTCTACAAGGGCCGCCCGCTGTACCGGTTCGCTGGTGACAGTGCGGTGGGCGACGCCAACGGACAGTTGCAGGAGCAGTTCGACTCGATCTGGTACGTGGCGAACGCGGTGGGTGACAAGGTCGGCAAGGCGGCCCGGGTGGACGCCGCGATGGGCGGCTGACCGGGCGGCGTCCCACCCAGCGGTCAGGTCCTGCACCGCATGAAAGATCGACTCCTGCCCGCATAATCCGCCGGAGCGGCCCCGAATTCACCGCTGATTTGCCACATTCTTATGCGTGACCCTGATGAACAATCCCATTCAGAGAAACCTCAAGAAATGCTCAAGTGGCATCTGACCTGCGGATATGACGGAGCACGTACACGCTGTGCGGCGATCGTGAAAATGACCCGCTGAATGTAACTATTCGGAATCGGCGGCTGTTGCGAGGCCAGAACCTCCGCCTAGCCTTGGGCAACTCTCACCACCCCTGCCGTCTTCCGAGAGGTCATCCCCCATGGCATCTGCCGACCAGCTCGCCGTCCTGACGGACACCAAATCCACCGGTTCGCCAGGAGGCGGCAGCAAGCTGCGCCGCGAAGTTGGCCTGATCGGCCTGCTCTGGGCCTCCGTAGGCTCGATCATCGGCTCCGGCTGGCTGTTCGGCGCCAAGAACGCCGTCGTCGTCGCGGGCCCCGCCGCCGTCATCTCCTGGGGCATCGGCGCGGTCGCGATCGCGCTGCTCGCCTTCGTGCACGCCGAGCTCGGCGGCCTGTTCGCCGTCGCCGGCGGCACCGCCCGCTACCCGCACTACGCGTTCGGCGGCCTGGCCGGCATGTCCTTCGGCTGGTTCTCCTGGCTCCAGGCCGCGACCGTCGCCCCGATCGAGGTCGAGGCGATGATCGGTTACGCCGGTCACTGGGAGTTCGCGAAGAGCTTCCTGGCCGCCGACGGCACCCTCACCACCAGCGGATTCATCGTCGCGGTGCTGCTGATGGGCGTCTTCGTCGCGGTGAACTTCCTCGGCGTACGGGTACTGGCCGCGACCAACAGCGTCGCGACCTGGCTGAAGATCTTCGTCCCGCTGCTGACGATCTTCCTGCTGGCCCTGACCAACTTCCACGGCTCCAACTTCACCTCGCACGGCTTCGCGCCGTTCGGCGTGAAGGGCATCCTGGGTGCGATCAGCAGCAGCGGCATCATCTTCGCCCTGCTCGGCTTCGAGCAGGCCATCCAGCTCTCCGGTGAGAGCAAGAACCCCAAGCGCGACATCCCCCGCGCCGTGCTGGGCTCCGTCACCATCGGCACCCTGATCTACACCCTGCTCCAGGTCGTCTTCATCGCCGCCCTGCCCACCGCCGCCTTCGCGGGCGGCTGGGACAAGCTCGACTTCGCCGGCATCAGCGGCCCCTTCGCCGGCCTGGCGACGGTCGTCGGCCTCGGCTGGCTGGCCTGGGTGCTGTACTTCGACGCCATCGTCTCCCCCGGCGGCACCGGCCTGATCTACACCACCTCCACCTCCCGGATCTCCTACGGCCTCAGCAAGAACGGCTACGCGCCGCAGGTCTTCGAACGCGTCGACCGCCGGGGCGTGCCGTGGTTCGGCCTGGTGATGTCCTTCATCACCGGCGTGGTCTGCTTCCTGCCCTTCCCCAGCTGGCAGGAGCTGGTCGGCTTCATCACCTCCGCCAGCGTGCTGATGTACGCGGGCGCCCCGCTCGCCTTCGGCGCCCTGCGGGCCCGGCTGCCCGAGCGTGAGCGCTCGTACCGGCTGCCCGGCGGTGGCGTGATCGCCCCGCTCTCGTTCGCCGTGGCGAGCCTGATCATGTACTGGTCCGGCTGGCACACCCTCTCCCGCCTGGGCTTCGCGATCCTGCTCGGCTACCTGCTGCTCGGCGGTTACGCGGCGTACGCGATCCGCAAGGGTCTGCCGAACGCGCCCCGGCTGGACTGGAAGGCGGCCCAGTGGCTGCCGGTCTACCTGATCGGCATGGGCCTGATCTCGTGGCAGGGCGGCTTCGGCGGCACCGGCAACCTGCCGCTCTGGTGGGACATGGCACTGATCGCCGCCTTCTCCGTCGGCATCTACTACTGGGCGATCAAGGTCGCGCTGCCCGCCGAGGAGATCGAGCGCAACGTCGCCGGTATCGAGGTGGTCGACGCGGGCGGTCACTGACCCCGTGAGACCGCAGGAGGCCCGGCCGGTGCTCACCGGCCGGGCCTCCTGCGGTTGTGGGAGTGGTCGGTCGGTGATTCAGTCGGAAGCGGCCGCAGCGGAGCGCCCGCTGCCCCCGGCTGGTACCTCACGTACCGCAAGGAGGCCCTCCCACCATGTCCGATGCACACGTCCCGTACACCACCAACAACGCCGGTGTCCCGGTCGAGAGCGACTCGGATTCGCTGACCGCCGGAGCCGTCGGCCCGATCCTGCTCCACGACCACTACCTGATCGAGAAGATGGCGCAGTTCAACCGGGAACGCGTCCCCGAGCGGGTGGTGCACGCCAAGGGGGGCGGCGCGTACGGCATCTTCGAAACCACCCAGGACGTCAGCGAGTTCACCAAGGCGGATCTCTTCCAGCCCGGCAAGCGGACCGAGATGCTGGCCCGGTTCTCCACCGTGGCGGGCGAGTTGGGCACCCCGGACAGCTGGCGTGACCCGCGCGGCTTCGCGCTGAAGTTCTACACCGAGCAGGGCAACTACGACCTGGTCGGCAACAACACGCCGGTCTTCTTCGTCCGCGACCCGATCAAGTTCCAGGACTTCATCCGCTCGCAGAAGCGCCGCCCGGACACCCACCTGCGCGACAACGACATGCAGTGGGACTTCTGGACGCTCAGCCCCGAATCCGCCCACCAGGTCACCTGGTTGATGGGCGACCGGGGCATCCCGAAGACCTGGCGCCACATGAACGGCTACGGCTCGCACACCTACCAGTGGGTCAGCGCGAGCGGCAAGCGCTCCTGGGTGAAGTACCACTTCAAGACCGACCAGGGCATCGACTTCCTCACCCAGGCCGAGGCCGACACGCTGGCCGGCGTCGACCCGGACGCCCACCTGCGGGACCTCTACACCGCGATCGAGCGCGGCGAGCACCCGTCCTGGACGCTCAAGGTGCAGATCATGCCCTTCGAGGCGGCCTGGGAGTACCGCTTCAACCCCTTCGACCTGACCAAGGTGTGGCCGCACAGCGACTTCCCCGAGATCGAGGTCGGCCGGATGACGCTGAACCGCAATCCGGACAACTACCACGTGCACATCGAGCAGGCCGCGTTCGAGCCCTCCAACCTGGTGCCCGGCATCGGTGTCTCGCCGGACAAGATGCTGCTCGGGCGGATCTTCTCCTACCCCGACACCCACCGGTACCGGATCGGCCCCAACTACGCCCAGCTGCCGCCGAACCGGGCGCACGTGCCGGTGCACTCGTACGCCAAGGACGGGCCGATGCGCTTCGACGCCTCCCGGGCCACCACGCCGTACGCGCCGAACTCGCACGACGGCCCGGCGGCCCGGCCCGACCTCTGGGGCGGCCCGCTCGGCTGGGACGTGCAGGGGCAGATGGTGCGCGCCGCCTACCCGCTGCACGCCGAGGACGACGACTGGGGGCAGGCCGGGACGCTCGTCCGGCAGGTGATGGACGACGCGGCCCGCGAGCGGCTGATCTCCAACGTCGCCGGGCATCTGCAGAACGGGGTGTCGGCCCCGGTGCTGGAGCGGGCCTTCCAGTACTGGCGCAACATCGACAAGGCGCTCGGTGACCGGATCGCCGCGAAGGTCAACGGCGGGTGAGACACCCGCAGTGAAGGGGCGCGGGTCTCCCGCGCCCCTTCGTGCTGCCCGGGGAAGGTCTGCGGGTGGGAGCGTTGACAAGGTGGTGAGGGCCGGGGAAGCTAAGCAAGCGCTTAGTCACACCGACCTCCGAGGACGCCATGAGTGACGACCACCCCGACAGCCCGCCCGGCCTCGACCTCACCCGGGTCCGCGCGCACCTCGACACCCGGCTGCCCGGCGCCGTGCGCGGGCCGCTGCGGGCCAGACTCTTCGAGGGCGGCCGGTCGAACCTCACGTACCTGCTGGAGGACGGCCACAGCGCCTGGGTGCTGCGGCGCCCGCCGCTCGGGCACGTGCTGGCCACCGCGCACGACATGACCCGCGAGTACCGGGTGCTGGACGCCCTGCACCCCACGCCCGTGCCGGTGCCCAGGCCGCTGCTGCTGACCGAGGACCCGGAGGTCCTCGGCGCGCCGTTCTACCTGATGGAGTACGTCGAGGGCACCCCGCACCGGGACGCCGCCGCCCTCGGCGCCCTCGGCGAAGAGCGGGTGCACGCGCTGGGCCTGCACCTCACCGACACCCTGGTCGACCTGCACGCGATCGACCCGGCCGCCGTCGGCCTCGCCGCCGTCGGCCGCCCGGAGGGCTTCCTGGAGCGGCAGCTCAGGCGCTGGGCCAAGCAGTTGGATGCCTCCCGGAGCCGCGAGGTGCCGGGCATCGACGAGCTGCACAGCCGCCTGGCCGAGACGCTGCCCGACTCCCCCGCCCCCGCCCTGGTGCACGGCGACTACCGCCTCGACAACGTGCTGGTCGGCCCGGACGACCGCATCAAGGCCGTACTCGACTGGGAGATGTCCACCCTCGGCGACCCGCTCACCGACCTCGGGCTGCTCGTGATGTACACCGAACTCGCCCGGCAGTACGACGGCATCCTGCCCGGCGCGGCACTCGCCCCCGGCTTCCCCGACACCGCCGAACTGGTCGGCCGCTACGCCGCCGGCTCCGGACGGGACGTCTCCGCGCTCGGCTGGTACGTCGGCTTCGCCTCGTTCAAGCTCGCCGTGGTGCTGGAGGGCATCCACTACCGGTACGGCCAGGGCCGCACGGTCGGCGCCGGCTTCGACCGGGTCGGCGAACTCGTACCCCTCTTCGTCCGGTTCGGCCTCACCTCGCTGAAGGAGCGGTGACCATGGAGTTCGCCTACGACGCCCGGACGGAGGAGCTGCGCGGCCGGCTGCTCGCCTTCATGGCCGAGCACGTGCACCCCGCCGAGCCGCTGCTCGCCGCCCAACTCGCCGACCCGGCACGGGAGGCGTGGACGATCCCGCCCGTCGTCGCCGAGCTCCAGGCCGAGGCCAAGGCCCGCAGGCTGTGGAACCTCTTCCTCCCCGGCGAGGCGGGCGCGGGGCTGACCAACCTCCAGTACGCGCCGCTGGCCGAGATCACCGGCCGCTCGATCCTGCTCGCGCCCGCCGCCCTCAACTGCGCGGCCCCGGACACCGGCAACATGGAGCTGCTCAACGAATTCGGCGACGAGGCACAGCGCGAGCAGTGGCTGAAGCCGCTGCTCGCCGGGGAGATCCGCTCGGCCTTCGCGATGACCGAGCCCGAGGTCGCCTCCTCCGACGCCACCAACATCACCACCCGGATCGAGCGGGACGGCGACAGCTACGTCGTCAACGGCCGCAAGTGGTACATCACCGGGGCGATGAACCCGAACTGCCGGATCTTCATCGTGATGGGCAAGACCGACCCGGCCGCCGAGCCGCACCGCCGGCAGTCCATGATCCTGGTGCCGCGCGACACCCCCGGCGTGACGGTGCGCCGGGGCATGACGGTCTTCGGGTACGAGGACGCCGACCACGGCGGGCACGCCGAGATCCTCTTCGAGGACGCCCGGGTGCCCGCCGCGAACCTGATCGGCGGCGAGGGCGACGGCTTCGCGATCGCCCAGGCCCGGCTCGGCCCCGGCCGCATCCACCACTGCATGCGGGCGATCGGGATCGCCGAGCGGGCCCTGGAGTTGATGTGCCGCCGGGTCTCCGAGCGGATCGCCTTCGGAAAGCCGCTGGCCGAACAGGGCGTGGTGCAGGACTGGATCGCCGAAGCCCGGGTACGGATCGAGCAGGCCCGGCTGCTGGTCCTGAAGACGGCCTGGCTGATGGACACCGTCGGCAACCGGGGCGCGCACACCGAGATCCAGGCCATCAAGATCGCCGTGCCCGCGGCGGTCGAGTGGATCCTCGACAAGGCCGTACAGGCGCACGGCGCGGCCGGTGTAAGCCAGGACACCCCGCTCGCCCAACTCTGGGCGGGAAACCGGACGTTGCGGCTGGCCGACGGCCCCGACGAGGTGCACAGGCGATCGCTCGCCCGGCGCGAGCTCAAGCGGCAGCTGCTGGAGAAGGAGAGCTGAGTTGGACCACCAGGAGCTGCGGGGGCGCGTCCGCGCCCTGCTCGACGCTCACGACCCCGCCACCACCGACCGCCTCGACTTCCTCCGGGCCCGCTTCGACGCCGGGCTGGCCTGGGTGCACTTCCCGGCCGGGCTCGGCGGCCTCGGCGCACCGCGCGCCCAGCAGGCCGTGGTCGACGCCGAGTTGACCGCCGCCGGGGCACCCGACAACGAACCGAGCCGGATCGGCATCGGTCTCGGCATGGCCGCCCCCACCATCCTGCGCTACGGCACCGCCGAGCAGCAGGCCCGCTTCCTGCGCCCGCTCTGGACGGGCGAGGAGGTCTGGTGCCAGCTCTTCAGCGAGCCCGGCGCCGGCTCCGACCTCGCCGCGCTCGGCACCCGCGCGGTGCTGGACGGCGACAGCTGGACGGTCGACGGCCAGAAGGTGTGGACCTCCAGTGCCCACACCGCCCGCTGGGCCATCCTGATCGCCCGCACCGACCCGGCGGTGCCCAAGCACAAGGGCATCACCTACTTCGTCTGCGACATGACCGACCCCGGGGTCGACGTCCGCCCGCTGCGGCAGATCACCGGCGAGGCCGAGTTCAACGAGGTGTTCCTGACCGGCGTCCGCATCCCCGACGCGCACCGGCTCGGCGCCGTCGGCGAGGGCTGGCAGGTCGCCCAGACCACGCTCAACAACGAACGGGTGGCGATCGGCGGCCAGGCCACCCCGCGCGAGGGCGGCATGGTCGGCATCGTCGCCGACACCTGGCGCCGACGGCCGGAGCTGCGCACCCACGAGCTCCACCAGCGCCTGCTGAAGAGCTGGACGGACGCCGAAGTCGCCCGGCTCACCGGCGAACGGCTGCGCCAGCAGCTCGCCCAGGGCCAGCCCGGCCCCGAGGGCGCCGCGATGAAGCTCGCCTTCGCCCGGCTCGCCCAGGAGTTGAGCGGCCTGGAGGTCGAACTCCTCGGCGAGGAGGGGCTGGCGTACGACGACTGGACGATGACCCGGCCGGAGACGGTCGACTTCACCGGCCGCGAGGCCGGGTACCGCTACCTGCGCGCCAAGGGCAACTCGATCGAGGGCGGCACCTCCGAGATCCTGCGCAACATCATCGCCGAACGGGTGCTGGGCCTGCCCGGCGAGCCGCGCACCGACAAGGACCTGCCCTGGAAGGACCTCCCCCGATGAGCTCACCCGATCTGCTGTACTCCGAGATCGAAGAGGAACTCCGCTCCAGCGTCCGGGCGTTGCTCACCCACCACTGCCCGCCGAGCGCGGTGCTGGCCCGCTGCGAGAGCGCCCAGCCGCACGATCCGGGCCTCTGGCACAGCCTGGCGGGCCGGCTGGGTGTGGCCGGTCTCCAGGTGCCGGAGGAGTACGGCGGGGCGGGGGCGAGCCTGCGGGAGACGGCGGTGGTGCTCGAAGAGCTCGGGCGCAGCGTCGCCCCGGTGCCCTTCCTCGGCAGCGCGGTGCTCGCGACCACGGCGCTGCTCGGCTGCGGCGCGGTCGAGTTGCTGCCCGCGCTGGCCGACGGCAGCCGGACGGCGGTGCTGGCCGTACCGTTCTCCACACCACCGGGCGCGGCCCCCTTCGACACCAACCAGGTCAACGCCGACGGCACGTTGACCGGCCGGGTCACCTCGGTGGCCGACGCCTCGGCGGCGGACCTGCTGGTGGTGCCGGCCGTCGGTCCGGACGGGCCGGGTCTCTACGCGGTGGAGGCGGCGGCCACCGGGGTCGGCGTGGCCCGCCGCACCTCGCTGGACCTGACCCGGCCGGTCTCCGACGTGACGCTGCAGGCCGCCCCCGCACGGAAGTTGGCCGGCTCGGAGACCGCCCCGGCCGCGCTGGAGCAGGCCCTGCTGACCGGCGCCGGGCTGCTCGCCTCCGAACAGCTGGGGGTGGCGGAGTGGTGTCTCGCCACCACCGTCGCCTACCTGAAGGACCGTCGGCAGTTCGCCCGCCAGCTCGGCTCCTTCCAGGCCCTGAAGCACCGCCTGGCCGATCTCTGGCTGGAGACGGTCGGCGCCAGGGCCGCCGCCCGGTACGCGGCGGACGCCCTGGCCACCGGGAGCGCCGACGCGGCGGTCGCGGTGGCGGTGGCCCAGGCCCACTGCGGCGCGCTGGCCGTACGGGCGGCGGAGGAGTGCGTCCAGCTGCACGGTGGCATCGGCATGACCTGGGAGCACCCCGCGCACCTCTACCTCAAGCGCGCCAAGGCCGATCAGATCGCCCTCGGCACCCCGGGCCACCACCGCGCCGCGCTGGCCCTGTTGGCAGACCTCCCAGGGCCGGTGAGTGCCGACCGCAGGGGGTGAAAGCCCGCTGAAAGCCGACGGTTGGCGGGCGCTGCCAGAGTGGCCGCGGCCGAACCGATCGGCTGCCTCCCCGGAGGCGTCACGGTGGCTCCGATCACCTCCAACGCCAGCTGACCGACGCCCTCCCGACCCGGCCTGACCCTGGCGCCCCACCGCCGGGGTCAGGCCGGAGCCGCCGCAGAGGGTGGCACCGGCAGCCGGTCATGGCGCGGCGTCCCAGCTCCGCAGGGTCCAGTCGAGCAGCCGGGTCAGCGCCGTCTGCCGAGCCTCGGCGGTCTCCTCGATCGCTACCCGTTCGGCGGCGTACGCCCGGAAGTGGCCCTGCGGGCCGTACCGGCCAGGGGTGGCCGACTGGAGGAGGTGCCGGGCGCGCAGCTCCCGCAGTGAGCGTTCGGCAGCCGTCGGCGTGCAGCCGAGCAGCGC
Organism: Kitasatospora sp. McL0602; assembly: GCF_052076145.1. NCBI lineage: Bacteria > Bacillati > Actinomycetota > Actinomycetes > Kitasatosporales > Streptomycetaceae > Kitasatospora > Kitasatospora sp. McL0602. The sequence continues at coordinate 6,086,760 of NZ_CP197246.1, read as the reverse complement.
GGCGACCGCCTCGGGGCCGAGATCGGGCCCGTCCCAGAGCCCGAGCATCCGCAGGGTGCGGGCCTCGGTGGCGGCGAGTCGCACGTAGTCGGCCTCGCAGGCGGTGCGTACGGCCCGGTCTTCGTGACACAGCTCGTCCAGCAGGCGGCCGTCCTCCGCCAGCCGCCGGGCCAGGGTCGCGATCGTCCAGCCCGGTTCGGCGGCCAGCCGGGACGCCGCGATCCGGATCGCCAGCGGGAGCCCGGCGCAGGCCCGCAACAGCCCGTCGGTCGCCACCGGGTCGGCGGCGACCGCCCGGGAGCCGACGAGGCGCTCCAACAGTGCTCGGGCCTCGGGCCGTTCGAGCAGGTCGAGGTCGATCCGGTCGGCGCCGTCGAGCCCGCACAGGCGGTTCCGGCTGGTGACGACCACCGCGCAGCCTGCTGCGCCGGGCAGCAGCGGCCGGATCTGCGCGGAGTCGGCAGCGTCGTCGAGCAGGACGAGCACCCGCCGGTCGGCGAGCAGGCTGCGGTACGCCACCGCGCGGGCCTCCTCGCCCGTCGGCACCGCCGCCGGGTCGGTGCCGAGGTCGACGAGGAACCGGGCGAGCAGCTCGGCCGGTGCGACGGCGGCGGGGCCGGGACCGGAGCCGCGCAGGTCGGCGTACAGCTGCCCGTCGGGGTAGCGGGCCCGGACGGCGTGCCCGAGGTGCACGGCCAGGCTGGTCTTGCCGACACCGCCGGTGCCGGTCACCGTCGCCAGTGCGGTCGCGCCGGGCGGTGCGGTGGCCGGCACGCACCGCGCGGCCAGCGCCGCCAGCTGCGCGACCCGGCCCGTGAAGTCGGCCAGGTCGAACGGGAGTTGGGACGGCACCCAGACCGGTGGCGGCACCAGTACGGGGCCGTCCGGCTCGGCGGCGCGGTGCAGGGTCGGGTCGCCCTCGAGCATCCGCTGGTGCAGCCGCCGGAGCGGCTCGCCGGGCTCGATGCCGAGCTCCTCCCGGAACCGGGCCTGGCCGGCCCGGTAGGCGGCGAGCGCCTCGGCGACCCGGCCGCACCGGTGCAGCGCCAGCATCGCCTGCGCCAACGGCCCCTCGCGCAGCGGGTGTTCTGCGGTCAGGGCGGCCGCCGCGTCGACGACCTCGTGGTGGCGGCCGAGTTCGAGGCCGGCCTCGATCCAGCCCTCCAGGGCCCGCAGCCGGGACTCCTCCAGCCGCTGCACCTCGTCCCGGTGCAGCGGGCCGTACGGCAGGTCGGTCAGCGGGCTGTCCCGCCAGAGCGCCAGCCCGGCGGCCAGCCGTGCCTCGGCCACCGCCCAGTCCCGCCGGGCCGCAGCCCGGCGCCCGGCGCAGAGCAGCGTGTCGAACCGGTGCAGATCCAGCTCCTCCGGGTCGAGTTGGAGCAGGTACCCGCCGGGCTGGGTCAGCAGTCGCGCCGTCCGGACCGGCTCCAGGCGCCGCCGCAGCCGGCTGACGTGCACCTGGAGCGCCGAACGGCAGTCCCGGGGCACCCGGCCGCCCTCCCAGACCCGGTCGGCGAGTTCACCGACCGGGACGGCCCGCCCGGCCCGGAACAGCAGCGCGGCGAGCACCGTCCCCATGGTGCCGCCGGGCGCGGCGACCGGCAGGCCGTCCGCTCGGATCACCAGCGGCCCGAGCACCCCGAACGAGATCACGATTCCCCCGAATCCTGGCCGACCGGGCGACTCGGGTGGGCGGTGAGCGTCAGCTCGTCCGCAGGTCGCCTGTGCCGTGCCGGGGGTGATCTTGCCCCGGCACGTGGTGTCCGGCCAGGGGTTCCCGCCGACCCGGACGACTCCGGACAGCCTCGGACGCTGCGGTCAGGAGCCGACGGTCAGGAGCTGGCGGTCAGGAGATGACGATGCGTCCGGTGGAGCGGCCGTCGGCGACGCGCTGGACGGCTCCGGCGGCTTCGGCGAACGGCAGTCGCTCGCTGACCAGCGGGCGGACGACGCCCTTGGCGGCGAGGGCGGTCAGTTCGGCGTGGGCCGCGTGGACGGCGGCCGGGTCCTTGGTGGCGTAGAGGCCCCAGTGCAGGCCCTGGATCGAGTAGTTCTTCACCAGGGCGTGGTTGAGTGCGGGTGCGGGGATCGCCCCGCCCGCGAAGCCGACCACCACGATCCGGCCCTCGAAGGCGATGCACTTGGTGGAGCCGGTGTAGGCGTCGCCGCCGACCGGGTCGAAGACGACGTCCGCGCCGCGCCCGCCGGTGGCCTCCTTGACGGCGGCCACGAAATCCCCGGCCCGCCGGTCGATCACCAGGTCGGCGCCCAGCTCCCGTGCCACGGCGGCCTTGTCCGCGCCACCGACGACACCGATCACCGTCGCCCCGGCCGCCTTGCCGAGCTGGACGGCGGCGCTGCCGACACCACCGGCCGCCGCGTGCACGAGCAGGGTCTCCCCCGGCCGCAGCGCCGCCCGCCGGTGCAGGGCGAACCACGCGGTCTGGTAGCCGATGTGCAGCGCCGCCGCCTCCGCGTCGTCCAGCGCCGGGGGTGCGGGGAAGACGCCTGCGGCGTCCATCAGCGCGTACTCGGCGAAGGCCCCGGCGGGCAGCAGCGCGTTGCCGATGACCCGCTGCCCGTCGACCTCGCCGCACAGCTCCAGCCCCGGCGTGAACGGCAGCGGCGGCCGGTTCTGGTACTGGCCCCGGCAGATCAGCGCGTCGGGGAAGTTGACGGCTGCGGCGCGGACCTTCACCAGCACCTGCCCTTCGGCGGGCTCGGGCCGTGGCGCGTCGGGGTTCAGGGCCATCACCTCGCGCGGCTCACCGAGCGCCGAGACCTGCCATGCCTTCATCGCTTTCCGTCCTTCTGCTCGATGGCCTGCTGGAGGCGGTTCATGCCGTCCAGCCAGCGGTCGGGGGTGGAGGCGCGGGCGACGTAGTAGGCGGCCACCTCGGCGTGCGGGAGGATCAGGAACTCCTCGGCGGCGACGGCCCGGAGAGCCTCCCGGGCGACCTCCTCGGGCTCCAGCGCGGTCGGCGCGAGCAGGACGTCCCCCGCCGTTCCGGTGCCGGCCAGCATCCGGGTGCGGACACCCTGCGGGCAGAGCGCGTGCACCCGGACGCCCCGGTGGCGGTAGGTCGCGGAGAGCCACTCGGCGAAGGCGAGCGCGCCGTGCTTGGTGACGGCGTACGGCGCGGCGCCGAGCATGGTGAGCAGTCCGGCGGCGGAGACGGTGGCGAGGAAGCGGCCCTCGCCGCGCTCCAGCCAGTCGGGGAGCAGGAGTTCGGCGGCGCGGACGTGCGACATCACGTTGACGTCCCAGGCGGTGGCCCAGGCCGCCGGGCCGGCGTCGGCGCCGCCGCCGGTGGCGACCCCGGCGTTGGCGCAGTAGGTGTCGATCGCGCCGAGTTCGGTGCGGGCGAAGGCGATCAGCTCGGTGACGCCTTCGGTGGAGGCCGCGTCGCCGGGGGCGGCGAGGCCGCCGATCCGGGCGGCGACCCGGTGAGCGGCGTCGGCGTCGAGGTCGTTGACCACGACGCGCGCGCCCTCGGCCGCGTACGCCTCGGCGAGGGCGGCGCCGATGCCGTGCCCGGCGCCGGTCACCACCACGCGCTGACCGGCGAAGGTGCCGGTCACAGGCCACCGCCGAGCGTCACGCCGCCGTCGACGACCAGCGTCTGGCCGGTGATCCAGGAGGCGTCCTCGGAGAGCAGGAAGGCGACGGCGCCCGCGATGTCCTCCGGCAGGCCGAGCCGCTTCAGCGGGTACGCGCGGACGACCTTCTCCTCGCGGCCCTCGTAGAGCGCCTCGGCGAACTTGGTCTTGACGACGGCGGGCGCGACGGCGTTGACCCGGATGCCGGGGCCGAGATCGGCGGCGAGCTCCATGGTCAGCCGGATCAGGGCGGCCTTGCTCACCCCGTACAGACCGATGCCGGTCGAGGAGCGGATGCCCGCGACGGAGGCGACGTTGACCACCGAGCCGCCGTGCTCGCCCATCCAGGCGGCGTGGGCGCGGCGCGTCCAGGCCAGCGGAGCAAGGACGTTGACGGCGAGGATCTTGGCGGCGACGGCCGGGTCGGTCTCCAGCACGGGCCCGTACGCGGGGTTGATGCCGGTGTTGTTGACCAGCAGGTCGAGGCGGCCGAACGCCTCCATGGTGCGGGTGACGGCCTCCTCCTGGTGGGCGTCGTCGTCGGCCTTTCCCGCCACGGCGATCGCGTGGTCGGGGCCGCCGAGGTCGCGTACGGCATCGGCCAGGGCGTCGGCGCCCCGGGCGGTGATGCAGACCTTGGCACCGCGCTCGACCAGCTCGCGCGCGATGCCGAGGCCGATGCCCCGGCTAGCTCCGGTGACCACGGCCACCTTGCCCTTGAACGAAGGCGTCATCGCCCGATCCTCTCGACAGCCCGACAGCCCGACAGCTCGGGCTCGACAACGTACTGACTAAGCGCTTGCTTAGCATGTTGCCGCCGAGCCACACTGTCAACAGTCCGGGGTCGACAGTCCGGGCCGGCCGCTCCAACCGGGCCGCCGCCCCCCATCTGCGAGGATTACCGCATGAGTGACCAAGCAGCAGCCGCCCTCTGGCCCGAACGCACCACCGAGCCACCGGCCGAGCGCACCGAGGCCGCCCGACGCCTGCTGCTGGCCGCCGTCGACTCCTTCGCCCGGCGCGGCTACCACGCCACCACCACCCGGGACATCGCCACGGCCGCCGGGATGAGCCCCGCCGCGCTCTACATCCACTACCCCTCGAAGGCCGCCCTGCTCTCCGAGATCAGCCGCACCGGCCACCAGGCGACGCTTGAGCTGGTCGAGGCCGCCGCAGCACTCAGCCCGGCCGGACCGGCCGAGCGGATGCGGCGCCTGGTCGAGGACTTCACCTGCTGGCACGCCCGGGGCCACACCGTCGGCCGGATCGTCAACCACGAGCTGCACGCCCTCCCCGAGGAGGACTTCGCCGTCGTGGCCGAGCTGCGGCGGCGGATCGAGGACACCGTCCGCCGCCTGATCGAGGACGGCGTGGCCGCCGGCACCTTCGACGTCCCCGACGTCCGCACCGCTTCGCGGGCCGTGACCTCGCTCGGCATCGACGTCTCCCGCTGGTACAGCCCGCGCAGCAGCGAGAGCCCCGAGGAGCTCGGCCGCCGGTACGGAGTCCTCGTCCTGCGGATGCTCGGCGCCGCGCAGTAGCGCTACCGGTTGCAGGGACTACCGGCTGATCACCGAGAAGAAGCCGCCCTCGGCATCCCGCAGCCGGGCCACCCGCCCGTACGGGTTGTCGACTGGCGGCTCGGCCACCCCGCCGCCGAGGGAAAGGGCCCGCTTGACCGCGAGGTCGGTGTCGGCGACGGAGAAGAACACCTCCCAGTGCGGCGCGACCTCGGACGCCCGGCGCAGGGCCGCGACACTGCGGCCCTCCGAGCGCAGCACCACCCGCTCGTTCTCGTACCGCACCTCGAAGCGCCGTGGGTCCTGCCCGTCCCAGAGGAACACCTCGCCGTAGAACATCGCCGCCGCGAACGGGTCGGCGGTGCGCAACTCGATCCAGACCGGCGCCCCGGGTGAATCCACCCAGGTCGCGCTCCCGAGATCGCCCTCCCAGATGCCGAACGCCGCGCCGGCCGGGTCGGCGGCCAGGGCTAGCCGCCCGGCATCGAAGGCGAGCGGGCCGACCGCGAGGGTGCCGCCGCGCTCACGCACACGGTCGGCCGTCCCGTCCGCCGCGTCCGTCCCGAAGTAGGTCGTCCAGGCGACGGGCTGCTGCCAGCCCCCGGTCACCGCACCGATCCCCGCGACCTCGACCCCGTCGACCACCGCCCGCGCGTACGGCCCCCAGCGGTCCGGCCCCGCCTCGAAGTCCCACCCCAGCAGCGGCCCGTAGAAGCCCTTCGCGGCCTCCAGCTCCTGCGCCATCAGACTGACCCAGCACGGGGCCGCCGGCACGCAGCGCACCCTGACGCTCTGCTCACTCAACGGAGGCACTCCTTCCGGTCATGACTGCCCTCAGCCTAGGGCCTGTCTGCCAATTCGCGTCGGACCAGGCCGGGTCGTTCGGTGCGTGCGATCGGCGTGCGGCCGGGGCGCCCTTGTAGCGGAGCTACCAGGGTGTTCCGGCCGTGCGGCGAGCGTGCGCACCGGGCGGGCCGGACCCGGCGGGAATTGGCAGACAGGCCCTGAGCACAAACCGGTGCCCCTGGGGGCTCCGCCTCGCGCGCATGGTGGGTAGGAGCTGTGATGGGACGGCAAGCACGAGCGAGAGACGAGGAGCGGACGATGGACAGCGCGTACGTCGTCGTGGGTGCGGGCCTGGCCGGAGCGAAGGCCGTCGAGACGCTGCGGGAGGAGGGGTTCGACGGGCCGCTGATCCTGCTCGGCACGGAGCCGGAGCGGCCGTACGAGCGACCGCCGCTCTCCAAGGGCTACCTGCAGGGCAAGGCCGCCCGGGAGACGATATTCGTCCATCCGGCCGACTGGTACGCCGAGCACGCGGTGGACCTGCGGCCCGGCAGCACCGTCACCGCCGTCGACCCGGTCGAGCACACCGTGCGGATCGGCGACAGCGGCACCCTCGGCTTCGCGAAACTGCTGCTGGCCACCGGCGCCGAGCCGCGCCGCCTGCCGGTGCCCGGCGCCGAGCACGGCCTCTACCTGCGGACGGTCGGCGACAGCGAACGGATCAAGGCCGCCTTCCGGCCCGGCGCCCTGATCGCCGTGATCGGCGCGGGCTGGATCGGGCTGGAGACCGCCGCCGCCGCCCAGGCCGCCGGGGCGGACGTGACGGTGCTGGAGGCGGCCGAACTACCGCTGCTGCGGGTGCTCGGCCGCGAGGTGGCGCAGGTCTTCGCCGAGCTGCACCGGGCCCACGGGGTGAAACTGCGCTTCGGGGTGAAGGTCACCGAGCTGACCGAGCAGGGCGTGCGGCTCGGCGACGGCGAGCTGGTCGAGGCGGACGCCGTGATCGTCGGCGTCGGCATCACCCCCGCCACCGCACTCGCCGAGGCCGCCGGACTGTCGGTGCACGACGGCGTCCGCACCGACCGCCACCTGCGGACCTCCCACCCCGACATCTTCGCCGCAGGCGACGTCGCCAACGCCGACCACCCGCTCTTCGGCCGCCCCATCCGCGTCGAACACTGGGCCAACGCCCTGCACCAGCCCCGCACGGCGGCCCGCTCGATGCTCGGCCAGGAGGCGGTCTACGACCGCATCCCGTACTTCTTCACCGACCAGTTCGACCTCGGCATGGAGTACACCGGCTACGTCGAGCCCGGCGGCTACGACCAGGTCGTCCTGCGCGGCGACCCGGACGCCCGGGAGTTCATCGCCTTCTGGCTCGCCGACGGCCGGGTGCTGGCAGGCATGAACGTCAACATCTGGGACGTCACCGACCCGATCCGCGATCTCGTACGCTCCAGGCGCACCGTCGACCCCGCCAGGCTCAGCGACCCGGACGTGCCGCTCAGCGAGGTCTGACGGCACAGGGGGTCAGTCGCCCGGTGCGTCGTACTCCACGGTCCAGCCGGAGCCGAGCTCATCGGTCAGTTCCCGGGCCAGCCGACGGCCCTGCCCGGCCAGCCGGCGCTCCTCCTCCGGTGCCAGCCAGTACCGATTGTCGAACAGCTCATCAAACTCCGTGGACCAGGCGTACAACCGGTCGACCAGCTCGTCCGTCAGACCGAGCGCGACCACCGGGTCGTCCGGGGCGAAGTCCACCCCGTCCTGCTCACCACCCACGAACCGCACCGGGTAGCAACGGAATTCGAGCTTCAGCCGAACGGCACGCGAGCCGACCAACGGCTCGTGCGCGTACCGCCGCCAGTGAAAGCCACCGCAGTCCCAGCAGACAGAGTTCTCGACACCACGTACCTCGTCGCGGCAGAGCACCACCCAGGACGGCCCGAGTTCGGCCGCCACCCGGGAGGCCAGCTCGTACCCCCGCCGCGTGAACCTCCGGGCATCGTCAGGCGGATGCCCGGCTGCCCAGGCACGCAGGTCGTCGGCCAGCTCGGCGGACAGGAGCTGCGCGAGGTCCACCCCCGAGAGCTCGTCCCGGCCGTCCGGCTCAGGGTGGAGCGGGAGTTCCGCACCGTCAGCCCGGACCCGGAGAGCGCGCGGGGCACGGAAATCGGCAGCTGTCATACGAGGTTCGCTCCCAAGTGGGGCAGAGCCGTCAAAGGATGAGTGGGACATCCGCTGACATGACTTGTGAGAAGGCATCAGCGTTGGCGGCTGCTGTCCGTCACCTCATTGCTTGACCCATGTGATCTCAGGGCGGACCGTCGGAAGTCCCCAGGGCTCCAGGATGCCACTCACCAGGTCGGCCAGAAACTGAATCACCCCGCCGGTGTAGTGCCACCACCCTCCATTGCGTGAGGCAACGGTAACGATCCACTCCTGTGCCCCGGCAGGGTTGGTGGTCCACAGGAAGTAGTCACCCTGGTTGGAGGTGCCCCAGGGAAGCAGGCCGCCCGGTGCTGGATACAGGTACATCGGGACGTCCAAGTCGGCGTTCTCGCACCACTCGGCGATGATCTCCAGGTTTTCGTGGGCAGCCTGCACCCAGGCCACCTCGGCACCCGGCTCCGGAGCGCCGAGGTACATGAAGTCGCTCAGCGCGAACACCGGATAGAGCTCGCACAGTAGCCTGAAGTCAGCGGGAAGGACCACCCCCAGCTCGCTCTCCACCCGCGCCCAGTCGACATTTTTGGGCGTCGGCAGACGATGAGCCACAAGGCCAGGGAGCACTCGTTCGAGTTCCCTGACCGACTCGGCAGGGTCGGTCAGACGGCGGCGCGGTGCCTGGGTGCCAACGAAATCAGTCACGCGAGCAGGGTGCCACAGCAATCCGACATCACCACGTCCGCTCTGAATCCTTCGGCATAGCTGTCCAGAAGGCCGCTCCAGGCGATCTGTGGATCGGGCCAACCGGCAGGCACTCGCCGGTAGTGTGGGCTCGGGCCGTGACTGGCGCTGAGGTGGGGTACCACCGGGGAGCGGCCTGACGCATCGTCGATGCCGTGCGCCTGGGCACCTTCGTTGTGGAGCTCAGGAGTGGCACGTGGTGGAGATGCAGCAGGCGCGGCTGATGGACGGTACGGACCTTGCCCGCCGAATCACCGAGAACAGTGCGGCAGTTGCGGAGGACATCCATCGGCGCACCGGAGTCTCTCCGTGTCTGGCGACCGTACTCGTGGGAGAGGACCCGGCCTCGGTCACGTACGTCCGGATGAAGCAGGCCCGGTGCGCGAAGGCAGGCATCCGCTCGCGGCACGTAACCCTGCCCGCCTCGGTGAGCACCGACGGCCTGTTCGAGGCCGTCACCGCACTGTCCGAGGATCCGGCCGTGCACGGCATCCTGCTGCAGCACCCGGTGGGGGCGCACATCGACGAGCGTGCCGCCTTCGAGGCGATCTCCCCGGGCAAGGACGTCGACGGGGTCACCATGCACTCCTTCGCGGCGATGGGGTTCGGCCTTCCCGGCTTCGTCTCCTGCACGCCCGGAGGGATCATGCGCCTGTTGGACGAGTACGACGTCGACCTCACCGGCAAGCACGCCGTCGTGGTCGGACGCAGCCCCATCCTGGGCAAGCCCGTCGGCATGCTCCTGCTCGGGCGGGACGCCACGGTGACCTACTGCCACTCCCGTACCGTCGATCTGCCCTCGATCGTGCGCGAGGCCGACATCCTGATCGCCGCGGTCGGGCGGCCGCGCTTCATCAAGGGCGCAGACATCAAGCCCGGTGCCGTGGTGATCGACGCGGGCTACAACCCGGGGAACGTCGGCGATGTCGACTTCGACACCGCCCGGCACCGGGCAAGCCTGATCACTCCCGTCCCGGGCGGTGTCGGCCCCATGACCATCGCCGTCCTCCTCGCGCAGACGGTCGACGCGGCGGCACGTCAGCTCGTCCGCCCCTGACCCAGGAGCTCCACCTGACCCCACTGACCGAAAGTGCTGCTGACATGCGACCCGCCCTCTTCACCGTCGACCTCCCCGGCCCGGGACGGCTGAGCACGATGGCCAGACCCCGTGGCAACGACTGGCTCGAAGGCGAAATGGCCGCGCTGAGGAACTGCGGAGTCGACGTCCTGGTCTGTGCGCTCACCGAGGCCGAGCTCGCTGAGCTCGGCCTCGCAGACGAACCCCGGACAGCCGCAGCAGCCGGGTTGCAGTTCGTCGCGATACCCATCCCCGACTTCACCGTCCCCGACCTCACCACGATCCTGCCCACCCTGCGCCGGCTCGCCGAGCAATTGCGCGGAGGCGCACACGTCGTCACCCACTGCCGCGCCGGCATCGGACGCTCGTCCCTCCTGGCGGCCGCACTCCTCATCCTCAACGGTGCCGATCCCGACACCGCCTGGAAGCAGATCGAACGAGCTCGCGGACTCGCCGTCCCGGACACCGCCGAGCAGCGGGAGTGGACGATGGAACTGCTCGGATAGGCATGCCGTTGGCAAGGCCCGTCGAAGGCTACGTGCCCTCTCGGGCTCGGCGGTCCAGGAGTTCGATCAGTCCGGTCTCCGAGCGTAGGAGCCGCTCCCGATGCTCACGGGGAAAGGACGCGAGGGCGTCGACAAGAACTCGCCTCCGTGGGACGTGGACCATGCCGCCGGAGTAGATCCTGCATCCGGAGCACCAGACCAGCCCGACGCAGCGCTCGTAACTGGAGGACTCGGGCGGATGAAAGCGGTACTGGTACGACTGGACCGGCGTCCCGCAGACGGCGCAGATCCGGTGCTCACCACCGGGCACGGACCACCCGGTCCCGATCTTGCGCCAGTGCTGCCGCCCGGCCGGTGCTCTTCAAGTCGTCATGCAGCGCATTCTTTCTCACTACGCGTCGCTCGGCGTCAACAGTGCTGCATGCATCAGCTACGAGCGCTCCGTGAGCAACCCCGCCAGGTGGTCCACGAATTCGGTGAGCCAGTGCAGTCGTGGCCCGCTGCGGGCGACCCGGAATCCGTGACGGCGGGCGTGGAACGCGGCTTGGACGGCATGGAACTGAGCCCATCGCTGGACGCGTTCGCGATCGAGTTCCGCAGCCTCGGCGAAGGTGTCCAGCGTGCGGTGGACAGCCCTGTGCAGGTCGTCAGCTTCGAGGAGTGCCGGCGCGCGGGACTTCAGCAGCGTGCCGCCGTCGTAAGCGGGGTCCCCCGCGTACCCCTTGGGGTCGACAGCCAGCCAGGGCTCACGCTCGGCGCGCAGGATGTTTCTGGCGTGGAGGTCACCGTGGACGAGGAAGTCCGGCTGGACGCTGCCCAACTCGCGCACAGTGGCCATCGCGGCGTCCACCGCGAACTTCGGCAGTGCGTGTGTCAGCTCCTCAGCGTCCCTCTGCAGCTCCTCCTCCCACGCGCCAACCTGCTCCCGCAACCGGGGCAGACCCGGCGGAGCGGGGATGGCCAGCCGGCGATTGATCCGCCCTGCGATCGTCGCGACCTCATCGCCGTCCTCGACATCCGCCAAGGTCGACGACCGGACCCGCTCGAGCAGCATCGCGAAGCGTTCGTCGTCGCGCTCGTGCAGCAGTACAGCGCCGCGCCCGCCCCAGGCCGCGAAGGCGTCCGGCTCGTGGACGTTGCCGGGATGCGGGAACGACACCTTCAGCACGCCGGCCCCCTCGGTCCGCCGTCGAACCGGGACGACAACCCCGACGCCCCCGTGCATCGTCTCGCCGTCCGGCACACATCCCCAGCGCACCAGCAGCTCGTCCACGATCCCGGGCAGCTCGTCGAGCCACGCCGATCCGGACTCTCCTTCACGCTCGACGGTGCTCCGCGCGAACTCGTCCGGTATCCCGACCATTCCAGCAACGTACGCGCCGATCCGACGCGACCACCAGTGGCGGAGTCCCGGCCGGGCTAGCGGGATCGATAGTCGTTGGCGGCGGGGGCGTTCTTCAGTTCGCCGTGGGCCTTGGTGAGCAGCTGCATCGCGAGTTCGTTGAGGGCGCGGGCGCCTGCCACCTCCTCGCCGACCCGGGGTTGCGGGTAGTCGGCGTGGTGCCGGGTGCTGAAGCCGTGGGCCCGCATCTCGGACCCGTCGGGAAGTCGGACCATGGCGGCCGCCTTCGTGCGGTCGCCCTCCTCCATGAACTCCAGCTCGACGTGCCACCCGACAAGCGTGTGCATCATGGCTGCCACCTCCATGGATTCTCCGAGGGACTCAGTCTCCAGCGTGCGCCGGGGGCGCGGGCTTTTCCACCGTGGCGTCGGCGGGTGTGCAGGCTTCACGGCCGGTGTCGTCGTGCACGACCCGGGCCGGGCGCTCCGGGCCGCCGGGGACGACGCGCTGGAGCCGGCCGCAGCGGGGGCAGATCAACGGGATGCGTGACATGGCGGCTCCTCCTCACTCTCAGTGTGCTCCTCGCCCGACATCCGACGGCAAATATGAACGCGTTCAGTTTTGCCGTAGAGTCCACCCGTGAAGCTTTTGAACGCGTTCAATAGGGGAGCTCGGCAGCCATGACCACGCTCGTCAACCTCATCGTGATGCTCGGTATGTGGGCCGCCCTCCCACTCGGCCTCCCGCTGCTCGGCGACCCCGGCGCGGACCGGCTCGCCCGGGTCTGGCCGCTCGCAGCCGTCCCCGGCTCGGTCGCGCTCTGGCTGCCCCGCGGCCCGGCCGCCACCGCCCTCGCCGCGGTATACGCCCTCGCCACGGTGGCCCTGGCGGCCCAGGCCCCCGTACGCCTGGCCCGGCGGCGCTCGCTCGCACCTGCCGAACTCGCCGTGCTCACCGCCCTGGCCGCGCCCTCCGTCGCCGGGCTCGCGCTCCTCGCCGAACGGTCCGGGCACCGGCTGTTCGGCTTCGACCTGGACATCCTGGCGCTCACCGTGCCGCACTTCCACTTCGCGGGCTTCACCGCCGCCCTGGTCGCCGGGCTGGTCTGCCGCGCCGAAGCCGGCCGCCACGCCGCACGCACCGCACGCACCGCACGCACCGCACGCGCCGCCGCGCTCAGCGTTCCGCTCGGCACCGGGCTGGTGCTGGCCGGGTACTTCGTCGACGACTGGGCGGAGCTGCTCGGCGCCGTCGTCCTCACCGCCGGCATGTGGCTGGTCGGGCTGCTCACCTGGCGCGAGCTGCGCCACCGGGCGCCGGACCGGCTGACTGGCGTCCTCCTGGCCGTCTCCTCCGCCGTGCTGCTGGTGACCATGCTGCTCGCCCTCTGGTGGGCGCTCGGCGAGGCCTCCGGCCTGACCCACCCGACCCTGACCTGGATGGCCGCCACCCACGGGCTCGGCAACGCGCTCGGCTTCGCCCTCTGCGGCTTGCTCGCCTGGCGGCGCCTCGGCGCCGCCCTCCCCAAGGAGATCCACGCATGACCACCCTCAGCTACCCCGAGCGCGGCGCCAGCACCGACCCCGCCGCCGCGCTCCCCGCCGGGTACAACCATCTCCGGCACCGCGTCCTGATCGGCCACGGCCGGGACGTCCTGGAGCGGGCCGGCGCCGCCGTCACCACCTTCCGGATGCACCGCGCCGCCGGGGTGGCCGTCCGCACCGAGGCCGACCGGGCCGAGCCCGGCGTCGCCGTGGAGTGCTCCATCGGCTTCGGCCCGTTCCGGCTCGCCGCCCCCTGCGAGGTCGTCTGGAGCACCTACGAGCCCGACCGGATCGGCTTCGCGTACGGCACCCGGACCGGGCACCCCGAGCACGGCGAGGAGTCCTTCATCGTGGAGCTCGACCCCCGCGACCTGGCCGTCTCGTTCACCGTCACCGCCTTCAGCCGCCCGGCCCGCTGGTACACCCGCCTCGCCGGGCCCGTCGTCCCCCTCTGCCAGCGCCTCTACGCCCACCACTGCGGCCGCACTCTCCGTCGGCTGGCGGCAAGCTGACCGCGTCCTACCCCGCCAGGCAGGGACCTCGAAAAGGACACGTTGGGCGTACGGGCTCCGGCCTGACGACTGCCCATCCGTACGCTCAGAGCCCTTCCGGTCCTGTGAGGAGTTCATCTTGGAGATCTTCCGCTTCAACCGCGCGGAGAGGGTCATCGACCGCTTCGACAGCGTGGGTGCCACCGCAGCCCCCGTCGCCACCGGCGGCGGGACGGTGCACGTGACCTGTCTGGTGATCGAGCCAGGCGGCACCCTCGGCACCCACCCTGCCCCGGTGGACCAGCTCTTTCTGGTGATCGCGGGTGAAGGGTGGGTAGCCGGCCCCGACGGTCGGCAGATGGCGATCTCAGCCGGTGACGGTGTCCGGTGGGAAGCTGACGAGGAGCACACCTGCGGCTCTGCTGTCGGCCTCACCGCCCTTGCTCTGGAGGGTTCGTCGCTGGACCTGTTCATCCCTCACGAGCACGAGCGCCACCGCCCGTCCTGACTGTGTCACCGGCCGGCTCGTGCCGTCAGGAGGTGGCGGGGACGGTGAGGAGGAGGCGATCGAGGGAGTCGAGGGTGCGGATCTCGAAGTGGTCGATGTCGCCAGGGTGGAGGGCGGCGCCGCCGGTGGTGGTGAGGGTGGCGTAGGTGGTGGCGGGGACGGACCAGGTGGTGACGGTCTGGCGGGTGCCCTGGGGGGAGACGGCCACCAGGTCGCAGGTGAGGGGGCCCTGGACGGTGCCGAGGGAGAGGGAGAGGGAGATCTGGCTGCCCCACGGCTTCGGGGAGACGCCAACGGTGGCCGAGGTGCCGCTGGCGGGGTTGGTGGCGGTGAACTGCTGGGCCACGGCGACCACGGCGGGGGTCGTGGCGGAGGTGAGGGCGAGGGTCGCCGCCGGGCCGCCGATGATCAGGGCGGCGGCGGCCGCGACCAGGGTGAGGCGGCGGCGGTGGGTGCGGCGGCGGGTGGCCGTCACCTCGGTGACCAGGCGGTCGAGCAGGTGCGGGTCGGGCTGAGGGGCCAGGGCGGGCGGGCCGGCGGCCAGCAGCTCGCCCAAGATGGCCTCCACCGGGGCGAGTTCGCCGAGCTCGGTGGTGCAGTCGGGGCAGTCGGCGAGGTGGGCCTCGAAGGCGGCGCGGTCGGCGGGTTCGAGCACGCCGAGGACGTACCCGCCGAGGTCGGCGTGCGGGCCGTACGGGCCGTACGGGGGCCGGGGGTCGTCGGGGGGGCCGGGAGCCTGGGGCGAGGTCACGATGTCACTCCTCGTTCCTCCAGTGCGATCTTCAGGGCGCGCAGTGCGTAGAAGGTCCGCGATCTGACCGTGCCCGCCGGGATGCCCAGCCGGGCGGCCGCCTCGTTGACCGTACACCCCTTGAAATAGGTCTCGACCAGCACCTCGCGGTGCGCGTCGGTCAGGTCGTCCAGCGCCTCGGAGATGGTCATCAGGCGCAGTGCGCGGTCGATTTCGTCGGCGGCGGGCAGCAACTCCAGTGGGGTGTCGGGGACTTCGTGCGGCCGGGCGAGACTGCTGCGGTGGCCGTCGATCACGATCCGGCGCGCGACGGTGACCAGCCAGGGGCGCAGGGACGGGGCAGTGGTGTCGAGTTGGTGGATGTGGCGCCAGGCCCGGAGCAGTGTCTCCTGCACGACGTCCTCGGCCCGCTGCCGGTCACCGGCGACGAGCCGGAGCACGAAGCCGAGCAGCGGGCCCGCGTGGTCGCGGTAGAGGGCACGCATCAGCTCCTCGTCCGGCGCCGCGCCGGACTGCCGCCCGGCACCACCGCCGGGGCCGGTGAAGCGATGCTCGGTCACGGCGCCATCCTTGCGCACGCGCACCTCCAGGTCGAGACGGGCAGCTCAGGGCAGTAATGGGCTACGGGTCAGTAGCCGTAACCGCCCGTGGTCGACGGAGTGGCGGGAGCGGCAGTGGCAGCGGCCTTCTGGCCGGTCGGCGTCACGGCGAACCAGATGCCGCCGAAGCCCTGGCCCTTGGTGTCGCCGGGCTTGGTGTCCGGGGTGTAGCGGTAGAGCGGCCACCCGGCGAGGGTCAGCTGCTTGCTGCCGTCGGCCCTGGTCACGGAGCCGACCTGCGACTGGTCGACGCCCTGGACCTGCTGGTTCGCCGCCACCAGGGCGGGCGGCCAGAGCGCGGCGCAGGAGCCGTTGCAGTTCGAGGCGGAGGGGCTCGCCGTGTCGTGGTCGAAGCGGTAGAGGGTCATGCCGTTCCCGTCGGTGACGATCGTCCCGAGCTGGGCCGAGGCGGCCGTCTTCAGGACGGTCTGGCCCACCGGAGCCGCCGGCGTGGACGGGGAAGCCGGTGTGGCCGGCGCGGTCGACGTGGACGACGTGGACGGGGCGGACGGGGCCGCAGGGCTGACGGGTGTGGCTGCGGTGCCGGACGACGAGCCGCTGGAGCCGCAGCCCGTCACGAGTGCGGCGACGGCGGCCCCGGCGGCGACGAGCAACCCGGCGCGGTGGAAGGTGGGCATGGTCGATCCCCCAACTGGCCTGGTCGGCCGAAGCGGTGGGCGCGCTCGCCGCGCCCTCTCCCACCGGTACGGACGGGAGCTGCGAAGTGCTCAACGGCCCGGCCGGCCGACTTGCGGAATAGCGCGGCGGGCTCGGGGGTTGACGCGGATCGTACGAGGACGTCCGGGGTTTCCGGTTTCGAGAGGACAGGTATTCCGCTATGAGCACCGTCGAGCTGACCACGGCGAACTTCGACGAGGTCGTGCCGGGCCCGGAGGGCAAGCAGTTCGTCTTCCTCGACTTCTGGGCGGGCTGGTGCGGGCCGTGCATGCGCTTCGCCCCGGTCTACGAGAAGGCCGCCGAACGGCACCCCGACCTGGTCTTCGGCAAGGTCGACACGGAGGCGCAGCAGGAGCTCGCAGCGGCATTCGGTATCCAGTCGATCCCGACCCTGGCGATCATCCGTGAGGGCGTGATGATCTTCTCGCAGGCCGGTGCGCTGCCGGAGGCCGCGCTGGAGGACCTGATCGGCCAGGCCCGCAAGCTCGACATGGCCGAGGTGCACGCGAAGGTGAAGGCCGAGGCTGAGGCCGGGGCCAAGTAGGCCAAGTAGCCCGACCACGTACGGCCCCAGGGGCGCGGGGGTCGCCCCGCGCCCCTGTTGGTTGCCGTCAGCCGAGCCCGTTGAGGAGGAGGCGGAGGGCCAGTTCGAAGCCGCGTTCGTCGAGTGAGCCGCCTCGGGCGGCGGAGGCTTCGAGGGCGCCGGCGAGGGCGGGGTAGCCGGGGCGGTACTCGGGGGTGGGGCGGGTGAAGCCGGCGGTGAAGGTCTCCAGGGCGGAGCCGAGGACGAGGTAGTCGAGGGCGGCGGCGGCCTCCGCCGCGTCGGCGGGGTCGAGCCCGGCCCGGCCGAGGGCGCCGAGCAGGGCGTCGTACCCGAGGAGTTGGCGTTCGGCGCCGACGCGGCGGCGGGCCAGCAGGGCGATGGTGTTGGGGTGCCGCAGGAAGGCGGCTCGGTAGCCGCGTGCGTACGCGGCCAGGCTCTCGCGCCAGGCCAGAGCGGAGTCGGGGGCGAGCGGGGCGAGGTCGATCTCGGCGTTGACGAGTTCGGCGAGCCCGTCGAGGAGTTCGTCCTTGCCGCTGACGTGGTTGTAGAGCGAGGCGGCCTTGACTCCGAGGCGGTCGGCGAGGGCCCGCATGGTGAGGCCGTCGGAGCCGAGTTCGTCGACCACGTCGAGGGCGGCCCTGGCGATGAGCTCCCTGCTCAGCAGTGCCCTGCTCGGTCGCCCCACGGCCCTGCCCCTTCGCCCTGCGCCGTCGCCCCGCGCCGTTGCCCCGCGCCTCTTCGCCGCCTCCGCGACCCACGTCACGTTACGGCATGTGCTGTGCGACGAACGCCCACCCGTGCTCCCCTGTGCTCGGGTGGGCGGGGAGGTTCTACCGTTCACCCATGAGCATGGAAACCACAGCCTGGATGCAACTGCACAGCGTCATGAACGCGCAGCAGGACAGCCGCCCCTTCACCCGCGCGACTCTGCGCCGGATCGGCGCCTTCGCGCGCCCGCACCGCCGCCGTATCGCCCAGTTCGTACTGCTCAGCGTGGCGGGCGCGCTGCTCGCGGTGGCCACGCCGGTACTCGCCGGACGTGTCGTGGACGCCATCGTGTCGGGGAAGGACTCCGGCCTCGTCGTACGGCTCGCGCTGCTGATCGCGGTGATCGCGGTCGGCGAGGCCGCGCTCGGGCTGCTGAACCGCTTGCTGTCCGCGACGCTCGGCGAAGGACTCATCCTCGATCTGCGGACGGCGGTCTTCGACCACGTCCAGCGGATGCCCGTCGCCTTCTTCACCCGCACCCGCACCGGCGCGCTCGTCAGCCGCCTCAACAACGATGTGATCGGCGCGCAGCGGGCGTTCAGCAACACGCTCTCCGGGGTGGTCGGCAACATCGTGACGGTGCTGCTCACGCTCGCGGTCATGCTCACGCTGTCCTGGCAGATCACGCTGCTCGCGCTCGTCCTGCTGCCGGTGTTCGTCATCCCGGCCCGCCGCATGGGCACCCGGATGGCGGGGCTCCAGCGCGAGGCCGCGAACCTCAACGCCGCGATGGGTACCCGGATGACCGAACGGTTCTCCGCGCCCGGAGCGACCCTGGTGAAGCTGTTCGGGCGCCCCGACGACGAGTCGGTCGAGTTCGCGGCGCGAGCGCGCCGAGTGCGCGACATCGGCGTCCGCACGGCCATGGCGCAGTCGGCGTTCATCACCGCGCTCACCCTCGTCTCGGCGCTGGCGCTCGCACTCGTCTACGGCCTCGGCGGCTGGTTCGCGCTGGACGGAAGCCTGCAGGCCGGCGCCGTCGTCTCGCTCGCCCTGCTCCTCACCCGGCTGTACGCGCCGCTGACTTCGCTCGCCGGGGCCCGCGTGGAGGTCATGACCGCCCTGGTCTCCTTCGAGCGGGTCTTCGAAGTACTCGATCTGAAGCCGCTGATCGAGGAGAAGCCGGACGCCCGGCAGGTCCCCGACGGGCCCGTGTCCGTGGAGTTCGAGAACGTCCGCTTCGGCTACCCGTCCGCCGACAAGGTCTCCCTCGCCTCCCTCGAAGAGGTCGCGACGCTCGACACCCGGGGCGGCGCAGAAGTCCTGCACGGCATCTCCTTCCGTGCCGAACCCGGCCAGACCATCGCGCTCGTCGGCTCGTCCGGGGCGGGCAAGTCGACCATCGCGCAGCTGCTGCCGCGCCTGTACGACACCGACGAGGGCGCCGTCCGCATCGGCGGCACAGACGTACGCGACGTGACGCACGCGTCCCTGACCGGGGCGCTGGGCATGGTCACCCAGGACGGGCACCTCTTCCACGACTCCGTCCGCGCCAACCTGCTGCTCGCCCGGCCCGAGGCCGGCGAGGACGAACTGTGGGACGTGCTGCGCCGGGCCAGACTCGAAGACCTCGTGCGTTCGCTGCCCGACGGGCTCGACACCGTGGTCGGCGAGCGCGGCTACCGGCTCTCCGGCGGCGAGCGCCAGCGCATGACCATCGCCCGGCTCCTCCTCGCCCGCCAGCGCGTCGTCATCCTCGACGAGGCCACCGCCCATCTGGACAGCACCTCCGAGGCGGCCGTCCAGGAGGCCCTCGCGGAGGCACTGGACGGCCGCACCGCCATCGTCATCGCCCACCGGCTCTCCACCATCCACGCCGCCGACCAGATCCTCGTCGTCGAGGGCGGGCACATCGTCGAACGCGGCACCCACGACGAGCTGCTCGCCGAAGCCGGGCGGTACGCGGAGCTGTACCGCACCCAGTTCAGCAAGCCGGGCCACCCGGTGACCCGGACCGCGGAGGGCGCCGAGGCGGTGGCATAACCGGGCGGGGTGCCGGATCCGGATCCGGCACCCTGCACTGATCGCCACCGGCTCGGCCCTGCGATCTCCGAGGCTCGTCTCCCCCCAAAAGCAACAGTCGCATCTCGACCCCTTCCGCTACCGGCCGGGCACCGCTACGGTCCCTGACTAACAAAGTTAGTTTTAGTCGACGGCCAGGCCGGGGGGCCGGCAAGAAGGTGGACGTGCCATGACGACTGCTCCCGACCGACCGCAGAACGCGGCGGGCGACGCCGACCGCCTCGCCGCCCTCGGCTACCGCCAGGAGCTGCGCCGCAGCCTCGGCGTGCTCGGCAACATCTCGATGGGCTTCGCCGTCGTCTCCCCCGTCGTCGGCCTCTACGCCGTCGCCCAGCTCGGCATGAGCATCTACGGCGGCGCCTGGGTCTGGGCCCTGCCGGTCTGCCTGCTCGGGCAGATGCTGGTGGTCTGC
This sequence comes from Kitasatospora sp. McL0602, assembly GCF_052076145.1. Classification (NCBI taxonomy): domain Bacteria; kingdom Bacillati; phylum Actinomycetota; class Actinomycetes; order Kitasatosporales; family Streptomycetaceae; genus Kitasatospora; species Kitasatospora sp. McL0602. The sequence goes on along the minus strand of NZ_CP197246.1, from coordinate 6,066,704 downwards.
GTCTACTCCGAGCTGGCCTCGCAGTGGCCGCTGGCGGGCGGCGCGTACCAGTGGAGCCGCCGGCTCGCCGGGCCGGTGTTCGCCTGGCTGAGCGGCTGGATGTGGCAGTTCGCGGTGATGTTCGCCAACACCACCGTCGCGTACCTGGCCTCGCCCTGGTTCTTCGCGCTCTTCGGCCTGACCCCGACGCCCACCCAGCTGGTGCTCGTCTCCGCCGCGTTCATGGTCTTCTGCACCCTGGTCAACGCGTACGGGATCAACCTGCTGCGCTGGTTCGTCTCGCTCGGCATCGCGGCCGAGGCGGTCGCCTCGGTCGGCGTCGGGCTCGCGCTGCTGCTGTTCTTCCGGGTGCACGGGCTCTCGCTGCTCACCGACACCCTGGACGCGCCCGCCACCACCGGCACCGGCGGCCTGATGTCCTTCCTCGCCGTCGTCGCCGTCGGCGGCTGGGCGTTCATCGGCTTCGACGCCTGCGTGTCCACCGCCGAGGAGACCAAGGACGCCGCCCGCCAGGTGCCCAGGGCGATGCGCTGGGCCCTGCTCAGCGTCGGCGCCGTGGTCGTCCTGAACGCCGTCTCCGTCGCGCTGGCCCACCCGGACCCGGCCGCCGTCGTCGCGGGCACCGATCTCGACCCCGTCACCACCGCCGTCACCACCGGCCTCGGCGGCTGGGCCGACAAGCCCTTCGTGATCGTCGTGCTGATCAGCTTCACCGCCTGCCTGATGGCCTCCCAGGGCGGCGCCGCGCGCGGCCTCTACTCGCTCGCCCGGGACGGCGTCTTCCCGTTCTCCCGCCAGGTCCGCAAGGTCAACCGGCACAAGGCCCCGATCGGCGGCCTCGTCGCCGCGACACTGGTCAGCTGCGCCGCCCTGCCGCTCGGCCTGAAGGCCACCGCGATCGGCAGCCTGATCACCTTCGGCACCGCCGCGACCTTCCTCCCGTTCTTCCTGCTCACCCTGGCCGCCCTGATCGCCCGCCTGCGCGGCACCTGGCGGCCCGCCGGGGAGGTCTCGTACGGGCACTGGGGCACGCCGCTGAACGCGCTGGCGGTGCTCTGGACCGGCCTGGAGGTCGTCAACATCTGCTGGCCGCGCACCATCCTCGCCCCGCCCGGCGCCCCCTGGTACCAGGTCTGGGCCGCGCTGCTGGGCGTCGGCCTGGTCACCCTCGCCGGGGTCGGCTACCTGCTGGTGCGCCGCCCGCAGCGGCTGATGCAGGGTGCCGGGCCGGAGCGGCCGGACCTGGACGAGCTGGCGCCGGCGGTGATCTGACGGCGCCCCGGGGGCTGCGCGCGCTGAAGTTCGTGCGTGGCGGGTCTTGGTGGAGCCTGCGGGCCGTCGGAGGATGGTGCCGGTCGTAGGCGTCGTCGAGCGAGAGCGAGAGTCATGAGCCCCCAGCCCGAGAGTTACGACGTGGTGGTGCTCGGCGCCGGCCCGACCGGTGAGAACCTCGCCGACCGGGCGAAGGCGGCCGGGCTGAGCACGGTGGTGGTGGAGAGCCAGCTCGTCGGCGGCGAGTGCTCGTACTGGGCCTGCATGCCGAGCAAGGCGCTGCTGCGGCCCGCTGCCGCGCTCGCCCACGCCCGCGCGCTGCCGGGCGCCAAGCAGGCCGTCACGGGCGGGCTGGACACCGCCGCCGTGCTGGCCCGGCGGGACGAGTTCACCTCGCACTGGCACGACGACGGCCAGGTCGAGTGGCTCCGCTCCACCGGAATCGACCTGGTCCGGGGCCACGGCCGGCTGGCCGGTGAGCGGGCCGTGCTGGTGGACGGCGAGCGGCTGCTCACCGCGCGGCACGCCGTCGCCGTCTGCACCGGCAGCCGCCCGGCCCTGCCGCACGTCCCCGGGCTGGCCGAGGCGCACCCCTGGACCAGCCGCGACGCGACCAGCTCCGCCGTCGTGCCGCGCCGGCTGGCCGTCGTCGGCGGCGGGGTGGTCGCGGTCGAGATGGCCGCCGCCTGGCGGGCCCTGGGCTCCGAGGTCACCCTGCTGGTCCGGGGCAAGGGCCTGCTCCCCCGGATGGAACCCTTCGCGGGCGAGCTCGTCGCCGCCGGGCTGGCCGAGGCCGGGGTGACGGTGCGGCTCGGCACCGGCGTCACCGCCCTGCACCGCGACGGGCCCGTCACGCTCACCCTGGACGGCGGTGAGCTGCTGGAGGCCGACGAGGTGCTGTACGCGACCGGCCGGGCGCCGCGCACCGACGACATCGGCCTGGAGAGCCTGGGCCTGGCCCCCGGCTCCTGGCTGGAGACCGACGACAGCTGCCTGGTGAACGGCGTCCCGGGCGGCTGGCTGTATGCCGCCGGGGACGTCAACCACCGGGCGCTGATGACCCATCAGGGCAAGTACCAGGCCCGGATCGCCGGTGCGGCGATCGGTGCGCGCGCCCTCGGCACCCCGCTGGACACCGCCCGCTGGGGTGCGCACTCCGCCTCGGCCGATGTCGCGGGCCCGCCTCAGGTGGTCTTCACCGAGCCGGAGGCCGCCTCGGTCGGGCTGACCGCCGCCGGGGCGGAGGCGGCGGGCCTGCGGGTCCGTACCGTCGACCACGATCTCGGGCAGGTCGCCGGGGCCTCGCTCTACGGCGACGACTACCGGGGCCGGGCCCGGCTGGTGGTGGACCTCGACCGCGAGGTGGTGGTCGGCGCGACCTTCGTCGGCCCGGCGGTCGCGGAGCTGCTGCACTCCGCGACGGTGGCGGTGGTCGGCGAGGTGCCGCTGGCGCGGCTGTGGCACGCCGTCCCCGCGTACCCGACCATCAGCGAGGTCTGGCTCCGGCTGCTGGAGGCCCTCCGGGGGTGACCGGCAGGCGCGCCGCTCACGTACGCGCCGGTTGGGCCCCGGGTGCGTAGGCTGGCGGCGGGGGTCGTTGCTTGCCGAGCAGGTGGTGATGGACCATGACTGAGGTGCTGTTGGCGGTCGGGACGCAGAAGGGTCTGTTCCTGGGGCGCAGCCCGGACCGGGCCCGCTGGGAGTTCACCGGGCCGCACTTCCAGATGAACGCGGTGTACTCGGTGGCCGTCGACCGCCGTGGCCCGGTGCCCAGGCTGCTGGTCGGGGCCGACAGCAGCCACTGGGGGCCGTCGGTCTGGCACTCGGACGACCTCGGCGAGACCTGGCAGGAGCCCGCCCAGCCGGCCGTGAAGTTCCCCGAGCACACCGGCACCTCGCTGGAGCGGGTCTGGCAGCTGCACCCGGCGGGCCCCGAGGCGCCCGGGGTGGTGTACGCGGGGACGCAGCCCGCCGCGCTGTTCCGCTCGACCGACGGGGGCCGGAGCTTCACCCTGGACGAGGCGCTCTGGTCGCACCCGCAACGGGCCGACTGGGCGGCCGGGTTCGGCGGCCAGGGCCTGCACACCATCCTCACCGACGCGCGGGACGCCTCGGCGGTGACGGTCGCCGTCTCGACCGGCGGGGTCTACCGGACGGCGGACGGCGGCGACAGCTGGCAGCCCGCCAACGCGGGCATCCGGGCGAGCTTCCTGCCCGACGAGTACCCGGAGTTCGGGCAGTGCGTGCACAAGGTCGCGGCCGACCCGACCGACCGGGACCGCCTCTACCTGCAGAACCACGGCGGGGTCTACCGCAGCGACGACGGCGGCGCGCACTGGCAGGACATCGGCTCCGACCTGCCCGCGACCTTCGGCTTCAGCATCGCCACCCACCCCCGCAGGAGCGGCACCGCCTACCTCTTCCCGCTCGACGCCGACTACGCCCGGCTCCCGGTCGGCCGCCGCTGCCGGGTCTACCGGACGCAGGACGCGGGCGCCAGCTGGCACCCGCTCTCGGCCGGGCTGCCGGACGAGGACCACTACGGGGTCGTGCTGCGGGACGCGCTCTGCACCGACGACGGCGACCCGGCCGGGGTGTACTTCGGCAACCGCAACGGCGAGGTGTACGGCAGTGCGGACGACGGGGACAGCTGGACGCTGCTCAGCTCGCACCTGCCGGACGTGCTCTGCGTCCGGGCGGCGGTGCTGGACTGACGCCTCCCCGCATTCGCCAGGGAGGTACGGCGCGTCGGCCCGCAGCTGCCACAGGGCTTCTGAACTGCGGAGATTCCGTGGCTAGAGTGAGCGTGAGGACAGTTTCGGAAAATTGTTTCCGCAATGTGAAAATTATACAGGGAGGCCCATCATGAGCCTGAGCATCCGCAACCAGCTCCCCGGCACCGTCGCCGCCGTCACCACCGGCGAAGTCATGGCCACCGTCAAGGTCCGGCTGGCGAGCGGCGTCGAGCTCACCGCCGCCGTGACGCTGGACGCCGTCAAGGAGCTCGGTCTGCACGAGGGCGGCGCCGTCCGCGCCCTGGTGAAGTCGACCGAGGTCGCGCTCGCCACCGGCCCCGTCGCCGGCCTGAGCATCCGCAACCAGATCCCCGGCACGGTCAGCGAGGTCGCCACCGGCGGCGCGATGGCCGGGGTGAAGGTCTCCGTCGACGGCGGCGAGCTGACGGCGGCCATCACCGCCGACGCCGCCACCGACCTCAACCTGGCAGCGGGCACCCCGGTGGTCGCCCTGATCAAGTCGACCGAGATCTCGCTCGCCACCGCCTAGGCGCTCCGCGCAGGCTCGCCAGGGGCGCGCGCCGGCCCGTGCGCCCCGGCCCGTGCGCCCCTACTCCAGCACCGTCAGGCGGACGGCCGTGATGCCGCTGACGTAGCGGGCGCCGCAGGCGTCGGCGGGGATGACGAGCTGGGGCCCGTCGGCGTCGAGGGGGCGGCCGTCGATCGCGGTGGCGAGCAGGATCTGCTGGCCGCCGAAATCCGGGTCGACCTCCGCCCAGGAGACCACCGCGAGATGGCCGTCGGCGCCGGTCACCGCGAGCAGGTGGCGCAGGCGCTGCTTACGGGTCGCCAGGTCGACCAGGGGGTGGCTGGCACGCAGCACGTCCCAGAGCAACGGGCCGTCGAAGGTGTGCCGCTGCATCCCGCTGCCGAGGCAGTCGAAGCTCACCTCGACCCGGCGGGCGGGCAGGGCGCGGAGCTGTTCTACCGTCAGCTCGACCGGGTGGTCGAACCGGCCGTGGAACAGTACGGCCGACGCTCCGACGGCTGTTCCGGTCATCTGGCTGCCCCTTCCCGGGCCGCTGGGCTGCGGCGCCGGATTGGTGGTACCCGAGAGCGACCCACGCCACTCGCACTTGCTGGCTGAACATCTAATTTCAGCAGTACTTGCGATGGATCAACCACTACACACCTTGCATCTGCCGCCCGTGAAGGCACCGGGCGGATCACGGCGCAACTGGGCGTACGACTGGCGCAGAACACCAGGTGGGGCGGCCTTGACTGGGCGATCAAACAAGAGGGATCGAGGCACTCTGCTCTTGCATTTACGATGCCAGAGCGCACCTTGCCCTCGCTTCAGCGAGAGGTAGGACCGGCGCGGAGCACAAGGAGCGAGACATGATCGTCGGTGATCTGCTGGGGCTGGACGGCCTCCACATCGGACTGGCCTGGGGTACATCCGACCTGCTGGGCCGCCAGGTCACCGGAGTAACCTCCACCGACCTCCAGGACCCGGCCCGCTACCTCCAGCCCGGCGAACTCGTACTGAGCGGCCTGGTCTGGTGGCAGCCCGACGAGAACTCGGCGGCGCTGCGCTTCGCCACCTCACTGCGCAGCGCCGGGGTCGCCGCCCTGCTCGCGGGCGAGGGCACCCACGGCACCGTGCCGGAGAGCCTGGTCGACGCCTGCCGCACCCACGGCATCCCGCTGCTCTCCGTGCCGCCCGGCACCAGCTTCCGCGCGGTCACCGACCGGGTCTACCTCCGGCTCTGGGGCGGCCTCCAGAGCAGCTCGGAGGGCGTCGCGGCGCTCCCGGAGGCGGCCCGCCGGGAGCTTCTGGCGCTGCTGCACGCCGAGACCCCGCTCGACCAGGTGCTGGCCCACGCGGTGGCCCGGCTCGGGGTGCCGGACTGCTCGGTCGTCACCGTGAGCGGGCGGGTGCTGGGCTGCTCGACCGGCGCCGAGGCCGGTACGGGAGGGCGCGCGCCCCGGGGGGCGGTGCCGGTCGGGCCGCAGGGGGACACACCGTTCGACGGCTGGCTGCTCCAGCCGCACACCGAGCCCGGCCCGGCGGCCTCCGCCGTGCTGCACGGGCTGGCCGAGCTGCTCGGCCCGCTGGCCACCCGGATCCGGGCGGGGGCGGCCGCGCAGCGGCAGAGCACGGCGCGACTGGTCGAGCTGCTGGCGCAGGACGGGCCGGGCCTGGCGGACGCGCTCACCGCCTGCGGGCTGCCCTCGGACCAGCCACTGGTACCCGTCACGGCGCGGATCGACGGCGCCGGAGGGCTGGACGGCTCGGGGGGCTCCGGATGGGCGGCGGCGGCACTCGCCGAGGCACTGCACCGGGTCGGCGCGCCGTTCGCGGCCGGGCCGGACGGCACGGGGGGCGCGACCGCCCTGGTCGCCGCCCCGGCGGCGGCCGTGACGGCGGCGCTGCGGCCGGCCTGGCCGGGCCTCCAGCGGAAGCTGACCGGACGGCGGCGGCTGCGGGCCGGGGTCGGCCCGGCCGTGGCGCCGGTGGCCGAGGCGCTGCGGGGCGCCCTGGTGCAGGCCTCGTACGCGCTGGAGGCGGGGTCGGGGGTCGGCACTGGGGCCGGGTCCGGGTCCGGGTCCGGGTCCGGCACCGGGGCTCGGGAGGGGGACGGCGCGGTCGGGAGCAGCGGCGAGCTCAGCTCGCTGGCGGCGCTGCTGCGGGGGCTGCCCGCCGAGGTGACGGGCGCCTTCCACACCCGCCTGCTGGCGCCGCTGGCCGACCACGACCGGGAGAACGCCGTCTCGCTGCTCGGCACCCTCGGCGCCTTCCTGGACCACGACGGCTCATGGGCGCGGACGGCCGAGGCGCTGCACATCCACGTCAACACCGTGCACTACCGGATCCGCCGGATCGAGGAGCTCACCGGCCGCAGCCTGGCCCACCTGGAACACCGGGTGGACCTGCGGGCGGCACTGCTCTGCTCCCCCGGGGCTCACCCCGTCCGGGCGTAGCGTCCGGGCGTAGGCTCCGGGCGGTCTCACTGCTCGCCCAGCAGCATCCACTTCTCCGGCTTCGCCATCGGCTCGAACCCGACCTTGGCGTAGACCTCGTGGGCGTCGGCGGTGGCCAGCAGGACGCGGCGCAGGCCGTAGGTGGTGAGGTGGTCCCGGACGGCGGCGGCCAGGGCCGTGCCCAGGCCCTTGCCGCGCGCGGCGGGGGCGATGTAGACGTCACAGAGCCAGGCGAAGGTGGACCGGTCGGTGACCAGCCGGGCGTAGCCGACCTGGGCGCCGGAGGCGCCGTCGTAGACGCCGTAGTTCAGGGAGCTCTCGATGGCCACGTCCTGCTTCTCGCGGGTGCGGCCCATCGCCCAGTAGGCGTCCTGCGAGAGCCACTGGTGTATCAGGGCGGCGTCGAGGCGCGCGGGGTCGGTGGAGATCTCGTAGCCGTCCGGCAGGTCACTGTTCATGCCAGGATCCAACCAGCCCGGCCCGCCGTCGGACCAGTGGATATCCACGGGCCGGACGGAGCTCAGCTCTCGGCCGCGCGGAGGCGGGCGCTGACCTCGCCGAGCCCTTCGGCGAGGACGGCGAGCTGCTCGCGGCTCAGGACGTCGATGAGCACCTCGCGGACGGTGGCCACATGGCCGGGTGCGGCGGCCCGCAGGACGCGCCAGCCCTCGGCCGTCAGCTCGGCGAACACGCCCCGGTCGTCGCTGGCGCAGGAGCGGCGGGCGACCAGCCCGGCCTTCTCCAGCTGGGTGATCTGGTAGGTCAGCCCGCTCTTGGAGGTGACCAGCCGGGCGGCGAGGTCGGTCATCCGCAGCGAGCCGTCGGGGGCGGCGGAGAGCTGCACGAGGATCTCGTACTGGGTGTGCGAGAGCCCGGCGTCCTCCTTGAACTGCTGTTCCAGGCGCCGGTTGATGAGGTTGCTGGCCGCCACGAAGCCGCGCCAAGCGGCCATCTCCAGCTCGTCCAGCCAACGCGGTTCATCCATGGGTACATCGTACCCATTTGTTCAAATTCGAACTGAGGCGGACGGCGGTGGGGCCGGCCGGAGTGCCCGGCCGGCCCCGTCAGCGGGCGGGTCAGCCGTTGAAGTCGCCACCGACTGCGGCACCGTCGCCGCTGCCGGACATCGCATCGCCGCCGACCGCGAAGGCCGCGCCGCACATCGACTCGGCGTCGCCGCCGACGGCCGCCGCCACGCCCTCGCCGTACGCGGTGGCGTCACCGCCGACCGCACCGGCGTTGCCGGTCATGGACGAGGCGTCGCCGCCGACGGCGCCCGCGTCGCCGGTCTGGGACGAGGCGTCACCGCCGACGGTGAAACCCCCGTGCGGGTGGCAGACGTGGGCCGAGGCCACACCGGCGCCGGCGAACACGGCGAAACCGGTGAGGGCAGCGGCGGCAGTGAACTTGGCGATGGTCGTACGCATGAGTCCTCCTCGTTGGTACACGACGGAGGGAGCTTCGGCACGACCCGGCCCGAGCATGAGCCCAGGAGCCGCGAATCACCCGCCCGGCGCAGCAGATCCGCCGCCACGGAGCACAGCCGACGCCCCGTCGATTCGCACTGGTGAATCGCTCACCGACGCACTTCGGCCGACAGCGATCGGGGGTGGTGGCCGCGCGCCGGACACGGCACAGTAACGGCATGCAGACTCCCCTCACCGTCATGGACTTCCTCGACCGGGCGGAAGCGGTCTACGGAGACCGCGTCGGCCTGGTCGACGAACCGCAGCAACCCGCCGCCTCCTGGGGCGAGGTGACGTACCGGCGGATGGCCGAGCTGGCCCGCGCCCAAGCCGCCGGGCTCGACCGGCTCGGGGTCGGGGCGGGCGAACGCGTCGCCGTCGTCTCGCAGAACTCGGCCCGGCTGATGACCTCGCTGTACGGCGTCAGCGGCCACGGCCGGGTGCTGGTGCCGGTCAACTTCCGCCTCAAGGCGGAGGAGGTCGCCTACATCGTCGAGCAGTCCGGCGCCTCCGTCCTACTGGTCGACCCGGAGTTGGACGAGGCGCTGGCCGGGGTGCCCGTCCGGCACCGCTTCGTGCTCGGCGCCGAGAGCGACGCCGAGCTGTACGACTTCACCCGCGCGCCCGTCCGGTACGAGATCGCCGAGTCGGACACCGCCACGATCAACTACACCAGTGGGACGACCGCGCGCCCCAAGGGGGTTCAGCTCACCCACCGCAACCTCTGGCTGAACGCGGTGCTGATGGGGCTGCACTTCGGGGCGAGCGACCGGGACGTCTACCTGCACACTCTGCCGATGTTCCACGCCAACGGCTGGGGCATGCCGTTCGCACTGACCGGGCTCGGCGCGCAGCACGTGGTGCTGCGCAAGGTCGACGGCGCCGAGATCCTGCGCCGGGTCGAGCGGCACGGCGTGACCTTCCTGTGCGGGGCGCCGGCCGTCGTCGCGAGCATCCTCGACGCCGCCGCCGACTGGGACGGGCCCGTCCCCGGGCGGGACAAGGTCCGCATGATCGTCGCCGGGGCGCCGCCGCCGACCTCGCTCGTCCAGCGCGTCGAGGCCGAACTCGGCTGGGAGTTCATGCAGATCTACGGCCTGACCGAGACCTCCCCCATCGTGACGGTCAACCGCTCCCGCGCCGAGTGGGACGCCCTGCCGCCGGCCGAGCGCGCCGAACGCCTGGTGCAGGCGGGCGCCCCCGCGCTCGGCAGCCAGGTGCGGGTCGACGAGCAGGGGGAGGTACTCGTCCGCTCCAACACTGTGCTGGAGGGGTACTGGCAGCAACCCGCCGAGACCGCCGCCGCACTCAAGGACGACTGGTTCCACACCGGCGACGGCGGCACCCTCACCGAGGGCCAACTCAGCATCTCCGACCGGAAGAAGGACGTCATCATCACCGGCGGGGAGAACGTCTCCTCGATCGAGGTCGAGGACTGCCTCTACGACCACCCGGCCGTCGCCGAGGTCGCCGTGATCGGCGTGCCGGACACCAAGTGGGGCGAGACGATCAAGGCACTGGTCGTCCTCAAGGAGGGCCACTCCACCGACGAGGCCGCGCTGATCGCCCACTGCAAGCAGCGCCTGGCCGGCTACAAGGCCCCCACCTCGGTGGAGTTCCGCGACGCACTGGCCCGCACCACCACCGGCAAGCTGCAGAAGTTCCGCCTGCGCGAGCCGTACTGGGCCGGTCACACCCGCGCCGTCAACTAACTTGCCCTGAAAGGAAGTTCACATGATCGACCTGACCGCGCTGCTGGCCGACCTGACGGCCGAGAGCGCCGAACTGGACGCCCTCGTCGCGGGCCTGAGCCTCGACGGCCTGGCCACCGAGACGCCCGCCCCCGGCTGGACCATCGCCCACCAGCTCTCGCACCTGGCCTGGACGGACCGGTGGGCCCTGCTCGCCGCCCGGGACGCGGACGGCTTCGCCAAGACCGCCGCCGAGGTGTTCACCGACGGCTCGGACCCGATCGAGGCCGGGGCCGCCGAGGGGGTCGGCGAGAGCCCCGAGGCCCTGCTCGGCCGCTGGCGGGCCGGACGGGCCGAGCTGGCCACCGCCCTGGCCGAGGCCGACGGCCGCCAACTCCCCTGGTTCGGGCCGCCGATGAAGCCCGGCACGATGGCGACCGCCCGCCTGATGGAGACCTGGGCCCACGGCCAGGACGTCGCCGACGCCCTCGGCGTCACCCGCACCCCCACCGCCCGCCTGCGGCAGGTCGCCCACCTGGGCGTCCGCACCATGGGCTTCGCCTTCGCCCTGCACGGCCTCCCCACCCCCGAGGCCCCCGTCCGGGTCGAACTGACCGGCCCCGCAGGAGAGTCCTGGGTCTGGGGCCCCGAGGACGCCGCCGACCGCATCACCGGCCCGGCCCTCGACTTCTGCCTCCTCGTCACCCAACGCCGCAGCCTGGGCAGCCTCGCCCTACGCAGCCAGGGCCCGACCGCCCAGGCCTGGCTCCCCATCGCCCAGGCCTTCGCAGGCCCGCCCGGCGCTGGTCGCTGACAGATACCCCAGGGGCGCGGCCAGTTGTGTGAGGCCACTCATGGCTTCACACGGCTATCCGGAGGGCGGTGAGTCTGGTCGCGACCAGGTTGACTGCGCCGTCGTTGCGTTCGATGCGGCCGTGGACGAGGAGGCCGGCCCGGTCGAGGGCGGTGCGGCGTTCGGGCTCCCAGACGGCGCGGTTGCAGACGACGTTGATCAGGCCGGTCTCGTCCTCCAGGCTGAGGAAGAGCACGCCGCCTGCCGTGGGCGGGCGCTGGCGGTGGGTGACCAGGCCGCCGACCACGACGGGGGTGCCGTGCTCGACGGCGGGGAGCGCGGAGGCGGGGAGCGCGCCGCCCCGGTCGAGGAAGGCCCGCAGGTGCTGCATGGGGTGGCTGGTGGCGGAGGTGCCGGTGGCCCACAGGTCGGCGATGGTCTCCTCGACCGGGGTCATCACCGGCAGGGCGGGGGCGGTGGCCCCGGGTGCGGTGCCGGGCAGGGCGTCGGCCGAGGCGGCGTGCACACCGGCCTCCCAGAGCGCCTGACGCCGCGACAGGCCGAAGCAGCCGAAGGCCCCGGCCGTGGCCAGCACCTCCAGGACGGGGGCCGGCAGGCCGCTGCGGCGGGCGAAGTCCTCCAGCCCCGCGTACGGCTGCCCGGCCGCGACCGCCTCGGCCTGCGCGGTGCCCAACCCCCGTACGGTGGTGAGCCCGAGGCGGATCGCGGGCTGCGGGTGCGGGGGCAGCCCGGACGGCGCCGGGTCGGGCTCCAGCGTGGGGCCGGGGCTGCTGGCGTTGACGTCGACGCCACGGACCCGGACGCCGTGCCGCCGGGCGTCGGAGACCAAGCTGAGCGGTGAGTAGAAGCCCATCGGCTGGTTGGCCAGCAGGGCGCAGGTGAAGGCCGCCGGGTAGTGGTGCTTGAGCCAGGCGCTCGCGTACACCAGGTAGGCGAAGCTGATCGCGTGCGACTCCGGGAAGCCGTAGTTGGAGAAGGCCTCGATCTTGGTGTAGACGTCCTCGGCGGTGTCGGCCGGGATGCCCCGCTCGGCCATGCCCGTCAGCAGCCGCTCCCGCAGCTCGGCGACCCGCTGGTGGGAGCGCTTGGCGCCCATCGCCTGCCGCAGCCGGTCGGCTTCGGCTGGGCTGAACCCCGCGCAGTCGATGGCCAGTTGCATCATCTGTTCCTGGAAGAGCGGCACTCCGAGCGTCTTGCCGAGGGCGTTCTCCATCGACGGGTGCGGGCAGCCGGCCGCCTCGACCCCGGCGCGCCGCCGCAGGTACGGGTGCACGGAGCCGCCCTGGATCGGGCCCGGCCGGATCAGGGCGACCTCGACCACCAGGTCGTAGAACCTCTCCGGCTTCAGCCTGGGCAGGGTGGCCATCTGGGCGCGTGACTCGACCTGGAAGACGCCGACGGTGTCGGCCCGGCAGAGCATCTCGTAGACGGCCGCCTCCTCCTTCGGGATGGTCGCCAGGTCGTAGCGCAGGCCGTGGTGTTCGGCGACCAGATCGCAGGCGTCGTGCAGCGCGGAGAGCATCCCGAGGCCGAGCAGGTCGATCTTGACCAGTTCGGCCCCGGCGACGGACTCCTTGTCCCACTGGAGGACGGAGCGGCCCGGCATCCGGGCCCACTCGGTCGGGCAGATCTCGCCGATCGGCGCCTTGGTCAGCACCATGCCGCCCGAGTGGATGCCCAAGTGCCTCGGCAGGCCGTGGAGTTCCTGGGCGAGGGCGAGGACGTCGGCGGGGATCAGCGCGTCCGCCACCGGCTGACTGCGGAAGTCGCTCTGCCGGGCGAACGCCTCGACCTGCCCGGCCGGGTAGCCGAGCACCCGGGCTGCGTCCCGCAGCGCCAGCCGGGGTCGGTAGGTGATCACATTGGCGACCTGGGCCGCGTGTTCGCGCCCGTACCGGCGGTAGACGTACTGGATCACCTCCTCGCGGCGGCGGTGCTCGATGTCGAGGTCGATGTCGGGCGGCCCGTCCCGGGCGGTGCTGAGGAAGCGTTCGAAGAGCAGCCGGTAGCGGACGGGGTCGACGGCGGTGATCCCGAGGGCGTAGCAGACGGCGGAGTTGGCGGCGGAGCCCCGGCCCTGGCACCAGATGTCCTGCGCCCGGCAGAAGTCGACGATGTCGTGGACGATGAGGAAGTACCCGGCCAGCTCCAGCTCTTCGATGACGTTGAGCTCAACGCCCAGCTGGCGCAGGGCGGGTGCGTTGTCGGCGCCGAACCTGACCGGCCCGGCCTCGGCGACCAGGGAGCGGAGCAGCCCGATCTCGCTGTCGCCCTCGGGCACCGGGAAGCCGGGCAACTGCGGTGCCAGGCTGCGGAATTCGAAGGCGCAGGCCCGGCCGAGCTCGACCGTCGCCTGCTGGACGCCCGGGTGGCGGCCGAGCCGGGCGGCCATCTCGGCGCCGGAGCGCAGGTGGGCCGTGCCTGCGGCGTTCGTCCAGCCTGCGGCGTCCTGGAGGGTGCGGCGCCCGTGCAGCGCGGCCAGGCTCTGGGCCAGCCTGGACTGGGCGGGCGAGGCCTGGTGGACGTTGTTGGAGGCGACCACCGCCAGGCCCGTCCGCGCGGCGAGGGCGGCGAGCCGGTCGTTGCGTACGTCGTCGCCGGGCAGGCGCTGGTCGATGAGCTCGACGAAGACGTTCTCCGCCCCGAACGCCTCGGCCAGCGTACGGAGTTCACGCTCGGCCCGAGCGGGCCCGCCCTCGGCGAGGGCGGTCGGCACCCGGCCCAGCCGACAGCCGGTGAGCACCGCCCACCGGCCGCCGTGGGCGGCGGCCAGCGCTTCGAAGTCGTACGCCGGACGGCCCTTGACCCCGCCCGCGAGCTGGGCGGCGCTGATCGCGGCGGAGAGTCTGCGGTAGCCCTCCGGCCCTCGGGCGAGCACCAGCAGGTGGTCGGTCGGGCCGAGGGTCAGTTCGGCGCCGAAGACCGTGGCCACCCCGGCCTCCCGGGCGGCGGCGGCGAGCCGGACGGCCCCGTACAGCCCGTCGTGGTCGGTGAGCCCGAGCGTCTCGACCCCGAGCCGGGCGGCCTCCGCCACCAGCGCCTCGGGTTCGGCGGCGCCGTCGAGGAAGCTGAAGGCGGAGTGGACGTGCAGCTCCGCCCAGGGCTCGGCGGCCGGCTCCCGCACGGGCGGGAGTGGTCGGCGGCGCAGCGGCACGACCTTGGCGCCGCCCGAAGCCGGGGCGCCGTCCAGGCGGCGGCGCAGCTCGTGCCAGGAGAGCGAAGGATGGCTGGTGAATCCCATCGCGGTCTTGCTCCGTCTCGGGGTGGTTCGGTCCGTTCGGTCAGCCCCCCGGCGGTTGTGCGTCAGTCGTAGGCGGCCTCCACCGACCAGTGGCCGTCCTCGACGGTGAGCAGCAGGGCGCGCCCGTCGGCGACGGCGATCTGCAGCCTGGCCCGGCGGCGGCGCCGGGCCGCGTCCCACCAGTACTCGACGGCGGGCCACGGGCCCGTCCAGCCGGTGACCGCGAGGGTGCCGTCAGCCAGGTCGAGGCGGGCGGGCGGTGCCGAGAGGTCGGCCCGGCCGCTGACGATCACGGGCCGGCCCGCCGCGTCCAGCACGGTGACGGGGACGGGCACCCGGGGCACCACGTGCGGCGAGGGCTCCGGCAGCTGCCCCGGCCAGGGGGCGGGCACCGGCTCCTCGTACGGCTTGCCCCAGGGCACCCGGACGAGCTGTTCGGCCGGGCCCCGGCCGCCGGCGGGTTCGGCCTGGCGCAGCCCGGCGTGGCCGAGCACCGCCTGCACCCGGGCCACGGCCCGCTCGACCCTGTCCTCCGCCACCGCCTGGCCCCAGAGCGCCAGCTGCCGCCCCTGGTCGGGCGCCAGCCCGTCCGGGACGAGCCGCAGCGCGGTGAAGCCCCGGTCGCCGTCCGGGGAGGAGCTGCCCGGGGAGGACTCGTCCGGGGAGGAGCTGCCCGCGAAGGTGCCCGCGCTCTGCCAGGCGTGCAGCTGCCAGCGGACGCGTTCGGCGAGGGCGGCAGCGCCGAGGCCTCGTTCGTGGCGCCAGAGGCGGGTGGCGATGGTGCCGTCCGCGCAGGTCACCTCGACGGCGACCCGGCGGCAGGCCAGGCCCGCCCCGGCCAGCCGGGCGTGCAGCTGCTCGGCGAGGGTGCGGGCGACGAAAACCAGCGGCTCGGCCAGCTGCTCGGGCGGGTCGAAGCGCTGCTCCACCGCCAGGTCGGGCCCTTCGGGGCGCGGCACCAGCGGGCGGGAGAGCAGCCCCCGGGCGCGCCGGTGTGCGGCCACGCCGACCGGCCCGAACCTGTCCACCACGGCCCGGCCGGGCAGCTGGGCGAAGGCGCCCACGGTGTGGATGCCAAGCCGTCCGAGCAGCTCGGCCAACGGCTCGTCGCCGAGCGCGGCCACGGGGTAGGGCGCCAGGAACTCGGCCGTCCGCCCGACCGGCACCAGCGCCCCGGCCCGCGCCGCGAGCACGGCGGCGAACAGCCCGTCCGCGACACCGACCTGCCCGTGCGGGGCCTGCGCCGCGCTGTTCGAACCGCCCGCACCGGGCAGACCGCCCAGGGCGAGCGCCACCGCGCTGTGGACCTGCGCCGCCAGCGCCTCCTCACCGCCGAAGTAGCGACTGGGGCCCTTGACCGGGATCGCGCACATCCCCGGGCGCAGCACCTCCACCCGGGGGGTGAAGGCCGTGACGGCGGCGGCCACCGGTTCGAACAGCCGGGTCTCGGCCTCCTCGTCGCGCTCGCGCAGCTCCAGCTCCGGGCAGAGCCGCTGCGCCAGCCGCAACCGCTGGCCGCGCCGCACCCCGGCGGCGCGGGCCGCGTCGGAGCAGGCCAGCACCCGGCCGCCCTCCAGCACCGCCACCGCCGCCACGCCCCCGGTCTCGGCTGTGACTGTGGCTGTGGCGGCCACCGGCCAGTCCGGACACCACACCACCAGCACCCTGGGCGCGCTCATCCTGTATCACCGCCCATGTCAGACCGCCGCCAGCCGGCCGGGCACAGCAACCACGCCGGGCGCGGCAGCCACGGACTCGCCCGCCTCGACGGCCCGCGCGACGCCGTGCTCGTCCGGCAGCCAGAGCTGCGCCGTCCGGGGGCGGGCTGCCGCGCCGCGACCCTCCGCCGTGGCCTCGACCTGCCGCCCGAGCAGCTGTCCGTGCCCGGCTCCGAGGCCGTACCAGCGCGCGGAGCTGACCCGCAGCCGCAGGGCGGCACCGGGCCAGGGGCCTGCGACCAGCAGGGCGCAGCCGCCGCGCCGCAGGACGGCGGCGAGGCGCGCCGCGAGCTGTGGCGGCACCGGGCCGTCCGGGCGGAGCATGATCAGCCCGACCGCTCCGGCCAGGATCGACACCACCTCGGCCCAGTGCTGCCCGGGGTCGTCGACGAGCAGCAGCCGCCGCAGGTCCAGCCCGTACCCGGCGGCGGCCGCCAGCCCGAGGTCGGGCAGCCCGACGGCCGCCGCCCACTCCCCCTCCGGCCCGGCGGCCCCCGCCGCCAGGGCGAGCAGCAGCCCGGTGTCCCCGTGCACCGACACGGCCGCCCCCCGGCGCAGCCCGCCCTCGGGCAGCAGCGGGGCGAGCGCGGGCAGGACGGGCAGCAGCTCACGCCCGGCGGGCGTGGCAGGCGTCCCGGCTGACCGGAGGGGGGCGGGTTCGAAAGTGGGCACACTCCAGGATCGAACATTAGTTCGGGAATATTCAAGTCCGCTTTTCCCGGGCGGCGGATTGCTCAGCCCAGGAAGGCCGCCGTGGCCGCCACGAACCGGTCGGCGTCGTCGAGCCACGGGAAGTGCCCGGCACCGGGCTGGACGGCGAGCTCGGCGTTCGGGAAGAACGTGGCGTACTCCGCCACCACCTGCGGCGGGGCGGACAGGTCGACCTCCCCGGCGAGCAGGAACACCGGCGGCTCGAACCGGGCGAGCGCCGCGCGGGTGGCGTCCGGTTCGAAGGCGCCCTCCGCGCCGAAGGCGGCCACGACCGCGCTGTCGGTCTGCGCCTGCCCGGTGGCGTGGTGGGCCTGCGCGGTCTCGTCCCACCGGCCGTACGAGAACGGCGCGATCGCCTGCCAGCTGTCGCCGGTGGCCCGGCCCGCCACGATCGCCTCCAGCGCCGCGGACGCCGCCGGGTACCACGGCTCGTCCCGGCGCAGCTCCGCCGTCTCCTGCCGCAGGTCACCGGTGATCACGAGGCCGACGGCCCGCACGCTGGGCGTGATCAGCGCGAGCCTGCCGACCCGCTCCGGGTGGCGGGCCACGTACTGCACGGCCAGGTTCACCCCGGCGCAGTGCGCGAGCAGATCCACCCGGTCGAGGCCGAGATGCTCGCGCAACGCCTCGACGTCGTCGACGAGTTGGTCGCAGCGCAGGTGCGCGGTGCCCGGCGGGACGGCCGACCCGCCGGTGCCCCGGAGATCCAGCACGACCAGCCGCCGGTGGGCGGAGAGGCCGCCGAGCTCGCCCAGATAGGCGGAGGGCTGCGGCCCTCCGGGCAGGCAGATCACCGGCGGGCCGTCGCCGAACTCGTGGTAGGTGAGAGTCGTTCCGTCATGGGCGGAGAAAGTAGGCATGACCGGGAACCCTGACAGCGGCACCCCGGCGAAGCAACCGAATTCCCAGGTGAGCGCCGGTGCCCCGGCCAGTCGGCTCGGCACTGCCCCGGCTGCCCCTTCGGGTGATCGGGGGATCCCGGCGGCGCGGGGCCGACCGTGCGCCGGTGGCAGAGGCCATCCTGGCGGCATGACCGACACCAGTGACAACAGCCTCGGTACGCTCGAACAGGCCGACGGCCGATGGCGGCTGCGCTTCGTCCGCGAGCTGCCGCACCCACCCGAGCAGGTCTGGCTGGCCGTCACCGGGCAGGAGGGGCTGCGGGCGTGGTTCCCGCACCTGGTCACGGGTGCGTGGCAGCCCGGTGGGGAGCTGGGGTTCGTCGATCCGGAGGGGCGCGGGCCCAGGTTCGGAGGCGAGGTGTCTCTCCACCGGCCGCCCGCACTGCTGGAGTTCTCCTGGGGCGAGGACGTGCTGCGACTGGAGATCGCCCCGCGCGGGGACGGCTGCACACTCACCTTCCTCGACACCTTCGAGGAGCTCGGCAAGGCCGCCCGGGACGCTGCAGGCTGGCACGAGTGCCTCGACCTGCTCGCCGAGCACCTCGACGGCCGCCCCGCCTCCGGCCGCCCCGGGCAGCGTTGGGCCGAGCTGAACGCCCGTTACACCGCCGCCCTCGGCGCCGAGGCCGCCGTACTCGGCCCGCCGCCCGGCTGGGAGCCCGGCGCACCGCAGCCGCCCGCGCCCCAGGTGTGGCCGAGCCTGCGGGCGCGCGACGCCCGCGCGCTGATCCGCTTCCTGGTCGACGCTTTCGGCTTCGAGGAGACGGTCGTCCACGGCGACGAGACCCACGTGCACCACGCGCAGCTCAGCTGGCCGCCCGGCGGCGGCATCATGCTCGGCTTGGCCCGGCCGGAGGACGACCCGGAGGACAACTGGCCGCTCCGGCCGGGCACTTTCGGCGCGTACGTGGTGACGGACGACCCGGACGCGCTGCACGCCCGCGCCGTCGCCGCCGGGGCGGAGATCACCTCGGGGCTGCACAACACCGACTACGGCTCCCGGGACTTCGCGGCCCGCGATCCGGAGGGCAACCGCTGGTCCTTCGGCACCTACCGGGGCGAGCCCCGGACCGCCGGCTGACCGGCGCTCCACCAACAGGTCGGCCGTGCACGGCCCGGCGGTACGGGGACGTGCACGGCCGAGCTCCACCCGCGACTACCAGGTGTTCTTGGTCTCGAGGATCGACACGTTGGTGACCGTACCGGCGGAGTCCGTGTTGAAGAGCCTGGCCAGTCCGAATCCTCCGCCGGGTGTGGCGAAGTCCAGATCACCGTCGTTCTTGACGCTGAGGGTGACGGTCCGGTCGGTGCCGTCGCAGGTGATGTTCTTGGTCCGGTTGACGCCGCCTGCCTCGTACGTGGAGGGCGGCGGTACGGGCGCCGTCTGGTCGATGGTGACGATCAGTTCGTCGGCGGCGCCGGCAGCGCAGTTGTAGGTGGTTGTCGCATCGAGATGCCGGGCGTCGACGAATGTCACCGTGGTGACCGTGGCGGTGGGGCCAGCCGGTGCGGGGTCGGCGTGCGCGGCTCCGGCCGGGCTCATCAGGGCCATGACCAGGGCGGGGGCGGTGAGCAGGAGAACGGTGAGGTGCCTGCGAGGCATGTGGGCTCCAATGATCGTGATCGGACTACGTGGGCTGAATCTGTTCGGCTGTTGAGGTGATCAGGTAGCGACCGGGCCGTCGAGCCGGTTCCGGTCGATGCTGAGGGTGGCGCCGCCCCAGGTCTCCTGGACGTTGCCCTCGTACTGGTGGATCCGCTGCTGGTCCACCCACAGGTCGTCGGGCACCTCGCCGCTGCCCGCAGTGTCGGCCTTGTGGTCCCAGCGGGCGTACCAGAGGACGTCCGGCAGCGGGGCCCGGCCCGCCCGGACGGCGTTGGTCAGGTCGCGGACACCGGAGGCGAGGCTGGAGTAGAAGCCGGGCACGTAGCCCGCCCGGTGCAGTTCCGCCGTCCAGCCGGCGGCGGCGTCCACGACGGCCGGGCTACAGGTCGGGTCGTCCCTGGGCCCGTACGCCTCGATGTCCAGGTAGACCGGGCTGCCCTTGCCCAGGCCCAGCGCGGCGAGGGCGGCCACCGCCTCGACGGCCTGCTCGCGGCCCTGTTCGGCGGCGCGGGCCGGGTCGAGCCGCTCGGTCTTGTACGCGTACGTGTTGCAGGGCGCCTGCGGGCCGACGTGGATGGGGATCACCCGCCAGCCCATCGCCCGCACCTCACGCACCCAGTCGGCGGTCAACTCGGTTTGCGGGCAGGCACGTTGCGTCCCGCTGGCGTAGACACCGACCGCCCGGTAGGGGGACGCGTCGTACCAGGCCCGCATGGTCGCCAGCGGCGGCGTGCTGCACGCGTCGAACCCGAGGCCGTGGAAGACCTCCGGGGCCCGCCGGCCGGGCTGTACGGGCGCGGCGTTCGCGGCGGTGGCGGCGCCGGGGAGCAGCAGGGCGAGGGCGGCCGCGACGACTGCGGCCTGTCTGACGAGGTGTCGCACACCACCGGACTCTGCCGGGTCGCAGCGCCGACGCGGCGGAGCACGCCGCGCGAGGCCCGAAGTCAACCCGTACGGGTGTCCGACGCAGCAGCGCCCCGGCGGCGGCAGGGCCTAGCCTGACGGCGGAGCCCGCTCGCGTGGCGCAGGCGAAGGAGAAGGCCGATGTCCGTGACCGTCCGGTGGACCGCCACCGTCCTGGTGCTGCTGCTCACCGCTGCCGCTGCGGCCCCGAACAGCTCCGCCCGGCCGAGCCGTCCGGCGCCCCCGCCCCGGGCCGCCGAGTCGAGCCCCCCGGCGACACCGGTGGCCCCGACGACCCCGGCAGCCTCGACGCCGCCGACGACCCCGGCTCTGAGCGCGCTGCAGCTCGCCGGGCAGCGGGTCGTCTACTCCTACTCCGGCCCGATCCCGCCCGAGAGCCTGCTCGCCGACATCCGCGCGGGCCGGGCCGCCGGGGTCGTCTTCTTCAGCGAGAACTTCACCGACGCCCGGCAGTTCGGCGCGGCCGTCGAGCAGCTGCGCGAGGCGCGGCGGCAGAGCGGGGTGCCGGCACCGCTGCTGCTGATGACCGATCAGGAGGGCGGGCTGGTCCGGCGCCTGCCGGGGGCGCCGGAGCTGTCGGCCAAGGAGACCGGGCAGGCCACCGACCCGACGGCGGCGGCCGCTTCGGCGGGTACGGCCGCCGGGCGGAACCTCTCGGGCTACGGACTGAACGTCAACCTCGCCCCGGTCCTCGACGTGTACGAGACGCCGGGCAACTTCATCGACCGGCACGGGCGTTCCTTCAGCAGCGACCCGAGCGCGGTCGACGCCCTGGGCAGCGCCTTCGTCACCGCCCAGCAGCGCGCGGGGGTCGCCGCCACCGCCAAGCACTTCCCGGGCCTCGGCACGGCGGCGACCCGCGAGAACACCGACCTCGCCCCCGTGACCCTGCCGGTCGACGCGGCCACCCTGCGGAGCGTCCACGAGGCGCCGTACCGGGACGCGGTGGCCGCCGGGGTCGCGCTCGTCATGCTCTCCTGGGCGGTCTACCCGGCGCTCGACGCGAACCGCCCGGCCGGCCTCTCACCGATCGTGCTCGACCAGGAGCTGCGCGGACGCCTCGGCTACCGGGGCGTCACCGTCACCGACGCCCTGGAGGCCGGTGCGCTGCGGGACTTCGGCAGCATCGGCGACCGCGCGGTCGACGCGGCGGCGGCGGGCGTGGACCTGATGCTCTGCGCCTCGACGAACCCGACCGAGGGCGAGGACGCGACCGCCGCCCTCGCCGCCGCCCTGGACTCCGGCCGTCTCGACCGCACCACCTTCACGGCCGCCACCGACCGCGTCACCGCACTCCGCGCGAGCCTGCACTGACGGCGGACCAGCTGTCTTGGGCGGGCCGGATTCGGGCAGACTGTACATCGTCAACAACCGGGCCCGTCGAAGGACTCACACCATGAAGCGCCATGTCTGGCTGGACCGCATCCAGGAACTCGACCCGGAGACCGAGTACACCGAGATCTACCGGATCAGCAGCCAGTACGAGTTCCCGTGGGACACCAACCAGGCGCTCGGCTTCGCCCTCTACCGCACCTACGCCGTACCGAGCATCGGCCGACTCCTCGCCGAGACGGGCGAGTTCACCCGGCGCACGCAGAAACGCTACGACGACACGGTGCTGATCCTGGAGGCGGTGGTCGAGCACGGCTTCGACTCCCCTCAGGGCCGCGAGGCGATCCGCCGGATGAACCAGATGCACCGGCGGTACGACATCTCCGCCGAGGACTTCGGCTACGTGCTCTCCACCTTCGTCGTGGTGCCCAAGCGCTGGCTGGACGACTACGGGTGGCGCCCCTACTCGCCGCACGAGCTGCGCGCCACCGTCAACTACTACCGCGAACTCGGCCGCCACATGGGCCTGCGGGACATACCGGAGACGTACGAGGAGTTCGAGCAGCTGCTGGAGTCGTACGAGCAGGCCAACTTCGCCTACGACCAGGGCGGCAGGGACGTCTCGGACGCCACCCTCGCCCTGATGGCCTCCTGGTACCCGGCGCTGACCAGGCCCGCGATGCGGCTCTCCTCCGTCTGCCTGCTGGACGACCCGCTGCGCGAGGCGTTCGCCTACCCGCAGCCGCCGTCCGCGCTGAAGTGGGCCGTCCGCGCCGGGATGCGGCTGCGCGGGCGCTTCGTCCGGCTGCTGCCGCCGCGCCACGCGCCGCACTTCGCCCGGGACGGCCGTGGGGTCCGGGGCTATCCGGACGGGTACGAGATCGGCAAGTTGGGCACGTTCGAGAAGAGCGGCTGCCCCTTCCCGCACCCCGAGGGCAGCATCTCGCAGTCATGACGGCCCGGCCGCGCCCGCCCCGGGCCCGGCGGGCCGACGGATCGGTGGAGGTTCCGACGGTGACCGAGCAGGCGTCCTACACCCCCGGCAGCACGGCGGAGCCGCTGCTGACGGACACCATCGGCGGGCGCCTGAGCCGGACGGCCGCCGCCTTCCCCGGCCACCCCGCGCTGGTCGACGCACCGACCGGACGCCGCTGGACGTACGCCGAACTCGACCACGACGTCGACCGGTTGGCCCGCGACCTGCGGGCGCGCGGGGTCGGCAAGGGCGACCGGGTCGGCATCTGGGCACCCAACTGCCCGGAGTGGGTGCTCGTCCAGTACGCCACCGCGCGGCTCGGCGCGATCCTGGTGAACATCAACCCGGCCTACCGCGCCCACGAGTTGGCGTACGTGCTGAACCAGGCCGGGGTCAGCCTGCTGGTCTCGGCGACCAGCCACCGGGAGAGCGACTACCGGGCACTGGTGGTGGAGGTGCGCAGCTCCTGCCCGGCGCTGCGCGAGACCCTCTTCATCGGCGACCCGGAGTGGCAACTCCTGGACAGTCCGGGTGAGTTCGCCGAGCTGAGCTGCTACCAGCCGATCAACATCCAGTACACCTCGGGCACCACCGGCTTCCCCAAGGGCGCGACCCTCTCGCACCACAACATCCTCAACAACGCCCACAGCGTCGGCGCCCTGCTGGGCTACACCGAGCAGGACCGGATCTGCGTGCCGGTGCCGTTCTACCACTGCTTCGGCATGGTGCTCGGCAACCTCGCGGCGCTCAGCCACGGCTCCTGCATCATCATCCCCTCCCCCGGCTTCGACCCGGCCGCCACCCTGCGCACCGTCGCCGCCGAGCGGGCCACCTCGCTCTACGGCGTGCCGACCATGTTCATCGCCGAGCTGGCCCTGCCCGACTTCGCCGACCACGACCTCTCCTCGCTCCGCACCGGTCTGATGGGCGGCTCGCCCTGCCCGGTCGAGGTGATGAAGCGCGTCACCGCCGACATGCACATGGCCGAGGTCGCCATCGCGTACGGGATGACCGAGACCTCCCCCGTCTCCACCCTGACCCGGCACGACGACGACCTGGCCCACCGCACCGGTACCGTCGGCCTCGTCCTGCCGCACGTCGAGGTCAAGATCGCCGACCCGGCGGGCGGACGGACGGTCCCGCGCGGCACCCCGGGCGAGCTGTGCACCCGGGGCTACTCGGTGATGCTCGGCTACTGGGACGCCCCCGAGCGGACGGCCGAGGCCGTCGACCCGGACGGCTGGATGCGCACCGGCGACCTCGCCGTGATGCACGAGGACGGGTACGTCGGCATCGTCGGCCGGATCAAGGACATGATCATCCGTGGCGGTGAGAACATCTACCCCCGCGAGATCGAGGAGTTCCTGCACAGCCACCCCGAGATCGTCGACGTCCAGGTCGTCGGCGTCCCGGACGAGCGCTACGGCGAGGAGATCTACGCCTTCGTGATCCTCCGCGACCCGGCGGCCACCCTCGGTCAGGCCGCCCTCGCCGAGCACTGCCGGGGCCGGCTCGCCCACTACAAGATCCCCCGCCACGTCCAGGCGGTGACGGCCTTCCCCATGACGGTGAGCGGCAAGGTCCGCAAGACCGAACTCCGCGAGCTGGCCGTCCAGCGCCTCACCTGGGGCTCCGAACCGACTGCGCCGACGCCTGCGGACCAGGACCGACCGGCCTAACCTGGTGACGTGCGCAGTTTCCCGCGCACCGGACCCAGCGGATGCCAGCCATGACCAAGCAGGCGCTCAGCCAGACCACCGGTCTCCCCGTCGTCGACCTCTCGCTCGCCGCCGGCAGCCCGGCCGACCGGGCCGGGCTGCACGACGCCCTGCGGCACGCCGCGACCGAGGTCGGCTTCTTCCAGCTGACCGGCCACGGCGTGACCCAGGCCGAGACCACCGCCCTGACCGACGCGATGCGGGCCTTCTTCGACCTCCCGGAGGCCGACCGGCTCGCCGTGAGCAACCTCAACTCCCCCCACTACCGCGGCTACACCCGCACCGGCGACGAACGCACCGGCGGCAGCCAGGACTGGCGCGACCAGCTCGACATCGGCGCCGAACTGCCCCCGCACGTCCCCGCGCCGGGCGAGCCGCCGTACTGGTGGCTGGAGGGGCCGAACCAGTGGCCCGACGCGCTCCCCGAGCTCCGCCCCGCCGCACTCGGCTGGATCGGCCGGCTCGGCAGCGTCGCCGAACGGCTGCTGCACGAGCTGCTGACCGCGATCGGTGCCGCGCCCGACTTCTACGACTACGCCTTCGCGGGCCACCCGCACCTGCGCCTCAAGCTCGTCCGCTACCCCGGCACCGCCCCGGACGGCGCGGGCCAGGGCGTCGGCGCGCACAAGGACTACGGCTTCATCACGCTGCTGCTGCAGGACACCGTCGGCGGCCTCCAGGTCGAACGCCCCGACGGCAGCTTCCTGGAGGTGCCCCCACTGCCCGGCGCCTTCGTGGTCAACCTCGGCGAGCTCCTCGAGGTCGCCACCGACGGCTACCTCAAGGCCACCCGCCACCGCGTGATCAGCCCGCCCGGAGCCCGCGAACGCTACTCCGTACCGTTCTTCTACAACCCCCGGCTGGACGCCCACATCGAACCGCTGGACTTCCCGCACGCCCACCACGCCCCCGGCGCCACCGACGACCCGGCCAACCCGCTCTTCGCCGAGTTTGGCCGCAACGAGCTCAAGGGCTATCTCCGCGCCCACCCCGAGGTCACCCGCCGCCACCACCCCGCCCTGCTGCTCTGACCCCCCGCAGCGCTCAGTGGCCCCGGCCGCCGAGGAAGAACAGCAGCATCACGAAGCCGGCGAAGAGGTGCGTGCCCGCGATGTAGATGGAGGCGCGGACCAGCATCGCCCTGCGCCTGCTCCTCTCGTCGCGAGTGGCCTCGCCGCTGGCCCCGCTGGTCGCGTCGCCGCTGCTCATCGTGCCTCTCCCGTCGTGGACCCCGAACGAGTGTAGGCCGTCCCGCGATGGCCGTCAGCCGAGGTCTTCCGGGGTGCCCGGGGTCAGCCAGTGGAGGCGGTCGGCGAGCCCGGCGGCGGCGAAGCGTGCGGTGACGTCCTCGCGGTCCTCGGTGAAGTGCTGCCAGGAGGTGTAGTGGATCGGCACCACGGTGTGGGCGCCGAGGGAGCGGGTGAGCGCGGCGGCCTGGTCGCCGTCCATGCTGATCAGCTGGCTGTCCCGGTACTCCTTGAAGCGGGCGGCGCCGAGGTGCAGCAGGGCCGTCCCGATGGTGAACCGGCGGCCGACCTCGTCGAGTTCGTCGATGTGCACGGTGTCGCCGGAGATGTAGACGGCCTCCTGCTCGCCGGGCACCTCCACGACGAAGCCGATGACGTCGCCGATGTGCTCCGCCGGAGTCGCGGTGATGCGCAAGGTCCGTCCTGCCACGGTGAGTTCGTGGGTGGCCCACGGTGCGAGCCCGACCGCTTCGCCGCCGAGGCGCTCGGCGCCGCTGACGGTGGTGACGACCGGCCGCCCGGCGAGCAGCGTGCGGCCGGTGACGTCGAGGTTGTCGGCGTGCTCGTCGTGGCTGAGCAGGACGGCGTCGATCGGCGGCAGGTCGGCGGCGGCGATCGCGGGGCCCGCCGTGCTGCGCAGGGTGACGGGCCCGTACGGGTACTCGGACTGCGCCGGGTCGAATACGGGGTCGGTGAGCAGCCGGAGCCCGCCGATCTCCAGCAGGACGGTCGCGGTGCCGATGTGCGTGACGGTGATCTTCATGGTGGTCGTTCTCCTTGTCGGTGCGTGCCCGGGTCGTCCCGGGGCACGCCGAGGGTCGGCACGGCGCGCGGTCGCGCCGTGCCGGGAACAGTGGGACCGGCCGTCAGGCCGGGGTGGAGATCCGGAAGCGGTCCCGGTACTCGCCGGGGGTCGTGCCCAGGCGGTCACGGACGACCCGGTAGAGCGTCTCGACCGAGCCGAACCCGCAGGCCCTCGCGATGTCGGGGGCCAGCCGGTCGGTGCGTTCGAGCAGCCGGCGGGCCGCCTCCAGGCGCATCTGCTCGACGAAGACACCCGGTGTGCTGCCGGTCTCGGCGAGGAACACCCGGGCGAAGTGCCGTTCGCTCATCGCCAGCCGACCGGCCAGCGCCTGCACCGACAGGTCGTCGTCGAGGTGCTCGCCGATCCAGCGGCGCAGGCTCTGGACGTCCTCCCGGGTGCCGGGCAGTTGGGCCAGCGGGACGCTGAACTGGCTCTGCCCGCCAGGCCGTTGCATGTACATCACCATCGCGCGGGCGACGTCGAGGGCGATCTGGTCGCCGTGGTCCTCGGCAACCAGCGCCATCGCGAGGTCGATCGAGGCGGTGATCCCGGCGCTGGTCCACATCCGCCCGGACCGCACGAAGATCGGGTCGGCGTCGACCTCGACCTCCGGGTGATCGGCGGCGAGCCGCCCGGCCGTGGCCCAGTGGGTGGTGGCACGGTGGCCGTCGAGCAGCCCGGCGGCGGCGGTGACGTGCGCCCCCGCGCACACCGACGCCACCCGCCCGGCGGACGGCCCCACCTCGCGCAGCCACCGCACCACCCCGGGCTCGACCCGTGGCACCGCACCGCCCGCACCGAGGTCCACCCGGCCCGGCACCACCAGCGTCCCGATCGGCTCCCGCTGCTCGGCGAACTCCTGCTCGACGTACAGCTGGACGCCGGAGAAGGTCGGCACCGGGCCGCGCCGCTCCGCGACCAGCCGCACCTCGTAGTCCGTACGCCGCCCGCTCAGGCGCAGCATCTGGTTCGCGATGGCGAAGGTCTCGGCCGGGCCGGCCACATCCAGCGCGTCGATACCGGGGAACACCGCGATCACCACGAGGTGGGGATCACGCAGAGGAGCGTTCATGTCCGCTACTCTCGCCTGCCGGAGATCCGTCTGCAATGACGCACCTCTGCAGGATTCGGCCACGGCTCCGGGCGTACGGCTGCCGCCGGTAAGATCGCACCCATGCCACCGGAACGACACTCTCCCCTCACCGCCGTTGGATAGAATGAAGGTTTCACACAGCGGGCAGCGGGCAGCGGGCAGCGGGCAGCGGGCAGTTCTGTTCGCGGTGCGCTCGGCGGGGGCGCTGCATCGGCTCCTGGACGTGCTGCCGGTCTTCGAGGGTGACGAGCGCATCGTCAGCCGGTTCACGCTGGTTCCGGGGTCGGACTTCGACCTGGGGGCGTTGACCGCGCTGGAGCGGTCCGGCATCCGTTCGCTCAGCTGGGACGAGGCCTGTCAGCGCTCGCACGACCTGGTGCTGGCCGCGAGCCCGAAAGGCGCACTGCGGGCGCTCACCGGGCCACGTGTGCTGCTGCCGCACGGCGCAGGGTTCAACAAGACGATCCCCCAGGAGGGTTCACCGCACCTCCCGTCCGGGCTCGATCCCAGCTACCTGCTCGCCGACGGCAGGCCCTGGGCCGCCCTCCACGCCCTGGCGCACGAGAGTCAGCTCAAGCGTCTCGCCGAGCACTCCCGCCCGGCCGCAGCCAGGGCCAAGGTGGTGGGAGACCCGACGCTGGATCGGGTCCTCGCCTCGCTCCCCCACCGGGAGCGCTACCGGGCCGCCCTGGGCATCGGCGCACGCAGGCTCGTCGCCGTCACCTCCACCTGGGGCCCGGAGTCGCTGCTGTCCCGGCGCCCGGACTTCCCCGCCCGCCTCGTCGGCGGACTTCCCAGCGATGCCTACCAGTTCGCACTGCTGCTCCACCCCAACGAGCACAGCAGGCTGGGCAGCTTCGACCTCGCCCGGCAGCTCGGGCCCGCGTTGAAGGCGGGTCTGGTCCCGGCCGGGCCGCACGAGGAGTGGGCGGCGCTCCTGGTCGCCTGCGACGCGGTGATCACCGACCACGGCTCCACCGCGCTCTACGCTGCGGCGCTCGGCCGCCCCGTCATCGGCGCGTACGACGGCGGACGGGAGCTGATACCGGGCAGCCCGATGGATGAACTTCTCACATGGGCACCGAAGTTGACCGATCCGGGGGAGCTGGCCGGAGCCCTGCGGGCGGCCGGGGCGCAGGACACCCGTAGCTTCGCCGCAGCGGCCTTCGCCGAGCAGGGCGATGCGCTGCCGCGTCTGCAGCGCGAGCTGTACCGGCTGCTGGGCCTGCCGCCTCGGGCCGCACCGGCACAGCCGGTCCCGTTCCCCGCCCCGGGCCGACCAGCCGGTGGCCCGAGGGCTTACGCCGTGCGGGCCGAGGTGTCCGGGCAGCGCGTCCGGGTCGAGCGGTTCCCCGCCTGGACCTCGGAGCCGACGCACCACCTCGCCGCAGAGTTCCCGGGAGCCGGGCAGCGGGAGCAGCGGACGGCGGCGGTGCTCTGGCGCCGTGCCCTTCCGGGCGGCCCGCGCACGCCGCACAGCAGCAGCTGGACGGCCGGCGGCTGGACCGCTCGAATCCTGGACGAGACGCCAACCTGCCGGACGGCAGCCGCAGTTCTGACGCCGGATCGGTGCCTGGTCAGACGCCGCTCCGGCGAGCTGCTCAGCGTCCAGGTCGTGCCGTGCACGGCGGACGGGCGGGTGCTGCGGATCGACCCGGCGGCGGCGGTCTCCGCCGTGCACGCCTGGCTCGGCGGCCGGGACGAAGAGGCCGTGCCGACCACGCTCACCTGCGAGATCGGCCCGCTCACCGTCCAGGTCCGGCTGGCACCGGCCACCGAAGCGGACCTCGACTACGAGCTCTGACCCGCCTCGGGGAGCCCTCCGGCCCGGTCGGCCAGCAGCCGCGCGGCCGTCCGGTGCTCCTCGGCTTCGGCACTCCGGCCCGCCTCCTCCGCGAGCCCGGCCAACTCCCGCAGGATGCGCACCTCGTCGGTGGTCGAGCCCCGCTTGCGGGCGTTCGCCAACGCCGCCCGGTAGAGCCCGTCCGCCTCCGCCGCTCGGGCCGTCTGCCGTAGGGCGCGGCCGAGTTCGAAGCCCGTCCGCGCGGTCATCCGCTCCCGGCTCTGCTCCTGGGCCATCCGGTGCGCCTCGCCCAGCAGTTCGACAGCGCGCTCGGGTTCGCCCGTCCCGAGTGCGGCGCGGCCGAGCAGATAGGTCTGGAGCAGCACGCCGTACGCGTTCCCGATCGCCGCGTGCTCCTGCCGCGCGGCCTCGAAGTCCGGTGCGGCGGCGGCCCAGTCGCCCTGGACCGATTTCAGCTTGCCCCGGAACTCGACGGCCGACGCCTTCAGCTTTCGCTCCTGCGTCGAGTCGCCCAGGGCCTGGGCCGCGTTCAGCGCCTGCCCCAGTTGCTCGGCCGCCTCCTCGTGGCGGGCCTGCTCCCACAGCACCCGGGCCAGTTGGCAGCGCATCCGGACCATGGCCGACAGGTGCTCCGCCCGGTCGGCGGCCTCGACGCCGGCACGGAAAGCATCCTCGACGTCCGCGTAGTGCTGGTGGTCGAGGAAGTGCGTCCAGAGCGGTTCGCACAGGGCCCAGGCGTCCTCGTGCCGTTCGTCCGCCAGCGCGATCCGGACGCAGCCGTACAGGGCGAGCCGCTGGGCCTCCAGCCAGCGCAGCGCAGCTGCCTTGTCGGTGAACTCGGCGGACCCGGTGAACTCGGTGTCGGGGATGCCCTCCAGGGGTGGTTCGAGTGCCGCGAGGGTCAGCCGTGGCCCGGCTGCCAGCAGGTCGGCCAGGGTCGCCTGGCGGCGGTACCAGCGGACCAGCCGGCGGCGTGCCTCGGCGCGCTGCGCACCGTCGAGGTCCGCCTCGTGGGAGCGTCGCTCGGCGTGCCCGCGCAGCAGCTCGTGCATCCGGTACCCGCCGGTGGCGAGCTGCAGCAGGCCCGCCGCCTCCAGCTCCTCCAACGCGTCCTCGGCCGGGAGGAGCGAGCCACCCAGCACCGAGCCGCCCAGCAGCGCGGCGGCCGCCGGGGCCGTGACCACGGGCGCCGGGAACTGCGGCAGCAGGCGGTACAGCCGCGCCGCCTCGGGCCCCAGCCCGCCGTACGCGCCGTCCCACACGGCCTCGACCATCGGGATGCCCTTCCTGTACAGCTCGGCGGTGAGCTCGGCCACCAGGCGGGTCAGGCTGCGGCGGCGGTACTTGCGGACCCACTGCCCGGCGACGTGGAGTGCGGCGGGCAGCCCGCCGCAGCCCTGGACCAGCTCCAGCAGCGCCGCAGGCTCCGCCGCGAGGCGCGGGTCGTCGACGATGTGCCGCAGCAGCCGTGCCGCGTCGTCCGGCGCCAGCGGGCTCATCGGCACCTCGACGGTGGCGACGCCGTCGAGGTCGTGCAGCGGCCCCTGGCTGGTGACGATCACCATGCTCTCCGAGGAGGCGGGGAGCAGCGGGAGCACCTCGGTGCCGTAGCGGGCGTTGTCGATCACCACGAGCAGCCGCCTGCCCCGGGTGCAGGTCCAGTACTGCTTCGAGCGGCCGGCGGCGGAGCGCTCCAGCCAACCCGGCGCCACGTGCAGGTCGGCGAGCAGCTGCCCGACGGCGTCCGCGACCTCCACCGTGCCCTCGCGTCGCAGGTCGTCGAGGTCGACGTGCAGCACGCCGTCCGGGAATCCCTCACTCAGCCGGCGGGCGATGTGGAAGCCCAGCGCGGTCTTGCCGATCCCGCCGATCCCGGTCAGCGCGGCCACCAACGGCCGGTCCGGTCCGTCATGGCTCTCGGCCGCCCGCAGGATGCGCTCCTGCTCGGCCTGCCGCTCCTCGAAGTACACCGGCGCGGGCGGCAGTTGGTAGGGAGCGGGCGGGGGCGGAGCGGAGGCTGCGTGCACGTGCTGGTGCACCTCACCGATCTGCCCGGCCTGGATGAGCGACCCCACCTGTGCCTGACCACCCACACTGTTGTACGTCTCCTCGGTCACGGCTCAACCCTACGTACCTGGTCGTCGTCTGACGGGAGAACAGGCAGGCTCCCGGCACTCGACACTTGCTGCGCGCCTGGTGTGCCCCTGGGGGCACTGTCACACTGGTGCTGTCACAGTGAAGATGTGACACCAGCACACGGCGGAAGAAGCAGAGGCGGCACATGACGGCGACACCCGGGGAGCCCCTGCGGCTCACCGTCGACGAGCTGGCCGCCAGAGCCGGGGTGACGGTGCGGACACTGCGGTTCTACAGCACCAAGGGGCTGCTCCCGCCGCCGGAGCTGGGGCCGCGCCGGGTGGGTCTGTACGGGGCGCAGCACCTGGACCGCCTGGAGCTGATCGAGGAGTTGCAGCGCCAGGGCCTGACGCTGGCGGCGATCGAACGCTACCTGGCGCAGCTGCCGGCCGACATCAGCTCGCTGGACCTCGCGATCCACCGGGCGCTGGTCGCCTCCTGGACGCCGGAGAGCGCGGAGGAGGCGACCAGGGCACAGCTGGAGCGGCGGGCCGGCCGGGAGCTGTCCGACGCCGACGTGGACCGGCTGGTCGCGATGGGGGCCCTGCACCGCACCGAGGCCCCGGAGGTCTTCAAGATCGACCCGGGCCTGCTGCCGCTCGGCGTACGGGTGCTGGACGTGCCGATCCCGCTGGAGACCCTGGTCGCCGCCCGCGCCGTGGTGCGGCTGCACAGCCAGGCAACCGCCCACGACCTGCACCGCCTCTTCCGCGAGACGGTCTGGAAGCCGTACCGCGAGAGCGACCCGGCCCCGGCGGAGCTGGAGCGGATGAAGGCACTCACCGACCAGATCCAGCCGATGGTGGTGCAGGCCCTGGTGACCGCCTTCCAACGCTCCCTCGCCGACGAACTCCGCTGAGCCGCCTTGGTGATGTGTTGTGCGCTTTGGGTAGTGGCCTGACGGACGCGCCGCGCTCGGGCCGGTCGCCGTGCTGGGCACGGGAGGACTGCCCCGACCGCGCCCACGCCAGCATCGCCGCCATCGAAACCGCCGTCGACCAGGCCCCGACCCGCCAACAGTCCCGCACCCGAGGATCAGCAGCGAACTTCACCCAAGTCGCGTAGCGCGAGGCATAGGGCCTGTAACGACAACCGCGACCCGGGCGCAGGCCTACCGGCGCGGGTGGGGGTAGTCCGCGGCGCGGTGCTGGAACGCCAGTACGGCCGGGTTGCGGACGGTGCCGTCCTGGATCTCGATGGCGCGGCGGACGGTCTCGTTGGCCTCCCACGCTTCGGGGCCGCCCAGCACCGACCGCAGGTAGGGGATCAGCGCCTCGCTGTTCTCCCAGGTCGCGGAGTTCCACAGGTAGGAGGGGCTGTGGTCGACGCCGTAGTAGTGGATGTTGTCGCCGACGGTGAACATCGGCTCGGTGAACGTGGTGGGCCGGGCCCAGCTGAAGCCCATGCCCTCGTCGCAGGAGACGTCGACGACCAGGGTGCCCGGGGCCAGTGTGGCCAGGTCCTCCTCAATCAGGAAGGTCAGCGGCGCGGCGGTGTCCTGGAGCACGCAGTTGACGATGACGTCGTGCCCGGCGAGGAACTCCGCCAGCGGCTGTCGGCCGTCCTCGGTGTGGGCGTGGCTGCGGCGCGGGTCGGCGGTGTCGTCCGCCAGGTCGTGGTCGAACTGGACCATCCGGGCGGAGTGGATCGGCGAGCCGACCGCGGTGACGCCGCGCGCGGTGAGCACGTCCACGTCGTGCACACCGAGGGCGTTGAGTGCGGTCACCGCGCCGCGCGCGGTCGCTCCGAAGCCGATCACCACGGCACGCAGCCGGCGGCCGTAGTCACCGGTCGAACCGATGAGCTGCATGGCGTGCAGCACCGAGGAGTATCCGGCCAGTTCGTTGTTCTTGTGGAATACGTGCAGGTTGAACGCGCCGTCGGCGGTCCAGTGGTTCATCGCCTCGAAGGCGATCAGGGTCAGCCGCCGGTCGATGGCGGCCTGGGTGACCTTCTCGTCCTGGACGCAGTGCGGCCAGCCCCACAGGACCTGGCCCTCGCGCAGTTCCGCGACGTCCTCGATCATCGGCTTGCCGAGCAGGATGACGTCGCACTCGGCGATCAGCTCCGCCCGTGGACGCAGCCCCGCGACCAACGGGGCCAGCTGTTCGTCGGAGACGCCGAAACGCTCGCCGTACCCCTGTTCGAGGTGGATCAGCGCGCGGAGGTCGGGATCGATCCGCTCGAAGTGCGCGGGGTGGACCGGCAGCCTCTGCTCGTTTTCCTTGTTCGATTTCGCGATGACACCGAGCTTGAGCTGATGCAAAATTCCCCTTTGATTACTTCCTTTCTAGCACGTAGCCCCTAGGCTTGCTGCCACTCCTGCTGCGGCCCGGTGGTATGGCGAGGCCCATCGCCTCCAGTGCGTCCAGGTCCTCCCGTGCCCAGCACGGCGGCCGGCCCACACGCGGCGCGTCCCCCAGGGGCGCGGGGAACTGCGCCCCTGGGGTCAACGCATCACTGGTCCTTGAATGTGCCGCCCTCTGCGGCGAGGCGCTCCAGGAGGGCCGGCGGCGTGAAGCGGTCGCCGTAGGCGGCTGCCAGCTCGTGGGCGCGGGCGGTGAAGCCGGGGAGGCCGCCGTCGTAGCCGTTGATGTACTGGAGGACGCCGCCCGTCCAGGCGGGGAAGCCGATGCCGAGGATGGAGCCGACGTTGGCGTCGGCGACGGAGGTGAGGACGCCCTCCTCCAGGCAGCGGACGGAGTCCAGGGCCTCGGCGAAGAGCATCCGCTCCTTCATGTCCTCGAACGGGATCCGGGCGGCCTCCCCCTTCGTGAAGTGCTCGCGCAGGCCGGGCCAGAGGCGGGTGCGGCGGCCGTCCTGGTAGTCGTAGAAGCCGGCGCCGCCACTGCGGCCCTCGCGGCCGAACTCGTCGAGCATCCGGTCCATCACCACGTCGGCCGGGTGCTCGGCCCAGCTGCCGCCTGCCTCCTCGATCGCGCGGCGGGACTCGTTGCGGATCTTGCGCGGCAGGGTGAGCGTCAGCTCGTCCAGCAGCGAGAGCACCTTGGCCGGGTAGCCCGCCTGGGCGGCGGCCTGCTCGACGGAGACCGGGTCGACGCCCTCGCCGACCATCGCGACGCCCTCGTTGATGAACTGGCCGATCACCCGGGAGGTGAAGAACCCCCGGGAGTCGTTCACCACGATCGGGGTCTTGTTGATCTGGCGGCAGAGGTCGAAGGCGCGGGCGAGTGCCTCGTCGCCGGTCTCCGGGCCACGGATGATCTCGACCAGCGGCATCTTGTCGACGGGCGAGAAGAAGTGCAGGCCGATGAAGTCGGCGGTGCGCTCGACCCCTTCGGCGAGCAGGCCGATCGGCAGGGTGGAGGTGTTGGAGCAGAGCAGCGCGTCGGGCGCCACCACGTGCTGGATCTCCTGGAAGACCTTGTGCTTGAGCTCGGGGTTCTCGAAGACGGCCTCGATCACCGCGTCGCAGCCCGCGAGTTCGGCCGGGTCGGCGGTGGGGGTGATCCGGGCGAGCAGTTCGTCGCGCTGCGCCCCGGTGCTGCGGCCCCGGGCCACCGCCTTGTCCAACAGGGCGGCGGAGTAGGCCTTTCCGCGTTCGGCGGCCTCGGCGGTGACGTCCTTGAGCAGCACCTCGATCCCGGCCTTGGCGCAGGAGTACGCGATGCCCGCGCCCATCATCCCGGCGCCGAGCACGGCGACCTTGCGGACCTGCCGGGCCGGTACGTCCTTCGGCCTGCCCGCACCGGAGTTGACGGCGTTCATCTCGAAGAACAGCGCCTGGATCATGTTCTTGGACGTCTGCCCGCAGACCAGCTCGGTGAAGTACCGGGCCTCGATGCCCATCGCGGTGTCGATGTCGACCTGGGAGCTCTCGACCGCGACGGCCAGGATGTTGCGCGGCGCCGGGTAGGGCGCGCCCGCGAGCTGCTTGCGCAGGCCGGCGGGGAAGGCAGGGAGGTTGGCCGCGAAGGCGGGGTGGGCCGGGGTGCCGCCGGGGATCTTGTAGCCCTTGACGTCCCAGGGCTGCCGGGCGGCCGGGTTGGCGTCGATGAAGGCGCGCGCCTTGGCGAGCAACTCGTCGCGGTCGGCGGCGAGTTCGTGCACGAGCCCGACCTCCAGGGCCTGCGCCGGGCGGTACTGGCGGCCCTGGAGGAGCACCTTGAGCAGCGCGTCGGTGATGCCGAGCAGCCGGACGGTGCGGACCACGCCGCCGCCGCCGGGGAGCAGGCCGAGGGTGACCTCGGGCAGGCCGATCTTGCTGCCGGGCACGTCGAGGGCGATCCGGTGGTGGCAGGCGAGGGCGATCTCCAGGCCGCCGCCGAGCGCACTGCCGTTGACGGCGGCGACGACGGGCTTGCCGAGCGTCTCCAGCGTGCGCAGCGTCCGCTTGAGCGCCATCGACGCCTCGAAGAACTCGGCCGCCTGCTCTGCGCGGACGGCGGAGAGCAGCTTCAGGTCGCCCCCCGCGAAGAAGGTCTTCTTCGCGGAGGTGATGATGACGCCGCGCAGGCCCTCGAAGGCGGTGATCCTGGCGACGACGGCCTCGAAGGCGTCGCGGAAGGCGGCGTTCATGGTGTTGACGGACTGCGCCGGGTCGTCGAGGACGAGGGTGACGACGCCGTCCTCGTCCTGCTCCCAGCGGATGGCGGGGGTGTTGTCAGACATGTGTGAGGTCTCTCCAGAAGTCTGCGGGAGGCGGGCTGGTCCGGCGGTCGTCAGATGCGCTCGATGACGGTGGCGACGCCCATGCCGCCGCCGACGCAGAGGGTGGCCAGGCCGTAGCGCAGGTCGCGCCGCTCCAGCTCGTCGATCAGGGTGCCGATGAGCATCGCGCCGGTCGCGCCGAGCGGGTGGCCGAGCGCGATGGCGCCGCCGTTGACGTTCACCTGCTCGTGCTTGAAGCCGAGTTCGCGCATGAAGCGGAGCGCGACGGCGGCGAAGGCCTCGTTGATCTCGACCAGGTCGATGTCGGCGGCGTTCAGCCCGGCCTTGGCGAGGGCCTTGCGGGTGGCGGGGGCGGGCCCGGTGAGCATGATGGTCGGCTCGGAGCCGGAGACGGCGGCCGAGACGATCCGGGCGCGCGGGCGCAGCCCGTACCGCTCGCCGATCTCGCGGCTGCCGATCGCGACCAGGGCCGCGCCGTCGACGATGCCGGAGGAGTTGCCGGCGTGGTGCACGTGGTCGATGGACTCGACCCAGTGGTACTTCTGGAGTGCGACGGCGTCGAAGCCGCCCGCCTCGCCGATGCCGGCGAAGGAGGGCTTCAGGCCGGCCAGGGTCTCCACGGTGGTGCCGGGGCGGATGAACTCGTCGTGGTCGAGGACGACGAGTCCGTTGCGGTCCTTGACCGGTACGACGGAGCGGTCGAACCTGCCCTCGGCCCAGGCCTTGGCGGCGCGGGCCTGGGATTCGGCGGCGAAGGCGTCCACATCGGTGCGGCTGAGGCCCTCGATGGTGGCGATCAGGTCGGCGCCGACGCCCTGCGGGACGAAGCCGGTCTCGAAGCTGGTCATCGGGTCCATCGCCCAGGCGCCGCCGTCGGAGCCCATCGCGACCCGGGACATCGACTCCACGCCGCCCGCGAGGATGAGGTCCTCCCAGCCCGAACGGACCTTGGCGGCGGCGAGGTTGACGGCCTCCAGGCCGGAGGCACAGAAGCGGTTCTCCTGCACCCCGGCGACGGTGTCGGGCAGCCCGGCGGCGATCGCGGCGATCCGGGCGATGTCCGAGCCCTGGTCGCCGATCGGGCTGACCACGCCGAGCACGATGTCGTCGATCGCGGCCGGGTCCAGGGTCGGGAAGCGGCGCTGGAGTTCGTGGATGAGGCCGACCACGAGGTCGATCGGCTTGGTGCCGTGCAGCGAGCCGTTGGCCTTGCCCCGGCCGCGCGGGGTGCGGATAGCGTCGTAGACGTACGCTTCGGTGGTCACGGTGGGTGCCTTTCGAATCCTGGTGTGAGGTAGGTCAGTTGAGGATGGAGCGGCCGATGATCTCCTTCATGATCTCGGTCGTCCCGCCGTAGATGGTCTGGATGCGCCCGTCGGTGAACGCCTTGGCGACTGCATACTCCGCCATGTAGCCGTAGCCGCCGTGGAGTTGGAGGCAGCGGTCGGCGGTGCGCTTGTGCAGCTCGGTGGCCCACCACTTGGCCATCGAGGCGTCCGAGGGGGTGAGTGCGTAGCGGCCCAGCTCGGTGATGCAGCGGTCGACGAAGGTGCGGGTGACGGCGCACTCGGTGGCGATCTCGGCGATCTCGAAGCGGACGTGCTGGAGCTTGGCGAGCGGGCGGCCGAAGGCCTCGCGCTGCTTGACGTACTCGGTGGTGATCTCCAGCAGGTGTTCGGCCCCGGCGATGGCGGAGACGGCGATGGCCAGGCGCTCCTGGGCGAGGTTCTGCATCAGGTGCAGGAAGGCGCCGTTCTCGACGCCGAGCAGGTTGGCCTTCGGCACGCGTACGTCGTTGAAGAACAACTCGGCGGTGTCCTGGGCCTTCTGGCCGATCTTGTCGAGGTTGCGCCCGCGCTCGAAGCCGGGCATGCCGCGCTCGACGACCAGCAGGCTGAGGCCCTTGGCGCCGCCCTCGGGCGTGGTCTTGGCGACCACCACGACGAGGTCGGCGAGGATGCCGTTGGAGATGAAGGTCTTGGAGCCGTTGAGCAGGTAGTGGTCGCCCTGGTCGACGGCGCTGGTGCGGATGCCCTGGAGGTCGGAGCCCGCGCCCGGCTCGGTCATCGCGATCGCGCTGATCAGTTCGCCGCTGCAGAAGCCGGGCAGCCAGCGCTGCTTCTGCTCCTCGGTGCCGAAGGCGGTGAAGTACGGCCCGATGACGTCGTTGTGCAGGCCGATCGCCAGCCCGCTGGCCCCGGCCCTGGTGAACTCCTCGGCGAGCACGGCCGCGTGGCGGAAGTCGGGCACTCCCCCGCCGCCGTACTCCTCGGGCACGGCGAGGCCGAGCAGCCCCTGCTTCCCGGCGGCGAGCCAGGCGCTGCGGTCGACGATGCCCTCCCGCTCCCAGCGGTCGTGGTGCGGCAGCACCTCGCGGGCGAGGAAGGCCCGGACGGTCTCCCGGAAGTCCTCGTGCTCCTGGGTGTAGAGCTCGCGTTCCACCAGTGTCTCCTTCTACTGCTTCAGCAGACCGGGGACGCCCCAGTCGTCGGCGATCTCGGCGGTGTGGGCGCCCGGCAGGGCGGGCGGGCGGCGCAGCGTGCCCGGCGTGCCGGAGAAGCGCGGCGCGGGGGCGGGCTGGGTCAGCCCGTCGTGGGTGGTGTAGGTGGCGCGGGCCGCGAGGTGCGGGTGCTCGGCGGCCTCGCCGAGGGTGAGGACGGGTGAGGTGCAGGCGTCGGTGCCCTCGAACACCGCCGTCCACTCGGCCCGGGTGCGGGTCGCGAATCGGGCCGCGATCTGCTCGCGCAGTTCGGGCCAGCGCGGGATGTCGAACTGCCCGGGGGCCTCGGGGTCGAGGCCGAGGAGCCGGGTGAACTCGGCGTAGAACTGCGGCTCCAGCGCCCCGACGGCCATGTGGCCGCCGTCGGAGGTGCGGTAGACCGAGTAGCAGGGGGCGCCGCCGTCCAGCAGGTTGGTGCCGCGCCGGTCCTGCCAGAGGCCGGTGGCGCGCAGGCCCCAGAGCATCGAGGTGAGGTGGGCGGTGCCGTCCACGATCGCGGCGTCGACGACCTGGCCGGTGCCGGTGGCGCGGGCGTGGTGCAGCGCGGCCAGCAGGCCGACCACCAGGTAGAGGGAGCCGCCCGCGTAGTCGCCGAGCAGGTTGGCCGGGATGGCGGGCGGCCCGTCGGGCTCGCCGATCAGGCCGAGCACTCCGGCGGTGGCGGCGTACCCGATGTCGTGTCCGGCGGCGGTGGCGAGCGGGCCGTCCTGACCCCAGCCGGTCATCCGGCCGTAGACCAGGGCCGGGTTGCGGGCGAGGCACGGCTCGGGGCCGACGCCGAGGCGTTCGGCGACGCCGGGGCGGTACCCCTCGATCAGCAGGTCGGCCCTGGCGACCAGGTCGAGCACCAGGCCCGGCCCGTCGGGGGACCGCAGGTCGACCACGGCGGAGCGCTTGTTGCGGTTGGTGACGTCGTGCGCCGGATCGGCCCCCAGCGCCGGGGGTGTCGGCCGGTCGACCCGTACGACGTCGGCGCCGAGGTCGGCGAGCAGCATGGCGGCGAACGGCCCTGGGCCGATGCCCGCCAGTTCGACCACGCGTACTCCGGCCAGCGGCCCGGTTCCGGTCATCTGTTGCCCCCGTCAGAGGTTTGACAGTAGAGCTGTAACACTGGCGATGATAGAGAAGCGACCGGCCGGTAACAAGAAGGTGGGACCGCCGACGATCAGCGAGCTGCTCCTCAGGGAGGAGGCGCTACTTCCCCCGCCCGAGGGAGGCGGATCGTAGGTCAGGCCGATGCCCTGGCGGAGCCCGCCGCAGCAGAGTTACGGCCATGAATCCCACCCCGCCCGGTGCGCTGCGCAGGGGCCTCAGCGGCGTCGCCGTCGCCGCCGCCGTCCCGTACCTGACCCTCAAGCTGCTCTGGCTGTGCGGCTCGACCGTGGGTTTCGTCGACCCGGCCGATGCGCAGGCCCGCACCCTCTGGGCCCTCAACCTGGCGAGCTTCGGCATGGACGCCGTGGCCGTGGTGCTCGCGCTCGCCCTGGTCCGGCCGTGGGGCCGCCGGCTCCCCGCCGCGCTGCCGGCCTTCCCGATGTGGGTCGCCACCGGGCTGCTCGGCACCCTGCTGGCGGCACTCCCGGTCGACCTGCTCGCCAACCTGCTGCTCGGCCCCGAGCAGGTGCCCCCCACGCAGCAGGCGGACGGACTGCGGCCCTGGGTGTACGTCCTCGTCTACGGCGGGTTCTCCGTCCAGGGCCTGGCGCTGCTCGCCGCGTTCGCCCTCTACGCCCGGGAGCGCTGGCCCGGCCTGCTGCGCAGCACGGTCTCCGACCTGCCGCGCACCGACACCCTCACCCTGCAGCGCGTGCTGACCTGCGCCGCCGTGCTGCTGGCCGCCCCCGCCACCTTCGCCCACCTCTACTGGGCGTTCGGCGGGCAGAGCGGTCTGCCGCGCGATCAGGCGGGCCAGGCGCAGCGCTCCTTCGAGGTCATGCACGGCGTCTGGGCCGCGCTGACAGTGGTGGCGTGCACGGCGATGCTGGCGCTGGTGTTCCGCTGGTCGGCCCAGCGTCGGCTGCTGCTGCCGCTGGTGGCGGCCTGGTACGCGTCCGGTTCGGTGTTCGCCTGGGGTGCCTGGACGTGGGTGGCGAACTCGCTCAGCGTGCACGCCCCCGACCCGGACCGCGGCCTCCCGCCCGCCTCCCTGCTGTCGATGGCGGCCCAGACCGGCGCCGGGCTGCTGATGCTGGTGGTCGGCTCGATCATGCTGATCGAACGGGCGTGCCGGGCTGACGTAGAGTCAGGGCGATGAGTGCACTGATCGGGCGGCGGGCGCTGCTGCGCTGGGTCC
Source organism: Kitasatospora sp. McL0602 (assembly GCF_052076145.1). Lineage (NCBI taxonomy): Bacteria > Bacillati > Actinomycetota > Actinomycetes > Kitasatosporales > Streptomycetaceae > Kitasatospora > Kitasatospora sp. McL0602. The sequence continues at coordinate 6,026,103 of NZ_CP197246.1, read as the reverse complement.
ACCTGATCCTCGGCGGTGCGCTGCTGATGCCGCCGTGGCTGCTGGCGCAGACCGCGCTCGGCATGCTCCACCCGGGCGGGAGCGCCGCGCAGGGAGCAGTGCTGCAACTGCTCGCCTTCGCCGTGGCGCTGCCGATCGCAGCCGTGATCGCGCTGGTGCCGGTGGTCCGCGTACTGGCGGCAACCGCTGCCCGTGCGCTCTGCGCGGGGGCGGCCGTGGAGGACCTGGCCACGACGCCGTCCGAGTCCTGGTCGGCGCGGCGGCGCACGGCCGCCTGGTACGTGCTGCACCTCTTCCTCGGCGGGATCGTCAGCGGGCTGTCGCTCGCCGTGCCGCCGTTCGCGGCGGTGCTGCTGCTCTCCGGTGTCGACGTGATCGGCAACCCCGGGCGCGGCCTGGTACGGCACGCTCTCGGCGGACACACCGATCTCGGCCTGGTGCTCGGCCCGGCCCTGCTGCTCCTCCTACTGGCGGTCAACGCCGGCGCGGGCGCCTGGCTGGCCCGCAGCGCACCCGCCCTGCTCGGGCCGACACCTGCGGAGCGCCTGGCGGCGGCCGAGCAGCGGGCCGTCGAGCTGGCCCGACGCAACCGGCTGGCACGCGAGCTGCACGACTCGGTGGGGCACGCGCTCAGCGCGGTGAGCATCCAGGCGGCCGCGGCGAGCCGGGTGCTCGGCTCCGACCCGGCGTTCGCGGCCGAGGCGTTGCGGGCGATCGAGGACACCGCCCGCAACGCGGTGGCCGAACTCGACACCGTGCTCGGCCTGCTGCGCGAGGAACCCACCACCGCGGGCGACGCCGGGCCGACGCTGGCCGAACTCGGCGGCCTGCTGGAGCAGATGCGGCTCGCGGGCGTGACGGTCGAGTCCTCCGACGCCCCCGAGCTGGCGCCGGAGCTGGCGCGCGAGGTGTACCGGATCATCCAGGAGGGGCTGACCAACGTGCTGCGGCACGCCGGGCCGGTGCCCGCCCGGCTGCGGCTGGAGCTGCGGGAAGGCTGGCTCGATGTGGAGCTGACCAACCCGCTGGGCGCCGGGCGCCCGAGCCGCCCCGGCGGCAGGCGGGGGCTGCGCGGGGTGGCCGAACGAGCCGCGGCGCTGCGGGGCAGTTACGAGGCCGGACCACAGGACGGGAGCTGGCGGCTCGCCGTCCGGCTGCCCACAGGAGGGGAAGCATGATCAGGGTGGTGATCGCGGACGACGAGCGGCTCGTCCGCACGGGCCTGCGGGTGGTGCTGGACGCCGAACCCGACCTGGAGGTGGTCGGCGAGGCCGCGAACGGCGCCGAGGTGGTGGCGCTGGTCCACCGGCTGCGGCCGGACGTCGTCCTGATGGACGTCCGGATGCCCGGCGTCGACGGCATCCAGGCCACCGAGCAGTTGGTCACCACGGTCGACCCGGCGCCGAGGATCCTCGTCGTCACCACCTTCGAGAACGACGACTACGTCTACGGCGCGCTGCGCGCCGGAGCAGCCGGCTTCCTGCTGAAGCGGGCCCGAGCGGAGGAGATGGTGCAGGCCGTCCGGCTGGTCGCCCACGGCGACTCCCTGCTCTTCCCCGCCGCCGTACGGGAGCTGGCGCTGACCCGCCGCGACCCCCGCAGCCCGCAGGCCGGGCAGCTCGCCCGGCTGACCGAGCGGGAGGGCGAGGTCCTGCGGCTGATGGCGGCGGGCCTGGCCAACAGCGAGATCGCCGAACGGCTGGTGGTCAGCCTGGAGACGGTGAAGTCGCACGTCGGGAGCGTGCTGGCCAAGCTCTGCGTACGGGACCGTACCCAGGCGGTGATCGCGGCCTACGAGTCCGGATTCGTCCGGCCCGGCTAGCTTCCGTCGGGCTGCTACCGGTGGGTAGAGTGCGGCGGACCGACCGACCCGTACGAAGAACTGGTGCACCGCATGTCAGTCTGGACCCGCCCCGCCTTCTGGTGGCGCCTCGCCATCGCCCTCTCGGCCGGGCTCGGTCTGATCCTCGGGCAGGGCTCGCTGGTGTACTTCACCATCGAGAGCAACGTGATCGTGCTCGGCTACTTCGCCGGGGCCGTCTACTGGATGGCCAAGCGCGGCACCGTCGACGCCCCCGCGCCCCGGCTGCGCGGCGCCGCCACCCTCTACATCACCATCACGGGCATCGTCGCCCACGTCCTGCTCAACCACGGCGCGAACCCGCTGCCCGGCCTGACCTCCGGCCCGGAGCAGCTGCAGAACTGGTCGAGCTTCTTCCTGCACTACGTCACGCCGGTCATGGTGATGATCGACTGGCTCTGCCTCAAGCCCCGCAACGCCTCGCACTGGCGGGACATGCCGCTCTGGCTCACCTTCCCGCTCGGCTACGCCGGGCTGACGCTGCTGCGCGGGGCGCTCTTCCCGCACTTCACCAACGCCTACCCCTACTTCTTCCTCGACCCCACCACCAACGGCTACGGCTGGGTGGCCGGCCAGATCGCCCAGCTGACGGTCGAGTTCATCGTCCTCGCCGCCGCCGTGGTCGGCCTCGACCGCCTCGGCACCAAGCTCCGCCGCAAGCTGCGGCCCGCGGCAGCTTAGGCAGCGGGCCGGCCCCCAGGAGCGCGGGGAACTGCGTAAGGGCTCAGATCCGCCAGGTGCGGATGCGGTCGGCCGCCGCGAAGACGTCGGCGCGGGATTCGGCCACGTCGCGGGCGAGTTCGACCAGGGCGCCGTAGGGCGGGTCTATGCCCTCCTCGGCGGCGTGCATGTAGGCGGCGGTGGCCATGCAGGCGTAGAGGTTGTTGCGGACGGGCAGCGGGCGCAGTTGGACGATGGTGTGCATCAGGGCCGCCGCGCACCAGGACGGGTCGGCGTCGTGGCCGAGCTGGGCGGTGTTGACGCGGTGCCGCGCGACGGCGGCCTGGAGGGCCGAGTAGTCGCGGACGGTGAGGTCCTCGGGCGAGGCCTGCTCCTGGACGTCGAGGAGCCAGCGGATGTCCACGTGCAGCAGCATCAGGCGGCGGTGCGCTTGGCGGCCGGGGTGTCCTCGGGGAACGCTGCGTCGAACTCTTCCAGGTGCTCGTTCCAGAACGCCACGGCGTGACTGACGAACGTCCGCCGCTTCTGCTCCCGCACGCTGAGGTCGTGGACGTACGCCTTCACACTCTTGCCGTCCGCAGCGGCGGCCTCGCGGATGGCGGCGAGTTCGAGCTCGGTGTACTCAATGTTGAGTGCTGGCATGGCCCGATGGTACCGGGCGGGCAGGCGGCACGGTACCCGCCCGGTACCTGGGCATTCACCCCGTCACATCGGGTCGACCTCCCGCAGTGTGCCGTCGAGTTCCAGCCATCGGGTGATCCCGAGGCCGCGCAGGAACGGCAGGTCGTGGCTGGCGACGATCAGCGCACCCTGGTAACCGGCCAGGGCCTGGGTGAGCTGGCGGACGCTGGCGAGGTCGAGGTTGTTGGTCGGCTCGTCCAGCATCAACAGCTGCGGCGGCGGGTCCGCGAGCAGCAGGGCGGCCAGCGCCGCGCGGAAGCGCTCGCCACCGGAGAGCGTGCCCGCGAGCTGGTCGGCCCGGCCGCCCCGGAACTGGAACCGGGCCAGCCGGGCCCGGACGGCGTTGTCGCCGACCGCCGGGGCGTACCGCTTCACGTTCCCCACCACCGACAGCGTGTCGTCCAGCAGGTCGAGCCGCTGGGGCAGGTACCGCAGCGGGACGGGGGTGCTGATCTCGCCCTCGACGGGTGTCAGCTCCCCCGCGACGGCGCGCAGCAGGGTGGTCTTGCCCGAGCCGTTGCGGCCCACCAGCGCGACCCGCTCGGCGCCGCGCAGCTCCAGGTCGGCCCGCGGCCCGTACGGGAGGCGGACGTGGTCGAGATGCAGCACGGTGCGGCCCGCCGGGACGGCGGTGCGCGGGAGGTCGATGCGGATCTCCGCGTCGTCCCGGACGGCGTCCTCGGCCGCTGTCAGGCGCTCCTTGGCCTCGGTGAGGCGCTCGGTGTGCATGCCGCGCACCCGCCCGGCGGTCTCCTGGGCCTGGCGCTTGAGCTTGCCCGAGAAGACCTTCGGGTCGTTCCGGGTCACCGCGCGCTTCTTGCCGTAGCTCGCGCTGCGGTCGAGCTTCACCCGGGCCTCGGCCAAGTCCCGCTTCTGGCGCTGGACGTCGCCCTCGGCGGCCCGCACCAGCCGCTCGGCGGTCTCCTGCTGGGCGGCAACCGTGCGCTCGTACTCGGCGAAGTTGCCGCCGTACCAGGTGACGGCGCCGTCCCGAAGGTCGGCGATCTGGTCGACGTGCTGGAGCAGCTCGCGGTCGTGGCTGACCACGACCAGCACGCCCGGCCAGCTCGCCACCGCCTCGTAGAGGAGTGAACGGGCCCGCCGGTCCAGGTTGTTGGTCGGCTCGTCGAGCAGCAGCACGTCCGGGCGGCGGAGCAGCAGGGCGGCCAGGTGCAGCAGCACGGCCTCGCCGCCGGAGAGCTCCCCGGTGGTGCGGTCGAGGCCGAGCCGCTCCAGGCCGAGGCGGTCGAGCACGGCGCGGGCCCGCTCCTCGACGTCCCAGTCGTCGCCGACGGCGGTGAAGTGCCGCTCGTCGGTGTCGCCCGCCTCGATGGCGTGCAGCGCCTCGCGGGCGGCCCGGATGCCGAGCGCCTCGTCGACCTGGCGGGCCGTGTCGAAGGTGACGCCCTGCGGCAGGTAGCCGAGCTCGCCGCCGATCCGGACGGTGCCGGAGGTCGGGGTGAGCTCGCCCGCCATCAGCCGCAGCAGCGTCGACTTGCCCGAGCCGTTGAGGCCGATCAGGCCGGTCCGGCCGGGGCCGACGGCGAGATGGAAGCCGTCGAGCACGGTCGTGCCGTCAGGCCACTCGAAGCCGAGCTCGGTGCAGAGTACGGAGGTGGTCGGATGTGCCATGGAGGCCTCCCGGGTGGTTGCTGTGGGTGGTGGAGGTAGCAACACGGGAGACACCGCGCAGGCGGCGACGATGAGGACAGGCCCCGGCGGAGTACACGGGAAGCCTGCTCGAGCCTGAGGTCGCACGCTCACACGCGCCGCACGCTCGATGAGCGGGTGCGGCGGGGGCGGTGTCTCAAAACCTCAGTAGAGCAACGGCCTTCTCCAGTCTTCGGTGCCTGTTGGGATCAACCGTAGGACGGGAGCCGGGCGGCCCGCAAAGGATTATTCTCGGCGCCCGACGGCGCCGACTAGGATCGGGGCATCATGAGCGCCACTCTCGTTGTCAAGGATTTCAGCGCCGGTCACGGCGAACGCACCCTCTTCTCCGGCCTGGACCTGGTCGTCGCCCCGGGCGACGTCATCGGCCTGGTCGGCGTGAACGGGGCCGGCAAGTCGACCCTGCTGCGGCTGCTGGCCGGGCTGGACACCCCCGAGGGCGGCTCACTGAAGCTGAGCCCGCCGACGGCCAACGTCGGCCACCTGCCGCAGGAGCCGGAGCGCCGCCCCGGCGAGACCGTCCGCGACTTCCTGAGCCGTCGCACCGGCGTCGCCGACGCCCAGGCCGCCCTGGACGCGGCGACCGAGGGCCTGGTCGAGGGCCGGGCGGGCTCGGACGACGCGTACGCCGAGAGCCTGGACCGCTGGCTGGAGCTCGGCGGCGCCGACCTGGACGAGCGCGCCGAGGAGGTCGCGAGCACCCTCGGGCTGACCGTCGGCCTCGACCTGCCGATGACGGCGCTCTCCGGCGGCCAGGCCGCGCGGGCCGGCCTCGCCTCGCTGCTGCTCTCCCGCTACGACGTCTTCCTGCTCGACGAGCCGACCAACGACCTCGACCTGGACGGCCTGGACCGCCTGGAGGGCTTCGTCAAGGGCCTGCGCGCCGGCACGGTGGTGATCAGCCACGACCGCGAGTTCCTGGCCCGCACCGTCACCAAGGTGCTGGAGCTCGACCTCGCCCAGCAGCAGGTCAAGCTCTTCGGCGGCGGCTACGAGGCGTACCTGGAGGAGCGCGCGGTGGCCCGCCGGCACGCCCGCGAGGAGTACGACGAGTACGCCGACACCAAGGCCGGGCTGGAGGCACGGGCCCGGATGCAGCGCGGCTGGATGGACAACGGCGTCCGCAACGCGCGCCGCAAGTCCAGCGACAACGACAAGCAGGCCCGCGCGACGCGTGCGGAGTCGACCGAGAAGCAGGCCTCGAAGGCCCGGCAGACCCAGCGCATGATCGAGCGCCTCGACGTCGTCGAGGAGCCGCGCAAGGAGTGGGAGCTGCGGATGGAGATCGCCGCCGCGCCGCGCTCCGGCTCGGTGGTCGCCACCCTGCGCGCCGCCACCGCCAAGCGCGGCGACTTCGCCTTCGGCCCGGTGGACCTCCAGATCGACTGGGCGGACCGCGTCGCCATCACCGGAGCGAACGGCGCGGGCAAGTCGACGCTGCTCGCCGCGCTGCTCGGGCGGCTCGAACTCGACGGCGGCAGCGCGGTGCTGGGCTCGGGCGTGGTGGTCGGCGAGGTCGACCAGGCACGCGGGTTGTTCCTGGGCGAGGAGGCGCTGTTCGCGGCCTTCGCGGCGGCCGTGCCGGAGCAGACCGACGAGGAGGTCCGCACGCTGCTGGCGAAGTTCGGGCTGAAGGCGGCGCACGTGATGCGCCCGGCCGGCACCCTCTCCCCCGGCGAGCGGACGCGGGCGGCGCTCGCCCTGCTCCAGGCGCGCGGGGTCAACCTGCTGGTGCTGGACGAGCCGACCAACCACCTCGACCTGCCCGCGATCGAGCAGCTGGAGTCGGCACTCGCCTCGTACACGGGCACGCTGCTGCTGGTCACCCACGACCGGCGGATGCTCGACGCGGTGACGGTCAACCGGCGGATCGACGTGGCGGGCGGGCGGGTCACCGAGAACCGGTAGCAGACTGACAGTAGGCGCGCAGGCCCCAGTGGTCTGGTCCAATCGGGCCATTCCACCGGGGCCTCTGCATGTGCTCTGCTGTCGCCCATGAGTGACAGTGCATCGGCAGCGGCGTCCTACCCGACCGTGCCGCTCCTCCCCATGACGGTGCCCGCCCACGAGGCCGAGGCCCGCAGCAGGTCCTTCCACGACGTGATGGCGCAGCGCCGGACCGTCCGCGACTACTCGACCCGGCCGCTGCCCGAGGGCGTGATCGAGTGGGCCGTCCGCACCGCCGCGACGGCGCCCAGCGGCGCCCACGTCCAGCCCTGGCGGTTCGTGGTGATCACCGACCCGGAGCGCAAGCGGCGGCTGCGGGTGGCCGCCGAGGCGGAGGAGCGCGAGTTCTACGCGCACCGGGCCTCCCCGGAGTGGCTGGCCGCGCTGGCCCCGATCGGGACGGACTGGCAGAAGCCCTTCCTGGAGGACGCCCCGGCCGTGATCGTGGTCTTCGAGGTCCACAAGGGGCCGGGTTCGCCGCGCCCGTACTACACCAAGGAGTCGGTCGGCATCTCCGTCGGCCTGCTGCTCGCCACCCTCCACCAGGCCGGCCTGGCGACGCTGACGCACACCCCGAGCCCGATGAAGTTCCTCAACGAGGTGTGCGGCCGGCCCCCCGAGGAGCGGGCCGCGTACGTCATCCCGGTCGGCTACCCGGCCGACGACGCCCGCGTGCCCGACCTGCAGCGCAAGGAGCTGGACGAGGTGCTGATCCGGCTCTGACAACACGTCATGAGCAGGTAAAACTGACTGGCTCCGGCAATGATCAAAGACGATAATCCAGTCATGAGCCACACCGCCGAAGAACCTGTCGCCACCGTCCGTCCCCCCGAGTCGATCTCCCTGCCCGGCGGGATCTCCCTCCGCCGCAGGGCCGAGGGAGACGCCCCGGCGCTCAACGCCTCCGTCGTCGCCAATCTCGAACACCTCCGCCCGTGGATGCCCTGGGCCGGGTCGAAGCCGAGTCTGGAGCGCACCGAGGCGATGGTCACGGCGGGCATCGCCATCTGGGACGAGGGCAGCGACTTCATGTACCTGGTCTGGCTCGACGGCGCCCCCGACAGCGTGATCGGCGCCTTCGGCCTGCACAGCCGCGTCGGCGCGGGCGCCCTGGAGATCGGCTACTGGGTGGCCGCCGACCACACCGGCAAGGGCATCGCCACCGAGTGCGCCCGCGCCCTCACCGAGGCCGCCCTCACCCTCCCGGGCATCGAGCGGGTCGAGATCCACTGCGACGTGGCCAACAAGGCCAGCTCGGCCGTCCCCCGCAAGCTCGGCTACCGTCTCGACCACATCCGCGACGCCCCGGTCACCGCCCCCTCCGAGAGCGGCCGCCTGGAAATCTGGATCACCGAGCACTGAGGCCCCGGCCCCCAGGGGCGCGCGGCCCCGCGCCCCTGGGCCGTGCCTAGTACCGGTCGCCGACAGGTGCCGGGAGGGCGTCGAGCTCCGCCAGATCCGCCGCAGAGAGGGTGAGGTCAGCCGCAGCTGCGTTGTCCGCCAGGTACTTGGGCGTCTTGGTGCCGGGGATCGGCACCACGTACCGGCCCTGGGCCAGCACCCAGGCGAGCGCCACCTGCGCGGTGGTCGCGCCGATCCGGGCGGCGATCTCCTGCACCTTGGCGACCAGCGCCAGGTTGGCCTCCAGCGCCTCGGCCTGGAACCGCGGCAGCGTGGAGCGCCAGTCGTCGGCGGGCAGATCGGCGGCGGAGGTGAAGCGGCCGGTCAGGAAGCCGCGCCCGAGCGGCGAGAACGGCAGGAAGGCGATGCCCTGCTGCTCGGTGTACGGGAGCACCTCGGCCAGCGCGTCCCGCGTCCAGAGCGAGAGCTCGGACTGCACGGAGGCCACCGGGTGGACGGCCTGGGCCCGCTTGATCTGCTCCACCGTCACCTCCGAGAGCCCGATCGCCTTCGCCTTGCCCGCCGCGACGGTCTCGGCGAGTGCGCCCCAGGTCTCCTCGATCGGCACCTCGGGGTCGACCCGGTGCAGCTGGTAGAGGTCCACGTGGTCGGTGCCGAGCCGCCGCAGGCTGGCGTCGATCGCGCTGCGGACGTGCTCCGGCCGCCCGTTGTTGCCCACCCGAAGGTCCCCGGTGCCCGGCACCAGGCCGACCTTGGTGGCCAGCACCGCCCGCTCCCGGTACTCCGGGGTCAGGCCACGGCCGACCAACTCTTCGTTGTCGTACGGGCCGTAGATGTCCGCCGTGTCGATCAGCCGCACCCCGAGGTCCAGCGCCGAGCGCAGCACCTCGACGGAGGCCGTGTCGTCGCGGCCGTTCGGGTCGTAGGCCCAGGTCATCCCCATGCAGCCGAGCCCGACGACGCCGACCTCGGGGCCGTCCGCGCCAAGTGTGGTGGTACGCATGTCCGCTGTTCTCCTTCAGCTCGGGTCCGTGCCGGGACCGACTCTGCCCCTTGGAGTGCACTCCAAGTCAAGGCGACACAGCGGCTCGCCGAGCGGCCCCGCAACCTTAAGCGTGACGTAAACCGAGCCCGGATGCTTGACGTGCACAGTTGGTCTAGTCCATTTTGAACTCAGGGCGGCGCGGCCCGGCCTGACGGACAGGCAGCGCTCAGCCCTGGCCCCGTTCAGGACCACCCCCACAGCCCACCCCCCGGCGCACCCCCGAGTGACCAGCGCCGGCGGCCCGGCACGTCCCGAAAGGCACCCCACATGCCACGCGCGCTCCAACGCCAAGCCGTCTCCCACGCCGCACCCCGCCGGGCGAAGCTCCTCCCGCTGGTCTGCGCCGCCACCCTCGCGGCGGGCGGCCTGGCCACCCTGGCCGTCAACGCCGAGGCCGACACGGTCAGCGGCAACCTGCTCGCCAACCCCGGCTTCGAGAGCGGCGCCCTCGGCGCCTGGAGCTGCACCACCGGCACCGGCTCGGTCGTCAACTCGCCCGCGCACTCAGGCTCGTACGCGCTCAAGGGCGCCGTCGGCAACAGCGACACCGCGCAGTGCGGCCAGACCGTCGCCGTGCAGCCGAACACCAAGTACTCGCTGAGCGCCTGGGTCCAGGGCCAGTACGTCTACCTGGGCGCGACCGGCAGCGGCGTGACCGACCCGGCGACGTGGACGCCCGGCGGCAGCAGCTGGCAGCAGCTCAGCACCACGTTCACCACCGGCGCGAGCACCACCAGCGTCAACGTCTACCTGCACGGCTGGTACGGCCAGGGCGCCTACCTCGCCGACGACGTCGCGCTCGTCCCCGGCAGCACTCCCCCGCCGCCCAGCTCGCCGCCGCCGAGCTCCACCTCGGCCTCGGCCTCGCCCTCCCCCAGCTCCTCGCAGACCTCGACCCCGCCGCCCAACGTCGCGGTGCCCGTCGCCCCGTACGTCGACATGGGCGCCTGGCCGGTGCCGGTGCTGGGGGACATGGCGGCGGGCGGCAACCTCAAGTCGTTCACCCTGGCGTTCGTGACCTCCGTCGGCTGCAAGGCCAGCTGGTTCAACGCGTGGGACCCGCGCGCCGGTTGGGCCAAGGACCAGATCGACGCGATCCGGGCGGCCGGCGGTGACGTGAAGATCTCCTTCGGCGGCGCCTCCGGCACCGAACTCGCCGCCGCCTGCACCACGGTGGACTCGCTCTTCGCCGAGTACGACGCCGTCGTCAACGCCTACAACCTCAAGTACGTCGACTTCGACATCGAGGGCTCGGCCGTCGCCGACAAGGCCTCCAACGACCGCCGCTCGGCCGCCCTCGCCAAGCTCCAGAAGGCCCACCCGGGCCTGAAGGTCTCGCTGACCCTGCCGGTGCTGCCGGAGGGCCTGACGGCCGACGGTGTCAGCATCGTCCAGTCGGCCCGCGACACCGGGGTCGACGTCGACCTCGTCAACGTGATGGCGATGGACTACGGGCGCCCGAACACCAACTACGGTGACGCAGCCGTCCAGGCGGCGCAGAGCACCCACGACCAGATCAAGGCCCTCTACCCGGCCAAGACCGACGCCCAGCTCTGGGCGATGACCGGCGTCACCCCGATGCTCGGCGAGAACGACGACCACCAGATCTACAACCAGGCCTCCGCCCAGCAGTTGGTGGCCTTCGCCAAGCAGCACCACCTCGGCGTGCTGGGCTTCTGGGAGATGACCCGGGACGCCAACGCCTGCACCGGCGCACTCTTCAAGTGCACCAACATCCCGCAGACGCCGTACGAGTTCTCGAAGATCTTCTCCCAGTACACCGGCTGACCCGGGCAGAGGCTGCGCCCCTCCGGGCGCAGCCTCGACTCCCCTGCCCAGGTGCCTAGTCGACGGCGATCCGGACGGCGAAGCCGGCCAGGGCGGTGCCCATCGCGTAGCGGTGCAGGCGCTGCCAGAGCGGGTGGCGGGTGAAGAAGCCGGAGACCGATCCGGCGGTCAGGATGAAGAAGCTGTTGCCCGCCACCCCGACGGCGATCTGCGTCAGGCCCAACGCCAGCCCCTGGAGGCCGACATGGCCCCGAGCGGGGTCCACGAACTGCGGGATCAGCGAGATGTAGAGGATCGCGACCTTCGGGTTGAGCAGGCAGGTGAGCAGGCCCATCAGGAAGAGCTTGCGCGGACCGTCCTGGTCCAACTCGGTGGGGGTGAAGGCGGACCGGCCCCCCGGGCGGACGGCCTTCCAGGCCAGCCAGAGCAGGTAGGCCGCTCCGGCCAGCTTGATCCCCACGTAGATCTCGGGCACCAGGGCGAAGACGGTGGCGATCCCGGCCAGCACCGCGGAGAGGTAGACCAGGAAGCCGACGAACACCCCGGAGAGCGAGATCAGCCCGGCTCTGCGGCCCTGGGAGATCGAGCGGGAGACCAGGTAGATCATGTTCGGGCCGGGCGTCATCACCATCCCGAGTGCCACCACCGCGATGCCCGCTATCGCTCCCCAGCTGGTCATACCGTCCCCCGTTCGCGCGTTCGTCCGTCCGTTCGATCTCCGGCGATCCTACGTGGGCTCCGGCACCCACCCGGCCTCGTCCCAGGCCCGCAGCTGAGCGGCCTTGGGGGTCGCCGACAGCACGGCGACGCTCTCGCCGCCGAGCACCAGCGTGCTGCTGGTCGCGGGCGAGAAGACCGGCAGGGCGGGCGCGTTCGGGCTGCTGGGCACGCCGCCCAGGGCGAACGCGGCCACCAGGTCGCCGAAGGTGTCGGAGACCAGCCGCTCCAGCGGGCCGTCGCCGAACTCCGCCGCGTTGGCCGGGATCGCGTTGGTGCCGAAGAGGAACGGCGAGGTCGACTCGTGCGGCGTGCCGAACCAGGGTGCCCGCACCGGGTGGGCAAACTCCATCCGGTACTGCCGGGCCGGGCAGGCCGCCGCCCGGCGCTCGGCCAGCCGGACGATCTGGTAGCGGAACAGCCCGTCGCCGTAGATCTCGGTGAGCAGCGACACCGGGTCCGCCGGGCGGCCCTCCGCGACGGCCGCCGCGCGGTAGGCGTCGATCAGCCGGCCGGGCAGCCCGTCCGGCACCTGGTCGGCGCCCTTGAGCAGGAACTGCGCAACCACGTCGTGCAGTTGGGCGTCGTCGGCGGGGGTGGGCAGTGGCGAGGGGGAGCCCGGCCCGGTGAAGAACGAGCCCTCGGTACGGGCGTTGACGGAGAACACCGGCAGCCCGGGGTCGGCGAGCTGCCAGTCGTAGCCGCGCATCCAGGTGCCGTCGACGACCGGACCCCGGTACTCGCGTCCGCTGCCCAGCGCGCGGCTCTGCGGCGGGCCGGTGAAGAGGCCGTCGTACGCGTCGCGCAGGGCGGTGGCGGGCACCGCGCGCAGGCCGGCGACGGTGGTGCCGAGCTTCCCGGCGGTCAGTTCGAGGGCTGTCCGGGCGTCCTCGGGGGTGAGGCCGACGGCCGGGCTCCACACGTGGGCGGCGCTGATCGGCACGATCCGGCGGATCAGCGGCCGGGTCTCGGGGTTCAGCGCGAGCTGCCACGTGCTGGAGCCGCCCGCCGAGGTACCGCAGAGGGTGATGTTGTCCGGGTCGCCGCCGAACGCCTCGGCGTTGCGGTGCACCCAGCGCAGCAGCGCGGCCTGGTCCTGGAGCCCCCAGTTGGCGGCCGAACCCGTCCGCCAATCAGCCAAGTCCTCGTGCAGCCCGAACCCGAACGCCCCCAGCCGGTAGTTGAACGTCACGACCACCAGCCCGCCACGCGCGGCCAGCCTCGCCCCGTCGTACGTGGGCATGCTCGACGCACCCAACTTCCAGCCACCGCCGTGGATGTAGACCAGCACCGGGCGGCTGCCCCGGGTGCCGGGCGTCCAGACGTTGGCGTACAGCGAGTCCTCGCTGCTGCCCGGCAGCGCCGACTGCAGCGAGGGCGGGCCGTACGCGGTCGCGTCGCGGACACCGTCCCAGGCAGCGGGCGGTCGGGGCGGGGCGAAGCGCAGCGAGCCGGTGGGCGGCGCGGCGTACGGGACGCCCTTGAAGACCGCCAGCCCGTCCACGCTGCTGCCCCGGACCCAGCCCGCCGAGGTACGGGCCTGCGGCACCCCGGCCGGGTCTGCGGCGGCCGCCGCGTGGGCGGCCGCCGGGCGGACGGTCAGTGCCGTGGCGGCGGCGGCCGAAGCCGCGAGGAACATCCGTCGGCGTATCCCCGCAGGTGACATGCGCTGGCTCCTTGGTCTCGGCTGCTACGGACCGAGTCTGTGCGCTGCCCCGACCGGTGCTCACCGTCCTGGCTGCTACTTCGTCAGCTGAAGAGCCCCCGGCGGATTCGGCGAGGACTACGATCACCTGATGACGGACACCACTGAGAGAGCAGGGGAACTCGCGGACCTGGCGGCCCGGTTCCCGGAGTTGCACGCACCGCAGCGTTGGGCCTGGGGCGGGATCGACGCACAGTTCTCGGCGGAGCTGCCGCCGGACGAGCTGATCACCAACATCCACCTGGTGGGGTTCGAGCGGGACAAGGTGGTGCTCTGCCGCGACGCGCGCGGCCACTGGTTCCTGCCGGGCGGCACCCGCGAGGCGGCCGAGAGCATCGAGGCGTGCCTCGTCCGGGAGCTGCGGGAGGAGGCCGGTGCCCGGCTGGCCGGGGAGCCGGTCTGGATCGGCGCCCACCGCTGCGTGACGGACAACCCCGTCCCGTACCGCCCGTGGCAACCGCACCCCGAGAAGGCCTGGCTCTGGGGCTGGGCCGACCTCACCGTCGACTCCACGCCCACCAACCCCGCCGACGGCGAACAGGTCGTCGAAGTCCGCGCCGTGCAGCCCGAGGAGGCCTGCCGCCTCCTCGTCCGCGGCCGCGACCCCTGGTGGGGCGAACTCATCACCCTCGCGGTCGAATCCCGAACTGGGTGACCCCAGGGGCGCGGGGCGCCCCTGGGGTCAACGTTTCACTTGGTGAGGCCCGCGCGGCGCAGGGCGTCGGCCATGGCGCTGTTGGCGGAGGACGGGGCCGCCGGCTGGGGCCGACGTTCCTGGCGCGGCGGGCGGGAGCTGCGGTCACCCCGGGGGGCCGATGCTGCCGGGGTCTCGTCGTCGAGGCGCAGCGTCAGGCCGATCCGCTTGCGCGGGACGTCGACGGTGGTGACGCGGACGCGGACGATGTCGCCGGGCTTGACCACCTCGCGCGGGTCCTTGACGAAGTTCTTCGACAGGGCGGAGACGTGCACCAGGCCGTCCTGGTGGACGCCCACGTCGACGAAGGCGCCGAACGCGGCGACGTTGGTGACGACGCCCTCCAGGACCATGCCGACCTCCAGGTCGCCGATCTTGTCGACGCCCTCCTTGAAGGTGGCGGTCTTGAAGGCGGGGCGCGGGTCGCGGCCGGGCTTGTCGAGCTCGCCGAGGATGTCGGTGACGGTCGGCACGCCGAAGGTGTCGTCGGCGAAGTCGGCGGGCCGCAGGGCGCGCAGCGCGGTGCTGTTGCCGATCAGCGAGCGCAGGTCGGTGCCGGTGGCGGTGAGGATGCGGCGGACGACGGGGTAGGCCTCGGGGTGGACGCTGGAGCCGTCCAGCGGGTCGTCGCCGCCGGGGATGCGCAGGAAGCCGGCGCACTGCTCGAAGGCCTTCGGCCCGAGCCGGGCGACGTCCTTGAGGGCGCGGCGGGTCCGGAACGGCCCGTTCGCGTCGCGGTGGGCGACGATGTTGTCGGCGAGCCCGGCGGTGATGCCGGAGACCCGGGTGAGCAGCGGTGCGGAGGCGGTGTTGACGTCGACGCCGACGGCGTTCACGCAGTCCTCGACGACGGCGTCGAGCGAGCGGGAGAGCTTCACCTCGCTCAGGTCGTGCTGGTACTGGCCGACACCGATCGACTTGGGGTCGATCTTCACCAACTCGGCCAGCGGGTCCTGCAGCCTGCGCGCGATGGAGACCGCGCCCCGGATGGAGACGTTGAGGTCGGGCAGCTCCTGCGAGGCGAAGGCCGAGGCGGAGTACACGGACGCGCCGGCCTCGGAGACCATCGCCTTGGTGAGCTTCAGCTCGGGGTGACGCTTGATCAGGTCCTCGGCGAGCTTGTCGGTCTCGCGGGAGGCGGTGCCGTTGCCGATCGCGATCAGGTCGACGGAGTGCTTGGCGGCGAGCACCGCGAGGGTGGCGATCGAGGCGTCCCACTTGTTGGCGGGCTGGTGCGGGTAGATCGTCTCGTACGCGAGGACCTTGCCGGTGGCGTCGACCACGGCGACCTTGACGCCGGTGCGGAAGCCCGGGTCGAGGCCCATGGTGGCGCGGGTGCCGGCGGGGGCGGCGAGCAGCAGGTCGCGCAGGTTGGCGGCGAAGACCCGGACGGCCTCGTCCTCGGCCTCCTGGCGGAGCCGGGTCCGCAGGTCGATGCCGAGCCGGACGAGGATGCGGGTGCGCCAGGCCCAGCGGACGGTGTCGCCGAGCCACTTGTCGGCCGGGCGGCCCCGATCGGCGATGCCGAAGCGGGCGGCGATCCGCTGCTCGTACGCGCTCTCGCCGGGCAGGTCGGAGTCCTCGGCACCGTCGAGGGGGGAGAGTTCGAGGTCGAGCACCTCCTCCTTCTCGCCGCGCAGCATGGCGAGGATGCGGTGCGAGGGGAGCTTGGTGTACGGCTCGGAGAAGTCGAAGTAGTCGGCGAACTTGGCGCCGTCCTGCTCCTTGCCGTCGCGGACGCGGGCGACCAGGCGGCCGCGCGTCCACATCCGCTCGCGCAGGCTGCCGACCAGGTCGGCGTCCTCGCCGAAGCGTTCGACCAGGATGGCGCGGGCGCCCTCCAGTGCGGCGGGCGCGTCGGCGACGGCCTCGCCGAGGTAGCCGGCGGCGGTGGCGGCGGGGTCGAGCCCGGCGTCGGCGAGCAGCGCGTCGGCGAGGGGTTCGAGCCCGGCCTCGCGGGCGATCTGGGCCTTGGTGCGCCGCTTCGGCTTGTACGGGAGGTAGATGTCCTCCAGGCGGGCCTTGGAGTCGGCGGCGAGGATCTGCGCGCGCAGGGTGTCGTCCAGCTTGCCCTGGGCCTCGACGGACTCCAGGACGGCCGTCCGGCGCTCCTCCAGCTCGCGCAGGTAGCGCAGCCGCTCCTCCAGGGTGCGCAGCTGGGCGTCGTCGAGCTCGCCGGTGACCTCCTTGCGGTACCGGGCGATGAAGGGGACGGTCGCGCCGCCGTCGAGCAGCTCGACGGCGGACCTCACCTGCCCCTCGCGGACGCCCAGCTCTTCGGCGATCTTGCGTTCGACTGGCATGGTCACGAAGCCGGCACCTTTTCCTGGGGTTCTGTTACCGCCCTGCATTCTGGCAGGTGCCCGGCCTCGGAGCGGTTCGGTCGTGCCCTCGGGGCGGCGTGGCGCGTTGTACAGGGGCGACCGGTGCGAGTGTCACAGCACCAAGCCGCAGTCTTTTACCCGCATATGATCCTGATTGTCTGATATGGGATGACCGGACAGGCCTCCCAGCTCGGACACCTTCTCGTGGAGGCGATGGTGGCTCAGGCCCCGACGCCGGTCACCCAGTGGGGCATCCCACAGGCCGGCCCGTTCCGCTGGACCAACCCCGCCACCTGGCCACGCGAGGCGCTCGCCCTGACCGGCTACTGGCTGGCCAGCCGGCTGGTGATGATCGGCATGATCCGCTCCGGCAAGGCCGAGCAGGCCATCGAGGTGCACCGCACCTACTTCCACTGGTACGAGATCCTCGTCCAGGGCACCTACCCCGTCGGCGACGTGACGTGGCAGTACCCGCCCGGCGCCGCGCTGGCGATGCTCGCCCCCGGCCTGCTGCCCTTCCTGACGTACCTGCAGGCGTTCGCGGTGCTGATGCTGCTCACCGACGGCGTCACCCAGGCGGTGCTCGTCCGGGTCTCGCTACGGCGCAGCGGCGGCGTGCACCGGGGCCGCTCCACCGCCGGGGCGTGGATGTGGGCGCTGGCCCTGCCCCTGCTGCTCGGGCTCCCCTACGGCCGCTACGACCTGCCCGTCACGGCGCTCGCGATGGCCTCCGCCCTGCTGCTGCCCAGCCGCCCCAGGATGGGCGGGGCACTCGCCGGGATCGGCGCGATGATCAAGGTCTGGCCCGCCCTGGTGGTGCTCGGCACCCCGCGCGGCCGCAGCACCCGGCAGGCCTGGACGGTCATGTGCGCCTCCGCCGCCGCCCTGCTACTGGTGCTCTGCACCGTCTTCGACGGCGCCTTCGACTTCCTGACGGCCCAGCAGGGCCGGGGCGTCGAGATCGAGTCGCTCGGCGGCAGCGCGCTCCAGATCGCCCGTCAGCTCGGCTGGCCCGGCGAGGTCGACCAGCACTACGGCTCGCTGGAGTTCCTCGGCCCGCACGTGCACGCCGTCGCCAGTGCCTCGCTACTGCTCACCGCCTTCGCCTTCGGCTGGCTGCTGCTCTGGCGCTTCCGGGCCCGCCGCTGGAACGCCGCCACACCCTACGACGCCGCGCTCACGGCGGTGCTGCTCTTCACCGTCACCAGCCGGGTGATCAGCCCGCAGTACCTGATCTGGCTGATCGGCCTGTGTGCCGTCTGCCTGACCGTCCGGGGCTCCTGCCAGCGGCCGACCGCCCTGCTGATCCTGCTCGCGGTCGGCGTCACCACCGTCGACTACCCGCTCTTCTTCGACTCGCTGATCCGTGGCGGCTGGTCGGCCACGGCGGTGATCGTGCTGCGCAACGGCCTCCTGCTGGCGGCCTCCGTCGGCTCGGCGACCCGGCTCTGGCGGGCCAGCGTCTCGCCCGTCCCCGCTCTGCAGAGCGCGACCCAGGTCCGCCGCGGCCCGATCCGGGTCGCCTAGCCGGCTGGTATCAGGAGACGTTCAGCGCCGTGTCGTCGATCACGAAGCTGGTCTGGAGCGAGGAGTCCTCGACACCGTTGAACTTCACGGTGACGCTCTGGCCGGCGTAGGCCGAGAGGTCGAAGGACTTCTGGACGAAGCCGGTGGCCGCGTTCACGTTGGAGTACGTGGCGAGCGCGGTGCCGTTGGCCGTGACGGTGAGCTTGTCGTAGGCCGTGGTGCCGGTCTCGGCGGTGTCGATGTGCAGCCAGAAGCTCAGGCTCGCCTTGCAGCCGGCCGGGATGGTGACGGTCTGCGAGATGGAGTCGGTGTGCGCGGAGCCGTAGCCGTTCATCCACGCCTTCCAGGAGCCCGAGTGGGCGGCCTGCGAGGCGCTGTTGTCGACGACACCGGAGGTGGTGGTCCACGGGGCGGCGGAGCCGGTCTCGAAGCCCGCGTTGCCGAGCACCTGCGCCGGGGTGCAGCCACCACCGCTCGCGGGGCTGACCGTCCAGCTGAAGGTGGCGCTGCCGCTCGGGCCGGTGCTGTCCGTCGCCGTCACCGTCACCGAGGACGTCCCGGCGGTGGTCGGCGTACCCGAGACCAGGCCCGTCGAGGCGTTGATCGACAGCCCCGCCGGAAGGCCGGTGGCCGCGTAGCTCAACGTACCCGCCGCCGTGTCCGACGCCGTGATCTGCAACGAAGCGGCCGTGCCGACCTTGCCCGTCTGGCTGCCCGGGTTGGTCACCGTGACGCTGCCGGTGGTGGTGCCGGCCCAGGCGTCGGTGATCGAGGTGGCGTTGGCGGCGGCGCCCGCGTAGGGGAGGCCGTACATGTCCTCGACGGTGCGCAGCACGCCGAAGTGGTCGACGTGCTCGTTGTAGTTGCCGGTCTTCACGGGCTGGCCGTCGAAGATGGTGGCGATCTGGTTGTTGCCCGCGCTGTCGTCCTCGTCGAAGGTGGTGATCAGGAGGCTGTTGTGCGCCTTTGCCCACTGGACGTAGCTGTCGAGGTGGGCCTTGAGCCAGGTGTCGCCGGTCGCCGTCGAGCAGTCGTGCATGTCGTTGCAGAGGTTCGGGACGACCCAGGAGACGGTGGGCAGCTGGGTGAAGTCGGTCGGGAAGGCCGAGAACGGCTTGTTCGCGGAGGCCGGTACGTTGCTGAAGTTGACCCAGGGGTTGTGCTTGCGGGCGTACTTGCCGGAGGTGCAGGCGGTCGAGCCGGCCGACGGCAGGTCCTCGGAGTACCCGGCGAAGGTCAGGCCCTTGGCGATCAGCTGGGCGCCCTCGTTGTCGGTGGAGAAGGTGTGCGGGCAGGAGTCGTCGGTGACGCCCTGGTTCGAGCCGGAGAACAGGTCCAGGTAGTTCGGCTCGCTCGGGTGCTCGATCGCGAACGCGTTGGTGAAGCTGGCCCCGGTGTTGGCGAGCTGGTTGAAGTACGGGGCCTGCGAGTTGCCGATGATCGATCCTTCGGCGGTGTTCTCGAACACCACGATCACCACGTGGTCCGGGCGGGGCACCGCGGCGGTGGCCGCCGCAACAGTGGGGGCGGTGGTGGCACCGGCAGCCGGGGCCAGGCCGCCGAGACCGGCCAGCAGGCCGAGGGTGGCCACGGCCGAGGTCAGGAGTTTCGCACGCACGGGTCGTTCTCCTTGTCGGGGAGGGAGCGCTCGGAGCGGGGCGAGCGATCGCCATCCTTCTGCCATTGAGCATGTCCCGACAAGGAGCGGGGAGCAACTTTGCCGTGAATTTCCTCGCCGCCACCCGCAGTTGGCCACTGCCAGGGGGCCTCTAGACTCCGGCCATGGATCAGACGCTGCTGGAGCAGCTCAGCACCGGGAAGTACCTGCTCGTCACCACCTTCAAGAAGGACGGCACCGGCGTCCCCACCCCCGTCTGGGTGGTCCGCGACGGCTCGGCCCTCGGCATCTGGACGGTCGCCGACTCCTGGAAGGTCAAGCGCATCCGCAACCGCCCCGACGTGCTGGTCGGCCCCTGCGACGTCCGGGGCAACCCGACCGGGCCGCAGACCCCGGCCACCGCCGAGCTCTGCGCCCCCGCCGCCACCGTCGAGTACCGCAAGCTGCTCCAGCGCAAGTACGGCCTGGTCGGCCGACTGACCCTGCTCGGCAGCCGCCTGCGCCGGGGCCCGGCCGGCACCGTCGCGATCCGGATCACCCTCACCGGCTGACTCCGATACCCCCGCCTCAGCCCCCGTCGACGGGCCAGCCGATCTCCAGCCGGTTGTCGGGGTGGCCCTGCTCGCCGCACCAACGGTGGTAGATCTCGTACGCCGGGCCCGCGAAGCCGAAGCCGTGCGCTGCGATCCAGTCGGCCACCGCGTCGTAGGCGGTGAACAGCTGCGGGTACGCCGACTCGGCCCCCTCCGTGACGATCCCGGCGAAGGTCGTCTCCGCGACGTCGAGCACGTACATCTGCTCCGGCAGATCGGCGGGCTGCGCGGCGTCGGCCCGGAACGGCAGACAGGCCTCGACCCTGGTCGGGCCCTCGTCACTCACCCGCCCGTGGTAGCGGACGAAGGCCGGGGCGTTGAGGGTGAGCGGGGCGGCGCCCGCCACGGTGTAGAGGCTCTGGAAGCCCGTCCGCATGAACTCGTCGGCACCGGCGGTGTCGATCTCTGCGCGGTAGGCCAGGGCATGGATCGGCCTGGCCTGACGGACGGTGACACGGTGGGACATCTCGGCTCCCTCGGTCGGGCTGCTCAACAGGTGACGCAGGACGGTCCGCTGGCCGTCGACCCGCCGCTGCGCGGCGTCGACGTGCGCCCACAGCTCACCGGCGAGGTCCAGACCGGCGGCGCGGCGCTCCAGCAGCTCCCGGACGTGCTCGATCGGCAGCCCCAACTCCCGCAGCCCCCGGATCAGTCGGGCCACCGCCACCTGGTCGTGCCGGTAGTAGCGGTAGCCGCTGACCGGGTCGGTACGGGCCGGGGTGAGCACCCCGCTGGCGTCGTAGTGCCGCAATGCCGTGATCGTCAGCCCGCTCGCCTGAGCGAACTGGCCTATCGGCAGCAGGTCCGTTCTGCGCATGCCCTTCACCCTGCCGTCTCGGGTAACCGGAGAGTCAAGCACCGTGCCCCACCTCCCGGGTCAGCCCGTCACCCCTCGTACGGGAGCAGCTCCGCCCGCTTGGGCGCCCGGCCGTCGCCGGAGGAGCGGCCGGTGAGGCGGCGGCCGATCCACGGGCCGAGGTGGAGGCGCAGCCAGTGCAGGTCCGCGCGCACGCGCGCAGCGCGGCTGCGCGGTGCGACCGGGGGCAGCGGCGCCCGCCAGTCGAACCCGGCCGGCCGGCCGAGGGCCTCCAGCACGGCGGCGGCGACCCGGCGGTGGCCCTCCGGCGACAGGTGCAGGCGGTCCTCGTCCCAGAGCCGGCGGTCGTCGAAGCAGGGTGCGGAGAAGAGGTCGACCACCAGGAGCCGGGGGTGTGCCTTCGCCAGGCCCTCGACGTACGCCTTCATCCGCAGGATCGCCGGCAGCAGCCGGGCACTCCCCCCGAGCCGCCGGGTCGGGTCGGTGCTGGTGAACATCACCACCGTGCCCCCGCCCGCGAGCAGCGCCTCGGCCGCCGAGCCGAGCAGCTGCTCCACCTGGACGATGTCGCAGCCCGGCCGCAGCACGTCGTTCAGCCCACCCGCCAACGTGACCAGCTCACCCCGCATCAACGCCGCCCGATCGATCTGCTCCCCGTGGATCTGCCCGATCAACTTCCCCCGCACCGCGAGGTTCGCGTACCGGAACTCCTCCCCCGGCAGCTCGGCGGCCAACGCGGCGGCGACGCGGTCGGCCCACCCCCGGTAGTCCCCGCCGGGCAGCAGCTCGTCGCACATCCCCTCGGTGAACGAGTCCCCGACGGCGACGTAGCTGCGGATGGCGGTGGGAGCGATCGTGTTGTCCATCCCGCGATTTTCGCATCACCGGCGAGTCGGCCATGGCCCCGCCCGCGAACGAGGACACCGCGCGCCGTACGGGGGTCGCCCGGTTCCACTCCGCCGGTTAGATTCCCCGGCATGATGATCGGGGAGTTGATCGGGACGGGCCGCACGGCGGACGTGTTCGCGCTGGACGACGGGCGGGTACTGCGGCGCTACCGGAACGGCCTGGACGCCACCGGCGAGGCCGCCGTGATGGCCCACCTGGCGGCGCACGGGTACCCCGTACCCGCCGTCTGGCCGGGGGAGGCTGCCGGTGACCTGGTGATGCAGCGGCTGTCGGGGGTGACGATGCTGGAGGCCCTGACCGGCGGCACGATGACCGCCGAGCGGGCGGGTGAGCTGATGGCGGAGCTGCTGCGGCAACTGCACGCCGTCCCAGCGCGGTTCGCCGCCGACCCGGGGCATCGCATCCTGCACCTGGACTTCCACCCCGACAACATCGTGCTGACGCCGGACGGCCCGGTGGTGATCGACTGGGCGACCGCACAGGAGGGCCCGCCCGGCCTGGACACGGCGATGTCCGCGCTGATCCTGGCGCAGGCCGTCCTCACCATGCCCGCCGTCGCGGCGGGAGCGCTGCCGGTGCTCGTCTCGCTGGTGCGGCACCTCGGCGGCGCCGGGGGCATGCACCTCGCGGAGGCCATGGCGCGGCGGGCCGCCAACCCGACACTCAGCCGGGAGGAGACCGGCCGCCTCGACGAGGCCGTGGCCCTGGTGGTCGAGGCGGGCGCCCGGTAGGCGGTAAAACCTGTGGTCAGGAGCCGGTCGGCCTGTTTGGATGCTCCCCGTGACACAGCCGAATGATCAACTTCCAGCATCCGACCTCCTCGACCGGATCGAGTCGTACTACGACGCCGTCCCGAGGAATGCCGCCCGGGTCGAGGACTTCGGCCCGCTCCTGCTCTTCGTCAAGCAGGGGCCGGGCTACCCGTACTACGCCCGGCCGACGCCGGGCTGGACCGGGCCGCCGGTCCAGCGCGCCGACGTCGACCGCGTCCGGGCCCGGCAGCGCGAGCTGGGTGTGCCGGAGAGCTTCGAGTGGGTGGCGGAGACGGCCCCGGGCCTGCGGGCGGCCATCGAGGCCTCCGGGCTGGCGGTGCACGAGCACCCACTGCTGGTGCACGACGGCTCGGCCGCACCGGAGCAGGACGTGGCCCAGGTGCTGGGGGCGGACGCCGCCGAGCTGGCGAGCGCGCTCGCCGTCCCCCGGACGGCCTTCGCCGAGCTCGGGACGGCGATCGGCGCCGCAGGCCCGGCAGAGCTGGCCGAGCACACCCGCGCCTGCCTCGCGGACGGCACGGCGGCCCGGCTGGCGGAGCGGATCGAGGCGGGCCTCACCGTCGTCGCGGCCGCCCTCGTCGACGGCGCGGCCCACTGCTCGGGCCAGCACCAACCGGTCGGCGAGGTCAGCGAGATCGTCGCCGTCGGCACCCTCCCGAGCGCCCGCCGCCAGGGCCTCGCCGCAGCCGTCACCACCGCCCTGCTCGCCGACGCCCACGCCCGGGGCGTCCGTACGGTCTTCCTCTCGGCGACCGACGAGGCCGTCGCCCGCCTGTACGGCAGCCTCGGCTTCCGCACCACCGCCACCGCGCTGATCGCCGAGTCGACTGTTAGTTAGGCGCTCAGAGGAACTGCCCGAGGGCCTCGTGCACCCGCCGCCAGACGTCCGCCGTCGCCTTCGGGTCGTAGTCCGCCGGGCGGGCGTCGCAGGCGAAGCCGTGCTTCGCGCCCGGGTAGGTGACGAGCTCGTGGGAGACCCCGGCGGCGGTCAGGTGTTCGCCGACGGCCTGCCACTCCTCCTGCGGGGTGACGTGGTCGAGCTCGCCGATGAGGCCGAGGAGGTGGACGCCGTTGGCGGCGATCGCCTCGCTCTGCGCGATCGGCGGCACCGGGCCGACCATGGGGAGGGCGCTGTTGAGCGTCCAGCCGGGGTAGAGGACGGCGGCCAGCTCGAAGCGGAGCGCCGTGGCGGCGCGCAGCGCGATGTGCCCGCCCATGCTGAGGCCGAGGAACGCCGCGCCCCGGTCGGGCGCCAGGGCGCGGGCGGCGGCGAGCGCGAGGGTGGAGTCGGCGATCAGCTCGTCCCGGTCCAGCCCCCGCATCAGGACGAGCCCGGCCTCGCGCCCTTCGGCCGAGTAGTCGGGCTCGGGGCGGCGGGCCTGCCGCCAGTAGAAGTCCGGGGCGACCACGGCGTATCCGGCCTCGGCCAGCTGCCCGCAGACCCCGCGTGCGTAGTCGTTGATCCCGTACATCTCGGGGCAGAGCACGACCGACCCGATCGGCGGCGCCACCGGCCGCACGACGTACGCCTCGGGGCCGGCTTCACCCAGCTGCACCCAGCTACCTGTCAGAACAGACATCCGTACCCCCGTCACATGACTATCAGGACACCAATTCTGCCCCGCCAGCACCGTCGACAGCGCCAACGTCCGCCATTCGGCCGGTGATCCAGTGCCCCCGGACGGCGTCGGTGGGCCGCTGCTCGCCGAGGGCGTCGAGGCCCCAGCTGCCGAGGGCGTCGACGACCTGGCGGAGCGCCGTGCCACGGTCGGTCAGCTGGTAGACGGTGGCGTTGGCCGGGCGTTCCAGCTTGCGGCGGACGACCAGGCCCTCGCTCTCCAGCTGCTTGAGCCGGGTGGCCAGGATGTCGGTGCTGACGCCGGGCAGGTCGGCGTGCAGGTCGGTGTAGCGGCGTGGGCCGGCCAGGAGTTCACGGACGATCAGGAGACTCCAGCGCTCGCCCACGGCGTCCAGGGCACGCGCGACGGCGCAGTACTGGTCGTAGCTTCGACGTGACATGTGGATCAGCATAGCCAAAAGGTTGGACTTTCCAAGTGGTTACTTGGTAGAACAAAGCAACCAGACGATGGTGCGTGGTGACGGTCGGGAGGCCGCTGTGGAGTTTCGGCAGTCCAGCAAGCTGGCGGGCGTGTGTTACGAGATCCGTGGGCCGGTGGTAGACCAGGCCAACGCACTGGAGGAGGCCGGGCACAGCGTGCTCCGGCTGAACACCGGCAACCCGGCGCCGTTCGGCTTCGAGGCGCCGGAGGAGATCCTCCAGGACATCATCCGCAACCTCCCGAACGCCCACGGCTACAGCGACTCGCGCGGCATCCTGCCCGCCCGCCGGGCCGTGGTGCAGTACTACCAGCAGCGCGGCGTCGAGGGCGTGACCGTCAACGACGTGTACCTCGGCAACGGCGCCTCCGAGCTGATCCAGATGGCCGTGCAGGCACTGGTCGACGACGGCGACGAAGTGCTCGTCCCCGCACCGGACTTCCCGCTCTGGACGGCGGTGGTCCGGCTCGCCGGGGGCAAGGCGGTGCACTACCTCTGCGACGAGGAGGCCGAGTGGTACCCGGACCTCGACGACATCGCCTCGAAGATCAGCCACCGTACCAAGGCCATCGTCGTCATCAACCCCAACAACCCGACCGGCGCGGTCTACCCGAAGGAGCTGCTGGAGGGCATCCTCGAACTCGCCCGCCGGCACGGCCTGATGGTCCTCGCCGACGAGATCTACGACAAGATCCTCTACGACGACGTCGAGCACCACTGCATGGCCGCGCTCGCCGACGACGTCGTCACCCTGACCTTCAACGGCCTCTCCAAGGCGTACCGCGTCGCGGGCTTCCGCAGCGGCTGGCTGGTGGTCTCCGGGCCCAAGCAGCACGCCAAGGACTACCTGGAGGGCCTCACCATGCTCGCGGGCATGCGGCTCTGCCCCAACGTCCCCGCGCAGTACGCCGTGCAGGCGGCCCTCGGCGGCCACCAGTCGATCAACGACCTCACCCTGCCGAACGGCCGCCTCACCGAGCAGCGGGACGTCACCTGGCGGGCGCTGAACGAGCTGCCCGGCGTCAGCTGCGTCAAGCCCAAGGGCGCCCTGTACGCCTTCGCCAAGCTCGACCCGGCGGTGCACCGGATCGTCGACGACGAGCGATTCGTGCTGGACCTGCTGCTCCGCGAGAAGATCCACATCGTCCAGGGCACCGGCTTCAACTGGCCCCGCCCGGACCACTTCCGCTTCGTCACGCTCCCCCGCGCGGACGACCTGGAGACCGCGATCAGCCGGATCGGCCGCTTCCTGACCACCTACCGGCAGTAGCATCACGGGTCCTGGTACTCGGCCGCCGCGAAGGAGCCCCGCCGCATGACGCAAGAGCCCGGCGGCGGACGGCCCCCGCACCGCAGCTGGGACCAGCGCCTGCCACGGTTCCTGCACCCGCCCGCACTGCTGGAGGACCGCGCGCGGCTGCACAGCGAACGGGTCGTCACGCCCCGGCTGGCCCTGCTGTTCCTGGGCGCGGCGGCCGTTCTGCTGCCCTGGACGGTGCTGCTCTTCCTCACCCTGCCCGCCCACCAGCAGGCCCAGCGCTGGAACATCGCCTGGGGTGGCTTCGACGCGCTGCTGATCGTGGTCTTCACCGGGGCCGCCGTCCGCATCCTGCGGCTCTCCCCCAGGGGCGTGCTGGTCAACTCCGCCGCCGCCACCCTGTTGGTGGTCGACGCCTGGTTCGACGTGATGACCGCGCCGACCACCGGCGAGCTGGTGCAGGCGCTGCTGATGGCCGGTCTGGTGGAGCTGCCGATGGCCGTGGTCTGCGCGCGGACGGCCCTGCGGGTGGTCTCGTTGCTGGAGCAGGCCCGGCCGTACCTGGTCGAGGCCGGGTTCACCATCCAGGGCGGCCGCCTGACACCGCCACCGTCCGCGCCACCGGCACCGCCCGAAGCGCCCGACGGAGGCGCTGTTGCAGGGCCGTGACAGCCGCCGCACCGGGAGCGGACCTCGCGCTGTCAGTCTTCAGTTGTCGCGCCGCACAGTGCGCCGCACGACACCTGGGGGGAACCACTCATGCACGCTCGCACCCGTCTCCGCTCGGCCGCCGCCGTCACCGTCATCGTCGCCGTCACCACGAGCACCGGCCTGCTGCTCACCGGCTGCGGGCCGACGGACACCGGCAGGGCCGCCGCCGCCGCGCCCGCCGCCCCGGCCGGTGCGGGCACCGCCCCGACGGGCACCGCCTCGACCGGCACCGCCCCGGCAGGCACCGCGAGCGCGACACCGGGCACGACCGCGCCGGGCACCACCACCCCCAGCACGACCGCGCCCGGCACGGCCGTCCCCGGCGCGCCGCTGACCGTGAAGGCGCCCGCCACGGCCCAGGCCCGGCCGGTGCTGAACGGGACGGCCAACAGCCGGCTGACCATCAGCAACGGCACCACGCACGTGCTGATGAACGGCACCTCGGTCGACTTCGGCACCGTCGTCCGGGATCTCGCCTGGTCGCCGGACGGCACGAAGGCCGCGTTCGTCGACGGCTCGGGCAGCCTCGTGGTGAGCAACCCCGACGGCGGCGGGCGCCGCGTCGTCGCCCGGAACCCCGGCGGGCAGGTCTGGTCCCACCCCACCTGGCAGGTGTCGGCCGCCGACCCGGGGTACAGCCTCCCGGCGCGGAGCAACCTCCTCTTCGCCGTCTCCCAGGGCGGCGTCAGCCGTCTGGAGCGCGTCCCCTCGGCCGGTGGCACGCCGACGCTGCTGGCGCTCGACGCCGAGGGCGGCGAGGAGCCGAACCCGATCCCGCAGACCGGCAACACCTGGCCGAACGGCGGTGGCGTCTACGGCAACGCCGTCTACGCGAACACCACCAACGGCAACGTCTACATCCGCGACGAGTACCTGCGCGAGCAGGTCTCCCCGGTCGGTCCCGGCTCGCAGCCCGTGCTCTCCCCCGACGCCCACACGATCGCCTTCGTCCGCTCCTCCGGCGGCCACGACCACATCTTCGAGAAGCACATGGACGACAACTCCCCCGCCCGTGACCTCACCCCGAACGCCACCACGGACTACACCGAGCCCAGCTGGTCGCCCGACGGCCGCACCCTCGCCGTCCGCACCCCGAGCGGCGTCGCCACCCTCCCGGCGGACGGCTCGGCCGCACCGACCGTGGTCTCCACCACCCCGGGCCTGCCCGCCTACCGGGGCTGACGGTCCGTCGTCACGCGGCGCCCGGGTGCAGGACGGCGAACAGCCCGCGCACCCGGGTGCCGTCCGGCTGCTGCCAGGCACCCGCGACGTGGCCGGTCGCCCCCGGCGGCAGGACGGGCGCGTCGCCCGGCGCGGGGGCCGGCACCCGGTGCAGACGCAGGGCCGTACCGTCCGACAGCGGCAGCTCGGTGCCCTCCCGGTCGTCGACGGCCGGGGCGGTGAACTCCCTGGGTGCGGCGCTGCCGCCGGGGCAGGAGCAGGTGATCTCCCGGTCGGGGACGTCACTGGTGTCCTGGTCCTGGGCCTGCGCCCGGCCCTCGACCAGCGCCAGCAACTGGGCGACCAGCACCGGGTCGTGACACCCGTCGTAGGCCCAGCGCCGCCCCAGTATCCCGTGCTCCATGGTGCCGACGAGGGCGTGCTCCGCCCCCTCCAGCGGGGCACCGCGATAGGTCAGCGGCACCAGGTAGGTGGTCGGCTCGGCGCCCGAGCTGTCGGTGACCACGATGAACTCGATCCCGACCTCCCCCTCGGGGTCGTCCAGCCGGAAGCCGCCTGCCCTGGCCAGCTCCGGCCCGCCCGCACCGCCCGAGTACCACGGCTGCGAGGGCAGCCAGGACGCGAGCAGTTCGAGCTTGCCCGGCTTGAGAGTGGTGTCGAAGATGACGGCCATGCCGGGGGCTCTCTTCCGTTGAGTGGGTACGACCGTCAGATCCTCCCACCTGCCCCAACGGTCAACGCACCCGGCCGAGCTCCGCGCGGAGTTCGGCCAGGTGTGTGTCGGCGGTGTCGTGCGGGAGGTACTCGACCAGGTCGAGGAAGCGGAACAGCACCTGGGTCTCGGTCACGGCGTACTCGAAGTCGCCGAAGCCCACCACCGCCCCCAACTCGCCCCGGACGGCGCCCCGGACGACGTGCGCCGTCAGCTCGTCCGGCCGCTCCGCCGAGGAGCCGCGGCGGGCGTTCGGGCGGGCCAGGTACGGGCACACCATCGACGCGTACAGCATGCAGGCCCGGTGGCCGGGGCCTTCCGTCGTCGGCGCCAGGTTCCGGTACGGCTCGCCGCTCGCCAGTGCGGCGGCGATCGCCGCGCTCTCCGTCGCGCCCACCACCCGCCAGACCGGGCCGGGCGGCATCGGCACGTCACAGACCGAACAGCGGCGCTGCCGCGCACAGTCGGCGCTCCGCCCGTGGTCGGTGAGCGCGAAGCGCGGCTCGCCGCCCTCCCAGGGGGTGATGGCGGGGACGGGGTACCCACGGACGTCGCGCGGCCTGGCCTCGACGGCGGGCGGCATCGGTACAGCATCGAATCGCACCGCCCATGCCTACCAGCACCCGGCGGAATCCACCACCACCGGGCCGCGCGACTGCCGTTCGGGGGTCTAGCGGGCGCCGGGCTTCTGGAGCTGCGCCTGGGCCTCGGCCAGGGTGGCGCGGGGGATGCCGATCATCACCTGCGGGGAGCCGATGTCCTTGACGGGGCAGAAGCGGGCGTCCGTCACCGGGACGGTGACGAAGAGGCTCTCCTCGTTGCGGGCCAGCACCAGCAGCTTGCCGGTGGTGCAGCTCGCGTTCGGGGCGGTGGGCGGGGAGGAGACCCAGCTGACGGGCTGGAAGACCGTCTCGCCCGCCTGGAGCACCGTGCCGTGCGCCTTGTCCGTGGCGAACGATCCGCTGCCCAGGACGCCGGTGGCCAGCTTGGTGAACACGCTGGCCCCGGAGTCGGTCCGCACGTCGGCGGGACCGTACATCACGCAGGCGTGCCCGGACACGTTGCTGAGCTTCACGACGCCGTTCCACCGGGGGTCGGCGCTCTTGTCCAGGCCGACCAGCTGGCCGGTGACCTCGTCGTGGCCCTCCGAGCCGGCACAGGCCGGGACGTCCGCGCCGGCGGGCTTCGCCGCCGTCCCGCTGGCGGCACCGGTCGGCTTCGCGCTGGACTGCGGCGCATCCGGCTTGGCCGAACCGGTGGACGCCCCGGCGGAGCTACCGGCGGACGAACCGGCGGACGCGGCCGTGCTGCCCTGCGGGGCAGCCGAGGGGGTCGAGTTCGAACCGCAGGCGGTCAGCGTGAGAAGAGCGCAGGCCAGCGTGGTGGCAGCGGTCAGGTGACGAGTCTTCAAGAGGTTCTCCCGTGGTGATCGGCCCCCGCCGGCGGCGGGCCAATGATGTACACGCCAACAGCTACCGGCTGGTTGCCTGTTGCCCGAAAGATCCGCAGAGCGTTGCCCTGCCGGAGCGTTGCCGCCGGTCTTGTGCCCGGCCCGGCGGTGCCCAATACTCCCAGACAGCCCTGTCAGGGTCAGATCATCTCTTGCTCACTCCACACCTAGGAGCAGATCAGTGAGGATCAAGCGCACCACCTCCACCAGAGGTATCGCGACGCACATCCGGCTTCTCGCCGCCACCGTCGGCCTGCTCTCGGCCACCGCCGTCGCCGCGCCGAGCGCCGTCGCGGCTCCCGTCCAGCCCTTCGGCCCGGCCCAGTTGGCCTCGGTCAGCGATGCCGTGCTCGGCGCGGACGTCGGCGGCACCGCCTGGTACGTGGACCAGAACTCCGGCCGGGTCGTCGTGACGGCGGACAGCACCGTCTCGCCCGCCGCGCTCGCCAAGATCAGGAAGGCGGCGGGGGCCAACGCGGCCGCCCTCAGGATCGAGCGCACAGCCGGTGTCCTCACCCCGCTGCTCGCCGCCGGAAACGCCATCTACGGCGGCAGCTACCGCTGTTCGCTCGGCTTCAACGTGGTGAGCGGCAGCACCTACTACTTCCTGACCGCCGGGCACTGCGGCAACGTGGCCGGCACCTGGTACACCAACTCCGGCCACACCACCCTGATCGGCGCCACCGTCAGCTCCAGCTTCCCGGGCACCGACTACGCCCTGGTCCGGTACGACAACACCTCACTGAGCCACACCGGCGGCTTCTCGTCCGCACCGAACGCCTTCGTCGGCGAGGCGGTCAAGCGCACCGGCTCGACCAGCGGCACCCACGGCGGCACCGTCACGGCGCTCAACGCCACCGTGCACTACTCCGACGGCAGCACCGTCAAGGGCATGATCCAGACCAACGTCTGTGCCGAGCCCGGCGACTCCGGCGGCCCGCTCTACGACGGCGCCAAGGCCATCGGCATCACCTCCGGCGGCAGCGGCGACTGCAAGACCGGCGGCACCACCTTCTTCCAGCCCGTCAACGCGGCGCTCAGCAAGTACAACGTGCACGTCTTCTGATCCACCCCGGTGCCCCCGCCCGCCCCCGGCTCCCCCCGGGGCGGGCGGGGGTACGGGTCCGGCTACAGGTCGAGCTGGTACATGGCCGTGCGGTGCGTGGGCAGGTAGCCGAGCGCCTCGTTGACCCGCCGCATCGGGCCGTTGCTGTCAGCGGTGTCCGCCAGCAGGGCGGCGAGCTGCGGGTACCGACGGCGCGCGTCGCGGATCGTCTCGGCCTTCATCCAGCGGGCCAGGCCGTGGCCCCGGTGCTCGGGGAGCACGCCGGTGCCGTAGTGCTGGCCCTCGCCGGTGCCGGAGCCGGGGACGACCAGCTCGGTGAAGCCGACGACGGCACCACCGGCCTCCTCGACGGCGGCCACCGTGTGCAGCAGGTCGCCGCGCCGGGCGACCACCTCGGCGACGTGCCGGACCTTCTCGACGTCCCAGGTCTGGACGGTGTGGTCGGTGTCGTCCATCGGCATGTCGTCCATCGCCCGGCGGGAGGCGGCGAAGCTCGCGGCCAGCTCGTCGGGCACCGTGCCCGCCCAGCTGACCAGCCGGTACCCGGGCGATGCGGGCACCGGCGGCACGTCGGCGGCGGCGAGCTCCAGCCTGGTCCAGGTCATCCCCAGCACCTTGCGCAGGCCCCGGGCCGCGAGGAAGTGCTCTCCCGGCGTACCGGCCCCGGTCTGGGTGGTGACGGAGCGGCGGCCGTCGGCGCGGGCGGCCTCGACGGCGGCGGCCAGCAGCAGCGAACCGACGCCGCGCCGGCGTTCGGCGGGGTGCACGGTGAGCTCCAGCTCCCCGAGGTGGCGCTCACCCTCCCCCCTGAACAGCCGCAGGTACGCCGAGCCGAGGGGCATGCCGTCCCCGTCGGCGGCCAGCCAGGCGAGCCGGTGGCTCCCGGCGCTCTGCTCGGGGTCGGCCAGCGGGGTGATGCGGACGGTCAAGAGGGCTCCCGGGTACGGCGGTTCGGGCAGGGCGACCCCGTACGCAACCACGCCGGACCGCCCGCCGCAACGGGGTTTCGCAACAGTGGCGGCCTCAGCGGCCGCTTCGCGGTGCGTACATGATCAGGCCGACCCCGGCCAGGCAGACCAGCGCGCCCAACACGTCGTAGCGGTCCGGGCGGTAGCCGTCCAGCGCCATGCCCCAGGCGAGCGAACCCGCGACGAAGACCCCGCCGTACGCGGCCAGGATGCGCCCGAAGTGCGCATCCGCCTGGAGCGTCGCGACGAAGCCGTACGCCCCCAGGGCCAGCACGCCCGCGCCCGCCCAGGCCCAGCCCCGGTGCTCCCGGACGCCCTGCCAGACCAGCCAGGCCCCGCCGATCTCCAGGACGGCGGCCAGCAGGAAGAGCAGGGTGGAGCGCAGCACGGTCATGACCGCCGAGCTTACCGAGAGTCGACGGCAGAGGGCCCGCGCCCAGGAGGGTGCGGGCCCGATGCGCGGCGGGGTGTCAGTGCTGGTGCTGCGTCTCGCCGGCCGTGCGCACGATCGTGTAGTTGTCGACCTGCGTGCCGTCCTCGGCCAGTGCGGTGACCTTCATGGTGGACTTGCCGCCCTTGTGCGCGGGGGCGACGTCGACCTTGATGAAGGAGTAGCCGGTGTAGCGGACGCGGGACCACTCGACGGTCTCGGTGACCTTCACGCCGCCCTTGGCGAAGTGGAAGGTGTCGACCGAGTCGACGCGCTTCTCGTGGCCCTCGTAGGTGTCGGGGGCGTCGAAGCTGTAGAGGCTGCGGCCGGCCGCACCCGCCGTGACGTACACGACGCCGTCCTTGGCGGGCTCGACGGTCTCGCCGCTCGGCACGGCCTTGGAGACCTTGTTGCCGAGGATCGCGTCGGTGCGCTCGTAGACGTGGTTGTGGCCGTTGACCACCAGGTCGACGCGGTACTTCTCGAACAGCGGCACCCAGGCCTCGCGGACACCGCCCTCGGAGGCGTGCTGGTGGGTGGTGGAGAAGGCACAGTGGTGGAAGAAGATGACGATGAAGTCGACCGTCTCGTCACCACGGAAGTCGCGGAGCTTGCGGTCCAGCCACTTGGTCTGCTTGCCGGCCGTGATGCCCAGGTTCGCCGGGATCTCGTACGAGACGTCGTTCGCGTCCAGCGAGATGACGCCGACGTTGCCGTACTTGAAGGAGTAGACACCGGGGGCGACACGCGGGTCCGGGCCGTTGGTCGGCAGGAAGAAGCGGGCGTCCTCGCCGCCGTACCCGTTGTGCGAGTACCAGGCCTCCATGTCGTGGTTGCCGTAGGAGACCATCCACGGGATCTTCGAGGCGACCGTCTCGGTCTGGACCAGGAAGGCGTCCCAGGTCTTGGCGTTGAAGGCGGCGCGGTCCGCGTCCTGGCCCTGGCCCATCGGGTCCGCGTAGCAGATGTCGCCCGCGTGCAGGTGGAAGCTGGGGTTCTGCGCCAGGATGACGTGGTCGTTGCCGGCCGCGTGCGCGCTGACACCCTGGTCGCCGAAGGCGGTGAAGGTGAAGGGCTCGTACGCCTTGCCGCCGCGCCAGCCGCGCGCCGGGGCGGTGCGGAAGGTGCTCAGGGTCGAGATGGCCTGCTGCGAGGCCGGGTCGAAGCCGTCGTGGCCGACACCGTAGTAGTACGTGGTGTCGGGCTCGAGGTCGTGCAGCGAGACATGGATGTAGTACTGGTCGAACGCGCCGCCGGTCTGGACCATCGCGGGGGTGTGCAGCACCCGCTGGTCGGCGACGACCTTGTGGCTGAGGTCCCACGGGGTCTTGCCGAAGCGCAGGAAGGCGCGCTTGACCGGGGCCGGGGTCTGCCAGGAGATGCGCATCTGGGTGTCGGCCTCGCCACCGAAGGCGAGGTGACGGCCCGTCGGGGCGACGAGCGCGCCGTCGATGCCGCCGGTGGTGCTGCTCAGCAGGGCCGGGGTGCTCGGGGCAGCCGACGCGGTGCCCGTGCCGAGCGCACTGCCGACCGCCAGCGCGCCGACGGTGATCGCACCGGTGCGGAGTGCCTTGCGGCGGGAGAACTTGCTGCGCAGGTACTCGTGCTGCTCAGCCATGCTCATACGGTCGGCGAGCTTCTCGGGCACGCCCATGCGTGGGATATCCATGACCTGGAGGTTTCCAGCGGTGGATGGCGCGCACACGGACTTCCGGTGAACAACCGTCGTCGCGTCGGCCTACCACCCGGTAAGACTCGGCCACGTGTTCGTAACGGGCCGTCAGTCGGGGCCCGCGATCCGGCCTTCTGTACCGCTATACCCGATTTGATGCACTGTGTGACATGCTGGCGGCCAGACCCGAACCGAGGAGGCAGACCCGCATGACCGCTTTCAAGAGCCCCCTGCCGGACGCCGAGCGCAAGATCGTCGGCGAGGCCCTCCAGGGCGCCCTGGTCGACCTCGTCGACCTCTCCCTGGTCGCGAAGCAGCTGCACTGGAACGTGGTGGGCCCGCGCTTCCGCTCCGTCCACCTCCAGCTGGACGAGGTCGTCGCGCTCGCCCGCCTGCACGCCGACACCGTCGCCGAACGCGCCGCCGCGATCGGCGTCTCCCCCGACGGCCGGGCCAAGACCGTCGCCGACACCAGCGGCATCAGCACCGCCCCCGAGGGCCCCTGCCCCGACACCGAGACCGTCGGCGCCCTGGTCGACGCCCTCGGTGCCGTCATCACCCGGATGCGGGGCCGGATCGACGCCACCGCCGAAGCCGACCCCGTCAGCCAGGACATCCTGATCGGCCTCACCGCCGACCTGGAGAAGTACTCCTGGATGGCCCAGGCCGAGACCGGCTCCTAGACCAGGTCACCCGGCAGGTCGCGGTACGCCTCCAGCAGCTGCCCGACCACCGGGTGGTCGGCCCGCAGCTCGACGCCGTCGACGGCCGCGACCGGCCGGACGCCGATCACCGCGTTGGTCGCGAAGGCGGCCTCGAACTCGCCCTCGCCGAGCCGGCCGAGCGTCACCTCCTCGGTGACGTGCGGGTGCAGGCCCTTGAGCAGTGCCATCGCCGTCCCCGGCAGGCAGTCCGCCGCCGGCCAGACGACCTCGCCGCCCCGGACGAAGCCGATGTTCCAGGTGCCGCCCTCGGAGATCGCCCCGGCCCCGTCGACGAAGAGCGCGTCGCCGTAGCCCGCGAGCATCGCCACCCGGCGCTGGTGCAGCGCACCGAACAGGCCGACGCTCTTCACCTCGGGCAGGTCACGCGCGAACCGGCGGGACTTCGCCCGCAGCGGCGGCCCCGAGAGCCCGCCGGAGGGGCGCGCCGTCACCAGTACCTTGGGCTCGGCCGCCAGGCCCATCTTCCCGATCTCCACCGCCGGGTCGAAGACCGTCACCCGGACGGCCATCGCCTCCTCGCCCTCCGGCAGTGCCGCCCGGACGAGCTCCCGCACCCGCTCCGGGTCGAGCTTCGCGTCGAACACCACCCGGCAGTCCCGGACGAGCCGCTCCAGGTGGAGCTCCAGCCCCCGGGCCCGCCCGGCCTCGACACGCATCGTCGTGAAGTGCCCGTAGTTGGTGAGGGCCAGTGTCTGCAGCTCCGCCGGGGTCACTGCCCGGCCGTCCAGGTACGCCATGAACCACAACATATCGGGCCGCCGACGCGCCGGGGTAGGGACGATCACCCGTACCGCCCGCCCCCGGCCCGACTCCGTCAGATCATCCGGGCCGATCACCCAGGCAGATCAGCCAGGCTGCTCATCCGGGCAGCTACTTGGCGGCGAGACCCTCGCCGACCCGGCGCGAGACGCTGAACACCTGGAGGTCCAGCGTCCCCGGCGGCTCGACCACGCCCGGCCCGCCGGCCTGCACCCAGTCGCATATCTCGTCGATCATGTCGTCCGCCATCACCCAGCCGAGCCAGACCGGCCGTCCGCCGGCCCGGCGCCCCTCCGCCGAGGGGCTGACCACGACGACGTTCGCGTGGTCGCACGCGTCCAGACAGGTCACCGCGCGGACCTTGCCGGCCGTGCCGACGCCCGCCTGGAGCCGCTCCAGCTGCCCGGCGTGGTCGACGCCCGGGTACTTGTCGGCGACCCCGCAACAGCAGCCCCGGCACACCGTCACCGTGACCGGTGCGGCCCCCTCCGCGACGACCTTCGTCCGACGCCCCATCAACTTCCCTCCGCCCGGGTGCGGCGACCCGCACCTCGTACGCGAAGCTACCAGGCGGCCGGGGCGCCGGAGCCTGTCTCAGCCTGTGGCCTGCGCCGCAGCCCGCCCGGCCGCCCGGCCGGAGAAGAGGCAGCCGCCGAGGAAGGTGCCCTCCAGCGAGCGGTAGCCGTGCACACCGCCACCGCCGAACCCGGCCGCCTCACCGGCCGCGTAGACGCCGTCCAGCACCGAGCCGTCGGCCCGCAGCACCCGGGAGGAGAGGTCAGTCTCCAGCCCGCCGAGCGACTTGCGGGTGAGGATGTTGAGGCGCACCGCGATCAGCGGGCCCGCCTTGGGGTCAAGCAGCCGGTGCGGTGCGGCGGTGCGGATCAGGCGGTCGCCGAGGTAGCTCCGGGCGCCGCGGACGGCCGTCGTCTGGAGGTCCTTGCCGAAGGGGTTGGCCAGCTCCCGGTCGCGGGCCTCGATCTCCCGCCGCAGGTCGGCCTCGTCGATCGGCGCGTCCGGCGTCCTCGCGTTCATGCCCCGAACCAGCTCCGCCAGGGTGTCGGCGACCACGAAGTCGGCGCCGTGCCGCTTGAACGCCTCGACCGGTTCGGGTGCGCCCGGCAGGGCCCGCCGCAGCACATCCCGGATGCTCCGGCCCGTCAGGTCGGGGTTCTGTTCGGAGCCGGAGAGGGCGAACTCCTTCTCGATGATCTTCTGGGTGAGCACGAACCAGGTGTGGTCGTGGCCGGTGGTCATGATGTGTTCGAGGGTGCCGAGGGTGTCGAAGCCGGGGAAGAGCGGCACGGGCAGCCGCCGCCCGCGCGCGTCCAGCCAGAGCGAGGACGGGCCGGGGAGGATGCGGATGCCGTGCCGGGCCCAGATCGGGTCCCAGTTCTCGATGCCCTCGGTGTAGTGCCACATCCGGTCGCCGTTGATCAGGTGGCCCCCGGCGGCTCCGGCGATGCCGAGCATCAGGCCGTCGACGTGCGCGGGCACCCCGGAGAGCATCCGCTCGGGCGGCGTGCCGAGCCGGGCGGGCCAGGCCTTCCGGACGAGTTCGTGGTTGCCGCCGATGCCGCCGGAGGTGACGATCACGGCCTGCGCGCGCAGCTCGAACGCCCCGGCCACCTCGCGCGAGCTGGCCTCGCCCCGGGCGACCTGACTGGGCACCAGCACCTCGCCGCTGACGGTGTCGGTGACCCCGCCGGTCGCGGCCAGCCCGGTGACGCGGTGCCGGAAGCGCAGCTCGACCAGCCCGCACGCGACGGCGGCCCGCACCCGCCGGGCGAACGGCTCGACGAGGCCGGGGCCGGTGCCCCAGGTGATGTGGAAGCGCGGCACGGAGTTGCCGGGCCCGGTGGCGAGCAGCCCGCCACGCTCGGCCCAGCCGACCACGGGGAAGAACCTGACCCCCTGGGCGCGCAGCCAGGCGCGCTTCTCCCCGGCCGCGAAGTCCACGTACGCCTCGGCCCAGCGGCGCGGCCAGTCGTCCTCGGCGCGGTCGAAGCCCGCCGTGCCGAGCCAGTCCTGCCAGGCGAGCTCGCGGGAGTCGCGGATGCGCATCCGGCGCTGCTCGGGCGAGTCGACCAGGAAGAGCCCGCCGAAGGACCAGTGTGCCTGGCCACCCAGGGAGGCGGCGGGCTCCTGGTCGAGCAGGATCACCCGGCGTCCGGCGTCGGCCAGTTCGGCGGTGGCGACCAGGCCGGCCAGGCCCGCTCCGATGACGATGACGTCGGCGTCCAGTGGCACGGGGGGCTCCTCCGAGGGGGTCGGGCGTGTGACGGATTCTCGGGGTCGGTGTCCGCCGTGGTCAACAGCGCCCACCGAAAGGGAATTACGCTCCACCTCGTATCCGAATTACCAATTCGTCATTCTGTAATTGTTTCTCCAATTACCTGGACAGGCTTGTAACCTGACAGTAACTTACTTGTCAGTAACGCCCCACGCAGGAAACATCCCCCCACCCGCGAAAGTTTCTCTCCCCCAGGAGGAACAGTGCTCACCCCTGCCCTGAAGCGCACGTCGGCCGTGCTCGGCACCGCGCTGGTCGCCGCCGCCCTCAGCAGCATGACCCCCACCGCCGCCCACGCCGCCGGCCCCTCGGGCGCGTACGTCGCACTCGGTGATTCGTACGCCGCCGGTGCCGGTGTGCCCGGTCAGTCCGCCGGGCTCTGCCTGCGCTCGGACCACAACTACGGCCATCTGGTCGCCGCCGCCCTGGGCAGCAGCAGCTACACCGACGTCACCTGCTCGGCCGCGAAGATCAAGGCGATGACCTCGGCCCAGTACGACGCCTTCATCCGGGTCAACGACCCGCAGCTGGACTCCGTGGGCTCCAACACCTCACTGGTCACGCTGGGCATCGGCGGCAACGACCTCGGCACCTCGGACCTGGGCATCGGCGAGGTGATCGCCACCTGCATCGCGGGCGCCGTGGTCAACCCGCTCGGCACGCCCTGCCACGACACCTACGGCCACGGCTACTGGAACTGGAGCGACTGGGCCTGGGAGTACGGCGACGACACCCTCGCCGACCGGGTCGCCGCCGCCGCGCCGCAGCTCGCCGACACCCTCCACCGCATCCACGCCAAGGCGCCCGGGGCGAAGGTCGTGGTGGTCGGCTACCCGCAGGTGCTGCCCGAGGACGAGTGGAGCTGCCTGGGCGAGCAGCCCGTCACCGTCGGGGACGTCGCCTACCTGCGCGGCGTGCTGGTGAAGCTCAACTCGATGCTGGCCGCCACCTCGGCCGCCAACGGCGCCACCTTCGTGGACACCACGGCCGCCACCAAGGGCCATGACGTCTGCTCCGACGACCGCTGGATCGAGGGCGCCCTGCCCGGCTCCCCCGCCGTCCCGTTCCACCCCAACGCCAAGGGCGAGCAGGCCATGGCCGGCGCCGTCCTCGCCGCCCTCGGACACTGATTCCGGCACTGGGCCAACCCCGAGGGGCGCGAGGAACTGCGCGAAACCGGAAGACACATCGCTGCGCCTTCCGATCTCCCGACAGCCCCCTCGCGCCCCCCGGGAAGTCCGCTACGGGCGAATCCGCACGATCTGCGGGTCGTGGTCGCTCGCCTGCACCGCGAACTCGCTGTTCACGTGCACCACGTCGTACTGCACGTTGGTCAGCGCGGGGCTGACCAACGTGTGGTCGAGCACCTGCGAGTTGCCCTGGTAGACGTAGGTGTAACGCTGGCTCGGGTAGAGCTCGTTGACCAGGTCACGCAGCACGCCGCCGCCGGTCAGCGTCGTCAGCGCGGGCGAGAACTGGTAGTCGTTGAAGTCGCCCAGCGAGACGATCTTCGCGTCCGGGTCGGCGGCCTCCAGCTTCGCGACGAAGGCCTGCTCGACCGTCGCCTGCTTGACTCGCTGCACCTCGGAGCTGCGGGTCGGCGCCTGGAAGCGGCTGTCTATGCCCTGGTCGCCACCCTTGCTGTTGAAGTGGTTGGCGATCAGGAAGAGCTTCTTGCCCCGGAAGCTGAACTGGCCGATCAGCGGCTTGCGGCTGGTCGTCCAGGCCTCGTTGTTCGGGTCGATCCGGCCCGGGGAGGCCGTCAGCGTGGTCGCCGCACCGCTGCCGGCGACGTCCACGGCCGTGGTCGAGTCACCGCCGGGGATGTCGGTGAAGGAGATCCGCTGCGGGTTGAAGAGGAAGACCTGACGGATGTTGCCGCCGGGCTCGCCGCCGTCCTTGCCGTCGACCGGGTTGATGCTGCGCCACTCGTACGCCGGGCCGCCCGCCGCCTTCACCGCGTCCACGAACTTGGTGATGGTCGCGGTCGCGTCCACCGTGCCGTCGTCGGTCGGGCCGTTGCCGTCCTGGATCTCCTCCAGCGCGACGACGTCGGGCGAGCGGAGGTTGGTGACGATGCCCTGGGCGAGCTGGGCGAACTTCTCGGCCGGGTCGCCCGGGTCGAGGTTCTGGACGTTGTACGTGGCGATCGTCGCCGTGCCGTCCGGGGCGGGCGCGGTGATCTCGCGCTGGAGCCCGTTGTCCTTGTAGGCGCCGATCGCGTTGGCGACGACGGTGTAGCCGCCGAACTGGTTGTAGTCCAGCGGGCCCGCGGTGACGCCCGTCAGCTGGTCACCGACGTTGGCCGAGGGCACCACCGGCCCGAGCGACTGCACCATCAGGCGCCCGGCGTTGGGGGTCTCGTAGCCCAGGTAGAGGGCGCCGCCACGGGTGCTGCGGACGTCGGCCTTGCGGGCCTCGACCCACAGCTCGTTGTACTTGTCGGTGGCCTGCACCACGCGGACGTCCTTGACCTGGACGTTCATGCCCTCCAGCGACTCGTACAGGTCGAGGGCGTAGTCGGCCGGACGCAGCGTCAGGCCGTCGATGCTGCCACCGGCGGCGTCGGGGGCGAGGATCGGCGGGATGCTGCTGTCGTTCAGCACCACGGCCGCCGGGACGGCGTTGCCGGAGGAGAGCACCGTGACGGCCGGGTTGCCGAGCTCGGTCACCGACTGGCTGCCCGAGCTGTAGGCCGGGTAGTACTCGGAGACCTTGCCGGTGACGAGCACCGAGTCGCCGACCTTGACGGCCGGGGTGGCGCTGCCGGTGTAGACGAAGATGCCCTCGCTGGTCGCCGGGTCGGCGTCCGGGTGCGGGTCCTGCATCCAGAAGCCTCTGGTGCCGGAGGTGCGGATGCCGGTGACGACGCCGGGCACGCCCGCGACGGTCTTGCCGGTCTCCGGCGAGATCCGGGTGGCGCCCTGGATGTCGTGGATGCGCAGCGTGCCGGGCTCGGTCGGGCCGGTGGGGGTGCCGCCACCGGCGTCGACGGTCTCGCCACGGCTGTTGGTCGGCGTGGGGCCGCCCGCCTTGAGGTCGGCGGCGTTGTCGTCGGTGTCCGGCAGGCCGCCGCCACGGGCGACGGAGGCGGTGTTGCCCGCTCCGGCGGCCGAGCCGCTGCCCTCGTGCACGAGGGCGGTGCCGTAGCCGACGAGGTCGCGCACGCGCGGGTCGGCGGCGCAGTCCGCGGCGGTCCTGCAGGTCAGCGGGTCGGTGCCCTGGACGAGCGCGACGGTGCCGTTGGTGCCGGAGAGCGCCAGGGCGCCGGTGGCGTCGGCGGTCGGCAGGTCGACGGTGCCGCCGGTGCCGGCCGACTCGGCGACGAGGTAGCGGCCGCCGACCGGGATGGAGCCCGTCAGCGGGGTGACCGACCACTGGGTGGTGGGGCCGGGGGTGGCGGAGATGTACTGCACGCTGTAGCCGGTCAGCCCGAAGGCCGCGCCGCCCTTGTTGGCCAGCTCGATGAAGTCGTTCTTCAGCGTGGCACCGGAGTTGCCACCGCCGCCGTACACCTCGGAGACGACCGCGTCGGCGGAGGGCGCTGCCATCGCACCGGGCAGCGGCACGAGCACCAGCGAGGCGGCGACGCCGACGGGCAGGATCACGGCGCGCAGCATCGATCTGCGCGAAGGGGTGCGGGGTGCAGGGGGGTTGGTCACCTGGACGGGGCTCCTCGGAAGAGTTCTGACAGCACGTCACCGCGTGGGGCGGGGTCGGGCGTCACTCGGACGGGCCAAAGATACGCGCGTAGAAAATGACGCGACAAGACGTAGCGCGTTAACTCTTGGCGATCTACG
This sequence comes from Kitasatospora sp. McL0602, assembly GCF_052076145.1. NCBI lineage: Bacteria > Bacillati > Actinomycetota > Actinomycetes > Kitasatosporales > Streptomycetaceae > Kitasatospora > Kitasatospora sp. McL0602. The sequence continues at coordinate 5,984,306 of NZ_CP197246.1, read as the reverse complement.
CCTTCCCATGTCCGCCGGGTCGAACATTTTCAAACATCAAATCTCCCCGGACTGGTTCGGGCCAACATGCCATCAGTTTCGGCCAGCTGGCGCTCTACGGAGCTGATCTAGCCCCCGCAGAGCCTCTTGACGTGAGCCTGAAACGCCGCTGTCATATGTTGCATTCCGTTGGAACGCGTCGCTTTGGTTGCCTTCCTGGTCGCCTCTGTGCTCCTTCCACCCACCCTCACCCCTGCAGGAGCCCCACGGTGCTGTCCCGCAGAACCACCTGGCGCCGCCGATCAGGCGCCGCCCTCACCTCACTCGCCCTGATGACGGGCGGCGGCGCTCTCGCCGCAGCCGTCCAGCTGGCCGCCGCGCCGGCCGCGTACGCCCTGGACAACGGCCTCGCCGTGACCCCCCAGATGGGGTTCAACAACTGGAACTCCACCCACTGCCGGGCCGAGTTCAACGAGTCCATGGTCGAGGGCATCGCCGACATCTTCGTCGCGAAGGGCCTCAAGGACGCCGGGTACCAGTACGTCAACATCGACGACTGCTGGGCCCTGCCGAGCCGCGACGCCTCGGGCAATCTCGTCCCGGATCCGGTGCGCTTCCCCCACGGCATCAAGGCCGTCGCGGACTACGTCCACAGCAAGGGCCTCAAGTTCGGCCTCTACTCCAGCGCCGGCAGCATGACCTGTGACGTGCAGGGCTTCCCCGGCGGGCTCGGCCACGAGCAGCAGGACGCCAACCTCTGGGCCTCCTGGGGCGTCGACTACCTGAAGTACGACAACTGCAACAACCAGGGCCAGGACGCGCAGACCCGTTACAAGACCATGCGGGACGCGCTCAACGCGACCGGCCGCCCGATCCTCTTCAGCATCTGCGAGTGGGGCGCCAACGCCCCCTGGCAGTGGGCGCAGCCGGTCGGCAACTCCTGGCGCACCACGGGCGACATCAGCGACAACTGGCAGAGCATGATCAACATCGCGCACCAGAACGAGGGGCTCGCCCCGTACTCGCGCAGCGGCGCCTGGAACGACCCGGACATGCTGGAGGTCGGCAACGGCGGCATGACCGGCGTCGAGTACCGCACCCACTTCAGCCTCTGGGCCGAGATGTCCGCACCGCTGCTGATCGGCAGCGACCTGCGCACGGCGAGCCCCGAGACGCTGTCGATCCTCACCAACAAGGACATCATCGCCGTCGACCAGGACGCGCTCGGCCGCCAGGGCACCGTCGTCCCGTCCGCCTCCGGCACCACGGTGATGACCAAGCCGCTGGCCGACGGCAGCCGCGCCGTCACCCTCACCAACGAGTCCTCGTACGCGACGACCGTCTCCACCACCGTCGCCGCGCTCGGCATCGGCGGCGCCAAGTCGTACGCGACCAAGGACCTGTGGTCGAAGAAGACCGGCTCGGTGACCGACAAGGTCAGCGCGACCGTGCCCGGCCACGGCACGGTGATGCTCCGCGTCACCCCCGACAGCCCGGTGCCGCCGCCGACCGGCTTGACGCAGCTCAGCGACATGTCCTGGCTCTCGGCGATCAACGGCTGGGGCCCGGCTGAGCGTGACCGCAGCAACGGCGACATCAACCTCGGCGACGGCCGCACGCTGGCCATCCGGGGCACCCAGTACGGCAAGGGCCTCGGCGTGCACGCCAACAGCGACGTCACGTACAACCTGGGCGGCGCCTGCAAGGACCTCACCACCGACGTCGGCGTCGACGACGAGACCGGCGGCAACGGCTCGGTGCAGTTCAAGATCTACCGGGACGACAAGCTCGTCGCCGACAGCGGCGTGGTGACCGGCAAGGACGCGGCCAAGCACCTCACCGCCGACCTGACCGGCGGCGCCAAGCTGCGGCTGGTCGTCACCGACGGCGGCGACGGCATGAGTTGGGACCACGCCGACTGGGCCAACCCCCGGGTGGCCTGCGGCAACGGCCCGGCGGCCGGCGCCCACGCGCTGAGCGACCTCAACTGGTCCGGTGCCTCCAACGGCTGGGGCCCGGTCGAGAAGAACACCAGCAACGGCGAGGCCGCGCTCGGCGACGGCGGCCCGATCAGCATCAAGGGCGCCACCTACGCCAAGGGCCTCGGCACCAACGCGTACAGCGAGGTCACCTACTACCTGGCCGGCACCTGCACCAGCGTCAGCACCGACGTGGGCGTCGACGACGAGGCCGGGCCCAAGGGCTCGGTCAGCTTCCAGATCTTCCGGGATTCGACCAAGGTCGCCGACAGCGGCCTGATGGTCACCGGCGACGCGGCCAAGCACCTGACCGCCGACGTCACCGGCGGCGACGAACTGCGGCTCGTCGTCACCGACGGCGGCAACGGCACCAACTCCGACCACGCCGACTGGGCGGCCCCGCAGCTCACCTGCAGCTGATCCCCCCGGAGCCACCCCGAGCGGGCCGTGACCACACCCCCTGTGGTCACGGCCCGCTCCCCCGCTGCCGCTACGCCGCGACCTGCACCTCGTCCGCCTGCATGCCCTTCTGGCCCTGCACGGGGACGAAGGTGACCAGCTGACCTTCCTTCAGGCTCTTGAAGCCGGTGCCCTGGATGGCCCGGAAGTGGACGAACAGGTCCGGGCCCGACTCCGGGGTGATGAAGCCGTAGCCCTTCTCGTCGTTGAACCACTTGACGGTGCCGTTCTGCCTCTCGGCCATGTCAGCTCCTTGCTCGCGCCCGGCGCGGCGGTCGAAGTACGGCCGCGTGAAGCCGATCATGCCCAGCCGGCCGCGACCTACACGGCCGTCGCCGTTCCTACTCCTGCTCGGCCGCCGGCACGACCGCTGCGGGCACGGCCTCGCGGATGCCCGCCGACCACTTCTGCTCGACCTTGCCGAACTTCCAGAAGGCCAGGGCACCCGCCCAGGTCAGCACGAACAGGCCGACGATCGCGTAGCCGACGAGGTTGAGGTCGAGCCGGGCGATCCAGCCGACCGGGCCGGTGGTGATGTCGAGCTTCTCGCCGAGCAGGCCGACCAGCTCGATCACGCCGATCACCAGGGCGACCAGCACCGACAGGCCGGTGACCGTCAGGTTGTAGTAGATCTTGCGGACGGGCTTGGAGAACGCCCACTCGTACGCGAAGTTCATGAACGAGCCGTCGATGGTGTCGAGCAGGCTCATCCCGGCGGCGAACAGCACCGGCAGCACCAGCAGCGCGTACCAGGGCAGCGAGAAAGCCGCGGCGCCGCCGGCCAGCACCAGCAGCGAGACCTCCGTCGCGGTGTCGAAGCCGAGCCCGAAGAGCAGGCCGACGGGGTACATGTGCCACGGCTTGGTGACGGCCCTGGTGACGCGGCCGAGGATGCGGTTCATGAAGCCGCGCTTGTCGAGCTGCCGCTCCAGCTCGGCCTCGTCGAACTCGCCGTCGCGCATCTTGCGGAAGACCTTGAGGATGCCGTTGAAGGCGCCCAGGTTGATCAGACCGATCAGCACCAGGAAGGTGCCGGAGACGCTGACGCCGATCAGGCCGGTGGTCCGGTGCAACGAGGAGTCGTCCGACTCGACCTGCCCGGCCAGCGAGCGGATGCCGAAGGCGAGCAGCGCGCAGAGTGCGAAGACCACCGACGAGTGGCCGAGCGAGAACCAGAAACCGACCGAGAGCGGCCGCTTGCCCTGGCCCATCAGCTTGCGGGTGGTGTTGTCGATGGCGGCGATGTGGTCGGCGTCGAAGGCGTGCCGCATCCCGAGGGTGTAGGCCGTGAGGCCCATGCCGGCGCCGAAGACCTGCCCGCCCACGTCGTAGTGCTGCGGCGCGATGACCGCGAGCAGCGTGAACCAGCCGATGACGTGCAGCGCGAGGATGAACCCGCCCATCCCGGCGAGGCGGAGCCACTCGTCCCGGGTGAGCCGGTCGCGCAGCCTGGCAGGCGCTGACATGGGGGTCCTTTCGTACGGGTGGGCAGCTGAGGTGTGGGTAGCCGAGCTGGGCCATCCTTCCCCGCCGCTGCTTGTAGTTGCAACTTCAGTGCAACTACAAGCCCCTCTCTGACTCGTTCACCACCCCCGTACTGCCCCGAATAGTCAGGAAATAGGAGTTGACGTCCACTATTGTCTGATTCTGAAGATCGCCGGACGGCCGGTCAGCACCGCTCAGACATCGAGAGGCAGCACCTTGCTCAACAGCGCCGACACCAAGAGGTCGGAGGCGCCCGGTCTCGACCGCTCGTTCTTCGGCCATCCCCGAGGGCTGATGACCCTCTTCGGCACCGAGACCTGGGAACGCTTCTCCTTCCTCGGCATGCAGGCGATCCTCGCGCTGTACTTCGCCGCCGCCGTCGCCGACGGCGGCCTCGGGATGGCGAAGAACACCGCCTCCTCCGTCGTCGCGGCCTACGGCACCCTGGTCTACCTGCTCTCGGTGGTCGGCGGCTGGGTCGCCGACCGGGTGCTGGGCTCGTACCACGCGGTGCTGCACGGCGGCATCCTGATCGCCTGCGGCCACTACGCGATGGCGGTGCCCGCCCCGGCGATGACCTGGGTCGGGCTGGGCCTGATCATCATCGGCACCGGCTTCCTCAAGCCGAACGTCTCCACCATGGTCGGCCAGCTCTACGCCACCGACGACGAGCGCCGCGACGCCGGCTTCGCGCTCTACTACATGGGCATCAACATCGGCGCCTTCCTCGGCCCGCTGGTCAGCGGCTGGCTCGGCCAGAACTGGGGCTGGCACTGGGGCTTCTCCGCCGCCGCGATCGGCATGACCTTCGGCGTCGTGCAGTACGTGCTCGGCCGCGGCGGCCTGGCCCGCGACCACGGCCCGGTCAACCCGCTCCGGCCCGCCGAACGCAGCCGCTACCTCCGCCGGACGCTCACGGCGGCGGCGGCCGTGGCGGCGCTCGGCGTGCTGATGTGGGCCGTCGGCCGGCTCACCCTCCAGCGCGGCGTCGACGCGATCACCCTGGTCTCGGTGCTGGCGCCGGTCGCCTACTTCGCCGTGATGTTCCGCAGCCCCGAGGTCACCGCCGAGGAGCGCGGGCGGCTGCGGCCGTACCTGGTGCTGTTCTGCGCCTCGGTGGTCTTCAACCTGGTGCTCTTCTCCTCCTACACCACGCTCGCCTTCCTCGCCCTCGACCACGTCGACAACTCCGTCCTCGGCTGGAGCTTCCCCTCCAGCTGGTGGCAGTCGGTGCTGGGCGTGATCGAGGTGCTGGCCGCGCCCGTGGTCGCCGCGCTCTGGGTGCGCCTCGGCCGGCGCCAGCCGCACGCCTCCCGCAAGATCGCGTACTCGCTCTTCGCGGGCGGCGCCGCCTTCCTGCTGCTGGTCCTCCCGACCGCCGGGAAGAGCGGCGAGTACCGCGTCGCCGCGCTCTGGCTGGTCGGCTGCTACCTCTTCATGGGCATCGGCGACATCCTGCTGGAGACCACCGGCATGTCCGCCACCACCAAGCTGGCGCCCCGGCACTTCGCCAGCCAGACGATGGCCCTCTGGTTCCTCTCGCTCGCCCTCGCCCAGGGCATCTCCGCGCAGCTCGTCCGCCTCTACGGCGAGATCCCGGACGCCGCCTACTACGGCTCGATCGGCCTCTTCGCCGTCCTCTGCGGCATCGTGCTCTGCACGCTGCTCCCCTGGATGCGCCGCACCATGCACCCCGTCCACTGACGCACCGTCCACTGACGCACCGTCCACGACCCCCGTCCCGGGAGTGACCGCCATGCAGCACCCCGCCGCGTACCCGTACCGCACCGTCCGCGAGGACCTGCGCATCCCGCTGCCGGACGGCACCGAGCTGTACGCACGGATCTGGCGGCCCGTCACCGACGAGCCCGTGCCCGCCCTGCTGGAGTACCTCCCGTACCGGCTCAGCGACTGGACGGCGCCGCGCGACGCCCAGCGCCACCCCTGGTACGCCGGGCACGGCTACGCCTCCGTCCGGGTGGACATCCGCGGGCACGGGAACTCCGGCGGGCTGCCCGGCGACGAGTACTCCGAGCAGGAGCTCGCGGACGGCGTCGCGGTGGTCGAGTGGCTGGCCCGGCAGCCGTGGTGCAGCGGGCGGGTCGGGATGTTCGGCATCTCCTGGGGCGGCTTCAACAGCCTCCAGATCGCCGCGCTCGCCCCGGAGGCGCTCCAGGCCGTCGTCACCGTCTGCTCCACCGACGACCGCTACGACAACGACGTGCACTACTTCGGCGGCTCGCTGCTCGCCGTCGACATGCACGCCTGGTCCGCGACCATGCTCGCCTTCACCGCCCGCCCGCCGGACCCGAAGTACGTCGGCGACGGCTGGCGCCGGATGTGGCTGGAGCGGCTCGACGCGATCGAGCCCTTCGTCCACCCCTGGCTCACCCACCAGACCCGCGACGACTACTGGCGCCACGGCAGCGTCTGCGAGGACTACGGCGCGGTCAGGGCCGCCGTGCTCGCCGTCGGCGGCTGGGCCGACCCCTACCGGGACACCGTACTGCGGCTCGCCCAGCACCTGGACGCCCCCGTCCGGGGACTGATCGGCCCCTGGTCGCACCAGTACCCGGACCGGGGGCTGCCGCCGGGCCCGGCGATCGGCTTCCTCCAGGAGACCCTGCGCTGGTGGGACCACTGGCTGAAGGACATCGACACCGGCGTGATGGCCGAGCCGGTGCTGCGCAGCTGGATGAACGAGTCCGTCCCGCCCGCGACGGTCTACGCCAACCGCCCCGGCCGCTGGGTCGGCGACGACTCCTGGCCCTCGCCGGACGTCCGCGAGGTGCACTACGGCCTGGACGACGCCCTGCGGACGGCGGGCACCCCCTCGGGCGACCGCTTCGTACGGGTCCGCTCCCCGCAGCACACCGGCGTGGACGCCGGGCGGTTCTTCCCCTTCGGCAACGACGCCGACCTGCCGCCCGACCAGCGCGAGGAGGACGGCCGCTCGGTCTGCTTCGACTCCGCCCCGCTGCCCGAGCAGGTCGAGATCCTCGGGCGGGCGGCGGTGCGGCTGAGGCTGCGCTGCGACGAGCGGCGCGGCCAGATCGCCGCCCGGCTCTGCGACGTCGCGCCCGACGGCTCGTCCACCCTCGTCACCCGGGGCGTGCTCAACCTCTCCGCCCGGCGCGGGCGCGACAAGGCCGTCGAGTGGCAGCCCGGCGCCGTCGAGGACGTCGACCTCGAGCTCGTCGGCATCGCCCACGCCTTCCCGCCCGGCCACCGCCTGCGCCTCGCGCTCTCCTCCGCGTACTGGCCCTGGGTCTGGCCGCAGCCCGGCACCGGCGGCTTCGAACTCGACCCCGGCCACAGCGCGCTCACCCTGCCCGTCCGCCACCTGGCCGCCGACGCCGGGAACCCGCCGATCACCTTCGGGCCCCCCGAGCAGTCCGTCGGCCTCGACGTCCGGGTCACCGAACCGCTCACCGCCCGGCCCGAGCGGCTGCTCCGCCGCGACGTCGCCGCCGGCGAGTGGCGGCTGGAGGTCGACCCCCGGTACGGCGGCTCGCGCACCTACCCCGACGGCCTGGTCTTCGACGAGGAGGCCCTCGACTCGTACGAGATCCACTCCGACGACCCGCTCAGCGCCCGCACCCGCTCCGACTGGACGATCCGGCTCCAGCGCCCCGACCTCGGCTGGGACACCACCGTCCGCACCCGCTCCGAGATCACCGCCGACGCCACCCACTTCACCACCCGCAACCACCTCACCGCCCTGGAGGGCGGCGACGTCGTCTTCGACCGCAGCTGGGAACGCCGCATCCCGCGCGTGGCCTCCTGAGAATCTCCGGTTACCATCGCCCAATGCCCAGCCTGACCGGAGTCCCCCTGCAGATCATCGCCGCCGTGCTGGCGGTGGCCGTCTTCGCCGCCACCATGTGGCTCTGGCCCCGGCTCGCCGGGCGGGGGTGGAAGAGCTGGCTGGGCCGGATCGGCGCCTTCCTGGCCGCGCAGGTCGCGGTGCTGCTCGCGATGGGCCTGGTGGCGAACTCGTACTTCGGCTTCTACACCACCTGGAGCGACCTGCTCGGCACCGACGGCGCGCCCGGCACGGTCGTCGACCACCAGCCGGGCAAGGCCGTCTCGCTGACCGGCGAGCAGAAGATGTACTCCGCGCAGGGCTCGGCCAAGGACCGCTCCGGGGTGATCCAGAACGTCACCATCAAAGGAGCGGGCTCGGGCCTGAGCAGCGAGGCGTACGTCTACCTGCCGCCGCAGTACTTCCAGCCCGGCTTCGCCACCCGGCAGTTCCCGATGGCGCTGGTGCTGGCCGGGTACCCCGGCTCGGCCGAGAAGCTGATCTCGCTGATGGCCTACCCCGCCTCCACCCTCCAGGCGATCGACTCCGGGCAGCTGCCGCCGACCGTGCTGGTGATGATGCGGACCACCGCCTCGGGCGGCAACCGCGACACCGAGTGCATGGACATCCCCAACGGCCCGCAGGTCGAGACCTTCTTCACCGAGGACCTCCCGAAGGCGATGTCCGGCGCCTACCGCATCAGCGACCGCCCGCAGGCCCGCGCCGTGATCGGCAACTCCACCGGCGGCTACTGCGCGCTGAAGTTCGCCCTCCGCAAGCCCGGCGCCTACAGCGCCGCCATCTCACTCTCCGGCTACTACACCGCCCCGATCGACCCCACCACCGGCGACCTCTTCGCCGGCAACGCCAACCTCAAGCACGAGAACGACCTGCTCTGGCGCCTCCACAACAAGCCCGCCGCCCCCGTCTCCCTGCTCCTCGCCACCAGCCCCAACGAGGACAACTACGAGGGCACCCAGAAGATGATCGCCGCCTTCAAGGCCCCCACCCAGCTCTCCACCATCACCCTCGACAGCGGCGGCCACAACTTCCACACCTGGACCCGCGAGATCCCCCCCGCCCTCGCCTGGCTCGGCAAGCGCCTCGCCGCCTGACCCCGTCACCCCAGGTACGGGGCCGGCCGATCACCGAGGAAGTGCCGAAGCCGCAGGCGCTGGGTGTGGTGGATCGGCAGGCCGTCGAGTTCCCCGGGTGCGACGAACCTGAGGTCGGTGGACTCGTCCGAGATGCGCAGCGTCCCACCGGTGACGCGCGCGGTGAAGCAGACATTGAACTGCTGGCGCACTTCCCCGTCCGAGTAGGCGATGACGTGGCGCGGGTCGGTGTAGGTACCGACGAGCCCGGTGATCTCCACATCCAGCCCGGTCTCCTCCCGTACCTCCCGGATCGCCGCACCGGGCAGGGACTCGCCGAGGTCCATGGCGCCCCCGGGGAGCGCGTACAGGCCGCTGTCGGTCCTGCGTTGCAGCAGGATGCGTCCGAGGGCGTCGGTCACGACCGCCGAGGCCGCCACCACCAGGCGGTTGGGGATCGGGGCTTCGGGGTCGTCGTAGTACTCGGTCCTGGCCATGCGTCAGTCTCCTCCGGCGGCGGGCGGAAAACCCGTTGGTCGGGGTGGCCGGCCGCTGATAGCGTGCGGTCAGCCGTGAAGCCGTAGCCAGGAGGTGAGACCCATGAACGCTGTACGCAGTGGGTGCTCCCCCTTGTCCTTCACGGGTCGGCGGCTGACGTAGGTGTCGCCGGGAGCGCCTGAGACTCAGGGCACTCCCGAAGGGCAGACACTTATGAACACTGTGCATTCCAGCTCCGGCACGGCCGGACACCCGATGGTGATCACGCAGATCGCGGACGGGCAGTGGCAGGCCGTGCAGGACGACCAGGTCGTCGGCCACGGCGACGCATCGCACCGGCCCGACGGGCGGGTCTTCCTCAGCATCGACGCGTGGGACGCCGCGGTCTTCGACCGACTCGCCCAGGTGATGCGGGCGGGCCTGCCGACGCCGCTGTACACGCTCGTCGACGAGGCCGACGCCGACCAGGCGGCCGGGTGGGAGCGGGCCGGCTTCACCATGCTGCGCCGCGAGTGGGAGTACGCCGTACCCACCGATCCGCGCGTCACCGGGCTCGACTCCGTACGACCGCCGTCAGGCGTGACGATCGTGCCCGTCGGCGAGGCGGAGGACGGCCCGCTGCGGGTGTTGGACCGCCTGGTCCGCGCCGAGGTCGAGGCCACCGTCGGGTGGCGGTCGATGCCGGCCGAGGTGCTGCACCTCCCGCAGGGCGTCACCGTGCTCGACCCGTCCAAGTACGCGGTGGCCGCCCAGGACGGCCGGTACGTCGGGCTGCTCAGGCTGGCGCCGGTGCCCCGCTACCCCCGGATCGGGCTGATCGCCGTCCGGGCCGGGCAGCACCGCCGGGGCATCGCCCGCGCGCTGCTGGCCCAGGTGCTGGGCGCGCTGCACCGCTCCGGCGTCGCCACGGCAGCGGCCGAGGTGAGCGAGTCCAACCTGGCCGCCAAGGCACTGTTCGAGGGCGTCGGCGCCCAATGCGTGCGCAGCAACCTGGAGTTGGTACTCCGCTGACGCCCAGTCACATACCTTCCAGACCCCAGGAGAGACCATGGCCAAAACAGCAGGCGCGATAGAGACCGAAGGCACCGTCGTCGAGTGTCTCCGCAACGCCACCTTCACGGTGGAGCTCCAGAACGGGCACAAGGTGCTCGCCCACATCAGCGGGAAGATCCGGAAGAACCACATCAAGATCCTCCCGTTCGACCGGGTGCTCGTGGAGCTCAGCCCGTACGACCTGACCCGGGGTCGGATTCTCTTCCGCTACCGGTAACAGCCGACAACCTCCGGGCTGGACTTAGAGCGCGCTCATAGCCCCGGTTCACGGAAATCTCAGCGGCGCGACCGAGCGTATTCCCCATGACCACGACCAGTTCCATCCCTCCGACCAGTGAACCGTGGCCCGAGGCTGCGAACTACCCGCCGCCGGTGCCCCCGGCGCGGGCCACGGTCACCCCGATCTACCCACCCGCCGAACCGCCCGCGCGGGGGCCGGGCGGGCTGCGGGCACTGCCCGGCCGGGTCTGGCGCGGGCGGCAGGACGACCCCCGGTGGGTGCGGCCCGCGCTGCTCGGGCTGCTGGCCGCCACCACCGTGTTCTACCTGTGGGGGCTGTCGGCCTCCGGCTGGGCCAACTCCTTCTACTCGGCGGCCGTCCAGGCGGGCACCGAGAGCTGGAAGGCCTTCTTCTACGGCTCCTCGGACGCCGCCAACTTCATCACCGTCGACAAGCCCCCCATGTCGCTCTGGCCGATGGAGCTGGCGGCTCGGGTCTTCGGCCTCAACTCCTGGAGCGTGCTCGCCCCCGAGGCCCTGATGGGCGTCGCCACCGTCGGCACGGTGTACGCGACGGTGCGCCGCCGGTTCTCCCCGCTGGCCGGGCTCGTCGCGGGCGCCGCGCTGGCCCTGACGCCGGTCGCGGCGCTGATGTTCCGCTTCAACAACCCCGACGCGCTGCTGGTGCTGCTCATGACGCTGGCCGCGTACGGGCTGGTGCGGGCGAGCGAGACCGCGTCCACCCGCTGGCTGGTGTTCGTCGGCGTGATGTTCGGCTGCGGATTCCTCACCAAGACCCTCCAGGCCGTGCTGATCCTGCCGGCCTTCGCGCTGATCTACCTGGTGGTCGCACCGACCGGCCTCTGGCGCCGGGTGCGCCAACTGCTGCTCGCCGGTCTGGCGGCGCTGGTCGCGGGCGGCTGGTGGGTCGCGATCGTCGAGCTCGTCCCCGCCTCCGCCCGGCCGTACATCGGCGGCTCGCAGGACAACAGCTTCCTCTCCGTCACCTTCGGCTACAACGGCTTCGGCCGCCTGACCGGCAACGAGACCGGCAGCGTCGGCGGCGGCGGCGCGGGCGGCCAGGGCGGCGGCATGTGGGGCTCCACCGGCATCACCCGCCTGTTCGACGGCGACATCGGCGGGCAGATCGCCTGGCTGCTGCCCGCCGCGCTCCTCCTGCTGCTGTTCGGCCTCTGGGCCACCCGCCGCCACCCACGGACGGACACCGCCCGGACGGCCTTCCTGGTCTGGGGCAGCTGGCTGCTCTGCACCGCGCTGACCTTCAGCTTCATGGGCGGCATCTTCCACCAGTACTACACCGTGGCCCTCGCCCCGGCCATCGCCGCCCTGGTCGGCATGGGCGTCGACGGCCTGTGGCGGGCCCGGCGCAGGCTGCCGTACGCGGCGCTGCTCGCCGTCACCGTCGGCGGCACGGCGGTCTGGGCGTACGTGTTGCTCGGGCGCAGCTCCTCGTTCGTACCGTGGCTGCGGGGCGTGGTGCTGCTCGGCGGGCTGGCGGCGGCAGGTGTGCTGCTGCTCGCCTCCCGGCTGCCCGAGCGGCCTGCCGCGCGGATCACGGCGGTGGCCGGGCTGGCCGCGCTGGTGGCCTCCTTCGGCGGGCCCGCGGCGTACGCGGTCGACACCGTCGCCACCGCGCACACCGGCTCGATCCCGACGGCCGGGCCCCGGGTGGCCGGTGACCGGGGCTTCGGTGGGCCGGGCATGGCAGGCGGCGCCAAGCAGCGGGCGGGCCGGAACTTCCCGGCCGGGGGCTTCCCCGGCGGACAGCGCGGCGGGGCGGCGGGCAGCCGGAACGGCATGCCGGCCCTTCCCCCCGGCTTCGCCGAGGGCGGCCGGTTCGGCGGCGCAGGCGGTGCAGCAGGTGGCGGCGCGGGCGGTGCAGCGGGCGGCGGGATGGGCGGTCTGATCGACGGCGCCCGGGTGAGCAGCGAGCTCGCGGCCCAGCTCGAGCAGGACTCCGACTCCTACACCTGGGTCGCGGCGGCGATCGGCTCGCAGAACCAGGCAAGCTACCAACTCGCCACCGGGAAGCCGGTGATGGCGCTCGGCGGCTTCAACGGCTCCGACCCCTCGCTGAGCCTCAGCGCCTTCCAGTCCTACGTGCAGGACCACCGCATCCACTACTTCATCGGCGGCGGTGGCGGGATGGGCGGTGGCGGGATCGGCGGCAGCCGCTCCGGCGGCTCCTCCGACTCCGAGGAGATCGCGACCTGGGTCGCCGCCCACTTCACCGCGAAGACGGTCGGCGGCACCACGATCTACGACCTGACCACCCCGACCAGCTGAGACCCCCTGGCCTGCCCCGCCCCGCGTCGGTCGCGTCGCGGGGCGGGCCTTCTCGGCTGCGGCGCCAGCGGAGCTACTCGTCCTCGAACTCCCGGGGGTCGAGCCGGAGTCCGGAGCCGTGGCGGTGGTGCCGGTGCCCGGCCCGGTCGTGGTCAGCGGCTCTTCAACCGCCGCACAGCTGGATCATGGTCTTCTTGTCGGCCGGCGTGACGGGCAGCTGGTACTTCAGCGAGACCTGGGCGAACCGCACCGCGTACGAGCAGCGCACCGCCTCGTTTGCGGGCAGCCAGCTCGCCGGGCCGGAGTCGCCCTTGGAGGCGTTCTGCGAGCCGTCGGCCGGGATGAGGTTGAGGGGGTCGTTGGCGATCTGGGTCCGCTTGGCCTTGTCCCACTTCGCGGCGCCCATCTGCCAGTCGTAGGAGAGCGGCATCACGTGGTCGATCTGGATCTTCGTGGCCTGCTGCTTCGTCCACTGGACGTTCTTGCCGGTGTACGGGTCGTAGATCGACATGCCGGTCACCACGCAGGCCGAACCGTCCTTGTGCTCCAGCGACTTGCCGTCGCGGGCGAGCAGGTCGTCCCGGGTGTCGCAGTTGTTGTGGGCGAGCGGCACCCCGTCCACGTTGTCCGTCCAGGCCGGGCCGAACTGGTCCCGGTCGTAGCCGGTCTTCGGGCCTGCGTCGGCCGTCTTCACCTTGGCGATCAGGTCGCGGCCCGCCTTGCGGTCGCTGTCGGAGGTGAGCGGCGCCAGGCCGGGCCTGGTGCCGTCGGGGTTGTCGAGCGGGCTCGTCCCGAGCGCGGCGGAGGGGGCGGCGGTGTCGTGCGAGGGCTTGGCCCCGGCGCACCCCGCGATCAGCAGCAGGGCAGCGACGGGCAGTACGGTTGAACGGGCGCGCACGGAAATCAATCCCCCGAAGGTGTGACATCTGACAGCGCCCCAGCAGACCAGCCCCCTTACACCGGGTCAAGTCGCCACACCCGGCCCCTCCGGCGGGAGTCAGCCGCCGATGGCGGACATCGGGCGGTCCGGCTGGACAAAGCCCGCCGAGTTGATGTCGTGCCCCGGGCCCTTGCGGGCGATTGTGGCCCGCCAGGCGCGCTCGATCTCGGCGTCGGCCGCGCCGCCGCGCAGCAGGGCCCGCAGGTCGGACTCGGTCGTCGCGAAGAGGCAGTTGCGCAACTGCCCGTCGGCGGTGAGGCGGACGCGGTCGCAGCCGCCGCAGAACGGCCGGGTGACGGAGGCGATCACGCCGACCACGGTGTCGGTGCCGGAGATCCGCCACTCCTCCGCCGGGGCGTTGCCGTGGCGGCCGACGGGGACGAGCTGCCAGGGTCGCCCGAGGATCTCCAGGATCTCGTCGGCGGTGATCATCTTGGTGCGGTCCCAGGCGCCCTGCGCGTCCAGCGGCATGGACTCGATGAACCGCATCCGGTAGCCGTGCTCGGCCGCGAACTCGACCAGCTCGACGATCTCGTCGTCGTTGACGCCCCGCACCGGCACGGCGTTGACCTTGACGGGGGCGAGCCCGGCGGCCTGGGCGGCGGCCATGCCGGCGAAGACGTCGGCGATCCGGTCGCGCCGGGTGATCTCGGCGTAGCGGTCGGCCCGGAGAGTGTCGAGGCTGACGTTGACGCGGTGCAGGCCGGCCGCCTTGAGCTCGGCCGCCGTCCGGGCCAGGCCGATGCCGTTGGTGGTGAGGGAGAGCTCGGGGCCGAGCTCGGTGAGCCGGGCGACCAGGCCGGGCAGGCCGCGCCGGAGCAGCGGTTCGCCGCCGGTGAGCCGGATCGAGGTGATCCCGAGCTGCCGGACGGCGACCCGGACGAGCCGGACGATCTCGTCGTCGGTGAGCACCTCGGCCTTGGGCAGCCAGTTGAGGCCCTCGGCCGGCATGCAGTAGGTGCACCGCAGGTTGCAGCGGTCGGTGAGGGATACCCGCAGGTCGGTGTGGACCCGGCCGAACCGGTCGACCAGCGGTGCGGGTGCGGTGTCCATCTGCCTGGTGTCCATCAGCCCAGTGAAGAGCGCGGCCCGCCGAAGATCCAGCGGCGGAAGAGCCTGTCCACGCCGCCGACCTGCGGGTTTGCCTTGGAGAATCATCCAACTATCTCCGCCCGGCCGGGCGTACCAAACTGAGCCCCATGGACAACCAGCAGATCCCCCCGCTGAGCCCTGCGCCGATCCCCGCGCTGATTCTCGCGGCGGGCGGCGGGCGGCGGCTCGGCGGGCGGCCCAAGGCGCTGATCCCGTACCGGGGGCGGCCGCTGGTCGAGCACGCCCTCGCGGTGGTCCGGGCGGGCGGCTGCCCGACGGCGGTGGTCGTGCTGGGCGCGGCCGCCGGGGAGGTCCGGGCCACAGCCGAGCTGGATGGGTGCCGACTTGTCGACAATCCCGACTGGGAGAGCGGCATGGGCTCCTCGCTGCGCGTCGGCCTGGCCGCCCTGCCGCCGGGCGCGGCAGCCGTCCTGGTGATGCTGGTGGACACCCCCGGCGTCACCCCGGCCGCCGTCGCCCGGCTGCTCGCCGCCCACCGCGCGGGCGCCGAGCTGGCGGCGGCGGCGTACGGCGGGGAGCGCGGACACCCGGTGCTGATCGGCGCCCGCCACCTCGCCGAGGCCGCCGAGGGCGCGCGCGGCGACGCCGGGGCGCGGGCGCTGCTGAAGGCACACGCGGCGGAGATCGTGCTGGTCGAGTGCGGTGACGTCGCCGTGCCGGACGATCTCGACACCCCGGCGGATCTTGCCCGCTGGACGGACCGGGCACCCCTGAACTCTCCCTGAGGTTGTCACTTTCCGTCCCGGCCCGGACACCGATCGGGGACGATGGAAGAGAATCTGCCACCCGACCCGAACGGACGGTACGAGCCATGCCCGGACTGCCGCTGCCCGACGACTTCAGCGACCCGGCCCGGTTCGGCGCCGACGGCAGCCGGCCCGCCGGGGTGAGCGCGATCCGGTGTCCGGCCTGCCGCCGTGAGCACCTGTACGAGCCACCCAGCCTGCCCTGCCCGTGCGGGGCGCAGCTACGGGTGCCCCTGCTGCGCGGGGGCGTCCCGGTGCAGGTGCGCTTCCGCTCCTGGGAGGATTCCTGGGTGAGCATGCGCTGCCCGCACTGCGGCCGCAACGACCAGTGGCCGCAGCCCGAGTTCACCTGCAACTGCGGTGCCACGGTGCGGCTCCCGGTCGACCGGGCCACCCGCCTGCAGAGCAGCGCGGCCCTCACCGACCTCACCTACGGCTCCGGCCGCGCGCCGCTCCCGTACGGCTCGCGCCCGGCCGCCGAGGTGGCACCGAGGGTGCCCGCGCAGGGGCAGCAGCGTGCGCCGTTCCGGCCGCACCCGGTGCGCACGGCGGAGGACGCGGTGCTCACGGCGGCCCGCTACCTGCGCTGGCTCGGTTTCGAGGACCTGGAGTTGACGGATGACCAGGCGGACCGGCCGGTGACGCTGCTGGGCAGCCGGATGGTCGCGCAGGTCGACGCGGCGGAGGGGCAGGCGGACGTCAAGGCCGTCGAGTGCCTCTGGCTGCAGACGCTGCACGCGGAGGAGATCGCCGCGGCGATGTTCACCGTCGGCGGCTTCTCGCACCAGGCGGCGGTGCGCGGCGAACAGCTGCTCGTGGCGCTCTTCCGGCTGGACTCGGCGGGGCTGCCGCAGCCCGCGAACGGCGCGGCCGAGGCGTTGACGGAGACCGGCTGGACGTCCTGACCTGCCGAACTCCGCAGCCGGGCAGGGAGGTTCGCGCCCTGCCCGGAAAGAAACTGACGCTCGTGATCTGGTGCACAAGCTCGCCCCCGTGTTGAATTGCGGCACCACGGCTCGGCCCTGGCGCGGTTCGCCGCGCGGGCCGGTGCCGGCTGGACACCGCACACAAGGAGGTGGCGTTGTCGGAGCACGGTACGGCCCCGGGGGGCAGTGCGGACACGGTCTGGCGGCTCAGGTCGCGGGGCTGTTGGCAGGAGGCCGCCGAGTTACTCCGCCCGAGCGCCGCCAGAGACCCGGTCGCGGCTCTCGGTCGCGCCGAACTACTGATCGAGCAGTGCCTGTTCACCGCCCGCCACTGGAAGGAGGCGGAGGAGGCCCTACGACTGGCCGAGGCCGAGGTCGCGACCACCGGCCAGCGCGCAGCGGCGTCCTGTGCCCGGGGGTTCCTCGCCTACGTGGCCAGCGTGCTCGGCCCGCGCGACCGGCTGGACGAGGCTCAGGCGGCGCTCGGCCGCACCTCGGCCCTGCTGCCACCGGACGCACCGGGGCGGCCGCTGCTGGACTTCCGGCGCGGGCTGGTCGCCGAGAACCTGCTGCACGACCCGACGGCCGCCGGCATGGCGTACCGCCGGGCGCACGAGGGGGCGGCCGAGACCGGCGACGGGCTGCTCAGCTCCTACACCTGGCGGCACCTCGCCACCCTGGCCCTGGCGGCGGGCGACGTGGAGCGCGCCCGCGAGGGCTTCCACGCCTCGCTGCGCCTGCGCGAGGAGCTCGGCTTCACGGTGGGGGTCGCGCCGGCGCTCGCGGCGCTCGCGGACGTGTCGGAGCCTCAGGAGGCGGCGCGACTGCGGGCCGAGGCGGCGCGGCTGGTACATGCTCTGGGTGGCGTGCCGGTGTGGCTGGCGCGCGGGCTCAGCGCCGTGCCCGCCCCGGATGCTCCCCCGGACGGCCGCATCGCGCACGACGTGGGGGAGAGCATCAGCTAAGGTGAGGCTAACCTGCCCGGGGTGAGCAGTACTTCGGGCAGGTCCCCTGCCACCCCCCGCGCTCCCCCGGCCCCGCCCGGAGCCCGGCCGACCCGACGGGCCGACGCCATGACCGTGAGCAGCATCGCGCCGCACGTCCCCCCGCCGCTGCTCGCCGGCTACGCCAGGCTCCACCAGGTCTTCCCCGAGCTGCGCATCCACCACCGCCCGCCGCAGTCCGGCCACGGCTGGGTCCGCACCGCCGACATCCTCCGGAGCCCGTCCGCCCTGCGGGAGTTGATCGCCTTCGACGCCCGGCAGGGCCTGGCCCGCTACGGCACTCCCCTGCGGCCCGACGTCGCCGCCGGCTTCTGCCTGCACCGCTACTGCTGGCCCACCGCACTGCTCTTCACCCTCCCCTGGTTCCTGGAGCGACGGGTGCCCCGGATCCCCGCCGAACAGGTCTCGATCCGCCGCGCCACCGGCGAACTCACCTTCCACTACGAGGAGTTCCACTGCCTCCCCGGTGACCCGGCCGCAGCCTTCCCCGGTGCCAGGACCGTCCCGGACGAGGCCGCCCTGCGCGCCGCCCTGCTGGCCGCCCTGACCGAACACCTCACGCCCGTCCTCGCCGCCTTCCGCCCCGAGGTGCGACGCGGCCCGCACACCCTCCGGAGCATGGCGACGGACGACGTGATCGAGGGCCTCTGGTACATCGGCAGCCTGCTCGGCGAGGAGCAGCGCGCCGCCGCCGAGCTCACCGAGCTGCTCCCCCAGGACAGTTCGGACTTCTTCACGCCCGGCCCGGACGGCCCCGGCTTCCGCCTGCTGGAGTACCCCGACGCGGCTCCGATGCGCACCCGCACCAGGCTGAGCTGCTGCCTCTTCTACACCGTCCGCCCCGCCGAGTCCTGCTTCAGCTGCCCCCGCGCCTGCGCCGCGAAGGCCCATCGGGCGTAACCCCCGTCTGGCACGATCGCCGCATGGCCCTCCCACCCGTGACCCTGCGCCCGCTCACCCTCGACGACTGGCCGGCCGTGCACTCCTGGGCCCGCCTCGAAGCGGCCTGCCGCTACCAGCCCTGGGGCCCCAACACCGAGGACCAGACCCGCGCCTACGTCCGGTCCGCCGTCGAGAGGTCCGCCCAGGACCAGCCGACCCGGCTCGTCCACCTCGCCCACGCCGAGGGTGTTCCCGTCGGCATCGGCGACTTCCACATCCGCCACCGCGCTCACCGCCAGGGCGAGATCGCCTACACCGTCCACCCGGACGCCTGGGGTCGCGGCTTCGGCACGGCGATCGCGCAGCACCTGCTGGCCCACGGCTTCGAGCAGGCCGGGCTCCACCGGATCTACGCCACCTGCGACCCGCGCAACCTCGCCTCGGCCCGGGTGCTGGCCAAGCTCGGCATGACGTACGAGGGGCGCCAGCGGCACTCCATGCTGATCCGCGACGGCTGGCGGGACTCGGACGTGTTCAGCATCCTCGAGGAGGAGTGGCGGGGTGATGCCGGGAAAGGCTTCTGACTTCGCCTCAATCATCCTATTTTCATAACCAGTTGCCCCAAATTCCCTCTCCCTGGTGCATTGACACCAAATCGGCCATACCAATGTCACGCATCCGCAATGATGGGCTCCGCCCTCAAGTTCGCAGGAAAGCGAGGCTGGTCAAAGCCATGAAACTGTCCGACATACCACTTGGCTGGGCCATCACCGGCGTGGCCGTGCTGGTGGTGACCGCCGTGCTGGTGGCAGTCGCCCGTACCCGGGCCACCGCCCCTGCCGGTGCATCGGACTCCTGGGAGCGCAGCGAGGATCGCCGCCGCCGCAAGGAGTCCCTGTACGGGGGAGCCTCGTACACCCTGCTGTTCTGCTGCGCGGCCGTCGCGGCGGCGCTCTCCTTCCACGGCCTGGTCGGGTTCGGCATCCAGAATCTCGACCTGTCCGGCGGGTGGGAGTACCTCGTCCCGTTCGGCCTCGACGGTGCGGCGATGTTCTGCTCCGTCCTCGCCGTCCGGGAGGCCAGCCACGGCGACGCGGCGCTCGGCTCGCGCCTGCTGGTCTGGCTCTTCGCCGGTGCCTCCGCCTGGTTCAACTGGGTGCACGCCCCCAGGGGGTTCGGGCACGCCGGGGCGCCGCAGTTCTTCGCCGGGATGTCACTCTCGGCCGCCGTGCTCTTCGACCGGGCGCTGAAGCAGACCCGCCGGGCCGCGCTGCGGGAGCAGGGGCTGGTGCCCCGGCCGCTGCCGCAGATCCGGATCGTGCGGTGGCTGCGGGCTCCGCTGGAGACGTACGCGGCCTGGTCGTTGATGCTGCTGGAGAATGTCCGCACGCTGGACGAGGCGGTCGAGGAAGTCCGGGACGACAAGCGGGAGGCCGCGGCCAACCGGGAACGCCAGCGGCTGGCCAGCCGGCGCGAGCGTGCCGAGATCCGCGCGATCGGCCGCCAGCACGGCGGTGTCTGGCGCCAACGCACCTCCCCGCGGCCTCAGTTGGAGCCCAGCCCGACGGAGCCCGCGATAACCGCGGAGGAGCCCACCGCCGTCACCCAGCCCGGCCTCCCGGCCCGGCAACCCCGCCCGACCGTCGACCTGACGCCCGACGAGGAGACCATGACCCTCCCCCGCCTCGACTCCCTCGAACAGAAACTCAAGGACCTGGAGCAGCAGTTCGGCTGACGCCTCGGCTCAGCCTGCGGCGGCCAGCTCGAACCACATCCGTTTGCCCGTGCCGCGAGGCTCCACACCCCAGGCTTCGGCGAGGGCCTCGACGAGCATCAGGCCACGGCCCGAGGAGGCCTGCTCGCCGGGGGTGCGGCGGGTCGGCCAGAGGTCCGACTCGTCCTCGACCTCGATCCGGAGGCGGGCGCCGGGGGTGGCGGGCTCCCGGTAGAGGCGGGCGGTGAACATCGCGTCCCGGTCGGTGTGCCGGATCGCGTTGGTGACCAGCTCGGAGGCGAGCAGCTCGGCGGTGTCGACCAGGTCGGGCACGCCCCAGCGCCGGAGGGCGTCCCGCAGCTCGCCGCGCAGCTCGGAGATCCGGGCCAGGTCGGCCTGCCCGATCCGGCGGCGGAGCTGCTGGGCGGCCAGCCCGCCCGCCGGTCCGTCCCAGCGGAGCAGCAGCAGCGCTATGTCGTCCTCGCGCTCGGTGGAGTCGGCCGCCTGGGAGGCGATCCGGTCGGCGAGCACGTCGATCGGGTCCTGAGCGGACTCACCGCGTGCGGGGAGCTCGCGGGCGACGGCTTCGCAGAGCCGGGCGAAGCCGGTGTCGAGGTCCATGCCCCGGGCCTCGACCAGACCGTCGGTGCAGAGCACCACGGTCTCGCCGGGGTCGAGGCTGAAGCGGGTGACGCGGTACTCCTCGTCGGGGGCGATCCCGAGCGGCAGCCCGCCGGCGACCTGCACGATCGCGCTGGTGCCGTCCGAGCGCCGGACGACCGGGTCGAGGTGCCCGGCCCGGACGGCGTAGACCACGCCGTAGTCGACGTTGACCTCGGCGTAGGTGCAGGTCGCGAAGTGGTCGGTGTCGAGATCGGCGAGGAAGCGGGAGGCGCGGGCCATCACGGCGGCGGGCGGGTGCCCCTCGGCTGCGTACGCGCGCAGGGCGATCCGGAGCTGGCCCATGATCCCGGCGGCGTGCACGTCGTGGCCCTGGACGTCGCCGATGACCAGGCCGACGTGCCCACCGGGCAGCGGTACGACGTCGTACCAGTCGCCGCCGATCTGGAGGCCGGAGCCTGCGGCGAGGTAGCGGACAGCGGTAGTGACGCCGGGGACGGACGGCACGGTGCGCGGCAGCATGACGCGCTGGAGGCCTGCCGCGAGCTCGTGCTCGGCGTCGTGCAGCCGGGCTCGGGCGAGGGACTGCGCGACCAGGCCGCCGAGGGTGGAGAGCAGGGTGCGCTCGTCGGTGTCAAGGTCGCGTTCGTCATCGAAGCTGACCACGCAGACGCCGATCACCCGGCCGCTGGCGACCAGCGGCAGGAAGGCCCAGGCGCTGCGCGGGCCGCTCGCGGCCAGCTGCGGCCAGGCCTCCGGGTAGCGGTCGCGGTACTCCTCGCGGCTGCCGATGAAGACCGGCACCCGGGCCCGGACGGCCTCGGCGGCGGGGTGGCTGGGCGGTAGCGGCGCGCGGTGGAAGGGGTGCATGTGCTCGGAGGTGTAGCCGCTGGCGCCCAGCACGTGCAGCCGCCCGGCCTCCAGTGAGGTGAGCACCAGGCCGTCCGGGGGCAGGCCGGGCAGGGGCAGCTCGGTGAAGACCCGGGCCACGTCCCGGACGGTCACGGCCTCGGAGAGCGCGCGGGCAGCCTCCTTGATGAAACGCGAGCGCTCCTCTCGCAGCATCGCGAGCTCGCCGGCCCGCTCGCGCTTGTGCAGTTCGACGGTGGCGTCCCAGACGAAGCCGACCATCCGGGAGGCCCGCCCGAAGGCGTCGGCGAGCACCCGGCCACGGAACCGTACGGCGTGCATCTCCCCGCCGGGGAAGATCGTCCGGTAGTAGGCGCCGCACTGGCCCAGCTCGGCGACGGCGCGCTCGACCCGGCGGCGGACGACCGGGGCGTCGTCGGGGTGGAGCATCGCGAGGAAGGCGGCGGCGCTGCGGTCGAAGCGCCCGGCGTCGAGGCCGAGGATGGCACAGGCGCGAGGGTCGCCCTCCAGGACGTCCCGGCGGATGTCCCAGTCGAAGGAGCCGATGCCGTTGGCCGCCATCGCCGGTTCGAGCCAGTCGGGGGTGGAGTCGCCGCTGCGGGTCGGCAGCCCTCTCGAGACCACCGGCGTGATTCTCCCGGCGGCCAGGCCGGGCGCACCGCGGTGTGGCTCGGCGCCGCCGTGGTCGACCCGGTCGACGGGCCCGCGCAGGCTGCGCGCGGCGGCCGCGCTTCGGGTCGTCTGGGCCGGTGGGGTGCGGCGTGCGGGCCCCTGCGACTCGGGCTCTGTCGCCATGCTTCTCCTGCCGCTGCCGTGCCATGCCGCCCGAGGGCAGGCCTGGCCGTGTGGTGGTGGGGCGATGCGTCGAACGATCCCGAACGATCCCGAACGGCCTCGAACGATCTTGAACTGTCTCGGACGGTGAGACGTGGTGCGCGCCGGGTCAGGTGGCCGGTCGGTCGAGGCTCGCTTCTCCCCGCCGCCAACCCCGGGCACACATTCTTAACGTCCAATCGAAAGATTACTAGTATCGCCTCACCTGGACGGATGACGTCCGTCCCACTTCAGGTCAGCACAGCCCGCCGCCGGAGGCAACGGACGCGGCCGCACCTCGCTCAGTCGAGTCCCAGCTCGAACCAGGTGACCTTGCCCTCGCCCCGCAGCTGCACACCCCAGTCGTCGGCCAGCGCCTCGACCAGCACCAGCCCCCGGCCGGAGGTCGCGACGTCCGACTGCGGCTGCCTCCCGGGCAGCTGGGAGGTGCCGTCCTGGACCTCGACGCGCAGGCGCGACTCGGGGCTCAGCACGGCGTCGAAGAGCGCCCCCCGGCCGGTGTGCAGCAGCGCGTTGGTCACCAGCTCGGACGCCAACAGCTCAGCAGTGTCGGCGAGTTGCGGCACCCCCCAGAGCGTCAGTGCCGCCCGGAGCCGGTGCCGGACGGCGCCCACGGCCGGGAGATCGGCTGCGTCGAGCGCGGCGTGGAGTCTGCGGTGCAGCGCGCACCCGGTCTCGCGGACCGGGCCGGCCTCCGCCCGCCCCGCAGACGCGACCCCGTCACTGCCGGAAGCCGTCCGCTGACGCGGAAACCTGGCCTGACCATCCATCACGTACGCCCCCGCCCTCATCGGGGCGGCCGCCGATCGAGCCCCCACCGATCGGGCCGCCCTTTCTTGCCGACGACCATCCTCATGCCCAGCTGCCGCGATTCGCAACAGTGTGTACGCGGTCACCTGGGGTGAACTGGTGGCCCGGAGGCGCAGAAGTGATCCAATTGACAGCCCGCCCGAGGTTTGATCCTTCGCGGACGGTGAATTCAGCGAGCCGCCGCCCCGGGAAGGGGCCGGGCCGGCCCACACGTCCCAGGACCGAACCAGGACCAGCGCCCCATGCGTCCGATCATGGCGAACTCCTAATCTGAGAAAGCGGGTTGACCACCCAGCAGGCAGCGAACACCCGAAGGAGCCCAGATGAGTTGGAACCAATTCACCCTGTCATCGGCCGACAGCACCGCACCGTCGAGCCGGTTCGCTGCGGTCTCCCGGATCGACGGGAGCATGGAAGTCTGGTGGATCGCCTCGAACGGCTCGGTCCAGGGCGCGTACTGGTACGAAGGAACGCCGTGGGGCCGCTACGAGCTGGCCCCCGCCGGAAGCGCCTCGACCAGCGGCGGAATCGCCGCTGTCTCGCGCATCCCGGGCAGCATGGAGGTCTGGTTCGTCGGTGCCAACGGCTCCGTCCAGGACCACTTCTGGTACGAAGGTGCCAACTGGCAGAACTTCGAACTCGCCCCCGCCGGATCCGCCTCGACCAGCAGCGGAATCGCCGCCGTCAGCCGCATCCCGGGCAGCATGGAGATGTGGTTCATCGGCGCCAACGGCTCCGTCCAGGACCACTTCTGGTACGAAGGCGCCAACTGGCAGAACTTCGAACTCGCCCCCGCCGGAAGCGCCTCGACCAGCAGCGGAATCGCCGCTGTCTCGCGCATCCCGGGCAGCATGGAGATGTGGTTCATCGGGCCCAACGGCTCCGTCCAGGACCACTTCTGGTACGAAGGCGCCAACTGGCAGAACTTCGAACTCGCCCCCGCCGGATCCGCCTCCACCAGCAGCGGAATCGCCGCCGTCTCCCGCATCCCGGGCAGCATGGAGATGTGGTTCATCGGCGCCAACGGCTCCGTCCAGGACCACTTCTGGTACGAAGGTGCCAACTGGCAGAACTTCGAACTCGCCCCCGCCGGAAGCGCCTCGACCAGCAGCGGAATCGCCGCCGTCTCCCGCATCCCGGGCAGCATGGAGATGTGGTTCATCGGGCCCAACGGCTCCGTCCAGGACCACTTCTGGTACGAAGGCGCCAACTGGCAGAACTTCGAACTCGCCCCCGCCGGATCCGCCTCCACCAGCAGCGGAATCGCCGCCGTCAGCCGCATCCCCACCAGCATGGAACTCTGGTTCGCCGGAGGGGACTCCTCCGTCCAGGACCACTTCTGGTACGACTCGTCGACCAGAAGCTTCGACCAGGACGTGACGACCGACATCGCCGTCGGCGGCACGGCGCGCGTGGTGATGCGGCAGGACGGCGGCTTCACCTTCACCATGCACGCGCACGACAGCGGCTTCGACAACATCGACTACACGATCTCTGCGGCGGTGATGACGCCGGACGGGACCGTCTTCACCTTCCAGCACTCCGGCCACACCGAGGGGACCGTCGCCGGACTGCCCTTCGGCACCCCCGACCGCAACGACGACTTCACCTTCACCGGCCACAACCCGCAGATCACGGCGGAGTGGGACGGCATCCTCAACGGCACCTTCAAGGCCGGCATCGATGGGACGGACACCCTCGCCGCGGGTGTCACGGGAGCCCTCGGCGACCTGGTGAAGGAGATCCTCTCGGCGGCGGAGAAGGCCGCCGCCACCGCGCTCATCGCGCTCGTCAGCTGACCGCAGCCACCCTCGGCGCCGGCCCGGCCCCCTCCTCGGGAGTCGGGTCGGCGCCACGCGGGCGCGCGCTGGTGCCGGGCGCGGCACTAGCGGGAGAAGGTGACCGTCCCGGTGTCCAACGAGTAGTACCCGCCGACGACGTCGAGCCTTCCGGCCGCGATCAGGGGCTTCAGCAGGCGGTCGGTGCGGAGCTGGGCGACGGTGCGGCGGGTCTGGGCGCGGATGGTGGCGTCGACCAGGTCGGCGGGGGCCGTGGCGCGCGCCTCCTGGTAGGGGCCGCGCAGGTCGCGGGCGATGTCGGCGAGGTGCCCGGGGAGGCGCTCGCCGCCGGTGAAGGACTTCACGGCGGCCGTGACGGCGCCGCAGCGCTGGTGGCCGAGGACGACCAGCAGCTGGGCGCCCAGCTCGGCGGGCCCGTACTCCAGGCTGCCGGTGACCAGGCCGTCGGCGGTGTGGGCGGCGGTGCGGACGACCATCAGATCGCCGAGGCCCTGGTCGAAGACCAGCTCCGGGGGGACGCGGGAGTCGATGCAGGAGAAGACCACCGCGAAGGGCTCCTGATGGGTCGACAGATCGCGACGGCGGGCGGCCGAGGCGTCGGGGTGGACGGATCGGCCGGCGGCCCAGTTCGCGTTGCCGGCCCGGAGCCGGTCGAGCGCCAGCTGCGGCGTGCCGACCGGCCCGGTCGTGGTGGAGGGCGCGGCGGCGGCCACCGGCGCCGCCGCACCGAGGGCAGCCAGAGCAGCCACCGCCATGGTGCCCGCCCTGAGAACGCTCCGCCGGTCCTGCAGCTGGACCTGCAACTGGTCCTTCATCGGAATTCTCCCCGCCTACGAAAAAATGATCTGCCGAATGGGTGACGGCGGGTCACTTTACCTGCGGCGTGGAGATCCTTTACTCACTTGTGCAGCACGGAAGTTGCACGTTGGAGGAACCCACGGAACAGCTCCCGCTCGGCGTCGTCGAATGCTGTCCAGAGCACCGACTCGATTCCGACCGCGCGCGCGTCGGCCTCTGCTACGAGCCGCCCCCCGGCCTCGCTGAGCCGGGTCACCAGCACCTTGCTGTGCACCTCGGAGGGCTCCCGCTCGACCAGCCCCTTGGCCTCCAGATTGGCCAGCACTCCGGCCATCGTCTGCGGGGTGACGGCGGCCCCGCGCGCGAGCTGGGCCCCGGACATCCCGGGCCGCTCGGTGAGCTGGAGCAGCACGGCGTACTGCGGCACCGTCAGCTCCAACTCCCGCAGCGCGTCGGTCTTGGCGGCCATCATGGCCTGCTCGGCCTGTTTGATCGCGAGCCCCAGGCGCAGCTGGGCCCCCTGCGGGCCGGCGAGCAGCGCGGCGGGATCGGTGGTCATGAGGGGGCTGCCTCTCCTGGACGGGTCTGGGCAGGGCCCAGTATCCCAGCGCTGGTCAGGCGACCCGCAGGACGTACTTCGCGGTCGCGGTGCGCCCCTCCAGGCGCTGGTGGGCGGCCACCACTCCGTCCCAGCCGATCTCCTCGACGTCGGCCCGCAGGGTGCCGTCGGCGACCAGCCGCAGGCCCTCCTCCAGGTGGGCACGGAAGAGGTCGGGGCGGCGGCCGAGCACGCCGCCCATGTTGTACCCGGCGAGCGAGAAGCTCTCGTACCAGACCTGGTTGGCCTCCAGGGTGATGTCGCGGTCGGCGGCGTTGCCGATCACGACGTGCCGGCCGAGGACGGCGAGCAGCGGGCGGACCTGCTCGCGCAGTTCGCCGCCGACCGAGTCGACGATGACGTCGAAGCCCTGGCCGTCGGTCAACTTGTCGACGCTGCTGGCGAGTTCGTCGTAGCTCAGGGTCTCGTCGTAGCCGTTGGCAGCTGCTCGGGCCGCGCGCTCGGGGGTGCTTGCGGCGCCGGCCACCAGGGCGGCGCCGTAGTGGCGGGCGAGGCTGCCGAGCAGCGTGCCGAGGCTGCCGGAGGCACCGAGGACGAGCACCCGGTCGCCGGGGGCGACCCGGGCGGCGCCGCGCAGGGTGCCCACGGCGGTGGCGGCGTTGCAGGCGGTGGCGGCGGCGAGCTGCGGGCCGAGCCCGGCGAGTTCACCCTCCAGGGGGACGGTGGCGAGGGCGCTCGTGATGACGCGCTCGGCGTAGCCGCCGAAGCCGGTGGGCACTGCGGCCACCGGCTGGCCGACCCGCAGGCCGGTGACGCCCTCACCGAGGGCGGCGACGGTGCCCGCGACCTCCAGGCCGGGGACGGCGGGGAGCGGGAGCGGGAACTGACCCCGGCGGAACATCACATCGGCGAAGTGGATGCCCGCATGGCTGACATCGATGGCGACCTCGCCGGGGCCGGGCTGCGGGAGGGGGAGCTCGGCGAGTTCGAGGACCTCGGGGCCGCCGGTGCGGGTGTAGCGGACTGCGCGCATGGGTGCGCTCCTCAGGGTTCATTGGTTGATTCGTTGGCTGCTTCAGATTCGTCTCCTTATTTATATCAGGGCCCTGATAGATCGCGCATCCCCCCCAGGCGACCTCCGGCGCGCCGAACCGTTCGCGGGGGGCAAGGCTGGACAGAGCGGCGTGACCCGGGTTCAATGGCCAGAGATGTTTGAACGCCGTTCTAACTACTCCGACCCCCTGGCATCCGCGAGCGAGGAACCGTGCGACTGACCCCCACCGAGCGGGACCGGCTGCTGATCTTCACAGCGGCCGAGCTGGCCCGCGCCCGCCGCGCACGCGGCGTCAAGCTGAACGTCCCCGAGGCGACCGCCCTGATCGCCGACACCGTCTGCGAGGCCGCCCGCGACGGCCGCCGCCTCGCCGAGGCGATCGAGGCCGGACGTACGGTGCTCAGCGCCGACGACGTCCTGCCCGGCGTACCCGACGTCGTGACCGTCATCCAGGTGGAGGCCGTCTTCGACGACGGCACCCGCCTCGCCGTCATCAACGACCCCTTCCAGGGAGCGGGCTCGCTCGGCGACGACGCCCCCGGCGGCGCCCTGATCGGCAGCGGCACCGGCTACGACCCGATCGAGGAGACGGTGGTGCTGCTCGTGCACAACACCTCCGCCGTGCCGATCTCGGTGACCTCGCACTTCCACTTCTTCGAGGCCAACCCCCGGTTGGCCTTCGACCGCGCCGACGCCTACGGCACCCACCTCGCCGTCCCCGCCGGGTCCTCCGTCCGCTTCGACCCCGGCGCCACCGTCGAGGTCGGCCTCGTACCCATCGGCGGCACCCGCGTCGCCATCGGCTTCGCTGGACTGGTCGACGGCCCGCTGGACGCCCCCGGTGCCCGGGAGAACGCCCTCGCCAAGGCCCGCGCGACCGGCTACCTGACCACCTTCGACGATGCGGAGATCGACTCGTGAGCGCGATCACCCCCCACGACTACATCGCCGTGCACGGCCCCCGGGCGGGTGACCGGATCCGCCTCGGTGACTCCGGGCTGATCGTCCGGGTCGAGTCCGACTCCCAGGCCCCCGGCGAGGAGTTCCTCGCCGGCTTCGGCAAGACCGCCCGCGACGGCCTCCACCTCAAAGCCGCCGCCGTCCGCGACACCTGCGACGTCGTCATCAGCAACGTCCTGGTCATCGACGCCGTCCAGGGCATCCGCAAAACCTCCATCGGCCTCATCGACGGCCGCATCGCCTCCATCGGCCGCGCCGGCAACCCCGACACCCTCGACAACATCGACGTCGTCGTCGGCACCGGGACGACGATCGTCTCGGGTGAGGGCATGATCGCCACCGCCGGAGCCATCGACACCCACGTCCACCTGCTGTCGCCGCGCATCATGGAGGCCTCCCTCGCCTCCGGCGTCACCACGATCATCGGCCAGGAGTTCGGCCCCGTCTGGGGCGTCGGCGTCAACTCCCCGTGGGCGCTGCGGCACGCCTTCAACGCCTTCGACGCCTGGCCCGTCAACATCGGCTTCCTCGGCCGCGGCTCCTCCTCCGACCCCGCCCCCCTCATCGAGGCCCTCGCCGAGGGCGGCGCCTCCGGCTTCAAGGTCCACGAGGACATGGGCGCCCACACCCGCGCCCTCGACACCGCCCTGCGCGTCGCCGAGGAGTACGACGTCCAGGTCGCCCTGCACACCGACGGGTTGAACGAGTGCCTGTCCGTCGAGGACACCCTCGCCGTGCTGGAAGGCCGCACCATCCACGCCTTCCACATCGAAGGCTGCGGCGGCGGACACGTCCCCAACGTGCTGAAGATGGCGGGCGTCGAGAACGTCATCGGCTCCTCCACCAACCCCACCCTCCCCTTCGGCCGCGACGCCCTCGGCGAGCACTTCGGCATGATCGTCTCCGCCCACGACCTCAAGGTCGACCTCCCCGGCGACGCCGCCATGGCCCGCGACCGCATCCGCGCCGGCACCATGGGCGCCGAAGACGTCCTCCACGACCTCGGCGTCATCGGCATCACCTCCTCCGACGCCCAAGGCATGGGCCGCGCCGGCGAAACCGTGCGCCGCACCTTCGCCATGGCCGGCAAAATGAAGACCGAACTCGGCCCCCTCGACGGCGAAGGCTCCTACGGCACCAACGACAGCGGCGACGACAACGAACGCGTCCTGCGCTACATCGCCAAACTCACCATCAACCCCGCCATCGCCCACGGCCTCGCCCACGAAGTCGGCTCCATCGAAATCGGCAAACTCGCCGACATCGTCCTCTGGTGGCCGCAGTACTTCGGAGCCAAACCCCAGCTGGTGCTCAAGGCCGGATTCCCCGCCTACGGCGTCACCGGCGACCCCAACGCCTCCACCGACCGCTGCGAACCCCTCGTCCTCGGCCCCCAGTTCGGCGCCCACGGCACCACCGCAGCCGACATCTCCGTCGCCTTCGTCGCCCAAGCCGCCGCCGACGGCTCGTACCTGGACCGCGCGGCCGACCAACTCCCCACCCGCCGCCGCCGGGTGGGCGTCCGCAACACCCGAGGCATCGGGCCGCGCGACATGGTCCGCAACGCCCGCGTCGGCAACGTCCAGGTCGAGGCCACCACCGGCCTGGTCTCGCTGGACGGCTCACCGCTGCGCTCCGAGCCTGCCGACAGCGTCTCGCTCAGCCGTCTCTACTTCCTCTGAACCCTCCCCCACTGCTTAGGACTTCACCCTCATGACCACTCCCGCCTCCCTCGGTTTCCGGATGCCCGCCGAATGGCACCCGCACGAGCGCACCTGGATGGCCTTCCCCACCGACAACCCGACCTTCGACGAGCCGGCGCACCTGCACGCCGCCCGCGAGGCCTGGGCCCGCGTCGCCAACACCATCGTCCGGTACGAGCCGGTGACGCTGATCGTCAACACCGGTGAGCTGGAGGACGCCCGTCGGTACGTCTCCGCCGAGGTCGAGCTGGTCGAGCGCCCGCTGGACGACGCCTGGATGCGCGACATCGGCCCGACCTTCCTGCTCGGCCGGGACGGCGAACTCGCCGCCACCGACTGGGTGTTCAACGGCTGGGGTGCTCAGTCCTGGGCCCGCTGGGAGCACGACCAGCACATCGCGGAGGCCATCACCGGGCTGACCGACGTGCAGCGCTTCGCCTCGAAGCTGATCAACGAGGGCGGTGGCATCCACGTCGACGGCGAGGGCACCGTGCTCGTCACCGAGACCGTCCAGCTCGGCGAGGGCCGCAACTCCGACTGGACGAAGGAGGCCGTCGAGGCCGAGCTGCACGCCTTCCTCGGCACCACGAAGGCGATCTGGCTGCCGCGCGGACTCACCCGTGACTACGACGAGTTCGGCACCCGGGGCCACATCGACATCGTCGCCTCCTTCGTCCGCCCCGGCGTCGTCCTCGCCCACGTGCAGCCCGACCCCGCACACCCCGACCACGAGGTGTGCAAGGAGCTCGTCGCCATCCTCCGCGCCTCGACCGACGCCGCCGGGCGCCCGCTGGAGGTCATCGAACTGCCCGCCCCCACCGTCCTCACCGACGAGGAGGGCGAGCCGGTCGACTACTCCTACATCAACCACTACGTCGCGAACGGCGCCGTCATCCTCTGCGCCTTCGACGACCCCCGCGACCAGCACGCGGCCACCGTCCTCGGCGAGGCCTACCCCGGCCGCAAGGTCGAACTCGTCGATGCCCGCGAGATCTTCGCCAACGGCGGCGGCATCCACTGCATCACCCAGCAGCAGCCCCGGGCGACCCGCTAGTCGCATCACCGGGGGCAGGTCCGAGAGAGAGGAGGCGGAATGGCGGAGCCGAGGCCCCGGCGGGCTGCACGGCCGCGCGAGGAGGTGTTCGCCACCGCGCGGGCGGCGATCGCCGAGCACGGGCTCGCCAAGCTGACCATGGCCGGGCTCGGGAAGCAGCTCCAGATGAGCGCCGGGCACCTGCTCTACTACTTCGGCAGCAAGGACCAACTGCTCCTGGAGACGCTGCGCTGGAGCGAGGAGCAGCTCGGCGAACGCCGCCGGGCCGCCCTGCGGGGGGCCGACGGCGGTTTCTGGGGGCGGCTCGCGGCGTACGCGGAGCTCTATCTGCCCGAGAGCCCGGGTGACCCTCGGTGGATCCTCTGGCTGGAGGTGTGGGGGCGTTCGCCGGCGAGTGCGGAGATCCGGCAGGGGCAGTTGGAGATCGAGGCACCCTGGCAGGCCGATCTGGTCGCCCTGATCGAGGAGGGCGTCGCGGCCGGTGAGTTCTCGGCGGCCGCCGCGCCGCCGCAGGACCGGGCCGTACAGATCCGGGCCCTGCTGGACGGCTTCGCGGTGCCGATCGCGATCGGACTGCCCGGAGCCGAGGTCGCGCAGGCGACGGCGCAGGTGGCATCCGTGACGGCGGCCCTGCTGGGGCGCCGGACCGGACCGGCCTGACGGGCGCGCTACTCGGTCCAGACGGCCACGGCCGTCCGGTCCTCCGCGTAGTCCTTGGCGCGGACCTGCACCTGGCGGAGGAAGTCGACGGTGCCCGGCGGGTGCGGATGGGCCCAGTGGTCGGCGAGGAAGTGCGCGACGGACGCCTCCTCGGCGACCGGCTCGGCCAGCCCCGGGGTGCAGAGCAGCAGGATGTCGCCGGGCGTCGCCGGAACGAGCCGGAACCTGAACGGGCGCGGCACCGGCCCGACCCCGCCGACGGCGGACACCGGCGGCTCCCCGTCCGGGTGGTGCAGCAGCCGCGCGGCGTACGCGTCGATCCAGTGACCCGAACGCAGCAGGTAGAGCCCGCCGGGCCCGATCCCGAAGGCCGCGCGGTGGGTGGCGGCCGGGTCGAGCGAGATCAGCAGGCAGTGCAGTGACCCGCCGGTGCCGTCCTCGACCGGGCCTGGGGCGGCAGCGGTACGCAGCGGGGCGGCGGCCTGGGTGGCCAGCCGCTGGAGGCCGTAGCGGAGGCGGTCGCGGGCGCCTTCGCGCAGGTCGGCGGCGAGCTCGGCGCGGCTGCGGCCGATCGCGGCGGCGAGTTGGCGGCAGGCGTCGGCGACGGCCGTCGGCGCCCGCAGGTCGAGCCCGGGAGATCCCAGTACGGCGAGCAGCAGCCCGTCGTCGCCCTCGCCGAAACGGGTGACCAGCAGGCCGTCGCGGCGCACCTCGCCCCGGTGGCGGGCCGAGTCGCCGCGTACGGAGGCCGCGCGGAGCGTGCAGCGACCGTACTGCGCCCCGTCGAGCACGGTGTCGGGCACCAGCTCGGCGAGCGCGTCCGGGTCGAGCTCCGGGAGGGCGGTCGGTTCCGGGCCGTAACTGGACGGACGGGCACCAGCCCGTGGCTGCACAGGCGTGGGCGTGGGCGTGGGCTCAGGCGTGAGCGTGGGCGTGGGCTCAGGCGTGAGCGTGGGCGTGGGCGTGGGCTCAGCCGGGGTCGGTGGCACGACAGGATCCGCCGGGGGTGCGGCGGGCTCGGGAGCCGGGTCCGGGGTGCGCTGGGAGCCGATCATGCCTGCGGCCGAGTCGAACCACTCGTCGACGGTGGGCTCCGGCCCCGGGTCGGCGACCGGGTCGGTCGGCGTGCGCTGCGGGCCGATCATGCCTGCCGCCGAGTCGAACCACTCGTCGACGGTGGCCGCCTCCGCCAGGGCGTCGGCGAGGCCCGGGGTGTCCGGCAGGGTGTCGGCTGGGCCGGTGTAGACCGCCTGCCACCAGCCGTCCTCGGGACGGTGCTGCGGGGGTGCGCCCTGGTTGGTCATCTCGCCGCTCCTCGTCCTCCACGTCATTGTCTCCAAGGAGAACGACGCTGTCCGGGATTCGGGGACAACCGATCACCCGGCGGGTGCAGTGTTCCGGCCGTCACACCGCAACGGGCGTCCGACCTGCCCGGAAGTGCACCGAACAGCGCCGATTCCACCGGCCCGAGCAGGTGGAACGGCGGAAAATGAAGGCCGGTAAGGGGCATCGCTTCACTCGTTCGGCTGATTAATATGTGCGCATGACCGTGCCAGGAGCGACCGCACCGCAGCCGGGGAGGGCCCTGCACACGGCCCGCCCGGCCGGGCGGCTGTGGGCACTGGTGCTGGTCGGCCTGTTGGCGCTGCTGCCGTGCGCCGGGCGGGCCCAGGCCGTGACGGCCGCGCCGCAGCCCCAGAAGGCGGCCACGGCCTACGGGCCGCAGGCCGTCACGCCCGACCGGTCGGCGGCTCCCGCTGCGGCCCACCACCAGCTCAAGGGCGGTCCGCTCGCGGACGCCCTGGCCGACGCGGGCCTCCCGCTCACCTGGTGCACCGCCGACGGCGACCACCCCCGGCCCGGCGACGGCTGCTCGGACCACCCCTTCTGCGGCTCCGAGTCGCAGCTCCCCAACGCACCGCCGCACCCGGCCGCCATCGCGCCGGCGCAGCTCGTCCTGGAGACGGCCCTGCCGCGACCGGTGCCCTGTACGCCACTGATCGGCACCGACCTGGCGCCCGATCTGCACGCCCTACAGGTCCACCGGACCTAGCGGAACCCACCGTCGGCCCGCGCCGCCCCGCGGCCGGTCCCGGCGGCTCCGCACCCCCCGGCACTCCCCTTAGACACCAAGGACATCTCCCATGGGTTCCGCTTCCAAGCAGACCAACAAGACCGGCCGCGAAGGCCAGGCCGACCGCCGCGCCAGAATCGCCGAGCTGCGGGCGGAGGAGGCGCGGCGTGACCGCCGCAACAAGTTCGTCGCGTTCGGCATAGCCGGTGTGCTGGTCGCGGGCATGGTCGGCGGCGGCATCTACCTCGCCCTGGACGCGAAGTCGAAGCGGGACGCCAAGACGGCCGCCGCGAAGGCCCCCATCCCGGGCGTCCAGACGTACCCGTTCGACAAGCTCACCCGTAACCACGTGCAGACCAAGGTCAGCTACCCGCAGACCCCGCCGGTCGGCGGCGACCACAACCCGGTCTGGGCGAACTGCATGGGCACCGTCTACGACAAGCCCCTCGAGAACGAGAACGCCGTCCACTCGCTGGAGCACGGCGCCGTCTGGGTCACCTACAACGCCAAGGCCAGCGCCGCCGACATCAAGACCCTCTCGGACCGCGTGAAGGTCACCCAGTACTCCCTGATGAGCCCCTACCCGGACGAGAAGGGCACCATCACGCTGACCGCCTGGGGCACCCAGCTGGTGCTCGACAGCGCGAACGACCCCCGGGTCGCCCAGTTCTTCACCAAGTACGTGCAGGGCCCGCAGACCCAGGAGCCGGGGGCGACATGCAGCACGCAGTGACGGACGGCGCCGAGCCGCAGCCGAAGGCGCACCGCCGGCGGGTCTGGTGGCCCGCCGCGCTGGCGGCGGCCGTGGCGCTCGGTCTCGGCGTGCCCGCGCTGGTGGCGAGCGGCTCGTCCGCCTCCGGCACGACGGCGTCGGCCCCGGCGAACGGTTCGCCGGAGGCCGGATTCGCCCGGGACATGGCGGCGCACCACCAGCAGGCGATCGACATGTCGTTCATCGTCCGCGACCGGACGCAGAACGACGAGGTGCGCAGGCTCGCGTTCGACATCATCAACACCCAGGCCAACCAGCGCGGCATGATGATGGGCTGGCTCGACCAGTGGGGCCTGCCGCAGAGCTCCGGCGACCAGCCGATGGCCTGGATGAACATGGGCCACGCCTACGAGGCCCACGACGGCTCGCTGATGCCCGGCATGGCGACCAACGCGGACCTGACCAAGCTGCGCGGCCTGAGCGGGCACGACGCCGAGGTCTTCTACCTCCAGCTGATGGTCCGTCACCACACCGGCGGCGTCGAGATGGCCCAGGGCTACGTCGACATCAGCGCCAACCCGGTGGAGAAGCGGCTCGCCCAGACGATGGTCAACGGGCAGCGCTCGGAGATCGACCTGATCACGCAGATGCTGCACGATCGGGGCGCTCAGCCGCTGTCGTAACCACGGTGGGGGGCGCGGAGCACCGCGCCCCCCACTGCGTCGGCCGGTCGTCAGCCGAGGGCGTGGGCGAGGGCCGCGACGGCGGCCAGCAGGACGAGGACGGTACGGCCGCCCACGGCGGGCCCCGCGAGGTGGACCGCCAGGACCGGGAGGGCCGTGCCCAGGGCGGTGCCGAGGCTGCGGACCATGTTGACCAGGCCACCGCCGACGGCGGAGCTCTCGGCGGGTATCGACCGCATCATCAGGGTGTTGTTGGCGGGCAGCAGCAGACCCAGCCCGTAGCCGGCCACGGCGAGCGGTGCGGCCGAGGTCGGCGGGCCGACGGGGAGCAGCGCCAGCAGCACCAGCCCGGCGCCCGCGACCGCTGCGCCGAGGCGGCACCGGCCGGCATCCGACAGGCTGCGGGGCAGCAGGCTGCCGCCGACGGTCGCGGCGACCGCGAAGGCGGCGGGGAGCGCGGCGATCACCAGCCCGGCGGTGGTGGCGGGGGTGCCGGTGGCGACCAGCATCACCGGGCCGAGGACGAGCGGGCAGAACAGCAACAGGTAGCCGATCAGGGCGACCACCAGCCCGGCCCGGATGCCGGGGGTGTTGACCAGGCCCGGCGGGATGATCGGGCGGTCGGCGCGCTGCTCCTGCCGGGCCAGCGCGACCGCGAGGACGGCGGAGAGCAGCAGCAGCCCGACCACCGCCCACCAGGGCAGCGGGAGGCCGGAGGCGCTGGAGAGGCCGAGCAGCAGGGCGGTGGACGCCCCGGCCAGCAGGACCAGGCCGAGCAGGTCGAACCGGCGCTCACCACTTCCAGGTGCGGGCGCAGGCGCCGGACGGTCGCAGGGGCGCTGGGTGCGGGGCAGCAGGTACCAGCCGGCCAGCAGGCCGAGCAGCCCGATCGGGACGTTGATCCAGAAGACCCAGCGCCAGGACGCGTGCGCGACCAGCAGGCTGCCGAGGGTCGGGCCGAGTGCCAGGCCGAGCGCCTGGGCGGCGGCCTGGATACCGAGCGCCGTGCGCATGTGCCGCTCGGGGACGCCCCTGGCGACGAGTGCGACACTGTTCGCCTGCATCATCGCCCCGCCGACGGCCTGCACGGCGCGGCAGACGACGAGCTGGAGGAGGGAGTCGGCCAGACCGGCGCCTGCGGAGGCGAGGGCGAAGAGGGCGAAACCGCCGAGGTACATGGTCTTGCGGCCCACCACGTCGGAGAGCCGCCCGATCGGGGCCAGCAGCGCGACCAGCACCAGCAGGTACGCGAGGGCCACCCACTCGACCGCCGCGAAGTTGACCTGGAAGCTGTGCTCCAGGGCCGGGAAGACCAGCGAGGTG
This sequence comes from Kitasatospora sp. McL0602, assembly GCF_052076145.1. Lineage (NCBI taxonomy): Bacteria > Bacillati > Actinomycetota > Actinomycetes > Kitasatosporales > Streptomycetaceae > Kitasatospora > Kitasatospora sp. McL0602. The sequence continues at coordinate 5,947,589 of NZ_CP197246.1, read as the reverse complement.
ATGCTCGCCGTGAGCTGGCCCAGGAAGGCGCCGAGGCAGACCGTGCCGACCGCCAGCCAGTGGGCGTGCCGCCAGTCGGCGACGATGCGGGGGCGGGGCCGCTCGGTGAGCAGCCCGGTGAGGAGGGTGGCGCGCATGAGTCAAATATATCTGCTATCGAGATACTCTCGAACAGATCATCTCCCCTGCCGATCAGATCGTTGCCAGATGTACTCCCTGGCAGATCTGGTCAGTTGACGACCCTTGTGCTACCAGGCGCTACGCTGTCCGCCATGCCGTCGCTGCCCACCCCTGGCCTGCCACCCCACTCCGACCTCGAGCGGGCCCTCCACCACGCCCTCTCCGAGCCCGGGGAGTCGGCGACGACGATCGAGCGTGCCCAGCGGCTGACGGACGTGATCACCCGGCTGCGCCGGGCCCTGCGCAGCAGCATCCGCACCGACTACCCGTGGGAGTCGCTGCCGATGGCGCAGGTCGAGCTGCTCCAGACACTGGCGGCCGCGCCGCTGCGGGTCGGCGAGCTCGCGGCCCGGCAGCGACTGGCCCCGAACACCGTCAGCGGCCTGGTCGGCAAGCTCCTGGAGGCCGGTTTCGTCGACCGGCAGGCCGACCCGGGCGACCGCCGGACGGCCCGGATCGCCCTCACCGAGGCCGGACACCAGCAGCTCCGCGACTGGCAGCGTGCGCACGAACGCCGGCTGGCCGACGCGCTGGAGAGCCTCTCCCCCGCCAACCGGGAGGCCGTGATGAACGCCCTCCCCGGCCTGGAGCAGTTGGCGAAGGCGCTGGCCGGGGCGGGCGGCACCCCCGTCTCGCCGCCGCCCCACCTGCCGCCTGCGGCTCAGCGGTCTACGCAGCAGCCGCCGTCAGAACAGCGCTGACGGGCCGCCGCTCCCGCTCACCCCGCGCTCCAGGTCGAGCAGCCAGCGCTTGCTGTCGACCCCGGCCGCGAAGCCGGTGAGCGCACCGTTCGCACCCATCACCCGGTGGCACGGCCGGATCACCAGCAGCGGGTTGGCGCCCACCGCGCCGCCGACCGCCCGCACCGCGCGCGGCGACTGCCCGGCCATCGCGGCCAGCTCGCCGTAGGTGACGGTCGCGCCGTACGGGATGTCGTCCAGGGCCGTCCAGATCCGCTGCCGGAAGTCGGTGCCGACCGGTGCCAGCGGCAGGTCGAAGCTGGTCAGCTCACCGGCGAAGTACGCCGTCAGCTGCTCGACGGCCGGGGCGAGCGCGGCGGCGTCCGGCTCCCAGTCGGCGGCGGGCTCGGCGAGCGCGCCCTTCTGCCCGGGAGCCGTCACGGTGGCCAGCGCCGCCGGGCCTTCGCCGTCGGTGACGCCGCTGAGCAGAATCCGCCCGAGCGGGCTCTCCATGGTCGTGAACACGGTTGTCATGCGTTGTCACTCTCCGAACCGGAAACGCTGGGGACGCTGGTAACAGGGGAAGCAGCAGGAGCAATGGGGGCAGCGGGCGCCGTCGAGGCGGCGACCCAGAGCCGGTGGACGGCGTAGGAGCGCCAGGGCGCCCAGGCCAGGGCGGCCGCTGCGGCGGCCTTCGGGTCGCCGGGCTGCCCGAGCCGGATCAGCCCGTGCCGGACTCCGGCGTCGCCGGGCAGGAAGACGTCGGGGGCGGCGAGGGCCCGCATCTGGAGGTAGCCGACCGTCCACGGGCCGATGCCCGGCAGGGCGAGCAGCTCGGCGGTGGCCTTCTCCCGGTCCACCCCGGCGTCCAGCCGGAGGCTGCCGTCGGCCAGCGCCGCGCACAGCCCGCGCAGCGCCCGGCGGCGGGCCTCGGGCATGGCGAGGTCGGCCGGGTCGGCCTCGGCGAGCACGGCGGCGGACGGGAAGAGCAGCCGCAGGCCGCCGCTCGGCTCAAGGAGTGGGACGCCGTATCGCTCCGCGAGCCGGGCCGCCAGGGTCCGGGCGGCCGAGACGGTGATCTGCTGGCCGAGCACGGCCCGGACGGCGAGTTCGTGCGGGTCGACGTGCCCCGGCGAGCGGATGCCGGGCCGGGCCCGGACGAGCGCGCCGAGCACCGGGTCGGCCCCGAGGCTGCCGTCGACGGCGGCCGGGTCGGCGTCCAGGTCGAAGAGGGCGCGCAGCCGGTGCACGGCGGTGGTCAGATCCCGCAGGTCGGTGAGCCGCAGGCGGCAGTCGAGCCAACCTCGGTCCGCCGGGTCGGTGGGCCCGAGACCGTCCACCTCGGCGATGCCGTGCCCGTACGGGAGCGACAGGGTGCGCCGGTAGGTGCGGACGCCGGGGCTCCGGCCGCCCTCGACCACCTCCTCGACGCCGGGAACGGCACGCAGGGCGAGGAAGTCGATCAGGTGGTCGCTGTCCAGGGCGCCCCGGTAGGCGAGCCGGAGGCTGAGCTGCCCCGGCTGGGCGGCCGCGCGCCGCCCGGCCGCCGTCTCGGCGCGCAGGCCGCTGGGGGTGCGGTCGTAGACCTGGCGGACGGTGTCGTTGAACTGGCGGACGGAGGCGAAGCCCGCCGCGAAGGCGATGTCGGTGACCGGCAGCTCGGTGGTCTGGAGCAGCAGCCGGGCGGTCTGCGCACGCTGCGCGCGGGCCAGCGCGATCGGCCCCGCGCCGAGTTCTGCGGTGAGCTGGCGCTGGAGCTGCCGGGAGCTGTAGCCGAGGCGGTCGGCCAGCCCCGCGACGCCCTCGCGGTCGACCACGCCGTCGCCGATCAGCCGCATCGCGCGGCCGACCAGGTCGGCGCGGTGGTTCCACTCGGGCGAGCCGGGCACGGAGTCCGGGCGGCAGCGTCGGCAGGCCCGGTAGCCCGCGCCCTGGGCGGCTGCGGCAGTGGGGTAGAAGGTGCAGTTCACCCGCTTCGGGGTGACCGCCGGGCAGCTGGGACGGCAGTAGATGCCCGTGGTGCGGACGGCCGTGAAGAACATCCCGTCGAAGCGGGAGTCCCGGCTGTCCACGGCTCGGTATCTGGTCTCGTCGTCGATCACGTAGTCCAGTCTGCGGCACCGGCAGGGCCTCGACTGGCGGGATTCGGACATCGGCGTCCCTGCCCGGCTGACCACGGGCTGGGCACGTCGCCCCGGGGGTTGCGCCTCCCGGGGCGACGGCCGATCGCGGGCCACCGATCAGGGGCGGGGCTTGTTCGCCGTCTTGATGATGGACTTCCACTTCTTCACTCGCTCGGCGGCCAGCCGGGCGTCGCTGCGGGAGGCGATCCACTCGTTCTCCCGCTGGAGCTTGAGGTAGCTCTCCATCCGGCGCTCCGGGAGGCTGCCGTCGGCGAGGGCCGCGGAGACGGCGCAGCCCGGCTCGGAGGTGTGGCTGCAGTCGTGGAAGCGGCAGTTCTCGGCCAGCTCCTCGATGTCCGAGAAGGCCTGCGCCACGCCCTCGCCGCCGTAGAGGCCGACGCCTCGCAGGCCGGGGGTGTCGATCACGACGCCACCGCCGGGCAGCGGGATCAGCTCCCGGGTGGTGGTGGTGTGGCGGCCCTTCTCGTCGCTGGCGCGCGTCTGCTGGACGCTCATCACGTCGGTGCCGGCGAGCGCGTTCGTCAGGGTGGACTTGCCCGCGCCGGACTGGCCGATCAGGGCGGAGGAGCCGGGCGCGCAGGCGCGCAGCACGTCGATGCCCTCGCCGGTCTCGGCGCTGACCACCAGGACGGTGACGCCGGGGGCGATGGTCTCGACGTCGGCGCGGACGAACTCGGCGTCGCCGACCAGGTCGGCCTTGGTGAGGACGACCAACGGCTCGGCGCCGCTCTCCCAGGCCAGGGCGAGGAAGCGCTCGATCCGGCCCAGATCGGGGTCGGCGGCCAGCGAGACGGCGATCATGACGGTGTCGATGTTCGCCGCCAGCACCTGGCCGTCGGACCGTGTACCGGCGGTCTTGCGGATGATCGCCGTGCCACGGGGCAGCAGGGCGGAGACGGTCGGCATCGGGGTGGCCGTGAGATCGACGGCCGCCCAGTCGCCGGTGCAGGGGCAGTTGACCGGGTCCGGGTCCCCGACGGGTCGGGAGTCGGCACGCACGGTGCGCAGCTCCCCCGTCTCGGGGTCGGCCAGCACGACGTCGCACTGGCCGCGGTCGACGCGGGCGATCCGCGCAGGGGTTAGCCCGGCCTCGGCGAGGGGGGCGAAGAGCTCGTCGAGCTCGGTGTTCCAGCCGTAGCCGGAGAAGGTGAAAGCAGAGTTGGTGGAGCTCAGAGTCGCGTACGACAACGCAGTGGGGCCCTTCGGGAGGAATGCGATCCCGGCGGGTCTACGGCTGCGCGAGAACTGGTCTCGTCCGTCAGCAGGAGGCCGGGAGGGTGAGGTGGGTGCGCTTGCTGCCCTGGGCAGCCGTGACGACGGTGACAGCCACGAGGCTCACCTCCTGCTTCCGTACTCGGCCCTGGCTCCCGCGTGGCGGGATCGGGCCTCCCGATCTGATGTCGCCTCAGAGCATACGGGCCGCAGCGGAGTCGGCGCATCCCATTTTTGACCTGCGCTTTTGCACGCCGACAGGCCCGACCCGGCTCAGGCTTCGCGGTCGGGGGGCGGGGGCTGGCTGCGGCGGCGGTGGGTGCCCCGGGGGCGGAGGCGGCTGCGGACGTTGGCGGGGGGCAGGAAGTCGGCCCAGCGCTCGGGGTACTCGGAGGGAGCGTGGCCCTCGTCGTCGTCCTCGTCCTCGTCCTCGATGCCCTCGGCGAGGCCGAGCTCGCGGGCCAGCCGGGCGCGTTCGACGGCGCGGCGGGCGGTGACCTCGCGGACGACCGCCGCCGCGGCCTCCTCGCTGGCGCGCTCGATGGTGGCGCGGGCGTCGGCCGTCTCGACGGTCGGCCAGCGGCGGTCTATGGCGGCGTTCATGGCAGCGCCGATGAGGACGGCGAGCGCGACGACGCCGATCCAGAGCAGCACCGCGACGGGCGCCGCCAGCGAGCCGTACACCGAGGGCCCCTCGACCGAGCTGACCAGGTAGAGCCGGAGCAGGACGCTGCAGACGACGAGCACCCCGAGGGCGACGAGGGCGCCGGGGATGTCCTCCCGCCAGGGCGTGCTGACGGGGACGGCCAGGTGGTAGAGGGTGGTGAGGAAGACCACCAGCAGCACGATCGCGGTGGGCCAGTAGAGCGCGCTGACGACGCCTGCGGAGTAGGGGAGGGCGTGCACCACCAGGCCCGGCCCGGCGACCAGCAGCGGGAGCACCAGCGAGCCGATCACCAGGGCGCCGAGATAGAGGCCGAGCGACATCAGGCGGGTCTTGACGATGCCGCGCCTGCCGTCGAGGCCGTACATGACGGTGATGGTGTCGATGAAGATGTAGAGCGCGCGCGAGCCGGACCAGAGCGAGAGGACGAAGCCGATCGAGATCAGGTCCGGCCGGCCGTTGTCGAAGACGCTGTGCAGCAGCGGTTGGACGATCTGGTCGACGGAGGTGGGCGAGAGCACCGTCCCGGCCGCCGAGAGGATGTCGTCCTGGAGTTGGGCGATGGTGCCCGCGCCGAGGATGTCGTCGAGGTAGCCGAGGGTGCCGGCCAGGCAGAGCAGCAGCGGCGGGATGGAGAGCAGCGTGAAGAACGCCGCCTCCGCCGCGAGGCCGGTGACGCGGTACTCGACGCAGGTGTTGGTGGTGTCCTTCAGCAGGCCCCAGAGAGTGGTCCGCCAGGTGGCGCGCCTGGCTGCGCGGCGGGAGCCCTTGCCCTTTCGGCGCGACGGCCGCTCGGCGGATCTCCTGGTCGTTTCCCCTGCTGGTTGCACCCCCCTACGGTAGCGGCCCGGCAGCGGCCTCCCGCCCCGTGGAGAGCTCCCCTTCCTTTATCACCTCTCCGGGGACTTGCCGTGGTACCGCTCGGCGATGTGTCATATCCCCTGGGGTCCGGACCCCGGCCAGTCTCCGCTTCGAAGAGGACAGCCCTTCGCGGAGTTCGACAGGAACTACCACCGAGCCTTCCGGAGCCGGTCCTTCCGCACCGCCGCCCGACGCCGTCCACGCCTCTGTACTGCGACAGTCCGCTCGTGTCTCAGAAGGTGATACCGCAACGTCCGCCATTCGGACGTTAGTGGACCGTGAGTCGCCCGCCGTGCGAATCTCTTGCCATGCCAAGCGCCGGAACCACCCTAGTGAATCGACTCCACGTCGATCTGCTCCGCGTGGCCAGCGCCATCTGTCCGGTGATCTGAGCCCTACCCCGCTGCCACCACCGCACCCGGCCGCTCCACCCTGCGCCACCCCGCCGACGCGGACGCAACGCGCGCACCCCGGGCAAGGTCACTGCATCCCAGCCCTGCACGGCAACACCGTGAAACTCCAGGTCAAGGCAGGTCCACGCGCTGGACCAGCCTGCACCCGCCATCCACAGACCGCTGATGAAGGACGACACATGGCACCCAGCCCCGAACCGGTCGAGCCCCAGGCCGACAGCGCAGCCGTGCGCCGTCCGGCCGCCGCCCGCAAGGTGACCCGCCACCGCGGCGAGGGTCAGTGGGGCATGGGTCACTTCACCCCGCTCAACGCCAACGAGCAGTTCAAGAAGGACGACGACGGTCTCAACGTGCGGACACGCATTGAGACGATCTACTCCAAGAACGGCTTCGCCTCGATCGATCCGTCCGACCTGCGGGGCCGGATGCGCTGGTGGGGTCTGTACACCCAGCGCAAGGAGGGCATCGACGGCGGCAAGACCGCGATCCTGGACCCGAACGAGCTGGACGCCGAGTTCTTCATGCTGCGCGTCCGGATCGACGGCGGCCGGCTGACCGTCGCCCAGCTGAAGGCGGTCGCCGAGGTCTCCGAGCAGTACGGCCGGGGCACCGCCGACCTGACGGACCGGCAGAACGTGCAGTACCACTGGATCCGGGTCGAGGACGTCCCCGCGATCTGGGAGAAGCTGGAGGCCGTCGGCCTCTCCACCACCGAGGCCTGCGGTGACACCCCGCGCGTCATCCTCGGCTCCCCCGTCGCCGGGGTCGCCAAGGAAGAGATCATCGACGGCACGCCCGCCATCGACGAGATCATGCGCCGCTTCATCGGCAACCCCGAGTTCTCGAACCTGCCGCGCAAGTTCAAGTCGGCGATCTCCGGCTCGCCGCTGCTCGACATCGCGCACGAGATCAACGACATCGCCTTCGTCGGCGTCGAGCACCCCGAGCACGGCCCCGGCTTCGACCTGTGGGTCGGCGGCGGCCTCTCGACCAACCCCAAGCTGGGGGTCCGGCTCGGCGCCTGGGTGCCGCTGGACGAGGTCGCGGACGTCTACGGCGGCGTGATCGGCATCTTCCGGGACTACGGCTACCGCCGCCTGCGCAACCGCGCGCGGTTGAAGTTCCTGGTCGCCGACTGGGGCCCGGCGAAGTTCCGCCAGGTGCTCCAGGACGAGTACCTCAAGTACGACCTGATCGACGGCCCGGCCCCGAAGGAGCCCGCCGGCATCTGGCGCGACCACGTCGGTGTGCACCAGCAGAAGGACGGCAACTACTACGTCGGCTTCGCGCCGCGCGTCGGCCGGATGGATGGCAAGCTGCTCGGCCAGGTCGCCGACCTCGCCGCCGCGCACGGCTCGGACCGCCTGCGGACCACCGCCGAGCAGAAGATGATCATCCTCGACATCGCCGAGGACCGGGTCGACTCGCTCGTCGCCGGCCTGGAGGAGCTGGACCTGCGGGTCAACCCCTCCCCCTTCCGCCGCGGCACGATGGCCTGCACCGGCATCGAGTACTGCAAGCTCGCCATCGTCGAGACCAAGGAGCGCGGCCGCACCCTGATCGACGACCTCGAGGCGCGGATGCCCGCCTTCGACGAGCCGATCACCATCAACATCAACGGCTGCCCGAACGCCTGCGCCCGCATCCAGGTCGCCGACATCGGCCTCAAGGGCCAGCTGGTGACGGACGAGAACGGCGAGCAGGTCGAGGGCTACCAGGTGCACCTGGGCGGCGCGTTGGGCCTGGAGGCCGGCTTCGGTCGCAAGGTCCGCGGCCTGAAGGTCACCAAGGACGGCCTGCCGGACTACGTCGAGCGCGTGCTGACCCGCTTCCAGGCCGAGCGCCAGGAGGGCGAGCGCTTCGCCCAGTGGACGGCGCGGGCCAGCGAGGAGGAGCTGTCATGAGCGAGCGCGCAGCCCCCTTCCACTGCCCGTACTGCGGGGACGAGGACCTGCGGCCCTCCGCCGAGGGCGGCCACGGAGCCTGGGAGTGCGCCTCCTGCCGACGCGCCTTCCAGCTGAAGTTCCTCGGCCTGCTGTCGCCCACAGCAGCGTCAACGACCAACGGGGGTACGGGACATGAGCACCACGCTTGACATGGAGGCGGTGGCCGCCAAGGCCGCCGTCGAGCTGGAGGAGGCCTCGGCGCAGGAGATCCTGCGCTGGGCCGCCGACACCTTCGGCAAGCGCTTCTGCGTCACCTCCTCGATGGAGGACGCCGTCGTCGCGCACCTCGCCTCCTCCGTGCTCCCCGGCGTGGACGTGGTCTTCCTGGACACCGGCTACCACTTCGCCGAGACCATCGGCACCCGGGACGCGGTGGCCGCGGTGATGCCGGTCAACGTCATCACCCTCAAGCCGCTGCAGACCGTGGCCGAGCAGGACGCCCAGTACGGACCGCAGCTGCACGACCGCGACCCGGACCTGTGCTGCTCGCTGCGCAAGGTCGAGCCGCTGAACCGCGGCCTCGGCGCCTACGACGCCTGGGCCACCGGCCTGCGCCGCGACGAGTCGCCGAGCCGGGCCAACACCCCGGTGGTGGCCTGGGACGCCAAGCGCCGCAAGGTGAAGCTCGCCCCGATCGCCCGCTGGACGCAGGAGGACGTGGACGCCTACGTCGCCGCCAACGGCGTGCTGCTCAACCCGCTGCTGTGGGAGGGGTACACCTCGATCGGGTGCTCGCCGCTCTCCTGCACCGCCAAGCCCGGCGAGGGCGAGGAGGGCCGCTCCGGCCGCTGGGCCGGCTCGGGCAAGACCGAGTGCGGCATCCACCTCTGACCGCCGTTCCACATCTCTGACCCCATCCGCAGCACCCCCTCGGACCAGGAGAGTTAACCGTGACCACAGCCGACACTCTGGACGCCGCCGGAGCCCCGGCGGCTCCGTGCGAGCGCGGCGCCACCGTGTGGCTGACCGGGCTGCCCAGCGCCGGGAAGACCACGCTGGCCTTCGCACTGGCCGAGCAGCTGCGCGCCGAGGGGCACCGGGTCGAGGTGCTCGACGGCGACGAGATCCGGGAGTTCCTCTCCAAGGGCCTCGGCTTCAGTCGCGAGGACCGGCACACCAACGTGACCCGGATCGGCTTCGTCGCCGAGAAGCTCGCCTCGCACGGCGTCAAGGTCATCGCACCGGTGATCGCCCCGTACGCGGCCTCGCGCGCGGCCGTCCGTGAGCAGCACGGCAGGAGCGGCACCGACTTCCTGGAGATCCACGTCGCCACCTCGGTCGAGGTCTGCTCGGAGCGTGACGTCAAGGGTCTGTACGCCAAGCAGGCGGCCGGCGAGATCGCCCACCTGACCGGCGTCGACGACCCGTACGAGGCGCCCGTCTCCCCCGAGCTGCGGGTCGAGACCCACAACCGGACGGTGGCCGAATCCGCCACCGAGCTCCACACCTTCCTGACGACAAGGGGCCTGGCATGACGACCGTGACCCACGCACTGCCGGGGGCACCGGCCGACAACCCCGGTGGGCCGTACGCGCTTTCGCACCTGGACGCCCTGGAGGCGGAGTCGGTGCACATCTTCCGCGAGGTGGCGGGGGAGTTCGAGCGTCCGGTGATCCTCTTCTCCGGTGGCAAGGACTCCATCGTCATGCTGCACCTGGCGCTGAAGGCCTTCCACCCGGCGCCGGTGCCGTTCTCGCTGCTGCACGTGGACACCGGCCACAACTTCCCCGAGGTCCTCGCCTACCGCGACCGCGCCGTCGCCCAGCACTCCCTGCGCCTGCACGTCGCCCACGTCCAGGACTTCATCGACGACGGCCGGCTGCGCGAGCGCCCGGACGGCCTGCGCAACCCGCTGCAGACCGTGCCGCTGCTGGACGGCATCGAGAAGAACCGCTTCGACGCGGTCTTCGGCGGCGGCCGCCGGGACGAGGAGAAGGCCCGCGCCAAGGAGCGCGTCTTCTCGCTGCGCGACGAGTTCGGCGCCTGGGACCCGCGCCGCCAGCGGCCCGAGCTGTGGTCGCTCTACAACGGCAAGCACGCCGTCGGCGAGCACGTCCGGGTCTTCCCGCTCTCCAACTGGACCGAGCTGGACGTCTGGCAGTACATCGAGCGGGAGAAGATCGAGCTCCCCGAGATCTACTACGCGCACGAGCGCGACGTCTTCGCCCGCAGCGGCATGTGGCTCACCGCCGGCGAGTGGGGCGGCCCGAAGGAGCACGAGACGGTCGAGCGCCGCCTGGTGCGCTACCGCACCGTCGGCGACATGTCCTGCACCGGCGCCGTCGACTCGGACGCCGTCGCCATCGCCGACGTGATCGCCGAGATCGCCGCCAGCCGCCTCACCGAGCGCGGCGCCACCCGGGCGGACGACAAGGTGTCCGAGGCCGCCATGGAAGACCGCAAGCGCGAGGGGTACTTCTAAAATGACGACCGAACTCCACACCACCGACGCCGTGTTCGGCGAGGCCTCGGCGACCGCGCTGCTGCGCTTCGCGACCGCGGGCTCCGTCGACGACGGCAAGTCGACCCTGGTCGGGCGGCTGCTGCACGACTCCAAGTCGGTGCTCGCCGACCAGCTGGAGGCCGTCGAGCACGCCTCCCGCAACCGCGGCCAGGAGGCCCCGGACCTGGCACTGCTCACCGACGGCCTGCGCGCCGAGCGCGAGCAGGGCATCACCATCGACGTGGCGTACCGCTACTTCGCGACCCCGCGCCGCCGGTTCATCCTGGCGGACACCCCGGGGCACGTGCAGTACACCCGCAACATGGTCACCGGCGCCTCCACCGCCGAGCTGGCCGTGGTGCTGGTCGACGCCCGCAACGGCGTCGTCGAGCAGACCCGCCGGCACGCCGCCGTCACCGCGCTGCTGCGCGTCCCGCACGTGGTGCTCGCGGTCAACAAGATGGACCTGGTCGGCTACGAGGAGTCCGTCTTCGCGGCCATCGCCGAGGAGTTCACCGCGTACGCGGCCTCGCTGGGCATCACCGACATCGTCGCGGTGCCGATCTCGGCGCTGGCCGGCGACAACGTGGTCGAGCCCTCCGCGCACATGGACTGGTACGGCGGCCCGACGCTGCTGGAGCACCTGGAGACCGTCCCGGTCGGCAGCGACCCGAGCCTCGAGCCGGTGCGCTTCCCCGTCCAGTACGTGATCCGCCCCCAGAGCGAGGAGTACCGCGACTACCGCGGCTACGCCGGGCAGTTGGCCTCCGGTGTGCTGCGCACCGGCGATGCGGTGACGGTGCTGCCCTCGGGCCACACCACCACCGTCGCGGGCATCGACGTGCTCGGCACCGAGACGGACATCGCCTGGGCCCCCCAGTCGATCACCGTCCGCCTCGCCGAGGACATCGACGTCTCGCGCGGCGACCTGATCGCCTCCGGCACCGCGCCGGAGCCGACCAAGGACGTCGTCGCCACCGTCAGCCACCTGCACGAGCGCCCGCTCCAGGTCGGGGACAAGGTGCTGCTCAAGCACACCACCCGCACCGTGCGCGCGCTGGTCAAGGAGATCTCGTACCGGATCGACATCGACACCCTCGAACAGCGCTCCGGCGCCGAGGGGTTGAGCGTCAACGACATCGGCCGGGTGGTGCTGCGCACCTCCGAGCCGCTGGCGCTGGACGGCTACACCGAGAACCGCCGGACGGGCTCCTTCCTGCTGATCGACCCGGCGGACGGCACCACGCTCACCGCCGGCATGGCGGGCGAGTCCTTCGACACCGTCGCCCCGGCGAAGGCCGAGACGGTCGAGGAGGACTGGGTCTGATGGCGCGCGAGGCGTTCTCCGGCATGGACAAGGAAGGCGGCCGCATCGGCAGCGGCGCCCTCGGCAGCGGCCAGGGCGGACTGATGCGATGTGCGGGTGGGCAGGGGCGCTGACCTCTGCCCCCGGGTCGCCGCCTTCCCACAGCAGGCGGCGACCCGGCCCGGCCGGCATCCCGATGCCACCGCACCACTCCTGAACTTCCCTGACCGGCCCGCCAGTCGACGACGTGGGCCTCCATGAAGAGGACGACTCCATGGCTCCGAACCCTGCCCTGCATACCGCCGCCCGACTGCGCTCGGCGCGCTTCAGACGCTCCGCTGCCGCGCTCGTCGCGGGCCTGACGACCGTCAGCCTGCTGAGCGCCTGCGGCTACGGCTCCAAGTCGACCGACAAGGCCGAGGCCGCCCAGGGCGCCCCGGCGGGCACCGCCAAGCTCTCGGCCGACACCGTGAAGATCGGGTACTTCGCCAACCTGACCCACGGCACCGCCCTGGTCGGTCTCAAGGAGGGCCTGCTCCAGAAGGAGCTCGGCGCGACCCAGATCAAGTCCCAGGTCTTCAACGCCGGCCCGTCCGAGGTCGAGGCGCTCAACTCGGGCTCCATAGACATCGGTTGGATCGGCCCCTCGCCCGCCGTCAACGGCTACGTGAAGTCGGCCGGCAAGGACCTGAAGATCATCGCGGGTTCGGCCTCCGGCGGCGTCAAGCTGGTGGTCAACCCCGCGAAGATCACCAGCGTGGACGACCTCAAGGGCAAGAAGATCGCCACCCCGCAGCTGGGCAACACCCAGGACGTGGCGCTCCTCAACTACCTCTCCACCAAGGGCCTCAAGGTCGACGCGCAGTCCGGCAAGGGCGACGTCTCGGTGCTGCGCACCGACAACAAGGTCACCCCGGACGCGTACAAGTCCAACTCGATCGACGGCGCCTGGGTGCCCGAGCCGACCGCCTCCAAGCTGGTCTCGCTCGGCGCCAAGGTGCTGCTGAACGAGAAGGAGCTCTGGCCGGACAAGAAGTTCGTGATCACCAACCTGGTCGTCTCGCAGAAGTTCCTCAAGGAGCACCCGGACGTCGTCGAGGCCGTGCTGCGCGGCTCGGTGAACACCAACGCCTTCATCAAGGCCAACCCCGACAAGGCCAAGGCCGACGCCAACGCCGCGCTCAAGGACGCCGGAAGCTCCTCGCTCGACGCGGCCGTCCTCGACCCGGCCTGGCAGGACATCGACTTCCTCGACGACCCGCTGGCCAACACCCTGCAGTCCGAAGCGGACCACGCGGTGACGGCCGGGCTCCTCAAGAAGCCCGACCTGGCCGGGATCTACGACCTGAGCCTGCTCAACAAGGTACTGAAGGAGAAGAGCCTGCCCACCGTCGCGGACGCCGGCCTCGCCTCCAAGTAACGCCTGGCGGTACCCAGCAAGCCTCTGGCCGTACCCCGTCAAGCTCCGCGGTCCGGACCCCCGCCCCACCTTCGTCGATGCCCAATCACAAGGTGCGGCGGGGCCGGGCCCCGGCTCCCAGCCAATCCGCAGGACCCCTCACGCAGGAGGTGCCCAGATGTCCCAGGTGCTGACCCTCTCGGAAGACGCCCCCAGCGTCGTGACCGCGGACGGCCCGTCCGCCGTCAAGATCTCGCACGTGCACAAGTCCTTCGGCCGCGCCGGCGCGGTCAACCACGTGATCGACGACATCTGCCTCGACGTCAAGCCCGGCGAGTTCGTCACCCTGCTCGGTGCGTCGGGCTGTGGCAAGTCCACCCTGCTCAACATGGTCGCCGGGCTGGACAAGCCCAGCGCCGGGACGATCGAGGTGCCCGGCGCCCGCCCGGCGCTGATGTTCCAGGAGCACGCGCTCTTCCCCTGGCTCACGGCCGGCAAGAACGTCGAGCTCGCCCTCCGGCTGGCCGGCGTGCCGCGCGCCGAGCGGGCCGCCGAGGCCAAGCGCCTGCTGGAGCTCGTCCGGCTCGGCGGTGCCTGCGGCAAGCGGGTGCACGAGCTCTCCGGCGGCATGCGCCAGCGCGTCGCGCTGGCCCGCTCGCTCGCCCAGGGCAGCAACGTCCTGCTGATGGACGAGCCGTTCGCCGCGCTCGACGCCATCACCCGCGACGTGCTGCACGACGAGATCACCCGGATCTGGCAGGAGCGCCAGCTCACCATCCTGTTCGTCACGCACAACGTCCGCGAGGCCGTCCGGCTCGCCCAGCGGGTCGTGCTGCTCTCCTCCCGGCCCGGCCGGGTCCGCAAGGAGTGGCGGATCGACCTGCCGCAGCCGCGCCGGATCGAGTCCTCCGGCGTCGCCGACCTGTCCATCGAGATCACCGAAGAACTGCGTGGGGAGATCCGTCGCCATGTCCAGCACTGACACCGCTCCCCGGCCCGTCAAGGCGGCGCCCGGCGACGACCTGGGCGCGGGCCTCGACGCCCTCGACGCCGTCGTCGTCCAGCGGGTGCCGCTCACCCAGACCCTCCGGCAGAAGGTGCTGCCGCCCGCGCTCGCCGTCGTGCTGGTGCTGGTCGCCTGGCAGGTCGCCTTCTCGCTCAAGCTCGCCGACAGCTACAAGCTGCCCAGCCCCGGCATGGTCTGGGCCTCGCTGTCCGACCTCTGGCAGCAGGGCACGCTCTTCAGCATCATCTGGACGAGCCTGTGGCGCGGCGTCTCCGGCTTCCTCGCCTCGGTCGTCATCGGCACCCCGATCGGCCTGGTCGTCGCCCGGGTCAAGCCCGTCCGCGCCGCCGTCGGCCCGATCCTCTCCGGCCTCCAGTCGCTGCCCTCCGTCGCCTGGGTGCCCGCCGCCGTCATCTGGCTCGGCATCAACGACCAGGCGATGTACGCCGTCATCCTGCTCGGCGCCGTCCCCTCGATCGCCAACGGCCTGATCTCCGGCATCGACCAGGTGCCGCCGATCTTCCTCCGGGCCGGCCGCACCATGGGCGCCACCGGCCTGGCCGGCGCCCGGCACGTGCTGCTGCCCGCCGCCCTGCCCGGCTACCTCTCCGGTCTCAAGCAGGGCTGGGCCTTCTCCTGGCGCTCGCTGATGGCCGCCGAGCTGATCGCCTCCTCCCCCGACCTCGGCATCGGCCTCGGCCGGTACCTGGACAACCAGCGCGAGCTCTCCGACATGTCCGGGGTCTTCCTCGGCATCGTCCTGATCCTCTTCGTCGGTGTCGCCATCGACCTGCTGGTCTTCTCCCCGATCGAGCGTCACGTGCTGCGCAGCCGCGGCCTGCTCGCCACCAGCCGCTGAGAGCCTGAGATGGACACCGCTCGCCTGCCCGTACGCCTGGCACCCGCCGGGGGTACGGGCGGCGCTGCCCCCACCCTCGTCCTGATCGCCCACGGCAGCCGGGACGCCCGGCACGCCGCCACCGTCGAGGCCCTGGCCGCGCAGCTGCGGGCCCTCCGGCCCTCGGTCGAGACCGCCACCGCCTACCTCGACCACTGCGCCCCGCGCATCCCGCAGGTCGTCGGCCGACTCGACGGCGCGCCCGCCGTCGCCGTCCCGCTGCTGCTCGGCCGGGCCTTCCACGCCAAGAGCGACATCCCCGCCGCCCTGCGGGCCGCCGGTGCCGCCGCGCTCCCGCTCGCCGACGTGCTCGGCCCGTCCCCGCTGCTGCTGGACGCGCTCGACCGCCGCCTCGCCGAAGCCGGCCTGGACGTCTCCTCCCCCGCCGTCCGCGCCCGCACCGGCGTGGTGCTGGCCGCCGCCGGCTCCTCCGACCGGGCCGCCAACGCCACCACCCGCCGCACCGCCGCCGCCTGGCAGCGCAGCCGAGGCTGGGGCGCCGTCGAGGTCGCGTACGCCTCCGCCGCACCCCCGCAGGTCCCGGACGCGATCGCCCTCCTCCGCAGCGCCGACATCGACCAGGTCGCCGTCGCCCCCTACCTGCTGGCCCCCGGCCTGCTCCCCGACCGCATCGCGGCCGCCGCCACCGCAGCCGAGGCCGACGTGATCGCCGAACCCCTGGGCGCAACCCCGGAGATCGCCCGTCTCGTCCTCGCCCGCTACGACCGGGCGCGCCAGGCCACCGCGGTCGCCGCGTAGCCCCGGTTCACAGCCAGTGCAGGGCGCGCGCCGCGTTCGGTGAATCCGAGGCTTCGAGGGCGGCCCGGAGGCGGCGGGTGCCGACCGTGCGGGCCAGGGCCTCGACCAGGTGGCGGGGGGAGTTCGGGTCGTCGTCGTGGAGCAGCGCCCGGAGGGCCTGGTCGTAGCAGCGGTCGGCGAGGGCGCGGTCGTCGGTGAGGGCCTGGGCTGCGGCCTGCCGCTTGTGGCCGATGCGGTGGTACAGCGGGTAGAGGGGGTGCTGGGCCGCCAGCCGGGCCACCCGGGGGTCGTGCTCCTCGGTCCAGGTGAGGCCGACGGCCCGGAGGAGTGCGTCGAGGCACTCCTCCTGCCGGGCCAGCCGCGCTTCGAGATCCAGGTCCATGCGGCCAAGCCTAGGCGCCGGGTGCGACCAGGCCGGTCTCGTAGGCGAGGACGACGGCCTGGGCGCGGTCCCGGAGGGTGAGCTTGGCGAAGATCCGGGCGACGTGCGTCTTGACGGTGGCCTCGCTGAGCGTCAGGTGGGTGGCGATCTCGGTGTTGGAGAGGCCGCGTGCCATCAGGGTCAGCACCTCGAGTTCACGGGGCGTCAGCGGGGCGAGGTCGCGGTGCGGCACCGCCTTGCGCTCCTCCGTGGGCGGCTCGGCGGCGAAGCGTTCGACCAGGCGCCGGGTGATGGAGGGGGCGAGCAGGGCGTCACCGGTGTCGACCAGGCGGACGGCGGCGACCAGGTGCTCAGGGGTGACGTCCTTGAGCAGGAAGCCGCTGGCCCCGGCGGCGAGCGCGGCGTAGACGTACCGGTCGAGGTCGAAGGTGGTGAGCATCAGCACCCGGCAGGCCGGGAGTTCGGCGAGGATCTGCCGGGTGGCCTCCAGGCCGTCGACCTCGGGCATCCGGATGTCCATCAGCACCACGTCCGGCCGCAGTCGCCGCGCCGCCGCGACGGCCTCCGCGCCGTCCCCGGCCTCGCCGACGACATCGATCCCGGCGGCGCCGAGGATCATGCGGAAGCCCGTCCGCACCAGCACCTGGTCGTCCGCGATGAGGACGCGCGGCCCGGCGGCCGCCGGGTGGCCGGTGCTCACGGCCGGTCCAGCGGGATCCGGGCGCGGACCCGGTACCCGCCGCCGAGCCGACGCCGGGCGTCGAGTTCGCCGCCGTACAGGGCGACCCGCTCGCCCAGCCCGAGCAGGCCGCGCCCGGCACCGGGGTTCGGCGGCGGCGGGGTGCCGCCCCGCAGCACGCTCGGCCCGCTGTTCAGCACCTCCACCCGCAGGTAGTGGTCCGCGTACCGCACCGTCACTTCGGCCTTCTCCCCGTCGCCGTGCTTGAGCGCATTGGTCAGCGCCTCCTGGATGATCCGGTACGCCGTCACGTCGACCCCGGCGGGCAGCGGGCGCGGTTCGCCGGAGATCCGCACCTCGACGGGCAGCCCGGCAAAGGCGATCCGGTCGACCAGCGGGCCGAGCCGGCCGAGGCCGGGCTGCGGCGACAGGGCCGTCTCGTCCTCGCCGTTCTGCGCGGGGGCGAGCACACCGAGCAGGTGCCGGAGCTCCGTCATGGTGTCGCGCCCGGCGCCCTCGACGGCGAGCAGCGCGGCGGCGGCCGCCTCGGGCTGGGTGGCGAGCACCTGCCGGGCGGCCCCGGCCTGGATCACCATCACGCTGACGTTGTGGCTGACGATGTCGTGCAACTCCCTGGCGATCCGGGCGTGTTCGGCGGCGACGGCCTCCCCGGCCGCGCTCTCCCGCTCGTGCTCCAGCAGTCGGCCGCGCTCCTCCAGCGCCCTGCTGTGCTGCCGCCGCGCCCGGCCGAGGGCGACCGCCAGCCCGGCCGCGACCAGGCACACGCCTGCCAGCGCGGCCACCAACCAGCTCGCCCCGGTGCTCCCCACCCGCACACTCTCCCAGCTCCGCACGACCGGCCGCATCCACCCCCATGTCCATCCCCGGTGGCAGCCCCGTACATCTCCGGGATGACCTGGGCAGGAGGTTACCCCCAGGGGGCGATGCCCGGCCCACGGCCCCACCTCTAACGTCCTCACCATGACGAGTGCAGCAGGCAGTGAGCAGGGCGGCGGGCAGGCGGTCGTGGAACTCTCCGACGTACGGAAGGAGTTCGGCGACTCGACCGCCCTCGACGGGGTGTCCCTGCAAATCAGGGCCGGTGAGGCGGTGGCGGTGATGGGGCCGTCGGGGAGCGGTAAGTCCACGCTGCTGAACATGGTGGCCGGGCTGGACCGGCCGACCTCGGGCGAGGTGTACGTGCACGGCGAGGAGTTGGGGCGGCTGAACGAGAAGGGGCTGGCGCTGTTCCGCCGCCGCCGGATCGGCATGATCTTCCAGTTCTTCAACCTGCTGGACGACCTGCCCGCGCTGGACAACGTCGCGCTCGCCGCGCAGCTGACCGGCACCTCGGCCGCGCAGGCCCGCAAGCGCGCGCTGGAGCTGCTCGACGAGCTGGGCATCGCCGGCCGGCGGAACATCTACCCGGCTGCGCTCAGCGGCGGCGAACGTCAACGCGTGGCGGTGGCACGGGCGTTGATGAACCGTCCGGCCCTGCTGCTGGCGGACGAGCCGACCGGGGCCCTGGACAGCCGGGCCGGCGAACAGGTGATGGACCTGCTGCTCGACCTCAACCAGATCGGCCAGACGCTGCTGCTGGTGACCCACGACGAGCGGCTCGCGGAGCGCTGCGCCAGCCGGGTCGTCGAGTTCGCGGACGGCCGGATCGCCCACGAGCGCACCCTGCTGCCCGTGCCGGCTACGCAGCCCGCCACGCTGCCCACCGCGCAGCCCACCGCGCAGCCCGCTTCGCACCCGGGGAGCCTCGGATGAGCGCCGTCTGGTCCGCCTCCCGCGCGGCCGTGCGACGGCGCAGGCTCCAGACCGTCGTCATCGGCTTCGTCGTGCTGGTCTCGACGGCGACGCTGGTCGTCGCCCTCGGCCTGATGACCGCCGCCTCGGCGCCCTTCGACCAGGCCCTGGCCCGGCAGAGCGGCGCCCATCTCGCCGCGAGCTTCGACCCGGCCAGGGCCACCGACGCCGCGCTGGCGGGGACGGCGACCGGGCCGGGTGTGGAGGCGGCGGCGGGCCCGTTCGGCGCGACCGTGCTGGAGGTGCCCGACGACCACCCGGACTACCCGCCCAGGTCGTTCGCGACGGTCGGCCGGGCCGACCCGGGCGGGCCGGTCGACCGGCTCGACGTCTGGGCGGGCCGCTGGGCCACCGCCCCCGGCGAGATCGTGCTCCAGCAGCTCCGGGGCGAGACGCCCTACCCCGTCGGCAGCAGGCTCACCCCGGCGGGCGGCCCCACCCTCACGGTGGTCGGCCTCGCCTCCTCGGTGACCCGCTCCGCCGACGCCTGGGTCACCCCCGCGCAGCTCACCGCGCTGCACCCCAGGTCGACCCAGATGCTCTACCGCCTCACCGCCCACGCCACCGACGCCGATCTCAAGGCGGCCACCGCCACGCTCACCGCCGCCCTCCCGGCGGGCTCCCTGCTCGGCTCCGAGCCGTACTTCGTGGTCAAGAACTACGCCGAGGGCTCCTCGGGCATGTTCGTCCCCTTCCTGACGCTCTTCGGCGTGCTGGGCCTGGTGGTGGCGGTGCTGATCGTCGGCAACGTCGTCAGCGGCGCGGTGGTCGCGGGCCTGCGGCAGATCGGGGTGATGAAGGCGATCGGCTTCGCCCCCGGGCAGGTGGTCGCGGTGTTCCTGGTGATGAGCTGCGTCCCCGGGGTCGTCGGGTGCGTGCTGGGCACGGTGCTCGGCCACCTGGTCGCGCTGCCGATCCTGGCCGAAGCCTTCTCCGGCTTCGGCGGGTCAGGCCCCGGGATCAGCCCTTGGGTCGACGTGGCCGCGCTGCTGGGCATGCCCGCCGTGGTCACGCTGGCGGCGCTGCTGCCCGCGCTGCGGGCGCGCAGCCTCTCCGCCACCGAGGCGATCAGTGCGGGCAGCGCACCGCGCACCGGGCGGGCTTTGCGGGTGCAGCGCTGGCTCAGCGGTACGCGACTGCCCCGAGCCGCCAGCCTCGGGGTGGGGATGGCCTTCGCCCGGCCCGGCCGCAGTGCGATGACGCTCGGGGCGGTCGTCCTGGGCGTGCTGAGCGTGACCGTCGCCGTCGGCTTCACCCTGACGCTCACGGACTACTCGCACGCCGCCACCCGCCGGGGCGCGTACCAGGTCGGCGTCATCGTCAACCACGGCTCCGGCCCGCCCGGAGAGGCCGTCAGCACGCTGACGGACCGGGAGGCGGAGGCCCTGATCCGCCGTCAGCCGGGGGTGACGCAGCTGACGGCCATGGCGGCCGACGAGTACCGCATCGCCGGGCAGTCGGAGCCCGTCATGGTCGACTTCCGCCGCAGTGACAGCCCGGACGCGCCCTGGCTCGTCCTCAAGGGCAAGTGGCTGGACGGGCCGGGGCAGATCGAGGCCAACGAGGACTTCCTCCACAAGCGGGGCCTGCGCGTCGGCGACAGCTTCGTCCTCAGCAAGGGCGAGCGCTCGACCCGGGTGGTCATCGCCGGGGAGATCCTGGCCACCGGCATGGACCGGATCTACGCCGGCTGGGACACCCTGCAACTGCTCGCCGCCGCCCAGCCGGTGGACACCTACGAGGTCCGGCTCGCCGCCGGCACGGACACCGACCAGGTGATCACCGGCATCCGGGCGGGCGACCCGGGGCTGCACGTCTTCGCCGAGACCGGCACCTCGCAGTCGTCCGTGGTGGTCATGACCGGCACCACCTCGCTGCTCTCACTCCTGCTGGGCCTGGTCGCGGCGCTGGGCATCTTCAACACCGTCGTCCTCAACACCCGTGAACGGCGCCGCGACCTGGGCATGCTCAAGTCGATCGGCATGACACCCCGACAGGTCGTCGGTATGACCGTCACCTCGATGGCGACCCTCGGCGCCCTGGGCAGCCTGGTCGGCGTGCCGCTCGGCGTGATCTCCTGCCGCCTCCTCGGCAGCATGACCGCCGAGGCCGCGCACGCGATCATCCCGCCCGCGATGCTGGACGTCTTCAGCGCCCCGCTGCTGCTCGGCCTCGCCCTGTCGGGCGTCGCCATCGCCGTCCTCGGCGCCCTCGTCCCGGCCGGCTCCGCCGCCCGGCTCACCATCGCGGAGGTGCTCCACAACGAGTGACCGGAGCCGCCCGCCCGGCGAGGTCAGTAGCCGCGCCGGGCGAAGGCGGTCGCGAGCGGATCGGCGTTGCCCGGGACGGAGGTGACGATGCCCGCCCAGGAGCCGTCGGTGAAGACCAGGTCGAGCCTGCCGCGCTGGATCAACCCTTTGGGGTGGCGGCGGAGTTCGGCGAGCGCGGCGTGCGGCTCCTCCCAGTGCACGACGTGGTCGGTGCCGGGCTGCCAGAGCTTGGAGCGGTCGACCACCATCATCGCCCGCCGCTCGGTGACGGCGAACAGGCCTGCGGCGTTGGCACCCTGGTCCTGCATCCGGACGACGAACTGCCCCGCCACACTTCTCCAGCCGCCGCCCATGCCCTTGCCGTGCACCACCGAGGCCGGCACGGCGTCGGCGAGCCGGTCCTCGACCGCGACGACGGCCGCCTGCACGGGGTTCAGCACCGCGTACGCCTTGCGCAGCACCCCGAACGGCCCGGCGATCCGCTGCTCCAGCGCGCTGGGCCGACGCGGCGTCAGCAGCTCCTGCGGCGGGTAGGGCGTGCCGGGGGCGAGGCTGACCTCGGCGGCCGCGACCAGCGTCTCGCCCGGCTGGAGCAGCGGCTCGACGATCTGGCGGTCCCGGTTCAGCACTTCAGCTCTCCTTGGTTGCACGGCAGTTGTGCGCACGGCGTCGGCGCGTACGGCGTCGGCGCGTACGGCAGTTCGCAGGTCACCCGAAGGCCGCCTCGAAGCGGCGGCGCCGCTCCTCCGGGTCGAGCGCGGGCTCGTGCCGACCGGCCCCCTGGAGCTGCCGGTCGGCGGCGTCGGCGGCGAGGCCCAGGCCGCCCTGCACGGCCTGCTGGGCGGTCTGGCCGACCGGGTCGCCGGTCAGGCCGATACCGTGCAGGGCGGCCTTGCCGATGACTTTGGTGCCCTTCTTGGCCGCGTACGCCCCGATGTCGATCGGGCGGTTCCACGTCCACGGCTTCGTCGGGTTGAGGTGCGGGCGCTTGGAGGCCGCCTTGAGCGCCTTCAGCGCCTCCTCGATCTTCTTCAGCGCGCTGGCCAACTTCCGTACCAGCGAGGCGATCCGGGTCGCGGCGACGGTACTCTCGGCGGCGGCTGCGGCGGCCTCGGCGGCGAGCGAGATCCCGGCCGTGACGACGCTGAAGGCGAGCGAGGCGGCGAGGGTGACGAGCGCCCACTCGATCAGCTCGCGGATCACCGTCTCGACCAGGTCCTGGGCGACCCGGCACTGGGCGGCGGCCTCGTCGAGCAGGTCGGCGGTGGCGTCCAGGTCGTCCGCCTCGGCCTCCAACGCCTCCTCGTACTCGGCGAGTTCCTGCTGGAAGTGGTCGGCGGCGGCGCCCTGCCAGTCGTGCGACAGCCCGGACCTGTCCCGGCGCTGGTCGGCGACGGTCTCACGCAGCTGCTGCGCCTGCCGCCGCCAGAGCACCGCCACCTCGGCCAGGCCCTCCGGGTCGCCGGTGACGAACTCCAGGGGTTCGGCGAGCGGCTCGACGAGCGGGCGCATGATCTCGTCGATCAGGCTGCCCATCGGGCTCATCCACTCGTTGACCTTCGCGTAGGCATCGACGGCGCTCGCCGCCGGGCCGCTCATGCGCCCAGCCCTGCGGTGACGGCGGACAGCGCCTCGGCGGTGTCCTGCTCGGCCTGCCGGTAGGTCCGGGCCAGGCCGTCGGCGTGGGTGCCGATCCGCTCCATGGTGTCGGCAGCGGCGGTCAGCTGGTCGAGCGCACCCTCGGCGCGCTCACGGTAGTCCCGGCCGACGCCGACGGACTCCGGCAGCCTGCCGAAGGCGTCGGCCGGCAGCTGGTGCGAGCCGAGCTCCGACCTGATGGCGCGTATCCGCTCCGCGCGGTCGGCCGAGGTCCGGGCGAAACGCCTTAGCGCCTCGGGATCAACGCAGTACTCCCCCGACATGACTCTTCCTCTCCCCAAGGCGGCCGTTCATTCAGGCCAAGGTCATATAAAACCCAAGAGTTGATAAAGAAGTCAATATGAACCGTCTTCTGTTACCGGAGGCGGAGGCAGCAAACGCCGCAGGGGCGCCGGATCACGAAGATCCGACGCCCCTGCGGCGTTTGCTGACGTACTCAGTCGGACTTGCGGCGCTGACGTCCGGTGCCGTAGTTCGAGCCGCTGCGCGTGCCGGAGCCCGGCTTGGAGCCCGCCGAGGACTTGCCGAGGAAGCCGGCCGCCGTGCGGCCGTTGCCGCCGCCGCCATTGGCACCGGCGCCACCGCTGCCGGCCATCCGCTGCTTCGGGCGCGGACGGCGGGCGTTGCCGTTGATGTCGACGTCCGCCGGGAGGCCGGAGCGCTTCACCGGGCGGCGGCGCGGGGCGCCGTTCGCGGCCGGGGCGGGCGCGGCGGCGACCGGCGGGGTGATGGCGACGGCCACGCCGGAGGGCGTGCGCGCACCTGTGATCCGGGCCAGGTCGGCGTCGCCGGGGCGGACCTTGGTGGTGGTCGGACGGATGCCCGCCGTGCTCATCAGCTTGGTGACGTCGCGGCGCTGCTCGGGCAGCACCAGCGTGACGACCGTGCCGGACTCACCGGCGCGGGCGGTGCGGCCGCCACGGTGCAGGTAGTCCTTGTGGTCGATCGGCGGGTCGACGTTCACGACCAGGTCGAGGCCGTCGATGTGGATGCCACGGGCCGCGACGTTGGTCGCGATCAGCGCGGTGACCAGGCCCTCGCGGAACTGGTCCAGCGTCCGGTTGCGCTGCGGCTGCGACTTGCCGCCGTGCAGGGCCGCAGCCCGGACACCGGTGGCGAGCAGCTGCTTGGCGAGCCGGTCCGCGCCGTGCTTGGTGTGCACGAACATGATCACGCCACCCTCGCGGGAGGCGATGTGCGCGGCCACCGAGGCCTTGTCGGCCGCGTCCAGCTGGAGCACGTGGTGGTCCATCGTGGTCACGGCACCGGCCGACGGGTCGACGGAGTGCGTCACCGGGTCGGTCAGGAAGCGCCGCACCAGGCGGTCGACGTTGCGGTCCAGCGTCGCGGAGAAGAGCATCCGCTGCCCGCCCTCGGCGACCTGCTCCAGCAGCTTGGTGACCTGCGGCAGGAAGCCCATGTCGGCCATCTGGTCGGCCTCGTCGAGCACGGTGATCTGCACCTCTTCGAGGTACACGTCGCCACGGTTGATCAGGTCGTCGAGCCGCCCGGGGGTGGCGACGAGCACCTCGGCGCCCCGGCGCACGGCGTTGGCCTGGCGGGTGATCGACATGCCGCCGACGACGGTCGCGATCCGCAGGTTCACGGCGGTCGCGTACGGGGTCAGGGCGTCGGTGACCTGCTGGGCCAGCTCGCGGGTCGGCACCAGCACGAGCGCCAGCGGGCGGCGGGCGTCCGCGCGCTTGCCGGCGGTGCGGGCCAGCAGCGAGAGGCCGAAGGCCAGCGTCTTGCCGGAGCCGGTACGGCCACGGCCGAGCACGTCACGCCCGGCGATCGCGTCGGGCAGGGTGGCCGACTGGATCGGGAAGGGCTCGGTGACGCCCTCGCGGGTCAGCGCGGAGAGCAGCCCCTTGGGCATCTCCAGCTCGGCGAAGGTCGCGGCCGGCGGGCGGGCCGGAGTGCCCTCGACGACGGCGAAGTCGGCGGGCGCCTCGACGGCGCGCTCACGGGTGGCGCCACCACGGCCCCGGCCCGGGCCGGCCTGGCCGCCACCGGCGCTGCGCAGGCCACCGCTGCTGCTGCCGCCGCGCCGCTCGCTGAAGCCACCGTTGCTGCTACCGGAGCCACCCCGGCCGCGGCCGCGGCCGGCCTGGCCGCCACCGCCCTGGCCACGGTTGGCGGAGCGGTCGTGCTGAGGGCGTGCCTGATCTGCCATGCAAGGTCTCATTTCCTGTGTATCGGCCGACAGCCACGGCAGGGCCGTGGCGATGGAGCTAGGAGGTACCCCCGGGCGGAAGCCGGGAGGTCGGCCGAACAGGAGGAAGGCGCCGCCTCGGCCGTTCGGCGGCATGGACGAAGGCCCGCACCGTGCGGTACGGGCCTTCGCTTCGCGACTTCTCAGTCAGCTCAGAGGCTGGACTCAGATGGGGCGAATGTTCTCGGCCTGCGGGCCCTTCTGGCCCTGGGTCACGTCGAACTCGACGTGCTGACCCTCCTGGAGCTCACGGAACCCCTGGGCGTTGATGTTCGAGTAGTGGGCGAAGACGTCCGGGCCGCCACCCTCCTGCTCGATGAAGCCGAAGCCCTTTTCGCTGTTGAACCACTTCACGACGCCGGTAGCCATAACGGTCTCCTTCTCTGGGGCATCGGAGCCCACACCTCGTGGACCCCAAGTAGCCGCGATCCCCATCCGGAGACAACTCACCGGACAAAACAAATGCGCCTGTTGGTTGGAACCAGCAGGCGCACACGTACGTTCATGGGAACCAAAACTGCAACTGCTCCGACTGTAGCACGGGCGCACGGTAGTTGATCGGAGAAGTATCCCTCACCACATCCGGCCCACTGCGGTTTACCGGGACGCCGAAGAGGGCACACGGCGCATTCACCGTGTGCCCCCGTCCGGGCTCCTGAGCCGACCGCGATCAGCGGCGTCCGGCGGGCTCCCGGTCGTCCTCGACGAGCTTCAGCTCCGGCTCCGCGCCGTGGCCGGCGAGCTCCCCGTGGCCGGGCCACCAGGCGGCGCGGCCGAGCAGCGCGGTCAGTGCCGGGGTGAAGAAGAGCGACATCACGAAGGCCGAGACGGCGATGCCGAAGGCCACCGAGAAACCGATCTCGCTGAAGAGCGAGTTGCCGGCCAGCAGCATGGTGCCGAAGGTCGCGGCGAGGATGCTGCCCGCCGCCGCGACGGTCGGGCCGCCGTGCCGGATGGCCAGCCCGGCCGCCACCCGGGGGCTGTGGCCCTCGGCGGCCTCCTCGCGGAGGCGGGCGATCATCAGGATGTTGTAGTCGGTGCCGATCGCCACCACGAAGAGGTAGATGAACATCGGCAGCATGAACATCAGACCGGGCTCGTGCTGCACGTGCTGGAACAGCAGGCTGGTCGCTCCGACGGTGGCGCCGAAGCCGAGGCCGACCGCCGCCATCAGGTACCAGGGGGCGACGACGCTGCGCAGCAGCAGGCCGAGGATCAGCATGATCAGCAGCGCCGCGATCGGGAAGACCAGCGAGTAGTCGCGGGCCATCGCGGTGTTGATGTCCTTGTAGATCGCGGTGATGCCGCCGACGTACGCCTGGGTGCCCTGCGGCGCCGAGTCGTGGGCGACGCTGCGCAGGCCGCCGATGGTGTCGATGGCCGCGTTGCTCGCCGGGGCGTCCTTGAGCATGACGGTGATGTCGGCCGTCGTGCCGTCGGCGCTCATGGTCGCCTTGGGGACGACCTGGGCGACGCCGGGCACCTTGCCGAGCGCGGTGATGTAGCCGTCCAGCGAGGCCGGGTCGAGCTTGGCGCCGTCCTGGGTGGTCGCCACGTAGATGTGGCTCGGGTCGGCGGCGCCCGCCGAGAAGGCGTGCATCAGGGTGTCCTGGACGACCATCGACTCCTTGGTCTTCGGCATCGAGCCGGAGGCCAGGTCGAAGGTGCCCTTGTACCCCAGGGCGGCGAAGGAGAGCGCGACCATCAGCGCACCGGAGACGATCGCGACCAGCGCGGGCTTGCGCTCGACGGTGCGGCCGAGGGCGGCGAACTTGGCGTTCTTCGGCTCACGCTGCCACGCCTTCGAGGGCCAGAACAGCACCTTCTCGGGGATCAGCGACAGGATCGCGGGCACCAGCGTGACCGAGGCGACGGCGGTGACGCCGACCGCGATGGCCAGCGAGGGGCCGAGCGCCTTGAACATGCCCAGGCTGGAGAGGATCAGCACGCTGAACGCGACGATGACGGCACCGGCGGCGGAGGCGATCGCCTCGCCGACCCGGCCGACCGCGTTGACCACGGCCGTCTTCCGGTCGTCCCCGGCCCGCAGGCGTTCGCGGAAGCGGAACATGAGGAAGAGGAAGTAGTCGGTGCCGACGCCGAACAGCACGATGATCAGGATCGCCGAGACCGAGTTGTCGGCCTTCAGCCCGAAGGCCTTGCTGGCGTCCGCGATCAGCCCGTTGGCGACCATCGAGTAGACGAAGATCGAGATGACCGGCAGCAGCGCGATGATCGGGCTGCGGAAGATGATGCCGAGCGTCAGCAGGATGATGACGATCGTGCCGACGCCGATCAGCATGTTGGCGAGCTTGGACGAGTCCTGCTGGTCCAGGTTCTGCGCGGCCTGGCCGCCCAGCTGGGCCTTCAGGCTGGTGCCGCTCGCGAGCTGCTTGGCGTCGTCGCGCAGTGCCTTGGCGGAGTCTGCCGCCTCGGGCTTCTGCAGGGAGCCCTTCTCCATGCCGATCATGGAGAGCGCGTACTTGCCGTCCTTGGACGTCGCCTGCGGGCCGACCGGCAGGATCTTCTCGACGAGCGCGATGTGCTTGTCGGTGAGACCCGTGACGATCTTGTTCATGTCCGCCTTGTCGGCGTCCGTGAGCCGGCCACCGTCGGTGCGCTCGAACTCGAGGATCGCGGCGGGCGTGAAGCTGGCCGGGAAGGCCTTCTCCTGAACCATCGAGGCCTGGATGGACTCGTAGTGGCGCGGCAGGAAGCTGCTCTCGTCGGTCTGCGCGGTGAGCGCGGGAGCACTGGCGACGATGGCGACGGCGGCGACGACCCAGGCGACGATCACCCACCAGGCACGCCTGACGACGAATTGTCCGATTCGGTGGAACATGCTCGTTGTGCCTCCTGGGCATGGTTCACCGCAGCCCTGGGGGACGGGAAGCCGGGCGACGGCTGGATCGGCGCGGAGCAGGACAGCTCTTAGCCGGTCGGCAGGTAAGTAGTAAGTGTGAGCATCCTACGGGAACTTGCTTGCCGCCCGGCAAGCAGGCCCCTCGCTCCTCGAACGCACACCCCCGTCGAGACCGCCCCCGTACGAACCAGGCAGCGGACCGTGCTCCATCCTCACCCGCGAGGCCCCCTCGGCACCTCGTACTCCGGGTGGAGACGTCTCCCCCTCAGGGTGGACCTCGACCCGTACGGAAGAAGGACACTCCGGCCCTGAGAAGATCGTTCGACCGAGCAAGGAATCCGATCGGGAGGGCGGCCACATGCTGGACAAGCTGGACGGACTGGACGGGCTGGACGAGTTCTGCGCGGAGGTGCTGGCCGAGCACGGCTGCGCGTCGGTCTCCCTGGCGGTGGCCGAACGCGACGAACTCGTGCTCACCCGGGCCTACGGCCTGGCGGACGTGGCCGAACAGCGCCCGGCCACTCCGCAGACCGTCTACGGGCTGGCCTCCATCACCAAGGCCTTCACCGCCGTGGCCGTCTGCCTGGCCTCCGACGAGGGCCTGCTCGACCTCGACGCCCCGATCCCCGGCAGCTACCGCTGGACGGCGCCGACACCACGGCAGCTGCTCCAACACCGGGGCGGGTTCCCGGCGTTCTACAACTTCCACTACGGCGCCGGGCCCGTGCCGATCGACATCGGCCGGTACCGCACGCTGCTCCGCGAGCCGGGCACCGCCTTCGAGTACTCCAACATCGGGTACCAGGAGCTGGGCAATCTGCTGGAGGCTGCCACCGGGCAGGGCCTGGGTGAGTACCTGCGCGAGCGGGTCGCCGAGCCGTTGGGCCTGACCAGCTTCGGGTACGGGTCGACCTACCCCGGGACGGCGCCGGTCGCCCGGCGCTACTCCACCGGCGGGCGCGCGTACGACGTCTGCCACAGCAGCCACCCCGCCCCCGGGGCCGGCTGGGCGACCGCCGGCGACATCGCGCTCTTCGCCCGAGCCGCCGTCCGCCTGCTCAAGCCCGGCACGGCTGCGGCCGCGTACGACGCCGTACCGTTCGACGAGCGGCTCGGCTACGGGTTCGGCCGGATCGTCTCGCGCGGCGCAGGGCCGCTGCTCCGCAGCCACGGCGGCGGGATGGGCGGCGTCTCCGCGATGATGATCGAGATCCCCGAGCGCGAACTCTCCGTCGCCGTGCTGGCGAACTCCACCGACAAGGCCACCCGGGACGCCGTCGTCGGCCGCCTGATGGGCACCCTCGCACCCGGCTTCCACACCCACCAGGTCTACCCGGCCCCGGAGCAGCCCCACCCGCTGGAGCTGGCTCCGGGCGCCTGGGCCGGGGAAGTCAGCACCGCCGAAGGCGACATCCCGCTGTGGATCGAGATCCTGACGGACGGGCAGGTGACGATCCGGCTGGGTGGCGGACCGGCGGTCACCGTGCCGGCCACCGCCTCTCCGCGCTGCGACCTGCGCGCCGGCGCGGCGCTGCAACTGCCCACCGCCGACGCCCGGGTGAACAGCCCCGACTTCGCGCTCGAACTGCGGGCCGAGCAAGGCCAGTTGGTGGGCCGCGCCATCGCGTTCAAGAACGGCGACCGGGAGGGCCTGCTGGGCGCGTACCTCGTCCACGCCTGCGCGCTGCGGCCGCGCTGACCGCTGCAGTGCGTGGGGGCCGGGTGCCTCGTGCCATGATGCGGATCGTGGACACCATCGACTTCGACGAGGCGCGGGCCCGGGTGCTGCTGGCGGCCGGGTGTGCGGCGGCCGGGCTGGGCGAGCCGGGGGCGGCAGAGCTGATCGCGCTCGGGGAGAACGCGGTGTTCGACCTGGGCGGCCCGGCCGTGGTGGTGAAGATCGGGCGCGGTCCGGAGCTCGCCGAGCGGGCCCGCCGGGAGCTGGCCGTCGCCGGTTGGCTGGACGGCCAGGGGCTGCCGGTCACCCGGCCCTACCTGCCGGAGCCGTACGCGGCCCACGGCCACCCCGTCACGTTCTGGCACCGGCTGCCGCCCGCCGTCGGCCCGGCCCGGCCCGCCGACCTCGCGCCGCTGCTGCGCGCACTCCATCGCCTGCCCGCGCCGCCCTTCCCGCTCGGCCGCCGGGATCTGCTCGCCCCCGTCGACCGCTGGCTGGCGAGCGCCGACGGCCACCTCGACCCGGCGGACGCCACGTACCTGCGCCACCGCCGGGACGAGTACGCCGACGCCCTCACCGGGCTGACCCCCGCCCTGCCGCCCGGTGTGATCCACGGCGACGCCCTGCCCCGCAACGTGCACCTCGGCCCCGACGGCCCCGTCCTGCTCGATCTGGAGACCGTCGCCGACGACCTGCGCGAGCACGACCTCGTGGTGCTCGCCCTCAGCCAGGACCGTTACGGTGTGCCCGCCGACGACTACCGGGCGTTCACGGCCGGGTACGGCTGGGACGTGCGCGAGTGGCCCGGTTTCGCCGTCCTGCGCGGCGCCCGGGAGACCGCCAGTGCCTGCTGGGTCGCCCAGCAGGTGCCCGGCAACCAGGCGGCCGCGGTCGAGTTCCGCCGCCGGGTCGACTCCCTGCGGGACGGCGCGACGGCGGTGCGCTGGTACCCGTTCTGACTGCGTCGTGCGCCACATCCCCTTTGCCAGGGGCTATTTCGGGTGCACGCTTGCTCGTATTGCCTGCTCGCACAGGCTTGCGGAACCGGCCCAGGGCCTGCCGCGTCTCTCCGTCCGTACACCCCGCGCGTGGGGCCGCCGCACGCCTACAGGAGCCGTCGCGATGTCGATACCCAGCAACCGCCCGTCGCTGAACCGCAGCCTCCGGTACGGGCTCGCCGCGCTGCTCGCCCCCGCGCTGGTGGTCGGGTGCGGCGCGGCGCAGGGCGCGGTCCGGACGTCGTCCGACGGCGTCTCCTCCAGCTCCCCGGCGCCCTCGACCGACGGCTCGCCCTCCCCCACCTTCTCGGGCTCGGACCCGGAGTCGCCCTCGCCGTCCGGGTCGCCGTCCTCGGGCTCCGCGCGGCCCAGCACGACCCCCTCGCACTCCGCCTCCCGCTCGGCCTCGCCGTCCGGTGCGCCGTCCGGTGCGCCGTCCAGCTCGGCGAGCACGCCGGGGGTGCCCTCGCCCTCCCCCTCCGCCGACCACTCGGCGACGCCCTCCCCGCAGCCGCCGCCCGGTGTGCCGGTCTCGATCGTGCACGGCACCGCCTCCGGCGGCCGCAGCGTCGCGCTCACCTTCGACGACGGCCCCGGCCCGGCGACCGGCCAGGTCCTCGACCTGCTCGCCCAGTACGGCGCGCACGCGACCTTCTGCCAGATCGGCCCGCAGGCCACCGCCAACCCGGCCATCGTCCACCGGATACTCGCGGAGGGGCACCGGCTCTGCGACCACACCGTGCACCACCCGCAGCCGCTGCACACCCTCCCGCACCAGCAGCAGGTGTACGAGATCGACGCCGCGAAGGACATGATCGTCCAGGCGGGCGGCGCCGGCACCAAGGTCGCCTGGTTCCGCGCCCCGGGCGGCGACTTCACCGCCGAGAACCGGCTGATCGCCGCCCAGGACAACCTCCGCCCGCTCGGCTGGACGGTCGACCCCCGCGACTGGGCCCGCCCCGGCGTCCCCGCCATCGTCACGGCGGTCCAGCAGCAGCTGAAGCCCGGCGGCATCGTCCTGATGCACGACGGCGGCGGCGACCGCAGCCAGTCGGTGGCCGCCCTGAAGCAGCTCCTCCCCTGGCTGATCGCCCAGGGCTACACCTTCGACTTCCCGGCAGCCTGAACCAGCGGGCCGGCATCAGCCGACGCCGACCAGGGGCGCGAGGCTGTACTCATCAACTGCATGCGCGAAACGGAAGAATCGTCGCCGTCACAGCTGTGCACATAGCAAGTGGCACCCCGCTGCGCAGGGCGCTTCAGGGTGCCACTTGTCGAGGCGGCTCCAGTGACGGACCGAGTCAGTGCAACGGCCAGCGCGGGTCTATGACCGCCTCCGGGTCCTTGGCCTTGCGCAGCCACTCCTGGAGCCCTTCGGCCCAGTCCTGGTACCAGGCGGCCTGACGGTCGTGCAGCTCACCCGGGGTCAGCCCGCCGACCTGGGCGGGGTAGCGCTCGCCGAGGGCGACGGCGACCCGGACGGCGGCCAGGGCGTCGCTGCCCGCCTCGTGGGCGTCGGCGAGCTCGACCCCGTACACGGTGCAGACGTGCTGGAGGGTGCGGGAGCCCTTGCGGTACTTGTCGACCGAGCGGTCGATGACCAGGGCGTCGACCACGGGGCCGACCGGGCCGCCGAGGCGTTCGGCCAGGCCGGGGCGGCCGTGGCGGTGCAGCTCGGCGTCGAGCAGCGAGAGATCGAAGGGCGCGTTGAACGCGACCACCGGACAGCCGTCCGCCAGGCGGCTGCAGAGTGCCTGGGCTATCTCCTCGACGGCCTCGGCCGCCGGGCGGCCGCCGGCTCTGACCTCGGCGTCGGTGATGCCGTGGATCGCGGTGGCGCCCGGCGGGATCGGCACCCCCGGGTCGACCAGCCAGCCCGTCACCCGCTCGGGGTGCCCGCCCAGGGTGTCGACGAGCGCGGCCGTGACGATCCGGGACTCGGCCGGGTCGGTGCCCGTGGTCTCCAGATCGAAGCCGACCAGTGGCTCCTTCCACCAGCTCATGTACGTGCCCTTCCGTCCGTCAGCCGTTCTGTCTTCGGACCATCATCGCCGCTGCCTCTGACAGCGAATGACCGCGAACGCCGACGGCCGACCGAACACGCTGTTCGGTCGGCCGTGGACAGCACAGGTCAGGCGGCGGCGAAGAGCCCCCGGCCGAGCCAGTCGGCATCGTCCTTGACGCCCGGGAGGACGAAGAAGTAGCCACCGCCGGTCGGCGAGATGTAGTCCACCAGGGGCTCGTCGATCAGCCGGGTCTGGGTCGCCTCGAACTGGCGGACGACGTCCTGCTGGTAGCAGCAGAAGGCCAGGCCCATGTCGAGGTTGCCGACCTTGTCGATGCCCCGGTCGTAGTTGTAGCCACGGCGCAGGATGCGGGTGTCGTCGGTCTTGTCGGTGCGCGGGTTGGCGAGCCGGATGTGGGCGTCCAGCGGGATGGCCTTGCCGTCCGGGTCCTTGGCGTAGTCCGGGGCGTCGTTCTCGTCCGCGCCGTCCAGCGGGGCGCCGGTGTCCTTGCGGCGGCCGAACATCTTCTCCTGCTCGGCGAGCGAGACGCGGTCCCAGAACTCGACCAGCATCCGGATGATCCTGATCACCTGGTAGCTGCCACCGACCGCCCAGGCGGGCTCGCCCAGACCGTCGGTGACCCAGACCCGCTTGTCCATCTCGCGGGAGGACTTGATGTCGGGGTTGACTATGCCGTCCTTGAAGCCGAGCAGGTTGCGCTGGGCGCCGTCGGGGCGGGACTGGCTCTGGAAGCCGTCGATCCGCCACTTGACCTGCATCGCGCCGCGGGTGTGCCGGGCGATGTCGCGCAGCGCGTGCAGCACGGTGTCCTGGCTGTCGGCGCAGATCTGCAGCGAGAGGTCGCCGTGCAGCTCGGCGGCCTGCAGGTTGTCGTTCGGGAAGGTCTTCATCGGGGCGAGCTTGACGGGCTTGGCCTTGGTGAGGCCGTAGCGGGCGTCGAAGAGCGCGGCGCCGACGCCGACCGTCACGGTGAGGTTGTCGGTGGGGACGACCGGCCCGAGGATGCCGTTGTCGGCGGGCGGCGCACCGACGCCGAGGTCCGGCGGGGTGCCGCCGGCGGTCAGGAAGCGGATGCGGTCGGTCAGGGTGTGGAAGAGCTCCTCCAGGGCCTTGCGGTCCTGGGCGATCACCTCGAAGGAGACGAAGATCGCGTAGCCGGGGGTCGGGGTGGTGACACCGGCCTGGTGGGCGCCGTGGAAGGGGACGGCGCCGCGCTTCGGGGTCGAGCTGCTGTCGGCGCTGGCGGGCCCGGCCGAGAGGGCGAAGGCGCCGCCGGCTATCGCGGCTGCTCCGGCGCCCGCGCCGAGCGCGGCCTTGACGAAGCTCCGGCGGGCGGGCCCGGCGGGGCAGGCGCTCTCCGTCGGGACGGGAACGGCTGCGGCTGCGGCTGCGTGCGGAAAGGGGCAGGAGCCGGTTGCGGTCTGGTTGGTCATCAGGCGGACTTCCGGATCTCAAGCAGGTCGGGGACGGGGGCGAGGTCTTCGAGCAGCTGCCCGGTGGCACCGTTCAGCTGGTGGCGGGCACCGGCGGCAAGCTTGTCGACCGGGGTCCAGCTGCCGTCCTGCTGGTGTGCGGCGGCGAGCAGCCCGTTGACCCGCACCATACCGGCGTCGATCTTGGCCAGCAGCTCGGGCGAGCGGGGCTTGATCAGCGGTTCCAGCACCGTCAGCAGTTCCTGAGTGCCCACCATGTTGGCGCGGGCGGTGGCGAGGTTGGTGCCGCTGCCCTGGTCGGTGTCGCCGGTGAGCTCGAACTGGAGGGTGTTCTCCAGGATCTCGTGGCTGCGCAGCGGCAGGTCCGCCGGGTCGAACTCCTGGGTCGGGAAGGCCTTGCCGAGGCCGTCGACGTCGGTGGCGAGCTGGTCGACGACGGGAGTGAGATCGGCGGCCGACCGGTTGTGCCAGAGGCCGTACTCCAACCGGAGGAAGCCGCTGAAGTCCTTGTCCTCGGCCTTGTCGGCGAGGCCGTCGGGGCGGCCGTTGATCTTCTTGTCGAAGTCCGCGAAGGTGCCGTACGCGGCGCCCAGCGAGGCGTACTGGGTGTGTGCGGTGAGCCAGTCGGCGCGGGCGGCGCCCAGGTCACCGGCGTGGATGTCGGCCTGGAGCTTCTGGGTCTGGGCCAGCAGAGTGGTCAGGCCCTTGCCGACGTACTCCTTGTAGGCGTCGAGCGGGGCCTTGAGGTCGTCCTCGGCGACGGGGACGACGGACTTGACGTCGGCTCCGCCGGTGACGTGGACGGCGGCCGAGGTGACGCTCTTGCCGCCGGTCGGGACGCAGCGCCAGGCGTAGTCGCCGGTGCCGATGGTGGCGGTGAGCGCGCGGGTGGTGGCGGGGGCCAGGCCCTCGATCTCGC
Source organism: Kitasatospora sp. McL0602 (assembly GCF_052076145.1). Taxonomy (NCBI): domain Bacteria; kingdom Bacillati; phylum Actinomycetota; class Actinomycetes; order Kitasatosporales; family Streptomycetaceae; genus Kitasatospora; species Kitasatospora sp. McL0602. The sequence goes on along the minus strand of NZ_CP197246.1, from coordinate 5,912,743 downwards.
CGTACACCGAGCCGGTGGTGGGGTTGACCAGGTAGACCTCGGAGGTCTTGTCGCCGGTGTTGTGCATCTGGAAGACCTGCTGGCCGGGCAGCGGGGTGGTGAAGCCCTTGCCGCACTCGGTCTCCGAGACGGAGACGGTCGCCGTGCCGGCGGGCTTGCCGTCGCTGACGGCGATCACTACGCCTGCGACGACGGCGGGCAGGGCGACCAGCACGGCCGGGACGACCCAGCGCGGGCGGGTCCGCCCGGCGGGCTCGGCCTCGACCTCGGGCTCTGCGGCGGTGGGCTGCTCCGTGGCGGCCTGCTCCGCAGCGGCAGCAGCGGCCGGCTGCGGCGCGGTGGCCCGGACGCCCCGGACGAAGAGCGTCATCACGACGGTCAGGTAGGCCAGGTAGGCGACGACCTGAAGCCAGGTCATGGTGACGGTGAGGTTGAGGACGCCCTGCACCAGCGTGGCGTACCAGGAGGAGCCGTCGATGCTGCTGCTGAGGTCGAAGGCGTACGCGTGGCCGCCCGGCAGCACGCCGGACTCCTGGAGGTCGCGCAGGCCGTAGCTGAGGACGCCTGCGGCGATCACGATCAGGACGGCGCCGGTGACGGTGAAGAACCTGGTCAGGTTGATCTTCAGGACGCGGCGGTAGAGGCCGAAGCAGAGCAGTGCGGCGAGCAGCAGGCCGACGGCGCCGCCGATCAGTGGGCCGGTCGAGCTCTTGGCGGTCTGGATGGTGCTCCAGAGGAAGAGCGAGGTCTCCAGCCCTTCCCGGCCGACGGCCAGGAAGCTGGTGAGCACCAGGGTGCCCGCGCCCATGGCGAGGGCGGCGGTGACCTTCTCGCGGATCTCGGAGGAGAGGTTGCGGGCCGAGCGGCGCATCCAGAAGACCATCGCGGTGACGAAGGCGACGGCTATCAGGCTGAGCGTGCCGCCGAAGGCCTCCTGCGCGGGGCCGGAGAGCTTGGCCGCGGTGAAGGTGAGCACCGAGCCGAAGCTGAGGGCCAGAGCGAGGGCGGCGAGCACGCCCGTCCAGACCTGCGGGAGGCGTGCCTTCTGGTCGGAGCGGACGAGGGTCGCCACCAGGATGGAGACGATCAGTCCGGCCTCAAGACCCTCTCGTAGACCGATCAGAAAGCTAGGAAACGCGTCGTCCCACATGTAAGGGGGCTCCTCCCCGGGTCGAGCCCGGCCTTGCCTGTCCTGTGTGCCAGTGCCTGTGCCTGTGCCCCGTGCTCCGATCCGGAACGCGGCCGCGCAGCCGTACGCCCTGGGCAGGGGTCTGACCAGGGCGCCTCGGCTTAGCTTAGGCATACCTTAGATGTATCGAGGTCAAGCGTCCACGCCGGGTGTCGAACAACCTGACGGAGAGCAGGGCAGAACGGCGCACAGGGGCTCAGGAGACGGCGCGCGAATCAGCCCACACGCCCTCGAACTCCTCCCGATAGGTCTCCAGCAGCCCGGCCCCCTGACTCCCCGGCAGCTGGCCGGCGCCGCCGCGCAGCACCAGCGCGGGCGACTCGATGCCCCGGGCCCGCCGCAGGTACGGCTGCACCACGCCGAGGTCGGCGCCGCGCCGCCTGGCACCCGAGCGCGGGCCCTCCACCAGGTAGGCGGTGAAGCGCGGCGTCTCGTCGAAGACCCGGATCTCGAAACCGCCCTGGTCGCGCAGCCGGGCCCGGACGCGGCGGACGTGCATGATGTTCATCTCGATCGAGCGGGCCAGCTCACCCCGCCCGAGCCCCAACTCGCGCTCGCGCCGCCGCACCGCGCTGCTCGCGGGGTTGAGGAAGAGCAGCCGCACCCGGCAGCCCTCGCTCGCGAGCTGCACCAGCCGCTTGCCGGTGTAGTTCTGGCAGAGCATGCCGAGCCCGATGCCGACGGCGTCGAGGCGGCGGGCACCGTCGAGCAGGTCCTCCACCGGCAGTTCGCGCTGGAGCCGGACGCGGTCCGGGTGCACCGCGACGACGTCCGCGTACCGGCCGGCCACCAGCTCCTCGACCACGTCGGCGGGCACGCCGCCCGCGCCGCCGTCCAGCAGGGTGAGCAGCCTGGCGGCGGCCCGCTCGGCCTGGGCGAGCACGGTCTGCGAGAGGCTGCGGTTGCGGGAGACGACGTGCCGGGCGACCTCCAGCTCGTCCAGCGCGAGCTCGACCTCGCGGCGGTCCAGCACGTACGGCTCGAAGCAGGGCCAGTGCTGCACCATCAGTTCGCGCAGCTGGGGCAGGGTGAGGAAGACCAGCGGGTCGTCGTCGGCCGGGTCGAGCAGGTAGCCCTTGCGGCGGCTGACCTCGCGGACGGCCCCGGCCCGGTGCACCCACTCCTCCCCGGCGGGCCCGGCGGCGGCGGTGACCCAGTCCTCCCCGTGGGCGGGGGCGTAGACCGGGCGCAGCACCTCGTCGACGAGGGCGCGCAGCCGCTGCTCGACGAGGTTGAGCCAGACGTACGCCCTGCCGGTGAGCCGGACGCGCTGGTGCGCCAGCTGCCACTGCTCGGGCGACCACGCCAGCGGCAGCCCCTCGGGCGGGCCGGGCTGGGTGGGGAGGCCGGTGCGGCCGCTCGGGGCCGAGCGCATCACCACCGTCTGCGCCTCGCTCCGCCCTGGGCCGTCGGGCCCGCTCCGGCCGTCGGAGGGGACCACCATGCGCTACCTCACCTCTCGGCCCGCCGTCGGGTGTGACGGGCCGTCCGCTGACACAGTCTCAACCTTGGCGGCCTTGGCAGAGCCTGTCTGCGGAGCCGGAACACTCCGGAACGCGCCGGAAGATCAAGGGTACTGCGCGCGCCGTACGGCACACAGCCCTCTTGACAGCCAGTCTCGACCGCTTCCCGGTGAAAAGCGGCCGACAACCGACGGCGGGGTGACAGCGGGCCGACGGACACCCGTTCGGGCGAACAACAGACGAATGAACTCCGTCCGCGCGCCCGCGTCGGTGAGTATGCCCCTTGTGCCGTGCGTCACGGTACGAGCAGGCTCGGCCTACCGGGGCGACCGGGCGGGCAGAGCCCAGGGAGCGTCAATTCCCATGACGGCAACGGAAGTTGAGGACTAAATGCAGGTCTGGCCAGGTCAGCCGTACCCACTCGGTGCCACGTACGACGGGGCCGGCACCAACTTCGCGGTGTTCTCCGAGGGTGCCGACCGGATCGAGCTGTGCCTCCTCGCCGAGGACGGGTCCGAGACGACCGTGGAGCTCCGCGAGACGGACGCCTTCGTCCGGCACGCCTACCTGCCCGGCATCCAGCCCGGCCAGCGGTACGGCTTCCGGGTGCACGGCCCGCACAACCCGGGCCTGGGCCAGCGGCACAACAGCTCCAAGCTGCTGCTCGATCCGTACGCGAAGGCGATGAGCGGCGACATCGACTGGGACGAGTCGGTCTACGGCTACCACTTCGGGGCCCCCGAGCGCCGCAACGACCTCGACTCCGCGCCGCACACCATGCACTCCGTCGTCATCAACCCCTACTTCGACTGGGGCAACGACCGGCCGCCGCGCACCGACTACCACCGCACCGTGCTCTACGAGTCCCACGTCAAGGGCCTCACCCAGCTGCACCCCGGCATCCCCGACGAGATCCGGGGCACGTACGCGGGCCTGGCGCACCCGGCGGTGATCGAGCACCTGGCCAAACTCGGCGTCACCGCCATCGAGTTGATGCCCGTGCACCAGTTCGTCCGGGATCACCGGCTGCGCGACCTCGGGCTCTCCAACTACTGGGGCTACAACACGATCGGCTTCTTCGCCCCGCACTCCTCCTACTCCTCCGGCGGCGACCGGGGCCAGCAGGTGCAGGAGTTCAAGTCGATGGTCAAGGCCCTGCACGCGGCCGGGATCGAGGTGATCCTCGACGTCGTCTACAACCACACCGCCGAGGGCAACCACCTCGGCCCCACGCTCTCCTTCCGGGGCCTGGACAACGCCTCCTACTACCGCCTCGCCAAGGACCAGCGCTTCTACGAGGACACCACCGGCACCGGCAACAGCCTGCTGATGCGCAGCCCGCACGTGCTCCAGATGATCATGGACTCGCTGCGCTACTGGGTCACCGAGATGCACGTCGACGGCTTCCGCTTCGACCTCGCCGCCACCCTCGCCCGGCAGTTCCACGAGGTCGACCGGCTCTCCTCCTTCTTCGACCTCGTCCAGCAGGACCCGGTCGTCTCGCAGGCCAAGCTGATCGCCGAGCCCTGGGACCTCGGCGAGGGCGGCTACCAGGTCGGCAACTTCCCGCCGCTCTGGACGGAGTGGAACGGCATGTACCGGGACACCGTCCGCGACCTCTGGCGCGGCGAGGACGCCAGCCTCGCCGAGTTCGGCTCCCGGCTCACCGGCTCCTCCGACCTCTACCAGGACGACGGTCGCCGCCCGATCGCCTCCATCAACTTCGTCACCTGCCACGACGGCTTCACCCTGCGCGACCTCGTCTCGTACAACGAGAAGCACAACGCCGCCAACGGCGAGGACAACCGGGACGGCGAGAGCTTCAACCGCTCCTGGAACTGCGGCACCGAGGGCGACACCGACGACCCCGCCGTCCTCGAACTGAGAGCCCGCCAGCAGCGCAACCTGATCGCCACCCTGCTGCTCTCCCAGGGCGTCCCGATGCTCTCGCACGGCGACGAACTCGGCCGCACCCAGCACGGCAACAACAACGCCTACTGCCAGGACAACGAGCTCTCCTGGGTCCGCTGGGAGGACGCCGACACCCGGCTGCTCGAATTCACCCAGGGCATGATCTGGCTGCGCCGCGACCACCCCGTCTTCCGCCGCCGCCGCTTCTTCCACGGCCGCCCCGTCTCCGGCACCCACGACGACCTCACCGACATCGCCTGGTTCACCCCCACCGGCGAGGAGATGGCCGCCCGCGACTGGAGCACCCGCTACGCCAAGTCCCTCACCGTCTTCCTCAACGGCCACGCCATCTCCGAACCCGACCGGCGCGGCGGCAAGATCGTCGACGACTCGTTCCTGCTGCTGTTCAACGCCCACTTCGAACCGCTCGAGTTCACCGTCCCCGCCGACCACGGCCAGGAGTGGCAGGTCGTCGTCGACACCACCCTCCCCACCCTCCCCGGCCCAGGCACCGGCACCCGCGTCAAGGCCGGCGACTCCCTCTGGCTCACCGACCGCTCCCTGCTGGTCCTGCAACGGCCTGCTTAGAGCGGCCTCGGACGGGGGCCTCGGTAGTACGGTGGCACGGTAACGGCTGAAGGAGTTCAGGATGACCGCGATGGCCACCGACCGGCCGCAGATGCGGGTCGAGGATTTCGAGCAGATCGCCGCTGCGGCCCCCGAGACCGTGACGCTGGAGTTCATCAACGGACGGCTGGGAGTCAAAGCGGTGCCTGACGGCGACCACGGCGCGATCATCATGTGGCTTCTCCGGCAGTGCATGCAGTACCGGCCGGAGCTGGATCTGCACATCGAGCAGGGGTTGCGGGTCGAGCAGTACCGCAGTGGGTGCGCCCGCCCCGACGGGGTGCTGGCGCCGGTGGCCCACTTCGCCGGGCAGGGGGAGTGGGCGGCGCCCGAGGGAGTCCTGATGGCCGTGGAGATCACGTCCTACGACCGCGACACCGACCGGCGTGACCGGGTCGAGAAGCCTGCAGCCTACGCCCAGGCCGGAATCCCGGTGTACCTGCTGATCGACCGTGAACGATGCGAGGTCACCGTCCACAGTGACCCGCACGGTGGGAAGTACCGCACCGGGGTGACCCGGGCGTACGGCGGCTCCGTCGATCTTCCGTCCCCGGTCGGGTTCACTCTGGAGACGGAGATCTTCAAGACGTACGTGCGCTGAGCCGCACCCTCGGGGCCGCCCCCTACGGTTGCTCTAAGCGGTCGTCGTTCCCTCGGTAGCGGCTAGGAGAGCGGCCCGCCGGGTAGGCATACCCCCATGACCGACGCGCCACCGACGGCCACCTACCGCCTCCAGCTGCAGCCCGCCTTCACGCTGCGGGACGCCACCCGTGCCGTGCCGTACCTGGCCGCGCTGGGCGTCTCGCACCTGCACCTCTCCCCGCTGCTCGCCGCCGTGCCCGGCTCCACCCACGGGTACGACACCGTCGACCACAGCCGGGTCAGCGAGCAGCTCGGCGGGGAGGGCGCCCTGCGCGAGCTGGCCGCCGAGGCCAAGCGGCACGGGCTGCGCCTGATCGCGGACGTGGTGCCGAACCACATGGCGCTGCCGGTGCCGGAGCAGCTCAACCAGCCACTCTGGCACGTGCTGCGGGAGGGCCCGGACTCGCCGTACGCGGCGTGGTTCGACATCGACTGGACGTCCCAGCCCGGCCCGCCCGACGCGCCGGGGCGCGGCCGCCTGCTGCTGCCGCTGCTCGGCGGCCGGCTCGGCGAGGTGCTGGACGAGCTGACGGTCGAGGGCACGGCGGACGGCGGGGTGCTGCGCTACCACGAGCACGCCTTCCCGCTGCGGCCCGGCACCGCCCAGCTGCCGCTGCCGGAGCTGCTGGCCCGTCAGTGGTACCGACTCGCCTGGTGGCAGCTCGCGGGGACGGAGCTGAACTACCGCCGGTTCTTCACCGTCAACGAGCTGATCGCCGTCCGGGTCGAGGTGCCCGAGGTCTTCGAGGCGACCCACCGCACGCTGCTGCGGCTGCACGCGGAAGGCGTCCTGGACGGCTTCCGGATCGACCATCCGGACGGCCTGGCCGACCCGCGCGGCTACCTGCGCCGGCTGGCCGCGGCGACCGGCGGCGCGTACACCGTGGTCGAGAAGATCCTCACCGGCCCGGAGCAGCTGCCCGCCGACTGGCCGTGCGCGGGCACCACCGGCTACGACGCGCTGCGCCGGATCGACGGGGTGCTCACCGACCACGCGGGCGCCGAGCGGCTGATCGCGGCGTACCGGCACGACACCGGCGCGCCGACCGCCGCCGAGGCAGCCCGGCAGGGCCGGGCCGAGCTGACCGGCCCGCACGGCGAGCTGGCCGCCGAGCTGGAGCGGCTCGCCCGCCTCGCCCAGCGGATCTGCGCCACCGAACCGGCCCTCGCCGACCACCCGCCGCTGGCGCTGCGCGAGGCCCTGCACCAGCTGCTGACGGCCTACCCGGTCTACCGCCCGTACGTCCGCCCCGGCGAGCCCGCCCCGCCGGAGGCCGTCGCCGACGTCGAGGCGGCGCTGGCCGGCGGCGGGGCGACGCACGACCTCGTCCGGGACCTGGCGCTCGGGCGGCTCGGCCGGGGTGCCGACCGGGACGAGTTCTGCGTCCGGCTCGCCCAGACCGCCTCGGCCGTCGCCGCCAAGGGCGTCGAGGACACCGCCTTCTACCGCTGGAACGCGCTGCTCAGCCTGAACGAGGTCGGCGGCGACCCCACCCACCCGGGGCTGCGGCCCGCCGCCTTCCACCGCTGGTGCACCCACCAGGAGCAGCACTGGCCGCACTCGATGACGGCGCTCTCCACCCACGACACCAAGCGCAGCGCGGACGCCCGCGCCCGGCTCGCCGTGCTGGCGGAGCTGCCCGCCGGCTGGCTCGCCGAGCGCGCCGCGTGGGCGGCCGCCGCCGGGCCAGGACCGGACCCGGACGCCGGCTGGCTGCTCTGGCAGACGCTGGTCGCGGCCTGGCCGATCGGCGCCGAGCGGCTCACCGCGACGCTGCTCAAGTCCGCTCGGGAGGCCAAGCGGCAGACTTCCTGGACGGCCCCCGACGCCCGCTTCGAGCGTGCGCTCACCGACTACGCCCGGCGGGTGCTGACCGATCCGAGCCTCTGCCCGAGGATCGACGGCTTCGTCCGGATGCTCGCCCCGCACGCCCGCAGCAACAGCCTCGCGGCGGCCCTGCTGCACCTGACCGTGCCGGGCGTCCCGGATCTCTACCAGGGCAGTGAGGAGCCGCTGCACACGCTCGTCGACCCGGACAACCGGGCGCCGGTCGACCTCTCCGCGCTGGCTGTCCGGCTCACCGACTCCCCCACCGGGCGCCCGGGTGACCTGGCCCGGGAGAAGCTGCACCTCACCACCACCGCCCTGCACCTGCGCCGCACCCACCCGTTGGGCCCGTACCAGCCGCTGCCCGCCGAGGGCCCGGCCGCCGACCACCTGCTGGCCTTCGCGCGCGGGCCCCGGCTGGTCAGCGCCGTCACCCGGCTCCCGTACGGGCTCGAACACTCCGGCGGCTGGCGGGAGACCAGCCTCGACCTGCCCGCCGGGCGGTGGACGGACCAGCTGACGGACCGTACGTTCCCCGCCGGGCCGGTGCCGGCCGCCGAGCTGTTCGGGACGTACCCGGTGGCGCTGCTGACCGGGGAGGCCGCCCGGTGAGCGACTACCGGGCCAGCGACTACCAAGTCAGCGACTACCGGGTCTGGGCCCCCGCGGCCGCCCGGGTCGAGGTCGAGGTCGACGGCACCCCGTACCTGCTGACTCCGGACGGCCGCACCGGCTGGTGGCACGGCCGGGCCCCCGCCGGGGACTACGCCTTCCGGCTGGACGGCGGCCCGGCGCTGCCCGATCCGCGCTCGCCGCGCCAGCCGTTCGGCCCGGACGGGCCGAGCCGGGCGGTCGACCACGCGACCTTCGCCTGGTCCGACACCCCGTGGCGGGGCCGCCCGCTGCCCGGCGCGGTGGTCTACGAGCTGCACATCGGCACCTTCACCCCGGCGGGCACCTTCGCCGCCGCCGCCGAGCGGCTCGACCACCTGGTGCGGCTCGGCGTCGACTTCGTCGAGTTGATGCCCGTCTGCCCCTTCCCCGGCCGGCACGGCTGGGGTTACGACGGCGTGTCGCTGTGGGCGGTGCACGAGCCGTACGGCGGCCCGGACGGGCTGAAGCGCTTCGTGGACGCGGCCCACCGCCGGGGCCTCGGCGTCATCCTCGACGTGGTGCACAACCACCTCGGGCCCTCCGGCAACTACCTCCCCGCGTACGGCCCGTACTTCACCGACCGGCACCACACCCCGTGGGGCGCGGCCGTCAACCTCGACGCCCCCGGCTCCGACGAGGTGCGGGCGTACCTGCTCGGCAGTGCGCTGGCCTGGCTGCGCGACTACCGCGTCGACGGGCTGCGGCTGGACGCCGTACACGCCCTCGCGGACGACCGGGCCTGCACCTTCCTCGAGGAACTCTCGCTGGAGGTCGACAAGTTGGCGGCCGCCACCGGCCGGTCGCTGTGCCTGGTCGCCGAATCCGACCTCAACGACCCCCGCACCACCGACCCCCGCCAGGCCGGGGGCCTGGGCCTCACCGCGCAGTGGAGCGACGACTTCCACCATGCGCTGCACGCCACCCTCACCGGCGAATCGCAGGGCTACTACGGCGACTTCGCCGAGCGCCCGTTCGTCGCGCTGGCCCGGACGCTGACCCGGGGCTTCTTCCACGACGGCACCTGGTCGTCCTTCCGGGGCCGCACCCACGGCCGCCCCTTCCCCGCCGGGTACGGACACCGGCTGCTCGGGTATGCCCAGACCCATGACCAGATCGGCAACCGGGCCACCGGGGACCGGCTCTCGGCGACTCTCCCGCCCGGCCGGCTCGCCGCCGGGGCCGCCCTGGTGCTCACCTCGCCGTTCACCCCGATGCTCTTCATGGGCGAGGAGTGGGGCGCCTCGACGCCCTGGCAGTACTTCACCAGCCACACCGACCCCGGGCTGGCCGAGGCCGTCCGGCAGGGCAGGCGGCGGGAGTTCACCGATCACGGCTGGTCGGCCGAGCAGATCCCCGACCCGCAGGCCCCCGCCACGGTGCTCGCCTCCACCCTCGACTGGGCCGAGCCGGCCCTCCCCGAGCACGCCGAACTCCTCGACTGGTACCGCACGTTGATCAGCCTGCGGCGCAGCCACCCCGAGCTGACCGACCCGGATCTCGGCGCCGTCAAGGTCGCCTACGACGAGGAGCAGCGCTGGCTGCTGGTGCACCGGGGCCCGTACCGGGTGGCCGTCGCCCTGGCCGCCTGCACCGTCCCGCTCGACCTGCCGTACGCCGGGACGCTCGCGGCCTTCGGCGACTGCGACCCGGCCGGGCGCGGGGCGCTGCGGATGGGGGCCGACTCGGCGGCCGTCGTACGGGTCGGTCCGGCTGGACGGGCCTCAGCCGGGCGGTTCACCACAGCTGGGCGGTGATGCGCTCGCGCAGCGAGGCGGCGTCCAGCCCGTACGCGGTGAGGTGCTCGTCGATGGTGCCGTAGTGGCGGTGCTCCTCACGCGGGACACCGAGGCCGAGCACCCGGTGCGGGCGGTCGGCGAGCGCCTCGTGGACGTACGGCGCCGAGGTGCCGGCCAGGTAGGGCTCGACCAGCACGACCTCAGCGCGGTCACTGAGGGCCGCGCGCAGCCCGGCCGCGTCGAAGGGGCGGACGGTGGCGGCGTACAGCACGGTGACGTCCAGGCCCTCGGTCGCGGCGAGCACCGCGTCCAGCATCGGCCCGACGGCGAGCACCACACCGCGCGAGCCCTGGCGCAGCATCAGGATCCTGCCCGGAGCGACCGGCTGGGCGTGGGTGTTGCGGTGGGCGGAGAGCCGCACGTACACCTTCTCGTCACCGTCGGCGACGGCGTGCCGCAGCAGCGTCTCGGCCTCGTCGGGGTGGCCGGGCACGTGCACCGTCCAGCCGGGCAGGGTGTCGAGCAGCGCGACGTCGCCGGGCGCCATGTGGGTGCGGCCACCGGCGGGCCAGTCGTACGAACCGGCGGCACTGACCAGCACCGCGCCGACACCCTGGTGCCCGAGGTCGAGCTTGACCTGCTCGAAGGGGCGCTCGACCAGGAAGCTGGCGAAGGTGTGGGCGATCGGCCGCAGCCCGGTCAGCGCCAGGCCCCCGGCCGCGCCGATCATCAGCTGCTCCCGGATGCCGACGTTGATCACCCGGTCCGGGTGGCGCTCGGCGGCCGGGGCGAAGGCGGCTGCGCTGATGTCGGCGAGGACGACGGCCAGCCGGGGGTCCTCGTCCAGCAGGCGGGTGGTGACGTCGAGGAAGCGGTCGCGCATGGTGTCCATCGGAAGTTCTCCTGGTCCAGTTCTGGGGTTCAGTTCTTGGGTTCGACGCGGGCGACGACGGCGTGCGGGCGGCCCGGGTGCGGGGTGGTGTACGCGGCGTACAGCGCCTCGTGGTCGCGGCCGTCGACGGTCGCCGTGGACCAGCCCTCGGCCTCGAAGCGGGCCGCGATGCCGCCCCGCCAGCCGTGCGTGGCCGAGGAGTTGTCGATCGCGACGACATGCAGCCGCTCCAGCCCGGCGGCCCCGGCGAAGGCCACCGCCTCGTGGTTGCTGCCCTCGTCGAACTCGGCGTCGCCGATCAGCACCCACACCGCCGGGTCGGTCAGCCGCTGGGCGCGCAGGCCGAGGGCGGTGCCGACGGCCAGCGGCAGGCCGTGCCCGAGCGAGCCGGAGCCGATCTCGACGCCGGGTACGAGCAGCCGGTCGGGGTGGTGGCCGAGCGGGGAGTCGTAGGCGCCGAAGGTGTCCAGCGTCTCGACCGGGAGGAAGCCCTTGGCGGCCAGCACCGCGTAGTAGGACATCGGGCCGTGGCCCTTGGAGAGCAGGAAGCGGTCGCGCTCCGGGTCGGCGGCGGTGGCCGGGGTGACGGCCAGCACGCGGTCGTAGAGGACCCAGAGAGCGTCCAGGGTCGAGTTGGCGGCCGGCACGTGCTTCTCGGCGCCGGTCATCCGGGCGATCAGCGACGGGAGGTCCGCGAAGGTGTACTGCTGCTGGGTGCTCGCTGCGGAGGTCATGGGAAGATCGTGCAACTTCAAGTCGACTTGAAGTCAAGCGGCTATCCTGCGGTGGTGTCCCTCTCCCGCCACGACCTGCTGACCATCGGCCAACTCGCCGAGCGCAGCGGCCTCGCCACCTCCGCCCTGCGCTACTACGAGAGCCTCGGGCTGATCCACGCCGAGCGCACGGCCGGCGGCCAGCGCCGGTACGCCCGCGCGACCCTGCGGCGGGTCGCCTTCGTCCGGGCCGCCCAGCGCGTCGGCCTCTCCCTCGACGAGGCCCGCACTGCCATCGACCGCCTCCCCACCGAGCGCGCCCCCAGCACCGCCGAGTGGAGCGGTGTCGCCGCCTCCTGGCAGACCCGCATCGACCAGCAGATCGCCGAACTCGAACTCCTCAAACGGAAGTTGACCGGCTGCATCGGCTGCGGCTGCCTCTCCCTCACCCGCTGCGCCCTCTACAACGCCGAGGACCGCGCCGCGGCCACCGGCCCGGGGGCTCGCTACCTCTCCCCCGGCTGAGGCTCCGGGGGGCTCGCCGCCCGCCCGCGCACCGCTCTATGCTGCCTCCGTTGCCATCGAACAGCACGGGGGGAAACACGACATGACCACACCTCAGCAGGTATCGCTGGACTGGCTGACCGACCCGGCGGACGAGGGCCACGTGCCCGCCGACCTCCACCCCGAGATCCCGCACCCCGCCCGGATGTACGACTACTACCTCGGCGGCAAGGACAACTTCCCCGCCGACCGCGAGGCCGCCGAGCGCGTCATGGCGATCAGCCCGATGGTGCGGATCAGTGCGATGGCCAACCGGGCCTTCCTCCAGCGGGCCGTCCGGCACCTCGCGGGCCAGGGCATCAAGCAGTTCCTCGACATCGGCACCGGCATCCCGACCGCCGGGAACACCCACGAGATCGCCCAGCAGGTGCACCCCGACGCACGGGTCGCGTACCTCGACAACGACCCGATCGTGCTCGTGCACAGCCGCGCCCTGCTGGCCGGCGCCAGCCAGGGAACCGCGACCGTCGTCCAGGCCGACCTGCGCGACCCGGACGCCATCCTGGGCGACCCGCACGTCCGCCAGGTGCTCGACCTCGGGCAGCCCGTCGCGCTGCTGCTCTTCGCCGTCCTGCACTTCATCGACGAGTCGGACGACCCGTACGGCCTCGTCCGCCGGCTCGTCGACGCCCTGCCCTCCGGCAGCTACCTCGCCCTGTCGCACGGCACCGGCGACTTCGTCCCGGCCGCCGACGCCACCAAGGGCCCGGCGATCTACCGCAACGCCAGCGCCCAGCTCACCATGCGCACCCGCGAGCAGGTGCTCAGCTTCTTCGAGGGCCTCGAACTGGAGGAGCCCGGCATCGTCACGGCCCCGCTCTGGCGCCCCGACCAGCCCATCCTGCCCACCGACGCCGAGACCGGCATCTGGGCCGCCGTCGGCCGCAAGCCCTGAGCCCTGAGTTCTGAGTCCTGAGCCCGCAGGCGGCCTTTCTCGGACGAACCACCTGACACACCCCCCACAGCCCTCGTAGAGTGCGGGCAACGGACTCTGTGGGGGGTGCGGCACCAAGTGGCGGACGCAACAGCCAAGTTAGCGCGCAGACGGGCACTGTGGCTGTGCGCCGTCGTGCTCGCCGTCGGGTTCCCCTGGGTCCAGCTGCTGCTGGACGAGGCCGATCCCCGCAACGCCATCCTCCGGTGGCTGCGCTCCGTGCTCCTCGTACCCGGCTGGCAGCCCTCGCTGGCCCGGGACCACTTCTCCGCCGTGGCCGACTGGCGGTCCGCCATCGCCTGCGCCGGCCTGCTGCTCGGCTGCTACCTGCTGCCACCTCGGGTCCTCCCCAGAGTGGCCCCGGGCCTGATGCGCTGGACGGCCGCGCTCGGCACCGGTGTCCTGATCGGCCTGCTCGCCGTCCTGCCCAGCTGGTTCGCCACCATGGCCCTCCTCGACCTCGGACAGCGCGGCGACAGCGTGCTGATCGACCTGCTCGTCCGGACGGTGGCCTTCGGCGCCCTGCTCGGCCTCGCCGCCGGAGCTCTCTACCCCCCGGACACCGCCAACCGCAGTGCCGACGCCCCCCGGGCCGCCCGCCCCTTTCGACTCCCCGGACGGAGTGCACAGATGCCCACTCCCGCCCCACCCGCCGTCGGCAGCACACCGGGGGACGTCACCCGCTACCTCTGCGCCGCCGCCTACCGAGACCCGCTCTTCACCCGCGGAGTCATCGAGGACCTGCTCGGCGACGAACTCGGCGCCGTCGCCACCTCCCCGGGCCTCGATCTGGTGCCCGTCGCCCGGCACTGCCTGACCGCCCGCGAGCTGCACCACCGCCGCGACCGCCGCCTGGCCGCAGTGCTCGCAGTCCTGCTGCTGGTCGCACCGGCCTGGCTGTTCATCTCCGTCCTCGCCCTGATCACCCTGAACGGCGCCGCGGCCGCCCGTGGCATCAGGCGCGTCCCCGCCCCGCGAGGCAGAGCCCGGACGGGCACCACCACCCTCGTCGTGCGCATCTGCGCGCTCACCGTCGTCGTGCTCGCCGAAGCCCTCCTCGCCGCCATCGGCCTCGGCGCAGCGGGCCCGAACGGCCCCTGGCAGTGGGTCCTCGGCACCTACCTGTACGGCATCCCCGCAGTGCTGGCCATGCTCGGCGGGCTCGGCTACGCCTACCTCACCGTCCTGCGGCACGAGAGCGACGTCGACGCACGGCTGCGCTCCACCCTGCGCCGCCCGGTATTCGACCCGGCCGCGAAGCCGAAGCCCGCCCCCGCCGCCCCCTGGGCCGAAGACCGGCTGACCACCGTCGCCGAGGCCCAGAGCGGCAACGTGACGGTCTACAGCGGCTACACCCCGTTCATCGGCTTCTCCGCTGCCCAGACCACGTGGTCACTGACCATCCCGCTGCTCCCGGCCCGGCCCGAGGACACCGTCACCGAATTCGACACCTGGGAGATCCTGGGCGCGATCCGCAGCCGGCTGGCGTCACTCACCGACGCCGCCACCGAGGGCGGTATCGGCGGTCTCCTGCTGGAGGACCGCGTCTTCGTCGACGGCAGCACCCTGCACGGCGACCAGCGCTTCCTGGACGGCACGCCGTTCGCGCCACTCACCCAGCTCGGGCCGGAGGAGCTGCGGGAGGCGGCCAACCACCCGACGGGCGCCGTCCGGCACTACCTCGCCGCCCATCTCCCGCTCTGGGGCGACGACGTGGTGCCCAGCATGTTCCTGCACCTCTCCACCGCCGGGCGGACGCTGCACCTCCAGTGCGAGACGCATGTCCTCGGCCCGGTACTGCCCGACTACCACGCCGTCGACAACCTCCCCGCCGGGCTCAGCGACGAACACCGCCGGGGCCTGCTGCTCGCGGCCCTGGGCGCCGTCGGCGGAGCGGTCCGGGGTGCCCTGCCCGGCGAGTGGCGGTACCTGACCGCCCGGCAGCGCCGCAACAAGCGGCTCCTGCGCGACCATGCCGCCCTCCGGCACGACCCCGCCTTCGACTACGGCGCCCGGCTGAGCATCCGCGAGTCGGTGGTCGCCCCGACCTACCAGAACTACTTCCAGGTCGTGGACGCCGTCCGCACCCTCGCCAGCCTCAACCGCCACACCCTGGCCGCCGTACGGGAGTTCCTCGACGCGCACCAGGCGGACACCACCGACTTCCGCAGCCAGCAGCAGACCATCCTCAACCACGGCATCCTCCAGCAGGGCGGTGTCAGCATCGTCGGCAACCAGGCCGTCGGCACGGCCGCCCAGGCCGTCACCACCGGCGCCGGGGAAACCCCGCCGACCGTCGACATCGCGAAGAGCCCGACCAAGAGCTGACCGATCGTCAATCACCCGGAGGGAACGCCTTGTCCACCGAACCAGGCCCCGTGACCAACGCGGGCATCCAGCAGTACGGCGGCCACAGCCAGGTCGGCAACCAGGCCGTCGGCACCGGCGCCCGAGCCGTCGCGGGCCAGATCGGCTTCCAGACCGCACTGCCCGACCAGCGCGCCGACGTGGGCGAACTCATCGCCCTGATCCGCCAGTTGCTCGCCGACCACCAGGCGGTCCTGCCCGACCAGGGCGCCACCCAGGTGGAACTGCGCCGCATCCAGGAGGAGTTGGAGGAGGCGGAACCCCAACCCGGCTTGCTCCGCCGCTCGCTGGACCGGATCTCCTCCTTCGTCCAGCCGGTCGCCCCGCTGGTCACCGCCGTCGCCCAGCTCACCCAGGCCCTCCAGGGCACGCTGGGCAGCTGAGCCACCTCAGGGCCTGTCCGCCCCGGCAGCCTGCCGGGCCTTCAGCTGCTCCCAGAGGCCCGCGACCTGCGCGTCCAGCTCCGCCGGGGTGCCACTGTTGTCGATCACCAGATCGGCGATGTCCAGGCGGGCCGCGCGGGTCGCCTGGGCTGCCATCCGGGCCCGAGCCTCCGCCTCGGCCATGCCGCGCAGGCGTACCAGCCGGTCGATCCGCACCTCGTCCGGGGCGTCCACCACGACCACCAGGTCGTACAGCGGAGCCAGTCCGTTCTCGGTGAGCAGCGGCACGTCGTGCACCACCAGGTCGTCCGGCCCGGCGGCGGACTCCAACTCGGCGGAGCGGGCCCGGACGAGCGGGTGGACGATGGCGTTCAGCGCCGCGAGCCTGGCCTGGTCGGCGAAGACCAGCGCGCCGAGCGCGGGGCGGTCGAGCGCGCCGTCCGGGGCGAGCACGCCCTCCCCGAACTCCGCCACCACGGCCCGCAGCCCGGCCGTCCCGGGGGCGACCACCTCACGGGCGATCAGGTCGGAGTCCACGATCACCGCGCCGCGCGCGGCCAGCCTGCCGGACACCGCACTCTTGCCCGCGCCGATCCCGCCCGTAAGTCCGATCCTCAGCATGCCGCCAGGCTACCGGCCCGTACGCTGCCCCCCGCAGCCCGGCCCCGGCACGCCAACGCCCCGCGTCCTCCCGGCGAACATCGGACACCGCCCGGACGAACACTGCGCGACACTGGCCAAGGGCCGACGGCGAAGCGTCGTTCCGCGTGCCCGGCCACTCGATCTTGCCCGTTAGGGTGCCGTCGAGCCCCAAACCGCCGCAGATCGGAGCCCTCCGTGTCGACCGTGTCCACCGCCCTCTGGCCCGCCGGGCGCCGCCGCGTGCTGGTCGTCGGCATCGACGGCGTCCGCCTCGACCTACTGCCCGAGCTGCACACCCCGCACCTGGACTCGATAGCCGCCGAGGGCTTCCTCGCGCCCGTCCAGGTCGACGACGCGACGCCGACGATGTCCGGCCCCTGCTGGGCGACGATCGTGACCGGGGTCGGCGTCGCCAAGCACGGCGTACTCGGCAACCACCTCGGGGGCAACCGGCTGGACGTCTTCCCGGACTTCACCACCCGCCTGGCCACCGCCCACCGCCGCCGCACCTTCGCCGCCGGCGGGTGGGAGCCGCTCTTCCTGGCCCGCAGCGGCGGCCCGCTCTTCGCCGCCCCCGGCCGCCTCTCCTACATCGCGCCGCTGGAGGACACCCCGGCCGCCTGGGAGGTCTGCGACGCCCGCGTCGCCGCCGAGGCGGAGTACGTGCTCGGCCGCAGCGACGACGACCCGCAGGCGTCCTTCGTCTACCTGGGCGCGGTCGACGAGACCGCCCACTTCCTGGGCTGCGGCGAGGAGTACCGGCGCTCGATCGAGACCGCCGACCAGCACCTGGGCCGGCTGGTCGCCGCCGTCCGCAACCGCCCGACCTACGCCGACGAGGACTGGACGATCATCGTCGTCACCGACCACGGCCACCTCGACCAGGGCGGCCACGGCGGCCGCAGCACCCTCGAACGCACCGCCTGGATCGCCGCCACCGGCCTCGGCATCACCCCCGGCGCCCCGGTCGAACCCCCGCACCACACCGACGTCGCGGCCCACGTCTACGCGGCCCTCGACATCACCCCGGACCCGCACTGGACCCTCGACGGCCGCCCCTTCACTCCGCTCGGGCGTTGACCACCGGCGTCAGAGCTCGACCGACTCCCCCGCAGCCAGTTGGCGGAACTCCGCGCCCGTCCCGGGCCCGCCCTCGCCCAGCAGCCGCCCGTGCACCAGCTGCCCGGCCTCGCTGAGCACCGCCTCGTGGATGGCCAGCGCCCGTGCGGGCCCGGCCTCGCGGACGTAGTCGATCAGCTCGGAGACCTTGGACCACGGTGCGGCGATCGGCAGCAGCAGGGTGTCGACCGGCTGTGGCGGCAGGGTGAGCGCGTCGCCGGGGTGGAAGACCCGGCCGTCCAGCAGAAAGCCGATGTTGTGGACCTGCGGGATGTCGGGGTGGATGACGGCGTGCCACTCGCCGTGCACGCTGACGCCGAGCCCGTCGATCTCGAACGCATCGCCCTCGCCGACCACGGTGACGCGGGTGCCGAGACCGTCCAGCTGGTCGGCGACGGCCCGGTTGGTCCAGATCCGCAGCTGCGGGTGGGCCTCGGCGGCGGCTCGCAGCCGGTCCTCGACGAAGTGGTCGAAGTGCTCGTGGGTGATCAGGACGGCGTCTGCGCCCTGCATGGCCTCCTCGGCGGTGAACACCCCGGGGTCGATGACGATCGTCGTGCCCTCGTGCTCGACACGTACGCAGGCATGTCCGAACTTGGTGAGTCGCATGTCAAAAACCATACAGCAAGACTGCACAGCATTGCTGTGCATATCCGAGGTAGGCTGACCCCATGAACGAAGTCGACCCACTGGAACTCGCCGCCGAGCTGCGCACCGCCATCGGCACCCTGGTCCGCCGCCTCCGGGTCGACGACGAGCTGCCGCAGAACCAGGCGGCCGTCCTCGGCTGGCTGGTCCGCGAAGGCCCGCGAACGACCAGCGAGCTGGCCGGGCTCCAGCGCGTACGGCACCAGTCGATGGCCCGTACCGTCGCCCTGCTGACCGACTCCGGCCTGGTCGAGCAGCGGCCGCACAGCACCGACGGCCGAAAACTCCTGGTCACCGCGACCGAGAGCGGCGTCCGCGCCCTGCACGAGCAGCGCGCCCGCCGCGAGGGCAGCATCGCCACGGCCATCACCGAGCGCCTCACCCCGGCCGAGCAGCAGCAGCTCCGGCAGGCCGTCAGCCTGCTCGCCCGCCTCAGCTGACCCAAACCTCATCCGACCCGCGTTGGGCCACTCGGGTGAGCGCCCCATTCCTTCCCGGCGGCCCCCGCGTTGTGCAGGGCGCTCAACCGCACCCGCCCTCGAAGGGAACCCTCGTGACCACCGTACGCAACACCCTGCTGATCGCCGCCGCCCTCGCCGGCCTGATGTTCGGCACGGCGAGCAGCGCCTCCGCGTGCAGCGCACTCGACGCCGTCGGCGCCCTCGCGCCGGGCTTCGGCAACACCTGCACCAGCCGCTGACACACCCAGGCCGGCCGTCACAGGGGCGCGGGGCCCTGTCAATCAACTGCGTGCGCGAAACCGGAAGGCTACGACGCCGCGCCCACCTCTTCGCGCAGTCCCTCGCGGCGCGCCCCCCGCGGGCCGGGCACAACGGCGCCGACCGCGAGCGGCGGCAGCGCCACGTGCTCCGTCAGCCCGATCCGCCGGTGCAGCCGCCGCAGCGGCGCGGGCGCCCACCAGTTGAGCTCGCCGAACAGCGTCATCGCCGCCGGCACCAGCAGACACCGCACCAGCGTCGCGTCGACCGCCACGGCCACGGCCAGCGCGATGCCCATCTCCTTGACCATCAGCATCTGCCCGGCCGCGAACCCGGCGAAGACGATCACCATCAGCAGCGCGGCCGAGGTGATGATCCGACCGCTGCGTTGGAGCCCCAGCTCCACCGAGCGCGAGCAGCTGTACCCCTCGTCCCGGAGTTCCTTGATCCGGGACAGCAGGAAGACCTCGTAGTCCATCGACAGCCCGAAGGCGAAGGCGAAGACCAGCACCGGGATGAACGTCTCCAGCCCGCCCGTCGGGCTGAAGCCGAGCAGCCCGCTGAAGTAGCCGTGCTGGAAGACCAGCGTCAGCGCACCGAGCGAGGCCCCCAACGAGAGCACGTTCATCAGCAGCGCCTTGACCGGCATCACCACCGAGCCGGTCATCAGGAAGAGCAGGATCAGCGTCCCGATCGCGACCAGCCCGAGTGCCCACGGGCCCCGGCTGCCGATCTCGTGCTGGAAGTCGACCACCGACGCGGCGTCCCCGGTCACGTGCGTCTCCAGCCCGCCCCGGTCGGCCCGCAGCTCCCCGACCACCGCCTTGGCCCCGGCACCCTGCGGGTCGCCGTGCACCAGGACGTCGATCGTGCTGACCCCGCCCGAGACCGGCGTCACGGCCCGGACCCCGCTGACGCCGGGCAGCTTGGCGACGACGGAGTCCGCGTACGCCTGCGCCTGCGCGGCGCTGCCCTCGACCACCACCGTGACGGGAGCCGCCGCCTGGTAGGGGAATCGTTCCTGCACCGTCTCGGCGACCTGCCGCCCGGCGGAGGACGCGGGCAGTACGGAGGCGCCGGAGCTGCGCCAGTCCGAGCCGAGGAAGGGCGCCCCGGCGGCCAGCAGCAGACCGGTGCAGAGCAGCACCACGGGCACCGCCCGGCGCTGCACCCGGCGGACCGTCCGGGCGAAGAAACCCTGGTCGGAGACGGGCGCGGTGGGCGTCTTGACGCGGTGGCCGACGAAGCCGAGCAGCGCGGGGATGAGCGTCAGCGCGGCCGCCCCGGCGATCACCACCACGCTCACCCCGGCGGCGGCCACCGCCCGGAAGACCGGGCTGGTGAAGACGAACAGACCGGCCAGCGCCACGGCGACGGTCAGCCCGGAGAACATCACCGTCCGCCCGGCGGTCGCGAGGGTGCGCTCGACGGCCTGGGCGACGGTCGCGCCGTGGCCGCGTTCCTCGCGGAAGCGGTTGACGATCAGCAGCGCGTAGTCGATGGAGAGCCCGAGGCCGAGCACGGTGGCGATCGGCAGCACGCTGGTGTCGATGTCCATGATCCGGCTGAAGCCGAACATCGCCAGCAGTGCCCCGCCCACCGAGCCGACCGCCCCGAGCACCGGCAGGCTGGCCGCCGCGAAGCCGCCGAAGACGAGCACCATCACCAGCAGCGTGATCGGCAGCGTCACGATCTCGCCGAACTGGGTGTCCTTGGCCGTCTGGTCCTTGACCTCCTGCTGGAGCACCAGGTCGCCGCCGACGGTGGTCTTCGTGCCCTCGGCGTGGATCGCGTCGAGCCGCTGCGTCACGGCCTTCAGCTGGGCGGCGGTGCTGGTGTCGGCCATCCGGACGGAGACCAGGCCCGCCTTCCCGTCGGCGGAGGTGAGCGCCGGCCCGGCAGCGCCGTACGCGTCGGACACCGACACGACGCCCGGCAGCCTCGCCAGGTCGGCGCTCGCGGCCGTCACGGCGCCGCGTACGGCGGGGTCGCCCGCCGGTCGGCCGTCGACCACCGCGGTCACGGTGCCCTTGGCCGGGTCGGCGGCGGCCACCACCGAGGTGCCCCGGGCGGACTCCGAGCCACCGGCCGAGGTCGAGGCGACGGTGCCCTCGAAGACCCGGCCGCCGATCAGCACCCCGAGTGCGAGCACCAGCACCCAGAGGCCGACCACCCAGCGACGGTGCCGGTGACAGAACCTGCCGAGAGCCGCGAGCCGTCCGCCGACCTCGGGCGATGCCGGGGACGCGACGGACGGGCGGGGTACCGCTGCGTGCGTGTGGCGCATGAGTCCCTTAAGCCGTTCGGGCAGATCCCTTCCAAGTTAGGTGGAATCGGACCAATCCCCTAGAGGCTTCCGGTGCGCTTCATATCACAGCAAAACCCCGGAACTCGGACAAAAAACGAGCCCAAAAAAACGAACCCCCCACCCGGTCACCCGGGCGGGGGGTTCATTCAGCTACCAACCCTCAGCCGAAGCTGAGGACGAGATCAGCTCTGGCCACCGGCCAGCTTCTCGCGCAGAGCGGCGAGCGCCTCGTCCGAAGCGAGAGCGCCGGAGCCCTCGTCGCT
Source organism: Kitasatospora sp. McL0602 (assembly GCF_052076145.1). NCBI lineage: Bacteria > Bacillati > Actinomycetota > Actinomycetes > Kitasatosporales > Streptomycetaceae > Kitasatospora > Kitasatospora sp. McL0602. Next base: position 5,891,141 of record NZ_CP197246.1, on the reverse strand, counting down.
GCTGGAGGAGTACGAGCCACCGGCAGCGGCGACAACGGCCTCGCCACTCTCGGCAGCGGCCTCGGCATCGGCCTCACGGCTCTTGATGACCTGGGCCTGGTGCTGCTCGAAGCGGGTCTGCGCCTCGGCGTACTGGGCCTCCCACAGCTCGCGCTGCTTCTCGAAGCCCTCGAGCCAGTCGTTCGCCTCGGGGTCGAAGCCCTCCGGGTAGATGTAGTTGCCCGCATCGTCGTACGAGGCAGCCATGCCGTACAGGGTCGGGTCGAACTCGACCGTCGCCGGGTCGGCACCGAGGGACTCGTTGGCCTGCTTCAGCGAGAGGCTGATGCGACGACGCTCGAGGTCGATGTCGATGACCTTGACGAAGATCTCGTCGCCGACCTGGACGACCTGCTCCGGGATCTCCACGTGGCGCTCGGCCAGCTCGGAGATGTGGACCAGGCCCTCGATGCCCTCGTCGACGCGCACGAACGCACCGAACGGAACGAGCTTGGTGACCTTACCGGGGACGACCTGACCGATCTGGTGCGTCCGGGCGAACTGCTGCCACGGGTCCTCCTGGGTCGCCTTCAGCGACAGGGAGACGCGCTCGCGGTCCATGTCAACGTCGAGAACCTCGACGGTGACCTCCTGGCCGACCTCGACAACCTCGGACGGGTGGTCGATGTGCTTCCAGGACAGCTCGGAGACGTGAACGAGACCGTCGACGCCACCCAGGTCCACGAAGGCACCGAAGTTGACGATCGAGGAGACGACGCCGGAGCGCACCTGGCCCTTCTGCAGGGTGGTGAGGAAGGTCTGACGGACCTCGCTCTGCGTCTGCTCCAGCCAGGCACGGCGGGACAGGACCACGTTGTTGCGGTTCTTGTCCAGCTCGATGATCTTGGCCTCGAGCTCCTTGCCCACGTAGGGCTGGAGGTCGCGGACGCGGCGCATCTCGACCAGCGAGGCCGGGAGGAAGCCACGGAGGCCGATGTCGAGGATGAGACCACCCTTGACGACCTCGATGACGGTACCGGTGACGATCCCGTCCTCTTCCTTGATCTTCTCGATCGTGCCCCAGGCGCGCTCGTACTGCGCACGCTTCTTGGACAGGATCAGACGACCCTCCTTGTCCTCCTTCTGGAGGACGAGGGCCTCGATCTCGTCGCCGACCTTGACGACCTCGTGCGGGTCAACGTCGTGCTTGATCGAGAGCTCGCGCGACGGGATGACACCCTCGGTCTTGTAACCGATGTCGAGGAGAACCTCGTCACGGTCGACCTTCACGATGATGCCCTCAACGATGTCGCCATCGTTGAAGTACTTGATGGTCTCGTCGATCGCCGCGAGGAATGCTGCCGCGTCGCCGATGTCGTTGATCGCGACCTGCGGGGTGGTGCTGACAGAGGTGTCGGTGGGGCTCGTCATTAGGAAAAGGGCTCCGGTACGGACATGAAGTCGTAGGTAATGCCACGCGGGGGCCCGTATCGCTCCTACCGAAAGCCGGACAGGCAAGAACACGGCCCACCGATTTGGTTACCCAAGAGGTGTCCGTCTTGCGACCGTGGGGTCTTCGACAGATGCGAGCGCGACCTGCTCCGTCCGAGGCGCGCAGGCCCGCAGCGCAACTTGTAGCATACGGGGACAGCCAGGCACGGTCAACGCCAGCGAGGCGAGGCCGGTACCCTTCCCCGGATGCCACCGCCCGGCGCACCCCCGTTTCCAGGGGCGATCCGCGCAGCAGCGCTTCCGCAGCCCCTACCCTACTTGACAGGTTTCATGATCTTGGCCACCACCCCTGACCTCCCGCCGCTCGCAGACCCGGACGAGGACGAGGGCGACGCCGTCCGCCGCGACGCCGCCCCGGCGGAGAGCAGCCGGGCCAGCCGCCACTGGTGGGACAGGAACGCGGACGAGTACCAGGACGAGCACGGCGAGTTCCTCGGCGACGACCGTTTCACCTGGTGCCCCGAGGGGCTGGACGAGGCCGAGGCCGGCCTGCTCGGCGAGGTCAAGGGCCTGCGCGTCCTGGAGATCGGCGCGGGCGCGGCCCAGTGCTCGCGTTGGCTGGCCGCCCAGGGGGCCCGCCCGGTGGCCCTCGACATCTCCTTCCGCCAGCTCCAGCACTCCCGCCGGATCGACCTCGGCCGGGGCAGCGAGCCGGTCGCGGTGGTGCAGGCCGACGCGGCGGTGCTCCCGTTCGCCGACGGCGCCTTCGACCTGGCCTGCTCGGCGTACGGCGCGGTGCCGTTCAGCGCCGACACCGCGGCGCTGATGCGGGAGGTGCACCGCGTCCTGCGGCCCGGCGCCCGCTGGGTCTTCTCCGTCACCCACCCGATCCGCTGGGCCTTCCCCGACGAGCCCGGCGTCGAGGGCCTCACCGCGACCTCCTCCTACTTCGACCGCACCCCCTACGTCGAACAGGACGCCGAGGGCCACGCCACCTACGTCGAGCACCACCGCACCCTCGGCGACCGCATCCGCGAACTGACCGCCGCCGGCTTCCACCTCCTCGACCTCGTCGAACCCGAGTGGCCCGAAGCCCTCGACCAGGAGTGGGGCGGCTGGAGCCCCCTGCGCGGCCACCACATCCCCGGCACCGCGATCTTCGTCGCCACGAGGGACTGAAGCGCCGGCCCCAGGGGCGCTTGATCTCCTGGGAGAATGCGCCGGTGAACCCCGCCTGGCAGCAGCTCCCCGTCCGTACCGCGCTGAGCGCCCTGCACGGCGCCCTCGACACCCGCGGCGTCGCCGTGCTCGCCGCACCGCCCGGGACGGGCAAGACCACGCTCGTGCCGCTGGCGCTCGCGGGGCTGACCGAGGACGGTCGGCCGCTGCGGCGGGTGCTGGTGGCGGAGCCGCGCAGGCTCGCGGTGCGGGCGGCGGCGCGGCGGATGGCCTGGCTGCTGGGCGAGACGGTCGCCGGCCGGGTCGGCTACAGCGTCCGGGGCGAGCGGCGGGTCGGGCCCGGGACGGTGGTCGAGGTCGTCACCACCGGTGTGCTGCTCCAGCGGCTCCAGCGGGACCAGGAGCTGGCCGGGGTGGACGTCGTGGTGCTGGACGAGTGCCACGAACGGCACCTGGACGCCGACACCGCTCTGGCCTTCCTGCTGGACGTCCGTGCGGCGCTGCGGCCCGAGCTGCGACTGCTCTGCGCCTCGGCGACCTCCGACACCGACGCCTGGGCCCGGCTGCTGGGCGCCGAGGACGGCAGCCCGGCTCCGGTGGTCGAAGCGCACGGCATCTCGCACGCCGTCGACGTGATCTGGGCGCCCCCGCCGCGCCCCGTGCGCCCGGCGCAGGGCACACGTACGGACCCCGCCCTGCTCGAACACGTGGCCGCGACGATCCGGCGGGCGCTCGGCGAACAGACCGGCGACCTGCTCTGCTTCCTCCCCGGCGTCGGCGAGATCGCCCGCGTCGCCGGGCAGCTGGGCGGTGTCGACGCCGACCTGCTGCAACTGCACGGCCAGGCGCCGCAGGCCGTCCAGGACGCGGCGCTCAGCACCGGGGCGACCCGGCGGGTGATCCTCTCCACCTCCGTCGCCGAGTCCTCGCTGACCGTGCCGGGCGTGCGGACGGTCGTCGACGCCGGGCTCGCCCGGGAGCCCCGGACGGACCACGCGCGCGGGCTGGCCGGGCTGGTCACCGTACGGGCTTCGCTGGCGGCCGCCCGCCAGCGCGCCGGGCGGGCCGGCCGGGAGGCGCCCGGGGTGGTCTACCGCTGTTGGACGGAGGCGGAGGACGCGCTCACCGCCCGCTACCCCACCCCCGAGATCGCCCTCGCCGACCTCACCGCCTTCGCTCTCCAGGCCGCCTGCTGGGGCGCCCCCGACGCCCGTGGCCTCGCCCTGCCCGACCAGCCGCCGGCCGGGGCGATGGCCGCCGCCCGGCAGACCCTGCTCGCGCTCGGCGCCGTCGGCGAGGACGGGCGGGCCACCGACCGTGGACGCCGGATCGCACGGGCGGGCCTGCACCCGCGGCTCGGGCGGGCGTTGCTGGACGGCGCGGCCCTGGTCGGCTCCCGGCGGGCCGCCGAACTCGTCGCGCTGCTCTCCGAGGAGCCGCCGCGAGCACTCGGCGACGACCTGCTCGCCGTCCTGCGGGCCGTCCGCCCTGGGCGCGACGCCTATGCCGGGCGCTGGCGCGAGGAGGTCCGACGGCTGCGGGCGGGCGACACCCCCGAGACCGCGCTGCCGGACTCGGCCGCCGCCGGGCTGGTCGTCGCTCTCGCCTACCCGGAGCGGATCGCCCGTGCCCGAGGGGCCGACGGCCCGTACCTGATGGCCTCCGGCACCGCCGCCGAGGCGGCGCCCGGTGCCGCGCTCGCGGGGGCGCCCTGGCTGGCCGTCGCCGTCGCGGACCGGCCCGCCGGTTCGCCCTCGGCGCGGATCAGACGGGCCGCCGCGCTGGACGAGGAGACCGCCCGGCTCGCCGGGGCGGCGCTGCTCAGCACCCGCGAGGAGGTCAGCTGGGTCGTCCCGCCGGGCGGGCGCCGGGGTGAGCTGACGGCCCGTCGGGTCGAGGCGCTCGGCGCGATCGAGCTGGCCGCCACCCCGCTGCCGTCACCCGACCGGGAGCTGGTGCGGGCCGCGCTGGTCGACGGCCTGGCCCGTGAGGGAGCCGACAGCCTGCTGAACTGGAGTCAGGCCGCGCTCGCCCTGCGCGAACGCCTGGCCTTCCTGCACCGCACCCTCGGCGCCCCCTGGCCCGATGTCGGCCCGGCCGCACTCACCGCGCCCGACTGGCTGGAGCCCGAACTCTCCCGCGCCCGCCGCCGGGCCGATCTCGAGCGGATCGACGTCAGCTCGGCCCTGCAGCGCCTGCTCCCCTGGGCCACCGGCGAGGCCGGACGGCTGGACGAGCTGGCCCCCGAGCGGATCACCGTGCCCAGCGGCTCCCGCATCCGCGTCGACTACTCCGGGGACCGGCCCGTACTGGCCGTCAAGCTCCAGGAGCTCTTCGGCTGGCAGACCACCCCGGCCCTGGCCGGCGGCCGGGCCCCGCTCACCATCCACCTGCTCTCCCCCGCCGGCCGCCCCGCCGCCGTCACCGGCGACCTCGCCACCTTCTGGCGCGAGGGCTACCGCGCCGTCCGAGCCGACCTCCGCGGCCGCTACCCCCGCCACCCCTGGCCGGAGGACCCGACCGCAGCCGAACCGACCCGCCGCCTCAACCCCCGCAAGTAGCCGGGCCCGCCCGCCTCGGAATGTCGACCCCTCAGAGCTGCGGATAGACCGGCTGGACGGTCTCCGGCGTGAAGGTGGGGCGCGGCACACTGGGGTTCGGCATCGGGATGCCGGACTGCACCGGGCCGCAGACGAGGCCGCCGTCCGGCACGCGGATGCAGTCGCTCTTGGGTGTCCCCGGGTCGCACGCGGTGCAGGGAACCGGGGAGATCTCGGTCCGCCGCTTCGTCCGGGTGGGGCTCGGAGCGTGGCCGACGGTGTGCTGGGGGGTCGGCTCCGCCGTGCTGGGCTCCTCGCTCGGGGAGAGCGACGGTGACGGCGAGGCGGACGGCGTCACCGAAGGCGACGGCGAGGGCGAAGGGGAGGGCGACAGCGAAGGGGAGGCCGAAGCCGCCGCACCGGGCGCCGTCGAGACGGCCGGCGGCAGCGGCTTCGCGACGGTCGCGGGCCCCTGCAGAGCGAGGACCGCCCCGAGGCCGCCAACCACGACGAGCGCCGGGCCGGCCACCCGTGTCCAACGGCGGGACCGCCACGGGCGCCGCCGCTCCACTGCTTCCTCCGACATGCCGCCCTGTCCCGTCACCGCCCGCCGGGCCCGCTGCCCGGCGAAGATCGCGGGGCAGCGTAACCGAGCCGGTCAGTGCGCGGCGACCTCCCAGTTGGGGCCGACTCCGACGGAGACGTCGAGGGGTGCGCGCAGGGGGTAGGCGCCGGCCATCTTCTCCCGGACGATCGCCTCGACCTGGTCGCGCTCGCCGGGTGCCAGCTCCAGGACGATTTCGTCGTGGACCTGGAGCAGCATGCGGGTCTTCAGGCCCGCACCCCGCAGGGCCTCGTCGACGTGCAGCATGGCGATCTTGACGATGTCGGCGGCGGAGCCCTGGATGGGGGCGTTGAGGGCCATCCGCTCGGCCATCTCGCGGCGCTGGCGGTTGTCGCTGGTCAGGTCGGGCAGGTAGCGGCGACGGCCGAGCAGGGTCTCGGTGTACCCGACGGCGCGGGCCTCCTCGACGACGCGGTGCAGGTAGTCGCGGACGCCGCCGAACCGCTCGAAGTAGGTGTCCATCAGGCCCTGCGCCTCGCCGGGCTTGATGCCGAGCTGCTGCGAGAGCCCGTACGCGGAGAGCCCGTACGCCAGCCCGTAGGACATCGCCTTGATCTTGCGTCGCATCTCGGCGTCGACCGCGTCGGGAGCGACGGAGAAGACCTGGGAGGCGACGGTGGTGTGCAGGTCCTCGCCACCCGCGAAGGCTTCGAGCAGGGCCTCGTCCTCGGAGAGGTGGGCCATGATGCGCAGCTCGATCTGCGAGTAGTCGGCGGTGAGCAGCGATTCGTAGCCCTCGCCGACGACGAAGGCGCGGCGGATCATCCGGCCCTCCTCGGTGCGGACGGGGATGTTCTGGAGGTTCGGGTCCTGGGAGGAGAGACGGCCGGTGGCGGCGACCATCTGGTTGAAGGTGGTGTGGATGCGGTCGTGCGGGGAGACCGTCTTGAGCAGGCCCTCGACGGTGGTGCGCAGCTTGGCCTGGTCGCGGTGGCGGAGCAGGATGACGGGGAGTTCGTTGGTGGTCTGGCCGGCCAGCCAGGTCAGTGCGTCCGCGTCGGTGGTGAAACCGGTCTTGATCTTCTTGGTCTTGGGCAGGTTGAGCTCGCCGAAGAGGATCTCCTGGAGCTGCTTGGGCGAGCCGAGGTTGAACGGGCGCCCGGCGGCGGCGTGCGCCTCCTCGACGACGCGCTGGATCTCGGTGGCGAACTGCGCCTCGATGGTGGTGAGCCAGGCGCGGTCGGCGGCGATGCCGGTGCGCTCGATCCGGGCGAGCAGCTCGGCGATCGGCAGCTCCATCTCGTGCAGCAGCTCGGTCGCGCCGACCTCGGCGAGCCGGGTCTCGAAGAAGGCCGCGAGGTCGAGCACGGCGCGGGCCTGGGTCATCAGGGCCTGGGCACCGGCGGCCGGGTCGTGCTCGGGCTCGTCGAAGGAGAGCTGGCCGCTCTCGGCGACGGCGGCGGGCGCGAGCGAGCGGGCGAGGTACTCCTCGGCGAGCACGTCGAGGGTGAAGGTGCGGCGGCCGGGCTTGTCGAGGTAGGCGGCGAGGGCGGTGTCGGCGGTGACCCCGGCGATCTGCCAGCCGTGCTCGGCGAACGCCCGCATGACCTGCTTGGCGATGTGCAGGGCCTTGGGCCGGGCCGGGTCGGCGAGCCAGCCGGCGAGCGCGCGCTCGTCCTGCTCGGTGAGCGAGGCCGGGTCGAACCAGGCGGCGGTCTCCCCGGTGGAGAGGGCGATCTCCTGGACCTGCCCACTGCCGAGCGCCCACTCGTACCGGGCGGCGACGGCGATGCGGCCCTCGGCGTGCTCGCCCTCGGCGTGCTCGCCCTCGGTGTGCTCGACGAGCCAGCCGGCCAGTGCGCCGGGCTCGGTGAGCAGGGTGCCCTCGACGGCGAGGCCGGGGGCGGCGGCGCTCTCCTCGGCCTGCTCGGCGCCGGCCGGGTCGATGCCGTGGACGCGGTCGCGGAAGTTGGGGTTGCGGAACTCCAGGCTCTCCAGCAGCTGGCCGACCGCCTCGCGGTCGAACGGCGTGCGGGCCAACTCGTCGACACCGAGGGGGAGTTCGACGTTACGGACGAGCTCGGTGAGCACCCGGTTGCGCTTGACGGAGTCGAGGTGCTCGCGGAGCTTCTCGCCGATCTTGCCCTTGACCTCGTCGGCGCGGGAGACCAGCTCGTCGAAGGAGCCGAACTGGTTGACCCACTTCGCCGCCGTCTTCTCGCCGACGCCGGGGATGCCGGGCAGGTTGTCCGACGGGTCACCCCGCAGGGCCGCCAGATCCGGGTACTGGGTGGGCGTGACGCCGTACTTCTCGGCGACCTTCTCGGGGGTGTAGCGGGTGAGTTCGGAGACGCCCTTGGTCGGGTAGAGCACGGTGACGCGGTCGCTGACCAGCTGGAGCGCATCGCGGTCGCCGGTGACGATGAGCACGTCGAAGCCCTGGGCGGCGGCGGCCGTGGCGAGGGTGGCGATGATGTCGTCCGCCTCGAAGCCCTCCACGGACATCCGGGGGATCTTCATCGCGTCGAGCAGCTCGCCGATCAGGCCGATCTGGCTCTTGAACTCGTCCGGCGTCTTGGCGCGGTTCGCCTTGTAGTCGGGGAACTCCTCGGACCGGAAGGTCTTGCGGGAGAGGTCGAAGGCGACCGCGAGGTGGGTGGGCTGCTCGTCCCGCACGGTGTTGGCGAGCATCGAGGCGAAGCCGTACACCGCGTTGGTGGGCTGGCCCGTGACGGTGTTGAAGTTCTCCACCGGCAGGGCGAACCACGCCCGGTACGCCATCGAGTGCCCGTCGAGCAGCATCAGCCTGCCACTCGCCGCACTCTTCCCTGCACTCTGGGTAGCCACGTCAACGTCCGTTCCTGCCGATTCCACTGCCGGTCACTGATCCTATGGCCCGCCGCCGACAAGTCGGCCGACCGGACACCGGCGGCGCGGGGGCCGGTCGTACGATCAGGCGGTCGGATGCCCACCCTCGTACGACAGGAGCACCATGAGCGACTCCGAGCCGGTACTGAAAGTGCCGCAGGACGTCATCGACCACTTCGCCAAGCTCGGCGTGGACGCCACCACCTTCAGCGGCGGCCACCTCGGCGACCGGCTCGGCATCCGGATCGTCGAGGCCTCCGGCGACCGCGTGGTCGGCACCATGCCGGTGGACGGCAACCAGCAGCCGTACGGGCTGCTGCACGGCGGGGCCTCGGCCGCGCTGGCGGAGACGCTCGGCTCGATCGGCGCGATGCTGCACGCCGGCCCCGGCCGGTACGCGGTCGGCGTCGATCTGAACGCCACCCACCACCGCAGCGCGACCTCCGGCCTGGTCACGGGCGTCGCGACGGCCGTCTTCAAGGGCCGCACCGCCGCCACGTACGAGATCGCCATCACCGACGACACCGGCAAGCGGATCACCAGCTGCCGGCTCACCTGCATGCTGCGGGATCTCTGAGCCCAACTCCGCACCGCCCAGGGGCGCGAGGCTCCCATCGCCAACGGAGTCCCGCGCCCCTTTCGATTCACCGGCCGCGCGAGTTTGGCCGCCGCCCCACCGGGGCAGGCCCCAGCCATGTCCGTCGAGCTGGACCCAGGGGGCGTCGAGCCGGCCGCCGCGCCGCCGCGCCGCCTGACCCGGCGTCAGCGGTACGCCGTCGCTGCGCTGTTGCTGGCCGGCGGGGCGCTGCTGATCGCCCGGAACGTCGTGGACCGGCCGCCGCACGCGGCCAACTCGCCGCCGCCGTACCCGTCCTCGGTCGCGGCCTTCAGCTACCTCGGTGCGCTGACCGACGCCGTGCCGGGCGGCCACCAGTTCGCCCTGCGGGTGCGGGCCACGGCCACCGGGCAGCCGCCGTACGATCTGGTCTCGGTGCGGCAGGACTACCCGGGGGTCAGCATCGCCGTCAGCAGCCTCCCGCTGCCCACGTCCGTCCGGCCGGGGTCTCCCGTCGACTTCACCGTCCTGTACGTGGTGACCGACTGTGCCGCCGCGCCGCGGGACGCGGGCATGCCCTTCCTTGATGTAACGCTACGTAACGCGCAGGCAATCCAGACTCTCAGTCAGATCCTGGGCCCCGACTACGCCAGGGACCTCTCCAGAAACCTGCACATCACCTGCCCGAATTCCGGTATCCGGACGTAGCTGCCCGTTTCGGCCACCCCGGACGGCTGTGTCCGATATTCGGACATCCCCGGTATTACCAGCGTTTCTGAGCCCGCTCACATCCCAGGACCCGGGATGTCCTCTATCACCCGGCGTCCGCTCAGGCGAGAACGACCAGGATATGAGATCACTTCGGCATGTCCGGATAACAAGAGAATCACAGCATGACCACACCCCTGCCCGAGTCGCCGAAGCCGGTTTAGAGTCACGGCCAGTCACCGCGCCAACGGATTGGGCCTGACCCCAGCGCGCGACCCGGCACCCCCGCCACGTCCGGCCGGTGTCTTCCTCAGAAAGGGAACCCTCGTGCGTAATCGTTCCATGCTTGTCGTGAGCATCGCAGTCGTCGGCGCACTCTCCGTCTCCGCCTGCGGCTCGCGCGGCGGCAGCAAGACGACCGGCGGCGACACCGCGGGCGCCACCACCACCGTCACCATCGGTGTCGACGCCCCGCTCACCGGCGACCTCTCCGCCCTCGGCCTCGGCATCAAGAACTCGGTCGACCTCGCGATCAAGCAGGCCAACGACAAGAACGAGGTCCCCGGGGTCAAGTTCAAGATCTCCGCCCTGGACGACACCGCCAAGCCCGCCCCCGGCCAGCAGAACGCCACCCAGTTCGTCGCCGACAAGACCGTCCTCGGCGTCGTCGGCCCGCTCAACTCCAGCGTCGCGCAGTCGATGCAGCAGATCTTCGACGACGCCAAGCTCGTCGAGGTCTCCCCCGCCAACACCGGCGTCGCCCTCAGCCAGGGCGAGGGCTGGGCCAGCGGCAAGAAGGTCCGCCCCTTCAAGTCCTACTTCCGCACCGCCACCACCGACGCCGTGCAGGGCCCCTTCGCCGCCCAGTACCTCGTCAACACCGCCAAGAAGTCCAAGGTCTTCCTCATCGACGACCAGAAGACCTACGGCGCCGGCCTCGCCGCCACCTTCAAGGGCGAGTTCACCAAGCTCGGCGGCACCATCGTCGGCGAGGAGCACGTCAACCCCGACGACCGCGACTTCAGCGCCATCGTCACCAAGGTCAAGAGCGCCGGCGCCGACGCCGTCTACTACGGCGGCGAGTACCCCGCAGCCGGCCCGCTCTCCCAGCAGCTCAAGGACGCCGGCGTCAGCATCCCGCTGATGGGCGGCGACGGCATCCAGAGCGGCGACTTCATCAAGCTCAACACCAAGAGCCAGGGTGACCTCGCCACCGCCGTCGGCCTCCCCGTCGAGGCACTGCCCTCGGCCGCCAAGTTCATCGCCGACTACAAGGCCGCCGCCTACAAGGACGCCTACGAGACCTACGGCGGCTACTCCTACGACAGCGCCTGGGCCATCATCGAGGGCGTCAAGGCCGTCGCCGCCGCCAACGGCGGCAAGATCCCGGCCGACGCCCGCGCCCAGGTCGTCGACGCCGTCCAGAAGGTCTCCTTCGACGGCGTGACCGGCAAGGTCTCCTTCGACGAGTTCGGCGACACCACCAACAAGCAGCTCACCGTGTACGCCGTCAAGGACGGCAAGTGGGCGGTGGAGAAGTCCGGCACCTTCGCCGGCTGACCACCCCGAAACACCTGAACCACCCGCGCGGGGGTGCCACGAGCGCCCCCGCGCACCCCTATCCACGCCCACCCCACGCGTACAACGCAAGCACAACGGAGGCCGAGCGGTGAACGAACTACCGCAGCAGCTGGCCAACGGCCTGATCCTGGGAGCCCTCTACGGGCTCGTCGCGATCGGCTACACGATGGTCTACGGCATCGTCCAGCTCATCAACTTCGCCCACGGCGAGATCTTCATGGTCGGCGGCTTCGGAGCCCTCACCGCCTTCCTCGCCCTCCCCACCGGCACCACCCTCTGGCTGGCCATCCCGCTGATGCTCATCGCGGGCATCCTGGTCTCCGTCCTGGTCGCCGTCGGCGCCGAACGCTTCGCCTACCGGCCACTGCGCACCGCCCCCCGACTCGCACCGCTGATCACCGCCATCGGCCTGTCGATCGTGCTCCAGCAGCTGGTCTTCTCGTTCTACCCGGACGCCAAGAAGGCCCGGGTCTTCCCGAAGATCCCCGGCGACCCCTTCAACTTCCTCCACATGACCATCCAGCGCAGTGACATCTTCCTGCTGATAGCCGCACCGGTCTGCATGCTGGCCCTCGGCTGGTTCGTCACCCGCACCCGCTCCGGACGCGCCATGCAGGCCACCAGCCAGGACCCGGACACCGCCAAGCTGATGGGCATCGACACCGACCGGATCATCGTGATGGCCTTCGCCATCGGCGCCGCGTTCGCCGCCGTCGCCGCCGTCGCGTACGGGCTGCGCACCGGCCAGGTCGACTTCCGGATGGGCTTCATCCTCGGCCTCAAGGCGTTCACCGCCGCCGTCCTCGGCGGCATCGGCAACATCTACGGCGCCATGCTCGGCGGCCTCGTCCTCGGCCTCGCCGAAGGACTCGCCACCGCCTACATCCAGCACATCCCCGGCATGCACCTCTTCGGCGGCGGTGCCTGGAAGGACGTCTGGGCCTTCGTACTCCTCATCGTCGTCCTCCTCGTGCGGCCCCAGGGCCTGCTCGGCGAGCGCGTCGCGGACAGGGCGTGACCACCATGAGCACCGAAACCACTCCGGTCATCCCCCTCCCGGCCGGCGCCGCACGCATCCTCACCCTCGCCGGAGCCGTCGCCACCACCGCCTCGGCCTTCCTCGCCTGGACCTGGACCGCCGACTTCCCCGGCGACCTCACCGTCACCGGCTACCCCGGCGGCCTCCAGTGGCTCACCCTCACGGCAGGCCTGCTCACCCTCGCCCTTGCCCTCGCCACCGCCGGCACCCCCGGCCTGCGCTGGGCCGCGCCGAGCCGCAGCAACAACGCCGTACTCTTCGCCGCCTTCGGCGCCACCGCCATCACCTGGTACACCCTCATCGCAATCGCCGCCGAACTCGGCGGCCTGGCCAACCTCGAACCCGGCGGCTGGGTCGCAGGCGCCGCCTCCCTCCTCACCCTCGTCGGCGCCCTCGGGCAGCCGCTGGAGCGGCACACCACCGGCACCTTCCCCCGGCTCGCCAAGCACGACCGGCCGCTGCCGACCGCCCGCGAACTCCCCTCCTGGGCTGAGGTCCTGCTCATCGTCGCGGCCTTCGCCATCGGCCTCTACGTCATCACCTTCGGCATCGACGCCGAAGGCGGCGAGCTCTTCACCGGCTACCTCGTCCTGGTCGGCTTCAGCGTCGCCGGACTCAGCAAGGCCGGCCTCATCGCCCGGCTGCGCGCCCTGAGCATCAAGCACCGCCCGGTCACCACCGGCGCCGCCTTCGCGGCCGCCGCCGCCTTCCCCTTCACCCAGACCAGCGACCAGTACACCTCCGTCGCCGCGAACATCCTGATCTTCGCGACCGTCGCCCTGGGCCTCAACATCGTCGTCGGCCTGGCCGGCCTGCTCGACCTCGGGTACGTCGCCTTCCTCGGCGTCGGCGCCTACGCCGCTGCCCTGGTCTCCGGCTCCCCCGCCTCCCCGATCCACGTCCAGTTCCCGTTCTGGGCCGCCGTGCTGACCGGCGCGGTCGCCTCCATGGTCTTCGGCGTACTGATCGGCGCCCCCACCCTGCGGCTGCGCGGCGACTACCTCGCCATCGTCACCCTCGGCTTCGGCGAGATCTTCCGCATAACCATGAACAACCTCAACGGGACCACCGGACCGAAGATCACCAACGGCTCCAACGGCATCCCGCGCATCCCCGACCTCGAGATCCTCGGCTTCAACCTCGGCAAGACCCACAACGTCTTCGGCATCGACCTCGGCCGGTTCTCCAACTACTACCTGCTGATGCTCATCGTCACCGCCTTCGTCGTGCTGGTCTTCGCCCGCGTCGGCAACTCCCGGATCGGCCGCGCCTGGGTCGCCATCCGCGAGGACGAGACCGCCGCCGAAGCCATGGGCATCAACGGCTTCCGCCTCAAGCTCCTCGCCTTCGCCCTCGGCGCCTGCCTCGCCGGCGTCGCCGGCACCGTCCAGGCCCACGTCAGCTACACCGTCACCCCCGACCAGTACACGTTCGCCGAGGCCCTCCCGCCGAACTCCGCCTTCCTGCTCGCCGCCGTCATCCTCGGCGGCATGGGCACCATCAGCGGCCCGCTGCTCGGCGCCTCACTGCTCTTCCTCATCCCGAAGAAGCTCCAGTTCCTCTCCGACTACCAGCTGCTCGCCTTCGGCATCGCGCTCATCATCCTGATGCGCGTCCGCCCCGAGGGCCTGATCCCCAACCGGCGCCAGCAGTTGGAGTACCACGAGGCGGACATCCCCGCCCAGGCCCCCGCAAGCGACGACACGGCACTTACCAAGGCAGGGGCGTGAACAGCCAGATGACCACCAGCACCGCCGCCCCGGTTCTCGAAGCCACCGGCGTCATCATGCGGTTCGGCGGCCTCACCGCCGTCAACAACGTCGACCTCACCGTCAACAGCGGCGAGATCGTCGGTCTGATCGGCCCCAACGGCGCCGGCAAGACCACCTTCTTCAACTGCCTCACCGGCCTGTACGTGCCCACCGAAGGCACCGTCAAGTACCAGGGCACCGTGCTGCCGCCCAAGCCGCACCTCGTCACCCAAGCCGGCATCGCCCGCACCTTCCAGAACATCCGGCTCTTCGCCAACATGACCGTCCTGGAGAACGTCCTGGTCGGCCGACACAGCCGCACCAAGGAAGGGCTCTTCTCCGCCATCCTGCGCGGCCCCGGCTACCGCCGCGCCGAGGCCGAGAGCCGCGAGAAGGCCATGGAACTCCTCGAGTTCGCCGGACTCGCCAACAAGGCCGACCACCTCGCCCGCAACCTCCCCTACGGCGAGCAGCGCAAGCTCGAGATCGCCCGCGCCCTCGCCAGCGAACCCGGCCTCCTCCTGCTCGACGAACCCACCGCCGGCATGAACCCCCAGGAGACCCGCGCCGCCGAAGAGTTGGTCTTCGCGATCCGCGACAAGGGCATCGCCATCCTGGTCATCGAGCACGACATGCGGTTCATCTTCAATCTCTGCGACCGCACCGCCGTCCTCGTCCAGGGCCAGAAGATCGTCGAAGGCGACCGCGAAACCGTCCAGGGCGACGAACGCGTCATCACCGCCTACCTCGGCGCGCCCCTCGAAGGCACCGCCCTCGAAGGCACCAGCACTACGGAGGACCCCAAGTGACCGCGCTCCTCGAGGTCGAGGACCTCCGCGTCAGCTACGGCAAGATCGAAGCCGTCAAGGGCATCAGCTTCACCGTCAACCAGGGCGAGGTCACCACCCTCATCGGCACCAACGGCGCCGGCAAGACGACCACGCTGCGCACCCTCTCCGGTCTGCTCAAGCCGACCAGCGGGAAGATCACCTTCGACGGGCAGCCGCTGAACACCGTCCCCGCGCACAAGATCGTCGCGCTGGGCCTGGCCCACTCCCCCGAGGGCCGCCACATCTTCCCCCGGATGTCGATCGAGGAGAACCTCCTCCTCGGCGCCTTCCTCCGCCGCGACCCCGCCGGTGTCACCGAGGACGTGGAGCGCGCCTACACGCTCTTCCCGATCCTCGGCGAGCGCCGGAAGCAGGCGGCGGGCACCCTCTCCGGCGGCGAGCAGCAGATGCTCGCGATGGGGCGGGCCCTGATGTCCCGGCCCAAGCTGCTGATGCTCGACGAGCCCTCGATGGGCCTCTCGCCGCTGATGATGCAGAAGATCATGGCGACCATCATCGAGCTCAAGACCACCGGCACCACCATCCTGCTGGTCGAGCAGAACGCCCAGGCCGCCCTCTCGCTCTCCGACCAAGGCTACGTCCTGGAGGTCGGCAAGGTCGTCCTGACCGGCACCGGCCAGGACCTCCTGCACGACGAGTCGGTCCGCAAGGCCTACCTCGGCGAGGACTGACCCCCTCCCCCGCACGACGAAGGCCCGGCCGCGTCCACGGCCGGGCCTTCGTCACATCCCGATCAGCCCTCGGCCGGCTCGGCCTTCGCAGAGTCGGCCTTCTTCTTGTCCTGGGCGACGCCCTCCTCGATCACGGCCTCGGCCACGGCCGCCATCGTCATCCGGCGGTCCATCGAGGTCTTCTGGATCCAGCGGAAGGCAGCGGGCTCGTTCAGACCGAACTTCGTCTGCAGCACGCTCTTCGCCCGGTCGACCAGCTTGCGGGTCTCCAGACGCTGCGTGAGATCCGCGATCTCCTCCTCCAGCGTCCGCATCTCCGTGTACCGGGACACGGCCATCTCGATCGCGGGCACCAGATCGCTCTTGCTGAACGGCTTCACGATGTACGCCATCGCACCCGCGTCCCGCGCCCGGTCGACCAGCTCGCGCTGCGAGAACGCCGTCAGCATCAGCACCGGCGCCAGGTGCGCGGCATGGATCTGCTCAGCCGCCGAAAGCCCGTCCAGGACAGGCATCTTCACATCGAGGATCGCCAGGTCAGGGCGCAGCTCCTCGACCAGCTTCACCGCCGTCGCGCCGTCTCCGGCCTCGCCGACAACGGTGTAACCCTCCTCTTCCAACATCTCCTTGAGATCGAGACGGATCAACGTCTCGTCCTCGGCGATGACAATTCGGGTGATCTGGGGCGGGTCGGTCTCAAGCGGCTGGGGCTGCTCGTCGGCGGTGCTCACGGGGCTCCTCGTTCGGGCGGGGGTACTGCATGCAAGAGCCTACCTAGACGCGGTATGTTTGGATCTCGCAGAGTCGAGGAAAACCTTCGATTCGACGGATGCCCCGGTAGCCCAGCGGTTAGAGGCAATGGTCTCAAACACCATCCAGCGTGGGTTCGAATCCCACTCGGGGTACAGTTCCTTGGATTCGAAGGCCCAAGGGGCCATGTGGATCTTCATCAGCCCGGGTGAAGATCTCGGCGTTCTCGCACTTCGAGACGGCCGCGACTTCCAGGATCGCAGGCATGTACGACACGGCCACGCGCCATGACGCGCTCACCCTGTACCAATCCGGGCTCACCTTCAGCGAAACAAGCCGTGTAACCGGTGTCTCCGCGCCAACGATCCGCTCATGGGCTCGGACTGTCGGGCTTCCCTCCCGCAAGACACATGTCTGCCCCGTCGCAGGAGGTGTACTGCGCTCAGGAATCCCGGCGTTCGAGTACACGTACCTGCTCGGCCTCTACCTCGGCGATGGCTACATAAACAAGGCCGGCCGTATACCTCAGCTCCTGATCTACTGCGGAGATGCCTGGCCTGGGCTCGTCGATCGCTGCGCTCAGGCCATGGCGGCCGTCAACCCCTCGAAGGAAGTTGCCCACTACCAGGCTCCGGGCTGCACGAACGTGACAAGCAGGAACAGGCACTGGCCCTGTCTGTTTCCTCAACACGGTGCGGGCAGAAAGCACACGCGGACCATTGCCCTGACGCCTTGGCAGCAAGCCCTCGTTCGGGATCACCCCTGGGACTTGATCCGAGGACTGATCCACTCCGACGGATGCCGATACACAAACTGGACCACCAGAGAAGTCGCCGGGCGGAAGAAGCGCTACACATACGCGCGCTACCAGTTCACCAACATGTCCACTGACATTATTCGCATCCTCACCGACACCCTCGACGCAGTCGGCGTCGCATACACAGTCTCCGTCCGCACGACCGGTGCACGTGACGTCTCCGTCGCCCGGCGCGCATCCGTCGCGCTGATGGACGAGCACGTCGGGGCCAAGTACTGAACAAACGGCGGCGCAGCCCTCCTCCGAGAGGGCTACGCCGCCGGAGTGGCTGTCAGTTGTCGAGTTCGCCGACGTGGTGGACTCGGACGAGGTTGGTGGAGCCGGCCAGGCCGGGGGGTGAGCCGGCGGTGATGACGACGATGTCGCCCTTCTGGCAGCGGCCGAGGGAGAGGAGGGCGGAGTCGACCTGGGCGACCATCTCGTCGGTGGTGGGGGCGAAGGGGCCGAGGAAGGTCTCGACGCCCCAGGTGACGGCGAGTTGGCTGCGGACGGCGGGCTCGTAGGTGAAGGCGAGGACGGGGATGGGTGAGCGGTAGCGGGTGAGGCGGCGGGCGGTGTCGCCGCTCTGGGTGAAGGCGATGAGGTACTTGGCGCCGAGGAAGTCGCCGATCTCGGCGGCGGCGCGGGCGACGGCGCCGCCCTGGGTGCGGGGCTTGTTGCGTTCGGTGAGCGGTGGGAGCCCGGCGGCGAGGATGTCCTCCTCGACGGCTTCGATGATGCGGCCCATGGTTTTGACGGTCTCGACGGGGTATTTGCCGACGGAGGTCTCGCCGGAGAGCATCAGGGCGTCGGTGCCGTCGAGTACGGCGTTGGCGACGTCGGAGGCCTCGGCGCGGGTGGGGCGGGAGGCGTTGATCATCGAGTCGAGCATCTGGGTGGCGACGATGACCGGCTTGGCGTTGCGCTTGGCGAGCTTGATGGCTCGCTTCTGCACCAGCGGTACCTGTTCCAGGGGCATTTCGACGCCGAGGTCGCCGCGGGCGACCATGATGCCGTCGAAGGCTTCGACGATGGATTCGAGGTTGTCAACGGCCTGCGGCTTCTCGATCTTGGCGATGACGGGGAGGCGGCGGTTCTCCTCGGCCATGATGCGGTGGACTTCGTCGACGTCCTTGCCGGTGCGGACGAAGGAGAGGGCGATGATGTCGGCGCCCGTGCGGAGTGCCCAGCGCAGGTCGGCGACGTCCTTGTCGCTGAGCGCGGGCACCGAGACGGCGACGCCGGGGAGGTTGAGCCCCTTGTGGTCGGAGACCAGGCCGCCTTCGATGACGATGCAGTGCACCCGGGGGCCGTCGACGTGGGTGACTTCGAGGCAGACCCTGCCGTCGTCGACGAGGATGCGTTCGCCGCGTGAGACGTCGGCGGCGAGGCCCTTGTAGGTGGTGCCGCAGCGGTCGCGGTCACCGATCACGCCGTCCTCGACGGAGATGGTGAACTCGTCGCCGCGTTCGAGGAGTACGGGCCCGTCGGCGAAGGTGTCGAGGCGGATCTTGGGGCCTTGCAGGTCGACCAGGATGCCGACGCTGCGGCCGGCCTCGTCGGAGGCCTTGCGGACCCGGCGGTAGCGTTCCTCGTGCTCCAGTTGGGAGCCGTGGCTGAGGTTGAATCGGGCGATGTCCATGCCTGCGTCGACCAGTGCCTTGATCTGGTCGTACGAGTCGGCGGCCGGCCCGAGAGTACAGACGATTTTTGCTCGGCGCATAGGCATGAGCGTAGGCATTACCGGCGCGTAACAACGACGTTCCGACCTACCGCCCGGTGGCAGTTGGTGAACGATTCGGTGAACAGTCTGACACAGCGTGACTTCCCTTGATCCAAAAGCGAGTTGTGTTGCGCACAG
Source organism: Kitasatospora sp. McL0602 (assembly GCF_052076145.1). NCBI lineage: Bacteria > Bacillati > Actinomycetota > Actinomycetes > Kitasatosporales > Streptomycetaceae > Kitasatospora > Kitasatospora sp. McL0602. Next base: position 5,871,994 of record NZ_CP197246.1, on the reverse strand, counting down.
CAGCGCGCGCGGGCGCCCCGCGCGACTGGAACCGTCCGCGTCTGAACGCATCCTGACCGCCTCCGCCAGCTTCGGCGGCGCCCTGCGTCACCCGTAGGGGCGCTCCCGTCAGGCGTTCGACTCGCCCAGGGCGGAGGCGAGTTCGCCCCGGCGGCGGATGCCGAGCTTGCGGAAGCTGTTGGTGAGGTGGGTCTCCACCGTGCGGACGGCCAGGTGCAGGAGGGCGGCGATCCGGGCGTTGGAGTGGCCGTCGGCGGCGAGCCGGCAGATCCGGCGTTCACTGTCGGTGAGTGCGGTCGAGCCGGTGTGCCGGTCCTTGGTGGGGCGGGCGCCGGATTCCAGGAGGAGGTCTCCGGCGATCGCGCGCAGCCGCAACGCGCCCGTGAGCTCGGCCCGTTCGGCGGCCTCGCGCAGGCTCTGCCGGGCGGCGGCGCGGCGGCCGTTCTCGCCGAGCATGCGGCCCTGGGTGAGCAGGGCGGGGACGAGTTCGGTCTCGATCCCGGCGGCGCGGAGCAGCTCGACGGCGTCGGCGGTCATGGCGAGGCCGTGCCGCCCGCCGGTGGCGGCGCCGAGGGTGCGCATGGCGCGGCCGACGACTCGGGGGGTGCCCCAGGTCCGGGCGAGTTCGAGTTCGGCGGTGGCGAGTGCGGCGGCGGGGCCGGGGTTGCCGAGGGCGAGGTGGCAGTCGGCGGCGGCGGTGCGCCAGGGGGTCACGATCGGGCTCTCGACCCGCCGTTCGCCCTGTCGGCGCCCGCATTCGAGCAGGTCGGTGAGGGCGGTGGTGGGGTCGCCGGAGGCGAGCCGGAGCATGCCCCGGGCGTAGAGGTACTCGCTCCACTCCCAGGAGTCCGAGGCGTTTGAGGAGTGGTGGGCGAGCCGCTCGGCCTGGGCGAGGCGGCCGGTCTCGACCAGGGCGAGGATGCCCTGGGCGAGCAGGTGGCTGTTGTCGAAGGCGGGCAGGTCCTCGCGGTCGAGGCCGAGTTCCTCCAGCAGGAGCCCGTACCGGCCGCGCATGATGAGACTCTCGGCTCGCACGCTGAGCAGGCTCTGCCGGGCGGGGTGGAGCAGCTGGCCCTGGTGTTCGAGGAGGCCTTGGGCGACGATCCGGTCGGCGTGGTGGAACTGTTCGGTCCACTGGGCGAGGGTCGCGGTGGAGGCGAGCACGTAGGCGCGGGAGAAGGGGTCGAGTCGGAGTGCGGCCAACTCGTCGACGCGGGTGGAGACTTCGGCGGCGGAGAGGACTCCGCTGGTGGAGTCGTACTCGGTGATGAGGGCCCAGGCTGCGGGGGCGAGGCGGCGGGGGGTGCGGGCGGCGATGCGGCGCAGGCCGGCGACGACCTGGATCCAGCTGTCGCCGTCGTGGGAGGCGATCAGGGCGGCGGCGGCCTGGACGGCGGCGGCTTGTTCGGGGCGGTCGGCGAAGCGCTCGGCGAGCTGTTCGAGGATGGCGAGGGCGGCGGGGGTCTCGCCCTGGGCGGCGAGGGCGAGCCCGAGGGCGTTGGCGGCCTCGAAGATGCGTTCGTCGGACTGGTGCAGGTGGACGGCCTCGGTGAGGTGGCGGACGCCTGCGGCGTGGTCGGCGGGGCCGAGGGAGATCTCCAGGCAGCCGAGTTCGGTGAGGGTGCTGCTGCGGGAGAGGGCGGGGAGGTCTTCGTCGAGCAGTCGGCGCAGGTAGCCGGTGGCGGTGGCGGCGTGGCCGTCGCGTTGGGCGGTCCGGGCGGCGCGGAGCAGGGTGTCGGCGGCCCAGGGTTCGGCGGCCCGGGGCCCGGCGGGGCCGGGGGTGCGCAGCAGGTGGTCGGCGATGAGGTCGTCGGGTGCGCCTCGGTGGTGCAGTGCGGTGGCGGCGGCTCGGTGGACCTGGGCGCGGCGGTCGGGGCCCCAGCCGTCGAGGACGGCTTGGCGCAGCAGGGGGTGGGCGAATCGGGGCCAGGTGCCGGGTTCGGGTGGGAGGAGCAGGCCTTGGCGGTGGAGTTCGGCGAGGAGGTCGGCGAGCCGGGTGGGGTCTTCGCCGGTGAGGGCGGCGAGGGTGGCGGCGGGTTCGGGGGCGGCGTCGCGGGGGGTGTCGGGGTTGTTGTCGGGGGTGGTGTCGTGGTGGAGGCGGTGGCCTTGGAGGGTGGCGAGGGTGCGCAGGGCGGTGGCGTGGCAGTCGCCTGCGCTGTGCAGCCAGAGGTCGACGGCGTCGACGAAGGTGCCGGCCGGGAGCCCTGCGCAGTCGGCGGGCAGGGTGGGGCCGTGGTCTCCGGTGGCGGTCTCCCAGAGGTCGGTGAGCAGGGCTTCGAGCAGCATGGGGTTGCCGCCGGTGGCGCGGGTGCAGTCGTCGGCGAGGGCGTGTGGTCCGGTGACGCCGAGGCGTCGGCGGACGACTTCGCCGACGGCGCTGGGGCCGAGCGGGCCGATCCGGCAGTGCCGGGCGATGGAGGAGGGCAGGGTGCGGCCGAAGCGGGGGGCCTGGGTGCGGAGTTCGCGTTGGCGTTGTTCGGCGACGACGAGCAGGACGGGGAGCCGGTCGATCCGGCGGCTGACCTGGAGCAGCCAGCGGCGTGAGGGGGCGTCGGCGAGTTGGATGTCGTCGACGGCGAGCAGCAGGGGGCCGTGGGCGGCGTTGAGGTGGAGCAGGTCCCAGAGTGCGGCTTCGGTCTGGTCGGGGTCGGGCCGCCCGGCCGGGTGCGGGGCGTTGTGGGCGCTGCTGCGGGTGGGTTGGGTCCAGCCGGCGGGGTTGGGGGTGCTGGCGTACGGGTTGGGGGCCCAGGTGGCGGGGTCGAGTTCTGGCCCGCAGGTGGGGGGTGTGGGTGCGGCTGCTGCGCTGTGGAGGGGTGCTCCGCCGAAGAGCTGGCGGGCGGCGGCGTGGGCGTCCTCGGCCTCGTCGGCGGAGCAGCGGGCCCAGAGGGTGCGCATGCCGTAGGGCTGCTGGCTGCGGGCGATGGCGGCGAGCAGGGCGCTGCGGCCGGTGCCGGCGGGGCCGGTGAGCAGGAGGACGCCGCCGGTGCCGCGGCGGGCGCGTTCGGCCATGCCGGCTGCGAGGGCGAGTGGCCAGCGGCGTTCGGGCAGGCCTGACGGCGCGTCGGCCGGGTGGCTGCCGGCGCGGTGGGCCGGGCCGGTGGTGACGGTCATGGCACTCCCCCTCCGCGACGGGCCTCGGCCGGTCGGCCGACTGTGGTGACGCGTCGCTTCTCTCCTCTTGACGCGTGTGGGACGGGTCCGCGCTGCATCGAGCGGGGCCGTCGAGACTGTGAGCTTGGTCGCACCGTCTTGTGGTCGGGCGGCCGATTTCGTGGTCTGCCCACGATTGCCGTGGTCCTCGGTCTACGGAAAGTATGACGGCCTTGGCCCTGGCGGTCCGGAGGGGGATGCCCCTCCGGGCAGTTCCTGCACGGATGTCGTGCGATCGGCCGGATCAGCAGAGCCCCACGAAGGCCCAGGAGGAGGGAAACCCGTGACCGTACCGAACTCCCAGAGCAGTGCACGGCCGGGCCCGCGGGTGCCGGTCGTGGTGCATGCACCCGATCCCATTTCGCGGGCCGGTGCCGAGAGTCAGCTGCGGCGGTGCCTCGGGGTCGAGGTGGTGCCGGAGCGGGAGGGGCGCCGGGGTGCGGTCGCGTTGCTGCTGGCCGATGTGGTGGACGCCACGGTGACGGGGGCGCTGCGGCGGCTGGTGCGCAGTGGTGAGACCCGGGTCGTGCTGGTGGTCGATCAGATGCGGGAGAGCGAGCTGCTGGATGCGGTGGAGTGCGGGGTCGGGGCGATCCTGTGGCGTCGGGAGGCGACGGCGGAGCGGCTGGGCCGGGCGGTGCTGGCGGCCGCGCGTGGTGAGGGCGATCTGCCGGCTGATCTGTTGGGGCGGCTGATCACCCAGATGGGGCGGCTGCAGCGGAGTGTCCAGGGCATTCCGGGTCTGGCGTCGCCGGGGGTTTCGGAGCGGGAGGCGGACGTCCTGCGGCTGGTGGCGGAGGGCTGGGACACGGCGGAGATCGCCGGGAAGCTGTCGTACTCGGAGCGCACGGTGAAGAACGTGCTGCACGGTCTGACGACCCGCCTGAATCTGCGCAACCGGGCGCATGCGGTGGCGCACGCCCTGCGTGAGGGCTACATCTAGGCCGACCCGGCTGGGCCGACCCGGCGCACCATTTGCGCAGTTTCTTGCTGCGTAAACGTGCCGATCCAATCATTCACCTGCTGGAAACCGTCAAGGGTCTATCCGGGACGGGCACCCTCGGGGCAGACTTCTACGCGCGTCACTGTGCTGACGGTCCGTCTTCTCTGCCCCACGCTGGAGTGTCCATGTCCTTGAACCGTCGTGACTTCGTCACCCGCTCGGCCGCGACCGCGGCCGGTGCCGCCATGGTCGGTGGCCTGCCCCTGGTCACCGCCGCCCCGGCCTCCGCCGTGGAGCCCGACGCGCAGGGCGACCTCCAGGCTGCGTCGCGCAGGCCGGTGAAGGCCGAGTTCACCGTGATGGGCACCACCGACCTGCACGGTCACGGCCTGAACTGGGACTACTTCACCGACGCGGTCTACACCGACAAGGCGAGCAACGCGGTCGGCCTCTCCAAGATCTCGACCCTGGTCAACCAGATCCGCGAGCAGAAGGGGCGTCACCGCACCCTGCTGATCGACGCCGGTGACATCATCCAGGGCACCCAGCTCTCGTACTACTTCGCCCGGGTCGAGCCGATCACGGCCAAGCACCACGCGCCCAAGCACCCGATGGCCGAGGCGATGAACGCCATCGGCTACGACGCGGCGGCGCTGGGCAACCACGAGTTCAACTACGGCATCCCGACGGTCAAGGCCTTCGAGAAGCAGCTGCACTTCCCGCTGCTGGGCGCCAACGCGCTGCACGCCAAGGACGAGAAGCCGGCCTTCAAGCCGTACGTGATCAAGGAGATGCACCTCGGCGGCGGCGGTCGCCCGCTGCGGGTCGGCATCCTGGGTCTGACCAACCCCGGCATCGCGATCTGGGACAAGGCCAACGTCGCCGGCCAGATGATCTTCCCCGGCATCGTCGAGATGGCCGCGAAGTACGTGCCGCGGATGAAGGCCGCCGGCGCCGACGTCGTGATCGTCTCCGCCCACTCCGGCATCGACGAGCCGACCAGCTACGGCGACCAGCTGCCCTACCCCGAGGACGCCTCCGGCGAGATGGCCGAGACCGTGCCGGGCATCGACGCGGTGCTCGTCGGCCACACCCACAAGGAGGTGGCGCAGCGCCTGATCGTCAACAAGCAGACGGGCAAGAACGTCGTGCTCTCCGAGCCGCTCTGCTGGGGCCAGCGCCTGACCTGCTTCGACTTCGAGGTCGAGCACGACAAGGACGGCTGGAAGGTCACCGGCGTCACCTCCCGGGTGCTCAACTCGAACACCGTGGCCGAGGACCCGAAGATCGTGAAGCTCCTCACCGACCAGCACAACAAGGTCGTCGCCTACGTCAACCAGGTCATCGGCACCTGCAAGGTCGACCTCTCGATCGCCGAGGCGCCGTTCAAGGACGTGCCGATCATCGACCTGATCGGCCGGGTCCAGGTCGACGCCGTGAAGGCCGCGCTCGCCTCCACCCAGTACGGCAAGCTGCCGGTGCTGGCCCAGGCCGCGCCGTTCAACCGCACCGCCGACATCCCGGCGGGCAGCGTCAAGCTGCGCGATGCCGCCGGGCTCTACATCTACGAGAACACCCTGGAGGCCCGCATTCTGACGGGTGCCCAGATCAAGGACTACCTGGAGTACTCCGCCAAGTACTTCGCCCAGCTGGCCGTCGGCGCCCCCGTCGACCTCACCAAGCTGACCAACCAGGCGAACACGCCGGACTACAACTACGACTCCGTCTACGGCGTCTCGTACGACATCGACATCTCGCAGCCGGTCGGCTCGCGGATCGTCAACCTCGGCTACGCGGGCAAGCCGATCGACCCGGCGGCGCAGTTCGTGCTGGCCGTCAACAACTACCGGGCCAACGGCGGCGGCAACTTCCCGCACGTCGCGCAGGCCACCAAGGTCTGGTCCAACTCGGACGAGATCCGCAACACCATGATCGCCTGGGTGAAGGCCAAGGGCGTCATCGACCCGGCCGACTTCGCGTCGGTCGACTGGCGTCTGGTGCGGGCGGGCGTGCCGCTCTTCTAGACCCTGCCGGTGTGGAACCGGTCGGCGGCACTGTGCGTCACAGTGCCGCCGATTCGGCTTTCACACACGGGGGTTGACCATGTCACGACGGATCACAGCGGCGCTCGTCCTGCTGCTCGGCGCAGCGCTGGCGGGCTGCGGCAGCCGCACCGGGCCCGCACCTCAGGCGGCTCCGCCGCCGGGGGCGGCCCTTGACCGCGCCGCCGAGGTGGCCCACGCCTGGGACGGCTCGGCGGCGCAGCGGAGCTGGCTCACGGGGTACTACCCGACCGGCCTGCAGGAGTGGCTGCCCTCCGACGTCTTCCACAGTGGCAGCGACAAGGCCGCCTTCTTCAACGGGCTGTTGGACCTGCGCGCGCCCCTCCCGCCCTGGGGCCCGGCCCCCACCGGTCAGGTGGTCTGGCCGGACGGCTCCACGCTCAACCTGCCGCTGCTCACCTCCGACGCCGTCTTCCGCTCGCTGACCGAGGGCAAGCCGCCCTGCCAGGATCGCTGCGGCGACCGCCTCACCGTCACGGCCGTCCGGCCGGGCGTCCGGCAGACGGCCACCAGCCGGGGCGAAGCGACCATCCCGGTCTGGGAGTTCACCATCGCCGGGTACAGCCAGCCCTTCGCCTACCCGGCGGTGGCCCCGCAGGCCACCCTCCCCCAGCCGCCGCAGCCGCACCCCCTGCCGCCCGGCGTGCTCGCGGCCGGCTGGACGGGCGCGGACGGCCTGACCGTCCACGGCATGGTGACGCACGGCGACTGCGACGAGCTGCTGCCCGGTGAGGTGTACGAGACCGACGCCGCCGTGGTGCTCATCGCGCACTCGCGCTCGACCCTCAAGGCCGGGCAGGCGTGCGACGCCGCGGCCAGGTCCGGCCCTGCCGACTTCCACCTCGGCAGGCCGCTCGGCACGCGCACCGTCCTGGACCTGGCGACCGGGCTGCCGCAGACACCGGTGCAGGAGCGCCGCCCCCTGGGGTCTACGCCTCAGCAAGGGTGACTCGGGCCGGCGCGACGCTCTCTCGTTCGAGGGCGAGCAGGAGTGGGACGGCCGTCAGGCTGGCGGCGGCGAGGAAGAGCCAGGGGCACGCCGCGCCCCAGCCGAGGAGGAGGGTGAGGAGGGCGGGGCCGACAGTCTGGCCGAGGGTCCAGGAGAGTTGGTAGACGGCCAGGTAGCGGCCCCGGAGGCCGGGGTGGGCGAGGCTGACGCTGAGCTCCTCGCGGAAGGGGGTCGCGACCGTCTCGGCGAGGTTGTAGACGAGCATCGCGGCGTACAGCCCGGCCATGACGGCCCAGCCGGGGGCGGCTGAGAGCAGGGCGAACAGGCCGAAGGCGAGCGCGTTGAGCAGCGCCCCGGCGACGACCACCCGGATCGGGCGGTGGCGGGAGAGGCGGCGGGCGACGGCGGTCTGGGTGAGCACGACCTGGGCGCTGTTGAGCACCAGCAGCGAGCCCGCCACCCACGCCTGCCGGTGCAGCCCTTCGGTGAGGTAGACGGCGAGCAGCAGGCTGAGCACCAGGGAGGCGAGGACGAAGCTGAGGTTGACGGCGACGAGCAGCAGGTAGCGGCGGTCGCGCAGCACCGTGCGGTAGCTGCCTTCGACGGCGCTGGTGGTGGGTGCGGCGGCCCGGACCGGGGGCTGCCAGGTGGCGAGCAGTGCGGCGGCGACGGCGAAGCTGACGGCGTTGGCGACGACGGTGGCGCGGAGGCCGGTGGTGCCGCCGGTGGCGAGCAGCAGGGCGCCGATCGCGCCGCCGACGGCGAGGCCGCCGTTGCGCAGGGAGCCGACGAGGGCGAACCAGCGTGGCCGGTCGGGGGCTTCGGCGGCGAGGACGACCAGGCCGGTGCTGGCGGTCCAGTAGGCGGCGGTGCCGATCTGGGCGAGGCAGACGACGCCGACGATCTGCCAGGCCTGGCCTGCGGTGAGGAAGGCGGTGTAGGCGAGGGCGGAGAGCAGGTTGGCTGCGGCGGCGACCTGGCGGGCGCCGAGGCGGTCGATGACCGGGCCGGTGAGCAGGGCAGTGGGGAGGGCGAGCAGGCGGCCGAGGCTGATGGCGGCGCCGATCTCGGTGAGGCCGAGGGGGGTGGTGCGGGCGAAGTAGACGACGGTGAAGGCGAGCAGCAGGCCGCTGCCGGTGCTGTCGATGAGGTGGGCGCCCAGCAGGTGACGGCCCCCGGTTCTGGTGATCATGTGTTGATCCTCCGAGCGGGGGCGGCTGCCGCCCAGAGATTTCGTCCTGATGGAATGCTCCCGACTGCCATCAGCGGATTGGGGAGCCGGTGCTGACTCTGGAGTTCTCGGCGCACGACCTGGCGGTGACGCGTTTCGCCTGCTCGCCGCTGTCGGAGGTGACGCACAGCGTCCAGGTGCTGAAGGAGCCGGGCGAGCACGCGGTGCACCTGCCGTGGGTCCGGGAGGTGCGGCCCCGGCTGGCGGGGGTCGGCTTCGAGCTGCTCGCCGCGCTGGTGCCGGTGCCGACGGTCTACACCCCGGATTTCCTCACCCCCGTGCCGGCGGGCTTCGCCCCGGACATCGACCAGGAGCTGGCCCGGCTGGCGGCCACCGACCCGGATCGCGTCCGTACCGAGCTCGACCGGTACGAGGGCGAACTCCCGCCGCTGGTGGCCGAGTTCCGGGACGATCCGGTGGCGGGCCTGGCACGGCTGACGGGCGAGGTGCGGGCGTACTGGGATGCGGCGATCGCGCCGTACTGGCCGCGCATCCTGCGGTTGACGGAGGGCGAGATCCTGCGGCGGGCCCGGCAGATGTCGACGGGCGGGCCGGCCGCGCTCTTCGCCGACCTGCACCCGAGGGTGAGTTGGGAGCGCGGGACGCTGCGGCTGGCGCACCGCTGGTTCCGTGGCGAGCGCAGCCTCGACGGGGAGCGGGGCATCGTGCTCGTCCCGGCGGTCTTCGCCTGGCCCGGCCTGTACTCGCAGACCGCCCCGCCGCACCAGCCGAGCCTGACGTACCCGCCGCGCGGTGTGGCGACGCTCTGGGAGCGGGCGACGCCCGTCCCCGGGGGTCTGGCGGCCGTGCTCGGCGGGGGCCGGGCGCTGCTGCTCACCGAGCTCGGCGCCCCGGCCTCCACCACCGAACTCGCCCAGCGGACGGGCCTGTCCGCCCCGAACGTCTCGCACCACCTGACGGCCCTGACCGGCGCGGGCCTGCTGACCCGCCACCGCGCGGGCCGGACGGTGCTGTACGTGCGCACGGCGGTGGCGGAGGCCCTGCTGGCGGCGGCCTCCGAGGGGTCGTCGTGACGGCTCCGCTGCCGGTCAGCGGGCGCTGCCGAGCTCCCGGTCGGCCTCGGCCCCGGAGAGCAGGAGGGTGGTCTCCTCGATCCGGCGGAACCGGCCGTCGGGGGCGAACTCGCCGAACAGGTAGACCTCCATCCGGACTTGGGCGCCGTCCAGCTTGGTGACCTCGACGGTGTGCCGGTCGGCGTAGCGGGTGCCGTCGGTGAGCTCCTCGTGGACCTCGATGCTGCCCGAGGCCACGAGCTGGCGCAGGTGGGCGATGTGCTCGGTGAACTCGGCCCGGTCGGCCCAGCTGCCGTCGGTGCGCTGGCGGTAGTCGGGGGCGAAGTGCCGGTCGACGGCCTCGGCGAGGTCCGAGCCCGGCGTGAGGAGCAGGTCGGTGAGCGCGGCGGCAATGGTGGTGGTGGCAGGCATGGTCGTCTCCAGACTCCAGGGCAATAAGCGTGCGCGGCGCACGCTTATTGGCACAGTACACCCAGATACGTGCGCGGCGCACGCTACTCTGGGGGCATGGAGAACGAAGTGGGCACGGCCGTCGCCGAGGCACTCGGTGAGCTGCTCAAGCGCAGCCTGCGGGCGGAGCTCTACCGGGGCCTGACCGAGGGGCTCGGCGAGGCCGTCGACGAGGTGACCTACCCCGTGCTCAGCGGCCTGGCCCGGACGGGGCCGTGCAGCGCCGCCGAGCTGGCCACCGAGGTCGACCTGGACCGCTCCGGGGTCAGCCGGCGCGCCTCACGGTTGGAGGCCGCCGGGCTCGTCCGGCGCGAGCCGGACCCGGCGGACGGGCGGTCCGTCCTGCTGACGCTGACCGACGAGGGCACCCGGACGGTCGCGGTGATGCGGCAGCGCCTGGCGCAGCGCATCGAGGAGGCGCTCGGCTCGTGGCCCCGGGACGAGGCGCTGGCCTTCGCGCGCGGCCTGCACCGGTTCGTCAGCGACGGGCCGTTCGGGAACAGTGCCTGACAGCGCGCCGGTGGGGGCCGGGTCCCCCCGGCCCCCACCGAGGCACGACGGATCGTCAGAACGGGAAGCGGCTGCGCTCGTGCTGGATGGAGATCCACTTCTGCGTGGTGAACGCGTCCACCGTGGCATCGCCGTTGAGGCGGCCGACACCCGAGCTCTTCTCGCCGCCGAACGGGACGATCGGCTCGTCGTGGATGGTGCCGTCGTTGATGTGGATCATGCCGGTCTCGATCCGCTGCGCCAGCCGGACGCCGCGCTCGACGTCCCCGGTGTGGACGGCGCCGCTGAGGCCGAACGGGGTGTCGTTGGCGATCCGCACCGCGTCCTCCTCGCCGTCGAACGGCACCAGCAGGACGACCGGGCCGAAGATCTCCCGCCGCAGGATGGCCGCGTCGTCGGGCACGCCGCCGAGCACCACCGGGTCCATCAGGGCACCGACGGTCTGCCCGCGCAGCAGCACCTGGGCGCCCTCCTCGACGGCCTTGTCGACCTGGGAGGTGATCGCGTCGGCCTGGGCCGAGTTGATCAGCGGTCCGATCACGGTGGCCGGGTCGTGCGGGTCGCCGACCTTCAGCGTGGCGACCTTCGCGACGAACTTCTCGGTGAACTCGGCGAGCACGCTGCGGTCGACCAGCACCCGGTTGGCCGCCATGCAGACCTGGCCCTGGTGCGCGAAGCGGCTGAAGACGGCCGCGTCCACCGCGTAGTCGAGGTCGGCGTCGTCCAGCACGATCAGCGCGCTGTTGCCGCCGAGTTCGAGCACCGTCCGCTTGAAGAGCCCGGCGGCGACCTGGGCGACGTGGCGGCCCACCGAGTCCGAGCCGGTGAAGGCGATGACCTTGGGGACGGGGTGCTCGATGAAGGCGTCGCCGATCTCGGCGATGTCGGTGAGCACCACGTTGAGCAGGCCCGCCGGCAGCCCGGCGTCCTCGAAGAGCTTGGCGATCAGCGTGCCGCCGGTGATCGGGGCGTCCTGGTGCGGCTTGAGGACGACGCCGTTGCCGAGCGCCAGCGCGGGCGCGACGGCCTTGAGCGAGAGGAAGAACGGGAAGTTGAACGGGCTGATCACGCCGACCACGCCGACCGGCAGCCGGTAGACCCTGTTCTCCTTGCCGTCCACCGGCGAGGGCAGGATGCGGCCCTCGGCGCGCAGCGAGAGCTGCATCGCCTCGCGCAGCATGTCCTTGCAGAGCGAGATCTCGAACCCGGCCTTGAGGTAGGTGCCGCCGAGCTCGGTGATGATCGTCTCGGTGATCTCGGCCTCGCGCTCCTCGATCAGCCGGAGCACCCGCTCGAAGACCAGCCGCCGGGAGTACGGGTTCTGCCGCCCCCAGGCCTTCTGCATCCGGGCGGCCGCCCGGTACGCCCTGTCCAGCTCGCCGACGGTCGCGACGGTGATCGAGGCCAGCTTCTCGCCGTTGTACGGGTTCAGGTCGACGATGTCCCAGGAGCCGCTGCCGGTGCACCACTGACCGTCGATGTACTGCCGCGACAGTTCCGAGAAGTAGGACATCTGATCCCTTTCACCGAGGGGCGGCACCGCCCCCGAGCAGCTGACGGATCATCATCGTACTGATGTCTCAGAGATCCCGGAGTGCTTCGCGCAGAAGTCCCAGCGTCGCCTCCGGCGACAGGCTGCCGGCCCGCAGGCGGCGCAGCACGGAGTCGTACTCGGCGACCTCGGCGGGCTTGTCGAGGTAGATCGCGGTGGTGAACTGCTCCAGGTAGACCTGGTCGGGCAGGTCGGCGGAGCCGCCGAAGCCCAGCACGGTGAAGGCCCCGCTCTCGGCGGCCAGGCCGCCGACGCCGAGCGGCATCACCAGCAGCGTGAGCCGGGGCAGCGCGGCGAGCTCGATCAGGCGCAGCAGCTGGCGCCGCATCACCTCGGGGCCGCCGCAGGGGCGGCGCAGCGCGGCCTCGTCCATCACGGCGAGCACCTGCGGGCCGGTGGGGGCGTGCAGGATGTGCTGGCGCCGCATCCGGACGGCGACCCGGCGGTCGATCTCCTCGGCGGGGGCGGTGGGGTTGCCGAGCAGGCAGACGGCGCGAGCGTAGTCCTCGGTCTGGAGCAGGCCGTGGATGAACTGCACCTCGTAGCTGCTGATCTCCTTGGCGGCCTCCTCCAGCCCCAGGTAGGTCTGGAACCAGGGCGGTACGACCTCGCCGTACGTCTGCCACCAGGCGGGGGTGTTGGTCTCGCCGACGAGCGACAGCAGGGCGGAGCGCTCGGCCTCCTGGACGACGCCGTAGAGGGTGAGCAGATCGGCGACGTCCCGCTGCTTGAAGCCCACCCGGCCGAGTTCCATCCGGCTGATCTTGGACTCGGAGGCGCGTATCTCGTACCCGGCGTCCTCCCGGGTCACGCCGCTGGCCTCGCGGAGTCTGCGCAGCTGGGTGCCGAGCTGGAGCCGTCGGGCGACCGCGCCGGTGCCGTTCTGTACGCCGCTCATCCGATCAGCCTCCGCCTGCCTGCCTGATACCGCCGCGCGCAGTCTGTCACTTCCCGCCTGCGTCCGGCTAGCAAGAAGTGAGATGTAGCTGACCGTCCGTCACCTGACGGTGCTCAGCCAGGCGCGCCCGGGGCCCGGGTACGGGTACGCGAAGCGGCGCCTGCCCCCAACTTGGTCGGGGAGGGGGCAGACGCCGGAAACCGCATCGGCCCGGCGGCTCTGACGGGTCAGCGGGTGGAGCAGCCGGACGGGGAGCGTCCGGCGGTACCGGTGAGGGTTGGTCAGACCACCAGGGGGCGGTCGGTGGGGCGGATCGGGGCGGGCAGCGCGGTCTTGCCACCGAGGTACCTGTCCACCGCGGCAGCGGCCGAGCGGCCCTCCGCGATGGCCCAGACGATCAGCGACTGGCCACGGCCGGCGTCACCGCACACGTAGACGCCGTCCACGTTGGTGGCGAAGCTGCCGTCCCGGGCGACGTTGCCGCGGGCGTCCAGCTCGACCCCGAGCTGCTCGACGAGGCCGTTCTTCACGTCCGTACCCGTGAAGCCCATGGCCAGCGTGACGAGCTGCGCGGGGATGGCGCGCTCGGTGCCCGGAACGGGCTCGAACCTGCCGTCCCTGAAGACTACCTCGACCAGGTGCAGCTCCTGGACGTTGCCGTCCTCGTCGCCGGTGAAGTGCGTGGTGTTGACGGCATAAACACGCTCGCCGCCCTCCTCGTGCGCGGAGGTCACCTTGTACGTCATCGGCATGGTCGGCCACGGCTGGTTGCCGGGGCGCTCGTCGCTCGGACGCGGCATGATCTCCAGCTGGGTGACGGAGGCCGCCCCCTGCCGCAGGGCCGTGCCGAGGCAGTCGGCGCCGGTGTCGCCGCCGCCGATGACGACGACGTGCTTGCCCTTGGCGCTGATCGGCGGCTCGACGAAGTCGCCCTCCTGCACCTTGTTGGCCAGCGGCAGGTACTCCATCGCCTGGTGGATGCCGCTCAGCCCCCGGCCGGGGACGGGCAGGTCACGGGCGGTCGTCGCACCGGCCGCCACCACCACCGCGTCGAAGCGCTCGCGCAGCTGCTGCCCGGTGATGTCCTCGCCGACGCTGACGCCGGTACGGAAGCGGGTGCCCTCCGCGCGCATCTGCTCGATGCGGCGGTTGATGTGCCGCTTCTCCATCTTGAACTCGGGGATGCCGTACCGCAGCAGGCCGCCGACGCGGTCCGCCCGCTCGTACACCACGACGGTGTGCCCGGCCCGGGTGAGCTGCTGGGCGACGGCGAGGCCGGCCGGGCCGGAGCCGACCACGGCGACGGTCTTGCCGGAGAGGCGCTCGGGGATCTGGGCGGCGACGCCGCCGCGGTCCCACGCCTTGTCGATGATGGTGACCTCGACGTTCTTGATGGTCACCGCGTCCTGGTTGATCCCGAGCACGCACGCCGACTCGCAGGGAGCCGGGCAGAGCCTGCCGGTGAACTCCGGGAAGTTGTTGGTCGCGTGCAGCCGCTCGATCGCGCCGGCCCAGTCGTCCCGGAAGGCGAGGTCGTTCCACTCGGGGATGAGGTTCCCGAGCGGGCAGCCGTTGTGGCAGAACGGGATGCCGCAGTCCATGCACCGGCCGGCCTGCTCGGTGATGATCGGCAGCAGGCTGCGCTCGACGTACACCTCGTTCCAGTCACGGAGCCGGACGTCGACCGGTCGCCGCTCGGCGAGCTGCTTGGGCGTGTTCAGGAAGCCCTTGGGGTCAGCCACGTGCCGCCTCCATCATCTTGCGAGTGATCGCGGTCTCGGTGAGACCGGCGCGCTCAGCGGCGTCCTTGGCGGCGAGCACTGCCTTGTAGTCGGTCGGCATGATCTTGGAGAAGCGGCTGACGCCACCACCCCAGTCCGCCAGGAGCTCGGCGGCGACGGTGGAGCCGGTCTCCTCGTAGTGCTGCTGCACGGTGTCGCGCAGCCACTCGCGGTCGTCGGCGGTCGGGGCCTCGATGCCCACCATGCCGTCGTTCACGTTCGCGGGGCGCAGGTCCAGGACGTACCCGATGCCGCCGGACATGCCCGCTGCCAGGTTGCGGCCGGTCTCGCCGAGGACGACGACCTTGCCGCCGGTCATGTACTCCAGGCCGTGGTCGCCCACGCCCTCGACGACCAGGGTGGCGCCGGAGTTACGGACGGCGAAGCGCTCGCCGGCCTTGCCCCGCAGGTGGATGCGGCCGCCGGTGGCGCCGTAGCCGATGGTGTTGCCCGCGATCACGTGCGCCTGTGCGTCGGCGCCGATGGCCGCCGCCTCACGCGCCGGGCGGACGATCACCACGCCGCCGGAGAGGCCCTTGCCGACGTAGTCGTTGGCGTCGCCCTCCAGGCGCAGCGTGATGCCGCGCGGCAGGAAGGCGCCGAAGGACTGCCCGGCGGAGCCGGTGAAGGTGACGTCGATCGTCCCCTCCGGCAGGCCCTCACCCCGGTAACGCTTGGTCACCTCGTGGCCGAGCATGGTGCCGACGGTGCGGTTGACGTTGCGGATCGGCAGCTGGATGCGGACGGTCTCGCCGCGCTCCAGGGCGTCCTCGGCCAGCGTGATGAGCTGGTTGTCGAGCGCCTTGTCGAGCCCGTGGTCCTGGGTGGTGGTGTTGTGCAGAGCGGCGCCCTCAGGCAGCTCGGGCACGTGGAAGAGCGGTGCCAGGTCGAGCCCGGCGGCCTTCCAGTGGGTGATCGCCTCGGCCGCGTCGATGTGCTCGGCGTGGCCGACGGCCTCCTCGATCGAGCGGAAGCCCAGCTCGGCGAGGATCTCGCGGACCTCCTCGGCGATGAACTCGAAGAAGTTGACGACGAACTCGGGCTTGCCGGAGAAGCGCTCGCGCAGCACCGGGTTCTGGGTGGCCACGCCGACCGGGCAGGTGTCCAGGTGGCAGACGCGCATCATGATGCAGCCGGAGACGACCAGCGGCGCGGTGGCGAAGCCGAACTCCTCGGCGCCGAGCAGCGCGGCGATGACGACGTCGCGGCCGGTCTTGAGCTGACCGTCCGTCTGGACGACGATCCGGTCGCGCAGCCCGTTGAGCAGCAGGGTCTGCTGGGTCTCGGCGAGGCCGAGCTCCCAGGGGCCGCCCGCGTGCTTGAGCGAGGTGAGCGGCGAGGCGCCCGTGCCGCCGTCGTGGCCGGAGACCAGCACGACGTCGGCGTGCGCCTTGCTCACACCCGCCGCGACGGTTCCGACACCGACCTCCGACACCAGCTTCACGTGGATGCGGGCCGCCGGGTTGGCGTTCTTGAGGTCGTGGATCAGCTGAGCCAGGTCCTCGATGGAGTAGATGTCGTGGTGCGGCGGCGGGGAGATCAGGCCGACGCCCGGGGTGGAGTGCCGGGTCTTGGCGACCCACGGGTAGACCTTGTGGCCGGGCAGCTGGCCGCCCTCGCCGGGCTTGGCGCCCTGGGCCATCTTGATCTGGATGTCGTCGGCGTTGACGAGGTACTCGCTGGTGACGCCGAACCGGCCGGAGGCGACCTGCTTGATCGCCGAGCGGCGCTCGGGGTCGTGCAGCCGCTCCGGGTCCTCGCCGCCCTCGCCGGTGTTGGACTTCGCGCCGAGGCGGTTCATCGCGATGGCCAGCGTCTCGTGCGCCTCCATCGAGATGGAGCCGTACGACATGGCGCCGGTGGAGAACCGCTTGACGATCTCGGAGACCGGCTCGACCTCGTCGATCGAGATCGACTCCCGGCCGAGCGCGTCGAAGCGGAACAGGCCGCGCAGCGTCATCAGCCGCTCGGACTGCGAGTTCACCCGCTCGGTGTACTGCTTGAAGATGTCGTAGCGGCGCGAGCGGGTCGAGTGCTGGAGCCGGAAGACGGTGTCCGGGTCGAACAGGTGCGGCTCGCCCTCGCGGCGCCACTGGTACTCGCCGCCGATGTCCAGCGCGCGGTGCGCGGCGGAGATGCCGGAGGCCGGGTACGCCTTGGCGTGGCGGGCGGCCACCTCCTTGGCGATCTCGTCGACGCCGATGCCGCCGAGCTTGGTGGTGGTGCCGGCGAAGTAGGTGTCGACGGTCAGCCGGTCGAGGCCGATGACCTCGAAGACCTGGGCGCCACGGTAGGAGGCGACGGTCGAGATGCCCATCTTGGACATGACCTTGAGCACGCCCTTGCCGAGCGCCTTGATCAGGTTCTTGATGGCCTTCTCGGGCTCGATCCCGGTGAGGAAGGTGCCCTGCGCGACGAGGTCCTCGACGGACTCCATCGCCAGGTACGGGTTGACCGCACCGGCGCCGTAGCCGACCAGCAGCGCGACGTGGTGCACCTCGCGGACGTCACCGGCCTCGACCAGCAGCGACACCTGGGTGCGCTGCTTGGTGCGGATCAGGTGGTGGTGCACGGCGGAGGTGAGCAGCAGCGAGGGGATCGGCGCGTGCTCGGCGTCCGAGTGGCGGTCGGAGAGGACGAGGATGCGGGCGCCGTCGGCGATCGCCGCGTCGGCCTCGGCCGCGATGGCCGTCAGGCGGGCGGCGAGGGCCTCGCCACCGCCGGAGACCTTGTAGAGGCCGGAGAGCGTGACGGCCTTGAGGCCGGACTGGTCGCCGTCGGCGTTGATGTGGATGAGCTTGGCCAGCTCGTCGTTGTCGATCACCGGGAAGGTGATGCTGACGGAGCGGCAGTGCGCGGCGTCGGCGGCCAGCAGGTTGCCCTCGGGGCCGAGGTTGCTCATCAGCGAGGTGACGAGCTCCTCGCGGATGGCGTCCAGCGGCGGGTTGGTGACCTGCGCGAAGAGCTGGATGAAGTAGTCGAAGAGCAGCCGGGGCTTCTCGCTCAAGGCGGCGATCGGCGAGTCGGTGCCCATCGAGCCGAGCGCCTCACCGCCGGACTTCGCCATCGGCGCGAGGATGACCCGCAGCTCCTCCTCGGTGTAGCCGAAGGTCTGCTGACGGCGCGTCACCGAGGCGTGGGTGTGGTGGATGTGCTCGCGCTCGGGCAGCTTGGTGAGCTGGATCTGACCGGCGGCGACCCACTCCTCGTACGGGTGCTCGGCGGCGAGTGCCGACTTGAGCTCCTCGTCCTCGACGATCCGCCCCAGGGCGGTGTCGATCAGGAACATCTTGCCGGGCTGGAGCCGGCCCTTCTTGACGATCTTCTCCTGGTCGATGTCGAGCACGCCGACCTCGGAGGAGAGCACGACGAGCCCGTCCTCGGTGACCCAGTAGCGGGCCGGGCGCAGGCCGTTGCGGTCGAGCACGGCGCCGATCTGGGTGCCGTCGGTGAAGGTCACGCAGGCCGGGCCGTCCCAGGGCTCCATCAGGTTGGAGTGGTACTGGTAGAAGGCGCGGCGGGCGGGCTCCATGGTGGCGTGGTTCTCCCACGCCTCCGGGATCATCATCAGCACCGCGTGCGGCAGCGAGCGGCCGCCGAGGTGGAGCAGCTCCAGCACCTCGTCGAAGGACGCCGAGTCGGAGTGGTCCGGGGTGCAGATCGGGAAGATCCGGCTCAGATCCCCGGGGATGAGGTCGGTGGCGAGCTGGGACTCGCGGGCCGTCATCCAGTTCCGGTTGCCCTTGACGGTGTTGATCTCACCGTTGTGGGCGACGAACCGGTACGGGTGGGCGAGCGGCCAGCTCGGGAAGGTGTTGGTGGAGAAGCGCGAGTGCACCAGCCCGATGGCGGAGGCGTAGAGCCGGTCCGACAGGTCGGGGAAGA
The DNA here is from genome assembly GCF_052076145.1 of Kitasatospora sp. McL0602. Taxonomy (NCBI): domain Bacteria; kingdom Bacillati; phylum Actinomycetota; class Actinomycetes; order Kitasatosporales; family Streptomycetaceae; genus Kitasatospora; species Kitasatospora sp. McL0602. The sequence continues at coordinate 5,853,548 of NZ_CP197246.1, read as the reverse complement.
AGGGCTCCAGCTGGCCGGTGGTCAGCATGCCCTTGTAGACGATCGTCCGGGCGGAGAGCGAGGGGAAGTACACCCCGGCCTCACGCTCGGCGCGCTTGCGGACGACGAAGGCGACCCGGTCCAGCGCGATGCCGCTGCGGTCGGCGGCGCCGACGAAGAACTGGGTGAAGCGCGGCATCACCGAGCGGGCGGTGGCCCCGAGCAGGTCCGGGGCGACGGGCACCTCGCGCCAGCCGAGGACGGTGAGGCCCTCCTCGGCGGCGATGGCCTCGATCTGCGCGGTCGCGGCCTCGGCGGCGGCGTCCTCGGTCGGGAGGAAGGCGATGCCGACGGCGTACGAGCCCTGGGCGGGCAGCTCGAAGCCGACCTTGGCGCGCAGGAACGCGTCGGGGATCTGCGTCAGGATGCCGGCGCCGTCACCGGAGTCGGCCTCGGCGCCGGTGGCGCCGCGGTGCTCCAGGTTGCGCAGCACGGTCAGCGCCTGCTCGACGATCTTGTGGTCGGCGACGCCGTCCAGTGTGGCGACGAAACCGACACCACAGGCGTCGTGCTCGTTGCGCGGGTCATACAGACCCTGGGCGGCAGGTCGGGCATCCGGCACGAGCGAGTACGGCGGGCGGGCTGCGCCGGCCTGGGGCTCGTTGGCGGAGTGCATGGATGCAGACAGCATCGGCTCTCCCGTCGTCGTCATTGGCATGGTGCTTGTGCAATAGGGACGACGTTGGCCCTCTGCGATTTCGTGCAGGTTACATGATGCCGGAAATCCCGGGAAGTGGAATATGGCGTCCACATCGCGGACGCAATCCCCAGGTCAGCGGGCCTTACCGGCCAGTAACCGCAGCGATGGGAGGCGGACCCTGGCCCGCACACTGCCACCAGTGTGCCCCGGCCCGACAGGGGCGAAACGGGGACGTAATGCCCCGTCCACATATCGAGAACGACCTCACCTGCGAATCGTCTCCGACGACTGACCGGCAGGCACGATTCTGCGGGCCCGTTCCACCTATCGGCGAGGTTAGGCCAGGTCCGCACCCCAGCCCCATGTGCGGAACGTCACGCACCCGAGCGCATAAACATGCGACGTTCTGGGGCATCCCACAAGCCCGTCCGAGTGAACAGCACGCGACCGGCAAGCCCCCGGGGGCGCCACCGCATCAGCCGACGTGCCCGCCGATCAGCAGGCCGAGCAGGTACGTCACACCGGCCGCCGCGCCACCGAGCACCAGCTGCCGCAGCCCGCTGAACCACCAGGCACGGGCCGTCACCCGGGCGACGACCGCGCCGCAGAGGAAGAGGCCGACCAGCGACAGCGCCAGCGCGGGCAGCAGCGAGGTCGCACCCAGCAGGTACGGAAGCAGCGGCAGCAGGGCGCCGAGCGCGAAGCAGAGGAAGGAGGAGCCCGCGGCGACCAGCGGGGAGGGGAGGTCGTGCGGGTCGATGCCGAGCTCCTCGCGGGCGTGGATCGCCAGCGTCTGCTCGGGGTCGGAGGAGAGCTGGCGGGCGACCTCGTGGGCCAGCTCCGGTTCGACACCGCGCGAGACGTACAGCTCGGCCAGCTCGGCCAGCTCGCCGTGCGGGTTGCGCCGCAGCTCCAGCCGCTCGGCCTCGATCTCGGCCTCGACCAGCTCGCGCTGCGAGGCGACGGAGGTGTACTCGCCGGCCGCCATCGAGAACGCACCGGCGGCCAGGCCCGCGAGGCCGGTCAGGATCACGGCGCTGTTGCCGACGTTGCCGCCGACCACGCCCGTCATCAGCGCGAAGTTGGAGACCAGCCCGTCCATCGCACCGAACACGGCGGGCCGCAGCCAGCCGCCGTTCACGTCGCGGTGGTGACCCTCCGCGGGTATGCGGGGCTTGGGCTGCTCGTCGGCAGCGGGCTCGGCGATGGTGGTGCTCACGGTCTTTCGGCCTCCGTCCGGACGTCCCCCTGACCGCAGCCGGGCACGGCGAAAGGCCGTGAGCCGGGCTGCCCGCAGGGCTCTCACACTGTTGAAAATAGCCCGATGAGGTGACACATTCCAGCAAAGTAAGGCTGTCCGAACATTCCTCCGGCCGCCTCCCTTGACACTCGGGAAGGCGGCCGGGGGGCGGAGTATCCGCAGGTCAGGAGGGGTTGGTCGAATCCTGGTCGGTATTCTTCGGAGTCGCCTCGGCGGCCCCGGCGGCAGAACTCCCGATTTTCTCCTCATCGGACTGAATCAGTTCACCGACGTGCACGGCCGGGTCGATCGAGTCCGGCGCCTCCCGCCCCGGGCGCTTCTTCCCGACGATCACCAGGTACGCGACTGCGCCGACGAAGACGAAGATCGCCACCCAGTCGTTGATCCGCAGACCGAACAGGTGGTGCGCCTCGTCGATCCGCAGGTACTCGATCCAGGCCCGGCCCACCGTGTAGGCCGCGACATACAGCGCGAAGACCCGGCCGTGGCCGAGGGTGAACCGGCGGTCGGCCCAGATCACCAGCAGCGCGACGCCGACGCACCAGAGCGACTCGTAGAGGAAGGTCGGCTGGAAGACGCCGTCCACCACGGTGCCGTCCGGCTCGACCTTGTGGATCTTCAGGCCCCAGGGCAGCGTGGTGGCCCTGCCGTACAGCTCCTGGTTGAACCAGTTGCCCCACCGGCCGCAGGCCTGGGCGAGGGCGATCCCGGGGGCGATGGCGTCGGCGTACGCGGGCAGCGGCACACCCCGGCGGCGGGCGCCGATCCAGGCACCGACCGCGCCGAGCGCGATCGCGCCCCAGATGCCGAGGCCGCCCTCCCAGATCTTGAAGGCGTTCCAGGGGTTACGGCCGTCGCCGAAGTACAGCTGGTGGTCGGTGATCACGTGGTAGAGGCGGCCGCCGACCAGGCCGAACGGAACGGCCCAGACGGCGATGTCACCGACGGTGTGCTTGGCGCCGCCACGGGCGACCCAGCGCTTGCTGCCGAGCCAGACGGCCACGACGACACCGATGATGATGCAGAAGGCGTACGCGCGCAGCGGGATCGGCCCCAGGTGAAGGACGCCTCGCGACGGGCTCGGAATGTAAGCGATATCCATGACGGGGTCGACGCTACCCTGCGTGGTCCGGACTCCGGAAGCCGCACCACGCAAGGTCTCCGGTCGCCGGGCTTACGGGGACGGCGGCTTGTTGCTCTCCTCGGCGGTGCTGGTGGGCGCCGGACTGGCCGAGCCGGCGCCCGTGGTGCCGAGCGGCTTGCCCTGGTTCGCCTCGTTGACCCACTTCACGAGGTTCTCCGGGCTGATCTCCTCGTCACCCTTCTTCGGGTAGATCGGGGTGCCGTTCAGCAGGATCGTCGGCGTCGACTTGTAGCTGGACTTGTCGAAGTCCTGCTGCACGGCCGAGACCCAGCCGCTGTACTTGCTGTCGTTGACGCAGGACTCGAAGGTCGGCGAGTCGAGACCGGGCACCTGCTTCGCCAGCCCGATCAGCGTCGCCTTGTTGCTGAAGGCGTCCGAGGTCTCGTCGGGCTGGTTCTTGTAGAGCACGTCGTGGTAGTCGCGGAACTTGCCCGCGTCCTGCGCGCAGGCGAGCGCGTTGGCGCCCACCTTGGAGCCCTTGCCGCCGAGCGAGCGGTCGATGAACGAGACCACGTGGTAGTTGCCGTAGAGCTTGCCCTGGTCCTGCAACTGGTCGATGGTGGGGGCGAACTGGCGCTCGAAGGCACCGCAGGCCGGGCAGCGCGGGTCCTCGTACACGACCAGGGTGGAGGGCGCGTTCGCCGGGCCGTCGGGGATGACGAGGTTCTTCGGGCCGATCGCCCCGGCCGGGGCGGCGACGGGCGTGTCCGGCTTGGAGCGCTGGTTCTGCACCAGGATGCCGGCCGTGACGCCGGCCACGATCACCACGCCCACGATGCCGAAGATCGCCAGCTTCTTGTTCCGCCTGCCGCGCGCCTCCTCGGCCGCCCGGTCCTCCAGCATCCGCTCGCGGGCGGTGCGCTTGCCTTCTCGGTTCTTCTCACTCATTGCTCGGTACGTCCAAGGTGGGGGGCGGGGAGAGGTCGGGGCAGCCGCTCGGGGCCTGGTCAGGCCGCCAGCCAGGCATCGGCCGAGAGCTTCGTCCGGGGCCGGTAGACCAGCCAGGCCGCGAGCAGCAGGAAGCCGGTGTCGCGCAGGATCTCCTGGAGGTACTCGGTCTGCGAGGCGTCGACCGTGCCGCCGCCGCCGAAGCAGCCGCAGTCGATCGAGATGCCGCGTGCCCAGGCCGAGCTGATGCCACCGATAAAGGCGAGCAGCAGCAGGCCGGAGATGACGGCGACGATCCGCGTCCCGAGGCCGACGAGCAGCAGCAGCGCGAGCGCGAGCTCCAGGAAGGGCAGCCCGTACCCGATGGGTTTGACCAGGGCCTCGGGCAGGATCTCGTACGCCCGGACGGCCTGGGCGGCCTCGGCCGGGTCGGAGACCTTCGCCAGCCCGGCCCAGGCCCAGACGACGGCGAGGGCGAGCCGGACGGCCAGCCCGAACCACTCCCCCGCCGGCCCGTCCACCGCACGACGCAGCGACGAGCGCGGCACGGCAGTCTGACCACCGGTCATCGGGACACCCCCACAGTTCACTCAGGCAGTTCACTCAGGTCGCAGCACGAGTCAGCTCACGCTTCTGATGAACCGTAGGGGATGAGTGATGGTTCCTCCACATTCGCGTGTTAAGCCGAATGAGTGAAGGATCTGCTGCCTTGTCCGGTCTGTCCCGCTCGCTCAGTGCCTGGCGGCCGCACACCGGCCGGCCGTGCGGAGCGTGATCAGCGCGGGCCGCCCGTCCACCTGCGACCGGTCCGCCCGCACCGCCGAAGCCATCCGGGACGCCTCGCTGCACACGTGCGCGTCCCGCTCCGCGCGCTCCACACCCCGCCTGGCCAGAGCGTGCCCCACCGTCGCCTCCGCGCCGAGCGCCGCACTGAGCGCCAGGGCGGCGGCCGCCGCACGCAGGACGACGGATCGTTGGAGGCCGGGCACCGGCGGCTCCTTCGGTAGGGATGGTTGGAACAGCACACGAACCATGCCGAGGCAGTGGCCCACCTCAACTCGTCCCTCCACTCAACGCCGGTCAACCCCCACCGATGCGTCAGGCCCCAACTCTTCACCCGAACGGGTGCAGCAGGCATGACGGGCTGACAGAAACACAACAGGGGCGCGCGACCCGGATCGGGCCGCACGCCCCTGGAGGCTCAACGGTTGCGTGGGCTACTTCCGGCGGACGCCTTCCGCGAGCTCGGCGGCGAGCGAGCGGACCGCGGCGAGCCCGGCGGCTTCGTCGCCCGCCGCGTCCAGGATGCGCTGGACGAACGCCGAGCCGACGATCACGCCGTCGGCGAAGCCCGCCACCTGGGCGGCCTGGGCGGCGGAGGAGACCCCGAGGCCGACGCAGACCGGCAGGTCGGTGGTGGCGCGGGTGCGGGCGACCAGGTCCTCGGCCATCGTGCCGACGGCCGCGCGGGTGCCCGTCACGCCCATCACGGCGGCCGCGTAGACGAAGCCGCTACCCGCTGCCGTGACCTCGGCGAGGCGCTTGTCCTGGCTGCTCGGGGCGACCACGAAGACGGTGTCGAGGCCGTGCTCGCCCGCCGCCTTGCGCCACTCCTCGGACTCCTCCACCGGCAGGTCCGGCAGGATGCAGCCGACGCCCCCGGCGGCCGCCAGGTCGGCGGCGAAGCGGGCGACGCCGTAGCGGTCGACCGGGTTCCAGTACGTCATCACCAGCACGGCGGCGGCCGGGTGTGCCTCGGCCACCTCCTGCACGGTGCGCAGCACGTCCTTGATCCGGACGCCGCCGCGCAGCGCGATGTCGTCGGCGGTCTGGATGGTCGGGCCGTCCAGCACCGGGTCGGAGTGCGGCAGGCCGATCTCGACGACGTCGCAGCCGCCCTCGATCAGCGCCTTGGCGGCCGCGATGCCGCCGTCCACCGACGGGAAGCCGGCCGGGAGGTAACCGACCAGGGCCGCCCGGCCCTCCGCCTTCGCGGCGGCGAGGATCTCGCTGAGCTTGGAAGCCATGGTCACTTCCCTCCGTCGGTGTCGGTGTTGTTGTCGGCGTCGTACAGGTTGAAGTACTCGGCGGCGGTGTGCATGTCCTTGTCGCCACGGCCGGAGAGCGAGACCAGGATGACCGCCTCCGGGCCCAGCTCGCGGCCCAGCTCCAGGGCCCCGGCCAGCGCGTGGGCGCTCTCGATCGCCGGGATGATGCCCTCGGTGCGCGAGAGCAGGCGCAGCGCCTGCATCGCCTGGTCATCGGTGACCGGGCGGTACTCCGCCCGGCCGGTGTCCTTCAGCCAGGCGTGCTCGGGGCCGACCCCGGGGTAGTCCAGACCGGCGGAGATCGAGTGCGACTCGATGGTCTGGCCGTCCTCGTCCTGGAGCACGTACGTCCGGGAGCCGTGCAGCACGCCCGGGTCGCCCTTGGTGAGGGTGGCCGCGTGCTTCGGGGTCTCCGCGCCCTCGCCGGCCGCCTCGCAGCCGATCAGGCGCACGCCCGCGTCCGGGATGAACTCGTGGAAGATGCCCATCGCGTTGGAGCCGCCGCCGACGCAGGCGACGACCGCGTCCGGCAGCTTGCCGGTGCGCTCGAGGACCTGCTCGCGGGCCTCGATGCCGATCACGCGGTGGAAGTCGCGGACCATCATCGGGAAGGGGTGCGGGCCGGCGACCGTGCCGAACAGGTAGTGGGTGGAGTCGACGTTGGCGACCCAGTCGCGGAACGCCTCGTTGATGGCGTCCTTGAGGGTGCGGCTGCCGGACTTCACGGCGATGACCTCGGCGCCGAGCATCCGCATCCGGGCGACGTTGAGCGCCTGGCGCTCGGTGTCGACCTCACCCATGTAGATGGTGCAGTCGAAGCCGAAGAGCGCGCAGGCGGTGGCGGTGGCCACGCCGTGCTGCCCGGCGCCGGTCTCGGCGATGATCCGGGTCTTGCCCATCCGGCGGGTCAGCAGGGCCTGGCCCAGCACGTTGTTGATCTTGTGCGAGCCGGTGTGGTTGAGGTCCTCGCGCTTGAGCAGCACGCGCGCGCCGCCCGCCTGGGCGGAGAACCGGTGCACGTCGGTCAGCGGGCTCGGGCGCCCGGTGTAGTCCTTGAGCAGGGCGTCCAGCTCGGCGGCGAACGCCGGGTCGGCCTTGGCCTTCTCGTACTCCTCGGCGACCTGCTCGACGGCGGCGACCAGCGCCTCCGGGATGAAGCGGCCGCCGTACGCGCCGAAGTAGCCCCGGGCGTCGGGGACTTGGGTGCCGGGCTGGTAATCGTTCTCGGACATGGCAGTAGTCCTCGGGGTGTCGTCAAAAATGGCTCAGGTTACTCGGAACGGCTCTCTCAGCCGTGAGTCCTGCGCCATCGACTCCCCTGCACCTGACCGGGCTCGCACCCGATCACGTAACGCACCCGCCGCCCCAGCACCCGGCGTGCGGGTGCACGGCAGCCGCGCGGGCGGCAGCCTGGAGCGAGTCGGGTGGTCAGTGACATGGCGGTGGGTCAGCCCCGCCCGTTGTTGCGCAGCGCCGGGTGGGCACCGGCGGCCACCAGGTCGGCCACGGCCGCCTTCGGGTCCTTGCCGGTCACCAGCGACTCGCCGACCAGCACCGCGTCGGCGCCGAGGTTGGCGTACGCGATCAGGTCGTGCGGGCCGCGCACACCGGATTCGGCGACCTTCACGACGTGGGCCGGGATGGCGTCCACGACGTTGCCGAAGGTGTTGCGGTCCACCTCGAGGGTCTTGAGGTTACGGGCGTTGACGCCGATGATCCGCGCCCCCGCGTCCACCGCGCGGGCGATCTCCTCCTCGTCGTGCACCTCGACCAGCGGGGTCAGCCCGATCGACTCGGCCCGCTCGATCAGCGAGACGAGGGCCGGCTGGTCCAGCGCGGCGACGATCAGCAGCGCCAGGTCGGCGCCGTGGGCACGGGCCTCCCAGAGCTGGTAGGCGGTGACGATGAAGTCCTTGCGCAGCAGCGGGGTGTCCACTGCCGCCCGGACGGCGTCGAAGTCGGCGAGCGAACCGCCGAAGCGGCGCTGCTCGGTCAGCACGCTGATCGCGGCGGCACCACCGGCCGCGTAGTCCAGCGCCAGGGCTGCCGGGTCTGCGATCGCTGCCAGCGCACCCTTCGAGGGGCTGGAGCGCTTGACCTCGCAGATCACCCGGACACTGTCGCCGCGCAGCGCGGCCACACCGTCCTTGGCATCGGGTGCCTTGGCCGCCAGCTCCTTGAGCTCGTCCAGGGAGATCCGGGCCTGCCGCTCGGCGAGGTCCGCACGGACCCCGTCGATGATCTCGTCGAGCACACTCACGCGGGCGCCCCCATCATTCTGCTAGGCATTCGGCCAGCCAAAGGGTGCGGTTCGCACAGGATCCGTGAGGATGCCATGCACCCACGCCCCCGTCGGCACTTCGATGGTATCGGGCGCGGGGGGCGCACAGCGCATCCGGTAGGCGCGCGTCTCGCGGAGCGGACCCCTTGGGGGCGTACGGATGCGCCCGGCGCGCGGCCCGGCTCGGTGCGCTCACACCACCGGTGGCGCCAGTCCGGCGCCCGCCGGGAGGTTCCGGAAGATCATGAAGAGGGCCAGGACGAGCACCAGCAACGCGGCCTGGCGGGCCCCGAACCGCGGCCTGGGGAGCTCCCCGTTGGTCAGCGCGGCCCAGAACCAGCGCACCCAGAACATCGCCGTCACCCCCGCCAGCAGCAGCACCAGCACGTTGTCGTGCCCCGCCGCGCCGAGCTGCCCGTGCGTCAGCGCGTGCACCGCCCGGAGCCCCCCGCACCCCGGGCACCACCAACCGGTCGCCTGGAGCACCGGGCAGGTCGGGTAGTGGCCGGGCGCGTTCGGGTCCACCGCCGCGACGTACAGCGTCGGGACACCGACCGCCACCAGCGCGGCCAGCGGACGGCCGATCCGTCGCAGGGTGGACACGGGAGCCGGTGCGGCCGGCGCGGGAACGTTCACCCTGCCGATTCTGCCCGGCGGCGCAGCCGTCACACCGCCGCCACGGACGGCGGCGTGGCGCGTACGCACACGGAGAAAGCAGCAGGGGCGCGAGGAACGGCGCAACCGGCCCGGTACAACTCGGGCGGTTGCGCGCGCGGTTCCTCGCGCCCCTGCTGCGGACTGCCTACAGACCCTGTGCGCGGGTCACACCGAGACGGCGGTCTGCTTCTCCACGGAGACGACGGCGTGATGGTGGGTGGCGGGCTGCTTGCCCATGCCGGCCATCGACATCGCCTTGCCGACGACACCGCCGAGCAGGATGACGGCCATGCCCACCCAGAAGAGCCAGACCATGGGGAGGATCATGGCGACGCCGCCCACACAGAAACCGATGAACGTGATGGTCACGCCCGTCCACGCGGCGGGGTTGTGACCGTGCGATGCTGCCGCCATTTGACGATGCTCCTTGGTTCTACGGGGACCGGCCGAGCCTGCGGGAGGCGCTCGGCGGGTTGACGTATCCCATTGTGCCCGCCTCGGGTCGAGGACCCCAAGCGGGGTCGGACCTCAACCGGTGGGATCTTCGCCACGGTCGAGGGCCTGCCACAGCTCGGCGGGGGTGCCCCGGTCCGCCACGGCCCGCTGCCGCGCCGTGGCCTTCCGGGTCGGCGCGTCGTACCTGGCGCCCATCGCCGGCCAGCCCCGGCCCGACAGAACCGTCAGCAGACCGGCCAGCGCGAACAGCAGCCCGCCCAGCACCGCCACCCAGGGCCAGGCCGTCCGGCTGACCTGCTCCGCCTGCGCACTGACCAGCGCGAGCTTGCGGCCCGCCTCCGCGTCCAGCGCAGCGGTGTCGAACGCCCCGGCGGCGGCCGCCGCAGCCGTCCCGAGCCCGGCCAGCAGGGTCAGCGCCCCCACCGCGAGGCGGCCCGCACCACGGACCGCGAACACCGCGACCGCCGCCGCGAGGGCGACCAGCGCCAGCCCGCCCGGCAGCCCCGACACCGCGCTCCCCGACACGCTCAGCTCCAGCTGCCCGCCGACCCGCCCCTCGGCCCACGTACGCCCCACCGCCGTCAGCACCAGCAGCGCGCCCAGCGCCGTCAGCAGCAGCATCAGCCCCAGACTGCGGCGGGCACCGGACTGGTCACTGCGGGGCGAAGAAGGCATCTCAGTCACCCCAGAACCATACGCAGGCTGACGGAACCGACCGGCCCCAGGGGCCGCAGGTGGCGACCGTCAGCGCAGCGTGTTGGCCGCCGCGACCGCCCGGAGGACCGCTGCGGCCTTGTTGCGGCACTCCGTGTCCTCGCTGTGCGGATCGGAGTCGGCCACGACGCCTGCGCCGGCCTGCACGTAGGCGGTGCCGTCGCGGAGGACCGCCGTGCGGATCGCGATCGCGGTGTCGGAGTCCCCCGCGAAGTCGAGGTAGCCGACGCAGCCGCCGTAGAGGCCTCGGCGGGTCGGCTCCAGCTCCTCGATGATCTGCATCGCCCGCGGCTTCGGGGCGCCCGAGAGCGTCCCGGCGGGGAAGCAGGCGGTGAGCACGTCGAAGGCCGTCCGGCCCTCGGCGACCCGGCCGGTCACCGTGGAGACGATGTGCATGACGTGGCTGTAGCGCTCGATCGACATGAAGTCGACGACCTCCACCGAGCCCGGCTCGCAGACCCGGCCGAGGTCGTTGCGGCCGAGGTCGACGAGCATCAGGTGCTCGGCCCGCTCCTTCGGGTCGGCGAGCAGCTCGGCGGCCAGGTCGGCGTCCTCCTGCGGGGTGGTGCCCCGGTGCCGGGTGCCCGCGATGGGGTGCACCATGGCCTGCCCCTCGGAGACCTTCACCAGCGCCTCGGGGCTGGAGCCGACCACGTCGAAGCCGCCGTGCTCGGTGCCGTCCGGGCCGGGGAAGCGGAAGAGGTACATGTACGGGCTGGGGTTGGTGGTGCGCAGCACCCGGTACACGTCGAGGGCGCTGGCAGGGCACGGCGCCTCGAAGCGCTGCGAGGGGACGACCTGGAAGGCCTCGCCCGCACGGATCCGCTCCTTGATCTCCTCGACCACGGCCCGGTACGGCGCGCCGCCGAACGGCGAGTGGGCGTCGACGTCGGTGGGCGTGAAGGTGGCGAGGCCCGGGTCGACCGGGCGGCGCAGGTCCGCCTCCATCGCGTCGAGGCGGGTGACGGCGTCCGCGTACGCCTCGTCGACGCCGCTCACCAGGTCGTTGTGGTTGACCGCGTTGGCGATCAGCACGACCGAGCCGTCGGCGTGGTCGAGCACGGCGAGGTCGGTGGCCAGCAGCATCGTCAGCTCGGGCAGCTTCAGGTCGTCCGGCGTGAGGTTCGGCAGCTTCTCCAGGCGGCGGACGATGTCGTAGCCGAGGTAGCCGACCAGGCCGCCGGTGAGCGGCGGCAGGCCGTCGTCGGTGTGGCGCGGGGTGTGCAGGGCGGCGAGGGTCGCCCGCAGCACCTCCAGCGGGTCGCCGCCGGTGGGGATGCCGACCGGCGGGGCGCCGTGCCAGCGGGCGTTGCCCTCGGGGTCGACGGTGAGGGTGGCGCCGCTGCGGACTCCGACGAAGGAGTACCGCGACCAGCTGCCCTGCTCGGCCGACTCCAGCAGGAAGGTGCCGGGGCGTTCGGCGGCCAGGCTGCGGTAGAGGCCGATGGGGGTGAGGCCGTCCGCGAGGAGCCGGCGGGTGACCGGGATGACCCGGGTGTCTACGGCGAGCTTGCGGAAGGCCTCAAGATCCATGGGGTTCGGCACCGTTCGTGAGTTCTGGTCGGGAGAGAGGTGTCAGAAGTCAGAGGTCAGCGGTCCGCGACGGGGAGCAGCACGTCCTCGTCGAAGCAGGTGCGGGCGCCGGTGTGGCAGGCCGCCCCGGTCTGGTCCACCTTCACCAGCAGGGTGTCGCCGTCGCAGTCCAGGGCCACGGACTTGACGTGCTGGACGTGCCCGGAGGTGTCGCCCTTCACCCAGTACTCGCTGCGGCTACGGCTCCAGTAGGTGCAGCGGCCGGTGGTCAGGGTGCGGTGCAGCGCCTCGTCGTCCATCCAGCCGAGCATCAGCACCTCGCCGGTGTCGTACTGCTGCGCGACAGCCGGGAGCAGGCCGTCCTCGGTGCGCTTGAGGCGCGCGGCGACGGCGGGGTCGAGGGCGGTGCTGCCGGGGGCGGCGGGTGTGGTGGACATGCGGCCATTGTCGCAGCCCCCACCCGCTGTTCGGATCATCCGGGGGGCTGTTCCGGGCTCGCGCAGCCGTCCGGCCAGACCACCTGGACGTAGAGGCCCTCGCGGCGGGCCGCCTCGACCACCCGGGCGACCTCGCCTCCTGGGCTGCCGTCCCAGACGGCGATCAGTTCGTCGACCATGCCGACCAGGGCGCGGCAGGTGTCGTCGCCGAGGCCGCCGACCTCCGTCGGGGCGAGCCGGTGCACGGCGTTGGCCTCGTTGAGCAGGCGTTGCCGGGTGCCGCTGCCCTGGCGCGCGAAGGCTCCCGCGCGGCCCGCGCTGGCCGAGACGATGACCTCCAGCTTGCCGCCGTGGTCGAGCACCGCCCGCGCGAACCAGCTCTCCGGGCCCTCCCGCAGACAGCTCACGCCGACCAGCTCGTAACTTCCGAACTCCGTGACCAGGGGCCACATTTCGCCGCGCACGAGCATCTCGGTGATCTCCGAGAGCCCCTCGTGCCCGATGATTCCGACTCGCATCAGATACCTCGTGATCCGGGCCGTGCCGCCGCCAGGCTATACCGTGCGGCCGGGCAATCCCTGGCCCGGTCCGGTCAATCCCCTGCCGCCGCCACCTCACCACCGCCACAATGGCCGGTGAGGCAAGGGGGTCGGATGGAACAGAACGGAAAGCAGCAGGCCGGGCGTTCGCGCGGGCGGTGGCTGCTGGCAGCGGTGACGGCGGTGGCACTCGTGGTCGGGGTCGCGCTGCTGCTCTGGCCGGAGCCGAAGAAGAAGCTGCTGCTCCCGCCGCCGCCCTCTCCCAGCCCGTCCCCCAGTTCACCCGCGCCGAGCCCCTCGAAGGTGCTGCCGTACCCGTGGTTCCCGGCGGGCAGCTGCTTCGACCACCCGCAGCTGAGCACGGTGATCACCAGCCCCGAGGCGCGGCCCTGCGCCCAGGGCCACGACGCGGAGTCGATCTCCAACCCGCTGCTGCCCGAGGGGCTGACCAGCGACTTCGCGATCGGCAAGGCGCTGCGGGAGCTGTGCAAGGCCCCGGCCGCGACCACCGAGCAGCGGCAGGGCGGCGGCACGTACTACGGCTACCCGATCTCTCCCGACCTGACCTTCTACAAGCAGGGCTACCGGGACGCGACCTGCGGCCTGGCCGCCTCCAACCACCAGGGCGGTGCCAAGCTCCAGGCCCCGCTGCGCTGACGGAGGGGACGGGCGTACGGTGGGCGCCATGTCGAACTTCGCCCGTACCGAACGCCACCGGCTGGCCGATCTGCTGACCGCCGGAGGACCTGACGCACCCACCCTCTGCGGCAGTTGGACGGCCCGTGACCTGGCCGCGCACCTGGTGCTGCGCGAGCGGCGGCCGGACGCGGCGGCGGGCATCCAGCTGAAGCCGCTGGCCGGCTGGACGGAGACGGTCCAACGCCGTTACGCGGCAGGGGACTTCACCGAGCTCGTCCGGCAGTTCCGCTCCGGGCCGGCCCGGCTCTCACTCTTCGCCCTGCCGGGGGCGGACGAGGCCGCCAACACGGTCGAGTACTTCGTCCACGCGGAGGATGTCCGCCGGGCGGTCGTCTGGGAGCCGCAGCCGCTCTCCGCCGAGCTGGACGAGGCCCTGTGGCGCCGCCTGCCGATGCTCACCCGCTTCGAGACCGCCCGCAAGACGCCGGTCCGGCTGCTCCTCAAGCACCCCGACGGCCGCCGCGTCACGGTCGCCGACAAGCACCCTCAGACGGTCGAACTCACCGGCACGCCCGGCGAGTTGACGCTCTTCGCGTTCGGCCGGGGAGCCCAGACCACGCTCACGGCGGAGGGCACCCCGGAGGCCCTGGCGGCCCTGCGGAAGGCGCTCCCGCTGCCGTAGGGCCCGCTGGGAAGGCCCCCCTAGCGGACGGGGTGACCCGTCTCCCGGAGGGCGTCCTTGACCTGGCCGATCGTCAGGTCACCGAAGTGGAAGACGCTGGCGGCGAGGACGGCGTCCGCGCCCGCGTCGACGGCCGGGGCGAAGTCGGCGAGCTTGCCGGCGCCACCGGAGGCGATGACCGGGACGGCGACGGACTTGCGGACGGCGCGGATCATCTCCAGGTCGTAGCCGTCCTTGGTGCCGTCGGCGTCCATCGAGTTGAGGAGGATCTCCCCGGCGCCCAACTCAGCGGCCTGGACGGCCCATTCGACCGCGTCGAGACCGGTGCCGCGACGGCCGCCGTGGGTGGTGACCTCGTAGCCGGAGGGGGTCTCGGTGCCGGGCGGGCAGCGGCGGGCGTCGACGGAGAGCACCAGCACCTGACGGCCGAAGCGGGCGGCGATCTCGCCGATCAGCTCGGGCCGGGCGATCGCGGCGGTGTTGACGCCGACCTTGTCGGCCCCGGCGCGCAGCAGCTTGTCGACGTCCTCGACGGCGCGGATGCCGCCGCCGACGGTGAGCGGGATGAAGACCTGCTCGGCGGTGCGGCGCACCACGTCGTACGTCGTCTCGCGGTCGCCGGACGAGGCGGTGATGTCGAGGAAGGTCAACTCGTCGGCGCCCTGGGCGTCGTAGAGCTTGGCGAGCTCGACCGGGTCACCGGCGTCGCGCAGGTTCTGGAAGTTGACGCCCTTGACCACGCGGCCTGCGTCGACGTCCAGGCACGGGATGACTCGTACTGCGAGGGTCATGCGGGTCTGCCTTCCAGAGCGTCCGGTGAGTTCAGCGAGTGCGCGAGCCCGGCGCGGTAGGCGTCGAGCTCGATCTCGACCATCATCCGGGAGTCGATCAGGCCCTCGACCACGACCATGGTCGCGACGGGCCGGGTGGCGCCGAAGAGGGCGCTGTGGGCCCGGCCCACCTCCTCCGCGTCACGGACGTGGGTGATGTACATGCGGGTGCGGATCACGTCGTCCGCCGTCAGACCGTACGCGGCCAGGGCATCCAGGCCGACGCCGAAGGCGGCGAGGGTCTGGTGGTACGGGTCGCCCTCGTGCTCGACCCGGCCGTCGACCCAGGCCGTGGTGCCCGCCACGTGGACGTAGTCCCCGGCGGCCGCCGCGCGGGAGTAGCCGAACTCGTCCTCCCAGGGGGAGAATCCGGCGACCCGGCCGCGTACGATCTGACGATCTGTCATGACACGGCCTCCAGGGCCTCTTCGAGGGAGAACTTCTGCTCGTAGAGGGCCTTGCCCACAATCGCCCCCTCGACACCTTCGGGCACCAGGGTGGCGATGGCCCGCAGGTCGTCCAGGGAGGAGACGCCGCCGGAGGCGACGACCGGGCGGTCGGTGGCGGCACAGACGTTGCGCAGCAGCTGGAGGTTGGGGCCGGTGAGGGTGCCGTCGCGGTCGACGTCGGTGACGACGTACCGGGCGCAGCCCTCGGAGTCGAGGCGGGCCAGCACCTCGTAGAGGTCGCCGCCCTCGCTGGTCCAGCCCCGGCCGCGCAGCGTGGTGCCGACGACGTCCAGGCCGACGGCGATCTTGTCACCGTGGGTGGCGATGACCTTGGCGACCCACTCGGGGTTCTCCAGGGCGGCGGTGCCGAGGTTGACGCGGGTGCAGCCGGTGGCGAGGGCCGCGGCGAGCGAGGCGTCGTCGCGGATGCCGCCGGAGAGCTCGATCTTGATGTCGAGGGCGCCGGTCACCTCGCGGATCAGCTCGCGGTTGTCGCCGGTGCCGAAGGCGGCGTCCAGGTCGACCAGGTGCAGCCACTCGGCGCCGGCGTGCTGCCAGGCGAGGGCGGCCGCGAGGGGTGCGCCGAAGGAGGTCTCGGAGCCCGAGGCACCCTTGACCAGGCGGACGGCCTGGCCGTCGCGGACGTCGACGGCGGGCAGCAGTTCGAGGCGGCTCATGGAGTGGACTCTCCAGGTCTCAGAGGGTGTTGACCCAGTTGGTCAGCAGGGCGGCACCGGCGTCGCCGGACTTCTCGGGGTGGAACTGGGTGGCCCAGAGCGGGCCGTTCTCGACGGCCGCGACGAACGGCTGCCCGTGGGTCGTCCAACTGACCAGCGGCGCGGCGATGTTGTCGTTGGTGACCTGGAGCTCCCAGCTCCGCACCCCGTAGGAGTGCACGAAGTAGAAGCGGGCGTCCTCGTCGAGTCCGGCGAAGAGCCGGCTGCCCTCCGGGCGGTCGACGGTGTTCCAGCCCATGTGCGGGACGATCGGCGCGTCCAGCGGCTCGACCGTGCCGGGCCACTCGTCGCAGCCGGGCGTCTCGACGCCGTGCTCGACACCGCGCTCGAAGAGGATCTGCATGCCGACGCAGATGCCGAGCACCGGGCGGCCCCCGGCGAGGCGGCGGCCGATGATGACATCGCCCCGGACGGCCTTGAGCCCGCGCATGCAGGCCTCGAAGGCGCCCACGCCGGGCACGAGCAGCCCGTCCGCGTCCAGCGCGGTCTGGAAGTCGGAGGTGACGGTGACGTTCGCACCGGTGCGCTCGACGGCGCGCTGGGCGGAGCGGAGGTTGCCGGAGCCGTAGTCGAGGACGACGACGTTCTTGGCCATGAGGGGTTTTCTTCCAGTCCTAATCAGGCGTACGACGGACGGCTACAGGCGCATGATCCCGGCGGACAGGCAGAACGCGGCACCGATCGCGAGGACCGCGATCAGGCTCTTCGACTGCTTCTGCTTCCAGAACGAGTAGACGCCACCGGCCAGGAACAGCCCGGCGATGATCAGCAGTGTTGCGGCTTTGCTCACAGCGCACCCTTGGTCGAGGGGAGGATGCCCGCCGCGCGCGGGTCGCGCTCGGAGGCGTAGCGCAGAGCACGCGCGAGGGCCTTGAACTGGCACTCGACGATGTGGTGCGCGTTGCGACCGTACGGGACGTGCACGTGCAGCGCGACGGCGGCCTGCGCGACGAACGACTCGAGTATGTGCCTGGTCATGGTCGTGTCGTAGCTGCCGATCATCGGCGCCATGCCCTCGGGCTCGGTGTGCACGAGGTACGGGCGGCCGGAGAGGTCGACGGTGACCTGGGCGAGGGATTCGTCCAGCGGCACGGTGCAGTTGCCGAAGCGGTAGATGCCGACCTTGTCGCCGAGCGCCTGCCGGAAGGCGGCGCCGAGCGCGAGGGCGGTGTCCTCGATGGTGTGGTGGCTGTCGATGTGCAGGTCGCCGTCGGTCTTCACGGTGAGGTCGAAGAGGCCGTGGCGGCCGAGCTGGTCGAGCATGTGGTCGTAGAACCCGACGCCCGTGGAGATGTCGGTCTTGCCGGTGCCGTCGAGGTCGATCTCGACGAGGACCGAGGTCTCCTTGGTGGTGCGCTCAACGCGTCCGATGCGGGACATTCGGTTCTACAGCTCCTCGGAAGCAGTGCGCGCGGAGCGCGCTCCGGTAAGGGTGGTGGTGGGCGACGGGAGGGCGGTGGCGACGGCTTCGAGGAAGGCGTCGTTCTCGGCGGGGGTGCCGGCGGTGACGCGCAGCCACCCGGGTACGCCGTTGTCGCGTACCAGGACGCCCTGGTCGAGGATGGCCTGCCAGACGGCGTGGGTGTCGGCGAAGCGGCCGAACTGGATGAAGTTGGCGTCGGAGTCGGTGACTTCGAGCCCGAGCCCGCGCAGCGCGAGCACCAGCCTGTCCCGCTCGGCCTTGAGCTTCTCGACGTACCCGAGCAGGGTGTCGGTGTGCTCCAGGCAGGCCAGCGCGGTCGCCTGGGTGACGGCGGAGAGGTGGTACGGCAGCCGGACGAGCTGGACGGCGTCGACCACGGCCGCGTCCGCCGCGAGGTAGCCGAGCCGCAGCCCGGCGGCGCCGAAGGCCTTGGACATGGTGCGGCTGACCACCAGGTTCGGGCGGCCCTCCAGCATCGGCAGCAGCGAGCCGTGGTGCGAGAACTCGACGTACGCCTCGTCGACGATCACCAGCGTCGGCTTGACGGCCTGGGCGGCGTCGTAGAGCGCGAGCACGGTGTCGGCCGCGACGGCGGTGCCGGTCGGGTTGTTCGGCGAGCAGACGAAGACCACGTCCGGGCGGTGCTCGACCAGCGCGGCGAGCGCGGCATCGAGGTCGACGGTGAAGTCCTCGTTACGCGGCCCCGAGATCCAATTCGTGCCGGTACCACGGGAGATGAGCGCGTGCATCGAGTACGAGGGCTCGAAGCCGAGGGCCGTGCGGCCGGGCCCGCCGAAGGTCTGCAGCAGCTGCTGGAGCACCTCGTTGGAGCCGTTCGCCGCCCAGACCTGCTCGCGGGTGCGAGCGTAGCCCGTCGTCCGGGTCAGGTACGCGGCCAGGCCCTCGCGCAACTCCACCGCGTCCCGGTCCGGGTAGCGGTTGAGGTTGCGGGCCGCCTCGGCGACCCGCTCGGCGATCCGGGCGACCAGCGGCTCGGGCAGCGGGTACGGGTTCTCGTTGGTGTTGAGCTGGACGGGCACGTCCAACTGCGGTGCACCGTACGGGGACTGGCCGCGCAGCTCGTCACGGATGGGGAGGTCGTCGATCTTCGTCACTGGCCAGGCACCGTCCACTCGCTGTGCTGTTCGAGTTCGCCTTCGGCAAAACGTGCACGGATCGCGTCGCCGTGACCGGGCAGGTCCTCGGCGTTCGCGAGGTTGACGACGTGCGCGGCGACGTCGGCCAGGGCCTCGCGGGAGTAGTCCACGACGTGGATGCCGCGCAGGAAGGACTGCACCGACAGCCCGGACGAGTGGCAGGCGCAACCCCCCGTCGGCAGCACGTGGTTGGAGCCGGCGGCGTAGTCGCCGAGCGAGACCGGCGCGAAGGCGCCGACGAAGATCGCGCCCGCGTTGCGGACCCGGGCGGCGACGGCGCGGGCGTCCCTGGTCTGGATCTCCAGGTGCTCGGCGGCGTACGCGTTGACGACCGCGAGGCCCTGCTCCAGGTCGTCGACCAGCACGATGCCGGACTGCCGCCCGGCCAGCGCGGTGGTGACGCGCTCGCGGTGCTTCGTCCGGGAGACCTGCTCCTTCAGCTCCAGCTCGACGGCCTCGGCCAGCGCGAGCGAGTCGGTGACGAGCACCGAGGCGGCCATCGGGTCGTGCTCGGCCTGGCTGATCAGGTCGGCGGCGACCTCGCGCGGCACGGCGGTGTCGTCCGCGAGCACGGCGATCTCCGTCGGCCCGGCCTCGGCGTCGATGCCGATCCGGCCCTTGAGCAGCCGCTTGGCGGCGGCGACGTAGATGTTGCCCGGCCCGGTGACGAGATTGACCGGCGCACACTCCTCGGTGCCGTACGCGAACATCGCGATCGCCTGGGCGCCGCCCGCCGCGTACACCTCGGTGACGCCGAGCAGCGCGCAGGCCGCCAGGATCGTCGGGTGCACCGAGCCGCCGCAGTCCTTCTGCGGCGGAGAGGTGACGGCGATGCCCTCGACCCCGGCCTCCTGCGCCGGGACGACGTTCATCACGACCGAGGACGGGTAGACGGCCAGCCCGCCCGGCACGTACAGCCCGACCCGGTCGACCGGCACCCAGCGCTCGGTGACCGTGCCGCCCGGCACCACCTGGGTGGTGTGGTCGGTGCGGCGCTGCTCGCGGTGGACCAGCCGGGCGCGGCGGATCGACTCCTCCAGCGCGGCCCGCACCTTCGGGTCCAGCGTCTCCAGCGCGGCAGTGATCGCCTCCTCGGGGACGCGGGTGGTGGTCAGCGTCACGCCGTCGAAGCGCTCGGTGAGCTCGATCAGCGCCGCGACACCACGATGGCGCACGTCCTCGCAGATCGGCCGCACCTTCTCCAGGGCGGCTTCCACGTCGAACTCGGCACGGGGCAGCACGGTGCGCAGGTCGTCCGAGGAGGAGCCGCGCAGATCGATTCGAGAGATCACACCGCCCAGTGTAAGGAGTGGCCGGAACGCGAGGCCCCGCATTTCAGTCCGTGATACGAAAGGCGAGACAGCCGGGGGGACGACCGGCGCAGCACGGGGATCACAGCACCACAGGGATCACGGCATCACAGGGATCACGGGGGACACCAGGCATGACCGAGGCGCCGCACGACCTCACACCGACCGAGCAGGCGCTCTGGCGCGCCTTCTGCCACGGCGAGGTCTTCGACCTGCGCACCCGCGACGACGCCAAGGACGACGTGACCGGCTCCGGCGACTGGCCGGCCGAGCGGACCGTCCGCGCCAAGGTGCTGGCCCTGCTGCTGCTCGGCAGCCCGGAGGCGGCCCCCGGGCGGGTCAGCTCGCTACGGCTCAGCGGTGCGTACGTCTCCGGGCACCTCAATCTGGCCGGCGGTGTCATCCCCCACTACGTCGAGCTCCAGGACTGCCGCTTCGAGCGCAAGATCCTGATCTCCGAGGCGCGGGCCGGGACGATCCGGCTGATCAACTGCCTGATACCCCGGCTCGAGGCCTCCCGGCTCAGCACCGAGGGCGATCTGCACCTGGCCCGCTGCGTCGTCCCGCAGGGCATCCGGCTCACCGACGCCCGGATCGGCACCGACCTGCTGATCAACCAGGCCGTGCTCGGCGGCGACCGCTTCGGCCGGGCCCTCGCGGGCGACGGCATCACCATCCACCAGGACTTCGAGGCCGAGCGCATCCACAGCCACGGCGAGGTCATCCTGCGCTCCGGCCGGGTCGGCGGCCGGCTCTCCCTGCGCGGCTCCCAGCTGCACGCCCCCGGGCCCGACCGCAACTGCCTCAACCTGGCCCGGATCACCGTCGGCAACACCATGTACCTCGGCGGCTCGGTCGACGGCGGCTGGACGAACTCGCGCACCATCTACGGCTACGGCTACGGCGCGTACCTGCCGCCCGGCACCCCCACCACCCCGATGCGCGCCCACGGCGGCGTCCGGATGGTCGACGCCCGCTTCGACGCCGCCTGCGTCATCAACAACGCCGAGTTCCACCTCGGGCCCGACCAGGAGCTCTCGCTGCGCCGCATCCGCACCCCGGAGCTGCGCCTCACCTGCCCCGCCCCACCGCAGGGCCGGATCTCCGTCTCCCGCGCCCAGGTCGGCAACCTGGTCGACTCCCCCGCCAGCTGGCCCGGCGGCGGCCGCACCGAGCTGACCGGCTTCAGCTACGAGTCGCTCCGCTCCGAGGTGCCGTTCAGCATCGAGCAGCGGATCGCCTGGCTCGACAGCCTCGCCGACTACCAGCCCGAGCCGTACGAGCAGCTGGCCGGCACCCTGCGCCGGGCCGGGCGGGACGAGGACGCCCGCGAGGTGCTCTACGCCAAGCAGCGCCGCCGCCGCGCGACCCTGCCGCTGCCCGGCCGCCTCTGGGGCCGCGTCCAGGACGCCGCCGTCGGGTACGGCTACCGCCCGGGGCGGGCCGCGCTCTGGCTGGTCGCCGCGTGGGCGCTGGGCGCCGCGTACTTCAGCGGCCACCAGCCGCCGCCGCTCAAGGCCGACGAGGTACCGACCTGGGACCCGATGCTCTACTCCCTCGGCAAGGTCATCCCGGTCATCAACCTCGGCCAGGACGGCTGGAACCCCACCGACACCGGCCAGTGGGTCGCCACCGGGCTGGTCATCTCGGGGTGGGTGCTGGCCACCACCGTGGTCGCGGGGGCGACCCGGATGCTCCAGCGCGGCTGAGGCCCTTTTTCTCTTTACCCGTTTGGCGGTCGGACAACTACGCTGTGCGCCGTGACTGAACGGCTTCCGCTCTTCCCGCTCAACATGGTCCTCTACCCGGGGCTCGTGCTGCCCCTGCACGTCTTCGAGGACCGGTACCGGCGGCTGGTCGCCGATCTCCTCGCCCTGCCCGAGGACCAGCCACGGCGCTTCGGCGTGCTCGCGATCAAGGACGGCCGCGAGGTCGCCCCCGTCCGCGAGCACCTCGGCCCCGCCGGGCCGCTCGACGGCCTCGGCACCGTCACCGGCGACCCGCTGGAAGCCCTCCACCACATCGGCTGCGTCGCCGACGTCACCGACGTCCAGGAACTCCCCGACGGCCAGTACAAGATCGTCGTCACCGGCACCACCCGCTTCTGGCTCAGCACCGTCGACACCAGCGGCCCCTACCTCGTCGGCGACACCGAACCCATCGAGGAACAGCAGGGCGAAGGCGCCGGAGCCCTCGCCGCCGGCGTCGAACGCGCCTTCCGCCTCTACCAGAAGCGCCTCGCCGGAGCCCGCGAAGCCAGCCTGGCCGGCGAACAGGACCTCCCCGTCGAACCCCAGGTCCTCTCCTACCTCGTCGCCGCCGCCGCCCTCCTCCCCACCCCCGTCAAACAACAACTCCTCGCCTGCCCCGACACCGCCCAACGCCTCACCACCGAGCTGGAGCTGCTGCGCCGCGAGACCGCCCTCCTCGCCTGGCTCCCCTCCATCCCGGCCTTCGACCTGACCCGCCAGGCCTTCAGCCCGAACTGACGGGGGTACCTTGCTCACGGCGCTCACCTCCGCCGGCGAGCTGACTGAACCGAGGAGTACCGCGCATGGCGAAGAAGAGCGGCGGCGGCCAGGGCACCCCCGCGACGGTCGCACTGGAGGCGGCCGGGGTGCCGTTCACCGTGCACGCGTACGAGCACGACCCGGCGGCCGCGTCGTACGGGGGCGAAGCGGCGGAGGCGCTCGGCGTCGGGGCCGGGCGGGTCTTCAAGACACTGGTCGCCGAGGTGGACGGGCGGCTCACGGTCGGGGTGGTGCCGGTCTCCGGGCAACTGGACCTGAAGGCCCTGGCGGCAGCCGTCGGCGGCAAGCGGGCCGTCATGGCCGACCCGGCGGCAGCGGAACGCAGCAGCGGGTACGTCCTCGGCGGCATCTCCCCCCTCGGCCAGCGCCGACCCCTGCCGACCGTCGTGGACACGAGCGCCCTTGCGCACTCGACGGTCTACGTCTCGGCCGGACGCCGGGGCCTGGAGGTCGAGCTCACGCCGGGCGACCTGGTGGCGCTCACCAAGGCGCGGACAGCACCGATCGGGCGGTGAGACCGCCCACCGGGCCGATGCCGTCGGTCAGGCCAGCGCGCCGACCTGCCGACCGATCTCCGTTGCTTGATCGTCAGCACTGCCGGTGACGGCGTTGACCCCCTTGGGAGCGGGGTGGCCGGCATCGACCACTGCCACGAGCCGAGTGTTCGGGCTGGCCTTGGCGATTTCCGGCAGGGCGGAGGTGAAGGAGGGGCTGACGGAGATGATCAGCGTGCAGTGTTGCGCCACCAGACCTTCGAGGTAGGACATCGCCTGGTCGTGTGTAGCGGCCGCCACGACCAGCTGCTGAACGTTGATCGGCCGTCCGGACGATACCTTCTGCATCGCACCCCAGACCGCGGAGACGCTGGCCGGCATCGGCTGGGAGGTGCTGTCCGCAGCCAGGCAGGCAGTGGGCCTTCCCGAGTAGTTCGCTGCGGCGACAAGAGGCGGCACCTTCTCGCTCTGGGGCCACAGCAGCACTGCCGCTGCGGCTGCCGCACCGGCGAGAACGACGGCCGAGACACCCCACCGGACTCGGCGACTGATCAGCTTCATGAGCGGCTACGTCCTTTCGACGGCTTCTGGCGAGACTTGGGGGCTGGAGCGGAGGTTCGCTGTCGCTGAGGCCGTGCTGCGCCCCCGCCCGTTGGCTGGGTCACCCGGCCGCTGCTCCTACGGCGGCTCCGCCCGGCGAGAAGGAGCAAGACGCAGACGACCGCTGCTCCGCTCACGCCGCCGATGGTCCACCGGAGCCATCCGGCCGACCCCCCGTCAGTTGCGGCCCGCTCCGGGCGAAGGAGCGGATTGGCCCGGTCCGTGCCAGGCGCAACGGGACTGCTGAGCGCGGCAAGCGGGTTGACAATGCCGTACCCCAGGTGAGCATCCCGCTGCTGGTGGTGGTTCGAGGCGGTCTCGGTGAGTCGCCGTATCACCTGCCCCGCGCTGAGTTGGGGAAAGTGCGCGCGTACGAGGGCAGCGGCCGCCGAGACGTAGGCAGCCGCATAGCTGGTGCCGTCCGCGTTGACGTATGCGTCCTGGTCGTTGGTGGAATAGATCTCCGAGGCCGGTGCAGCCAGGGTGACACCAGCGCCCGATTCACTCGGACCCCAGAATTTCCCGTTCCGGTCAATCCCGGAGACCGAGATCACTCCCGGGAATGCTGCCGGATACTGCGGCGGATTCCCCTGCTCTCCCTGGTTGCCCGCCGAAGCGACTACGATGACGTCCTTCCGTATCGCATAGGCGACGGCCTGACGAAGCATCGGATCCGGCTGAGCTGCCCCGATGGAGACATTGACCACCTGGGCACCGTGATCGACAGCCCAGGTGATGCCTTGTGCGACAGCGGAGGGGGCGACCTTGGCATCTTCGGCGACTCGCACCGGAAGAATCCTGGCCTCGGGTGCCAGGCCCGTCATTCCGGCAGCCGCCCCGGCTGCGCCGGAGCCGGCGATGATCCCGGCAATGGCCGTACCGTGCGAGTCGCCTGAGGTGTCGGCGCGTCCGTCGGCACCGTCGCCCAGCAGGCTGGTCCCCGGCAGGACCCGACCTGCGAGGTCGGGGTGCGAGGCAGCCACCCCGCTGTCGACCACAGCAACGGTGACGCCGGCACCGCGAGAGATCGCCCAGATGTCATCTGCTCGGAAGTGCTGCTGGTCGAGCGGCCATTCGCCGCTGTTCGCACTGCCGTAGGAAGGAGCCGCACCAGTCCACAGGGCAGCGGCGGCCAGCGCTACCACCGCCCACCGGGCTGTCCTCCCGTGCCTTCTGAACACCAGACTCCTCAAGTAGATGGATCTCTGCCGGAACGAACCACCAGTCCGCTGTCGAACCGTCATTTGCGGCGCGACGGCGATGGTATCCACTGCTGCGGCGAACCCCCGAGACTGGGTTCAGTCAATGGCGTGCAAGGGATCAGTTCAGCCACAGCTTCCCCACGCAATTGCAAAAAATCCGCATGGTCATTTGTGGATGAACGCTCCCTGGAAGGCAGAAAGCCGGGCATCTGCCCCCGGCCTATCGGTGGACGTCGAACGAGTCCAGGCGGTAGATCTTCGGCCTGTCCGTCCAGACCTAGGCGGGCCGTTCGTGCTGCATTGGGGGTCGGCCGTGGGCCGCTCGTGGTTCTTCTCGCCTGCTGTTCGTGCCAGGAAGGCCGTCATGTCCTTCCTGACCGCTGCAGCACGAACTTCCTTCCGGGTACCGGTAGGGAGAAGTGGACGAACGGTCGGGCGTTGGTTCTCCGCGCTGGTCGGCCTGCTGATGATCCCGCTCGTGGCGGTCCAACCTGCGAGCGCATTCGTGGAGTTGCACGCTCCACTGCCGACTCCCGGCACGGCGGACTCTCCCCAGCAGCGGAGTGGCAGTGCGGCCGGGCGGAACGGACGGGCCGACGCCTCTGCGACCTCGCTGCACACCGGAAAGGACGCGGGCCACCTTCCGGGGCAGGGCGAACTGCCCGAGCTTCCCGGGCCGCTGGGCGCCGGTAAGCCACGGAAGTCGGACGCGCCTCCGGCGGCTGTGACAGGTCAGCAGACCGACCCGCCGGCTTGGCTGAGCAAGCATCCGGCCGGCCCGGCCAAACCAACTGCCATCGCCAACGGCGCCACGCCGAACGGCGGCGGCGCGGCGCAGCGATCTGCACCGGGGGCCACCGAGGTCCAAGGCAGCCGCACCGCCACGAGCTCCGTGTTCCAGAGCCCCGACGGCACGAAGACCATGCGGGTCTACAGCCGCCCGGTGCACTACAAGAAGCCCGACGGGTCTTGGGCCGACATCGACACCAGCCTCACCCAGCGGCGGGACAACCGCTGGACGGAGCTCGCCAACAGCCAGACCTTCAGCTTCGCCCCCAAGGCCGACAGCACGAGCATGCTGGACTGGTCGATGGACGCCGACCACCGCCTCGCGTACAGCCTGCAAGGTGCCAAGCCGACCAAGGCTGTGGTCAAGGCAGACTCCCTCACCTACCCCGGCGCGGCCCAGGCCACCGACATCGTCTACAACGCTCTGACGACCGGGGTCAAGGAATCCCTGATCCTGCACGACGGCACGGCTCCGACAAGCTGGAACTTCCCGCTCGATCTCACCGGGCTGTCCGCCTCGCTCGACAGCGCCGGAAACGTGCAGTTCACGGATGCGGCCGGCCAGGTCCGTACGACGATCCCGCACGGATTCATGGAGGACTCCGCACGCAACGACCGCTCCGGCGACGGCGCGATGTCCGACGGGGTCACCTACCGACTCATCACCTCGGGCGGCACCACCACCCTCCGGATGGATCTGGACGCGGCGTGGCTGCACGACCCGCACCGGGTCTTCCCGATCAAGGTGGACCCGTCCACCACTCAGAAGAGCGGCACCCGGTCGACCTACACCTCGACCCAGTACTCCTCGAACCACGCCAGCTCCCAGGATCTGAAGACGGGGAGCTACAACTACGGCGCTGACTCCGACTCCAGTTTCATCGTCTTCGACTCCGTGTCCTCCGACCTGCGGAACATGTACGTCGAGAAGGCCGAACTCGACCTCACCGCCTATCAGAGCGGCGCCTGCGACCAGCGGGAGGTGGACGTCCATGCGATCACCGGCGGTTGGGATCCTTCCGGTGTCACCGCTGCCTGGCAGGTGCCGACAGCGGGCACGACGATCTCCAGCGCAACCTTCCAGGCACCAAACGTGGATCACTGTCCGGGCAATCCGGTGGCCGTGCCGTTCGATCTCGGACAGGACCCCACCACCGCCGGTGTTCAGCTGGTCAACAACTGGACCCACCACCCCGAGACCAACTTCGGGCTCGCACTGACCTCGGACACCAGCCAGGTCGAGGCGTGGAAGAAGTTCGACAGCGTCAACACCGGCTACCCGCCGTCCCTGAACCTGACATACGCGGACTGGGCCGCCGGTTACTCCATACCGGCCAACTACAACCCTCCGACGATCAACACGACCGGCTCCCAGCAGGTGACCCTGACGAACCTCGGGGCCAACACCTGGAACTCGTCGAACATGCAGGTGAAGGCTCGCTTCTACGACGCCGACTGGCATGAGCAATCGGTCGGCAACGCCCCGCTGATCGGCATACCCGGCACTGTCGCCCCTGGCCAGTCGGTGACACTCACCGGCGTGATCCCGGCCATGGCGCCCGGCAAGTCGTACCAGCTTTGCTGGGACGGGTTCGTCAACGGCACCGCGTCCCTCCGCGACGCGTACAACGTCCCCGTGCACCAGTGCACGTGGGTGTCGGCCGGTAACACGCCGCCTCAGCTCGACCGGGTGGAACCGCTGTCCAACAGCGTCGTCGGCCTACTGTCGCCGCAGCTCTACGCGGCCGGCCACGACCCGGACAACTTCCCGGGCAGTGGGCTGCAGTACCAGTTCCTGCTGTACTCGAACCCGCAGACCGGCGCCCCCTCCCAGCTCGCCGACTCCGGTTGGCAGTCCAGCACCAGCTGGCCAGCTCCGTACGGCACGCTGGCATGGAACTCCAGTTACTCCTGGGTGGCCAGGACATTCGACGGGCAGGCCAGCTCCGCGTGGTCGCCGCCGAGCTACTTCTCGACCCAGGTCCAGCAGCCGGTGATCACCTCGCACCTGGGTGGTGCGGCCGGTGACGGCAGCGGGCGGACGTTCGACCCACAGGTGGGCAACTACACGACAGATGTGACGGACGCTTCGGTCAAGGCGGTTGGTCCTGCCCTGAACGTGACGCGCTCGTACAACTCGCTGGACCCGCGGACATCAACGCTGTTCGGCTCCGGGTGGACAACGGCGTTCGACATGAGCGTGGTGTCGGACGCGGACAACTCGGGGTCGGTGGTGCTGACGGCGGCGAACGGGCGGGCGGAGCGGTTCGGCCGCAATGACTTCCAGCTCACGCAGTTGACGGGTGTGGGTGACGAGACCGGTGACGGCGTGGATGACGTCGTCACGGTGGATTCGACGACGGATCAGCTGTGGCTGTACCCGGGGCCGGACTTCTCGGCGACCAAGCGGAGGCTGGTGGGCGGGTCCGGCTGGACCGGCATGTCGAAGATGACCGGTGGCGATGTCACCGGTGACGGTGTCGGTGACCTGATCGCGTTGCAGAACTCCGACAAGACGCTGTGGCTCTACCCGGGATACCGGGGCGGCGGCTTCGGTGCTCGGGTGCAGATCGGGTCGGGCTGGGACAACATGACCAACCTGGCCGTCACCCCGCCGCTGGGCGCGGACGGCCGCAAGGACCTGGTCGCGATCAACAGCACCACCGGCAATCTGATGGCCTACCCCCTCACCTCCGCCGGACAGACGAGCGTCCCGAGCGTGATCGGGACTGGCTGGAACGGGATGACCGAGCTGGTCGGCGGTGACTTCAACCACGACACCCAAGGCGACATCGTCGCGATCGACACCAGC
This sequence comes from Kitasatospora sp. McL0602, assembly GCF_052076145.1. Classification (NCBI taxonomy): domain Bacteria; kingdom Bacillati; phylum Actinomycetota; class Actinomycetes; order Kitasatosporales; family Streptomycetaceae; genus Kitasatospora; species Kitasatospora sp. McL0602. The sequence goes on along the minus strand of NZ_CP197246.1, from coordinate 5,825,256 downwards.
AACGGGCAGCTCAAGCTCTACACCAGCACTGGCAGCGCGACGCTCGGCTCGGGCACCCTCGGTGCGCCGACGCAGATCGGCACCACGGGCGGTTGGCAGTACCGGCGTGACCTGGCAGCGGTGAACAACATCAACGCCGCTGACGTGGGTACGGACATCGTGGCGGTGGACAAGCCGACTGGCGTTCAGTACCTGTACCACAGCGCCTCGCAGTGGCAGGGCGGGGCATACAACTCCCCCACGGGCATGGCCCTTTACACCTCCGCGGCAGGGCAGGGTCAGACACTCTCGCCGGACACTGCCCACCCGGGATGGATCCTGCTGGACAAGTCCGGCACCCGGTACAACTTCAACCAGCCGGCCGGGAACGGCTATGTGATCTCGCAGATCACGGACGTGGCCGGGCACGCCCAGGTCATGCACTACAACAGCGCCGGCCAGCTCGACACCGTCACCGACCTGGCCAGCCACCGTGCCCTGCATCTGGGGTGGAGCGGGCGTCACGTGGCGGTGGTCGTGACCGACGCGGTCACCAGTGACCCGGCCTCGGCCCTGACCTGGACCTACACGTACAGCCCCAGCAACGCGGACGAGCTGGACCAGGTGCTCGCCCCGCCGACCGGTGGTAACTCCACCTCCGCACCCACCATCTACTCGTACTCGGCGGGCTCGCACCTGCGCTCGGCGCTCCTGGACTCCGCGCCGACGTCGTACTGGCGCCTGGCAGGCGGTGGAGGTCCGGTCGCGCTGGACGAGGTGGCATCCAACCAGGGCACCGCGAACGGCACGTACTCGGACCATGGAGCGAATGCCGACAGCGGCCCCGTCGCCCCGGGCTCAACCGCGCCGTCCTCGTCCTTCGACGGAGTGAACGGCAAGATCACCCTGCCCGCAGCCGCGCTGAAGAACAGCTACCTGGCGTTCGGCCTCTGGTTCAGGACCACCAGCCCGGGTGTGCTGGCGGAGTACCAAAACGCGGCCACCAGCCCCTCGCACGCCTCCCCGATGCTGTATGTCGACATCGACGGCAAGCTGCGCGGTGAGTTCTACGGGCCGTCGCTGGGGCAGAACCCCATCACCACCACCACGAGCGTCAAGGACGGTGGCTGGCACTACGCGCTGCTGACGGGCTCGGGCACCACCCAGACCCTGTACCTGGACGGCAAGTCGATCGGCAGTCTGAGCGGCGCGATCGACCACCTCGACGAGGACATCACGTACGTCGGCGCCGGGTTCACCAAGTACGGCGCCGTGACGTGGCCGAAGATCCCCGCTCCTGGTGCGGACACCTACAACCACTTCAACGGGCAGATCGGCGAGGTGGCGATCTACAACCACGCGCTCGGCGACCCGGCCGTGGCATCCCTGTGGCATGCCGGTCACGACCCGGCCACCGAGCTCACCTCGTTGAACCTGCCGTCGACGAAGGCCAAGCTGAAGGTGACCTACGACGCCTTCCAGGATCGGGCGCAGGTCGTCACCGACGCGGTCGGCGGGCAGTGGAGGGTGAACGGCACGTCCGTCAACGGCTCCGCGCAGGAGTACCAGGGCCAGGTGCTGGGCTCCAACCCGGCCGGGTACTGGCGCCTCGGCGACACCGCCGGCACACAGGCCGCCAACCAGATCTACGCCTCCCGGCCGACCCCCAACAACGGCACCTACTCCAACGTCACCCTCGGAAACGGCTCCGCCACCTTCGACGGCTCCACCTCCTGGGCGGAACTGCCCGCCTCCTACGCACCGCAGGCAGGACCAGGCGCACTCGGCCTGTGGTTCAACACCAAGAACCCCGGTGTGCTGATCGGCTACCAGACCTTCCCGATCGGCGCGGCCCCCACCAGCGGCGACTGGAACCCGGCGCTCTACGTCGGCACCGACCACCGCCTGCGCGGCCAGTTCTGGACCGGCAGCGCGAGCAAGACCCTCGCCTCCCCGTCCACCCTGGCCGTGGACGACGGGAAGTGGCACTTCGCGCTGCTCTCCGCCGACACCGCCACCTCCCAGACCCTGTACCTGGACGGCAACGCGGTCGGCAGCCTGTCCGGCGCGAAGATCGTCTCGAATGCCGCTTCGCACGTGTACGTCGGAGCCGGCACCGTCAGCGACGGCTGGCCCGCGACCTCCACCACCGACCCCTCCGGCCACTTCAACGGCCAGATATCCCGGGTCTCCGCGTTCGCCCACGGCCTGACGGCCAGCCAGGTCTACGACCTCTACAACCAGGTCGCGGACGACATTCCCGGCACGCCCTACCAGTACTGCGTGCTGGACAACTTCCCGACCGGGTACTGGCCGTTCGACGACACCACCGGCAACCAGGCCCGCGAGGTCCTCACCTCCACCGCCGTCGCCCAGAACCAGGGCACCTACCGCCAGGGCTCCGGAACGCAGAACAGCTCGGGCGCGGCCGTCAGCGTCACCGGTCCATGGGCTTCGGGCACCAGGACGGCGGCGAGCTTCGACGGTTCCCAGTCCTACGTGCAGCTGCCGGGCACGGCCGTACCCGTCAAGGGCGCGACCGCAGCCAGTGTCGAGCTGTGGTTCCGGACCACCAAGCCCGGTGTCCTCTACGGCTACCAGGACTTCCCCCTCGGCACCGCCCACACCTCCTCGGCCGACTGGAACCCGGCCCTCTACGTCGACACCACCGGCCACCTGCGCGGCGCCTTCTACACCGGCACCGCCACCCAGGCCGTCTCCGCCGGCCTGGTCAACGACGGTGCCTGGCACCACGCGGTCCTGACCGCGAGCGGCAGCAGCCAGCAGCTCTACGTCGACGGTGCAGCCAGCGGCGCCGCCATGCCCGGCGCCCCCAAGTACAACGGTGAGGGCTACGTCTACCTCGGCGCGGGCAACGCCGACGGCTGGGCCTCAGCCCCGAGCGACACCAGCGGCCACTTCAACGGCGCGATCGCCGACTTCGCGTACTACCCGTACGCGCTCACCCCGGACCGGATCGCCACCCACCACACCGCCGGCGTCACCGGCAGCCCCGTCGGCAGCCCGGACGCCGCCAGTGCCTACCGCACCGCCGTCGTCCACGACCAGCCCACCGGCTACTGGCGCCTGGACGACCCGTCAGGCGCCTACAGCGCCGCCGACGAACTCGGCACCGCCCTCCCCGACCTCACCTCCGGCACCTACACGGCCGCAACCCTGGGCAACGCAGGGCCGACCAACGACCCCAACCAGCACTCCGTCGCCTTCGACGGCAGCACCGCCGTGCTCCAACTCCCCAACAGCGCTGCACCCACCCATGGCCCGGCCTCCATGGAGCTCTGGTTCAAGACCACCAGCGCGGGCGTCCTCTACAGCTACCAGTCCAACAGCCTCGGCACCTCCGCCCAGGCCGGTACGGCCATGATGTGGAACCCGGCCCTGTACGTCGGCACCGACAAGAAGCTCCACGGCCTCTTCGCCGACCTGCCCGGCGGTGACACCAGCGACCAGATGACCAGCAGCGGCACCGTCACCGACGGCAAGTGGCACCAGGCCGTCCTCGCCGCCACCGCCAACTCCCAGACGCTCTACCTCGACGGCGCGAAGGCTGCTACCGAGAACAAGGGGACGCTGGCGTACGACGGCACCACCTACGCCTACCTCGGCGCCGGCACCGACACCAACTGGCCCGCTGCCCCCACTGACCCCAGTGGCCACTTCAACGGCTCCATCGCCGAGGCCTCGTACTACAACAGCACCCTGGACGACACCACCGTCGCCGCCCACTTCAAGGCCATGGGCAACGGCGGCACGGCGATCCCGATGACGACCGCCACCGTCACCGACCCCACCGGCAAAACCCTCACCTACCGCTACGACACCCGCACCGCGCTCCTCAGCTCCTACGCGGACGCGTACGGCAACACCACCAACTACACCTACGACACCTCCGGCTTCCTGCACACCGTCACGGACCCCGACGGACACACCGTCACCACCGGCCACGACGCACGCGGCAACACCGTCTCCACCACCACCTGCCAGGACCCGGCGCACTGCAACACCAGCTACGCCACCTACCTCCTGGACCCGGCCAACCCGCTCAACGCGACCAACGACAAGCGCGCCACCGCCAGCGACGCCCGCTCCAGCGACAGCAGTGACACGACGTACACCACCAAGTACGCCTACAACTCCTTCGGTGCCCTGACCAGCGTCACCACCCCCGGTACCAGCGACTTCCCCGCCGGGCGCACCACCCCCATCGACCACACCGGCGGCGCCGAGCAGGCCGTCGACAGCAACGGCAACCCGACCGGCGGCACCCAGCCCGGCGGCCTCGTCGACTGGACCTCCACTCCCGTCGACGCCCGCACCTCCACCCCCGACGCGGGCAAGACGTTCTACGCGTACGACGCCGTCGGCAACCTGACCAGGACCATCACCCCGCTCGGCCTGATCACCACCTACACGTACGACAACCTCGGGCGCACGCTCTCCCAGACCGAGCACTGCACCAACTGCGGCCCCGGCCAGACACCCACCAACACCACCACCAGCTACACCTGGGACGGCCAGGGCAACGCCGTCACCCGCACCGACCCCGCCACCACCGATGCCGTCACCGGCACCACCCACACGCGCCGGACCACCACCGGCTACGACAGCGACGGCAACACCCTCACCCAGACCGTCGCCGATACCACCGGCGGCGACCAGCCACGCACCACCAGCTGGATCTACAACACCGGCAACAACCTGCTCGCCCGCACCACCGACGCCGCAGGCCGCTCCACCAGCTACGACCACGACGCCTACGGCAACACCGCCGCCACCACCGACGCCGCAGGCACCACGTACGGCTACAGCTACTCCGCGACCGGCCACCTGCTCGAAACCGTCATCACCAATTTCACGGGCAGCCCCACCAACCCCATCCCCGCCCGCACCCAGGTCATCGACTCCCGCGCATACGACCCGGCCGGCCGCCTGGCCACCGACACCGACGCGATGGGCCGCACCACCCACACCTACTACAACGACGACAACACCGTCGCCGAGACCGACCTCGACGGCTTCCACAACCCCGACGGCACCACCCGCAACGTCGTCCTCCAGCAGAACACCTACGACCGCGCGGGCCAGCTCACCCAACGCGTCACCGGCGGCGGCAAGACCACCGTCACCAACACCTACGATGCCGCCAGGCGGGCCACCAGCACCACCGTCGACCCCGCAGGCCTCAACCGCACCAGCCGCAACACCCAATTCGATGCCGCCGGCAACATCCTGACCGCCACCCTCACCAACGGCACCGACACCCGCGAGACCGACACCACCTACGACGCGGTCGGCCACCCGCTCTCACAGACCGTCAAGAACCCGCCGCAGGACTCCGTCTCCACCACTGCGTACGACCAGCGCGGCCTGCCGATCAGCACGGTCAGCCCGGACGGCAACGTCAGCGGTGCCATCGCCGCCAACTACACGACCACCTTCACCCACGACGCGACCGGCCGCCTCACCGTCGTCACGAGCCCGCCGGTGTCCACCACGGCGTTCGACACGACCGCGGGCCAGCCCGTCACCCTTGCTCAGAGCCGGGCCATCTCCCGCACGGGCTACGGCATCCACGACGCCGCGACGTCCACCCAGGACCCCGACGGCAACGTCACCACGTTCACCCACACCTACGACCCCAACAGCGGCCACCACGAGTCCGTCGTCGGCAGCACCTACACCGCGCCGGGCTCCACCACCGCCCTGTCTCCGGTGACCCAGCTCGACTACGACGCTCTCGACCGTCCCGTGACGGCGCACGATGCCAAGGGCCAGATCACCACCAAGCGCTACGACCAGTCCGGCAACGTGGTCGAGACCGACATGCCCGCCCTCGGCGGCGTGACCCCGAAGGTGCTGGCCACCTTCGACCTGAACGGCGAGCAGCAGTCCGTCACCGATCCCGTCGGCGCCCAGAGTCTCGCCACCTACGACGACCTCGGCCGGGTCATCACCCGCTCCGACCTCGTCCGCCGGGCCGGCCAGACGACCGCCGTCTACACCACCAGCAGTGGCTACGACGACGCGGGCAACCGCACCAGCGTCACCTCACCGGGCGGCAGCACCACCACCGCCGTCTACGACGCGGCAGGCGAACGGACCAGCTCCACCGACCCGCTCGGTATCAGCATCCAGACCGCCTACAACCTCGTCGGCCAACCGACCAAGGTCACCCTGCCCGCCGCAGCCCCCGGCACCACCGGGCCGTCCACGACGATCGCCTACGACAACGCCGGTCAGGCCATCAGCACCGCCCAGCTGTCCGCCGCCGGAGCGGTACTCGCCAGCACCAGCGCCCACTTCGACGCCGCAGGCCTCCAGGACTCCGCCACCGACGCCGACCACAACACCACGACCGTCTCGTACGACGTGCTCGGGCGGCCCGTCCAGCAGAGCCAGCCCGTCTCAGGCGGGCAGAGCATCACCACCAACTTCGCCTACGACAGCGCAGGCCACCGCACCGCCTACACCGACGGCAACCGCAACACCACCTACTACACCTTCAACACCCTCGGCCTGCCCGAGTCCACGATCGAGCCGGCGACCTCGGCCTACCCCAACCTCGTCGACCGCACCTACACCACCGGCTACGACATCCTCGCCAGGCCGGTCCAGGTCACCGAGCCCGGCGGCGTCACCCTCGCCAGCACCTACGACGCAGCCGGGCGCCTCACCGGCCAGTCGGGCGCCGGCGGCGAGGCTGCCACCCCGACCCGCACCCTCGGTTACGACCTCGACGGCCGCCTCACCTCACTGTCCGCGCCGAGCGGCACGCAGTCCTACACCTACGAGGACCGAGGCGCCGTCGCCTCCTCCACCGGCCCGCAGGGCAACGCCACCTACACGTACACGAGTGACGGTCAGCTCGCGTCCCGCACCAACACCGCGGGCACCTCGACTTTCACCTACGACCCGGCCGGACAGCTCAAGACCCTCGCCGACCCGCTGACCGGAAACACCCTCAGCTACACCTACACCGCCCTCGGCCAGGTCAGCACCATCCACTACGGCACGGGCGACACCCGCACCTACGGCTACGACGACCAGGGCAACCTCCTCAACGACAGCCTCACCACCAGCTCCAACACCACGGTCGCCGCCCTCAGTTACACCTACCTCCCCTCGGGCAAGCTGAAGACCAAGACCACCGCCGGCCTCGCCGGGGCCGCCACCCACACCTACACCTACGACTCCGCAGGCCGCCTCAGTACCTGGAACAACGGCGCCGTCACCACCAACTACGGCTACGACAACAACGGCAACCTGACCGCCAACGGCATCACCACCACCGCCTACAACCAGCGCAACCAGCCCACCACCCAGGGCAGCACCAACTACAGCTACACCGCCCGAGGCACCCGCTCCGTCACCGTCACCGGCAGTACCACCACCCCGTCCACCTACGACGCCTTCGACGAGCTGACCTCCCAGTCCGGCGCCACCTACAGCTACGACGCCCTCGGCCGCCTCGCCCAGAGCGCCGGACACACCTTCAGCTACGACGCCACCACCAGCAACCTCGTCACCGACGGCACCGAGACCTACACCCGCACCCCCGACGGCGCCCTCACGGCCATCGGCAACGGCACCACCGCTGCCCTCGCCTACAACGACCGCCACGGCGACCTCATCGGCACCTTCACCGCCAACGCCACCACCCCCACCGGCTCCAACGCCTACGACCCCTGGGGCAAGCCCACCGCCACCACCGGCACCCCCCCCAACCTCGGCTACCAGGGCGGCTGGACCGACACCACCACCGGCCAGACCAGCACAGCCAGCCGCTGGTACGACCCCACCACCCCCGGCTTCACCAGCCGAGACACCGCCAACCTCGCCCCCACCACCTCCGCCATCGCCAACCGCTACACCTACGGCGCCGGCGACCCCCTCAACAGCGTCGACCCGAGTGGTCACAGCCCCTCCTGCGACGAGGACCCCTCGCCCACGGGTCCTGACACCCGCCCGCGGCACAACCGCTGGGCAGACCTGAATGACGACGAGAGCGACCTCAACGCAGTCTGGAACAGCCAGTCCTATATGGAATCCTCAACCAGCAGGGAGGGTTTCTATTGGCAAAACCTGGGAGACAAGCTAGAAAAAATATATAGGGACGGCCAAACTCTGAAATCAACGGTCGAGGGCGGCTCTTCTGGCCTAAATTTCTTTGGCCTATTCTGGGGAGAGGATATCCCCGTTGAAGATGAAGCCCCCGGGATGCCGATGCCCGTCAGCATCCCAGGCCAGGGTAGATTTGGCCTGGCAGCTGGATACAACAGCTGCGATGACACTCTCCATCACCCTCGCCCTCACCCTCGCCCTCGCCCCGCCAAAAACACTCCGCCAAAAATCGACCCGCACAAGCTCCCTCCTGCCCCCTGTTCTCCCTGTTCCACAGCCGCGGCCGCCGGCTCACTGAACGGCAAAGAGGACGGCGCTACACAATCCGGAATAGCTGGCGCAACCCAGGCCCCCCAGGGAGCAAACCTCCAGATCGGCCAAGCCGCCAATACACAGGGTCTACCCGTTGGCAGTGGCGCCGCCGGATCAGGCGGCGGTAAGCTTCCTCCCGCCGGACCAAGCTCTGGATCATGCGAGCCTGATCCAGATAATGGCGACAACTGCGACGGCCGACCAGACTTCAACTCAGATCAGTCAGCTGGTGCTCACTATGCAAAGCACGTCAAGGGTGTTGATTTCAGGATCAAGAAGGGAGTACCGCGCGAACCGCGTGCGGTGGATCCTGACATGCCTGAATTCAATGGTCCTGGCGGTCGCAAGGCATATCGTGAGACCGCAAGAGATTTCATGGCCAGCGATGGCCCATATGGATCCATCAGTGTTCAAACTACTACTGGGGGAATGCATCGCTTTGACCCAGCTACCGGCTACTACGGATATCTCAATAGCGGCGGAACTATTTCTACGTTTTTCCGCCCCGAAGATGGCCTCCTGTACTTCTATCGCTCGGTGATGAGCTATCGCTAGCTGGGCCACCTTCCATCGGAGGTTGAATTGTCGTTCGTTGATCTATTCAGAGAAGTCATCAGGAGTTCAGGGCGACGCCATCCGGAAACTCCGGCACGTGCACTCGAAGCTTGGTCAGATTTTGTGGAAGACTGCCGGGAAGGCTACTCAGCGAGCCTCTTTGAATACTGGGACGACCTATCAGTAAGAGGTTTTCTGCAGGCCGTAATCGACGCTCCAGGCATCAAAGACTCACCCGACACCGCATGGTTCATCGCAGAGGTAACCAAAATTGACCTGCTTTTCAAGCGAATCACTGAAGGTGGCTTCGACATTCCCGGCCGCTGGGGCTGGTGGGAGCAAACGATCCCGAATTTTTCTGGCGAGAATATGGCGAGCGATGTGAGGGATCAATACGGACTCGAGATGGAAGTGATCTAGTGCTCCGACCACACGTTCACCAAACAAGGGCTGTTTCGTGCCATGAGCTACGGTGATCGAGGACAGTAGCGGCGGCATTGTGCGGGGAGGTCGGCATCACGGAGATCGAGGTTCCAGGGATCGAACCTGTCATGACCGTGGCCCATGAAGATGTGTCCTTCAGTGAGCTGCTCCACCATCCCGCCGCGACGGCGCGAAGGCTAGATTCTGTCCGGGCGCTGCGGCGGCGCGACGCCGGGGACCTGGCCCTGATGCGGGTCGACCAGTTGGAGCAGGACACCACGGTCGTCGACTTCACCGCCCGCCTCCTCGCCGGACTGGTGCGGACCGAGAACCTCACCGCTCTGCGTCAGGCGCTGCCCGAAGCCCTGCCCTGGGCCACGTTCCTCCCCCAGGACGACGTGGACACGCTGCTCGCCGAGCTCGTCCACACCACACGCGGCGCGGCATCCCTTGAGAACCTTGCTCCGCTCGCGATCCTGCTCGCCCAGTGGCGGCACAGCGCCGAGCTCTACGCGGACCCGGCCCTGCTCGCCATCCTCACCCGCGAGCCGGATGGTGACCTCGGGCCCCTCCCCATGCCCCAGGTCACCGAGTGAGCCCGAAGCGAGGCGATCGGGCCGCACCGCCTCCGGTCGACGGCGAGTATGACATCCGGTTCGCCAACACCGAGGCCGCCGACGGCTGGGAGCACCTGTCCCGCCACGCCGCGGCCAACCCGCATCGGGCCTTCAAGCAGGGTCCGCTCCGCTCCGAACGCGGCGGACAGCCCCGAGCGCCAGCACCTGGATCACCTACGCGGGAACCGGCCACCCCAAGGCCACGGACTGATGCCCACCGAGGGAGACAGGACTCGGGTACCGGACGCGACCCGGTGACGTGTCAGGAAGCGTCCGCCGGGGGCTGTTGCTGCCATTGGGGGCCGGCCCAGTAGGGCGGGGGGTCTTCTTCGCGTTTGCCGAAGGCGGCGGAGAGGATGAGGAGGGTGACCATGGCGGTCATCGGCCAGGCGAGGAGGGCGCCCTTGGCACCGAGTTCGAGGGCGGCGCTGAAGGGTGTGCCGATGCCTGCGTGCTTGGCGTTGGCGAAGACGTTGGTGCCGGGGCCGAGCCAGAGGCCGAGGCGCCAGGCGATCAGGGAGCCGCCCGCGCCGCCGAGGGCCAGGCCGGTGGCGACTGCGATGCCGCCGCCGCGTCGGCGGGTGAGGAGGAAGGCGACCAGGGCGGTGAGGAGGCCCGCGCCGACGCCGAGCAGGGTGAAGACGCTGTCGGCGCCCGCCCGCTGCTCGCCCTCGGGGTCGACGTACCGGATCGCGGTGGAGCTGACGGCGACGTACATCACCCGGGGTGCCAGCCAGAGCCAGAGGGCGCCGACCAGGAGCCCGAGCAGGGCGCCGACGGCCGTGATCAGCGCGCCGATCGCCAGCTCCGGAAGGAGGGGCCGCAGCCCCCGGGGGGGCTGTTCGAGGGCGTCGTCGTTGACCGCGAAGGGGTCGGGTGCGGCGTCAGGGCTCGCAGGGGTGTTCGGTACGGTCACCCGACCATCGTTTCATGACTTCGCGCAGCAGGTGGGAGGGCCCCGGGGTGGGACGCCGTTACGGGCGGACCGCGACGCGTCGGTAGGCCCAGGTCGCGAGGGAGAGCGAGAGCAGGCCGGCCACGCCGCAGACGGCGAGGTCGCCGCCGACGGCCGCCCAGTCGGGTGCGGCCGTGAAGGTGCGGGCGAACGCCTCGACCCCGTACGTGGAGGGCAGCAGGTCGCGCAGCCACTGGACCGGGCCCGGGAGGTGGGCGACCGGGAGGACGCCGAGCAGCAGGGCGGCCGACATGCCCAGCTGGCCCAGCAGGGTGGCGATCTCCTGCCGGGGGGCGAGCAGGCCGCAGGTGGCGCCGAGCCCGGCGAGGGCCGCCCCTGCCAGCGGGACGACGGCGAGCAGCACCCACAGGTGCGCCAGCGGCAGCTGGAACAGCACGGCCCCCACGCCCGCCGTGACGAGCGCGCCGGGCAGCGTGAACGACGCGTACGCCGCCGCCGCGCCGAGGACGACGGAGGCGGGCGGCACCGGCAGCGTGGCGTAGTGGTCGAGCCCGCCGTCGGCGCGGAGCCGGCCGAAGTACTGGGAGAGCAGGTTGAGCGCGACGAAGGCGACCACCAGGACGCTGGAGCCCGCGACGACGGCGTGGGCGGACGGGTTGTCGCCCGGGTCGACCACGCCGCGCATCATCACCAGGATGCCGAGCGACTGGAAGGTCGCGACGAAGAGCAGCGGGATGCGGGCGACCTTGGCGCGGGCCAGCTGCGCACGGTAGACGGCGGCCAGCGAGGGCAGCAGGCGCGCGGCGGGGGCCAGCGGCGCGACCGTGGCCGCCCGGGGAGCGGCGTCGGGGGCGGCGTCGAGCAGGGTCACTTGGCGAGCCCTTCGTGGCGGCCACCGAGCTTGAGGTAGGCGTCCTCCAGGCTCGGGGTGGCCAGGGTGAAGTCGTCCAGGGCGGCGAAGGCCGGGCCGGTGGTGACGGCCGCGACGAGCTCGCGGGCCTGTTCCGGGGTGGTGCGTACGGTCCAGCGGCGGCCGGTGCGCTCGGCCCGTTCGGCGAGCCGGGCGACGGCGGGCACCTCGACGGGTGCCTCGGTGCGCCAGACCAGATCGAGCCGGACGTCGCCGTCGACCAGTGCCTTGAGCCCGCCGGGCGTGTCGCAGGCGATCACCCGGCCGTCGTCGACGACCGCGACGCGGTCCAGGACGGTCTCCGCCTCGATCACGTTGTGGGTGACCAGCAGGACGGTGGTGCCGCGCTCGGCCCGGCGGCGGTCCACGGCCGACCAGACGGCGCGGCGGGCGACCGGGTCCATGCCGGTGGTCGGCTCGTCCAGGACGAGCAGCGGGCGCTCGCCGACGAGGGTGGCGGCGAAGCAGGCGAGGCGGCGCTGGCCGCCGGAGAGCTTGGCGAGCGGGCGGGCCGCGATCGGCTCCAGGCCCAGCTCGGTGAGGATCTCGGCGGTCTCGGCGCGGGCGGCGGCGCGGCTGAGGCCGCGCAGGCGGCCGGTGGTCTCGGCGGCCAGCGTGACGGTCAGCTCGTCCAGTGCCGTGGACTCCTGGCCGAGGTAGCCGAGCAGCCGGGCGGCCCGGTCCGGGTGGCGGACGATGTCGTGGCCGAGGATGTCGATGCTGCCCCGGTCGGGCCGGAGCAGGCCGGTGAGCTGGCGGACGAGGGTCGACTTGCCCGCGCCGTTGGGCCCGAGCAGCCCGAAGACCTCGCCGCACCGGATGTCCAGGTCGATACCGTCGTTGGCCCGGATCTCGGGGGTCGTGCCTCGGCTGCGGTAGGTCTTGGCAAGGTCTCGTACGGTGCAGCACGCGGGGCCGCCGAGGTCCCCTTGCGGCCTGGCCTGTGGTGCCGGCCGGTGGGTGTCGCTCACGGTCGAAGACTCTACGCGCTGGCCGGACGGATCAGGACAAGGGGTGAACCTCGGGCACGCGCCAGACGCTAGTCGTCGGCGGTGAGGAGTTCGGCTCCGGGGATGTGGGTGACCAGTTCCTTCCAGAAGCCGGCCCGGATCGCGTAGCGGTCGTGTTCGTCGATCTGGTCGTCCTTGTGGGCGAGCAGGCCGAAGCGGGCGGCGTAGCGGAGCAACTCGCCGTCGAGGCGGTGCGGGATGCGGGGGTAGTCGTCCCAGAGCTGGGCGAGGCGGTCGGGGGCGGCGAGGCGGTCCGTCCAGCGGCGGGCGAAGACCTGGCCGACCTCGTGGGGGTCGCCGCCGATGGTGGTGATGTCCTCCTCGCGGTCGGCCCAGCGCTGTTCGGAGCTGGTGAGGTGGGCGAGGGTGGGGTACTGCTCCACGGACAGTGCGGGGTCGGCGTGGCGGTCGGCGTGCCGGTCGGTGTGGCGGTCGGAGGACCAGCGCAGGACGAGCGAGACCGGGCCGACGGCGGGGGTGCTGCGGGCGGCGAGGTCCTTCGGCGTGGGGACGACCCGCAGCGCGGCGGCGGCCGGGACGGCGACGGGCTCCTCGACGGGCTCGGGTTCGGCGGCGAGCAGCTCGGCGAGGCCGAGGCGTGGGCCGAGACCGGCACCGAGGCCCTTGACGGGGGCGGGGCACTGGGCGGGCACCTCGCGGACCCTGACCGCCTGCTCGATCCACTCGCGGTCGAGCACCCGGCGTTCGTCGGCCTCGCCGACCAGGTCCTCGGACTGGTTGAAGTCGCCGTCGGCGGCCTGGAGGGCCCAGAGGTGGACGACGACGCCGTGCTCCTTGGCGGACATCATGCCGGGCAGCAGGTCGCCGTCGCCGGTGATCAGCACCACGTCGGCGCAGGCGCGGTTGCGGGCCAGCTCGGAGAGTTCGGCGTGCATCGCGGCATCCACGCCCTTCTGCACCCGGCGGCCCTCGGCTCTGGTGAGCGCGCCGAGCCGTACTGTCACCCGGGGCAGCACCCGCAGGCGGCGGTGCTCGGGCAGCGGGCGGCGGTCGGGGGCGGCGTCGAACCAGTAGATCCGCAACAGCGGCAGGCCCGTCTCGGCCTCGGCGCGCTCGCGCAGGGCGGCGATCAGCGCGGTGTGGTCGACCGTCACCCGCGATCGCGACGGCTCCCCCGCCAGCAGACTGGCCGAGGCCCCCAGCAGGTATCCGGCATCCACCAGGACGACGCAGCGGTCCACGAGCGCACCTCTTCCTCCGGGTCGGCCCCGTCACCGGAGGTCCGTGGCACACCCCCACGCACTCACCGGGGCGCCGGGACACCGGCCGCACGACCATTGGGCCTTCCTTTACCCCGGCGTTCGGGCAGCGAACCTAAGCCCCGGGATCTTGCCTGGTACCGTGCGTGGGCGGGCGACCTGGGGGCCGAGCGGTCGCACAAGGACGACCGGAGACCCGAAGAACCGATGCGGAAGAGTGCAGTGGCGCTGGGCGCGGCCGCCGTGGTGGCGGCGGGTGGGGTGCTGCTGGTACCGACGATCACCTCGGACGCCTCCCGTGGTGACACCACCGTCGAATCCGTCTCCGTCAACGACGGGCGGTCGGTGCTGGTCGGGCCGGTCGACAAGGTGACCTTCCCGCTGGTGGTGACGGCGAGCGACGCGTCGGGGATCAAGGGGATCGACCCGATCGGGGTGTGGGGGCCCTCGTACGGGGTGCTGAAGGTGAGCCCGATGAAGTGCACGGCCGGGTCGGCGACGACCTCGGTCTGCCGGGGCACGGTGACGGTGGACCCGGTGAAGAAGGACATCTTCAACGACGAGGTCGGCACCTGGTTCGTCGATCTCAAGGTGCAGGCGAACGACGGGGACCGGTACGTCAGCCAGACGGCGGGCGGCTTCTCGATCAAGCGGGCGGCCCGGATGACGGGCTCCGGAGTGCCGAAGGGCGCCACCGCCGGGCAGGAGATCGCGGTGGAGGGCTGGCTGGCCCGTGCCTTCTACAGCGACAACCGCTACCACGGGTACCCCGACGGGACGGCCTACCTGCAGTTCCGTCCGCGCGGCAGCAACCTCTGGACGACAGTGGCGACGGCGACCTCGGACATCTCGGGCATCGTCCGGGCGAAGACCCGCGTCACCGGGCCCGGCGAGTACCAGTGGTACTCGCCGGGGGACAAGTGGACGGGCGACGCAGTCTCGCCGGAGCTGCCCGTCTCCTGAAGGGGCGCGGGGAAGTGCGCGAGGCGGTAAGCGCGGCCCCGCACCTTCCGTTTCGCGCAGTTCCCCGCGCCCCTGACTCCGCAGGTGGCTTAGCGTCAGCCCTTGAGTTCGGCGGCGACGAGTTCGGCGATCTGGACGGCGTTGAGGGCCGCGCCCTTGCGGAGGTTGTCGTTGGAGAGGAAGAGCGCGAGGCCGTGCTCGACCGTCTCGTCGGCGCGGATGCGGCCGACGTACGAGGCGTCCTTGCCCGCTGCCTGGAGGGGGGTGGGGATCTCGGAGAGCTCGACGCCGGGGGCGGTGGCGAGCAGCTCGGCGGCGCGCTGGGGGGTGATCGGGCGCTCGAAGCGGGCGTTGATCTGGAGCGAGTGGCCGCTGAAGACCGGGACGCGGACGCAGGTGCCGGAGACCTTGAGGTCCGCGATGCCGAGGATCTTGCGGCTCTCGTGGCGGAGCTTCTGCTCCTCGTCGGTCTCGGCCGAGCCGTCGTCGACGATGGAGCCGGCCAGCGGCACCACGTTGAAGGCGATCGGGCGCCGGTAGACGGCGGGCTCGGGGAACTCGACGGCCTCGCCGTCGAAGGTCAGCTGGTCGGCGGCCTCGGCGACCTTGCAGGCCTGGGTGTGCAGCTCGGCGACACCGGCGAGGCCGGAGCCGGAGACGGCCTGGTAGGTGGTGGCGACCATCGCGGTCAGCCCGGCCTCCTCGTGGAGGGGGCGCAGCACCGGCATGGCGGCCATCGTGGTGCAGTTCGGGTTGGCGATGATGCCCTTGGGGCGGTTGGCGATCGCGTCCGGGTTGACCTCGGAAACGACGAGCGGCACCTCGGGGTCGCGGCGCCAGGCGGAGGAGTTGTCGATCACGACGGCACCGGCCGCGGCGACCTTCGGCGCGAGGGCCTTGGAGGTGGAGCCACCGGCCGAGAAGATCACGATGTCGAGGCCGCTGTAGTCGGCCGTGGTCGCGTCCTCGACGGTGACCTCACCGTCCTGCCAGGGCAGCGTGCGCCCGGCCGAGCGGGCCGAGGCGAAGAGGCGCAGCTCCGTGACGGGGAACTCGCGCTCCGCCAGAATGCTGCGCACTACGCCGCCGACCTGTCCGGTCGCTCCTACGATGCCGATCCTCATCAGGCTTCTCCTCCAGTGTTGAACTCGTCCAGCGGTGTACTCGATCGAGGGTGTTGGCGGTGCCGGCCGGGCCGATCAGGGCCCGCACCCTGCCATCATGCCTGCTCAGCCGCCCAGCTCGGCGAGGCGGTCCAAGGTGTGGGCGACGGCTGCCCGGCTCGCGGGCAGCAGCGGCAGCCGGACGGCCGCGCTCGGGATGCGGCCCTGGGCGTGCAGGACGCCCTTGATCACGCCCGGGTTGGGCTCGGTGAAGCAGGAGGCGCCGAGCGCGGCGAGGCGGTGGCCCAGCTCCCTGGCCTGCGCGAGCTCGCCGCCGTGCCAGGCCTCGACCAGCTCGGCAAACCGCCCGGTGGCCAGGTGCGCGGAGGCCAGGATGCCGCCGGGGGCGCCGAGCGCGAGCATCGCGGAGAAGTACGGGTCGTCGCCCGCCAGCACGGCGAAGCCCTCGGGGGTGTCGCCGAGCAGGTCGACGGTGTCCTGGTCGATGCCGCCGACGGCGTGCTTGACGCCGACCACGCCGGGCAGCGAGCCGATCGTGCGCAGCGTCGCCGCGCCGATGCTCTGGCCGGTGCGGTAGGGGATGTTGTAGACGACCAGCGGGAGGTCGCACTCCGCCGTCAGGTACTCGAAGTGGGCGATCACCCCGGCCTCGCCGGGCCGGCTGAACGCGGGGACGGTCACCAGCGCGGCGGCCGCCCCCGCCTGCGCGACGGCGTCGACCGCGCGGGCGGTGGAGCGGGAGTCGCCACCGGCCGCGCCGACGATCAGGGGCACGCCGTGCTCCCGGCAGACCCGGCCGCAGACCTCGATCACGGTGGCCCGCTCGGCCTCGTCCAAGGCGGCGGCCTCGGCGGTGGTGCCGAGCGCGGCGAGCCCGGCGGCGCCCTCCTCCAGCAGGGAGTGCGCCAGTGCCTCCAGTGCCTTGACCTCCTCGGCGGCGAAGGCACCGTCGGCGGCGAAGGGGGTGACCAGCGGGACGTACACGCCGTGAAGTTCCATGCGTACGAGCCTGCGGCCTGCCGACCGTGCAGGTCCAGTTCATATTTCCGACGGTTCTCGTAAGCTGAGCCGATGCTCACCCAGGAGGGGCCGATGCTCGACGTACGCCGCCTGCGCCTGCTGCGCGAACTCGCCCACCGGGGCACCATCGCCGCCGTGGCGGAGGCGCTCTCCTTCAGCCCGTCCGCCGTCTCCCAGCAGCTCTCCGTGCTGGAGCGGGAGGCCGGGGTGCCGCTGCTGGAGCGCACCGGGCGCCGGGTCGCGCTCACCCCCGCCGGGCAGAATCTCGTCCGGCACGCCGAGGCGGTGCTGGAGCTGCTGGAGCAGGCCGGGGCCGAGCTCGCCGATGCCCGCGAGGGGCTCGCCGGGCCGCTGCGGATCGGCACCTACCCGTCGGCGGCCCGCGCGATCATCCCCGGCACCCTCGCCGTGCTGGCCCGCGAACACCCCGGGCTGGAGCCGATGGTGACGGAGGTCGACCCGGCCCTGGTGTCGGCCGCGCTGCGGGCCGGGGAGCTGGACGTCGCCCTGGTGCACGAGTACGACTTCGTCCCCCGGGAGGCCGAGGCCGGGCTCGGCGGGGAGGCGGTCTTCACCGAGCCGATGTACCTGGCGACGCTCGGGGACGGCCCGCAGACCGTCGCCGGGCACCGGCAGTCGCCGTGGATCACCGCCCCGCCGGGCACGCTCTGCCACACCATGACCGTCCGGGCCTGCCAGGCCGCCGGGTTCAGCCCCCGGGTGCGGCACCAGATCGACGACTTCGCGACCGTGCTCGCGCTGGTTGCCGCCGGGCAGGGCGTGGCGCTGGTGCCACAGCTCGGGGCCTCGGCCCCGCCCGCCGGTGTGGTGCTGACCCGGCTGGCCACGGCGCGGCGGACGAGGACGGCGTACCGCAGCGGGGCGGGGGTGCACCCGGCGATCTCAGCCTTCACGAGTGCGCTGAAGGCCGCCCTGCCGACGGAGCTGCGCTGAGCGGACGGGGTGAGTCACCACCTCGAACATCCGCGTGACACCAAAGCCGTGCTCGCCGCGTGCTTTATCCAGAACGGCAGGGATCACAGACGGGGGCTCAGGGGATGGACGAGGCACGGGACTTCGAGGAGTTCGCGGGCGACGCGGCACGCCGGCTCTTCCACGTCGCGTACCTGATGTGCGGGGACTGGCACCGGGCCCAGGATCTCGTGCAGACCACCCTCGCCAAGATGTACGCCGTCTGGGGGCGGCTGCGCCAGGGCGGGGACGAACCGACCCTCGACGCGTACGCCCGCAAGGTGCTGCTGCGCACCTACCTCTCGCAGCGCAGGCTGCGCCGCGAGAGCGAGATCGTCGTCGCCGAACCGGGCGACTACGCGCCGGCGGCGGGCCGCTCCGGCTCGCCCGAGCTGCGGCTGACCCTGATCGCCGCGCTGCGCCAACTCCCGCCCAGGAACCGGGCGGTGGTCGTGCTCCGCTACCTGGACGACCACAGCCTGGAGGACACGGCGGAGATCCTCGGCTGCAGCCTCGGCGCGGTCAAGAGCCTCAGCAGCCGCTCGCTGGGCAAGCTCCGCGAGATCCTCGGCGAGGACCGCGAAGTGCTCTTCCGGGACTGAGACCGGCCGTGCCCGAGACCACAACCGACACAAGGAACACCGGCTATGGAACTTGAAGACCGACTCGGCGAGATGTTCGAGGAGACCGTACGCGTCCTTCCCGTCCCGGTCGCCGTCATGGTCGCCGAGGCCACCCGGCGGGGGCGGCGGCGCAGGGTGGTGCGGCGGGCCGGGCAGCTGGCCGGCGCCGCGCTGGCGACGGCCGGGCTGGTCTGGGGCAGCGCCGCGCTCGACCTGCGCACCGGCCCGGCCGCCCCCGCGAGCCGGCCGGCCGACGTGACGGAGGAGCACCTCGTCGGCACCCTCGCCGCGCTGCTCCCCGCCGGGGCGACGCTCCGCCAGGTCGCCGCCCCGCACGACCCGGCCGCCCGCGCCGCGGTCACCCTCACGTACGACGACGGCAGCGGGCCCGTCCCACTCACCGTCACCCTCCGCTGGACCGAACCGTCCGACCCCACCGGGCAGCAGCAGACCGGCTACCTCGTCCAGGCCCGGCAGCCTACCGGGACCGACCTCGTCCTCGCCGTCGGCCCCGGCACCGCGCTCTCCCTGACCGATTGGCAGACCATCGCCCGCAGCCCCCTCTGGGACGAGTGACGCCACTGGCGAAGCCGCTGGCCGCCCGACGCCCGCCACCGCCGCTGGGATACCCTCTGCCGTCAACCACGCGCCCTGCCGCTCGGGCCGCGGCGCCGCACTACGGGGGAGCAACCAGCATGCCAGTCCAGCCTTTGGAGCCCACCGACCCCATCGAGGTCGGTCCGTACCGGCTGCTCGCGAGACTCGGAGCCGGTGGGATGGGCCGCGTGTACCTGGCCCGCTCGGGCGGCGGCCGCACGGTGGCGGTGAAGGTCGTCCGGGCCGAGCTGGCGGAGGATCAGGAGTTCCGCGAGCGGTTCCGCCGCGAGGTCGCCGCCGCACAGGCCGTCAGCGGGCAGTACACCGCGCCGGTGGTCGACGCCGAGCGGGACGGGTCACAGCCCTGGCTGGCGACGGCGTACGTGCTCGGCCCCTCGCTCACCGAGGCCGTGGCCGAGCACGGGCCGCTGCCCGCCGACTCGGTCCGGGCGCTGGGCACCGGGCTGGCCGAGGCGCTGACGGCCATTCACGCCGCCGGGATCGTGCACCGTGACCTGAAGCCCTCGAACGTCCTGCTGGCCACCGACGGCCCCCGGGTGATCGACTTCGGGATCGCCCGCGCCCTCGAGGGCTCCCGGCTGACCAGTACCGGGCTGGTCGTCGGCTCCCCCGGCTTCATGAGCCCCGAGCAGGTCAGCGGCACCCCGATGGGCCCGCCCGGGGACGTCTTCGCCCTCGGTGCGGTGCTGGTGTACGCGGCGACCGGGCAGGGCCCGTTCAGCCAGGAGTCGGACTCCACCGCCGCACTGCTCTACCGGGTGATCCACGACGAGCCCAACCTCACCGGGCTGCCGGACGGGCTGCGCCCGGCGATCGCCGCCTGCCTGGCGAAGAACCCGGCCGACCGGCCGACCCCCGGCGAGCTGGCCGGGCTGCTCGGGGCCGGGCAGCAGCTGGCCCGCGCGGCCTGGCTCCCGGCGGCCGTCGCCTCGGACATCGCCGCGCACGCCGCCGAGGTGATGGACATGGAGACCCCGGCGCGCGGCAGCCTGGCGGCCCCCGCCGACCCCCGGGCGGCGACCGCGCACCCGGCGACCGAGACCGGCATCCCGTCCGGCATCCCCGCCGGCGGCACCATGCGCCTGGGCGCGAAGCCGCCCGCCGCCCCCGCAGCCGCTCCGGCTGCCGCCGAGGCCCCGCCCGCCCAGGAGACCGGTGCCCTGTCCCGCCGCCTACTGCTGGCCGGCGGCGGCGCGGTCGTGCTCGCCGGCCTCGGCGGCGCCGCGTTCTGGGCCCTCAACGGCGACCGCAAGCCGACCCCCGGCCCGGTGCCGCCGAAGCCGACGGGCAGCGCGAGCAGCGGCAGCCCCGCTCCCGCCACCGCCAAGTCGCACGCCCCCGGCGTCGCACCCGAGCCGCTGTGGACGTACAAGCTCGCCACCAACTCCCTCGGCCAGGGCGTGCCGCTGGTCGCCGGTGAGCTGGTGTACCTCGGCGGCGACGGCCTGTACGCGCTCCAGCTGTCCGACGGCACCGTGAAGTACAGCAAGCCGGAGGCCGCTGCCGGTCACCTGGCGGCGGCCGGGGGCACGGTCACCTACGGCTCGGTGCTGGACCTCGTCACGCTCGACGGGCCGACCGGCTCGGTGCTGTGGAAGTTCGACCCCAAGACCAAGCCGGGCGCCACCGAGGAGGTCACCTCGGACATGGTGTTCGCGGCCGACGACAAGTTCGTCTACGCGATGTGCTCGTTCCTGCCGCTGGACTCCTCCGGCCTGCCGAAGATGGACGAGAAGTCCACCCCGGGCATGATGGCGGTCTCCCGCAAGGACGGCTCGGTGGTGTGGACGCAGCGGCGCAAGGCCACCGCCGACAGCTACGTGAACTCGCTGCTCGCGAAGAACACCCTGCTCTACGCCGACTCGCAGAAGAACCTCGTCGCCCGCAGCACCACCGACGGCGCGCAGCTCTGGTTCGCCGAGACGGACTCGCAGAGCGCCTACTACCCGCTGGTCTCGGACGGCGACCGGGTGTTCACCTCCTCCGCCGCGAACGGCATCCAGGCGGTCGACATCACCAAGGGCACCCAGAGCTGGGTGAAGACCCCGACCCCGGGCAGCCACGTCTGGTACAGCCCGGCGGCCGTCGCGGACGGCGTGGTGTACGTGGTGCTGGGCGGGCAGACGGTGTCGTTCGGCGGCACCGTCGTCACCCCGAAGACCGACGCGGTGCTGATCGCCTACAAGTCCGCCGACGGCACCGAGCTCTGGCGGATGCCGATGCCGGGCGAGTGCTCGATGTCCGTGTCCCCGGTCGTGGTCAAGGACACACTCTTCGTCGCGACCCCGAACAAGGGCATCAACGCCGTCGACACCAAGACCCACAAGATCATCTGGACCTACCAGAACGGCCTGACGGACACCCTGGACTGGAAGCTCGCCACCGACGGTGAGCGCCTGATCGCCGCCCAGGGCGAGCGGATCTACGCCCTCCCGCCTGTGTGACCAACGGTGTGACCAAGGGACCCCCGGACACCTCCCGCCACGGAGCCGTCCGGGGGTCCCACCGCGCTAGGGTGGTACGTCTCGCAGACCCACCACCCCCGAGGAGCCCTGCCCCGTGGCCGACAGCTTCGTTCACCTGCATGTCCACACCGAGTACTCGATGCTGGACGGGGCCGCGAAGAACGGGAAGCTCTTCGCCGAGGCCGAGCGGCAGGGAATGCCGGCCATCGCGATGAGCGACCACGGCAACATGTTCGGCGCGTACGAGTTCTTCCACTCCGCCGCCAAGACCGGCGTCAAGCCGATCATCGGCATCGAGGCGTACGTCGCGCCCAACTCGCGCTTCGAGAAGAAGCCGGTCTTCTGGTCGCCCGGCGGCCAGCGTCCGAACAACGCGGACGGTGAGGGCGGCAAGGACGTCTCCGGCGGTGGCCGCTACACCCACATGACCATGTGGGCGGAGAACGCGGACGGCCTGCGCAACCTCTTCAAGCTCTCCTCGCTCGCGTCGATGGAGGGCTACTACATGAAGCCCCGGATGGACCGCGAGCTGATCGCCGCCAACGCGACCGGCATCATCGCGACCACCGGCTGCCCCTCCGGCGAGGTGCAGACCCGCCTGCGACTGGGCCAGTACGAGGAGGCGGTCAAGGCCGCCGGGGCGTACCAGGACATCTTCGGCAAGGAGAACTACTTCCTGGAGCTGATGGACCACGACCTGTCCATCGAGAAGGACGTCCGGGACGACCTGCTGCGCCTGGCCAAGCAGCTGAACATCCCGCTGCTGGCCACCAACGACTCGCACTACGTCACCGCCGACCAGGCGGACGCCCACGACAGCCTGCTCTGCGTCGGCGTGGGCAAGAACAAGGACGACCCGAACCGCTTCAAGTTCAACGGCAGCGGCTACTACATCAAGACGCCGGAGGAGATGCGGGCCCTCTTCAGCGAGCTGCCGGAGGCCTGCGCCAACACGCTGGCGATCGGCGAGCGGATCGGCTCGTACGACGAGGTCTTCAAGTACGTCGACCGGATGCCGCAGTTCGACGTGCCCGAGGGCGAGACGCAGGCCTCGTTCCTGCGCCAGAAGATCAGCGCCGGCCTGAAGATCCGCTACGGCGACAACCCGAGCCAGGAGGTGCTGGACCGGATCGAGCTGGAGATGGGCGTCATCTCCCCGATGGGCTTCGACGCGTACTTCCTCGTCGTCGCCGACATCTGCCAGTACGCCCGCGACAACGGCATCCCGGTCGGCCCCGGCCGTGGTTCGGCGGCCGGCTCGATGGTCTCCTACCTGACCCGGATCACCGAGCTGGACCCGCTGGAGCACGATCTCCTCTTCGAGCGCTTCCTCAACCCCGAGCGCATCAACCCCCCGGACGTCGACATCGACTTCGACGACCGCCAGCGCGACCAGATGGTGCGCTACGTCACCGACAAGTACGGCGAGGCGTACACCGCCCAGGTGAACACCTTCGGCACGATCAAGGCGAAGGCCGCTGTCAAGGACGCCAACCGCATCCTCGGCTACCCCTTCGCGATGGGCGACCGGATCACCAAGGCGATGCCGCCGGACGTGATGGGCAAGGGCGTGCCGCTGGCGGATCTCTTCAACGAGAAGCACCCCCGCTACAACGAGGGCACCGAGATCCGCTCGCTGTACAACAACGAGCCGGACGTCAAGAAGATCATCGACACCGGCCTCGGCATCGAGGGCCTGATCCGCGGCACCGGCGTGCACGCGGCCGCCGTCATCCTCTCCTCGACCCCGCTGCTCGAACTGATCCCGCTGCACAAGCGGGACAAGGACGGCGTGATCATCACCGGCTTCGACTACCCGTCGTGCGAAGCCATGGGCCTGATCAAGATGGACTTCCTGGGTCTGCGGAACCTGGGCATCATCGACCACTGCATCAAGATCGTGAAGGCCAACCGGGCGATCGACGTCGACATCGAGAAGATCGCCCTCGACGACCCGACCACCTACCAGCTGCTGGCGCGCGGCGACACCCTCGGCGTCTTCCAGCTCGACGGCGGGCCCATGCGGGCGCTGCTCAAGCTGATGAAGCCGACCGAGTTCGCCGACATCTCCGCCGTCTCCGCGCTCTACCGGCCCGGCCCGATGGGCATGAACTCGCACACCAACTACGCACTCCGCAAGAACGCCCAGCAGGAGATCATCCCGATCCACCCCGAGCTGGAAGCCCCGCTCAGCGAGGTCCTCGGCCCCACCTACGGCCTGATCGTCTACCAGGAGCAGGTGCAGCGAGCCGCCCAGGTGCTGGCCGGCTACTCGCTCGGACAGGCAGACCTGCTCCGCCGCGCGATGGGCAAGAAGAAGAAGGAGGTGCTGGAGAAGGAGTTCGTCCCCTTCCACGCGGGCTGCAAGGAGCGCGGCTACTCCGACGAGGCGATCCAGGCGGTGTGGGACGTCCTCGTCCCGTTCGCGGGCTACGCGTTCAACAAATCGCACTCCGCCGCGTACGGGCTCGTCTCGTACCAGACGGCCTACCTCAAGGCGAACTACCCCGCCGAGTACATGGCCGCGCTGCTCACCTCCGTCGCCGACGACAAGGACAAGATGGCCGTCTACCTGGCGGAGTGCCGCCAGATGGGCATCAAGATCCTCTCCCCGGACGTCAACGAGTCCGTGGTCGACTTCACCGCCGTCGGCTCCGACGTCCGGTTCGGCCTCAAGGCCGTCCGCAACGTCGGTGTCAACGTCATCGACTCGCTGGTGAAGACGCGAAAGGAGAAGGGCAAGTACACCTCCTTCGCGGACTTCCTCGACAAGGTCGAGCTGGTCGTCTGCAACAAGCGCACCATCGACTCGCTGATCAAGGCCGGCGCCTTCGACTCCCTCGGCCACACCCGGCAGTCGCTCGTCGCCGTCCACGAACAGGCCGTCGACGCCGTCACCGGCCTGAAGAAGCAGCAGGCCATCGGGCAGGACGACCTCTTCGGCGCCCTCGACACCGGGGCCGACGCCCCCGCGATCGGGCTCGACTTCGAGCTCTCCGAGCGCGAGTGGCCGCGCAAGCAACTCCTCAGCCTGGAGCGGGAGATGCTCGGCCTGTACGTCTCCAGCCACCCGCTGGACGGCGCCGAGCACATCCTCGCCCGCAACCGCGACATCTCCATCGCCGAACTGCTCGGCTCCGGCCGGACGGAGGGCGAGGTCCGGCTCTCCGGCCTGATCACCAACGTCGACCGCCGGATCAACAAGGCGGGCAACGCCTGGGCGATCATCACGCTGGCCGACCGCGACGGCTCGGTCGAGGTGCTCTTCTTCCCCGCCACCTACAACCTGATGGCCGACCAGATGGTCGAGGACAACGTCATCTCCGCCCGGGGCCGCCTCAACGAGCGCGACGGGTCCTTGAGCATCTTCGGCCAGGAGATCACCACCCTCGACATCTCCTCCGCCGAACACGGCGGCAAGCCGCCCATCCAGATCACCATGCAGGCGGCCAAGGTCGAGGCCAAGATCATCCGCGAACTCAAGCGCTCGCTCAAGGCCCACCCCGGCGACGTCCCCGTCCGGCTGCTCACCACCAGCCGCCAGAAGGACGTGCTCTACGAGCTCGGCTTCCTGGTCGACAACAACACGGGTTTCGCCAGCGAGATCAAGACCCTGCTCGGCCCGTCCGCCTGGACGGTCTGACGGTCGGTCCGGCGGCTGTCAGTGCAGGCCAGTAACCTCCGGGCATGGCGACTCTTCGGCTCGATCGTGAGGAGGCCCGGCGCATCGCCGTCCGGGCCCAGCTGCTGGACGCACAGCGGCCGGACGGCCTGCTGGAGACCGTCCGGCACCTGACCCTGCTCCAGATCGACCCGACGGCCGCCGTCGCGCCGAGCGCGGACCTGATCGCCTGGAGCAGGCTGGGCCCGGCGTACCGGCCCGAGCAGCTCCGGCAGGGCCTCGAACAGGACCGGACGCTCTGGGAGTGCAACGCGATGGTCCGTCCGATGGACGACCTGCGGCTCTACCGCGCCGACATGTCGGCCGTGCCCAGGAGCGACAAGGCACGGGAGTGGCTGCGGGCCAACGAGACCTTCCGGCGTGACGTGCTCGACCGGCTCGGCTCGTCAGGGCCCCTGCTGTCCCGGGACATCCCGGACACCAGCGTGGTGGCCTGGCCGTCGACGGGCTGGACGAACAACCGCAACGTCACGAAGCTGCTGGAGATCCTGCTGCTGCGCGGCGAGGTCGCCGTCACCGGGCGCCGGGGCAAGCAGCGCGTGTGGGACCTGGCCGAGCGGGTCTACCCCGCCGACCAGGCCGAGGCCCCGCCGGAGGCGGAGGCCCGGTGGCTCCGGGCGGAGCGGCGCCTGCGGTCGCTGGGCATCCAGCGCGCCAATGCGCCCGGGAGCCCCGCCGAGCCGGGCGAGGTCGGCGAGGCCGGGCAGGAGGCGGTCGTCGAGGGCATCCCGGGCACCTGGCGGGTCGACCCGGCCGCCGTCGGGCAGCCCTTCGGCGGGCGGACGGTGCTGCTGTCCCCCTTCGACCGGCTGGTGCACGACCGGGTGCGGCTCCAGGAGCTGTTCGGCTTCGAGTACGTGCTGGAGATGTACAAACCGAAGGGCCAACGGCGCTGGGGCTACTTCGCACTACCGATCCTGCACGGGGACGCCCTCGTCGGGAAGCTGGACGCGGTGGCCGACCGCAAGGCCGGGACGTTCACGGTGCACGCCGTCCACGAGGACGTCCCCTTCACCCCGGCCGTGGCCGAGGCCGTGCACCAGGAGATCCAGGAGCTCGCCGCCTGGCAGCAGCTGCGCGTCGTCCGCTGACGGCGCGGGCCCGTGCCGTCAGCGGCCGCGCAGTTCCTTCCGGATCACCAGGCGCAGCCCGCTGTACGTCTCGTCGATCGCGCACACCTTGTTGTCGACCAGGCCCGTCGGCAGGGCGACCTCGCGGATCACGTCCTCCCCCAGGTCGGTCGGGATCTTCGCGGCCTTCTTCGGCCAGGCCACCCAGAGCCCGGCGGCGGGCCGCATCACCGCCCGGAAGTCGGCGAGGCGGGCCTCGAACTCCGCGCGGTCGGCCGGGTACCAGACGGCGACGTCGAAGGGGCCCAGCCGCCGACGGGCCCGGACACCCTCCCCCAGGTCGGGCGAGCCGCCGACGACCACCAGGTCACAGCCCGGCCGGACGCCGAGCTTCTGCACCAGCGGGGTGCCCGAGTACCCGGCCACGGGCCGTCAGCCGTCCAGCTCCGCGAGGAAGTCGAGCGCCCCGGCCCAGGCCGCCTCGGCGGCCTCGGCGTCGTAGTCCGGCAGCTCGGGGTCGGTGAAGATGTGCCCGGCACCCCGGTAGCGGTGCACCTCGACGTCCGCGCCGATCTTGAGCATCCGCAGGTACCAGGTGTTCAGCCAGTCCTCGGGCTCGAACGGGTCCGGCTCGGCGACGTGCAGCTGGACGGGGACGGAGGTCGAGGCGTCGTCCCGGATGTCCGAGGTGCCGTGCAGGAGCAGCAGCCCCCGTGCCTTCTCGTCCGCGAGCGCGAGGTTCTGAGCGACGGCGCCGCCGAGCGAGAACCCGGCGTACACCACGCCCTCCGAGCCCGGCGCGAGCAGCGGCGCGACGGCCGTGATCGCCCGCCGCAGCAGCTCGTCCAGCGTGACCTGCTCGTGGTAGGCCATCCCGTCCTCGACGGTGTCGAAGACCCGCCCGTCGTACAGATCCGGCACCAGCACCTGGTGCCCGGCGGCGCGCAGGCGCTCGGCGGCGTCGTGCACGGCGGGCCGCAGGCCGTACGCGGAGTGGAAGAGGACGATCTGAGCCACGGGTGGGTTCCTTACAGGGCTACGAACAGCTGAACCTCCATCATCACGCATCGCACCGGCACCACCCGTCCGAGACCCGGGTTGTCTCGATTTGGCTACCGGGCGTACACCGCCCGCGCCGCTGTGGTGCGATCGGCTGGCGCCGGCTGGCACCGGCTGCCAGGGATCGAGGGGAACGACATGGGGCGCAGGCACCTGCTGTACGTACTGCCGGGGATCGGTGGCAGTGTGCTGGAGCGGCCCGGATCGGGCGGGAAACCCGCGAAGACGCTGTGGGACGCAGGCTTCGGCGACATCGCCGGGCTGCTGGCCCGGCCGGGCCGGCTGGGCGTGGACGAGCCGCTACGGCCGACCGGGCTGATCCGCTCGAAGCGGCTGCTGCCCGGGTGGACCGTCGTCCCGGGCTACGAACAGCTGGTGCAGCGGCTCCGGGCGCTGCCGGGGGTGACGGTGGACGAGGGGCGCCCGGACGGGCGCAACCCGGCGGCGGACGTGGTGCTCTTCCCGTACGACTTCCGCCTCGGCGTCGCGCACGCCGCCGAACTGCTGGCCGCCGACGTCCACGACCGGCTGAAGGACGTCAGCCCCGCCGAACGAGCAGGCCGGGTGGTCGTGCTGGCCCACTCGATGGGTGGGCTGGTCGCCCGCTACTGGCTCGGCCCCTTGCAGGGCGCGCCGCTGTGCCGGGCCCTGATCACCCTCGGCACCCCGCACCGCGGCGCCCCCAAGGCCCTGCACCTGCTGGTCAACGGAGTCAGGCTGGCCGGGGCGCGGCTCAACGGGGTGAGCGACCTGCTGCGCGAGTGGCCCTCGGTGGCCGAACTGCTGCCCCGCTACCCGGCCGTCTGGGACAGCACCACGAACACCGCCCGCTACCCCCACGAACTGCCGCTCGGCGGGCTGGGCCCGGCCTCGAAGGCCGCCTTCGCCATGCACGAGGAGATCGAACGGGCCTGGCAGGAGCTGCCCCGCACCGGCACGGAACCACAGGTGGTGCCCCGGCTGGGCTGGAGCCACGACACGGCGGGGTCGGCGCTGTGGGACGGACGCAAGCTGACCGTCGGCAAGGCCCTCCCGGCCTGGCTGGACCTGGCCGGCTGGGAGCAGGACCACGGCGACGGCACCGTCCCCGCGATCTCCGCGGTGCCGCTGGAGCTGAGCGGACACGACACCTCCGGCTGGCGGGTCCGCGACCGGCACGGGCCGATCGTCTCGGCCCCCTGGATCCCCGGCCTGGCCCAGGCCTACGAGGAGCGGCAGACCCTGGCAGCGGTGCGGGGCGACGAACGGGAGGCCGCCCTCGGCCTCGACCTGGAGGAACTCCACCAGCCGGGGCAGCCGATCCCGCTGCGGGTCCGGCTTCGCGGCGACTCGGTCCCGGGGCTCCCCGACACGGTCTGGGCGGCCGTGAGGTCGACCGAGGGTACGGGGACTCGACTGGACGTTCGACTGGACTGGGACGAGCGCGCAGGCTGCTTCACCGCCGAACTGCCCGCCCAGCCACCGGGCCTGTACGACGTACGGGTCAGCGCGCGGGCGGTGCCCGGTGTCGGTGATCTCAGCGCCTCCGACACCGTCGCGGTGGTGGCCCCGTGAGCACCTGGCCCCGCTGGTCCCTGCACGGCGAGCCCGCCTCACTCGCCAAGTACGTCCTGCCCGACGAGGTCGCCGCCCTGGTGCAGCTTCCCGGCCCGTCGGCGGGCAGCAGGATCGCCCAGGCACAGGCCGTGTACGAGGCCCTGGCGCGCGCAGGCGTCACGTACTCCCACGAGGCGCCCTCCGACGAGCCGGGGCGTCAGGTCATCCGCGAACCGGCCGAGGTGCTGTGGTCCCCCCGGCACGCCACCTGCCTGGACCTGGCCCTGATCCTGGCCGCCGGCTACCTGCACTCCGGCCTGCACGCGCTCGTCCTCGTCCTCGACGCACCCGACCAGGGCCGGGCCGGCCACGCCCTCGTCGGCGTCTGGATCGACGACACCGACGGGTACCGGCTTCCGGACGAGGACGTGTGGCTCACCCGGCCGGAGGGGTGGGACGAGCTCGCCCAGGGTGAGATCGACGGGCCGTCACGACCGCTGCTGCTCCTGGACCCCGTCGGCCTCGCGCACGCCCTGCCCGCCTCCCCCATCCTCGGCACGGGCGCCGCCTTCCCCGAGGCCGCCCGCACCGGAGCCCACTACGCGGCCACCTGGACGTGGCGCCTCGCCGTCGACATCGGCCGGGCCTGGCGCGGGCCGGACACGCACACTCCCGCCCGGCGCCCCGACGACCAACCGCTGCGCTCCCCCTACCTTCCGTGGGACGCCCAGACGTACCGACCGTTGCAGATGCTGCGGGCCGAACACGCGGTGGTGCCCTTCCAGGCCCGCGACGAACTCACCGTGCTCACCGACTGGTGCCACAGCATCGCGACCGGACCGCACACCGGGATCGTGGTCGTCCACGGAGTCGGCGGCGCAGGCAAGACCCGCCTCGCCCTCGAACTCGCCCACCGCCTGGCCACCCGCGACGGCTGGTACACCGGCTACCTGCGCGAGAAGCCGGACGGCCGCGACTGGCTCGGCACCGTCACCTCCCCCATCCTGGTCGTCCTCGACTACGCCGACGCCCGCACCGCCGACGCCGCAAACCTGCTGGCCACCCTCAAACGCCGCACCGAGCGCGGCGCCGTACCCGCCGTCCTGGTCATGACCGCCCGCTCCACCGACGGCCAGTGGCTCGCCACCCTGCGCAAGACCTGGGAACGCGACGGCCACCCCTGCCGCGAGCACCCACCCCTGCACCTGCCCCCCGAGCACCCCGACGGCACCGCACTCTTCCGCCGAGCCGTCCAGGCCTTCCACCCCGGCCCCGCCGCTCCCCCGACCATCGACACGACCCCCCAGGACTGGACCACCCTCGACCACATCCTGCTCGCCATGCTCGCCGCCCGTGCGTCCGACCAACTCCCCACCAGCCGCGACGAGTTGTACGAGGAGATCCTCGCCCACGAACGCGACTACTGGGCCCAGACCTACCGGAAGACCGCCGGCACCGTCGCCGACGCACCCCTGGACGTCCTCAACCGCGCCGTCGCCTGCCTGACCCTGCGCAGCCCCACCACCCGCGCGCAGACTCTCGCCGCGCTGCGCACCGTGGCAGAACTCTCCGACGACGCCCAGTGGCGGGAGACCGTCCGCACCACCCTGACCACCTGCCTGCAACCGGGCCCAGGTGAGGCGCTGACCCTCCGACCGGACCCCATCGCCGACCACCTCACCCTGTACGAACTCCGCGAGGACCCCGAGCTGCTGGGCAGCGCCTTGGACGGCCTGGAGCCCGAGGCTCTGGTGGGCGCGCTACGTCAGCTGAACCGCGCCGCTGCTGCCGACCCTGCGGGGACGGTCCGGATGCTCACGGACTGGGTCGTGACCGGACCCGACCGCTGGCACCCCGTACTGGAGGTCGCCGCCGAACTGGGCGGCATCGCGCTGGCTGCCCTCCACACGCTCGTTGACGCCGCGCCAGCACACCCTTGGCTCGACGAACTCTCCCGGGCCATCCCATTCAATGCCGTCGGACTTCCCCACCTCGGACTCCAAGTCGACACCCGGCGCCTGGAGATCCTGCGCGCCGGTGACAACCCGACATCTGTCGAGATCGCCGAACTCCTACAGCGGCTCAGCCACCGGCAGGGGAATGTCGGTGACCGGACGGGTGCACTCGCCTCCATTGCCGAAGCCGCCGACCTCTACGGCAATCTCGCCAAAATCAGCCCCACCGCCCTCCTCCCCAGCCTCGCCAGCGCCCTCAACAACCTCTCCAACTACCAGAGCGATACCGGGGACCGGGCGGCAGCGCTCGCCTCCGGCACCGAAGCCGTCAACCTCTACCGCGACCTCGCCAAAACCAGCCCCACCGCATTCCTCCCAGACCTCGCCAGCGCACTCAGCAACCTCTCCAACCATCAGAGCGACTCTGGGGACCGGGCGGCAGCGCTCGCCTCCGGCACCGAAGCCGTCAACCTCTACCGCAACCTCGCCAAAACCAGCCCCACCGCATTCCTCCCCAACTTCGCCATGTCACTGAACAACCTCTCCAACCACCAGAGCAACACCGGGGACCGGGCGGCAGCGCTCGCCTCCGGCACCGAAGCCGCCGAGCTCTACCGCAACCTCGCCAAAACCAGCCCCACCGCATTCCTCCCCAACTTCGCCGGCACCCTCAACAACCTCGCCAACCGGCAGAGCGATACCGGGGACCGGGCGGCAGCGCTCGCCTCCATCACCGAAGCAGTGAAGATCCGCCGCGACCTTGCCAAAACCAGCCCCACCGCATTCCTCCCCAGCCTCGCCATGTCGCTGAACAACCTCGCCAACCATCAGAGCGACTCTGGGGACCGGGCGGCAGCGCTCGCCTCCATCACCGAAGCCGTCAACCTCTACCGCGACCTCGCCAAAACCAGCCCCACCGCATTCCTCCCAGACCTCGCCAGCGCCGTCAACAACCTCTCTATCCGGCAGGGCGAAGCTGGCGACCGAGTGGCAGCGCTCGCCTCCATCACCGAAGCCGCCGACCTCTACCGCAACCTCGCCAAAACCAGCCCCACCGCATTCCTCCCAGACCTCGCCGGTGCCCTCAACAACCTCGCCAACCACCAGAGCAACGCCGGAGCCCGAGCGGCAGCGCTCGCCTCCATCACCGAAGCCGCCGACCTCTACCGCAACCTCACCCAAACCAACCCCGCCGCATTCCTCCCCAACCTCGCCGGCACCCTCAACAACCTCTCCGTCCAGCAGAGCGATACTGGGGACCGGGCGGCAGCACTCGCCTCCATCACCGAAGCCGCCGACCTCTACCGCGACCTCGCCAAAACCAGCCCCACCGCGTTCCTCCCCAACCTCGCCAGTGCCCTCAACAACCTCTCCGTCCAGCAGAGCGATACTGGGGACCGGGCGGCAGCGCTCGCCTCCAGCACCGAAGCAGTGAAGATCCGCCGCGACCTCGCCCGAACCAGCCCCGCCGCATTCCTCCCCAACCTCGCCAGTGCCCTCAACAACCTCGCCGTCCAGCAGAGCGAAGCCGGCGACCGGGCGGCAGCACTCGCCTCCATCACCGAAGCCGTCAACCTCTACCGCGACCTCGCCAAAACCAGCCCCACCGCATTCCTCCCAGACCTCGCCGGCGCCCTCAACAACCTCTCCAACCGGCAAAGCGGCACTGGGGACCGAGTGGCAGCGCTCGCCTCCATCACCGAAGCAGTGAAGATCCGCCGCGACCTCGCCCGAACCAGCCCCGCCGCCTTCCTACCCAGCCTCGCCATGTCGCTGAACAACCTCTCCAACCGGCAAAGCGGCACCGGGGACCGGGCGGCAGCGCTCGCCTCCATCACCGAAGCCGCCGACCTCTACCGCGACCTCGCCAAAACCAGCCCCACCGCATTCCTCCCAGACCTCGCTGGCGCCCTCAACAACCTCGCCAACCACCAGAGCAACGCCGGAGACCGGGCGGCAGCGCTCGCCTCCGGCACCGAAGCCGCCGACCTCTATCGCAGCCTCGCCAAAACCAGCCCCACCGCATTCCTCCCCAACCTCGCCGGCACCCTCAACAACCTCGCCAACCACCAAAGCAACACTGGGGACCGAGCGGCAGCGCTCGCCTCCATCGCCGAAGCCGCCGACCTCTTCCGCGACCTCGCCAAAACCAGCCCCGCCGCCTTCCTCCCCAACCTCGCCATGTCGCTGAACAACCTCTCCAACCACCAAAGCAACACTGGGGACCGAGCGGCAGCGCTCGCCTCCATCACCGAAGCCGTCAACCTCTTCCGCGACCTCGCCAAAACCAACCCCGCCGCCTTCCTCCCCAACCTCGCCAGTGCCCTCAACAACCTCTCCAACCGGCAGAGCAACGCACACAGTTCATCTGCCGCCTGGCAGGATGCCCTTACCGTCCTTGAAGCGCACTCTCTAGCACAGGCTGAACTCCGAGCCCATTACGCCAGCTACCTCACCGGGCACGCTGACACAAGTCTCGCCACCAACCAACTGGTCATCGCAGCCTTGGCAGCCACCAGCGGCGACCTCCAGGCGCTGAGCCGCGCCCGACACCAGATCCGCGACACCGCAATCAGCCTCGGCATCTTCACCGCCGACCTCCCTGACTGGGCCACCGACCCATTGCCGGAGGAGAGCCTGCTACTCCTGGACGAATGGGCCCAAGCAACCGACTGGCCCGGCATCGAGGCATTCCTCCGCACTCACCACGACCAGCTCCTGTCACCGGAGTTCCGCCACCACCTGCACCTGGCCACAGCCCTCTTCCCCGGTGACCAAGCCATCGACAGCCTCACCGCCGTCCTGGCCGAAGCCGACACCGACACGCTCGATGCCGTCCTGGAACGCGGACGACGCGACCACGACGTACAACTCCTGCTCCACACCTGGGTCGACACCCCTACCTGGGCCGCCTCCAGAGACTTCCTCGACCAGCACGGCAGCGCCCTGCGCACACCCGAGATGCATGCCGCCCTCTCGGCCCTGGACGCTCCGGCCGCCCGCCAACATCTCGCTCTCCTCCAACTGGCCGACCACCTGGCCCTCGACGAGGTCTACGCAATCGCCGCCGACCCGGCCACCGCCACCGACCACGCCTTCGACGCCATCGACCAGGCGGACATCCCACGCCTCCGCCAAGTCCTCGACGCCCGCCCGGACCTACTCACAGGCGTCGTCGGCGCGTTCCTCGCCTCCGTCGTGACCATCGCCGACGGCGACACCGAACAGGCCCGCGAACTCGCGCAGACTATCGCCGAGCACGGAACCGACATCCAGCGCCGCGCCTACGCCATCCGCCTCCGCAGGCTCGCCCGACTCGCCCCCGAGGCAGCCGGCGCCACCGAGCTCGCCGACCTGATC
Organism: Kitasatospora sp. McL0602; assembly: GCF_052076145.1. Classification (NCBI taxonomy): domain Bacteria; kingdom Bacillati; phylum Actinomycetota; class Actinomycetes; order Kitasatosporales; family Streptomycetaceae; genus Kitasatospora; species Kitasatospora sp. McL0602. Next base: position 5,790,725 of record NZ_CP197246.1, on the reverse strand, counting down.
CACCCCGGATAGTGCGCTGCCGCATAGGTTCGCCGGGTTGTGGCTAGCGATGTTGCGCCTCGGGGCGGCTGGATATCGGGAGACGTTCGGTGCCGAGCTGGGTGGCGCGGTGGCAGAGCCGCTCTGCGGCGCGTCCACACGTGATCCGCATCGGCCGTGCGGCCCTGCGCTGGCTCCTGACACGACGCAGCGCCACCTTTCAGCGCAACAAGACGGGGAAGGTACAACTGAAGTGACGCGGGACCGTCATCGTGAAAGTCTTCGGGCATGCCTGAGTTGCGTGAACATCCCGACCGTCCGGTCAGGCTGCTCGGTTTCTGGCGGTCCTCGGAGAACCAGGAGCTGCCGAACCCCGCTGATCTTGTTGATCCTGCGTGGGACGAGGCCGAACGGCTGTCGGTCGCGGACTATCTGGAGCACGGGCAGGTCGCCGGATACTGGATGGGGTCATCGAGGTGTCGGCTGTGTTCACGCTCCAACGGGTCCCGCGACTTCACCGATGGCTACTACCTCTGGCCGGAAGGGCTCGCCCACTACGTCCTCGACCACGGAGTCAGGCTGCCAGCCGAATTCATCGACCACATCGAACTGCGACGCGAAGTCCTGGACGAGTTGGAGAGGGATGTCGCGTGGTGGCGCGAGAATGCCGCCCGTGTCGAGCAGGACCGAGTAGCCGACGTGTGCGGCTTTGACACCGAGCCCGCCTGCCTCGGCACCACCGACACACTCGCTTCGGGGAAGCACAGGTCGCACTGAGCTATCTCGCCCGGTTCGTAGTCACCCGGTCGACCGGGGCGATGCTCACGTACTCGAGCCCGGATCAGGGCCAGCTCCCTCTTCAGCGGCGACAGCGAGTACGACCAACCAATCCGCAGACCGGGGTCGGCACCCTCGGCCATTCGGATCAGCCGGTGAGCGAGGCGCAACAACGTCGAGCTGAGCTTCACGCCGACCAACGCCCGTTCTGGTTGGGGGCGGTTCGAGTTGGCGAGCTTGATCTTCGGCAGCGGTCCGAAGTGGCCCAGAGGCGCGAAACGAAGCCTGCCGCACCAATCCGGCGAACCTCCGGGTCGGAGCATTAGGCGGTGTCCAGGTGGTGCGTGATCAGGACGCCTGTAGGTGGCTGGTCAGCATCGAACTCCGGCGGCTTGGACCAGTCCATGATGTCAAGGAAGTTGACCTCGCCACCGGCGAACTCCGCAGCGCGGAAGTGGACCCGCCCGCCGACGAACTTGGCGTGGTCGAAGCAGACCAGACCAGCGAAAAATTTGGCCTCCTCGAAGGAGACGGTGCCACCGCTGAACGTGGCATCGGGAAAGTAGACCTGACCGCCTTGGAACTCTGCGGCCCAGAAACCCACGACGCCACCGGCGAAGTTGGCGCCATGGAAGGCGACCTCCCCACTGGAGAACTTGGCGCGCTCAAAGATGACCGTGCCACCAGTGAACCTTGCGCGAGTGAAGTCGCCGCCGTCAAAGACGGTTCCGGTGAAGTCGAAATCGTGTCCGCACCACGAAACGGCTGCGTCGTCCCGAAGGTGGGCGGTTATGACACGTATGACGGTGTGGCGGACCTCCCGGGTGTGAAGCCACCCGACGTACCCAGGGGAGGGCTCGGCTGGCGCCAGCGGGTACGGCATGCGCAGGTAGGCGCACAGCACGTCGATGCAGGTCTGTCGATGGGCTTGCCAGTCATCTGCGAGGCCGGCCATTGCGTACACTCCAGCCAGGCGTACCGCGGCATGTTCGTGCCCGAGTTGACCCGCAGCTGAGCTGAACCGCTCATTGAACATCCTGCTACGTTCACGATCTTCTTTGGACTGGTCGAGTTCGTGAGCGTACTCGGCGAGCCGCTGTCGCCGATAGGCCATGACAAGCGCCACGAGGCCGCCCGCCCCCGCCACCAGAGCGAAGCTGACCTTCAGAAGATCGAACAAGGTGCCCGCCGACACCTGAGGTTCCCTTTTGATCTCGCGAAACCCGAGCAGGACGACTCCGATGAGCGTTGCCCCGATCAGCACGAGCAGCGCCACAACGATGGCCAACGCGAGAGCCCAGCCGATCGGAAGTAGCCTCAGGCGTCCACGGCCCGAAGTTGCCCGCCTGCCTGGTGGATCCGCCTGGCTGCCGCTCATCCCCCGAGCGTAATAGCGCGGCGGGCAGTAGCGACCAGAACTTGTCGGATCCGATGGGAAGGACGCCCCCACACCAACAACGGTCGTCAGATGCCGCGTTCGATCATGTCGATGAGCAGCTGGCCCGCCTCGTGGGCCTGGGTGGCGTGCAGGCCGCGCAGGGGGCCGTCGATGATGAGGGCGGCGAGGCCGTGGACGGCGGACCAGGCGAGGAACTCGGCGCCGGGGCGGCGGTCCTCGGGCATCAGGCCGACTGCCGTGAGGTCGTCGAGGGCGGCGCCGAGGAGTTCGAAGGGGGTCTTGCCGCTGTCTCCGGCGGAGGTGTCGGCGGCGGCATAGGCCATGTCGGCGGGGACGTGGAAGGCCGCGCGGAAGAGGCCGGGCTCCTCCTGGGCGAACCGGAGGTAGCCGGTGCCGACGGCGCGGAAGCGGGCTCGGGCGGCGGCTGTGGGGTCGGCGGTCGGGGGCAGGGCGGCCTGGTCGGCCTCCATGGCGCGGGCGACCTGGGCCATCGCGGCCTGGGAGACGGCGTGCAGTAGTGCGCCCCGGTCGGCGAAGTGGCGGTAGGCCGCGTTGGGCACGACGCCCGCCTGCCGGGTGACGGCCCGTAGGACGACGGCCTCCGGCCCGCCGGTGCGGGCGAGTTCGAGGCCGGCCTCGATCAGCGCGTTGCGGAGGTCGCCGTGGCGGTAGGTGTCCCGCTTCGGGTTCTCGGCGTCTGAGGCCATCTCAACTCCAATGTGGACAGCAATGTGGACAGCATCCACTTTGCTCGTCTAGGCTTCTGGAAGATCGACCGGGGGGCGCGGATCACCGCACCTTCCGAATGTGGACATCGTACACAAGGGCACTTCTGCGCCCGCCACCCGAAGGACGCCTCTCCCATGCGCAAGGTCATCGCCTCCCTCTACATCACGCTCGACGGCATCGTGGAGCACCCGGCCTGGACTGCCCCCTACTTCAACGAGGAGGGCGCCGCGTACGCCCGCACCCAGCTGTTCGCCGCCGACGCCCTCCTGCTCGGCCGCGCCACCTACCAGGGCTTCACCCAGGCCTGGCCGTCGATGACGGACGAGGACGGCTTCGCCGACCGGATGAACGCCATGCCCAAGTACGTCGCCACCACCACCCTGGACACCCCCGAGTGGAACGCGACCTTCCTCACCGACGACGTGCCGACGGCCGTGGCCGAGCTCAAGCAGCAGGACGGCGGCGACCTGCTCGTCTACGGCAGCGGCGACTTCGTCAACACCCTGCTGGAGCACGACCTGATCGACGAGCTGCGGCTGTGGACCTGCCCCGTCGTCGAAGGAACCGGCAAGCGCCTCTTCACCGAGACCTCCCCGAAGAAGACCCTCCGCCCGATCGGCGTCACCACCTTCAGCTCCGGCCTCCAGGTCCTCGCCTACGCCCCGGCCAAGGAGGGCTCCGCATGACCCAGACGCTCGACGCACCCCTGATCGCCACCACCGCCCCGGCCCGACCGGGGGCGCGGACCCTGCTGCTCGGCGGCATCGCGGCAGGCCCGCTGTTCCTGGGCGCGGGCCTGATCCAGGGCCTGACCCGGGACGGCTTCGACTTCACCCGTAACGCGCTCAGCCAGCTCAGCCTCGGCGACCTCGGCTGGGTCCAGATCGCCTCGTTCCTGCTCACCGGCCCGCTGGTGATCCTCGGCGCGGTCGGGGCGCACCGGGCGCTGCGCGGCACGCCCGGCGGCACCTGGGCACCCCGGCTGCTCGGCGTGTTCGGTGCCTCCTTCCTGCTTGCCGGAGTCTTCCGCGCCGACCCGGGCGCCGGATTCCCGGTCGGCGCCCCCGAAGGCCGGGTCGCCTCACTGAGCGCGCACGGCACTGTCCACATGATCAGCGGCACGGTCGGATATCTCGCGCTGTGCGCCGCGTTCCTGGTGCTGGCCCGGCACTTCGCGGCCCAGCGGCGGCGCGGCTGGGCCCTCGCCAACCGTCTCGTACCGGTGGCGGTCCTCGCCGGCTTCGCCGGTTCCGCCGCCACCGTGCTGGCCTTCACCGCCGGTGCCGCGCTCGGCCTCCTCTGGCTGACCGCAGTCAGCACCAAGCTGACCACCTCAACTGACACAGACACAGACACAGACACCGAGACAGGACACTGACATGACCGAACCCGTGAAGGGCCCCGCCAGCTACTTCCCCTCGATCGAGCAGAAGTACGGCCGACCGGTCGCCGAGTGGCAGGAGCTCATCCGGTCCTCGCCGCTCACCAAGCACATGGAACTCGTCGCCTGGCTCAAGACCGAACACGGCCTCGGCCACGGCCACGCCAACGCACTCGTGAAGCACACCCTCACCGAGGGCTGAGCTGCTCTAGGACACGATGTCCTTGCGGGCGAAGCCCCGGAAGGCCAGCGCCAGCAGCACCACCGCGTACGAGAACGACAGCGACGCGCCCTGCACCATGCCGCCCCACTCCAGCTGGGGTTGCAGGGCATCGGCCCAGGCGTACTGCCAGTGGGCGGGCAGCCACTCGCGCAGGCTGCCGAGCGCCGTGATTGCGTCCAGGACGCCGGTGATGATGGAGAGGAAGACCGCCCCGCCGACCGCGCCGAGCGGGGCGTCCGTCGCCGTGGAGAGCCAGAACGCCAGGGCCGCGATGACCAGCTCGCTGAGGAAGACGAAGAGCACGGCGAGCGCGAGCCGCGGCAGCGCGACGGAGGCGGGCAGGCTGGCGCCGGTGGGCAGCTTCAGGTCGCCCCAGCCGTACGCGGCCGTGCCGACGGCGAGCCCGATGAGCGGGAGCAGCAGGACCGCCCCGGCGGAGAAGGCCAGGCCGACGGTGAACTTGCGGGCCAGCAGCCGGGCCCGGGGTACGGGTGCGGCGAGCAGGTAGCGCAGCGAGGACCAGCTGGCCTCGGAGGCGACGGTGTCGCCGCAGAAGAGCGCGACGGGGATGACGAGCAGGAAGCCGGTGCCCATGAAGAGCAGGGTGGCGGCGAAGTTGGGGCCGGAGGCGGTGGCCAGCTCGATGAAGGTGGTGCGGTCGGCACGGCCGGGCGGCCCGCCGATCTGGAAGGCCACCAGCACGATGAACGGCAGTGCCGCGAGCACCCCGCCGATCACCATGGTGCGGCGGCGCCGCAGCTGGCGGAGGGCCTCGACCCGCAGCGGCAGCGTCCGCGCGGCGCGATAGCCGGGTGCATGGTCGACAGGGGTGTGGTCGACAGCGCTCACGCGGAGCCTCCGATCAGGGAGAGGAAGGCGTCCTCCAGGCGGCGGTGCGGCCCGGCGGATTCGACGGGGATGCCGAGCCGGACGAGTTCGGCGATCAGCTCTCCGGCCGTCAGGCCGTCCAGCTGGACGAGCAGGCCCTGCTCGGCCGGCACCACCGCGCCGACGCCGGACAGCTGCGCGACCTGCTCGGCGGCCTTGGCGAGTTGCTCGGGGCCGTAGCCGGGCCCGGTGCCGATCAGCAGTTGCTCGCCGTGGCCGATGATCTCGGCGACGGCCCCGGCACTGACCAGGCGGCCCCGGTCCATCACCACCAGGTGGGTGCAGCTCTGTTCGACCTCGGAGAGCAGGTGGCTGGAGACGATGACGGTGCGTCCGGCGGCGGCGTAACGGATCATCACCTCGCGCATCTCGCGGATCTGCGGCGGGTCGAGCCCGTTGGTGGGCTCGTCCAGGATAAGCAGGTCCGGCAGGCCGAGCATGGCCTGCGCGATGGCCAGGCGCTGGCGCATGCCCTGGGAGTAGGTGCGGACGGCGCGGTCGAGGGCCTCGCCGAGGTCGGCGATGGCGAGTGCCTCGTCGAAGTGGGCGTCCTCGGTGGGGCGGCCGGTCGCCTTCCAGTACAGGTGCAGGTTGGCCCGGCCGGTGAGGTGCGGCAGGAACCCGGCGCCCTCGACGAAGGCCCCGACCCGGGAGAGCACCGGCGCACCCGGGCGGACGGCGTGGCCGAACAGCCGCACCTCCCCCGCGTCCGGCCGGATCAGGCCCATCAGCATCCGCAGTGTCGTGGTCTTGCCGGCGCCGTTGGGCCCGAGCAGGCCGAGCACCTGGCCCTGCTCGACCTGGAAGGACAGCTCGCGGACGGCATACCGGTCGGCGGCGCCCTTGTAACGCTTGCTCAGGCCGGTGATCCGCAGCGGCACGTCGAGCAACGACGGGTCCGGCGCCGGGGTCCGGCGGCGACGACCCACCAGCAGCAACGCCGCCACCGCCAGGGCGATCAGCGGCAGCACCCAGGTGCGGGCGGGCAGCGGTGCGGCCTCGGTCTTCAGCTGCTCCACCGTCGGCGCGGCGAGCGGCCCGGCCACGGCGATCCGGTACGTGGCGGGCTGCGCGGGCGAGGCGTACGCGAGGTCGGTGGCCGCGAGGACGAGCCGCAGGCGGTGCCCGGCGGGGAAGGTGTGGTCGACGGCGGGCAGGGTGACGGTCGCGGTCTGGCCGTCCGTCATCCGCAGCGGGGCGACGAGCTGCTGCGGCAGCGTCTGCTTGCCGTCCGGGCCGAGGTCGTAGAGCTTGGCGAAGAGCACCGCGTCCGGGCGGTCGGTCTTGACGCTCACCCGGACGGTGGGCGCGCCGGTCAGGTGCAGCGCGGAGTCGAGCGGCGTGGAGTCGAAGCTCGCGTACTGGCCGGGGAAGTCGAGCGAGAGGCCGACGCCGAGGGTGGCGGCCTGCGAGAGCGCGCCGATGCCGGGCAGGCCGGAGATGTTCGGCGGTGCGCCGCCGGGCGGGTTGGCGACGGTCTGCTCGGCCCCGACCAGGGGGAAGCTGCGGGTGGCGGTGCCGCCGAGGCCCGGGTACGCGTCGGCGTCGGCGCCGCGCAGCACGGCCTGGAAGCCGGTCGAGTCGACGCCGCCGGTGCGGGTGACGCGGAAGGCCGGGCCGGTGTCGACATCCTCCCGCTTGAGGTAGTGGTCGAACCAGGCGGTGACGCGGGCGTCGGTGCGGGTGCTGCCCTCGGTGCCGCCGTCGTGCCCGCCCGCGAACCAGTCGACCGCGACGGGCGCGCCGTTCGCGGCGACGGCCTTCGCGATGGCGTCGCCCTGGTCGAGCGGGAAGAGCGAGTCCTGCTGGCCCTGCACCACCAGCGTCGGCACCTTGAGCCTGTCCGCGACGGAGGAGGGGCTGGAGCGCTTCAGCAGCTCGACGGCGGCCTGGTCCGGCCGCCCGGCGGTCGCGACGCGGTCGTACATCGCGCACAGCTCGTCCAGGAACCGCCCGCAGCCGGGCGGGCCGGCGGCCTTCTGCGGCTTGCCCGGCTGCGCGGTCAGATCGCCCGCCGAGCCGGTGGTGAAGAAGATCCCGGCCCAGAGCTTCTTGAACACCCCGTCGCCGTCCTTGGCGATGCTCTGCGGGAAGAGCGAGTCCGCCAGGTCCCACCAGGTGATCTCGCTGGCGACGGCGTCGATCCGGGGGTCGTAGGCGGCGCCGAGCAGCGCGGCGCCGCCACCGTACGAGGCGCCCGTGATGCCGACGCGCGGGTCGCCCGGGGCGTCGAGCTGCACCTCGGGGCGCTGGGCCAGCCAGTCGACCAGGTGCTTGACGTCGGCGATCTCGCGGTCCGGCGCGTCCAGCCCGATCTTGCCGGTGGAGTGCCCGAAGCCGCGCGCCGACCAGGTCAGCACCGCGTACCCGGCCCGCGCCAGCTCGCGGGCGCGGTCGCGCTCGCCGTCCTTGCTGCCGCCGAAGCCGTGGGCCAGCAGGACTGCCGGGCGCGGGGTGCTGCCGGTGGTGAAGAAGGAGGTGTCCAGGCTGATCGTCGCGGCGCTGCCGGGGGTCTCCGGCAGGTCGAGGAAACGATCCTCCTCGCGGACCGCAGCCGGCTGCCCCTTGGCGGCCACCGCGATCGTCGTACCCACCACGGCCACCAGCAGCACCAGCAGGCCGACCAGTACCCGCTTGCGCCACACCCCGCCCAGTCTCATGGTCACCGACCCTATCGGGCCGCCGGGTAGGAGACCGGTAAGCAGCTCGTTGGTACTGCGGCTGCTTGCCTCGGTGACTACTTGGCTCGGTGACTCTTCACCAGCAGCGCGCGGGAGAAGCGGTCCACGGCCGTCGTCGTCCCGCCCGGGATGTCCACGGCCACCCACGGGTGGTAGACGTCGGGGCGGAACTCGGAGGTCAGCAGCCAGCCGCTGCGCACGTACGTGGTGGGCGCGCTGTTGCCCGAGCCGTCGGTGCCGTCGACGCGTCCCGCGTAGTGGCCGGAGCCCTTGGTCATCACGTCGGCGAGGGTGTTCGCGAGCGGGGCGAGCATGGCCGGGGTGATGCCGTACCGGCCGCTCAGGTACGCGCGGTAGAGGCCCGCGCTGTCCAGGCTGCCGTGGTCGTTGTCCTCCTTGCCGCCCTCCAGCGGCGCGTACGCCCAGTCGTAGGCGGGCTTGCCCTTCGGGTCGGTGTACTTGCGCACCGTCCCGAAGAACCAGTCCACGCTGGCCTGCACCAGCTGGTCGTAGCGCTTGACCTTCGCCGGGTTGTCGCCGAGCAGCTCGTGCGCGACCGCCAGGTTCTGGAAGGCGTAGTCGAACATCATCTGCTGGTTCCACGGCACCGGCTGGCCGCCCTTGTACGGCGAACCGGCCGCGAAGTACTGACGGTTGCTCCGGGAGACGTCGAGCAGCCGGGCCAGGATGTGCTTGTCGACGGCGGTGTCGGCCTCGGCGACGTACCGCTTGGCCCGGTCGAGGTAGGTCGCGCCGTACCGGTGCGGGTCGCCGCCGGTGACGGCTGTCTTCCACAGCGCCGGGGTCTGGAGGATCAGCCGGGCGCAGTTCGCCAGGTGGCCGACCGGGTCGCCCTGTTCGCCGCCGGTGCCGATCGGCTTGGTGGTGACGTCGTTCGGCCAGGCCGGGTCGATCTTGCCGGTCCAGAGCACGTGCTGCCCGACGGGGGCCGGTGCGAGGTCGTTGCGCTCGGAGAGCACGGTGTCGCAGTAGCCGATCATCCGGTCCAGCACCGGGCGGTCGTGGGAGATCTCGTAGACCAGGCCCATCGCCTTGGTCTCCTCGCCGCTGTGGCCCTGGGCCCAGTCGTTGCCGATGTTGTCGGCGGCCGGGGTGAGGGTCTGGACGTAACTGCGGAAGGAGGCGATCTCGTCGGCCGTGACCGGGCCGTCGGGGCTGCTGAGCCGCATCGGGCCGGCGGCGGCCGGCTTGGTGGGGCTGGCGGTGGGAGTAGGCGCCGTGACGGGCGGGACGACCGCAGTGCCTCCGGGGTCGATGCCCCGGGCCAGGGTGCCGGAGGTCACCGTGCCGGACGCCTCGGTGCCGATCGCGACCGCGCAGACACTCAGGCAGACGAGCGCCGCGCCTCCGATCCACAGCTTTCCGAGCTTCTTCTTCCTGTGCATCTGTCAGGTCCCCTCACCTGGTGGGCCCACCGCGACCTGACGGCCCGGCACGGAACCACCACGAGTACCACGGGCGCACCACCCACGGCAGACAGCGCAGCGGAGCCGCCCCGGCCACTCCCCGTACCGCACCTGGTCACCGGCCCGGCCCGCTCGCCGGCGGCCCCGCCGACTGTGCCCACCCGGGCACGGCATCCGGCCCACCCGGGCAGCCTCGCAAACCCCTGGCCGACGACCCGGCCCACCAGCGATAGTGGCGCCATGGCATCTCTCGTACGACACGTCACCATCGACTGCACCGACGCTTACACGCTCGGCACCTTCTGGGCCCAGGTGCTCGAAGGCTCCCTTGCCGACGACGACTTCCCCGGCGATCCGATGGCACTGCTGAGCACCGCCAACGGCGTCCAGCTGCTCTTCATCACCGGCCCCGACGCGAAGACCGTCAAGAACCGCGTCCACTTCGACCTCCAGCCCCAGGACCGCACCCGCGACGAGGAGGTCGACCGCCTGCTCGCCCTCGGCGCGACCCAGGTCGACGACCAGCGGCGGCCCGACGGCAGCGGTTGGGTCGTGATGGCCGACATCGACGGCAACGAGTTCTGCGTGGAGCGCAGCGCCGCCGAGCGCGGCTGACCCTCCCCCACCGACCGCCTCGGCCACTCCCGCCGGGTCAGGTGTCAGTCCTCGGTCGGCCAGTCCCAGCCGAGCTGGAGGAACATGCCGAGGCGGTCGGCGACCGCGCGGATCTCGGCGACCTTGCCGTCCCGGACGGTGAAGACCCAGATCTGCTCCACGCTGAACGCCCGCCGGGTCGGCTCGGCGCTGCGGGGGTGGGGGGCGGTCTGCGACCCGCTGACGGTGAGCCTGGCGACGACCTCGTCGTCCTCGGCGACCAGCCCGTCGATGACGACCTCGAACTCGCCGAAGGCCGCCAGCTGCTGACGGAAGCCCTCGAACGCCGCGCCCGGGGCGTCCTCCTCGCCAAAGATGATCTTGTTGTGGTCGATCACGTCCAGGTGGAGGTACGCCGGGAAGTCCTCGATCCTGCGCTCGTTGATCGCCGTGACGAATCCACCGATGGCCCGCTTGTTGACCTCGATGCCCATGACCCCACCCCTTGTCCGTCTCGTCTTCTTGTCTTACGCCGTAAGAATCTCTTGGGTCCAAGGTAGACTTACGACGTAAGAAAATCAACCCGCCGCCAGAAGGGCCCTCCGATGGCCGAGAAGCGCACCCGGGGCGAACGCGCCGGACTCTCCCGCAGCCAAGTGCTCGACGCCGCCCTCGCCCTGACCGACCGCGAGGGCCTGCGCGCTCTGTCGATGCGGCGGCTCGGCGCCGAGCTGGGCGTCGAGGCCATGACGCTGTACCACTACGTGCCCAACAAGGACGCCCTCCTCGACGGGCTGGTCGAACGCGCCCTCACCCCCGCCGCCGCACCCTCCCCCGGGCCCTGGCACGACGGGCTCCGCGCGTACGCGCACTCCCTGCGGGCCGCGCTGCTGCGCCACCCCGGCATCCTCCCGCTGGTGCTAAGCCGCCCGGCCGCGACCCCGGCCACCCTGGACGCCGTCGAGCACCACCTCGGCATCCTCACCGCGGCCGGCTTCCCCCTCGGCCGCGCCCTGGACGCCCTCAACACCCTCACCCTGCTGGTCATCGGCCACACCACGGCCGAGGTCGGCATCGAGCCGGGCCACTCCCCCGCCCCCTTCGACCCCGACCGCCACCCGCTGCTCGCCGAAGCCGTCCGCACCGGCGCCGGCACCGACGACACCACCCGCTTCCACTTCGCCGTCGACGCCCTGATCGCGGGGTTCGCGGCCGATTCGCCTGCGGTGGAAAACAGCTGACTGATCATCAGGTTCCGGCTACTGTCGGCATCATGGACCTCATCCAGGTGACCGCCACCGTCTGGCAGCTGCCCCTCCCGGTCGGACACGTGCACTTCGTCCGGCTGCTGGACGGCTTCGCCGTGATCGACACCAGCGTGCCCGGGTCCGCCCCCGCCGTCCTCGCGGCGCTGGCCCAGCTCGGCGGGCGGCCGGAGGACGTACGGCAGATCGTGCTGACGCACTCCCACTTCGACCACATGGGCTCGGCGGCCGATCTCGTCGAGGCGACGGGCGCCCGCGTGCTGGCCGGGGCCGTGGATGCGGCGGTGATCCGGGGGGAGGTGCCACAGATCCCACCGACGACGTACACCCCCGCGGAGTACGCCCTCCACCAGCAGGTCCTGGCGGACCTCGGCGCGACGAGCCTGCCGCCCCTGCGGCACCTGCCGGTGGACGTCGAGCTGTACGACGGCGACACCCTGGACGGCTGGGGCGAGCCCGTCCACGTCCTCTACGTGCCCGGCCACACCTCCGGCGACATCGCCCTCCACCTGCCGGAGAGCGGCGTGCTCTTCCCCGGCGACGTCATCGCGACAGCGGGCGGGCGGGCCCTGCTCGGCCCGTTCAACATGGACCGGGTGGAGGCGCTGGCCTCCTTCCGGCGGCTGGCCGCGCTGGAGCCCGAGGTGCTGTGCGTGGCGCACGGCGAGCCGGTGCTCTCCGGCGCGGGCGCCGTGCTGCGGGCCGCCACCCCGGACGCCGACTGGCTGTAGGGCCCTGGCCGGTCGCCTCGGGGCTCCCCGGATCCGGCGTTTCGTCACGGTATGGTGCGAAACACCCCGGAGTCGATCCCGTCGAGGTGCCCCGTGCTCTGGCCGCTCGTCACCCTGCTCGCCATCGTCGCGGCGACCCTCGCCCTCGGCTGGGCCGTCGACCAGACCCTGCAACGGGTGGCGGCCCGTCAGCCCGGCGCGCTGGTCTGGCCGCTGCTGCGGCGTTGCCGCGTCCCGCTCCAACTGGTGATCGCCGCGCTGCTGCTGCTCGGCTCGCGCCCGCTGGAGAAGCTCCTCGACATCCAGGGCGACGACCTGCGGCACGTCCTGCTGCTGGTCCTGATCGCCGGCCTCGGCTGGCTGACCGTCCGGGTGGTCGCGGCCGGCCTGGAGGCCTTCCTCAGCCGGTACGAGACGCTCTCCGACGACCCCGCGCGGCTGCAGCGCGTACACACCCAGACCAGCATGCTCCGACGCGTCGTCAGCGCGGTGATCGTCGTCGTCACGGGCGCCGTCATGCTGCTGACCTTCGCGGCCATGCGGACGATCGGCGCGAGCCTGCTCGCCTCCGCCGGCATCCTCGGCATCGTCGCGGGCATCGCCGCGCAGTCAGCCCTGGGCAACTTCTTCGCCGGGCTCCAGATCGCCTTCGGCGACACCGTCCGGATCGGCGACACCGTCGTGGTCGACGGCCAGCAGGGCACCGTCGAGGAGATCACCCTCTCCTACCTCGTCGTCCGCCTCTGGGACTACCGCCGCCTGATCGTCCCCGTCTCCTACTTCGTCAACAAACCCTTCGAGAACTGGACCCGCAAGGACCCGGGCCTCCTCGCCTGGGTCCTCCTCCACCTCGACCACACCACCCCGGTCGAAGCCCTCCGGGCGGCCCTCCTCACCTACCTGCGCGAGAACCCCCACTGGGACGGCGCAGAGTGGTCCCTCCAGGTCACCGACACCACCCCCACCACCCTGCTGGTCCGGGCCGCCATGACGGCCCGGACCCCGGACGACGCAGCAGCCCTACGCTTCGACGTCCGCGAACACCTCGTCGCCTACCTCCGCGACACCCACCCGTCCGCCCTCCCCCGCATCCGCACGGGAGAGAGTGACTGACGGGTCAAACCCCCGGAACCGCGCCCCCAGGAGGCCTACCGTGCCTGCCCACAGGTCTGGTCGGGCTCGTACAGTGCCTCGATCCCGGTGTTCGCGCTACCCGGCTTGGGGCGCGTCGGGGCTGGCGGCGGCGCGACGCTGGCGGTAGCTGGCGATGACGGTATCCACCGGGACGGACGGCCATGCGCTGAGTTCGCCGGTCTCCCGGTCCACCACCCCGCATGCCTGTCCGACGGTGGCCGGGGGCCGCCGCATGCCGGTCACCGGATCACGCTCCAGCGGGGCAGGGGCTGCCCAGACCACCCAGCCGAGCTCGAACTCCCGGAACCTGACCTCGCTTTCGGCCCCGTCCGCAGCACCGGCGTTCAGCCATGTCCGAGCCTTGGCGACCGCCTCTTCCTGGGTGATCATGCAGGCTCCTTCTGCGGTGCGGTGTGAGTTGCGATGAGTGCGGTCAGTGCGGCGACGGTCGCCGTGGCGGCGGTCGGGTCGGGCGACTGTTGTCCGGCGGGGGTGCGGTGGCGCAGCGCCAGTTCCCTGCTGCGGTCCGTGCGGGCGATGACCAGGCCATCCCAGCCGTGGTTCACCTCAGGCGCGGGGCCCAGGCGGACGGTGACCCGGCTCGGCTGTGCGCCGGGCCGCAGGAAGGTCCGGTCGACGATCTCGGCAATCCGCGCTTCCGGGTCGTTGTCCAGTTCGAACTCCTGGTACAGCAAGGGAAGACCGCCGGATTCCCCTTCAACGGTGAGATACAGCCGACCGAGTGCCGGCAGCCCGTGCCGGCGCAGCGGGCGGGTCGCCTCAGCGGCCACCGCCATCGCGGCAGCCAGCAGCTCGCTGGCCGGGCCGGTGTCGATCCACGTCCCTCGGTGAATCTCGCGCGGCAGCGGAGCGGGCTCCGTCCACTGTCCGTCGGCATCTACCCGGGCCGGTGCGAAGCCCTCGACCAACCGGGCCAGACCGTCTTCGGCGGTGGCGCCCAGGTACCACCAACCACTCTGCCCCTGCCGGAACAGCTGCCCCCGGTCGTCGATCGCCAGCACGTCACTACCAACTCGGCCCACCGGGAACACCGGACTGTCCAGCAGCTCGGCGAGCGCAACCAGCGCGGTCCGGCCGGACCGGGCCACCGCGGTGTCGATCACGCACCCGTTCGACGCGACCTCCACTCCCGGTCCTACCGGCGGGATGGCCAGGCCACCGTACTGGTCCAGGATCCGGCGAGCCGCCGGGAATGGTTCCAGCAACCCGTCCTGGACGTTCGCCGCCACGACTGCCATCAGCAGCCGCAGATCGGTGTCCTGCGCGGCGGGCCGGTTCTCTGGCGACCAGCCGGCTGAGGTCAGCGCCTCACGCAGTCCCTCGGTGAGGTGGGTCTCGCTCACTCTCCGATCACCTCGACTCCGACCGCCGTCAGCAGAGCCTCGCACGAGCGGCACGGAGCCACCGGCTTGCCGTGCTCCGCCTCGTCGTCCAGCCGAATCGCGATGCTGGTGATCTGGCTGCCGGCGAAGTGCGCACGTGCGTCCTCCAGCGTCGTCACCCGCCCGTCCGCTCGGCGCTCGTCCAAGCGGTGCAGCTCGTCGGAGACCAGACTCGCCTCCGCACACCACAGTGCGAACGGCTCGCGCTGGTACGGCGGCAACGCTGCCAGGAACTCCCGCACCGCCGGATGCAGGTCCGGCTCCCCCACACCGAGCGCATTGGTCTGGGTATAGATCGTCTGGTCGACCATCAGGGAGGACGCGGTGTGCGGGACCTCTCCGCCCGGGGTGTCGAGGTCGCCCGCATCCGAATCCGTCACCGGAGCCAACAGCTCTGTCACGCTGGGAAGTTCACCTCCCTCGCGGACCCAGCCCAACGCCGCGACCGGATTCTCGCCCAGGAACCGGGCACCATCGGCGTCGAGTCGAAAGAACCAGCCCTCGGCCGTCACCAGCAGGCGTCCCGGGCCTTCGACCTCCGCTCCGACCGGGAACAGCGGCCTACCCAACTGCGTCTGGAGGTGGGCCAGCTCAGCCTCCGATTCGGCATTCGCCGGGGCGGCGGGGACCAGCCGCAGGTGGCTGCCCGACGCTGTCGGGAGAGTGAGGCCGCCGAACTGCGCAAGGAAGAGCAGCGCCGTCCCAGCGGCACTGGATCCCTCCGTCTGTTCTTCCTCAGCCGCCGAGCGGCCGACTTGCTCGGCAATCATCTGGCGGGCGCGCTCGCCGATGTCACGCGAATGCGACCATCCATGGCTTTCCAGCCACGAAACCGTCTCGACGGGGTCGGGTGCTTCAGGCATGAGCGTTTCTGGACTCTCTGTTGCAGACGGCCGGTCGGCCGCGTCTCGGAAGTGGATTCTACCCGGCGCGCAGGCCGGGTAGATGGGGAGAAATTGACTCAGGAGCCGCCCGAAAGGAGGTTGACTCCGAACTCCGCCAACACCGGGCCGCAATTTGCACAGGGAGGGAGGTAAGGAGCTCCCTGTGCTCCCGAGCTAGAGTCAACCGTGTAGACCGAAGTATCCAAAAGGATCGCCCTGGCCCGCGTCAGCGCAGCGGCCTTCCTGCTCCCCCCAGCGGAGTAATCTCCACGAATGCTCGGATCTATCTTGTCGAGCATCTCCGAAAGCATGGCAACTTCGGCGCATTTCCCATCCGTGTTCTCATTTCCGTTGGCATTTCTATCGTAGGAGTCAATGAGGATCGGATGCGCATTCGGGGCGGATCCCCTGCCCTCTATCCCCTTGGTACTGCTTGTGGTGGTCAGGGAATATTCAGGCACCGTCCGACGTTCTTCCACCATCGTCCGCATCGGCTGCCCCCAGCCAGTAGGCTTCGGCACCGCAGGATCCTCGGGCACCTTGAAGACCTTTACAGTATTTCCCTTGTAAAGTGCGGCACCCACACATCCGGGGCCCGTGGCCGTACTATTCGCCCACTTCTTCTTGACGTCCTGCGCCAATTTGCTGGCGGCGTCGACCGCCATCTGCTTGGCGGCCTCCGGGGTGGCTCCTGTCACGTCGACCGGCTCGAACCGGCAGTAGTACCCGCCTGGGCCCTTCCCCCCGCGTTGCGTCATCTGAAGCCTCTTCAGCTTGGCGTCGATTTCTCGACCAGCTGTCCCCTGCGAATCAAGCAGCGCTTGCCTCACCTCCTCGTCCCGCAGCGCCTTTTTCCGATCTTCCTCAAGGCCGGCCGGTTCGTCCGGGGCCTGGCGGCCCTCGGTGGGATGAGCGGCGTTCGGGTCGGTGGGGTGCACCGGGTTGCGGTCGGGGGTGAGGGGGATGGCGAAGACGCCGTGGTCGCCGTTGTGGAGCGGCTCGTGGCTTTTCAGTCCGCTCTGAGCGTCGAGGTAGACGACCTTGCCGTTGTGATTGACGGCGTTCCAGGCGTGCGAACGGCCGTCCCTGTCGGTGCTGATGATGACGGCCTGGGAGCCGTGGCCTTCGTCGAGCAACGTCTTGGACAGCTTGTCGTAGGCAGACCTGCCGTCCCCCAGGTCCTCGAACTTACCTCCGAGGGCCTGCTCGATCCGAACCCGGCCGCCGTGTTCGCCGTCCGGCGAGGAGTTACCGTGCGCGTCCAGATCCTGGGTGCGCGCGGCGGCGGGCGTGGGACGCCCACCGTAGGTGTCCACCAGTGCGAGTGCGGCGTCGGTGCAGTTGTTGTTGCGGCCGGGGGCGTCAGGCCCGTCGCCGTTGAGATTCTTGATCCAGTCACCGGCATTGGGGTCCGGATGCCGTTGCGGACTGCCGTCCGCGTTGTGGGGGACGGCGCCCTCGATCCGCTCGTGGTCCGAGTGCGAGGGCTCCTCAAGTCCGCCGGGGCCGCCGATCGGACGCTTCTCGGTGGCCATCGGGAGCGGCGTGCCGGCGTGCTCCGGTGTCTGCTGATGCGGCTGCGCTTCGTGCGGCTGCCCTTCGTGCGGCTGCCCTTCGTGCGGCTGCGGCGAGGTGTCGTGCTGGTGACCCACCGTCGGCACGTCGCGCTTCGGCTCGACCGGGATCTCGGGAGTGGCGTGCTCGCGAGTGTTGGACTCGTGCTGACGCTGCTCCGGGGTGCGGAAGTTGCTGCCCGAAGGCTCGGTGACGTGGTCACCAGCGCCCCGGCCACCGCCCGGCGTCGCCGGACGGGGTGCGGTCGGCTCCGGACGTGGTGCCGAGGGCGCCCCGGTATGGCCACCGCCGGTCGAGCCGTGGGACGCGGGGCCCGTCGAGGTCACTGGGCCGAACTGCGGCGGGATCTGTGCACCGCTGTTCGTCCGCGGGTCCGCACCCGCCGGAGGGGTATGAATGTCATCCGGGGCGCCGGTGAGGATGTCACCGGGGGTGCCGGCCGGGCGCGGCGCGGCGCTGGAGGCCGTGCGGGTGCCGTCGAGGTGGGTCTCCTCGGGCCCGGTGGACGGCAGATCCTCGTGAACGGGCTGGGGCGAGGCCTGCTGCTCGTGCGAGGGCTGCACCGAATCGGAGCCGCGCGGGGCATCACCACTGGGTCGGGCCGTGGCCGGACGGGCGACCGACGGGGCCAGCGACATGTCGCCGAGGCCCAGGTCCATGTCCTGCGAACCGAGCTGCTGCCTCTTGCGGTCCGGCTGTGAGCCCATCTGCGTGTCGCCGTCGCGGTCGGTGACGCCGTCGCTGACGTCCGCCATGGTGACGTCACGCTTCAGTCCGCCGACGCCTGTGCCGGCCTGGGGGTCCCGGATGGGCTTGGGCAGCGCCCCGTGCCCATCCGGGAGCGACCCCGGCATCCGGGCGGGGCGATTGCTGAACTCACCCGAGGAGGAGACCGGCAGCGCCGACGACTTGTCCTCCTGGATGTGCAGCTCGTCGCCGATGCTGGTGGCGCTGGGGCTCGCCTTCTTGTCCGTCGACGAGAGCACGTTCTCCATGTCACCCTGCGTCTTGGGAGCCATGATGTCGCGCAGCCCCTTCGGCGCCAGGCCGTGCTGCTCCAGGCTGTGCACGGCCTGGAGCAGGTCAGCGGTGTGCGAGGAGTACAGCGCCTCGCCCGGCAGCTGCCCGTGGGCGACCGCCGTCACCACCTCCGGATCGCGGACGAGGTGCGGGTCCAGGAAGTTCTGGATCCACTTGTTGACCGTCTCGTCGCCGAACCGCAGGTTCGAGGCGCTGTTGGACAGCTTGGCGGTGATGTCCTCGATCAGGCCGGGGACCTCCTCTACCTTGGCGGTCAGCGCGTGCTCGAACATCCCGGCCGGGTGGTTCTCTCCCGCCTTGGCGCGGGGGAAGGCGCCACCGTACTCCTTGCCGACCAGCTCGTGGTCGGCCACGGACCAGGCCACCCGGGCAGCTTCCTTCGGGTCCTTCGTGCCAGTCTGGCTGTTCAATGCCTCGTGATAAACGTCGTTCACCCGGTTTTTCGCCTCGGTGGCGATGGCAACGTCCCGCTGGGCGTCGGCGAGCTTCCCAGGCGCCTCCGCCAGCTTCTTCCGGGCGCTGACCAGTACGTCTGCCGCCTTCTTCTTGGCCTCCACGTCGGCGGCGGCCTTGGTGGATTCCGCCTTCTTCTCGGCGAGACCGAGGGCGGCTTCGGCGTCCGCGACCGCCTTGGGGGCGTCCGCCAATTCCTTCTGGCGCTTTGCCTCGTTCTTCGTCGCCTTGTTGAGGTCGTTGGTGGCTGCCTCGAGCTTCCGTTCGGGTCCCGCCGAATTGGCCACCTCGTGCAGCCGCTGGTTGACCTCCGCGTCTCGCAGCGCGGCACGGTCGCCCGGCAGCTTCGCCGCGAGCTGCTTGAGGTGGTCCGGGGTGACCGTGGGGTGGTCACTCCGCAGATCGTTGGCGTAGGCCTTCAGCTCGTTCGGGTTGGCGCCCGCCTTCTCGTAGCGGGCAGCCAGGTCATCCAGCTGGCCGGCCAGCCGCTTCCGGCTCGCGGGCGTGCTCTGCTGGCTGTTGTTGCCCTCCCTGGCCAGCGACGCCGCCGTGTCGTCCAACAGCCTCGGGCCGGTGACGCCGTTGACCAGGGCGAGGTCCTCGACCGCCTGCTTCTTGACCTTCTGCTCGACGTTGCCAATGGCGTCGTGCACTGCCTTGATCTGCGCCGGGTGGGCAGGGGCAGCGTGCATGTCGCCCACCGCCTTGGCCAGCGCGTCCAGCTCGGGCCTGGCCACCATGTCCAGGCCCGACCGGCCCAGTTGGTGCTCCAGCTCGGCATGGGCGTTGGCAGCGCTCTGGTGGTCGGCGACGCCTGCCTTGTCGAACGCCTTGCCCAGGTCGCGACCGTACGTGGTGCCCAGGTCCACCGTCGTCTCGTTGAAGTTGAGATCGCGGCGGACGGACGCCGCCTCCTCGTGCCCGCCCATCGCGAGCCGCTTGTCAGCCTCAGCACCGAACTTGCCGTAGATCCGGTGCCGGTCGGGCGCCATGTCGGTGACGAAGTCGCCGAACGCCTCGGACGCCGCCCCGTGGGCCTCCGGATCCATCGCGCGTGCCTTGAACACGGCCGCCGTCACGTACTTGTGCACCATGTAGTCGGCGATCACGTGGTTGCGGTTGATCTTCGCCTTGGCCAGCTCGCTCTTGTCGCCGCTCCGGACCACGAGCTTCTCGGCGTGCGGCTCCTGCGCCATCACACCGTGGTCGGAGTAGCCGAACGCCTTTCGGTAGCTGTCGTCCAGCTTCTTCCACGCCTCCCGCTCCAGCTTGGCCGTCTTCCCCGTCGGCTCGGACACCCCGCCCCTCCGCGGGCCACCCGCCGGGGCGGGCGGGGCGGGCGACCGCGGTGCCTTCTCGGCAGCCGCCAGGTCGTCCTCCCGCTGCTTGCGGTCGGCAGCCAACTCCTCACGGCGGAGCTTGAGGTCCGCGAGCCGGTCGTTGTAGACGCCGACCTTCTCCTTGTTCTTGAGGGCGGCGTCCTTGTGCGCCTCGGCCTGCTTCTGGAGCTCCGCGACCTCGGCCTCCTTGACCTTGATGCGCCTGATGGCCTCCGGCAGGATGCGGCGCTCCGCGTCCTGTCGTGCCCGTTCCCGGGCCGGCAGCTCCGGGCTGTTCGGCTGCGTCTTCTTCAGGTACTCGTGGTCGAAGATCGCCATCCGGTCCTGCTGCCCCTGGATGCGGCTCAGCGCGGCATCCGCGTGCACCTTTTCGGCTCCGAGCTGGGCCCTGTCCTTGGGGGAAAGGTCGGACCCGCGGAGGTCGGACTCCAGCTGGGCAGACTTGTCTTGGAGGCGCGTGGCCTCAGTGGTGAACTCCCTCTCGTTGCGGGAGAGCAGGTCCACGTGCATGCGCTTCTGCTGACGGTAGCTGCCCAGCATCGCGGCGGTGTCGGCGTCCTCCAGGTCGGCCCGGTCGTACTTCTCGATCTCGGTGCGGACCTTCTCGAACTCGTTCTTGGACTTGTCCGAGTCGCCGAGGAAGTCCTTGATCGTGTCGATGGTCTTCTTGCCGTCGATCTTGTGCGAGTAATCGCCGGCGTCCGCGTCCGGGTCCGCAGCCTTGGCGGGGTCCGCAGCCTTGACCGACGGCGCGAGTGAGAGATCGTCGTGGACCGGATCGGTCTCCGGTGACCGCTTCTCGTCGTGCGGCTGTGCCTGGTGCGGCTGCTCCTCGTGCGGGGCCGGGGTCTCGTGCGAGGCCGGGGTCTCGTGCGGCGCCCCTTCGGCCATCCGGAAGAAGTCGCCGACACCGGACACGGCCTCGATGTGGTCCACCGGGTTGGCGCGGCCGCCCGTGTGCGCGGCGAGCGGGTCCTTCCCGTACAGCTGCTCCATCAGCGGATGGAGGGCCTGCTCGTGCCCACCCGCCCAGTGGGCGCCGTTGTTGCGGTTCTCACCGGTCAGGAAGTCCCTGCCGTGGTTGGTCGACAGGTAGGAGTTGGTGGCCTGGGCGAAGTACTCCTCCCTGTCGGTGGAGCTGTAGTTGTCCTGCCGCACGCCGTCCACGGTCGGACGCGAACCGTCCGGCCACTGGACCGGGTTCTCGGGGTCGGTGTCCGGCCGCGCCTTCTTCTCGTTGAAAGCGTCGATGATGCCTTGCTTCTGGCCCTCCGAGAGCCCGTACTTCTGGATGGCGTGGGCGATTTCGTGCGTGGTGGTCGAGTACCCGTCCGGGTGGTTGGGGTCGCTGCCGATGCTGGTCTTCTCACCGAGCAGGTTCTCCTCGGTGATCATCACCTTCTTGTTGCCGGTCACGCCCCGGGCCTCGTCCAAGCCCCGGCCCTGGCCGGCATCGCCGTCCACGCCGCTGCCCTTGTACCGCTCGAAGCCCGGCATGTCGGTCATCCGGACGTCCTTCGGGACGACCACCACCTCGACGCCCTCGTTGAGCAGCCGCTCGGCCACATCGGGGTCGCGCAGCATCCGGGTCAGCTGCTGGTGCGCCTCGTGCCGCGCCGCACCGCCCTGCTCGGTCCGGGGGTCGACGTGCACCAGCAGGTGCGCGGCCGACTCGGCGAACTGGTCCGGCGTGGAGTTCCGGCGCAGATCGGCGACGAAGTCCTTGTCCGTCGCGAGCGAGCGCCGGTCCTCCGGCGTGAGGTTGCCGAGGGCGTGCAGACGCTCCTCCTGACCCATCGTCGGCACATCGCGCTTCGGCTCGACCGGCGTCTCGGGCGTGGTGTGCTCGCGGGTCGCGAACTCGTGCTGACGCTGCTCGCGCTCCTGCTGGCGCTGACGCTGCTCCTGCGTACGGAAGCGGCTGCCACCGGCCTCGGGCCGTGCCTCGGTGCGGGCCTCGGGTCGCGGCTGCGGCACCGAACTCTCGGGCCGGGGCGCTGCCCCCTCCGGACGTGGCGCGGGGCGGCTGCCCCCACCCGCACCGGCGGGGCCGGACCCGTGCACCGGGCCGAACTGCGGCGGGATGGGGGCCGGGCCGGTGTTGTTCGCCGGTGCGTCGCCGGCCGGGTGCACGGAGCCGTCCGGGGTGGCGGTGAAGTTGTCGCCAGGGGTGCCCGCCGGGCGCGGCGCGGCCGTCGTGGCCATACGGGTGCCGTCGAGGTGGGTGTTGCCGGCGCTCGGGGTGCCGCCGCCGGTGCTCAGGTGGGCGCCGCCAGGGATGTTCAGGTTGGGCACTGCAGAGTGGGCCGCCGGGGCAGGGCCGCCGCTGCCGCCACCGGCGGGGGCGTACGACGGCTCGTGCGGCGAGGGCTCGTGCGAGGACGACTGCGACGGGACCGACTCGTGGGGCTGGGGCTCGACCGAAGGGACACGGGGCGAGGGAGCCTCGCCTGTCATCGGCTCAAGCGGGGTCTCGCGGGCGGGCTCGCTCGGGACACGCGGGGACGGCTCTTCACCGACCCGCCCAGACGGCTCCTCATGCGGCAACGGCTCAACCGACGGCGAATGCGGACGCGGCGTCTCGCCCGTCATCGGCTCAAGCGGGGTCTCGCGGGCGGGCTCACTCGGGACACGCGGGGACGGCTCTTCACCGACCCGCCCAGACGGCTCCTCATGCGGCAACGGCTCAACCGACGGCGAATGCGGACGCGGCGTCTCGCCCGTCATCGGCTCAAGCGGGGTCTCGCGGGCGGGCTCACTCGGGACACGCGGGGACGGCTCTTCACCGACCCGCCCAGACGGCTCCTCATGCGGCAACGGCTCAACCGACGGCGAATGCGGACGCGGCGTCTCGCCCGTCATCGGCTCAAGCGGGGTCTCGCGGGCGGGCTCGCTCGGCACACGCGGAGACGGCTCCTCACCGACCCGCCCAGACGGCTCCTCATGCGGCAACGGCTCAACCGACGGCGAATGCGGACGCGGCGTCTCGCCCGTCATCGGCTCAAGCGGGGTCTCCCGCGCAGGCTCACTCGGCGTCTGATGCGCTGGCGCCTCATGGAACTGCGGCTTGGCCGCTGCGTTCTCGTGCGGCTGGCTGCTGCTGCCCTCGGTCGGGCGCGGGGTGTCGGCGGAGGTCCGGGACTCGTGGGTGACCGGCGCCGGGGCCTCGTCGAGGTGGGAGGAAGAGGACTCGTGGGCCGACGGGCGGCCTGAGCCTGAGCCCGAACCCGACCCGGAGTCCGCATGGGAGCTGGAGCCGGAGCCGGACGGGCGGTCGGAACCGAACGGGGCCAGGCTGGGTCGGCCAGAGCCCTCGCCCGAGGAGGAGGACGAGCTCTCCGGGCCGTGGTATGTGCTGTTGTCGCTGCTCCCGGAGCGCGAGGAGGACGGCGGGCCGTCCTGGCGGCCGCCGGAGCCGGAGGGGACCGGGTCACCGATGCCGCTGCCCGAGCCCGAGGAGGAGGACGGCGGGCCGTCCTGACGGCCACCGGAGCCGGACGGGACCGGGTCACCGATGCCCCCCTCCGAAGAGGAGGACGACGGCGGACCGTCCTGACGGCCACCCGAACCGTGCTCCGTCGGAGCGCCGATGCCACCCTCCGGGGCGAACTTCGGCGGGCCGTTGAAGTGTTCGCGGGCCGCGGCTGCGCCTGCGTGCAGGCCAGGGCCAGCGCCGCCGCTCAGGCCGGAGCCGAGCAGGGTGCTGGTGTCCACCTTGCCGGTCAGGGCGAACTGGGTGAAGGCGTCCGTACCGACGCCGGTCGCCGCGCCGTGCGCCATCTTGCCGGGGAGCGACTCCATCGCGCCCTTGGGCAGGAGCTTTCCGCCCGCCGCGCCGAGCCCCTTGCCCAGGACGTGGCCTGCGGCGCCGCTGATGGCACCGCCCTTGACGGCGTCGCCGAGCTCCTTCGTGTCGATGCTCTTGCGGTGCCCCTCGGCGAGCTCGATGCTCTGAGCCAGCAGGTTGATGGCGCCCATCTGGATGCCCATCTTGAGGGCATGCATCACGGCTTCCTGCGCGAGCTTCTTCAAGGCAGCCATGACCGCCGTACGCCCGGTGGTGATGGCAACCGGGATCTCCAGCAACGAGGCACCGGCCGTGGGGATGGACGCCGCCTCGGCTGTGGCGATCTCGAAAGCCAGGATGCCGAGTTGGGCGATGATCGTGATCTTGGCCGTCTCGGCCGAGTTGGCCATGCTCTCCAGCATGTCGCCCATGCCACGGCAAGCCTGGATGGTGCCGGGGAAGTAGCCAGGGTCCTGCTCGGTGCCCTTACCGGTGGTGAACTGCGCCCAGTGGGTGGCCAGCGCCTCGGCGGCGCCGCCCTTCTGACCGTCCAGCGCGTTCTTCATCGCACTGTCGGCGGCCTGGGCGGCGTGCTCGACGCCGTCCGCGGTCTTGCGCCAGTGGTCGGCCATTTCGCGCAGCTGGCCTTCGTCCTGCTCAGGCCAACGGCAACCGGCAAGCAGGAGCAGGACCCACTGAAGGGGCTCGGGGAGTTCGGTAGCCATCGTGGATCAGTGCTTTCCGGTAGTGGGGCGCGGGTTGGAGGGCACGTGGATGGAGGGTGCCGTGTAGGCCGGGGGCGGGGTCGCGCCGATCTGACCGCCGCCGCCGGCTCCACCGCCGGCAGCTCCGCCGCCTTCCCCGGAGCCGAAGCCCCCGGTCGCGAAGCCCTCGGAGTTGTCGTAGCCGTCGGCCATGCTCTTGAGGCCGCTGGCCACGTTCTCCAGCGCGCCGGCGAGGCTCTTCACACCCGCCTGGCTGTCCTTGCTGTACTTCAGGTAGCCCTTCTCGCCCTCGGCGAACTTCTTACCGCCCTCGTCCTTCCCCCACGGAGCGTTCGACTCCATGCTGGTGAGGAACGACGTGAGGCTGGTGGCCAGTTCGGAGATCTGCTCCATCGCGGACATGATCGGGTTGACCGCAGCCCGGTACTGACCGGCGTCGACCTGGAAGCCCTGCCCTGCGCCACCGCCGCTCCCGCCCTGGGGCTGGGAGTTCAGGGCGGCTCCCTGCTGCTTCGGCACCGCCGACTCCGCCGCAGGAGTCGTCCCCGTGGGGTTCAACGGCGTTGCGGGGGTGGCTTTGCCCTCCTCCAGCGGCGTGCCGTGTTCCTTCGGCACTCCCGCCTCCGACTGGGGAGTCAGCGGCATCGCCGGCATCGCCTCGCTCGCCTGAAGCGGCGTTCCCTGCTCCTTCGGCACCGCCGCCACCGACTGGGGAGTCAGCGGCATCGCCTGCATCGCCTCGCTCGCCTGAAGCGGCGTGCCGTGCTCCTTCGGCACCGCCGCCACGAACTGCGGCGAGACCGTCTGAGCAGGGATCACGTCACCGTCGAGCGGCACACCCTGGACCGTCCCGATCCGCGGCGCCACATGCGCCGGGGTCACGTCGTCGCCGAGCAGACCCCCCATCCGTGGCTCGAACCTGGCCGACTGCGCAGGCGTGTACTCGGGCGAGTCCGTAAAGCTCCGCGGCGTGAATGCCTCCTGCGCAGGCATGGACCGAGGCGACTCCTCCTTCAGCTGCATCTGCGGCGAGTACGCCTCCTGCGCAGGCATGTAGTCCGACCGCGGCGCGGACACCTGCTGCGCGGGCGTGTACTCGGACGAGTCCGTAAAGCTCCGCGGCGTGAATGCCTCCTGCGCCGGCATGGACCGAGGCGACTCCTCCTTCAGCTGCATCTGCGGCGAGTACGCCTCCTGCGCAGGCATGTAGTCCGACCGCGGCATGGACACCTGCTGCGCGGGCGTGTACTCGGACGAGTCCGGGAAACTCCGCGGCGTCGACACCTCGTGCGCAGGCGTGAACTCCGGCTCCGATCGCGCCGCAAACACCTCGTGCGCAGGCGTGAACTCCGGCTCCGACCGCGCCACATACGCCTCGTGCACCGGCGTGTACTCCGACGACTCCGGGAAACTCCGCGGCGTCGAAACCTCGTGCACGGCGGTGTACTCGGGCGACTCCACCGGCTCGCGCTCGATCAGGCGCTCGTGGGCTGGTGTCTCGAATGCGGCGAACTCGTCGCCTGGGCGGTTGGCGGCCATGGGAAGTCCTCGTTCAGTGCGAAAGGGGGCGTGCGGGTCTCAGGAGGAGCGAGCGGCCGTCAGGCGCCGCCCCCGGTGGCGAGCCGCGCGAGGGCGGCCCGCAGGAACGGGCTGGGCACCTGGTACCCGCCCTCCTCGAGGATCGGGGCCGGGGCGGCCGGTGCGGCCGGGGCCGTGCCGCCGGAGGCGGCCGAGGAGGTGGTGCCGGAAGCGGCCTCGTCGGGCCGCCCGCGCCGCGCGGACACCGACCGTGCCCGGTCGAGGTACGCCTCGTCGTCCCCACCCGAGCCCGAACCAGAACCCGAACCCGAACCCGAGCCCGAGCCCGAGCCCGAGTCGGACGACACCGTGCCGCCCGCCGAGCCCGAAGCCGACGTCGTGGTGGCCCCGGAGTCGGCGCCGTCGGCCGTCCCCTCGGCTGCCTCGTCGGGCGTGCCGAGCATTGCCCCGGCGAGCTGCGCGACGAGCGGGTTCTCGGCGCCGGTCGCGGGTGCGGCCTCCTCCTCGACGGGGGCGGCCGAGGCTTCGGTCGTGCGGGCCTCGTCCATCCAGCGCTGCCGCATCCGGTGCCACTGCTGGTCGCGGGGCTGGGCCTCGGTGGCCTGGCCGATCACGCCGCGGTCGGTGGCCAGCGGGTCGAGGTCCTCCTCGCCGTCCGTGCCGAAGCGAGTCGGGCGGACGAACTTGTTGCCACCCTTACCGCCGCTCTTTCCGCCGCCGCCGCGCCCGCCCATGCCGCTGGGGGCGTGCATGCCCGCCGCGCCGGGCCGCCCGGCCGCCGAACCGGCTGCGCCGCCGCCGACGGCAGTGCCCGAGCGGGCGCCGAGCCGTGCGGCGGCCGAACTGGCGCCGGCCAGGCTGCCGGCCCCACCGGCCGCGCCCGAGAGCGAGCCTCCGAGCGCGCCGCCGAGGCCACCGGCCCCGAGACCGCCCAGACCCATGCCACCACCGGCGCCACCACCACCACCGCCCAGGCCGCCGCCGAGGCCGCCCATCCCGCCACCGGCACCGCCGCCGCCGAACGGGCTCAGCCCGCCGCCCGCGCCACCCATGCTCGGGTCGAAGCCGTCCAGACCGGCCAGGTTGAGGCTCGGGGGCTTGGTCCCGACGCTGCCGAAGAACGGCTTGCCGTCGGGGCCCATCCCGGTGCCGAAGTCCGGCATGCCCACCTTGGGCGGGGTGTACGGCGTCAGCTTCGGCTGGTTGAACTTGGGCATGTGCGCGCCCGCGCCGCCGCCGATGTCGGGCGCCTTGGCCGAGGGCATGTGCGGCATCTTGGGCGCGCCGTGACCGCCCGCGCCACCGCCCGCGCCACCACCGGCACCGCCACCAGCGCCACCACCGGCACCGCCACCAGCGCCACCGCCGGCACCGCCGGCACCATCACCACCGGCACCGGCCCCGGCCCCGTCACCACCCGCGCCGGAGCCGGGCGGCGGAGCACTGTCCAGACCCAGGCCGTTGGGGCCGGTGCCGCCGGGGCCGCTGCCACCACCCGCGCCGGTCAGCGCGCAGGACTTCCCGGAGCCCGTCATCGCCTCGACGTGCCCGGCGCTCGTACGCAGCATCGTGTCGACGCCGGAGCCGACCTGGCCGACATACGTGTGGTACGTCTGGGCGGCCTCCTTGATACCCGCGGACTGGGCGATGTCGTCCTTCTTGCCCGCCGGGTTCTGCTCCATGTACGTCTTCGCGTACGTGAGTTCGCGCACCATCTCGGTCTTGGTGGCGGCCACGGCCTGGGCGGAGCCGTGCATGTTGACGGCCATCGCCTGGCCTGCGATCAGGGTGGTGGCGGCGTGCGAGTCGTCCCGGCCCGCGTACTTCTGGAGGTACTGCTCGAACTGGTCGGCGGCGGGGCCCGACATGTGCTCCATCGCCTGCTTGGCCGCGCCGATGATGGCCTGGATGCGGCTCTCCGCCACAGAGTTCCAGGCGTCCCAGGCCCTGGCGAGGTCGGCCAGCACGTCCTCGTTGCCGTTGGGGAAGACGATGTCCGTGCCGTTCTCGTTCTTCTGAACGGTTTTGAGCACCTCGGCGAGGTCGGACGGCAGCTCGATCATGATGACGAGTCACTTTCTCGGACGGACTGCCGGGTGTCTGCGGGGACGGCTCGGCAGTCGACGGCGACGCGGGATCACCAGGCGACAGGGGGGTACGGGGGCAGGCCGGACGGCCAGGGATCGGTCAGGTTTCGAGCGGGTGGCGTCCGCCACCCACCGGGGGCCGGTCGACCGGCGGCGGCTTCGGCGGGTTGTAGTCCAGCTTCGGCGGGGGCGGCGGGGTGAAGTCCGGCGTCTGCGGCGGAGTTGCCGGGGTCGCCGGAACGCCGACGGTCACGGCGGGGGTGATGGTCCCCGTCCTCGTGGCGCCGGGCGTCTGCGGGGTGCCGTTGTCCTTGAGGATGCCGTGCAGCTCGGTGGCCTGCTCGTCGTCGTTGCTGCGGTGCGTGTCGACGATGTGCTGCAGGTTCTGCGCCATCACCGTCGTGTTGGCGATGTAGGCGCGGATACCGGCGAGCACCTGGTCCTGGTGCTCGCCCACGCCGCCGACGGAGGAGGTGCCGCCGGTCAGCGACTTGCCGAGCAGGTCGGTGCCGTAGACCGACTTCTGCACCTGCTTGACCACCGCTTCGAGGCGGTTGGCAGGCTCCTCCAGGTCGGCGAGCATGTTGTGGATCAACTTGGAGGCCGCCTCGACCTCTGCGAAGTCGATACGGAACGACGAACTGGCCACGCGCACTTCCCCCTTGGACGATTGACAGACAGAAAGTCAGACTGACGGGCGCTACCGGACGGGCAGCGTCAGAGCAGGGTCGACCCGTTGGCGCCGACCACGTGCAGCCCGGCCTCGCCGAAGGCGATGGCCAGCGGGGTGCGGTCCAGCGCGGCCTCGTTGAGCAGCGAGCCGCTCGCCAGGTGCCAGAGCCGCAGCGTCGAGGCCTCGTCACCGGCGGCGAGCAGCACCTCACCGTCGAGGTCCTGGACGGCCAGTGCCCGCACGGCGCTTCCGCCGCCGGCGAGGGTGGCTGTCCGGCTGCCGTCGACGACGCTGAAGACCAGCACGGTGCCGTCGGCGGTTCCGGCGATCACGACGGGCTTTCCGGTCAGCATGCCGAAGCTGAGCGTCTCGGCCGGCGCCGGGAGGCCGTCGAGCACGGGCCCGGCGACACCGCTGGTGGCGTCCCAGAGGCGTACGGTGCGCTCGGCCCCGGCGGTGGCGAGCAGGCGGTGGCCCTCGATCACGCCGAGGGTCATGGCCGTCACGCCCTGCGGGTGGGCGGAGATCTGGAGCAGCGGCGTGCCGTCGAGGGCCTGCCGGATGCGGACGGTGCCGTCGAGCCCGGCGGAGGCGAGCACCGCCGGTGCGCCGGTGGGGAGTTGGGCGGCGAAGTCGAGGGCGCTGACCGGGCCGGTGTGCGGGGTGGGCACCGAGAGCTGGGTGCCGTCGGCGAGGGCGTGGCAGCGGACGGCGCCGGCGGCGGTGCCGCAGACCAGCACCGAGCCCGCGATCGCGAGCGAGGTGACGGGGCCGCCGTCGGCGCCGAGGCGGTAGACGTCGGCGCGGGTGGCGGCGTCCAGCACCGTGACGGTGCCGTCGGCGTGGCCGGTGACGAGCGCCGGGCGGCCGCCGATCTCGGTGACGAGCAGTGCGTTGACGGCGGAGCCGAGCTCGTGGGTGCCGAGCGGGCTGCCGGTGGCGGGCTGCCAGAGGGCGATCCGGCCCTGCTCGTCGCCGGTCACCACGACGGCGGTGCCGTTGAGCTCCAGGGCGGCGACGGCGGTGAGCCAGGCGGTGCCGGCGGGCCAGCCGTGCAGGGCGGCGCCGTCGTAGACGTCCCAGGTGCGACAGGTGCCGTCGAGCGCGGTGGAGGCCAGCACCGGGCGGCCGTCGAGTTCGAGGAAGGCCAGGCCGGTGATGGTGGCGGAGTGTCCGGTGAGGGTGGCGACCGGCTGGCCGGTGGCGAGGTCCCAGAGCCGGATGTCGCCGTCGAGCCCGGCGGAGGCGAGCAGCGCCTGGTCGCCGAGGCTGAGCACGGCGAGGGTGGTGACGCGCTCGCGGTGGCCGACCAGCAGGTGCAGGCGCTCGCCGGAGGAGACGTCCCAGACCCGGACGATGGCGTCGTCCCCGGCGGCGGCCAGCAGGTGCAGCTCGGCACAGTGCGCGTAGCAGAGTGCCGCCGCGCCCTTCCCGGCGACGTCGAGCAGGCCGAGCGGGCGGCCGTCGTCGGCACGCCAGGCGCGGACCTCGCCCTGGACGCCGCCGGAGAAGGCCAGCTCCACGCCCTGGACGACCCCGGCCGCGACGACCTGGCTGCCCTCGCCGCCCGTGGTGCCGTGCAGCTGGACGCCGCTGACGGCGTCCCAGACCTGGACGGAGCCGTCCTCGGCGCCGACGGCGAACAGCTCCTTCTCGCCGGCCACGCCGAGCGCGACGGCGGTGGGCAGCAGCCCGGCTGCGGGGCCGGAGCTGCCCAGCGACTCCTGGGTGCCGAGGTCGGCGATCCCGTAGCCCTGGCCGGTCTCGGCGATGGCGTAGACCGGGCGGCCCTCGAGGGCGCCGATGACGGCCTTGGCCTGCGGGGTGTCGGGGGTCAGCTCGGGGCTGCCGAACCTGGCTGCCACACCGGCCAACTGCCCGACCCTGGCCGGGTCGAGGGCGAGCTCGGCGAGCTCGTCCAGCAGCCGGGCGGCCTCGGGCAGCGGCGCTGACGTGCCGTCCGCCCAGACCGTGTCGCCGCCGGGCAGCAGGCCGGTGACGTACAGGCGGCGGGTGGCCTCCGCGGGCGCGGCGGTCAGGCCGGGCCCGGCCGCGCGGACGGCGGCGAGCACCCGCACCACGAGTGCGGCATCGGCGCGGCCCTGACGCTGAGTGTGTCCGGCGGCGTCGAGCCGCTCGACCCGCAGGGCGCCGTCGGCGCCGAGCAGCAGCTCCGTACGACTGCCCGGCAGCGCCTCACCACCGAGGCTCAGCCGGATCCCCGGGGCCTTGGCCCCCCCTGACTGCTGCTCGTCCGTGCCCGACATGCCGGCCCCCTCCTTCGCTCGGTGCCCGAGCGGCTACCTGCTCTGCCCTTTCGGGCAGAGGAATTGTCCATGCGGGAAGACGCGGAGTCAGGTCGGGTACGAATACCATTCCCCGCGCATTGCCGAATACGTTCTGCCGAGCGGGTGCGGCCTTCCGCCTCCCCGTCGGCAAACCTGGCATCAGTGCAGTTCATCGGCCATGAGCTTGCCGTGCACCGCACCGTGCAGCGTATACGTGCGCGAGGTGCGGAACAGACCCGGGTGAGAACCCGGACGCCGGAATCCGATGAGAGCTCCGACAACCTGGGACGGGCATATTAGCCGTTGTCGGTTACGCGTCGGTACACGGCGGTCGCGGTTGAGCGAATCGGCCCAGGGCGGGAAAACAGACCGGGCCGCCGGTGTGTGCACCGACGGCCCGGAGGTGAGCGGAGGTCAGAGACCCTGCTCCCGCAGGAAGGTGTCCAGCCACTCCATCTCCTGGTGCCGGGTGATCAGCTCCGTGATCGTGCGGCCGTTCCGCTCGACGTCGCCCGCGATCTTCTTGGCCGCCGCCTGGTCCGCGCCGACGGCGAGGGCCGCGTCCATCGCCGCGCCGAAGGCCACGTCGTCCTTGAGCCCGTTCAGCCGGCCCAGGAAGTCGGCGTCCGACCGGCGGGCCCGGACGGCCTCGGCGGCGTCGAGCAGCTCCTGCCGGCTGCTCGCCGCGCGGAGCTGCGCCATGTCCTGGTCCACGCCGTCCCGCATGGTCCGGGCCAGCGCCTCCAGGGCCGTCCGGCGCTCGCCCTGCGGCAGCCTGCCGACCAGGTCGACGATGTCGCGGTGCGAGGTCTTCTCCCAGTCGAACTTGGCCTTCAGACTCAGCACCAGACCGGTCTTCTGCTCCTCCGTCAGCGGGGCGAAGTCGATCGGACGGCTCTGGGTCCGCTCCACGACCGTGCTGCCGTCCGGCCCGTCGGCGGGTCCGCTCATCTCCTGGCTGACGACGTGCCACGGCTGGCCCGGCCCGCTGCGCCACAGGAAGTTGGTGACGTCGAAGCTCCGGCCCTGCTCCAGGTGCGTCTGCCGGGCGTACTCCTGGTCGCCGAACCAGTCCGAGACCGCGTTGTCGCGGATGAACCGCTCCATGGCGGGCTGGAAGGACTTGGGCGACTGGAAGTGCGTGGCGGTGAAGGGCTGGTGGACGTCGCTCCCGCCGCTGATGACGAACGCGCAGCCGTTCATCGCGGGCGTGACGACCAGGTCCGGGGCGTCCGGGCCGCCGACCAGCGCGCTGCCGACGCCCTCGGCATTCGGCTGCCCCGCGTGGTAGGGCACCAGCGAGGGCCGCAGGTAGGCGCCGTCGGGCATCCCGAGCCCCTGGATCGCCGCCAGCTGCTCCGGGCCGAGCCGCAGGTACTCGGCCAGGTGCGGGGAGTCCTGGAGGTACTTCTCCACGGCAGGCGTCATCTGGAAGGCGGTCCGGTCCGGGGTCTCCCGGCCCTGGTCCGGGGTCAGGACGTACCAGTGCGTGGTCGGCCGGGGCTCGGGCCCCTCCCGGCCCTCGATCCACTTCAGCAGCATCGGGATCTGGTTCTCGTCCAACTGCCCCTCGTGCCGGGCCCGCAGGCCCCGCACCGGGTCGGAGGAGATCATCCGGTCCTGGAGCGTCGCCACCGGGTCCTGGTGCAGGTCATGCACCAGCGCGGCGTGCTCAGCGGGCGGGAGCGGCGGCAGCGCACCGAACTCGGGGGCGTCCGCACCGAACATGTCGGGGTCGTGCTCGCCGCCCGGGACGTGCTCCTCCGCCGGGCCCGCGGTCGCGGCCCAGACGTGGTCACCGTTGCCGAAGCGCGGCGGGATGGGCTGCTCCTCCAGTGTCCGGACCGAACCGGTGGAGGGGTCGGCCCAGCGCAGGACGCCGTCCTCACCGTGGATCAGGGCCAGCGCGTGGCCCTCGCTCCCGCGCCTGCCGAGCAGCACGGTCGAGAAGGTGCCCGGACCGCCTTCGCGGACCTGGCGGACCAGGGCCTCGATGCCCGTCCGGCCGTCGCCGAAGGAGCGCGGGGCCTCGGCGCGCTTCAGCAGCGTCCAGGCGGCATCGGTCTCGGGACGCCCCGTCAGCGGGACGTCCGACGGGCGCGGACGCCCGTAGTGGGTGTCGCGCAGCGCGTCGGTGGCCTCCAGGCAGCTGTGCAGACTGCTGCCGTCGAGGCTGCGCCCGTGCGGGTTGACGGCCTGGAGCAGCTCGGGGGTGGGCTTCGGGAACCGCTCCCCGCCGGTGGCCTGCCGGACGGCGTCCTGCTGCTCCGCCGTCGGCGGCCGCAGCCCCCGGCTCTCGCGGACCGCCGGGGAGTCCTCGTACGCGCGGGTGCGCGGGCGCTTGACCTCCGGCCGGGGCTCGGCCACGGCGTGCTCGTCGCCGTCCGTGGGCGGCTCCTCGTCGCGCCCGCGCTTGCGGCCGCCCGTGGGCGGTACGTGTCCGATGTCCTCCGGAGCGTGGTCGGCGGGCCGCACCGGGCCGGGCTGGAAGTCCGGGCCCGGCGGCGGGGGTGAGGGCTCGTCCTCGTACGGGTCGGCCCGGTCGAGGATCTCCTTGATGGCGGCCGGGTCCGGCCGCTGGTTGCCGGCCTTCTCGAACCAGTCGGCGAGCTTTCCGGCGACGGCGCCGGTGTGCCGCTGGTTCTCCGGCAGGCTGGTGAGCACGTAGTCCGCGACGGACTGCACGACCTCCTCGTGGAAGGCCCCGACGCTCATGCCCTCGACCGCGGGGTAGCCCTTGAGCACCATGTTGGCCTTGTCCCAGGTCTCCAGCACCCCCTGGTCGTCGCCGGGTTGCCGGGGCGCGCCCTGGTCCTCCACCCGCTGACGGACGTTCAGCCGCTCCTGGCCGCCCCAGTGAGCCGGGCCGTCCGGCGTGAACTCCTCGGTGCGGTCCTGGAAGAGCCGGTCCGTGCCGGCGCTCAGCCCCGGTTCGAAGCCGCCGATCCAGTGGCCGCCGTCCTTCAGCGCGCCGCCGATCGAGCCGACCACCTCGGCGTGGGTCGGCTTCCAGTCACCGAACCAGGAGTCCTTCTCCATCAGGAAGTCGAACTTCTTGTCCGCGCCGCTGCCGTGCAGGAACTCGTCGTACGTCTGGGCGTGGTAGCGCACGTCCATGACCGAGTTGCCCTCGGCGTCCCTGACCGAGAAGTGGGTGCCGTCGGTGCCGATCGGCTCGGCGGTGACGGTGTGGCCCGGGGCGTACTTCTCCAGCTTCTCCCGGACGACACTGCCGGTGGACTCCAGGAACTGCGTCCGGTCCGACACGTTCGGGTCGGTCGAGACGATGGTCAGATCCTTGGTGCCGGTGGTGAAGAGCGCGTGCTCGATGTCGGCGTCCCCACCTAGGTAGAGCAGCGAACCACCGCCGTGCTCACCCTGCGCCAGGCCCTCGTTCAGCCGGACCAGCGGCTCGTTACGGCCCTGCATGCTCGCGCCCATGGCCCAGCGTCCCAGCTCACGCGGCTCCACCCAGGACGGGTGCGAGCCGAGCTGACGGTCCACCTCGGGCGTGCGCTCACCGCTGCCGAACAGGTACTTGACCGTGTCCGCCGACGCACCGTTCTGCATCGCGTTCACCAGATCGCCGGTGCCGTCCGAGTGCAGCTCATGGCCAAGGTGCGCGCTCAGCACCTCGTCGAAGCCACCACCGTTCGCCAACGCCTCGCGCACCCGGTCGGGCGCACCCGCGTCGGGGGCGGGGAACTTCTGCTCCAGCCGCTCCTGCAGCGCGTCCGGCGCGTTGTGCAGGTCGAGCCCGGCCTTCTCCAACGCCTTCTGGTCACCCGCCCGCGAGATGTCCCCCTCGGTGGGCGGCGGCGGGGACGGCAGGTCCTCGTCGTGCGGGGTGGGCGGCGGTGGCGAGGGCTCGTCGTCGTGCCCGCCGGTGTCCGACCGGAGCCCGGGATGCTCCACGGCGCCGTAGTCCTGGGGCTCGAACGTCGACTTGAAGTCCTCCACCATGTTCTGGCGGCGGCGGTAGCTCTGACCGGCCTGGGTCATCGCCTCGAAGATGGCGTCCGCCTGGCGGCCCTGCTCCCTCTCCTGTTGGTACAAGGGGTCCTCCGGGTGCCGCGCCTCGATGCCGTTGCGGCCCTGCATACCCGGCAGATTGCCCTCGGGGTGCCACTGGATGCCCACGACCGGGGCACCGTGCCGCCCCTCGAACGCCTCGACCGAGGCGGACTCGGTGCCGCTGGCGCGGGCCGAGATCACCAGCGGGGAATTCCCCTCCCCACTGGTCAGGAGGCCCTGCTCCTCCAGCACGGCGGCCCAGTGGGTGCTGTTCACCTGGGACACGACCGGGGCACCCGAGGGGTCCTTGGGCCCGCCGTGGTTGATCACACCGTGCAGGAGCGTCCCCGGCTCGGTGGTCATGCCGTGCCGCAGGTTCCAGCCATCGGCCTGGTGCTGATCCATCTCCGACTTCGGGAAGGTGCCCATGGTGGCGCCGTAACTCTCGCCGAGCCGCCAGGACCCGCCGCAGACGGCCAGGATCGGCATGCCGGTCTTGCGTGCGTGGTCGATCAGCTTCAGCTCGTACGAGGCACGCTGCTGGTGCTCGTCGTACACCCGACGGGCCTTCTCCGCCTCCTTGGCGACCTTCGTGCTCTCGGCTTCGTTCTTCTTCAGCTCGCCAGGGATGGCCGCGAGGCGGTTGCGCTCCTTCTTGTTGAAGGTCTCCCGAGGCTCACCCTCGCCCTGCTGCTCGACCCGCGCCTTCTTCGCCGTCAGGTCGGACTGCAGCTGCTCCAGGCGCTCCTTGTCGCTCCGCAGCTCCGTCAGCCTGTCCTCCAGCGGGACGGGATTGACGACCCGCTTGTGGTCCTTCAGCTTCGGCTCGTCCTTCGGCTCCAGCTGGCGGTCGTTCGCGTTCGCCGCACCGGGGATGTAGAGCAGGTCCTTGTCCTGGAGGTGCGCGGCCGGGTCATCGAGCCGGGCGGGCGGCGAGGCGGCGCTGCCCTCCGAGTTCGGCGGCAGACTGTCCTGCTCGATGCGGGGCAGGCCCGGCTTGTCGGGCTGCCCGGCAGCGGGCTCCCGGCCCTCTGCCACCAACTGTTCCGACGGCTTGGCACCCTCCCAGGACGCCTTGTCGTGGGAGACGTAGGCACCGCCGGGGTTACCCCGCGAGAAGCCGTCGGTCCGGTACGAGATGCCGACCTGTACGGGGTCACCCTGGGGGCGGTTGTTGAGGAAGTCCGTGACCTTCCTGACCTTCTCCTCGTCCGGGAGGATCCGGCCGGTATCGGGGTCGGTCCGGCGCTCCCCCGCCGAGGGCGGCGGCGGGGCGGGCTGCTCCTCGGGCACGCGGACGGGGTTGTCCCGGCCGAGGGAGTCCTTGCGGGTGGGCGGCGGCGGGGCGGGCTCGTTGAAGTCGTCGGCGCCGTCCAGCACGCGTCGGACGGCGTCCGGGTCGGGGGTGAACCCGTCGGTGCGGCCGCCGGCCCACTCCATGATCTTGTCGCGGAGTGCCGCCGAGTCCGGCGGGCCGTCGGGCAGGTACTCGGCCATGTCGCGGAACTCCTGGACCACCTCCAGGAAGCGGTCCTGGCCGACCCGGTCGCCCTCGTGGAAGTCCCCCACGATGTACGAGAGTTTGTCCCAGCCGTGGTTGGGCTCCTGCTGGCCGCCGTGCACGAACTCGTCCGCCGGCGCATCGGTGCGCTGACGCAGGTGCAGCGGCTCGCCACCGCTCCAGTTGCCGCCCTGGAGCTCGGTGGGGTGGTTGCCGAAGGGCGCGTCGGGGTGGCCGGGGCGCGGCGGGCCGTCCAGCTCGGGCAGGCTCGTCCCGCTGATCCAGTAGCCGTTCTCGTCCACGTGCGGGGCGAGGTCCTGGATCAGGGCGCCGTTGTCGTGGTCCTTCCAGTCCTTGAGCCAGGAGTCCTTGTCCATCAGGAAGCCGAACTTCTCGTCCGGGTGCGCGCCGAGGTACTCGCTGTAGTCCTGGTTGTGCACGCGCACGTCCAGCACGGACTTCCCGTCCGGCCCGGTCACCGAGTAGTGGTCGACCCCGGACTCGTCCGTCCGCAGGGTCACCTCGTGACCGGGGGCCGCGTACTTCTCCAGGCTGGCCTTGAGTGCGTCCTGAGAACCCTTCAGCTCCTCCGCCGGGGTCTTCGAGACGAAGGTGAAGTCCTTGGCGCCGGTGGTCATCAGCGGGTGCTCGACGTCTGCACCCGCCCCGAGGTAGAGCAGCCTGTTCCCGGCTTCGAGGTTCAGCTCGTTGAGGCCCAGGATGGTCTGGTACTTGTCCTTCACCGGCAGCGTCACCAACCACTTGCCGAACTCGCGGCGGTCCGTCCACTCCGGCGGGTTGCCGAGGTCCTTGATGACCTCCGGGCCGTGCTCGCCGCTGCCGAACAGGTACTTGAGCGTCTCGGGGGACGCCTCGTTGTTCACCGCCCAGACCAGCTCACCGGTGCCCTCCGAGTGCACCTCGTGATCGAGGTACGCACTGAGCACCTCGTCGAAGCCGTGCTCACGGCCGTCGCCCAGCAGCTCCTCGGCCCGCTGGTGACCGGCAGGGTCGTTGCCGAGCCGCTGGTCGAGCCGGGCGACCAGCCGCTCCGGGGTGTCCATGCCGTTCTTCGCCAGCGCCTCGTGCTCCATGCTGACCGCCTGCGGCGGGGGCGAAGGCTGCTCCTCCGCACCCGGCTCGCGCTGCGACTGCCCGTGCTCGGGCTGCCCGTGCTCAGGCTGCTCGTGCGGCGGGACGGGCGTCTCGTGAGCCGGGGTGTCGTGGGCCTGGCCCTCGGCCATGCGGAAGAAGTCGCCGACGCCGGAGACGGCTTCGGTGTGGTCCACCGGGTTGGCGCGGCCGCCGGTGTGCACGGCGAGCGGGTCCGAGCCGTACAGGTGATCCAGCAGGGGCTTGAGGGTCTGCTCGTGCTGACCTGCCCAGTGGGAGCCGTTGTTCCGGTCCTGACCGGTCAGCGGGTCGCTGCCGTGGTTGGTCGACAGGTGCGCGTTGGTGGCCTGCGCGAAGTACTCGAACTCGTCGGTGGAGCTGTAGTTCTCCCTGTCCCGGCCGCTCGTGTCGCGGCGCGTACCGTCCGCCCACTCGGCGGTACGGTCCGCGTCACCCGCGCGCTTCTGCTCGAACGACTGGTGGACCTGCTGCTTCTGCTCCGGCGAGAGCCCGAACTTGTGGACCGCGTGGGCGAATTCGTGCGTGGTGGTCGAGTACCCGTCCGCATAGTTGCCACCCTTGCCGATCGTGGTCTTCTCGCCGAGCAGGTTCTCCTCGGTGATCGCGACCTTGCGCCCGCCCGAACCCCGGACGTCGTCCCAGGTCCGGCCATGACCGGAGTCGCCGCCCAGGCCACGGCCCTTGAGGTTCCCGAAGGCCGGCACGTCGGTCATCCGGACGTCCTTGGGGACGACCACGACCTCGACCCCGTTGGTGAGCAGCCGCTCCGCGACCTCCGGGTTGCGCAGCAGCCGGGCCAGCTGCTGCTGGGCCTCGTGCCGCGCGGCACCGCCCTGCTCGGTCCGGGGGTCGACCTGCACCAGCAGGTGCGCGGCCGACTCGGCGAACTCGTCCGGCGTGGAGTTCCGGCGCAGCTCGGCGACGAACTCCTTGTCGGTCGCGAGACTCCGCCGGCCCTCGGGCGTGAGGTTGCCGATGGTGTGCAGACGCTCCTCCTGACCCATCGTCGGCACATCGCGCTTCGGCTCGACCGGCGTCTCGGGCGTGCTGGGTTCGCGGGTGACGAACTCGTGCTGACGCTGCTCGCGCTCCTGCTGGCGCTGGCGCTGCTCCTGCGTACGGAAGCGACTGCCGCCTGGCTCAGTGCGCGGCTCGGTGTGGGCCTCCGGGCGTGGTTGCGGGACCGAACTCTCAGGGCGCGGCGCTGCCTCCGGCCGGGGAGCCGTCCGGCTGCCGCCGCCGCCCGTACCGACCGGGCCGGTCGAGTGCACCGGGCCGAACTGCGGTGGAACCGACACCTGACCGGCCGAACCTGCGGGGGTGGCCGGGGCGTCGGCGGCCGGCGGCACCACGTTGTCGGGGACGGGGTTCTGGTGGTCGGCGGGCGCGGCGGCCTGACGCGGCGGGGCGGCGACCGGGCGAGCGGCGTCGATGTGCGTCGTACCGAGGCTCGGCATGGCGCCGCCGTTGCCCAGATGGGCACCACCGGGCAGGTTCAGGTTCGGCGTCGAACCGGTGTGCCCGCCACCGGCGGTGGCACCGGACGGCTCGTAACCCGGTGACCCGGTCTCATGTCCGGCCGTCGGCTGGAACTGCGCAACGGTCTCACCACTCACCGGGCGCTCGGCCACCGGCTCCCGCATCGGCGGGACGTCATGCGAGGCAACCGGCTCAGGCGCACGCTCCTGCGGAACCACCGTCTCACCACGGACCGGCTGCTCAACCGCCGGCTCCGGAGTCGACAGACCGTCACGAGCAGCAACCGGCTCGGGCGCACGCTCCTGCGGCACCACCGTCTCACCACGGACCGGCTGTTCAACCGCCGGCTCCCCCATCGGCGGAACATCATGCGAGCCGGCCGGCTCAGGCGCAGCCTCCCGTACGAACTGCGGCGAGTCACCCGACGGCCGCTCAGCCACCGGCTCCGGGGTCGACAGGCCGTCACGAACGGCAACCGGCTCCGACACAGGAGCCTCATGCGGCACGACCGTCTCACCACGGACCGGCTGTTCAACCGCCGGCTCCCCCATCGGCGGAACATCATGCGAGCCGGCCGGCTCAGGCGCAGCCTCCCGTACGAACTGCGGCGAGTCACCCGACGGCCGCTCAGCCACCGGCTCCGGGGTCGACAGGCCGTCACGAACGGCAACCGGCTCCGACACAGGAGCCTCATGCGGCACGACCGTCTCACCACGAACCGGCTGCTCGATCACCGGCTCCCGCGCCGGCGGGACGTCATGCGAGGCAACCGGCTCAGGCGCAGCCTCCCGTACGAACTGCGGCGAGTCACCCGACGGCCGCTCAGCCACCGGCTCCGGGGTCGACAGGCCGTCACGAACGGCAACCGGCTCCGACACAGGAGCCTCGTGCGGCAGCGCGCCGCCACCCAGCGGCCGGTCACCCACCGGCCCCGGCGCGGGAGCCTCGTGCGGCAGCGGGGCTGCGCTGCCGGTGTTCTCGGACGGCCGGTTCGCGCCCAGGCCCGAACCGCCGCCGCCTGCGCCGGGCTCGGCGCCGGACGGGCGGTCGGAGCCGAACGGTGTCAGGCCGCCGGAGCTGCCCTTCTCGGACGACGACCCGTCAGGCCCGTGGTAGGTGCTGCGGTCCGAGGCAGACGAGCCGGACGAGCCGACCGCGCCGGACGCCGAGCCCTCGTCCGGGCGGCTGCCCGACCCGGCCCCGGCGAGGTCGGGGCCCGCACCGTGTTGGGTGGACGACGCCGGGCCGCCCTCGCCCGCCGTCGCCGAGCCACCGATCTCGGTGTGCGGCGGGGCGAACTTCGGCGGGCCGTTGAAGTGGTCGCGAAGGCCCTTGGCCCCCGCGTGCAGGCCGACACCCGCGCCACCGGAGAGACCGGACCCGAGCAGGCTGTGGGGATCCACCTTGCCGGTCATCGCCAGTTGGGTCAGCACGTCGGTGCCGACACCGGTCGCCGCGCCGTGGACCACCTTGCCGCCGAGCGACTCCATCGCGCCCTTCGGCAGCACCTTGCCACCGACCGCGCCGAGCTCCTTGCCGAGCTGGTTGCCGATCGCACCGGAGATCGCACCGCCCTCGACCGCCTGGCCGAGCTCCTTGACGTCGATGCTCTTGCGGTGGCCCTCCGCGAGCTCGATGGTCTGCGCCATCAGGTTGATGGCGCCCATCTGGACGCCCATCTTGATCGCGTGCTTGAGGGCCTCCTGGAGCAGCTTCTTCAGGATCACCGTGACGGCCTCGCGCCCGATGGCGATCGCGGCCGGGATCTCCAGCAGCGAGGCACCCGCCGTGAACGGGGCCTCAGCCTCTGCGGTCGCGATCTCGAAGGCCAGGATGCCCAGCTGCGCGATGATCTGGATCTTCGCGGTCTCGGCCGAGTTGGCCATGCCCTCCAGCATGTCGCCCATGCCACGGCAGGCCTGGATGGTGCCGGGGAAGTAGCCAGGGTCCTGCTCGGTGCCCTTGCCGGTGGTGAACTGCGCCCAGTGCTTGCCCAGCGCCTCGGCGGCGTTGCCCTGCTGGCCGTCCAGGGCCCGCTGGACGGCACTGTCGGAGGACCTGGCGGCGTGCTCCAGGTCGTCGGCGGCCTTGCGCCACTCTGCCGCCATGTCCCGCAGCTCGCCCTCGTCGGCTTCGGGCCAACGGGTACCGGCGAGCAGCAGCAGGATCCACTGAAGGGGCTCGGGAAGTTCGACAGCCATGGCGGGTCAGTGCTTTCCGGTCGTGGGCCGCAGGTTGTACGGCATGGTCGGCAGCGGCGCGGAGTACGCGGGCGGCGCGGTCGCACCGACCTGACCGCCACCGCCGCCCTGGGCGTCGAACCCACCTGTCAGGGACTGCTCGGAGTTCTCGTAGCCGTCGGCCATCGCCTTCAGGCCGTCGGAGACTCCCTTGAGCCCTTCGCCGAGGGTCTTGAGGCCGCTCTGGGTGTCCTTGCTGTACTTGAGGTAGCCCTTCTCCCCTTCGGAGAACTGCTTCCCGGATTCGTCGTCGCCCCAGGGGGAGCTCCCCTCGGCACTGGAGAGGTAGGCCGAGAGGCGGGTGGCGAGCTGGGTCACCTGGTCTGCGGCCTCGAGTACGGGGCTGACGGCGGACCGGTACTGGTCCACGTCGACCTGGAAACCCTGCCCGGCGCCGCCGCCCCCGCCCCCGGACTGCTGCCCCTGCGCGTTGATCGACGCGGGTCGTGGCGACACCACCGTGCCCACACGCGGCGTCAGCCGAGCGGGCGTCACACCGTCCTGCTCGAAGGGCTGCAGCGGAGCCCGGCCCTGCTCCACCGGCTGCAACTGCTCGACCCGCGCCTCCTCGAACGGCTGCACCCGCGCCCGACCCTGCTCCACCGGCTGCAACTGCTCGACCCGCTCGAACGGGACCTCCTGCACGGGCTCCGCCCGGACGCCGAAGGTCTCCTGAAGGCGCGGGGCCTCCTGCGCCGTGAACCCTTCGCTGAACTCTTCGCTCTGCTGGTCGCTCATCGGGGGTCCTCGTTCGGTGGGAGCGGGGGTCGGACGGGTGGTGTGTCGGGAGGCCGTCAGGCCCCGCCGCCACCGGCGGCGGCGAGCCGTTCGAGGGCTGCCCGCAGGAAGGGGCTGGGCACCTGGAAGCCCTCCTCCTCCCGCAGCGGCGCGGGCCTGGTTGCGGTCGGCGCGGGCGTGGCCGCAGTGCCGCCACTCGCAGGGGCCGACTCCTCGGGCCGCCCGCGACGGGCGGCCACCGAACGGGACCGGTCCAGGTACGCGTCGTCCGCGTCACCGCCACCGGCGGCACCTGTCGGCTCGGCCGTCGCAGCCGGCTCCGAGGACCCCGAGGACCCCGAGGACCCCGAGCGGCCGATCGCCGACCCACCAGCCGACTCACCGGCCGACTCCTTCGGGTCCGCCGCGGAAGCGCCCTCGGCCGAACCCTCCGTAGGCGTGCCGAGGATCGCGCTCGCGAGCTGCGCCACCAGCGGGCTTTCCGCACCTGTGGGCCCGGCCACCTCGGCCTCGTGCGCCGCCGGGTGCTCCGACGTGCGGGCCTCGTCCACCCAGCGCTGCCGCATCTTGTGCCAGCTCTTGTCCCGGGGCTCCAGCTCGGTCGCCTGGCCGATCACACCGGAGTCGGTGCGCAGCGCCTCCTCCTCTTCCTCGCCCTCGCAGCCGAAGCGGGTCGGCCGCACGAAGCGGTTGCCGTTCTTCCCGCCGTTCTTGCCACCGCCGCGCGCTCCGCCGAATCCGCCGGGGGCGTGCATCCCGGCGGCACCAGGGCGGCCCGCCGTGGCTGCGGCGGTCCCGGAGCCGACTCCGCCGACCCCGGCCTTCCCGGCCGCGCTGCCGACGCCCGTACCGGTGCCGGCGCCGAGCCGCGAGGCGGCCGCACCGGCCCCGGCCAGCGAGGACGCACCGGCTCCCGTCGCAGAGCCCGCGCCGCCCAGCGCGCCGGAGAGCGAACTGCCGAGCGCGCTCCCGAGGCCACCGGCCCCGAGCCCGGCGGCCAGACCGCCACCACCGCCGCCACCACCGGGACCGCCACCGAGGCTGCCGGGGCCGAAGCCGAGGCTC
Organism: Kitasatospora sp. McL0602; assembly: GCF_052076145.1. NCBI lineage: Bacteria > Bacillati > Actinomycetota > Actinomycetes > Kitasatosporales > Streptomycetaceae > Kitasatospora > Kitasatospora sp. McL0602. The sequence goes on along the minus strand of NZ_CP197246.1, from coordinate 5,747,551 downwards.
GGGCCCGGACCGCCGCCGAACGGTGTCAGCCCGCCGGTGCTCGGGCCCGTGTTCACGCCGATGTCACCGAGTCCGGCCAGGTCCAGCTTGGGCTTGCCGATGTCGGAGCCGAAGACCGGCTTTCCGTCCGGACCGAGGCAGCCCTCGCCGCCGTGGGTCGAGGTGCCGTCCGGGAGAGTGCCGCTGAAGTCCGGCATGGTCGGCTGCGGCGGGACGAAGGGCTGGATCCGCGGCGAGGTCATCTGCGGACCGTGCCCACCCATACCGAAGTCGATACCGGAAGCGCCACCGTGGGCGCCGTCGAAGTCGGGCATCGTCGGCGGCTGCCCGTGCGGGATGGTGGGCATGGTGCGAGCACCGACACCGGAACTTCCCGATCCCCCGGTCCCGCCGCCGCCAGCACCACCCCCACCGGATCCACCACTGCCGGATCCACCGCTACCGGACCCACCGCTGCCGAATCCACCACTACCGGATCCACCGCCGAAGGGTCCACCACCGCCCGGCCCGCCCAGGCCGATCGGCCCCGGCCCGCCGAGACCCGCCGGCCCCAGGCCGCTGGGCAGGCCGTTGGGGCCCAGAGCGCCCGGCAGGCCGTTGGCACCCGTGCCGTCCGGCGCGGTGAGACCCACCGGCAGACCGTTGGGCCCAAGGGCACCGGGCAGGCTGTTCGGCGACAGGCCGTCGAGCCCCACCCGGGCGCTGCCCGGCCCGCCGGCCCCGCCGCCGGAACCACCCGCGCCACCTCCGCCGCCGAGCGCGCAGCTCTTGCCCGCGCCGGTCATCGACTCGATGTGTCCCGCGCTCTGCCGCAGCATGCCGTCCACGCCGGAGCCGACCTGGCCGATGTACGTGTGGTACGTCTGCGCGGCGGTCTTGATGCCCTCGGACTTGGCGATGTCGTCGTGCTTGCCCTCCGGGTGCTGCTGGATGTACTCCTTCGCGTACGCCAGCTCCCGCACCATCTCCTGCTTGGTCCCGGCGACGGCCCGCGCGGCGCCGTGCAGGTTGCTCGCCATCGCCTGCCCGGCCAACAGCGTGGTGGCGGCGTGCGAGTCGTCCCGGCCCGCGTACTTCTGCAGGTACTGCTCGTACTGCTCGGCCGCCGGGCCGGACATGTGCTCCATCGCGCGCTTGGCGGCGTCGATGATCGCCTGGATGCGGCTCTCGGCCACCTTGTTCCAGTTGTCCCAGGCGGACGCGAGGTCGGCGAGCAGGTCCTCGTTCCCGTTGGGGAAGACGATGTCCGCGCCGTTCTCGTTCTTCTGGACGGTCTTGAGTACCTCAGCGAGGTCGGACGGCAGCTCGATCATGATGACGAGTCACTTTCTGGACGGGCTGGGTCAGATTTCCGAGTGGTGGGAACCTCCGCCACCCACGGGGGGCCGCCCCGGGAACAGCGGGTTCGGGTGGTTGTAGTCGAGCGTCGGCGCCGCAGGCGGCACGTAGCCCGGGTCCTTGTCCTTGATGGGCGTGGGCGCGGACACCGGAGCCGGCGGGGGTGAGGACGGGGGCGGGGGCGACGCAGGGCTCGAACCCGAGCCGGAACCCGAGCCGCCGTCCTTGAGGATCTTGTCCAGGTCCTGCGAGTTCTGACCGTCCGTCAGTCGGTGGCTCTCCACCATCTGCAGCAGGTTCGCCGCCATCGCACCCGAGTTGGTGAGGTAGGAGCGGATGCCCTCCAGCACCTGCTGCTGGTGCACATCCACCCCGCCCACCGACGACGACCCGCCGGTCAGCGATTTGCCCAACAGGTCGCTGCCGTAGACCGACTTCTGCACCTGCTTGACCACCGCCTCGAGGTGGTTGGCGGGCTCCGCCAGATCGTCGAGCATGCTGCGGATCAGCTTGGCGGCTGACTCGACCTCTTCGAGGTCGATCTGGAACGACGCTCCGGCCACAGCCTCTTCCCTTCACGCGGTCGTACGGTCACAGAACAGTGAGCCGGCGGTGAGTCAGTCACTCTGGCCGCCAGCGCTAAACAGCCGATGGACAGGCGGTCGACCCGCGTAGACAGCAGGGCCGACCGCCCCCTCCAAATGCCCCTCCGAGCAACGTCTCAGAGCAGCGTCGGTCCGTCCACACCCACCACGTGCAGACCGGCCTCGCCGAAGGAGATGGCGAGCGGAGCCCGGTCGAGCGCCGCCTCGTTGAGCAGCGTGCCGCTGGCCAGGTGCCAGAGCCGGACGGTCGAGGCGGTGTCCCCGGCGGCGAGCAGAACTTCACCGTCAAGACTCTGGACTGCCAACGACCGCACGGCAGTTCCGCCGCCGTCGAAAGTTCCGAGCCGGGCTCCGTCCCGCACGCCCCAGACCAGCACCGTGCCGTCGGCCGTCCCGGCGACGACCACGGGGTGGTCGCCGCTGGTGCCGAAGGTCAGCGTCTCGGCGGGGGCTGACAGGCCGTCGAGGACCGGTCCGGCCCCGCCGCTCGCCGCGTCCCACAGCCGGACGGTGCCCTCGGCCCCGCCGGTGGCCAGCAGCCGGTGACCGTCGGAGAGACCGATCGCCATCGCGGTCACGCCCTGCGGGTGCGCGGTGAACTGGAGCAGCGGGCTGCCGTCGAGCGCCTGCCGGACTCGCACGGTGCCGTCCGCACCTGCGGAAGCGAGCAGCGCGGGCGCCCCGACGGAGCTCTCGGCGGCGAACCCGAGGGCGGTGACCGGGCCGGTGTGCGGGGTGGGCACCGAGAGTCGGGCGCCGGTCCGCAGCGCGTGGCAGCGGACCGCCCCGGCCGCCGTACCGCAGACCAGCGTCTCCTCGGCGACGGCCAGGGAGGTGATCGGCCCGCCGTCGGCGGCCAGTGCCCAGACCTCGCTGCGGCTCCCGGCGTCGGTCAGCCGCAGGCTGCCGTCCGCGTGGCCGGTGGCGATGACCGGACGGCCGTCCAGCTCGACGACGGTCAGCGTGTTGATGGCGGTGCCGAGTTCGTGGGCGCCGAGCGCGGCGCCGGTGACGGGGTGCCAGAGGGCGATCCGCCCGTGCTCGTCACCGGTGACCACGGTGGGGTTGCCGCCGAGGTCGAGCGCGGCGACGGCGGTCAGCCAGCCGGCCCCGGCGGGCCAGCCGTGCCTCGCCTCGCCCTGGTACACGTCCCAGGTGCGCACGGTGCCGTCCAGCGAGGCGGAGGCGAGCAGCGGGGCGCCGTCGGCCTCCAGGAAGGCCAGGCCGGTGACGGTGGCGGAGTGGCCGGTGAGCAGTGCGTGCGGCTGGCCGGTCGCCAGGTCCCAGAGCCGGATCTCGCCGTCCTGCCCCGCCGAGGCGAGCAGTGCCTGGTCACCGAGGGTCAGGACCGCCAGCGACGTCACCCGGCCCCGGTGGCCCACCAGCAGGTGCAGCCGCTGACCCGAGGTCACGTCCCAGACCCGGACGACCCCGTCCTCACCGGCGGCGGCCAGCAGGTGGACGCCTGCGCAGTGCGCGTGGACGAGCGCGGCCGCGCCCTGGCCGGCGACGTCGAGCAGGCCGAGCGGACGGCCGTCCTCCGCGCGCCAGGCCCGGACCTCGCCGAGGGCGCCCGCCGAGAACGCCAGCGGCACCCCCTGCACCAGCCCGGCCGCCACCGTCTGTGCTCCCTCGCCACCCGAAGTGCCGTGCAGCAGGGCGCCGCTGACGGCGTCCCAGACCTGTACCGCGCCGTCCTCGGCGCCGATCGCGAACACCTCCCGGCCGCCCACCGTCGCCAGCGCCACCGCGCTCGGCAGCAGCCCGGCGTCGGGCCCCGAACTGCCCAGCGACTCCCGGGTGTCCAGATCGGCCAGCCCGTAGCCCTGGCCCGCCTCCGCGATCGCGTACGCGGGGCGGCCCTCCACCGCGCCGATCACGGCCCTGGCCTGCGAGGCCACCGGGGCGTGCAGGGAGGCGCCCAGTGAGACGGCCGGAGCGGCCAGGGTGCTGGGAGCGGCGGGGTCGAGTGCCTGGGCCGCGAGCACCTCCAGCAGCCGGGCGCCCTCGGGCAGCGGCGCGGACGTGCCGTCGGCCCACAGCGCGTCACCTCCCGGCAGTACTCCGGCGACCCGCAGCACCGTCGCTCCGGCCGGCGGCTCGCCGCCCTGGAGACCGGCGCCGGCGGCCCGCAGTGCCGCGAGCAGACGCACCGTCAACGCGGCGTCCACCCGGCCGAGCCGGGTGGTGTGCCCCTGTGCCGTCAGCCGCTCGACCCGCAGCGCGCCATCGACCTCGAGCAGCAACTCCGTACGGCCGCCCGGCAGTTCCTCCCCGCCGAAGCTCAGCCGGATACCGGGCCGCTGGCCCTCCTCCGCGCGCTGTCCGTCCGTGTCCACCATTCCAGGCCCCCTCCTCCGCTCGGCGATCGAGCGGTGCCCCTGACCTGCCCGTTCGGGCAGAGGAATCGTTCGTACGGGTAACCCCAGGGCAAGATCGGCTTCTGCGTGCCGTTCCCTGCGTAGTATCGATCACCTGGGCCGGGAGAGTGCGAACCTTCACGCCACCCCCATGGCTACCCCGAGGTCAGCACAAATCGTCAGGGACCAGCGTGGCGTGTACCGCGTCGTGCAACTGGTGTGTGCGCGAGCTACGGAACAGGCCTGGGCAAAAACCCGCACGCCGGAATCCGATGAAAGCTCCGACCACCTGAACCGGCATGTTATCCGCTGCCGCGTACGCGTCGATACGGCGCAGGTCCAGCTGCTCGAATCCGTAGCGGCAGACGAGGCGCAGCGCAGCCGTGGCAGTTCGCATCCGACGCGCCTCGGGCAGCAGCCAGACGGCCGCCTCGGCCGTCCCCTCGGCGAGCTTCAGATTCACCAACTCGCCCCAGCCGACGGGGATTCCGCCCGATTCGACGGTGAAGTAGGCGGCCTTCTCCTGCTCCCAGAGCAGCGGTGGTACGGACTCGATCCACCGGGCGGCCGCCGCCTCGTCTGCGTGGCCAAAAACACCTTGCATGAACTCGCGCACCAAAGGGTCCTGACTACCCCTCAGCACCATTGCCGCGTCCCCCGGCACCGGCCGCCGGAGCACGACCTCCCGGTCCACCAGCGGCGTGAACTCCCCCAGACCAGCCACTATCTCCCCCATTCCAGACTCAGAAACTCCTGACCATCGTCCGGTGCGGAATCCCGGCGTCGTCGTAGACCGGGCCCTCGGCGACGTACCCGAGCCGCTCGTAGAAGCCGAGCGCCTGGGTCTGCGCGTGCAGCTCGCACTCGACGGCCCCCCGGGCCTGCGCCGCGGTCTCGACCGCGCGGACGAGCTCCGCGCCGAGGCCGGTGCCCCGGGCGGCCTTGACCACGGCGAGGCGGCCGAGCAGCACCCGGCCCTCGACGCCGCCGGTCAGGCCGAGCGCCTGGGGGCCGTGGATCAGTCGGGCCGTGCCGAGCGGGCTGCCGTCGGCGGCGACGGCGAGCAGGTGCTCGGAGGTCGCGTCCAGCTCGTCCCACTCCAGCTCTTCGGGGATCTCCTGCTCGACGATGAAGACCTCGCGGCGGACGGCGTGCACCAGCGCCAGGTCGTCCGCCCCCTCGGCGACGCGGATCGGCACGGCCGCCATGTCAGCTCTCCGAGGAGATGATGTCGAGGGCGCGGCGCAGGTCCTCCGGGTACTCGCTGTCGTACTGCACCCACTGCCCGTCGGAGGGGTGCTCGAAGCCCAGCGAGACGGCGTGCAGCCACTGCCGGGTCAGACCGAGCCGCTTGGCGAGCGTCGGGTCGGCGCCGTAGGTGATGTCACCGACGCAGGGGTGCCGCAGGGCGGACATGTGCACCCGGATCTGGTGGGTGCGGCCGGTCTCCAGCTTGATGTCGAGCAGCGAGGCCGCCCGGAACGCCTCGATGAGGTCGTAGTGCGTGATGGAGGGCTTGCCGTCCTTGGTGACGGCCCACTTCCAGTCCGAGCTGGGGTGGCGGCCGATCGGCGCGTCGACGGTGCCGCTCATCGGGTCCGGGTGGCCCTGGACGAGGGTGTTGTACTTCTTCTCGACCACGCGGTCGTGGAACTGCCGCTTGAGGTCGGTGTACGCGCGCTCGGACTTGGCGACGACCATCAGGCCGGAGGTGCCGACGTCGAGGCGGTGCACGACGCCCTGGCGCTCGGCCGCGCCCGAGGTGGAGATCCGGTACCCGGCGGCGGCCAGGCCGCCGATCACGGTGGTGCCGGTCCAGCCGGGGCTGGGGTGGGCCGCGACGCCGACCGGCTTGTTGACCACGACGATGTCGTCGTCGTCGTGGACGATCACCATGCCCTCGACGGGCTCGGCGATCAGCCGCACGGGTGCGGCGGGGGCGGGGATCTCGACCTCCAGCCAGGACCCGGCCACCACGCGGTCGGACTTGCCCGCGGTGGCGCCGTCGATGGTCACCTTGCCGTCGGAGGCCAGCTCGGCCGCCTTCGTCCGGGAGAAACCGAACATCCGGGCCAGGGCGGCGTCGAGTCGCTCACCCTCCAGGCCATCGGGGACGGGGAGGCTGCGGGTCTGCGCTGCGGTACTCACCCGTACGAGTATGCCGGACGGGAGAGCCCGGCCTTCACTCCGCCGGTCCGGCCTTGGTGGTCTGGTGGGTCGAGCCGTCCGGGTTGCTGCCCCGGAAGGAGAGCAGGACGACCAGGATTCCGCCGCAGACGATGGCCGAGTCGGCGAGGTTGAAGACCGCGAAGTGCTGGACGGAGATGAAGTCCACCACGTGCCCCCGGAAGACCCCGGGCGAGCGGAAGATCCTGTCGGTGAGGTTGCCGAAGGCGCCGCCGAGCAGCAGGCCCAGCGCGATCGCCCAGGGGAGGCTGTAGAGGCGGCGGGCGATCCGCCAGATCACCACGATCACGGCGGCGGCGATCATCGTGAAGACGATGGTCATCGCCTGGCCCATCCCGAAGGCGGCTCCGGCGTTGCGGATCACCTGGAGGGTGACGACGTCGCCGAGCACCCCGATCGGTTGGTGGCCCTCCAGCCGGGCGACGACCAGCAGCTTGCTGCCCAGGTCGATCACGTAGGCGAGCAGCGCCACCACCAGGAGCACACCGACGCGGCGGCGCCGCACGGTCTCCGCGGCGGCGGCTTCGTCGACCGACGACTGCTCCACGACACCCTCCGGGAGCGCGGTCGGGACGGACTCGTCCTGGGTCTGGGGGGAACCTGGCGTACTGATGATCAGCTCCGCTGCCTGTGGGCCGACGTTACCGGGTCGAGCGTACGGCAACGCCCCGCCCGCCCGTCCAGGGGCGCACGCAACCGGTGCGCCCCTGGTGCCGGCCCCGGCGGCCTGCCTACCTGCGTTCCTGCTTGGACTTGCACTGCACGCACAGGGTGGCCCGGGGGAAGGCCTGGAGGCGCGCCTTGCCGACGGCCTGGCCGCAGGACTCGCAGACGCCGAAGCCGACGCCCTCCAGGCGGGCCAGGGCGCGCTCGGTCTGGGCGAGGCTGTCGCGGGCGTTGTTGGCGAGCGCGACCTCACTCTCGCGGTTGATGTTCTTCGTGCCGGCGTCGACCTGGTCGTCACCTGCGCCGTCGTTGGAGTCCCGCATCAGGCCGGTGATCGCCGCCTCGGAGGCGTCGATCTCGGCGGTGAGCCGCTCGAGCTCGGAGTTGAGCTCGGCGTGCAGCTCGACCACCTCCGCCGCCGTCCAGGGCTCCTCCCCGGGGCGTACGGGCAGCTCGGCCGGGTCGACCGACTCGGCGCCGCCGCCCCTCGCACCGGTCCCCGCGTTGACGTGGGTGCGGCTGGTGGCCGCGACCCGTCCGGTGGTGCCGGTCTTACGCCGTGTAGTGCTCACGGTCCCCTCCCCTGAGTCGCCCGCCACGACCTTGCGTGCCGGCTTGGTGGCTGTGCCAGCGCCGGTTGCCTTCTCAGTCATGGCTTTCGACCTCATTCACGAACGAATCGAACCGCCGGTTCCCGGCGGTCTCCGGTGCCGGAACGATAATCCCCATCGAATCCGGTCACAACGGGACATACCGATGCCTCATATCGATCCCACCCGAGCAGCCGCCACCGAATGATCCCGTCGGGGTGCCGCCCTGGTGCTGACCAAGTTGTGCCCAGATCGACATCTGCTAACCACCGGCGCGGGGGCACAAACCCACTTGTCGGGCCCGATACACTGGGCCTGCAAGGCGCAGATGGGACGAGTACCGACGTACGCAGCCAGGAGCGACCCGGGGGTGGTGAGAGCCCGGGGGTGTGCGCGGCGGGAAGATCACCCCGGAGCCGCCGGAAGAACGGCCCGCAGGGCCCGGTAGACCCGGCAGCAAGCCCAAACAAGTGGGTCGCGAGCACCATCTGCGGCCAAGGAGGGTGGTACCGCGGGGCGGCATGCCGTCTCGTCCCTCCGTCGGAAGCCAGTCCACGCATCCGCCGGAGGAAGACACCGCGATGAGTAGCTACAACTCCGTACCCGCCCAGGTGGACCTGCCCGTCCTCGAACACCAGATCCTCAGCTTCTGGCAGGACAACAAGGTCTTCCAGCGCAGCCTGGAGCAGTCCGAGGGCCGCCCCGAGTGGGTGTTCTACGAGGGCCCGCCGACCGCCAACGGCATGCCCGGCGCCCACCACATCGAGGCCCGCGTCTTCAAGGACGTCTTCCCCCGCTACCGGACGATGAAGGGCTACCACGTCGCCCGCAAGGCCGGCTGGGACTGCCACGGCCTGCCCGTCGAGCTGGCCGTCGAGAAGGAACTCGGCTTCTCCGGCAAGCAGGACATCGAGAAGTACGGCATCGCCGAGTTCAACGCCAAGTGCCGCGAGTCCGTCACCCGGCACACCGACGCCTTCACCGAGCTGACCACCCGCATGGGGTACTGGGTCGACCTCGACGAGGCGTACCGCACGATGGACCCGTCCTACGTGCAGTCGGTCTGGTGGTCGCTCAAGCAGATCTTCGACAAGGGCCTGCTGGTGCAGGACCACCGCGTCGCCCCCTGGTGTCCGCGCTGCGGCACCGGCCTCTCCGACCACGAGCTGGCGCAGGGCTACGAGACCGTCGTCGACCCGTCGGTCTTCGTCCGCTTCCCGCTGACCTCCGGCCCGCTCGCGGGCGAGGCGGCGCTGCTGGTCTGGACGACCACCCCCTGGACGCTGGTCTCCAACACCGCCGCCGCCGTCCACCCGGACGTCACCTACGTGGTCGCGACCGACGGCAACGAGAAGCTCGTCGTCGCCGAGCCGCTGCTCGCCAAGTCCCTCGGCGAGGGCTGGGAGGCGACCGGGCAGTCCTTCACCGGCGCCGAGATGGAGCGCTGGGCCTACCGGCGCCCGTTCGACCTGGTCGAGATCGAGAACGCGCACTACGTCCTGAACGCCGACTACGTGACGACGGAGGACGGCACCGGCATCGTCCACCAGTCCCCCGCCTTCGGCGCGGACGACCTCGCGACCTGCCGCAAGTACGGCCTCCCGGTGGTCAACCCGGTGCTCGGCGACGGCACCTTCGCCCCCGAGGTCCCGCTGGTCGGCGGGGTGTTCTTCAAGAAGGCCGACGAGGCGCTGGTCGCTGACCTGAAGGCCCGTGACCTGCTGTTCCGTCACCTCCCGTACGAGCACAGCTACCCGCACTGCTGGCGCTGCCACACCGCGCTGCTCTACTACGCGCAGCCGTCCTGGTACATCCGGACCACCGCCGTCAAGGACGCGATGATCCGGGAGAACGAGGCCACCAACTGGTTCCCCGAGAACGTCAAGCACGGCCGCTTCGGTGACTGGCTGAACAACAACATCGACTGGGCGCTCTCCCGCAACCGCTACTGGGGCACCCCGCTGCCGATCTGGCGCTGCGAGGAGGGCCACCTCACCTGCGTCGGCTCGCTGGCCGAGCTGAGCGAGCTCACCGGCACCGACCAGAGCGGCCTCGACCCGCACCGCCCGTACATCGACGACGTGACCTTCGACTGCCGCGAGTGCTCGGGGGTTTCGACCCGCGTGCCCGAGGTCATCGACGCCTGGTACGACTCGGGGTCGATGCCGTTCGCGCAGTACGGCTACCCGTACCAGAACAAGGAGCTGTTCGAGAAGCGCTACCCGGCGCAGTTCATCTCCGAGGCGATCGACCAGACGCGCGGGTGGTTCTACACGCTGATGGCCGTCGGCACGCTGGTGTTCGACAAGAACTCGTACGAGAACGTCGTCTGCCTGGGCCACATCCTGGCCGAGGACGGCCGCAAGATGTCCAAGCACCTGGGCAACATCCTGCAGCCCATCCCGCTGATGGACCAGCACGGCGCCGACGCCGTCCGCTGGTTCATGGCCGCAGGCGGCTCGCCCTGGTCGGCCCGGCGGGTCGGTCACGGCACCATCCAGGAGGTCGTCCGCAAGACGCTGCTGACCTACTGGAACACCGTCGCCTTCCAGGCCCTCTACGCCCGCACCACCGGCTGGGCGCCCTCCGCGAGCGACCCGGCCCCGGCCGAGCGCCCGCAGCTGGACCGCTGGGTGCTCTCCGAGCTGAACACCCTGGTCCGCGAGGTCGACGCCGCACTGGAGGCGTACGACACCCAGCGGGCCGGCAAGCTGCTCTCCGGCTTCGTCGACGACCTCTCCAACTGGTACGTCCGCCGCGGCCGCCGCCGCTTCTGGCAGGGGGACGCCGCCGCGCTCGCCACCCTGCACGAGGCGCTGGAGACCGTCACCCGGCTGATGGCCCCGCTGACGCCATTCATCACCGAGCGCGTCTGGCAGGACCTGGTCGTGCCCGTCACGCCCGAGGCCCCCGCCTCCGTGCACCTCGCCTCCTGGCCGGTCGCGGACGAGACGCTGGTCGACACCGACCTCTCCCGGCACATGGCGCTGGTGCGCCGCCTGGTCGAGCTCGGCCGCGCGACCCGCGCCGAGTCCGGGGTGAAGACCCGTCAGCCGCTCTCCCGCGCGCTGATCGCCGCCCAGGGCTGGGAGGAGCTGCCCGCCGACCTGCGCGCGCAGATCGCCGAGGAGCTGAACGTCACCACCCTGGAGTCCCTCGCTGAGGTGGGCGGTTCGCTGGTCGACACCACTGCCAAGGCCAACTTCCGGGCGCTCGGCAAGCGCTTCGGCAAGGGCGTCCAGGACGTCGCGAAGGTGGTCGCGGCCGCCGACGCCGCCGTGCTCGCCGCCGACCTGCGGGCCACCGGCTCAGCCACCGTGCTGCTCGACGGCGCCGAGATCGCCCTCTCCCCCGACGAGGTCGTCATCACCGAGACCCCGCGCGAGGGCTGGGCCGTGGCCAACGAATCCGGTGCCACCGTCGCGCTCGACCTGCACATCACCCCGGAGCTCAAGCGGCTCGGCGTCGCCCGCGACGCCATCCGCCAGATCCAGGAGGCCCGCAAGAACTCCGGCCTCGACGTCGCCGACCGGATCGTGCTGCGCTGGCGCGCCGCCGACGAGGACACCGCCTCGGCCGTCGCCGAGCACGCCCAGCTGGTCGCCGACGAGGTGCTCGCCGTCGACTTCGCCGCCGGCGCGGCCGACTGGGAGTCGGAGAGCTTCACGGACGAGGGCCTCGGCCTGACCTTCCAGCTCCGCAAGGCCTAGCAGCTGTCGGCAGGGCCGTCGAAACCCCAGATTGTTGGGGTTCCGGCGGCCCTGCCGTCGTCCAAGACTGAGGTCATGGACACCATCGGACAGAACAAGAAGACCGTGACCGCTTTCATCCAGGCGCTGTTCACCGAGGGAGACCTCGGTGCCGTCGACGACTACCTCGCCGAGGAGTTCGTCAACCACGACCCGCCGTTCGGCTCGCCCGCCGACCGTGAGGGGATGCGGGCCGCCGCGGCGATGTTCCGGGCCGCCTGCCCCGACTGGCACAGCGACCAGCACCTGCTCGTCGGCGAGGGCGAGCTCGTGACCGAGCACTTCACCGCGAGCGGCGTGCAGAACGGCAGCCTGCTCGGCGTCCCCGGGACCGGCCGGACGGTCTCGCTGCCCGGCATCAACATCTTCCGCGTCCGCGACGGCCGGATCACCGAACGCTGGGGCCGGCTGGACGAACTCGGCCTACTGCGACAGCTCGGGCTGCTCCACCTGCCCTGACCGGAGTAACGTCGTGACCATGGCAGAAGCCGTCGCGCACCACAGGGTCGCCGCCCTGGTGGAGCGCTGCTACGCCGGGCTGGACGCCACCGCACTGGGCACCGAGGCGCTCCGCAGGCTCCGTACGGTCATGCCGGTCGACGCCGCGTTCTTCGCCACCGTCGACCCGGCGACCGTGCTCTTCACCTCAGCCCTCAGCGACGACCCGCTGCGCGAGGCCACCCCGCTCTTCCTCGCCAACGAGTACGAGCGCGCGGACGTCAACAAGTTCGCCGCCCTGGCGGGGGCCGCCGACCCGGTCACCACGCTCGACCACGCGACCCACGGCGACCGGCAGGCCAGCCCCCGGTACCGGGAGATCATGGCCTCGCTCGGGCTCGGCGACGAACTGCGGGCCGCCCTCACCACCGGGCCGGACTGCTGGGGCGTGCTCTGCCTGCACCGGGCCGACTCCCCGCACGGCTTCACCGAGCAGGAGCTCGCGCTCGTCCGGCAGCTCGCCCCGCACCTGGCCGAGGGGCTGCGGCGGGCCGTCGTCCTCGGGTCCGGCCCGGCCGGCCCGGACGCTCAGGGCGAGCCCGGCATCATCGTGCTCGACGACCGGCTGGCCGTCCTGTCCGTGAGCCCCGAGGCCGGGCAGTGGATCGCCGAGCTCACCGGGCATCCCGAAGCCGCCGCACCCGCCGCACCCGCCGGACTCGCCGAATCCACCGGACTCGCCGGGCTCACCGACGGTGAACTCCCGATCGCCGTCCGCGCGGTCGCCGCCCGGCTGACCAGGCTCGGTCGCGCCGACCCCGCCGGGCTGCCACCACCGACGCTGCGCCTCCGGGGCAGGTCCGGCCGGTGGCTGGCCCTGCACGCCACCCACCTCCGGGGCCCCGGCGGTCACCAGATCGGCGTGGTGATCGGCCCGGCCCCCGCCGCCCAGGTCAGCGCGCTGCTGCTCAGCGCCCACGGCCTCACCGACGCCCAGACCCGGGTCGCCGCCCTCGTCGTCCGGGGCAGCTCGACCCGGCAGATCGTCGACGAGCTGCACATCTCCGCCAACACCGTGCAGGAGCACCTGACGGCGGTCTTCGACAAGTTCGCCGTCCACAGCCGCCGCGAACTCGTCACCGCCGTACTCAGCAGCTCGCACTAGGCCCTGGACGGCCGCACGCGGAAGCGCCCCCATCGCTCAGGGCGGTGGGGGCGCTTCCGTGGTGACTGCTGACGACTAGTTGTCGCCGTCCTCGTCGATGAGGAAGCCGCGCATCGGGGCCGGAGCCTGCTGCATCGGCTGCGGCGGCTGCGGACGGACCGCGGCCATCGGCTGGGTCATCCCGACCGGCGCCATCTGCGCTGCGGAGCCGGCACCGTTCGGCTGGCTGCCGAAGGACGACTGGCCACCGAAGGAGGGCTGGCTGCTGCCGCCGCCGAACGACGGGGAGTTGCCGCCGAAGGACTGCTGACCGCCGAAGGACGGCTGGCTGCCCATCGCGGACGACCCGGCGGGCGCCATCGACGACGCGGCCGGCGGCAGCGAGGCGGTGGCGGGGATCCGCGGCGGGGCGAGCGAGTCGTCGGCCTGCGACTCCAGCTGACGCAGCTGGGTCTCCAGGTACGACTTCAGGCGGGTGCGGTACTCGCGCTCGAAGGCACGCAGGTCCTCGACCTTGCGCTCCAGCGTCGCGCGGGCGGACTCCAGGGAGCCCATCGCCACGCGGTGCTTCTCCTGCGCGTCCCGCTCCAGGGCGTCGGCCTTGGCGCGGGCGTCCCGCTCCAGGCCCTCGGCGCGGCTGCGGGCCTCGCCGACGATCTTGTTGGCCTCGGACCGGGCCTCGGAGATCGCCTGGTCGGCGGTCTGCTGGGCGAGCGCGAGGACACGGGCCGCGCTGTCGCCGCCGGGGCCCTGCTGCTGCATCGGGGCACCCATCGGGCCGCCGAGCTGCTGGCCCATCGGGCCGCCCATCGGCGCCAGTTGCTGCTGACCACCCATGGTCTGGCCAATCGACTGCTGGCCGTGCTGCTGCTGGCCCATCTGCTGCATCTGCTGCTGCTGCATGGGCTGCTGGCCCATCTGGCCACCCATCGGCTGCAGCATCTGACCGCCCATCGGCTGCACCAGCTGCTGCTGGCCGCCCATGGTCTGGCCGTGCTGCTGCTGGCCCATCTGCTGCTGCCCCATCTGCTGCATGGGCTGCTGGCCCATCTGCTGCATCTGCTGCTGCGGCATGGGCTGCTGGCCCATCGGGCCACCCTGGCCGGAGGGGAGCTGGGGCGCACCGGAGGGCAGGCCGAGGGGCTGGTTGCCCATCTGCTGCTGGCCCATCTGCTGCGGGCCGCCGAGCTGCTGGCCCATCTGCTGGCCGGGGCCCTGCTGGCCCGGCACCGGCGGCCCGGATATGGCGGCCGGCACGGGGGCACCCGGACGGGCGTCCTGCGGCTGCTGGTCCTTGCGCATGTTGGCCTGGTTCTGCGCAGCGGCACGCGTCGCAGCGGCCAGCTTGGCGCGCAGGTCCTCGTTTTCGCGCAGGAGGCGCGTCAGCTCGGCCTCGACCTCGTCGAGGAAGGCGTCGACCTCATCCTCGTCGTAGCCTTCACGCAGCCGGACGGTCGTGAACTGCTTGTTCCGAACGTCCTCGGGGGACAATGGCATCTCTTCACCTCAACGTGATCGTCGGCATACCGGCATCCTGTCGCAGCGCTCAAGACGGCAGAGTCAGCACGAGCGATCTCAGGACAAACACAATGATCATCAGTACGAAGAAGGACAGGTCGAGCGCCACGCCCCCGAGACGCAACGGCGGGATGAATCGCCGAAGAAGCTTGAGTGGCGGATCCGTGGCAGTGTACGTGACCTCCAGGACCATGACCATGGCCCTTCCCGGCTGCCACGATCGGGCGAACTGGAAGACCCAGTCCATGACGAGCCGGAAGAGCAGGATCAACAGGAAGACCGTCAGCGCCCAATAGAGCACCAGCCACACGATCCCCATCCCGATCTTCCCTCTCCCCGACCGACGAACCGTCAGTCACTACACACTGTCGTTGGCTCCACACATGTAGTCGTGGCTGGGTCAGCTCTGGTTGAAGAACCCACCCTCGGCGATCCGTGCCTTGTCCTCCGCCGTTACGTCGACGTTAGCAGGAGACAGCAGGAACACCTTCTGCGTCACTCGCTCGATACTGCCGTGCAGACCGAAGACGAGTCCAGCGGCGAAGTCTACGAGTCGCTTCGCGTCGGTGTCGTCCATCTCGGTCAGATTCATGATCACCGGGGTGCCGCCACGGAACTGTTCCCCGATGGTACGGGCCTCGTTGTAGGTCCGAGGGTGCAGCGTGGTGATGCGGTAGGGCTCACGTTCGTTCACGACCTTGGGCATGATCACCGGGGAGCTCTTCTCCAGGTTGTGGCGGCGTTCGGGTGTGATGGACGACACTGGTGCCATCCGCGGGGTCTCCTGCCGGATCGGCACGGCAGCCGGTACGGGCTGCGGCGCGATGTGGGCGACGGGGGCCGGCGCGGCGGCGGGCCGCTGGAGGTCCTCGTTACGTCCGTTGCGGATCGGCTCGGGGTCCGTGTCGTAGTCGTCGTCGGGGTCGTACCCCTGGCCGTCGTACGTCTCGTCCTCCACGAGGCCGAGGTAGACCGCCATTTTGCGCATTGCGCCGGCCATGCTCCTGTCTCCTCCGCTCTGTGGTGGGATCGGCTCCGTCACCGGCGGCCTTCGCCCACGGGCTCCGCCGCCACCGACCGGTTCGGTCCGTCCACGACCCGTCAGGACGACTGTCCGTCAGGCGTGCGAGTGGCTGCGACTGCTAGGTTCTGTCCTGTTTTGTCCTGCAGTGTGATCTACTACCCGGTGACGTTACCCGAGCGGTGACCGCACTCCGAGCACCGCCGTACCGACGCGTACGTGTGTCGCTCCCGCGGCCACGGCCTGCTCCAGGTCACCACTCATGCCTGCGGAAACCATCGTGGCAGCAGGATGGGCCGCCCGTACGGCGGTTGCGATTTCCGCCAGCCGATCGAAGGCCCTGGCAGGGTCGCCGGCCAGCGGCCCGACGAGCGGAGCGACGGTCATCACACCGGCCAGTTGCAGGCCGGGCGTGTCGGCGATCCGGTCGGCCAGCGCGAGCACGTCCTCCGGTGCCACTCCGGCCCGGCCCTCGCCCTCCCCCGCCTCCTTGTCCAGCGCGACCTGCACCAGGCAACCCAGCGGCGCGCGCTCCGACTTCAGCACCGCCGCCGAGAGCGACTCGACCAGCCGCGCGCGGTCCACCGAGTGCACCAGGTCGGCGTACGAGACCACCGAACGCACCTTGTTGGTCTGCAACTGCCCGACGAAGTGCCAGGTCAGCGGCAGGCGGCTGCACTGCTCCGCCTTGGGCGCGGCGTCCTGGTCGCGGTTCTCCGCCACGTCGGTGACGCCGAGGGCGGCCAGCAGGGCGGTGTCCTCGGCCGGGTAGGTCTTGGTGACCACGACCAGCTGCACCGCGTCGCGCGGGCGCCCGGCGGCGGCGCAGGCGTCGGCGATCCGGCGCTCCACCACCTCCAGGTTGGTGCCGAGCTGCTCGTACCGGGCCAGCTGCCCGTCCGTCAGGGCGGCGGAGAAATCCGGCCGCCCGGGGAACGCGTCGTAGATGTCGTTCGTCATGAGTGTCAGCTGTCCAACCAGACGTAGCTCGCGAGCCGGCCCGTGCGCTGCTCGCGGCGATAGGAGAAGTGATCGGTCGACTCGAGGGTGCAGACGGGTGAGCACTCCAGTTCGGTGACACCCGCTGCGGCGAGCTGCGCGCGGACTCCGGCGGCCACGTCCAGCGCGGGCGTCCCCCAGGAGGTCTCGGCCCAGGCGGCGGGCACCCGCTCCGCCACCTCCGCGCGGAGCTCCGCCGGGACTTCGTAGCACCGGCCGCAGACGGCGGGGCCGGTGGCCGCGACGATCCGGGCGGGTACGGCCCCCAGCTCGGTCATCGCCCGGACGACCGCCGGGACGACTCCGGCGGCGAGGCCCGGCCGGCCGGCGTGCGCCGCGCCGATCACCCGGGCGACGGGGTCGGCCAGCAGGACGGGCGTGCAGTCGGCGGTCAGCACCGCCAGCACCAGCGGCCGGTCGGTGACGACGGCGTCCACGGTCGGCGCCTCGCCCACCGGCTGGCGCTCCGTCACCACGGCGACGTCCGCGCCGTGCACCTGGTGCATCCAGACCACGTCCGCCGGGTCGAGCCCCAGGCCCCGGGCCGCGATCGCCCGGTTCTCCCGGACGGCCACCGGGTCGTCCCCCACGGCACCGCCGAGGTTGAGCTCCCCGTACGGCAGAGTGCTCACCCCGCCCCACCGGTCGGTGAAGGCGAAGTGAGCACCCTGTCTTGCGTCGTGCGAGGTCACTTCAGGCCGCTCTACTTCAAGAAATCGGGGACGTCGAGCTCCTCGGCCGGGCTCTCGACGAACGGCTGCCGGGCGGGCTGCACCTGCGGCGGCACCGGCGGGGCGGTGGTGACGGGCGACTCCGAGCGGGACTCCTCCGAGCGGGAGGTGACCGAGCCGATGCTCCCGTACGACGGCCGGGTGGCCGGGCGCTCGGGGGCGGCGGCCGGGGCCGGGGTCGACTTGACCACCGGGTCGCGGACGATCGCCGGGGGCTGGCCGCCGTCGAAGCCGGCCGCGATGACCGTCACCCGGACCTCGTCGCCGAGGGCGTCGTCGATGACGGCACCGAAGATGATGTTCGCCTCGGGGTGGGCGGCCTCGCTGACCAGCTGCGCCGACTCGTTGATCTCGAAGAGACCGAGGTCGGAGCCGCCGGAGATGGAGAGCAGCACGCCGCGGGCGCCGTCGATCGAGGCCTCCAGCAGCGGCGAGGAGATCGCCATGATGGCGGCCGCCTTGGCGCGGTCCTCGCCCCGGGCGGAG
Organism: Kitasatospora sp. McL0602; assembly: GCF_052076145.1. Classification (NCBI taxonomy): domain Bacteria; kingdom Bacillati; phylum Actinomycetota; class Actinomycetes; order Kitasatosporales; family Streptomycetaceae; genus Kitasatospora; species Kitasatospora sp. McL0602. The sequence goes on along the minus strand of NZ_CP197246.1, from coordinate 5,729,698 downwards.
CCGATGCCCATCAGGGCGGAGCCGGCGTCCGACATGACCGACTTGACGTCGGCGAAGTCGAGGTTGATCAGGCCGGGGGTGGTGATCAGGTCCGTGATGCCCTGGACACCGGAGAGCAGCACCTGGTCGGCGGAGCGGAAGGCGTCCAGCACCGAGACCTGGCGGTCCGAGATCGAGAGCAGGCGGTCGTTCGGGATGACGATGAGGGTGTCGACCTCTTCGCGCAGCCCGGCGATGCCGTCCTCGGCCTGGTTGGCGCGGCGGCGGCCCTCGAAGGTGAAGGGGCGGGTGACCACGCCGATGGTGAGCGCGCCGAGCGAGCGGGCGATGTTCGCCACGACGGGCGCGCCGCCGGTGCCGGTGCCGCCGCCCTCGCCGGCGGTGACGAAGACCATGTCGGCCCCCTTGAGGACCTCCTCGATCTCCTCGCGGTGGTCCTCGGCGGCCTTGCGGCCGACCTCGGGGTTGGCGCCGGCGCCGAGGCCCCGGGTGAGTTCACGGCCCACGTCGAGCTTGACGTCGGCGTCGCTCATCAGGAGGGCCTGCGCATCGGTGTTGATCGCGATGAACTCGACGCCCTTGAGACCGACCTCGATCATCCGGTTGATGGCGTTGACACCACCGCCGCCGATACCGACGACCTTGATGACTGCGAGGTAGTTCTGCGGTGCTGCCACGTCGAAGGCCTCTCGCCTCGAATTTCCGGGTCGGCCCCCACGGAGCGGAAAACCGACGGATGTCGATGGGTGGGAGCGCGGTTTCTGACTGTATGTCCGAAATTCCGACCACCGACCCGAACCCTAAACTTGAGCTTTAGGGTTACTGGTGTGCCTGCGTCAGGTCACGGCTCCGGCAGGCGTGCTGCCAGGAACTGCCTGGTGACACAGGACACTAGGTCGGCGAAGGCCAGGTGTTCAACGAACACGCCGAGCGTCCCTTTTTTCTTTTGAGCCTATGTGATCATCGACCACCCGGTGAAACCGGGGTGACCACCAAGGGTCGGTGCGGAGCCGTAGCTCCGTCAACACCACCCTCAGGGCAAGAACTTACCCGATCAACCCGACACCGCAGGCGCCTCCGGCGCACTCACGTCGTAATTAACGGCCTTCTGCCCGAGCAGCGCCGTCAGCACCTTGGCCTTGCGCTCCGTCCGCTCCGCACTCCCCCAGTGCACCACCGCACCCCCGCTGAGCTGGAGTTGGATGTCGTCGTACGAGTACACCCGAACCGCTCCGGCACGCTTCGCGACGTCCTCCGGCAGCCCCGCCGCGACCGTCACGGCGGCCCGCACCAACTCCGGACGGGAGATCACCCCCAGGGAGTCGTTCGCCTGCTGACCGAGTGCCAGCTCGACCACCGGGACTCCGGCGGGCGGCGCCGACTCGGTGGCGAAGCTCACCCCCGAGGCATCGACCTGGGTGAATTTGCCATCTTCGGTCTTGACAGCGGCCACCGGCTTGCGCTCCACCAGCTTCACCCGCAGGGTGTGCGGCCAGCCCCGCCAGATCTCGGCCCTGGCCACCCGGGGGACGGCCTGCACCCGCGCGACCGCCGCGTCGAGGTCGACCCGGGCCAGCGGCCCGGCACCCGCCGGGCCGAGCGCCGCCTCCACCTGCTCCGACGTCAGCTTCCCGCTGTCCAGGCCCTGGACGGCGACGGAGCGCACGTCCAGGGCGGAGGAGAAGAAGACCAGCCAGCCGAGCGCACCGGCGACGAGCAGCCCGAGGGCGCTCAGCACCACGACCCCGCGCCGGGAGAGGCGGAGCCGGGGGGCACCCGGCTCCGCCTCCTCCTCGTCGCCGAGCTCCGGGGAGGCCGAGGCGTCAGCCACGACGGCGGCCGCCCCGGGCGGCGGCGACCGCCTCGTAGACCATCTGCACCAGCAGGTCGTCGGCGTCCCGGCGGCCGAATTCGGAGGCCGCCCGGCTCATGTCCCAGAGCTTCTGCGGGCTGGTCAGCACCGGCAGCACGTTCTGGAGCACCCAGTCCGGCGTCAGCTCGGCGTCGTCCACCAGCAGACCGCCGCCGGCCTTGACCATCGGCTGGGCGTTCAGCCGCTGCTCGCCGTTGCCGATCGGCAGCGGCACGAAGGCGGCGGGCAGCCCGACGGCGGCCAGCTCGGCCACCGTCATCGCCCCGGCCCGGCAGAGCATCAGGTCGGCGGCGGCGTACGCGAGATCCATCCGGTCCACGTACGGCACCGCGCGGTACGGCGGCATCCCGGGGATGTCGTCGATCACCGGCAGCTCGTTCTTCGGGCCGACGGCGTGCAGGATCTGCACGCCGTACTGCTGGAGCCGGGGGGCGATCGCCTGGACGGTCTCGTTCAGGCGGCGGGCGCCCTGCGAGCCGCCGGAGACCAGCAGCGTGGGCAGCCGCTGGTCGAGGCCGAAGTAGTGCCGGGCCTCCGGGCGCACCGCGTTCCGGTCCAGCGTGGCGATGGTGCGGCGCAGCGGGATGCCGATGTACCGGGAGTCGCGCAGCTTGCTGTCCGGGGTGGAGACGGCGACGAAGTCGGAGTAGCGGGCACCGATCTTGTTGGCCAGCCCGGGGCGCGCGTTGGCCTCGTGCACCACGATCGGCACCCCGGCGCGCTTGGCGGCCAGGTAGGCGGGCATCGCGACGTAGCCGCCGAAGCCGACCACGCAGTCGGCCTTGACCCGCTCGATGATCTCCTGGGCGGCCCGGACGGTGCCGCGCAGGCGGCCCGGGACGGTGATCAGCTCGGGGGTGGGCTTACGAGGCAGCGGTACGGCCGGGATCAGCTCCAGCTGGTAGCCGCGCTCGGGCACCAGTCTGGTCTCCAGGCCGCGTTCGGTGCCCAGGGCGGTGATCCCGACGGAGGGGTCGTGCCTGCGGAGGGCGTCCGCGAGGGCGAGGGCCGGCTCGATGTGACCGGCGGTCCCGCCGCCGGCGAGTACGACATGCACCGAAATTCACCGCTCCCTGCGCGCCGGCCGGGGAGCAGGGCGCGCTGTGGTTCGTCGTCGTGGCAGCACCCGGGCCAGGCGTGTCCTGATCCGGGAGTTGTTGCTCCGGGCGGCCAGTGCCGCCCTGGCCCCCGGTGAGCTGCGCGCGAAGCAGAGCAGCACACCGATGGCGCACAGGGCCGACAGCATGGCGGACCCTCCGTAGGAGAACAGCGGGAGCGGGACGCCCGCGATGGGCAGCAGTCCCAGTGCCGACCCCAGGTTGATCATGGCCTGCGCCATGATCCACGTGGTGGCGGCTCCCGCGGCGTACCTGACGAAGGGGTCCTTCGTGCCGATGGCCACTCGGATACCCGCGTAGCCTAGTGCCGCGAAGAGACCGAGAACCGACAGCGTCCCCACCAGGCCGAGTTCCTCGCCCGTCGCGGCGAAGATGAAGTCGGTGTGCGCCTCCGGCAGCTGCCCCCACTTCTCGACGCCCGCGCCGAGGCCGGAGCCGAACAGGCCGCCCGCAGCGAGGGCGTAGAGGCCGTGCAGGGCCTGGAAGCAGTTCAGCGCCGGGTCCGGCTTGGTGACGCCGATGCAGGCCAGCCGGTCGAGCCGGTGCGGCACGGTGATGATCAGCGCGGTGCAGGAGACCACGGCGATGCCGAGGGTCGCGCCGAACAGCCTGAGCGGCGCGCCGACCATCCAGAGCAGCCCGAAGAGCATCGCGATCAGGATCATCGTGGTGCCCATGTCGCCGCCGATCATGATCAGCATGAGCAGCAGCAGGGTGCCCGGCACCAGCGGCACCAGCAGGTGCTTCCACTGGTCCAGCAGCCTGCCCCGCTGCTTGCGCGCGAGCAGGTCGGCGCCCCACAGCACCAGCGCCAGCTTGGCGAACTCGGAGGGCTGCACCTGGAAGAACCCGAGGTTGATCCAGTTCCGGTTGCCGTTCACCTCCATGCCGATGCCCGGTATGGCGACCAGCAGCAGCGCCCCGACCACCGCACAGAGCAGCGGGTAGACGAGCGCCCGCATCAGCTTCAGCGGCATCCGGGCCAGCACCATCAGCAGCGCCCCGCCCAGCAGCACCGCGATCAGCTGCTTGCGGAAGAAGAACGTGATCGGCAGGTGACGCTGCATCACCAGGATCTGCGAGGACGAGAAGACCATCACCAGCCCCAGCACCACCAACAGCATGGCCGACCCGAGGATCAGGTAGTACGGCGTCAACGGCCGCGCCAGCAGGTACCGCGCCCGGCCCCGCAGCGCCTTGAGCCGCCCCAGCGGGCCCTCCGACTTGAACACCGTCGTGGTCGCCGAGATCACCTGCAGCTTGCCTTGCGGCGGCATGCGGTCCCCCCAAAATTTCTCAAAGCGTCAACCCAGGGGCGCACGCAACCGGCCAGCCCCAGGGGCGCGGGGAACTGCGCGAAATCGGGAGTGACGGCGCCGCACCTACCGCCTCGCGCACGTAGTCAATCCTGCAGAGCCCCGCGCCCCTGGGGTTAACGCCCGAGTTGCAGCACTGCCGCCGCGAAGAGGTCGCCGCGTTCGCCGTAGTTGGTGAACATGTCCATCGAGGCACAGGCCGGCGCCAGCAGGACGGTGTCACCCGATCGGGCGAGCCCGGCGGCAGCGCTGACCACCGAGGCCATCGCCACCGCGCCAGTCTCACCCGCCGCCGCTTCGATCACCGGGACATCCGGCGCGTGTCGCGCCAGTGCGTCGCGGATCAGCGCCCGGTCGGCGCCCATCAGCACCACGCCCCGCAGCCGCGCCGCCGCACCGGTGACCAGCTCGTCGAAGGTCGCGCCCTTGGCGAGGCCTCCGGCGATCCAGACGACCGGCTGGTACGAGGCCAGCGAGGCGGCGGCGGCGTGGGTGTTGGTGGCCTTGGAGTCGTCCACGTAGGTGACGCCGTCGACGACGGCGACCTGGGCGATCCGGTGGGCGTCCGGGCGGAAGGCCCGCAGGCCCTCGCGGACGGCCTTGGCGTCCACGCCGTAGGCGCGGGCCAGGGCGGCGGCGGCCAGGGCGTTGGTGATGTTGTGCGGTGCCGGGGGGTTGACGTCCTCGACGGAGCCGAGTTCGGCGGCGTTCTTGTGGCGGTCCGGCACGAAGGCGCGGTCCACCAGCAGTCCGTCCACGACCCCGAACTGCGACAGCCCGGGGGCGCCGAGGCCGAAGCCGACGGCCCGGCAGCCCTCCTCGACGTCGGCCTCGCGGACCAGCGCCTCGGTGGCCGGGTCGGCGAGGTTGTAGACGCAGGCGATCCGGTTGCCCTGGTAGATCCGGCCCTTGTCGGCGGCGTACGCCTCCATCGAGCCGTGCCAGTCCAGGTGGTCGGGCGCCAGGTTGAGCACGGCGGCCGAGTGCGGGCGCAGCGAGGGCGCCCAGTGCAGTTGGTAGCTGGAGAGCTCGACGGCCAGCACGTCGTACGGCACGTCGTCGTCGCCGAAGCCGGTCAGCACCGCGTCGAGCACGGAGACGCCGACGTTGCCGACGGCGGCGGTGCGGCGCCCTGCGGCGGTGAGGATCGAGGCGAGCATCTGCACGGTGGTGGTCTTGCCGTTGGTGCCGGTGACGGCCAGCCAGGGGGCCGGTTCGCCGGTCTGCGGCAGCGGGCGCCGCAGGTGCCAGGCCAGCTCGACGTCGCCCCAGACCGGGACGCCGGCTTCGGCGGCGGCCAGGAAGAGCGGGCTGTTCGGCGGCCAGCCGGGCGAGGTGACGATCAGTTCGGTGCCCTCGGGCAGCGTCCCGCCGTCACCGAGTTGGGCGGCGACGCCCAGTTCGGCGACCTTGGCCCGCAGGGCGGGGCTGTCGCCGCCGTCCACCACGGTGACCTCGGCGCCGAGCGAGCGCAGCACCCGGGCCGCGCTCACGCCGGAGAGTCCGAGGCCGGCGACCACGACGGACAGACCGCTCCAGGAGGGGACGGTCATCCCGTCACCCAGCCCGCGTAGAAGAGGCCGAGGCCGACGGCGACGCAGAGGCCCTGGATGATCCAGAAGCGGACCACGATCAGCACCTCGCTCCAGCCCTTGAGCTCGAAGTGGTGCTGGAGCGGGGCCATCTTGAAGACGCGCTTGCCGGTCATCCGGAACGAGCCGACCTGGATGATCACCGAGAGGGTGATGATCACGAAGAGGCCGCCCAGCAGCGCGAGCAGCAGCTCGGTCTGCGAGCAGATCGCGAGCCCGGCGAGCGCGCCGCCGAGGGCGAGCGAGCCGGTGTCACCCATGAAGATCTTGGCGGGCGAGGTGTTCCACCAGAGGAAGCCGAAGCAGGAGCCCATCAGCGCGGCGGCGACCACGGCGAGGTCCAGCGGGTCGCGGACGTCGTAGCAGTCGGCGGTGGCGCGGACCATGTAGGCGCAGCTCTGGCCGTACTGCCAGACGCCGATGAAGACGTACGCGCCGAAGACCATCACCGAGGCGCCGGTCGCCAGGCCGTCCAGACCGTCCGTCAGGTTCACGCCGTTCGACATCGCGGCGATCATGAAATAGGCCCAGATGACGAACAGGACGGGCCCGATCGACCAGCTGAAGTCCCGGACGAAGGACAGGTGCGTCGAGGCCGGGGTGATGCCCCGGGCGTCGTGGAACTGCAGGGCCAGCACGGCGAAGGCGAGGCCGACGAAGGACTGGCCGAACAGCTTCGCCTTGGCCCGCAGGCCGAGCGAGCGCTGCTTGACGACCTTGATGTAGTCGTCGAGGAAGCCGACCAGGCCCAGACCCACCGTCAGGAAGAGCACCAGCAGCCCGGAGGCGGTGGGCATCTCCCCGGAGATCGCCTTGGTCACGCCGTAGGCGATGAGGGCGGCCAGGATGAAGGCGATGCCGCCCATGGTCGGCGTACCGCGCTTGCTGTGGTGCGCCTTGGGGCCGTCGTCACGGATCATCTGGCCGTAGCCGTGCTTGGCCAGCAGCTTGATCAGCATCGGTGTCCCGAGCAGGGAGAGCACCAGGCCGATCATGCCCGCGATAAGTACCTGCTTCATCATTGGGCGGCTCCATCGGCCAGTGGCACATCGGCCAGTAGTGCGGCGGCCACCCGCTCGAGACCCACCGAACGGGACGCCTTCACCAAGACCACGTCCCCAGGCCGCAGCTGACCGCGCAGCAGCTCGACCGCCGCGTCCGCGTCGGACACCAGCACCGACTCCTCACCCCACGAACCTTCGTTCCTCGCGCCCAGTTCCATACAGGCCGCGTCCCGGCCGCCGACCGCCACCAGTTTGGTGACGTCGAGCCGGACCGCGAGGCGCCCGATGGCGTCGTGCTCGGAGAGGCTGTCCTCGCCGAGCTCCCGCATCTCGCCGAGCACCGCCCAGGTGCGGCGGCGCTCCGGGCCCCGGCCCCCCATCGACACCAGCGCCCGGAGCGCGGCCCGCATGGACTCGGGGTTCGCGTTGTAGGCGTCGTTGACGACGGTGACACCGTCCGCCCGGTCGACGACCTCCATGCGCCAGCGGGACAGCGCACCCGCCTCGCCCAGGGCAGCGGCGGTGTCGTCGACGGACATGCCGAGCGCCACCGCCACCGCGGCGGCGGCGAGGGCGTTCGAGACGTGGTGCTCACCGTACAGGCGCAGCTGTACGGCTGCGGAACCGGCTGGGGTGACGAGCGTGAACGATGGCCGCCCGGCGTCGTCGAGGCGAACTCCGGTGGCCCGGATGTCGGCGTCGGGGCTCTCGCCGAAGTACAGCACCTTGGCCTTGGTGCGCTCGGCCATCGCCCGCACCAGCGGGTCGTCGGCGTTGAGCACGGCGGTGCCGTCACCGGTCAGCGCCTCGACCAGCTCGCCCTTGGCCTCGGCGATGGCGGCCTTGGAACCGAACTCCCCGACGTGCGCGGTGCCGATGTTGAGCACCAGGCCGATGCTGGGGGGCGCGATGTCGGTCAGGTACGCGATGTCGCCCTTGTGCCGGGCGCCCATCTCCAGCACCAGGTGCCGGGTGGTGCCGGTGACCTTGGTGGCCGTCAGCGGGGCGCCGATCTCGTTGTTGAGCGAGCCCTCGGTGAAGACGGTCTCGCCGTGGCGCTGGAGCAGCTGGGCGATCAGGTCCTTGGTGCTGGTCTTGCCCGCCGAGCCGGTGAGGCCGACGACCGAGAGCTGCGGGGCGCGGTCGACCACGGCCCGACCCAGCCTGGCCAGCGCGGCGACGACGTCCTCGACCAGCACGGCGGGCACGCCCACCGGACGGCTGGCCAGCACGGCGACGGCGCCGGCGGCGACCGCCCGCTCGGCGAAGTCGTGCCCGTCCACGTGCTCGCCGACCACGGCGGCGAACAGGCCGCCGGGGCCCATCAGCCGCGAGTCGCGGTCGACCGGCCCGGTGACCAGGGCCGCCGGGTCGGCGGAGTCCAGGGTGCCGCCGACGGCCTCGGCGATCTCGGCGAGCGAGAGTGCGATCACGGCTGCTTGTCTCCTCGGGTCGTCTGCGTGATGGCCTCGCGCAGCACCTGGCGGTCGTCGAAGGGGCGGTTCTCGCCCTTCACGTACTGGCCCACCTCGTGGCCCTTGCCCGCGACGAGGACGGTGTCCCCGGCGTGCGCGCGGGCGACGGCGTCGCGGATGGCCTCGGCCCGGTCCGGTACGACGAGCACGTCGCCGCGCTCGGCCTCGGGCACCTCGACGGCGCCGCCGAGCATGCTGGCGAGGATCGCCAGCGCGTCCTCGGAGCGCGGGTTGTCGCTGGTCAGCACGGCGGTGTCGGCAAGCCGGGCGGCGATGGCGCCCATCGGGGCCCGCTTGAAGGGGTCGCGGTCGCCGCCGCAGCCGACGACGACGTGCAGGCGGCCCTTGGTGACCTCGCGCAGCGACTCCAGCACGGCCTGGAGGGCGTCCGGCTTGTGCGCGTAGTCGACCACGGCGACGTACGGCTGCCCGGCGTCGACCCGCTCCAGCCGCCCGGGGACGCCGGGCACGGCGGCGATGCCGGTGACGGCGGCCTCCAGCGGCAGCCCGGCGGTGACCAGGGCGGTGATCGCGCCGAGCGCGTTGGCGACGTTGAACGGGCCGGGCAGCGGCACCGAGGCGTCGGCGGCCGCGCCGCCGGGCCCGAGCACCCGGAAGGTCGAGCCGGTCGGGCCGAGCTGCACGTCGACGGCCCGCCAGTCGGCCTCGGGGGCGCCCTTGGCGGAGAAGGTGGTGACGGGGATCGGCGCCTCGGCAGCGATCCGGCGGCCGTACGCGTCGTCCAGGTTGGCGACGCCGCGCGCGGCCCTGTCCGGCTGGAAGAGCCGGGCCTTGGCCCGGTAGTAGTCCTCCATGTCGGGGTGGAAGTCGAGGTGCTCGGGCGTCAGGTTGTTGAACAGCGCGACGTCGTAGCGCATCCCGTCGACCCGGCCGAAGACCAGGGCGTGGCTGGAGACCTCCATCACCACCGCGTCCGCACCGCGCTCGCGCATCACCGCGAGGACGGCGTGCAGGTCGGTGGACTCGGGGGTGGTGCGCTCGCTCTTGATCCGGTGCTCGCCGACCCGCATCTCGACGGTGCCGATCACCCCGGGCAGCTTGCCGGCGCCGCGCAGGCCGCCCTCGACCAGGTACGCGGTGGTGGTCTTGCCGTTGGTGCCGGTCAGCCCGATGCTCAGCAGCTGCTCGCCGGGGTGCCCGTAGAGCGCGGCGGCCAGCTCGCCCATCGCGGCGCGCGGGCTCTCCACCACCAGCAGCGGCGCCCCGCAGTCGGCGGCGGTGCCGGCGCCCTCGGCGTCGGTCAGCACGGCGACGGCGCCGGCCTCGACGGCCTGGGCGGCGAACCGCGCACCGTGCACGTTGGCACCGCCGAAGGCGACGTACACGTCGCCCGGCCGGACGGCCCGCGAGTCGTGCGTGATGCCGCTGACCTGGCCGCCCTGGACGGGCTCCAGGCCCAGCAGCCGGGCCACCTCGGCCAGCGGTGTCACCGCCGGGTTGCTCGGTCGGGGCGGGCTTGCGGAGATTTGATCGGGTTTCGGCACGGCGGGCAGGCTATCGGCCGAAGGGGCCCCAGGGCCAAACCGGTCGGCGGCTGTCGCGTTCATATCATCACCTCGGCCTGTGGCGGGACTCATCAGGGCTTCCAGTCGACGGGCAGGTTGGGCGCCTCGCTGCCGCTGGGCGCGACCTGGAGGGTCTTCAGCGTGAACTCCATCACCTGCTTGAACACCGGCCCGCAGAGCTGGCCGCCGAAGTGGCCGTTCACCGGGTCCTGGATCACGCAGGAGACCGTCACCCGGGGTGCCTCGGCCGGGGCGAAGCCGATGAAGGACGCGGTGTAGCCGGAGTACTTGCCGGTCTTCGGGTCCACCCGGTTGGCCGTTCCGGTCTTGCCGGCGACCCGGTAGCCCGGAATCTGGGCCTTGCCGCCGGTGCCCTGCTCGTCGGTGACGACGGACTCCAGCATCTCCGTGAGGGTCTTGGCGGTCTCCGGCTTCACCACCCGGGTCTGCGCCCCGGCCGGGCTCGGCACGTACCGGCCGTCCGGCCCGGTGGTGCCCGCCAGCAGGCTCGGCGCCACCCGCACCCCGCCGTTGGCGATGGTGGAGAACACCGAGGTCGCCTGCAGCGCGTTCACCGACAGGCCCTGCCCGAACGGGATGGTGAACTGCTGCGAGCCCTTCCAGTCCTCCGGCTTGGCCAGGATGCCCCGGGTCTCCCCGGGGAAGCCGACGCCGGTCGGCTGGCCGATGCCGAACTTGTGCAGGTAGTCGCCCAGCACCTGGTTCGACTCCGGCTGGGTCTTGCCCAGGTGCTCGGCCGCCTCGATGGTGCCGATGTTGGAGGACTTGGCCAGCACCCCGGCCAGCGTCAGGTACCAGGTCTCGTGCTCGACGTCGTCGTGGAAGACCCGGTCCGAGCGCTGGAGGGTGTTCGGCACGGTGACGTGGGTGTCCCAGGAGGCCGTGCCGGTGTCCAGCACGGCGGCCATCGTCATCAGCTTCGCCGTCGACCCCGGCTCGTACGCGTCCGAGAGGGCGGCGTTGCCCAGCTGCGGCGGCTTGGCGTTCGCCAGGTCGTTCGGGTTGAAGCCCGGCGAGGTGGCCATCGCGAGGACCTGACCGGTCTTCACGTCCTGGACGACGACGTAGCCCTTCTCCGCCCCGGCGTTGGCGACCTGGTCGGTGATCGCCCGCTGGGCGGCCCACTGGATGTCCTGGTCGATCGTCAGCCGCAGGTCGGTGCCGGGCACCGGCGACTGCTGGCCGCTGCCGGTCGCCACCGCCCGGCCGCCCGCCGAGGCGCCGGTGGTCTTGCCCGCCCGGCCCGCCAACTCGTGCTCGTACTGGAGCTCCAGGCCGCCGGTGCCGGTGCCGTCCACGTTGACGTAGCCGATCAGGTTCGCGGCCAGGCCGTCCGCCGGGTAGCTGCGGCGCTTGGTGTCGGTGGGGATGATCCCGAGCAGCGGGTTGACGCACCCGGCGTCCAGGTACTGCCGCCCGCCCTGGTCGACGGGCTTGGTCAGCAGCGCCCGCTGGGCCCGGCAGGCCTTGCTGTCGATCTGCTTGTTGAGGGCCGTCCGCAGGTCGGCGATCTGCTTCTTGGTCTCGGGGCTCTGCCGGGGGGCGAGCATCGCCCACTTCGTCCTCGGGGTGTGCAGGGCGGCGGCGAGCTGCTCCTTGGTCCGGCCGAGGATCGGGGCGAGCAGCGCGGCGGCCTGCTCGGGCGCGTCCGGCAGGTGCGACACGGCCGGGGTGTAGAGCGACGGGTCACCCGTGATGTCGTACGCGTCGACGGTCGTCGCCAGCACGACGCCGTCGGCGGACGTTATCGAGCCGCGCTCGGCGGGCAGCTTGATGTCGACGTACTTGTTCGCGACGGCGCCCGCCGCCAGCTCGTCGGAGTCGAACATCTGGAGCTGGACGAGCCGCCCGGCGAAGACCGAGAGCACCAGCGCCAGCGAGAGGGTGACGAACCGCAGGCGGCGGCGCGGGTCGGCCAGCTTGATCGCGCGCGGCTGCGGCCGGGGGGCCGCCGGGCGCGGCCGCCCGGCGGGCGCCCGGCGCGGCTCGGGGGCGCGCTGGCGCGGTGCACGGGCCCGCTCGCCGGGGCGCGGGGCCGGACGGCGCGGGCCGCTGCCCCTGGGGGGCTGACGGGGGGTGCTCATCGCGGCGTACCTCCGGCCGGGGCGGACGGCGGTGCGGCGGGCGGCGCGGTGTCGATCTGGACCCCGCCGTCGGACGCACCGGGCGAGGGGCTGCTCGGCGCGGGGCTGGACGCTGCCGAGCTGGGCACTGCTGAACTGGGCGCAGCACTGGGCGCGGCGCTCTGCTGGGAGCCCCAGAGCTCGTTGCCCGAGCGCGGCACCGGCGGCTTGTCCTCCGCCTGGCCGGCCTTGCCGAGCACCTTGCCGTCGTCCTGGAGGAAGGCCGGGTCGCCGCCGGGCACCATGCCCAGCTCGCGGGCCCGGCGCTCCAGCGCGTCGGGGGCCGCGCCCTGGTCGATCTGCTTCTGGAGGGTCTGCTGCTGGTCCGTCAGCTCGGTGGTCTGCTTCTGCAGCCGGGAGAGCTCGAAGGTGCCCTCGTTCAGCGCCGTGTTGAGCATCAGCAGGCCGAGCAGGCCGCCCGAGAGCAGCGCGACCACCAGCACCACGAACGGCGCCCGGCCCCGGACCGGCCGCCTCCCGGGGCGGACGGTGATCCGCGCTCTGCCCCCCTGCCCGGGGAGCATCCTGCTCTCCCGGACCCTTCCGCCGGCCACCGGCACCGCTCTTCTCCTCGCCGTCGTTCCCCCGCTGCCCGATCAGCGCCGGGGAGTGCTTCGGTCCCTGATCCTCTCCGCCACGCGCAGCCGTACGGATGCGGCGCGCCGGTTCTCCTCGATCTCCTCCTCCGTGGGCAGCTCGGCACCCCGGGTGAGCAGCTTCAGCCAGGGCTGGTGCTCCTCCGGGACGACCGGCAGCCCCGGCGGCGCGGTGTTGGTGGCCGCGGCCGCGAAGTGCTGCTTGACCAGGCGGTCCTCCAGCGACTGGAAGGACATCACGACGATCCGGCCACCGACGACGAGCGAGTCGAGCGCGCCGGGGATGGCCCGGTCGAGCACCTCCAGCTCGCCGTTGACCTCGATCCGCAGCGCCTGGAAGGTCCGCTTGGCCGGGTTGCCGCCGGTGCGCCGGGTGGCGGCCGGGATGGCGTTCCGTACCAGTTCGACCAGACGCGCGCTGGTGCTGAACGGTTCCTTCTCGCGCTCGCGCAGGATCACCGAGGCGATCTTCCCGGCGAACCGCTCCTCGCCGTAGAACTTGAGGATGTGGGCCAGCTCGCCGTGGCCGTAGGTGTTCAGCACGTCGGCGGCGGTCAGCCCCCGGGTCTGGTCCATCCGCATGTCGAGCGGCGCGTCCTGCGAGTAGGAGAAGCCTCGCTCGGTCTCGTCCAGCTGCATCGAGGAGACGCCGAGGTCGAAGAGGATGCCCTGCACCTTGGGCACGCCGAGGTCGGCCAGCACCTGCGGGATCTCGTCGTAGACGGCGTGCACCAGCGTCGCCCGGTCGCCGAACCGGGCCAGCCGCTGCCCGGCCTGCTCCAGCGCGGACGGGTCACGGTCGGTGGCGATCAGCCGGACCTCGGGGAACTGCGTGAGCAGCGCCTCGCTGTGTCCGCCCAGGCCCAGCGTCGCGTCGACCACCACCGCGCCGGGCGCGGAGATCGCGGGGGCCAGCGCGTCGACACAGCGCTGGAGCATCACCGAGACGTGCTTGGATGCCGGGTCGGTGCTCATGCGCGGTGGCGCCCTTCTTCGGTCTGTTGCGAGGCTCCCTGATCAGGGGCCTGGGCACCATTTTGGACCACCGCGGGCCGGGCTCCGCACGCCGCCCGTGGTCCCCGCCCGCTCGCCTGGGGAAGGAGAGGCCGCCCGGCACCGGGGAAGGTGCGCCAGGAGGCACGGAGCGGGTGGAGGCCGCGGGCTGCGTACGGGCCCGGAGATCGACCGGCAGAGCGCGGTTGACGGCGCGGGTCGGGTGTGCTCCACTGCGGCGCCACTCTATCGCGGCGGGGGCCTCAGTCAATCGTCCGCGACGGCGCACCACCCGGCCGGAGGTATCCGTCCGCGCAGGTGGGAGGCGTCGGCCCGGCGCCGGTGGCACTCCCGGCGAGGCCGCGTGCCGACCGCCGCGCGCGCCGGGACAGAATGGGGCAGACCGGGATTCGAGGGCCGTGCGCCCCCCGCGCCCCGCTATGTGCTCCATCACACCGGTGGATTGGGCACCCCCCGCCATCACCACGGAAGGCGAAATCCTATTAGCGTCATCGGTATGACAGTGACCCCCGACCGGCCCACGCCGTCCGCCGCTGCCGACACCACCGCCGCCGCCGTGCCCGATGGTGCGCCGAAGCCCGCGATCATCGACCGCTTCCTCGCGTCCAACCGCGCATACGCGGTCGGCTTCGAGGACGGCGGCATGGACGCCCGGCCCGTCCAGAAGGTCACCGTGGTGGCCTGCATGGACGCCCGGCTCGACCTCTTCGCCGCACTCGGCCTGGAGCTCGGCGACGCCCACGTGATCCGCAACGCCGGCGGCGTGGTGACGGACGACACCATCCGCTCCCTCACCATCAGCCAGCGCGCCCTGGGCACCCGCTCGATCGCCCTGATCCACCACACCGGCTGCGGCCTCCTGGGCCTCACCGAGGACTTCCGCCGCGAGCTGGAGCTCGAGGTCGGCCAGCGCCCCCAGTGGGCCGTCGAGTCCTTCGTCGACCTGGACGGCGACGTCCGCCAGTCCATGCAGCGGGTCCGGACCTCGCCCTTCCTGCTGCACACCGACGACGTCCGCGGCTTCGTCTTCGACGTCCACACCGGGCTGCTCCGGGAAATCGTGTAGGTCCCCCTCCCCCGATGGCTCCCGCAGACCCTTGTGGGTGACTTCTGGTCACTCCGCGGGGGACAATGCGCCTGCCGGCGCGCCCCGCACCACCTGGGGCGGCCTGGCCGCGCGCCACCGCCGCCGACGAAACCGTCCGGCGGCGGGCCGCGTCATCGGGGTGGGGCCGGGCCCGGAACGGGGGAACCGGCGGAAGATCGGGCTGGGAGCATACGGGTGACGACCTACAACGGACAGACCGCCACGGCCGGAGCGGGCGCCGCGCGCCCGGCCGGGCTGCACGAGCTCAACGCAGTGGTCGAGCGCGTCCGCGCCTCGGTCGAGAGCGTCATCGAGGGCAAGCCGGAGGCGGTCAGAATCGCCCTCACCGTGATGCTCGCCGAGGGCCACCTGCTGCTGGAGGACGTCCCCGGCGTCGGCAAGACCATGCTGGCCAAGGCCCTCGCCAAGTCCGTGGACTGCACCGTCCGCCGGATCCAGTTCACCCCGGACCTGCTGCCCTCGGACGTCACCGGCACCAGTGTCTTCGACCAGAACCGCCGCGACTTCGAATTCCGGCCGGGCGCGATCTTCGCCCAGATCGTGGTCGGCGACGAGATCAACCGCGCCTCGCCGAAGACCCAGTCCGCACTGCTGGAGTCGATGGAGGAGCGCCAGGTCACCATCGACGGCACCAGCTACGAGCTGCCCTCGCCGTTCATGGTCATCGCGACCCAGAACCCGGTCGAGATGGAGGGCACCTACCCCCTCCCCGAGGCCCAGCGCGACCGCTTCATGGCCCGGATCTCGATCGGCTACCCGAGCCCCGAGGCCGAGTTCCAGATGCTCGACCTGCACGGCGGCGCCAACCCGCTCGACGACCTCCAGCCCGTCGCGCACGCCCACGACATCCTCAAGCTGATCGAGGTCGTCCGCACCGTGCACGTCGCCGAGCCGGTCCGCCGGTACGCCGTCGAGCTGGTCGGCGCCACCCGCAACTCCCCCGAGCTGCGCCTCGGCGCCTCCCCGCGCGCGACGCTGCACCTCGTCCGCGCCGCCCGCGCCGCCGCCGCCCTGGACGGGCGCGAGTACGTGACGCCGGACGACATCCAGGAGCTCGCCGTACCGGTGCTGGCCCACCGCCTGCTGCCCACCGCCGAGACCCTGCTGAGCCGCCGCACCAGCGAGCAGGTCGTCACCGACCTGATCGCCCGGCTGCCCATCCCCCGCCCGCAGGGCCGGGCCTGAGGTGTCGGCGGTCGACAAGCCCTCCGGACTCCGGCAGGGCCTGCGCGGGCTGACCACCCGCGGCCGGTCCTTCCTGGCCGCCGGGATCACCTCCGCCCTCTGCTCCTACGCCTTCGGGCAGGACGCCCTGTTCCAGGTCGGTGTGCTGCTCGCCGCCCTGCCGCTGGCCTCCGCCGTCCTGCTGCTGCGCACCCGCTACCGGGTGGCCGGCGGGCGGCGGCTCACCCCGCACCGGGCCGCCGCCGGGCAGGAGGCCCGCGTCCACCTGCGGCTGGACAACGTCTCCCGGGTGCCCACCGGCCTGCTGCTGCTGGAGGACCGGGTGCCGTACGTGCTCGGGCCGCGCCCGCGCTTCGTGCTCGACCGGGTCGAGCCGCGCGGCTTCCGCGAGGTCTCCTACCGCGTCCGCTCCGACCTGCGCGGGCGCTACCTGCTCGGGCCGCTCCAGCTGCGGGTCGCCGACCCGTTCGGGATGTGCGAGCTGACCCGGGCCTTCAACGCCTCGGACGTGCTCACCGTCGTCCCCCAGGTGCAGCCGCTGCCCGCCGTCCGGCTGGTCGGCGAGTGGACGGGGCACGGCGACAGCAACACCCGCACGCTGGCCCTCGCGGGGGACGACGACGTCATCCCGCGCGAGTACCGGCACGGCGACGACCTGCGCCGGGTGCACTGGAAGTCCACCGCCCGGTACGGCGAGCTGATGGTCCGCCGGGAGGAGCAGCCGCTCAAGGCCCGTGCCACGGTGCTGCTCGACACCCGGGAGACCGCCCACCGGGGCAACGGCCCCGCCTCCTCCTTCGAGTGGGCGGTCAGCTGCGCCGCGTCGGTGGGCGTCCACCTGATGGAGCGCGGCTACCGGACGCGCCTGCTCACCGACACCGGCCTCGCCGTGCCCGGCCCCGAAGGCGGCGGTGTCACCGGCATCGCCGAGTCCTCCGGGATGCTGCTCGACGCCCTCGCGGTGGTCGAGCACTCCGACGGCAGCAGCCTCGGCCGCGCCGAGGAGGTGCTGCGGCTCGGCGGCGAAGGCCTGCTGGTCGCCGTCCTCGGCTCGGTCGACGACGAGCAGCTCGAGCGGCTCGGACGGCTGCGCCGCACGGCAGGAACCGCCGTGGCCGTCCTGCTCGACACCGCGACCTGGGCGGGCCTGCGCCTGCTCATGCCGGAGGTCGCGGACCCGCAGGCCGCCCGCCAGGCGCAGCGCCTGCGCGAGGCCGGCTGGACGGTCCTGCCCGCCCAGGCCGGGGATTCGGTGCCCGCGCTCTGGCGGCTCGCCGACCACTCCACCCGGACCGGGCCCTACCGGAACGCTGCGCCCCACCGAAACGAGGTCGGCGAGTGACCACCCGCGCGAAGTTGACGCTCTACTCGGCGCTGGCGACAACGCTGACGACGCTCTGCCTGATACCGCTCGTCCACCCGAGCCGCTGGATCGGCCAGGCGTTCCTCCTGATCGCCGTCGCCGCCGCGGCGGGCGCCGGGCTGCGCCGGCTGGCGCTGCACCGGCGGCTCGTCCCGCTGGGCCAGCTGGTGATCGTGGCGTACGCGGTGCTGCTGGCCAACGTCGGCTCCTCGCTCGCCTTCGGCTTCCTGCCGGGCACCAACGCCACCCGGGCGCTGGACGCCCTGCTGACCTCCGGGCGCACCGACATCCAGGAGTACTCCATCCCGGCCCCCGCCAGCCCGGGTATCAGCCTGATCCTGGCCGGGTCGGTCGGGCTGATCGCCGTGCTGGTCGACACCCTGGCGGTGACCTACCGCCGGGCGGCGGCGGCCGGGCTGCCGCTGCTCGCGCTGTACTCGGTGGGCACCGGGCTGGCCGGGGGCGACGGCAGCTGGTTCTGGTTCCCGGCCGCGGCCACGGGCTACCTGCTGCTGCTCTTCGCCGAGGGCCAGGACCGGCTCTCCCGCTGGGGGCGGATCTTCCACGGCAGCGGCACCCAGGGCACACCCGGCCCGCTCTCGCACAGCGGCCACCGGATCGGCCTGCTCGCGCTGGTCTGCGCGCTCGTCCTGCCGGTCTTCGTCCCGCAGGGCGGCCTCGGCCTGCTCGCGGGCGACGGGGACGGCAGCGGGCCCGGCAACGGCCGGGGCACCGGCCTCACCTCGCTCAACCCGGTGGTCGCGCTGACGGCGAACCTCAACCGGCAGAGCGACGTCCAGCTGTTCAGCTACATCACGGACGCGCGCACCGCCGACCAGATGTACCTGCGGGTCGCCTCGCTGGACAGTTTCGACGGCATCCAGTGGAACTTCTCGAAGACGCAGAACCTGCGGGCCGTCACCAACCCGCTGCCCCGGCCGCAGGGCCTCGACAGCTCGGTCGCCGCCACCCCGGTCAGCACCGACGTGCAGATCTCCGACCAGCTGGTCACCGAATGGCTGCCGGTGCCCTACCCCGCCGAGTCGGTGCAGGTGCCCGGCCACTGGCGCTTCGAACCGGGCAGCCGGGCCCTGGTCGGCGAAAACGGGCAGAAGACCACCGGCCTGCGGTACCACGTGACCAGCCAGGATCTCCAGCCCACCGGCGAACAGCTCAGGCTCGCCGCGCAGCCCGAGGCCGACATCGTGAGCCAGTACACCGCGATGCCCGCCAATCTGCCCTCGGTCGTCGCCGAGACGGCCCACCAGGTCACCGACGGCATGGTCACCCCGTACGACAAGGCCGTCGCACTGCAGAACTGGTTCGCCCACGGGCCGTTCCAGTACAAGCTCCAGGTCGATGCCAGCACGGGCAGCGACGGAATCGTCCGCTTCCTCCAGGACAAGACCGGCTTCTGCGTGCACTTCGCGGGCACCATGGCCGCGATGGCCCGCACCCTGGGCATCCCGGCCCGGGTCGCGATCGGCTTCGTGCCGGGCAAGGTCCTCGGCACCGGCAAGTACATCGAGCGCAGCGAGGACTACCACGCGTGGCCCGAGCTGTACTTCAAGGGTGCGGGCTGGCTGCGCTTCGAGCCGACGCCGAGCCGTGGCACACCTCCCTCGTACACCGAGGTGAAGAACGTCCCGGCCCCGGCCGCCAGCTCCGCCGAGCCGAGCTCCGGGCCCAGCCTCCAGCCCTCGGCCGGGCCGAGCTCCAGCAGCAGCTGCGCCGCGATGCCGCACCGGATCAGCGACTGCGGCGACGACCGCGCCGTCGCCGTCACCCAGCGGCACGACTCGTGGTGGCTCGGCTGGCCGGCCCTGACCGGCTTCGCCGTCGTCCTGCTGCTGCTCTGCCTGCTGGCCGCGCCGATGCTCTGGCGGTCGCGGCTGCGAAGGCGCCGGCTCGGCGCCGGGCGCCACCTCCCCGGGGCGCCCGAGCTCTCCGAGGCCCAGGTGCTCGCCGCCTGGGAGGAGCTGATCGACAGCGCCTGGGATCTGGGCATCCCGCCGGACGACGCCGCCACCCCGCGCCGCACCGTCGCGCAGCTGACGGAGGCCGGGCGGCTCGACGCCACCGCCGAGGCGGCGGCCGGGCGGGTGGCACTGGCCACCGAACGGGTGCTGTACGGCCGTGAGAGCGGCCCGCAGGCGCCGCTCGGCGGCGACGTCCGGGTGGTCACCGAGGGCCTGCGGTCCGCCGCCGGGCGGCGGGAGCGGGCCCGCGCGACGCTGCTCCCGGCCTCCTCGGCCCGCGTCCGCCGCCGGGCGGCCGACCGGATCATGTCGGCCCGCGAGCGCGGGCACGACCGCGCCGACGTCCTCCGGGCCCGCCTGCGCCGGCTCGTCCCGGCCCGCTTCCGGCGGGACTGACCGACCGCCGGCCCCCCCTGCCGCCGACGGCAGGGGGGCCGCGCGTCGGCCGCACCCGGTGCGGTCCGCATACTGAGTGACCGTGACACCCGAAGCCCCTTCGCCCACCGCCGACTCCCGCCTGCGCCCCTGGCAGGTCGTGCTCGCCCCGGCCGCGCTGATGCTGGCGCTCGGGCTCTGGGGCATCACCCGCGACGGCAGCATCTGGCGGGACGAGGTGGTGACGTACCAGGTCGCCCACCGCAGCCTGCCCGAGCTGTGGCGGCTGCTCGGGGAGATCGACGCGGTGCACGGGCTCTACTACCTGCTCCTGCACGGCACCTTCGCACTCTGGGACGGCGGTCTGACGGCCCTGCGGCTGCCCTCGGTGCTCGCGATGGCGGCAGCCGCCGCCGGGGTCGCCGAGATCGCCCGCCGCCTGGCCGGCCCCCGCGCGGGGCTGCTGGCCGGCCTGGCCTTCGTACCGTTGCCCGCCGTCCAGCAGTACGCCCAGGAGGGCCGCTCGTACGCGCTGGTCTGCGCGGCCGTCGTGGCCGCGACCCTGCTGCTGGTGCGCGCCTGGCAGCGGCCGGGCCGGGCGGCCTGGGCCGGGTACGGCACGGCCGTGCTGGTCGCCGCCCTGCTGCACGAGTTCGCGGTGCTCGCCGTGGCCGCCCACGGGGTGACGCTCTGCTGGGGGCGGGCCCCGCGCGCCGTCCGCCGGGGCTGGGCGGTCGCGACGGCGGGCGCGCTGCTCGGGCTGGTCCCGCTGGCCCTGGTCAGCCGGCAGCAGGCCGACCAGGTGAGCTGGATCACCGCACCGGGCTGGTCCGACGTCTGGGCCCCCTCCCTCACCGCCGCCGTCGGCGCGCTCTGCGCCTGCCTGCCCCCGACGGCGGGCGAGGCGGGCACTGCCCTCCGGCTGCGCACCGTCGCGCTCCCGCTGCTGGTGCTACCCCCGGCCGTGCTGATCCTGGTCTCCTACCTCGACCCGCTCTACGTCGACCGGTACGTGGTCTACAGCTACGCGGGGCTGTCGCTGCTGCTCGGCCCGGCGCTGGATCGGGCACTGGATCGGGCGCTGCTCCGGGCCGGGGTGAGGCCGGTGCTGGCGGCGCTCGCGCTGCCGGGCCTGCTGCTCGCCCTGCTGCCGGTGGAGCGCGGCCTGCGCTCGCCGGAGGCCCGGCCCAACGACGTCGCGGCCGCCGCCCGCGCCGTGCAGCAGTTGGGCCGACCGGGTGACGCCGTCCTGTTCATCCCCTCGGCCCGTCGGGAGGCCGCCCTCTACTCCCCCAGGGCCTTCGCCGGGCTGCGCGATCTCGCGCTCGCCGAGAGCGGCACCGACTCCGGGACGATCAACGGGGTCGAGGCCGACCCGGGCCGGATCACGGCGGCGCTGCGGGCTCCGCAGACCCGCCAGGTGGTCGTGGTGACCGATCCGAAGCCCCGCCCCGGCCCGTCGGCCCGCGACCGCGCGAAGCTGGCCGCGCTGGCCGCCCGCTTCCGGCTCTGCCGCACCGAGTCGGTCCACGGCATCAAGGTCTCCCGTTACGCCGTCCCGGGGGCCTGCGACCAGCCGGGCTGACCCAGGGCTGACCCAGGGCTGACCCGGGGCAAGCAGAAAGGTGGGGCGGACAGTCTTCCGACTGTCCGCCCCACCTTCTCCAGGTCTCCGTGGTTCAGCGAAGCTGCCTGTTCAGATGCCGTCGTGTTCGTCGCGACGGCGTTGCCAGCGCTGCTCCATCCGGTCCATCACACCGGCCTTTCGTCGCGGCGGCGAGGTCGGCTTAGGACCTGCCCCCTGCCCGACCGGGCCACGCCTCCAGCCGGTGACGGCGAGGACCGCGCAGCCCAGCATCACCAGGAACCCGACGACACTCACCCAGATGAGCTGAGCGACCATGCCCCCCATCAGGAGGGCAATGCCCACCACGAACCCTGCGGCGGCCTGGTAGACCCTCCGACGGGTGTAGGTGCGCAGCCCGGTTCCCTCAAGCGCTGACGCGAACTTGGGATCTTCGGCGTACAGCGCTCGCTCCATCTGCTCGAGCAGTCGCTGCTCGTGCTCCGAGAGCGGCACGGAGTCCTCCTACTCGTCGGTCGCGGGGCAACCGGTCCGCCACCCCTGGCCCGGCCTTGTGTGGTCCATATGCCCCATGCGTCTGGCTGTCATGCTTTCCGGCTTTACCCAGATCATACGGTCCCCCGGCGCGGTTCGGGGTGGTCGAACCGACGTGGCCCGAGCCACGTCCGCGCGGTGTCCCGCACGGTGCCCAACGCCGAAGCACGGGCACAAGTGCCCGAGTGGCCCCGACGAATGTCAGGTCAGCGACGCGAGCAGGTGCAGCTGGGTCGCCACGGCGTGGAACGCGGGCTGCTCGGCAGCGGCCAGCTCCAGCTTCAGCAGGGCGTCCATCGCGCCCGGCTCGGTGTCGACCAGCACCCCGGGGACGAGGTCGGCGAAGACCCGGACACCGTGCACCGACTCGACCCGCAGCCCCGCGGCGCGGGCCAGCCCGTCGAGCTCCTCACTGCTGAACCGGCGCGGCATCGGGTCGTGCGAGCCCCAGCGCCCGTCCGGCGCGTCGAGCACCGCGCGGGCCTCGTTGAAGTGCCCGGCCAGCGCACGGGCCAGCACGGCGCCGTTCCGGTTGGCCGCCAGCAGGCTGACCAGACCGCCCTTGCGGAGCGTCCCGGTCAGGTTCCCCAGCGCCTCCGCCGGGTCGTCGACCATCTCCAGCACGCCGTGGCAGAGCACCGCGTCGACCGTCGCCGGGCTGATCACCTCGGGCAGCGTCTGGGTGTCCCCCTGGACGGCCCGCACCAGCTCGGTGACCCCGGCCTCGGCGGCCCGCCGCTCCAGCGCGAACAGCGCGTCCGGGCTCGGGTCCACCACCGTCACCCGGTGCCCGAGCCGGGCGACCGGGACGGCGAAGTTCCCCGTGCCGCCGCCGGTGTCCAGCACGTCGAGCACCGGCTGGTCCAACTCGGCGGCGCGCTTCTCCAGCGCCGTACGGACCACCTCCCACACCACGGCGGTACGCAGGGCACTGCGGGGACGCGTCGGGTACAAGGCGGAGACTCCTCAGCACAGACAGAACAGACGGATGCCCCAACCTTAGAGGGTCCGTCAGCAGCAGCGGCCGTCTACTGCGGGTGCAGCCCAAGCAGGCGTTGGACGATCCGCAGGTACAGCGCCGCGTTGCGCAGCAGGTCGTCCGCGTCCCGGGCGCTGGCCGCGCCTCGGATGCCCGCCTCGGAGGCGGCCCGGCGGCGCGCCCCGGCGGCGAAGTAGAGCGCCCACTCGGCGAGCTCGGGGGCGATCTCGGGCAGCACGTCCCAGGCGCTGCGGATGGCCCGGCGGCGCCGGGGGTTGCGCTCGGGCCGCCCGCGCACCGCCAGCACCGCCGCGGTCGTCCGCAGCGCGGCCAGGTGCGCGGTCGCGTACCGCTGCAGTGGGTCGTCCATCCGGCGGGCCCGTTCCAGCGTGCCGTGGGCGTGCCGGAGCAGGTCGAGGGCGGCGGGCGGCGCGGAGGCCCTGAGCAGCACGGGGTGCACGTCGGCGCCACGGCCCTGGGCGGGCACGACGGGGCCGTGGTCGGTGGGCTCGGAGACGGTCTCAGGGTGGCTGATGGTCATGAACTCCCCCGGTCCGATGCGGGCGCCGCGAGTCTGCTTGACCCGCGTAACCCCATCGTGACCGGCGCCACTGACAAACCCCCGGGCTGTGCTCCGCCGCCCCCGTGTCGGCGGTGCACAGCCGCTGCCCGCCACTCTGCCGTTCCCGCAGGTCGGAGGCCATCCGTACGAATACTCAGTTCTGGTCTGAGTACCCGTACCCAGACCCGCCCCCCAATTGCCGGTCGGTCTAAAATCTCCTCCCATGGCACGGATCGTGATCATCGGCGCAGGAATGAGCGGGCTGGCCGCCGCCTCCCGGCTGGCCACCCTCGGGCACCGGGTGACGGTCTGCGAGGCGAGCGGCACCTACGGCGGCCGGCTCGGCCGGTACGAGCGGGACGGCTTCGCCTTCGACACCGGGCCGACGCTGCTCACGCTGCCCGCCGTGTACCGGGACCTGGCGCTGAAGACCGGGCGGGAGCCGCTGGAGCAGCTGGTCACGCTGACTCCGGTCGAGCCGGAGAGCCGGCACCTCTTCCCCGACGGCACGGATCTGCTGCTGCCCAACGCCTCGCGCGGCGGGGTCGGACAGGCCCTGGACGCCGCCTTCGGGCCCGGCTCGGGCGAGCGCTGGGGGGCAGTGTCCAACCGGGCCCGCGCGGTCTGGGAGGCGACCCGCCGCCCGCTGCTGGAGGAGCCGCTGCCCACCGACCCGCGGCCGCTGCACACCGACCCCTACCCGGCGGCGCCCCGCCGCGGCCTCGCCCGGCTGGCCCGCCCGACCCGGACACTGGCCGATGTCGCGGCCCGCGAACTCGGCGGCCACCCCGGCCTCACCGCGCTGCTCCAGGAGCACGCGCTGCGCTTCGGCCTCGACCCGCGCACCGCCCCGGCGGGGGCCGCCGTGCTCTCGTACATGGAGCAGTCGTTCGGCGTCTGGTACGTCGGCGGCGGGCTGCGGGCGCTCGCCGACGCGGTGCACCGGCGGTGCGAGCAGCGCGGCGTGGAGTTCCGCTTCGACGCACCCGTCGCCGAGGTGCTGGTCGAGCAGGGGCGGGCCTGCGGGGTCGTCGCCGGGGGGCAACGGCTGGCCGCCGACCTGGTGCTCTCCGCGATCGACCAGCGTGAGCTGTACGGCCGGAGCATCGCCCCCGGCCCGGCGCCCGCCGCACCTGCCGCGCCTGGCGTCGGCTGGAGCCGCTTCAGCTGCCTGCTCGCGCTGCGCGGCGCCCGCCCACCCGGGACGCCCTTCCGCACCGTGGTGCACGCACACGACAACGACCGGGAGCTGGCGGCGCTCACCACCGCCCCGGCGCTGCCCGAGCACCCCACCGTCCAGGTGCACCGCCCGGACGACCCCACGCTCGTACCGGACAGCGGCCACGAGGCCGTCACCCTCACCGTCACCGTGCCGCAGCTCGCCACGGCCGACTTCGAGGCGTACGCCGACCACCTGCTGGCCCACCTCGCGGGGGCCGGCCTGGACCTGCGCGAGCGCGTCCTGTGGCGCAGGCTGCTGACCCCGGCCGAGCTCGGCCCGCACACCCCGCCCTCGCTCGCCGGGGCCGACGGCGCCTTCCTGGCCCCGGCCGGGGCCACCGCGCTCCCGGGCCTGCGGCTGATCGGCGCCACCGCCCACCCGGGCGGCGGTCTCGCCCGCGCGGGCATGTCCGCCTCCATCCTGGCGACGGAACTCGGCCCGGCCTGACACCCCCGGCCTGAGGCCCGGGTCAGGTGCCTACGCCGCCTCGACCCCCATCGCGGCCGCGAGCTTGCGGTACCGGGCCCCGCTCGTGGCCTCGCCGCGCCGCTCCAGCGTCCGCCCGAGCACCTCGTAGGCCCAGCCGTTGCCCGGGTCCAGCTCGATCAGGCGGCGGAAGACCCGCTCGGCGCGGCCCAGCTGAGCACTGTGGAAGTACGACCGCCCGAGCAGCTCGACGGCAGCGCGGTTGTCCGGCTGCTGTTCGACGATCGGGGTCAGGATGGCGGCCGCCCCGATGAAGTCCTTCGAGTCGAAGAACAGGTTCGCGCGCTGGTACTCCTCGTAGCTCATGGGCCCTGCAACCAACGCGGCGACGCGCCTGTTCCCCGGCATGCGGGCGGCCGCCCACGGGCCCAGGATGAGCGGTGATCGCCCAGCCCACCACGCACCGGAGAGCCGAGATGTCCGACTTCCAGCAGCGCAGCCAGCAGCACACCGACGCCGACATCCTGTCGGCGATCAGCGCCAAGGTCGACGCCGAGAAGCAGCTCCGCGAGCGGATCGCCTCCGGCCAGGCCGACGCCGAACAGGCCCAGCGCGACCTGGCCGCCCTGGAGGTCGAGCTCGACCAGTGCTGGGACCTGCTGCGGCAGCGCCGCGCCCGCACCGAGTACGGCGACAACCCCGACGCGGCGCACGTCCGCCCGGCCGCCCAGGTCGAGGGATACGAGTCCTGATCAGCCCCCTGCGCGCGGGTCAGCCGTGCTGCTGCTGGTCCCACTGCGGCTGGTAGTCCCACTGCTGCTGCTGCTGCTGCTGCGGTTGCTGCGGCTGGTACTCGTACTGGGGCTGGACCTGCTGCTGCGGCTGCTGCTGCGCGTACGGGTCCTGGTACTGGCCCTCGTACTGGTACTGCTGCTGCTCGTAGCCGTACCCGACCGGCTGCTCCTGCCACTGCTGCTGCTGTTGCTGCTGGCCGTAGTCGGGCTGGTAGTACTGCTGGCTGTAGTCGTAGCCGCCGGGGGCCGGAGCCTCGGAGTAGATGCCGTCGTCCGGGGTGAGTTCCTGCATCTGGGCGAAGGGCTCGGCGGGCTGCTCCACCTCGACCGGGCCGACCTCGCCGACCGGCTCGACGACGACGGCGGCAGCGGCCACTGCGGCGCCGCCGGTCGCGGCCGCGAGCAGCGGCACCCGGGCCAGCGGGCCGGGGAGGCTGCCGTCGGGGCGCCGGAGCGACCAGCCGACCGGGCGGCCCTGCTTGACCGCGAGGGTGACGAAGACCTGGCCGACCGCGAAGGCCGCCGCACCGGCGCCGATCACCGGCACCGAGCCGAGCGCCATCCCGGCGACCACGCAGAGGAAGCCCGCCAGTGCCAGGGCCCGCCAGTGCACGGGGGCGCGGTGCTGGAGGAGCAGCTCGGCGACCAGCCAGACGGCGACCACCACGAGCGCGGCGTACAGCAGCAGGTGTCCGATGCTCATCCTGGTGCCTCCGGTGACGTACCGCCCTCGCCCGCGCAGGGGCCCGCGCGTGCGGCGACTGTACAGGCTGGAGCCCGCCCGGCCCACATCTGCGTCAGCGCTGGTGCAGGCCGAGGTTCTGGTAGATCTCCAGCGTCGCGGTGGAGTGGTTGAGGGTGATGAAGTGCAGGCCGGGGGCGCCCTCGGCGAGCAGCCGCTCGCCCATCGCGGTGGCGTGCTCGATGCCGACGGCCCGCAGCGCGGCGGGGTCGTCCGCGACGGCGCGCAGGCGGCGCTCCAGCTCGGGCGGGAACGGCGAGCCGCTCAGCTCGGGGAAGCGCTCCAGCTGGCGGGCGTTGGTGACGGGCATGATCTCCGGGATGATCGGCACCTCGCAGCCCGCTGCCGCGACGCGGTCGCGCAGCCGCAGGTAGTCCTCGGGCTCGAAGAACATCTGGGTGATCGCGTAGTCGGCGCCCGCCCGGCACTTGGCGACGAAGTGCCTGATGTCGTCGTCCCAGTTGTCCGAGCGCGGGTGCATCAGCGGGAAGGCGGCCACGCCGACGCAGAAGTCCCCGATGCCACGGATGAGCTCGACCAGCTCGTAGGCGTACGTGACGCCCTCGGGGTGGCGCACCCACTCGCCGCTCGGGTCACCGGGCGGGTCTCCCCGGACGGCCAGCACGTTGCGGACACCCTGGTCGGCGTACTGGCCGATGATGTTGCGCAGCTCGGCGATCGAGTGGTCGACGGCGGTGAGGTGGGCGACCGGCGTCAGGGTGGTCTCGGTGGCGATCCGGCCGACGAGGTCGACGGTGCGGCCGCGCGAGGAGCCGCCGGCGCCGTACGTCATGCAGACGAAATTCGGGTCCAGGGCCTCGACCCGGCGGATCGCGTCCCAGAGTTTGGACTCGCCGACCTCGGTGCGCGGAGGCATGAATTCGAACGAGAACGAGCGGTGCCCCGCCGCCAGCAGTTCGCGCACGGTGAGAGCGTGGTCTGTCCTGGTGGTGGGGATGCCGAGTGCCATGCTGGCAGATTAGCGGTGCCGACGAACGCGTCGGCAATCCGTGTCCATCTTGTGAGACTCCGTGTCACGCCCGGGGGGATCGGCTCGGTACGGCGGTTGACGCGCGCCCCGTTACGCTGACTTGTCACCCCAGCGATCCGGAGCCTTCTCTCGTGCCCTCGTCCACCAGCCGCCCGGCCAGCCCCATCGACGTGGAGGCCGTGCGCGAGCGCGTCAACGCGGCGCTCGCGGAGTTCATGGACGGCCAGACCGTCCTGCTCTCCAAGGTCTCCCCCCAACTGGCGCCCGCCACCGACGCGCTGCGGGAGTTCCTGCTCGACGGCGGCAAGCGGCTGCGGCCCGCGTTCTGCTACTGGGGCTGGCGCGGCGCGGGCGGCGACGCCCGCACCGAGGGCATCGCCCAGGCGGCGGCCGCCCTTGAACTGCTCCAGGCCAGCGCCCTGGTGCACGACGACCTGATGGACCGAAGCGACACCCGGCGCGGCCTGCCCTCCGTGCACCGCCGCTTCGAGGCCCTGCACCGGGAGAGCGGCTGGCGCGGCGACCGGGAGCAGTACGGCGCCTCGGCGGCGCTGCTGCTCGGTGACCTGCTGCTGATCTGGTGCGACGAGCTCTTCAACCGCTGCGGGCTGCCCGCCGAGCGGGTGCTCGCGGCGAAGCCCGCCTTCGACCTGATGCGGACGGAGGTCATGGTCGGCCAGTACCTCGACGTCCTGGAGCCCGTCGCCGGGGATTCGGCCGACGCGGGTGCGCTGGAGCGGGCGCAGACCGTGCTGCACTACAAGTCCGCGAAGTACACCATCGAGCGCCCGCTCCAGGTCGGCGCCCTGCTGGCCGGCGCCGGGCCCGAACTCGTCGACGCCTACTCGGCGTTCGGCCTGCCGCTCGGCGAGGCCTTCCAGCTCCGCGACGACCTGCTCGGCGTCTTCGGCGACCCCGCCGTCACCGGCAAGCCCGCCGGGGACGACCTCCGGGAGGGCAAGCGCACCCTGCTGGTCGCCCACGCGATGCTGGGCCTCGCCCCCACCGACGCCCGCCACCTCGACTCCCGCCTCGGCGCCGCAGACCTCACGTCCGAGGAGATCCCGGTACTGCGGTCCCTGATCGAGCGCAGCGGCGCCGCCGACGCGGTGGAGCAGCGGATAGACGTCCTGATGCAGCAGTCGATGGCCGCCCTCGACGCCGCCCCCCTCGCCGACGGCCCCGCCCGCTCGGTCCTGCTGGCCCTCGCCGAGGCAGCAACCGTACGGAAGTACTAGGCAACGCACCAGCCATGCACCCTCAGGGGCGCGGGGAACTGCGCGCGCAACCGTGCAGCGCCGTCACTCCCGTTTCGCGCAGTTCCCCGCGCCCCTGAGGTGGCTTCCCTAGGCTGCTGCGCGCACCCTGCGGGCGAGCTCGGCCGCCGCTGCGCCCGGGTCGGATGCCGCCGTGATGGCGCGGACGACGACGACTCGGCGGGCGCCGGCTGCGAGGACCTCGTCCAGGTTGGTGAGGTCGATGCCGCCGATGGCGAACCAGGGGCGGTCGGTGACGGCCGCCGCCGCGTAGGAGACCAGGCCGAGCCCGGGGGCGTAGCGGCCGGGCTTGGTGGGGGTGGGCCAGACCGGGCCGGTGCAGAAGTAGTCGACGCCGGGTTCGGCGATCGCCGCGTCGACCTCGGCCTCGGCGTGGCAGGAGCGGCCGATGACGACGGAGTCGCCGAGGATGGCGCGGGCTGCGGGCACCGGGATGTCGTCCTGGCCCAGGTGCAGCACCTGGGGGCGGGCGGCGTGGGCGACGTCGGCGCGGTCGTTGACCGAGAAGAGCTTGCCGTGCCGACGGGCGGCGTCGGCGAGGATCTCCAGGTACTCCAGCTCCTGCTTGGCCTCCAGGCCCTTGTCCCGGAGCTGGACGATGTCGACGCCACCGGCGTAGACGGCGTCCAGGAACTCGGGCAGGTCGCCCTGCTCACGGCGGGCGTCGGTGCACAGGTAGAGCCTGGCGTCGGCCAGCTGCCCGCGGCCGTCGACCGTCTGACCCGTGGCCATCAGATCAGCTCCGCCTGGGCGCGGCGCTTCACCTCGGTGCCACGGTTCTCGACCAGTGCCTGGATCGGGCTGCCGGGCAGCGACGGCTGCTCGGTGAAGAGCCACTCCAGGATCTCCAGGTCGGTGAACTTGCAGTCGCGCAGCAGCGTCAGGGTGGCCACCAGGTGCTTCACCAGGCCGGTGTCCTCGATGAACGCGGCCGGCACCTGGAGGGAATTGTTCGGGCCACGCCGGACGGCGATCAGCTGGCCGGACCGCACCATGTCCCGGACGTCGGTGACGGGGACACCCCAGCGCTCACAGATGTCGGGCAGGTAGGTCCACGCCGGGACAAGGGATTCAATCTTCTCGATCTCGCTCACAGGCACCAGCCTGCCACAGGCGCCGCCCCTCGACGCTCACGCGGCCGCGGCCTTGAGCTGGACACCGGGGTCGGCGGCGAGCGCGCGGTCGAGGACGGCGCCGCGTTCGATCAGCTTCCGGCCCTGGTTGAGGTCACGCGGCCGGTCGACGGTGAGCAGCCCGACGAGCCGCCCCTCGGTGAGCCAGAGCACCGTCCAGGCCGCGTCCTCGTCCCCGCCCCGGTGGACGACCTCGTCGGCCCCGGCGTGCCGGCCCGCGTACTGGACCATCCGCCCGAACTGCTCGGACCAGAAGTACGGCACCGGGTCGTACGGGTCCGGGGCGCCGAGCAGCGAGGCCGCCGCGACCCGGCCGGACTGGAGGGCGTGGTCCCAGTGCTGGACGGTGAGCCGCAGCCCGGCCCGCGCGGAGGGGTAGGAGACGCAGTCACCGGCGGCCCAGACGCCGGGTGCGGAGGTCCGCAGCCGCTCGTCCACCACCACCGCGCCCCGGGCGTCGAGTTCGACGCCGCTGCCCGCGAGCCAGCCGGTCGCGGGCCGGGCGCCGATGCCGACCACCACCTCGTCCGCAGGCACCCGGGAGCCGTCGGAGAGCAGCAGCGCACCCGTCTCGACGGCGGCGACGGCCGCGCCGCAGCGCAGTTCGGCCCCGGCCTCGGCGTACCAACCGGCCATCCGCAGGCCGATCTCGCTGGGCAGCGCCCCGGCGAGCGGCACCGGCCCGGCCTCGACGACCGTCACCTCGCAGCCGAGCTGTCGGGCGACGGTCGCCGTCTCGGCGCCGATCCAGCCCGCGCCGACCAGCGCGATCCGCGCGCCGGGCACCAGCCGGGCCCGCAGCGCGAGCGCGTCGTCGACCGTCCGCAGCACGTGGCCGCCGTCGGCCCCCGGCAGCGGCACCGCCTCGGCGCCGGTGGCGATCACCAGGGAGTCGTACGGAAGTTCACCGGCATCGGTGTGCAGCACCCCGGGCTCCAGCCCCGTCGCCCGGCGGCCGGGGAGCAGCTCGACGCCCAGCTGCGCCCAGTCCACGTCCAGGGTGGTCGCGTCGCGCTTGCCGAGCAGCACGTCCTTGGAGAGCGGCGGCCGGTCGTACGGCGCATGCGGCTCCTCCCCGACCAGCGTGATCCGACCCCGCCAGCCCCCCTGTCGCAGCATCAGCGCACACTGCGCCCCCGCCAGCCCCGCCCCGGCAACGACCACCCGCTCCGCTTCAGTCACGGCGACACCTTAGGGGGTTGGGCATCCAGGCTCGCCATGCACCGCCTAAAGGGGCGCGGGTTGCGTTCGCTGTCCACGCCTCGTACGCCGCTTCGGGGCGGAACGGCTCGGCGTTAAGGTGGGTACACCTTCATCACGGGAGCCCGGCGGACCGGGCTGAGAGGCGGGCTGAGACGGCCTGCGACCGTCCGAACCTGATCCGGGTCATACCGGCGAAGGGAGAATCCTGACTGTGGCACGCACTTCGACAGCGGCCGACGTCCTCGTGATCGGGGGCGGCATCATCGGCCTGGGCGTCGCCTGGCGGGCGGCGCAGCGCGGCCTCGGCGTCACCGTGGTCGACCCGGCGCCCGGCGGCGGGGCCGCTCAGGTCGCGGCGGGGATGCTGGCCCCGGTGACCGAGCTCCAGTACGGCGAGGAGCCGTTGCTGCGCCTGGGCGTGGCCTCCAACGAGCGGTACGCGGCCTTCGCCGCCGAGCTCACCGAGCTGACGGGCCTGGACACCGGCTACCGGCAGACCGGCACACTCGCCGTGGCGCTGGACTCCGACGACCGGGAGGAGCTGCGCGAGCTGCACGCCTTCCACCAGCGGCTCGGGCTGGCCTCGCACTGGCTGACCGGCCGGGAGGCCCGGAAGCTGGAGCCGATGCTCGCGCCGGGTGTCCGCGGCGGGCTGCACGTGACGGACGACCACCAGGTGGACGGGCGCCGGCTGGCCACCGCGCTGCTCGCCGCCTGCACGGCCGCCGGGGTGGAGCTGCGCCGCACCGAGGCCGTCGAGCTGCTGGTCACCGACGGCCGGGCGAGCGGTGTACGGCTCGCGGACGGCGACGAACTGGGCGCCGGGCAGCTGGTGCTCGCCGGAGGCTGCCGCAGCCACCTGCTGCCGGGCCTGCCGGAGGGGGTGCTGCCGCCGATCCGCCCGGTGAAGGGGCAGGTGCTGCGGCTGCGCATCCCGCCCGCGTACGGCCCGTTCCTCTCCCGCAACGTCCGCGCGGTGGTGCGCGGGCAGCACATCTACCTGGTGCCGCGTGCCGACGGCGAGCTGGTGATCGGCGCGACCAGCGAGGAGCAGGGCTTCGACACCACCGTCACGGCCGGGGGTGTGTACGAGCTGCTGCGCGACGCCCACGAGCTCGTCCCGGGCCTGACGGAGCTGCCGTTGGTGGAGACCGGCGCGGGCCTGCGGCCCGGCTCGCCGGACAACGCCCCGGTGCTCGGCCCGACCACGCTGCCGGGCCTGCTGGCGGCGACCGGCCACTACCGCAACGGGGTGCTGCTGACCCCGGTGACGGCCGATCTGATCGCCGAGCAGCTCGCCACCGGCCGTACGCCCGATCTCGCTCTCCCCTTCTCCCCCGACCGCTTCAGCCCGAAGGCCGCCGCATGAACGCCATCACCCTCACCGTCAACGGCGAGCCCCGCGAGGTGGCATCCGCCACCACGCTCGCGGAGGTGGTCGCCGCCCTGAGCAAGGCCAACACCGGTGTCGCGGCCGCCCTCAACGAGACCGTGGTGCCGCGCAGTTCGTGGCCGCTCACGCAGCTCAGCGCGGGCGACCGGGTCGAGATCCTCACCGCCGTCCAGGGAGGCTGACACCATGGCCGACGACCTTCTCACCATCGCCGGTACGACCTTCGGATCCCGGCTGATCATGGGCACCGGCGGCGCGCCGAGCCTGGAGATCCTGGAGCAGGCGCTGCGGGTCTCCGGCACCGAGCTGACCACCGTCGCGATGCGGCGGGTGAACACCGCGACCCAGGGCTCCGTGCTGGAGGTGCTCGCCCGCAACGGCATCCGGGTGCTCCCCAACACCGCCGGGTGCTTCACCGCCGGGGAGGCCGTGCTCACCGCGCGGCTGGCCCGCGAGGCGCTCGGCACCGACTGGGTGAAGCTGGAGGTCATCGCGGACGAGCGGACGCTGCTGCCCGATCCGATCGAGCTGCTGGACGCCGCCGAGACGCTGGTGGACGACGGCTTCACCGTGCTCCCCTACACCAACGACGACCCGGTGCTGGCCCGGAAGCTGGAGGACGTCGGCTGTGCGGCGATCATGCCGCTGGGCTCGCCGATCGGCTCCGGCCTGGGCATCCGCAACCCGCACAACTTCCAGCTGATCGTGGAGGGCGCGGGCGTCCCGGTGATCCTGGACGCGGGCGCGGGCACCGCCTCCGACGTCGCGCTGGCGATGGAGCTCGGCTGCTCCGCCGTGATGCTGGCCTCCGCGGTGACGCGGGCCCAGGACCCGGTGCTGATGGCCGACGCCATGCGGCACGCGGCCGAGGCCGGCCGGCTGGCCTTCCGGGCCGGGCGCATCCCCCGCCGCTTCCACGCCGAGGCCTCCTCCGCGATGGCCGGCCGGGCCGACCTCGACCACCGGGAGCGGCCCGCGTTCTGACGACCCGAGGTGAGTGGCGGTCAGCGGCGCGGATACCCTGAGCCGGTCCGCACCGCCGTCACCGCACCGCCGTCACCGCACCGCCGTCACCGCACCGCCGTCACCTCCTGGGGGAGAGCGTGTATCCCGAACAAGCAGCCGTCGTGCCTGTGCCCGTGCCGGTGGCCGCGGTCGGCCGCCGCAGCCTGGCGTGGCTGGTCGACTTCGCGCTGGTGGTCGGGATCGCCTCGCTGCTGGCGATCGTCACCTTCCACCGGATAGGCGCGCTCGTCACCGACGTCCCGGGCCTGGCGGCGAAGGGCGGCTGGGGCCTGCTCACCTCACGCGGCGACTACCTGCACACCGGTGAGGGCATCGGCATCGCGCTCTGGCACTCGAGCGTGCTGGACGTCCAGGAGGCCTTCGGCGCACTGGTGGTCTGCACCTTCGCGTACCAGTACTTCTCGATCGCGTTCGGGGGCCGCACTCTCGGCAAGCTGCTCCTCGGGCTGCGGGTGTCCGGCCCCGGCACCTCCCTGCCCGGCAGGGGCCGGGTGGCGCTGCGGGCGGCCGTCACGACCCTCGCCGACGTCGCACTCTTCTCGGTGGCCTGCTGCGCGCTGGTCGGCGGCTCCTTCGTCGCCGCCATGCTCGTCTGGGTCCTCGCGGTGGTGGTCTTCTGGGCCAACGCCCTGCCCGCCGTCATCGGCGGCCGCCGCTCCCTCGCCGACCGGGCGGGCGCCACCACCGTCGCCCGGATCGCCCTCGCCCTCCCCGACTGGAACAAGGCCCGCCAACTCGTGTAGGGACCGGCGCCGCGCGCCACCGCCCCTCGTACACTCTCCGGGTGGACACGACGCTGGACGACCCCCTGATCGGTACCCTGCTGGACGGCCGGTACCGGATCGAGCAGCGCATCGCCGCGGGCGGCATGGCGACCGTCTACCGGGGCACCGACACCCGGCTCGACCGGGTGCTCGCGCTGAAGGTGATGCACCCCTCGCTCGCGGGCGACCGCGACTTCACCGACCGTTTCATCCGCGAGGCGAAAGCCGTCGCCCGCCTCGCGCACCCGAACGTGGTGAACGTCTTCGACCAGGGCGCCGACAACGGGCACGTCTTCCTGGCGATGGAGTACGTCCCCGGCCGCACCCTGCGCGACCTGCTCCGGGACAGGGGCGCGCTGAGCATCCGCGCGGCGCTGGACATCCTGGAGCCCGTCCTCGCGGCGCTCGGCGCCGCCCACCGCGCGGGGCTGGTGCACCGCGACGTCAAGCCCGAGAACGTGCTGATCACCGACGGCGGCCTGGTGAAGGTCGCCGACTTCGGGCTGGTCCGGCTGCTCACCGGCTCGGACGGCACCGCGACCTCCACCAGCACGGCGGGCACCGTGCTCGGCACCGTCTCGTACCTGGCGCCGGAGCAGATCCGGCAGGACGCGCCGACCGACCAGCGGGTGGACGTCTACGCGGCGGGCATCCTGCTGTACGAGCTGCTCACCGGCGCCAAGCCGCACACCGGCGACAACCCGATGCAGGTGATCTACCGGCACCTGAACGAGGACGTGCCGCCGCCCTCGGCGGCCACCCCGACGGTCGGGCCCGAGCTGGATGCGATAGTCGCCGCGGCCACCGCCCGTGACCCGCAGGCCCGCCCGTACGACGCGGTCGAGCTGCTCGCCGCCCTCCAGCGGGCCCGCCGCGAGCTGACGCCCGCCCAGCTGGACGCCGAGCCCCCCGCCTCCTCCCGCACCACCCCGCAGTACCCGACCGGCGAGGCGACCTCGGTGCTGCACCTGGAGCGGACGAGCGTCCAGCAGGTGCCGGAGGGACTGCTCGCCCGCCCCCGCCCGTTCGACGAGCCGCTGCCCGTCCGGAAGCCCCGGCGGCCGCGCTCGCGGCGGCCGCTGGTCTGGGGCGCGGTGCTGGCCGTCCTGCTGGGCCTGTTCGGCGGGACGACGTACTTCCTCTCGGGGGCGCTCTACACGACGATGCCGAGCGTGCTCGGGCAGTCCCAGGCGCAGGCCGTCACGACGCTGGACGGCGCCGGGCTGCAGGGCGTGTTCGGGCAGCAGTTCAGCGAGACGGTGCCGGACGGCCAGGTGCTGGCGACCGACCCCGAGGTGGGCGCGCAGGTGCGCAAGAGCGACCCCGTGAAGGTGACGCTCTCCAAGGGCCCCGAGCGCATCGCCGTGCCCGAGCTCGACGGGCTCCCGCTCGACCAGGCCCGGCAGACCCTGTCGGACCACCGGCTGACGGCCGGCGCGGTCACCGGGGAGTACGACGACGAGGTCGCCGCGGGCTCGGTGGTCTCGGCCTCCCCGGCCGCCGGAAAGCCCCTGCCGGTCGGCTCGCCGGTCGCACTCGTCGTCAGCAAGGGCATGACGCCGGTGCCGAGCGTGCTCGGGATGAGCAAGGACGACGCGGAGAAGACCCTCACCGACGCCGGATTCCAGCTCCAGACCAGCGGCATCAATCTCTTCGGCACCGGAAAGGCGACCGGGCAGAACCCGACGGCTGGTCAGCCCCGGCCGCAGGGCTCGACGGTGACCGTCAACTTCAGCCTTTTCTAGCCACACCGACTGTCCGCTAATGTGATCGGCGCACCTGCCCAGCAGGTCAGTCGTATTCGGTCACAGAAACGGGGAGAACGGGTGTCCGGATTTCGCACGCCGCCACAGGAAGATTTCCACTCCTACGCAAATCTGGTGAGCCAGCAGGGCAGCCACCTCTCGCAGCTCGCCCAGTGGAGCGGAAACCAGTGCGCCAACACCGACGGCTTTGACGGGCTGCTGCTGCTCCCCCTGAAGGCCATCGCGCCCTCCGTCGCCCACTTCTTCGCCGACAAGATCAACCAGTGCCAGCGCGGCATGGTCCTGGTCAACGAGAAGATCCAGCGCACCAGCGCCGACTACACCCAGGTCGACCAGCAGCACGCCGTCGACCTGATCAGCATCTACCCGGCCGGCTCGCTGCCGCTCCCCGACATCAGCTCGATCCCGGGCGGCTCCGCCGTCGGCAACTTCACCGACGAGCCGGTCGAGCTCAAGGAGCCGACCAGCGCCGAGGACGACACGACGAAGGCGATCAAGCACGCGCTCTGGGCCACCAGCGGCAAGGGCGAAATCAAGGCCGCCGAGAAGATGTTCAAGTTCTGCACCGGCCAGAGCCTGATAGGCCTGATGTTCGACCCGCTGATCGGCGAGTTCGGGCGGCTGCGCTATCTCAGCGACGCCTACGAGGAATTGGGCGACGGAATCTACACCGTCGCGGGCACCCTCCGGAAGGGCTCCTGGAAGCTCGGCAGCGAATGGCAGGGCCAGACGGCGCAGGCCTTCGACGAGTACCTGTTCCGTTGGAGCATGGGCCTCGGCGGGGTCGGCGACGCCGCCAAGTCGGCCGCCAAGATCTACAAGGACGCGTACACCGCCATCACCGTCCTGGTGGCCGCCGCGCTCCGCGAGATCGACAAGCTGATCCGGGAGGAGATCGAGCAGCTCGCCAAGCAGGCCGCCGAGATGCTCGCCGGGGACGCCGCGATCGAGGCCGTCGGCCTCGGCCCGGAGGACCCGCTGGCGGACGTGGGCGCGGGTATCTACACCGCCTACAAGATGTACAAGATCTACAAGATCGTTCAGAAGATCGTCAACGGGATCGCCACCATCGTGAAGATCTACGAGGAGATCCAGAAGGCGGTCGACGGCATCCACAAGGGCATCCAGGCGATCATGGATGCGATCAACTCGCCGATGCCGACGCTCGGCAGCCTCGTCAACGACGTCGAGCAGCGCGGCTTCGAGTTCGAGAAGAGCGGCGGTTGGTCCTCGACCATGGGCGCGGCCCGCATCGGTATGATCCCGGCAGCCTGAGAACTCGGAGCGAGACATGTCCTACTACAGCTACGACGGCCTCCAGACCGACGAGCGCCCCGACGAGGAGTCGGAGGAGCGCGCGGCCAAGCTGGACCAGCTCGGCGAGGAGTACCTCAGCGGCCAGACCGACCGGCAGAAGGAGATCGCCGGTCGGATCTACGAGCAGCTCAAGGCCGGGTCCGACATCGACGACCTCAAGCCGCTGATCGCGGACCTGAGCCGGACGGCGACCGACGACGCCCGGCGCCGCAAGGCCGACCGCGAGGGTGGCCACCGGTGATCCAGTCGCTGACGGAGTTCGCCGTCTCCATCGACTACGGCCGCAACCACACCACCTACCTGATCGGCGTCGACGGCACGCAGGTCGCGAAGCTGCACAAGGACGTGGCCCACAACGGGCGTTCGCCGTACCAGGCGTTCAGCGGGCCGCAGCTCGACCGGTTCGAGGGCTGGGTCAACCACTTCCAGGCCATGACGCCGGACCGCCGGATCATCGGGACGATCGACCACAGGAACCGGTCGTTCCGGCCCGCCGAGTGGCGCTTCGAGCAGGCGGGCCTGGCCCCGTTGTCCGGCGAGCCGGCCGGTCTCGCCAACAAGGCGCGACGCACCCTGCCGGTCCTCGACTGGGGCGTGGTGGACGCCGCCCTGACCTTCAAGATGCGCTACCGCTCGGCGGAGTCGGAGGGCTTCGAGTTCACCCGCCACGCGGGGATCCGGGCCACCTACACAGTGAAGATCCACGACCCCCGGCTGGACCGGCTGCTGGTGCTGGCGGCGTTGGTGTACTTCAACTCCAACGACACCTCCGACCCGCGCGCGGACATCGCCGGCCTGACCGCCAACCCCTTCAAGGACTGACGCTCGGCGGCTACCGCAACGGCCCGTCGCCGGGCTCCTCCTGGTAGGAGTACCGCTGCTCCGTCCAGGGGTCGGCCCGGTTGTGGTAGCCGCGCTCCTCCCAGAAGCCGCGCCGGTCGGCGCGCATGTACTCGACCGCGCGGACCCACTTCGGGCCCTTCCAGGCGTAGCGCCCGGGGACGACCAGCCGGACGGGGAAGCCGTGCTCGACGGTGAGCGGCTCGCCGTTGTGGTGGGTGGCGAAGACCGTCCCGGCGGCGGCGAAGTCGGCGAGGCTGAGGTTCGAGCTGTAGCCGTACTCGGCCCAGACCATCACGTGCGAGACCTGCTCGGCGGGCGGCACCAGCTCCAGCAGCGTCGCGGCGGCGACCCCACTCCACTCGTTGTCGAGCATCGAGAAGCGCGTCACACAGTGGAAGTCGGACCGGACGGTGACGGTCGGCAGCTCGTGGAAGCCCTCGAAGTCCCAGCTGTGCTTCTCGGCCGAGGCGGTGGCCCCGAACACCTGGAGGTCCCAGGTCAGCGGCTTGAAGCGGGGCACCGGACCGTAGTGCAGCACCGGCCAGCCGCGCTGCAGGCGCTGGCCCGGGGGGAGTCTCGGGTCAGACTGCTGGAGCTGTGCTTGTTCGGACTGACCCATGGCTCCATGGTGACAGACGGCGGACGAACCGCCGCGCGCGCCCCTTGCTCGCGCCCCCTGCTCAAGTAGGCGACTCAAGTAGGCGACAAATCGGATATTCCGACACATGTTCCACTAAGTGTGAACTTACTGGAATTTCCACCATCGGAAGTGCCACCATGCGCTCAGCCGTGGTCCCGCGTGTGACGCATGAAGCAGGAAGGCACCGCCATGAAGGGCGACTCCGAGGTCATCGAATTCCTCAACGAACAGCTCACCGCCGAGCTGACCGCGATCAACCAGTACTTCCTGCACGCCAAGATGCAGGAGAACTTCGGCTGGACGAAGCTCGCGAAGTACACCCGGCACGAGTCCTTCGACGAGATGAAGCACGCCGAGCTGCTCACCGACCGGATCCTCTTCCTGGACGGCCTGCCGAACTACCAGCGGCTGTTCCACGTCCGGATCGGCCAGACCGTCAAGGAGATGTTCGAGGCGGACCGCCAGGTCGAGGTCGAGGCCATCGACCGGCTGCGGCGCGGCATCGTGGTGATGCGGGCGAAGGACGACGTGACCTCGGCCAACATCTTCGAGTCGATCCTGGCCGACGAGGAGCACCACATCGACTACCTCGACACCCAGCTGGAGCTGCTGGAGAAGCTCGGCGAGGCGCTCTACATCGCCCAGCTGATCGAGCAGCCTGAGTCCTGACCCGGCCTCACCGGCTCAGGCGGCGATCACGTTGGTCTCCGGCTCGGCCAGGCCGAGCCTGGCCGCGAGCCTCGCTGTCGGGCACGGGCGGGCACCGTGCTCCCCCAGCAGCGCCTGGATGCGTCGCACGCACGAGCCGCAGTCCGTGCCGGCCTTGCAGCCCTTGGCTATCCCGCGCGGGGTGTCGGCACCCGCGTCGATCTGCTGCTTGACCTGGGCCTCGGTGACCGCATGGCACATGCACACGTACATCGCGGAGTCTCCCAGGGTCGTGGTCACCGTCGTGGTCACCGAGCCAAGGCTTGCCTTAGCTCGCTAAGCCTTACCTTACCCAACCCGCCGGGCACGAAGAAGCCCCTCCGGCCTCGGGAATCCCGAGATCGGAGGGGCCTTCGTCACACTGGGCGGACGCCCGGGGGTCAGTGACCCCGGTACATCTCCGCCACCAGGAACGCCAGGTCGAGCGACTGGCTGCGGTTGAGCCGCGGGTCGCAGGCGGTCTCGTAGCGCTGGTGCAGGTCGTCGACCAGCACCTCGTCGCCGCCGCCGACGCACTCGGTGACGTCGTCGCCGGTGAGCTCCACGTGGATGCCGCCCGGGTGGGTGCCGAGCGAGCGGTGCACCTCGAAGAAGCCCTTGACCTCGTCGAGCACGTCGTCGAAGCGGCGGGTCTTGTGGCCGCTGGAGGCCTCGAAGGTGTTGCCGTGCATCGGGTCGCAGATCCACACCGGCTGCGCGCCCGAGGCGGTGACCTTCTCCACCAGGGTGGGCAGGTGGTCGCGGACCTTGCCCGCACCCATCCGGGTGATGAAGGTGAGCCGACCGGGCTCGCGCTCCGGGTCGAGCCGCTCGATCAGGGTGAGCGCCTCCTCGACCGTGGTGGTCGGGCCGAGCTTCACACCGATCGGGTTGCGGATCTTCGACGCGAACTCGATGTGCGCGCCGTCCAGCTGACGGGTGCGCTCGCCGATCCAGACCATGTGGCCGGAGACGTCGTAGAGGTCGCCCGTCCGCGAGTCGACGCGGGTCAGCGCCGTCTCGTAGTCGAGTACCAGCGCCTCGTGCGAGGAGAAGAACTCGACCGTCCGGAACTCCTCGGGGGTGACCCCGCAGGCGTTCATGAAGGCCAGCGCCTGGTCGATCTCCCGGGCCAGCTGCTCGTACCGCTGGCCGGACGGCGAGTTGCGCACGAAGTCCTGGTTCCAGGCGTGCACCTGGCGCAGGTCGGCGTAGCCGCCGGTGGTGAAGGCCCGGACGAGGTTGAGCGTCGCGGCGGAGGCGTTGTACATCCGCTTCAGGCGCTCCGGGTCCGGGATGCGGGACTCGGGGGTGAAGTCGAAGCCGTTCACCGAATCGCCCCGGTACACGGGGAGAGTGACGCCGTCACGCGTCTCGGTGGACTTCGAACGGGGCTTGGAGTACTGCCCGGCGATCCGGCCGACCTTGACCACCGGCACGGAGGCGGCGTACGTGAGCACGGCCGCCATCTGCAGCAGGGTCTTCAGCTTGTTGCGGATCTGCTCGGCGGAGACGCCGTCGAAGGCCTCGGCGCAGTCACCGCCCTGCAGCAGGAATGCCTCACCGCGTGCGACGGCACCGAGCCGGGCACGCAGCTGGTCACACTCGCCGGCGAAGACGAGCGGCGGATAGGAGGCGAGGTCCGCAAGGGACTTGCGCAGCGCCTCTTGATCCGGCCATTCAGGCTGCTGCGCCGCGGGCAGGGACTGCCAGGAGTGGGCAGTCCTCGTTGTCTCTGGTGTCACGGTCACAGGCCCAAGGCTACGGGGTGTGACAGCCGAATCGTGCCCACTGCCCGATGGGTGAGACATCCTACGGACAAACGGGTGACGAGCCCCACACCACCCATCGATCGGTTAGTCTCTTGCCCATGAACGCGCCATACACCTCATCCTGGTGGTGGACCATCCCCGGGGTGGCCCACTGATCGCGCGTTCCTGAAACTCTCGCGACGGCCGCCCTACGGGGCGGCCGTCGGCGTTTCCACAGCAGACGGCCCTCCCGGACGAGCGGTGCAAGACTCCCGCCCAGTCAGCCCGGAAGGAAGTCCACCGTGACCAACCCCGCCGCTCTGCTCGCCCGCCTCACCGCCCCCGGCGCCCCGGCGTTCGCCCTGCTGCACCGCCGCACCCCACGCCTGGCCCCGGGCACCGTCGAGGTGCTGATCGGCACCGTCGGCAGCTACGAGACACTGGCCGAACTGCCCGTCCGGCCCGGAGTCCCAGCCGAGGGGCCCCGGCACGACCTGCTCGCCCTCGTCCCGTACCGGCAGATCCGCGAACGCGGCTTCGAGGCCCATGACGACGGCACCCCGCTCCAGGCCCTGGCCGTCGAGGAGCAGCACGCCCTCCCGATCGTCGAGCTGCTGGCCGCCCTGCCCGAGCTGCCGGTCTCGCTCACCGGCGGCGCCTTCGATATCGACGACGTGCAGTACGCCGACATCGTGCGCCGCGTCATCCGGGACGAGATCGGGCGCGGGGAGGGCGCGAACTTCGTCATCCGCCGCGACTTCCGGGCCCGGCTGGACGACTACAGCCCCGAGTTGGCCCTCACCCTGTTCCGTCGGCTGCTGGAGCAGGAGCGCGGCGCGTACTGGACTTTCCTGGTGTCCACCGGCGAGCGCATCCTGGTCGGCGCCTCGCCGGAGGTGCACGTGCGGCAGTCCGGCGGCACCGTCGTGATGAACCCGATCTCCGGCACCTACCGCTACCCGGCTGCCGGGGCGGGCATCGACTCCCTCCTCGACTTCCTGCGCGACCCCAAGGAGCTGGAGGAGCTCACCATGGTGGTCGACGAGGAACTGAAGATGATGTGCACCGTCGGCGACCTCGGCGGCCAGGTCCTCGGCCCGCGCCTGAAGGAGATGTCCCACCTCGCCCACACCGAGTACGAGTTGCGCGGCCGCACCTCGCTCGACGTCCGCGACGTCCTGCGGGAGACGATGTTCGCCGCGACCGTCACCGGCAGCCCGGTGCAGAACGCCACCCGGGTGATCAAGCGGTACGAACCCACCGGTCGCGGCTACTACTCCGGCGCCCTCGCGCTGATCGGCCGCTCCGCCAGCGGCGGGCAGCTGCTCGACTCCCCCATCTGCATCCGCACCGTCGACATCGACCCCGCCGACGGCACGCTCGTCGTCCGGGCCGGCGCCACCCTCGTCCGCCACTCCGACCCCGACTCCGAGGTCGCCGAGACGCACGCCAAGGCCGCCGGGGTGCTCACCGCGATCGGCGCGCTGCCCGCCCGCCCCACGCCCGGCGGCCGCCGCCAGGGCCCCAAGCTCGGCGAGGACCACCGCGTGCAGGCCGCCCTCGACTCACGTCGGGCCGACCTCGCGCCGTTCTGGCTCCGGATGCAGCAGCCCGCCCCCGCCGCCACCCAGGAGACGCTGGTCGTCGACGGCGAGGACACCTTCACCTCGATGCTCGCCCACCTGCTCACCTCGATCGGCCACCGCGTCCGCGTGCTGCGCTTCGACACCCCGGGGCTGCGCGAACTCGCCGCCGCCCACCAGGGCCAGCTGGTGCTCGGCCCCGGCCCCGGCGACCCGGCCGACCTCACCGACCCGAAGATGGCGCTGCTGCGGCCGATCGTCTCCGACGCCCTCACCGCCGCGCGGACCGGCACCCGCAAGGCCCCGCTGCTCGCCGTCTGCCTCAGCCACCAGCTGCTCTCGGCCGAGTTGGGCCTGCCGCTGGC
The DNA here is from genome assembly GCF_052076145.1 of Kitasatospora sp. McL0602. Classification (NCBI taxonomy): domain Bacteria; kingdom Bacillati; phylum Actinomycetota; class Actinomycetes; order Kitasatosporales; family Streptomycetaceae; genus Kitasatospora; species Kitasatospora sp. McL0602. Next base: position 5,686,447 of record NZ_CP197246.1, on the reverse strand, counting down.
CCGCAAGGCCGTCCCCTATCAGGGCGCACAGGAGTCCGTCGACCTGTTCGGCACCCGCCGCACGGTCGGCTTCTACAACACCTTCACCGCCCGCACCACCCCCGCCGACACCACCCGCCTCGGCCTCCAGCGCGTCGAGATCGCCGCCGACCCCGCCACCGGGGACGTCCACGCCCTGCGCGGCCCCGGCTTCGCCTCGCTCCAGTTCCACCCGGAGTCCGTGCTGACCCGCGAGGGTGTCGACATCGTCGCCGACCTGCTGAAGCTGCCCGTGCCGGTGCGGTAGGCCCGGGACCCCGGGAGCTACTCGAGGCCCTGCTCGATCGCGTAGCGGACCAGCTCGACCCGGTTGTGGAGCTGGAGCTTGCCGAGGGTGTTCTGCACGTGGTTCTGCACCGTCCGGTGCGAGAGCACCAGGCGCTCGGCGATCTGACGGTAGGACAGGCCCTTGGCCACCAGCCGCAGGACCTCCGTCTCACGGGCCGTCAGCTGCGGAGCGGCGGTGGCCGCGGGCGGCTCGGCGGCGAGGCGGCGGAACTCGCCGAGGACGAGCCCGGCCAGGCCGGGGGTGAAGACCGGATCACCCTCGGCCGTCCGCCGGACGGCGTCCAGCAGCTCCTCCCGCCCGGCGGACTTCACCAGGTAGCCGGTCGCGCCGGACTTCACGGCCTCCAGCACGTCCGCGTGCTCGCCGCTGGCGGAGAGCACCAGGACCCGTACGGCGGGGTCCTGCGCCACCACCTGGCGGCACACCTCGACGCCGGGCAGCCTGGGCAGGTTGAGGTCCAGCACCAGCACCTCCGGGCGCACCGCCCGTGCCCGCCGGACGGCCTCCTCGCCGTCGCCCGCGGTGGCGACCACGTCGAGGCCCGCCTCGGTGAGGTCACGGGTGACGGCCTCCCGCCACATCGGGTGGTCGTCGACCACCATCACCCTGATCTGCCGGTCCATCAGTCCCCCTCACCGGGTGCCGGTCTCGGCACCCGCAGTTCCACCTCGACGCCCTCGCCGGGCACGCAGTGCAGCTCGGCGGTGCCGCCCAAGTCCCGCAGCCGCCCCCGGATCGACTGCGCGACCCCGAGCCGCCCGGCCTGCTCGGCCTCGCCGAGGCGCCCGGCGGCGAAGCCGGGGCCGTCGTCGCGGATGCCGACGGTGACGGCCTCCGGCTCGTCCTCGACCAGTATCCAGGCCTGCGCCTGCTCGCCCGCGTGCTGCCGCACGTTGTCCAGCGCGGCTCCGACGGCCGCTGCCAGCTCGGCGGCGGCCAGGGCCGGGAGCAGCACCGGCGTGCCGGGGGCGGAGAGCGTGACGCGTTCGGCGGCGTACGGGGCGAGCAGCTCGCGGACGTCCCGGGTCTCCCCCTGCGCCGGGAGGGGGCGGCCGTGCATCAGCTCGCGCAGGGCGCGCTCGTGCTCACCGGCGAGAGCGGCCAGGCCGGGGCCCTGCTCGCCCCGGTGGACGAGGGCGAGCAGTTGGAGCACGCCGTCGTGGATGTCCCGGGAGAGGCGTTCGCGTTCGCGGGTGGCGGCCTCGACCTGGAGGGCCCGGGTGAGCGCGGTCTCGCTCGCGCGGGCGAGCTCGATCACGTACCCGATGGCGCAGCCCGCGACGGCGAGCAGCACGATGTTGTGGACGTTGTCGGGCGAGATGCCGCCGTGCCCGCCGAAGTTGGCGGCGCCGAGGACGACGGCGGCGAAGGCGGCGGGCCGCCAGCCGCCCTTGGCCGCGAAGCCGAGCACGCTGCCGGCCGCCCAGATGGTGGGCAGGGTGAGCGCTCCGGCGTGCACCCGGGCGGGCGTGTCGATGATGCCGCTCATCACCACGCCGGTGACGCTGAGCGCCAGATCGGTGGCGAGGACGTACCAGGTGCAGCGCCGGGGCCCGGCGAAGGCGCGGGTGCTGGCGAGCGTCCAGACGGTGAGGGCGCCGAGGTAGATCCAGCCGGAGACCGGGTGGCGGTACTCCAGGTAGGCGTTGAAGTAGCGGGCCAGGGCGTAGGCGAGGGCCAGCACCCGGAAGGAGGAGATGGCGCGCCAGAGCGGCATCTCGACGGACAGGCCGCCGGCCATGAGTGAGCCGCCGGCTCTCGGTCCTTCCATCGCCCGGCTACTGGTCCTTCTGGTCCGCCTGCTCGGCGGCCGCCCGCTCGGCCGCTGCCTTCTCGGCCTCCTGCTGGGCGGCCTTCTCGGCCTTGAGCGCCTTCTGCTCGGCCTGCTTCTCGGCCTTGCGCTCGGCGTCGGTGCGCTTCTTGTCGTCGGCGATCTGCCGCTTGGCGGCGGTCGCGTAGATGTCGACGTACTCCTGGCCGGAGAGCCGCATGATCTCGTACATCACCTCGTCGGTGACGGACCGGAGGATGAAGCGGTCGTTCTCCATGCCCTGGTAGCGGGAGAAGTCGAGCGGTCGGCCGATCCGGATGCCGGGGCGGACGCCGAAGTTCGGCATGACCTGGCCGGGCGGCTGGACCTTCTCGGTGTCGATCATCGCGACGGGGATGACGGGCGCGCCGGTCTGCAGCGCGACGCGGGCCAGACCGCCGACCTTGCCCCGGTAGAGCTTGCCGTCGGGCGAGCGGGTGCCCTCGGGGTAGACCCCGAACAGCTCGCCCCGGTCGATCACCGCGACGGCGCTGCGGATCGCCGCCTCGCCCGCGCCCCGGGCGCCGGAGCGGTCCACCGGCAGCTGGCCGACGCCCTTGAAGAAGGCGGCAGTGAGCTTGCCCTTCAGGCCGGGCGTGTTGAAGTACTCGGCCTTCGCGATGAACGTGACCCGGCGCTTCATCAGCGCGGGCAGGAAGAAGGAGTCCGAGAAGGAGAGATGGTTGCTGGCGAGGATGGCCGGCCCCTCGTCGGGGATGTTCTCCTCACCCTCCATCCACGGCCGGAAGAAGATCCGCAGCAGCGGTGCGACGATCATCTTCATCAGTCGGTAGAACAACCGTGGCCTCCTGTTGTGCGGACCGGTCGATCCTAATGCTTGCCGAGGGTGCGGCGTGCACCGGCGGGGCGGTCAGGGCCTTACGGGAGCGCGGTCAGGGCTGTACGACAGGAGCGGCCCGTGGGACGATTCGGCTCCGACGACCCCCGTCACCTTTCGTGAAGGAGCCCGCAGATGCCGCTGCTGCCCGGTGCCGAACCGTTCCACCACAGCGGCGGTCCGGTCGGCGTGCTGCTCGTGCACGGCTTCACCGGCTCGCCGCAGTCGATGCGCCCCTGGGCGGACGAGCTGGCCGCTGCCGGGTACACCGTCTCCCTACCCCTTCTGCCGGGCCACGGCACCCGCTGGCAGGACATGCAGGCGACGCGTTGGGAGGACTGGTACGCCGAGGCGGACCGCGCCTTCGCCGAGCTGGCCGAGAAGTGCGAGCAGGTCTTCGTCTGCGCGCTCTCGATGGGCGGCTCGCTGGCGCTGCGGCTCGCGGCGCAGCACGGCGAGGCGATCTCCGGCGTGGTGCTCGTCAACCCGTCCGTCCGCTCGGACAACCCCGCAAGTGTGCTGTTGCCGGTGCTGCGGCACCTGGTGCCGAGCCTGCCGGGGGTGGCCAACGACATCGCCCTGGAGGGGTCGACCGAGGTCGGCTACGACCGGGTGCCGCTGCACGCCGCCTGGTCACTGGGGCAGCTGTGGCGCACCGTCCAGGCCGAGCTGCCCGCCGTGCGCCAGCCGGTGCTGCTGCTGCACAGCCCGCAGGACCACGTGGTCTCCCCGGCCAACTCGGAACTGGTGCTGGCCCGGATATCCTCGACCGATGTGACCGAGCTGCTCCTTGAGCGCAGCTACCACGTGGCAACGCTGGACCACGACGCCGAGCTGATCTTCGGGGCGAGCCTCGACTTCATCCGGCGGCTTGTTCCGACGGCCGCCGAAGATGCGAGTGCCGAGAACCACCAGGGCTGAAGGGCCGGGCGTGCGCGAGAGGCAGTACCCATGAGCGGGGCGACAAGCGGCGACGAGGACCTGCCCTCGGACGGCGGTGCGAAGAACGGCAGCAGCGCGAAGGACGAGCCCGAGGCTCCCGTCCACCGCCCGTCGCCGGGCAGCCAGGCCGAGCAGGACGCGATCTTCGCGGCCCTGGTCGCCCAGTTCGACGACCCGGTGGACCTCAACAACCCCGAGTGGCCGGAGATCGAGAACCTCAGGGCCCGGACGGAGCGCCCGGAGCCCGGCGACCACGCCGACCTCGCACCCCAGCCCCGGCCGCGCCCTGCCACCCCCGGCCCGCGCGACTACGAGCCCGCCGAGGACGCGGACGAGGGCCACTTCGTGCCGCCCGAGCCGCCCCCGCTGCCGCCCGCCGACACCACCGCCAAGTTCGCCTGGCTCGCCGTGCTCGGCGGCCCGGCCCTACTGCTCTTCGACGCCCTCTTCTGGCGCGAGGTCTCGGGCTGGCCCGCCTGGGTCGGCGTCTCCGCCTTCCTCGGCGGCTTCGTCACCCTGGTCGTCCGGATGAAGGACCACGACGAGGACGAGCCCCCGGACCCGCACGGCGGCGCCGTCGTCTGACCCCGGGGGCGCGGCCCGGCCCGGGGCTACCTGTGCAGCTTCGAGAGCTTGGCGAGCAGGAACACCAGCCCGGCCGCCACCGCGACGGCGCCCCACGCGGGCAGCCCGAGGCAGGCCGGCAGCAGCGCCGCGGGCACGAGCACCAGGCACGGCCCGTACCACCGCGCCACCACCCGGGCCCCGTCGCCGTACCGCAGCGAGATCGCCGCGTTGGCGGTGTAGAACGCCAGGACCCCGCCGCAGAGCGCCCAGCAGGCACCGGGCGGCAGGTGATGGTCGGGTTCGGCGACGGCGGTGCCGAGGGCGGCGGCGATCACCGTGATGCCGGAGACCAGCACGAACGGCAGGTACATCACGGTGTCCCGGATGGCGCCCGTCGCACCGGCGCCGATCGACCGCTCCAGCCCGCGAGCCGCATTGGCGGTGCCCCAGGTGAAGAAGATCATGGCCAGCTCGGCGACCACCACGAAGCCGAGCACGGCCGCCGCGCCGGAGGCCCCGGTGAAGTGGTCCGCCAGCGTCACCACGATGGTGAAGACGCTCTCCCCGAGCACGATCACCACGAACAGGCCGATCCGCTCCACCAGGTGTTCGACGATCAGCTCGTCGTAGAAGCCCCTGGTCAGGCCGGTACGGATGGCGAGCAGCACGATCTCCAGCGCGATCGCCAGCCCCCACAGCACGAACCGGGCGGGGCTCGGCACCGCCGCCGAGAGCGTCCAGAGCGCGGCGGGCACCAGGCAGTAGAGCACCGGCCGCCAGAGCGGCAGCGGGTGGTCGGCCCGCCGGGCCCGGCCCCACCAGATCAGGAAGAAGACCAGCCGCACCCAGGCGGCGCCGAGCGCGTACGCCCAGGCCCTGCTGCCCAGCCCCTCGGGCGCGGCGGCGGCCATCAGCCCGAGGGCGGGCATCGCGCCGAACAGCATCGCCTGCGTCCGGGGGTTGGCCGAGCCGAAGACGTTGACGGTGACCATCAGGTTCGCCCAGGCCCACCAGGCGGGGAAGAACAGCACCAGGAAGGTGCCGAACGCACCGGGGCCCGGGTCGCCGTGCAGGCCCTGCGCCAACACGCTGACGGTGACCACGAAGACCAGGTCGAGGAAGAGCTCGAACCAGCCCGCCCGGTGGTCCTCGGCTGCCTCGGTCCCCTCTGCGGTGTCACTCACCCCGCCACTGTGCGGCCCACCGGCCCACCGCCGCCGGGCGGCACGCCGGACGGGCCGTCAGCTGTCAGGCGCCCGGCACCCGCAGGTCGGCCAGGACGGGCAGGTGGTCGGTCGCCGCCAGCAGATCGGCCGGTGCGAGACCGGGCAGGTCCTGCGGCACCCCGCAGGCCAGCACCTCGACGCCCTCGGTGACGAACACCGCGTCGATCCGCTGGTACGGCCGCTCGGGTACGGAGGTGAAGGTGCCGCCCCAGGGCGCGGCGAGGTGGGCGTCCCGGTACCGCGCGGCCAGGCCCTGCCAACCGGGCCCGTCCGGATGCTCGTTGAAGTCCCCGGCGATCACACCGTGCTCACCCGGGGCGAACTGCTCGGGGAGCAGCGCGAACTGCCGCAGCCGCTCCTCCGGGTCGAGGCTGAGGTGACAGCTCGTCACCACGACCGGCTCCCCGGCGTCGACCCGCAGCAGCGCGGTCGCGAAGCCCCGCGCGTGCAGCCCCCTGGTCTTCGGCAGCAGCCTGTCCCTGGTCTCCAGCACCTCGACCTCGGGCCGCCCGAGCAGCAGTGGCCCGGCCGCGATCCGCCCCCCACCCGAGAGCACCTTCGTCCCGGTCTCCCGCGCCAGCCAGGCGACCTGCCCACCCGGCCGCCAGTACCGCGGCGACTCCTGCACACACACCACATCCGGCCGACAGGCCCGGATCACCCGCACCAACGCCCGCCGGTCGTCCCGCAGCGACCGCACGTTGTAACTGAGCACCCGCACAACCACTCCCGTTGGGTCACCCCAGGGGCGCGGGGAACTGCGCGAGGCGGAAGGTACGGCGCCGTCTCTCCCGTTTCGCGCAGTTCCTCGCGCCCCTGGGGGCTGGCCAATTGCGTGCAGCCTCAGTAACGGGCCAGGTCCCCTGCGCCGACGATCCCCGCTGCTGAGCCCATCGACGCGAGGACGACCTCGGCCCGGGGCCGGTGCACGCCGCCCGTCAGGTAGGTGCCGAACGCCTTGGCGACGGGGTCGAGCAGTAGGCGGCCCGAGTCGGAGACGCCGCCGCCGAGGACGAAGACGCCCGGGTCGAAGAGTGCCGCGAGGTCGGCCATGCCCCGGCCGAGCCAGTCGGCGAGCTCGGCGTAGCACTCCAGCGCGAGCGGGTCACCGTCTTCCGCGGCCTCGGTGATGTGGATGCCCCGGATGGTCTCGGCGACGCCGTCGTTGAGTTCGAGCATCCGCTTGCCGGCGATCGGGTCGGCCGCCGCCTTCTCGCGGCCGTACCGCCGCAGGGCCCGGCCGGAGCCGTACTGCTCCCAGCAGCCCTTGCCGCCGCAGCCGCAGAGCAGGCCGTCCGGCACCATGTTGAGGTGGCCGATCTCGCCGGCGACGCCGAAGCGGCCGCGGTGCAGACGGCCGTCGAGGACGAGCCCGCCGCCGATGCCGGTGCCGACGGTGATCAGCACCATGTCGGTGTGCTCGGCCGCCGCGCCGAAGCGGAACTCCGCCCAGGCGGCGCAGTTGGCGTCGTTCTCGATGACGGCGTCGAGGCCGGTGAGCTCCTCGATCCGGGTCTTGAGCGGCTCGGCCTCCCACGCGATGTTCGGCGCGAAGATCACGGTGGAACGGCTGGAGTCCACGAAGCCGGGGGCGCCGACGCCGACGCCCGCCACCTCCGGGTACTGCTCCCGGAGCTCACGGACGGCCTGGGCGATGGCATCGACCGCCCACTGGGGGTCGGCGGGGGTGGGTACCCGGGTCCTCGCCAGGATCTCGCCGTTCTCGTCGACCACGCCTGCCGCGATCTTCGTCCCGCCGACATCGACGCCGATGGTCAGAGCCATGTGTCCCTCAGCTATTCACTCGTTCCCGCTGAGCGGAACGGTACCGCCTGAGCGGCCTCCCGTACACACCTCTGCCTACATGAATCGAAGACAATTCGTGAGGAAGCGAGCTTCTCGACTTCAAGGGTCGTACATTCAGGCCCGCTGGGTGACAGAGCAAAGTCACTCCGCCACAACAAGCGGAATACGCCTTCACTACTTGTCGGACGGCTCGTCAAGGTCGATCGGCTCACCATCGGCGCGTCCGGGCGAAGCCCAGCGGCGCTCGTGACCCGAGACGGCGGCCCGGTACGCGGCCAGCAGTTCGCCCCCGGCGGCGGCCAGATGCCCGTAGACCTCGGGGTTCTGCTCCCGCAGCTTCCCGCCCAGCTGCTGCGCCTTGTCCCCCACGGCGACCGCGAACCGGCGGATCTCCTCCGCCAGCGGGTTCTCCTGCTGTTCCTCTGCCATCGGGCGCCTCCCTCGGGGCGGCCAACCGGCAGGCCGCTGCACGCTCGACGCTACCTCAGCCGGGCATCCCCCCAGGGGCGGTGCAACGCGACCTGCTGCCGCGGCACTAGCGCGGCCAGAGCGCCGGGTCGGGCGCGAAGCGCACGGAGAGCACACCGTCCGCCAGCCCGGCCCCCGCCACCGTGCAGCGGCGCAGCGCGGCAGGCAGCGGCAGGGTCCGCCGGTACGCGCCGATCCCCACCACCAGCTCGTCGCCCCGCCGGACGAGTTCGAGGTCGGCCCGGTCCGCGCCCGGCAGGGCGAGCTGCCAGACCAGCAGGCCGTCCTCGGCGAGCCGGTCCTCGACCGGCCAGGTCAGCGGCTCCGGCGACGGGCCGGGCCCGTCCCCGTACAGCTGGGCGGCCATGCCCTCCAGGGTGGCCTCCGGCTGGCGGCAGACCAGCACCGGCACCCGCACCGAGCCCGCCAGCTCGGCGAGCCGCTCCTGCTGGCGCTCGGCGAGGGCCGCCAGCCACGGGTCGGCCGAGCCCGCCGCGCCGACCGGCAGCGCGCGGTGGGCGATCAGGGCGTCCAGCCGGTGGCCGGCCAGGGCGAGTCCGGCGTGGATGCGGCGCAGCTCGTCGGCGCTGTGCGTCTCGGCGTCGAGCACCAGGCGGACGGAGGTGCCGGGCGCCTCGATCACGGCGCGGGCCTCGGCGAGCGCCTTCGCGGCCCAGCCCCGGGCCTCGAAGAGCCAGTCGGCGGGCATCGGCACTCCGGCGACGGCGGCGAGCAGCGGCCGCAGGGCGCGGGCGGCCTGGCGCTGCTCGGGCAGCAGCCGGGCGAGGTAGCGGTCGAGCTGCTCGGGCAGCGCGAGGGCGGCGAGGAGTTCGGCGGGCGGCGGCGCGGCGACGACCAGCACCTCGGCGTCGGCGGCGCGCAGCGCGCGGAGCAGGGCCAGCTGCCGGGTGCCGGGCAGCGCGGTGAGCTCCTCGGGGTCGAGCGGTGCGGCGCCGAGCAGGTCGAGGGCGGGCCGCAGGCGCGGGCCGAGCTCGCCGAGCGCCGTCCGGAAGGCGGCCTGCTCGTCGACCCGGGCGGCGCTGAGGTGCTCGGCGTACGGGGTGGGGTGCTCGGTGAGCCGGGTGCCGAGGACGGCGTCCAGCGTGCGGTGCGGGTCGTCGGCGGCGAGCAGCAGCGTCCGGCGGCCCTGGCGGGCGGCGTGGAGGGCGGTGGCGGCGGCGACCAGCGCCGAGCCGTCGCCGCTCACCAGGATGGTGCGGGCTACCACTAGCCTTCGACGCGCTTCTTCAGGCCGGCCAGGGCGCGGTCGATGATGACCTTCTCGGCCTTGCGCTTGATCATGCCGAGCATCGGGATCTTGACGTCGACGGCGAGCTGGTAGGTGACCTCGGTGCCGCCGGCGACGGCGGCCAGGGCGTAGGAGCCGTCGAGCGAGCGCAGCATCTGGCTCTTCACCAGCGTCCAGCTGACCTCGCGGTCGCCGTCCCAGGTGTAGGCGAGCACGTGCTCGTCGCGGATGGCACCGGCGTCGAGCAGCAGGCGCACCTCGGCGGCCCGGCCGTTCGGGGCCGTCTCCAGCACCTCGATCTCCTTGACCTCGCCCGTCCATGCCGGGTAGGCGGCGAAGTCGGCGATCACGGCCATCACCTCGGCCGGGGTCGCGGCGATGGTGATGCTCGACCTGGTGTGTTCCGCCATGGAACGGCCCTCCGCGTCTCTTCAGATGTGCGCCCAGGGCAGGTTATCGCGCCCGGCGGCGCCCGCTTGCCCTTGGGGCGCCTGTTCGTCTGTCGCTACCGGCGGGTCACGGAGTGGCTGTCATAAGGTGCGGGGAGAGGCCATCGGCACTCCGACCTGCGGGTGTGACTCTTCGAACACCGGGGCCGACTCCCCTGGCCGAATCCACCTACCGGGCAGTAACGTCCTGCCGTCCCGCAGCGTCGCAGACGAGGAGCAGCCTTGCTCGAGTTCAGCCTTCCGGCCCGCTACCAGGTACCGAGCGGCGGTAACCTCTCCGACCTCGTCCACCAGAACGCCGAGCAGTACCCGGGCGTCGCGGTGCTCAGCCGGAAGACCGACAGCGGGTGGGCCGACCTGACGGCAGCGCAGTTCCTCGCCGAGGTGCACAGCGCCGCCAAGGGCCTGATCGCCGTCGGCATCGCGCCGGGCGACCGGGTCGGCGTGATGTCCCGCACCCGCTACGAGTGGACGCTGCTGGACTTCGCGATCTGGTGCGCGGGCGCCGTCACCGTGCCGGTGTACGAGACCTCCTCCGCCGAGCAGGTGCAGTGGATCCTGGGCGACTCCGGCGCAGTCGCCGTGATCACCGAGACCGATGCGCACGCCGCCGTGGTCGAGCAGGTCCGGGGCTCGCTGCCCGATCTCGCGCACAGCTGGCAGATCGAGCGCGGTGCCGTGGCGGCCCTCGCGGCGGCGGGCGGCAAGGTCGCCGACGCCACCGTCACCGAGCGCCGCTCGACGGCCTCCGCCGACTCGCTCGCCACCATCGTCTACACCTCGGGCACCACCGGCCGCCCGAAGGGCTGTCAGCTGACGCACGGCAACTTCATGTCCGAGCTCGGCAACGTGACGGCCCGTCTGGAGCCGCTGTTCACCACCGGCGAGAGCTCGGTGCTGCTGTTCCTGCCGCTGGCCCACGTGCTGGGCCGGATCGCCGAGATCGCCGCCGCGATCGCGCCGATCAAGCTCGGGCACGTCTCCGACATCAAGGACGTCACGGCCGAGCTGGCCGCCTACCGTCCGACGCTGATCCTGGGCGTGCCCCGGGTCTTCGAGAAGGTCTTCAACACCGCGCGGGCCAAGGCCCAGGCGGACGGCAAGGGCAAGATCTTCGACCAGGCCGCCGACACCGCGATCGCGTACAGCCGCGCGCTCGACCAGGGCGGCGCCTCGCTCGCCCTCAAGCTCAAGCACAAGGTCTTCGACCGGCTGGTCTACTCCAAGCTCCGCGCGGCACTGGGCGGGCGGGCCACCCACGCGATCTCCGGCGGCGCGCCCCTGGGCGAGCGCCTCGGCCACTTCTACCGGGGCATCGGCTTCACCGTCCTGGAGGGCTACGGCCTGACCGAGACCTGCGCGGCGACCGCCTTCAACCCGCACGACAAGCCGAAGATCGGCACCGTCGGCCAGCCGCTGCCGGGCTCGGCGATCCGGATCGCCGAGGACGGCGAGGTGCTGCTCAAGGGCCCGCAGGTCTTCACCGGCTACTGGAACAACCCGACCGCGACGGCCGAGGCCCTGCGGGACGGCTGGTTCGCCACCGGTGACCTGGGCACCCTCGACGACGAGGGCTACCTCTCCATCACCGGCCGGAAGAAGGAGATCATTGTCACAGCGGGTGGCAAGAACGTCGCCCCCGCCGTGATCGAGGACCGCATCCGGGCCCACCCGCTGGTCGGCGAGGTGATGGTCGTCGGTGATCGCAAGCCCTTCATCGCCTGCCTGCTGACGGTCGACGAGGAGTTCTTCCCGAAGTGGAAGGAGCTCAACGGCAAGCCCGCAGCCGCGACGGTCGCCTCCCTCCAGGACGACCCGGACCTCCTCGCCGCCTTCCAGTCCGCCGTGGACGACGGCAACCTCGCCGTCTCGCACGCGGAGGCCGTCAAGAAGTTCCGCGTCCTCGACGCCGACCTCTCCGAGGCCAGCGGCCACCTCACGCCGTCCCTCAAGCTGAAGCGCAACCTCGTCCTCAAGGACTTCGCCGCCGACGTCGAGGCGCTGTACCAGCGCTGAACAGCTGAGAGCAACCACCACAGGGGCGCGGGGAAGTTCCCCGCGCCCCTGTCGGTTCAACAGTTGCGTCAAGCGGCGAGCAGCGACGTGAGCCGCCCCGCGAGGGTGTCCCAGCGCCAGGAGCGTTCGACCCAGCGGCGGCCGGCCTCGCCCATCCGCTGCCGCAGTGCCGGGTCGTTCAGCAGCCGGACGATCCGCTCGGCGAGCGCGTCGGTCGAGCGCCCGGGGACGACGTAGCCCGTCTCGCCCTCCAGGACGGCGTCGGGCGCCCCGCCGGAGTCCCCGGCGACGACCGGCAGGCCGGTCGCGGAGGCCTCCAGGTAGACGATCCCGAGGCCCTCCACGTCCAGGCCGCCGCGCCGGGTGCGGCATGGCATCGCGAAGACGTCCCCGGCGCCGTAGTGGGCGGGCAGCTCCTCCCACGGCACCGCGCCGGTGAACCGGACCGAGCCGGACACGCCGACGCTCGCGGCGAGCTTCTCCAGGTCGGCCCGGTAGGGGCCGCCGCCGACGATCAGCAGCACCGCGTCCGGCACGTCCCGCAGGATCTGCGGCAGCGCGGAGATCAGCGTGTCCTGCCCCTTGCGCGGCACCAGCCGGGAGACGCAGACGATCACCGGACGGTCCGTCAGCCCGAGCCGGGCGCGGATCTCGGCGCCGCCGGAGTCGGGGCGGAAGGTCTGCTCGTCGACCCCCGGCGGGAGCTGCACCATCCGCCCGGCCGCCTCCGGCCCGACGGCGGCGGCGATCCGCGAGCGGGTGTACTCGCCCAAGTAGGTCAGCACGTCCGTGCCCGCGCCGATCCGCCGCAGCAGCTGCCGGGAGCCGGGCAGCTGGGCCCAGGCCGCCTCGTGGCCGTGCGTCATGCCGAGCAGCTGCCCGGCCCCCGCCCGGCGCAGCGCGGGGGCCATCAGACCGAGCGGTGCGGCGGCGCCGAACCAGACCGAGTCGCAGCCCTCCGCCCTGAGGATCTGGGCGGCCCGCCGGGTGACCCGGGGGGTGGGGACCATCATCTTCGTCCGGTCCCTGATGACCGGGAATGGCTGTTCGGCGTCGAACTTGGCGACCTCGCTGCCGTCCCGCCAGGTCGAGGCGTAGACCACGATGCTCCCGGCGGGCTGGCGGACGGCCATGTTGTGGACGAAGGCCTGGATGCCGCCGGGGCGCGGCGGGAAGTCGTTGGTGACGATGAGGGTCTTGTGCATCCACGGCTCGCTCGGTCGGGGGGTGCTCGGTGTACCCCTCTCTGATCCGTACCATAGGTCAACACCACCGCTCGCCGGGAACGCCGTCGGGCCGCGCACCGTTCGTCATAGGTCGCGCCGGCCGGAGCGCCGGGGCGGTGTCCGGGGGCATCCAGCGCGCGGCCGAGGTGCGCGGTGTCCGAGAGATGCGAGGAGCACAGTGGAGTTGGTCCCTGCCGGTCGTACCGGCGCCACCGGCAACGGCGGCAGTACCGCGCTCTCGCTGCCTCCCTCCCCGGCGGGCGGTGCCCTCTGGGGCCTCGGTGCGGCCTGGGTCGTCACCCGGGTACTGATCGTCCTGATGGTGCTCGGCATCGTCAGGATCTCCGGCACGGACGTGACGGCGGACGTCTCGGTGATCTACCACGGCTGGTACGAGGTGCTGCAGACCGGCACCTTCCCGCTCGACGACGTGACCTGGCAGTACCCGCCCGGCGCGGCGCTGGTCATCCTGCTGCCGGGGCTGCTGCCCTGGTCGTACCTGATCTCCTTCTACGTGCTCTGCGGGGTCTTCGACGCCGTCACGACGGGGCTGCTGATGCGGGCCGGCTCGCGCCGGGGCCGCAGCTTCACCGGCGCCTGGGTCTGGGTGGCGGGCGTGCCGCTGCTCGGGCCGACGGTCTACTGCCGGTACGACCTGATCGTCACGGCGATCGCGGTGGCCGGGCTGCTGGCGGTGCTGCGGCGTCCGGCGCTGGGCGGGGTGCTGCTGGGGATCGGCGGCATGGTGAAGATCTGGCCGGTGCTGGCCCTCGCGGGCACCCCGCGCGGCCGCCGCACCCGGCGCTCCTGGACGGCCGCGCTGGCCACCCTGAGCGCGCTCGGCTTCCTGCTCGCGGCGGGGATGAACGGGGCCTTCGAGTTCCTCAAGTTCCAGCGCGACCGGGGCATCGAGGTCGAGTCGCTGAGCGCGCTGCCGCTGCACTTCGCCCGCCTGGCGGGCAGCTGGCACGGCCAGGTCTCGATGAACTACGGCTCGCTGGAGCTGCTCGGCCCCTGGGTCACGGTGATCTCCAAGGTCTCCGTGGGGGCGACGGCCGTCGGCTTCGGCTGGCTGCTGGTCTGGCGGCTGCGGGCCCAGCGCTGGCAGCCCTCCACCCCGTACGACGCGGCGCTGGCCGCGCTGCTGGTCTTCACCGTCACCAGCCGGGTGATCAGCCCGCAGTACCTGGTCTGGCTGGTCGGTGTCGCGGCGGTCTGCCTGACCGTCCGTGGCACCAGCCAGAAGCCCGTCGCGGTGCTGGTCCTGGTCGCGACCCTGGTCACCACGCTGGAGTTCCCGGTCCTCTTCGGCCAGGTGCACGCCAGCCAGCCCTGGGGCGTCGCGGTGCTGACCGTGCGCAACCTCCTGCTGCTGGCCGCCGCGCTGCTCTCCTGCCGCCGCCTCTGGCGCTCCACCCGGGCCCCCGAGCCGGCCCGCACCGTCGTCCTCCCGGCCCTGGAGTCCGCCACCCCGGCGGCCTACTCCGTCCGCCCGGGTATCGCGTACGAGCAGCACCTGCTCAAGTAGCCGGCGGGGCCACTAAGAGAGCGTCCGCCTGAGCTCGGCGACCCACAGCCGCAGGAAGTCGTCCAGGCCGATCCCCAGCCGGTCGCGGAGCAGCCCGTCCAGCCACTGCTCGCGGGAGCCGGTCGGCCCGGCCGCGCCGACCGCGCGGTAGAAGGCGGTCAGCTGCGGCTCGCCGTACTTGGCGGCGATCAGTGAGCAGGCCGACCAGCCCTGCTCGTACGCCTGCGCTATGCCCGCCGAGCCGGCCTTGAAGTCGGCGTCGGCGGGGAGGGCGGTGGGCAGGCGGCCGGCCTTGACGTCCTTGGCCAGTTCGGGGGCGATCTGCCGGGGGGTGCGGCCGCTGGTGCGGTAGCCGGTGTAGTCGGCGACGCCCTCGGAGAGCCAGAGCGGGGTCCAGGCGTGGGTGTCGGCCCGGGTGGCGACGTGGGTGGCCTCGTGGGTGGTGACGACGCGTCGGCCGAGTTCGGTGAGTTCGGCGTAGGCCTCGGGGTTGACCAGGATGCGGTCGGCGGCGGCGTGCAGCGGTGCTCCGGCGGCGGCCGTGGTGACGGCGGCTATGCCCTGGTAGTCCTCGGCCCTGACGCCGAGCAGCTGCGCGAACTGCGCCTGGGTCGCGGGGGTCTCGACCAGCAGGCGCCCGGCCCAGCCGGTGCCCCAGAGGGCGCTGACGGCGGGCACGGCGTGGTCGGCGAGCGCCGCCGTCCGGGCCAGCTCTGCGGGCTCGGCGAGGCCGAGGACGACGCTGTGCTGCCCCCGGGCGACGTGCACGGCGCCGAGGTCCCAGAGCGCGACCGCCCCGGCGGGCTCCTCGGCGGCGAGCAGCCAGCGGCCGCCGGGCCGGGTGAAGGTGAGCGTGCGGGTGAGCAGCGCGGGGTGGTCGTCGGTGCCGCGCAGGCAGTAGCCGAGTTCGGCGGTGGCGGTCACCCGGTCGGCGCCGGGGGCGGCCGGTTCGGTGAAGGCGGTGATCCGGTAGTCGAGGTCGTCCAGCGGCAGCTGGGCCAGCCGGTCGAGGGTGGCCAGCTGGGCGGCGGCGGCCTCGGGGGCGGCGCCGGCCAGCAGGGCGGCCCGGTCGGGGCGCAGCAGGGCGGCGGAGCGGGCGGCGAGCAGGGCCTCCAGCTGCGGCCGGACGGGCGGCGTCGTGGCGGGCGGGGGTTCGGTGGCGAGCGCGGTGCGGCGGCCGTAGGGGGGCGAGAGCAGGGCGAAGGCGCCGGCGGCGAGCAGCAGGGCCCCACGCCGGGGCAGCACGGTGCGACCCGCCCCGGGTGTCCTGGGCAGGTCGCCGACCAGCTGCTCGCCGTCCGCGCTCAGACCCGCACCACCCCGCTGACGGGCATCGCACTGACGCTCTCGAAGCGGACCCGGGCGCCGGGGTAGGGCGCGTGCACTACGACACCGCCGCCGGCGTACATGCCGACGTGGTGGCTGTCCTTGTAGAAGAGCACCAGGTCTCCCGGTCGGGCCTCGGAGAGGCTGATCCGCTGCCCCGCGTGGGCCTGTTCCTGCGAGGTGCGCGGCAGCGAGACTCCGGCCTGCCGCCAGCTCCAGTACATCAGACCGGAGCAGTCGAAGGTACGGGGGCCGGTGGATCCGTAGACGTACGGGGAGCCGATCTTGCCGATCGCGGCGGCGAGCGCGGCGGCGGCGCGTTCGGAGGAGGCGGGCTGGCTGCCGAGGTCGAGGCGGTCGGTGCCCCGGGTGGCCCGGGTCTCGGCCTCCTGGGCGTCCTGGGCGACGAGCCGGGCCCGTTCGGTGGCACCGAGGCTGTCGAGCAGGCGCTGGGCCTTGGTGAGCCGCTGCTGGACCTGCTGCTTGCTCTCGGCGAGCGAGCGGCGGACCTGCTCCAGCTCGGCCAGTTTGGCGGCGGTCTCGGCGCGGTGCTGGTCGAGGCGGCGCTGACGGTCCACCACCTGGTGCAGCGTCTCGCTCTGCCGCTCGGCGGCCTGGTCGAGGCTGCGGGCCCGGGTGAGATAGGCGGCCGGGTCGGAGCTGAGCATCAGCTGCACGGTGGGGTCGATGCCCCCGGCCCGGTACTCGGCGGCGGCGACGGCGCCGAGGTCGGCGCGCATCCGGTTGACCTCGGCCTGCCCGGCGGCGACCTGGTCCTCCAGGGCGCCGGTCTCGCCCTGCAGCCGCTTCTGGTACTCCTGCGCCGCGTTGAACTTCTCGGAGGCCTGCTCGGCCTCGTCGTAGAGCTGGTCGACCTGGGCCTTGACGTCCTTGCGGGTGGGCGGCTCGGCGGGTGCGCCGGGGGCGGCCTGGGCGGTGCCGCCGACGGCGGCGCCGATGACGCCGGTGGCCGCTGCGGTGATGGCCAGCGCACGGGCGAACCGGTGGACGCCCGGCAGGGGGGAACGGCGGGGCGTCGGCATGCGGCGGCTGCTCCATCTCTGCGGCCGGGCCACCGCCGCCGCCCGGAGTGGGCGGCCGTCCTCACGGAGGTCCGGGGGCAGACGTTAGCGAGTCCCGGCGATCTAGTCCAAACCTCCGCAAGCTCGAATATTCGCCCACTAATCGGACATCAGATCCACTTCGGGGTAACGCCGCAGGCCCGGCACCCCACCGCGGAGGTGGAGGTGCCGGGCCTGCTGGAGCCGTGGGCGGTGCGTCAGGTGCGTCCGGTGCGTCCGGTGCGTCCGGTGCGTCAGACCCGGACGATGGCCGAGACGCCCATCGTCGACGCGGACTCGTACCGGACGACCGCGCCCGTGTGCGGGGCGTGGACGACCTGGCCGCCACCGACGTACATGCCGATGTGGTGCGCGTCGGCGCCGAAGACGATCAGGTCGCCGGCCTTGGCGTTCGCGAGGTCGGTGCCCAGGTTCGTCCCGGCGTGGGCCTGCTCCTGCGAGGTACGCGGCAGCGTGACACCCGCCTGGGCGTACGCCCACTGCATCAGACCGGAGCAGTCGAAGTTGTTCGGGCCCGCTGCGCCGTAGACGTAGTCGGCGCCGAGCTTGCTCTCCGCGGCGGCGAGCGCGGCGGCGGCGAAGGAGCTGCCAGGCGCGGCGCTGCCCGGTGCGGGGGTGCCGAGGGTCGGGCGGCTGGTGCCCCGCGAGGCCCGGTCGGTGGCCTGGTTGGCGGCGGCCTTGGCGTCGGCGGCGGCCTTCGCCTCGGCGGCGGCGAGCGCGTCGCGCTCCTGCTGCGTCAGGGTGTCGAGCAGCGCCTGGGCCTTGGCCAGCTTGGCCTGGACGTCGTCCTTGTCGGCCTTGAGGCTCTTGGTGGTCGCGTCGAGCTCGGCGAGCTTGCCCTGCGCCTCGGCCTTCTGGTCGTCGAGCTTGTGCTGCTCGTCCTTGAGGGTCTTCAGCGCGTCGGCCTGCGAGGTGCCGATCTGGTTGACGGCCCCGGCCTGGGTCAGGAAGGAGTCCGGCGAGGCGGAGAGCATCAGCTGGACGGTGGGCGAGATGCCGCCGTTGCGGTACTGCTCGGCGGCTATCTCGCCGAGGCTGCCCTGGATCGTGCTCACCTGGGCCTGCTGGCGGGCGACCTGGTCCTGGAGGGAGCCGACCTGCTTCTGCAGGGCCTGCTCCTTCTCGGTGGCCGCGTTCAGCTTCTCGGTCGCGACCTCGGCCTGCTGGTTCAGCTGGTCGACCTGGGTCTTGACCTCGTCCTTGGTGGGCGCCGGGTCTGCATGGGCGCCGGCCTGGGACGAGAGTGCCACCGCGGTGGCGGCAGCCGCGGTCATCAGGGTGATCCGGGTGCGACTTGCGGGCTTGGGACGACGATGGGACGCCACGAAGGCGGGCTCCTTCTTCCTACGGCCGCCTACCGGGTGAGCTGACGGGTTCGGGCTGGAAGAGATGCCCTACGACGCCTCACCGGTGGGCCGTCTCGCGACGGCCGCCCGACCTGGCGCCGATTCACCCCGAGGAAACGTGGTTCCCCGGCTCCGATACACAGCTCCCCCGCAGGGGATTCCCCGTAAGGCAGGTGACCCTGCCCCGCTGCTTCTCGAACTCGGCGGTAACCACCGCCGCCACCCGGCTGGGTGATCGACTGTGCGGTGGTTCGAGGCACGACCCTAGTAACGGAACCGTGATCCGTTCAAATCCTTGTCGGAAAAAAGTCTGAGCATGAGCCAAGTTCGATTGTGATTACGACCGAGCGTGACGATCCCTGCACGATCGGCTGACAAATGTTCAACTCCCGGTCATGAAACAGGCCCGTCGAAGGTGTCCCGGATCACAGGACGGTTTCGACGGGCCCGCGCGTGTCACTGGCCGTCAGATGTACCACCTGACAGCAGTTGTCCGCTTTTGCGGCATTCGACAGTGGGTCAGACGCGAGTGGGTCAGACGCGGCGGATGGTCTTGATGGTCAGCGTGTTGGCCGGCATCAGCTTCACCACGTCGCCGGTCTTCGGCGCGTGCACCACCATGCCGCCGCCGACGTACATCCCGACGTGGTGCGCGTCGTTGAAGAAGATGACGATGTCGCCGGGCTGGGCGTTGGCGATGTCGGTACCGACGTTCGTCCCGACGTGCGCCTGCTCCTGCGAGGTGCGCGGAAGCGAGACGCCCGCCTGCGCGTACGCCCAGACCATCAGGCCCGAGCAGTCGAAGGTGTTCGCACCCTCGGCGCCCCAGACGTAGTCGTGGCCGCGCTTGCTCAGCGCGGCGCTGACGGCCACGCCCGCGTAACCGCTCGCCTGCGGGAGGTCGGCGGGGAGGGGGCTGCGGGCGTCGCTGCGCGAGGCCCGGTCTGCCGCCAGCAGGGCGGCCCGGTCGGCGCTGCTGAGCTGGCTCAGCAGCGTGCGGGACTCCTGCAGCTTCTGCTGCACCTGCGCCTTGGCGTCGTTCAGGACCTTGGTGCTCTGGTCGAGCTCGGCGAGCACGTCCGCGGCTTCCTGCTTCTGCTGGTCCAGCCGGCGCTGCTGGTCCTTGAGGCCCTTCAGCGTCTGGGCCTGCGTCGCCGTGACCTCCTCGGCGCTGGAGGCCTGCGCCAGGTAGCCACTGGGGTCCGCGGAGAGCATCAGGGCGACCGAGGGGTCGATGCCGCCGTTGCGGTACTGCTCGCCCGCGACGGCCGCGAGGCCCGTCGCCAGCACGCTCATCTGCTCCTGGCCGCGGGCGACCTGGTCCTGCAGCTGGTCGGCCTGCTTGTGCAGCTGGTCGGCCCGCTCCTTGGCGCCGTTGTAGACCTCGGCGGCCTTCTCCTGGTCGTCGGTCAGCTTGTCGATCTGTGCCTTGACCTCGTCCTTGGACGGCTTGGCGGGCGCAGCGTGCGCGCTCACCTGGGCGGACAGGGCGACCGCGGTCGCTGCGGCAGCGGTCAGCACGGTGACCCGTGCGCGGCTCGGCTGCTTGGGGCGGCGGTGGGAGGCCAAGGGACTTGCTCCTTCTTCCTGCTGGACACACCCGTTCGGGCGACTGTCCGGAAAATAGGTTTGACGCCAGACCCTAGTGAAGTTGACGGATTAACGCCACTCTCCTGCCCCTACGAACTTCCCCATCGGGACAGGCTTTCACCGCACCCACACATCCCCGCCATGTCGGGCCGGTGAAGCCCCGTCAGCTGCGGGATCAGCTGCCGGATCAGCTGTGCGATCAGCTGCGCGAGAGCCGGTTGAGCAGCAGCACCGATGCGACCGGCCGGGCCCCGGCCTTGCGGACGCCGTCGGCGACCTCCCGGTCGGCGGAGACCACCACCACCGGCCTGCCCTGCGGCTCGGCCCGCACCAGCCGGCGGATGAGCTCGTCCGCCGTCTCCCCCGTCCGGCTGAAGCGCACCCGGACGCCGCGCGGCGGCGCCATGATCACGGGCACGTCCAGGTCCTGCCCGTCGAACACACAGGTGACCTCCGCCTGGGTGCGCTGGGCCAGCATCGCCAGCCCGCCGAGCAGTCTGATCCGCTGCTGCTCCAACGGCAGCGCCGGGTAGCCGGTCTTGGTGACGTTGTAGCCGTCCACCACCAGGTGCACCTGAGGGATCGCCAGCAGCTGGTCGAGCAGCGCCGGGTCGTCCTCCGCCAGCGCCCGCCGGGCGATGTCGTGCGGCGAGGCCGAACCCGGCACCACCGCCTCCACCAGATCGGCCGGGTGGATCTGGGAGACCGGCAGCGCCAGCTCCCGCTGGAGGCCCTGCGCCGACTGCAGCACGGTGTCCAGCAGCAGCCGCAGCCGCATCTCCTCCACCGTGCGGCCCTCGCGAGCCGACCGGCGCCCGGCCTCCAAGGCCGTCTCCAGCTCCGAGACCCGGTGCCGCAGCCGCCGCGCCTCGCTCTCGGCGGCGCTGCGCTCGGCCGAGGTCAGCGCCCTCGCCGCGTCCAGCTCGGACTGCAGCTTGCGCGCCTCCGCCTGCGCCCGCCGGGTGTCGCTCTCCAGGCTGCGCACCTTCTTGCGCAGCGACTCCGCCTCCCGCCGCACGCTCTCGCCCTCGGCCCGCTGACGGTCCAGGTCGGCCCGCGAGTGGGTCCGCAGCTCGGCCAGCTCGGCCTGCAGCTTCTCCACCAGCCGGGTCGCCTCGGCGGCCATCCCCTCGGCGCCCGCCCGCTCGACCTGCTCACCGGCGTCGGCGACGAGCCGGCTCCAGCCGGCCGGGCGCAGCAGGTACGCCGCGGCGGCGACGTCCATCGGGTCGGCGGCGCCGGGCACGCTGCCCGCCTCCAGGGCCTTCACCAGATCGGGCTGCCCCAGCCGCAGCCGGTCCGCTATCCGCACCCGGAAGGCGGGCTCGGCCTCCAGCGCGGCGGCCAGCGCCGGGGCGGCGTACTTCGCCCGGCGGGCCGGGGTGAACTTCGCGTACTGGCGCAGCGTCGCGGGCAGTTCGGCCGCCGGGAGGCCGCCCAGCGCGTCGGCGGCGATGCCGACCACCCGACGGCGGACGCCCTCGGGGAGCGGCCGGTCCAGCCGCTCGACGGACGCCGCGGTCTCAGCAGCAGGCTCAGCAGTCGGCTCAGCGGCCGGTTCCGGAGCCTGCTCCGGGGCCTGCGAGAGCGCGTCGGCGGTCTCGGTGCCGGGCTCGGCGGGCGGCTGCCCCTGCGGCTCGGCGGGCCCCCTCGCTTCGTCCACCACGTCCTCGGCTCCGATTCTGCTCTGCGGGGTCCGTGCGGCCCGGTGCCGCTGCCCTCAAACCCACCGCTCTCTGCAATTGTCCCGGGTACCGTGCCCCACCCGGGACCACGCCACACTCCGGCCCGGACCGAGGAGTACCGATCCTGCACCCGGACGGCCGTCCCCCGGCCGGACCGGCCAGGAGTCGGCTGCTCAGCGCCTGCTCAGTCCTCGGCGCCGGGGCGCGCCACCAGCTCGACCTGGTCGACGGCGTTGCACCAGCGGCAGCGGACGGACTCCAGCGTCTCGGTGACGACCTCGGTCTCCTCCACCTTGGCCTCACCGGCCAGGTCGAAGTGCAGGAACTCGATCACCTTGGACGACCTGGTCACGTCGAAGCGGGTCAGGTTGCCGCAGAGCGTGCAGCGCCAGCGGGTCTCAGCGGTAGGGGCGGCGATGGTCATCGGGAGGTCCTCTCGGCTGTCACCCAGTTCTGGATGGAGGCAAGCCTATTGCCTGGCCTCACCCCCCTGTTCACCGGTCCGGACGCTCAGGCGCGTTAACCCACACGCAGTACACCCCGTGTCGGCACCGACCCCTGGAGGAATGCTCGCCCTATGGCGCTCTCCGTCCTCGACCGGCTCGGCACCCGTGACGCCGACCCGGCAGCCCGGCGGCCGGTGGTCACCCTCGCGCTGATCGCCCTGAGCGCCCTCGTCCTGCTGACCGGCCCGAGCTTCGGCCTCAACCCCGGCTACGGCACCGGGCAGGCGAGGGTCTGCGCCGAGCAGCGGTACGAGCAGCGCTGGGGCGCCGTACCGGTCGAGCTGACGACCGGCCACCCCCTGACCGCCGATCGGCTCGCCGCCCTGCCCAGGGCCACCCCCGACTGCGAGGTCTCCCCCACTCCGGCCAAGATCCCGGTTCTCTCGGTCCTCAGTTCGCTCTTCGTCCACGCGGGCTGGCTGCACCTGCTGGGCAACGTGCTCTTCCTCTTCGTCTTCGGCCCCGGCGTGGAGGAGCGCTTCGGCCGGATCCGCTTCCTGCTGCTCTACCTGGCCATGGGCTACCTCGCCACGTACGGCTACGCCCTCGCCGAGACCCACACGACGGACAGCGTCCGGGCCGTGGTCGGCGCCTCGGGCGCGATCGCCGGGGTGCTCGGCGCCTACCTGCGGCTCTATCCGCACGCCCGGGTCACGACGCTGGTGCCGCTGCTCCTCTTCCTCCCGCTGCGGCTGCCCGCCTGGCTCGTCCTGGGCCTCTGGTTCGTGCTCCAGTGGTGGTCCGTGCACACCGGCGGGCCCGGCGTGGCCTACCTCGTCCACGTGATCGGCTTCTCCGCCGGGTACCTGACCGTCTGGGCCGTGACGGTCCGCCGGATACGCTGGCAGCGACCCCCACGGCAAGGAGAGCCCGAGTGATCACCGCGATCGTTCTGATCAGGACCAGCGTCGACCGCATCCCCGAGATCGCCGAGGCGATCGCGGCGATCGAAGGCGTCAGCGAGGTGTACTCGGTGACCGGCGGCTACGACCTGGTCGCCATGGTCCGCGTCCGCCGCCACGACGACCTCGCCGCGGTGATCCCCGGCCAGCTCAACAAGGTCCCCGGCGTCGAACACACCGAGACCCAGATCGCCTTCCGCACCTACTCCCAGCACGACCTCGAGGCCGCCTTCGCCCTCGGCTTCGACGACGAGTAACCGCTCACCAGGGGCGTGGAGCCCTACCGCCGGGTGTCGGCCACGCAGCGGCCGCCCTCGTTGCGGTAGCTCCACGCCGCGCCGTCCGTGACCAGCTCCCGGACGGCGGCGAGGAAGCGGTCCAGGTGCTCCTCCGGGGTGCCGGCGCCGAAGCTGACCCGGATGGCGTTGAGGCTGCGCTCGCCCGGGAGCGACGGCTCCGGCGCGCCGCACTCGGACGGCGCGGCGTCCTCCCCGCCCAGCAGCGTCCGCACGAGCGGGTGCGCACAGAACAGCCCGTCCCGGACGCCGATGCCGTACTCGGCCGAGAGCGCGGCGGAGAAGTGCGAGCTGTTCCACCCCTGCACCACGAACGACAGCACCCCGACCCGGGCCGCGTCGTCGCCGAAGAGGCTGAGCACCTTGACCTCGGGGATCGCCGCCAGCCCGGCCTTCAGTCGGGCGATCAGCGCCTGCTCGCGAGCCTCCAGCGCGTCGAACCCGGCCTCGGTGAGCGCCCGGCAGGCGGAGGCGACGGCGTATGCACCGATCACGTTCGGCGAGCCGGCCTCGTGCCGCGCGGGGCCGCTGTGCCACTCGACGGCCACCGAACCGTCGGCCTCCCGGGCGACGGTACGGCTGGCGCCGCCACCCGCGAGGTACGGCTCCGCCGCGTCCAGCCAGTCGGCCCGGCCGGCCAGCACGCCGGCGCCGAACGGCGCGTACAGCTTGTGGCCGGAGAAGGCCACCCAGTCGACGCCCGACTCCCGGACGGACACCCGGTGGTGGGGGGCCAGCTGGGCGGCGTCCAGGACGACGCGGGTGCCGTACCGGTGCGCGGTCTCGGTCAGCTCGGCGACCGGCCACAGCTCGCCCGTCACGTTGGAGGCGCCGGTGACGCAGAACAGCTTGGGGCCCTCGGGGGCGGCGGCCAGGGCCTCCGCCAGGCGGGCGACGGCCTCGGCGTGCGAGCGCGGGGCGCGGAGGTAACTGACCGTCAGGCCCGCCCGGCGCCAGGGCAGCAGTGAGGCGTGGTGCTCGGTCTCGAAGGCGAACACCCGGGTGCCCTCGGGGAGCACCCCGGCGAGCAGGTTCAGCGAGTCGGTGGTCGCCCGGGTGAAGACGACCTGGTCGCCCTCCCGCAGGTCGAGGAAGTCCTCGACCGTGCGGCGGCTCTGCTCGAAGAGGTCGGTGGAGAGCTGCGAGAGGTACCCGGCGCCGCGGTGCACGCTGCCGTAGTACGGCGCGTAGGCGGCGACGTCGTCCCAGACCCGCTGGAGCGCCGGGGAGCTGGCGGCGTAGTCGAGCGCGGCGTACTCGACCTTCTCACCGGAGACCAGCGGCACCTGGACATCGTGGCCGAGGACGGCGAGCGGGGCGCAGAGTTCGGTGGCGACGGACATGAGGGTGCACTCCTTCGGGGACAGGACCCCGGGAGTGCAGAGAGACACCGGTGGTCCGCGCTTGCCACGCGGACGGATCGCCGCGGAGCCCGGTCCTCACCCAGGGCACCCCGCCACGGACGGAGGGTTGCCGGACAGCAAGCTGGGGCTTGTCGCTGTCACTCATGACCTGTCCCCGACTCTAAGCAGCAGACCAGCACGTGGTCAAACACCCGTCCGCCATCCGAGACCCCCGCCGTCCCTACTCAGCGCAGCGAGGCCTCCGCCCAGGCCTTGAGGGTCGCCTCCGCCGCACCGGAGTCGATGGCCGTCGCCGCCCGTTCCATCCCGGCGGCGAGCTGCTCGGTCAGCGGAGCGTCCGTCAGGTCCAGTGCCGCCAGCCCGGCGGCGGTGTTGAGCAGCACCGCGTCACGGACGGCGCCGCGCTCGCCCGCGAAGACCCGGCGGGCGACGGCGGCGTTGTAGGTGGGGTCGGCGCCGCGCAGCGCCGAGATCTCGACCAGCTCGATGCCGACGTCCCGGGGGTCGAAGGCGGTCTCCTGGACCTTGCCGTCCTTCACGATCCACACCTGCGAGGTGGTGCAGGTGGTCAGCTCGTCCAGCCCGTCGTCGCCGCGGAAGACCAGGGCCGAGTGGCCGCGCTGGGCGAAGACCCCGGCGATCAGCCCGGCGAGCCGGGTGTCGAAGCAGCCGACGGCATGGGCGGTGACGCGGGCGGGGTTGGTGAGCGGCCCGAGGATGTTGAAGGCGGTGGGCACGCCGAGTTCGCTGCGGGTGGGGCCGGCGTGCCGCATCGCGGGGTGGAACCTGGCGGCCGCGCAGAAGGTCAGCCCGACCTCCTCGGCGATCTCGGCGACCCGGCGGGGGGTGATGTCGGGGCTGATGCCGAGCTTCTCCAGCACGTCGGTGGAGCCGCTGGCGGAGGAGGCGGCCCGGTTGCCGTGCTTGACGACCTTGGCCCCGGCCGCAGCCGCGACGATCGCCGACATGGTGGAGATGTTGACGGTCTTGGCGCGGTCGCCGCCGGTGCCGACGATGTCGACGGCGGGGCCGGGGATGTGCAGCGGCTCGGCGTGCGCGTACATCGCCTCGGCCAGGCCGGAGACCTCCTCGACCGTCTCGCCCTTGGCCCGCAGCGCGATCATGAACCCGGCGATCCGGACCGGCCCGGCCTCGCCCCGCATGATCCGGTCCATCGCCCAGGCGGTGTCCTGCTGGGTGAGGTCGGCGCCGCTGAGCAGCGTGCCGAGGAGATCCGGCCAGGTGCGGACCACCTGCGCGGGGTCGCTACCGCCGTTCGCAGGCTGCACGTTCACCATGGCTGACTCCAGCTCTCATCGCTTCATCGAACAAGGGACGGAGTCAGCCTAGCGAGCGGCACCGCACCGGTGCCGGAGTCTTCGGGTGTCTTCTCTCCTACTGAGACAACCCGTGCGGGACAACCCTCGGCGGCCGCCGCTAGTGCGCCGCCGGCGTCCGCCCCGCGCAGCGGGCCCGCAGCAGCGTCTCGGCCGCCCCCACGAGGGCGACCGGGTCGACGGGGTGCGGGACGGCGGCGTCGGCCCGGCTCCAGGCGGCCAGCCAGGAGTCCTGCGGCCTGCCGATCAGCACCAGCACCGGCGGGCAGCCGTAGATCTCGTCCTTGACCTGCCGGGCGACGCCGAGTCCGCCGGCGGGGGTGGCCTCGCCGTCCAGGACGCAGAGGTCGACGCCACCCTTCTCCAGCGCCTTCATGACGGCGGGCAGCGTCGCGCACTCCAGGTACTCGAGCTCGGGGAGATCGGCGGCCGGGCGCCGGCCGAGCGCGAGCGACACCTGCTCACGGGTGTTGCGGTCGTCGCTGTAGACAAGAACAGTGAGCGTCTCGTCGGTCGTGTGCGCCATGGGTCCTGCTCCCCGGGACTCGTCCTCTTATACGACTTACTCATAGCCGACCCGGATGTGACCCGGGCCACGTTCACTTCCGGATGCTACTCCCGAGCACCCCTCGCGGTGACCCCTTGACGCGATCTCTCTCAAGCCGCCGCGCGGGAGCCGTCGCCCACCTGGAGGACGGTCCGTCACCCTGGCGCACTTACATCACCCGTACGGCTCACCTGCTAGCGCACCGCACCCGCCACCAGGCGGAGGGACACGCCGGGCAGCCGGGTGAGCACGGCCCTCCGACCCCTCCGAAGAACTGTCAGAAAACGGACACCAGCCCCTCAGGCCCCTCGTCGGACGCCCCGTCGGACCTCAACAGGGCATACCGCACGCACCGGACACTCCGAGGTACACCCCCCGGCGTGAAGACGGAATAAGGGACCGACATAATGTCCGTCGTGGCGACAGCAACAGCAACAGAAACCGGACACGCGCACGGAGCGGTCAACAGGCCGAACCTCGTCAGCGTCGGAACCATCGTCTGGCTGAGCTCCGAGCTGATGTTCTTCGCGGCCCTCTTCGCGATGTACTTCACGCTCCGCTCGGTCAAGGGCCCTGAGTTCTGGGCGGAGAAGGCTCACGCCCTCAACGTCCCCTTCTCCTCGGTGAACACCACGATCCTGGTGCTCTCCTCCCTCACCTGTCAGCTCGGCGTCTTCGCCGCCGAGCGCGGTGACGTGAAGAAGCTCCGCTCGTGGTTCTCCATCACCTTCGTGATGGGCGCGATCTTCATCGGCGGCCAGATCTTCGAGTACACCGAGCTGGTCAAGAAGGACGGCCTCTCGCTGTCCTCCGACCCGTACGGCACGGTGTTCTACCTGACCACCGGCTTCCACGGCATGCACGTGACGGGTGGTCTGATCGCCTTCCTGCTGGTCCTGGGACGGACGTACGCAGCCAAGCGGTTCACGCACGAGCAGGCCACCGCCGCGATCGTGGTGTCGTACTACTGGCACTTCGTCGACGTCGTGTGGATCGGCCTGTTCGCGACCATCTACCTGATCAAGTAACCAGCTGATCAGGTCGCTGGCTGCCGGCGGACACGCAGGTGCCTGACCGCCGACCGCGCGCATCCCCAGCCGGGTAGAAGCCCCGGCACCCGGGCGCACTCACCAGCCGACCAGATCCTGACACCGGGGTTATTCCGTGAAAAAGCTCTCCGCACGACGGCGCCACCCATTGGCGGCGCTGGTCGTCCTACTCTTCGCCCTGGCGGTGACCGGGGGGCTGTACGCCGCGTTCGTGCCCGCCCAGGCGGCTCAGGCCGACACCTCGGCGCAGTCGCTCGCGATCGACGAGGGCAAGCGGCTCTTCGCCGTCGGCTGCTCGTCCTGCCACGGCCTCAACGGCCAGGGCAGCTCCGACGGTCCGAGCCTGGTCGGCGTGGGCTCCGCCGCGGTCGACTTCCAGGTCGGCACCGGCCGCATGCCCGCGCAGCAGCCCGGCGCCCAGGTGCCGCGCAAGAAGGTCATCTACTCCCAGACCGAGATCGACCAGCTCGCCGCCTTCGTGGCCTCCCTCGGCCCCGGCGCGGTCGTCCCGACCCCCGAGCAGTACACCTCGACCAACCCGAACGACGTGTCGAAGGGTGGCGAGCTGTTCCGCACCAACTGCGCGCAGTGCCACAACTTCGCCGGTTCGGGTGGCGCCCTGACGCAGGGCAAGTACGCGCCGTCCCTGGACGGTGTGGACGCCAAGCACATCTACGAGGCCATGCAGACCGGCCCGCAGAACATGCCCTCCTTCCCCGACACCACCATGCCGGAGGAGCAGAAGCGTCAGATCGTGGCCTTCGTCCGCCACACCACCAACGACGAGCCCAACCCCGGCGGTCTCGCCCTCGGCAGCCTCGGTCCGGTGACCGAGGGTCTGTTCGGTTGGATCTTCGGTCTCGGCGCTCTCATCGCGGTCGCGATCTGGGTCGCCGCCCACACCACCAAGGCCAAGAAGTCATGAGCCACGAGATGCCTGAAGAGAAGTTGCCCCAGGCGCACGACGCCTCCCACGGCAGCGAGGTCGCCGTGAACGGCGACCCGTTCGCCGACCCGGGCCTGCCGGCCCACGAGCCGCGCCGCACCGACATCGACGAGCGGGCCGCCAAGCGGGCCGAGCGCCAGGTGTCGCTGATGTTCGTGGTGTCGATGCTGGCCACCGTCGGGTTCATCGCGAGCTACGTGGTCTTCCCGATCGACAAGATCGTCTACGTCTTCCCGATCGGTCACGTCAGCGCGCTGAACTTCGCGCTCGGCCTGACCCTGGGCGTGGCGCTGTTCTGCATCGGCGCGGGCGCGGTCCACTGGGCCCGCACCCTGATGTCGGACCACGAGCTCCCCGCCGAGCGTCACGCGATCGAGGCCGACGACGAGGTCCGCGCGGACGTCATCGAGCAGTTCCGCACGGGTGCCGCGGAGTCCGGCTTCGGCCGCCGCAAGATGATCCGCAACACCATGATCGGCTCGATGGCCCTGGTGCCGCTCGCCGGCGTCGTGCTGCTGCGCGACCTGGGCCCGCTGCCCGAGAAGAAGCTCGCGCACACCGGTTGGATCGAGGCCACCTCGGTCAAGCCCATCCAGCTCATCAACATGAACACCGATGAGCCGATGAAGGCCGAGGACATCCAGATCGGCTCGCTCACCTTCGCCAAGCCCGAGGGCCTGACCGAGGCGGACGAGAAGTTCCAGGAGAAGATCGCCAAGGACGCCCTGATGCTCATCCGGATCGCTCCGGAGGACATCAAGGACGACAAGTCCCGCGACCTGGGCTTCGAGGGCATCCTCGCCTACTCGAAGATCTGCACGCACGTCGGCTGCCCGATCAGCCTCTACGAGCAGCAGACCCACCACGCGCTGTGCCCCTGCCACCAGTCGACCTTCGACCTGGCGGACGGCGCCCGCGTGATCTTCGGGCCGGCCGGTCACCCGCTGCCGCAGCTGAAGATCACCACTGACGAGAAGGGCTTCCTGGTCGCCACCGGCGACTTCGCGGAGCCCGTCGGCCCGAGCTACTGGGAGCGCTCCGCATGAGTTCCGCGAGCAGCGCCACCTCCGGCGCGACCAAGCCGAGCAGCACGCGAGCCAAGCCCGCCAACAAGGCGGAGGCGGCTGCGGACTACCTCGACGGCCGGCTGGGGATCTACTCCCTCGCCAAGGCCAACCTGCGCAAGATCTTCCCGGACCACTGGTCCTTCATGCTCGGCGAGATCTGCCTCTACACCTTCGTCATCATCATCCTGACGGGCGTCTACCTGACGCTCTTCTTCAAGCCCAGCATGGGCGAGGTCGTCTACCACGGCACCTACGCCCCGCTGAACGGCATCAAGATGTCCGAGGCCTACGCCTCGACGATGGACATCAGCTTCGAGATCCGCGGTGGCCTGCTGATCCGTCAGATCCACCACTGGGCCGCGATCGTGTTCGTCGCCGCGATGCTCGTGCACATGATGCGCGTGTTCTTCACCGGCGCGTTCCGCAAGCCCCGTGAGATCAACTGGGTCTTCGGCTTCCTGCTGCTCTTCCTGGGCATGTTCGACGGCTTCATGGGCTACTCCCTCCCGGACGACCTGCTCTCCGGTACGGGCATCCGCTTCATGGAGGGCGCCGTCCTGGCGATGCCGCTGGTGGGCTCGTACCTCCAGATGTTCATCTTCGGCGGCGAGTTCCCCGGCACCGACATCGTGCCGCGGCTCTTCACCGTGCACGTGCTGCTCATCCCGGGCATCATGCTCGGCCTGCTGGTGGCCCACCTGATCCTGGTCTTCTACCACAAGCACACGCAGTTCGCGGGTGCCGGCAAGACCGAGGAGAACGTCGTCGGCATGCCGCTCATGCCGGTCTACATGGCCAAGGCCGGTGGCTTCTTCTTCCTGGTGTTCGGCCTCATCGCCGCCATCTCGGCGATCGCCACCGTCAACCCGATCTGGGCCTACGGCCCGTACCGCCCCGACCAGGTGTCCACCGACGCCCAGCCGGACTGGTACATGGGCATGCCCGAGGGTCTGATCCGCGCCATGCCCGGCTGGGAGATCCCGATCTGGGGCCACACCCTCAACCTGGGTGTGTTCATCCCGCTGATGCTCTTCCCCGCGGTGCTCTTCTCGATCGCCTTCTACCCCTTCATCGAGGCGTGGATCACCGGCGACAAGCGTGAGCGCCACATCCTGGACCGCCCGCGCAACGCGCCCGTCCGCACCGCTGTCGGCGCGGCCTGGATCAGCGAGTACATCGTGCTCCTGATCGGCGGTGGCAACGACCTCGTCGCGACCCACCTGCACCTCTCGATCAACGACATCACGTACTTCGTCCGGGTGTCCTTCTTCGTGATGCCGGTGATCGTCTTCTTCATCACCAAGCGCTGGTGCCTCGGCCTGCAGCGCCGCGACAAGGAGAAGGTGCTGCACGGTCGCGAGACCGGCGTCATCAAGCGCCTGCCGCACGGTGAGTTCGTCGAGATCCACGCGCAGCTGCCGCAGGACAAGCTCTTCAAGCTCACGGCCCACGAGCAGCAGCAGCCGCTGGAGCTCCCGGCCGAGGTCGACGAGAACGGCGTCAAGCGCAAGGTCGGCCAGGCCACCAAGCTCCGCGCCAAGCTCTCCAAGGGTTACTTCGCCGAGGGCAACCAGATCAACAAGCCCACGGCCGAGGAGCACCACGAGATCACCAGCGGCCACGGCCACCACTGATCCCGGCCGGTCCGATCCGCCACCTGAGGCCCCTTCCCCGGCACCCGCCGGGGAAGGGGCCTCGGCCGTTCCCCCAGGAGCCCAGGAGCCCCCATGCAGCTGACGATCGACCCCGCCGCCGCCACGCCCCCGTACGAGCAGCTCCGCGCCCAGATCGCCGACCAGGCCCGCACCGGCACCCTCCCGACCGGCCTGAAGCTCCCCACCGTCCGCGCCCTGGCCGAGGAACTCGGCCTGGCCCCCAACACCGTCGCCCGCGCCTACCGCGAACTCGAGGCCGACGGAGTCGTGGAGACCCACGGCCGCCGCGGCACCCTCGTCGCCGCCCCCGGCGACACCGCCCACCGCCTCGCCGCAGGCGCGGCGGCCGAGTACGCGGAGCGCGCCCTCCGCCTGGGCATCACCCACGACGAAGCCCTGGCGGCAGCAGCCAACGCCATCGCGCTCGCGTACGGGACGGGCTGACGTCAGGGGGCGCGGGGAACTGCGCGAGCAACCGTGCACCTTCGTGGGTGCCTGGTCGCGCAGTTCCCCGCGCCCCCTGAGGTTGGCCGTAAGCGTCAGATCTCGGGCGACGGACCGTCCGTCAGAGCGCTGGTCTCCAGCGGGCCGGCCGTGGAGACGGGCTGGCCCAGGGCGCTGTGCTTGACCCAGCTGTCCCAGGCGATGTTCCAGTCGCCGAAGCCGTTGCCGAAGGGCTCCATCTGGGCGCCGAGGCTGTTGACGACCTGGACGATGTCGCCGACCCGGGTCTGGTCGAAGAACCACTTGGCGTTGTCGGTGCTCATCCCGGTGCAGCCGTGGCTGACGTTCTCGACGCCCTGGGAGCCGACCGACCACGGCGCCGCGTGGACGTACTCGCCGCTCCACGTCACCCGGGTCGCCCAGTGGACCTCCAGGTCGTACGCCTCCTTGCTGCCCGTCGCGATGCCGATGGTCTCGCCGTTCATCCGGACGAGTGACTCCTGGCCGAGCACCACCTTGATGCCGTTGCGGGTGGAGAAGCCGGGCTTGCCGGTGGTGACCGGGATGGTGGTCACCACCTGGCCGTTCCGGCGGTACGTCAGTTGGTGGGCGGCGGCGTCGACCACGGCCTCGACCCGGTCGCCGATCCGGAAGCTGCGGCTGCCCGGCTCCCCCACGTACCGGCCGTCGGAGACCTTGGCCCCCGGCCGGTCGTAGCTCAGCTTTATCCGGGCGCCGGCCGGCCAGTACTCCTGTGGGCGGAAGTGCAGGTTCTTGTCGTCGACCCAGTACCAGGCGCCGGACACGGCGGGCTCGGAGACGACCTTCAGGCTCTTCTCGATCTCCTGCCGGGCTCCGGGCTCCTTGACCGCCTCGGAGAGCTGCACGGTGAGCGGCTGGCCGACGCCGTAGATGCCGCTGCCGGAGGAGTCGGGCCCGAGCTGGGCGGTGATCTGGTCCGTCGGGGTGAGGGTGCCGAAGGTGCCGGAGGTCTCGCCCCGGCCGCCCTTGCCGTCGTCGGCGGTGACCTTGACGGTGTAGCGGGTACCGGCCCGGAGGCCGCCGGCGGCCTGCCAGCTGTGCTGGTCGGCCGCGAGCCGCCCGGCCACCGTCCGGCCGTCCGCCGAGCTCAGCGTCACGTCGGTGAGCCGGCTGCCCGGCTCGGCGGTGACGGTGAAGGGCTGGGACGGGTCCACGTCGCCCGCGGAGGGCAGGTGCACCAGCGCACCGACGTCCACCGCCGTGGGTGCCCCGACGGTGTCGTCCGGGCCCTGCGAGGAGCATCCCGCGACCGGCGCCAGCAGCGCCAACGCCGCCGTGGCGACCCCGCACCGGAGAAGTCTGCCTGTCATCATCGCTGCCTCCAAGGGGTCCGATGATCTAACAGATCGTAGGAACGTGCCGCGACACACGGCACTCCCACAGCCCCGAACGGGTGAGCGGACGACGGTCGGCGGACGACGGACACGGCAAAGGGCCGGGCACCCCCGAAGGGATGCCCGGCCCGGTGCGCGGTGCGGAGGGGAACCTACTGGTTCTGGTCCTCGCCCCGGTAGAACTCGAAGACCCAGCCGTAGAGGCCGATCAGGATGATCGGGATCGACCAGTACAGCAGCCACCAGCCGAAGATGACGCCCATGAACGCGAGCGCGCCACCGATGGCCAGCGAGAGCGGCTGCCAGCTGTGCGGAGCGAAGAAGCCCACCTCGCCGGCGTCGTCGGCGACCTCGGCCTCGGGGTTGTCACCCGCGCCGCTGTCCACCCGACGGGCGGTGAAGGCGAGGTAGTAACCGATGAAGGCGCAGAGGCCGAAGGCCAGGAAGAGCGCCGTGGTACCGGCGGCCTCCGTGCCGTGCTCGCTGTGCGAGGTCCACAGGCCGTACGTGATCGCCATCGCCAGGATGAAGACCGCGAAGCCGAGGAAGATCTTGCCCTGTTCCTTCATCAGCCGTTGCCTTCCTTCTTCTTGGCGTCCAGCTTCGGGGCGTCGTACGAAGCGGGGGTCACACCGGCGAAGTGCTTGGGCAGCTCGCCGTGGTGCTCCAGGTAGTCCAGCGCCGCGATGTCCGGGTGGTGCAGGTCGAACGCCGGGGATTCGGAGCGGATCCGGGGCAGGGTGAGGAAGTTGTGCCGCGGCGGCGGGCAGGAGGTCGCCCACTCCAGCGAACGGCCGTAACCCCACGGGTCGTCGACCTCGACCTTCTCGCCGTACTTGGCGGTCTTCCAGACGTTGTAGAGGAACGGCAGGATCGACATACCGAGCAGGAAGGAGCCGATGGTCGAGACGGTGTTCAGCGTGGTGAAGCCGTCCGAGGCCAGGTAGTCGGCGTAGCGGCGGACCATGCCCTCCGCGCCGAGCCAGTGCTGCACCAGGAAGGTGGTGTGGAAGCCGATGAACAGCGTCCAGAAGGTGATCTTGCCAAGGCGCTCGTCGAGCATCTTGCCGGTCATCTTCGGCCACCAGAAGTGGAAGCCGGCGAACATCGCGAAGACGACGGTGCCGAAGACCACGTAGTGGAAGTGCGCCACGACGAAGTACGAGTCCGAGACGTGGAAGTCGATCGGCGGGGAGGCGAGCAGAACGCCCGTCAGACCGCCGAACAGGAAGGTCACCAGGAAGCCGACCGTCCACAGCATCGGAGTCTCGAAGCTCAGCGAGCCCTTCCACATCGTGCCGACCCAGTTGAAGAACTTCACACCGGTCGGGACGGCGATCAGGAAGGTCATGAAGGAGAAGAACGGCAGCAGCACCTGGCCGGTGACGTACATGTGGTGGGCCCACACCGTCACGGACAGACCGGCGATGCCGATGGTCGCGGCGATCAGGCCGGAGTAGCCGAACATCGGCTTACGGCTGAAGACCGGGATGATCTCCGACACGATGCCGAAGAACGGCAGCGCGATGATGTACACCTCGGGGTGGCCGAAGAACCAGAAGAGGTGCTGCCAGAGCAGTGAGCCACCGTTGGCCGGGTCGAAGACATGTGCCCCGAATTTCCGATCCGCCTCCAGCGCGAAGAGCGCGGCGGCGAGGACCGGGAAGGCCAGCAGGACGAGCACGGCGGTGAGCAGGACGTTCCAGACGAAGATCGACATCCGGAACATCGTCATGCCGGGCGCGCGCATGCAGATGATGGTGGTGATGAAGTTGACCGCACCGAGGATCGTGCCGAAGCCGGAGAAGGCCAGACCCATGATCCACATGTCGGCGCCGACACCCGGCGAGCGGACGGCGTCCGACAGCGGGGAGTAGGCGAACCAGCCGAAGTCGGCCGCGCCCTGCGGGGTGAGGAAGCCACCGACCGCGATCGTCGAGCCGAAGAGGTACAGCCAGTACGCGAACATGTTCAGCCGCGGGAAGGCGACGTCGGGGGCGCCGATCTGGAGCGGCATGATCCAGTTCGCGAAGCCGGCGAAGAGCGGCGTCGCGAACATCAGCAGCATGATCGTGCCGTGCATCGTGAACGCCTGGTTGAACTGCTCGTTCGAGAGGATCTGCGTCCCCGGACGGGCGAGCTCGGCGCGCATGACGAGGGCGAGAATGCCACCGATCAGGAAGAACGCGAACGAGGTACCGAGGTACATCGTGCCGATCGTCTTGTGGTCGGTGGTGGTCAGCCACTTGATGATGGTCGAACCCGGCTTGCGGGTGCGCTCTGCCCCGCCGACCGTGACCGAGGCCCCGTGTGCCCCGCCGGCAGCGGCGGGCTCGTTGAGGATAGTCACTTCTCTTCACTTCCCATGGTCGTGATGCCCGAAGGCACCGCGCCGGTCTGGCCCTTGGCCCGCAGCTCCTTGAGGTGCTGCTCGTACTCGTCGTGGGTCACGACGTGGACGTTGAACAGCATCCGGGAGTGGTCGACGCCGCAGAGCTCGGCGCACTTCCCCTTGAAGGTGCCCAGCGCGGTCGGGGTGACCTCGAACTTGTTCACGACACCCGGCACGACGTCCATCTTCATCATGAAGTTGACGGGCCAGAAGTCGTGGATGACGTCCCGCGAGGTGAGGCGGAACTGCACCGTCTCGTTGATCGGCAGCCACAGCGTCGGCGGCTCGGCCGGCGTGCCGACCTCGTACGCGGCGTCGGTGTTCGCCGGGTCGGGGTTCTCGGTGTTCTCGTAGTTGAACGCCCAGCTCCACTGGAAGCCGACCACGTTGACGAAGTGCTGCGGCTTCGCCGACACCGTGGTCAGGCGCGACTCGTCGCGGGCGACGAAGTAGAAGAGCACCGAGACGATGACGATGGGGACCGCGGTGTACAGCGCCTCAAGGGGCACGTTGTACCGGGTCTGCGGGGGGAGCTCCACACCGGTGCGCTTGCGCCGGTGGAAGATCACGCTCCAGATGATCAGACCCCACATCAATGCACCGATCACCAGCGCCGCGATCCAGGAGCCCTGCCACATGTGAAGGACCAGGGGCCCTTCCTTCGTGACCGGGCTCGGGAGGCCAAGCCTGGGGAGGTCGTTGGCCGAGCAGCCGGTAGCGGTCGCGATGACGAGGCCCAGTGCCAGCGCCTGAGGCAGCTTCCGCCGCATCGTGCGCCGCGGCGAGCGGTCGGAGCCGTTGGGACTCACGTAGCGCCTTCCCGAAGTCTCGCCCGCGATCGCGTCGCCCCAAGGAGTGCTGTGCGCCTCCCCGGCGACCCGCCCACGGGCACGGTTTGAATGCTTATGCGGGCCAAACCCTACTCCAGCCTTATGCGCTCCTGACGGGCAGGTCCCGGTAACGCGCCGCCTGGCTACCCGATCAGCCCCGGCACTGACGGAGTCGCAGGTCATCGCAGGCTTACGAGGCTCGCACACCCGATCGGGGGACGGCGCTGCGACACATGGGTGACGGACCGTCGGACACTCCGAGAACCGGACAAAAAGGGTCATTGCCTGACGGCCAGTGAGCCGGAATAGGGTGGGTCGCGTGCCTCTTACCGACGCAGCCTATTTCGACGTGGCCTCGACCGCCCCGCTGCACCCCGTCGCCCGGCAGGCCCTGCTCGCCGCCCTCGACGAGGGCTGGGCCGACCCCGCCCGGCTCTACCGCTCGGGCCGGCAGGCCCGGATGCTGCTGGACGCCGCTCGCGAGACCGTCGCCGAGGTGCTCGGCGCCCGGCCCGACGAGATCTCCTTCACCGGCAGCGGCACCCAGGCCGTCCAGCTCGGCATGCTGGGCGCCCTGAAGGGCAACCGCCGCCGCGGCGCCCACCTGGTGCACTCCGCTGTCGAGCACTCCAGCGTGCTGCACACCGCCGAACTCCACCTCGCCCAGGGCGGCGAGGTCAGCACCGCCCCCGCCGACCGCCTCGGCCGCGTCGACCCGGCCGGGTACGAGCTGCGCCAGGACACCGCCCTCGCCGTCCTCCAGACGGCCAATCACGAGGTCGGCACCCTCCAGCCCGTCGAGGAGACGGCGGCCCGCTGCGCCGCCGCCGGAGTCCCACTGCTGGTCGACGCCGCCCAGAGCGCCGGCCGCCTGCCCGTCCCGCCCGGCTGGTCACTGCTCACCGCCAGCGCCCACAAGTGGGGCGGCCCCGCCGGGGTCGGCGTGCTCGCCGTCCGCAAGGGCGTCCGGTACTCCTCCCCGCTGCCCGCCGACGAACGAGAGAACGGCCGCGTCCCCGGGTACGTCGACGTCCCCGCGATCGTCGCGGCCGCCGCCTCGCTGCGGGCCGTCCGCGCCGAGGCCGAGACCGCGAACGCCCGGCTGCACGCCCTGGTCGAGCGCATCCGGGCCCGCGTCCCGCAGCTCGTCCCCGAGGTCGAGGTGGTCGGCGACCCGGCCCGGCGGCTGCCGCACCTGGTCACCTTCTCCTGCCTCTACGTGGACGGGGAGGTGCTGCTCACCGAGCTCGACCGGGCGGGCTTCGCCGTCTCCTCCGGCTCCTCCTGCACCTCCAGCACGCTGACGCCCAGCCACGTGCTGGCCGCGATGGGCGTCCTGACCGAGGGCAACGTCCGGGTCTCGCTCCCGTACGGCGCCTCCGAGGCCGAGGTGGACCGCTTCCTCGACGTCCTCCCCGGCCTGGTGGCCGGCATCCGCGCGCCCCTGGGCCTCGACCTCCCGCCCGTCGCGCCGATGCGGCAGACCCTGGTCATCGACGCCCTGGGCAAGCTCTGCCCGCTCCCGGTCATCGAACTCGCCAAGCACCTGACGGACGTGACCCCCGGCGGCACGATCGCCGTCCTGGCCGACGACGAGGCGGCGCGGCACGACATCCCGGCCTGGTGCAGCATGCGCTCGCAGGAGTACGTCGGCGAGGCCCCGGCCGCCGACTACGGCGCGGACCGGGGCACCGCCTACCTCGTGAAGCGGATCAGCTGACAGTCACAGCCGGGGCGTGAGGCTACTTGCTGAGCTTCGCGGCGACCTCGGCCGCGGCCGCTCCTCCGTACGCCACCGCGAAGCGCTCCAGGAAGGTGCTGTGGCGCAGCTCGTACTCCTGGGTGCCGACGGTCTCGATGACCAGGGTCGCCACCATGCAGCCGAGCTGCGCCGAGCGCTCCAGGCCGAAGCCCCAGGAGA
The DNA here is from genome assembly GCF_052076145.1 of Kitasatospora sp. McL0602. NCBI lineage: Bacteria > Bacillati > Actinomycetota > Actinomycetes > Kitasatosporales > Streptomycetaceae > Kitasatospora > Kitasatospora sp. McL0602. Next base: position 5,648,333 of record NZ_CP197246.1, on the reverse strand, counting down.
GGCCCGCGAGGAAGCCGGCCCGGAAGCCGTCGCCGACGCCGGTCGGGTCGGCCTTGCGGTCCTCGGAGGGGCAGCCGACGGTGATGTCGGGCTCGCCCTTGCGCTCGATCCGGACGCCCTTGGGGCCGAGGGTGGTGATGCGGGTGCCGACCCGGTCGAGGATCTCCTCGCCCGACCAGCCGGTCTTGCTCTCGATCAGCGCGGCCTCGTACTCGTTGGTGAAGAGGTACGCGGCGCCGTCGACGATGTCGCGGATGTCCTCGCCCGCCAGGCGGGCCAGCTGCTGCGAGGGGTCGGCGGCGAAGGCGTAACCGCGGGTGCGGCACTCCTGGGTGTGCCGGACCATCGCCTGCGGGTCGTCGGCGCCGATCAGGACGAGGTCGAGGCCGCCGACGCGGTCGGCGACCGGCTTGAGCTCGATGTTGCGGGCCTCGGCCATCGCGCCCGTGTAGAACGAGGCGATCTGGTTGTGGTCCTCGTCGGTGGTGCACATGAAGCGCGCGGTGTGCCGGGTCTCGGAGATGTGCACCGAGTCGGTGTCGACGTTGTTGCGGCCCAGCCAGCTGCGGTACTCCTCGAAGTCCGCACCGGCGGCGCCGACCAGGATCGGCCGCAGGCCGAGTACGCCCATGCCGAAGGCGATGTTCGGCGCGACGCCGCCGCGGCGGATGTCGAGGGTGTCGACCAGGAACGAGAGCGAGACCGTGTGGAGCTGCTCGGCGACCAGCTGGTCGGCGAAACGCCCGGGGAAGGTCATCAGGTGGTCGGTTGCGATCGAGCCGGCGACGGCGATACGCACGAGAGGTCTCCTCAGAGGTGGCCCAGGGCCGAGAGCTGTGGACAGAACCCCCACACGGTACCGGGCCGGGCCCCGTCGGCCCTAGTGCGAGTCGGGCCCGGGGCCGCCCGCCCCGTACGAGTGGCTACCCCGGAGTAGCTCTGGCCGGGCGCCGCGTGGCGGCCTAGGGTCACAAGCACGGGGGCCGGAGACCGGCCCCGCGTGCGATCGGAGCGATGAGCGATGATGCCCAGCCACCCCACCCTGCGGCCGAGCCGCAGCCCGTACGCGCCCGCGACCGGGAAGGGTGACAGCGACCCCGACAGCCTTGACGCACTGGTCAGCACCTCGCGCCGGATGGGCCGGTTCTGGCCCTCCCCCGCCCCGCGCCCCGAGCCCGCCGCGACGATCCCCGTCGGGGTGTCCGTACCGTCCCGGGCGCAGCGGCTGGTGGCGGGGATGGCCGACTACGCGAACTGACGTCGGGAACCGAATTCCTCCGAGGCACGTCAAACCCGCGCAGTGCCGCTGGAGTGGCACGCGTGGACCTCTGGAGGAAGCACACCATGGACGAGAACACCTCAGTGGCACCGGCGGCCCGCAGGCGGCGCGCGGCCGCCCTGGCCGGGCTGCTGCTCGCCGCCGGGGCGCTCACCGCCTGCAACTCGGGCAGCGGAGGCACGGGGGCCAGCGCCTCGATGACCACCCCGCCGGCGAGCACCTCCGCCGGCACCCCGTCGACCGGCAGCTCCACCGGCACCCCGTCGGCGCCTCCGGCCACGCAGTCGCCGGTGCAGAGCCCGACGTCGGGCACGTCCACCCCGGCCACCAGCCCGACCAACCCGGGCATCGCCAGCGGTGAGCCCGCCCCGGTCAAGCTGCTGCCCGCGCTCGGTTACACCAGCCAGGGGACGACGCTGACCGTCTACTTCTACGGCGGCACTTGCGAGCAGTACGGGCTGAAGGCGGACGAGTCCAAGCCCGGCCAGGTGTCGGTGCGGGTGGTGGTCACCAAGGCCGCGACGCCCGGCCGGGTCTGCTCCCAGCTGGTGAAGAAGGACGCCGTCACCACCCAGCTCAGCCACCCGCTGGAGGGCCGCACGGTGATCGACCAGTCCAACGGCCAGGAGGTCCCGCTGGACTCGGGCCCGGCGGGCGGCCCGCAGTAGCGCGTACGGAAACGCGAGAGGCGGCCCCGGGTGATCCCGGGGCCGCCTCTCGCGTACTGCTGACCGACTGTGCTGCCGATCAGCTGTGCTGCCGACTAGCTGAAGCTGTCGCCGCAGGCGCAGGAGCCGGTGGCGTTCGGGTTGTCGATCGTGAAGCCCTGCTTCTCGATGGTGTCGACGAAGTCGACGGTGGCGCCGCCCAGGTACGGGGCGCTCATCCGGTCGGTGACGACCTTCACACCGTCGAAGTCCTTCACGACGTCGCCGTCGAGCGAGCGCTCGTCGAAGAACAGCTGGTAACGCAGGCCCGAGCAACCGCCCGGCTGGACGGCGACGCGCAGCGCGAGGTCGTCACGGCCCTCCTGGTCCAGCAGGCCCTTCACCTTGGCCGCAGCGGAATCGGTAAGGAGCAGACCACTCTCGACGGTGGTCTTCTCGTCCTGGACGGTCATCTGCTTACTCCCGGTCTTCGACGGCGATCTGCCGACAGTGCCAACCAGCGGCTGCCCGGTTTCAATTCCCGGCTCGGCCGTCCTGGCGAATCTGTGGTGGGTCTCTTGGGGGGTACTGCTCACAACCCACTCCCCCACGCACCCATGCTCGCACACCCCGGGGCCTCGGTCACCGCCCGATCGTGCCGTTCCGGCCCCGGGCGGCGGCCCCGGCCGCCAGGATGGACGCCGTGCTCATTCGCCAACTCCAGGACACCGCAGCCGATGCCGAGGCGGTGCAGTCCGTCGTGCGCCGCGCCTTCGACGACAGCCCGGACGTGATGCCCGACACTCGTCCCGGCCCCGGCCCCGGCCCCGGCCCTGCCCTCGGCCCCGACCCGGCGGCCGAGGTGCTGCGGCTGGCCAGGACCCGGCACCTGACCAGGACGGACCCGGGCGGCTGCTGGATAGCCGAGCAGGACGGCCGGCCGGTCGGTGCGGCGCTGTCGCTGCGGCGGGAGGGTGTCTGGATGCTGTCGCTGTTCGCGGTGCTGCCCGGCGCGCAGGGCTCGGGGGTCGGCCGGATGCTGCTGGAGCGGGCCGCCGGGCACGGCCGGGGCTGCCTGCGGGGGCTGCTGTGCGCCTCGCCCTCGCCCGCCGCGGCCCGCCGCTACCGGCAGGCCGGGTTCACCCTGCACCCGACGATGCGGCTGACCGGCAAGGTCGACCGCACCCGGCTGCTGGACCCGGGCGACATCCCCGTGCACCCCGGCGGCGCCGCCCAGACCCATCTGCTGGACTCGATCGACCGACGGCTGCGGGGCTCCGCCCACGGCCCGGACCACGCCTTCATGCTGGCCCACTTCGAGGAGCTGCTGATCGCGGACACCCTGGCCGGGAGCGGGTACTGCTACCGCGACGGCGGCGGTGTGAAGCTCCTCGCGGCGACCTCCAAGCGGATCGCCACCCGGCTGCTCCGCGAGGCGCTGGCCCGCGTCCCGGACGGCACCGAGGCCCAGGTCGAGTACCTCACCGCCGACCAGGAGTGGGCGGTCGACGTGGGTCTCGATCTGGGCCTCGCGCTCGGCACGGAGGGCTATCTGGCCGTCCGGGGGATGAAGCCCCCGGCGCCGTACATCCCGAACGGCGCCTTCCTCTGAGCACTCACGCCATGGTGGCGAGGATCTCGTGGACCATCTCCATCGTGGTGCCCGGGTGCAGGAAGGCGAACCGGGCGACGGTCTCGCCGTCCCAGCCGGTGGGGGTGACGAAGCCGATCTGGTCGGCGAGCAGCTGCTGCGACCAGCGGTAGTAGTCGGCGTTGGTCCAGCCCTTGCGGCGGAAGCAGACGGCGGAGAGCTGCGGGTCCTGCAGCAGCTCAAGGTGCTCGGTGTCGCGGATCACCTGGGCGGTGTCCCGGGCCAGCTTGAGGCCCTCCTCGATCGCGTCGGTGTACGCCTGGGTGCCGTGCACCGCGAGCGAGAACCAGAGCGGCAGGCCGCGGGCGCGGCGGGTGAGGTGGTAGGCGTAGTCGGTGGGGTTCCACTCGTCGCCCTCGGTGTGCAGGACGTCCAGGTAGGAGGCGTCCTGGGTGTGCACGGCGCGGGCGAGCTGCGGGTTGCGGTAGAGCAGCGCCGCGCAGTCGAAGGGCGCGAAGAGCCACTTGTGCGGGTCGACGACGAAGGAGTCGGCGTGCTCGATGCCGTTGTAGCGCTCCCGCACGGAGGGGGCGAAGAGCCCGGCGCCGCCGTACGCACCGTCGACGTGGAACCAGAGACCACGCTCACGGGTGACCTCGGAGAGGCCCTGGAGGTCGTCGACAATGCCCTCGTTGGTGGTGCCGGCCGTGCCGACGACCGCGATCACCGTCTCCGGGTTCGGGTCGGCGGCCAGCGCGGCGCGCAGCGCCTCGCCGGTGAAGCGGCGGTCGACGGCCGGGACGGGGAAGGCCTCGACGCCGATGATGTTGAAGGTGTTCTTTACCGAGGAGTGCACCTGGTCGGCGACGGCCACCCGCAGCCGCACCTCCGGGCCCACGCCCAGCTTGCGGCGGGCGGTGTCCCGGGCGACGACGAGGGCGGAGAGGTTGCCCGCCGAGCCGCCGGAGACGAAGGTGCCGCCCGCCGTGTCGGGCAGCCCGGCCCGGTCGGCTATCAGGCGCAGCACCTGGTTCTCGGCGGCGATCGCGCCGGCCGCCTCCAGCCAGGAGATGCCCTGCAGCGAGGCGCAGGAGACGACCATGTCGAAGAGCAGCGCGGCCTTGGTCGGGGCGCAGGGGATGAAGGAGAGGTAGCGCGGGCTGTCGGCGGAGATGACGGCGCGGGACAGCTCGTGGTCGTAGAGCTTGAGCACGTCGGCGGCGTTGTTGCCGTGCTCGTTCAGCAGCCCGGCCAGGTGGGTGCGCAGGTGGTCGCCGTCACCGGGGTGGTCGAGCGGCACGGGGTCGTACTGCAGCCGCTCGCGCATGTAGTCGAACACCAGGTCGACCAGCTCGTTGTCGGGCCGGTGCATGCGGTTGGGTGCTGCGGACACGGTGGTGCCTCTCGCTGAGGGTCTCGGGACGACCGGGGCGGACGGGGCCTGCCGGACATGATCAGCGTAGGCAGCGGGCCCGTCCGGGCGCGCGTCGGAACCCGGCTGCTCAGGCAGGATTCGAGCGCATTCGAGTACGGATGCGCAGCTTTCCTGCGCAGGCTCGCAAGGTGGCCCGGCGGGCGTCAGCCGATCAGCTGGGAGAGGACCACCGAGCTGCGGCTGCGCTGGACTCCGGGCTCCTTGCGGATGCGTTCGATGACGGCCTCCAGATGCCGGGTGTCGGCGGCCCGGAGGTGGACGAGCGCGTCGGGGTCGCCGGTGACCGTCCAGGCGGCGACGACCTCGGGGAACTGCCGGAGGCTGGCGAGGATCTCCTCGGGGGCGGTGCGTTCGCGGCAGTAGACCTCGACGAAGGCCTCCGTCCGCCAGCCGAGCAGGGCCGGGTCGAGGACGACGGTGAAGCCCCGGACGACGCCCCGGGAGCGCAGCCGGTCGATCCGGCGGCGGACGGCGGTGGCGGAGAGGTTGGCGAGCATGCCGATCTCGGCGTAGGAGGCGCGGCCGTCCCGGCTCAGGTGGCTCAGGAGGAGGCGGTCGGTCTCGTCCAGGGCGGCCCCGCCCAGCTCGGGCGGTCTACTCGTGCTCATGCGTGCGGGGCTCCACTGGTTGCTGCCGGTCTGCGGCGGGCCGCTGCAGAAACGACTCGCCGCTCCCATTCTGGCGAATAATCCTGGTCAGTCCACCAACAGGACGATCTTCCCCCTGGTCCGGCCCTCGGCGTTCAGGGCCTGGGCGCTGGCGGCCTGGGAGAGCGGGAAGGTGGAGGCGACGGGCACGGTGAGCTGCCCGGCGTCGGCCAGCTCGGCGAGGGCGGTGAGGTCGGCGGCGTCCGGGCGGACGAAGATGTAGCGGCCGCCGGCCGCGACCACGCCGTAGTCGGTGATCGAGGCGATCCGTCCCGGTGTCCTGAGCAGCCCGGCGGAGACCTCGACGGCTCCCCCGCCGACCAGGTCGAAGGCCGCGTCGACGCCGTCGGGGGCGAGTGCCCGGACGCGGTCGGCGAGGCCGTCGCCGTAGCTGACCGGCTCGGCGCCGAGCCCGCGCAGGTAGGCGTGGTTGCGTTCACTGGCGGTGCCGATGACGCGGGCTCCAAGGGCCTTGGCGATCTGCACGGCGAGGCTGCCGACGCCGCCCGCGGCGGCGTGGATCAGCACCGTCTCGCCGGGCTGCAGGGCCAGCGCCTTGACCAGCCCCTGGTAGGCGGTGAGCCCGGCGAGCGGGAGACCGCCGGCGGCGGCCCAGTCGAGGGCGGCGGGCTTGCGGGCAAGGGTGCGGACGGGGGCGGAGACCAGCTCGGCGTACGTACCGTGCTCGATCGAGTCCTTGCGGACGTACCCGATCACCTCGTCGCCGGGGGCGAACTCGGTGACGGCACCGCCGACGGCCTGGACCACCCCGGCCAGGTCCCAGCCCAGGATCAGCGGGAAGTGCGCGTCGATCGCCCCGTCGAGGTACCCCTCGCGGACCTTCCAGTCGACGGGGTTCACCCCGGCGGCCTTGACGCGCACCAGCACGGAGTCGGGGCCGACCTTCGGATCGGGGAGTTCGAGGTACTCGACGACCTCGGGGCCGCCGTACTGCCTGATCGCGATTGCCTTCATGCTCCCAGCCAACCGGAACCGGACCCGTCCGCACCTGGGAAGGGGCCGTCGGGGCGAGCCGATCTGATCACATCGACAGTCCGTCCATCGTCAGAGTGACGCGAACGGGTTATGATAGATAGCGTCAGATAGACGAAAAGGGCTGACTGATTCGGCCGATCAGGAGGGCACCCGCCCGTGAGCACCACCACCGAGACCTACGGCGTCGACCCCACCCCGACCCCGCTCGCACTGCTGCTGCTCGGCCGCGAGGCCGACCCGAACAGTGAGCGCGGCGTCGAGTGTCCGGGGGATCTCCCCGCCGCCTCCGACCCGGATCTCGTCGAGCGGGCCCGTGCGGCCAAGGCGAAGCTCGGTGACCGGGTCTTCATCCTGGGCCACCACTACCAGCGCGACGAGGTCATCGAGTTCGCCGACGTGACCGGCGACTCCTTCAAGCTGGCCCGTGACGCCGCCGCCCGCCCGGAGGCCGAGTACATCGTCTTCTGCGGTGTGCACTTCATGGCGGAGTCCGCCGACATCCTCACCGGCAGCGACCAGCAGGTCATCCTGCCGGACCTCGCGGCCGGCTGCTCGATGGCCGACATGGCCACCGCCGAGCAGGTCGCCGAGTGCTGGGACGTGCTCACCGACGCCGGCATAGCCGACGTGACGGTGCCGGTCTCGTACATGAACTCCTCCGCCGACATCAAGGCCTTCACCGGCAAGCACGGCGGCACCATCTGCACCTCCTCCAACGCCAAGCGGGCTCTGGAGTGGGCGTACGAGCAGGGCGAGAAGGTGCTCTTCCTGCCGGACCAGCACCTCGGCCGCAACACCGCCGTCCGGGACATGGGCTTCTCGCTGGACGACTGCGTGCTCTACAACCCGCACAAGCCGAACGGCGGCCTGACCCCCGAGCAGCTGCGGGACGCCAGGATCATCCTCTGGCGCGGGCACTGCTCGGTGCACGGCCGCTTCTCGGTCGACTCCGTCAACGACGTCCGTGCGCGCATCCCCGGCGTCACCGTGCTGGTGCACCCCGAGTGCAAGCACGAGGTCGTCTCGGCGGCCGACATGGTCGGCTCGACGGAGTACATCATCAAGGCGCTGGACGCTGCCGAGCCCGGCTCCAAGTGGGCCATCGGCACCGAGCTGAACCTCGTCCGCCGGCTGGCCAAGGCCCACCCGGACAAGGAGGTCGTCTTCCTCGACAAGGCGGTCTGCTTCTGCTCGACGATGAACCGGATCGACCTGCCGCACCTGGTCTGGGCCCTGGAGTCGCTGGTCGACGGCCGGGTGCCGAATGTGATCACGGTCGACCCGGAGACCGAGAAGTACGCCAAGGCCGCCCTCGACCGGATGCTGGCGCTTCCGTAAGGCGGTAAGGCGTTAAGGCGAAAGGGCGGGCACCCGGTGGGTGCCCGCCCTTCGTCGTGCCACGTGCCTGCTACTCCGCGAAGCCGGGGATGATGCCCTCGCCCTCGGACAGCAGCATTGCCTTGACCTGCTCGATCGTCGCCTCCGCGTCAGGGAGGATGAGGTCCGACGGCTCCAGCGCATCGTCGGGGAGCGGCGTGCCGTGCTCCCTGACCGCGTCGAGCAGCCGGCCGAGGGCCGTCCGGAACTGCGCCTCGTCGCCCGACTCCAGTGCGGTGAGCAGCTCGTCGTCGAGCTGGTTGAGCCGGTTCAGGTGGTCGTCGCCCACCTGGAACTGCCCCTCACCCATGACCCGCATGATCATGCCGGTGTTTCTCCCTGCTCTCCGAGCGGCTGTGTCACTTGTTGTAGTTGATCTTCGAGCCGTCCTGCTTGCCCTGCTCGATCGCCTGCGGGGCGGCCGCCGGGCTGCCGCCGGTGAGCTCGGCCTTCATCCGGGCCAGCTCCAGCTCGACGTCGGAACCGCCGGCCACCCGCTCCAGCTCGGCCTCGATGTCGTCCTTGCGGCCGAGACCGCTGGAGTCGTCGAGCGCGCCGGAGGCGAGCAGCTCGTCGATCGCACCGGCCCGCGCCTGCATCTGGGCCGTCTTGTCCTCGGCCCGCTGGATCGCCAGGCCGACGTCGCCCATCTCCTCGGAGATGCCGGAGAAGGACTCCGCGATGCGGGTCTGCGCCTGGGCGGCGGTGTACGTCGCCTTGATGGTCTCCTTCTTGGTACGGAAGGCGTCCACCTTGGCCTGCAGCCGCTGGGAGGCGAGCGTGAGCTTCTCCTCCTCGGCCTGGAGCTGCTGGTACTGCACCTCCAGGTCGGTGATCTGGGACTGCATGTTGGCCTTGCGGGTCAGGGCCTCACGGGCCAGGTCCTCGCGACCCAGCGAGAGCGCCTTGCGCCCCTGCTCCTCGTACTTCGCCGACTGCTGCTGCAGCTGCGTCAGCTGGAGCTCCAGCCGCTTGCGGGAGGTGGCAACGTCGGCGACGCCCCTGCGCACCTTCTGCAGCAGTTCGAGCTGCTTCTGGTAGGAGTAGTCGAGCGTCTCGCGCGGGTCCTCCGCCCGGTCCAGGGCCTTGTTCGCCTTGGAGCGGAAGATCAGCCCCATACGCTTCATGATTCCGTCGCTCATGGGCCTCGGGTGCCCCCTTCTCGGGCCTGCGGTCGTCTCGTGCTGACAGGCTGAAGTGTATGTGCTGCGAGCGGCTCGCCGCAGTGCACCTGCCTGCAACAAGAGTGCTACAACGCCGGGCACGACGGCATCGTCCCTGGGGTGGAGTCGACCCCCGACCATGATCCGCCGGACGAAGGGTCTCCCGTAGGGGACACGCCGCACACGTCCGATGCCGATCGATACCGGTTCGGGTCCAAGGGCACAGGAACATCCGCGCAGCCAGCACGTACGCTGGTGGTGTGTTCCGACGCCGCTCAGATGATGCCTCCTCCTCCGCCACCGCGCTGGCCGAGCAGGACGAAACGACCCAGCCCCGCGACCCGCAGGCGCCCAAGGGCCGCCCGACGCCCAAGCGCAGCGAGGCCGAGGCCAACCGCCGCACCAAGGTGACGGTGCCCAAGGACCGCAAGGAGGCCGCCAAGCAGTCCCGCGAGCGGATGCGCACCGAGCGGGAGAAGCAGCGCAACGGTCTGCTGACCGGTGACGAGCGCTTCCTGCCCGCGCGTGACAAGGGCCCCGTCCGCCGCTTCGCGCGCGACTACATGGACTCGCGCTGGTCGCTGGCCGAGTTCTTCCTGCCGTACGCGGTGCTCGTGCTGATCCTCAGCGTGACGAAGGTGCAGACGCTCCAGCTGCTCTCGACGCTGCTCTTCATGATCTTCTTCGTGCTCGTGATCGCGGACTTCGCCCGGCTGGGCCTCGGCCTGCGCAAGTCGCTGGCGAACCGCTTCCCCGGGCAGAACACCCGCGGCACCGTGGCCTACGCGCTGATGCGCACGCTCCAGATGCGGCGGCTGCGACTGCCGAAGCCGCAGGTCAAGCGGGGCGAGCGACCCTGACCGCCGAGCCCGCCCCGTCGCACTCCGGCTGGGCCGTCGCGCCCTCCTGGGCCGGGCAGCCCGGTGCGTACGCGCTGCCCAACCAGGGCGGCGGCGGGCACGACCTGCTGCCGGCCCGGGGTGCCCACCCGGCGGGTTCGTGGCTGGAGCGGCAGGGCGGGCTCCGCAATCTCGTCCGGCAGGAGCTGGTCGCCCGGCAGCTCGCCGAGCAGCTGGCCGGCCGGCACGGGCTGCGGGTGCTCGACGTCGGCTGCGGCCAGGGCACCCAGGCCCTGCGGCTGGCCCGCGCAGGACACCTCGTCACCGGGCTCGACCCGGACCCGGTCACGCTCGGCGCCGCCCAGGCCGCACTGGCGGCCGAACCGGCCGAGGTCCGCGAGCGCGTCCGGCTGCTCAGCGGGGACGGGCACCAGTGCGGTCGCTGGTTCGGCCCGCGCAGCTTCGACGTGGTGCTCTGCCACGGCCTCCTGATGTACCTGCCCGACCCGGACCCGATGCTCGCCTCGCTGGCCCGGATGCTGGCGCCCGGCGGGCTGCTCTCGCTGCTGGTGCGCAACGCCGACGCGCTCGCCATGCGGCCCGGCCTGACCGGCGACTGGCGCACGGCCCTCGGCTCCTTCGACAGCCCGCGCTACACCAACGGGCTCGGCCTCCCCGCCCGCGCCGACCGGCTCGCCGACCTCACCGTCACGCTCGCGGAGATCTCCGTCCCGCTCCGGCACTGGTACGGCGTCCGGGTCTTCACCGACGCCACCCCCGAGGACGCGGCCCCCGTCGACGGCCGCCAGCTGGCCCAGCTCCTCGACGCCGAGGAGCGAGCCGGCCGGCAGGACCCGTACCGAGGCGTCGCAGCTCTGCTGCACGTCTTCGCCGCGAAGAAGAGCTGACCCCCACCGGGCCCGGTGCGTCAGCTCTCGTGGAGGCCCATCGAGTAGATGACACTGTCGTCCTCGAGTAGGACGGCCTTGTCGATGCCGGTCTCCACCAAGTCCTTCCAGAATTCGCCGATCCAGGACTCGGCGTCGCCCTGGCCGGGGAACTCCTCGGAGGGGTGGTCGACCACGGTGCCGTCCGACTTCTCGTACCGCCACGTCCACGCCATGCCAGGGCTCCTCCCGATCGCCTCGCTGCTGTGCGAGTTGTGCGAACAGTAGCGTGCCCACCTCGCGGCGCCCCATGCCTCGTCAGGCAGGATGGGCCGCATGGCACACCCCCGCACCCTGATCCTCGGCGGCGCCCGCTCGGGCAAGTCGACCCGGGCCGAGCAGCTGCTGGCCGACCACGACGACGTGCTGTACGTCGCGACCGGCGGCACCCGGGACGGGGACGAGGAGTGGGCGCAGCGCGTCGACCTGCACCGTCGCCGCCGCCCGGCGAGCTGGCGGACGGCCGAGACCTGCGAGCTGGAGGCCGTCCTGGCGGACGCCGACGACCCGGCGCCGGTGCTGATCGACTGCCTGGCGCTCTGGCTGACCGCCGTGATGGACGAGTGCGGCGCCTGGGAGGACACCGTCTGGACGGCGGGCGGCGAGGCCGCGGTGCAGCGGCGGTGCGACGCGCTGGCGGCGGCCTGGCGGGCGACGGGGCGTCAGGTCATCGCGGTGAGCAACGAGGTCGGGATGGGGGTTGTCCCGGCGACCGCCGCCGGACGGCGGTTCAGGGACACCCTCGGGCGGCTGAACATGGCGGTGGCGGACGCCTCGGAGCGGGTGCTGCTGGTGGTGGCCGGGCAGGTGCTGACCGTCAAACCGCTTGGCGTGTAGCCTTCCCAGCGATGGACACCACCGTGGATCTCGATACCTTCTCCTCGCTCGTCGAGCGCCCCGACGAGAGCGCCCGGCGGGCTGCCGAGGAGCGCTGGCAGCAGCTGGACAAGCCGCGTGGCGGCCTGGGGCAGCTGGAGGAGCTCGGCGCCTGGCTGGCCTCCGTGCAGGGCGGTTCGCCCGTCCGACCGCTGACGGCGGCCAAGGTGCTGCTCTTTGCGGGCGACCACGGCGTGGCCTCGCTCGGCGTCTCCCGTGCCGACGCCCAGGGGCGGACGGCCGAGCGGGTGCACGCCGTGCTGGAGGGCACCGCCCCCGTCGCCGTGCTGGCCCGGCGCTACGGCGCCGACGTACGGGTGGTCGACCTGGCCGTGGACGCCCCCGTCGGGGAGTTCCCGGAGGAGGTGACCAGGCACCGGGTGCGCCGGGGCTCCGGGCGGATCGACGTCGAGGACGCGCTGACGCCCGAGGAGGCCGTCCGCGCGTTCCAGGCCGGGATGGCCGTGGCCGACGAGGAGGCCGAGCTCGGCACCGACCTGGTGGTGCTCGGTGATCTCGGGGTCGGCTCGACCACCGTGGCCGCCGTACTGATCGGCGCGCTCTGCGGGACGGACGCGGCGGCCGTGACCGGGCGCGGCTCCGGCATCGACGACCACGTGTGGATGGTCAAGTGCGCGACCGTCCGGGACGCGCTGCGCCGGGCCCGCCCGGTGCTGGGCGACCAGTTGGCGCTGCTCGGCGCCGTCGGCGGCGCGGACTTCGCCGCCGTCACCGGCTTCCTGCTCCAGGCCGCCGCGCGAAAGCTGCCGGTGGTGCTCGACGGTGTGGTCTCGGCCGCCTGCGCGCTCGTCGCGCAGCGGATCGCCTTCCGGGCACCGGAGTGGTGGCGGGCCGGGCAGATCTCGGGCGAGCCCGCGCAGGCGAAGGCCTTCGACCGGCTGACGCTGACCCCGCTCCAGAGCCTCGGCGTCTCGATGGGCGAGGGGGTCGGCGCGCTGCTGACTCTCCCGCTGCTCCAGGCCGCCTCCGACACGCTGGCCGAGCCCTCCGAGACCCTGCTGGTGACGAAGGTCGCCCGCGCTCCGCAGGAGCCGCGGCGGCTGCCGACCGCCGCGGAGCTGCTGGGCCGGGCCTGACCCCGGTGGGCCACGGGCTGCGCTTCGCCTTCGGCACGCTCTCCGTGCTGCGGGTGCGGGTCGACCGCTGGGACCGGCCGACGGCCGGGCGGGCGATGCTCGGCGCACCGCTGGTCGGGCTGGTGCTCGGGGCGCTCGCGGCCGGGGCCGGCGCGCTGGTCTCCTGGCGCGCGGGCGGGCTGCTCGGGGCGGTGGCCGCCGTGTCGGTGCTCGCCGCGCTGACCCGGGGCCTGCACCTGGACGGGCTGGCGGACGTCGCCGACGGCCTCGGCAGCGGCAAGCCCGCCGAGGACGCGCTGCGGATCATGAAGCAGTCGGACATCGGCCCCTTCGGGGTGCTCACCCTCGTGCTGACCCTGCTGGCCCAGATCGCCGCGCTGGCCGGGCAGTTCACCGTCTCCCCCGGGCGCGGGGCACTCGCCGTGCTGACCGCCGCCGTGGCCGCGCGCTGCGCGCTGGCCTGGGGCTGCCTGCACTCCGTACCCGCCGCCCGGCCGGGCGGGCTGGGGGCGATGGTCGCCGGTACGGTGCCGCTCGCCGGGGCGCTGGCGGTGTCGGCGGGCTCGGCGCTGGCGCTCTGGGCGGCGGGCTGGGCCGCTGGCTGGCCCTCCCCCCGGTACCCGTTGGCGCTGGTGCTGGGGCTCGGCTGCGCCTGGCTGCTGCTGCGGCGCTGCGTCCGGCGGTTCGACGGCATCACCGGGGACGTCCTCGGCGCGATGGCGGAGACGGCCGCGACCGGAGCCCTGCTCGCGCTGGCGGTCTGAACCCGGCCCGAAGCGGCCCACGCAGTCTGACGAGGCGTCACCACGGCGTGTCAGTTGACACCTTCGGCGGCATCGGCCTGCGGGAACGATTTCGCGGCCGGTACGGTGGCCGACAGCCGTCGGCATCATCCCAACATGCGGACTACCATGCGGGGAGCACCGTAGCCCTGTGCCCTGTTCCAGCGGAGCACGGCGGGGTTACGCCGATACGGCATCGGCGCCGTACCCGGTCGTGGACCGCGAAAGAACAGGACGCATTACGTGACTGCATTGTCTGTGAGCACCTCCTCCGCCGCCGCGCAGCGCGCGGACGCCCTGGTGATCGGCGTGGCAAAGGGCCCGAAGGGCCTCGTCCTCGCCGCCGGCGCCGAGGCCGTGGCCGAGGCGTTCGAGGGCAAGCTGGCCGACGTCCTCACCACCCTGGGCGCCAGCGGCGCCGAGGGTGAGGCCGTCAAGCTGCCCGCCGCCGCCGGCCTGAAGGCCGGGCTCGTGCTCGCGGTCGGCCTCGGCGACGCCGTCGAGGACGGCTACTCGGCGGAGACGCTGCGCCGCGCCGCCGGTGTCGCCGCCCGCACCCTGGGTGGCGCCAAGAAGGCCGTCCTGGCGCTGCCCGCCGCCTCCGCCGAGGAGATCGAGGCCGTCGCGCTGGGCGCCCTGCTCGGCGCGTACGCCTACACCACGTACAAGGGCGACGCGGGCAAGGGCCCGGTCGGCGAGCTCGTCGTGCTGACCGACCGCAAGGGCAGCAAGGACGCCAAGGCGGCCGTCGAGCGCGCCACCGCGATCGGCGAGGAGATGAACCGCGCCCGCGACCTCATCAACGCCGCTCCGAACGACCTCAACCCGAAGTCCTTCGCCGCGATCGCCCAGGCGGCCGGCAAGGAGCACGGCCTGAAGGTCGAGGTCCTCGACGAGAAGGCGCTGGCCAAGGGCGGCTTCGGCGGCCTGCTCGGCGTCGGCACCGGCTCGGCCAACCCGCCGCGGCTGGTGAAGGTGGCCTACACCCACCCGAAGGCGGAGAAGACCCTCGCGTTCATCGGCAAGGGCATCACCTACGACTCGGGCGGCATCTCGCTGAAGCCGGCCGGGCACAACGAGACGATGAAGTGCGACATGTCCGGCGCGGCCGCCGTGTTCGCCGCCGTCGTCGCCGCCAAGCGTCTCGGCCTGCGCGTCAACATCACCGCCTGGCTCGCCCTGGCGGAGAACATGCCGTCGGGCACCGCCACCCGCCCGGGTGACGTCCTGAAGATGTACGGCGGCAAGACCGTCGAGGTGCTCAACACCGACGCCGAGGGCCGCCTGGTGCTGGCCGACGCGATCGTGCGCGCGGGCGAGGAGACGCCGGACGTCATCGTCGACGTCGCCACCCTGACCGGTGCGATGGTGCTGGCGCTGGGCAACCGCACCTTCGGCGTGATGGCCAACGACGAGGAGCTGCGCACCCGCCTGCACACCACCTCGGAGACGGTCGGCGAGGCCTCCTGGCCGATGCCGCTGCCGGCCGACATGCGCAAGAGCATGACCGAGTCGAGCATCGCCGACCTGGCCAACATGGGCGAGCGGATGGGCGGCGGCCTGGTCGCCGGCCTGTTCCTCCAGGAGTTCGTCGCCGAGGGCATCTCCTGGGCGCACCTGGACATCGCCGGCCCGGCCTTCCACGAGGGCGCGCCGTTCGGCTACACCCCCAAGGGCGGCACCGGCAGTGCGATCCGCACCCTGGTCCGCTACGCGGAGGACGTCGCCGCAGGCGTCTGACCGCACACGTCCGAAGGGGCCCGGTGGAACACACCGGGCCCCTTCGGCGTTCTCCGAGACCGTAGGACAGTGTTACCAATCAGTAATCTGATGCATTGTGACGGGGCCATCTGTTCGCCCCGGGCGAAACTTTGTTCCGTACGGTGGAACTCCACCCCGACCGGGTGGCGGACGACCACTGGGCGGACATCAGGCGCACGGCTGTGAGCTGGGGATATACCCTTGCGGACGGGCCAACCGCCCCTCGACCCGGGCCTCGGGGCCGCCCTGCGGGGCAGCCCCGGACATCAGCCGCCGTGAACAAGTGCGAAGATGTATTTCCGGCATGACTGGGCGCCTTACAAGGCTGCCCGACCCAACCGGACCGCGACCGGCCCGGCGATCCGCACCTCATTTGCATGGAGGACGTGACGTGGCGAACGACGCCAGCACCGTTTTCGACGTAGTCATTCTCGGAGGCGGAAGCGGCGGTTACGCCGCGGCGCTCCGCGCCGCTCAGCTGGGTCTGAGTGTGGCCCTGATCGAGAAGGGCGAACTGGGCGGTACCTGCCTGCACCGTGGTTGCATTCCGACCAAGGCGCTGCTGCACGCCGCCGAGATTGCCGACGAGACGAAGGAGGCCGCCGAGTTCGGCGTTCTGGCCACCTTCCAGGGCATCGACATCAACGGCGTCCACAAGTACAAGGACGACGTCATCGCCGGCCTGTACAAGGGCCTGCAGGGCCTGGTGGCCTCCCGCAAGGTCACCTTCATCCAGGGCGAGGGCCGTCTCTCCTCGCAGACCTCGGTGGACGTGAACGGCCAGCGCGTCGAGGGCCGCCACATCGTCCTCGCCACCGGCTCCGTGCCGAAGTCGCTGCCCGGTCTGACCATCGACGGCGACCGCGTGATCTCCTCGGACCACGCCCTCAAGCTCGACCGCATCCCGAAGTCGGCCGTCATCCTCGGCGGCGGCGTGATCGGTGTCGAGTTCGCGTCTGTCTGGAAGTCCTTCGGCGTCGACGTCACCATCGTCGAGGCCCTGCCGCACCTGGCCCCGCTGGAGGACGAGAACTCCTCCAAGCTGCTGGAGCGCGCCTTCCGCAAGCGCGGCATCAAGTTCGAGCTCAAGGCCCGCTTCTCCGGCGTCGAGTACACCGCCGACGGTGTCCGCGTCTCCACCGAGAACGGCAAGCAGATCGACGCCGACCTGCTGCTCGTCGCCATCGGCCGCGGCCCGGTCTCGGCCGGCCTGGGCTACGAGGAGAACGGCGTCGCGATGGACCGCGGCTACGTCCTCGTCGACGAGTACATGCGCACCAACGTTCCCACCATCTCGGCCGTCGGCGACCTCGTCCCGACCCTCCAGCTCGCCCACGTCGGCTTCGCCGAGGGCATCCTGGTCGCCGAGCGCCTCGCGGGCCTCAAGGCCGTGCCGATCGACTACGACGGCGTGCCGCGCGTGACGTACTGCAACCCCGAGGTCGCGTCCGTCGGCATCACCGAGGCCAAGGCCGTCGAGCTGTACGGCAAGGACAAGGTCGTCACCCTCAAGTACAACCTCGCGGGCAACGGCAAGAGCAAGATCCTCAAGACCGCCGGCGAGATCAAGCTCGTCCAGGTCAAGGACGGCGCCGTGGTCGGCGTCCACATGGTCGGCGCCCGCATGGGTGAGCAGGTCGGCGAAGCCCAGCTCATCTACAACTGGGAGGCGCTGCCCGCCGAGGTCGCGCAGCTCATCCACGCCCACCCCTCGCAGTCCGAGGCCCTGGGCGAGGCGCACATGGCGCTGGCCGGCAAGCCGCTGCACGCCCACGACTGATCGTGCCGCTTCCTTCCCCCATCCCGCACGCAAGACTTGATAGGAGTCGCTGAAACCATGGCGGTCTCAGTAACACTGCCCGCACTGGGCGAGAGCGTTTCCGAAGGCACGGTCACCCGCTGGCTCAAGGCCGAGGGCGAGCGCGTGGAGGTCGACGAGCCGCTGCTCGAGGTCTCCACCGACAAGGTCGACACCGAGATCCCGGCGCCGGTCTCCGGCATCCTGGCCTCGATCAAGGTCGCCGAGGACGAGACGGTCGAGGTCGGCGCCGAGCTGGCCATCATCGATGACGGCTCGGGCGCTCCGGTCGCCGCCGCCGCCCCGGTCGCGGAGGCCGCTCCGGTCGCCGCGCCGGCGCCGGTCGTCGCGGCTCCGGCCCCGGTCGCCGCGCCGGCCCCCGTGGCCGAGGCTGCTCCGGCCGCTCCCGCCGCCGGCACGCCGATCGTGCTGCCCGCGCTGGGCGAGAGCGTCTCCGAGGGCACGGTCACCCGCTGGCTCAAGGCCGAGGGTGACACCGTCGAGGTCGACGAGCCGCTGCTCGAGGTCTCCACGGACAAGGTCGACACCGAGATCCCGTCGCCGGTCGCCGGTGTGCTGGTGAAGATCCTGGTCGGCGAGGACGAGGTCGCCGAGGTCGGCGCCCAGCTCGCGCTGATCGGTGCCGCGGGTGCGGTCGCCGCTGCTCCGGCTCCCGTCGCTGCTCCGGCTCCCGTCGCCGCCCCGGCCCCCGTCGCCGCCCCGGCCCCGGTCGTCGAGGCCCCGGCTCCGGTCGCCGCCCCGGCCCCCGTCGCCGCCCCCGTGGCTGCTCCGGTCGCCGCCCCGGCGCCGGTTGCCGCTGCCCCGGTCGCTGCTGCCCCGGTTGCCGCTGCCCCGGTTGCCGCTCCGGCCGCCGACAGCACGGACGCGTACGTGACCCCGCTGGTCCGCAAGCTCGCGGCCGAGCAGGGTGTCGCCCTCGGTTCCGTCACCGGCAGCGGTGTCGGCGGGCGCATCCGCAAGCAGGACGTCATCGCCGCTGCCGAGGCCGCCAAGGCCGCCGCGCACACCGTTGCCGCCCCGGCTGCTGCCAAGGCTCCGGCCGCCGCAGCGTCCCCGCTGCGCGGTCAGACCGTCAAGCTGACCCGCATGCGCAAGGTCATCGCCGACAACATGCTGAAGTCGATCCAGTCGTCGGCCCAGCTGACCACCGTGGTCGAGGTGGACGTCACCAACGTGATGCGTCTGCGCGAGAAGGCCAAGGCCGGCTTCCTCGCCCGCGAGGGCGTCAAGCTCTCGCCGATGCCGTTCTTCGTCAAGGCCGCGACCGAGGCCCTCAAGGTGCACCCGGTCATCAACTCGCGCCTGAACGACGACGACACCATCACCTACTTCGACGCCGAGCACGTGGGCATCGCGGTGGACACCGAGAAGGGCCTGATGGTCCCGGTCATCCACGGCGCGGGCGACCTCAACATCGCCGGCATCGCGAAGAAGACCGCCGACCTGGCCGCCCGCACCCGGGACAACAAGGTCAAGCCGGACGAGCTGGGTGGTGGCACCTTCACCATCACCAACACCGGCTCGCGCGGTGCGCTCTTCGACACCCCGATCATCAACATGCCGCAGTCGGCGATCCTCGGCATCGGCGCGACGGTCAAGCGCCCCGTCGTGGTCACCACGCCGGAGCTCGGCCAGACCATCGCGATCCGCGACATGGTCTACCTGGCCCTGTCGTACGACCACCGGGTCGTGGACGGCGCCGACGCCGCCCGCTTCCTGGGCAGCGTCAAGGCCCGCCTGGAAGAGGGCGCCTTCGAGGGCGACCTCGGCCTCTGAGGCTCCGGCCTCCCGGTCTTCGGGCCTGATTGAGCACAGCGCCCCCGCCCCGTCCTTCCCGGACGGAGCGGGGGCGCTGTCGTTCAGCGGTCAGCGGTCAGCGGTCTAGGGCGATGGGCATCAGGATCGAGAAGGTGTCCTTGCGGTCGGGGAAGCGGATCGCCAGCGGGGCGATCGGGCCGCCGAGTTCGAGGACGAGTTGGGGCTGGGCCCCGGCGGCCAGGGCCTCCAGGAGGAAGTCGCGGTTCACGCCGACCAGCAGCTCCCCCGCCGCCGTGTCGCGCTCGACCACGGTGAGGCCGCCGTCCCCGTCCAGGCTCAGCACGGAGACGTCGTAGGCGGCGCCGTCCTGGCCGTGCCGGCCGGTGTGGGTGGCGCCGGTGCCGAGGGTCTCGCGCAGGGCACCCGCCGCGACCTCGACCTGGTGGGTCGGCCGCAGCCGCAGCATCGGGCGGTAGTCCGGGTAGTCGTGGTCGAGCCGCTCGCCGCCGACCTGGCGGCCGCCGACCGTCGCCGTCAGCAGCTGCCCGTCGATCTCCAGCTCGACCGTGCCGCCCGTCAGCAGGGGCCGCAGCTCGTCCACGAAGGAGGCCGGGGCGATCACCCGGGCCGCAGGGCCGCTCTGCCCGGTGATCGGTGCCTGGGAGACGGCGAGCCGGTAGCGGTCGGTCGCGACGGCGCGCAGGACGTCCGCCTCGGCCTCCAGCAGGACGCCCGTCACGGCGGGCATCGCGGCGTCGGCGCCGACGGCGAAGCGGACCGCGTCGAGGGCGGCGGCGAGCTCGGTGGCGAGGCAGGTCAGGCGGGTGGTGCTCATCGGGATCTCCCTGAGGTCGAGTAGCGTCCGGACTGTGGAGAGCTCGCGGCGGGCGTCGGTGAGGCCGTCCTCCAGCCGTCGCAGGTGCTCGTCGAGCACCTGCCGGGCCTGCGCCTGCGGGGCCGTCAGCACGACGGAGATCTCCGCCAGCGGCATCCCGACCCGGCGCAGCCGGGCGATCAGCCGGGCGTCGGCCAGCTGCTCGGCGGCGTACCAGCGGTAGCCCGTGCGCGGGTCGACCCGGGCCGGGCCGAACACCCCCGCGCCGTCGTAGAACCGCAGCGCGCTCACGCTGAGCCCGCTCTCCCGTGCCATCTCGCCGATGCTCCGCATCTCGTTCTCCACACCCCGGACTCTGTGGCCTCGACCTGGTCGAGGGTCAAGGGTGCCATCTGCCATCTCCTTTCAGGCCATCAGGAGGAGGTGGGGGCGTCAACGCATGCGTTCGGGCCGGTGACCGTGGATGCTGGAGCGGTGATGTACGAGACGGACTTCTGGCAACTCATCGACGAGAGCAGGGTCGCGGCGGACGGCGACCCGGACGAGCAGGCCGACGCGTTGGTGGAGCGGCTGGCCCAGCTGACGCCGGACGATGTGATCGACTTCGCCCGGCTGTTCGAGGCACGGTTCCAGCGGGCCTACCGGCGGGAGCTCTGGGGGGCGGCGTACCTGCTGCTCGACGGGGCGTCGGAGGACACCTTCGACTTCTTCCGGTGCTGGCTGATCGGGCAGGGCCGCGAGGTCTTCGAGGGTGGGCTGCACCACCCCGACGACCTGGCGGACCTGCTCTCCGACTTCGACGAGGAGGAGGACGGCGAGGCCGAGGACCTCGGCTACGCCGCCGACGAGGCGCACGAGCAGCTGACCGGGCTACCGCTGCCGGATCTCGGCGTGCGGCAGCCCGCGGTGCCCGAGGGCGAGCCGTTCGACTTCGAGGACGCGGCGGAGATGAAGGACCGGTACCCGAAGCTCTGGGAGCGCTACCGGGGCTGAACCCCGCATCGACGTCAGTCGGTGAGGCGGCGGCTCATCCAGACGTCGTCGACGAACGCGCCGTCGATCCAGAACTCCTCCGGCGAGACGCCGTCGACCTGGAAGCCGCAGCGGCCGTAGAGCCGCCGGGCCGGGGCGTTGTGGGCCAGCACCCGCAGCGTCATCCGGCGGGCGCCGGCCTCGCGGGCGACGGCGCAGGCGGCCTCGACCAGGGCCTTGCCGACGCCGAGGCCACGGCTCGCCGGGGAGACGGCGAGGCCGCGGATCTGGCGGATGTGCTGGTTGCTGGCCAGCGGGGTGGGCGGGGCCTGGCGGATGTAACCGAGGATCAGGCCGCCCGCCTCGGCGACCAGGAACTGCGACGGCGGGCAGCGCTCGTCGAACAGCCGGGCGTCCACGGGCGGCTGCGGGATGACATCGCTGACCCATGACCAGGCGGCCCGGTCCAGCACGGCGAGAGCGGGCTCGTCCTCGGGGCGGGCGGTACGTATCGTCAGGTTCTCGGCGGGCATGGGCGCCATGGTAGAGCTCCGCTCGGGAGGCTCGCCATGCACTACCCAGGGGCGCGGGGAACTGCGCGAAACCGGGAGGGACGGCGCCGCACCTTCCGCCTCGCGCACGCAGTGAATCAAGCAGAGCCTCGCGCCCCTGGGTAGTGCATGGCGAGCCTCCTGCAAGGATGGAGGGCATGCGCATCGCGGTGACAGGTTCGACGGGTCTGATCGGTTCTGCTCTGGTTCGCTCGCTGCTGGCGGACGGGCACGAGGTCGTGCGGCTGGTGCGGCAGCGTTCGCGGACGGGGCCGCAGGCGGACGGGACGACCGGGGTGGGGTGGAACCCGCAGGCGTTGCAGGTGGACGTGGCGGGCCTGGCCGGGGTCGAGGCCGTGGTGCACCTGGCGGGGGCCGGGATCGGTGAGCGGCGCTGGACGGCCGCGTACAAGGAGGAGATCCGGTCGAGCCGGGTGCTCGGCACGGAGGCGATCGCGGGCGCGCTGGCGGGGATGAAGGAGCCGCCCCGGGTGCTGGTGAACGGTTCGGCCGTCGGGTACTACGGGCAGACGGGCGCCCGGGTGATCGACGAGGAGGCGCCGCTCGGCGACGACTTCCTCGCCGAGGTCTGCGCCGCCTGGGAGGCGGCGGCCCGGCCCGCCGAGGAGGCCGGGGTGCGGGTCGCGTACGCGCGCAGCGGGATGGTGCTGTCGGCCTCGGGCGGGGCGGGGGCGCGGCTGTTCCCGCTGTTCCGGCTGGGGCTGGGCGGGCGGCTGGGCTCGGGTGAGCAGTACTGGAGCGTGGTCTCGCTGGCGGACGAGGTCGCGGCGCTGCGCTTCCTGATCGACACCGACGGGCTGAGCGGGCCGTTCAACCTGACCGGGCCGGAGCCGGTGACGAACCGTGAGCTGACGGCGGTGATGGGCCGGGTGCTGGGCCGTCCGACGCCCTTCCCGGTGCCGGAGTTCGCGCTCAAGGTGGCGCTCGGGGAGATGGCCGTGGAGGTGGCGGGCAGTCACCGGGTGGTGCCACGGCGGCTGTTGGAGGCCGGGTTCACCTTCCGGCACCCGGACGCCGAGGCGGCGGTGCGGGCGGCGCTCTAGCCCGGCCGGACACCGGGTCGCCGGGGGCCGTCCGGTCCGGCCGGGGGCGGCGCAGGGGGCGCACAGTGGCACGCGCACGGCGCGTTGCACGCCCCTGGTGACCGTACGCGCCCGGTGGCCCGCTCTGGCGGGCCTTCAGGAGCACGCTGGGTGCCCGTGCTCCCGCCCTGTGCCACCGCGCCCCTCCCGTACCCCACGATTCGCCCGAACGTGTCTGCCTGATCCTGACGTTGACGGGGCATCACCTCGTCGGACCGTGTCCCGGTGCCCTGCCGCCCTTCCTGGCCGCAACCCGGGACCAGGGAGGGAGCACGCCCGTGCCCGCATACGACATCACCCGCCGCACCCGCCGACACGCCGACCCGGACGTCGTCGTCGTCGGCGCCGGACTCGCGGGCCTGGCCGCCGCCCGCGCGCTGACCGGCAGCGGCCTCACCGTCCAGCTCCTGGAGGCGACGGAGCAGGTGGGCGGCCGGATGGCCACCCGCGAGCTCGACGGCTTCCGGCTGGACAACGGCAGCCAGCTGCTGAACAGCGACTTCCCCGAGCCGGCCAGGCACCTCGACCTGGCCCGGCTGGAGCTGCGCCCGCTCGCCCCCGGCGTGCTGGTGCACAGCGCGGGGCGCCGCCACCGCTACGGCGACCCGCTCCAGGCACCCGCCCGCCAGGCCGCCGCCCGGGGCCCCCTCGGCACCCCGCTCGACAAGGCCCGGCTCGGCGCCACCCTCGGGCGGCTCGCCGCGACACCCGTCGGCCGCCTGCTAGCCCGGCCGGAGACCACCGCCGCCCGCGCCCTGGCCGAACGCGGCCTGGCCCCCCGGACGGTGGACGGCCTGCTGCGCCCGCTGCTCGGCGCCCTGCTCAGCGACCCGGCCCTCGGCACCAGCAGCCGCGTCGCCGACCTGGTGCTGCGCAGCTACGCGCGCGGGCGGCTCTGTCTCCCGGCCCTCGGGGCGGCCTCCCTGCCGGAGCAGCTCGCCGGGGGCCTCCCGCCGGGCGTGCTGCGGCTCGGGGTGCGCGTCACCTCCGTCTCGGCCGACGGCGTCGACACTGCCGGGCACGGCCGGGTGACGGCCCGTGCGGTGGTGATCGCCACCGACGCGCGCTCGGCCGCCGCCCAGCTGCCTGGCCTGCGGCTGCCGGACTTCCACCCCGTCACCACGTACTACCACGCGGCCGACCGCTCGCCGCTGGGCGAACCGGTGCTGCTGCTGGACGCGGACCGCCCCGCCGGGCGCTCGGCCGTCTCGCACTCGCTGGTGCTGAGCGACGTCGACGCGTCGTACGCCCCGGCCGGCCGGGCGCTGATCGCCACGACGGTGCTCGGGCGGCACACCTTCGAGAGCGGCGGCCCCGCCGGGCACGAGCCGGAGGTCCGCAAGCGGCTCGCCGAGCTGTACGGCACGCCGACCTCGGGCTGGGAGTTCCTGAGCGTGCGGCACGTCCCGGACGCGGTGCCGGCCATGCCCCCGCCGCACAACCTGCGCCGCTCGGTGCGGGTGCTGGCCGGGCTGTACGTCTGCGGGGACCACCGGGACACCAGCACCGTGCAGGGCGCGCTGGTGTCGGGGCGCAGGGCGGCGGAGGCGGTGCTGCGGGACCTGCGGGTGCCGCAGGCTCCGCAGGTCGCCGAAGCCGCGGCCTGAGCGGGGGCGCGGGGAAGAGCGCGGGGAGCAGCGGGTGCAGCGCGCTGTCTTCCGATTTCGCGCCGTCCCCGCGCCCCTCGGGGCCGGCCTGGTGCGCGAGCTCTAGCATGGCGATATGACGCATAGTCGGACAAAAAGGTGAGCGCCGCCGTCGATGCCGAGTCGCTGGTGCTGATCCCCGCGTGTGCGGTGGCGGCGCCGCTGCTGGCCGACCGGGCGCTGCGGTGGCTGCCGGTGCCGACGGTGGTGTTCGAGATCGTGCTCGGCGTGCTGGTCGGGCCGGACGTGCTGGGGTGGGCGCAGGTCGGTGACCTGATCGACTCGCTCTCGCACTTCGGGCTGGCGATGCTGATGTTCCTCGCCGGGTACGAGATCGACTTCGTCCGGCTGCGCGGCGGCCCGCTCAAGCGGGCGGGCGCCGCCTGGCTGGTCTCGCTGGTGGCCGCGCTCGGGGTGGGGGCGCTCGTCAACCGCGACCCGCTGAACGGCGCCTTCGCCGGGCTCGCGCTGACCACCACCGCGCTCGGCACCATCCTGCCCATCCTGCGGGACTCGGGTGAGCTGCCGACGCCGTTCGGCGCGATGACGATGGCAACTGGTGCGGTCGGCGAGTTCGGGCCGATCATCGCCATCGCCGTGCTGCTCAGCGGCAACTCACCGGGCCGGTCGGCCGTCATCCTGGCCGCCTTCGCGGCGATCACGGCGGTGGCCGTCGGCTACGCCCGCCGCCCCCGGCCGGACTGGGCGACCCGGCTGATCCGCCGGACGCTGCGGACGTCCGGTCAGTTCGCCGTGCGGACGGTCATCCTGGTGCTGACCGTGATGGTCTCCGCCGCGATCTGGCTCGACCTGGACATGCTGCTCGGTGCGTTCACCGCCGGGATCGTCTCCAAGCTGCTGCTGGCGGGCGTGCCGGAGAGCGAGGAGGAGGTCATCGAGGCGAAGCTCGAAGGGATCGGCTTCGGCTTCCTGGTGCCGGTCTTCTTCGTGGTCAGCGGGATGAAGTTCGACCTCCGGGCACTGCTCGACGACCCCGGGACGCTGCTGCTGGTGCCGGTCTTCCTGCTGCTGCTCGCGGTCGTCCGGGGACTGCCGATCGCACTGTTCGCCCCGTCCGGGCTGAAGCCCCGGGAGAAGGGCGCACTGGCGCTCTACGGGGCGACGGCGCTGCCGCTGGTGGTGGTGATCACCACCATCGAGGTGGACGACGGCCACCTGCCGTCCTCGACGGCCGCCGCGCTGGTGGGGGCCGGGATGCTCTCCGTCCTGCTCTTCCCACTGCTCGCCCAGCGGCTCCGGGGTGGGGCTCCCACCGCTCCCCCGGACCCGGATCGGCCCCGGGTCCGGGCGGAGAGCTGGTAGCCCGTCACAGAACGGGCCAACCCCTCAGGGGCGCGGGGAACTGCGCGAAACGGGAGAGACGGCCGGTACCTTCCGCCCTCGCGCAGTTCCCCGCGCCCCTGGATGGTGCAACTGGATCAGACGACTCCCGCCTGGCGGGCTGCTTCGTCGAAGGCTCGGGCGGCCTGGCTGACGCGGTAGGGGGTGAGGCGGCGGTGGAAGTCCCGGAGGTACTCGACCGTGCGGGCGGACCGCATCTCGCCCGCTGCGCGGAGGGATTCGGTGGCCATCGCGCAGGCGTCGTCGACGTCGCCCATGCCCAGGCGGGCGGTGGCGAGGACCATCCGGCAGAAGATCCGGCTGCGGGCGTAGGCGGGGGCCCGCAGGCGTAGTGACTTCTCGGCGTGCTGGGCGGCCGGGCGCCACTGCTGGAGGTCGCGGTAGCAGTGCGCGAACTCGTCGGCGAGCTGGGCCTCGTCGAAGAACCGGGCCCAGGACGGCACTTCGTCGCTCGGCCGCCCGCTCGCGAGGGTGCGCTCGCACCGCACCAGCGCCGTGGTGCACGAGCGGACGTCGCCCATCAGGGCGTGCCCGCGAGCCTCGGCGGCGTGCATCAGGGACTGCACGACGGGCGCGGCGGCCGTGCCGACGCCCTGCTGGGCGACCCGGGCGAGCTGGATCGCCTCCCGTCCGTGGCCGAGGTGGACGGCCTGCTGGCTCATGGTGGCGAGCACGTAACCGCCGAGGACGCGGTCCCCGGCCGCCTGGGAGAGCCGCAGCGCCTGGACGAAGTACCGCTGGGCCAGCCCGTGGGCGGCGATGTCGAAGGAGGTCCACCCCGCCAGCCTGGTCAGGTCGGCCACCGCCCCGAACAGGGCCCGGCCGATCTGCTCGCCGTACCGGCCGCGCAGCATCGGCTCGGCCTCGCTCTCCAGGTACCGGACGAGCGCCTGCCGGGCGTGCCCGCCGCCGTACGCCTGGTCGAGGGCGCGGAACAGATCGCCGACAGCCCGGATCGCGGCGATGTCGCCCCGGCCGACCCGGAGCGGGGGCCGCTGGTCGCGGGCGGCCTCGGCCTCCGTGGGTACGGGTGTGCGACCCCGGCTCTGGGCCGGCACCCGGCCGACGGCGGGCTGCGAGCCGACGGCAGTCTGACCGACCGCCGTCTGACCGACCGCGAGCTGACCGACCGCGGCCTGGGGGCCGGCGGCGGGCTGTGCGGCGCGGGCGCCGGGCAGCGCGGGCCGCGCCGGGGTGGTCTCGGGCAGGCCGGGCACCGAGCCGTCGCGGGCGACGCGTTCGTCGGTGCGGCCGATCAGCCAGTCCCGGCTGGGCACCACGAGCCCGGCCGGGGTGAAGGCGATCCGGCGCAGCTCGGTCTGCGAGCCGCTGTCCTTGCGCCACATGCTGGCGACGATGTCGACGGCCTCCTGCGGGGTCTCGGCGAACTCCAGCCCGGCGTAGACGGGGGCGCAGGCGTCCAGGCCGATGTCCTGGGCGGTGAGGCGGCGGCCGAGCCGGCGGGTGAAGACCTCGGCGATCAGCGCCGGGGTGGCGCCGCGGGGCTGCTGGCCGCGCAGCCAGCGGGTGACGGACGTCTTGTCGTAGCGCAGGTCGAGGCCGTGTTCGAGGCCCAGTTGGTCGACCCGGCGGGCGAGACCGGCGTGCGAGAAGCCGGCCTCCTCGATGAGGGCGGCCAGGCGCGGGTTCTGCGTCCTGGCGGCGAGGGCCGAGTCGGCGGGCGCCCCGGCGTCGGCCGGATCGGTTGCGTGCGAAGCTTGCCCGGCCTGCTCCACGTGCGGGTGGAGCGGATCGAGCGGTCCGTACGCCGGGCTGTCTGTTGCAGGCCGTTGGGGCATATCAGTCAACACCTCTCGGACGCCTCACCGGTCCCCCCGGTACTCGGAGCCGCGCCCCCTGTCAGGGAATCGGCGTGAATGTAGCGAGCATTTCGCCGCTATGGGTGGATCTGGGCGGGCAATCCTCCGAACGGGTGACGCATTGGCGCCCGTTGTGGGGAAGACGGGGGCTCAGGTGTTTGGCTCGGACGGCCTGCTGAGCTCCGACAGCTCACCTGTCGCCTGCCCCCATAGGTGAGCCCCGGTCTGTGTCGGTCCATCACATAGGAGTGCGGCCCCGGGGTTCCTACCGTTCTCGGCCATGGACACCACATCACCCCGCCCGCTCGACGGCCGGACGGCGCTCGTCACCGGCGCCGCCGCGGGCATCGGCCGGGCCTGCGCCGAGGCGCTGGCCGCCGCCGGGGCCCGGGTCTACGTCGTCGACCTCGCGGAGCGGGCGGCCGAGGAACTCGCCGAGCGGATCGGCGGGGTGGCGTACATCGCGGACCTCGGTGACCCGTCGGCCGTGGACGCCCTGCCGGACGACGCCGACATCGTCGTCAACAACGCGGGCCTCCAGCACGTCGCGCCGCTGCACGAGTTCCCGCCCGAGCTGTTCACCAAGATCCAGCGGGTCATGGTCGAGGCGCCGTTCCGCATCCTGCGCCGCACCCTCCCCCGGATGTACGGGCGCGGGTGGGGGCGCGTCGTCAACATCTCCTCGGTGCACGGCCTGCGGGCCAGCCCGTTCAAGTCCGCGTACGTCACCGCCAAACACGGCCTGGAGGGGCTGAGCAAGACCGTCGCCCTGGAGGGCGCGGCGCACGGCGTGACCAGCAACTGCGTCAACCCCGGCTACGTCCGCACCGCACTGGTCGAGCGTCAGATCGCCGCCCAGGCGCTGGCCCACGGCATCCCCGAGGACGAGGTGATCGAACAGATCATGCTCGACCGCACCGCCGTCAAGCGCCTGATCGAGCCCGACGAGGTCGCCCAGCTCGCCGTCTGGCTCTGCTCCCCGCACGCCTCCTACATCACCGGCGCCAGCCTGCCCGTCGACGGCGGCTGGACCGCGCGATGACCGCCCCCGCGCAAGCGACGCCACCCCCGCCCACCCCGCCCACCCCTGTGAAAGGTGACCCGATGCCCCGCCTCTGGAGAGTGGTCGGTGCCAGCCTCATCGGCACGACCATCGAGTGGTACGACTACTTCCTCTACGGCACCGCCGCCGCGCTCGTCTTCGGCAAGGTGTTCTTCCCGCACAGCGACCCGCTGACGGGCACCCTGCTCTCCTTCCTCACCTACGCGATCGGCTTCGCCGCCCGCCCGGTCGGCGCCCTGGTCTTCGGCCACTTCGGCGACCGGATCGGCCGGAAGAAGCTGCTGGTGGTGAGCCTGCTGCTGATGGGCGGCGCGACCACGCTGATCGGCTGCCTGCCGACGTACAACCAGGTCGGCGTGACCGCGCCGATCCTGCTGACGGCCCTCCGGCTGGTGCAGGGCTTCGCACTCGGCGGCGAGTGGGGCGGCGCGGTGCTGCTGGTCTCCGAGCACGGGGACGCGAAGCGGCGCGGCTTCTGGGCCTCCTGGCCGCAGGGCGGCGCCCCCGCCGGGAACCTGCTGGCGGCCGGCGTGCTGTCAGTCCTGACCGGCGTCCAGTCGGACGCGACCTTCCTCGCCTGGGGCTGGCGGGTGCCCTTCCTGCTCTCCGCGCTGCTGGTGCTGGTCGGCATGTGGATACGCCTCTCGGTGGACGAGTCGCCGCTCTTCCAGCAGGCGCTGGCGGCCCAGCAGGCGCGCGGCACCGCCGAGCAGCCGCCGCTGGTCGCCGTGCTGCGGCACCACTGGCGGGAGGTGCTCACGGCGATGGGCGCACGGATGGCGGAGAACATCTCGTACTACGTGATGACCACGTTCGTGCTCGCGTACGCCGTCGGGCACGTCCACCTGCCCAAGCAGACCGCGCTGAACGCCGTCCTCGTCGCCTCGGCGATCCAGTTCGCCCTGATACCGCTCTTCGGCGCGCTCTCCGACCGGGTCGGCCGCAAGCCCGTCTACCTGGTCGGCGCGGCCGGGGTCGGCATCTGGGCCTTCGTCTTCTTCGGGCTGGTCGACACCAAGAGCTTCGGCTCGCTGCTGCTCGCCGTGACGATCGGCCTGGTCTTCCACAGCGCGATGTACGCCCCGCAGGCGGCCTTCTTCTCCGAGCTCTTCGCGACCCGGATGCGGTACTCCGGCGCCTCGATCGGCGCCCAGTTCGCCTCGGTCGCAGCCGGCGCCCCCGCGCCGCTGATCGCCACCGCCCTGCTGAAGGACTACGGCAGCTCGACCCCGATCGCGGTCTACGTCGCCATCGCCTCGGCGATCACCCTGCTGGCCGTCCTGACGGCCCGTGAGACCCGAGGCCGCGACCTCGCCGCCGCCGAGGCGTAGGGGCTCGGGGGCGTGGGGGCGTGGGGGCGTAGGGGCGAACGCGCGAGCACGTGCGCCCTTCGATGGTGCGCAGCCGACGGAGCCTCTGGCACCATGGCCCGCACCATGAACGCCTCCCCCATCGGCTCCGCGACAGCGCTCCGCAGCCTGCTGGACCTGCTCGCATCGGGCGCCGCCACCGAGGACTTCGCCGACGTGCTCGCCGAGGCGCGGCGGGCCGGTGCACCCGCCGACGTGCTCGCCGAGATCGACGACGCGACCTGGACGGCGCTGCGGGTGCACCGGACGCTGCGTCAGCACCGCCGCCGGGAGACCGAGCTGACGGCCCTCTTCGACACCGCCGGGGACCTCGCAGCCTCGCGTGACCTGGACACGGTGCTGCAGGCCATCGTCCGCCGGGCCCGAATGCTGCTCGGCACCGACACCGCGTACCTCACGCTGCCCGACCCGGCGGCCGGGGACACCTACATGCGGGTCACCGACGGCTCCGTCTCGCAGCTCTTCCAGAACCTCCGGCTCAGCCTCGGCGACGGCCTCGGCGGGCTCGTCGCGCAGACCGCGCGCCCCTACGCGACCCCGGACTACCGCACCGACGAACGCTTCCGGCACACCGGCCGGATCGACGCGGGCGTCCTGGAGGAGGGCCTGGTCGCGATCATCGGAGTGCCGCTGCTGCTCGGCGGGCGGGTGATCGGCGTGCTGTTCGCCGCCGAGCGCTCGGCCCGCGCCTTCTCCCCCGACGAGGTCGCGCTGCTCTGCACCCTCGCCGCGCACGCCGCGATCGCCCTGGACACCGCCAACTCGCTCGCCGAGACCCGGGCCGCCCTCACCGAGCTGAACGCCGCCAACGCCGTCATCCAAGCCCACGCCGCCGCCGTGCAGCGCGCCGAGCAGGCCCACGACCGGCTCACCGACCTGGTGCTGCGCGGCGCCGCGGTCTCCGACGTGGCGGCCGAGGTCGGCGCCCTGCTCGGCGCCGAGACGGCCGTCCTCGACGCCGAGGGCGGGCTGCTCGCCGGGCGGCCCGCCGCCCGCGCGGGCCTGGCCGAGGCCGTCGCAGCCTCCCGCACCGAGGGCCGGGCGGTCCGGCACGGCGACGGCTGGGTCTGCGTGGTGCTCGCCGGGCAGGAGCCGCTCGGCAGCCTGCTGCTGCACTCCAGACCGGGCCTGGACGACGCCGACCGCCGCCTCTTCGAACGGGCCGGGGTCGTCACCGCGCTGCTCCTGTTGCTGCGCCGCTCCGTCGCCGAGACCGAGAACCGCGTCCGCGGCGAGCTGCTCGCCGACCTGCTGACCGCCCCCGGACGCGACCCGGCGGGCCTCACCGCCCGGGGCCGCCGGCTCGGCGTCGACCTGACCCGCCCGCACCTGGTGCTGGTCGCCCAGGTCGGCGCCGCCGCCGACCGGACCCGCCTCGCCGGTGCCGCCGCCCGCTACCTCTTCGGCTCCCGGGGCATCAGCGCGGAGCACGGCGACGCCGTCGTGCTGCTGCTCCCCGACGACGGCTCGCACACCCCCGCGGCCACCGCCGAGCGGGCCGCCGAACGCCTCGCCCGCCTCACCGGCACCCCCGTCACCGTCGGCGCGGGCCGCCCGGCCGCCGGGCCGGTCGCCCTGGCCGCCGCCCACGCGGAGGGCCTGCGCTGCGTACGGGCGCTGGGGGTGCTCGGCCGCAGCGGCGGCGGCGCCTCGGCCGACTCGCTGGGCTTCCTCGGCGTGCTGCTCGGCGACGGGCACGACGTCGGGGCGTTCGTCACGTCCACGCTCGGCCCGCTGCTGGAGTACGACGCCCGGCGCGGCACCGAGCTGGTGCGGACGCTGCGCGCCTACTTCGAGTGCGGCGGCAGCCTGACGCGCGCCAAGGACGAGCTGCACGTCCACGTGAACACCGTCGTGCAGCGCCTCGACCGCGTCGAGATCCTGCTCGGCCACGACTGGAACCACCCCGAACGCTCGCTCGAACTCCAGCTGGCCCTGCGGCTCCAGCTGCTCGCCGAGTAACCGGGTAGCTGGGGAGCCCCCAGGGTCCGGCGGGCCTGCTCCGCCACAGGCGTACAGTGGCGAGGTTGGTCTCGAACGCCTGGCAAGGAGCAGCGGTGAGCGAGCACGTACGGTTCGTGAGGATGGGCGTCGGCGGGGAGTCGGTGCCCTACGAGGCGGCCTGGGCCGAGCAGCAGCGGCTGCACGCGCTGCGGGTCGCGGACGAGATCCCGGACACCGTGCTGCTGCTGGAGCACCTGCCGGTGTACACGGCGGGCAAGCGGACCAACCCGGAGGACTACCCGCTCGACGGCACCCCGGTGGTGCCGGTGAACCGGGGCGGGGAGATCACCTGGCACGGGCCGGGGCAGCTGGTCGGGTACCCGATCGTGAAGCTGCCGGACCCGATCGACGTGGTCGCGTACGTCCGGCGCCTGGAGGAGGCGCTGATCCGGGCCTGCGGCGAGATCGGGGTGGCGACCTCCCGGGTGGAGGGCCGCAGCGGGGTCTGGGTGCTGGGCCAGGAGCTGCCGGACGCGGTGGTCGACCCCGCGCAGGTGGTCGAGATAGGCAGCCTGACGCTGCGGATGGGCCTGCCGCTGGGGATCGACCCCCGGCTGGCCGGGCCGGAGTACGCGCCGTCGAACGCCGGGCAGCGCGGCGACGACCGGAAGCTGGCCGCGATCGGGGTGCGGGTCGCGCGTGGGGTGACGATGCACGGGTTCGCGCTGAACTGCGACCCGGACATGACGTGGTTCGACCGGATCGTGCCCTGCGGCATCCGGGACGCGGGGGTCGGTTCGCTGACCACCGAGCTCGGCCGGCCGCAGGACCGGCCGCTGGGGGTGGCCGAGGCGCTGCCGGTGGTCGAGCGGCACCTCGCCGAGGTGCTGGCCGAACTGCCGGAGCCCGCGCTCGCCCGCTGACGGGCCCCTTGGGCCCCTTGGGCCGTCCGGTCTTGATCGCCGGGAATCGCCGATACCACCCGGGTGTTGCCCTACGAATGCGGGGTCGACACCCGGCGCAAGCCGCAGAAGCACAGGCGTACCCTGGGGGTACCCCGTACACGCTTTCCATCCAGCAACGCCTAGGAGTCGCACGTGTCCGCTGTCGCACCGGACGGCAGGAAGCTGCTCCGCCTCGAGGTCCGCAACGCCGAGACCCCCATCGAGCGGAAGCCCGAGTGGATCAAGACCCGCGCGAAGATGGGCCCGGAGTACAACGCCCTGCACGCGCTGGTGAAGAAGGAGGGGCTGCACACCGTCTGCCAGGAGGCCGGCTGCCCCAACATCTTCGAGTGCTGGGAGGACCGCGAGGCGACCTTCCTCATCGGCGGTGACCAGTGCACCCGCCGCTGTGACTTCTGCCAGATCGACACCGGCAAGCCCGCCGACTTCGACCGGGACGAGCCGCGCCGGGTCGCCGAGTCCATCGTCAAGATGGACCTCAACTACGCGACCATCACCGGCGTCGCCCGCGACGACCTGCCCGACGGCGGTGCCTGGCTGTACGCCGAGACCGTGCGCCAGGTGCACGCGCTCACCACCGGCCGCGAGACCGGCCGCACGGGCGTCGAGCTGCTGATCCCCGACTTCAACGCGGTGCCCGAGCAGCTGGCCGAGGTCTTCTCCTCCCGCCCCGAGGTGCTCGCACACAACGTCGAGACGGTGCCGCGGATCTTCAAGCGGATCCGCCCGGCCTTCCGCTACGAGCGCTCGCTGGACGTCATCACCCAGGCCCGCGCGGCCGGGCTGGTGACCAAGTCCAACCTGATCCTGGGCATGGGCGAGACCCGCGAGGAGGTCAGCCAGGCGCTGGCCGACCTGGTGGGCGCGGGCTGCGAGCTCATCACCATCACTCAGTACCTGCGGCCCTCGCTGCGCCACCACCCGGTCGAGCGCTGGGTGAAGCCGCACGAGTTCGTGGAGCTCCAGGAGGAGGCCGAGGAGCTCGGCTTCGCCGGTGTGATGTCCGGCCCGCTGGTGCGGTCCTCGTACCGCGCCGGGCGGCTCTACCGGCAGGCGCTGGAACACCGCGAGAAGACGGCGGCGGTCTGAGCCACGGACGGCGGGGGTGACGCACCCCCGCCGTCCGGCGTAACCGGGCCACAAGCGGGGGTGCAGTCCGCGTACAGGGCGTCAGGCTTTCATCAGGCTTTGACGGTGAGGTCACCGGGCGGTAACACCCGGCGGCGACGATGACAGCGTTGACGTTGTCAGCGAGGGGAGTGCTCGGCATGCAGGGTAGGCAGGTGGCCAGGGACGTGGCCCGGCGCGGGGCCGCACTCCGTGAGGTGCGCTCGGTCGGCGACGCCCTGCGGTTGGCCGAGACGGTGCTGCTGGCCGGCGGCCAGCGCCAGGCCCGGCGGAACGCCTGGGCGTCGGTGTGCGAGAACCGCCGGTACGCGGCGGACCGTGAGCACGTGGCCGGCCCGGTGCAGGGCGAGCGGCGCCCGGCGTAACCCCTGCCACGGCAGCTCAGTCCTTTGGACGGGGGCGCCCTTGGTTGTCCCGAGGTGGGGCCACGTACCATGAGGCTTATGGCGAGGCAAACATCCGAGAACCCCGGGCGACTCCAGCAGATCCGCACGGCGTACCAAATGACCAAGAAGGTCGACACCAAGATCGGCCTGATCATCGCAGGCGTCGGCCTGATCGTTTTCGGCGTGTTCCTCGCAATCGGCTTTGCGATCGACCACCCGATCTACCTGGGCATCCTGGGCTTCATCGTGGCCTTCCTGGCCATGGCGATCGTCTTCGGGCGCCGGGCCGAGCGTGCCGCCTTCGGGCAGATGGAGGGCCAGCCGGGGGCCGTGGCCGCCGTGCTGAGCAACATCCGGCGCGGCTGGAACGCGAACCCGACGCCGGTCGCGGTGACCCGCAACCAGGACGCGATCTACCGAGCCGTCGGCCGTCCCGGCATCGCGCTGATCGGCGAGGGCAACCCGAACCGGGTGCGGCCGCTGCTCGCGTCCGAGAAGAAGAAGATGTCCCGCGTGGTCGGTGACATCCCCGTGCACGACATCATGGTCGGCGACGGCGAGGGCGAGATCCCGCTCAAGAAGCTGCAGATCACCCTGATGCGACTGCCGCGCTCGATCACCCCGGCCCAGGTCACCGAGACCAACGACCGGCTGCGCGCGCTCGGCGACCTGCTCTCCAAGGCGCCGATCCCCAAGGGCCCGATGCCCAAGGGCGCCCGGATGCCCAAGGGCGGTCAGGCTCGCTGACGGCTCCCACCCGACAGACACCACGGCCCCGCCGCAGATCTCCTGCGGCGGGGCCGTTCCATGTCTCCGGTGCCGGGGCTGTCTAGATCCGGACCTCGACGGTGCCGACGGCCTTGTCGTGCAGCCCACGGGTGTCCCGGTCCCAGATCAGCGCCGGGACGAGCAGGCAGAGCAGCAGCGTGCGCAGCAGCACCTGCGGGATGGAGGCGCGGCCGCCGCCGAGGCGGACCACCCGCAGGCCGAACAGCCGCTTGCCGACCGTCGTGCCGGTGGTCGCCATCAGCAGCACCGTCACGACGTAGAACAGCGGCGTGGTCCACAGGTTGGCCGAGCCCTCGTCGCCGTGGGCGATCAGCCCGTACGCGACCAGGCTGCAGAGCCAGCCGTCGACGAACAGCGCGCCGAGCCGGCGGCCGGGCCCGGCGATCGAGCCGGCGCCCTCCTCGGGCAGGCCGAGACGCTCACCGCGGTAGCCGAAGTCGGCGCCCATCTGCTCGGCGGCGGCCTTCGGGCCTTCGATCCACGATCCCAACGCTTCTCTGGTGTCCACGAATCCACACTATCCGGGCAGTCCGGGCGATCTTCGGGCCCCTCCCCCCGTGCGGGTGAATCGGCTCTCCGGACTGCACTCAAATGGTCCAGACCACTTGCCAGGGACAGGCCGGGCCGGTGAAGCGTTTTGCCCGAAAGCGTACGGCTTTGCCGCCCGGCACTCGGGCGCGGTTAACATCTAGGAAACGGTGAGGTCACCGACCGGAAACGGTCGGTTCCTAGGGTGAGCCACCAAAACCGCACGCTGAGGAGGATCGGATGTTCAACAACGCCGCCGAGGTGAAGCAGTACATCGCGGACAACGAGATCAAGTTCGTCGATGTCCGTTTCTGCGACCTGCCGGGCGTCATGCAGCACTTCGCCGTGCCTGCAGCGACCTTCGACCCGTCCGAGACCCTGATGTTCGACGGCTCGTCGATCCGCGGCTTCCAGGCGATTCACGAATCCGACATGGCGCTCGTCCCCGACCTCTCGACCGCCCGCCTGGACCCGTTCCGCAAGGAGAAGCACCTCAACATCAACTTCTTCATCCAGGACCCGATCACGGGCGAGGCGTACAGCCGCGACCCGCGGAACGTGGCGAAGAAGGCCGAGGCGTACCTCGCCTCCTCCGGCATCGCGGACACCGCGTTCTTCGGCCCCGAGGCCGAGTTCTACGTCTTCGACGAGGCCCGCTTCGAGACCACCGCCAACGCCTCGTACTACTACATCGACTCCGAGGCCGGCGCCTGGAACAGCGGCCGGGTCGAGGAGGGCGGCAACCGCGGCTACAAGGTCAAGTACAAGGGCGGGTACTTCCCCACTCCCCCGGTCGACCACTTCGCCGACCTGCGCGCCGAGATGTCTCTGGAGCTCGCCGCGTCCGGCCTGGAGGTCGAGCGCCAGCACCACGAGGTCGGCACGGCCGGGCAGGCGGAGATCAACTACAAGTTCAACACCCTGCTGCACGCCGCCGACGACCTGATGCTGTTCAAGTACATCATCAAGAACGTCGCCTGGCGGAACGGCAAGACCGCCACCTTCATGCCCAAGCCGATCTTCGGCGACAACGGCTCCGGCATGCACGTCCACCAGTCGCTCTGGACGGACGGCTCACCGCTCTTCTACGACGAGCAGGGCTACGCCGGGCTCTCCGACATGGCCCGCTATTACATCGGCGGCCTGCTCAAGCACGCCCCGTCGCTGCTCGCCTTCACCAACCCCTCGGTGAACTCCTACCACCGCCTCGTCCCCGGCTTCGAGGCCCCGGTCAACCTGGTCTACTCCCAGCGCAACCGCTCCGCCGCGATCCGCATCCCGATCACCGGCTCCAACGCCAAGGCGAAGCGCATCGAGTTCCGCGCCCCCGACCCGTCCTCCAACCCCTACCTCGCCTTCGCCGCCATGCTGATGGCCGGCCTCGACGGCATCAAGAACAAGATCGAGCCCCTCGAGCCCGTCGACAAGGACCTCTACGAGCTGGCCCCCGACGAGCACGCCTCCGTCCCCCAGGTCCCCGCCTCCCTCCCCGCCGTCCTGGAGGCCCTGGAGGCCGACCACGAGTACCTCCTGGCCGGTGGCGTCTTCACCCCCGACCTGATCGAGACCTGGATCGACTACAAGCGCACCAACGAGATCGCCCCGATCGCCCTGCGGCCCCACCCGCACGAGTTCGAGCTGTACTTCGACCTGTAGGACCCCCTCTGGGCTGCGGAAACGCAGTTCGATCTCTCATCGTTTCCGCAGGTCGGACACCCCTCTGACCTGCGGAAACGCTCTCTTCGAACCCACCCTCGACCGTCTGACGACTCGCGGTGTGAAATGAGAGTGGAACGGAGAGCCGCCCCGCAGAGCGCCCGGACCCACCAGCTCCCTGCGTGGGGCCGACAGATGGCCCTCGCCGGACGGGAAGCCGGCACCACGGATCTCGTTACACACTCCGAGTTCGAACCGTACCCCACATCGGCAGCGCTGCCAGGACAGACCTTCTCCTACAGAGGTCAAAGCTGTGATCAGCGAGCCGCCGACGAAGACCTCGCTGCCCAAAGGCGGGAGTCCAGCTGCACGCAGCGGGTCACGCAGAGCCCTGGCCCGCCAACTACCAGTCGATAGCGGCGAGCCGGTGAGGAGCCGACGAAGCGGGCCGGCGCGTGGACTCCGCCGGCGTGGACCGCCTCGTCGTGGAAGAGGAGTACCTCCCGGTCCAGCCGTGGCAGGTGCGGAGCGGTGAGCCGCTCCGGCAGCGCCTGTCAGGGGACGGCGTCGATCTGCGGTGCCGCCCGCCGGCTGATCCGGTCGGTCGTGGCCCGGCCGAAGCCGCAGTCCCCCTCGTACGCGAGCACCGAGCCCGGCTGCGGCGGAGCGGCCGAGTTCCCGGCGCGGCGCCAGCCCCCTGCTCCCCCGGCACCTGCGGGCCGGAACGTGCGGCGCCACCATGCTCCCGGGAGCTGGTAGACGCGGTCGGGAAGGAACACGGCATCCGCGACGATCATGGCCCCTGAGAAGAGCGGAAGCCCCATGAGGAACGCGATGCCCAGGTGCATGCCGAGCAGCATCGTCAGGACGATGTACTTCAGCCTGCTGAACAGGACGAACGGGAAAGCCACTTGCAGCAGCACGGTCATGTACGTGGCGACGGCGATCAGCAGGGGGTGGCTGTCCACCATGAGTGACAACGCGGGCCACGGCCGGAAGAGGTCGAGGTTCACGACGTAGTGGAGGGCGGTTCCGTTCTCCCACGAGCCGCCCTGCACCTTGTACAGGCCTGCGGAGCCGTAGACGATGCAGACCTGGGCGGCGATGACGAACATGGCGCAGTTGTGCAGCGCCGTGCTCAACAGCCGCTGGGCTGGCAGGAGCTGGTGCCGGAGGTTCGACGGTCCGGGGCTGGACGAGGGGCTGTCGACCTGCTCCGGGGAGGCCCGCAGGCGGGCCCTGCGCGCGTCGAGGGACCAGCGTCGGCCGCACGCCGTGAAGCAGAGGTACAGGACCATGAGGAGGATGAGGTTGTCTCCTCCGTCCGTCATGAAGATGGCCCGCGCGTGGAACGAGGCCACCAGGGCCGCGAACAGGATCGACACCGCCCTGGTCCGCCAGCCGATCATGAACAGTACCGACGTGACGAGAGCCGTCGCGTAGCAGAACTCGAAGTACACCTGGCCGTCGGACAGGGTGAGGACGCTGAACCAGCCGGTCTGGTCGAAGAGCTGCCTCGCCAAGGCGGGCGTCCACGGTGAACCGGGGCCCCAGATCTCGTCCCGGTGCGGGAACTCCCGCAGCAGGAAGGCGAGGTAGAGCAGACCGTACCCGATGCGCAGCACCGCCGCCGCGTGCAGGGAGACCGGCCGATCGGTGACGATACCGCTCAGCCTGCCGGGGCTGCGGAGCATCGGCCTGGTACCGGTGCCACCGCTCTGCGGGGCCGTTCGGCGTGGAGCGCGCGCAGGAGGTGAGGGCTGGTCAGTTCCCATGGGGTGTCACCTTCCACCAGGGCAGGTACCGGGTGTCGACCGCGGTCTGCGTTGTCGGGCGGGGGGCGCCGGGCGTGCTGGGCGCGCCGATCGGCCTGGTGACCACCCGCAGCTGAACGGCATCGAACGTGCCGCTCTGATGGGCGGTGGCTCGCTCCACCGCGATGTTGCTCAGGTACTTCTGCAACATCAGAGCCCGCGCCGAGTGCGGCTTGTCGTCGGTGCCCTGCACTTCGAGGTACGACGTCCAAGCCCGACGCAGCATGTTCTGCGTCGTGTGACTCGGAAAAATATTGTGCCTGCCATCGGAATCGTCCACGGCGGTCAGGTCGAACCAGTCACCGACCTGAGTCCTGCCATCCGGTGAGGTCATTGTGACCCTCGCAGAAACCTGCCTGGAGACCGACTCCGGATCCGGCGCGAAGAGCCGCCAGTTCTGCTCGAACAACGGGTAGATCCACGCGTTGATCTGCTTGCCGTAGTACTGCGACATCTGATTCGGTGGGGCCACGTACAGAAACACCAGGAACACGTGGACGAGGGACGTCGCCAGACACAACGCCACGGCCACGACCAGGGCCGCCGCCAGCGGGCGCGGCGGTTTGGGAGTGGTCATGGTGTCGTCGGCCCGTTGACGGCTCGACGCCATCGCATTCACGGACTCTGTGCCGCCCAGCACCTGACCGGGCCCGGTCCTTCCCATCCTGACTGCTCCCCTCGGCTCTGCTTCCCTGAGCGTCCCTGGGGGCGCGCGACGGAATCTCCGACGATCCGCCGCGCGCCGCCAAGTCCGTGTCCGGCCTTACGACTCGGCTACCAGCTCCCGGACTCGTCGCACCCGCAGTCGCCACCGTGGTCACCGCCGTGGTCACCCCCGTGGTCACCGCCGTGGCCACCGTGCTCCCCACCGCCGTTCCCGCCACCGGTGGTGTAGCCGGTGGTGCCTCCGCCGGTGGTGTAGCCGGTGGTGCCGCCACCGGTCGTGGCCCCACCGGTACCGCCAAGTGCTGCCTGCGATGACCCCACCCAGGAGGCCACCCGTGGTGCCACCCGTGGTCAGGACACCGCCGAGCAGACCGCCCAGAACGCCACCGGTCCCGCCGCCAGTGGTTCCCCCGGTGGTGCCGGCGATGAGGCCGCCCGTGGTGGTACCGGCGACCACGCCACCCGTGCCGGTGCCGCCAGTGGTACCGGCGGTGGTCCCGCCCGTGGTGCCGCCGGTGGTCCCGGCCGCGCAGGTTGCCCGGGTGATCCGGTTGGTGTCGAGCGTCACGGAGCCGGCAGTCTGCGCCAGGGCCCTGCCGTCGAGGCTCGCCCCGGTGTTCATGCCGATCGAGGCCAAGGTCATGATCGTGCCGACGAAGGTGGTGTCGGTGCCGATCGTGGCAGAGCTCCCGACCTGCCAGAAGACGTTGCACGGCGCTGCGCCGTTGGTCAGGAGCACGTGGCTGTCGGATGCCGTGATCAGGGTCGAGCCGATCTGGAACACCCACACGGCGTTGGGGTCACCGTGGGCGTCCAGCGTGAGCGTGCCCGTGAGGTTGATGGACGACGTCGCCTTGTAGACGCCGGGGTCGAGGGTCCGACCACCGAGATCTCCGGGGGAGGTGAGGCCGAGCGGCGTCCCGGGCCGGGCCGCGCGGCGAGAGGCCACCATGCGCGATCAGGTTCAGGCGACCGCCCTGGTCAGGGCCGGCGGCGAGATCGACTCGCCACCGCACCCGCGCGGCACCGTGCCTTGGCCGCCGCTCGAGCCGCATCGGGAGGTGCTGCTCGACCTGTCGGAGGTGACGTTCATCGACTGCGCGGGCCCAGGCGCCCCGTCCAGGGCGCAACCAGGCCGCCCGGTGCGGCGCTCGCCCGGACCTGCGCGGGACCGACCGCTGCGTGGTCCGGCTGCGAGCCAGCCGGGAGAGCCCCGCACACCGACGGCGTTCCCAACATCCACGTGCGAACGGGATGCGGCTCGCGCACGGTTGGGGTGACGGACCTGGCGGTGGTGCTGGAACTCATCGAGCCGCCGGCCGCGCACATCCTGCTGGTGGATGAGGAGCCGGTGGATGCACTGGCGGTGCGATGGGTCCACGCCGCGCCTTCGAACCCGGAGGTTGCGGTCGCTCCGGGGCCGCCGACCTCCTCTGGACTGGACACCGCGTGATGCTTCCCGGCCGCCGGCGGCCGACCCGGCCGGGGCAGCGCTGGCTCCCGCCGCGCTGGGCCGGCCACATCTGCTTGACCTGTGACGCCGCCATTCGTCCAGGTTCGCTCGGAGGGGACCTTGACCTGGACGAGGCGGAGCAGCAGGCGGTCGTGGTCGGTCTTGGCCTTGGCCTTCTTCTGCTCCGGGGTGAGGGGCTTGGCGCCGGGGCGGCGGCGGGTGTGCTTGCGGCCGGACTCGAGGACCAGGGCGACGGGTGGCAGGCCTTCGCGGCCGGTGGCCGGGTAGGTGGCGGTCCACAGGCGCAGGTCGCCGTCTGCGCGATCGCCGCAGCCCTGCCGTCGTGTGTGCTCGGCGATCTGGAGCGCGAGCTCACCCTGCTCGCCGGCGGGCTGGTGCGTGCCACTGAGGCGGGCCGAGCGGCCACCGCAGCCGGCGACGCCCGTGTTCTGCCCGTCCGGCGGCCACCGATGCTCGGCTCCGACCATGGCGATCTGCTCGACCGCCTCGCCTACCGGCGGGCCTTCGACAGTGCGGCCGAGTCCTTCGAGATCGCCCTGCACCACCAGGGTGACCGCGACGAGCAGGCGTGCGCGCAGGCCCTGCACAATGCGCTCGCCGCCGGGTCCGGCGTCGCGGCCGCCGCCCTGCTGCGGGTGGCCGACGACCCCGCGCTCGGCCTGGGCCTCGACCGGTGGGAGCACCTGCACCGCATCGCCACCGAGCTGAGCCTGCGCGTGGTCGAGGACCTGGGCGGCGCGAACGGTGACGGCACCACCACGGCCGACGACCGCCCAGCCGGCCCGGCCGCCGGGTGAGCAGCATCGCCCGGCGCGGGCTCGCCCCAGGTGCCGGGCTCGCCCTGTCCGCCTCCGGTCCGTCCGCCCCGCACCCCGTTGCCGTGGTCGCCCGCCGCTCTCGCCGCCGAGCTGCACCCCGCCCTGGCTGCTTTCGACGCTGCGGCCGCTTCGTGGCGCGAGGCCCCTCGAGGACCTGGACGAAGACGTCCTCGCCGAGGCCGCCGCCGAAGCGCGGGCCTTCGGCGCCGACCCGGCGGCCGCCGTCGACGAGCTGCTGCGCGGCCTGCTAGGGCAGTTGGCCGACTGGCAGCAGTCGATCGGCGAGCTCGGCCGCGCGCTCACCACGGCAGCCGAAGGCCGACCGCTACCCGGCTGGGCCACCGACGCCGGCCGCACCGAGGACATCGGGTGGCGCCAGGCCCGCACCGCGCTGCTCGAGGCCGTCGCACGTCACCACCACGCTCACCTGCTCGCCGCCATCGTCGAACTCGGCGGTGAGCTGGAGCTCCCAGCCACCCACAACCGGCGCTCCAGGGGCGCGGTCATCCCAGAGGGCCGCGCGGTCAGCGCCGGCCGCCGCCGATGCGGCGGTCGTCGGCCAGCGCGGTCAGCGGGCCGAACTCGCAGGCAAGCTGGTTCCACGTCAGAACCTCGCCACAGCGGGCCGGGAACTCCTGCGGGTTGAACTCGGGCATGGTCCAGGTGCCAGTGCCCCGGTCCCGCAGCCACAGGTCCCCGTCGCCGTCGACCACAGTCGGCGGGACCGGTACGGGCTCGGCCTGATCGGTGGGCTCCCAGGTGACCCGGCCCGGGTGGGAAACGCGGCGCAGCTCGGTGGTGGCCAGCCGCGCGGCCAAGTCACGGGTGGACTCTTCTGCGTCCTTGACCGACGCGAGTCGGAATGCGTCGTCAAGTACGGGCAGGGCTGGATTCTTGCTGCGCTTTGAACTCATACGCTGACTACCTCCGGTGGGGGGCGTCACATCCGTTATGGCACCCCGTACAGGAACACGGTATCCGAGGCGGGAGCCGGGCCGGCTACGACCACTGTCCAGGTGGAGGCGCTGGAAGACACCGGGCGGTGGGGCTAGGTGGTGAGCTGGTCCTGGACGTGGCGCAACCCGTGGTGGTAGCGCTCAGATATGGCGGTCGGCTCTGGTAGTGGCCGTCCTCGATCTGCCAGGCAAGGCCCGTCTCACGCAGTTGCTGGGCCCCGGTCTCCCCTTGTGGAGGGGCCCCGGTAGACGTTGTGCTTGGTCACGCGGTGTTGCTGGCCGCGTCTTGGCGCGAACACGCGCTGCGCTGACGCGGACGCAGCGGCACGACGGTCTCGCTCCGCTCGGCGGCGCGCTTTTCCTGCCGGGCCTGCTCGCGCGCACGGGCTGCACGCCACTGAGCCTGGTGGTCAGAGGCCGGGGTGGTGAGCTCCGCCCCGGCCGCCCTGATCCAGGCGTTCTGCTGGCGCTCCTGCGGCGCGCGCACCGGCCACCTGGCCGAGGGCCCCTGGTCGGGTCCGGCGACGCTGACTTGCTGGCGCGGCCACCGGGTCCCGCTCACCGTGACCGTCATCGACACCGCCACCCAGGCGACCATCGCCGCCGTCTCCCTGAGCGAACTGCCATTCGACCTCGCCGTCACCCCCGACGGCACCCGGGCCTACGTCAGCAACGCCAACCGCACCATCGTCGTCGCCGTCGACCTGGCCACTCTCACCGTCACCGCGACCAGCACCACCGGTACCGCCCCGGTGGGCCTTGGGGTCAGCGCCGACAGCAGCCACCTCTACGTCGCCAACGCACAGGACGACAACCTGCTGGTCGTCGACACCGCCAGCAATACCGTGACCGACACCCTCGCCGTCGGCTCCGGGCCCAACGCCCTGACGCTCAGCCCCGACCGCTCCCGCGGCTACACCACCAACGTCTTCTCCAACGACGTCACCGTCGTCCAGCTCACCCCCACGCCGCCCTCCGCGCCAGCCGTGACCGCCATCAGCCCCACCTCCGGACTGACCACCGGCACCACCGTCGTGACGGTGACCGGCACCGCCCTCACCGGCGCGACCGCCGTCACCTTCGGCGGCACCCCCGGCACCGGCCCCAGCCCCGTCACCTCGGCCACGCTGACCGCGACCCTGCCACCCGGCGCCACCGCGACGAACCTCTCCACCGGCTGCACCACCGCCTCCGGGACGGTCACCTG
The DNA here is from genome assembly GCF_052076145.1 of Kitasatospora sp. McL0602. NCBI lineage: Bacteria > Bacillati > Actinomycetota > Actinomycetes > Kitasatosporales > Streptomycetaceae > Kitasatospora > Kitasatospora sp. McL0602. The sequence goes on along the minus strand of NZ_CP197246.1, from coordinate 5,604,266 downwards.
CACCTACGGGACGATCGCCAACGGAGCGAGCGTGAACAAGACCTTCCGCATCCCGCTGCACCTGCTGTCCCTGGGCCACGTCACGGTCACCGGCGCACGGGCAACATCCGCGCCGACTGACCCCAACCCCGCCAACGACAGCGCATCGGCCAGTCGGGCCGCGGTGGGCCGCTTTGATCTCTCCGCCACCGCGCAGCGGTACATACTTGCTCCATGATCGACGTCCCTGGGGAACTGATAGCCGCACTCGACGCCTTCGTGCGAACACTCAGCGAATGCGGCTACCCGGGCTGGGCCCGCAGGATGGAACGTGGACGATCGAAGATCGCAGCGGGGGACGCTCAAGGACTGGACATCGTCCTGAACGCATACGGCGGCACTGGGAGCCTCAACGATCTCCCGTTCACCGACGACCACCCCGTCAAGGTGTTGAGCGCCGAGGTACGTGAGCGGTGCGCGGCCGTCCGCACCCAGCTCCACCGGACCGAGCGGGCCGAGACCTGACACCCTGTGACCGCGCCGGCCAGAGGTCTTCGTTGGGCCTGCCTGGCCGCGGCCGGCTCCCGGGGCAGCGTCGCGGGGGCCGAACAGGCCCTGCGCGGTCCCGTCCCGAACCGCGCATGGCGCGCGCGCAGTTTCGCAAGTCGATCACGACGGTGCCGTCCTCTTCCTCCGGCGGGGGCACCATGAGCGTTCGCGTTTCGTGAGACGCAGGTCCCAACTGGCAGGCGGGAGCGGTTCGTAGGGTGGTGGAGCACCGCCTGGCCCGAGGCCTGGTCGGTATCTGGCGACGCAACCCGGCCAGGGGCCGGGCCGGGTGGGAAGGCTGCTCCTGATATCCGTTCTTCCAACTCCCGAACTCGGGGGTGATCAGTGGCTCCAGCCTGTACGCGCTACTGGAGGAAATGACGGAGGTCGCGATCGTCCTGCCCCATGTGGCTCCCCAGCTCGCGAGTACGCGTCGGAGCTTGGCCCCCAGTTCGACCACCGAGGGCCGCCGCTGACCACCGCCATGGCATGCCTTCAGACTCCGGAGTTCCTGCGGCCTCCACTCCCCCTGCCTCACCGCACGACTTGGCCGATGACGCGGTCCTCGGCCGATCGCATCCCAGGCCTTCACGCAGCGAGGGTTGAAGCCACCTTTCCTCAACGGACCTGACGGTCCACCGGCCTCCGGTCTGCGCGCGCCCGCGGCTCTGGCGGCGTTCTTCGTGGGCGATGGTGACGGCGGGGTGGCGCAGGTCGTGGACCGTGCGCCGTGGCGGGTGGGCGCGTCACGGTCGCGGATGGCTGCGGCCCCTTTCACCGCACTGCGGAGCCTGCTAGTCTCTTTCGAGTTGCAGTTGTGGTCCCATGAACTCTTGTGCGCCTGCTGATGTATCGCAGGCGCATTTTTGTTTCCCGGCTCTTCCCTGGGTGGGCGCTCATCGCGGTGACTCGGAGTCCGCGCCGTGCGGGCTCCGGACTGCCCCTTGAAGGAGATTTCTTTATGGCTAATGGCACTGTGAAGTGGTTCAACGCGGAAAAGGGCTTCGGCTTCATCGAGCAGGAGGGTGGCGGTCCTGACGTGTTCGCCCACTACTCGAACATCAACGCCAACGGCTTCCGTGAGCTGCTCGAGGGCCAGAAGGTCGAGTTCGACGTCACGCAGGGCCAGAAGGGCCCGCAGGCCGAGAACATTCGCCCGCTGTAGTTCTTCTGCCACGGCGCCCGCCTGGCAGCGAGGGGCCCGCATCGCATGCATGTGCGATGCGGGCCCCGGCATGGCGTCATGACGCACCCTGGCCGTTGAGGCCCCTTGCCTCCAGCCTGATGCACAGAGCGCAGCACCCGCCCGCATCACAGCGATCTGGATCGTGCTGCGGTTCGCACACCTCCGCTCACATGGGGTGTCGTGCAACATCGATCACCTGCACCCCACACGACAGGCGTCCTGCTGTCGCGCCCGCTTGATCCTCCTGGCCCGTCAGCTGCACCCTCCCGCCGTCTGTGGCGTGGAGCGTTCCGATGTCGTGCCGCCCGAGAAGGGTTCTTCGCATTCCCGTTCCTGCCCGCTCCTCGCACCGCCCCGTCGCCTCAGGGCCGGTCCTCGCGAGCGTCCCGCACCGATTCCGCGGCGATCGCGCCCGCTCCTTCTCGTCTCCGACGGCCACTCAACCAACTGCTGCACGAGGCCTGTTGGCGCAACACGCGGCTGAGGTTCTCGCCCGCCACGCCTACGCGTTCCGGGTTCGGCTCGCCCGGGTGGTGATCGGCATGTCGACCGGCCACCAGGTCCACAGCCTGAGCCGGGAGAACACCACGCCGCTGGTGTCGGAACCAGGCATGGTACTGCCGGCGCTCTGACGTTCAGGCTCAGTGTTTTCCCTCCTCGCCCCAGAGGCGTCCCTACCGATCGTCCACGGTCGCCAGATGGCGACCCGCCATCGCCTCACATGCCGAGCCCCCGGCTTGGCAGGCCTGGCAACCGCGGCAGCTCAGGCCCGCCTCCCAGTCCGACCGACCCAAGCAGGGAACTTCCTGATGCCGTTGGAGATCACGCACGCGACCGCCCCGACGCCGGGCGGTGTCAGCGAGGCCGCCGTCGTCACGGGGCCGACGTTCGCTCTCGTCCTGGACGGCGCCACCGCCACGGGAGCCGCGACGGGCTGCGTCCACGATGTCGCCTGGTACGTGCAGCAATTGGCGGGCCTCCTGCGCGCGCGGCTGCTCTCACCTGGCTCGCCCGGCCTGCGGGAGGTCCTGCGCACCGCCCTGACCTCGCTGGTCGAGGAGCATGGCCAAAGCTGTGACATGACGAACGCGGACAGCCCGTCCTCGACCGTCGCGGTGGTCCGCGAGCGGGACGGCATCCTGGACGTCCTGGTGCTCGGCCACTCGCCCGTTGCACTGCAGCGGAGCAACGGAGCGGTCGAGGTGATCGTCGACGACCGGGCGGCCTACCTCGACTCGTATGCGGAGGAAGCCGTAAGCGGCTACCGCAACAACGCCGCCGGCGGCTTCTGGGTCGCCGGTGCGAAGCCCGAAGCCGCAGACCACGCGCTGACAGCCAGCATCCCTCTGTCCCAGATCCAGCAGGTCGCCGTGCTGTCCGAGGGTGCTGCCCACCTGCCCGAGCGCTACGGCTGGAGCTGGCCGCGTTTCATGGCCGAGCTGTCCGAATCCGGGCCCGGCCGGATCATCGCCGCGACACGTGAGGCCGAGGCTGGCACGGCGCCCGGCGCCTTTCGGGGCAGGGCGAATAACACCGCTGCCGCCGTTCTCTGCCGCCCGTCCTCACCGGCGCACACAGCAGGAGCAGACCCCGTTCCCAGCTGAAGCACCACCCAACATCATGATCAAGCGCCGCTCCACGGCGCGGCCTGACACCACCACCACCAGTAACCCGGCAGACATCACCGGCAGCCCGTGCCCCGGGAGTATCAGGAATCCTGATAGACCCCATACCGGGCCGGCGGCCGTGTACATCTGCGTGCAGGTGTGGCGGGTTGCCGCAGCGAGCTGCTGCGCCTTGACCACTGTCATGCGTCGGCAGGTAGCGCTGACCGCCTGGGTTCCCTTCGCGGCCGCAGGGTCCGTGTCAGGTTGCGGAGTAGCTGAGGTCTCCGATCGTCCAGCTGCTGATGTCCTCGATGGCGATGCGGTACATGCCGCCGGCGTGGGGCAGCCCGAAGTCCCCCTGCAGGATCTGCGCCCGGTGCAGGTGAAGATGAGTGGGCCTCGCAGGCGCGCCCTCGGTGGGTCGGGTGAAGAGGGCGGCGAAGGGCTTCAAGTGGTCCGAGGCTTCGAGGACTTCCGCCACTCGCTCCAGCCACAGCGCCACCGGTGCGAGCCTGCCGGTGATCACCGCTCCGGGGACCACCACGGTGAGGGACATCTGGTTGCTGTGCTCGGACTCCACCATCGCGGCGATGTCGACGAGCAGCCCATCAGGGTTCGACATGACGGACAGGTTAGAACACAGCCGTCGCGGACGCGACACCCACCCCGCACTCGGCGTCCCTCCCGGACGCCCCGCTCCAAGGCGGAACGGTGCGCGAGGAACGGACCGGCGGCTGGCGTGCACAATGATCCCGGTCAGCGGTAGTACAGCATGAAGAGGGCAAGGATGGACAAGCAGCTCATCGAGGTCGGCGCTCAGGGAAGCACCGGTTCGGACAGCACCACCGTGTACCTGGAGGCTCCTACGGGACCGGGGGCCCCTCCCCTCACGGACGACAGCTCCGCCTGCAACCCCCTGCCGGCCTCACCGCAGTCAGTCCGGGGGGCCGACCCCGCCGACCAGGCGTGGTGGAACGCCGCGAAGAACAACCCCATGGCGGGCGTGGCCAACGCCATCCGCGGTGCGCTCAAGAAGAGCGCCCGCGAGCAGCGGACCACCTCATGGGACGCCCTGCACCAGAGGACCGGGCACAAGCTGCTGCCCACCCTCAGCCACCTGCAGAAGGCCCAGGTCCTGGCGCTGGTGGACCAGTCGACAGCAGCCGACGAGCCGCTCCTGTCCGTGCTCATCACCGACGAAACGGGCGAGTCGCTGCAATTGCACCGCGAGGTGGCACAAAGGCTTGGCCGGGACGTGCCAGCGGATGATCAGGCTCTTCTCGCCCACCTGGAGGGCAAGATCACCGATCTTCATCGTCGGTGGCAGCAGCGCTGAGCACCCGCCAGGAAACGAGACCGTGGGACTGAGAGGGCGGTGTCGTCAGAGCTTGAACAGTGCGGCGTACGGCTGGGTGATCCGCCGCTGCTGTGAGCCGAAGTCGACGAGGACCGCGATGTCACTGTCGGCCTCGACCCCGATCGCCCGGCCGAGGCCGTACCGGTCGTGCGAGACCCGATCTCCCACCTCGAACCGCTTGCGCGGCGCTTCGACCCGGACTTTGAAGGGACTGGTGGGCAGGTGGCGCCGAACTACTGATTTTGTCATCCCCTCCAGTATGCAGTGAAAAGCACAAATTGACCCGCGCGGAAGCCACAATTCCTCCGATCCCGAAACGGCGGGTGACTTTACCTTTTCCGGCTCGGGGCCGACGGTCCACACGTGCGCAGGGCGACTCTGAGGCTGCGCCGGTCGCACCGCACCCCCTCGGCCCCGACATCCAGGGCAGGCCAAATCGCCTCAACTACGTTGCCAGGGAGCATACTTCGCGCCTTTCTCATGGCTGGGTCCCCGCCCGCGGGGCGGGGACCCAGCGCCTCCGGGGCAAAAGGAGAATTCGAAGGCTCGTACATCGCGGTGCAGGCGGACCGGTCGGCAAGCGCCGCGCCCAACCGTCGCCGACACCTGCCCCTGGGGGCGCAGCGGAGTGCGGGGGCGGAAACGGGCTCACCCGGTGCCGGGCGAGGAGCAGGCAGCGTGCTGAGATGTTCGCTCACGCGGGCGGCGAGGTCGGCCGGGTCGAGTTCGGGGTCTGCGGGGAGGTAGCGCACGCCGTGGCCGCCGCCGTGGTCCAGCTCGGGGAGTTCGACGCCGTGCCGGTCACGGATCTGCGCCAACAACTGGACGAGCCGGTCGAGGGCAGCGAGGTAGGCCTGGACCGTGGTGATCTGCGAGCCCAGGTGGCAGTGCAGGCCGGTGGGTTGAAGGCTGGGCTGCTCCAGGACACGGCGGATGGCCTCGGCCGCGTCGCCGCCCTCGATCTGGAAGCCGAACTTCTGCCCGTCGATGCCGGTGCGCACGGCCGCGTGGTGGCCGGCGGCGATGCCGGGCACGACACGCACCAGCACCCGCTGGGGTGTGTCCGCGGTGGCCAGTGCGGCGAGCCGGGGGATCTCGGCGAGGCCCGTCGATGACGATCCGCCCGACCCGCAGGCGCCTGGCCAGGCGGAGCTCCTCGGGGCTCTTGGCGTTTCCGTGCAGCAGGATCCGCTCGGGCGGGAAGCCTGCCGCGGCGGCGCAGGCGCAGCTCGCCGGCCGAGCAGACGTCCAGTCCAAGTCCCTCGTCAGCGACCCAGTCGGCCATCGCGGTGCACAGGAAGGCCTTGGCCGCGTACAGCACCTCGGCGTGCGGCAGGGCGGCGCGGTAGGTACGGGCGCGCGCCCGTACCTCGGCCTCGTCCAGGACGTACAGCGGGGTGCCGAAGCGGTCCCGCCACCTCAGCGAGGCCGACTCCGCTGACCAGCAGCTCGCCGCCAGGCCTGGGCAGGGCCGAGCTGGGCCAAGGGCTGCCGAGCGGTCGCTCGCCCGACGGGTAGGCGGGCTGCGCCGGGAAGGCGGTCTGCGGGCATCCGCGCGGCCCGGTTGGGGGACGGTGGTGACGACGGGCGGCGCGACGAGCTTCGGATCGAGGACAAGAGCGTGGATGCCGAGGGGCTCGATCAGCTCCCGCCGGGCGGATTCGGTGAGCTCTGTCGTTCGAGGAACTTGAGAGCCGTCTGCACGAACTGCTCGTGGAACTGGAAGATGCCGCCGTGGCCGGCGTCGGAGTAGATCACCAGCTCAGCGTTCGGCAGTCGCCGGGCCATGTCGGCCGAGTTCTGCGTCGGAACCATCCGGTCGTCGTCACCGTTGGCGACGAGCACGGGCTGCTGGATGACGGAGAGATCCTGCGGCCGGGCCAGCCCCCAGCGGTGGATGGCCTTGAGCTGGGAGAGGTAGGAGGTGGGGGAGATCGCCTTGTCCCGGTCCTGTGTGCGCTCCTTCAGGCGTGCCAGGAACTGCTTGCCGGCCCGACGACCGTTCGCGGTGCGGGTGAAGAAGAGGAACTGCTTCGGATCCTGAAGGGTGAGCAGTGCTCGGACGGTGTCGAGGTGGGAGACCCGGGTCACGTTCTTGATGCCCTCGCCGCCGGCAGGGCCTGTGCCCGCGAGGATCATCCTGCGGATGAGTTGCGGTTGGGTCTGCGCGATCACCTGGGCGATCATGCCGCCCATCGAGAAACCGAGGATGTCCACCTGTTCGAGCCCGAGCGCCCGGATGAAGGTGACTGCATCCTTGGCCATCTCTTCGATGGTCTTCGGTGTCGGACCGGTGGACGCGCCAACGCCCCTGTTGTCGAACGTGATCACCCGGTGCTTGGCAGCGATGCCATCGACGACCCGGGGGTCCCAGTTGTCAAGCACGGCGGCGAGATGGGTGAGGAATACCACCGGGAGACCAGAGCGGGGACCGAACTCGCGGTAGGCGAAGGTCACGCCGTCGGCGGTGACGGTGCGGGTCGGTGCGTTCTGGTACGACGTCACCACGTTGCCTCGTACTTCGGCTGCGTCATTCACGGTCGTGCCCTTCGGTGTGAGGGTTACCGCCAGCGTGCGCAGCCCCCTGTCTTCCGCGCAGGGTGGCTGCGGAGCGGTAACGGGTCGCCCGACTGCGGTTGCAGTCTTCGGAGTCGACGGTCAGATGCCTCGGGAGCGCGCGGTGCGCTCGTGATCGATTTCCGGGGGAGGGGGCGGCCCTCACTCCATCGTGACGACGACCTTGCCGGCCTTGGCGCGGCCCTTCTCGGCGTACTCGATCGCTTCGTGGATCCGGTCGAAGGGGAAGACGCGGTCGACGACGGGGCGGATCGTTCCGGCGTCGATGAGCCGGGTGAATTCGCGTAGCTGGTCGCCGCTGGCCTTCATGAACAGGAAGGAGTAGGTGACGCCCTGGCGCTTGGCGTGGTACCGCGTCTTCAGGCTCAGCGCGTTCATCGCCAGCCACAGGACCGGGGTCGCACCGAGCTCGCGGGCGAAGTCCGCGTCGGGGGGTCCGGCGATGCTGATGACCTTCCCGCCGGGCCTGAGGACCCGCAGGGACTTCTCCAGGGTCTTGCCGCCGACGGCGTCCAGAACAACGTCGTAGCCGTCCAGGACCTCCTCGAAGTCCTGGGTGCGGTAGTCGACGACGACGTCCGCACCGAGTTCCTTGACCAGGCCGGCCTTGGCCCCGCTCGCGGTGGTGGCCACGTGGGCGCCCAGATGCCTGGCGAGCTGGATGGCGATGGTGCCGACGCCGCCGGAGCCCGCGTGGATCAGGACCTTCTGGCCCGGCTGGACCTGCGCCCTTTCGACCAGCGCCTGCCACGACGTCAACGCGACCAGGGGAAGGGAGGCGGCCTGCGCCATGGTGAGGGTGGTCGGCTTGGGCGCGAGGTCGTCCTGGTGGACGGCGATGAGTTCCGCGAAGGTGCCGATGCGGTCCTTGTCAGGCCGGGCGTAGACCTCGTCGCCCACCGCGAACCTGGTGACGGCCGGTCCCACCTCGACCACCACTCCGGCGAGGTCGTTGCCCAGGACGAGGGGGAGACGGTACGGCAGGATCCGCTTGAAGTCGCCGTCGCGGATCCTGAAGTCCAGCGGGTTGACGCTCGCCGCTTGGACCCGGACCAGGACGTCCTCCGCGTCCACCCGTGGGTCCGGGATCTCGGTGATCCGGCCGCCCTGGTCGCCGTACCGCCCGAAGGTGAAAGCCTTCATCGTCGTCCTCCTCTTACCGTCCGCCTTGGGACGCGGCTCCCGCCGTCTGCGGATGTGGCCGCTGTTTCGTTCCGGGCCTGTGCCGGTACGAGATGTTTTGTGGAGATTGTCATGGTCTTCTGAAGCCTTCGCCGCCGCGCATCAGGCTCGCCGCCGGGGCGGCGCGGGCCTTACGCCGCGTTCGGCGATGCGGCCAGGCTCTGCTTCACGTGCCGTGTGATGTCATCGGCGAGGACCTCGGGCAGTCCCGCCTCGATGCCGGACAGGGCCTTCGCGGCGACACTGGCGGGATCGGCCTTCTGATCGGCCGGAACGCCCGCGGCCATGCCGGTGTCCATGTATCCGACGTGCAGCGCCGAGACGGTGATTCCGCGGGGCGCCAGTTCCTCCCGGGTCGCGCCGGTCAGTGCCCAGGCCGCGGCCTTGGCCGCCGCGTAGGCTCCGAGGTCGGCCGGGTGGAGCCAGGACAGGACGGACAGGACGTTGAGCACGCTGCCGCCGCCGTTGGACTCGATGACGGGGGCGAAGGCCCGCGTCACGGCGAGCGGACCGAAGAAGTTCGTGTCCATCTCCAGGCGCACCGCGTCCAGGGCGCCCGTGATCAGCGGAGTTCCCGTGGAGATGCCGGCGTTGTTCACCAGCAGCGTCGCATCGGACGCGGTCCGGGCAGCGGCCAGGATCGACTCCTCGTCCGTCACGTCGAGCCGCAGCGGGACGACCCCCGGCAGGTCCACGGTCTCGGGGCGCCGGGCTGCCGCGTACACCTTTGCCCCGCGCTCCACGAGCTGGGCGGCCAGATGCCGCCCGAGCCCCCGATTGGCGCCGGTGACCACCGCGACCGCGTTCTTCAGTTCCATGCCCGCTCCCAGCGCCATGGCCGCCGTCGGGCGGCCCGAACAATTAGATTACGACAACAATCTAAACACTGGACTAGGATAGATGCCAGTCGACATCCAATCGGGAGGTGGCCGATGGGCCGGGTATCGCAGGCGCAGGCCGAGGAGAACCGCCGGCGGGTCGTAGAAACCGCGTCCCGTCTGTTCCGGGAGCAAGGGACACACGTCAGCGTCGCCGACCTCATGAAGGCAGCCGGTCTGACCCACGGTGGCTTCTACAAGCAGTTCCCCTCCAAGGAGGCGCTCATCGACGAGGCCACCGCCCACGCCTTCGACGAACTCACCCGGCACCACAGGGACGGCCTGGAGCGGCACGGCGGGCAGCGCCGCGCCGCCCAGCAGGCACTGATCGACACCTACCTCTCCCCCGAGCACCGGGACAGCCCGGCAGACGGGTGTCCCGTCGCCGCACTCGCCACCGACATGGCACGCGACGGCGCAGACCGCGAGGCCCGCCGGATCTACACCGACGGCGTGGGCGACTTCGCCGAGTGGCTCACCACCGAGGAGCAGGACGGCATCACCCGGCTGTGCACCATGCTCGGCGCACTCGTCCTGTCCCGCGCCACCAGTGGCTCCCCGCTCTCCGCGGAGATCCTCACCGCCGCACGCACCGCATTGACGGCAGCCGACTGATCAGGGCCATGCGGCCCGCCGCGGCACATCGGGAGAGGCGGACGGTGCTCCCGCTCGGACGCGCGCGACCGGCCCCCCCGGCCCGACACCCGCACCAGTACGACCTCGCATCCAACCGCCCCGCCGCAGGGCCCGACAGCGCCCGGGACCGCGCCGCAGCAGCGGCGGGCCCGGGGGGCAACCATGCCGGACCTGGTGTCACTGGTCGGAGTAGCTGAGGTCTCCAACCGTCCAGCTGCTGATGTCGGCGGTGGCGATGCGGTACATGCCGCCGGTGTGCGGCAGGCCGCAGCTGCCCTGAAGAATGCGGGCGACGTGCAGGTGCAGATGCGTCGGCCGCACGGCGGGCGTTGTCGCGCCTTCGCCGTCCGCGCCACCATCGCCGGCGGCGGGCGGCGCGAACAGGGCGGCGAACGGCTTCAGGTGCTCGGAGCCTGCGAGGACTTCGGCCACCCGTTCGTTCCACAGGCCCTGTGGTGCGAGCCGGCCGGCGATGACCGCTCCGGGGACGACGACAGCCAGGGGCATCTGGTTGCTGTGCTCGGACTCCACCATTGCGGCGATGTCGACGAGCAGCCCATCAGGGTTCGACATGCCACTGGAGGATAGTGCCCACCGAAAGCCGCCAGCACGGACACCCCTGGGCGGCCCCGGCCTGCCGACCTCCGGCTCGCCGGTCCACAGCAGTTTCATTAGCTGTGATCATGTAGTGGCAAAATATGGACTGGCTGAGATAGATATGGGGCGGCGGCTGGGCCGTCGCCCTCCGGATCGGAGAGGTGCGAGCGTGGTTGTGCACGTGTCAGCCGTGGTGTTCTTCGGCGCGGTCCTCGCGGTACTCATGCGTCAGCGCCAGGTGACTGTGGGCACTGCCTGCGTCGCCGCCGCCTTCGGCTTCCTGCTCGCCTCCAGCTCGGCCGAGCCCGCCGTCCACGACATCCTGGCCGCCGCGCTCACCGCGCTTGCACCCGTCGGCTGAACGACACCGCCTGACTGCTGGCGCCCCACAGGTCGGGGTCGCCGCCTGGCAGGCAGTCTCCCGCCCTGGCCGGGTATCCCAGGGCCCGGACGCCGACGTACGCCGCCCCGGCGGGGGTGAAGGAGAGTGGAGATGAAGCAGCCCGAACCGAGTGCCGACGGCTCGGTGCTGAGCGGAATCGTGGAGGCGGCCCGGGACGGCGACGGCCGAGTCGTGCACCGGCTGCCGGCACGGCTGTCTGAGCAGGCGACCGTCGCCGACCTCTACGCCCTGCGAGACGCCCTCGGCCCGCACACCGGCAGTTCCACCGGCCCCGGCCAGACGATGCCTCAATAAGATCCGACACCCGAACACGGAAACCTGCACTGGCGAGAGTAGACATTGAGCGGCGGCCTATGTAATGTTCCTGGTGTTGGAAGAGCAGGACAGCAGGACGGGCAGACACGAACTGCCCGAGCATTACCGCAGTTCGCAGTACCAGCAGTGATGCAGGAGGCGTGCAGGTCGTCAGTACGCGGGACCCGGTCATGGCAGAAGGGGTTCACGGCGGAAGACGGGTGACCTGCCAGGCGTTACGGGCCCGGCTGTGCGTGGGGCCTGCGGCGGCGGCGGTCGCGCACGCGCGGTACGCAGGACCGGCAGCACCCGGCAGTTCGCAGTACCCGCAGTACCGAAGTTCACACCACGCAGTACCAGCAGGACGGGTGTTGTCAGCAGTTGGCAGTACCGGCAGTACGCACGATGCACACCAGAGGAGAAGGGAAGGGTTCACCCCGTCGGATCGCCCGCCACGGCACGCAATCGAAGCCAGGCGGTCACCGCAGTGGCCATCGCCATGGAACGTCATGGACGAGGTGGTCCTCGGTCACGCATACGCGATCCCCGCGCAATGCCCCTCCCCCGGGCAGCGCGGACACCGCAAGTCGGCTCGACAGCCGGCAGCAGTAGTGCAGTAGATGGAGCAGTGAATCGACATATCCCTGGGCCCCGGCGCAACTTCGCACCGGGGCCCTCGACCCGTTTCCCGAGAAAGAAGGTGCCGGCGAGAGCGTCTCCTGCCCGACCAGCCCACAGCCGTCCCGAAGCCAAGCCCCTCGCCCGCTCCCTCTGGCCAACCACCCCTGTACGAGTAGAGCGGCTGCGCGCCGACCTGTTAGGCAGTGCGACCGATCTGCCCGCCGCGCACGAGCTGGCTCGCGGTGTGAAACGGGCCTTCCGCACGATGAAGTCGACCTTGTACTTGCGCCCCGTCTAGGTGGAACTCCACGCCAGGTGCGACTGCTCAGGCGTCGAGGGGCTTCCGGTAGACCAGGCGGATCTGCTTATCCGGCGTGCTGGCCTTCCAGTCGATGTCCCAGCCGCGCCGGGCTGCCAGAGCGGCCACTCCTGCCGCACCGATTCCCCGGTAGTAGCGGCACTTGATGAAGGTGGTGGGCACCTGCTCCTTGTGCGTGTACCGCTTCTTGCCGCCGGCATTCCCCGCCCGGCGGTCCTGCTCGTGGCGCAAGGTGACGCGGGTCCCCAGATCGAGGGCCTGGTCTGCCCAAGCCTCCCAGTCCTCTTGTGTACCCCGACGCTCCAACCGGTACCTGCCCAAGGTCAGGACGTGCCTCTTGCTACTGCCCTCCGCTACACATTCCCCCACGTACTGAAGATCGCAGACCTCGTAGAACACGATCCACGGCACCAGGTACAGCCATTGCAAGGCGAACTGAAGAGCGAGCCCGACGGCTGAGCGCTTGGGCAGTGGACCGACGTTCGTCCCGGGCGGTGCGGGGGTGTACCAGTCGCTCACCCGAATGCCTCCGTGATCCTGGATTGGTTGGGCAGCGTGACCGCGGCAGCAGCCTGTGCAGTGGTACCGGGCTTGTTGTAGACGACCGTATCGGCCATCTGCGCGAGCATGGTCACATACTCGGGGAAGTCGGCGATCGACGGCGTACTCAGCCGACAGACCAGCAGGGTGTCCGCGCCCGGCACGGGGATGTACACCTCGGCCTGGGCGAGTTCGAGCGAGGTCGGAACGCCGGCCTGCTCGGTGAGGTCCATGATCATGCCGGAGATCGACACCACGGCTGGACCGCAGCTCACGTCCGAGCGGATGACCTCGTGAGCGGGGTCCATGGAGAGGAACTCGACCAGGGCGGCGGCGGCGATCGCAGGGTCGGAGGTGTCGGATTCCTCGGCCAGTATGACCAGGGTGGCGACGCTGACCCGGTCGTCCTCGGTGCCGAGCAGCGCGAATCCCGCGTAGACGGCGCCGTCCTCGGCGGCCTCCGCGGCGATCTCGCTGTACCAGCCGGCGACAGTGGTGCGCTGGAACTCCGTACCACCCGACCAGACCTCGGCGGCGACCTCCGAGATGTGTGCCGAGCGCTCCTCCTCGGAGAGGGCGACGCCCAGCGAGTGGAAGATGACCGGGACCTCCCAGCGAATGTCCAGCTCGTCGTCGATCCTGGGCGTTGCGGCGGCGCTCGGTTCGACCGTCACGATGTCACTTCCTGGTAGAGCTTGGGTGCGTGCAGGCCGAGACCGCTGCCCTTCATGCCGATCTGTATGCCGCGCGACCACCACGACGAGGCACTCAGGACCTCCTTGCCCGCCTTGTCCAGAGTGGTGATGGCACCAGGCAGGTTCCGGAGCGGAGTCTTGGTGAAGATCGGCGCGATGACCTTGCTGTGCAGGAGGCCGCCTGCCATGTGCGTGCTCTCGATGGCCTTGCCGGCTTCCAGCAGCTTCGCTCCGCCGGCCGCGAGGGAGCCCTCGGCCTTGATGGCCTTGACGCCCATGGTGACGCCCTTGATGCCCTTGGCGGCGCCGCCGACAAAGGGGACCACGCCGACTCCGTCCAGTGCGATCGTCGTCCAACTGACGTCGGCACCACCGAGTTTGGCCAGGCCGTGCGCCCCCAGGGCGACGCCCGACGCACCGGCCGCGGCGACACCGAGGGCGGCGGACAGCGGCGGGCACCACATGGTGGCCAGGGCGGCGATGCCCAGGACGGCCGACGCGGCGCCGGCGATGTCGCCGACCTTCTTCAGGAGGTCGGCGTGCTTGGTCGCCCAGTCCTTGATGCCCTTCCCGATCTTCTTGAAGCCGTCGGCGAGCTTGCTCCAGGCGCTGATGTGCGGTGCGTTGTGGTTCGCCGTGCGCAGGGCCTTGGCGGTCTGGTCCGCGTCGTGCTGGTGGTGCCCGTGGAGCTCCTTGGCCTGCTTGACGATCTGGTGGAGCTCGTCCTCGATCGACGAGAGCTCCTGTGACGCGGTCTCCAACTGCTGGTTGGCCGTCTCCAGTTGTGCCTGTGCCGCCCTGATCCTGTTCTCGGCCTCCGCCAGCTGCTGGTCGTCGGCGAAGCGGTAACCGACCAGCTGGAAGGCGGGGTCGTCCGACGCCTGGTTGTACTGGGCGGTGGCGTCGTGCTTGCGTGTCTCCGCCTCCTGCCGCCGGCGCTTTGCCTCCTCGGCCTCCGCCTCGTAGCGCTTGGCAGTCTCCTGGTAGCTCACCAGCTGTCTGCTCCACGAGGACAACTGGGTGGACGCGGCCTTCAGGGCGTCCACGCTGTCCGCCATGGTCTTGGGCAGCTCGCCGACCTTCTTGGCGAAGCCCTCGGCCGCCTGGCCCTGCCACGCGCTGCCGCTGTGACTGATGGACACGAGCGTGCTGTGCGCGCTCTCCAGCGCGCCGGCGGTCGAAGCCAGCTTCGACACCAGTGCGTCCACGCTCTCGGGCCTGCCGGGGGCCGGGTCGAAGCCGAGAGCCGGGAAGTCGTGGTCACTGCTCATGCTGCGGCCCCCTTGCTGAAGGCGTCGCGGATCGCCTGCTCGGTCTCCGTATAGTCCTTGGCCGTCTCGCGCAGTTTGTCCTCGATCTTCCCCGTACCGTCGGAGATCAGCTTGATCGCGTCGTGCCAGCTGTCGTGGAAGGCGTCACACGCATGGTCAAGCGACTTGCTGCCGGTGCTCTTCGGGCCGATGTCGCGCATCGCGTCGAGTGCCGTGCGGAGGTCGTCCTGGCTCTGTTGCAGCTGTTGAAGCAGCCGGTCGAGCTCATTCACCTCAACGCGGAAGTAGTCCCCCATGGCGCACTGCTCCCCTGACGATTCCGGATGGTCGGACTCAGCCTAGGCCGCGCAGTGTCCCCGCTCCGAGGCGACCCCAGGAAGTCTTCACAGTTCTCTCGAAGCGGTTCCTTGTCTGGGGGTCGACCCGCCACAGCTACGCGCTGGTGTTCCTGTTGGGGTTGCAGCTCACCCGCGCGTGAAACGGATCAGCAGGTCATGCAGGAGATCCCGTTCCTCCGGCGTGAAGCATCCCGTGAGGCGCTGCTCGGTACGGGCAGCCGCGGCCTGCGTCTCGGCCAGGCGCGCCCGGCCCGCGTCCGTGAGGATCACCGCATGCGCGCGGCGGTCCGTCGGGTGCGGCTCGCGCAGGACCAGGCCCTGGCGTTCGAGCGAGTCGATATGGCGCACCATCGCGGACTTGTCGCTGCTCAGGCTGTCCGTCAGCTGTCGCTGCGTCTGCGGGCCCCGCAGTGTCAGCTGCATCAGGATGCCGGCCAGGACGTTCTCCATCCCCAGCGGGCGCAACTCCTCCGCGAAGACCTGCGCAGCACGCAGGTGGGCCTGACGGAGGGCCAGGCCCAGTGGTGGCTTCGGAGAGTGATCGGTCATCGCCAAAACAGTATAGGGAATGCGAGCATCAATCTCATATGAGAATATCTCGCCAGAGACGAAATATTCGCTCCCCGGGGGATCATCATGCCGCGAAGTCCTGTCCTGCCACGCTGGCCGCTGTTCACGCTGCGGGTGACCGGAGCGCTCGTCGGGCTGCTCGCAGCCGGACAGCCCGTTCTGGCCGGGGGCTTCCTCCAGGGGTTCTACCCTCTGCTGAACGCCCACATGTTGGCCGCCATGATTCTCGCCACGGCAGTGCTGCTCTCGGTGATCGCCTCGCTGCTGCTCTGGCGCCTCGGCGGCGGGCCCAGCGCCTTCGCCCTGCAGTACGGCGTGCTGCTGGTGCTCTGCGTCGCCCAGATCACGCTCGGCTTCGACCGGGTGCTACTGCTGCACATCCCGCTCGGCGTCGGCATCTTCATCATGGGGGAGAAGTTCGTCACCGACGTCTTCCGCTTCAAGCCCGGCACTGACGCGGCGTCGACGCCCACCGCTGCCGTGGATGTCGCCGAGGTCCGGGCATGAGTGGCGGTCAGGGCCTGAGCCGACGACGGCTTCTGGGTGTCGGCGCGGCCGGTGTCCTCGGCGCGGGGGCCGTCGCGGGCGGGTTGCCGCTGCTCGGGCGGATGATCCCGGGCGGTCAGCCGGGCCTGCTGCTCAGTAGCAGGGTGCCACTGCCCAAGGCGTACGCCGTCCCGCTGCCGCTGCCCACCGTGCTGCAGCCGGTGCGCACGGACGGCACCACGGACTACTACGAGATCACTGCGCGCCCCGGGCTGGCCCGGCTGGTGCCGGGGCACGACACCGAGGTCTGGGGTTACCAGGGCGTCTTCCCAGGGCCGACCATCGAGTCGCGCTCCGGGCGACGCACCGTGGTGACCCATCGCAACGAGCTGCCGCACCCGACCGTGGTGCACCTGCACGGCGGTCACGTGCCGCACGACAGCGACGGCTACCCGCTGGACCTGATCGCCCCCATGGGCGGCGGCAGTTCGTCGGGCATGGCTGGCATGGCCGGGATGGCCGGGATGGCCGGGATGCCGGGCATGGGTGGCGCGACCTCCAAGCCGGAGCGGGAGTACGTCTACCCGATGCAGCAGCGCGCAGCCACGCTCTGGTACCACGACCACACCATGGGCTACACCGGCGCGCACGTCTACCGCGGCCTGGCCGGCTTCCATCTGGTCCGAGACGACGAGGAGGCCGCGCTCGGCCTGCCGCACGGCCCGCGCGAGCTGCCGCTGATGATCGCGGACCGGGCCTTCGGCGCGGACGGCTCGTTCGCCTATCCGGCGTTGGATCCGGTGGAGGGCAAGCCCGGCGTCCAGAACGCGTACATGAACGGCGTGTTGGGCGACGTGATCCTGGTCAACGGCGCGCCCTGGCCGTTCGCACAGGTCGACCGTGCCCGCTACCGGCTGCGGCTGCTCAACGCGTCCAACGCGCGCCGCTACAAGCTGGAGCTCGACCCGCAGCCGCCCGGTGGCGGCGGCCTGTTGCAGATCGGCTCGGACGGCGGCCTGTTGGAGCGCCCGGTGGCGCACGACTCGCTGGAGCTGGCCCCGGCCGAGCGCTTCGACGTCGTCGTCGACTTCGCCCGCTACCCGGCGGGCAGCAGTGTCCGGCTGGTCAACCGCATCGGTAGCGGTAGCACTGCCGAGGTCATGCGTTTCGACATCGGCAACGCCTCTGTCAGCGACGACTCGCGGGTGCCCGGCAAGCTCGCGGCCGTCGAGACGCTGGACCCGGCCAAGGCCGTGGCCACCCGCACCTTCCTGTTCCAGAAGTCCCAGGACAACTGGACCATCAACGGGCAGGACTACAAGCCCGGCCGTTCGCTCGCGGCGCCGAAGCTCGGCCAGGTCGAGATCTGGCGCTTCGTCACCGACCTGCATCACCCCGTCCATCTCCACTTGGACCCGTTCCAGGTGGTCAACAGGAACGGCGCGGAGCCCGGGGCATTCGACGCGGGTTGGAAGGATACGGTGGACGTCCTCCCGGCCCAGGGCGTCGAGGTGGCGGTCCGGTTCAGCGACTACGCCGGCCGGTTCCTGCTGCACTGTCACAACCTTGAACACGAGGACATGGCGATGATGGCAGAGTTCACCACGGAATGACGGCCGACGCGGGTCGCTGACGGCAGGTGACCGTGAGGTCGTCGTAGGACCGTCCACAGACTGGAGCCACGAGCAGGACGCCTTCTTGATCGCCCTGTCACGGTCCGGTCCGTGGCCGGCCGGCGCCTCGGCCCCTCGCGAAGCGGGCCGAGGAGGCCGTCCTCAAGCTGGTCGAGGAGTCCAGGAACCTCACCCGTGTCGTCAAGGGGGCTCGCCAAGTTCATCGCGGACGCCCTCAAGAACTGCTGTCAAAGGGCGTTCTGATCGCCGCCGTCCAGTAGCTGTCACCGCCGTGTCCGGCAGTTGGAGGAGCGCCAGCGGCCCTTGCCACGCAGAGGCCGTGATGCTTTGATGACCGGGCTGTGCGCCTGCCTGTGCAGGGGCGGGCGAAGGACATCAACGGGGGAACCGATGCCACGACTTCGCATGCTCACACTGTCCGCGCTTGCCACACTCGCCGTCGCCGCCGGCGGCCTGCTGCTCGACGGCCAGTCCGAGCACCTGGCCCCGCAGTCGACCGGGGACGGCACCGTCACCACGGCCGCCGTCACCCCCGGCCTCCAGCTCAACGGCTGCGGCGGCTGCTGGCCCTCCGCCGTGGCTGCGGGCCTCAGTTGGGAACACCTCGACCTCAACACCGGCGGCGACGTGGCCACCGGGACCGCCCGATTCGGCGGCTGGCAGCCCGACTGGAACGACGTCGCCCCGGCGACGTAGTCGGCAGACCCGAGGCACGCCCAGCGGTCAGGCGGGGCCTGCGCGGTGGGACGACGGCGATGCCAGTGTCTCCCCGCAGCGCAGGTTCCACCGACCGGCGTGGCCGGACAGCTCGGTCACCGAGAGCGGTACGACGTCGAGTCGCCAGAAGCTTGTCGGCGGCAGCGAGAGGGCGTGCACCACGGTCGCCCGGATGACCGCCGGCTCCGCCACCGCCACCGTCCGGCCGCCGTGGGCTTCGTCCTCACCGGCCTTCAGCACGACTGAGGTGCGGGTCTCAAGGGAACACTGCGCCATTGTGGGGAACCACGGCGGATCACGCGTGGCACAGTTGCCGCCAGGGGCGCCCGGCCGGACGGTGGCAGGACGGCCGCCCACCCCCGGGTGCGGCCCCGGCACCTGGAGCAGCCCACCGTGAGACCCCCTTCCTTCCCCCTCCCGTCGGCCCGCCGGCTGGCCGCCGCCGCCGCGGCCACCATCGTGTTCGCCCTGGGCGCCGCCCCGGTCGCGCTCGCCGCGCCCGGCGACAACGGCGACGTCAAGGTGCACGACAGCACCACGCCGGTGACCAACCAGAACGACGATCCGAAGGTCTGCCGGTTCTACCTGGACGCCTTCAACTTCGACACCGTCACGTTGGTCAACTGGACGATCTCCCAGCAACCGCCGACCGGCACCGCTCAAGTACTCGCCGGCTCGATCGCGCTGGCCACCGGCTCCGGGGCAACCCAGACGTACAGCCTGCCGGACGGGCACTACAAGCTCGATTGGACCTTCGTCGGCGAGAACGGCAGCGCGAAGCACAAGGTCTTCGACGTGCAGTGCGCCACGGGCTCGCCCTCGCCCTCACCGTCGCCCCCGGGCTCCCCGAGCCAGTCACCCGGTGCCTCGCCCAGCCAGTCGACCGCGCCCGGCGGCGGGCCGCACGGCGGGGTCGGGACTGGTGGCGGCGGCTCCTCCGGCGCGAACACCGGCGAGGTGATCGGTGGCGCGGCGCTGCTGACCGGTGCGGCCGGGCTGGGCCTTCGGGCACTGCGCCGCCGTCCCGGACGCAATGCCGAGTCCTGACCGCCCCTCCCGCGCCCGCCGCGGCGGCCCCGGCCCATGGCGGGCCGGGGCCGTCGCGGTGCTGCTGGTGGCGGGCGGCGGCTGGCTGGTCCACGACGGCAGTGCCGACCGGGGCGGGCCACCACCGCCCTCCTCGACCGCCGTGACCACCATGCCGTCCCCGGCCCCCGTGGCATCACCGGTGGCCGCCGCACCCCCGCTGCCGCCCTCCGTGCCGACCAGCATCCGGATCCCCGCGATCAAGGTCGACGCCCCGGTGAGCGGACTCGGGCTCAACGCCTCGCAGCAGCTGAACACCCCGCCGATGGAGCAGCGCAACCTGGCCGGCTGGTACCGCGACGGCGCCGCCCCCGGCGCCGCCGGCAACGCGATCGTCGTCGGGCACGCCGACAACCACAACGGGCCGGCCGTCTTCTACCGGCTCGGCCTGCTGCGCCCCGGCGACACCGTCGCCGTGACCCGCAAGGACCGCCGCACCGCAGTGTTCACCGTGGACTCCGTCCGGGTGTTCCCGAAGAAGGACTTCCCCGACACCCTGGTGTACGGCGCCACCAACCGGTCCGAGCTGCGGATCATCACCTGCGGCGGCAAGTTCGACCGCCGGACCGGCTACGAGTCCAACACCGTGGTCTTCGCCCACCTGACCTCGGCCCGCTGACCGGCGGCGCCAACGGCGGTGGC
Source organism: Kitasatospora sp. McL0602 (assembly GCF_052076145.1). NCBI lineage: Bacteria > Bacillati > Actinomycetota > Actinomycetes > Kitasatosporales > Streptomycetaceae > Kitasatospora > Kitasatospora sp. McL0602. The sequence goes on along the minus strand of NZ_CP197246.1, from coordinate 5,584,102 downwards.
GGGATCCGGGCGGAACCGTCCGGCCTCAGGGTGAGACGCCGACCGGTCGCCGAAGGCAGGTGGCCCGGCTCCGCGTGCGGGAGATCCTCCTTCTGGCCGATTTCGAGGACGCCGACGTGCCGCCCACCCGCCACCGCAACGGTGTGCTCCGGGATTCCTGGTGAGTGGTTGAGCCCCCGAAACGCCTGGCCGGTGAGCTGAAGGGTTTCCGGGGCTACCACCAGGTCTGGCAGATCGCGGCCGAGGTGGCCAGGCCGAGGAGGAGAGCCTCTCGGTGGCCTATCCGGAGGGCGGCCGCGTGCACGGCGGTGAGGAGGAGGGCCGCAAGGCGGTGGACCGCGCAGGCTGCACCGCAGACGGCGTCGCCGTAGAGGTAGGCGAAGGGGGCGGGGCGGCCGGTGGTACGGCGGGCGATTCGGGTGACGGCGTACTCGGGGAGGAGAAGGCCGACGGTGAGGAGGTTGACGCCGTGTTCGACACCTGCCGCGACCTGGAGGACGGAGCCAGCGGCGGCGAACCGCAACAGGACGTAGAACAGCACGGAGAGGGCAGCGAAGCCGACAAGCTGCCAGTAGAGGTGCGAGTTGTCGGCCGCGGCCGCAGCTGCCCCGGCGAGAGTCACGGCTTGTCCTCCGGCGCTGAGGAGTCAGGGCGGACGGGGCGGCCCTTCTCCAGTTGGGCGGCCGGGTCCTCACGGTAGAGGGGCCTCCTGCGGGTCCTGCCGACGGCCGCGTCGGCCAGCCGAGCCTTGACGGTCTCCACCGCCAGCCGGGCGGTCTCGGCGATCTGGTGGTCCTCGACCACGCCGGAGTCCAGGAGCCTCTCGACGAACTGGAGTTGATTGGCCGACGCCTCACGCTCGTCGTCCCGCAGGCCTTGGAGAGCGAGCGGGATGTCCTGCGGATTCTTGGAGAGATGCAGCCCCCAGCGCTCGAACTCGCCGCTCTCCAACATCGAGGCGTAGAAGCGCGTCCGCTCGGCGGTGATCTCGTGGTCGTGGCGGGTGTTGAGCCAGTCCAGCTCGTGCTCGCGCTTCGCCCGCTTCAGGGCGTAGTCGACTCCCCGCAGGGCTGCGTCGGCCTCGATCGAGGCATTGAAGCGGGAGCGCTCCTCGGTCAGCTGCTGCAGATGGCGGGCTTTCAGCTGGTCCAACTCGTGTTCGTGGGAAGCCTGTTGCTTGGCGTAATCGACCCCGCGCAGCTTCGAGTGCAACTCGATCGCCTGCTGGTCCAGGCTCAGCCGGACGCTGCAGGTGACCTCGAGCCCCTCGGCCTCGGCCAGGGGGTGCAGGGCGAGCGCGTCGTGAACGGCCGTCTCGGCCTGCGCGCTCTGCTCGATGGCGAACCTTCGGGTCTCCTGGCGCATCCGGGCCAGCAGCCGGGGCTCCAGCAGTACCCGGACGTCCCGGATGCCCTTCTCCACCACATCGCCCGGCTTGACCACCCGCCAGGTGACATCGGTCTCGGCATGGAAGAAGAACGCGTCGCCGACGCTGGGCAGCCGGTGCTCGAAGGTGAGGTGCTGGTAGCCCATCTCGACCTCGTACAGCGTGCGGAAGTTCTTGCCGACCAGCTCACCCCGGGTGGGCTGGTGGCTCGGCAGGTACGGGACGCTCTCGCCCGACGCCGCCATGAAGACCAGTGCGCGATCGGCGGAGACCGGCGGGCGGCTCCGGATGAACTCGAAGCGCTGGAGCGCCCGTTCGGCCCGGACCGGGTCGTGGTCGGCTCTGCGTTCGGGCGAGCCGGCGCCGGGGGCCTTCGCTCGCCTGCGATCGGTGGACGGCACCATCATGTGTTCCTCTCCTCTGCTGTCTGTCACTCGGCAGACGCTCGACCGGCGCTGTGCCGGGCGGCCTGTACTGCCCCGAGCAGGCTCGTGCTGCTCGCGTCGCCCGGGGTCGTCCGGCGGCGGACGAGGTGCTCCAGCCGCTCCGCGTCGTTCTCGCTCACGACCAGCGCGGGGAGCAGCCGGGTGAGTGCCGCATCCAGCTCATCGTGTCCGGCCGAGGCGGTGATCCAACGCCCCAGCCGGTCCAGGCCGTCCCGCCGCGCCTCACGGTCGGCGAGCACCCGGCGCCAGAGCAGGGTGTGCGACTCGACTGCTGCGGTGTCGTGACGGGCCAGCCCGAGCAGCGCGGGGAGGCCGTCGCCGGGTTCGTCGTGCTCCGACCCGGCTGCCTGGAGGAGGACCTTGAGGGCGGTCGGGCGCAGCGGGTGCCCCGGCTCCGACCATGCGCACAGCGCTGCCAGCACCCGGGGTGCCGCCGCCGTGCGGAGCAGGGTCACCAGGGATTGGACGACCGCGCCGCGCAGGGCATCGTCGGACCGGTCGGCAATCAGCGCGAGGTCGCGCAGCGCGGCCTCGGGCAGCCGCACGCCGAGCAGGGCGTGCGTACGGGCGGCCGTCCACCGGCGGCCGGAGCCACCCTCCCGGCTCCACGAGTTGAGCAGCCTGCGGACGACCGTCTGCTGCTCGCCCTCGCCGCAGGTGGTCAACGCCCAGGCTGCGAGCTGTCGTTGGCCGGGCCGGGCGGAGGCTGCCCAGGGGCTGATGAGGGTGTCGTGGGCGAAGGCGAAGTCCGCGGTCGCGACGGTGCCGACGGCGACGGCGGCCCGCAGCCGCACGGCGGCCCGGCGGTCGACGGCGAGGGCCCGGAGCCAGGCCGTCATCGGCGCGCGTACGGCCGGGTGGCTCATCCAGACGTGGGCGAGGACGGTCTGGCCCATCTCCTCGCCCCGGAAGGCGACCAGCCGTTGCGGCAGCCGCCCCCAGGGGCTCTCCACCGTGCCCTCGTACTCGTGGGCACGCGCGAGTTGCAGCCGCTCCCTCGGTGAGGCGGCGAACACCCGCAGGCCGGGACGGTGCGAGGGCCGTTCGACGGCGCGCAGGCGCTGGTAGAGCTGGTCGCCCAGCTCGGTGACCTGCGGGTACGGGGAACCGTTGAGGACGGCCAGGGCGATCAGGAACGCCTTGTCGCGCAGGTGCGGCCCGGCTTCGCCGAACCACTCGTCGACCACGGCCAGGGCGGCGGCGCGGCCGTAGGCGGTGACTTCCGTGGTGTCCATCCGCCCGGCGGCGTGGGCGTGCAGACGCCCGGCCAGCCCGGCGGCCTCGCGCGGGGTCGGCCCGCTGCGCAGGTAGGCCGCCACCTCCGGCAGCGCGACCAGCCGGGTGCAGTGGGCGTCCACGCCGGTGAAGCCATCGTCCTCCAGACGGGCGGCGAGGTGGGCACGCACCACCTGGGTGGGATCGGGCGGCTGCCAGTCGACGGCCGGGACGTCGTAGTACGCCGCCTCCGGGTCGGTGGTGACGATCAGCAGCCCGCCCTGCTCGGCCAGTTGCTTGCGGACGGCATGCAGGTGGGCGGCCCGCAGGGGCGCCTCGCGGCCGGTCACCGGATCGCTGAGGAGATGGCCGCACCCCGGGCTGAGCTGCTCGCCGATCCGGGCCGGATCTCCGTCCGGGTCGAGGGCGATCACCTCGGACCGGGCCGAGAGCTGGGCCAGCAGCCGGACGGCAGCCGTCCGGCGGCCCGTCCCCCAGTGGCCGCGCAGGACGAGCACCTGATCACTCTTCAGACGTCCGTGCGCCTCGTCGTAGCGCCGGGTGGCGGCGAACGTCCGCTCCGTGGCGGCCAGTTCGCCTGATCGCAGTGGCCCGGTGGCCGTCCGGGCCCGGTCGGTGGCCGCGTGGAAATGGAGGACCTGCTTGCCTCCCGCCACCACGTCACCGCCCGCCGAGACCGTGCCCATCAGGTTGGCGCCACCGGCGGTGGCGCCGAGCAACTGCTGCGCGAGAGCGCGGAACTGCTCGAAGGCCTCCCAGGCTTCGGGTGCCTCCGGACCCTCGGCGTCGTCCTCGGCCGAGGGCTCCGGCTCGGCCGTGGTGTCCTCGGGTTCGGCAGTCATCGGCGGCCGTCCTGGGGCTCGTTGACGTACTTGTTGCCTGCGACGGCGTCACCAGCCACTTGGGCGCCGGTGCCGAAGAAGAAGTTGCCGGAGCCGATCTGCATGGGCGGCAGCGCGGAAGTGTGTGACGGCTGGGGCGGAGCGGGCGAGTGGGTCGGCCCGGAGGGCTGACCGGCCGGGCGTTCGGGCCGACCCGGCTCAGTGGCGATTTGGGTCGGATCGTGCAACCAGCCGGTCAGGGCGCCTTCCTTGGCCTCGGTGGCGAAATGGTGGAAGTGCTCGGCCCGGATGCCGGGGTGCCCGTGCCGGACCACGCCGTGGTGCACCGCCTCCGAGACGCAGAGCACGCTCGCCTCGTCCGTCCGGCGCAGCGCTTGGTGCAGCGCGTCCGAGTCGAGCAGCCGGAAGGCCTCGACCAGGTCCGCCCCCAGGGCGCCCTCCTCGTCCAGGGCCACTTCACCGGAGTGCAGCACGGTGCGCAGGCGCACCTGGGCGCTGGGGCTGGCCAGCCGGTTGCTCTGGTGGAGCTCGGCGGGAGTGTGCGTCAGGAGGGCCCGGATGAGCTGCATCTTGGGCACTGCGGGGTTGACGAGGACGAAGACACCATCACCCCGGTCCTCCTTGCGGTACTCGGACGGTTCGACGGAGGCGGCGGCCAGGGTGCTTCGTAGGACGGAGTACATCATGCGCCGGATCACCGCCTGTTCGACGTCGAGGCGGCGCCCCGACCCCTCGATGTCCATCAGCAGGATCGTCCGGTTGACGGGCTCTGCCACTGTTTCCCCTTGTGTTCACGGTCCGATGACGACATGGACAGCCTCCCCCTGCCCGACGGCTCCGAGGAGGACCACCGGCACACCTCAGGTGTGACGGATTGCTCAGTGACTTCCCCTGTGCGGCTTCCCCCTGCTCAGTAGCCGCCCATCCGCCGCAGGATGTCGGGGCGGAGGACGACCACCGCCCGGCCGGGGGTCGCGATGAGCTCGCGGTCGCGGAGTTCGGTGAACAACCGGGTGACGGCCTCGCGGGAGGCGCCGACGGACCCGGCGAGTTCGCTGCGGGTGAGCGGCACCTGGATGGCCACGCCGCCGTCCACCTGTCGGCCGTGGGCCTCGGCCAGCTCCAGCAGCAGGCGGGCGAGGCGCTGCTTCACGGTGCAGGAGGCGTACTCCAGCCGTTTGCGGTCGCCGGAGCGCAGCCGGTCGGTGACCAGGCGCAGCAGGTGCATGGCGGCTTGCGGGCGCTGAGCCAGATAGGAGGCGAACGCCGCCTCCCGGACGGAGAGCGCGCGGACGGCCTCCAGGGCGGTGACGGTGGCGGAGCGGGCGGTGCCGTTCACCGCGGCGCTCTCCCCGACGATGTCGCCGGGGCCGCGCAGGGCGAGCAGCGCTTCGTGCCCGGCACCGGAGTTAGCGGTGACCTTGAGCCAGCCGTCGAGGATCACCAGCACGTGGGCCGAGGTCTCGCCCTCCCGCAGCACGGCCGACCGGGCGGGATAACGCTGCTCGGTGCCGAGCTGGAGCAGCGCTGCCCGGTCGTCCGCATCGAGCCTGGCCAGGTACGGGACCTTGTCGTCCCAGCCGGCGTCCTCCGGCAGCCCGCCGGGTGTCCCTCGTCCTTGCCCTCCCATAGCCTCCCCTGCCCGTTTTTCAGGCACATTTGTACACCATCGAAGTGCTGGGCACGGCTCGCGTACCGGAACCAGCCTGTCCGCCTCTTTGCTCAGAGCCCCGGCAGGGTGTCCTGCTCCCCTGGGACGACGTGGACGGCCTCGGCCGGGCCGCGGCACTCGCGGCCGAGCCGGAGGATGCGCGACTCGGGGTCGTGCAGTGGGCGCCCGCAGCGGCGGCAGCGGACGACGACGGCGGGCGGGGCCGGGGTGGGCAGCGGGATCAGGGCGGGTTCCTCGGGCATCCGGGCAGTGTTTCAGCCGGCCGGGGTGAGGGCCAGGACGGCGAGGTCGTCGGTGAGGGGGGCCGAGTGGCGGCGGACGTCCTGGTCGAGGAAGGCGACGACGGCCTCGGGGTCCGCGCCGGGGAGGGTGGCGAGGCGGTCGGTGAGGGGGTAGAAGGTGCCGGTGGCGTCGCGGGCCTCGCTCACGCCGTCGGTGTGCAGGAGGAGGGTGTGGCCCGGGGGCAGTGGGAGGGTGACGGTCTGTGCGGGGGCCGCGGCGAGTTGGCCGAGGCCGAGCGGGAGGTCCTCCGGGCAGTGGACGAGGCGGACTCCGGACGGGGTGAGCAGGACGGGGTCGAGGTGGCCCCGGTTGACCAGCTCGCACCGGCCGGAGCCGGGCCGGTGCTGGAGCAGGACGGCGGTGACGAAGAGTTCGTCGTCGCCGCGCTCGGCGGCCGCGCGGAGCACCTGCCGGTCGAGCAGCTCCGCCAACTCGCCGAGGTCGGCGGTCTCGTGGGCGACGGCCCGGAAGGCGCCGAGCACGTCGGCGACCGTCCGGACAGCGTCCAGGCCCTTGCCCCGGACGTCGCCGAGCAGGACGCGGGTGCCGTACCGGGTCTCGCAGATCTCGTACAGGTCGCCGCCGATCGCGACGTCGGCGTGCGCCGGGCGGTAGAGCCCGGCCGCCCGCAGGCCGCCGATGTGGGTGGGGACGGGCCGCAGCACCGTGCGCTGGAGGGTCTCGGCGATGCTGCGGACGCGGACGAGGTCGCGGTCCTGCCGGATGCGCTGCCAGGAGAGGGCGGCGCCGAGCGCCCCGGCGAGGGCGGTGGAGACGTACACCCAGACGTGGTGCTGTTCGGTGAGGTGCTCGGCCCGGTCGGCGAGGACGGCTTGCAGGGCGAGGGCGCCGACGGTGGAGAGGCCGACCACGAGCGGGCGCATCGAGAAGGCCACCACCACCGGGAGGACGGTGAGCAGGAAGCCCGCCGCGACATCGCTCGGGAGCGAGAACTCCAGCACCAGGTCGACCACGATCAGCAGCAGCGGCAGCGCGAGCACCCAGCGCGGGGCCCGGCGCACGGGAGCGGGCAGGGGCGGGGTGAGTTGCGACAAGCTGGGGCCTCCTGCCGCCGGATCGTGGACACACCTCGCTCCATGGTGGCCCGATTTCCGGCGGCGGCGCGGCGGGCGAAGGTCCCGGCCCGCCGGGACTATCGGCCCAGGGTCAGCGGCAGGCTCTGGTAGCCGCGCAGCACCCAGCGGTCGCGGCGGACGGGCTCCCCCGCTCTGGCCAGGTGGGGGAAGCGGGCCAGCAGGGCGGGCATCGCGACGGCCGACTCCAGCCGGGCGAGCTGGGCGCCGAGGCAGTAGTGCGGGCCGCCGCCGAAGCTGAGCGGGCGGCTGTCGCGGCGGGTCGGGTCGAAGCGCTCGGGGTGCTCGTACCGCTGCGGGTCACGGTTGGCGGCGCCGATCAGGAGGAACGCGAAGTACCCGTACGGCGCGTCGAGGCCGCCGATCCGCAGGCCGTTGCCGATCGAGACCCGGGACGTCACCTGGACGGGTGAATCGAACCGCAGCACCTCGTCGGTGTACCCGGCGGGGCTGATCTCGCCGGAGCGGAGACCGGCGAGCGCCTCGGGGTGGTCGAGGAGCAGCGAGAGCCCGTTGCCGAGCAGGTTGGTGGTGGTCTCGAAGCCCGCCACCAGCAGCAGGACGAGGTTGGCGAGCAGCTCGTGGCCGGAGAGCCGCGCCGGGTCGGCCGCGGCGACCTGGACGAGGGCGCTGACCAGGTCGTCCTTCGGCCGGGCCTTGCGCTCGGCGGCGAGGCCGGTGAAGTACCCGGCGAGTTCCTCGGCGGCCGCGTCGGCGGCGTCCAGCTCGGGGTCGCCCGCGATGACCTCCAGGGCCGCGGTGAGGTCGGCGGCGAGGGTGCGGAAGCGGTGCCGGTCGGCCTCGGGCACGCCGAGCAGCTCGCAGATCACGCCGACCGGCAGCCGGTAGGCGAAGGTCTCCATGAAGTCGACGGGCGTGCCGTCGGCGCCCAGCCCGGCCATCTCGTCGAGCAGCCGGTGGGTGGCCGCCACGACGGCGGGCTCCAGGGCGGCGATCCGGCGGGCGGTGAAGACGGAGGCGATCAGCGAGCGCATCCGGCTGTGGTCGGGCTCGTTCCGCTCCAGGATCGAGCGGCTGAGCATGATCTTGGACGAGTGCTCGTTGAAACCCTCCTCCCAGCGGCTGCGCAGTTCGGCGTCGGCGACCTGGAAGGCGCCGTCCCGGAGAACCTCGTTGACCTCCTGGTAGCCCGTCACCATGATCATGCCCTCGCCGCAGGCCGTCACCGCGCCCAGCTCCCGGGCCTGGGCGTAGAGCGGGTAGGGCTCGGCCCGCCCTTCGCTCGTCATCAGCTGCTCCATGATCGCGATACTGTCCATGGCACACTCCCCTCCCGACGCACGTCTGCAGAACGCTACTACCCGGTAATGCCGGGCGGTATGACGATCGGCCCGGTCGGGTCGGGCTCAACCGCGGCGACAGCGCCCCGGCGAATTGGAGATGCTGCGGTGATGAGCAGCGACAGCGGGACGAAGCGGCGGCGACGGCGATGGGCGGCCGGGCTGACCGTGCTGGTGCTGCTGGCCGGCATCGCGACCGTCGTCCTGGTCGAGCGCGGTCGGCAGAAGGTGACCGTGCCGGCCGCCCTGGTACCGCTGATCGACGCGGCGGCCCGGACCTGCTCGGCCGTCACCCCCTCGTTGATCGCCGGGCAGCTCTACGCCGAGTCCCACTTCAACGCCCGCGCCGTCTCCGCCGCCGGTGCCCAGGGCATCGCCCAGTTCACCCCCGAGACCTGGGCCGAGTGGGGCGTCGACGGCAACCGGGACGGCACGAAGGACGTCTTCGACCCCGCCGACGCCGTCCCCGCCCAGGCGAAGTACGACTGCTGGCTGGCCCAGCAGACCGCCTCGGTGCCAGGCAACGCGACCGACAACATGCTCGCCGCCTACAACGCGGGCCCCGGCGCCGTCACCAAGTACAAGGGCGTGCCGCCGTACCCGGAGACGCAGGGGTACGTCACCAAGGTCGACAAGTACGCCGCGCTGTTCCGCTACCTCGACCCGACTCCTACGGCGCGGACAACGGCCTAGATGATCTATTTCAACGGGTCGGCCGGGTGCCGCTGATGCTCGCGTGGCGGTCTGGGCCACGTTCCGGTGGGCACGGCCCGGAGAGGGGCGATGTACCGCCGGTCAGCGAGGCCGCAGCCCGTCGAAGACGACACCGAAGATCCGCTGCTGGGCCGCCGGGTCGGCTCCGAGGTACTCCATCGTCGCACTGGTGCCGGCCAGCAGGGCGATCAGTTCCTGAAGCCCCAGATCCGGGCGGACCGCCCCGGCCCGCTGCGCCCTGTCCAGCAGCCCGGCCAGCTGCGCCCGAATCACCTCGCTGGACTCCCGCAGGGGCGCGTGAGCGTCCACGCCGGCTGCTGTGAGTGCCTGGGCGAACTCGTTCTTGCCTGCGGACTGCTCGATCACCAGGCGGAAGCAGGCGAAGAAGGCGTCGGCGGGCTCGGGCCCAGCGGCCAGCCGCGCGGCCTGGGTGGCGATCGCCTCCAGCCGGCGCACCATGACGGCTTCCAGCAGTGCTTCCTTGGTCGGGAAGTGTCGGAAGAGCGTGCCGACGCCGACGCCGGCGGCGCGGGCGATCTCTTCGGTGGGCACGCCGACGCCGCGGGTGGCGAACACCTCCGTGGCGACGTCCAGCAGCTTGACCCGGTTACGGGCCGCGTCGGCCCGTAGGGGGCGCCCCTCGGTGCCGCTCATCCTCCCCACCCTTCCCCGTTGACCGCAGAGCGGCAGTAGACAACCGGAGTAGCCAGTCCGTATCGTTGAAGCGGATTCGCTAGTCCGATTCTAGCGGCAGATCCCGCTGGGGGTTGATCATGTCCGAAACGCTGTCACCGCGCGAGGTCTTCCAGAAGCTGCTCGATGGCATCGGGGGTGGGCGGTTCTCGGAGCTGGCCGGGCTCTATGCCGAGGACGCCGTGGTGGAGACCGTCTTCGAGCCGGTTGGACCGCGCCGGTTCGAGGGGCGGTCCATGCTCGCAGAACGGTTCGCGGAAGTCGCCGCGCACAGTCCCGTGGAGCTGACCCCGGAGAACGTAGTGATCCGGGAGACCGACGACCCGGAGGTGATCGTCGCCGAGTGGGACTACCGGGTGCATCATCGGGTGACCGGGCGGACCTTCGAGTCCGCCAACATCCAGGTGCTGCGGGTCCGCGACGGCGTGATCGTCCACAGCCGGGACTTCCATGACCACTTGGCTCTCATCACCGCCGGCGGCGCCCTGCCACAGTTGGTGGCAGCACTCGACGGCAAGTAACGCGAATGCAGTGCTGCGGCTCACCGGCCCCCTCCAGGGGTCTCGGCCGCTGCGTGTTCGCCGACAGCGGCCTGGGCGGGAGCCGCCGTGAGGATGGCCACTCCTGCCCTGCTGCCGAGCCGATGATCAGCCGCGCGGGGTCAGTGATCGTAGGCCGTGAGTGAGCGCATGACGGACTGGCCGGTGTGGTGGTTGTGCCAGATGGCGGCGGTCATCGCGAGAATCCGCTGGAGTACGCGGCCGATCACACCGCCGGGGGTGCGGCCGCGGTGGCGCTCCAGGTCGAGCTGTCCCTTGAAGGTCTCGCTGGTCGACCCGATGACCTGCCGCAACGGTTTGAACAGCTGTGATCCGGCCCGCTCGGCCTCGCCCTTGCGAGCCGGACGCGGCAGTTGGACGCCCAGCTCTGTCAGTTGCGTCTCGAACTCGCGCCCGAAGTAGTTCTTGTCGCCGATCAGCGTCTGCCCGGGACGTCCGTCGAGGAGTGCCGGCTCGGTGGCGAGGATGTCGAGCAGGGTCACGCGCTCATCGACCTTCGCCCCGGTCAGCGCGAAAGCGATCGGCAGCCCGCCGAGAGTGCACACCAGTGCAGCCGAAGCCCCCAGGGCTAGCGCGAGTGGCTCGCGCAGTAGTCGTACTGGGTCCTGCCCGCCAGGTCGGACCGCTAGACGGTCTCCCGGGAGCGGCCGCACTCGACCGGCATGGAGTCCACGACCCATACGTCGTCGGTCCGCTGTGCGGTGTCCGTGGCCAGCGCGCGGCTGGTGCGCCGGATGAGTCCGGCCAAAAGGTGAAGCCGAGCATCGCCTGCACCATCGCCAGCGTCACCAGCTCGGCATCACTGAGCTGCGGAGCTACGCCTACTGCCGGACGCCACGGAGCAAGCTGCGGCGAACCCTTCAACAGGTCGTCAGTCTTCACATGGAGTGCGGTCACGAGGGAGTCCACGTCTGGCGTCACATCCTGACTTCGGGCTCCCTCGTCCCGTGCGCGCAGCCACCCCTTGGAATCAATCGTTTAGGACTCCAGGGTCGCCCGGATGGCCGGGGTCAGCGTGGCCACCACCTGATCGGCGGTCAGGCCAGCGACGGCCGGGAGCCGCAGCAGGTAGCGCGTCAGGGCCAGCCCGAGCAGCTGGGCCGCCACCAGGCCACCGACCCGGCGCGCGGCGCCTGGGCCGAGCGCGGCAGCGAGGACGGGGGCGACCTGCTCGCCGAAGATCACGTTCATCCGCTCGGCCGCGCGCTCGTTGGTGACTGCCGAGCGCAGCAGGACCAGTAGGGCGTCGTCGGACGGGTCGCCCTCCCAGCGCGCCAGGAAGTGCCGGACGATCACCTCCGCGAGCTCCTGCGGCCGGACGTCCACCAGGTCGGGCAGCCGGAGGTCGATGGCCAGTGCGGCGTCGAAGAGCTGCTCCTTGTTCCCGAAGTACCGCATCACCATCGACGGGTCGATCCCGGCATCGCCCGCCACCGCGCGGATGGTGGTGCGCTCGTACCCCTGAGCGGCGAACCGGTCCCGGGCGGCCCGGAGGATCGCTGCCCTGGTGACCTCGGCGGATCGCCGCCCGCCCTGCTCACTGTTCGTCATGCCAACAACTGTAGGCCAACAGATGTTGACATGCCAGCCGTGCCACCCCAGTATTGTCAACAAGCGTTGGCCAACACCCGTTGGCATCACTGAAGGGGGCACCCGGAATGACCGGCACCGCACTTCCCGAGACCACCCGCGTCGCAATCGTCGGCGCCGGCCCGGCCGGCCTCGCGCTGGCTGTCACCCTGGCGCAGTCCGGCATCGACTTCGTCCTCGTCGACCGCCTCGCCGAGGGTGCCAACACCTCCCGGGCCGCCGTGGTGCACGCCCGCACCCTGGAGGTCCTGGAGGAGCTCGGCGCCGCCGACCAGCTGGTCGCCCGGGGCCTGCAGCTGAGCCGGTTCACCGTGCGCGACGGCGCCCGCCGCCTGCTGACCGTCCCCTTCACCGGCCTCCCCACCCGGTACCCGTACGCCCTGCTCGCCCCGCAGTACGACACCGAGGACGTCCTGCTGACGCGGCTGCGCGAGCTCGGCGGCGATGTCCACCGCCCGTACGAGGTCACCGCCGTCGAGCAGGACGCGGACGGCGTCACCCTCACCATGAGCACCGGCGAGCACCTCCGGGCGGCCTACGCCGTCGGCGCCGACGGCATGCACAGCCTCGTCCGCGAGGCCGCCGGCATCGGCTTCACCGGCGGTGCGTACGGTCAGTCCTTCGTCCTGGCCGACGTCACCATGGAGTGGGCCCCGGGCCCCGAGGAGGTCGCGCTGACCTTCAGCGCCGCCGGGGTCTTCGTCGTCGCCCCGCTGCCGGGCAACCGCTACCGCGTCGTCGCCACCGTCGAGGAGGCCCCCGCCGAGCCCGACCGCGCCTTCGTCCAGCGGCTCCTCGACGAGCGGGCCCCCGGCCAGGCCCGGGTGGACGAGCTGGTCTGGTCCTCCCGCTTCCGCGTCCACCACCGGGTCGCGGACAGCTACCGGGCCGGGCGCCTCCTCCTGGCGGGCGACGCCGCCCACGTCCACAGCCCGGCCGGCGGCCAGGGCATGAACACCGGCATCCAGGACGCGTACGCGCTGGGCCGCGCCTTCGCCACCGGCGACCTGGACCAGTACGAGGCACGCCGCCGCCCGGTCGCCCAGCAGGTCGTCGCCTTCACCGACCGGCTGACCCGGATCTCCACCGCCACCGGGCCGCTGCGCGCCCTCCGCAACACCATCCTGCCGCTGCTCGGCCGCCTCCCCGCCTTCCGCCGCAGCGTGGCCACCAACCTGGCCGAACTCAACTACCGGTGAGCAGGCCCTAGGGTGAGCGGCATGGAGATCTGGATCAACCCGCGCTGCGGGAAGTGCCGTAGTGCCCTCACCGAGCTGGAGGCCGTCGGCGCCGACTACACCGTCCGCCGCTACCTGGAGGACCCGCCGAACGCGGCGGAGATCGAGCAGGTGCTCGGGCGGCTCGGGCTGGAGCCGTGGGACATCACCCGGCTGGACGAGGCGGTGGCCAAGGAGCAGGGCATGAAGCAGTGGTCGCGCACCGAGGCCGACCGGGCCCGCTGGATCGCGGCGCTGGCGGAGCACCCGATCCTCATCCAGCGGCCGATCATCACGGCCGACGACGGGCACGCCGTGGTGGCCCGGACGCCGGAGGTGCTGAAGTCCGTACTGCCGGGCTAGGCAGCTCGCCGGGAGGTGGTCAGGAGCGGGTCACCGACTTGACCTCCTCCCCCGGACGCCAGGAGCGGATCAGCAGGTGATCGCCCTCGACGGTGGTCAGGACGACCTCCGTCGGCTCCAGCCGGAAGGCGTGGAACGGGCCGGGCGGCGGCGGCTCCGGGAGGTCCGCCGCGTACCCGGAGAGGTCGACCTCTTCGACGATCTCCAGGGCGCGGCCGGAGACCTTGGCGTCGCCGCCCGCCATCGACTCGTCGCCGGGGTTGCTGTGCAGGGCGAAGAGCGGATTGCGCCGCAGATCCATCGCCTTGACCGCGCCGTACATCGAACCGATGGTGAGATCGGCCCCGACGAACTGCACCTCGGTGCCGCTCACCCTCGGTGCCCCGCTCCGGCGCAGCGTGGCCAGCACGTGGTGCCGGTGCGCCTCGAACCTGGCCCGAACGGCGGGCGCCAGATCGGGGGCCTCGTGCTCGAAATCCTGCCAAGTGGTCATGCCGTCAAGTCTTGCAGCGGCCACCGACAATTCCCCCGGCGAAACTCGCGCGCGGTACGTCAGACTGGCGCGATGACCACCTACATCGCATTCCTGCGGGCCGTCAACGTCGGCGGACGGACGGTGAAGATGGAGCGGTTGCGGGCGCTCTTCGCCGAGCTGGGGCTGAGCCGCGTCCGCTCGTACATCCAGAGCGGCAACGTCTTCTTCGACTCCGAGGAGACCGACCGGGCGGCGCTCACGGCCCGGATCGAGGAGCACCTGGAGGCGGCCCTCGGCTACGCCGTACCGGCCATGCTCCGGACGGTGGCGGAGGTCGAGGAGCTGGTCGCGGCGGAGCCGTTCGCCGGGATCGAGGTGACGCCGGAGCTGCGGCTGTGCGTCGTGTACCTCTCCGAGCCGCTACCCGCCGACTACACCTTCCCGGTGGTCGACCCGAAGGGTGACTGGGAGATCGTCGGGGCCACGCCGGGCGCGGCGTACGTGGTGATGCACCTGCGCGGCGGGCGGCTCGGCGGCAACCCCGCCACGGCCTTCCCGAAGTCGTACCGGGGCAGCGGCACCTCGCGGTTCTTCCACACCACGGTGAAGATCCTGGCCGCCGCCCAGAAGGACTGACGAAGAAGAAGATCAGAGCGTGGTGCCCCAGAGCTGGTCGGTGCAGCGGGCGTAGGTGTCACGCCAGTGCGGCCACTGACGGGCCGTCGCGTCGTCGCAGTCGGCGATCAGCCGGTCGACCTGGCGCTCGTCGACGCCCTCCAGCAGCCAGACCAGGGCGTCGGAGGGGGCAGGGCCCTCGGCGGCAGCCAGCAGGTCGAGCAGCTCCGGCAGGGTGCCGATCCGCGAACCGGCGGGGAAGACCCCGGCCATCCGGGGCAGCAGCTGGCGCTCCTCGATCCGCAGGTGGGTCTCCAGCCTGGCGGCCAGCTCCTCCACCGCGTACGCCACCGGCCAGCTGCTGGCGGGGTCACGGGTGGCTATCCGGACCAGGGTGGTGACCCGGGTGAAGGAGTGGTCGAGGTTGTGGTGGTCGGACTCCAGCCAGTTGAGCAGCAGCCGCAGCTCCGGGGCGAAGCGGCGCAGCAGCGGCCAGAGCCGGGTGTCCTGCTGCTCGTGGTGGCAGGTGAGCATGGCGGTGACGAAGTCCCAGTGCCGTTGCAGCGCCTGGGCTCCGGCGGTGTCCTCGGGCTGGAGCAGGCGCAGTGCGTTGGGCAGCCGGGCCAGGTCACGGCGCAGCGCGGCGTGGACGAGGCTCAGGCCGGCGAAGGGGATCGGCGCGACCGCAGGCTGGACGTCGCGCTCCCGGCCCTGCTGGGCGGGGATCGACACGGACTCGACGGGCAGCAGATAGCTGGGCATCGCACTCTCTTCACGGACTGGCGGAGACTGAGCCGGGCCGGACACCGGACCGCAGCGCCCCGACTCGGATCTCCAGGGTGATGACAGCTCATCAGAGTCGAATCAATGTCTGATTGACGTGCAGGTCAGCGGCCTGCGAGCGGTTTTCGGCCATGGCTCGCGCGACGGCCGCCGCTGGGCTGTCGGTGTCCCGTTCTATCGTGCGGTCATGACAGAGACGCTGAACTACCGAGTGACGATCGCCGCCGCACCCGAGCGGGTCTGGGCCGCGCTGACGACCTCCGAGGGCACCCGGGCGACGCTCTTCGGCTCCGAGATCGAGTCGTCCTTCGAGCCGGGCGCCCTGGTGGAGTTCGTCGGGTACGACGAGGCCGGGCAGCGGATCGTGCAGGTGTACGGCGAGATCACCTCGTACGAGCCGCCGCTCAGCTTCGGCTACCGCCAGCACCCCGGCCCGGTGCACAACGAGCGGCACGCCGAGACCTCCTGCCGGATGACGCACACCCTGCACCCCGCCGAGGGCGGCACGGCCACCGAGTTGGAGCTCGTCCTCGACCAGTGGTCCGAGGGCAACCCCGCGTACGGGCACGCCCTGAGCAGCTACCCGGAGTCCGGCTACCTGGACGGGATCAAGGCGTACGCGGAGTCGGCCACCCAGCCGTAGGCCTCAGTCGGTCTGGGGGCCGGCGAGGTTCTTGGTGAGCCACTGGAGGGTGTTGGGGATCATCTTCTTGAAGTCGGAGGTGAGGTGCTTGCCGCCGGGCTGCTCGTAGTAGTCGATGGTGAGCGGCGCGGCCGCCTTGGCGACCCAGTTCTTGACCAGCTTGGTCTCGTAGGCGTTGGCCCCGCCGGAGGTGGCGAGCATCCGGACGTCGGCCTTGCTCTGGCTGACCAGGATGTCCGGGCTGTTGGCGAGGCGCTCGGCCTCGTGGCCCTTCCAGAGCGGGGAGTCCGGGGTGAAGTAGCCGTCGATCGGCACCGCGGCCTTGAACACGCCGGGGTGCTGCATCGCCAGCTTGGCGCTGCAGAACGCACCGGTGGAGGTACCCATCACGCCCCAGCCGTCGCGTCCCTTGACGGTGCGGAAGTTGGCCCGGACGAAGTCGGGGATGTCCTCGGCCATCCAGGTGCCGATCTTGGGCTGGCCCGGGATGTCACTGCACTCCAGCGCCATGGCCTCGTTGGAGTCCAGGTTCTGCACCGGCATGATCATGATGAACGGGTGCGCCTGTCCCTGCTGGCTGAGCTGGGCGTCGGCCTCCTGGATCGGCAGCTGATTGTCCGTCCAGGTGTTGTAGCCCGCGCTCTGGCCGCCCGCGTAGAGCGTCAGCACGGGGAAGCCGTACTTGGCGTACTTCGGGTCGTTGTACTGCGGCGGCAGCCAGACCCAGACCTTGCCGGAGACGCCGGACTTCTTCCCGGTCAGGGTGGTCATCAGGATCGGCCCGGCACCGGTCGTCCGGACTGTCCTGAGGTCGGCGGCCGGGCCGGTCGGCATCAGCACCTTGGAGGGCTTCGGCGGCGGGGTGCTGCTCGGCGGGGCACTTGGGGTGGCGCTGGGCACGGTGTGCGCGGCGGGCTTGGCGTCGGAGCCCGGCTTCGAGCCCGTACTGCCGCAGGCCGCCAGCGCGGTGGTGAGGGCGAGCGCC
This sequence comes from Kitasatospora sp. McL0602, assembly GCF_052076145.1. Lineage (NCBI taxonomy): Bacteria > Bacillati > Actinomycetota > Actinomycetes > Kitasatosporales > Streptomycetaceae > Kitasatospora > Kitasatospora sp. McL0602. The sequence goes on along the minus strand of NZ_CP197246.1, from coordinate 5,567,204 downwards.
GTGGCTCCGAGGAGCACGGCGCGAGTGCGGGTGGGCTGCGACAGCGACTGCACTGTGAGTATCTCTCCGACCGATCTCACGCCCGGTCGACCGATCCGGGCGGGGCCCCGAGGTGGGGCGGCGCGACGGCTCCGTCCGGAGCACAGCGCCGACTGCGAATCCTATGACGTACGGCCCGAGAAAACCGGTTGCAGGTCAACCGGACAAAGCTCTGCATACCCGCCGATCGGCGGGGGTTGCGGCGGGTCGCGGCGGCGGCGCAGCGGAGATCTCACCAGGCGGACCGGCCTGCCGGGGGCGAGGATTGGAGGCTTCTATGAGTGCCCCGCCCGGCGCCCGTGCACGATCATGGGAGCGCCACCGCACCCCGAGGAGCCCACCATGCCGGACCAGATCGCCGTCGTCACCGGAGCCGGCACGGGCGTCGGACGCGCCGTCGCCCTGGAGCTCGCCGCAGCGGGCTGGCAGCTGGTACTCGCCGGGCGCCGCAACGAGCCGCTGCTGGAGACCGCCGCGCTGGCTGCCGCCGCTTTGGCCGGCGGGCCGGGCGCGGTGGTGGTGCCGACGGATGTCACCGACCCGGCCGCCGTGGACGCGCTGTTCGCCGAGACCGCCGAGCGCTTCGGGCGGCTCGACCTGCTGTTCAACAACGCGGGGACGTTCGGGGTGTCCGTGCCCGTCGAGGAGCTGTCGTACGAGGCGTGGCGCAGCGTGGTCGACCTCAACCTGACCGGTGCCTTCCTCTGCGCGCAGGGGGCCTTCCGGCAGATGAAGGCGCAGCGCCCGCAGGGCGGCCGCATCATCAACAACGGCTCGATCTCCGCCCACGTCCCGCGCCCGAACAGCATCGCGTACACGGCGACCAAGCACGCCGTCACCGGCCTGACGAAGTCGCTCTCGCTGGACGGCCGCCCGTACCGGATCGCCTGCGGCCAGATCGACATCGGCAACGCGGCGACGGACATGACGGCGGCGATGAGCACCGGCGTCACCCAGGCCGACGGCCGGGTGGCCGCCGAGCCCACCATGGACGTGGCCGACGTCGCCCGGACCGTCCGGCACATGGCCGAACTCCCCCTGGAGGCCAACGTCCAGTTCGCGACCGTGCTGGCCACCGCGATGCCGTACATCGGGCGGGGTTAGCAGCTGCTACCACTACTCGTCGTGGGAGTGGCGGTAGTAGCCGGGTTCGAGGCGGTAGATGCTGGTGGTGGGCCAGTACTCGCCGACCTCGGTGGCGGGGAGTTCGGTGCGCAGGGCCATCCGGAGGGACGGGGGTGGGGCGGCGGCCCGGACGCGCTTGTGGTGGCCGTCCCAGCGTCCGCCGTAGAGCTGGAGGTCGAGGACGGCGGGGGCGCCGGGGGTGCTGGTCATCCCGTCGATGCTGCCAGGGGTGGCGGCCAGGGTCCGGGGGGACACCGGCCGGGCCACTCCTTCGAGGGGTTTCGGGGGCTCGGCCGTGACCGGCGGCCGGGTGGGGGTCAGTTGCGCCAGGTGTCGTTCAGGGTGATCAGGCCACTGGCGGGGACGGTCGCGGTGCGGTTGGCCCCGGACTCCCAGGTGACGGCGCCGCTCGCGTCCTTGCGGACGTACTTGTACTCGAAGGCGGTGCCGGCCGGCATCGTGACGTCCAGCTTCCAGACCGGGTAGCTCGCCGAGGAGAGCGGCAGGGCCTTGCCGGTGTCCCAGGCGCCCAGGCCGGTGGTGCTGCCGACGACGTAGATGTTCTGGCCGTAGACGGTGCTCGCGTTGACCGCGAAGGAGGCGCCGTGGGCGGAGCTCGTGCCGCTGCCGGGGGCGCCGACGTAGAGCGCGAGGGAGTCGCCCGCGCCGACCGTCGCGGTGAAGCGGCCGTCCGAGCCGACGGTGTAACTGGCGCCGGTGCAGCCGCCGTTGGCGGGGTCGCCGTGCTCGACGTCGCAGTAGGAGCCGGCCGGGAGGGAGGTCTGGAAGGTCTGGGTGACGGCCGAGCCTTCGTGGTTGATCGCGACGTAGCCCTTGCTGCCCCGACCGAAGGCGATCGCGTTGCTCCCGTCGGACCACCAGTTCGTCACGCCGGTGCCCGCGACAGCGTTGCGGAAGCCGACCATGTTGGCGACGGGCTGCCAGGCGTGCGTGCAGTTCCAGCCGTCGGTGTAACAGGCGTTGACCGTACCGCCGTTGGGCGGCCCGTCGTCGTTGGCGGCGAAGGCGTAGCCGGAGTAGACGTTGGGCGAGCCGTACGGGAAGGCCAGCATGAAGACGTTGGCCAGGGTATAGCTGTTGCCGTCCTTGTAGGTGAGGGTCGAGCCGTTGCGCTCGGTGTCCCAGTTGTCGACGAAGGTGCGGGCCTGGGCGCCGGGGAGCAGCCCGGAGCCCCAGTTCGAGAGCGAGGCGATGCTGCCGCCGGAGAAGGCGCTCTTCAGCCAGGTGCCGGAGCGGAACTCGTCCACATCCCCGGTGCCGGTGTACTCGGTGGGCTGGATGGGCTCGCCCGCGCCGTAGATGACCTCCTGCACCCAGTACGCGTTGGGGTTGGTCATCTTCGCCTTGACGGCGCTCAGGTCGCTCGCGGCGATGTGCTTGGCCGCGTCGATCCGGAATCCGTCCACGCCGAGGCTCAGCAGGTCGTTCAGGTAGTTGGCGATGGTCTGCTGCACGTAGGCGCTGCCGGTGTTCAGGTCGGCGAGGTTGACCAGCTCGCAGTTCTGCACGTTGGAGCGGTCGTTGTAGTTGCTGATCGCCTGGCGGCAGGAGTGGAAGTCCTGGTCCTGGTAGTACCCGGGGTAGTTGTACTTGGTGTAGGCGATGCCGCCGGTGCCCGTGCCGGAGCCGGCCGACATGTGGTTGATCACCGAGTCCGCGATCACCTTGACGCCTGCCGCGTGGCAGGTGCTCACCATGTGCTGGAACGAGGCGCGGTCGCCGAGCCGCCCGGCGATCTTGTAGCTGACGGGCTGGTAGGAGGTCCACCACTGCGGGCCCTGGATGTGCTCCTGGGCCGGGGAGACCTCGACGAAGCCGTAACCCTTGGGGCCGAGGGTGTCGGTGCAGGCCTTGGCGACGGAGTCGAACTTCCACTCGAATAGGGTGGCGGTGACGTCCTTGGTGGAAGGCGGGGCGGCCTGGGCCGCCGGGGCGATGGTGAGGCCCGTGCCTATCGAGAGGGCGAGGGCGGCGGACGCGCCGAGGGCGCCCGCCGTACGGGCGCGCCGACGGGCGGCGGAGGTGGTGACCACGGTGTCTCCAGAGCGACGGCAGGGGTGGGGGGTGCCGAAGTGAACGTCTGCAAGCTTCCTCTGAAACTTGCTGGAACCTTGCAGTGCGCCGAACTTACGAGCGACCGCCGGGCTCGTCAAGGCACGCCGCACAACGGTTCGGTTTCGGCCCCAAAGGGCAGACCGGAAACTTCTCCGCCCGAGTCGTGAGACTCCGCCGGGAGGTGCGGGCGTCTAGTTCGGTTGACGCCGCGACCACACCGAAACGCACGGGGGACGACCTGATGGAGAGCGCAGTCAGCTTCGAGGAGTTCGCGAGTACCAGGGCTCGCCGGCTCTTCCAGCTCGCCTATCTGATGTGCGGCGACTGGCACCAGGCGCAGGATCTCGTCCAGGTCACCCTGGCCAAGATGTTCGCCGCCTGGACCCGGCTGCGCCGGGGCCGGGACGAACCGGGCCTGGACGCCTACGCCCGCAAGGTGCTGCTGCGCACCTACCTCTCGCACCGGCGGCTGCGGCGTTCCTCCGAGCTCGTCACGGCCGAGTTGCCGGAGGCCACGACCGGGCCGGACGGCAACGACCTGCGGCTCACCCTGGCCGCCGCTGTGGCCCAACTCCCGCCCCGGAACCGGGCGGTGGTGGTGCTGCACTACCTGGAGGACTACAGCACCGAGGGCGTGGCCGACCTCCTGGGCCTCTCCGTGGGGGCCGTGAAGAGCCTCAACACCCGCTCACTGGCCAAGCTGCGGGAGATCCTCGCCGAGGATCGCGAGCTGCTCCACCGGCACTGACGCGCGTCACCGCACCAACCCCATCGAATCACCGACTTGGAGCCCCGCATGAACCTCGAAGAGCAGCTCGGCCACCAGCTCGCGCAGGACGCCGAGCGCCTGCACCCGCCGATCCACGCCATCGTCGCCGAGGCCGACCGGCAGGGCCGCAAGCTGCGGTTCCGCCGACGCCTGCAGATCGCCGGCGCCGCGGCGGCCGTGGCGGCCCTGGCCACCACCGGCACCGCGCTCGGCCTGCAGCCCGGCCACGACAAGGGAGCCGTCGTCCAGGCCGCCGCCCCGGCGGCCGACCCGACCGCCGTCGGCATCACGCCCGGCGCCGGGGGCACCCCGACGACCCCGGCGACAGGCTCCGTGCCGCTCAACAGCGACGCGATGCTGAAGATCGTCTCCGGGCTGCTGCCCGCCGGCACCAAGCTGACCAACTACAAGCCGGGCCAGCCCGACTGGGCCAAGCTGCCGGGTGCGACCAGCATCTCCGTCGAGGCCGACAGCGGGCAGGGCCCGGTGTGGATCACCCTCTCCGAACGTGACCACGTCACGGGCCTGCCCGCCACCGACTGCAACAGCGACGGCAAGGCCGGCGACTCCCGGCCGGACTGCACGCCGGGCACCATGGCCTTCGACAAGTCGACCATCCAGGCCATGGGTGACTGGGACGCCACGGCCGACTGCTCGCCCGTGCAGCTCGACATCAAGCACACCGACGACCTCGCGGTCCGGCTGACGCTTCGCACCTGCGTCCAGCGCGGCGGGGCGCTCGTCCCGAGCCACAAGTCGGCCCAGACGCTCGCCCCCTGGTCCAACCACGTGACCAGCTCGCACAACTGGATGGCCAAGGTGCCCGCCGAGCTGGCCGCCCAGGGCGCCGAGCTGGCGAAGACGATCCCGGTCGTCAACTAGCCCCGGCTGCGGGCCGGTCCGTCAGACGGCGGCCGGCCCGCTTTCGCCTGTCCGGACCCGGACGACGGTGTCCACCGGCACGGCCCAGACCTTGCCGTCGCCGATCCGTCCCGTCCGGGCCGCCGTGACGATCGCGGCGATCACCGGCTCGGCCTCCTCGTCCTCGACCACGAGCTCCAGCCGCACCTTGGGCGTCAGCTCGATCCGGTACTCCGCTCCCCGGTACACCTCGGTGTGCCCGCGCTGGCGCCCGTAGCCGCTCGCCTCGGTCACGGTCAGGCCCGAGACCCCGAGCGCGGTGAGCGCCTGGCGGACCTCGCCGAGCGACTGCGGCCGGACGACGGCGGTTATCAGCTTCATGGGGCCGCATCGTACGCGGGGAAATCGTACGTGGGAACGACGAAGTGGAGCCCGGCGTCAGCAGCCGCCGGGCCCCACTCACCTGTCGTTCAGCGCTTCACCCGCAGGGGGTGAGGGTGGATCAGCTGGTCGTGACGGCGGTGTCGTCGATCACGAAGCTGGTCTGGAGCGAGGAGTCCTCGACACCGTTGAACTTGATCGTGACGCTCTGGCCGGCGTAGGCCGAGAGGTCGAAGGTGCGCTGGGCGTAGCCGGTGGCCGCGTCCACGTTGGAGTAGGTCTTCAGCGCGGTGCCGTTGGCCGTGACCGTGAGCTTGTCGTAGGCCGTGGTGCCGGTCTCGGCGGTGTCGATGTGCAGCCAGAAGCTCAGGCTCGCCTTGCAGCCGGCCGGGATGGTGACGGTCTGCGACACCGAGTCGGTGTGCGCGGAGCCGTAGCCGTTCATCCACGCCTTCCAGGAGCCCGAGTGGGCGGCCTGCGAGGCGCTGTTGTCGACCACACCGGAGGTCGCCGTCCACGGGGCGGCGGAGCCGGTCTCGAAGCCCGCGTTGCCGAGCAGCTGCGCCGGGGTGCAGCCACCGCCGCCACCGGTGCTGACCGTCCAGGTGAAGCTGGTGGAGCCGGTCTTGTTGGCGGCGTCCTTGGCGGTGACGGACACGTTGTACGTGCCGGCGGCCGTCGCGGTGCCGGTGATCTTGCCGCTGGTGCTGATCGACAGGCCGGTCGGCAGACCGGTGGCCGAGAAGGTCAGCGGAGCGGTGCCGCCGCTGGCGTTGATCTGCAGGTTGGCCGTGCCGTTCAGCGCGGTGGTCTGGTTGCCCGGGTTCGTGACGGTGGGCGTGCCGCTCACCACGGTGCCGACGTTGACGGCGGCCCAGGTGTTGGCCACCGCGTTCGCCTCGGCGCTGCCGGCGCCGTACAGGTCGTTGGCCGCGTTGATGGTCGCGGTACGCGCGGCGGCGTAGTTGGTGGTGGAGGTCATGTAGGTGCTCAGCGCGCGGTACCAGATCTGCGCGGCCTTGTCCCGGCCGATGCCGGTCAGGGTCGACCCGTTGGAGGTCGGGCTGTTGTAGTTGACCCCGTTGACGGTCTTCGCGCCGCTGCCCTCGGACAGCAGGTAGAAGAAGTGGTTGGCGACACCGGACGAGTAGTGGACGTCCTTGTTGCCGACCGTCGAGGACCAGTAGTCGGCCGACTGGCCGTCCTTGGAGGGCTGGTCCATGTAACGGAGCGGCGTGCCGTTTCCGTTGAGGTCGATCAGCTCGCCGATGAGGTAGTCGGGGTTGTCCTTGGGGTTGTTGGCGTAGAACTCCACCATCGTGCCCATGATGTCCGAGGTGGCCTCGTTGAGGCCGCCGGACTCACCCGAGTAGTTCAGGTTCGCGGTGGCCGCGGTGACACCGTGGCTCATCTCGTGGCCCGCGACGTCGATCTCGGTCAGCGGGTGGGTGTTGCCCGACCCGTCACCGTAGGTCATGCAGAAGCAGGTGTCGTCCCAGAACGCGTTGGTGTAGTTGGTGTCGTAGTGCACCCGGGAGTACGCGCCGACACCGTCGTTGCGGATGCCGTTGCGGTTGAAGGTGTTCTTGTAGAAGTCCCAGGTCATCTCGACGCCGTAGTGGGCGTCGACGGCGGCCGACTCACCGTTGCTGGCCGAGCCGTTGCCCCACACGTCGGTGGACTTGGTGTACAGGGTGCCGTTGCCGGAGGTCCCGTTCGCCATGTTGGTGGTGTACATCCCACCGCGGGTGTTGTCCTTCATCTGGTACGTCGAACCCGACAGCGTGGTGCCGATGGTGACGTTGCCGACGAAGACGCCGGTGCCGGTGCCGGTGTTGATGCCCTCGTTCTTGAAGAGCACCGTGCCGGTCTTGGCGTCGGTCACCACGTGCAGCTTGCTCGGGGTGCCGTCGGACTCCTTGCCGGAGACGACCGTCTCCCAGGCCAGGGTCGGGGTGCCGTTGGCCGCGTAGATCACCAGGCGCGGGGCGGTGCTGAGGGCGGAGCCGGACTCGGCGGCCAGCGCGGCGGCCTGCGCCTTGGGCGCGGCCAGGGCCGGGGTGGTGTTGATGGTGCCGAGCTGCGCGTTGCTGGCCTTGTCCACGCTCTTGGTGACACCACCGGCGGTCTGGTGCACGATCATGTCACCGCCGAGCACGGGCAGACCGGCGTAGGTCCGCTCGTAGCGGATGTGCTTGGTGCCGTTGGCGTCAGCGATGACGTCCTTGACGACCAGCTTCTCCTGGCTGCCGAGGCCCAGGCTCTGGGCGATCGAGGCGCTCTGCTGGCCGGCGTCGGCGATCAGAGCGGCACGGTTGGCCACGGCGGCCTGCTGCGCGGCGACGGCCTGCGGGGCCGACGAGGCGGCACTGGCGACGACCGGTATGCCGGTCACCAGCAGGGCGGTGGTCGCGGCCAGGGCGGCCATGGTCACCCGGACATTGGTGTGGCGGGACATGCGGACTCCTTTTCCGACCGGTCGCGGGGTTCACGATCGGTGGAGAGAACCTGGCCGCGGGGTTGCGGCGCAGCGGGGGCCCCGTCCGCCGGTGCGCGGAGGGGTGCGGTGCAACAGGAGCTGAGCGGAGAAGAGATGCGCTGTGCCTGCGCTGGTTCAGCTGCACCGGGGGTGGGGGACCTCTCATCTGCAGCCGGGGGAATCGTGGCAGCAAAAGACCCGCCGATGACAGATGCATGCCACTGATTGGCTAATAACCGTTCACTGCACGGCAAAGCCTGTGGAATGCCAGGCCAAGGCTCGACCAAGTGTCAGCCGGTAATGATTGTCATCACGGCCGAAACCCCCGACACCGCCCCGACCTGCCTGACCAGCCCGCGAACCGGACGACCGGTCGGCTGCCATGATCAGGTTCCGCGCGTAGACCCCTGACGATCCGTCTGCGCCCGAAGACAGCGCCGACCGCCCTGCGCATGTCACCTCGGGATGGCCGGAACCGATGGTTTTCAGCCATAACTGCCTGGAGCCCCGCTGGGAAGCGGGGCTCCAGGGTCTGTGAAGGACCTGCGTCAGTTCTGGACGAAGACCGCCACAGTGCGACCGGGCACCGTAAAGCTGCCGGTCAGCGCGTCGAACGAGGACTGCTTCACGATCTGGTCGATTCCCGCCAACTGGATCGGGTGCAGACTCTGACCAGTTCCGGCCAAGCCCGGGACGGCCTGCGACTGCGTCGAGGGGGTCGCGTTGAAGACCACGGTGATCCCCTTCTCCGCCCCCGGCAGCCCCTTCCCGTCCAGGTGCATGGTGATCACGCCGGGCGTCTCCCCCGCCGTGCCCGACAGCGGGAAGGACAGCCGCTGCTGCACCTCGGCCGCGCTGCCCAGCGCGAAGAGCGGCGAGGACTGCCTGATCCGCAGGTACTGCTGGTACTGCGCGGACGCCGACAGGATCTCGCCACAACCGACCGCCAGCCTCGGGTCGGCCAGCAGCCGCCCGGCCGTCGGCCACATCGAGCCGTTGTCCGCCGCCGCCGGCAGCCCCCGGCCCCAGCCGTTGCCCTGGGCGCAGTCCCAGTGCACCGCGTTGAACCAGTCACCGGAGTCGTAGGAGTTGGCGTCCAGCGACTTCGAGCGCAGCAGGTCGCTCCCGGCCTGCACGAAGCCCGGCCCCTGGGCCAGCGCGGTGAGCGAGAGGCCGAGCGCCTGCATCCGGGCCCGGTCGGCGGGCGAGGTGCTCTCCGGGAGCTTGTAGGCGAGCGCGTCGAAGAGGTCGGTGTTGTCGTGCGCGTCCACGTACTCCACGGCCTCGCCCGGCTGCGCCGCGTAGCCCGTCGGCGAGCCGTTGTAGTCGACCCCGGCCCCCGTCACGGCCTTTCCGGCGCTGTCGGTGAAGCCGTACCCGGCCAGGTCGCCCGTCAGGCCGACCTTCAGCTGGTCCATCTGGCGCAGCAGCCGGGCCTTCTGCTCGGCCGCCGTGCCGTTGTCGGCCGAGCCGTTGGGGTCGGTGAACAGCCCCGAGGCGAAGCCCTGCTGGGGCGCGGAGGAGAGCATGAAGTTGCCCCCGCGGGCCGCGTCCCGCAGCCGGTCGTTGAAGGTGGCGATGCCGGTGCCCGCCATGTTGGCCTGAGTCGCCTGCACGAAGCGGGAGTTGTTCGCGACGACGCCGAAGTTCCAGCCCTCGCCGTAGAGGAGGAAGCTCCGCCCCTCCGCCTTCGTGACGTCGGCCAGCGCCGACTGCACGTCCAGCATGGTCGACTTCGGGTCGAGCCCCATCAGGTCGAAGCGGAAGCCGTCCACCTTGTACTGCCGGGCCCAGGTGACGACGGAGTCGACCACCAGCTTGTTCATCATGGCGTGCTCGGGCGCGGTGTCCGCGCAGCAGCTGTCGGTGGTCACCTTGCCGTCGTCACCGAGGCGTTGGTAGTAGCCGGGCACCACCTTGTCCAGCACCGACCTGTCGTCCTGCCCGGCGGCGGCGGTGTGGTTGTAGACCACGTCCAGCACCACCCGCAGGCCCGCCGCGTGCATCGCCTCCACCATCTGCCGGTACTGCACCGTCCGGGCCTCCGGGTCGGTGGCGTACGCGCCGTCCGGCACGGTGTAGTGCAGCGGGTCGTAACCCCAGTTGTACGCGTCCTGCGCCTTCACCGCCGCGACGCACTCCTGCTGCTTCGGGCTGTCCGCCGGGAGGGCGGCCAGATCGCACGGCGGCAGCTGCTGCTGGTCGCGCGGCGGCACGGAGGCGATGTCGAAGGTCGGCAGCAGGTGCACGGTCGTCACCCCGGCCTTGGCCAGATCCCGCAGGTGCTGCATCCCGGCCGAGTCCTGCTCGGTGAAGGCCAGGTAGCTGCCGCGCTCGGCGGCCGGCACGGTGGTGTCCGCCGCCGAGAAGTCCCGGACGTGCAGCTCCTGGATCTGCTGCTTCACGGCCGGCACGGCGGGCGGGGTGGCGTGGGTGTCCCAGCCCGGCGGCTTCAGCCCGGCACCGGCCAGGTCGACGACCTTGCTGCGCCGCGAGTCGGCCGAGAGCGCGACGGAGTACGGGTCGGTGACCAGGTTCGTCACCGCCTTCTGCACGCTCGGCGCCCAGACCCCGACCTGGAAGACGTAGTACTTCCCGTCCAGGTCGGCGGCGGTGAGCGACCAGACCCCGCTGGCGTCGTCGCGCTTCAGCGGCACCGTCCTCGGGGTGCCGCCGGTCGGCGTGTCGAAGAGCTGCACGGAGACCGCGGAGGCCGTCGGCGCCCAGAGCGAGAGCGTCACCCGCCCGTTCCGGTGGACCGGGCCGAGCTGCGCCTTGGCGGCCTTGGCCGCGTACAGGTCGTCCAGCACGCCGGGCAGTTGGACACCCGTCGCGGCGAGCGCCGCGCCGTTCGGCAGGTGCTCGGTGAAGAGCACCTGGCTGCGCAGGACCTGCGGCACCCGCTGCGCGTCGCGCGGATCGACGCTGAACGCACGGTAGTTGGCCAGATTCGGGTACTTGGCCTTCTGCGCGTCCGTCAGCGCGCCCGGGTTCAACCGCAGCCAGCGGCCGGGGCCGTTCAGCACGCCCTTGTCGAACGTCAGGCCACCGGCGGGGTCGTAGACCAGCTGCGCGCTGGTGCCGCCCGCCAGCGCCGCGTCGGCCGCGCCGTAGCCGGACGGGACGACGACGGTCTGCGCGTCGATCCACTGCGCCTTGGCGGTGCTGAGGTCGAGCTGCGCGGAGGCCCCGGCCGCCTGCGGCAGCAGGTACGTCTCCTGGCCGCCGAGTATCCAGACCTCGCGGCCACTGGCGGCGAAGTTCAGCGACTGGTCGTTCGGCAGGTCCTTGTCGTTGCCGTTGTGCAGGATGTAGCTGAGGCTGGTCGCGCCGGCCGCCAGCGGCACCTCGAAAACGTCCCCGAAGGCGTCCTTGCGGGCCGGTTGCAGCGGCGCGCCCCAGTCGGTCGGCGAGGCGGCGCCCGTCCAGTCGTGCAGGCCCCAGCCGTCGTAGGCGCCGTCCGCCCGGTGGTAGTGGATGACGGCCTTCCCGTCCGGCACGGGCACGGCCGGGTCGGGGTCGGCGGTCCGGACGGCCGGGTCGCCCTCCTTGAGCCAGACCTCCCCGGTGGAGCCGACGTCGATGTGCCGGTCGGCGTCTACGTCCTTGGTGCCGTTGTTCTCAACGACGATGCCGAGGTCCGAGGCGCCGCCCTTCAACTTGACGTAGGCGAAGGCCCCGTACGCGTCCCGGCCGGTGAACCCGTGCCCGGCCGGCCAGTTGGTCCCTTCGCCGTCGGCGAGGTCGCCCCAGGCGTAGAGGTTCCAGCCGTCGTAGTTGCCGTCCTTGCGTTGGTAGTGCACGACGGCGTACGGGCGGCTGGTCGCGCTCGGCACCGGCTTCGGCGCCGGGGTGCCGGTGGTGAAGCTGCCGGTGGTCGAGCGCAGTCGGCCGCTGGAGTCCTGCACCACGGCCTTGTAGCGGACGACCGTGCCGGGGGCCACCGCGCCGACGTCCTGGGTCACTTGGTAGACCCCGCTGTCGGCACTGCCGAGCTTCTGCCAGGGGCCGTCACCGACCTGCGCGGCGAACGAGACCCGGTCGAAACCCCCGCCGGGCACGTCCGCGCCGACGGTGACCAGCCCGGTGGAGCCGTCGGCCGGTGCGCGCAGGGTGATCCCTGGGGCGGCGGCGGTCTTCGCGATCCGCCCGGCGGCCTGCTGCACCACGGCGGAGAGCGGCGGCACGGTGACGGTGAGCTTCCGGTCCGCGCCGCTGGTGGCCGACGGACCGGCCTGCGGGTAGAGCTGCTTGAAGGCCATCCCCGCCGAGAAGGTGTCGAGGGTGACGGTCTTCGCCTCGGTCGAGTTGTTGACCGCGACGACGTACTCGACCTGCTCCTTGGCGTCGACCCGGGAGAACGCGTACACCCCCGGGCCGTCGGCCGCGTACCGCTCGATCTGCGCGCCGTCGGCCAACGCCGGGTGATCCTTGCGCAGTTGAGCGAGCCCGGCGATGCCCTGGTAGAGCGCGCCACCCTGGCCGTAACGGTCGGCGGAGCCGGGGGCGCCGCCGATGACGTTGTCCGCGTTGTAGGAGGCGGTCTTCGAGGCGAACATGTCCTGCCGGGCGTCCTTGTCGCCGCCCGCACCGGTGAAGCCCTGCTCGTCGCCGTAGTAGACCACGGGCTGACCGCGCGTCAGGAACTGCAATTCGTTGGCGAGTTGGTCCTTCTTGAGCAGATCTGCCTGGCTCGCACCGGGGTTGTCGGCCTGGAGGAAGCTGCCGATCCGGCCCATGTCGTGGTTGCCGAGGAAGGTCGGCAGCTCGTACGCGGACGTCTCGGCGCTCGCGTAGCGGTAGTCCTGCCCGTACAGCTCGGCGAGCTGCCTGGCGGAGCCGCCCTGCGAGGCGTAGCTGCGGGCGGCCTGCTGGAAGGGGAAGTCCAGCGTCGCCTGGAGCCTGCCCTTGGTGACGTACGGCGAGGTGACGGCCGGGTCGCCGGAGTAGACCTCGCCGAACATGAAGAAGTTCCGGTTGCCCTGCTTGGCGGCGAACTGCTTGAGCGAGGGCGCCCACTGCTGCCAGAAGGCCATGTCGACGTGCTTGACGGTGTCGATCCGGAAGCCGTCCACCCCGGTCTGCGCGACCCAGTCCTGGTAGACCTTCTCGAAGCCCTTGACCACCGCCGGGTTCTGGGTGTCGAGGTCGTCCAGACCGGAGAAGTCGCCCTCGGTGGCCGACTCGCCCGCAAAGGTCGAGTCGCCCCGGTTGTGGTAGAGCGCGGGGTCGTTCAGCCAGGCCGGGGTCTTGGCGGTGGCATCCGCCGGGGTGCGCAGCACCGGCGTGTACGGGAAGGAGTCGGCGGTGGTCCTCGGCCACTTGGCGCGGGCGTCGGCGAGGGCCGTCTCGTCCACCGGCCGGCCGTCGGCGTCCAGCGTCGGGTAGGCGCCGGTCGAGCGGTAGTCGTACTTCTTCTCGGAGTAGTCGAGGACGTCGGCGGTGTGGTTGGTGATGACGTCGAAGAAGACCTTGATGCCCTTGGCGTGCGCCTGGGCGATCAGCTGCTTGAGCTGGTCGTTGGTGCCGAAGTGCGGGTCGACCTGGGTGAAGTCGGTGATCCAGTACCCGTGGTACCCGGCCGAGGCGGCGTCGCCGGTGCCCTGGACGGGCTTGTTCTTGAAGATCGGCGCCAGCCAGATCGCCGTGGTGCCGAGGCCCTGGATGTAGTCGAGCCGGTCGATCAGGCCCTTGAGGTCGCCACCGTGGTAGAAGCCCTTGTCGGTGGGGTCGAGGCCGTTGTCCATCCGGCTCCCGGTGATGCCGCCGGCGTCGTTGCCCTGGTCGCCGTTGGCGAAGCGGTCCGGGAGGACGAAGTAGAACTGCTCCCGGGTGAGGTCGTGCCGGACCGCCGAGGAGGCGAGGGCGGCGTCGGTCGGCGGCGCGGGCGGGGCGGCGGTGGCCGAGGGGGCCGCGCCGAGGGTGGCCGCGAGCAGGGCGGCGGCCAGGGGGGCGGCTGCGCGGCGTGGTCTGCGATGGGGGGTGGTGCTCCGTGTGCGGCTGGGCGGCACTTCGGCCACTGCGGGCTCCCTCTCGTCCTTGAGACGGCTCGTCGTCGGGTGAGTGGCTGGACGCTAGTGCGTGAAAAATGTTTCAGCAAGATGCTGAAATTGTTGCAAGCGGAGTCTTGACCGAACCGTTGTGCAGGCGCCAGAGTCGTTGTCGGGCCGGGCTGCCCGCCGTGACCTGACAGCGCGGCGGGCGCCCCACCCTTAAGGGAGGAGCCCCAGCACTAAAGGCAGCAGGGGGCCCGCCTCGACCATTGGTCCGTAGGCGAGCAACAATGGACTCCATGCCTCAACTCGGTACCCACCACTCGACACCCCTAGCTCTTTGGGGGGACAGCTGGTGAAGAATCCACTACCGCAGGATGAGCAGGCGGCCACGGGCCGTCTGGCAGACTTCTCGTCCATGGGGGAACCGACCGAGATCCGTAGAGCGAGCGCCGACCGCGCCGACGCGGCTCGCGGAGCTGGTTCCGTCCCGGCCGAGGACCGACCGGTCCGCCTGCCCGACGGAGCCACCCGCGCAGCCCAGACGCCCGCCGCCGCACTGCGCAGCCGCGTACGCGAGCAGCGCCGGACCCCGGCCCGGCCCCGGCTCTGGTTCGAGCTCGCCCTGATCGGTCTCAGCTACTGGCTCTACTCACTGGTGCGCAACGCCGTACCCGAGCAGGAGGCCATCGCCCAGAAGCACGCCTCCTGGATCTGGCACTTCGAGCAGACCGTCGGCGTCGGTGTGGAGCAGGCCGTCAACCACGGCGTGAACTCGGTCGGCTGGCTGATCGTGGGTATGAACTACTACTACGCCACGCTGCACTTCATCGTGACGATCGCCGTGCTCGTCTGGCTCTACCGCGCCCACCCCGGCCGGTACGCGGCCGCGCGGGCCGTGCTCTTCGTCACCACCGGTATCGCGCTGGTCGGCTTCTACTTCTTCCCGCTGGCACCACCCCGCAAGATGTGGGGCGGCGACTTCGTCGACACCGTGCTGGTCCACCACACCTGGGGCTCACTGGCCTCCGGCGCGGGGGCCCAGGTCTCCAACCAGTACGCCGCGATGCCCTCGATGCACATCGGGTGGTCGCTCTGGTGCGGCCTGACGATCTTCTTCCTGGCCCGCCGCAGCTGGGTCCGGGCCCTCGGCCTGGCCTACCCCGCGGCGACCCTGGTCGTGATCATCTCGACCGCCAACCACTTCTGGATGGACGCGGTCGGCGGCGTCCTCTGCCTGGCCGTCGGCTTCGCGGCCGCCCGCGTCATCTACCACGTCTGGGCTTACCAGCTCCCCCGCCACCCGGGCGAGACCCCGGACGAACCCCCGGTCACCGTCCCCGTCCAGTGGACGACCCCGGTCGAGGCGGGCCGCCGCTAACTCCCTGCGGGAGCCCACCAGCGATCATCGGCTTCGCCGACGGGGGCGCGGGGTTGGTCCTTCAGCCGTAGAAGAGGCGCTCGACGACCACCCGGGCGCGCCGCGTCGTGCGGCGGTAGTCGTCGACCAGCTCGCCCGAGTGGCCGGAGCCGTAGCCGAGGTAGCGGGCGACGCCGGCCAGCTCGCGGGTGTCGGCGGGGAAGCTGTCGCCGGCGCGGCCCCGGACGAGCATGACGGCGCTGCGGACCCGGGAGGCCAGCTCCCAGGCCGTGTCCAGCACCTCCGCGTCCTCCGCGTCGACCAGCCCGGCCTCGGCCGCCGCCGCGAGCGCGGCCCGCGTCCGGGTGGTCCGCAGCTGCGGCAGCTCGTGCCCGTGCCGCAGCTGGAAGAGCTGGACCGTCCACTCGACGTCGGCCAGCCCGCCGCGCCCGATCTTCGTGTGGGTGGTGGGGTCGGCGCCGCGCGGCAGCCGCTCGGACTCTATCCGCGCCTTGATCCGCCGGATCTCCATCAGGTCCTTCTCCGGCACGCCCGTGCCGGGGTACCGCAGCGGGTCGATCAGCGCCCGGAAGCGCTCGCCCAGCTCGGCGTCGCCCGCCACCGGCTCGGCCCGCAGCAGCGCCTGGCTCTCCCAGACGTGCGACCACCGCCGGTAGTAGGCCTGGTACGAGGCGAGGGTCCGCACCAGCGGGCCCTGCCGCCCCTCCGGCCGCAGGTCGGCGTCGACCAGCAGCGGCGGCTCGGGCGAGGGCGCCGAGAGCAGCGTCCGCAGCTGGTGGCAGACGGCCTGGGCCGCGCGGGCCGCGTCCTGGTCGAGGACGCCGAGGAGCGGCTCGTGGACGAAGAGCACGTCGGCGTCGGAGCCGTAGCCGAGCTCGTGACCACCGAAGCGGCCCATCGCGATGATCGACAGCCGGGTCGGGAACTCGCCGTTCTCGCGCTCCCAGGCGGCCGTGCAGGCGGCCAGTGCGCCTTGCAGGGTGGCCGCGTTCAGGCTGGTCAGGGCCTCTGCGGCGACGTCCACGGCCGTCCCGGGGTCGTCGTCGAGCCGCCCGAGCACATCGGCGGCGGAGGTCCGGAAGAGCTCCCGGCGGCGGACGCCGCGCGCGGCCGCGACCCCGGCCTCGGCGGTCGCGGCACGGCCGACGGCGGCCCGGATCTCCTGCTCCAGGGCGGCCCGCCCGCGCGGTCGCAGACCGGCCGGGTCGCCGAGCATGGCGACGGCCTCGGGGGCGCGCAGCAGCAGGTCGGGGGCGAGCCGCCCGGCGGAGAGCACCCGGGCCAGCTGCTCGGCGGCGGCGCTCTCGTCCCGCAGCAGGCGCAGGTACCAGGGGGTGCGGCCGAGCGCGTCGGAGACCTGGCGGAAGCCGAGCAGCCCGGCGTCCGGGTCGGCCGAGTCGGCGAACCAGCCGAGCAGCACCGGCAGCAGCGTCCGCTGGATGGCGGCCTTGCGACTGACCCCGGAGGCGAGCGCCGTCAGGTGCCGCAGGGCGTTGGCGGGGTCGGCGTAGCCCAGTGCCTCCAGTCGGGCGCGGGCGGCCTGCGGGCTGAGCCGGGCAGCGGGCATCGGCAGCTCGGCGACGGCGTCCAGCAGCGGGCGGTAGAAGAGCTTCTCGTGCAGCCGCCGCACCTCGACGGCGTGCCGCTTCCACTCCCGGTGGAGCGCGGCGACGGGGTCGGCCCGGGTGTCGTCGTTGATCTCTGCGGCGAGCGAGCGGGAGAGCCGGCGCAGGTCGGCGTCCTCGCGCGGCATCAGGTGGGTGCGGCGCAGCCGGTGCAGCTGGATGCGGTGCTCCAGGGACCGCAGGAAGCGGTATGCGGCGTCCAGCGAGGCGGCGTCGGCCCGGCCGACGTACCCGGCGGAGCTGAGCGCCTCGAGCGCCTCCAGGGTGTTGCCGCTGCGCAGGCTCTCGTCGGTGCGGCCGTGCACGAGCTGGAGCAGCTGGACGGAGAACTCGACGTCCCGCAGCCCGCCCGGCCCCAGCTTGAGCTGGCGGTCCAGCTCGGTGGCGGGGATGGAGTCCACCACCCGGCGGCGCATCTGCTGCACGTCCGCGACGAAGTTCTCCCGCTCGGCGGCCTGCCAGACCAGCGGCGCCACGGCCGCGCCGTAGGCGGCGCCGAGCTCGGCGTCCCCGGCGACCGGGCGGGCCTTCAGCAGCGCCTGGAACTCCCAGGTCTTCGCCCAGCGCTGGTAGTAGGCGAGGTGGCTGGCCAGGGTCCGCACCAGCGGGCCGTTGCGGCCCTCGGGGCGCAGGTTGGCGTCGACCGGCCAGATGGTGCCCTCACCGGTGGTGTCCGAGCAGAGCCGCATCATCCGGGCGGCGAGCCGGGTGGCGGCCTGCAGCGCCTGGTGCTCGTCGACGTCCTCCCGCGCCTCGGCGACGAAGATGACGTCCACGTCCGAGACGTAGTTGAGCTCCCGGCCGCCGCACTTGCCCATCCCGATCACCGCCAGCCGACAGGCCACGGCCGCCTCCGGGTCCTCGTCGGCGGCGATGTCGAGGGCGGTCTGCAGGGTCGCGCCCGCGAGGTCGGCCAGCTCGGCGGCGGCCTTGGGCAGGTCGGTGGTGCCGCTGAGGTCGCGGGCGGCGATGGCCAGCAGGCAGCGGCGGTAGGCGACGCGCAACGCGTCCGCCCGGTCGGCGGGGGCGGCCTGCCGGACGCCGGCGGAGAGCTGGCGGACGAAGTCCTCCGCGCCGGGGTGGATGTCGCGCAGCTCGAAGGTGACCAGGGCATGCCAGTCGGCGGGGTGCCGGGCGAGGTGGTCGCCGAGGGCGGCGGAGGCGCCGAGCACGCCGAGCAGCCGGTCGCGCAGCGGCTTGGAGCCGGTGAGGGTGTCCCGCAGGGTGTTCCGCTCCGCCTCGCCGAGCGCCTCCAGCAGCCGGGCCAGCCCGAGCAGCGCCAGATCCGGGTCGGCGGTGGCACCGAGCGCGTCCAGCAGCACCGGGTCGTTGGCGAGCCCGTGCAGCCCCGGGCCGTCCAGCAGCAGGACGGCGGCCTCGGGGTCGGTGAACCCGCGCCGGACGAGCCGACTCCCCAAGCTGCTCTGCCTGCTGCCGCTCCGTCCGTCCACTGCCATCGCCCCTCCGGCCACCGCAAACAGATGTTCCCTCAGCAGCGTACGTGCCGACCGCGCCGGTCACCTTCCGCCCACTCCGCCGTTAGCACTACGCCGGTCCCGCAGCAGTCCGTAGGTCCGTCTGTCCGTAGGAAGGAGCTCCCGTGCCCGCTCGTCTGCCCTCCCTCACCGGGCTGCGGTTCTGGGCCGCCCTGCTGGTGGTGCTCTACCACCTCTCCCGGCAGGCCGGGCCACTGCCGCTGGTCAGCCCGGTGGTCTGGTACGGGCGCAGCGGGGTGACGTTCTTCTTCGTCCTCTCCGGCTTCGTGCTGGCCTGGACGTACGCCGACTCCCCTACCCGCGCGTGGACGTTCTACCGCCGACGGCTGGCCCGGATCTGGCCGCTGCACGCCCTCACCACGGGGCTCTCGCTCGCCGTGTACGCCGCCGCCGGGGCGGTGCTGCCGTGGCGGGCCGCGCTCTGGTCGCTGCCGCTCGTCCACCCGTGGGTGCGGGAGCTGACGATGGGCGGCAACCCGGCGGGGTGGTCGCTGGGCGACGAGGCGTGGTTCTACCTGCTGTTCCCGCTCCTGCTCCCGCCGCTGCTGCGCCGGGCCGCCCCGGGCCGGCGGGCCGCGCTGGTCCGGTCGGCCGCGCTGGTCCGGTCGGCCGTTCTGGTCCGGTCGGCCGTTCTGGTCCGGTGGGCCGCGCTGGCCTGCCTCGGGCTCGGGCCGCTGCTCTGGCTCGCCGGAGCGCTGGTGGCCGATCCGGCGCTGCGCAGCTGGCTGCTCGACTACCTGCCGCTGACCCGCACCCCGCAGTTCGTGCTCGGCCTGGCCGCCGGTTTCGCCGTCCGGCGCGGCCTGCTGCCCCGGCTGCCGCTCGGCGCGGCGGCGCTCGCCGTACTCGGCTGGCACCTCGCCCTGGTGCCCTGGCACCTCGCGGTGCCGGACACCGCCTGGTACGGGCCGTACTCGGCCTCGCAGCTGCTCTCCGCCCCGCTGTTCGCCTGGCTGGTCGCCGCCGCCGCGCAGCACGACCTGCGGGGCGGCCGCCCGCTGGGCCTGGTGCGGCCGGGCGAGTGGTCGTTCGCCTGGTACCTGGTGCACGAGATCGGGCTGCGCTGCTGGCTGTACGCCTTCGGCCACCCGGCGGCGGGCCTGCCCACGGCGGGCGTCTGGCTGCTGGTGGCAGCCGGCACGCTGGCCGGGGCCGCCGGGCTGCACCGCTGGGTGGAGCGGCCCTGCGAGCGGTGGCTGCGCGGCCCGGGAACGGCGCTGCCGCCCCACCCGGCGCGGGTGGGGCGGCAGCGGACGGCGGATCAGAGCTCGGTCGAGGAGTCCAGGTTGACGTAGGCGTAGAAGACGCCCAGGTCGTAGCCGTCCTTGTCGGTGGCGAAGGTCACCGTGATGTCGGTGTCACCCGGCCGCAGGTAGTTCGAGACGTCCCAGCGGTTGGAGTCGTAGCCGAAGTTGTTCCGGTTGTACGGGTTCCGCGCGAACTGGTCCGACGGGGTCAGCTCCTCGATGGTGGAGTTGAAGGCGTCGTCCGGCGAGTGGTTCGGGTCGCTGAAGGTCGTCATCGGCCCGTTGGTGCTCTTGATCGCGAGCGTGTCGCCGGTCCACTTCAGGTCGCCGTCGTAGACCACGAAGCCGAGCTTGCCGTGCACGTCACCGGGGGTCGAGGGGGTCTTGAGCCCCGTCAGCTGCAGCTGACGGACCGGGCTGTCGGGCAGCTCGACCTGGAAGCCGTCCCAGAGGTGGATGTGCCGGTACGGCTTGCAGGGGTTCTCGTACGCGACCACGATCGTCCAACCGCCCCAGCTGTGCGGCTTCACCACCGAGTCCATGTTGGCGACGGTGTAGGTGCCGTTGCCGTGCCCCTTCACCATGTCGGTGATGTCCGCAGAGGCCTGGTAGCTGCTCTCCTCGGTGGTGGTGATGTAGCCGATCGAGGGCTGGTCGTTGGCGATGTTGGTGTACTGCGCGTCACCCGGCAGCTTGAGGTAGACCTCGTTGATCTGGCTCTCCGGCAGCACCGTGTCGCCGATGCCCCGGGTGCCGCCCCAGTACAGCCGCGCGTACTTGACCTCGGAGCCGTCCACCAGCCCCAGGTCGGCGGAGCTGGCCGAGTAGATCGCGTCACCGAACGGGCCGATGCTGCCCGGGTCGATGTTGACGTACTTCATGTAGTAGTTGTTGTTGATCGGCCGGGAGCCGGCGCCCGTCCGCGCGTCCACGCACGGGGGCTGTGCGGGGTCGAGCTGTGGCTTCGACTCGTCACAGGTCATCAGGCTGTTGCTGATCCTGGTGATCGAGCCGTGCATGTCGCTCTCGAACCGAGTGGTGAACGGCAGCGGGTTGTCGGACAGCGTGGTGGCCCGCTGCGAGCCGTGCTGGGCACCCGGGCCGGGGCCCCGGGCATCCGCGACGGGGCTGGCCAGCAGCTGCGCGGCGACGGCGACCAGCGCCGCACCGGCGACGCCGAGCCGACGCGCGAACCGCCGGGGCTCGGCGGTGCGACTTGTGGTGGAGAGCATGTGTACCTCTCGGTTCGAAGGGATACACCCATCGGACCACAACCCTGTGTGACCGTCATGTCACGTACCGCCAAGAGGGATGCTCTCCATACACGAACGGCCCTGCCCGCTGACCGGAAGTCAGATCTCCTGCAGCCGGGGCACCGGAGCCGCCCGCCGCACCCGCCGAGGGGCCGACCGATAGGCCGCATAGAGCAGCACCGTGGTGACCAGGGCCAGCAACGCCGCGAGAACGCACGACAGCACGTACGCCGGAAGAAGCTCCGACGGCGGCGTGTGGCTCGCCAGCTCGACGAGCTGCACCTGCTCCAGCATCGCCGACAGGAACGAGTGGACCAGCACCACCGGCAGCACCCGCAGCGCCGTCCGCCAGTCACCGTGCGACAGCCCCCACGCCCGGCCGAAGCCCCGGCCCTCCAGCAGGACGGCCATCGGCAGCAGCGCGGCACCGAACGCCAGGTACAGCGCGCCCAACTGGATCGGCAGAATCGCGGACGAGACCACCAGATCGACGTACAGCCTGACGTCGAGGTACCTCAACACCTCCAGCAGCCCGACCAGGCCCAGCACCACCAGCCAGACCGCCAACCGCCCGACCCGCCGCAGATCCGGCCGCAATGCCGCCGCCACCCCGTGCCCACCGTCCAGGATCCGCAGCTTCGCGGACCACCCCCACGCCGCAGCAAGACCCCCCGAGAGCAGCATCACCACATACCCGGCCAACCCCATCCCGGCCCGCTGCAACGCCCACCCCACCCACTGCCCGCCGACCCCGACCGCCGAGAACACCACCTGCACCACCAGCAGCCGCCACCCCACCCCGAACGCCGTCCGCACAGTCCCCCACCAGGCCCCACCGGGCCGCCCACCCTCATCAATCACCGGGCGACCCTAGTGTCCTGAGTCTTAGAAAAGCTGTAGAAGTATGCTGGGTTCATGGCGCGGATGGGTCGACCGACGGTCGAAGTGGTTCTGACGGATGACGAGCGTGAGACGTTGCTGCGCTGGTCGCGGCGGGCGACGTCCGCGCAGGCGCTGGCGCTACGCTGCCGAATCGTCCTCGCGTGTGCTGACGGGCTGTCGAACACCCAGACGGGCGCGAACCTCGGGATCCATCCGACCACCGTGGCCACCTGGCGCAAGCGGTTCGCGGCCCAGCGATTGGAGGGCCTGGCCGACGAGAAGCGGCCGGGCCCTGCCCGCACAGTGACGGACGAGCAGGTCGAGAACGTGATCGTGCGGACTCTGGAGACCACGCCGAAGGGCGCCACACACTGGTCCACCCGCGAGATGTCGAAGCAGAGCGGGCTGAGCCAGTCGACGGTCTCACGGATCTGGCGCACCTTCGGCCTCAAGCCGCACCATGTCGACACCTTCAAGCTGAGTAAGGACCCGCAGTTCATCGAGAAGGTCCGCGACGTGGTGGGCCTCTACCTCGATCCGCCCGAGCGCGCCATCGTGCTCTGCGTCGACGAGAAATCGCAGATCCAGGCACTGGATCGCTCGGCACCGGTGCTGCCGCTGATGCCCGGGATGCCCGAGCGCCGCACCCACGACTACCTTCGAGGGGGCGTAACCACCTTGTTCGCGGCGCTCAATGCCGCCACTGGTAAGGTCATCGGCTCCCTTCACCGCCGCCACCGCGCTGTCGAGTTCAAGAAGTTCCTCGCCAAGCTCGACAAGGAGGTCCCCGCCGAGCTCGACGTCCACCTGATCTGTGACAACTACGCCACCCACAAGACCCCCGCCATCCAAAAGTGGCTACTCGCGCACCCGCGCTTCCACATGCACTTCACTCCGACCAGCTCGTCCTGGCTCAACCAAGTCGAGCGCTGGTTCGGCCTGCTGACGGACAAGCAGATACGGCGCGGGGTCCACAAGAACGTCCAGGCGCTGGAGAAGGACATCCGCGACTGGATCGCCCACTGGAACGAGGATCCCAGGCCGTTCACCTGGACCAAGTCCGCCGACGAGATCTTCGAACGGCTCGCCGGCTATCTGAACCGCCTGCCGAACCCCAACCCTTAGATATGCAGCTCTTCTGAGACTCGGGACACTAGCCCAGCAGCCCCGAACGACGGTACGCAAAAAGCTCCGGGCCTACCGAAGAATGCCGAGCAGGCCCTGGACGGTGCAGCCGATGCCGATGACTGCGAAGAACGCGAACCCGACTCGGGTGAAAGCAACCGCCGCGCGGTAGGCGCGGTGCTCCGGCCCCATCTCGTTCACCTGGATCTTGTAGGCCACGCCGCGGAAGTTGACCACATAGAGGATCAGGGCAAGGGATACCACTCCGGCAACGCCGAACAGCACCCATGAATCGTGGTGGTTCAGGTGATCCAGGTCTATGACCTGTCTGGCGGAACTGAGTACCACGGCCCGGCCTTCCACGAGTCCCTACCTCTCCTGACGGGGCGTCGAGGATCAGGGCTGCTGGCGGGCGTACCCGAGGGCGTCGGCGAATGCGCGGTACGAGGACTCGATGTCGAAGAGCGTGGCGAGATGGGTACCTCCGGTACCGGCGGCGGCGTTGCTCAGGCAGTCGGTGGTGGCCTTCTCCATCTTGTCGAGCGTCTCCTCCCAACTGCGGCGGACGGTCTCGTCGGGCAGCGTGCGGAAGGCCTTGGCCGCCTTCACGTCGTCGAGCACTTGTTGACACCGCGCGGCGATCGCGGGGTCCGTGCTGCCGGCATAGCTCGTCTGGCTCAGGGCGGTCAGGTCCTTGCCGATGGTGACGGCCTGATCCTTGCCACCCTTCGCGGACCAGCTCGCCATCGTCTCCTTGTCCTCGGAGCAGCCGGCCAGCGTGGTGAGCAGCAGGGCGGCACCGGTCACGACGAGGGCGCCCCGCACGACGCGACGCGGGCATATGGACAGGTTCATGGGATGCGTCCTTCGCTTCGTGTGAACTGTCCTGACAGTCTGTCAGTCACGTCCGACAGCCTGCGGGGCCCGGCGCCGTCGCCCAGGGCCCTGCCCGTGCCGGGCGCCGAGCTCAGTGCCGCCGGCGC
Source organism: Kitasatospora sp. McL0602 (assembly GCF_052076145.1). Classification (NCBI taxonomy): domain Bacteria; kingdom Bacillati; phylum Actinomycetota; class Actinomycetes; order Kitasatosporales; family Streptomycetaceae; genus Kitasatospora; species Kitasatospora sp. McL0602. The sequence goes on along the minus strand of NZ_CP197246.1, from coordinate 5,543,489 downwards.
CGCTGCTCCGCCATCCGGTGCCGGATCACCCGCAGGTCCGCCAAGGCGACCACGGTGAACAGCGACGGGCGGGCCCGGAAAGCCGTGGACAGCCTCTACGAGGCCGCCGATTCCCCACTTGACGGCCCACAGCAACTGAAACGGGCCTGGGCCGACGACGGTGAGTCGCCGGCCCAGGCCCGTTCGTCGTGCAGAGGATGTCCACTGACCTGCGCTTACAGCACCTGGAGGTTCTTCCGCAGCTCGAACGGCGTCACCTCGGAGCGGTACTCCTCCCACTCCTGGCGCTTGTTGCGCAGGAAGAAGTCGAAGACGTGCTCGCCCAGGGTTTCGGCGACGAGTTCGCTGCGCTGCATGAGGTCGATGGCCTCGCCGAGGTTCTGGGGCATGGGCTGGATGCCCATGGCGCGGCGTTCGGCGTCGGAGAGGGCCCAGACGTCGTCGTCGGCGCCGGGGGGGAGTTCGTAGCCCTCCTCGATGCCCTTGAGGCCGGCGGCGAGGGTGACGGCATAGGCGAGGTAGGGGTTGCAGCCGGTGTCGAGGGAGCGGACCTCGACGCGAGTGGAGCCCTGCTTGCTCGGCTTGTACATCGGGACGCGGATCAGGGCCGAGCGGTTGTTGTGGCCCCAGCAGATGTAGGAGGGGGCCTCGCCGCCGGCGCCGGCGGTGCGCTGGGAGCCGCCCCAGATCCGCTTGTAGGAGTTGACCCACTGGTTGGTGACGGCGGCCGTCTCGGCGGCGTGCCGCAGCAGGCCGGCGATGAAGGAGCGGCCGGTCTTGGAGAGCTGGTACTCCGCGCCGGACTCGTGGAAGGCGTTGCGGTCGCCCTCGAAGAGCGAGAGGTGGGTGTGCATGCCGGAGCCGGGATGCTCGGAGAACGGCTTCGGCATGAAGCTGGCGTGCACGCCCTGCTCCAGCGCGACCTCCTTCATGACCAGCCGGAAGGTCATGATGTTGTCGGCGGTGGAGAGCGCGTCGGCGTACCGGAGGTCGATCTCCTGCTGGCCCGGGGCGCCCTCGTGGTGGGAGAACTCCACCGAGATGCCCATCGACTCGAGCATGGTGATCGCCTGACGGCGGAAGTCGTGGCCGACGCCGCGCGGGGTGTGGTCGAAGTACCCGGACTGGTCGGCGGGGATCGGCGGGGTGCCGTCGCCGGGGAGGTTCTTCAGCAGGAAGAACTCGATCTCCGGGTGGGTGTAGAAGGTGAAGCCCTGCGCGGACGCCTTCTCCAGGGTGCGCTTGAGCACGAAGCGCGGGTCCGCGTAGGAGGGCGAGCCGTCGGGCATCAGGATGTCGCAGAACATCCGTGCGGTGCCGGGGGTCTCCGAGCGCCACGGCAGTATCTGGAACGTCGTCGGGTCCGGCTTGGCGATCATGTCCGACTCGTAGACCCGGGCGAAGCCCTCGATCGCCGAGCCGTCGAAGCCGATGCCTTCCTCGAAGGCCTGTTCCAGCTCGGCCGGGGCCACCGCCACCGACTTGAGGAACCCGAGTACGTCGGTGAACCACAACCGGACGAACCGAATGTCACGCTCTTCCAGCGTGCGAAGCACGAACTCCTGCTGCTTGCCCATGGGGACAGTCTCACCTCTGCTCTTTACGTTCGTGTTACGCCTGCAACCGGCCAGGAGCGACGCGAGGGGCACCTGTTCCCCATCATGGCGGACCCCGGCCCGGAGTCCACCTCCGGGGAGGCCGCCGACATGACGAGAAAGGCCCCCCGGAGACATAACGTCAGATAGACGATTACACTCTGGGGCATGCCGAATCTCCGTCTCGCCCTGAGCCAGATCGACCCCTGGGTCGGTGACATCGCGCGTAACAGCGACGAGGTGGTGCGCTGGACCAGGCAGGCCGCCGAGGCCGGTGCCGATCTGGTGGCCTTCCCCGAGATGGTCCTGACGGGGTACCCCGTCGAGGACCTCGCGCTGCGCAGTTCCTTCGTCGAGGCGTCCCGCACCGGGCTGGTCGAGCTCGCCGCCCGGCTGGCCGCCGAGGGCCTGGGCGGGCTGCCGGTGGTGGTCGGCTACCTCGGCCGCTCCGAGGAGCCGTACCACGAGACCGGCCGCCCGGCCGGGTCACCGCAGAACTGCGCGGCGGTGCTGCACGACGGCCAGGTCGTCACCCGCTTCTCCAAGCACTTCCTCCCCAACTACGGCGTGTTCGACGAGTACCGGTACTTCTCCCCCGGCAACCAGCTGCCGGTGCTGCACCTGCACGGCGTCGACGTGGCGCTGGCGATCTGCCAGGACATCTGGCAGGACGGCGGCCGGGTCGCCGCCACCGCCGAGGTCGGCGCCGGGCTGCTGGTGGTGGTCAACGGCTCGCCGTACGAGCGCGGCCGGGGTGACGTCCGGCGGGAGCTGGTGCAGCGCCGGGCCGCCGAGGCGGGCTGCGCGCTCGCGTACGTCAACATGGTCGGCGCCCAGGACGAGCTGGTGTTCGACGGCCAGTCGATCGTGGTCTCGGCCGACGGCGAGGTGCTGGCCCGCGCCCCGCAGTTCGAGGAGACGCTGCTGGTGGTCGACCTGGAGCTGCCGGCCGCGACCGGCGACCACGCCGACGGGCTGCTGCTCGCCGACGGCCTGCGGCTGGTCCGCACCGACCTGGGCGGCGAGCCCCGGCCCGCCCCCGCCGAGCCGGTGACCGGCGGGATCGCCCCGGAGCTGGCCGACGAGGCCGAGATCTACGCCGCGCTGGTCGAGGGCACCCGGGCGTACGTGCGCAAGAACGGCTTCAAGTCCGTGCTGATCGGGCTCTCCGGCGGCATCGACTCGGCGCTGGTCGCCGCGATCGCGGTGGACGCCGTCGGCGCGGAGAACGTGCACTGCGTCTCGATGCCGAGCCAGTACTCCTCGCAGCACTCCCGCGACGACGCCGCCGAGCTGGCCCGCCGCACCGGGCTCAACTTCCGTACGGTGCCGATCGCCCCGATGTTCGACGCGTACATGGGATCGCTCGGCCTCACCGGGCTGGCCGAGGAGAACCTGCAGTCGCGGCTGCGCGGCACGATGCTGATGGCGATCTCCAACCAGGAGGGGCACATCGTGCTCGCTCCGGGCAACAAGAGCGAGCTGGCGGTCGGCTACTCGACGCTGTACGGCGACTCGGTCGGCGCGTACGGGCCGATCAAGGACGTCTACAAGTCGCTGATCTTCCGGCTCTCGCGCTGGCGCAACGAGGCGGCCCAGGAGCGCGGCGAGGTGCCGCCCATCCCGGAGAACACCATCTCCAAGCCGCCGTCCGCCGAACTGCGGCCGGGCCAGGTCGACACCGACTCGCTGCCCGACTACGACCTGCTCGACACCGTCCTCGACCTCTACATCGAGGGTGACCAGGGGCGCGACGCGATTGTGGCCGCGGGCTTCGACGCGGCGGTCGTGGACCGGGTGGTCCGCCTGGTCGACGGCGCCGAGTACAAGCGGCGGCAGTACCCGCCGGGCCCGAAGATCTCCGCCAAGGGCTTCGGCCGCGACCGGCGCCTGCCGATCACGAACCGCTGGCGCCGCGGCTGACGCTCCGTCGGCGACAGCCAGTTGCACCGGCCAGGGGTGCGGGGAACTGCGCGAACCGGGGGAGACGGGCCCGTAGCCTGCCGCCCTCGCGCAGTTCCCCGCGCCCCTGGTGGTTCACGCACGAGTACGGGAGCCCCCGGTCAGTAGCGGTAGCCGGCGGCGATCGGGAGGTGGTCGCTGCCGTCTGCGGGGAGGACCCAGGAGTTGGTGGGCTTGAGGCCGCCCTTGCTGAGGATCTGGTCGATCCGGGCCATCGGGAAGGCGGCCGGCCAGCTGAAGCCGAAGCCGTCGCCGGCGGCGCCCTGGGCGGAGCGGAGCTGGGAGGTGACGGGGGCCAGGCTGCGGTCGTTGACGGTGCCGTTGAGGTCGCCGAGGAGGATGACCTTCTTCAGCGGCTCGGCCTGGATCGCCTCGCCGAGGGCCTTGGCGCTGACGTCGCGCTGACCGGCGGTGAAGCCGGCGTCGAACTTCACCCGGACGGACGGCAGATGGGCGACGTACACCGCGAGCGGGCCCTTGGGGGTGGTGACGGTGGCGCGGAAGGCCCGCGTCCAGCCCATCTTGATGTCGACCACGGAGACGTCGCCGAGCGGGTACTTGGACCACAGGCCGACGGTGCCCTCGACCACGTGGTACGGGTACGTCCCGGCCAGGCCCCTGGAGTAGGTGGTGACGGCGCCGGAGGCCAGCTCCTCCAGGGCGACGATCTGGGCGCCGGAGCCGTTCAGCAGCCGGACGGTACCGGCCGGGTCGGGGTTGGCGGCGGCGACGTTGTGGGTGAGGACGGTGAAGTCGGCACCCGCTCCGGCGCCCTTGCCGGTGCTCTTGTCGGTGAGCAGCCCGCCGAAGAGGTTGACCCAGACGATCGCGGGCAGCAGCACCGCCGCCAGCGCGGTGGCCGAGCGGCGCCAGAGGCCGAGCGCCAGCAGGATCGGCACGGCCAGGCCGACCCAGGGCAGGAAGGTCTCCAGCAGGCTGCCGAAGTTGCCGAAGGTGTTGGGCACCCAGGAGTGACAGGCCATCAGCGCGGCGGTGAGCACCGCCACGGCGGCCAGCACCCAGCCGCGCCGCCAGTCCTTCCAGGGGGAGGACGGGCTCTCGGGCGCACGGGTGGTGGTCGTCGCCTCTGCGCTGTCGGCCTGCGTCATACCCCTGGTCCTCCGTACTGTCCCGCTTCGCCTGACCGATCCCGGTTTAGTCGGATTCTCGGCTCAGCCTATGACGGGACAGACGCGGCCCGGCCTGCCCCGGGTTGCGACGCGCCTCGGCGAGTGAGATTCACCACCGGACGGGCCCAAGGGCGGCCGGTCAGCGGGCGGTCAGCGAGCGGGGTCGGCCCCCACGCCGCGCAGGACGGCGTCGACCATCCGCTCGGGGAGCGTCGGGTCGTCCAGTGGGGCGTCCTCCCAGAGGACGGTGCGCAGCAGCATCGGGCCCATCACGATCTCGGCCAGGATGTCCAGGTCGAGGTCGTCCCGGAGCACGCCCTCGTCGACGCCGCGCCGGATGATCGTGCGGGCCAGCTCGCGGCGCGGCCTGAGCACCCGCTCCTCGTACGCGTTGCGCAGCTCGGGCCAGGAGTGCATCTGGCCGAGCGCGGCCTTGAGCATCCAGCGCGAGCGCTTGGCGAGCCCGGCCTGCCGCATGTACTCCATCATGCCGACCAGGTCGTCCCGGACGCCGCGGCCGCAGAGCACCGGCTCGGGGACGTCGAGCCGGGCGACCACGTCGATCAGCAAGGCTTCCTTGTTGGGCCAGCGGCGGTAGATGGTCGCCTTGCCGACCCCGGCGGCGGCGGCGATCCGCTCCACCGAGAGCTCGGCGAGCCCGGCGCCCTCCTCCATCAGCCGCTCCACGGCGGCGAAGATCGCCTGCTCGGCGGCCTCGCTGCGCGGACGGCCCCGCCGGGGAGCGCCTGGCTCTCCGGCGGAGCAGTCACGGTCGGCGTGGGCCTTCGGCGCCGTGGTCTCGGTCTTCATGGCCCTATTCTCCACGGCTCGGCTCAGGCCCCGACAGAGTCCGGCTCGTTCGCCGGTTGGGCCTGGGCGACGGGTGCGGCCGGGGCGGCCTCGGGCTGGACCCTGCCGGGCAGGAGCAGCCAGGCCAACAGCATGCCGACGGCGGTGATCCCGGCTGAGAGCCCGGCGACGACGTGCATCGCGTGGATGAAGGAATCCTGGGCCGGGGCGACGAGGGCCGCGTCGTGGGTGTGGTCGGCGATCGCCAGGGTGGCCTCCAGCGATTCGCCCGCCTTGTCGCGGAGGGCGGCCGGGAGCTGGGCGATGTGGTCGGCGATGCCGTCGCGGTAGACGGTGGAGAGCACCGCGCCGAGCACGGCGACCCCGAGCGAGCCACCGACCTGGCGGAAGGTGTTGTTGATCGCGGAGCCCGCGCCCGCCTTCTCCCGGGGCAGCGAGCCCATGATCGCGACGGTGACGGGCGGCATCACGTGCGCCATCCCGGCGCCCATCACGAAGCCGAGCACGACGAGCACCCAGATCGGGGTGGAGACCCCGAGCAGCAGGTAGCCGAGGAAGCCGACGGCGATCAGTGCCATGCCGCCCGCGCAGGTGGCCCGGACGCCGAAGCGGTCGACCACCAGCCGGGCCCTGGGGGCGAAGATCAGCTGGGCGGCGGCCAGCGGCAGCATCAGCACGCCGGCCTGCAGGGCGCTGTAGCCCCGGACGCTCTGGGTGTAGAAGACGCCGAAGAAGGAGACGCCCATCAGCGCGAAGAAGACGATGCCGACGACGGCGACGGAGCCGCTGAACTGCTTGCGGCGGAACCACGTGACGTCCAGGGCCGGGTGGCTGGTGCGCCGCTCGTGCAGCACGAACAGGACGAGCGCCAGCGCGCCGCCCGCGACCGGCAGCCAGGCGCCGGGGGCGGTGAAGTCCGCCAGCTCGCCACCCTTGATGATGCCGTAGATCAGCGCGACCAGGCCGATGATCGAGAGCAGCACGCCGACCGGGTCGAGGCGGCCCGGGTTCGGGTCCTTGGAGTTGGGGACGAAGACCGCCATGGCGACCAGTGCGAGGGCCACGATCGGGACGTTGACCAGGAAGACCGAGCCCCACCAGAAGTGCTCGATCAGCAGGCCGCCGGTGATCGGGCCGATCGCGATCGCCAGGCCGACGGCCCCGGCCCAGATGCCGATCGCCTTGGGCTGCTCGTGCCGCTCGAAGACGTTCATGATGATGGCCAGCGTGGCGGGCATCACGAAGGCGCCGCCGAGGCCCATCACCGCGCGGTAGGTGATGAGTTCACCGGACGAGGCGGAGAAGGCGGAGAGCAGCGAGCCGAGGCCGAAGACCAGCATCCCCGCCAGCAGCGTCCACTTGCGGCCCATCCGGTCGCCGAGCAGCCCGGCGGTGAAGAGCAGGCCGGCGAAGACCAGGGTGTAGGAGTTGATCGACCATTCGAGGTCGCTCTGGCTGGCGCCGAGCCCGGTCGGGGCGGGCGAGGCGATGGTCTTCATCGCGACGTTGAGGATCGAGTTGTCGAGGACGACGACGAGCAGCGCGAGCACCAGGGTGCCGAGGATCAGCCAGCGCCTGCGGTGGATCGCCTCGGGGATGCGTGGTGGTGCGGCCGGTCCGCCCGGTGCACTGGGCGCGGATGCGCTCTGGGTAGCCATTTCTGCGTGTTCCCGTCCGTACGAGGTTGTCACGGACTTACGAGCCGCATGCGTCTCGTAACCCCTTCGGTGTCAGAGTAGCCGGTTTTTCGATACGAGACGTGCTCGTATCGTAAAGCCTGGGCAAAGGACCTCAGGTGACGATCTCCGGTACCCGGCTCTTTGCGACGGGGCGAGCCCGTGCAAGCATGGAGGAGATCCGGGGACGCCGTACGGCGCCACGAGACGACAACCCTTCAGGAGCCTGTTCGATGAACGCTTCTCAGCTTCAGCCTGCCCCCGCACCGGGTACCACCCAGGGGCAGCAGACCCTCTACGGCGGGGTCACCAACCGCCGGGTCACCGTCCGCGACCTGGCCGCCGCCAAGCAGCGCGGCGAGCGGTGGGCGATGCTCACCGCGTACGACTCCCTCACCGGCGGGGTCTTCGACGAGGCCGGTATCCCCGTCCTCCTCGTCGGCGACTCGGCCGGGAACTGTCACCTCGGCTACGAGACCACCGTGCCGGTGACCATGGACCAGATGGTGATGCTCTCCGCAGCCGTCGTCCGAGGCACCAAGCGCGCCATGGTCATCGGTGACATGCCGTTCGGCTCCTACCAGGAGTCGCCCGCCCAGGCCATGCACAACGCCGCCCGGCTGATGAAGGAGGCCGGGGTCGGCGCCGTGAAGCTGGAGGGCGGCGAGCGCAGCGCCCGTTCGATCGAGCTGCTGGTCGAGGCCGGCATCCCGGTCATGGCCCACATCGGGCTCACCCCCCAGTCCGTGCACGCCTTCGGCGGGTACCCCGTCCAGGGCCGTGGCGACGAAGCGGCGCACCAACTGCTGCGGGACGCCAAGGCCGTCCAGCAGGCCGGTGCCTTCTCGGTAGTCCTGGAGGCCGTGCCCGCCGAGCTGGCCACCACCGTCACCGAACAGCTGGCCATCCCGACGGTCGGCATCGGCGCGGGCGTCGGCTGCGACGCGCAGGTGCTGGTCTGGACGGACATGGCCGGCATGACGGCCGGGCGGGTGCCCAAGTTCGTCAAGCAGTACGCCAACCTGCGGAGCGTCCTGGGCGACGCGGCCCGCGAGTTCGCGGCGGACGTCACGGCGGGGACCTTCCCGGCGGCGGAGCACACCTTCAAGTAGGCGCCGACCGACAGGGGGCGCGGGCAGTGCCCGCGCCCCCTGTCGCGTTGCTGACCGCGCATGACAGCGGATGACAGTGCGGGTGACAGTGGGCTGACGGCGGGCTGACAGCGCGGCCCGGCAGTCTCTGGGACATGACACGAAACGCCACTGCCCCGGCCGACCGGGGGCCGCTCAGCTCGGAGAACGCCGTCGAGGTCCGCGGCATCGTCAAGCACTACGGCGAGACGAAGGCCCTCGACGGGGTCGACCTCACCGTCCGGCAGGGGACGGTCCTCGGGGTGCTCGGGCCGAACGGCGCCGGGAAGACCACGCTGGTCCGCGTCCTCTCCACCCTGATCAAGCCGGACGCCGGCACGGCGTACGTCGGCGGGTACGACGTACTGCGCCAGCCCCGGCAGCTGCGGCGGACGATCGGCCTCACCGGCCAGTACGCCTCCGTCGACGAACTGCTCTCCGGGTACGAGAACCTCTACCTGATCGGCCGCCTGCTCGACCTCTCCGGCAAGGCCGCCAAGGCCCGCGCCACGGAGCTGCTGGAGCGCTTCTCGCTCACCGACGCCGCCAAGCGGCCCGCGAAGACGTACTCGGGCGGGATGCGCCGCCGCCTCGACCTCGCCGCCAGCATGATCGGCAGCCCCAAGGTGCTCTACCTGGACGAGCCGACCACCGGTCTGGACCCGCGCACCCGCAACGAGGTCTGGGACGAGGTCCAGCGGATGGTCGCCGACGGCACCACCGTGCTGCTCACCACCCAGTACATGGAGGAGGCCGAGCAGCTCGCCCACGAGCTGACGGTCATCGACAAGGGCCGGGTCATCGCCGCCGGCGGCATCCACGAGCTGAAGACCCAGGTCGGCGGCCGGACGGTGCAGGTGCGGCCCGCCCACCTGGCCGAACTCCCCGAGATGGCCCGCTGCCTGGGCGAGGCGGGCATAGCCGCCACGGTCTCCCCCGACACCGGACTGCTCTCCGTGCAGATCGCCGACGACGAGCAACTCACCGCCGTGGTCGGCGTGTTGGGCGGCCGGGGCTTCGGCATCGCGAGCATCGACACCAAACTGCCCAGCCTGGACGAGGTCTTCCTCGCCATCACCGCCAAGCCCGGCGCCTCCGCCGCCCGCACCCTGCTGAAGGAGACCGTGGCATGAGCGCCGCGACCCTGACCCCCGGCCACCTCGACGACCCGCGCATCGGCCTGCGCGGCGGCCTGCGCCACCTCGGCGCGCTGACCCGCCGCAACCTGATGCGGATCAAGGCCGACCCCGAGTCGATGCTGGACGCGCTGCTCGTCCCGATCATCTTCACGCTGCTCTTCGTCTACGTCTTCGGCGGCGCCGTCAAGGGCAACCAGCACGAGTACATCCAGTACATGATCCCCGGCCTGCTCGGCACCACCGGCCTCAACCTGGCGATGGGCGTCGGCACCGGCCTGAACAGCGACTTCCAGAGCGGGGTGATGGACCGCTTCCGGACGATGCCGATCGCCCGCTCCGCCGTGCTGCTCTCCAAGATGGCGGCGGAGACCCTGCGCGGGCTGGTCTCCTTCACCATCCTGATCCTCTTCTCGATGCTGCTCGGGCTGGAGATCACCCAGGGGTTCTGGCACCTGCTGGCCGCGGTCGCCCTCTCGCTCACCTTCGGGATGTCGATCGTGTGGATCTCCATGCTGCTCGGGATGTCGCTGCGCAGCGCCCAGGCCGTCCAGGGGGTGTCGATGATCGTCATCATGCCGCTGCAGTTCGGCAGTTCGATCTTCGCGCCGACCAGCACCATGCCCGGCTGGCTGCAGACCTTCACCGAGTACAACCCGCTCTCGGCGCTCGCCGACGCCTGCCGCAACCTGATCAACGGCGGGGCGCTCACCCACTCCGTGACGATCGTCCTGGTGTGGTCCTTCGCCATCACGGCCATCACCGCGCCGCTCGCGGTCGCCCGCTTCCGCAAGCGCACCTGAGCGGCACCCGGGGCCCTTACAGCCCCTCCGGATCATCCAGCAGGGCGGCCGTCTCCGACACCGAGAGACGGCCGCCCTCGGCCTTTGCCTCGGCGAACGCCTCCTCGCCGAGCAGCCCGAGGAGCACCCGCTCGGCCTCCTCGCGCTCGCGGCGCTCGAGGAAGGTGCCGAGCTGGCCGTGCAGGGTGCCGTGGGCCCCGAGCAACCGGGCCGCCCGGCGGGCCTGCCGCAGCTCGCCCTCCTGTGCGGCGAGGGCGGTGAGTACGCCGACGGCGGGCAGCACGAGCATCACCATCACGTGCTCGGCGAAGACGGTGGCCGCGCCGCCGACGAAGCGGATCTGCTGCCGACCGCTCCGCAGCAGTTCGACACCCTCGCGTGCGTCACCGCTCATGGCGTACACCCAGCCCCGGATGCACGAGACGATGCCGACGAAGACGCCGGGCACGATCGGGCCGAACGAGTCCTGGGCGTGCTCCAGTTCGTCCAGCTGGCCGAGCGCCTCCGGGTACTCTCCGCGCCAGGCGTGCAGCGAGCAGAGCGCGAGCCGGCCGAACATGACGGCGCCCTCGGCGGCCCGGTGGTGGCCCCAGCCGACACCGTCCAGGGCCTCCCGGACCAGCCGCTCCCCCTCCTCGGGGTCGCTCTCGAACATCGTCTCTCCGAGCCGGACCTGGAGCATCGGTACCTCCTGCCAGGAGCCCAGCTCCTCGGCCAGCACGATCGCCCGTCGGTAGGCGTCCCTCGCGAACTCCGCCCGCCCGCACTTCGCCGCGTTCTCCGCCAGGGCCGCCAGCGCCTCGGACATGCCCCAGCGGTCGCCGACCCGGGTGAAGATCTCCAGCGCCTCGGCGCCGTCCGCGACGGCCTGCTCCGCCGCACCCACCCAGTCGTTGAGCAGCCGGGAGCGGATCTGCAGGATGAACGCCAGGTCGGTGTCCCGGCCGTGCACCCGGCAGCCCACCACCGCGTCGTCCAGCATCTCCCGCAGCTGGTCCATCTCCCCGACGAGGAAGCCGGCGAACACCCGGAGCAGGCTGGGGAAGCGGTACGCCTGCGGCAGGTCCGGGGTGTAGGTGCTGGTGACCCGGCGGGCCAGCTCCGCGGCGTCACTGTTTCCCAGCAGCTCCGTGTTCGAGGCGAACAGGCTGACCATACGGAGGAGCTGGAGCTGGCGGCGGGCCTCCTCCAGCTGCTCCGGTGGCATCGGCAGCGGCGCCTCCAGCGGCCCGGCGAGCAGCGGGACGGGCGCCGGTGCGTCGTCGGCGAAGCCGTTCGGGCCCAGCTCGGCGACCGCGTCGTACCAACCGAGTGCCTCCCGGCGGAAGTCGCGCAGCGACCAGTACCAGCTCATGCCGAGCACCAGGACGAGGGCGTCCTGCTCGTGACCGCCGTCCACCGCCCGGCGCAGCGCGGCCCGGACGTTGTCCTGCTCGCGCTCCAGCACCGCCAGCCAGTGCAGCTGTTCGGCGCCGTGCAGGCACCGCTCGGCCTCCCGGACGAGCTCGCGGAAGCAGTCGGTGTGCCGGTGCGCGGCGGTCTGCTCGGCGGCCTCGGCCAGGCGCTCGGTGGCGTACTCGTGGATCGTCTCCAGCATCCAGTACCGGGGTTCGGCGCCGAAGCCGGCCACCAGCAGGGACTTGTCGACCAGCGAGAGCAGCAGGTCGGCGACCTCCTCCCGGGGGACGCCCGCCTCGTCGGCGCAGACCTGCTCGGCGGCCTCCAGGGTGCAGCCGCCCTGGAAGACCGAGAGCCTGCGCAGGACGGCACGTTCGCGCCTGCCGAGCAGCTCCCAGCTCCAGTCGACGACGGCCCGCAGGGTCTGCTGGCGGGGCAGCAGCGTCCGCGATCCTGCCGTGAGCAGGGTGAACCGGCCGTCCAGCCGGTCGGCGATCTGGCGGGGCGTCATACCGCGCAGCCGGGCGGCGGCCAACTCGATGGCGAGCGGCAGGCCGTCCAGGCGGCGGCAGATCTCGGCACAGGCCGCCTGGTCCGCCGCCGGGTCGAAGCCCGGCCGGGCGGCCGCGCCGCGCTCGGCGAACAGCCGCAGCGCCACCGGATCGGGCAGCGGCTCGACCGGGACGACCACCTCGCCGGGCACGCCGAGCGGCTCCCGGCTGGTCGCCAGCACGGTCACCCCCGGGCACTCGGCGAGCAGTTGGTCGGCGAAGTCGGCGGCGGCCTGGATCAGGTGCTCGCAGTTGTCCAGCACCAGCAGCATCCGCCGGTGGGCGCAGTGCTCGACGACCCGCCGCACCGGGTCGTCGATGCGGGCCACCTCGGCCACCGTGCCACCGGTGTGCAGCACCGTCTCGCGCAGGCCCAGCGCGGAGAAGACCGCGCCCGGCACCGCGCCGGGGTCGTCCAGCGGCGCGAGTTCGACGGCCCAGACGCCGTCCGGCCAGGCGCCGGTGCCCTGTTCGAGCCGCCCGGCCTCGACCGAGAGCCGGGTCTTGCCGGAGCCGCCCGGCCCGGTGAGGGTGGTCAGCCGACCGGCCGACAGGGCCTTGGCCAGCGCGGCGAGGTCGGAGTCACGGCCGACGAAACTGGTCAGCCGGGGGCGGAGGTTGCCGACCGACCGGGGCGTTTCCGGCCGGCTGGGCGCCTCGGGGGTGTGCAGCAACTCCTGGTGGATCGCCCGCAGTTCGGGGCCCGGGTCGGCGCCGAGCTCCTCGACCAGCACCCGCCGGGCGGTCTCGAACTGACGCAGGGCGTCGGCGGTGCGCCCACCGCCCTGCAGTGCCCGGATCAGCAGCACCTGCAACTGCTCGTCCAGCGGTTGGAGTTCGCACAGCTCGGCGAGTTCGGCGGTGACCTCGACGGCCCGGCCCAGGGCCAGCTCGGCGCTGATCCGGTGCCGCCGGGCCTCGTCCCGCTGCCCCTCCAGCCGGGTGGCGGCCCCGGCCTGGTCCGGCAGGTCGGCGAGCGCCGGGCCGCGCCAGAGCGCGAGCGCGGCGCCGAGCCGCTCGGCGGCGAGCGCGGGCTGCCCCGTCTCCAGCGCCTGGCGCCCTTCGGCGGCCAGCCGCTGGAAGTCGCCGAGGTCGCTCGCCCGCCCGGTCAGCCAGTAACCCGCCGGGCCCGAGCCGATCTCGTCCCGGCCGATCGTCCGGCGCAGCCGACCGACCAGGGTCTGCAGCGCGGCGGAGGCGTCCTGCGGCTGGTCCGCGCCCCAGACCTCCTCGACCAGCAACTCGGCCGGGACGGGCCGCCCTTGCCGCAGCACGAGCGCGGCAAGCAGCGCCCGCAACCGGGCACCGCCCAGCGGTACCTGCGTGCCGTCGTCCTGCCGAGCCGTGGTGATACCGAGGATGCCGTAGTGCACCGGCCCATTCTGGCATCCGGCCGACCACTGCTCCGGGGCACGGTCTGGCATCATCGGGGGTCGGCCCGCCCACCCCTACCGCTTCGGAGCGCCTTCGCCATGACCTTCGCCGAAACGCAGCGCTCGCGCAGTGAGGACAGCCGGATCAGCCCGGTCTTCTGGGTACTGATCGCCACCCTCGGTGCGTCCGCGCTCGCGGTGTGGTCGGGCTTCGGGAACGCGCGGCTCGGGGTGTTCCTCTTCGTGGTGTCGGGGTGGGTCGTCTCGCTCTGCCTGCACGAGTACGCGCACGCCCGGACGGCCATGCACGGCGGCGACATCACGGTGGGCGCCAAGGGCTACCTCACCCTCAACCCCCTCAAGTACGCCAACCCGCTCTTCAGCTTCGTCATGCCGGTGATCATGGTGATCATCGGCGGCTTCGGCCTGCCCGGCGGCGCGGTGCTCATCGAGCGCCACCGCATCCAGGGCCGGTTGAAGCACAGCCTGATCTCCGCCGCCGGGCCGCTGGTGAACGTGGTCTTCGCCGCCGCCCTGCTGATCCCGGTCGGCGCGGGCTGGCTCGACAGCTCGTCGCCGGACGGCTACACCGACGGCGTCCACAGCCCGGTCCAGCCGATCACGGCGGCGTTCGCCCTGCTCGGCCTGTTCCAGGTGAGCGCGGCGCTGCTCAACCTGCTGCCCGTCCCGGGCCTGGACGGCTACGGCATCGTCGAGCCCTGGCTCTCGCTGAAGACCCGTCGGGCCGTCGCGCCGTTCGCCCAGTACGGGATGCTGGCGCTCTTCGTCGTGCTGTGGCAGTCCGACGCGGTGAACCGGTGGTTCTTCGGCGTGGTCCACGACATCATGGGCCTCTTCGGCGTCGACGCCTTCGACGCCCGGCTCGGCGACTACCTCTTCCGGTTCTGGCAGAGCTGAAGCGGGCAGCATCAAAGCGGACGACGCGGCTCCGGATACTGTCGCAATCCTGTGACGGACTGACCGCGCGACAGAGCTGGTTTTCTTATTTCGGGTACATACGCTCAAAGGCATGTCACCGTCGCACTCCGGCTCCGTCGTCCGCAGCATCCGCCTCGCCACCAAGCTGGTGGCCATCAGCGTCGTGGCGGGTGTGATCACCGCCGGTCTCGCACTCCCGGCGATCGGGAGCGTCGGGCTGGGTGCCAAGGACGCCGTGTCGAGCTTCAACAGCCTCCCCGACGACTTCACCGCCCCGCCGCTCTCCCAGGCGTCCACGGTCTACGACTCGGCGGGCAACGTCGTCGCGACCGTCTTCGACCGGGACCGCACGGTGGTCGCGAGCGACCGGATAGCGCCGATCATGAAGTCCGCGCTGGTCGACATCGAGGACAACCGCTTCTACGAGCACGGCGCCGTCGACCTCAAGGGCGTGCTCCGGGCGATCGACAAGAACGCGGCCAGCGGCGGCGTCTCGCAGGGCGCCTCGACGCTCACCCAGCAGTACGTGAAGAACGTCTTCGTCGACGAGGCCGGTGACAACCAGCAGGCGGTGCAGGCGGCCCAGGCCCAGACCATCGGGCGCAAGATCCAGGAGATGAAGTACGCGATCAAGGTCGAGGAGACGCTCACCAAGGACCAGATCCTCACCAACTACCTGAACATCACCTTCTTCGGCGAGCAGGCCTACGGCATCGAGGCCGCCGCCCACCGGTACTTCAGCGTCCACGCCTCGGAGCTCACTCTGCCGCAGGCCGCCCTGCTGGCCGGTCTGGTGCAGTCGCCCAGCGGCTACGACCCGGTCTCCAACCTCAAGGCCGCCCAGGAGCGCCGCGACACGGTGCTGCACAAGATGGCCGAGTACGGCACGATCACCGAGGCGCAGGCCGCGCAGGCGATCGCCGAGCACGTCACGCTCACCGTGACCCGCCCGCAGTCCGGGTGCATCACCGCGCAGCAGGGCGAGGGCTTCTTCTGCGACTACGTGAAGAAGGTCGTCACCAACGACCCGGCCTTCGGCGCCTCGGCCGCCGAGCGGCAGGCCCTGTGGAAGCGCGGCGGCCTCCAGATCCACACCACGCTGGACCCGAAGGCGCAGCAGGCCCTGCAGGCCTCGGTGACCAGCCACGTCCACGCCTCCGACAAGGCCGCGACCGCGATGACGGTGGTGCAGCCCGGCACCGGGAAGATCGTCGCGATGGGCCAGAGCCGCCCGTACGGGCTGGGGACGAACCAGACGCTGATCAACCTCAACGTCACCAAGGCGATGGGCGGCGGCCTCGGCTTCCCGACCGGATCGACGTTCAAGCCGATCGTGGCCGCAGCCGCATTGGAGAACGGCATCGACCCCTCGCAGTCGTACGACTCCCCGTACAGCATGCCGTGGCCGAAGATGACGGACTGCAAGGGCGGGCCCTTCCCCGAGGGCGGCGAGGTGCGCAACGACTCGACCACGCTGAAGGGCCCGTTCACCATGGGGCCGGCGATGGCGCAGTCCGTGAACACGTACTTCGCCGCGCTGGAGGGCGACACCGGGCTCTGCACCGTCGCCCAGATGGCGAACAGCCTGGGGATCACCCAGCAGGCCGGCGGCGAGAACCTGAACGTGGTGCCCGCGATGGCGCTGGGCAGCAACGACCTCACCCCGCTGGCCATGGCGAGCGTCTACGCGGCCTTCGCGGCGCACGGCACGTACTGCGCGCCGACCGCGATCGAGTCCGTCACGACGGCGGGCGGCAAGTCACTCAACGTGCCGAAGGCGGCGTGCCACTCGGTGATGTCCCCCCGTACGGCCGACACCATCACCGGCATGCTCAAGGGCGTCGTCGAGGACGGCACCGGCCACCCCGCCGGGCTCAGCGACCGGGAGAGCGCGGGCAAGACCGGCACCACCAACAGCAGCAAGCAGGTCTGGTTCGTCGGCTACACACCCGAGCTGGTCGGCGCGACGGTCGTCAGCGACACCGACAAGCCCACCTCGCTGGAGGGCCAGCGGATCGGCGGCCACATCGTCGACAACGCCTTCGGCGGCACGCTGGCGGGCCCGATCTGGAACGAGGCCATGGCGGGCGCCCTGGACGGCACCCCGGCGCAGTCGTTCGGACTGCAGTAGGTCAGCTCTGGGTCTGGGCCTTCTCCTGGCGCTCCCGGCGCAGGTAGAACCAGGCGATGTTGCTGGCCACACCGGCCAGCAGCACCCAGACCACGCCGAACCAGTTGCCCTCGACGAACGAGACCACGGCGGCGGTCACCGCCAGCACGAAGACGATCGAGGCCATCAGGGCGTTGCGGGGCATCGGAGAGCTCCTAGGTCGGGGGCGGAACGCCTCCATTGTCACGGAAGGCCCCACCTGGTCCGACCAGGGGGGCCTTCCGTGTACGCGCCAAGATGCTCGGCGAGCCTCAGACGTCGGTGATCCGCAGACCCGCGTGGGCCTTGTAGCGGCGGTTGACCGAGATCAGGTTGGCGACCAGCGACTCGACCTGGTGGGCGTTGCGCAGGCGCCCGGCGAAGATGCCCCGCATCCCGGGGATGCGGGCCGCCAGCGCCTGGACGATCTCGGTCGCCTCGCGGTCCTCGCCCAGCACCATGACGTCGGTGTCGATCTCGGCGATCGACTCGTCCTGCAGCAGCACCGCCGAGAGGTGGTGGAACGCGGCGGTGACCCGCGAGTCGGGCAGCAGCGCGGCGGCCTGCTGCGCGGCGCTGCCCTCCTCCGGCTTCAGCGCGTACGCGCCCTGCTTGTCGAAGCCCAGCGGGTTGACGCAGTCGACGACGATCTTGCCCGCGAGTTCCTCGCGCAGGCCGGCCAGCGTCGCCGCGTGCCCGTCCCACGGCACCGCGACGATCACCACGTCGCTCTCCCGGGCCGTGGTCGCGTTGTCCGCGCCCCGCACCCCGAGCCCCAGCTCGGCGGCGGCGGCCTCGGCCCGCTCCGCCGTGCGGGAGCCGATGACGACCTGCTGCCCGGCCTTGGCCAGCCGGTAAGCCAGACCCCGGCCCTGGTCGCCGGTGCCGCCCAGCACGCCGACCACCAACTGTGAGACGTCGGACTGCTGCGGGGCGCCGGGGGTCACTGAATCGTGGGTACTCATGGGGAAGATCCTGCCAAAACACCGTCAGCGGCTCCATCCTGATCCGCATGGACGCCGTGAGAGTTTCAGCACTACGCGACCGACTGGCCGGCACCGGCTGGCTGGAGTCCGCCGGTGTGTTCGCGGGTGAGCTCCGACGCTCCGTCAGCCGCCGCACGGCCCAGGGCCTGCTGCTGGTCGGCACCGACCGGTACGAGCCCTGGCACCTGGCGGCCCACCTGGACGACGAGGCCGCCTGGTCGGGAGTCCCCCGCTTGGCCCCCACCCTGCTGCGCCATCAGGTGCCCGCCGACGCCCCGGCCCACCTGGGCCACGGGCTCGGGCGGCTGGCGGGGGCCCGACGCGGCGCGACCGTCCTGGTGGTCGCCCCCACCGCCGCCGGGGCGCCCCTGCTGGAACGCGTCCACGACGCCCGGCGGGCCGGTGCGACCGTCCTCGCCCTCGACACCGGCGACCACGACCTCGCCGGCCTGGCCCACGAACGCCTCGCCGTCCCCGGCGCGGCGGACGAGCCCTTCGACCTCGTCCAGCACCTCGTCAGCGCAGCCGCCGGAGCAGCCCCACGCAGCCGCCTGCCCCGCTGGCTCACGGCTCCGCCGGCCACCCGCTGGTGAAGCGTCGTCGGGGCGCGACCCCGGCTGCGCGTAAATCGATTGCCCGGTGGGGCGCTGCCGCCGGATGATGCCGACCGATGACTTCTCTACTGCACAAGATCCGCCCCGACCTCACGCCCTGGCGCTCCTCCCGGGACTTCCGGCTGCTCTGGAGCTCCGGCTGCGTGTCGGCGTTCGGCAGCTTCCTGACGTACGTCGCCGTGCCGCTCCAGATCAAGGAGTTGACGGACTCCTCGCTCGCGGTCGGCCTGGTCGGCGCCGTCGAGCTGCTGCCACTGATCGTGTTCGGGCTCTGGGGCGGGGCGCTCGCCGACGCGCTGGACCGGCGCAAGCTGGTGCTGTGTTCGGAGGCGGGGCTCGGGCTGCTCTCGGGGCTGCTGCTGCTCAACGCGCTGCTGCCGACGCCGGTGCTCTGGCCGATCTACCTCGTCGCCGGTCTGGTCGCGGCCGTCGACGGGCTGCAGCGCCCGGCGCTGGACTCGCTCACCCCGAGGATCGTGCCGCACGAGCAGCTCACCGCCGCGTTCTCGCTCACCTCGCTCTACCGCAACGCCGCCTCGGTGGCCGGCCCGGCGCTCGCCGGGGTCATCGTCGCGCTGGCGGGCGTCCAGACCGCGTACGCGCTGGACGTCGCGACGTTCGCCGTCTCGCTCGGGCTGCTCGCCCGGATGCGGGCCGTGCCGCCCGCGACCGGTGCCGAGAAGCCCTCGGTGCAGGCGATCGTCACCGGCATCCGGTACGCCTGGAGCCGCCCGGACCTGCTCGGGACGTACGCGATAGACATCTGCGCGATGCTGTTCGCCTTCCCGGTCGCGATCTTCCCGTTCCTGGCCACCGACCTGCACGCGGGCTGGGCGCTCGGCCTGATGTACGGCGCGTCGGCCGTCGGCGCGCTGGCCGTCTCGGTGACCAGCGGGTGGACGTCGGCGATCCACCGGCACGGGCGGATGCTCGTCCTCGCGGCGCTCGGCTGGGGCGTGGCGATCACGCTCGCCGGGCTGGCGGGGAACGTCTGGCTGGTCCTGCTCTGCCTGGCCTTCGCCGGGGGCGCCGACCAGATCAGCGGCATCGCCCGCTCGACCATCTGGAACCAGTCCATCCCGGACGAGCTGCGCGGGCGCCTCGCCGGGGTCGAGCTGCTCAGCTACTCCGTCGGCCCGCAGCTGGGCCAGGTCCGGGCCGGTGGCATGGCCGGGCTGATCGGCGTCCGGGGCTCGGTCTGGGTCGGCGGCCTGGCCTGCGTGGTCGGCGTGGTCGGCCTGACCGCCGCGCTGCCCAAGCTGCTCTCCTGGGACAGCCGCACCGACCCGAACGCCCTGGCCGTCCGCGAGGCGGCGACGGCTGCCGCCGCCGCCTGACGCACCTGACCGGTTACGGCTGTTTCGGCTTGTCGTCCCAGCGCGGGTCGTTCTGCCACTCACGGTTGCGCTCGGCCGCCGTCTCCAGGGCATGGCCTGCCTCGGCCGGTGTCGCGTACGGGCCGAGGCGGTCCTTGGCCGGGCACTCCGGGCCCTCCTCGACCTTCTGGTGCTTGATGCAGTAGAACCACTCGCCCGGTTTCCCGGTCGGCTTGCCGCCGAACAGTGGCATGGCGCTCACTCCCGTCTGTCGTCCGGTACGTCTCTCGTCCGGTACGTCTGGCGTCCACGTCGATCATTCCCGGTCGCCGCCCGGGGCACACCGCCGGGGCCCGGGGCGGCCCGGCCGATAGACTCGCGGCCATGGCTCTCGTACCCGGCGTCCAGTCGCCCATCCGCAAGGTCCCCGCGCACATCACGCGCCCGGAGTACGTCGGCAAGCCCGCGCCGACCCCGTACACCGGCCCCGAGGTGCAGACCGCCGAGACGATCGAGAAGATGCGGATCGCGAGCCGGATCGCCGCCCAGGCGATGGCCGAGGCCGCGAAGCTGATCGCGCCGGGCGTCACCACGGACGCGCTCGACGTCGTCGCGCACGAGTACATGTGCGACCACGACGCGTACCCGTCGGACCTCGGCTACCGGGGCTTCCCGAAGTCGATCTGCACCTCCGTCAACGAGGTCATCTGCCACGGCATCCCGGACTCGACCGTGCTCCAGGACGGCGACATCGTCAACATCGACGCGACCGCCTACATCCACGGCGTGCACGGCGACCTCAACGCGACGTACCTCTGCGGCGACGTCGACGAGGAGTCCCGGCTGCTGGTCGAGCGGACGGAGGAGTCGCTGCGGCGGGCCATCAAGGCCGTCCGGCCGGGCCGCCAGATCAACGTGATCGGCCGCGTCATCGAGTCGTACGCCAAGCGCTTCGACTACGGCGTCGTGCGGGACTTCACCGGGCACGGCATCAACACGTCGTTCCACTCCGGCCTGATCGTCCCGCACTACGACAGCGAGCGGGCCACCGAGGTCATCAAGCCCGGCATGACCTTCACCATCGAGCCGATGCTCACCCTCGGCACCTACGACTACGAGATCTGGGCCGACGGCTGGACGGTCGTCACCAAGGACCGCAAGCGGACCGCCCAGTTCGAGCACACGCTGGTGGTCACCGCCGACGGCGCGGAGATCCTCACCCTGCCGTGAACCGTCGCGACGGGCGCGGTCAGCCGATGAGCCACTGCTCCTCGGCGACCGCGCCGGTCTCGGTGCAGGCGTCGGTGAGCACGTCCAGCACCCGCAGGGCGTCGGGCAGCTGCTGCTCCGGGCCCCGGAGCCAGCGGACCTGGGAGCCGTCCGGCAGGGCGGCGGGCGGGACGAGGGTGTACGAGCCACGGCAGTGCCAGCGCAGGCCGGGGTGGTCCGACATGGTGTCGGGGGTGCTGTCCAGCACGCTCGGCCACCACTCGTCCTCGTCGGCGGGGGTGCCCCTGGTGGCGGTGAAGAAGAGGTAGCGGTCCTCGCCGACGGCGGCGACCGGGCCGCCGACACCGAGCTCGTCGAGCCGCTCCAGGGCGAGGCGCCCGGCCTCCGCCGGGACGTCCAGCACGTCGTGGGCCCGGCCGGTGGCGGTGACGAAGTTCGCCTGCGGGTCGCGGGCGAGCCAGTGCGAGAGCTGCTCGGGGTCGGTGCTGGCCTGGGACTGCCAGGCGAAGGAGACCGGGTGCTGGCCGGGAGCCGGACAGCCGACCCGGTCGCAGGAACAGCGGTGGCCGGCGGGGTGCGCGGCGGGCGCCACGGGGAACCCGGCCAGGACGGCGCCGAGCAGGAGATCGAGCCGGACCGCGGCATCCAGGCCGGTCGCGGGCCTCGCCCGCTGCTCGCGCCGCTGCCACCAGGCTGTCCACCTACTGCTGGCTTCCATCGGGCCCCTTCCGCTCCGCACCTGCTGTGACTCACCGTGCCTGGTGCGGCACGGCAACCGACGCAACATCCGACGCAACACCCGGGCCCGCCCGTTGCTTCCCGGGCCGGGCTCGGACCGGCGCGTCCGCCACGGGCCGGAGCCGGGTTTGCCGGACGGCCGACGCCCGGGGTCACGGTACGGAGTACGAGAGTTGGGCTCGGCGGGCAGGCGCACCGATGCGCGCCCGGCCCGGCCCGTACGGGGCCCGCTGACCCGGTGGAACCCCGGGGGCGTACAGAGCAGGATAAGGGTGCGGGCGGGGTCGAAATGACCGGGGGGCGGTGCCGCTTCGGTCACACCGGCCCACCGCCTACGCTGAGCTGGTGAGAAGCGCGGAGACCGAATTCATCGGCGGGCCCCTGGACGGCCGGGTACTGGACGTCCTGCTGACCCCGCTCAGCAACGTCCCCAAGGTCTACCGGGTGCCCGTGCCCGCCCACGGGGATGTGCCCGGCGTCACCCTGGTCTACCGACGGGCGAAGGAGTACGACGCCAAGGGCCGCTGGCGCTGGCGTTACGAGTACGACCAGGACGCGTCCGGGCCTACCCCTCCTCCGCGAGGATCAGGTAGAGCCTCTTCCTGGCGTCGGTGAGCACGGCGAGGCCCTTGGCCCGCTGCTCGTCCGTCCCCGTCGCCATGACCTGCCGGATCGCACTGTCGACGGCGCCCAGCGCCTGGCCGACCTCCTGGACGGCCTCCCAGTCGACGCCGCGACCGGCCTCCTCCCACGGCGACTCCGGACCGGCCTCGGCCTCGGCCCGCCCGGTCTCGGTGAGGTCGAACAACCGCTTGCCCGAGATCTCCTGAGCCTTGATCAGCCCCTCCTCCTCCAGCAGCTGGAGGGTCGGGTAGACCGAACCGGGGCTCGGACGCCAGGCGCCGCCCGTCCGCTCACCGATCTCGGTGATCATCTCGTAGCCGTGCATCGGCCGCTCGCGCAGCAGCGCCAGCAGCGAGGCCCGGACATCGCCGCGCCGGGCCCGCCCGCGCCCCCGGCCGCCACCCCGGCCGTGACCGCCGAAGCCGCCGTGCCCGCGCCCGCCGAAGCCGTGGCCGAACGGACCACCCGGCGGGCGCGGCGGACCGCCGAACCCGCCGAAGGCACTCCGGCCCTCGAACATCTCGCCGGGGAACTCCCCGGCCTCCTGGCGCCACCCGCGACGCCGTCCCTCTCCTCGGAACTGTCCTCCTGCGCGCATCACGCGCACCACCCTTCAGGGTCTCCGGATGCCCCCTAGCGAAGCATCTCGATAACTCGACGATATATCGGTAGCTATCGGCCGTCAACGAATTTCGCGCCTCGCCCGGCATCGCGCCGCCCCGGCCGACCGCACGGGCTACGGTGACCGCCATGGCCGGTGAAGAAGATCTCCAGAAGCTCCTCGGCGGAATGCACCCCGTCCTGAACCCCGGGCGGTACGTGTACTGCACACTCCCCGCCAAGATCCCCTCCGGGCTCCGCCCGATCGTCACGGTCACGGAGGCCGAGGGCCCGACCGTGGTCGTGGCCCAGGAGGAGGCCGACTCGCTCGGCCTGCGGTACGACTACGTCGCCGCCTGGATCACCCTCCAGATCCACTCCGCGCTGGAGGCCGTCGGGCTCACCGCAGCCGTCGCCACCCGCCTCGCCGACCACGGCATCAGCTGCAACGTGGTGGCCGGCTTCCACCACGACCATCTCTTCGTCGCCGCCGACGACGCCGACCGGGCACTCGCCGCACTCCGGGGCCTGGCCGCCGAACAGGCCTGACCGCCCCCGGTGCCCGACTGGACAGCCACCACCTGGACAGCCACCACGGCCGCCACCCTCCGGCGCGCCCTGGACCAGCTCACCGGCAGCGCGATCCCAGGCGCGCTGCCAGGCGTGTTTCCGGGCGGGGTCATCACGCTCGGCACCGTGGGCGGGCCGCGCCACACCCTCGGCTCGGGCGTCGTCGCACCCGAGTGCGGCGACGCGACCCCCGACGGCCGGACACACTACGACCTCGCCTCCCTCACCAAGGTGCTCGCGGTCTGGCCCCTGGTCGGCCGCGCCGTCAGCCGGGGCCTGCTCGACCTCGACGCACCCCTGCATGCTGTTGACCCTCAGCTTCCGCCGCCTGGCCGGGACTTGACTGTTCGCCAGCTCATCACGCATACCTCCGGACTGCTCCCCCATACCCGGCTCGACCGCTACCGGGGTCGGGCCACCCCGCTCGCCCAACTCATCTGCGCCGAGCCCCTGGCCGGCACCCCCGGTGCGCAGCACCGCTACATCGACCGGGGGTTCATCCTGCTCGGCCTGCTGCTCGGCACCCTGCACGGGCGCGAACTCCACGATCTGGCCGACGAGTTCTGGCGCGAGACCAGCCTCCCCGACACCCGGTACGGCCCGCTCGCCCGCGCACCCCGGGTCGCGCCGACACAGCCGCGCCTGGCCGGCGCACCACGACTCTGGGGCACGGTGCACGACCCGAGCGCGGCACTGCTCGGCGGCGTGGCAGGCCACGCCGGGGTGTTCAGCACCACGGCCGATCTGGCCGTCTTCGCCGAACACGCGCTCGGCTCCCGCTGGTTGGCCGAGAGCGTGTCCCCCGCCGTGCCGGTCGGGCCGGGTCTCCGTCGAGGTCTGGCCTGGCTCGTCACCGACGACGGCGCGGTCGCCTACCACCACGGCTTCACCGGTACGAGCCTGCATCTCGGCCTGCACACCGGCCGTTACGTCGCCATCTGCACCAACGCCGTCTACCACGGCTGGGAACGCGGCCGACTGGCCCCGCTGCGGACGCTCGCGCTGGAGGCGGTGCGGCGCCGACCCTGAGCGGCGCTCAGAAGACCGGGGTGGCGGCGCGGTGCAGCAGACAGAGACTGGTGTACTTCTTCTGCCAAGTGATCTCCTGGCCACCCCAGTTGCCGTAGGCGGTGGCGGTGACCGGGTCGACGAGGTCCGGGCAGACCAGGCCCGGGTCGCCGGCCAGGCGGTCGAGGTCGCCACCGGCGGCGGCCATCGCCGCACAGGCGCCGCCCGGGTCCGGGTGGTGGCCGCCGTTCGGCGCGCAGGTGAAGGACTGGTCCTCGGCGGCGGAGTCGTCGGCCTCCCGGACGACGTACAACTGGATGAAGCCGCTCGTCGGGGTCGCGCTGGGCACCGCGAAGGGTGCGGCGGCGAGGGTGCCGGCCATGACGGCGGAGACGGCGGCGGCGAGGGTGAGACGCCGGAGTGTGGTGCGCATGCCCTCACCCGACCACGGCTCGACCCGGCCCATCAAGCTGTAACTAGCTCGAACGAGTGAGCCAGGAAAGGAAGTTGGTGCCAACGGCCGACCGGACGGACGGTCCGGGTCGCCCCGAAAGGCCGTCTCCACGATTCATTCACCAACCCGCAGTGTACATGCTCAGTCACTCCAGGTAGTGTCAGTCCCTGTCAACCTGGAGGGGAGTGCAAATGGAGCGCGACAAGATCCCTAGAGTCATCGCAGGCAGCAGCACCTTCGTCACCGACCCTGAGGACGAGGGCGCGGAGGGCGGCGGTCCGCCCTACTGCCACGACTCGGACAGTACCTCGGACGCGGACGAGGAAGCCTCGTCCCACTGGGGCCAGTGGCTCCGGCCCGACTGAGCGACCCGCCGCGCAAGTGGCAGCAGCAGCCCCGGCCTTCCCCCCGACGGCCGGGGCTGCTGCTGTCCCGGGGCTGCTGCTACCCAGCCGGAAACCTGGTCAGCAGGCACCGATCGCCCGATGGGCCCGCTCGGCGGTCTCCCGGGCCAGGAAGACCAGCCGGGCCCGCTTCTCCGGCAGTTCGATCTCCGGCCCTAGCTCGAAGCCGGTGCGCAGCAGCCGCGCGATCGACCTCTCGTTGCGGATGTCCGGCTCGGCGACGATCCGGCGCACCGCCGGGTCGGCCAGCAGGAAGCCCAGGAAGGCGCCGACCAACACCTCGGTGTGGCCGGCTCGCGGGGCGCCGCCGGCCGGGCCGATCAGCAGGTGGATGCCGAGATCGCCCTCCCGCACCGGGTAGTGCTCGCCGAGCGGGTCGTGCTCGGGCTGGTACGTCTGGAAGAGCGCGGCCGGGCGGCCGTCACGGAGCATCAGGTAGGCGTGATGGGTGGTCAGCGAGTCGACGAAGGCGTAGACGTCCGCGATCTGCTCGCGGGTGTGGCCGATCATGCCCCAGAAGCAGGCCCGCTGCTCGTTCACCCAGCCGTGCAGCAGCTCGGCGTCACCCGCCGGGTCCAGCGCGCGGATCCGTACCGTGCCGAAGCCGGGGACGGTGGTGCTGAACAGGGCGGCGGCAGTGGTGGTGGCGGTGACGGGCAGGTCGGTCGTCATGCGGACTCCTTGCTGAGCTTGTTCCAGTCGGTGACCACGGGGACGAGTTCGCCGCGTGACCAGAGCGGTAGTTGGTCGCGCCGGTGCGGGTGGCCGGGGCGGCCGTCGGCGCCGAGCGGCACCACCCAGCCGCTGTCCTCGCGCCGGGCCAGATCCCAGACGTAGCGGGCCGCCGAGGCGCGGCCGCAGAGGTCGGTGACCCCCGGCACACTGGAGGTCGAGAGGACGCAGTCGTGGTCGCCCGCCAGCGCGGGCCAGGGCTCGGGCTCCTCGGCGGGCAGCGCCAGCCAGGGGGCCAGCCGGTGCCGCTCGCCCCAGGTCTGCGCCGAGGGCTCGGCGGCGGCCAGCGCCTCGACTGCTGCCCGGACCAGCGCCGTCGGGTCGACACCCGGCAGCAGGTCGGTGACGAGCAGGTGCTCCAGCGCGTAGCCGATCCGCGCGGTCAGCGAGAGCCAGGGGGCGAAGAGCGGGGGGCGGCCGCTGGGTCCGGCCAGGGCGGCCAGCTCCGGCACGGCGGCGAAGCGGCGCACCACGGCCGAGCGGAGCGCGGCGAAGCGGGCGGCCTGCACCGATTCGGCCGCCATCCTCCGGTCCCAGCCGAGCAGTTCGGTGCGCAGCCGGTCGGCGGCGGGGCTCAGGCCGGTCAGACCGGCGAGCAGGTCGAGCAGGGGGCCTGCGGAGGCCAGGTGGGTGTCCAGGTGGACGGCGGTCAACTCCTGGCCCGTCCAGCTGGTGGAGCCGGCCAGCAGTTCGGCGATCCGCTCGGCCCGGTGCGGGGCGGCGAACTCGATACCCAACGGCGCGGCCAGCGCACGCTGGTTCGCCATCACCGCCCAGCCGCCCACCTCGGCCCGGGGCAGCGGGGCGTGCCAGCCCTGCCACGCGTACTCCGGCTCCCAGGCCGGGACCGGCCGGGCCAGGTTCTCCGGGTGGCGCAGCGGGACGGCTCCGGCGACGCGGTGCAGCAGCCCGCCGGCGGTGTCGGCGGCCTGCACCACGTTGACGGGCTCGGCCCAGCGGTCGAAGGCCCGGTCGACGTCGGCCACCGTGCGGGCGCGGAGCAGTGCGGGCAGCGCGTCGAAGCCCAACTCCTCACGCACCCGGGGCGGGTAGCGCAGGCTGAGGGCGTCGTCCGGCCCGTCCGGTCCGCCGATCACCACCGGGCCGCGCTCGGTCTCGACCACCTCGACGGTGACCGGTTCGCCGCCCGCCACCTCGACGGTCTCGGTGTGTGCGGCGGCCGGGCGCCAGCCGTCCGGACCGAGCGCCTCGACCCCGGCCGGGGTGCGGCGCAGCCGCTCGCGGTAGAGGTCCTGGTAGTCGGCCATGGCGTTGGTGATCGCCCAGGCCACGCCACCGGCGTGCCCGAAGTGGCCGAGGCCCGGGACGCCGGGCACGGCCAGCCCGATCACGTCGAACTCGGGGCAGGCCAGCCGGATCTGCTGGTAGATCCCCGGGGCCTCGATGAAGCGGTGCGGGTCTCCGGCGATCAGGGCGGCGCCAGTCGCGGTGTGCTCGGGGGCGACCAGCCAGCCGTTGCTGCCGGAGGCGGCGGGGCCGTCGGTGGCGAAGAGGTGGACGGCCTGCTCGCCGAGCAGCTCGGCGACCCTCTCCCGCCACAGCTTGCCGGGGAATCCCGCGAAGAGGATGTGGTGGGAGAGCCAGAGGGCCAGCGGTGTCCACTCCTCCCACCGGCCGGGAGCCAACCCGGTGGCCGCGAACTCCGGTGCCCCGTCCGCGCCTTGCCGCAGTCCGTCGTTGACTCCGGCGACGTAGCGGCGGACCCACCGGGCGGTGTCCGGGTCGAGCCGGGCGAAGCAGCGCCGGGCGGTGTCGGCCAGCCGGGCCTGCCGGGCGAAGCAGTCCCACTCCAGGCTGTCCGACCCCAGGAAGGCGGCCGAGCTGCCCTGGGCCCGGTGGCGTTCGACCTCCAGCTGCCAGGCGCGGTCGGTGGCGGCGTTGCGGCCCTGGGCGTAGGCGAGTTCGAGCGGGTCGGCGGCCCGCAGGTGCGGGATGCCCCAGCCGTCACGGAAGACCTCGACGGCCACGGTCAGTTCACCTCGACAGTGCTGGTGGCGGGGGCGGCCGCCGGGCGGCGCGGGGCTGCGGGCACGACCAACGGCGTACCGGTCTCCGGGTCGTCGATGACCCGGCAGGGCAGCCGGAACACCTCCTGCACCAGTTCGGCGGTGACGATCTCCGCCGGGGCGCCCTCGGCGACCACCCGGCCGTCGCGCATCGCGACCAGGTGGGTGGCGTAGCGGGCGGCCTGATTGAGGTCGTGCAGCACGGCGACCAGCGTGCGGCCCTCCTCCTGGTGCAGCCGGGCACAGAGGTCGAGCACCTCGACCTGGTGGGCGATGTCCAGGTAGGTGGTCGGCTCGTCCAGCAGCAGCAGCGGCGTCCCCTGGGCCAGTGCCATCGCGATCCAGACCCGCTGACGCTGGCCGCCGGAGAGCTCGTCGACCATCCGGTCGGCGAGGTCGCCGACCCCGGTGGCCGCCATGGACTCCCGGACGACCCGCTCGTCCTGCTCCGACCACTGACGCAGCAGACCCTGGTGCGGGTAACGGCCGCGCGCCACCAGCTCGCTGACGGTGATCCCGTCGGGGGCGATCGAGGACTGCGGCAGCAGGCCCATGGTGCGGGCGACCCGGCGGGCGGGCAGGGCGGCGATGTCCTGGCCGTCCAGCAGCACCCGACCGGCGACCGGCTTCAGGGTGCGGGAGAGGGCGCGCAGCAGGGTCGACTTGCCGCAGGCGTTCGGACCGACGATCACCGTGAACGAGCGGTCCGGGATCGCCACGGTGAGCTGCTGGGCGATGGTCCGTTTCTCGTAGGCGAGGGTGAGCTCGCTGCCGACCAGCCGGGGTCCGTCCTGGGTGATGCCGGTCATGCCTGTCTCTCCGTTCGGGTGCTTCAGCACGTGCTTCGCCGGGTGCTTCGCCGGGTGGTTCACCGGGTGCTTCACCGGGTGCGCGGTCATATCCGTCCGGCCCGGCGCTCGGTGGCCAGCAGCCAGAGCAGGTAGCCGCCGCCGAGCACGCCGGTCACCACGCCGACCGGCAACTGGTGGCCGCTGACCAGCCGTTGGGCCGCCCAGTCGGCGCTGACCAGCAGCGCGGCGCCGGTCAGCATCGAGGGGAACAGGTTCGGGCCGGGGGCCCTGGTCAGCCGTCGGGCCAGCTGCGGCGCGGTCAGCGCCACGAAGGAGACCGGCCCGGCGGCGGCCGCCGCCAGCGAGGCCAGCAGCACGGCGGCGGCCAGCAGGGAGAGCCGCAGCGGCTCGACCCGTATGCCCAGTGCTGCGGCGGTGTCGTCGCCGAGCTCCAGCATCCGCAGCGCCCGGCCGCAGCCGAGCAGCACCAGCGGGCCGAGCACGCCCAGCGCGACCATCAGCGGCACGGCGTCCCGCCAGCCGCGCCCGTCCAGACTGCCCGTCAGCCAGAGCACCGCGCGGGCAGCGTCCATCAGCTGCGTACGGGTCAGCAGGTAGCCGTTGACGCCGGTGAGGATCGCGGCCGTGCCGATGCCGACCAGCACCAGCCGTCCGCTGTGCAGGCCGTGCCGCCAGGCGAGCGCGCAGACCGCAGTACCGGTGAGCACGCCCCCGGCCACCGCCCCGCCCGCCAGCGCCAGGCTGCTGCCACCGGCCACCACCACCAGCAGGGCCCCGACCGCCGCGCCCTGGGTGAAGCCGAGTACGTCCGGGCTGCCCAGCGGGTTGCGCACCAGCGACTGGAAGAGTGCCCCGGCGAGGGCCAGTGCGGCGCCGACCAGCAGGGCGGTCACCACCCGGGGCAGCCGCAGCTGGTTGACGACGAAGTCCTGCGCGGGGGTGCCGCCGCCGGTCAGCGTGCGCAGCACCTCGGCCGGGCTGAGCGGGTAGTCGCCGCTGCCGAGGGTGAGCACCGCCACCAGCAGGGCCAGCAGCGCGCAGCCGGCTCCGACGGCCAGGGCGCGCGGCCGGTAGGTCAGCGACCAGGCCCCGCTGCGGATCGTGCTTGTGCTCACGCTCGGGCCACCTTTCCGCGTCGGGCGAAGTAGAGGAAGAACGGCCCGCCGAGCACCGCCGTGATCACGCCGACCAGCAGCTCGCCCGGCCTGGCCAGCACCCGGCCGAGTACGTCGGCGCCGAGCAGCAGCACCGGGGCGAGCACCGCGCAGTAGGGGAAGAGCCAGCGCAGGTCCGGGCCGGTCAGCGCGCGCACCAGGTGCGGCACCATCAGGCCGACGAAGACGATCGGCCCGCAGGCCGCGGTGGCGGCGCCGCAGAGCAGGGTGACGGCCAGGATGGCGGCTCCGCGCACCAGTTCGGGGCGGCTGCCGAGGGCGCGGGCGGCGTCGTCGCCGAGCGCGAGGGCGTTCAGCGGCCGGGCCAGCAGCAGCGCGAGCAGCAGGCCGACGCCGATGAAGGGCAGCACCTTGACCACCGTCTCGGGCCGCGCGTCGGCGAGCGAGCCGACCGTCCAGAACCGCATCCGCTCCAGCGACTTGGTGTCCAGCAGCATGACCGCGCTGACGTACGAGTAGAGCGTCGCGTTGAGCGCGGAGCCGGCCAGTGCCAGCCGCGCCGGGGTGGCTCCGCGCCCGCCGCCGACGGCGTAGACCAGCACGGAGACGACCGCCGTGCCGCCCAGCGCGAACCAGACGTAGCCGTCGAAGGTCGCCACCCCCAGCAGGGACGCGGCGGTGACGACGGCGGCCGAGGCGCCCGCATTGATGCCGAGCAGGCCCGGGTCGGCGAGCGGGTTCCGGGTCACCGCCTGCATCACGCCCCCCGCCAGGCCGAGGGCGGCGCCGACCAGCAGGCCGAGCAGGGTGCGCGGCAGCCGCATCCGGTGGACGACGGTGTAGTCCGGCGAGGTCTGGTCGACCAGGCCGTGCCAGACCTGGCCGAGCGTCAGCGCCTTGGCGCCGACACCGATGCTCAGGGCGAGCACCGCGACCAGGACCAGGAGGGCGGCCACGAGGCCACCGGCCCGCAACGCGGTGCGCGCGGCCGGTGGGCGAGCGGGGGCCGGCTCCGACCCCGCGCCGCTGACACCACCTCTGACCTGCGGTGACGTAGAGACAGACACGGCTCGGCTCCGGGTTCGCAGCGAAGTCCGGGGGGCATCTGACTTCCCCCCTGGACAGGAACTTAGGTTAGGTTAACCTATGTTCGACCGAGGGTCGCCGCTCCTGCTCCAAGCTCCGCGCCCTGTTCCGCACCCCGTCACACACCCCTGTCACGTGCGCTGTTCTTCGCGCTTCCCGTCAGGCCCGTCATCGCGAGAGAGACCCCGTCATGCACTTCAGAACCGCCAGCCAGCTCTCCCGTCGCGGCCTGCTCGCCGCCGGTGGTGCCACCGCCCTCGGCGCCCTGCTGACCGCCTGCGGCAGCAGCGGTTCGAAGAGCGACTCGGCGAAGCCCGCCCCCGGCGGCACGGCGAAGACCGGCCCCTGGACGTTCACCGACGACCAGCCGAAGGCGCTCACCGCCCCCGCCACACCCGAGCGCATCGTCGCCTTCACCGGCACCGCCGCCGCGCTGGTCGACTTCGGTGTGGACCGGCAGATCGTCGGCGTCTTCGGCGAGACGAAGACCTCCGACGGCAAGGCCGACCCGCAGGCCGGCGACCTGGACGTCAGCAAGGTCGAGATCCTCGGCAACGCCTGGGGCGAATTCAACATCGAGAAGTACGCGGCGCTCCAGCCGGACCTGCTGGTGACTCACATGTACGACCCGGGCGCCTTCTGGTACGTGCCGGACGAGAGCAAGGACAAGATCTTCAAGCTCAACCCGACCGTCGCGGCCGTCACCGTGGCCCGGGTGCCGATGACCCAGCCGATCGAGCACTACGCCAAGCTGGCCGAGTCGCTCGGCGCCGACCTGGGCGCCAAGAAGGTCACCGAGGCCAAGGCGCGTTTCGAGGCCGCCGCCGAGAGCGTGCGGCAGGCCGCCAAGGCGTCCGGCAGCATCAAGGTGCTCGCCTGCTCCGGCAGCGCGGACCTGTTCTACGCGTCCAACCCGCAGATCAGCACCGACCTGATGTACTTCGCCCAGCTCGGCGTCGACCTGATCGTCCCGGACAAGCTGGACGCGGGCGGCTACTACGAGGGCCTGAGCTGGGAGACCGCCGGCAAGTACAAGGCGGACCTGCTCCTGCTGGACAACCGCAGCACCGCCCTCCAGCCCAAGGACCTGACCGGCAAGCCCGCCTGGGCCCAGCTCCCCGCGGTGAAGGCCAACCAGATCACGCCGTGGAGCTCGGTGCCGCGCTTCTCCTACGCCGGGGCCGCGCCGCTGCTGGAGCAGCTCGCCAAGGCCATCCGGTCCGCCAAGAAGGTGAGTTGACCGCCCGATGACCGACAACACCGCAGTGGATGCCGCCGTAACAGATGCTGCCGCAGTAGGTGCCACCGCACCAGATGCCGCCGGCGACCCCGAGACCGTCGCCGGGCAGTTCCGCTTCTTCGACGCCCGCGTCCTGCGGGCCGAGCGGCTCGGCCCGACCCTCACCCGGATCACCTTCGGCGGTGAGCAGTTGGCGCGCTTCGCCTCCGGCGGGCGGGACCAGAGCTTCTCGCTGTTCCTCCCGCAGCCGGGCCAGGCTGCCCCGCTGCTGCCGGACCGGACCGGTGACGGCTGGTACCAGCAGTGGCGGGCCCTGCCGCCCGAGCAGCAGGCGGTGCTGCGCTCGTACACCGTCCGCGCCCAGCGCACCCGGCACGCCCAGCAGGACAACCGCGCCCGCTGCTCCGAACTCGTCGAGTTGGACGTCGACTTCGCGCTCCACGGCACCGGCCCGGACGACCCCGCCGGGGCCGCCGGACCGGCCTCCCGCTGGGCCGCGCAGGCCGCGCCCGGCGACCAGGTCGTCCTGCTCGGCCCCGCCGTGGCGGACAACCGCAGCGTGGGCTTCCGCCCGCCGCCCGGCACCGACTGGGTCCTGCTCGCGGCCGACGAGACGGCCCTCCCCGCCCTCGGCGGCATCCTGGACTGGCTGCCGGCGGGCAGCTCGGCGAAGGCCTGGATCGAAGTCCCGCACGCACAGGACATCCAGGACCTGGCGAGCGCGGGCGAGGTGGAGATCACCTGGCTGATACGTGGCGCCGACGGTGCCCTGACTGGCGGTGCGTCAGCCGATGGTGCGCTGACCGATGCCGTCCGGGCCGCCGAGCTGCCGGAGGGAGTGCCCTACGCCTGGATCGCGGGCGAGTCCGGCGCAGTCAAGGCGCTGCGCCGACACCTCGTCAGGGAGCGTGGATTCGACCGCAGGAGCGTCGAGTTCTCGGGCTACTGGCGTCGCGGCGCCTCCGAGGAGCAGCTCCGCTCGGAGGCACTGGCGGCAGCTGACGCCGAGTAGGCCGGACATCTGACGAAGGCCCGTCCCTGATCGGGGGCGGGCCTTCATGCATGTCAGAACTTAGGATAGGCTTACCTAAGTTCTCGAGGGGACGTCTCCGTCCTCCTCCCTCTCCCGCGACTGCCGAGGACCGAACCATGAGCTTCCAGGGACCGACCACAGCGGCCACGCCGACCGGCGCCACGACCACGGTGGCGGGCGCGAGAAGGCACCTCTTCAACAACCGCACCCTGGCCGGCTACCGCAGCTCACTGGCCGCCGGTGTCGACCGGGTGGCCGACCGGATCGCCCGTGCCGACCGCCCGTTCAGCGGGGTGTCCCCGCAGCAGCTGGCGCCCGAGATCTCCGGCATCGACCTCGACCGCCCGCTGAACGACCCCGCCGCCGCGCTGGACGAGCTGGAGGACGTCTACCTGCGGGACGCCGTCTACTTCCACCACCCCCGCTACCTGGCGCACCTCAACTGCCCTGTCGTGATACCCGCACTGCTCGGCGAGGCGGTGCTCAGCGCCGTCAACTCCTCGCTGGACACCTGGGACCAGAGCGCCGGTGGCACCCTGATCGAGCGCCGCCTGATCGACTGGACGGCGGGGCGGATCGGCTTCGGGGTGGACGCCGACGGCATCTTCACCAGCGGCGGCAGCCAGTCCAACTTCCAAGCCCTGCTGCTCGCCCGGGAGGAGGCCTGCGCCAATGCCGCACTCGGGCTCGGGGCCGGGGCCGCACTCGGGGCCGACGAGCCGCCGACCCGCCGCGAGCTCCTCTCCAGGCTGCGCATCCTCGCCTCCGAGGCCGGGCACTTCAGCGTGCAGAAGTCGGCCAAGATGCTCGGTCTCGACCCGGACGCGGTGATCACCGTGCCGACCGGCAGCGATCGCCGGATGCAACCCGCCGCCCTTGCCGCCGTGTTGGAGCTCTGCCGCCGCGAGGGCCTGGTGGTGATGGCCGTGGTCGCCACCGCCGGCACCACCGACTTCGGCACCATCGATCCGCTGCCCGCCGTCGCCGACCTCTGCGAGCAGGCCGGCGTCTGGCTCCACGTGGACGCCGCGTACGGCTGCGGGCTGCTGGTATCACCGACCCGCCGACAGCTGCTGGAGGGCATCGAGCGAGCCCATTCGGTCACCGTCGACTACCACAAGTCCTTCTTCCAGCCGGTCAGTTCCAGCGCGCTGATCGTCAGCGACAGCCTTCTGCTGCGGCACGCCACGTACTACGCGGACTACCTCAACCCGGCCCGGATGGCCGAGCAGCGCATCCCCAACCAGGTCGACAAGTCGATCCAGACCACCCGCCGGTTCGACGCCCTCAAGCTCTGGCTGACCCTGCGCATCATGGGCGCGGACGCCGTCGGCGAGCTCTTCGACGAGGTGGTCGACCGGGCCGCCGCCGCATACGACCTGCTCACCGCCGACCCGAGGTTCGAGGTGGTCACCCGGTCGCAGCTGTCCACCGTGGTCTTCCGCTACCTCCCGCCCGCCGGCCCCGGCCGCGAACTCACCGACCAGGCCAACCTGTACGCCCGCGAGGCGCTCGCCGCCTCCGGCGAGGCCGTGGTGGCCGGCACCAAGGTCGACGGCCGTCACCACCTCAAGTTCACGCTGCTCAACCCCGAGACCACGCTCGACGACATCACCCACGTCCTCGACCTGCTGGCCGGCCACGCGGAACACCGCCTGCGCGAACTGACCGCAGCCTGAACCCGGTTGAGTCCGGCTGAGCCCGGTTGAGCCCGGTTGAGCCCCCATCGTCCACTGCCCCACCCCTGCCACGGGAGACACGCATGTCCACCCACGACTTCATCGCGATCGGGCTCGGCCCGTACAACCTCGGCCTCGCCTGCCTGACCGCACCGATCGAGGAGCTCGACGGCCTGTTCCTGGAGAGCAGGCCCGAGTTCGACTGGCACCCCGGGATGCTGCTGGACTTCGCCACCCTGCAGACGCCGTTCATGGCCGATCTGGTCACCCTGGCGGACCCGACCTCGCCCTTCTCCTTCCTCAGCTACCTGAAGGAGTCCGGCCGCCTGTACCCGTTCTACATCCGCGAGATGTTCTACCCGGTGCGCAGCGAGTACAACGAGTACTGCCGCTGGGCGGCGGGCAAGTTGGACAACATCCGCTTCGGCCAGCAGGTCTCGCTGGTCGAGTACGACGAGGCGGACGGCCTCTACACCGTCACCGCCACCACCGAGGGCGGGACGGTCCGGCACCGGGCCCGGCATCTGGTGCTCGGCACCGGCACCCCGCCGCACCTGCCCGAGGCCTGCCAGGAGCTGGGCGGCGATCTGGTGCACAACTCCGCCTATCTGGCGAACAAGGCCGCGCTGCAGGCCAAGGAGAGCATCACCGTGGTCGGCAGCGGCCAGAGCGCGGCCGAGATCTACTACGACCTGCTGGCCGAGACCGACGTGCACGGCTACCGGCTGAACTGGGTCACCCGCTCGCCCCGGTTCTTCCCACTCGAATACACCAAGCTCACCCTGGAGATGACCTCCCCGGAGTACGTGGACTACTTCCACTCGCTGCCCGAGGAGACCCGCTACCGGCTGGAGGCCGAGCAGAAGAGCCTCTTCAAGGGCATCGACGCCGACCTGATCAACAGCATCTACGACCTGCTGTACCAGAAGAGCGTCAAGGGGCCCGTGCCCACCCGCCTCTTCACCAACACCGCCCTGCACAGCGCCTCCTGGGACGAGAGCACCGGCCACTACACGCTCGGCCTGCACCACACCGAGCAGCAGCAGGACTTCGGCCTCAGCACGGCGGGCCTGGTGCTCGCCACCGGATACAAGTACCGGACGCCGGGTTTCCTCACCCCGGTCCTCGACCGGATCCGCAGGGACGGCCAGGGCCGCTTCGACGTGGCCCGCAACTACAGCATCGACACCACCGGGCGCGGGATCTTCCTGCAGAACGGTGGCACCCACACCCACAGCATCACCTCCCCCGACCTCGGCATGGGGCCCTACCGCAACTCCTGGATCGTCCGGGAGCTGACCGGCCGGGAGGTCTACCCGATCGAGAAGACCATCGCCTTCCAGGAGTTCGGCGCCCCCGAGGGCCTCGTCGCATGAATGAGCACCGTATGAGCATCCTGTTCTCCCGTACCGACCAGCGGCTCGGCGAGTTCGCCGTCCGCCCGCTCGACCCGGCGGCCGACGCCGAGCTGCTGCACGGCTGGGTCACCCACCCCAAGGCTCCGTTCTGGCTGATGCAGGGACAGTCGGTGGCCGAGGTGTCCGCCGCGTACCGGGCGATCCTCGAACACCCGCACCACGAGGCCTTCGTGGGCCTCTGGGAGGGCCGCCCGGCCTTCCTGGTGGAACGCTACGACCCGGCGCACGTGGAGCTGGTCGGCCTGTACGAAGCGCAGCCCGGCGACGTCGGCATGCACTTCCTTTGTGCACCCGCCGACACCCCGGTGCACGGGTTCACCCGGGCCGTGATCACCACCGTGATGGCGTTCGTCCTCGACGACCCGGCCGCTCGCCGGGTGGTGGTCGAGCCCGATCTGCGCAACACCGCCGTGCACGCCCTGAACGCGGCCGTCGGCTTCGAACCGGCCGGCCCGATCAGCAAGCCCGAGAAGGAGGCGCTGCTCAGCTTCTGCACCCGCGAGCAGTTCGCCGACGCCGTCCGAGGAGTGAACGCGTGACCCCCGCCGTCGACAGTTTCGTCGCCCACCTGCGCCCGGACACCTGGGCCACCGCCAACCGGCTGCTGGTCCGCAAGGCACTCGCCGAGTTCGCCCACGAGCGGCTGCTGACACCGGAGTTGCTGGCATCCCCGCCCGCCGGTGACCACTACGCGGTGCGCAGCGACGACGGCACGGTCGAGTACCGCTTCACCGCCCGGCTGCTCTCGCTCGACCACTGGCAGATCGCGGCCGACTCGATCACCCGCCTGCGCGGCGACGAGCAACTCCCATTGGACGCCGTCGACTTCTGCATCGAGATGCGCGAGACCCTGGGTCTGTCCGAGCAGGTCCTGCCGGTCTACCTGGAGGAGATCAGCTCGACCCTGGCCGGCAGCGCGTACAAGATCGACAAGCCCGGACTCACGGCGGCCGAGCTGGCCGGGGCCGACTTCCAGGCCGTCGAGACCGGCATGACCGAGGGCCACCCGGGCTTCGTCGCCAACAACGGCCGGATCGGCTTCGGCGGCGACGAGTACCACCGCTACGCCCCCGAGGCGGCCCACCCGCTGCGCCTGGTCTGGCTGGCCGCCCGACGCACCCACTCCACCTTCAGCTCCTGCACCGACATCGACTACCAGGGTCTGATCGACCAGGAGTTGAGCGCCGCCGAGCAGGCGCGCTTCGCCGCAGTGCTGACCGGGCTCGGCCTGGACCCGGCCGACTACCACCTCTTCCCGGTGCACCCCTGGCAGTGGTCCAACAAGCTCTCGGTCACCTTCGCCGGCGAACTCGCCCAGCAGCGCCTTGTCCTGCTCGGCGAGGGGGACGACGCCTACCTGGCCCAGCAGTCGATCCGGACGTTCTTCAACACCAGCGACCCGTCCAAGCACTACGTCAAGACCGCCATCTCGGTGCTCAACATGGGCTTCATGCGCGGACTTTCGGCCGCGTACATGGAGGCCACCCCGGCCATCAACGACTGGCTGGCCCGGCTGATCGCCGGGGACGCGCTGCTGCGCGGCACCGGCCTGACCATCATCCGCGAGCACGCGGCGATCGGCTACCGCCACCGCCAGTACGAGGCCGCGACCGACCGGTACTCCCCCTACCGCAAGATGCTGGCCGCCCTCTGGCGGGAGAGCCCCGTCCCCTCGCTCGCCCCCGGGGAGCGGCTGGCCACCATGGCGTCGCTGCTGCACACCGACCGCGCGGGCGACTCGCTGGCGGCGGCCCTGATCGAGCAGTCCGGCCTGGCCCCGGCGGTCTGGCTGCGCCGCTACCTGGACGCCTACCTCACCCCGCTGCTGCACAGTTTCTACGCCTACGATCTGGCGTTCATGCCGCACGGCGAGAACGTCATCCTGGTGCTGGACGCGACCGGCACCGTCCGGCGGGCGATCTTCAAGGACATCGCCGAGGAGATCGTGGTGATGGACCCGCACGCGGTGCTGCCGCCGGAGGTCCAGCGGGTCCGGGCCGACATCCCGGACCACATGAAGCTGCTGTCGATCTTCACCGATGTCTTCGACTGCTTCTTCCGCTACCTGGCCGCCACCCTGGACGAGGCCGGAGCACTCCCGGAGGAGGACTTCTGGCGCACCGTCGCCGAGTGCGTCGCCGACTACCGCGACCGGGTACCGCAGCTGGCCGAGAAGTTCGAGCGGTTCGACCCGTTCGCCGCGCAGTTCCCGCTCTCCTGCCTGAACCGGCTGCAGCTGCGCGACAACCGACAGATGGTCGACCTCGCCGACCCGGCGGCGGCCCTGCAGCTGGTCGGCGAGCTGGCCAACCCGATCGCGCCGTACGCCTCGCACGCGCAGGTCTGCACGTGACGGTCGACACCGCCGAGCGCCGACGGCTGGGGGCCGGGCCGGGCCCGCTCCCCACCCGGTGGCTGATCCTCGCAGTGGTCTGCCTGGCCCAGCTCGCCGTGGTGCTCGACAACACCGTGCTCAACGTCGCGATCCCGTCGCTCAGCCGGGACTTGGACGCGGACACCGCCGACGTCCAGTGGATGGTCAACGCCTACTCCCTCGTCCAGGCCGGGCTGCTGCTGGCAGCCGGTGCCGCCGCCGACCGGTACGGACGCAGAAGGCTGCTGCTGGCCGGGCTGGCGGTCTTCGGCCTCGGCTCACTGGCGGCCGGACTGGCGCACTCCACCGGCCAGTTGATCGCCGCTCGGGCCGGGATGGGCGTGGGCGGCGCGCTGCTGCTCACC
Organism: Kitasatospora sp. McL0602; assembly: GCF_052076145.1. Classification (NCBI taxonomy): domain Bacteria; kingdom Bacillati; phylum Actinomycetota; class Actinomycetes; order Kitasatosporales; family Streptomycetaceae; genus Kitasatospora; species Kitasatospora sp. McL0602. Next base: position 5,504,412 of record NZ_CP197246.1, on the reverse strand, counting down.
ACCACGCTGGCCGTGGTGATGCAGGTCTTCGAGGCCGAGGAGCGCTCCCGGGCGATCGGCATCTGGGCCGCCGTCAGCGCTCTCGGCTTCGCTGCCGGGCCACCTGTCGGCGGTCTGCTGCTGGCGCACTTCTGGTGGGGCGCACTCTTCCTGGTCAACCTGCCGGTGGTCCTGGCCGGGCTGGTCACCGTCCGCGTCCTGGTCCCCGAATCCCGGGCGCCCGGCGAGGGGCGGCCCGACCTGCTCGGCGCACTGTTCTCCACCGTGGGCATGGCCGCCACCGTGTACGCGATCACCGCAGGCCCCGCGCATGGCTGGGCCTCGGCGCAGGTCCTGCTGCCCGCCGCGCTCGGCCTCGCCGTACTGGCCGGATTCGCCCACTGGGAGCGCCGGGCCCGCCACCCGATGCTGGACGTGGCGTTCTTCCGTGACCGGCGGTTCGTCGGCGCGGTCACCGGCGTACTGCTGATCACCTTCGGCAGCGCCGGGGTGCTCTTCCTGCTCACCCAGCAGCTCCAGTTCGTCCGTGGCTACAGCGCGTTGGAGGCCGGGCTGCGGATGGCCCCCTTCGCCCTCACCGTGGTGCTGCTCAACTTCACCGGCCTGGCCGCCCGACTGCTCACCCGGCTCGGCCGCCCCCGCTCCATCGCGATCGGCATGACCCTGCTCGCCGGAGGCTTCGGCGTGGTCGCCGTCTGCACCCACGGCGGCTACGGCCCCCTGCTGGCCGGGCTGCTCCTGATGGGCGCGGGCTGCGCCCTCGCCAACCCGGCCATCGTGGAGGCGGTGCTCAGCTCCATCCCGCAGGACAAGGCCGGAGCGGGAGCCGGGATCGACGGCGCGATGGCCGAGGTCGGCTCCAGCCTCGGCGTCGCCGTCCTGGGCGCCGTACTGAACGCCCGCTTCGCCGCCCTGCTCCCGGCCCCCCTGGCCGGGGCCACCTCACTGCCGGAGGCACTGTCCGCCACCCGCACAGCGGCAGACCGCGACGCCGCCGTGGCGGCCTTCGCCCAAGCTGGCGAATGCGCCCAACTGGCGGGCGCGGCAGCGGTGCTGGCCGGTGGCTGGATGGCGGCCCTGCTGTTGCGGCGGGCCGACCGGCGGGCCTGAGCTGGATTGTGCTCGCCAGAAACTGAGACAACGTCATATCTACGGTGGCACAGTGGCGCTCATGTCCCAGGATGCGAATCAGGGCGCCACGGCGGCGGGCGGCACGAGCAGCTCGGTGTCGCACAGCACGGTCAACGGACCGCTCGTCCAACTCGGCCGGATGCACGGCGACATCCACTTCCACGGCCGGCCGAGGACACCCCGGGCGCCGGGCCCGGAGACGGTGGAAGTCCTGGTCGAGCGGCGTGATCCGGTCGGGCGGTACGTCGTCCTGCCCTCGCTCGACGCGCTCGCGGACCCGCCGGTCCGGGGGCCGGGCGTTCTCGTCGGCGGTGAGGACATCGCGGGGTGGGCCCGGAGCCACGGCGGCGTCGACTTCGACTCCACCGTTCTCTTCGTCACCCTGACCAACCGCTCGGACTCCCACCTCACCCTGCGCGGCATCAGCGCCGTGGTGCTTCGCCGCACTGCCCCGACGACAGGTGCACTGATCGGGAAGCAGACCGCGGGGAGCCAGCCGGTGCCCGAGCTGCTCTTCGACCTCGACCAGGCCGAGCCCGAGCTGTGGGAGGTCGACGAGCAGTCCAGGCAGCCGATCGGCGCCCGCCCCTACCTCGACCGCACGCACGTCCGCCTGGCGCCGGACGAGTCACTGAAGCTGATCATCACGGCGGAGAGCCGTCGCACCTGCTGCACTTGGCAGTTGAGCCTGACCTTCCGCCCCGACGACGCCCCCGAGTTCACCGTCCGGCCGCCCGACGAGTTCCGCACCACCGGCCTCCCGGTGGAGGGGCTGGGCCCCGTGCTCGTCTGGCAGTGGCACCGCACGCCACCCCAGTTCGAACACGGGCTCGCCTATCTGGACTGGTGCCGCGTGGGCAACAGCGAGCCACGCCCGCTGGGGCCGCTGCCGCCGGGCGTACTGCCGCCCTTCTGGGCGCGGCACCCCAACGTCCTCCCCTTCCTGCCCGCACTGATCCACTTCCTCAGCACCGACACGACCGGGCCGGAGGCCCGCCACCGGCTCGAAGCGGCGTTCGCGGCGGTCGACGCAGCCCGCAGCCTGGCGGGGTCGGGCGACAAGGCCTTCGAGAGCCTCGCAGAGCCCCTGCGGAAGTTGGCCCCCGCACTGCTCACCCTCTGCGCCGGACTCGCCGCCGGTCAGCTCCCGGCCGGGATCCACGACACCCTGCGCAGCTACATCGAACGGACACCTGCAGCCATCGCCCTGACCCCGGCGTTCGCCACCATCACCCGCCTCGGGTGAGGATCGCGCGCGATCTCCCGCAGCGAACTGCCGGGGAATCCGCTGGCCCCCGGGTGGCCTGATTGGCAGGATGCCTGGTGATGACCAACCACTCCGCAACCAGCACCGGGTCTGTCCCTCTCGACCACCGCGCCGCCGCGCGTGACGCACTGCGCGGCCTGGCCGTCGGCGATGCCTTCGGCGCCCAGTTCTTCGTCCCCGACAACCTGCCCGCCCTGCGCGAGCACCGGCTGCCGCCCACGCCCTGGCCGTGGACCGACGACAGCGAGATGGCCTGCTCGGTGTTCACCGCCCTGCGCGACCGTGGCACGGTGGACCAGTGGGAGCTGGCCGATTCCTTCGCTCGGCGCCACGACTTCGACCGCGGCTACGGCCCGGCCATGAACCGGTTGCTGCGGCTGGTGCGCCAGGGCGGATCGTGGCGCGAGCTCGCCGCCGGACTCTTCGAGGGGCAGGGCTCCTGGGGAAACGGCGCAGCCATGCGCGTCGCCCCGTTGGGGGCGTGGTTCGCCGTGGACCTGGAGGAGGCGGCGTGGCAAGCCGCGCGCTCGGCCGAGGTGACGCACACCCACCCCGAGGCCGTGGCCGGAGCCGTCGCGACAGCCCTCGCCGCCGCCTGCGCCGCTCGCAGCCGGGGTCAGCACCCGACTGCACAGGAATTCCTCGCTCCGGTGCTGGAGTTGACGCCGCCCGGGAAGGTCCGTGACGGGGTGGCCGAGGCATTTGAGCTGCTCGACCAGCCGCACGTGGAGCTGGCCGCCCACCGGCTGGGCAACGGGAGTCAGGTGAGCGCGATGGACACCGTGCCCTTCGCGCTGTGGTGCGCGGCCCGGCATCTGGACGACTACGAGGGCGCATTGTGGGCCACCGCCTCGGCGGGCGGGGACGTGGACACCACGTGCGCGATCGTCGGCGGCATCGTCGCCGCCCGTGTCGGCACCGACGGCATCCCCGCCGCCTGGCGGGGCGCCGTCGAGCCGCTCCCGCAGTGGGCGGACGCCGACCTGCTCGGCTCCGACCTCCGCCGCGAGGACCTGCGCCAGGCGCAGCCCCTGCAGCGCCCGGAGCCGATCGGCGTCCCCGAGCTCACCTGGACTGCTGGGCAGTGGCAGCGGGTCCGGCACGGCGTGCGCGCCACCAGCATGGAAGAGAAGTGGAACGCCTACCTGGACGGCGACCGGCTGTTCCTGCACCGCAGTTGGACCGGCCTGTGCATCTTCGAGGTCACCGTACGACGCACCGCCGACGGCTGGCACCCCGTCCAGGCCTGGGTGGAGTCCGACGCCGACCGCTACCGGCGCGGGAGCGACGAGGCGGAGATCGCCATGCTGGAGGTGCTGCTGCGCAACAAGTTCGGCGCCGGCGCCACCCAGGAACACTGGGACCGCTACAAGCAGCTGCGGTTCGGCGGCTGACCGGGGCACGGCCGCTCAATCCGCTGGAGGGTCGGGTGGAGGGTGTGGCACGCTCCCGTGGTGGTCTACGAACTGGCACCTCAGCTGCTCTACTGGGACGAGGTCGACCCACGCCTGCATCCCTTCGACGCCGGTTCGGCTCGCGAGGTGGTCGCCGGGCTCGGCCCGGCCAACGATGTCCCCGGCTGGTCGAGGAGGCCATCGGCGGACGGTTCAACAGCTGGGTCGAGCCTGCCCGTACCGTCGTCGAGGAGGTCGCCGAGCGCCTCGCCGCGTCCCTGCCGGACACCGACGGGGACGCTCCGGATGCCTGACCACCTGCAGACCTGGTGCACGGTACGGCAGGCCGTGCCCTGGCAGCAGGCCCGCACCCCCGACCTGCCGGGCAGCGGACCGCCGCACGTCCTGCGTGACGGGGCCGACCACCACATCCGGACCGTCGAGCACGCCCGCGACCCGGCACGGGCGCAGCGGCTGCTCGCGGCCCTGGGCCAGGTCCGCGTCGATGCCGCCGCCGGGCAGCCGCTGAGCTTCGCCCTGCTCAGTGGCTGGCAGCGCCTGGTGCTCGGCACCCCGGACGCCCCGTTCCGCGCGGGCCCTGCCTTCGCGAAGGCGGGCCGGGAGCGCTACGGACTCGACGCACACACGCCCCGACGCTTCGACGCCTGCCTCGCACAGAGCGAGGACCCCGGCCTGCCGCTGCCCGCCCGAGCCGCGCGCGCCTACCTCGACGTCTGCTTCTTCCACCCGTTCGAGGACGGCAACGCACGCTCGGCCTTCCTCGCGCTGGTCTTCGTCCTGGCCCGCTCCGGCGTGGTCTTCGACCAGGTCGGCCCGATCCGATGCGTCCAACGCCCCGCCGACGACCCCGACGGCGCCCTGGCCCTGGCCGACCTGGTGACGGCGCTGATCAACGCATCCCACCGACGCCGCGTCCACGGTCAGGGCGTACGGGCGGTGACCCGCGACGAGCACGCCCAGGTCACTACCTCCTGGGCCTCGGGTGCGCCGAGTTCCGTGTAGAGCTTCAGGGCGTGCTGCCGGTGCCGGCGGGCGTCGTCCGTCCGGTCGAGGTCGTGGTAAGCGTCTGCCAGGCCGCGGTGTGCGCGGGCCTCTTCGTTCGTGTCGCCGAGCCCGGTGGCGAGGGTGAGGGCAGCCTGGTGGCGTTCGACGGCGCGTTGTGGACGGCCGGCGGAGCGGTGCGACTCACCCAAGCCGTTGGTGGCTTCAACTTCGCCCAGGCGGTACCCGATCCTGCGGAAGACGGCCAGGGCCTGATGGTGATGGTCGATGGCGCGCTCATGGCTTCCCGTCCTGCAGTGGACGACGCCGAGGCCGTGCAACGCCTCTCCTTCGCCGAGGAGATGGCCCGTCTCGCGGAAGATGGCCAGGGCCCGCCGGTGGTGGTCCGCGGCTTGCTCGTACTGGCCCGTCCGCCGGTAGATGATGCCGAGCCCGTGGAGCGTGCCACCTTCGCCGACATGGTCACTGAGCTCACGGAAGATGGCGAGCGCCTGCCGATGGAGATCGGCGGCCTGTTCGTAGTGGCCGGTTCGCTCGTGGACGAACCCGAGATTGCTCAGTACGCGGCTCTCCCCCGTGCGATCGCCGATCCGGCGGAAGACGGCCAGCGCCTTCTCGTAGTGGTCAGCTGCCTCTGTATAGGCGCCGCTGCACCAGTACCCGATCCCGAGGTTGCCGAGCGCGTCGCCTTCGTAGGGGCGGTCCGGGAGTTCGCGGATCAGGGCCAGGGCTTCCTGCTGGCAGGTGACGCCCTGTTGGTAACGCGCGGTCCGCAGAAAGACGATGCCCAGGTTGACCAGGGCATGGGCGTGGGCGGCGGGGGCAGCGTGGGCGGACAACCGCTGGGCGGCAAGCACCGCCAGCTGGTGCAGCTTCTCCGCGTCGCCGAAGCGGGCCTGAGTGTCGAGGTGACCCCACAGCACGGTTGACAGGCCGGTGACGTAGGCCGGCCAGGAGCCGGCGGCGGCGTGCTCTGCGCAGGCCAGGAGATTGGCGTGCTCGGCGCCCAGCCAGGCCTGCGCGTCCGCGACGCCGGCGAGGTCGACCCGTGGGGTCGTGGGTGCAGGGGCACGGGAGTGGCGGGCCTGTTCGGCCGGGTGGAGGAGCGCAGTCGCCACGGACGCGGTGTGCAGGTAGTGGTCGAACAGCCGGGTCAGCGCCGTATGCTGCTCCTCCTCGGACTCCTCCGCCAGGACGGTGGCCTTGGCATGTCTGCGGATGAGGTCATGGAAGGCATAGCGGCCCGGAGTCGACTGTTCGAGCAGGTGGTGGTCGACCAACTCTTCCAGGATGTCATCAGCCTGACGAAGCGTCAGACCTGCGAGGGCGGCGGCGGCATACGGGTCCGCATCGTTTCCCGGGTTCAGTCCCAAGAGCCGGAACAGTCGCTGCTGGGCCGGGATGAGACCGTGGTAGGAGAGGTTGAACGCGGCAGCCACACTCTGGTCGTCGGTGGTCAGTTCGGTCAGGCGGTGGGCTTCCTCGCGGAGCCGGTCGGCCAGGTGTGCGGCGGCCCAGGTGGGGCGGTGGACCAGGCGGGCCGCGGCGATCCGGATCGCCAGCGGCAGATGTCCGCACAGAGCCACCACCTCGGCCACGACCTGCGGCACGGCCTCGCAGCGTTCAGCCCCGACCACGCGGGTGAACAGGGCGGCTGCCTCCGCGAGCCCCAGCACGTCCAACGAGACCGACATGGCTCCGTCCAGTGTGGACAGCCTTCGCCGGCTGGTGACGAGAGCCAGGCAGCCCGAGCTGCCTGGCAGCAGCGGGCGAACCTGGGCCGCGTCGGCGGCGTTGTCCAGCAGGACCAACGCGCGCCGGCCGGCCAACTCCGCGCGCCACAGACCTGCGCGCTGACCCAGGTCCTCGGGGATCTGCCCAGGCGGCACGCCCAAGGCACGCAGCAACCCGTCAAGAGCACCGGCCGGGGTGACCGGATCCCGCCCGGGGGTGAAGCCGTGCAGGTCCACGAACAGCTGCCCGTCGGGGTAGCGGTCCGCCAGCCGGTGAGCCGCGTGCACGGCGAGCGCGGTCTTGCCCACCCCGGCCATCCCGTCGATGGCCGAGATCACCACCGATCCGGCGTTGCCGCCGATCGCACCGAGAAGCCGGTCCAGCTCACTCGCACGGCCGGTGAAGTCCGGCACGTCATAGGGCAGAAAGCTGCGGCCCGTGGGCCTGCGTACCCCCTGCGGCGGCGCCGTCAGGTCCAACTGCGGATCGTTGCGCAGAATCTGCTGGTGCAGCTCCTGGAGCGCCTGCCCGGGGTCGGCGCCGAGATCCTCGGCCAACCGGCGGCGGGTCTGCTCATAGACGACCAGCGCCTCGGCCAACCGGCCGGAACGGTACAGCGCCAGGATCCACTGCCCGACCAGCCGCTCATCGCCGGGCTGCAGGGCCGCCAGCTCGTCCAGGACGGCGTGATGCGCGCCCAGGGCCAGATCGGCCTCGATCCGGTCGGTCAACGCACCGAGGCGCTGCCCGTTCAGCGCCGTACGGGTGCGCTCCGCCCAGTCACCGGGCACTCCGGCCAACGGCTCGCCGCTGAACTGGCCCAGCGCCTCCCGCAGCAGTTCGGCGCGTTCGGCCGGGCCGGAGGCGGCCCGCGCCCGCTCGGTCAGGGTGCGGAATCGGTGCACGTCCACCAGCGTCGGATCGACCCGTAGCGCGTAACCGGCCGGGCAGCGGGTGAGCTCCACCGAGTCATCGGCCCGCAGGACCTCCCGCAGCCGGCTGACGTAGGTGTAGAGCTGGTCCCGGCCGCGTAGCGGCGGCTGGTCGCCCCACAGGCGGTCGATCAGGTCCTCGACGGACACCGCCCGGCCCCGGCGCATCAGCAGGATCGCCAGCAGGCAGCGCTGCTTCGCCCAGCCAAGATCGACAGGAGTTCCTTCGGTCCGGACCTGCACCGCGCCCAGCAACTGGAACTCCACGCCGGTGTCCTCCCCCACGCCACGAACACACTCGAAGCCACGCTGATCGAGCAGCATCGCGACCAGGATCCGACCAGGATCCGGCCGGGTGACCATCCGACGGCCGACCGCAAGGTCTCCGCGGAGGTTACCGCAAGGTCGAGGCCCGACTCTGGTCTGGACCGGGACCGCCTCGCGATCCAGGTCACGTCCACCCGGCACGGCTCCGGTCCTCAGCCAGGGACCTATCAACCAGGGGTCGCCGACCTGCGCGGGCTTGGGCCCACTGCGTGAGCTGAGCGCACTTTGTTTGATGGTGTTTCAGAGACTGCGTCCGGCCACCTGGCGCCGCCGCCCACGGGGGTGGCGGCGGCGCCCGCTCCGACCGAAGCTGGTCCGCGCTCACCCCTGCTGACGGAACTCGCGTACGACCTCGATGGAACCGATGATGTGCCGGTTGAACTCCTCCAGCTCCTCGGCCGGAATCCACAGCTCCAAGATCGTCTCGCCGCCCGCCTGACGCACCGGGTACCGCGCCACGAACTCGGCCTCGACCTCGAACCGGGTCACGTAACCGACACCCGAGGCGGGCACGTTCCAGTCCCTCGCGATCCGGATCGCGTAGTCCTCGTTGAGCACCGGGTAGAAGATGGGCTGCTCGGGCAGCCGCGGCGGCCAGGCCCGCCACCCCGACCCCTCGACCAGCGCGAGCTCCTCCGGGCCGACCGGACGCCACAGCGTCGTCGTCTCCATCTGGGGCATCGCTCACTCCTTCGTCCACCTGATCGACTGCCCACCGTAGAGGCCACCCCGAGCCGATGACGACCGGTTATCCCCCGCCACGTCGTCAGTGCCACCCGCTACCGTGCGCGGCATGGCAACGGGGATCGAGTACGTTCGGGGCGATGCGACCACGCCACTGGGCAAGGGCCCGAAGGTGATCGCACATGTCTGCAACGACCTGGGTGGCTGGGGCAAGGGCTTCGTCCTGGCCGTCTCCCGCCGCTGGCCCGAGCCCGAGACGGCGTACCGACGATGGCACCGCGAGCGGGCGGGCAACGACTTCGGCCTCGGAGCCGTGCAGGTGGTGCAAGTCGACCGACTGCTGTGGGTCGCCAACATGGTCGGCCAGCACGGGATACGCACGGGCAGCAAGGGCGTCCCCGTGCGCTACGAGGCCATCGACACCGCCCTGGATACCGTCGCCGAACGCGCAGTCGAGCTCGGCGCGTCCGTCCACATGCCCCGCATCGGCTGCGGACTGGCAGGCGGCCGATGGGAGCGGGTCGAACCGCTGGTCCTCGCACGACTGACTGGCCGCAGCATCGCCGTGACCGTGTACGACCACGACTGACCTACTGCCAGGTATCGGTCTCATGACAGGCATCCGTCCAGGCAAATGGCGTCGACCCGGAGCCGCGAGGCGGCCCAGATGCTGCTGCACCGGGCCTGGTCAGCGACAGTCAAACAAGATCATTCTCGGGGACTTTTCGGGGACTTTCCGCTCTGCCAGGGGGACGTTCCGGGGACTTTTCGCCGCGTAACACGGCAAGGTCCTGAAAGATCGGAAAGGGCCTCCGACGCAGGTCAGAGGCCCTTCCGGGGGCAAAGCCCCTGGTACGGCGGATGGAGTCGGCCTGTACGCCGGGTTCTGTCTCCCGGGGTGCTTGCGCGGCCCGGGGAGGCGGTCATCCATCTAGGGCTGCCGTTGCCGACAGCCTCGTGCGGTCTACCCGCGGACTCGGGCGAGCAGCCCTCGGTCATCCGCGCACGGTGCCCGAGGGCACCGATCTTGACCTTGCTCCGGGTGGGGTTTACCTAGCCGGCCGAGTCACCTCGGTCGCTGGTGGTCTCTTACACCACCGTTTCACCCTTACCTGTGGCCGAGGCCGCAGGCGGTCTGTTTTCTGTGGCACTGTCCCGCGGGTCACCCCGGGTGGGCGTTACCCACCACCCTGCTCTGTGGAGCCCGGACGTTCCTCGGCGGGTCCAAGGACCCGTCGCGACCGCCCGGCCGGCTCGTCCGCCGTACTGGTCATCGTAGCCGCTCGCCGGGTCCGTCCCGTACCCGCCCGGGGGCCGGGCGCTCCGGGTCGAGGCGCGCCGCCACCCCTGCGGCGGTACGGACGGCCCATGGAGTGGTGGTGACCACGCCGAGCAGCAGCACCGCGGCCCCGAGACCGGTGACGATCCACCAGCCCGCGTGGCTGGCGGCCGCGAAGGTGGTCTCGACCGAGCCTGCGGCGGCAGCGGCCGCGACGACGGTGCCGATCACGGCGACCCCGAGGGACTGGCCGACCTGGCGGCTGGTCGAGGCTACTGCGGCGGCGACCCCGGCGCGGGCGGCGGGCATGCCGGAGACGGCGGAGTTGGTGATCGGTGCGTTCACCACGCCGAAGCCGAGCCCGAACAGCGCGTACGCCAGCACCAGCAGCCAGAGCGGCGAGTCGGCGGCGAGCCGGGTGAGCAGCAGTCCGCTGGCGGTGATCGCCGCACCGGCGACGAGCAGCGGCAGCCGGGGCCCGCGGCGCCCGACCGTCCAACCCGAGATCGGTGCGCCGACCAGCATCAGGAGCGCCATCGGGAGGGTCCGGAGCCCGGCCTGGACGGGGCTGTAGTGGCGGACGTCCTGGAGGTAGACGGTGCTGAGGAAGAGGAAGCCGCCGAGCGCGGCGCAGGCGCTGACGGCGGCGAGGACGGCGCCGCTGAACGGGACGCTGGCGAAGAAGCGCGGGTCGACGAGGGGTTCGGGCGTGCGGCGCTCCCACCACGGCAGAACTAGCAACGCCAGAAGGGCTAGCAGCGCTAGAGCGAGCACGAGCGGGGAGCCCCAGCCGAGCCCCGGACCCTCGATGATCACAGCCGTTCCCGCACCGAGCAGCACGATCATCAGCAGCTGTCCGACCGGGTCGAGCCGCCGGGGCTCGGGGGCTCGCGACTCGGGCACGTACCGCAGGGCCAGCACCCAGGCGGCGAGGCCGACCGGGACGTTGACCAGGAAGATCGACGGCCACCCCGCCGCACCGACCAGGAAGCCGCCGATCACCGGCCCGAGGGCCATGCTGAGCCCGACCACACCGCCCCAGACCCCGATCGCCTGGGCCCGTTCGCGCCGGTCGGTGAAGGTGCTGGTGATGATCGACATCGCCACCGGGTTGAGCATCGACCCGCCGACGGCCTGGAGGGCCCGGAAGGCGATCAGCCACCCGAGGCCGGGTGCGATGCTGCAGAGCAGCGAGGCCAGGACGAAGAGCAGCAGCCCGGCCCGGAAGACCCGGCGGCGCCCGAGGCGGTCCGCGACCGAACCGGAGAGGATCAGCAGCGCGGCCAGCACGAGGGTGTAGGCGTCGATGATCCACTGGAGCCCGGACGCGGGGGCGTGCAGGTCGCGCCGCATCGCGGGCAGCGCGATGTTCACGACCGTGGTGTCCAGGCAGACGATGAACAGGCTGAGGCAGCAGATGGCCAGGATCAGCAACCGCTCACGGCGGGTGGGCTGGGCCTGCGACCGGCCCCGATCCTGCACTGCGGTCGACCACTGAGGCGTCACCCGCAGATGTTCTCAGATGACCGTCGAATGATCTTTCGAAATGCTCACCCGTTTTCGGGCCGGCCCTCAGCCAACCGCGAAGCGGACCGTACGGGAGTGCGGGTCGGCCGTGGTGAGACGTACCCGCAGCTGCCCGCCGAGCGGGAGGTCGGCCTCGCCGTCGCACTTGGCGACCACGGCGGGTTCGCGCAGCTGGACGGTGCCGACCCGGGGCTTGCGCTCGTCCACCTCGATCACCACGGCGTCGAACCGCTCACCCTCGCGCCCCCGCAGCAACTCGCTCTCCACCAGGTCGACGCAGGCCCGCTCGACCTCGTGGGCCCGGCGGTCGCCACCCGCCATCACCCCGGGCAGGCCCGGGAGTTCCTCGCTCACCCAGGGCGGGATCTCGGCCCCTCCGGCGATCGCCGCACAGATCTCCAGCGCGTACCGGTCGGCCAGCCGGCGCAGCGGCGCGGTGCAGTGTGCGTACGGCGCCGCGAGCGCGGCGTGGACCGGATCGGCTGGGGCGGGCAGGCCCTGGGCGTCGTCGAAGGCGTGGTAGCCGGCGCCGCGCAGCAGGCCGGTGCAGGCGTTGAGGAAGGCGGCCTCGGCGGCACGGGCCGGGTCGAGGCTGCGGATCAGCTCCTGGTACGGCATCGCCTCGGGCCAGTCGACCCCGAGCGCGCGGGCCACCCGGCGCAGCCTCGCATACGCGGAGGACGGCGCGGCGGGGAGGGTGCGGAGCAGGCCGACGCCCGCGTCCAGCATGAGGTCGGCGGCGGCCATGCCGGTGAGCAGGGAGATCTGGGCGTTCCAGCCGTCGGCCGGCCGTGGCGCGCGGTAGGCCAGGCGGTAGCCGCCGTCCACCGGCTCGACCTCCTGTTCGGGGACGGGCAGGCTGATCCCGCCCCGGGCCTGCTCCTGGGCCTCGCGGAGCCTGCCGATCTCGGCGAGGAGTTCGAGCTGTTCGTCGGCCGAGCCCGAGTCGACGGCCTGCTGGACCTCCTCGTAGTCGAGTCGGCGGCGGGAGCGGACCTGGGCGCGGCGCAGGTCCGCGAGCACCACCGCGCCGTCGGAGTCGAGGTCGAGCTGCCAGAGCAAGGCCGGGCGCAGCTCACCGGGGAGCAGGCTGGCGGCGTCCTCGGCGAGGCGGGCCGGGTGGAGCGGCACGCGTTCGTCGGGGAAGTAGAGGGTCTGCACCCGGCGGCGGGCCTCGGCGTCGACGGCGCCGCCGGGGTGGACGAAGGCGGCGACGTCGGCGATCGCGTAGTGGACGCGGTAGCCGCTGCCGCGCCGGGTGAGGTGCATGGCCTGGTCGAGATCACGCGAACCGGGCGGGTCCACGGTGAAGAGCGGCAGGTCGGTGGCGTCGAGCTCGGGCAGCCGGGGCACGGCGGCGGCGCGGTCGGCCTCGGCGAGCACGGCGGGCGGCCAGTCGGTGCGCAGCTCGAGCTGAGTGCGCAGCTCGGCGAGCTCGGCGTTGATGCGGGTGGAGTCGGCGGCTCGGACGCTCAGATGACGGCGCGGCATGCTCGCAGCGTACGGCGGGGTGCGGCAGGCGGCCCGCTGGGCGGGCAGTGGGTGTTGGGCAGGGCGTGTTGGGCAGGGGGTGTTGCTCGCGCCGGATCGCGCGGAGACTGGTTGACATGGGGTCGCACACAGAGCATTGAGGAGGCGGACCATGAGAGACACCCCGGACGCCACCGCGACATCCGTCCGCACCGATGACCGGCGCACCACCTGCCCAGGCCCTCGGAAGTGACCGCCATGAACTTCCAACCCGCCCGGCGCAAGGCCGTTGGCGGCGCCGGTGCGGCCGCCGGTGCCGCTTGGCGCGCCATCGTGATCACCACCGCGCTCGTCGCGGCGACCGCGCTCGGCACCGGCGCCCCGGTCACCGCCCAGGCCGCCTCCCAGGCCGCCGCCCCCACCCAGCAGGGCCAGCTGTACGCCTGGGTCAGCGACGGATGGGGTGGTGGTACCGTCACCAGCCAGCCGGCCGGCATCCAGTGCCACCAGACCGCATGGGACCCGTACAGCGACACCTACCAGGAGGCCCCGACCGGCTCCTGCTCCGCAACCTTCCCGGTCGGCACCTCCGTCACCTTCACCGCAACACCCGATCCGGGGTCGTATCTCAACGGCGGCCCCGACCCGAACTCCGTGACCATGCGGGTCGGCTACAACAGCGTCTGGGTCATGTTCTGCCCGGACGACAACCTCTGCTCCAGCTGGTAGCTCGGGCGGCCCGACCAGGGACCGGCGGTCGTGGCGGGGTGGGGCGGGCCCAGTACAGTGGCGGGACTGTTGCCACAAAGTGTTGAGGAGTGCCGCTGTGCTGGTGTTGCTGCCGCCGTCGGAGGGGAAGGCGGCTTCGGGGGACGGAGTGCCACTGACACTGGACGGCCTCTCCCTCCCGGGGCTCACGGGCGCGCGGGCCGCCGTACTGGATGCGCTGGTCGAGCTGTGCACCGGGGACACCGACGCCGCACAGGAGACCCTGGGTCTGAGCCAGGGCCTGCGTGGGGAGATCGTCCGTAACGCCGGGCTGCTGACGGCGGGGGCGCTGCCGGCCGGCGAGGTGTACACGGGGGTGCTGTTCGACGCGCTCGGGCTGGCCAAGCTGGACGAGGCGGCGTACGGGCGGGCGGAGCGCTCGCTGCTGGTGTTCTCCGGGCTCTGGGGTGCGGTGCGGATCAGTGACCGCATCCCGCCGTACCGGTGCTCGATGGGGGTGAAGCTGCCGCCGCTCGGGGCGCTGGGCGCTTACTGGCGGCGGGAGACGGCCGCCGTGCTGCCCGAGGTGGCGGGGGACGGACTGGTGCTGGACCTGCGGAGCTCGGCGTACGCGGCGGCGTGGAAGCCGAGCGGCGAGGTGGCGGCGCGGACGGCGACCGTGCGAGTGCTGCAGGAGCGCGAGGTGGACGGAGTGCTGAAGCGCTCGGTGGTCAGCCACTTCAACAAGGCGACCAAGGGGCGACTGGTCCGGGACCTGCTGGTCGCGGACGCTGAGCCGGGCTCGCCGGGCGAGCTGGTGGACGTCCTGACGGAGCTGAACTACCGGGTGGAGGTGTCGGCGGAGGGATCGGCGCGGAAGCCTTGGCAGCTGGACGTTGTGGTGACGGAGATCCACTGACGGATAACGGCCAACGGATGAGGGTAATCAGCTGACAGAATCTGAAATCTGTCAGCTGATTACCCTCATCCGTTATCCGCTCGCCCCCGCCTCAGCGCAGGTGGCTCGTGTCGTTGAGCAGCCGCAGCGAGGCATTGCCGTCCGAGTAGTACTGGACCGCGCAGAACGAGGCCGCCGACAGCTCCATCCGGTACAGCGAGTCCGGCGGCGCGCCGAGCGCGAGGCGCACCAGCGTCTTGATCGGGCTGACGTGCGAGACGACCAGCACCGTCTTGCCGGAGTAGCGGGCGAGGATCTTGTCGCGGGCGACACCGGCCCGGTGCGTGAGAGTCGTGAAGCTCTCGCTCCCGCCCGTCGGCTTGGCCTTCGCCGAGCCGAGCCAGGCCGCGAGGTCCTCCGGGTGGCACTCCTGCACCTCGGCGAAGGTCAGCCCCTCCCAGTCGCCGAAGTCGAGCTCGCGCAGACCCTCCTCGATCCGGACCTCCAGGCCGAGCCGCTGCGCCACTGCCTCGGCCGTCTGCCGGGTCCGCCGCATCGGGGAGCTGACGATCGCCTGGATCGACCCCCGGGCGGCGAGCGACTCGGCGGCCCGAGCGGCCTGCCAGAGCCCCTTCTCGGAGAGCTCCGGGTCGGAGCCGCCGCTGCCGGAGAAGCGCTTCTCGGGCGTCAGCGGGGTCTCGCCGTGCCGCAGCAGCACGAACGTGGTCGGGGTGCCG
Organism: Kitasatospora sp. McL0602; assembly: GCF_052076145.1. Lineage (NCBI taxonomy): Bacteria > Bacillati > Actinomycetota > Actinomycetes > Kitasatosporales > Streptomycetaceae > Kitasatospora > Kitasatospora sp. McL0602. The sequence goes on along the minus strand of NZ_CP197246.1, from coordinate 5,489,301 downwards.
AGGTCGGCCGGCGCCGCCCAGCCCGCCTTGGCGGCGGACGGCGCGGGCAACGGCTCGTCCGCGACGGCCGCCGGAGCTACTGGGGCTGCAACGCGCTCAGCCTTGGGCTCCCACTGACGCCCGGCCTTGCCCGCGTCCATCGCCTCGTTGGCCAGCTTGTCCGCGTCCTTGTTCCGCTCGCGCGGGATCCAGGTGTACGAGACCTGCGAGCGCGGCAGCACCGTCCGCGCCTCGGCGGCCAGCGGCTGCATGTCGGGGTGCTTGATCTTCCAGCGCCCCGACATCTGCTCGACGACGAGCTTGGAGTCCATCCGGACGTCCACGCGGGCGTCCGGGTCGAGCGCGTGCGCCGCGCGCAGCCCGGCGATCAGCCCCTTGTACTCCGCCACGTTGTTGGTGGCGTGCCCGATGAACTCGGCGGCCTCGGCGATGATCTGCCCGGTGTCGCCGTCCCGGACGACCGCGCCGTAGCCGGCCGGCCCCGGGTTACCCCGGGAGCCGCCGTCCGCCTCGACGATGAACCTGCGGCCCCCCGACATGTCAGACGCCGGACTCGGCCGTGCGGATGAGGATGCGGCCGCAGTTGTCGCAGCGCACGACGGCGTCCTTGGGCTCGGCCTTGATCGCGTTCAGGTCGGTGATGGCGAACTCCACCCGGCAGCCCTCGCAGCGCCGCTGGTAGAGCCGGGCCGCGCCGACGCCGCCCTGCTGCTCGCGCAGCCGGATGTAGAGCTTCAGCAGGTCGGCGGGGATGACGGCGGCGACGGCCTCGCGGTCCCGCTTGACCTTCTCGGCGTCCGCGTCGATCTCGGCGAACGCGGCGTCGCGGCGGCTCTCCGCCTCGCTCAGCACGACGGTGGAGTGCTCCAGACGGCCCGTCAGCTCCGTGACGCGGGACTGCGCCGACTCCAGACGCTCCATGATCTCCAGGACGACCTCCTCGAGGTCGGCCTGGCGCTTGGTGAGCGAGCCGAGCTCGTGCTGGAGGTTCTCCAGGTCACGGGGCGAGGAGACGGCTCCGGAGTCGAGCCGCTGCTGGTTGCGGGCGGACCGGGCGCGGACCTGCTCGACGTCGGCCTCGGCCTTGGTCTGCTCGCGCTCGGTGTCACCGAGCTGCGCCTGGGCGGCGACGACCAGCGAGGTGAGGGCGGTGTGGTCGGCGGTGGCCTGGGCGATCTCGGCGTGCTCGGGCAGGCTGCGACGCCGGTGGGCCAGCTGGTCGAGGCGGGAGTCGATGGCCTGCAGGTCGAGCAGGCGGATCTGGTCGGCGGGCGCGGCGTTCAAGCGGAGGGCTCCTGTGAATCGGTCAGGTCAGTCAGGTCGTCAAGTCTGGGGCGGGCCGTGAGCTACGAGGGTTCCGCACTCGCCGGAGGCATCGGTGCGTGGGCCGTCCACGGGTCGGTGACGCGCTCGGAGACCCGGGTCTCCAGCTGCCAGCCCTCCCGCAGGGCGGCCTGGGCCAGCCCTTGGGCGGCCAGGCCGAGCCAGGGCCACTCGGTGGCCCAGTGCGCGGCGTCCACCAGGGCGACCGGGGACGACTCCACGGCCTCGGAGGCGGGGTGGTGGCGCAGGTCGGCGGTCACATAGGCGTCGACGCCGGCGGCCCGGACCTCGGCGAAGAAGCTGTCACCCGAGCCGCCGCAGACCGCGACCCGGCTGATCAGCCGGTCGGCGTCCCCGGCCACCCGGACCCCGGCCGCCGTGGCGGGGAGCCCGGCGGCGACCTGCGCGGCGAAGGCGGAGAGCGTCAGAGGCGGTTCCAGCACGCCGATCCGGCCGGTGCCCCGGCGGCCCGCCGGGTCGGTCGGGTCGGCGATCAGCGGGCCCAGCACCCGGAGGCCGACCGCTTCGGCGAGGGCGTCGGAGACACCCGGATCGGCGTGGTCGGCGTTGGTGTGGGCGACGTGCAGGGCGATCCCGTTACGGATCAGGGTGTGCACCACCCGGCCCTTGAAGCTCGTCGTGGCGACGCTGGTGGTGCCACGCAGGTAGAGCGGGTGGTGGGTGACGATCAGGTCGGCCCCCCACTCGACGGCCTCGTCGACCACCGTCTGCACGGGGTCGACGGCCAGCAGGACACGGTTGACCTGGGCCTCGGCGTCCCCGCAGACCAGGCCGACGGCATCCCACGATTCCGCCCACCGCGGCGGGTAGAGCTCTTCGAGCACGCTGATGACGTCGGACAGTTTCGGCACCTGTTGAGACTACCGCGCGCGGAGAGCGCGCCGGGCCCCGGAAGCAGCGCCCCCGGGGCGGAACCGCCGCTCGCAGGCTCCGCGAGGGTCCACCGGGAGCCGTACAGCTGCTCGTCAACCGGCGCAAAGGGGTGCGCCGGGCGCTCCGGCGGGCGCTTCGGACGACATCCGCCCTGCGGGCCCTGCCCACAGCCCCGGGGTCGCGCGCATTCGAAAACGAATCGAGATCACCCTTACGAGTGAAGTGACTCCTTCAGCATTGAGCCACACCGTCCCCGAAAGTAACTTCAGTGGTGCGAACGAGAGTTGCCTCGACCAGGGGGGTCGAAAGGGCGCTCCGCCGAACCGCACCACACCGGTGCTGACATCCGGGCCAGCATGCCCCGCCGACCACGCGGGGCATCGACGAGCAGCCCGTACGGCGGACGCGGCCGGGGCGACTCCCGTACTTCCGAAAGACCGATTCGAGCCGGAGTGCCCGCGTGAGCTGGCGCCGACGGCGACACGACGAAGGGGTGTGAGCAGAGTGGGGGCGGGCACATCGCTTCGCATGGCTGGGGGGCCGGGGTCGGTGAACGACGAGCCGGGTGCGGACGGCACGTTGATGGAGGTGGCTCGGGCGGCCGTGGCCGGCGCCGGGAGCCGGGGGGACGGCGGTGGATGGGGGTTCACCGTCGAGGGCTTCTGGTGCACGGTGCGACCGTCCGGGTCGGCACTGTCACCCGGGACCGAGCCGGGGGCGGAGTCCGTGACCCAGCCGGGGGCGGGGTCCGGCCTGGAGTCCGGGCCAGGAGTCGGGTTGCCCGCGCAGGGCTGGAAGCTGCACGTCAGTGCGGCCTCCGAGGTTGCCGACCAGGTGCTCGGAGCTGTTGCGGCGGTACTCGCCGACGACCCCTGCGTCTACAAGTTCGCCGCCGACCGGGACAAGCTCCACGAGATCAACTCCCGCAACAGCGAACGTGGATCAGCCGGGAAGTTCATCACCGTCTACCCGGCCGACGACGAGCAGTTCCGGCGCATCGCCGAGCGACTGCACCACGCCACCGAGGGCCTTCCCGGGCCAGGAGTGCTCTCGGACCGGGCGTACGCACCCGGCAGCCGGGTGCACTACAGGTACGGCGTCTTCGCCCGGCCCGCCGAGCTGGGGAACGACGGCGCCTACCGCTCGATGATGGTCGGCCCGGACGGCGCCCGGGTCGAGGACCTGCGGACGGCCGGGTACCGATGTCCGCCATGGGTGGTCGACCCCGTCGAGGGGAGGGGGTCGACCGACTCCAAGGGGGCTAGCGGCGCTAAGACATCTAGCAACGCTACGACTCCTGCCAGCGCTAGGAACCCTGCCGCTGCTAGCACGCCCCCCGCAGCTCCACGCCCCCGCAGCAGCGGGGTACTGCTCGGCGGGCGGTACGCACTCACCGCCGCCGTCCGGCACAGCGCGAAGGGCGGCGTGTTCCTCGGACGGGAGACCGAGACCGGAACCGACGTCGTCGTCAAGCAGGCCCGCGCCCACATCGAGGTGGACCGCTCCGGCCGCGAAGCCCGCACAGCCCTGCGCCACGAGGCGATGCTGCTCACCCGCCTCGACGGACAGCAGCTGACCCCCCGCCCGATCGAGCTGATCGAGCAGGACGACTCACTCTTCCTCGTCCAGGAGCGGATCCCCGGCCAGTCGCTGGCGAGCTGGGTCGCCGGCCGCCTGCGGCGCGACGGCACACCGGACATCGCCTGGTCCCAGGCCGGCCCGATGGCCACCGCCCTGATCGAGCTCGTCCAGCAGGTGCACGCCCAGGGGCTGGTCCTGCGCGACCTCTCCCCCGGCAACGTCATGGTCCGCCCGGACGGCTCGCTGCGGCTGGTCGACCTGGAGATGGCCGCACAGGCGGGCAGTGCAGCGGGCTCGGCAGGCACTCCCGGCTACCGCGCGCCGGAGCAGGGCCCCGCCGTCACCTCCGCGATCGCCGATCACAGCACCGACCTCTATGCACTCGGCGGTCTGCTCTTCCTGCTCTCCACCGGACACGACCCGCTGCTGCCCGAGGACGCCCCCCTCCCCCGCCCCGCCGCCGAACGGCTCGGGCGTTGGCTGGAGCAGGCGGCCCGGCACGGTGACACCGCCCGGCGGCTCGCACCGATCGTGCTCGCACTGCGCGCCGAGGAACCGGACCGCCGCTGGAGCCTCGCCCGAGCACGGGACGCCGTCGCCGCCTGCACTGACCACACCGTCGGACACCCCGCGCCCGCCTCACCCCTGCCAGACCAGCTGCTCGACCGCCTCATCCGTGACGGGCTGCGGCACGTGGCAGCGACCGCGACCCCGGAACGGCGTGACCGGCTCTGGCCGACCGTGCCCGCCGGGCAGCTCACCGACCCCTGCAACGTGCAGCACGGCGCCGCCGGAGTACTCGCCGTGCTGGCCCGCGCCGCCCTCGCACCGCTCCCGGAGGAGGAACGCGAGCTCGCCCGGCAGACCGCCGCCCTGGCCGCCGCATGGATCGAGCGTCGCTGCGCTGCCGAGCCACGCGTGCTGCCCGGCCTGCACTTCGGGCGCTCCGGCACCGCCTGGGCACTGCTCGACGCCGCCGAAGCCCTGGACGACAAGGAACTTGCCGACCGTGCAGTCGAGTTGGCGCGACGTGTGCCGGTCGAGTGGCCGAACCCCGACGTCTGCCACGGCGCCGCCGGGGCGGGCTTCCTCCAACTGCGCCTGCACCGCGCCACCGGCTCCGCCGAGTACCTGGACCAGGCCACCGCCTGCGCCCGAGCCCTGCTCGGGGCAGCACAGCAGGAGCCGTACGGGCTGGTCTGGCCGGTGCCGAAGAGCTTCGACTCCAGCCTCGCCGGGATTACGCACCTCGGCTACGGACACGGGGTCGCCGGAGTCGGCGCCTTCCTGCTCGCCACCGGGGACACCACGACGGCGACCCTGGCCGCCCGGACTCTGGCCGCCACCGTCCGGTACGAGAGCGGCCCGCCCGACGGTGCCACCGGAAGTGACACCGGAAGTGACACCGGGATCGGCACCGGGATCGGCACCGGGATCGAAGCGGCCTGGTGGCCGCAGAGCGCCGGCGACCCCGATGCGGTCAAGTTGCAGCACTGGTGCAGCGGTTCGTCCGGAGTCGGGAGCTTCCTGATCCGACTCTGGCGGGCGACGGGCGACACCGAGGCGTACGGGCTGGCGCTCGCCGCCGGGCAGGCCGTGCTCGACAGCCGGTGGCACAGCGGGGTCTGCGCCTGCCACGGGTTGGCCGGCAACGGCGAGTACCTGCTCGACCTGGCCGAGGCCACCGGTGAGGCTCGATTCCGCAGCGGGGCCGAGGAGTTGGCGCGGCTGATCGCATCCCGGGCCGCCCTCCGGGACGGGTTGCTCGTACTCCCGGACGAGACCGGCATCGGCTTCACCCCCGCCTACGGCACCGGCACCTCCGGCGCACTGGCCTTCCTGCTCCGGCTCCGCCACGGCGGCCCCCGGATCTGGCTCGAAGCCTGACCCTGACCCCGGCCCCGCTACCCCGTCCGTCGACTCCACAACTCCACGACTCCCAATCAACGCCCAGGAGGTGAGCCCACGATGAGCACCGCCACCCGCACCACCGCGCAGGCCCTGCGCAGGCTGAGCTTCACCTTCTCCCCCGACGGCTCGCACGCCGCCTGCCTCGCCGCAGGCGCCGACGGCGGTTGGTACGCCGAGAGTTGGCGGCTGACTGCTGACGGCGGGGCCGTGCCGTCGGCGCTGGCTCCGGCCGGCAACCGCTCGGAGAGCCTGCGTTCGCAGCTGGTCAGCCTGCCGGACGGCCGGGTGCTGGTCTGCCGCCATGACGGGGAGCGGCACGACCTGGTGCTGCTCTCCGGCACTCCCGGGGCAGTCACCGAACGGGTGCTGGCCACACTGAAGTTGCCCGGACTGCGGCTGCTTCCCGCGCCGGGTGGCACACCGGCGGCCCCGATCGCCGTCGCGCTCGGCACCGACACCCGGCCGGTCACCACGGCCTGGCTGGTCTATGCCGACGGATCCGAGCCCCGGCAGATCGCCGAACTCCCGGGCCTGCACGGCGGCGGAGTCTGGCTCGACCGCGCCGGCCGGCTGCTCGCGCTGGACCGCGTCGCCGACGGCGTCGTCAAGTCCGTCGCACTCGATCTCGATCTCGGCCAGGTGACCCCACTGCTGGAGATCGCCGAGCGCAGCAACGACCGGCTGGTGCTCTTCGATCCGGATACGCGCTTCGCGATGGTACGCAGCGACGCTCCCGGCGCCGACCGGCTCGGCTGGGGGGTGCTCGGTGGCAGTACGCCGCTGCGCTTCCCGGAGTGCCTGCACGTGCCCGGGATGTTCCTGCGCCCCATCGCCGTCACGCCCGGCCGCACGGGAACGTCACGGGTGGCCCTGCAGATCGACCGTGGTGCGGCCTCCGCGCTCGCGCTCTGGGAGCCCGAGGGCGGTCGGCTCGACCCGCTGCCGGTCCCGGCCGGGCGGCTCGGCGCCGTCGGGCACTGGGCGGACGGGCGGCTACGGATGCCGTACTCGGCACCCGACCACCCCGCCGCACTCGCCACCCTGGACATCGACGCCCTGCTCGGCCTCGACACTGCGGCCGACGACCGGACGTCGACAGGCAGCAGCGCGCTCGCGCCGGCGCCGGAACCACTGCCACTTCGGCTTGCCCCGCTCCAGCCCGGCAGCGTGGCACCGGCCACCGTGGGCCGGTACAGCTACCGCACGCCGCCGGGTTGGCAGTTGGACGGCAGCGCCGCCCCGGCCGACGGTGGCCGGTGGCACGCCGCGCAGAGCATCGAACTCACCGGCCCGGCAGGCCCGATCGAGGCCGTCGTGTACGGCGGGGACGCCTGGCTGAGCGCCCGGCACCTCGTACTCGCCCTGCACGGCGGCCCGGCGGACGCCTGGCGCCTGGAGTTCGACCCGGCCCTGCAACGGATGGCCACCGCCGGACTTGCCGTGGTCGCGCCCAACCAGCGCGGCAGCACCGGCTACGGCGTGGCGCACGCGATGGCCATCCGCGGCGCCTGGGGCGGGCCCGACCTCGCCGATCTGCTGCACCTGCTCGACGGGTTGGCGGGCCAGCGGGCTGCACTCGGCCTCGAACCGCCCGCCCTGTTCGGGGTGAGCTACGGCGCCTTCCTCGCCCTGCTCACCGCGGCCCACGCGCCGGCCGGACGGGTGAGCCGGTGTGCGGTGGTCGCCCCCTTCCTGTCCGGAGCCCGGCTGTTGGCGGAGGCCTCGGCCCCCGTCCGGGCGCTCACCACCCGGCTCGGCGGCGCGCAGCCGATCGATGACGCCCTCGGGCCACGGGACGTGCTCACCCTGGCTCACCGGCTCACCGCCCCGCTGCTGGTCGTGCACGGCGACCGGGACGAGGTGGTGCCGGTCAGCCAGTCCCGCTCGCTGCGGCACGAGTTGCTGCGGCTCGGCCGGGCCGAGGGCACCGACTTCCGTTACGTGGAGGCAGCGGGGGCGGGTCACGAGGTGCTCGCCGAGGAGGGTGCGGCGGTTCTCCACGAACTGCTCGCGGCCTTCCTCGCCACCGGAAGACCCACCTGACCACCTCACCACCTGACCGCCCTGTGACGCGCAGGACGGCTCACCAAGACTTCCCAGGCGTGCAGTTGGCCTGGGGGACATACCTGCGGCGGAGGGGAATCTGCCGCAGCCGCCACCTCGTGTGGCACCCGACCGTCGGCCGCACCGTGCGGCCGACGACATCAAAGGGGAGGAAAACCCATGCAGAACTTCACCGACTTCGAGACCGACCTCGCTGCGCTGCAGGAGCTGCCGGAGACCGAGTCCGTCGAGCTGACCGGCCAGGGTGGCGGCTGCCAGTACACCTGCCTGATCCTGACCTGCCTGCTCTTCACCTTCGCCTAGTCACAGCCTGCTGCTGACTGAGTGACCGGGCCGTGTCGTACCCCCTCCTACGGGGTACGACACGGCCCTACCGCTACATCCAACACCACGAGACTTCGACTACTTCGGACGCTGCCGAAACCTCGGACGCTTCGGATACTTCGGACGCTTCGGACCGGACGGCTTTGGGAGAGCACAGATGCGTGGCTGGAGCCTGGCACTTGCCGTCGCCGTACCCGTCGAGGCGGTGGCGACGCTCGCCCTGCCGGGGGCGGTCGCCGGAGCCGTGGACAGCGTGCTGGGCGGCGGCGCGCTGCTCACCGACGGCGTCCTGCTCGGCGTGGCGCTGCTGGGCGGCGCGGCGGCCGGGGCGGTGGCGGCGGCAGCCGGGCCCGCGTGCGGCGCGGAGGCGACCGTCGCGCTGCGCACCCGAATGCTGCGGCACGTCCTGGCAGTGGGCCCCACCTCGCAGGCAACGCCGGCGCCCGGCGATCTGGCCTCCCGGCTGGTCGGTTCGGCGGCCGACGCCGGAGGCGCCTTTCCGGCCCGACTCGGCGCTTTCACGGCCCTGTTGACCTCGCTCGGCGCCGTCGTCGGGCTGGCCCTGCTCTCGCCCTGGCTGGCGCTGGCGTTCTTCGGCGGGGTGGTGCCGGGCATCGTGCTGATCCGGCTCTTCCTCACCCGGGCCGGGCAGGTCTTCACCCGGTACCAGGAGGTGCAGTCCGAGCTGGCCGCCCGTCTGACGGAGGCGCTGGGCGGGCTGCGCAGCATCCGGGCAGCCGGCGCCGAACAGCGGGAGACAGCACGGGTGCTCGACCTGCTGCCCGAACTCTCCACCGCCGGGCACGCGTTGTGGGCGACCCAGCGGCGTACGGTCTGGCAGGCAACCGCCCTGGTGGCCGTCGTGGAACTGGCCGTGCTCGCCACCGCCGGGTGGCAGGTCGCGCAGGGTGCGCTGCCGCCGGGGGCGTTGGCGGCGGCGGCCGGATGGACGGCGTTGGGAGTCGGCTTCTTCGAGCAGGTCGAGGCGCTGGCCGGTGTCGCCCATGCGCGGGCCGGGCTCGGGCGCGTCGCGGAGGTGCTGGCGCTGCCCGCTCCCACCGTCGGCACCCTGCGACTCCCTGACGGCCCCGGGGAGTTGGTCTTCTCCGAGGTGGTCGTGCGGAACGGCGGCGACAACGTACTGCTCGGGCCGCTCAGCCTGACCGTCCCCGGCGGGCGGACGGTGGCGCTCGTCGGCCGCTCGGGTTCGGGCAAGTCCCTGCTGGCAGCGCTGGCGGGACGCCTGCGCGAGCCGCAGGCCGGCCAGGTGCTGATCGACGGCATGCCGGTGGCCGAGCTGGACGTCGCCGAGCTGCGCCGGGCGGTCGGCTACGCGTTCGAGCGCCCGGCCCTGGTCGGCGCCACCCTCGCGGAAGCCCTGGAAGGCTCCGGGCCGGAGCAGACCCGAGCCGCACGGGCTGACGGCTTCCTGGCCCGCCTCCCTGCCGGGCTGCGCACACCTCCCAGCGAACTCCAGCTCTCCGGAGGCGAGTTGCAGCGCCTCGGGTTGGCCCGACTGCTGGCCTTGAACCCCCGCGTGATGGTGCTGGACGACGCGACCTCCAGCCTCGACCTCGCCACCGAGCACCAGGTCAGCCGCGCCCTCGCCGACTCCACCCGTGGCCGCACCCGCCTGGTCGTCGCGCACCGCGCCCAGGCCGCGGCGGATGCGGACCTGGTCGCCTGGCTGGAGCACGGCCGTCTGCGCGCCCTCGCCCCGCACTCCGAACTGCTCACCGACCCCGACTACCGCAGCACCCTCGCCGGCGCCCACCTGGAGCCCTCCCGATGAGCCGTCACAGATCACCCGGCCAAGCCCTGCTCGTGGCCCAACTCGCCACCACTCGACCCGCACTGGTCCGCACCCTGGCCTGGTCGGCGGTGGAGGCCCTGCCCGCGATGCTCTCCGGGCTGCTGCTCTCCGCCGCCGTCGACCAGGGCTTCCTGGCGGGCCGCCCCGCTCTCGGCTGCCTCTGGCTGGGCGGCCTGGGCGCAGCAGCGGGCCTGCGGGCGTACGCCGCGCGGGCCGCCTTCCCTCATGTCGCCGCCGTGGTGGAGCCGCTGCGCGACGCCTTGGTGGCCCGCGTCGTCCGAGGCGCGCTGACCCGACCCGAGGCCGACCCGGCGGCCGTCGCCCGACTGACCGAACAGGTCGAGTCAGCCCGCCAGTTGACCGCCACCCTGCTGCGGACACTGCGCGGGGTCGGAGTGACCCTGGTGGCGGCGCTGATCGGCCTCGCGCTGCTCGCACCCGTCACCCTGCCGCTCACCCTCACCCCGTTACTGCTGGGCGGCCTGCTCTTCGTCCGGCTGCTCAAGCCGCTGCTGGCCCGGCGCCGCGCCGTGGTGCTGGCCGACGAACTGGTCGCCGCCGAGACCACCCGGGCCTTCGAGAGCCTCCGGGACATCACCGCCTGTGGAGCACAACAGCGTGTCGGCGACGCACTCACGGCGGCCGTCCGGTCCCAGGGCGCAGCCGTCCGGGCGCTCGGCCGGGCGTCGGCGCTGCGCTCGCTCGCAGTCGCGCTGGCCGGGCGCGTGCCGGTGCTGGCGCTGGTGGTTTCGGCGCCGTGGCTGGTGCGCGGGCACTGGTTGAGCGTCGGGCAGGTGCTGGGCGTCGCGGCCTATCTGCTGCAGCAACTCGAGCCTGCCGTCCGGACCTTGGCCGGGATGGTCGGCGGCTGGGTGCTGGAGCTCGCGGTCGTACTGGACCGGCTCGCATCGGTACCGGTACCTGTACCGATGCCTGCTCCCACCATCGGCAGGAGCAGGTCCGGAAGGGCCCTACCCCCGGACGGCACCGGCCACGCGGACGGCCCGGCCGTGCACGTTCGTGGGCTGCGGTACGCGCACGGGCCGGCCGCGCAGCCCGTACTCGACGGCTTCGAGCTGGAGTTGGCTCCGGGCGAGCACCTGGCCGTGGTCGGGCCGAGCGGGACGGGCAAGTCGACGCTTGCCGCACTGCTGGCCGGGCTGATCGAACCGCAGCTGGGCGAGGTGCTGGTCGGCGATGTCCGGCTGCACGATCTCCCCGGGCCGGTCCGGGCAAGGGAGTTGGCGCTCGTCCCGCAGGAGGCGTACGTCTTCACCGGGACGGTACGGGAGAACCTGCGCTGGCTGGACCCGGAGCTCGGGGACGACCGGATCGGCGAGGTGGTCACGCTGCTGGGGGCCACCGAGCTGGTCGGGCGGCTCGGTGGGCTGGACGGGACGGTCGGCGGTGGTCTCTCCGCCGGGGAGCGCCAACTCCTGGCGCTGGTAAGGACATACCTCTCCCCCGCGCCGGTGGTGGTGCTGGACGAGGCGACCTGCCACCTGGACGCGGCCGCCGAGGCCCGGGTCGAGGAGGCGTTCGCCCGACGCCCCGGCAGTCTGGTGGTGATCGCCCACCGCATCGGCTCGGCACTGCGGGCGGACCGGGTGCTGCTGCTCGACTCCGGCCGGGGCCTGACTGCCCGGCACGGCGACCTCCAGGTGCTCTCCCCCCTCTACCGCGAGCTGGTCGGCCACTGGCTGGGCTCGCTGCCGCAGGCGGCGGCCTGAGCGACCCGAGCGGTCCCGAGCAGCCCGAGACGCTACGGGCTGTGCGACGCGGCGCGGACGGACTGCCGGTGGAACCCGTCGGACCAGCTAGGGTGGCCCCCGTACAGGCCGTGACGCTTCCGGCACAGGCACGTCCCGCACCGTCGGCTGCGCCTCGGCCCCGACACCCGCACCCTCGCACGGAGAAGACGAACCTGATGTCCGAAACCCTCACCGACTCCACCGAGCACGAGACCAGCGCGCCCGGCGCCGACGAGGCCACGGCCACGGACGCCGCCCACGGCCGCCACCGGGGCACCACCGCGCCCGACGACACCCCGGAAGCCGACCCGCACGGCCGCCACCGCCTGCACCGGTAGCCGGACCGGGCCTGGCGGCAGCCGGAGACCGCGCGGCCAGGCCCAGCCCGGTACTGGGCCCGCTAGTCCAGGGAGATGACCGTCCGCAGGGCCGTGCCCTCCCGCATCTGGGTGATCGCCTCGTTCACCTCGGCGAGGGTGACCCGGTGGGTGATCATGGATTCGAGGTCGATCCGCCCGGCCCGCCAGAGCTCGATCACCCGGGCTGCCATGCGCTGGACGTCGCCGCCGCCGTACATCGAGGGCAGGATGCGCTTCTCGTTGAAGAAGAGCTCGCCCATGCTGAAGGCGACCTTGTCGTCCCGGGCGCCGGCACCGATGACCACGACCGCCCCGCCGCGCCGGGTCGCGTCGTAGGCGGCCCGCACGGTGGCGCTCCGGCCGACGGCCTCGAAGACGTAGTCGTAGCCGCCCGCCGCGAGGCTCCTGGCAGCCGTCTTCAGCTCCTCGGGCGCGACCGCGTCGGTCGCACCGAAGGCGAGGGCCCGCTCGCGGCGTGACTCGACCGGGTCGACGACGGTGATCCGGGCGGCGCCGCAGACCCGGGCACCCTGGACCGCCGCGATGCCGACCCCGCCCGCGCCGATCACGGCGACGGAGGCACCGGGCTCGACCCGCGCGGTGTTGACGGCCGCGCCGACACCCGTGGTGACTCCGCAGCCGATCAGCGCCGCCAGCTCGTACGGCATGTCGGCGGGCACCTTGATCACGCTGTCGGCCGCGACGACGGCCTCCTGGGCGAAGGTGCCGGTGCTGTAGAAGCCGTACGCCGCCGCCTCCCCGTACGTGAACCCGGGGGTTCCGAGGCGGCCCAGACTGCTGACACACAGGTGGGTCTCGCCACGGCGGCAGAGCTCGCAGGCTCCGCAGGGCGGCATCCAGCAGAGCACCACCCGGTCACCGACCGCGACGTTGGTCACACCGTCACCGACCTCGACCACGTCACCCGCGCCCTCGTGCCCCGGCACGAACGGCGCCGGCTGCGGCAGCACCCCGCTCATCGCGGAGAGGTCGGAGTGGCAGAGACTGGTCGCACGAAGGCGCACACGCACTCGCCCGGGGCCGAAGCCGACGGCCTCGACGTCGTCACGGACCTCCAGCTTGTCCTGACCGGTCTCGTGCAGGATCGCTGCGCGCATGGGGCTGCTCCCGGGGGCCGTGTGAGTTGGGACGGATCAGAACGAGTCGGACGAGCTGTCGCAAGCTAGAACGAGTTCTAGAAACCTGACCATGTATAGCGCATCAGGGCTCCCGTCCGAAACCCCGGAATCCGGTCGATCGGACGCCTGCGATCTGGCATGATCCCCGGCCATGCCTCCCCACAGTCTCGTCGACGCCCGCCCCTGCCCGGAGTGCGGGTCCGACCTGCCGAGCGACGAACGGTTCACCGACTGGTGCCCCGCCTGCGAGTGGAACCTCGCGCCCGCCGCCGCCCCGGACCTCCACCGCACACCCCGCCGACAGCGCCGCGCCGAACGGGCGAAGCGCAAGGAGACCGCGCGCAAGGCCACCGTCCGGGCCCGGGTCGAGAAGCTGTACGCGGCGATGGCCGACGACAGCACCCCGCACCGCGACGGCGCCAGGTACGCCGCCGCCGCCCTCGCCGGGCTGGTCCACCTGCTGACCGTAAGCCTGCTCACCCTGTCGCTCGTGACGATCTGGGGCGGCACCTGGCCCCTGCGTGTCCTCGGCCTGATCGGACTCGCCGTCACCGCCACGCTGCGCCCGCGCCTCGGCCGGATACCCGACGACGGGTCATGCCTGAGCCGCACCGACGCACCGGCCCTGCATGCGCTGGCCGACCGCGTCGCCGCAGCCGTCGGCGCCCGCCCGGTGGACGTGATCCTGACCGACGGCCGCTTCAACGCCTCCTACGGCCGCGCCGGGTTCGGCCGCCGGAGCAAGCTCACCCTCGGGCTTCCGCTGTGGCAGATCCTGACGCCGCAACAGCGGGTTGCGCTGCTGGCTCACGAGTTCGGGCACGACGTCAACCACGATGCCCGGCGCGGCCTCTGGCTCTGGTCGGCCCTCGAAGCCCTGGTCAGCTGGCACGATGTGCTCCGGCCGGTGCGCGGAAGAAGCCCCGGTGAGGCGCTCGCGGCACTGGTGCAGGTGCCGCTCCGCCGGGTGGTGCTCACAGTCCTGCTACTGCTCGAACGCCTCACCATCCGCTCGGGGCAGAGCGCCGAGTACCGGGCCGACGCCCTCGCGGCCTCAGTTGCCTCGACCGACGCCGCTCAGCGCATGCTGGAGGCCATGCTGCTGGACCGCAGCATCGCGACGGCGTTGGTACGCCACCGCAGCACCCCGGCCCAGCGCCGCCGCACGGCCCCCGACCAGCAGCAGCCCGCCGACCTCTGGCAGGCGATCAGCGACCAGGCCACCTCCGTACCCGCGTTGGAACGAGAGCGGCTGTTCCGACTGTCCGCCCGGGAGATGGGCTCGACCGACCGTAGCCACCCGCCGACCCACCTGCGGATCAGGATGCTCGGCCACCGGCCCGCCCAGGAGCCGACCGTGGTGCTCACGGCTGCCGAGAGCGCGACGATCGAAGCGGAGTTGGCCCCCGCCAGGGCCCGGGTCGCCCGCGACCTGCTGGGCTGAGAGCCCGAGGCTCTCCAGGGGGCGGGGGCTCAGTCGGAGCGGATGTACCTGACCCCTGTCCAGGCCCGGCGGAGGCGGCCTCGAAGCGCGCTGTCGGTGTTCGGGACGAGCGACAGCCCGGCCGAGGCGGCGATGTGGTCGGCGACCTGCGGGATCGTGATCTGGTCGGTCTGCACGTGTTCGGCGAACTCTTCCGCGCGCAGGCGGTCCAGGCACAGGTCGAGCTTTGACAGTGCGAAGCTCTCGCGGTGCAAGGGGGCGTCCTTTCCGCCGACGAGCCGGGCGGCGTGTCCGAAGCCCCGCTCGCGGAGCCGACGCACGACCGTCTCCCGACCGGCCAGCAGGGCGAAGTGCCGGACATCATGCCCGCGCTCCCTCAGCCGACCGACGGTCTCCTGGAAGTAGGCCGTCTCCACGACCGTCATCGGCGCGACCACGACCCCGTCGTGCTTGGTGAGGGCCAGGTCCAGCACCTCGAACACGCCCTGCCGCCAGGCCGGAAGGTCCTGGAAGTCTCCACGCAGCGCCGGAGGCGTCATGCGGTGCATGCCGAACCCGACGTGTTCGGGGTCGCAGATGACGCTACCGGGCAGCCGACGCTCGATCTCGTGCGCCGTCTGCGTCTTACCGCCACCGAAGGGGCCGTTGATCCACAAGAGCATGCCCACACCCTACGGACGCCGGGGCCCGACGTCCGGTCTTCCCGTACCGCGTACCCCGTAACCCGGACCAAGCGGGCCAGCGGGCTGGCGGCCGAGGTCGCACTACCGTCCAGTAGGGTCCAGGAAACCCCAGGGTCCAGATCCGGCCGATGTCCTGGAACCCCGACACCGCACAGCAGCAGGGAGCAGCACCATGACCACCACCCGGGAGGGCGCCCGCCCGGCGCCCGAGGTGCTTGCGGCCTTCGAGGCGGCGACCGGCTTCATGCCGCTCGACGAGGGCCTCGCCCTGTACGCGGCGGCGGCCGAAGCCGCCGGGCGGACGGGCCTGCCCCTGCTGGAGATCGGTACGTACTGCGGCCGCTCCGCCATCCTGCTCGCCGACGCGGCCCGCTCGGCCGGGACGGTCGCACTGACGGTCGACCACCACCGGGGCTCGGAGGAGCAGCAGCCCGGCTGGGAGTACCACGACCCCGGCCTGGTCGACCCGGAGGTCGGCCGGATGGACACCCTCCCGCTCTTCCGCCGGACTCTGCACCGGGCCGGGCTGGAGGACCACGTGATCGCTCTGGTCGGCCGTTCGCCGCAGATCGCGGCAGTCTGGGGCGGCAAGCTCGCGCTGGTCTTCATCGACGGCGGCCACACGGACGAGCACGCGACCGGCGACTACGAAGGCTGGGCCCCGCACCTCGCCGAGGACGGCCTCCTCGTCGTCCACGACGTCTTCCCCGACCCGGCGGACGGCGGCCAGGCGCCGTACCGCGTGTACCTCCGCGCTCTCGCCGAGGGCTTCGAGGAGGTCTCCGTCACAGGGTCGCTCCGTGTGCTGCGCCGCTCAGCCGCTGCCTGACGCACCCGTCGGGAGCCGCCCGTGCAGGACGCGCTCCGGCCCTGCGGGAGGGGCTCGCACGGCTGAGCCGACAAAGATCGCAACGCTCCTGCGGGCACGATCGCCGATGCTCTAACGTCGTCCCACTGGCCGGTTCCTCCGGGTGCCGCCGTACCCCGCCGCACGGATGGCCGGTACGGTGTCCGCGAACACCCGGACGACACGGCCGTCAGCGGCACGAAACGACAGCGGGGGCGAGCCAGGCATGAGCGACCAGGACAACACCGCTCCGGCGGTCTGGGATCCGACCGCGCGCGGCGGCGCGGGCGGCTGGGTCCGGCGTCCGCCGGCCCCCGGCCAGCCACCGTCCCACCCTGGTGCACCCGCCGGGCCCGGCTCGGCCGGCGACCAGGGCCCGCTGCTGGGCGCTCGGCCCTACCTGCCCCCCGCTCCGCCGACCACGCCGCCCCCGCCGGGCGGCTACGGCTTCCCCCAGGCTCCGCCTCAAGCTCCGCCGCAAGCGCCGGGCCAAGCTCCGGGTCAGGCCCCCTACACCTTGGCCCCGCCGGGCCAGACCCCGCCGCCGCAGCAACAGCCTCCGTACGCCCCGCCCCAGCCCGGCCCGATGCCGCCGCCGGGCACCGGCGGGTATGGCTTCCCGCCCACCGCCCCGACCGGCTCCTTCCCGCCCCAGCAACAGCCCCCGTACCAGCCCGCCCAGACGCCCTACCCGGGCTTCCCCGCCCCGGGCAACCCGCCCGGCAACGGCCCCGGCACGTCCGGCGGCTTCCTCGGCGCCGGTCAGTACGGCCAGCAGCCTCAGTACAGCCAGTACGAGGACCTCGGCTACTCCCAGGAGCCCGAGAGCACCGGCAACCGGAAGGTGCTGTTCGTCGCAATCGGTGCGGTGCTGGTCCTCGCGCTCGGCGGCGGTCTGGTCTGGGCGTTGCAGGGGGACGGCGCCTCGCCGAAGCCGCAGGCCGCACCGGTGCAGACCGACAGCCCGCAGAGCCCCGCACCGCAGGGCTCGGTCAGCCAGCCCGCGGACTCCGCCGGCGCCAGCTCCTCGCCGTCGCCGAGCGCCTCGACCGTGCCCGGCGCGGGCCCGAACGCCGCCGTCCAGGCCAAGGCGCTCGACGACCTGCTGAGCCGGGGCGAGAGCGCGAAGGCACCGATCGGGAACGCGGTGGCGCAGGTGCAGTCCTGCGGCAGCGGGTCGGCCGCTTCGGCGGTGCAGATCTTCGAGGGTGGAGCGGCCCAGCGCGACCAGCTGATCTCCGATCTCGGCAAGCTCAGTGTGGGCGATCTGCCGGGCGGCACGGACGTCACGCAGCTGCTGCGGACCGCGTGGCAGCAGTCGGCCGACATCGACCGCGCGTACGCTGCTTGGGCCCGTACGGTCGGCAGCCAGGGGTGCAGCAACGGCGCTGCGCCCGACACCGCCGACCTCAAGCACGCCAACGATCTCAACCCGCAGGCCACGCAGTCCAAGAAGGACTTCGTAACGAAGTGGAACTCACTGGCCGGCACCTTCAGCCTCACTCCGCGCACCTTCGACAGGATCTGACCCTCTCGTGAACGGCACCACCGACGACCGCCCCCGCCGCCGCTCGACCGGCTTCCGCCTCACCGTGCTCCTCTGCGCCCTGCTGCCGATGAGCCTCGCAGGGTGGCTGGGCTGGCAGGCGCTGGCAGGCAACGGCTCCGGGCGGGCCGCCGGGGTGCCGTCGGCCGTGCCTCCGGCGTCGGCCCCCGACCAGGCGGGCACGATCCCTGACATTCCGGGACCGCTGTCCGGCGTTCCTAGCACCGCTAGCGGTGCTAGCCCCGCTAGCGGCACCGGAGGTTCTAGCGCCGCTAGCTCTTCTAGCACCGGCAGCCCCCTCACTCCCGGCGCCACGCCTAGCACCGGCAGCACCTCTAGCGGCGGCAATATTTCTAGCAGCGGCAACATTGCTAGCGGCGCTAGCTTGAGTGGCAAGACGATCCTGCTCGACCCCGGCCACAACAGCGGCAACGTCAACCACACCACCGAGATCAACCGACAGGTCGACATCGGCAACAGCAGCAAGGAGTGCGACACCACCGGCACCGAGACCAACGCCGGCTACTCCGAGGCCGACTACACCCTGGACGTCTCCCGCCGGGCCCGCGCGATCCTCCAGTCGCGCGGCGCGAAGGTCGTCCTCACCCAGGACGGCGACCGCGCCTGGGGCCCGTGCATCACCGAGCGGGCCCAGATCGGCAACCAGGCCCACGCCGACGCGGCCATCTCCGTCCACGGCGACGGCGCCCCCGCCTCCGGCAACGGCTTCCACGTGATCATGCCCGCCAAGGTGACCGCGGGTAAGGCCGACAACTCGGCCATCGTCTCGCCCTCGCACCGCCTCGGCCTGTTGCTCCGTCAGGACTTCAAGGCCGCGACCGGCGAACCATACGCCAACTACATCGGCGAGCAGGGCCTGGACACCCGTTCCGATCTGGGCGGGCTCAACCTGTCCACCGTGCCGAAGGTGTTCATCGAGTGCGGCAACATGCGAAACTCGGTCGATGCCAAGCGGATGACGGACCCACAGTGGCGCCAGCAGGCCGCCCAGGGCATCGCCGACGCCCTGACGGCCTATCTGACCACCACCGCCACACCCGATGCGTCGGCCGGCTGAACCCGAGCCGGCGCCGGTCGAACCGGGCTCCGGCCGAACCCGGACCACGGGAGAACCGGACCACAGGAGAACGGCCCGTTATTCGGCCGGGCGGAGGGCGCTGTGCCGGATGAAATGACTTACCTCTAGGCTTTTGCCCCGAATACTGCTACTGCCTTGCCCGCTCACCGCCGTCCACGACACCAACGAGGGGAACGTTCGTGAATCTGCGCGCTCTCACCCGGGGAGATGCCGCCGTCGCAGGTGCGGCGCTCCTGCTGCTCATCGCCTCCTTCCTGCCGTACCGTTCCTACACGCTGTGCCTGAGCGTGAAGAGCCCCTGCATCACCAACTCGCAGAACGCCTGGACGACGGCGCTCTTCCCGATCCTCCCCTCGGTCTTCCTGTTGGGGCTCGCCGCCGCCGCGCTGATCCTGCTTCAGCGCTTCCAGGGTGAGGCCGCGACCAACCGTCAGGTGCTCGGCCTGCGGCTCGACCAGTGGGGCATCGCGCTCTCGGTCGCCGCGCTCTGGGCCGGGCTCACCTCGCTCGCCGGTGGCGGCAGCGCCGGCGGCAACAGCTTCGGCGCCTGGCTGTCGGTGCTGGCCCTGCTGGTGCTGGCAGGCGCCGCCGCAGGCGGCCCGCTCGTCCCGGCGCTCCAGGCTCCGCTGCTGACCGACAAGCCCGCCCCGCAGGGCTACGCCGGTGCACCGCTCGGCTACCAGGGCCCCGGCGCCACCCAGCCCGGCCAGCAGGGTCAGCCCGGCCAGCCCGGCGGTTACGACTACGGCTACCCCGGCAACCCCCAGCAGGGCCAGCCGCAGGGCCAGAACCAGGGCCAGCCGCAGGGTCCGGGCCAGGGCCAGGCGTACGGCAGCCAGCCGCAGCCCGGCGGCTACGGCTTCCCCGCCCCCGGCCAGCACGACCCGGCCGCCCCGCACGCCCAGGCCGGGCCGCCGCAGCACCTCCAGGCCACCACCCCGCTGCCGGACCCGACCCCGGCGCCCGCGCCCACCCCGGCACCGGCCCCGACGCCCGCCGCCGCCCCGGTCGCCGACTTCGCGCCGTTCTGGTTCGCCGTCCCGGTGCCGCGTCAGCTGGCGCCGAAGGACAACCCCGTGGGCGCACCGGTCGGCGAGCTGCTCCCCGGCACCTGGTACCTCGCCGTCGAGCAGCGCGGCGCCGCTCTGGTCGCCCAGCTCCCCGACGGCAGCCACGGCCTGCTCAGCGACACCTCGGGCATCCAGCGCGGCTGACCGTACGTAGGAGGGGCGCGGCGAGCGCGCGAGACCGGAGGGCACGTCACCCTCCAGCCTTGCGCAGCTCCCCGCGCCCCTTCGCCGTGTCCGACGTGCGTACCCGCCGGCAGCGCCGGTCAGCAGCAGTCGCTGACGACCAGCCCGCTCGGCAGTTGCTCGCCGCCGAACACCGCGACCGTGGCGGGCTCCCCGCCCACCGCCGCGACGGCGAGCAGCAGCGCTCCGGCCGTCCAGGTGGTCCGCTCGTCGGGCCAGATCGCGTCGTCCTCGAAGACGTACCCGGTCCAGTACGAGCCGTCGGTGTGGCGCAGGTGCTGGATCCAGCGGAGGATCTCCACCGCGCGGTCGGACTGGCCCACCGCCCAGAGGGCGAGGGCGAGTTCGGCGCTCTCGCCGCCCGTCACCCAGGGCCGGTCACTGACGCAGCGGACGCCGAGGCCGGGCACGACGAAGGTCTCCCAGCCGGATTCGATCCGGGCCGTAGCCTCCGCGCCGCGCAGGGCGGTGCCGAGCACGGGGTAGTACCAGTCCATCGAGTAGCGGTCCTTGTCGAGGAACCGCTCGGGGTGGTGGGCGATCGCGTGGCGCAGCCGTCCGGTCGCCAACTCCCAGTCGGGCTGCGGCTCTTCGAGGTAGTCGGCGATGGCGAGACCGCAGCGCAGGGCGTGCAGGATGCTGGAGGAGCCGGTGAGCAGCGCCTCCTGCGGGGCGGTGCCGTCCTCGTCGAGGCGCCAGGCGATCGGGCCGCCGGGCAGCCGCAGCGCGACGGTGAAGTCGAGGGCGCGGCGGACGGCGGGCCAGAGCCATTCGAGGAAGGCGTCGTCACCGGTGCTGAGGTGGTGGTGCCAGGCGCCGACGGCGATGTACGCGCAGAAGTTGGTCTCCTTCGACGCGTTGCTGACCTCCCCGTCCGGTCCGCTCCGGCCGTCCGGGCCCGGCTGGCCGTAGGAGTAGGCCGAGTACCAGGAGCCGTCGTCGTTCTGGCGGGCGGCCAGCCAACGGTAGGCGGCCTCGGCGGCGGCGTGCTCGCCCGCCGTGTCGAGGGCCATCGCCGCCTCGGTGTGGTCCCAGGGGTCGAGGTGCCCGCCCCGGAACCACGGTATGGCGCCGTCCGGCTGCTGGTCCGCGAGGATGCTCCGCACCGTGGCGGCAGCCTGCCCGGCGTCCAGCACGCCGTCGAGCAGCAGCACCTCCGGGACGGCGGCGGTCACGCCCGGCCCCCGCCCGAGGGGCGGTTCGGCTTGGTGGCGTACGCGACGAAGCTCTTGCCGATCGCCGGGTTGAGCGCCTTCTCGGCCGCCTTGAGGACGGTGCTGATGACGGGGGTGCCGACGATGTCCCAGACCAGCAGCTGGTGGTAGGCCTTGACCGGCAGCGCCTTGTCGTTGTTGACGCCGACAGCGCACTTGATCCACCAGTACGGGGAGTGCAGCGCGTGTGCGTGGTGGGTGCCGTAGGGCTCGAGACCGGCTTCGCGGAGCTTGTCGAGCAGCTCGTCGCCCCGGTAGATGCGGATGTGGCCGCCCTCGTTGGCGTGGTACTCGTCCGAGAGCGCCCAGCAGATCTTCTCGGGCAGCCAGCGCGGCACCGTGACGGCGAGCACGCCGCCGGGCTTGAGCACCCGGGTCATCTCGGCGAGCACGCCCTTGTCGTCGGGGATGTGCTCCATCACCTCGGAGATGATGATCTTGTCGAAGCTCTCGTCCTCGAAGGGCAGCGCGAGCGCGTCACCCTCCATGGCGACGGCGGAGGCGCCGGCCGGGGCCTCGCCGGCCTCCTTCATCGCGGCGAACCACTTGCGCACCTCGGCGATCTCGTCGCCGTTCTGGTCGAGCGCGACCACATCGGCACCGCGCCGGTAGCACTCGAACGCGTGCCTGCCCCCGCCGCAGCCCAGGTCGAGCACCCGGTCGCCGGGAGCGAGCGGGAAGCGGGAGAAATCGACGGTCAGCACTGCGGGGCTCCCATTCTTCGGTGTTGCACAAGCAGGTAGAGCGAAATCGGGTAGAGCGATATCAGGTGGAACGAAAGCGATGGAGTGCGAAAACCGACGAAGCCCGTTTGCCCACAGCGCAGTTGACGTTACGTCAGTCGCACGTACACGGCCACGCACGCGGCCAGGTACACGGCGTCAGGCGACGTAGCGCCAGCCGGCGCCCGAGCGGGCCCGCTGCCCGGCGCCGGTGGCGACGGCCGCCCGGTACCGCTCGGCGGTCAGCTCGGCGGCCCGCTGCCAGGTGAACCCGGCGAGCACCCGCTCCCGCCCGGCCGCGCCCAGTGTGGCGCGCAGCTCCGGGTCGTCCAGCAGGCGTCCGAGGGCGGCGGCCAGCGCCCCGGCGTCGCCCGGCGGTACGGCGAGGCAGGTCTCGCCGTCGGGGCCGGAGACCTCGGGGATGGCACCGCCGGTGGTGGCGACCAACGGCGTGCCGGTGGCCATCGCCTCGGCGGCGGGCAGCGAGAAGCCCTCGTACAGCGAGGGAACGCAGGCGACCTCGGCCGAGCGGTAGAGGTCGACCAGCTCCGGGTCGGTCAGGCCGCTGCGGAACTCGACGGCCGACTCCAGCCCGAAGCGGCGCACCGCCTCCGCGACCGGGCCGTCCGCCCGCTGCTTGCAGACCACGACCAGGTGCGCGTCGCGCTCGGTGCGGACCTTGGCCAGCGCCTCGATCAGGTACACCAGCCCCTTGAGCGGCACGTCGGCACTGGAGGTCGCGACGATCCGGCCGGGCACCACGGCGATCTCCGCCGAGGGCGACCACAGCCGGGTGTCGGCGCCGATCGGCACGACCGAGATCGCGCCGGGTGCGGCGCCCAGGTGCTCGGCGATCTCCGTCTTGGAGCTGCCGGAGACGGTGATGATGTGCTCCAGCCGCCGGGTGACCCGGCGCTGCATCCGGGTGAAGGCGTACCAGCGGCGCAGCGAGAGCCGCCGCAGCCGGGTCGGCGCGGCGTCCAGCTCCAGCTGCCGGTCGACGGTGACGGGGTGGTGGATGGTGGTGACCAGCGGGAAGCCGTGCCGCTCCAGCCCGAGCAGGCCGTAGCCGAGGGTCTGGTTGTCGTGCACGACGTCGTAGCGGCCCTTGTGCCGGGCCAGGTACTGCCGGGCCCGGAGCGAGAAGGTGAGCGGCTCGGGGAAGCCGCCGGTCCGCATGCCCGCGACCTCCAGGACGTCGACGGCACCCCGGTACTCGCCGAGCTTCGGCGTCCGGAAGGGGTCGTCGGCGCGGTAGAGGTCCAGGCTGGGCAGCTCCACCAGCCGCACCGAACCGGGGCCCTCGACCTCGTCCAGGACGGGGAAGGGCTGGGCGCCGATCACGTCGACGTGGTGGCCGAGCCGGGCGAGCTCGCGGGACAGGTGCCGGACGTAGACGCCCTGCCCGCCGCAGAAGGGGTCACCTCGGTAGGACAGCAGGGCGATCCGCAGCGGTGGCGGCAGCGCGGTCATCCTGGGGCCCCTATCCCTACCTCACCGGCATCTTTGCGCAGCGGTAAAGTAGATCACGTTTCATGATGGTGCGGAGATCGTCGTCGGGCTGGTGAACGACGAGAGACCTCGAAGATACCGGCCCGTAGCTTGCCGTTCCGAGCCAGGGCTGGTGATTAACGCCACGCTGCTCCTTGACACACTGCGACACACCGCGACACACCAGCCCCAGCCCACCAGCCCCAGACCCTGCCGCCGTCGGGAGCCCCCTTGCCCACCGCCACCGCCCCCGGGGCCCAGTTGACCCCACGCCAGGCCGAGCGCCGCGGCCGGATCCTGCGCGCCTCCACCGTGCTGGCCGCCCGGGGCGGCTACGAGGCGGTGCAGATGCGCGAGGTCGCGGAGGGCGCAGAGGTCGCGCTCGGCACGCTGTACCGCTACTTCCCGTCCAAGGTGCACCTGCTGGTCGCAGTGATGCAGGAGCAGCTCCAGGGCCTGCACGAGCAGGTCCGCCGCCGCCCCCCGACCGGGGAGACGCCGGCGGCCCGGGTCGCCGAGACGCTCACGCTGGCCTTCCAGGCGCTCCAGCGCGAGCCGCGGCTGGCCGAGGCGATGGTCAGGGCGCTCTCCTTCGCCGACCGCTCGGTGAGCGCCGAGGTGGACCGCGTCAGCGGCCTCACCTCGGCGATCGTGCTGGACGCGGCCCGGCTGGACGGCCCGCCGGACGCGGAGCAGCAGGCCGCCCTGCGGGTCATCGCCCACACCTGGCACGCGACGCTGCTGGGCTGGCTCTCGGGGCGGACGTCCCTCACCGAGGTCCGCGCCGACCTGCACACGGCGGCCAAACTGCTCACGTACCGCTGATCCGGTACCCCTTCGGCAGGGCGATGGTCTTGCTCTCCAGGTACGCCTCCAGCCCCTCGGGCCCGAACTCCCGCCCCAGACCGGACTGCTTGTAGCCGCCGAACGGGCCGAGGTAGTCGATGGAGAAGGTGTTGACCGAGAAGGTCCCGGTGCGGACCTGCCGGGCCAGGTCGAGGCCGCGCTCGACGTCCGCCGTCCAGACGCTGCCGGAGAGCCCGTACGCGGAGTCGTTGGCCAGCCGTACCGCGTCCGCCTCGTCGTCGTACGCGACCAGGCAGACGACCGGGCCGAAGATCTCCTCCTGGGCGATCCGCATGCCGTTGTCGACCTCGCCGAAGAGCGTCGGCTCGACGTACCAGCCGCGCTGCTGCCCGGCGGGCACTCCGCCGCCGGTGAGCAGCTTGGCGCCCTCGCGCAGGCCGAGCTCGATGTAGTCGAGGCTGCGCCGCTGCTGGCGCTGCGTCACCAGCGGGCCGACCGCCGTGGCGGGGTCGAGCGGGTCGCCGACGGTGAGGGCGGCGACCGCGGTGGTGAGCCGGTCGGCGGCCTCCTCGTACCGCTCGCGCGGCAGCAGCACCCGGGTCTGCGCGACGCAGGACTGGCCGTTGTTCATGTACGCGGCGCCGAGCAGGCCCTGCACGGTGAGGTCGAGGTCGGCGTCGGGGAGCACGATCGCGGCGGACTTGCCGCCGAGTTCGAGGGTGACGCGCTTGAGGGTGCGGGCGGCGGTCGCCATGATCTGCTGCCCGGCGGCGACGGAGCCGGTGAAGGAGACCTTGTCGACGCCGGGGTGCCCGACCAGGTAGGCGCTGACCTCGCGGTCGGCGGGCAGGATGCTCAGCACGCCCTCGGGCAGCCCGGCTTCGCGGACCACCTCGGCCAGCAGGTAGGCGTCGAGCGGCGTCTCGGGCGAGGGCTTGAGCACCACGGTGCACCCGGCCAGCAGGGCGGGCGCGAGCTTGGCGGCGGCGACGAACTGCGGCACGTTCCACGGCGCGACGGCCGCGACCACCCCGGCCGGTTCCTTGCGCACGACGAGCGGCCCGAAGGAGCCGGCCCGGTGCTCCTCGAAGGCGTACTCCTCGGCCGTCCTCAGGTACGCGCTCCAGATCGCCGCCGCGCCCTTGGCCTGGGCACGGATGCTCCGGGAGTAGGGGGAGCCGTTCTGGGCGCTGATCAGGCGGGCGAAGTCCTCGACCCGGGCGGCGATGCCGTCCCGGATGCGGGTGACCACCTCGGCCCGCTCGGCGGGCGTCATCCGGGGCCAGGGGCCCTCGTCGAAGGCCCGCCGGGCGGCGGCGACGGCGCGGTCGACGTCCGCCTCGCTCGCGTGCGGCACCCGGCCGATCACCTGCTCGGTGTGCGGCGAGACCACGTCGATCCGCTCCCGCCCGGCCGGGGTGGTGTACTCCCCGCCGATGAAGAGCTCGCCGTGCTCCAGCACCTCGGTCATAGCCGTCTCCCACTCGCCTGGCCCGTCGTGACATCCGGGGATGCCGCGCCACCGAAAAACTGGTACCAGTTCTAGTCCGTCGTCGGGGTACCGCGCTAGTGCGGCTTCCCGCCGGGCGGCCGGATAGAGTCGTGTGCGCTTCACTGCTCCATCCGCTCCTCATCCGGGGGAAGCCGGTGCGAATCCGGCGCTGACCCGCAACCGTGACCCCGCCCGTGCGGCGGGGGAGCCGGACCACCCGGGGAGGGGCGAGCGGCAACGCCGGGCTCCGGCCCGGCCCCGTCGAGGTCTACGGGCGGCCCGTCCACGGGCCGCTGCCCCGCTCACCGAAAGGCTCTCCCCCGTCATGCACACCGCTTCACGCCTGGGCGCCGCCGCGCTCACCGGCCTGCTGCTGGCCGGCACCGCCGCCGCACCGGCCCTCGCCGACACCCCCACCGCCTCCCCCACGCCCGTGGCCGTGCCCGCCGGGGTCTACGGCAAGGGCGACCCGACGTACGACGGCGTGTGGCGCCAGTCGCTCGCGCTCACGGCGCTCGCGGGTGCCAAGGTCGTACCGGCCGACTCCGCCGTCGGCTGGCTCACCGGCCAGCAGTGCGCCGACGGCGGCTGGCCGTCCTTCCGCGCCGACGCGGGCACCCCCTGCGACCCGAAGACCGAGGACAGCAACGCCACCGCCGCCGCCGTCCAGGCCCTCGTCCAGCTCGGCGGGCAGCGGGCAGGGGTCACCAAGGGCGTCGACTGGCTCAAGGCGAACCAGAACGCGGACGGCAGCTGGCCCTACAACCCCGGCTCGCCGGGCGACGCCAACTCCACCGGCCTGGCGATCAACGCCCTGACCGCCGCCGGGGCCGACCCCACCCAGGTGAGCAAGAACGGCAGGAGTGCGTACGACGGCCTCGCCGCCTTCCAGCTCGGCTGCACCGCACCGGCCGCGCAGCGCGGGGCCTTCGCCTTCCAGCCCGCCGCCGACGGCACTCTCGCCGCGAACACCCTCGCCAGCGCGCAGGCCGCCCTCGGTGCAGCGGGCGGCAAGCTGCCCGTCACCAACACCAACCGGGTCGACGCCGCACCCAAGCCGCTCAGCTGCGGCACCGACAAGCTGGTGCCGCACGCCGAGGCCGGTGAGGCCGCCGCCGCCTACCTCTACGCCCAACTGAACGCCAACGGCCAGCACTTGATGCAGACCACCCCCGGCGCCACCCCCACCCCGGACTTCGCGAGCACCTCGTGGGCCGTCCTCGGGCTGATCCAGTCCGGGCACCCGCACCAGGCCGCCAGCGCCGCCGACTGGCTGGCCGGCAACGGCTACGCCTGGGCCGCAAAGGGCAAGAACGGCACCGACGCGGCGGCCGCCGCCGCCCTGCTGCTGGTCGCCGAGGCCGCCAAACTCGACCCGTACAACTTCGGCGGCACCAACATCCTCCAGCTGCTGGTCGAGGCCGGGCCGGCCCCGAAGTCCGTCCCGTCCGCCGCCGCCTCCGCCCTCGCCGAGAACCCCGACGGCACCAAGGCCCCGGGCTCCGGCATCACCGAGGCCGACGACAACAGCGGCTTCTCCCCGATCTGGCTGGTCGGCATCGGCCTCCTGATCGGCATCGGCGGCGGCCTGCTGCTCAGCCTCAACCGCCGCCGGGGCAACGCCTCCGCCGCGAAGGCCACGAAGGCCACGAAGCCCACGGGCGACTCGGGCGACTCGGGCGACTCGGGCGACGAGCAGAAGTGACGCTCTCCCCACGCCGGACGGCGGCGGCCCGCGCCGCCGCCGTCCTGGCGCCCCTCCTCGCGCTGCTGGCCCTCGTACCGGCCCCCGCCGCACACGCCACCGGCTACCGCTACTGGTCGTTCTGGAAGGGCACCGGCGCGGGCACGGCCTGGGCCTACCAGCAGCAGGGCCCGGCCGGGTACGTCCCGCCGGACGGCGGCACCGACGGCTGGCGCTTCGCCGTCAGCCCGGACGGCGGCCAGGACGCCGCCCGGCCGGTCGCACCCGCCGAATTCGCGACCGCCTGCGCCACGACCCCCGCCCAGCCGGGCCGGAAGCGCGTCGCCGTCGTCCTGGATTTCGGCACCGCCACCGACGCCCCCTCCGGCGAGGCGCCCCCGGCTGCCCGGACGGCCTGCGCCGCCGTACCGGCCGGAGCCAACTCCGCCGAGGTGCTCGCCGCCGTCGCCCCGCCGCTGCGCTACGACACCAACGGCATGCTGTGCGCCATCGCGGGCTACCCCCGCTCCGGCTGCGGTGACACCGTCAACTCCGCACAGCAGCCCACTACTTCGTCCTCGTCCTCGTCCGGTATCGGCCCGACGCTCGGCGTGATCGCCGGTGCCGCCCTCGTCGCCCTGCTCGGCGGTGCCGCCGTCTGGCAGGCCCGCCGCCGCTGACCGTCAGGATCTCCCATGCGTTCCCCCCTCGGCCCGCGCCAACTGCACCCCGGCGCGTGGTGGCTCTGGGCGCTCGGCCTGGGCGTCGCGGCCTCCCGCACCACCAACCCGCTGCTGCTGCTCCTGATCACCGCCGTCGCCGGGTACGTCGTCGCGGCCCGGCGCGGTGACGCGCCCTGGGCCCGCAGTTACGGGGCCTTCCTCAAGCTCGGGCTGATGGTGCTGGGCATCCGGCTGGTCTTCGCCGTGCTGCTCGGCTCGCCGATCCCCGGCACCCACGCACTCGTCACCCTCCCCCAACTGCCGCTCCCCGGCTGGGCCCAGGGCGTGCGGATCGGCGGCGCCATCACCCTGGAGGGTCTGCTCTTCGCGCTGTACGACGGCCTCAAGCTGGCCACCCTGCTCGTCTGCGTCGGCGCCGCCAACGCCCTCGCCAGCCCGTCCCGACTGCTCCGCACCCTGCCCGGTGCGCTGTACGAGGTGGGCGTCGCGGCGGTGGTCGCGATGACCTTCGCGCCGAATCTGGTCGCCGACGTCAAGCGCCTGCGCACCGCCCGCAGGCTGCGCGGCCGCACCGACCGGGGCATCAAGTCCATGCTCAGCGTGGGTCTTCCGGTCCTCGAAGGGGCGTTGGAGCGATCCGTCGCGCTGGCCGCCGCGATGGACTCCCGGGGCTTCGGCCGCACCGCCGACGTCCCGCGCGCCGTGGCCCGGACGACGGCCGCGCTCACCCTCGCCGGGCTTCTCGGCATCTGCACCGCGACGTACGGACTGCTCAGCGCCTCCGCCGCCTGGGCCCTCCCGCTGCTGCTGCTCGGCCTCGCCTCGGCGGGCGGCGGGCTGGCCCTGGGCAGTCGACGGACCGTCAGATCGCGCTACCGGCCCGACCGTTGGGGAGTCCGCGAGTGGCTGGTGGCCGGGTCGGGGGCGGCCGTCGCCGGGCTCATGGTGTGGTTCGCCGGCCAGGACCCGGCCGCACTCGCCCCCTCCGTGGTGCCGCTGGTCGCACCCGGCCTCCCGCTGCTCCCCGCACTCGCCGTCCTGATCGGCCTGCTGCCCGCCTTTGCCGCACCCCACCCGCCCCGGAGGGCCTCGTGATCACCTTCGAGCAGGTCTCGGTCCAGTACAACGGCGCTGCCGAGCCGACCCTGCGCGGTCTCGACCTGACCGTCCCCGAAGGCGAACTCTGCCTGCTCGTCGGCCCGTCCGGCTCCGGCAAGTCGACCCTGCTGGGCACCGTCAGCGGGCTCGTCCCGCACTTCACCGGCGGGACGCTGCACGGCAGGGTGACGGTCGGCGGCCGGGACACCCGCAACCACCGCCCCCGCGAACTCGCCGACCTGGTCGGCACCGTGGGGCAGGACCCGCTCGCGCACTTCGTCACCGACACCGTCGAGGACGAACTCGCCTACGGCATGGAGTCGTTGGGCCTGGCCCCCGAGGTGATGCGGCGCCGGGTCGAGGAGACCCTCGACCTGCTCGGCCTCGCCGACCTGCGCGACCGGGCGCTCAGTTCGCTCTCCGGCGGCCAGCAACAGCGCGTCGCGATCGGCTCGGTGCTCACCACCCACCCCCGGGTGCTGGTGCTGGACGAACCGACCTCCGCCCTCGACCCCGGCGCCGCCGAGGAGGTGCTCGCCGTCCTGCAACGCCTGGTGCACGATCTCGGCACCACCGTCCTGCTCGCCGAGCACCGCCTCGAACGCGTCGTCCAGTACGCCGACCAGGTACTCCTGCTCCCCGGCCCTGGCGGAGCGGCCGTCCTCGGCGAACCCGCCGAGGTGATGGCCCACTCCCCCGTCCACCCGCCCGTGGTCGCCCTCGGCCGGGCCGCCGGGTGGTCGCCGCTGCCGCTCTCCGTCCGCGACGCCCGCCGCCGGGCGGCCCCACTGCGGGCCCGCCTGGAGGGCCGTACGCCGCCCGCGCCGCCCGCCCTCACCGACGGATCGGCCCCCACCGGCGAACCGGCCGCCGCCGTCTCCCGGTTGGCCGTCAAGCGCGGGCCCGCGCTCGCCCTGCGCGGCGTCGACCTCACCCTCCTCCCCGGCCAGATCACCGCACTGATGGGGCGCAACGGCGCCGGCAAGTCCACTCTGCTCGGTGCCCTGGTCGGCCTGCACCCGCCCGCCTCCGGCAGCTGCCGGGCGGGCGGGCTCACCCCGCACAAGGCCCGCCCCCGCGATCTGCTCCGCAAGGTCGGCCTCGTCCCGCAGGACCCGCGCGACCTCCTCCACGCCGAGACCGTCGCCGCCGAGTGCGCGGCCGCCGACCACGACTCCGGTGCAGCGCCCGGGAGTTGCGCCGCTCTGGTGACCCGACTGCTACCCGGGATCGGCACCGACCTGCACCCGCGCGACCTCTCCGAGGGCCAGCGGCTCACCCTCGCGCTCGCCGTCGTGCTGACGGCCCGTCCGGGCGTGATCCTGCTGGACGAACCCACCCGAGGGCTCGACTACGCCGCGAAGGGCCGCCTGGTCGAGATCCTCCGCCGCCTCGCGGCCGACGGACACGCGATCCTGCTCGCCACCCACGACGTCGAACTCGCCGCCGAACTCGCCCACCGCACCGTCATCATGGCCGAGGGCGAGATCGTCGCCGACGGGCCGACCCCCGAAGTCGTCGTCTCCTCACCGGCCTTCGCCCCGCAGGTCGCCAAGGTGCTGACCCCGCTGCCCTGGTTGACCGTCCGGCAGGTCACCGACGCCCTGGAGCTGAGCTGATGCCCGTCCCGCTCGGCCACCGGTCGGTCACCGCCCTCGTCCTCATCTCGCTCATCGGCATCGCCGCCTTCGGCTGGCCGCTACTCGCCTCCGGCTCCTCCGCGCTGGTCGGCCACTCCGCCGACGCGCCTTGGCTGTTCGCCCTGCTGCTGCCCCTGCTGCTGGCCGTGGTGATAGCCCAGATCTCCGAGGGCGGCGTCGACGCCAAGGCGGTCGCCCTGCTGGGCGTGCTCGCGGCGGCGGGCGCGGCGCTGCGGCCGCTCGGGGCCGGGACGGCCGGGCTGGAGCCGATGTTCTTCCTCATGGTGCTCGCCGGGCGGGTGCTCGGCCCGGGGTTCGGCTTCGTGCTCGGCGCGGTGTCGATGTTCGCCTCCGCGCTGCTCACCGGCGGCGTCGGGCCCTGGCTGCCGTTCCAGATGCTCAGCATGGGCTGGGTCTGCCTCGGCGCCGGCCTGCTCCCCGGCTCGGCCACCCTGCGCGGCCGCCGCGAACTCGCCCTGCTCGCCTGCTACGGCGCAGCCGCCGCCCTCGTCTACGGCACCGTCATGAACCTCCAGGGCTGGCCCTACATCGGCGGTCTGAGCAGCTCGATCTCCTTCGTCCCCGGCGACCCGCTGAGCGCCAACCTGCCCCGCTTCGCGGCCTACTGCCTCACCACGTCCCTGGGCTGGGACCTCCCCCGCGCCGCCCTGACGGCCGTGCTCTCCCTCACGATCGGCGCCCCCGTCCTGCGCACCCTCCGGCGGGCCCTGCGGCGAGCCGCCTTCGCGGCGCCGGTCACCTTCACCTGACCCAGGGGGCGTCCCCTGGGTCAGGTCGACGCACCGGTGCGTCAGGCCTTGGGGCCGGTCGACTGGACGACCTCGAAGGACCAGAGGGTCGAACCGGTCGCGGCCGGACGCTGGGGCACCTCGCCCTCGGCGGCGGGCGGGCGGTGGGCCGCCTGCATCGGGCCCTCCATCCAGGCCTTGAAGTGCTCCTCGCTCGCCCAGCGGGTGTAGACGAGGTACTGCTCCGTCCCCTCCACCGGCCGCAGCAGCTCGAACCACTCGAAGCCGTCCGAGTTCTCCACCGCCCCGGCCCGCGCGGAGAACCGCTGCTCCAGGCTCTCCCGCATCTCCGACGGCACGGTCAGCACGTTGATCTTCACCACACTGCCCACGACACACCTCTCCCCTGCTCGTTCCGACCCGGCGGCCCCACTCCGGCGCCGCCGACCCCACCCTACGAACTCCGCCCCGACCGCACCTCATCCATCCCCTGCCGCGTCGGGACGACGTACCGCAGGCGGTCGCCCGAAGTGTCGACGAACCGGCCGCCGTTGGCCTCGATGACCCGGCGGGAGGCGGTGTTGGTCGCGGCGCAGGTGAGGAGGGCCTCCTCGACACCGAGGGCTGCGGCGACAGGCCGGGCGGCGGCGAGCATCGCGGTGGCGTGGCCCCGACGGCGGGCCCCGGGGCGGACGTCGTAGCCGATGTGGCCGCCGAGCCGCTCCAGCTTCGGCGTCAGGTAGTGGCGGATCGCCAGGCGGCCGAGCACATGGGCGTCCTCGACCCACCAGAGGGTGGTCTGCGCGACGAACCCGTCCGCCCGGACCCCACTCAGCTCACGCTCACCGAGCACCCGAGCGACGTAACCGGGAAAGGCCGACGCTTCGGTCAGCGCCTCGGGGTCGATGTCGGTCACGAACCACGGCACCGGGTACTCACGGTCCGCCCGGAACTCGGCCACCGCCTCCAGGAAGGAGACGCGGAGCTCGGCAGCAGGGTCCAGGAGTTCGGCCATCCCCCCATCATGCCGGGAGGGGGTGCGGCGCAGCGCGGACAAATCCGGTGACGGTCGCCGGGGCTCCGACTACCGTGTCGGGGTGACAGCTATCAAGATCATTGATGAGACGAGCACCTGGCAGTCCGGCTTCGAGCAGCGGGTACGCGACTGGTACGCGAGCGTCGGCCTCGGCGAAGGGGCACTGACCTGGTACGTCGAGCGGGCCCGCAGGGAGCTCGCGGACTGGACGGTCGCCGAGATCGCCGACGACGACGGGGCCCCGGTCGGGTACGTCGCGGCGGGCGTCCGGGAGGCATACGGCGCGCCGATGGGCTCGCTCGGCGATCTGTGGACGGTGCCGGGGGCGGAGCAGCACCGGGCGGCGGCCCGGGAGTGGGCCGAGCGGTGGTGTGCGGAGCACGGGGCGCGCCAGCTGTCCGTACGGATGACCACGCCGGACGACACCTTCGCGGACTACAACGTCGGCGCGCAGACCAGGCTGAAGGTGATCGGGGCGCCCCTGAGCTCCGAGCGGCTGACGGCCCGGCCGATGACGGCCGAGGAGTACCCGGCCTGGGTGGCCTCGGAGAAGGCGGGCTACGCCGCCGACATGGTGCGCTCCGGCAGTTGGACGCCCGAGGAAGCGCAGACCAAGTCCGACTCGGACTTCGCCAAGCTGCTCCCGCAGGGCCTGGAGACGCCCGGCCACACCGTGACGACGACCCTGGCAGGCGGTGAGCCGGTCGGGACGGGCTGGCTGCACCACGGCCACCAGCCCGGCGTGACCTTCGGCTTCTCGCTGCACATAGCGCCCGAGCACCGGGGCAAGGGCTACGGCCGGGACTCGATGGCGCTCGGCGAGCAGGCGACACTCGCGGGCGGCGACACGGCGCTGATGTTCAACGTCTTCGGCGGCAACGAGGTCGCGATGAACCTCTACACCACCGCCGGCTACGCCGTGATCGAGGAAGGCCGCTCGATCGACCTCTGACGCCCCGGCAACAGCCACGCCGCCCCGGCCGCCAGCAGCAACAGGGCCGCCGGGGCGGCGATGCCGAGCAGCTGCCGGACACCCGCCGGGTCGCTGAACACGTCGACCGGCAGCCCGAGCCCGCTCAGCACGTAGAGCGAGTCGTACGTCGCCGCGACGTACGCCACTCCCCCGTACAGCACGGCGAAGGCCGCGAGCGCGGCGCTGCGCTCCCCCGCCGCGAGGGCGAGCAGGGCCAGGGCGGAGACCACCAGCGGCGTGGCACCGTTGAAGAGGAGCAGCTCGGCCGTCTCCACGACCGCACTCGGGCTCCGGAAGCCGTGCCACTCCGCCGCCGTCAGGACGACCGTCAGCAGGCTCACCACCCCGGCGGTGACCAGCGCGGGCAACGCACGGCCGAGCCGCCCTGCCCTGCGGTACCACCAGGTGGCGGCAGCGGTGGTGAGCAGCAGGGCCACCGCCCAGTAGAGCTGGAGCACTCCGGGCCGGGCCAGCTCGTACGAGCCCAGTACCCCTACGGGCGAGCTGATGCCCACCCCACAGCCGGTGCCCGGCACGCACTGCTCCCCGGGCCGGAGGTAGAGCGGCAGCGACAGCGCGAGCGCAGCCCCGTATGCCATCAGCACGAACCAGTACCGGCGAGCAGCCATCGGTGCATCCCCCCTAGGACGAGGGGCGAAGTCTAGAACGAACGGCCCTCGCTGTGCGGGACGGCCGGGGCGGCCGTGCGGTCGGGCTTGTCGCGTTGGTCGCCGCAGAGGGTGGAGCTGAGGCGGTTGAGCAGCTCGGCGAGGTCGGCGTACTGCTTCTCGTCGTAGTCGCCGAGCAGCTTGCCGAGTTGGCTGCGGCGGGCGGCGACCAGCTTGATGGCGGCTTCCTCGCCGGGCTCGGTGAGCCGCAGCGGGAGGCCGTTGCGGACGGCGAGGCCCCGGCTCTCGACCTCGCGGGCGGCGTCCTCGATGACGTTGATCGGGACGATCCGGCGTTCGGCGAGTTCGGCGGGCTCGGCGGAGCCCTGGTGGTGCATCTGGAGCAGCAGCCAGCTGGAGGCGGGGTGCAGGTCGAGCCCGGCCTCGGCGGTGATGCGGCGGAAGAGGTCGCGGCGGGCGTCGCGGGTGCTGAGCACCGAGAGGGCGCGGGCGATCTCGTCCAGCGAGGAGCGTTCGACGGGGTTGAGGCCGATCGACTCGCTGAGGTCGGGGGCGGTGACGGTGGAACGGAGCTTCTGCTCGCGGATGAAGAGCGAGAGGACGAAGGCGACGACCGCGACGGGGACGGCGTAGAGGAAGACCCGGGTGATCGACTCGGCGTACGCGTGGTAGATCCCGCTCTGGAGCGCGGGCGGGAGGCCGGCGATGACGTGCGGGTCCGAGGTGACGGCGGCGGGGTTGAAGCCGGGCGGCAGCGGCACGCCCGCGACGGCGTCCGCGAGCCGGTCGTTCAGGCCGCTGGCGAAGATGCTGCCGAAGATCGAGACGCCGAAGGAGGCGCCGATGGAGCGGAAGAACGTCGCCCCGGCGGTGGCGACGCCGAGGTCCTCGTACCCGACGGAGTTCTGGACGATGAGCACCAGCACCTGCATGACCAGGCCGAGGCCCAGACCGAAGACCAGGAAGTAGAAGCTCATCTCGGTGGTGCTGCTGTGCTCGGTGAGCCGGGAGAGCAGGAACAGGCCGACGGTGGTGACGGCCGTGCCGAGGATCGGGAAGATCCGGTAGTGGCCGGTGCGGGCGACGATCTGGCCGGAGCCGATCGAGGTGAGCAGCATGCCGAGCACCATCGGCAGCATGTGGATGCCGGACATCGTCGGCGAGACCTGCATGACGACCTGGAGGAAGGTCGGCAGGAAGGTCAGCGCGCCGAACATCGCGAAGCCGACCACGAAGGAGACCACGGCGACGAGGCTGAAGGTGCGGGAGCGGAACAGCCGCAGCGGCAGCACCGGCTCGGCGGCCGCGCGCTCGACCGAGACGAACGCGACCAGCAGGACGACGCCGAGCACGCCGAGGCCGATGATCTGCCAGGAGCCCCACGGCCAGCTGGTGCCGCCGAGCGAGGTCATCAGCACCAGGCAGGTGGCGACGGAGGCGATCAGGAAGGTGCCCAGGTAGTCGATCCGGTGCTGCCGCTTGGTCTCGCCGGCGTGCAGCACGGCGGCGATGACGACGAGGGCGACGGCGCCGATCGGCAGGTTGATGTAGAAGACCCACCGCCAGCTCAGGTTGTCGACGAAGACACCGCCGAGCAGCGGCCCGAGCACGCTGGTGACACCGAAGACGGCGCCGAACAGGCCCTGGTACTTGCCCCGGTCACGCGGGGAGACGAGGTCGCCGACGATGGCCTGGGAGAGCACCATCAGGCCGCCGCCGCCCAGGCCCTGGAGGGCACGGAAGGCGATCAGTTCGCCCATGTTCTGGGCGATGCCGCAGAGCGCCGACCCGACCAGGAAGATCACGATGGAGGTCTGGAAGAAGCGCTTCCGGCCGTACATGTCGCCGAGCTTGCCCCAGAGCGGGGTGGCCGCCGTGGAGGCGAGCATGTAGGCGGTGACCACCCACGAGAGGTGTTCCAGGCCGCCGAGGTCGCTGACGATGGTCGGCAGCGCGGTGGAGACGATGGTCTGGTCGAGGGCGGCCAGCAGCATCGCCAGCAGCAAGGCGCTGATCGGCACCCAGAGGTTGTGCGGCGTCACCTCCGGGGGGCCTGCGGCCGGGGTGGTGACACGCTGGGCCGCCGGGTCCGCCATGGCCAGCTCCTCGGTGGTGAGGCCCGGCGCGCCGGGCATCTCGACTGATGATCATTCAGTCTGACCATCATGGCCCGGAATACACCGTTCCACGGCATTTGACTGGGCCATCCGCACCCGAGGCCCCACAAACCGTTCACCGATTCGATATCAGCAACAACCGGGACAATCCCTGCCGAGAGCGGATCACCCTCCCTGTCACCGCCTCCGAACCTGCTGCATAATCAGGCGCGTCCGCCACCCGAACCGAGGAGGACCGGCCATGCCGGGACAGCACCCGGGGCACCCGGCCCACCCGGACCACCCGCAGCACCCGCAACGCCCGGAGCACCCCGACTTCGAGGACACCGCCGTCCTCCCGCACATCGAGGGCCCCCCGCTGGTCCGCCCGTACGTGTCGGCGACCACCCCCTCGGTGGCCGACCAGGACCCGGTGCTGCCGGCGCCGGCCTACGAGCCCGTCCCGTACCGGACGACCACCCCCGGGCCCGCCTACGAGTACCAGGGCGGCCGGGCCGAGCGGCGGGTGCAGGAGCGCGGCAGATCCGGCCGCAGACGGGCCGTCATCCTCGCCGCGGGCGCCGGGATAGCCGCCGTGGGCGCGGGCCTCGCGCTCGTGCTCACGCCCTCCGGCGGCGGCACGGCGGCCGCCCTGCCGAGAACGACCGACAGTACGCAGCCGGATCTCCTGCTGCCCGCACCGAGCGTGGCACCGGCCGCCGCGACGAAGTCCGCGAGCCCCTCGGCCTCCCGGACGAGCGCCAGCCGCAAGCCCAGCCCCTCTGCCAGCCGCACCCCGTCGGCCTCGGCCAGTCCGACCCCTCCCCCCACGCCGTCCCCGAGCGCCGTCACCTCCTCCGCACCGCCGCCGCCCGTGACGCAGCCCCCCTCCTCGGCCCCGCCGACCAGCACCGGCCCCCGGACGCTGACCATGGGCATGTCCGGCGCCGACGTCTCGGACGTGCAGCAGCAGCTGGCCGACGCGCTGTTCTGGAAGTACGACAGCTCGCTCGTCACCGGCACCTTCGACGCCGAGACCCAACGCGCCGTCAAGTACTTCCAGCGGATGGCCGCCGTCTCCGGCGACCCCTCGGGCGTCTACGGCCCGAACACCCGCGAAGCCATGGCCAACTACGCCGGCTGAGGAGGCGGGCCCCCGACCGGGCGTCAGCCGGTGACGGCCTTGAAGATGCTGAAGGCCGCCATCAGCAGCATGATGCCCGCCGCGACCTTGACGATCACCTTCATCGGGACGTACTGCAGCAGCTTCTGCCCGCCCACGATGGCGATGCCGCCCACCGCGCAGAGGGCCAGCCAGGCGCCGATGCCGACCGAGAGCGGGTCGGCGTACTTGGCGGCCAGGTTGGCGGTCATGATCTGCGTCAGGTCGCCGAACTCGGCGACGGCGACGACGGCGAAGCTGGCCCCGGCAACCCGCCAGAAGCTCGCGGAGGAGGGCTCCTTGGCCTCGTGGCCGTCCTCGCCGTCGTCCTTGTGCCAGAGCAGCATCAGGGCGCCGAGCAGGAAGAGCGCGCCGGTCACCCCCTCGACCCAGCGCTGCGGCAGCATCGCGAGCAGGCTGCCGGCCGCCAGCGCCAGGCCGACCTGGAGGGCGAAGGCGGCGGCGATGCCGGCGAAGACGTAGCTCGCGCGGTAGCGGGTGCCGAGCACGAGGCTGGCCAGGGCGGTCTTGTCCGGCAGTTCGGCCAGGAAGATGATGCCGAAGGTGAGTGCGGCAATGGTCAGGCTCATCGGTGGCGGGATTCCCTAGGTAGGGCTGCCGGGCCGGTGCTCCGTCAGGGGACGCCTCGGCCCGCCAGCACTGGTCATGGTCACAGCACTGCGGCCGAAGGTCTCGCCGACACCCCCGTACGGGCAGGTGTCCCGGGCGCCGGGCCCACGAATGGGCCAGTATGTCGACGGTCCGGTGGAGGGCTACTCCCCTTCAACAACGACCACCCTACCCGGTGACCCGCCCGCGACCGACCAGCTCCAGCACCACCACGACCGCCACCGCCTCGACCGCGAGCAGCGCGATCAGTACGAAGAGCTGCACCGCCCCGGCCTGCACGGGTGTCGCCCCGCCGAGCAGCATGCCGACGAAGGCGCCGGGCAGCGTGACCAGGCCCACCGTCCGGGTCTGGTCCAGGGCGGGGACGAGCGAGGTCGCGGCGGCGGTGCGGCAGATCTCCAACCGGGCGTCGCGGTCCTCGAAGCCGAGCGCGAGCGCCGCCTCGACCTCGCCGCGCCGCTGGCGCAGCTCGTCCAACGCCCGGCGGCCCGCCAGCGAGGTGGCGGTGAGGCCGCCGCCGATCAGGATGCCCGCGACGGGGATCAGCGAGATGCCCTGCCGGGGCAGCAGCCCGCTGCCGAGCAGCAGGGCGAGCACCGGCAGCACGCCGAGGCCGATCGGCGCCGCCGCCCAGACCCACTCCGGCCCGGCCGTCATCCGCCGCCCGGCCGTCCGGACGGCCACCGTGAACATCAGCACGACGAACAGCGCGGAGGTCCAGAGCGAACCGACCACCCAGGCGATCACCGCCGCGACCGCCGCGAGCTGCACCACCGCCCGCGCCCCTGCCCGCAGCACGGCCCAGCCGTGCCCGAGCAGCCCCCACCCGGCGGCCGCGACGGCGCCGAGCAGCAGCACCCCGGTGATCACGCCGAGCAGCGGGGTGACGGGCAGCAGCTGGTTGGAGGCGGCCACGGGCCGTCAGATCCAGCTGGTGAACCACATCCGGGCCTGCCAGTCCGACATCGGGATCACCCCCGCCGTGTAGAGCGGGTAGAAGAAGAGGAAGCAGCCCATGATCGCCAGCACGATCGCCCCGGCGGCCGCCGCGCCGATCTGCCGCCGCCGGGGCGAGCAGCCGGGCGGGCCGAGGATCGCGCCGAGCATCTGGGCCACGGCCAGGCAGAGGAAGGGCACCAGCACCACCATGTAGAACGAGAAGATGGTGCGGTGCTGGTACTGGAACCAGGGCAGGTAGACGGCCGCGACCCCGGCCAGCACGGCGCCCGAGCGCCAGTCCCGCCGCATCGCCCAGCGCCAGAGCAGGTAGACCAGCGCCGCGCAGGCCGTCCACCAGAGCAGCGGGGTGCCGAGCGCGAGGATCTGGCTGGCGCAGCCGCCGGAGGCGGTGCAGCCCTGGCGGCCGAGCGGCACCTGCTCCCAGTACATGCTGACCGGGCGGCCCTGGACGAGCCAGCTCCACGGGTTCGACTGGTACGTGTGCGGGGTGCTCAGACCGGTGTTGAAGTCGTACATCTGCGCCTGGTAGTGCCACCAGCTGCGCAGGCTCTCGGGCACCCAGCTCATCGACACCTGCGGCAGGGGGACGTCCAGCACCGGCGTACGCGGCGGGGAGAGCCCGGCCCGGCCGTCGGCCCACTGGCGGTCGTAGCCGCCCTTGGTCGCGAACCAGCCCGACCAGGACCCGACGTACACCACCGCCGCGACGCAGACCGTCGAGGCGAAGGCGGGCAGCGCGTCACGCCGGAGCATGCTGCGCAGCGGGCGGCGGGCGCCCGCCCAGCGGCGGCCGGCCTGGTCCCACAGGACGGTCAGCAGGCCGAGGACGGCGAGGATCTGCGCGCCGTTCCACTTCACCGAGCAGGCCGCGCCGAGCAGCAGCCCGGCGGCGAGCCGCCAGGGGCGGAGGCCGAGCCGGACCTCGTCCCCGGCGGTGCCGCCCTCGGCGCGGGCGGCGCGGAGCGTCTCGCGGGTGTGGTCGCGGTCGACCAGGAGGCAGCCGAAGGCACCGAGGACGAAGAACATCAGCACGCCGTCGAGCAGCCCGACCCGGCTCATCACGAGCTGGAGGCCGTCCACCGCCATCAGCAGCGCCGCCGTGCAGCCGAGCAGGGTCGAGGAGAACAGCCGGCGCCCGATCCGGGCCAGCATCAGCACGGTGACGGTGCCGAGCAGCGCGACCGTCACCCGCCAGCCGAAGGGGTGCAGGCCGAAGGCCCCCTCCCCCAGCGCGATCATCCACTTGCCGAGCGGCGGGTGGGCGATGAACTCGGGCGCGGAGGTCAGCGGCACGACCTGCGGGACGGCCAGGATCTCGGAGTTGGCGTTGTCCGGCCAGACGCCCTCGTACCCCTGCTGGAGCAGCGACCAGGCGTCCTTCGGGTAGTACGTCTCGTCGAAGACGAAGGCGTTCGGGTGGCCCAGATCCCAGAACCGCAGCAGCCCGGCGAAGAGCGCCACGGCGAGCGGCCCCAGCCAGCCCGACCGGCGGACGGCCCAGCGGACGGCCGGGACCTGGAGCGCCCAGGCCTGGAGCGCCCTGGCCGTCCGGAGCGGCGGCCAGGCGGAGGCGGTCCCGGGGGCCGGGGTTTCGGTGACTACCGCGTGCGCCATGACCTCGCCGATTCATCTCTGGTGCAACGTGCTGACGGGCAGGCAGCCCCCACTGACACTATGTCGTGCCTGCTGGGATCACCTAGCCCGCCACCCGGGGCGGCCACGGCGGGGGCCGACCCGGGGGTGTGGAGCAACGACGGCTACGCCGCGGTCTGCAGTTCCCGGACGGGGGCCGGTACCGGGGCCGGGGCGGCCGCGTTGTCCTGGGCCGGCGTCAGGTGGTGCCGCAGGCGCAGGGCCAGGGTGACGACCAGCAGGGTGCAGAGCGCCATGGTCGCAAGGTAGAGCGGCCAGGTGCCGGAACCGACCAGCAGGACGCCGACGGCCGGGCCGACCGCGATGGCGATCTGCTTCACCAGGGAGTACCCGGAGTTGTAGGTGCCGAGCAGCCGGGCGGGGGCGAGATCGGCGACGATCGGGCCCAGGGTCGGGGCGAGCAGCGACTCGCCGACGCCGAAGAGCGCGTAGACGGCGACGATCGCGACGGTGGCGGCGAGCGCCTCGCCCCGGATCAGGCCGGCGACCAGGGCCATCGTCCAGGCGCCGAGCCAGACCACACCGGCGGCGGCCATCGCGGTGGTGCGGCGACGGCGCTCGGTGAGCCGGACGACGAACATCTGGAGCACGACGATGGTCAGGCCGTTGACGCCGATGGCCAGGCCCAGGATGGACGGCGGGGTGCCGACGGTGTCGGTGGCGAAGGCCGCGACGCCGGACTCGAACTGGCCGTAGCAGGTGAAGAAGATCAGCCCGGCGAGCAGGCAGAGCCGCAGCATCGCCTTGTCCGCGACCAGCGCCCGCAGCCCGCTCGGGCCGTT
Source organism: Kitasatospora sp. McL0602 (assembly GCF_052076145.1). Taxonomy (NCBI): domain Bacteria; kingdom Bacillati; phylum Actinomycetota; class Actinomycetes; order Kitasatosporales; family Streptomycetaceae; genus Kitasatospora; species Kitasatospora sp. McL0602. Next base: position 5,447,769 of record NZ_CP197246.1, on the reverse strand, counting down.
CGCGGGGCCCTGCAGCAGCACGGGTGCGGCGGCCGGGATGCGGGCGGCGCCGGTGACGGCGGCCAGGCCGAGGAAGGTGAGCGCCTCGATGGTGAAGAGCCGGGTCAGGCTGGCCGGGTCGGCGGGGTCGACGATCTGCCCGCCGACCAGGGCGCCGATGCTCATACCCAGGTTGACCAGGGTGAACTGGAGCGCGAAGGCCCGCGAGCGGGTCGCCCGGGTGGAGCAGCGGACGATCATCGTGGCCAACGCGGGCTGGCAGGTGGTGACGCCTCCGCCGAAGAGGAAGGAGGAGATCAGCAGCATCGGCGTGCTGGTCGCGTGGCCGAAGGCGAACGCCCCGGTGGCGGCGAGCGCGGCGCCGGCGAGCAGCACCGGGCGGGGCCCGTACCGGTCGATGCCGCGTCCGGTGAACGGCAGCACGGCGAGCGCCGCGAGCGCGAAGACGGTGAAGACCATCCCCGCCGCGAGCGAGCCCAGGCCACGCACCTGGTCCACGTAGACGAACATGTACGGCATCGTGAAACCGCTGCCGAACGCACTGAGCGCGTTGCCGATCTGGACGCGGCGCAGCGGGCCGCCCGCCCCATGACGCCGCTGCCTCTGCTGCTTCACCGTGCCGGTCACCGTGCACACCCTTTCACTGGATACTTTTAAGCTCGGAAGATTTCAGAGCTAAAGTCTATGTAGCGAAAGCTTAACGTGTCAAAGGCTTAAGTCCCGCAGGTCCACGTGGGACACTGGGCCCATGAGCGAACGCAAGCCCGCCGCGCCGAGCTGCACACCCGGCGACGAGCTGGCCATCGGCGCGCAGGTCGCCGCCTATCAGCGGGAATTCCCCGACGTCGACCCCCAGGTGGAGACGATCGTCTCGACCCTCTCCCGGGTAGCTCGGCGGATGGGCGTGGCCTACAGCAGGCAGCTGACCGTGCTCGGGATCACCTCCGCCGAGTGGGAGGTGCTCAAGGCCCTGGTCGTCGCGGGCAACCCGTACCGCCTCGGCCCCGGCGACCTCGCCAAGCGGCTCGGGCTGACGCCCGCAGCGATGACCCACCGGATCGACCGGATGGTCACGGAGGGCCTGGTCACCCGGGAGCGGGACGAGAACAACCGGGTCCGCGTGATCATCGAGCTGACCGAGGAAGGCCGCGACAAGTGGCTGGAGTCGATGCGGATGGCGGCGGTCTTCGAGGAGGAACTCCTCCAGGACGTCACCCCGCAGGAGCGCCCGGCCCTGTCCCAACTGCTCGGCCGGATGCTGCAGCGGATCGAGCAGACCCAGCCGGACGCCCTGGGCCGCACGGACGACCTGACGTAGCCAGACCCACCGACTGCGCCGTCGGGGCGAAATCCCGCCGCCACCGGCGTGGCGTGAGTCACATTCTCGAGAACCGGGCTGACGGACCGTCAGATTGACTGACGCTCCGTCATATCTCTTGCCGACCATGCCTTCCATCTACTGACTGTTCGTCAGATCAGCTCGGGTTCCGACCAGTTGGGACGGAGATCGACCAGTCGGGCGCCCTGGCACTCCACAACGGCGGGGCTACTATCGATGAGTTGTCCGCTTCGGCAGAGGTCACGGAGGGGTACGAGGGACGAGGAGCACCCATGGTCGTCACGACGCAGAGCCGCACCGCACCGGAGCCGGAGGCCTCGGCACCCGCCCTGTTCCCGGGCCGCCCGGCCACCGCACCGCGCACCCTGGTGGACCTGCTGGACGAGACCGTCCGGGCCCATCCGCAGGAGCCCGCCCTCGACGACGGCCGCACCACCCTCAGCTACCGCGCTCTGGCCGCCGAGGTCGAGACCCTGCGGCGGCGCCTCGCGGCGACCGGGATCGGCGTCGGTGACCGGGTGGGTGTGCGGGTGCCGTCCGGCACCAACGACCTGTACGTCTGCATCCTGGCCGTGCTCGCCGCCGGGGCCGCCTACGTCCCGGTGGACGCCGAGGACCCGGACGAGCGGGCCGAGCTGGTGTTCGGCGAGGCGGCCGTCAGCGCCGTCCTGGGTGCCGGGCGCAGCATCACCCCGACCGGCATCACCCCGACCGGCATCGGCACGGACGAGCACGCCCCCGGCCGGCCGGGCCCGGAGCACGACGCCTGGATCATCTTCACCTCCGGCTCCACCGGCAGGCCCAAGGGCGTCGCCGTCACGCACCTGGGCGCCGCCGCCTTCGTCGACGCCGAGGCCGCGCTCTTCCTCCAGGACGAGCCGATCGGCCCCGGCGACCGGGTGATGGCCGGGCTGTCGGTCGCCTTCGACGCCTCCTGCGAGGAGATGTGGCTCGCCTGGCGCTACGGCGCCTGCCTGGTCCCCGTGCCGCGCTCCCAGGTGCGCAGCGGCGCCGACCTCGGGCCCTGGCTGGCCGAGCAGGAGATCACGGTCGTCTCCACCGTCCCCACGTTGGCCGCGCTCTGGCCCGCCGAGGCGCTGAACGAAGTCCGGCTGTTGATCTTCGGCGGCGAGGCCTGCCCGCCCGAGCTGGTGCAGCGGCTGGTCACCGAGGGCCGCGAGGTCTGGAACACGTACGGCCCGACCGAGGCCACCGTCGTCGCCTGCGCCGCGCTGCTGACCGGCGACGGACCGGTCAGGATCGGCCTGCCGCTGGACGGCTGGGAGCTGGCCGTGGTAGACGAGGCCGGCCTGCCCGTCCCGATGGGCGCCAGTGGCCAGCTGGTGATCGGCGGCGTCGGGCTGGCCCGCTACCTGGACGCCGAGAAGGACGCCGAGAAGTACGCCCCGCTGGAGTCGCTCGGCTGGCGGCGCGCCTACCGCAGCGGTGACCTCGTCCAGGCCGAGCCCGAGGGCCTGCTGTTCCTCGGGCGCGCCGACGAACAGATCAAGCTCGGCGGCCGCCGGATCGAGCTCGGCGAGGTCGACGCGGCGCTGCAGGCGCTGCCCGGCGTGGCCGGTGCGGCTGCGGCCGTCCGGACGGCCAAGGGTGGCAACCAGCTGCTGGTCGGCTACCTGGTCACCCAGGACGGCTGGGACAAGGCGGCGGCCGTCGAGCGGCTGCGCGCCGAGCTGCCCGCCGCCCTCGTCCCGCTGCTCGCCCCCGTCGAGTCGCTGCCCACCCGCACCTCCGGCAAGGTCGACCGGAACGCCCTGCCCTGGCCGCTGCCCGGCTTGGAGGGCAAGGGCCCCACCGCCGAGCACCTCTACGGCACCGAAGCCTGGCTGGCCGAGCAGTGGAGCGAGATCCTCGGCGTGCCGGTCACCAGCGCCGACGAGGACTTCTTCGCCGTCGGCGGCGGCAGCCTCGCCGCCGCCCAGCTCACCACCCTGCTGCGCCGCCGCTACCCCTCGGCCGCCGTGCTCGACATCTACCAGCAGCCGGTGCTGCGCAAGCTGGCCCGCCTGCTGGAACGTTCCGCCCAGGGCGAGGGCGCCGTGCGCCCGGTCGCGCCGGTGCCGGTCCGGGCGCAGCTCGTGCAGACGCTGCTGCTGGCACCGCTCATGACACTGGTCGGCCTGCGCTGGACCACCGGGCTGCTGGCGCTCGGCAACGTGCTGGGCTGGTTCGGCGACTACCCGTGGGCGCCGACCGCCTCCTGGTGGCTGGTCGGCGCCGCCGCGCTGCTGCTGTTCAGCCCGCCCGGCCGGCTCGCCGTCGCGGCCGGGGGCGCCCGGTTGCTGCTGCGCGGGCTGAAGCCCGGCAGCTACCCGCGAGGCGGCGGGGTCCACCTGCGGCTGTGGACGGCCGAGCGGCTGGCCGAGCTCAGCGGAGCGACCTCGCTCTCCGGCGCCTGGCTGGTCCGTTACGGGCGGGCACTCGGCGCCCGGATCGGGCCCGAGGTCGACCTGCACTCGCTGCCGCCCGTCACCGGCATGCTCCGGCTCGGCCGGGGCTGCGCGATCGAGGCGGAGGTGGACCTCGCGGGCTACTGGCTGGACGGCGACCTGCTGAAGATCGGCCAGGTCCGGGTCGGTTCCGGCGCGGTGGTCGGCACCCGCAGCGTGCTCTTCCCGGGCTCCCGGGTCGGCAAGCGGGCCGAGGTCGCGCCCGGCTCCGGCGTCACCGGTCAGGTGCCCACCGGCCAGCGCTGGAGCGGCGCGCCCGCCGTCAAGCTCGGCAAGGCCGACCGCACCTGGCCCAAGCAGCGCCCGCCGCACCGGGCCGGCTGGTCCGCCGGCTACGGCGCGACCGGCCTCGCGCTGACGCTGCTGCCGGTGGTCTCCGGGCTCGCCGCGCTCGCCGTGATCAGCCTCTTCGTCCATCCGGACGACACCCTCGGCGCGGCGGTGACCGGCGCGCTGACCGGCCTGGCGCCCGCCACGCTGGCCTTCGGCCTCACCTACGCCGCGCTGCTGCTGGCCGGGGTCCGGCTGCTCAGCCTCGGCCTGCGCACCGGCCACCACCCGCTGCACGGGCGGATCGGCTGGCAGGCCTGGACGGTCAGCCAGCTGATGGACCTGGCCCGCGAGACGCTCTTTCCGCTCTACGCGGGCCTGATCACGCCCGTCTGGCTGCGGGCCCTGGGCATGAAGATCGGCAGCCGGGTGGAGGCCTCCACCGTGCTGGCGCTGCCCAGCCTGACCACCGTCGGCGACGGCGCCTTCCTGGCCGACGACACCCTGATCGCCCCCTACGAGCTCGGCGGCGGCTGGCTGCGGCTCGGCGAGGCGGAGATCGGCGAGCGGGCCTTCCTCGGCAACTCCGGGATGACCGCACTCGGGCGTTCCGTGCCGGACCGGGGGCTGGTGGGCGTGCTGTCGGCCACCCCGAAGAAGGCCAAGAAGGGCAGCTCGTATCTGGGCATGCCCCCGATGAAGCTGCCGCGCGCCGCCGCCGGGGGCGACCAGAGCCTCACCTACGACCCGCCGGCCCGGCTGCTCTGGGCGCGCGGGCTGGTCGAGGTCTGCCGGCTGGTGCCGGTGCTGGCCTCCGCCGCCGTCGGGGTGCTGACGCTGGCGGCGCTCGCCTGGCTGGCCACCACGTCGGTCGCCATGGCCGCGCTGCTCTCCGGGGTGGTGCTGCTGGGCGGCGGGCTGCTGGCCTGCCTGGTGTCGCTGGCCGCGAAGTGGCTGCTGGTCGGCCGGTTCCGCGCGGTCGAGCACCCGCTCTGGAGCAGCTTCGTCTGGCGCAACGAGCTGGCCGACACCTTCACCGAGGTGCTGGCCGTGCCGTGGCTGATCGGCTCGGTGCCCGGCACGCCGGTGATGAACCTCTGGCTGCGGGGCCTGGGCGCCCGGATCGGCCGGGGCGTCTGGTGCGAGAGCTACTGGCTGCCCGAGGCGGACCTCGTGACGCTGGGCGACGGCGTGAGCGTCAACCGGGGCTGCGTGCTGCAGACCCACCTCTTCCACGACCGGATCATGCGGATGGATACTGTGATCCTTCGCGAGGGCGCCACACTCGGCCCTGGCGGAATCGTGCTGCCCGGCAGCACCATCGGGGCCCGTAGCACGTTGGGGCCGGCCTCCCTGGTGATGCGAGCGGAGTCCGTACCGGCCGACACCCGCTGGCTCGGCAACCCGATCGAGGCCTGGCAGGCGTAGCCAGATGGACGCCAGCAGCCAGGGAGCGTACGAACCCGTGAGTCCCAAGCAGGTGCCCGCCCCCGGCGTGGACCCGTACTTCCCGACCCACGGGGACGCCCGCTACCGCGTCCACCGGTACGAACTCGCGCTGGACTACCGCCCCGGCCCCAACCGGCTGGCGGGCTCGGCCCGGCTCAGCGCGGTGGCGGGCGGCGAGCCGCTGCGCGAGTTCGCGCTCGACCTGGCGGAGTTCCGGATCGGCCGGGTGCTGGTGGACGGCAAGGCCCAGCACTACACCCACCGGGCCGGGAAGCTGCGCGTCCGGCCCGCAAAGCCGCTGCCGGCGGGGGCCGCGTTCACCGTCGAGGTGCACTACAGCGGCAACCCGAAGCCGGTGCGCAGCCAGTGGGGCGGCCTGGGCTGGGAGGAGCTGACGGACGGTGCGCTGGTGGCCAGTCAGCCCGTCGGCGCGCCCTCCTGGTACCCGTGCAACGACCGGCCGGCCGACAAGGCCACGTACCTGGTCTCGATCACCACGCCGTCCCCCTACACCGTGATCGTCGGCGGCCGGCTGCTCACCCGGACCACCCACTCCTCCAGCACCACCTGGGTCTACGAGCAGGCCGCACCCACCTCCAGCTACCTGGTGACCGTCTCGATCGGCCACTACCAGAGCGTCCTGCTGACCGAGGCGGACCCAGCCACCCGCCGGGTGCCGCAGACCGCCCACCTGCCGGCCCGGCTGCTGCCGGACTTCACCCACGACTTCGGGCGGCAGGCCCGGATGATGCCTTTCTTCGAGGAGCTGTTCGGCCCCTACCCGTTCGGGGAGTACGCGGTGGTGATCGCCGACGAGGAGCTGGACGTACCCGTCGAAGCCCAGGGCGTGGCCACCTTCGGGACCAACCACCTGGACGGCGCCCGCACTTCGGAGCGGCTGGTCGCGCACGAGCTGGCCCACCAGTGGTTCGGCAACAGCGTGTCGATCGCCGACTGGCGGCACATCTGGCTGAACGAGGGCTTCGCCAAGTACGCGGAGTGGCTCTGGTCCGAGCACGTGGGCGGCCGGACGGCGGCCGAGCACGCGGCCGTGGCGCATGCGCTGCTTGCCGGCCTGCCGCAGGACATGCGGCTCGCCGACCCGGGGAAGAAGCTGATGTTCGACGACCGGCTCTACGAACGCGGCGGGCTGACCATGCACGCGCTGCGCCTCGCGCTCGGCGACCCGGCCTTCTTCCGGATGATCAAGGACTGGGCCGCGATACACCGCCACGGCGTGGTCGCCACCGCCGAGTTCACCGCCCACGCCGGGCAGTACGCGGCGGACGGATCGCTCGACGGGTTCTTCGACGCCTGGCTGTGGGAGACGGCGCTGCCCGCACTTCCCCACTGAGCGGGGGCAGGGGTACGCCGCAGCCCCGGACGAGTGGTCGTCCGGGGCTGCGGGTGGTGGTCCGTCAGAACCAGGATTCAGCGGGTCAGCAGGGGCCGTTGTCGGCCCAGACGCCCCACTGGCCGCTGGCGGTCGGGTCCTCGTTCGTGGTCCACCACTTGTTGGTCCAGTAGTGGCCCTTCCACGAGACCTTCGTGGCGGTCGCGTAGGTGGCGGAGGCGCTCCAGCTCGGGGCTGCCGTGCAGGAGGTGCTCGGCGAGGTCGACGGGCTGCTGGAGGGCGAGCTCGACGGCGAGGAGGACGGGCTGCTGCTCGGGCTGCTCGACGGGGAGCTGCTCGGGCTGCTGCTCGGGCTGCTGCTGGGGCTGCTGCTCGGCGAGGAGGACGGGGAGGACGACGGCGAGGCCGAGGTCGACGGCGCCGGGCAGCTCGCCGCGGAGCCGTCGGTGGCGCTGGCCATCTTGTCGAACAGCGTGGTCTGGGTGCCCATGTCGTACAGCGAGAAGGCGAACGAGCCGCCGAGGCCGTTGCAGTGCGCGTAGTCGAGCTTGGCCTGGATCGACTGGGCGTTCTCGCCCGTCCAGAAGGTGGTGCCGTCGTAGAAGTACGAGGTCTTGGCGGTGTCGTCCCAGTAGGTGTACGCCGGGTTGTCGACGAAGCCGTTCAGCTCCTTGTACATCCGGATGCCGTTGACGTTGCCGGACATGGCAGCACCGGTGGCCGGGCCGGTCGCGCTCTGGAAGAGGCCGTGGTTGGCACCTGCGGGCACGCCCGTCCAGCCGCGGTAGTAGAACGGCACACCCATGTTGATCTTGCTGGCTGGGAAGCCGCCCTTGATCCCGTACTGGGAGTCGCCGACCGTCCACGCCTTGATCGCGTTGTCGATCGAGTACTTGCCGTTGCCCGGCTTGACCGGCGTCATCGGGTCGTTCGGGCCCGAGTAGAGCGGCGCCTGGTGGTTCGTCGGGCCGGTCGCGTCCCACGCACCGTGCATGTCGTAGGTCATGACGTCCAGGAACGTGAGGTACTGGCCGAGCTTGTCGGTCTCGACGTTCTGGATCTTGTCCTGGCCGGCGCCGACCGCCGCCGAGAGGGCGTAGGTCTTGCCGTCGGCCTTGCCCTGGGCGTCCAGCTGCGAGCGCAGCTCGGCCATCAGCAGGGTGTAGTTCTGCTTGTCGGCCGCCGAGGAGTGGTTGCCGGTGTGGCCGCCGCCGCCCGGGTACTCCCAGTCGATGTCGAAGCCGTCGAAGATCCCGGCCGCCGAGCCCGGACCGCCGAAGCCAGCGTCCACGGGCAGGTTGCCCTTGATGAACATGTCGATGCAGGAGGAGACGAAGGCCTTGCGGTTGGCGTCGCTGGCGGCGACGTCGGAGAAGTACTTGGAGTACGTCCAACCACCGATCGACATCAGGATCTTGAGCTTCGGGTTCTTCGCCTTCAGCTTCTTCAGCTGGTTGAAGTTGCCCGTGATCGGCTGGTTCCAGGTGTCGGCGACGCCGTCCACGCTGGTGTCCGCGCCGTAGGACTTCTGGTAGTCCGCGAAGGCGTCCGCCGCGCCGTCACCGGCGTTCGGGTCGTCCTCGTTCTGGGAGGCGGCCTTGGTGGCCTCGAAACACTTCAGCGACGTCGGGTTGATGTTCGCGAAGTCGTAGATCATGTAGTCCAGCTTCCCGGCTATGCCGGTGTCCTGGACGGTCTTCGGGTAGTACGCATTGCCGTACACCGACCACTGGTCGAAGTAGGCGACCTTGATGCCGCCGCTGGTGGCGGGGGCACCGGTGCTGTTGGTGGCGGCGGCCTGGGCGGTGGCGCCGGCACTCAGCACGAGGCCGGTGCCGAGCAGCAGGGAGGCGGCGGTGCCGAGGGCGAGGGCGGCGAGGCTCTTCGGGCGGCGCTTGCGACCCGGCTCCTGGAGAGCCTCTCGGGGAGCGTGGACAGCACGATTCATGGGTGCATGACTCCTGGTTGTGGGGGAACTGCCGTACCTCGTCGGGAGGGACACACGGGGTGGGGCCGCATGGCCAGGGGCATGACAGCTGGGAATCGAGCAGGGGCCTGGTCTGACGGAGGCCGGGATGCGCCGAACCGGCGCCGGAGGTCTGGACCACCGGCGCCGGCCCAGGGGCTCCCTGCACCTGGCATAAAAATGGACTAGACCAACTCCCCCGTCAAGAGCCCTGATTGCCCCTTGAGCCCCCCTTAAGGTTCCCCGCCCCCGCCGCCCGCCCCGGCCGCACCCCGCTGACCAGCAGAACACCGGCCCGCAGGGCAAGCGGGCCGGTGCACGGGTGACGCAGAGATGATCAGGGTCCGTCAGTTCGTACTCGGCCCCTCAGGCCGGATTCAGTACCTCAGGGCTGCGCCGACCTTCGCCGTCACCGTGCCGGAGAGGTTGCGGTTGCTCCGGGCGGTGGCCTGGGCGGTGGCCGAGGCGGCGGTCTCGGGGACGCTGAGCACGACGACGTCCAGCGCCTTCCCGGACGAGTCCTCGAAGGTCACCTCGACGCTGTACCGGTACGCCTTGCTGCCGTGGTTGGTGACGGTCACCGGCACCTCGGACCGGCCGTCCGAAGCCGTGGTCACGGCGCCGAGCATGACGTCCGCCTTGGCGTCGACGCCGTCCGTGACACCCGCCAGCGCGGAGGCGGCGGCGGACTGCGCCGAGGCCGCCGCCGAGGAGACCCCGTTGGCGGCCGAGGCGAGCGCGGAGGCGCCCGAATTCACGACGGCCGCCGCGGAGGAGACGGCCGAGCTCGCGCTGCTGCCGGAGGAACAGCCCGACAGCAGGGCCGCCGCCGTGGCGAGCGCGACGGCGGAGGCGGTACGACGGGGGTGTCGGTGCATGGGGTTGCTCCTCGTTCCGGGGGCTTCCGGGGACCTCCGGCTCACGAGAGCCCGGCGCCGTTCTGGTGCGCGGCCTCGTCGGCGGCCCGCTCCTCGCGGCGGCGGACGACCTCCTGACGGCGGGTGACCACGCTCGCGGCGGAGGCCGCACTGGCGGCGAAGGCCAGCAGGCCGACCCAGGCGCGGTCCAGGTGGTGGCCGCTCACGTGGTCGACGGAGTAGCGGCCCGCGCCGGAGATGCCGAGGGCGACGCCGCACGCACCGAGGAAGGCCGGGTACTCGTAACCGCCGGAGGTGGCGAAGAACCCGCCCGGGGCGTGCACCGAGATCGCGCCCGCCATCGTCCCCGCGACGATCGCGCCCGCAGCGGGCGTCGCCAGCCCGGCGATCAGCAGCACACCGCCGCCCGCCTCACCGAGCCCGGCCGCCAGGGCGCTCTGCCGACCCGGGACGAAGCCCATGTGCTCCATCGCCTTTGCCGTGCCCTCCAGCCCTCCCCCGCCGAACCAGCCGAAGAGTTTCTGGGTGCCGTGCGCGACGAGCACTCCGCCGACAGCGGCACGCAGGGCGAAGAGCCCCAGGTCCTTGCGGTTCAGACAGGTCATGATGAGCCCTCGGATCGTCCCGGCTGGTGGTGGCCCGTCGGAAGACGGTCCGTCTCCCATCCCAGCCCACCGCCGCCACCCCCTCGACCCGGGGACGCCATCCGGGGGAACCCGACCCGGTCAGGTGTCGTAGCGGCCGTCCCACGGGGCGTAGAACCCCATCTGCTGCGGCTCGAGTTCGTACCACTCCTCGTTCCGGTCCGCCATCATGTCCAGCAGGCCCCAGCTCCGGCCCTCCACCTCGATGGTGAACGGCTTGATCCGGATGTCGCCGAATTCCGTGACTCCCAGGCCCGCGAGCATCTCCGCCAGCAGGCGTTCCGCGTGGTCGAGGTCGACGGCGGCTTCGAGGAGGGTTTCGCGGTGGGTGCCGTCGTGGCCGAACATGTGGAGCAGTGCGCGGAGGACACCGCCCCCGACCTGCCTGTCCCGGACGATGTCCGCGAAGAACTGGCCGCCCCGGTGGGTGCCGATGGTCGCCGTACGCCGGTCGGGCCTGTCGGGCCCGTAGGGCATGTGCAGCATCGTCACCAGGCGGCCGGTGGGCTGCGGCACCGAGAGGAGGAGCTGCCGCCAGACGATCCCCTCGTGCTCGCTCGGGCCGGCCTCGACCCAGCCCCACAGCAGGGCCTCCGCCAGCTCGCGGGGCTGGTTGCCGACGGCCTCGAAGAGCCGCTCCATCGAACCGTCCTGGTACTCCACCTGCCAGCTCTCGGCGCCGTGCCGGAAGGTCTGGATGAAGTGGTCGGGCGCGCTCTCCCGGGCGATCACGAAGAACTGGTTGTCGGGCCCGGTGAGCTGGTCCATGGCCTGGCGGAGGGCCTGACGGTCGGACGCGGCGATCACCGTGCCGTCCTGCGACGTGATGAGCAGCGGGTCGGTCGACATGTGCACCTGGCCTCGGGAGACGGACGGTCGAGGCGCTGATCGTATGGGCAGCTCCCGACAGAGCCGGGCGGTGGTGTCAGGCCCGGCCGAGTGCCTGCACGAACCCCCGGGCCCGGCGGGTGATCTCGGGCCAGTCACCGGCGGTGACCAGGTCGGGGTGGACGACTTCGCTGCCCGCGCAGACGGCGAGGGCTCCGGCGGCGAGGAAGTCGGCAGCGTTGGTGGCGTTGACGCCGCCGGAGGCGATCAGGGGGGCGGCGGGGTAGGGGCCGCGGAGGTCCTTGAAGTAGCCGGGGCCGAAGGCGCGGGCCGGGAAGATCTTGACCGCCGCCGCGCCGTGGTCGACCGCTTCGGCCACCTCGGTGGGGGTGAGGGCGCCGAGGATGACCGGGACGGGGGCCGCCGCGACGGCCGGGCGGACGCCCGGGGTGACGAGGTACCGGGCTCCGGCGTCGACGGCCGCCGCCGCCTGGTCGGCGGTGAGCACGGTGCCGACGCCGACCAGGCAGCCGGTGCCCGCCGCGACGGCGCGCCGCAGGTGGGTGGTGACGTCCGGCGTGGTGAAGGTGAACTCGACCCAGCGGATGCCGCCCTCGGCGAGCGCGGCGCAGAGCGCCCCCGCGTCGGGTATCGAGGGGGCGCGGACCACGGCGATGACCCGGTCGGTGGCGAGTTCGGCGGCCAGCTCGGCGGCGAGCGGGTGGGGTGTCACGGTCTGGGGTGTCACAGTCTGGCTCCTAGGGTCCCGCGCCCGTCGGGGCGGCGGCGCAGTGTGCGGCCCGGGAGGGCGCCGGTCGGGCGGGAGTCGTCGATCACGGCGGTGCCGCCGACGAAGACGTACGGGATGCCCTCGGCCGGGCGGCGGGGGTCGTCGAAGGTGGCGGTGTCGCGGACGGTGAGCGGGTCGAGGAGGACGAGGTCGGCGGCGTGGCCGGGGCGGATCAGGCCCCGGCCCCGCAGGCCGAGGCGGCGGGCCGGGCGGCCGGTCATCCGGGCGATCGTCTCCTCCAGGGTGAGGACGCCCTCCTCGCGGCTGTAGTGGGAGAGGTAGCGCGGGAAGGTGCCCCAGGCCCGGGGGTGCGGGCGGGCGCCGGTGAGCAGGCCGTCGCTGCCGACGGTGTGGGCGGGGTGCCGCATGATCGCGCGGACGTTCTGCTCGTGGCCGACGTGCTGGAGGATGGTGGTGCGCAGCTCGTCCGCGAGCAGCAGGTCCAGGAAGGCGGTGGTGCCACTGACTCCCTGCCGGGCCGCCAACTCGGCGACGGTGCAGCCGACTTGGTCAGCCAGACCGGGCCGGTGGACACCGGAGAGCTGGATGGTGGCCCAGTCCGTGACGACGCCGTGGCAGCCGTCGCTGCCGGTCTCCTCGACGGCGGCTCGGATCAGCTCCCGGGCGGCCGGGTCACGCAGCCGGTCCAGAGTCGCGGCGGGCCCGCCCGCGGTGGACCAGGACGGCAGCAGGGCGGCCAGGGTGGTGGAGCCGGGGAGGTAGGGGTAGCTGTCGAGGGTGAGGTCGACGCCGTCGTAGAGGGCCTGGTCGACCAGCTCGAGGAACTCGCCGGCCCGGCCCTCGTTGACGCCGAAGTTCATGGTGGCGTGGGTGAGATGGAGGGCGCAGCCGGTGCGGCGGGCGAGGTCGATCACCTCGGCGTAGGCGTCGAGGGCGCCGGCGCCGTAACTGCGGGTGTGCGGGCAGTGGTAGGCGCCGTGGGCGGCCAGTACCCGGCAGAGGGCGGTGAGTTCGGCGCTGTCGGCGTACATGCCGGGGGTGTAGGTGAGGCCGGCGGAGAGACCGATCGCGCCCTCCCGCAGGCCCTGGGCGAGCAGTTCGCACATCCGGGCGAGTTCGGCGGGGGTGGCTGGGCGGTCCTCCCAGCCGACCACCAGGGCGCGCAGGGTGCCGTGCGGCACGAGGTAGCAGGCGTTGACGGCGAGCCCGGCGGCGTCCAGCCGGTCGAGGTACTGGCCGACGGTGCGCCAACTCCAGTCGAATCCGTCCGGATCGCCGTTCCAGCCCGTGAGTTGGCGGCGCAGCAGCGGGAGGGTGCGGTCGTCGACGGGGGCGTAGGAGAGACCGTCCTGGCCGAGCACCTCGCAGGTGATGCCCTGGCTGGTCCTGGCGTGGTGGGCGGGCTCGGTGAGCACGGCGAGGTCGGAGTGGGCGTGCATGTCGATGAAGCCGGGGGCGAGGACGAGCCCGTCGGCGTCGATGACCCGGGCCGCGTCGGCGCCCTCGTTCGGGGTGATGACGCCGTCGGTGACGGCGAGGTCGGCGCGGCGGCGTTCGGCGCCGGTGCCGTCGACCACCCAGGCGCCACGGATCAGCAGGTCGGGCCGCCACGCGTACGGCATCAGAAGTACGTCCGCACCAGGTCGACCACGCGCGGGAGTTCGGCGTCGGCGGAGTCGAGGACGGGGATCAGTGTCCACTTGTCGAAGACCGTGCAGGGGTGCGAGAGGCCGAGCCGGACGGTGTCGCCGATGCTGACGCCGGCGTCGGCGTCGCGCAGGAAGGCGTGCTGGTCGTTGAGCGCGGTGATCCGGCCGCCCGACGGGCCACGGCCACGTCCACGGACGAGTTGGGGCTCCGGGAAGCCCTCGTCGTACGAGAAGTCGCGCTTGCCGCCGTCGAGCAGCGCGAGGCCGGGCTCGGGCCGGGAGACGACCCGGGCCCAGCCGTGCAGGGCGGAGCGGAAGGGGGTGGCCGCCGCAGCGGAAGGGCGGGCGAGCGGGGAGATGCCCCGGTAGAAGCCGTCGTCGTGGGCGAGGTAGGCGCCGGAGCGCAGCACGACCCGGGTGCGGTCGTCGGCGAGCGGGGCGAGCTGCTCGGTGACGGTGTCGAAGTAGGCGCTGCCACCGGCGGTGATCCACACCTCCTCGGTCTCGAACAGGTCGTCGGAGGCAAGGAGTTGGTGCAGGCGGCCGAGCTCGGTGACGTACCGGGTGACAGCGGCCAGCGAGTCGGCGGTGGCGTCGTGGGCGATGGCGCCCTCGTAGCCGCTGACGCCCGCGAGGCGCAGCTCGGGTGCGGTGTGGACGGCCTGGGCGACGGCGTGGGCCTCGGCGAGGGTGCGGCAGCCGGTGCGGGCGCCGGGGGCGCCGAGCTCGACGCAGACGTCGACGGGGGCGGGGGCGCCGCGCAGGGCCTCGGCCATCAGCTCGACGGAGCGGACGGAGTCGACCCAGGAGGTGAAGCGCAGGGCGGGGTCGGTGGCCAGTTCGGCGGCGATCCAGCGCAGCCCGGCGGGGCCGAGCAGGGTGTTGGCGAGGTGGATGCGGCGCAGGCCGAAGGCTCGGGCGACGTGCAGTTGGGGCAGGTTGGCGAGGGTGATGGCGAGCGCCCCGGCGTCGAGCTGTCGCTGCCAGAGGGCGGGCGCCATGGTGGTCTTGCCGTGCGGGGCGAGGCCGACCCCGGCCTTGGCGCACCACTGGGCCATGGTGCTCAGGTTGTGGTCGAGGGCGCCGGCGTCGAGGGTGACCAGCGGCGTGGCGAGACCGTCGAGGGTCGGGCCGGTCGCCAGGTACTCGGCGGCGGTGAGCCCCCAGCCTGCGGCGGGGACGGCCTTGAACCGCCAGTCGAGCCGCTCGTCGGCGAGGGCCGCCACCCGGGCGCGATCCATCAGCTGCACCAGGACCAGCCTTCCTGTTGCGTCATCCGCAACGGTCGTTGCAAACCTGCTGGCCCTGATCTAACCTCAGGTCCAGACCAATGGTCAACGACCCAGTCTCCGAATGACACCAGCCTCCAGGAGCGCCCAGGTGACACCCCCCGCCTCCGCCGTCTGCCTCGGCGAGTCGATGGCCATGCTCATCCCCGATCCGCCCGGCCCGCTGGAGCTGGCCGAGACCTTCCGGCACAGCTACGGCGGCGCGGAGTCCAACACCGCCTGCACGCTCGCCGCCCTCGGCACCCCCACGGCCTGGATCAGCCGGGTCGGCGACGACGGCCTGGGCCGCCGCCTGGTCGGGCGGATCGCTGCGCACGGCGTCGACACCTCCGCCGTCGGCACCGACCCGGCCCGGCCGACCGGCCTCTACGTCAAGGAGACCGGCTCCGGTGCGGACCACCCGGCGGACCTCGGCGCCGGGCGCAGCCGCCTGCACTACTACCGGCGGGGCTCCGCCGCCTCCGCCATGGGCCCCGAGCTGCTGGCCGACCCGGTCGCCGCGCCGCTGCTCGCCACCGCCGCCCTGGTGCACCTGACGGGCATAACGCCCGCGCTCTCCGACAGCTGCCACCGGCTCGTCCGCACCCTGCTCGCCACGCCCGGCCCGCTGGTCAGCTTCGACCTGAACTGGCGGCCCGCGCTCTGGGCCGGGCGGGACAGGCAGGCGCTGCGCTTCCTGATGAACGCCTCGGACATCGTGCTGCTCGGCGCCGACGAGGCCCGCGAGGTGCTCGGCACCGACGACCCGGCGGCCTTGCGCAAGCTGCTGCCGCGCCCCGGGGTGCTGGTGCTGAAGGACGACGCCCACCGCGCCGTCACCGTTCTCCCCGACGGCGCCGTCATCGCCGAACCCGCCCTGCGGGTCGAGGTGGTGGAGCCGACGGGCGCCGGGGACGCCTTCGCGGCCGGCTACCTCACCGGCACCCTGCGCGGCCTGCCCGAGCGCACCCGGCTGCGGCTCGGCCACCTGGCGGCCGCCGCCGCCCTCGTCTCGCGCGGCGATCTCGGCACCCCGCCCGGCACCGAACTGACCGACCGCCTGCTGGCGTTGGACGAGCCGGGCTGGGCCGCCGTCACGGTCGACCGCAGCGGCTTCCACCTCCCGGGCGCACGGTGAGCAGCTCGACCGTCGCCCGCGCGATGCGCCTGCTCGCCGAACTCGGCCAGGGCGAGCGCAGCTTGGAGCAGCTCGCGGCCGTGCTGGAGGTGCACAAGAGCACGGTGCTGCGCCTGCTCCGCCCGATGGAGGACGAGCGGATGGTCCAGCGCGACGCCGCGCACCGCTACCGCCTCGGCCCGCAGCTCTTCGCACTGGCCGGCCTGGCGCTGGAGCAGCGCGGCATCCGCGCCGTGGCCGCCCCGCACCTGGCCGAGCTGAACGCGGCCACCGGCCAGACGGTGCACCTGGCCGCGTACGAGGGCGGCGAGGTGGTCTACATCGACAAGTACGACTCCCGCCAGCCCGTGCGGATGTACTCCCGGATCGGCCTGCGGGCGGCGCTGCACTGCGCGGCGGTCTCCAAGGTGCTGCTCGCCGACCTGCCACTGACGACACGTCAGGACGTGGTCCGGCAGATCGAGTTCACCCCGTACACCGCGAACACCCTGACCACGCCCGAAGCACTGCTCGCGGAGCTGGAGACCGTCGCCGCGCAGGGCTGGGCGCAGGACCGCGCCGAGCACGAGTCGTACATCAACTGTCTGGCCGTGCCCGTCCGGGACGTCACCGGGCGGGTGGTCGCGGCCGTCTCCGTCTCGGCGCCGGACGTACTGCTGAGCCACCGGCAGGTGCTGGCGCTGCTGCCGGAGCTACGGGCCACCGCCGCCGCGATCTCGGCGGACTGCGGGCTCGCGGCGCACTGAACACCTCCCCCGCCCCGATCGGACAAGGAAAAAAGCGATGAAGTTCGAGGTACGCACCACCGGCGCCCCCGCCCCCGCCTGGGTGTTCTCCCAGGGCGTCCGCAAGGGCCCGATCCTCCAGGTCTCGGGCCAGGGCCCGCAGGATCCGGAGACCTCCGAGTACCTGTACCCGGGTGACGTGAAGGCGCAGACCCTGCGGACGCTGGAGAACGTGCTCGCGGTGCTGGAGGCGGGTGGCGCGACGGTGGAGGACGTGGTGATGTTCCGCGTCTACCTGACCAGGCGGGAGGACTTCGCCGCGATGAACGAGGTCTACGGGGAGTTCATCGACAAGCACCTCCAGGGCGGCGTGAAGCCGTGCCGCACCACCGTCTTCGTCGAACTGCCGCACGAGGCGATGCTGGTGGAGATCGACGCACAGGCCGTCATCGGGTGACGGCCCCTCACCCCCGGGCCGGGCGCGGCAGCTCGGCGGCGCGCCCGGCCTGACGCATGATGGGGATCATGGCCGCCTTCAACCTGAGCAGCGCTTTCGTCACCTTCTTCGCGGTGGTCGGTCCCCCGAAGGTGCTGCTCTCCTTCGCCCACGCCGCCAGGGACCGCGCACCTGCCGAGCTGCGGCGGCTGACGCTGGCCAGCACGCTGGTGGCGGCGGTGGTCGGCGTCGCGATGGCGTACAGCGCGGACTTCCTCACCTCGTTCTTCCACATCAGCGACCAGTCGCTCCAACTGGCCGGTGGCGTGATCTTCTTCATCTACGCCGTCGCCCTGGTGCTCGGCGTGCACCTCGGCGGCTCCTCCGGGGGCGAGGAGGACGCACACCTGGCGAGCCCGCTGGCCGACGGGCTGCGCGAGCTGCTGCTCCCGTACGTCGCCAGCCCGCTGGCGATCACGGCGGTGCTGGTCGAGTCGCTGGAGGAGGACAGCCTCAGCTGGCACACCACCATCGCGGGTGCCTACCTCGCCGTGCTGGCGATCAACTGCCTCTGCGTGCTCGCCCTCTCGCGCATCCTGCGGCGCACCCACCAGACCTCGCTGGAGGTGCTCTCCCGGCTGCTCGGCCTGCTGCTCGCCGCCGTCGGCGTCGAGCTCTTCCTCACCGGCCTGCGGAGCGTCGGCGTCCACATCGCCGAATCGACCTACTGAGCGCCCCCGGCCTCACCCGGTGCACTCCGACAGATGATCCCGTTGCGGAACTATCCGCTACTGGACGTATTCTTGGAGGATGAGCACACAGCCGAACATCCGCGCAGCCCGCGACCTCACCGGCCTACTGGTCCACGCCGCGCACGCGATGAACACCCGCCTGACGCTGGCCCTCGCCGAGATCGACAGCTCCCCGCGCGCGCACTGCGTACTGCTGCACGCCATGGAGACGGAGCGGACGCAGACCCAACTGGCCGAGCTCGCCGGGCTGGACAAGACCACCATGGTCGTCACCGCCGACGAGCTTGAGCGCGAGGGCCTGGCCGAGCGGCACCCCTCCAGCACCGACCGGCGCGCCCGGATCATCGTGGTCACGCCGGCGGGCGAGGAGCGGGTGCGCCAGGGGGTCGAGATCGTCGACCGCGTGCACGCGGAGGCCCTCGGGCTGCTGCCCGAGAACGAGCGTCAGGTGCTCGTCGACGCGCTCACCCGGTTCCAGCAGGCCCCGGCGGTCGAACCCGCCGAGAGCGACAAGCCGGTCCGCCGCCCCCGCCGCCCCCGCCAGTAGCCCACCCGCTGCCGCCAGATAGTCCCGAAAGAAATCGTCTACTACAAAACTATCTGCTAACGTCTCTCTTGTTGCACCGCGCCCCCGTGGAACTGGAGAGCCGTCTGATGTCCGACACCCCCCGCTCGCGCTGGCTGGCCCTGGCCGTCATCTGCGCCGGAATGCTGATGATCATCCTGGACGGCTCGATCGTCACGGTCGCTCTCCCCGCCATCCAGAGCGACCTGGGCTTCTCCTCCTCGGGCCTGACCTGGGTCGTCGACTCCTACATGATCGCCTTCGGCGGCCTCCTGCTCCTGGCGGGCCGACTGGGCGACCTGATCGGCCGGAAGCAGATGTTCGTGGCCGGGCTCGCGGTCTTCACCGCCGCGTCGATGCTCTGCGGCTTCGCGACCAGCCCCGAGCTGCTGATCGCCGCGCGGTTCCTCCAGGGCGTCGGCGGTGCGATGACCTCCTCCGTCGGCCTCGGCATGGTCGTGGCACTCTTCCCCGAACCGGCCGAGCGGGCCAAGGCGTTCGGAGCGTTCGGCTTCGTCGGCGCCGGTGGCGCCTCGCTCGGCCAGGCCCTCGGGGGCGTCCTCACCCAGGGGCTCAGCTGGCACTGGATCTTCTTCGTGAACCTGCCGATCGGCCTGATCACCGTCATAGCCGGCCTCCGGCTGCTGGCCCCCGAACGTGGGCTGGGCCTGCGCGAGGGTGCCGACGCCCTCGGGGCGCTGCTGGTCACCTCGGGTCTGATGCTCGGCGTCTACACCATCATCGAGGCCGGTCCCTACGGCTGGGCCTCCGCGCACACCATCGGCTTCGGCACCCTCTCCGCCGCCCTGCTGGCCGCCTTCGTCGCACGCCAGGCCCGCGCCGCCAAGCCGCTGCTCCCCCTGCGAATGTTCGCCTCACGCACCGTCAGCGCCGCCAACTTCGTCCAACTGCTCATGCTCGCCTCGGCGTTCAGCTTCCAGGTGCTCGTCGCCCTCTACCTGCAGAACGTGCTGCACTACAGCGCCGCCCGCACCGGTCTGGCGATGCTGCCAGCCGCGCTCACCATCGGCACCGTCTCGCTGTTCATCTCGGCCCGCGCCATCACCCGCTTCGGCGAGCGCAACGTCCTGCTGACCGGCCTCGCGCTGCTCGCCGTCGGCATCGGCCTGCTCACCCGGCTGCCCGCCGGTGGTGCGAGCTACGCCGTCGACCTGCTGCCCACGATGCTCGCCCTCGGCGGCTTCGGCCTGGCGATCACCGCACTCACCGCCCTGGGCATGTCCGGCGCCCGCCCTGACGACGCCGGTCTGGCCTCGGGTCTGTTCAACACCACCCAGCAGGTGGGCGCCGCCCTCGGCGTCGCCGTCCTGACCATGCTGGCCGGCTCACACAGCAAGGAGCTCGCCGCCTCGGGGGCGACCGAGGCGACCGCCCTGACCGGCGGATTCCACCTCGCCTTCGCCGTCAACACGGCGCTCCTGCTGCTCGCCCTGGGCATCGCCGCCGCGACCCTGCGGAGCTCGGCCGCCCGCACCCCGGCCCCGGTGGTCGTGCACGCCTGACCGGACCGCACCGAGGGGGCACTCCCGGCCGAGAGGCCGGGAGTGCCCCCTCGGCACGTGCGCAGCAGGCAGCTACTGGCCCGGTTCGGGCCGGGCCAGCCCCGCCTCGTACGCGATGATCACGGCGTGCACGCGGTCGCGGGCGCCGATCTTCGCCAGCACGCGGCTGACGTGGGTCTTGATGGTGGATTCGGAGAGCACCAGCAGCTCGGCGATCTCGCCGTTGGTCAGCCCGCGTGCCACCGCCTGGAGCACCTCACGCTCGCGCTCGGTCAGGGCGGCCAGCCGCAGGTCGGGCTCGGCGGTGGTGGTGACGCCCCGTTCGATGAAGGTGTCGAGCAGCCGCCTGGTCAGCGCCGGGGCCACCACGGCGTCGCCCGCCGCGACGGCTCGGATGCCGGCCAGCAGCTCCTCTGGCTGGGCGTCCTTGAGCAGGAAGCCGCTCGCCCCGGCGCGCAGCGCGCCGTACGCGTACTCGTCCAGGTCGAAGGTGGTCAGCACCAGCACCCGGGAGCGGCTCCCCGCCGCGATGATCCGGCGGGTCGCCTCGATGCCGTCCATCCCCGGCATCCGGATGTCCATCAGGACCACGTCCGGGCGCAGCTCGGCCGCCTGCCGGACGGCCTCCGCGCCGTGCCCGGCCTCGCCGACCACGCTGGTGTCGGGGTTGCTGTCCAGCAGCATCCGGAAGCCGAAACGCTGCAACGGCTGGTCGTCGACGATCAGCACGGTGGTCAAGGTCGGACCTCTTTCTGAGCAGTGGGCAGTGTCGCGTGCACGGACCAGCCGCCGTCCCCGGTGGGCCCCGCCTCGGCCCGGCCGCCCGCGAGGACGGCCCGCTCCGTGATGCCGACCAGGCCCTGCCCGGTCCGGCCAGTCTGCCCGGTGGGCGGGGCCTGCGGTGCACCGTCCCGGCGGCCGCTGTCCTGGACGCGTACGTCGACCTCCCGGCCGGTGGCTCGCAGCGTCACCCGGACCTCCGCCGCCGGGCCCGCGTGCTTCAGGCTGTTGGTCAGGGCCTCCTGGACGATCCGGTAGACCGCGAGCTGCACCCCGGGCGTCAGCGCGTCCAGGTCACCGGCGGTGCGGTAGGAGATCCGCGGCCCGGCCTCCTGGATGCGCTCCAGCAGTGCGGCGAGGTCGGCGATGCCCGGCTGCGGGCTCAGCTCGGCGTCACCGACCGGCCCGTCCGGGCGTTCGCGCAGCGCACCGAGGGTGCGGCGCAGCTCGCTGAGCGCCTGCCGGCCGGTGCCCGCGATGATCCGCAGCACCTCCGCGCTGCGGGCCGGGTCGGCGGCCGCCGCGTACGATGCGCCGTCGGCGAGGCCGATGATGACGGCCAGGTTGTGGCCCACGATGTCGTGCATCTCGCGCGAGACGCGGGAGCGTTCGGCGAGGGTGGCCAGCTGGACGCGCTGCTCGCGCTCCACCTCCAGGCGGTCCGCCCGATCGGCGAGGGCGCTCAGCTGGGCCTCGCGGACGCGGACCACCAGGGCGAGCGCGGCGGCGGCGGTGGCCGCCGAGTAGAAGAAGAACAGGCTGTTCAGCTCCTGGCGCTCGAACGGCACCACCCGGAAGGCGGCGACGGTGAGCGCCCCGGCGCTGCCGAGCGCCGCCCAGGGCAGCCGCCGCAGCGGCTCGTACCGGGCCACGGCATACAGGGCGATCATCAGACTGGTCGCGCTGTGCAGCGCACCGCCGAACCACCACTGCACCCCGCAGCCGACCAGCACCACCGCGAGGACGGCCGACGGCGCCCGCCGCCGCCACATCAGCGGCAGCGCCTGGGCCAGGAGCGTCACCACCAGGACGGCCGGATGCGGGTGGTGCTGCTTCAGCACGTCCCCCAGGCCGGCCCCCAGCACCAGGAGCGCCAGCAGCGAGTCGAGGCCCACCGGGTGCGCGCGGTCCAGCCGCCGCAGCCGACGGCCGAGACCGAGCACCCGCCGCGCGAACGGGCTGCGCCACAGCACGTCGAGCTCGGTCGACGGGGAAACGCTCACGATCACATCCTTCCGCAACCGGCCGGCCCCTGGCGCTCCTGGTGCCCTGGCGACAACGCTAGGCGTCGCTGCGCTTCAGGCGCCACGCCGCACCGGCGAGGGCCAGCGCGACCCAGCCGGCGAAGACCGCGAGGCCGGCGCCGGGGGTGAGGGTGTTGGCGGCGTGGTGCAGGGCGAAGACCGAGCCGCCCGCGTTGCCGGGGAGGTAGGGGCTGAGGTCGTTCTTCAGGGTGGTGGGCAGCAGGCCCGTCAGGACGGGCAGCAGCATCAGCGACACCACCAGCAGCCCGATGCCACCGGCGACCGAGCGCACGAGCGCGCCGAGCGCGACCCCGAGGACGCCGACCAGCGCGAGGTAGACCCCGGCGCCGAACAGGCTCCGCAGCACACCGGAGGAGGAGAAGGTGAGCGCGATGTCCTTGCCGTGCAGGAAGGATTCGCCGCCGAGGAAGGCGACCAGCGCGCCGACCGTGGCGAGCACGAGGGCGATCACGCCGTACGTCGCGGCCTTGGACCAGAGCACCGGCAGCCGGGTCGGGACGGCGGCCAGGGTGGAGCGGATCATGCCGGTGGAGTACTCCCCGGCGGTGATCAGCACGCCGAGTACGCCGATCGCGAGCTGGGCGAAGTCCAGGCCGGCGAGCGCCAGGCCGACGGCGTCCTTCGCCTCGCCGCCGGGGCCGTGGTGGAACTCCCCCGGGGAGTAGTTGGCGGCGGCGATCAGGCCGAAGGCGATCAGGAAGAGCAGCGAGAGGCCCAGCGTGATCCAGGTGGAGCGGAGTGACCAGAGCTTGGCCCACTCGGCGCGCAGCACCCGGCTGCCGGTGACCTTGTAGGCGGGTCGCTGGGTCTGCGCGGGTACGCGCTCGACGGTCAGAGTGCTCATGCGGCGCTCCCGGTGACGGTGGTGGCGGAGACAGGGCCGACGGTGGTGCCTCCGTGGTACTCGACGGATTCGCCGGTCATGGCCATGAACGCCTCCTCCAGCGAGACGGCCTGCGGGGTCAGCTCGTAGACCGGAATGCCGTGGTCGAAGGCGGTCTCGCCGATCTGGCGGGCCGTCAGGCCGGTGACGTGCAGCTCCTCCGAGCCGGCCGCGCCGGTGATCTCCACGTCCGGGCCGAGCAGCAGCTCGCGCAGCCGGGTCGCGTCGCCGGTGCGGACCAGCACGCTGTGGCCGCCCGCGTCCTCGATGAGCCGGGCGACGGTGGTGTCGGCGAGCAGCTTCCCGCGGCCGACCACGATCAGCTTGGTGGCCGTCAGCGCCATCTCGCTCATCAGGTGCGAGGAGACGAAGACGGTGCGACCCTCCTCGGCGAGCCCGGTGAGCAGGTTGCGGATCCAGAGCACGCCCTCGGGGTCGAGGCCGTTGACGGGCTCGTCGAGCATCACCGTCTGCGGGTCGCCGAGCAGCGCGGCGGCGATGCCCAGGCGCTGGCCCATGCCGAGCGAGAAGGCCCCGGCCCGCTTGCGCGCGACCTTGGTGAGGCCGGCCAGCTCGATCACCTCGTCGACCCGGCGGCGCGGGATGCCGTGGGTGAGGGCGAGCGTGTTGAGGTGGTTGAACGCGGAACGGCCGGGGTGGATCGACTTGGCCTCCAGCAGCGCGCCGACCTCCTGGAGCGGGGCGGTGTGCTGGGCGTAGCGGCGGCCGTTGACGGTGACCGAGCCGCTGGTGGGCGCGTCCAGGCCGACGATCATGCGCATCGTGGTCGACTTGCCCGCGCCGTTCGGGCCGAGGAAGCCGGTGACCACACCCGGCTCGACGGTGAAGTCGAGGCCGTCCACGGCCGTCTTATCGCCGTACCTCTTGACCAGCTGGTGGATCTCGATCATGGGTTTCGTCCTTGCGTCCCGGTGCTGAGCCTGGCCGTCAGCGGCCATGACCCAACCGTAGGAACTCCGCACCCCCGAAACCCCGGCACCACGGGATGATCCTCGCCGCCGAGCGGTACCGCGGTACCACCGGCCATAAGCCCTCAGGCGGAGGGCACGACCGGCCGCCAGGGCACCGGGCTGGAGAGGATCATCGAGCTGCCGGGCTGCCCGTACGCGCCGAGCCGGTCGATCAGCTGCTCGAACTCGGCCATCCCGGCCACCGCGACCAGCAGCATGCAGCACGCCCCGCCGGTCACCCGGTGCAGCTGCAGCACCTCCGGCCAGCGCGCGACCTGCGGGTCACGGAGCACGCAGCGCGGCCCGTAGCACTGGATCTGCACCAGCGCGGTGACGGCGAGCCCGGCGCGGGCCAGGTCGATGTGCGCGTGGTAGCCGCTGATCACGCCGTCCGCCTCCAGCCGCCGCACCCGCTCGGCGACGGCGGGCGAGGAGAGGTTCACCCGGCGGGAGAGCTCGTTGTACGAGAGCCGGGCGTCGCTCTGCAGTTCGGCGAGCAGAAGGCGGTCGACGGCGTCCACGGGTGCTCCTGGGGTGGCTGGTTTCGGTTCACTAGGCTTGATCGGGAAAAGACCTTCTGTTCGCAAGGCGCGATGCCCGATCCGGTGCCTGCCGCCCATTCATCCACGGCCTGCACCGCCGCACAATAGTCCCCGGCCGTCATGTCGTGACGGACCATGCGAAATCGGGTGCGCCGGGAGGAACCGTCATGAGCCAGGCCAGTGTGAGTACGCCGAGGCTGTCGTTCGGCCCCGAGGACGAGCCGGAGACCGGCACCCCGTACTCCCAGTACGTGCGGCTGGAGACCCTGCACAGCCTCCAGCACCCGCGCAGCAAGGTCGACGCCGAGCTGTCGTTCATCATCACCACCCAGGTCATGGAGCTGCTCTTCGACCTGCTGCGGCACGAGTGGACGACCGCCCAGCACGCCCTGCGCGAGGACGACCTGCCCGCCACCGTCGCGGCGCTGCGGCGCGGGCAGCACGTCCAGGACGTGCTGGTCAGCTCCTGGGACCTGCTGGCGACCATGACGCCGCTGGAGTTCAACGCCTTCCGCCCGGTGCTCGGCGAGGCCTCCGGCTTCCAGTCCTCCGCCTTCCTCCGGCTGGAGTTCCTGCTCGGCAACAAGAGCGAGAAGCTGCTCACCATGTACCAGGGCGTCCCCTCGGTGCACGGCGAGCTGACGATCGCCCTCCAGTCGCCGAGCCTGTACGACGAGGCGCTGGCCCTGCTCGACCGGCGCGGCATCCCCACCCCGCACGAGGCCACCACCGCCCGGCACCAGGCCTCCGCCGAGGTCGAGGCCGCCTGGGCGCAGGTCTACACCGACCCGGCGCACGCCGAGCTGGCCCGGCTCGGCGAGGCCCTGCTCGACACCGCCGAGCGCGTCACCCGCTGGCGCCAGCGGCACTACTCGGCCGTCAAGCGCTCGATGGGCGCCAAGCCCGGCACCGGCGGCTCCAGCGGCCTGACCTGGCTCAAGCAGTCCGCCGACCAGGACGTCTTCCCCGAGCTGTGGAACGTGAGGAACGAGCTGTGACCCCGAGCCGCAAGGACTGCGAGGCACTCGACGCCGCGGACCCGCTGGCCGGCTTCCGAGCCGAGTTCGTGCTGCCCGAGGGCGTGGTCTACCTCGACGGGAACTCGCTCGGCGCACTGCCCGCGCGCACCTCCGAGCGCGTCCGGCAGCTGGTCGAGGTCGAGTGGGGCCAGGAACTGATCCGCAGCTGGAACGACGCCGGCTGGTTCGCCCTGCCGCACACCCTCGGCGCCCGGGTCGCCCCCCTGGTCGGCGCCGCGCCCGGCCAGGTCGTGGTCTGCGACACCACCTCCGTCAACCTCTTCAAGCTGCTCTCGGCCGCCCTGCGGCTGCGCCCCGGCCGCCGGACCGTCCTCGCCGAGCAGGCCGCCTTCCCCACCGACCTCTACATCGCCGAGGGCGTGACCTCGATGATCGAGGGCGCCCGCACCCAGCTGCTTGACCACGCCGGGCAGCTCGACGCCCTGCTCGGCGACGACGTGGCGGCCGTCGTGCTGTCCCATGTCGACTACCGCACCGGCGAGTTGCTCGACATGCCGGGCATCACCCGGCGTGTCCAGCAGGCCGGCGCCCTGATGATCTGGGACATCTGCCACTCCGTCGGCGCCCTCCCGATCGAACTCGACGCCTGCGGCGTGGACTTCGCCGTCGGCTGCACCTACAAGTACCTGAACGGCGGGCCCGGCTCGCCGGCCTTCCTGTACGTCGCGGAGCGCCACCAGGCCGCCGCCGAGCAGCCGTTGAGCGGCTGGTTCGGCCACGCCCGGCCGTTCGCCTTCGAGCCCGGCTACGAGCCGCTGCCGGGGATCGGCCGGTTCCTGACCAGCTCGCCGTCGATGCTCGGCCAGGCCGCCCTCGGCGCGAGCCTGGACGTCTGGGAGAAGGCCGATCTGCAGGCCGTCCGGGCGAAGAGCCTCGCGCTGACCGACCTCTTCGTCAGCCTGGTCGAGCCGCTCGGCCTGGAGGTCGTGACGCCGCGCGACCACGAGCGGCGCGGCAGCCAGATCGCCCTCCGGCACCCCGACGGCTACCCGGTCGTGCAGGCCCTGATCGAGCGCGGGGTGATCGGCGACTTCCGGGCACCGGATCTGATGCGCTTCGGCTTCACTCCGCTGTACGTCTCCTACTGCGACGTGTGGGACGCGGCGCGGCACCTCGCCGAGGTGCTGGACTCCGGCGAGTGGCGGGCCGAGCGGTTCAACCAGCGGGGTGCGGTGACATAGGGCTGTCCGGCCCGTCCAGCCCCTCCGGGCCGGGCGGGCTGACCCGGCTGCCGGGCGGGCCGCCCTCCGCGAAGGCGTTGGGCAGGCTCTCCCAGGCGGGCGGCACCGGCGCCACCGGTATCCGCGCGGTGCGCGCCACCTCGACGATCCGCCAGGCGAGCCGGTAGACCGCCAGCTCGTACCGGGCCCGCTGCTCGGGCGCGGCCGCCAACCCGAGCAGCCCCTCCGTCGCGTACTCCTCGACGGTGTTGTCGATGTAGCGCAACTGCCCTGCCACCTCGGGGAGTTCCTCCGGACGGACCGGCTCCCACAGCGCCGGCACGATACCGCTCGACCAGCCGTCACCACCTGCGCGGTGCGCGAAGGCCGCCCACTCCCGGCCGCAACGCTCCTCCCGGAAGTAGCCCGGCGAGTAGAACGGCACGAAGACCCGGCACCCCGCGAGCGCCTCGGCCGCCTCCTCGCGCGGCAGCCCGCCGCCACCGAGGAACCCGGCGGGCACCGGGGCGGGCAGGTCGGTCAGGTCCATCACCACCTCGCTCAGATCCGCGAAGAGCTGCTCCACCAGCTCCCGCCGCCCCGCCTCCGCACCCGCGCCGGGGCGGCCGAGGTGGTTGTGGCTGAGGTAGAAGTACGGCGCCACCGGCGTCCTGGCCGCCGACGAGGCGGCCGGGTTGCGGGAGAACAGGAAGGTCTCCCCCGGCATCCGGAGCCAGACCAGCTGATCGGGCCCGGCCTGCTCCCGGACGGACCGCATCAGATGACGGACCGTCAACTCCGGTCTGCCACCCGGCTCGCCGTCCTTGAGCAGCCGGAACAGCTGGCCGGCCAACGAACGCCCGGTCTGCGGCCGGACGCCAATCAGCTGGTGCACCGCCGACCCGGCCTCGGCGGGCTCGGCCGGTGCCTCCTGCCCCTCGGCCACCCAGCCGTCCAGCACCACCAGCCGGTTGGGGGCCGGGCTGCCCCCGACCAGGTCGAGCAGATCCGGCCAGTACAGCGAGGCCTGCCCCGGCACCTTGACCGCGAGCTCGCCGATCCGGGTGCTGGTCACCTCGCCGCCGACGTAGACCACCAGGGTGTCCCGTGCCTCCTCGGCCGCCGCCTGCAACGCCCGCCGGAAGTCGTGCAGGCTGTGGATGCCGAGCCAGAGCCGCTCCCGGTCCAGCCCGACCAGCCGCCGGCTGAGCAGCGCGCCCGCCAGGTTGTTGAGGTCGGTGCGGTGCACCAGGCCGCCCAGGTCGAGCGGCGCGTCCGACTGCGGGGCGGCCAGCAGCAGCACGGCACGGGAGCGCTCCGGATCCGGCAGGGCCAGCGCCCGCCCGGTGCCGGGCGAGGGCACCGACCGGACGACGGGCGAGCTCGGGCCGTCCAGCATCCGCAGCGCGGCCGGGCTGATCAGGGCGAAGGGCTGCCGCTCGGCCCCGACGACGACGCCCGGCCCCTCGGTGGCCGCCAGCGCCGCGATCTCGTTGGGGGCGCGGCCCGCCCGCGCGGCGATCTGTTCACCGACCCGGGCCAGCAGGCCGACGGTGCGGTGGGTGGTCGACCGGGGAAGCGTCCGGAGCAGCAACTCCCGTACTCCCGGGCGGAACTCGAAGTGGTCGCGGTGCCCTTCCCGCTCCCTGAGCAGGCCGCTGACCACCACCTCGGCGAGGTGCTGGGGCTGCGGTCGGGCGAAGCCGGCGGCCTGGAGCAGCCGCATCACCGGGAGGGCCGGGGTGGTCAGCGCGGTCAGCCCGGCGAGCGTGAACGCCTCCGGCGAGGCGACCGAGCGGAACCTCAACACCAGCTCTTCAGCGGCGAGTTCGTCCGGCTCGGGCCCGGCCGACGCACCCACCCCGGCCGTCAGGCCGACCGATCCGACCAGCAACGCGGCGCCGACCACCTGCCCGCCGCTCGGACTGCCCACCAGGTGCGCCCAGTTGGCGATCCACCCGGCCCCGGGCTCCAACACCGGCACCGGCAGCTCCCCCGCCCCCGGCCCGTCCTCGGCGAACGGAGCGAAGTCGTACGCCGCGTTGGGTGCCCCGGCCTCGGGCGCCGACAGCAGCCCCGGCAGCACGGGCAACGCGCCGAGCCGCCAGAGCCGTTCGGGCAGCGGCTGGACGACGGCGACGGGGGCGCGCCGGGCGAGCGCGTGCAGCGTACGGCGCCAGCGCTCACCCGGCGGGCCCGCCCGCCACTGCGGGCCCATGCAGTCGCTCAGCACCAGGACGGCCGTGCGGGTGCCGTGGACCTGCCGGCGCGTGAGCCGTCCGTCGTCACCGAGGCCCGAGAGCACCACCTGCCGGAAGGCGCCGGTCTGCTGGAGCAGGGTGCGCAGCTCGTGGGCGAGTTGGCGCCACAGACGCATGGTCGGCCCGCAGTCCAGCACCAGGTGGAGATCGAGCCAGCGCTCCAGGCTCGGGCGCAGCACCGGCAGCCACTGCACCTGCCCGGGGCCGCGCAGCGCCTCGGCCAGCCGGTGGGCGGTGGCGGTCTCGTCGAGCAGGGAGCTGCGCGGGTCGGGCACCCGGCGCTTCAGCGGGCGCAGTGCCCGTTGCAGGGCCAGTGGCCGGGGCAGCATCGGCGTGCTCGGGGCGGGCACCGGCGCGGCGGCGGCGAGTCGGGCCGCCGGGTCGTCGGAGGGGAGGTGCAGGGCGGTGCGGACGGCCTGGCCGTCGGCCCTGGCGGTGCTCCGGGCATGGCCACCCGGGCTGCCCGGCGAGGCAGGGTCGCCCCCGGTGCGGCGGGCCCGGTGGCCCGCCGCACCACCGGCCGGGTCGGCGTCGTCGCTGCCCGGGGTCGAGCGGGCGGCGAGCCAGAGCAGCTCGGCCAGCTCGACGGGCTCGGGCGCGGCGCGGCCGAGTTCGGCGAGCAGAGCGGTGAGCCGGTCGAGGCCGCCCGGGGGCGGCCGCCGCCGGACGGCCTCCGGCAGCGGCTCCTGGTCAGAACACATCGTCGTCCTGGCCCCGGCTGAGGTAGGGCATCACCTGGGCGGCGAGCGCGGCCCGGTCGGCGGCTTCGGCGAGTTCGGGGCGGGAGGTCAGATAGATCGCGTTGAGCAGCTGGTCGGTGGCGAGTTCGCCGTCCTCCCGCCGGGTCAGGAACACCCGCAGGATCTCGTCCACCAACTCGGCGTCGGAGCCGGGCAGGTGGGCCTTCACGATGGACTCCAGCTCGGCCCCCTCGGGCCTGCGCAGTTCGAGCACCACGCAGCGCCGCAGGAAGGCCGCCGGGAACTCCCGCTCGGCGTTGCTGGTCAGCACGGTGAACGGGAAGGCCCGGCAGCGCACCCGCCCGCCCAGCACCGGCGCCCGGCCGCGCCCGTCGGCCGTCAGCACCTGCGCCTCGGGCAACTGGGCGGCGGTCCGGACGAGTTCGTCGATCTCGTACTGGCCGTCCTCCAGCACGTGCAGCAGGTCGTTGGGCAGGTCGAGGTCGCCCTTGTCGATCTCGTCGATCAGCAGCACGCGCGGTCTGCCGTACGGGAGCAGTGCGGTGCCGAGCGGGCCGAGCCGCAGGTGCTCGTCCAGCCCGGTGCCCGGCGAGCCGGAGCCGGCCTGGTTGGCGGCGTAGAGGCGGGAGAGCGGGTCGTACTGGTAGAGGCCGTCGCGCAGGGTGCTGCGGCTGGTGATGTTCCAGCGCAGCACGGGCCCGAGGCCGAGTTCGCGGGCGACGGCGTACGGAAGGCTGGATTTGCCGCTGCCGGGCGGGCCGGTGACGAGCAGCGGGCGGCGCAGGTAGAGAGCCGCGTTGACGAGTTCGACCGTCTCGGCGGTGGGGCGGAAGGTCCCGGCCCGGTGCGCGGAGGGGGCGGTGCAGGGGTCGGTGCCCTCGGCGGGCGTCGCCAGGGCGGGGCCGCCGTCGAAGGTGCGCCAGGGCGGGGGCGCCGGGAGCGCGGCGAGACCGTCGTGGGGCTCGTCGGTGCCCCGGTAGATCCGGGTCAGGGGCATGGGGCTGGCTCTCTCTCCTGCTGCTGGTCGGCTGCTACTGGTCGACTGCCGCTGCTCGGCCGGCGGTCGGGACGACCCGGTAGGGCCGGTGCGGGCTGGGCAGCACCTCCGGGTCCTCCCAGAGCAGGACGAGTCCGTCGGCCCAGTGCCCGGCCGGGTCCTCGCTCTCCTCCGCCTGGTGGCGCAACTCCTTGATCCGGCACGGTAGATCGGCCGGTGGCACTTCGGCCAGCTCCTCCGCAAGTCTGGCAAGGAACCGGGCACTTCGGCAGGTGCCTTCTCGGGCATGGTCGGCTGCGGCATGGTCGGCCCTGGCATGCTCGGCGCCGCAGGGCTGCCCGGCCCACAACACCGCCGGGGCACCGGCCTTGAGCGCGGCGGCGAGCAACTGCTCGAAGGGCGCGCCCTTCGGCGGACCGCCGAGGGCGGGCAGCGCGGTGCGCTCCGGCGGGCGCAGCTGCTGGTAGAAGCGTCGGCTGTCGGGGGGATCGTCACACGGTACGGGGTGCAGTTCGGTGCCAGAACTGCCGCGCAGCACACTCCACTTCATCTCCAGCTGGCGGCGGTCGGCCGCTGCCGCCCGGCGCTGCTGGTCGACCACGACGACGGCGTGATCGGCGCCGAGCGGGCCGAAGTCCGTCCGGCGGCGGGCCCAGCTGTGGACGGGCTGGGTGAGCCACTTGCGCGGCAGCACGAAGATGATCAACTCCGTCCCGTCGGGCTCCAGCAGACCGATCTCCCGGTCGATCCGGTCACGGACGAAGCCCGCCAGCCGGGGCTTGGGCACCGTGCTGCTGTGCGGCTCGCCCAGCACGCCGTCACGGATCGCGGCGATCGTGACGTGGAACATCCCCGGCCCCGCACCGCTCGGCCCGATCTCGACCAAGATCGGCCGCCACCGGCCGACGGCCGGGACGGAGGCGGCGGCGGGCGGGCGCCCGGGGTGGTCCGCGAGCCAGTCCCGCAGGCCCCGGCCGAGCGCGTCAGCGCCGCCCGGGTCGCCAGGGGCGCTCGGAGCATGCAGGGGGCTCGCGGCGACCCGTTCGACGAAGGCCACCACCGGGTGCCGGCCGTCCGACTGCTGCGGCACCTCCGCGAGCAGGTACCAGCAGGCCTCCCAGAGCGTGGCCGGCCGCTGCGGCGGGTCGGGGCAGCCGAGGGTGCCGACGGCCGCCCGGTAGAGCTCCAGCGGGTCGGCCGCCGACGTGGCCCCCACCAGCAGGAGGCGCAACTCCCGTACCGCCGAACGCGGCAGGGCCGCCCCCGGCAGAAGATCGGCCAGCTCCGGCACGTACCGGGCGAGCGCCTCGGCGGGCAGCATGTGGCCCAGCCGGACCGCCGGGCGGCTGCGGTCTCCCGCGCCGCGCCAGAGGGTGTCCTGCGCCGCCGTGACCAGACCGACCACCTCCCCCGTCCCCGCGATCACCACCGGGCCGCCGCTGAACCCCGGGGCGAGCGGCATCCCGGTGCCCTCGTGCTCCAACTGGACGAGCTCACCGCCGATCCGGAACCCACCCCTGGTCAGCCGGATCTCGCTGCTCAACCCGCCGTCGTGCCCGGCCGGGAAGCCGTACGCGGCCAGCTGCGGCGTATGCAGGCCGGTCCAACCGTGCAGCGGCGCGAACCGCGCGGGCTCGGCGCTCTGCGCGGGTACGGGTTCGTCCAGGACCAGCACCGCGACGTCCCCCGTGCCCCCCGGCCCGTCGGGCCACGGGCCGCGCCGCAGCACTGCTGCGCCGAGCCCCCGCCCTGCGGCCTGGTTGACCAGCCGGACGACGGCCCGCTCGACACCCGCCACGACGTGGGCGCAGGTGAGCACCCAGCGGTCGGTGACGAGGATGCCCGCACCCGTCGTCGGGGCCGGTCCCTCGGTGGTGACCCGGGCCAGCCAGCGCACGTCCCGCATCGGGGGCCGCCGTCAGGGGCCGGGGCTGTCTCGGCCGGGCGCCCAGCTGAGTCTGACCGTCAGGTGCGCGTCGGCGGCCGTACGGGCGATCAACGCGCCTGCCTCGGCGGAGAGTTTAACGCCGAACTCGATCTCCACCTCGTCCGGCGCGAGGCTCCCGCCCCGGAAGACGGCGAGTGCCGACTCCGCAGCGGCCCGCACCCCTTCGAGCGCCTGCTCGAAGGACTCCGCCGCCCGGCCGACCCCGGCCCCCGCGCTCCGGCCGACCGGCTGCATGCCGTCCAGCCCGTCGGCCGCCCAGTCCGCCCCGCCGGCCCCCTCGACCCGGACGACGGCCCCACCGGCGGTCAGGAACTCCGCGTACTCCTCCGGCACAACTCCCCCAACCACTCGGCGAAAGCTGTGCCGATGGTCGCACGCCTCCCCGCACCGGGGGAACCACCGGTCACCCGCCAGGTACGCAGACGAACTTCCCGCACCTGACGGACCGTCTCTCAGTGGCGGCCCCGGCGGCGGGAGACCAGGACGGCCACGCCACCCGAAACCAGCAGGCCCGACGCCAGCAGCCCCACCGGGAGGGCGAGGTCACCGCCGGTCTCGGGCAGCTCGGGGCCGCCCGAGCCGGAGCGGCTCGGGGCGGGGGTGGGGCTCCCGGTCGGCCCCGGCTCAGTGGTGGACTCGCTCGGGCCGGGCGTCGGGGTCGGGGTCGGCGTGGGTGTGGGCGTCGGGGTGGGGCTCTCGCACTCGGGGAAGTCGCCGGTGAAGGGGTACGCGTGGATCTCGTAGCCGCCGGTGCCCTCCTGGATCAGGTTGCCCGCGAGGTAGACCCTGCCGTTCACCCCGGGCTGGGAGAGGGTCATCGTGCCCGCCGGGTTGCCGCCCATCACCATGCCCTGGAACTGGGCGGAGCCTCTGATCGCGGCGTTCGTCGCGGTCGGGAAGTTCCACACCAACCCAGGCCGCAGGTCGGTCAGTTGGTCACCGGGCAGGCCGGTACCGGTGTAGGTGTTGATCAGCGCGGTGGGCGAGAGCATGTTCACGATGACCGTCGCCCCCGCCGGGATGTTGGCGAAGGTGAGACCGATCTGACCGCCCGAACTGCCGGCCAGGTCGCCGGTGACGTTGAAGATCTGCCGCGCGCTGGTGCCGTCGCCGGTGAAGGTCGCGTCGCTGGCGGTGAGCGTGACCGTGCCGGTCACGGCGGTCTTGGCCGCGCACGCGGAGAGCTTCTCGATCACCGTCACCAGTGGCTTGAACTGGTCAGCCGCGGCGGCGTCCTTGATCGCCTGCCCGGTGGGGGTGGGCGTCACCGTCCCCGTGAGCGTGCCGCCGTAGCGGAGATTGCCCCAGACCGTGGTCCTGGAGTCGGAGCCGCCGAGGAGGACGCTGTTTCCGGGCTGCACCGTCACGTCACCGCCGACGGTCACATGGTCCGTGCCGCTCGGCGGCGGCACCCGCGAGCCGACCCCGACGACGCCCATGTTGAACGATCCGCCGCCGTTCTTGTCGACTGTCAGACTGCCGAGGGTCACCACCTTGCCCTCGACCTCGGCCGCCCGCCCCCGGGCGAGGTAGTCGCCGCCGGTGAAGACGTTGATCGAGGCGTCCCGCCCGGCGAAGTCACCGTTGTTGGGGGCGGGGTAGACGGCAGGGCAGTCCGGCCCGGAGCAGGCCCCCAGCGGTGGCGGCAGCGGCGCCGCACTGCCGGGCAGCCCGAGGGCGACCGGCGCGAGCGCCAGGGTCGCGACCACCCCCAGCCGCAGAAGCGTGGTTGAGCTCAGCCGAGCAACACGGCGGGGTACGGCGCGAGCCACGGGTAACCTTCCGGTCCGGACCAGATCCGCCCGGAGAGGGGCAGCCGACCCCAGCCATTACAGGCGACACCCACCCGCCCGCCCTGCAGCCGTGCCCGCGCCACGCGGCAATTCGCCCGAGCGGCGGAGCCGATCACCACCCCCGCCCCGGCCGCTGCGGCGCGCCGGGCCGGTGTTAGCGTGCTGAGCGGCTCCGCCGGTGGAGCCGCTCCCGGCCCGGACCACCCGGCCACCGCCGTCCCCGAAGGGTGCCCTCCACCATGGCCAAGCTCCTCCTGAGCCTGCACGTCCTGGCTGCCATCCTGTTCATCGGCCCCGTCGCCGTCGCCGTGAGCATGTTCCCGGCACGGGCCAAGGTCGCCCTCGCCGCAGGCCCGGACCAGGCCTCGGCCGCCGCCTCCGTCCGGCTGCTGCACCGGATCACCCAGGTCTACGCCATGCTGGGCATCGCCGTGCCGGTGATCGGCATCGGCACCGCGCAGGTGATGGGCATCATGAACCAGACCTGGCTGATCGTCGCGACCGTGCTCACCGCCCTCGCCGCCGCCGTCCTCCTGCTCCTGGTCAACCCGGCCCAGCAGGCCGTGATCGACGCCCTCGGCGACGAGCCCCCGGCCGACGGCCTGGCCCGCGCGACGGGCGGCCTGCGGCGGCTGCCGATGACGGCCGGCGTCTTCAACCTCCTCTGGGCCGTGGTGACGGTCATGATGGTCGTCCGCCCCGGCTCCACCACCGGCGCCTGACGCTCACCGCCTGCGCCTGACGCTCGCTACCGGTCGCGGGCGCTCCCCGGTACGGCGAACAGCCTCGCCGCGTTGTCGTGGCACACCGCCCGCAGCCACTCCTCCCCCAGCCCCAGCCCCGCCAGGGCCCGCAGTGCGTGGACGTACGGGTAGGGGATGTTGGGGAAGTCGGTGCCGAGCAGGATCCGGTCCTGGACGTCCAGCAGGCGCAGGAGTTGGTCGGGCGGGAAGGGCGCCATCTGCTCGGTGAAGGCGGTGAACGCCATCGTGGTGTCCAGGTGCAGGTACGGGTACCGGGCCGCCAGGTCGAGGAAGTCGGCGTACTCGGGCAGCCCCATGTGGGCGACGATCAGCCGGAGCCGTGGGTGCCGGGCGAGGACGGCGCCGATCGGGCCGGGGCCGGTGTGCTTGCCCGGCACCGGGCCGGAGCCGCAGTGCGTGACGACCGGGGTGCCGCTCTCCGCCAGCAGGCCCCAGACGGCGTCCAGCTGCGGGTCGGCGGGGTCGTAACCGCCCACCTGGAGGTGGGCCTTGAAGACCCGGGCACCCTTACTCAGTGCCTCCCCGACGTACCCTTCGGCACCCTCCTCGGGGAAGAAGGTCGCGGTGTGCAGGCAGTCCGGCGTCCGGGCGGCGAACTCCGCCGCCCAGGCGTTGAGCCAGGCCGCCATCCCCGGCTTGTGCGGGTAGAGCATCGCGGTGAACGCGAGCACCCCGAACTCACGCAGTCGGTCGAGGCGTTGCTGCTCCTCCTCGCGGTAGGTGATCGGCCAGGGCCGCCCGGTCAGCGGCCCGGCCGCGTCGAAGTACGCCCACACCTTGTCGAGCACCCGCTCGGGCATGAAGTGGGTGTGCACGTCGATCAGCCCGGGGAGGCCCAACTCCTGCCAGAACGCCCGGACTTCGACTGCCTCGTCGGCGATCTCAGGCATGCCGGGCCCGCGCCAGGATCGCCTCGGTGTCCACCCCGGTCGGCAGCGTGCCGTACGCACCGCCGTGGTCGCCGCCGAGCCGGGAGGCGCAGAACGCCTCGGCCACCGCCGGGTCGCCGTGCCGCACCAGCAACGAGCCCTGGAAGGTGAGCGCCATCGCCTCGGCGAGCCGCCGGGCCCGGTACTCCAGGTCGGTGAGGTCGCCGAGCTCCTTGCGGAGCGAGGCGACGGCCGCATCCAGGCGGCGGTCCGCACCGGCCGCCTCGTCCAGCTCGCCGAGGAAGGCCTCCAGGCTCGCGGGCCGCCGGGCCATCGCCCGCAGCGCGTCCAGCGCCGCGACGTTGCCGGAGCCCTCCCAGATCGAGACCAGCGGGGCCTCCCGGTAGAGCCGGGGCATCCCCGACTCCTCGACGTAGCCGTTGCCGCCCAGGCACTCCAGCGCCTCGGCGGCGTGCGCGGGGCCGCGCTTGCAGACCCAGTACTTGGCCACCGCGAGGCCCAACCGCCGCACCAGGGCCTCCTGTTCGTCCCCGGCCAGGGCGCGGTCGGTGGCGGCGGCGAGCCGCATCGCGACGGCGGTCGCGGCCTCGGACTCGACCACCAGGTCGGCCAGCACGTTGCGCATCAGCGGCTGGGCGTCCAGCGCCGCGCCGAACGCCCGCCGGTGGGTGGCGTGGTGGAGCGCCAGCACGGCGCCCGTCCGCATGCCGGAGGCGGCGCCCAGGGTGCAGTCGAGCCGGGTCATGTTGACCATCTCGATGATCGTCGGGACGCCGCGCCCCTCCTCGCCGACCAGCCAGCCCACCGCGCCGTCGTACTCGATCTCGGCGGAGGCGTTGGAGCGGTTGCCGAGCTTGTCCTTGAGCCGCTGGATCAGGATGCGGTTCCGGCTGCCGTCCGGCAGCACCCGGGGCAGCACGAAGCAGCTCAGCCCGCCGGGCGCCTGGGCGAGGGTGAGGAAGATGTCCGACATCGGCGCCGAGGTGAACCACTTGTGCCCGGCCAGCCGGTACGTGCCGTCGCTCTGCGGGATGGCGGTGGTGGTGTTGGTGCGGACGTCGGAGCCGCCCTGCTTCTCCGTCATCGACATGCCGGCGATCAGCCCGCGCTTGCCGCCCGGCTCGCGCAGGCCGAAGTCGTACACCGAGGAGGCGAGCAACGGCTCGAAGCGGTCGGCGAGTTCGGGCGTGGCCCGGAGTGCGGGGACGGCGGCGTAGGTCATCGAGATCGGGCAGCTGTGGCCCGCCTCGACCTGGCCCCAGAGGTAGAACTTGGCAGCTCGGGCAGTGTGCGCGCCCGGCCGGTCGTCCCGCCAGGGCGCCGCGTGCAGGCCGTGCGAGACGGCGGTGTCCATCAACTCGTGCCAGGCCGGGTGGAATTCGACCTCGTCGATCCGGTTGCCGTAGCGGTCGTGGGTGCGCAGCACCGGCGGGTGCTCGTTCGCGAGGCGGCCCCGCTCGGCGGCCTCGGCGGTGCCGGCCGTGCGGCCGAGCTCGTGCAGCTCGGGCTCGGCCCAGTCGGCGCCGGCCCGGCGGAGCGCGGAGAGCAGGGTCGGGTCCTCGGCCAGGTCATGGCCCTGGCCGTGGAAGTCGGGCACCTGGTTGGTGACTTCATGCGTGGGCGGCATCGGGCTCTCCAACGGTCGGGGCTCCCAGGGCGCGCAGCGCGAAGGAGACCATGGCGGGGATGAGGTCGTCCGGCGGCGAGCCGGTGGCGAGGGGGCCGACCAGCGCCTCGGCGACCGCGCCGACGAGGGCCGCGGCGGTGAGTTCGGCGCGCTGGTCGGGCAGCTGGCCGGTGCTGATGGCGTCGGCGATCTGCTCGGCGATCAGATCGCGGAAGGCCCGGCGGAAGACCAGCCGCTCGGTGTCCACGACGGCGTCGGCGGGCTCGGCGAGCAGCGCGTAGGCGAGCCGGGGGGCCTTGAGGGCCCGCGCGGCGAAGGTCTCGACGACGGCGCTGACCTTGCCCCGGGGTGTGCTCTCCCGGGCGGCCGCCTCGGTCACGGCGGCGACCTCACGCCCTACCACCAGGCGGAACAGCTCGACGGAGAGCTCGGCCTTGTTGGCGAAGTGCTGGTACATGCTGCCGGTCGCCATCCCGGCCCGGTGGGCGACGGCCGCCATCGAGCACCCGCCGTAGCCGCGCTCGCCGAGCAGCGCGACGGCGGCCCGCAGCACGGCCTCGCGCTGCGCGTCGAGCCGGGCCTGCACGGCCGGGGTGCGTCGGTATGCCATATCAAGAATTGAAGCACTGATTCAGTACTTCGAACAGGGGCACGGGCCGGTCACCTCACCGGCCCGCGCCACCCGCTCGCACTGCTCCGTACCTACGGCCCTACGGGCGCGGCAGCGTGCAGCCCGCCAGCGTGAGGTCGAGCTTGTTGCCGGCGCCGAAGCAGGCCGGGATGCCGTACGTCTCCTCGGCGTAGTTGATGCCCTGGTGGACGGTCACGTTGCCGCTCTGGTCCACCTCGCAGGGGTTGTTGACGGTGCAGGTCTCACCGTTCTCGTTGCCGGTGTTGTTCACCGCGACGAGCAGGCCGGTGGCCGTGTCGATGACCGGCGAGCCCGAGGTGCCGCCGATGGTGTTGCAGCTGGAGGTGTAGCGGACGGCGTCCTTGAACGTCCAGTCGCCCTCCTTGAGCCGGTAGACGAAGCCGTCCACGTTGCAGGAGTACGTCCGCTTCCAGTAGCCCGACACCACCTTGATCGCGGCGCCCGCCGTCGGGTGCGCCGTCGAGATGGTCAACGGGCTGATGCCGTAACGGGACTTGATCGTCGAGTAGGTGCTGCTCAGCTGGTAGATCGTCACGTCCGTGTCGGTCATCGTGCTGTACGCGACCTTGGTCGCGCGCAGCGTGGCCAGCCGGCCGCCGCTCGCGCTGAGCAGGGTGAAGCTGCGGTTGGACGACTGGCCGACGACGACCTGGCCGGGCGACGGCATGCCGGTCTCCAGGCAGTGGCCGTTGGTGAGGACGAGCGCCGGGTCGGTGTCGACGGAGTTCGGCATCCGCACCACCGATCCGGAGCAGTCGCTGAGCGCCACCGTACCGGCGTAGTTGACGGTGACGGCCTGCGCGGCATTGGCGGGGGCGGCTCCGGCCAGGGCGGTGGCCCCGGCGAGCAGCAGGGCCGTGAGCGCGCCGATGAGCGGCTTCTTCATGAGAGTGCCTCTCGGAGTGGGGGTTCCCGTGGGGGTTCCCCCAAAGCTGGCGTGAGCATGCCGCCCTGTCAATACCGGTGCGTCAACTGCCAGTTGAGTACGTCAGACCCACCCTGGTCACCCGTCGCGCCAGTGGGTGCGCCCGACCCCGATCAGCCGCAGCTGCGTCTGCGCCGTCCGGGCGATCCGCCGCTGCTCGGCCTCGGTCGGCGCGTCCAGCAGGGCGGCGGCCGTCGAGACCATGTGGTCGACGTACAGCCCGGCGAGCATCCGGATCTCCTCCGCGCTCCACCCCTCGGAGACCGGCTGCGCGGCGAGCACCTCCCCCACCTCCCCGGCGAACCGCCGGAGTTCACCGCCGATCGCCTCGCGCACGGCCTGCACGCCGCCGTGCCGCTCGCGCGCGAGGAAGCGGACGTGCGCCCGGTGCTCGCGGACGTGCCCGGCGATCACCGCGACCGTGCGGTCGATCCGCGCCTCGGCCTCCCCCTGCTGGGCCAGCGCCGACCGGATCATGACGTGCAGGCTGGCGAGCGACTCCTCGACCAGGACGACACCGAGCTCCGCCAGGTCCCGGAAGTGCCGGTAGAACCCGGCCGGCGACATGCCGGCCTCCCGCGTCACCTCCCGCACGCCGAGGCCGCTGAGGTTCTGCTGCTCGAGCAGGCGCAGGCCCGCGTCCAGCAGGGCTCGGCGGCTCTGCTGCTTCTGGGCCTGTCTGACTCCGGGGGCACCGGCGGTGTGACTCACATCATTCAGTAAACAACTGTTTGCCGAGTTGCGCCAGCGTAGAGTGGTCCCCGGAAGTCAGCGAACACTTGTCAGCTGAAATCACCCTGCTCCAACTCCCGCAAAGGACCCGGCCGTGCTGCTCTTCGTCATCGTCGCCATGGGCCTCCTCATGGGCGCCGCGATCCACGTCTCCCTCCCGGTCTTCCTCGCGGCCACCGCCGCGATCACCCTCTGGCTGCTCGCCTTCGGCACCCGCGAGGGCCTCGCCCGCGCCAAGCGGCGCTGACCACCCTCACGGAGAGTCCCTGCCATGGACATCATGACCAAGCGACAGACCATCGAGGACGCCGACCAGATGGCCGTCGCCTCCTTCATCCTCGGCCTGCTCGGCCTCCTCGTCTTCAACCTGGTGCTCGGCCCGTGCGCCCTGGTCCTCGGCACCCTGGCGCTGACCCGCCGCACCGCCCGCCGGGGCCGCGCCCTGCTCGGCCTCGCGCTCGGCACCGCCGACCTGGCCCTGCTCGCGGTCTCCGTCCTGAGCAGCCACCACACCATCTGGCAGCTCGGCGCATAACGGCCGCACCGCACCGACGGCTCGGGCCCGGCTGCTCCCCCAAGAGGGAGCAGCCGGGCCCGAGCCGTCGTCAGGATCCTGCGGTCAGATCAGCAGCGATCAGACCAGCGGGCGGATCGCCGTGGGAGCGTCACCGGGGGCGGTGGCGATCTCCTCCCACTCGTTGACCTTGTCGATGTCGGCGGCCGCCATCGAGATGTTGGTGACGCGCTCCAGGATCGCCTCGACGACGACCGGGACGCGGAACTCGGCGGCCAGCTTCTTGGCCTCCTCCAGCGCGGGCAGCAGGGCGTCCGGCTCGGTGACGCGGATGGCCTTGCAGCCCAGGCCCTCGGCGACCTTGACGTGGTCGACGCCGTAGACGCCCAGCTCCGGGGAGTTGAGGTTCTCGAACTCCAGGTTGACCTGGAAGTCGATCTCGAAGTTGCGCTGCGCCTGGCGGATCAGGCCCAGGTAGGCGTTGTTGACCAGCACGTGGACGTACGGGATCTTGTGCTGGGCGCCGACGGCCAGCTCCTCGATCATGAACTGGAAGTCGTAGTCACCCGAGAGCGCGACGACCGGGGTCTCCGGGTCGGCGGTGGCGGCACCGAGCGCGGCCGGGATGGTCCAGCCGAGCGGGCCGGCCTGGCCGCAGTTGATCCAGTGGCGCGGCTTGTAGACGTGCAGCATCTGCGCACCGGCGATCTGCGACAGACCGATGGTGGTGACGTAGCGGGTCTCCGGGCCGAAGGCCTTGTTCATCTCCTCGTAGACGCGCTGCGGCTTCATCGGCACGTTGTCGAAGTGCGTCTTGCGCTGCAGCGTCGCCTTGCGCTCCTGGGCGGAGGCGGCCCACTCGCTGCGGTCCTTGAGCTGACCGGCGGCCTTGAGCTCGCGGGCGACCTCGACGAAGAGCTCCAGCGCGGCCTTGGCGTCCGAGGCGATGCCGAAGTCCGCGGCGAAGATCCGGCCGATCTGGGTCGGCTCGATGTCGACGTGGACGAACGTGCGGCCCGCCGTGTAGACGTCCAGGCCACCGGTGTGGCGGTTGGCCCAGCGGTTGCCGATGCCGAGGACGAAGTCCGACTCCAGGAAGGTCGCGTTGCCGTAGC
This sequence comes from Kitasatospora sp. McL0602, assembly GCF_052076145.1. Lineage (NCBI taxonomy): Bacteria > Bacillati > Actinomycetota > Actinomycetes > Kitasatosporales > Streptomycetaceae > Kitasatospora > Kitasatospora sp. McL0602. Next base: position 5,406,206 of record NZ_CP197246.1, on the reverse strand, counting down.
GGTGCGAGGTCTGGAGGCCGACCATGCCGGCGTTCAGCTCGTGGTCGTCCGCGATGATGCCCCAGCCCATCAGGGTCGGGATGACCGGCACGCCGGTCAGCTCGGCGAACTCGACCAGCAGCTCGGGCGCGTCGGCGTTGATGATGCCGCCACCGGCGACGATCAGCGGACGCTCCGAGGCCTGCAGCATCGCGATGGCCTTCTCGACCTGCGCGCGGCTCGCGGTGGGCTTGTAGACCGGCAGCGGCTGGTACGTCTCCGGGTCGAACTCGATCTCGGTCAGCTGGACGTCGATCGGCAGGTCGATCAGGACCGGGCCCGGACGGCCGGAGCGCATCAGGTGGAAGGCCTGCTGGAACACGCCGGGGACCTGGGCGGCCTCCAGGACGGTGGTCGCCGCCTTGGTGACCGGCTTGGCGATCGAGGCGATGTCGATCGCCTGGAAGTCCTCCTTGTGGAGGCGGGCGACCGGCGCCTGGCCCGTGATGCAGAGGATCGGGATCGAGTCGGCGATCGCCGAGTACAGGCCGGTGATCATGTCGGTGCCGGCCGGGCCGGACGTACCGATGCAGACACCGATGTTGCCGGCCTTGGCCCGGGTGTAGCCCTCGGCCATGTGGGACGCGCCCTCGACGTGGCGGGCCAGCGTGTGCCGGATCTCGCCGGACGCCTTGAGCGCGGCGTAGAACGGGTTGATCGCAGCGCCCGGCACGCCGAACGCGACCTCAACGCCTTCGAGCTTGAGGATCTCAACTGCGGCGCGGGCGGCTGTCATACGAGGCATCGGGTTACTCCTGCGGTCAGCCCGTGGTGATCGGGGGTCTCTCCCCGCTCGCGGCCTCACTCCTCGGGTCTCGAACTTGCGAGAACCCTTGGCAGTCACTTCCACGATGCGGAATGCTAGTTTTGGTATGCGGAAGCAACGTAAGCCGAGCCTCGCGCAGCCGTCAAGGGGCGTCTCGCCGGGCGGGCCGCACCGGCGGCCCTTCCGGGGCTCGTCCAGGCTCTGGGAACGCAAAAATGGCGGGGGAGACGGATGTCTCCCCCGCCACAGCGGGACCTGCGGTGAAGGCTCTACACGAACGTGAGGTACGCGAGGCTGCCGAGCCCGGCGACGGTGCAGTAGATCGCGAACGGCGTCAGCGTCTTCGTCTCGAAGTACTTGGTCAGGAACCGCACCGCGACGTACCCGGCGAAGAAGGCCGCCACACTGCCCGCCAGCACCTGGCCACGGATGCCGTCCCCGGCCGGGCCGAGCAGGGCCGGGACCTTGAGCAGGGCGGCGGCGGCGATGACCGGGGTCGCCAGCATGAAGGAGAAACGGGCCGCGTCCTCGTGCGAGAGGCCACGGAAGATGCCGGCGCTGATCGTGACGCCCGAGCGGCTGATGCCGGGGAACAGCGCGAGGATCTCGGCCGCGCCGATCCGGAGGGCCTCACCGAAGCCGAGCCGCGCGATCCGGCGGTCCGAGAGCTCCTCGTGGCTCAGCTGCTCCTCACCCGGCCCGGGGGCCGCTCCGGCACGGCGGCGGCCGGTGCCACCCCGGCGCAGCCGCTCGGTGCCGTACAGCACCAGGCCGTTGAGGGTGAGGAAGATCGCGGCGGGCACGGGCTTGCCGAGCGCGGTGCGGAAGACGTGGTCGAGCGCCAGGCCCGCGATGCCGACCGGGACGGTGCCGACGACCAGCAGCCAGGCCAGCTTCTGCTCGACCGTCTCTATTCGGCGCTCGCGGGCGGAGGTGTAGAAGCCCCGCGCGACCCGGACCCAGTCCCGCCGGAAGTAGACGATCAGCGCGAACGCGGTGGCCAGGTGGAGGCCGATCAGTACGTTCAGGTAGGGCGAGTTCTCACCGGCGACGTCGAGGTCCTGCTTCCAGTGGCCGCCGAGCAGCGCGGGCACCAGGATGCTGTGGCCGAGGCTGGAGACCGGGAAGAGCTCCGTGACCCCCTGGAGCAGTCCGACGCCGATGGCTTCCGGGTAGGTCAAGAGAGACATCGGGGCGCTTCTCCAGTGGCAGGCCGAGGGCACGAGGGCGGGAGCCCCCCGAACCTACTACGGCCCTGTAGACGCATCGTCGAGTCCGTACGAGTGTTCACCCACTGGCCCTCGGGGGTTAACCGACGCCTCATCCGGGGCGAGGCTCCGGGCCGCCCCTCCCGGCCCCGGCCGCGCCGTGCAAAAATTCCCGGATCTGCCGTCGACGCCCCTGGGGGGAGTTCACATGCGAGAAAGCCTGCGGGCCGAGGGGCGTCGCCGCTCCGGGAACCATCGCAACCTCGAACTGGGCCTGGTCCTGTTCGCCGTCGCCATCTGCCTGGCGGGCTGGGTCGCCACCGAGATCACGATGAATGACCGGATCCCCGGCAGTCTCGCCGGCATCGGCGGCAGCCTCACCGCGTGCGCCGTGGCCGCCCACCTCGCGGTGCGGCGGTTCGCCCGGTACGCGGACCCGCTGATCCTGCCGATCGCCGTGCTGCTCAGCGGCTTCGGCCTGATGCTCCAGCACCGGCTCGACATCTCGTACGCCCTGGTCTACAAGAGCACCTACCAGCGGTTCCCGAGCGCGCCCTCCCAGGTGATGTGGATGTTCATCGCGGTGCTGGCGGCGGCCGCGCTGATCGTCTTCGTCAAGCACCACCGGTTCTTCCAGCGGTACGTCTACGTGCTGATGGTCGGCGCGCTCATCCTGCTGGCCGCGCCCGTCTTCTCCCCCACCGACAGCTACGGCGCCAAGCGCTGGATCAAACTCCCCGGGATGCCCTCCTTCGAGCCGGACGAGTTCGTCAAGCTCGCCATCACGATCTTCTTCGCCGGCTACCTGATGGCCAACCGGGACGCCCTCGCCCTGGTCGGACGCAAGGTCTGGGGGCTCAGCCTGCCGCGCGGGCGCAACGCCGGGCCGGTGCTGGCGATCTGGGTGATCAGCCTGCTGGTGCTGATCTTCGAACGCGACCTCGGCACCTCGCTGATCTTCTTCGGTGTCTTCATCGTGATGCTCTACATCGCGACGGAACGCACCAGTTGGGTCGTCTTCGGCCTGCTGATGGCCGTCGGCGGCGCAGCGGTGGTCGGCTCGGTCGAGCCGCACGTGCACGGCCGCGTCGAGGCCTGGCTGCACCCGCTCGACATCTACCTCCCCGTCCACGACAAGGCGCTGATCTCCGACCAGCCCGCCCAGGCCCTGTTCAGCTTCGGCACCGGCCACCTGCTCGGCACCGGCCTCGGCCAGGGCCGACCCTGGCTGATCAGCTTCGCCGGGCGCAGCGACTTCATCTTCACCACCATCGGCGAGGAGCTCGGCCTGGCCGGAGTCACCGCCGTGCTGCTCCTCTACACCCTGCTCATCCAGCGCGGCCTGCGCACCGCCGTCGCCCTGAGCGACCCCTTCGGCAAGCTGCTGGCCAGCGGCCTGGCCTCCGCCATCGCCCTCCAGGTCTTCGTCGTCGTCGGCGGCGTCACCGGCCTCATCCCGCTCACCGGCAAGGCCCTCCCCTTCCTCGCCGCCGGCGGTTCCTCCCTGCTGGCCAACTGGCTGCTGGTCGCCCTGCTCGTCAAGCTCAGCGACGCGGCGGGCCGCACCGCCCTCGAACCGGCCCCGGCGGCGGAGCCCGTCCTCACGGCCTGAAGCCCCGGGCCCCAGCCTGTCGTCGGCTCTGCTTGGATCGGTGCATGAGCGATCTTGAGATCCTGCGCGTCTTCGTCGGGCCGGACGGCACCGGGGGCAACCTGCTGGGCGTCGTCCACGACGGGGGCGTCCGTCCCCGGCACCGAGGCCCGGCAGCAGCTCGCCCTGGAACTCGGCTTCAGCGAGACGGTGTTCGTCGACGACCCGGCGGGCGGCCTGGTCGACATCTACACCCCGGGGCTCCGACTGCCCTTCGCCGGGCACCCGCTGATCGGCACGGCCTGGGCCCTGGCCCGGCGCGGCCACCAGCCCGCCGCCCTGCACCCGCCGGCCGGGCCGGTCCCGACCTGGGTCTCCGACGGCCTCACCTGGCTGCGCGCCGACCCGGCCTGGGCCACCGGCCGCCGCACCGAGCAGTACCCCTCCCCCGCCGACGTCGAAGCCCTCCCGGCCCCGCCGCCCGGCGAAGGCTGGCTGTACGCGTGGTCCTGGCTGGACGAGCCCGCCGGCCGCGTCCGCACCCGGGGCTTCCCCCGCCGCCCGGACGGCGTCATCGCCGAGGACGAGGCGACCGGCGCTGCCGCCATCGCCCTGACCGCGGAACTCCGGCGCGGGCTCGACATCCGCCAGGGCGTCGGCTCCCAACTCCTCACCCGCTACGACGACTCCGGCCCCGCCCCGCTCGTCTCGCTCGGCGGCCGCGTCGCCCCGGCCGACCGATGTTGACGGTGAGCATGCCAGTGCACCCGGTTACCTTCAGCTACCATGGGTAGTCTGAATGACAGTCAGGCCACCCGGAGTTAGCCTTTCTGTGCGGGCCGACGAAGGGAGACGGAGCAGCATGCCCCACTGGCAGATGCTTCTGTACGGAGCAGTCGGCGGCGGTCTGATATCTCTCCTGACCCTCTACCGGTTCATCCAGGGCAAGCGGCGCTGGCCCTGGCGGGTCAGGAACGGTCCGACCTTCGGGCTCTACCTGACGGGCGAGGTGATCCGCGTGGTGCTCGGCTCGGTCGTCGCCTGGGGCCTCGCGGCCTCCGGCCAACTGGGCGCCCTCGGCGCCATGATCGTGGGGGCCGGGGCCCCGGCGATCCTCGACAAGTGGCAGAGCATGGGCCCGCAGCTGTACTCCCCGGAGCAAGTCTCCCCGGCCAGACCCCACGGCATCCCGAGGGGAAGAGAGTCGCACGAAGACCTGACCACGGCGAAGATCTTTGAAGGCGGTGCCCAGCTATGACCGGTCAACTCACCGACGTACTCGCCCGACGAGGCCCCGGCTACGACCTCCGTCCGGCCGAGAGCAGCCCGCGCACCGGCACCTGGGGCCGTGTCCTCGACGCGGCGACCCACCGTGGTCCGGGCTACACCCCGGCCTCCGCCGAGGAGTTGACCGAGCACGAGGCGACGGCCCGAAAGGCCCGGAACCAGCTGGCGGAGTTCCTGCACGCCTCCTTCGGCCGCATCCTGGCCGCCAAGGAGGCGCTGGAGGCGATGAACTCCGCCACCGGCCCGACCGCCCACGACTACCGTGTGTCGGCCGAGTACGAACTGCGGGGCTTCCTGGAGTACTTCCACGCCGAGTGGCCCCCCGCCATGGCCGCCCTCCGAGATGCCGTCGGCCCGCTCGACCTCCGCACCCGCTACCTCATCGCCCGCCTCAATCGCCTCCAGCACACCCGCGTCGCCGAGATGGAACGCCTCGCCGACGAGCTGGCCGGCCACCCCGGCACGCCCTGCCCCACCGCCGAGCCCCGCACCACCGAGCTCTCCTTCGCCCGCGCCACCTACGTCACCGCCGGCGAAGTCCGCTCCCTGGCCAGCCTGCTGCACGCCGCCGTCCGCTGACCTCGTGACCGAGCCCGCGCTCCTGCCGCCCGCCCTACTGGTCCTGTGGCGGGCCGGCGGGGGGCTGCTCACCGCCTCCGGTGTGGCCGTCTACGGGCCGGAGGACCTCGGCGAGCGCAACACCACCTACGAAGTCGCCCGGTACGCTCCGGGGTTCCTGCTCTTCGGTGACGACAGCGGGGGCCGCGGCTTCCTGCTGCGCGCAGGCGACCCGCACTCGCCCGTCTACTCCTCGGACTTCGGTGACCTCGACCCGGACGACTTCGAGACCGAGGCCCCGGACTTCCCCACCTGGTTCGCCTCGCTGGCCCCCTGATCACCGACCCTCTGATCACCGGCGCCCTGATCACCGGCGCCCTGACGGCAGGCGGGCCCCAGGTACGTGTGCACGTGCGCGGCGCTGCCGTCCAGCCGCCGCCAGTCGGCCACCTCGGTGCCGACCAGCTGCCATCCGGCACGCTCGTACAGCGCGACGGCCGCCGTCGCCCGGGTCTCCACCTCCAGCACCGGCCGCAGCCCACGCCCCGCCGCCTCGGCCGCAGCCCGCGCCAACAGCAGCCCGGCCACCCCACGCCCCCGGGCCGCCACCCCCACGAAGAGCCGCGCCACCGCCGCCAACCCGTCCTCAGGCAGGCCCACCCGCCCGGCCAGCTCCACCCCGGCCCGGCACAGCACCACCTGCCCCACCACCTCCTCCCCCACCAGAGCCACCCACCCACCGACCGCCCCCACCGGCGTCAACCACCCCTCCGGCTCCCCCGGCCACACCACCGGGTACCCGTCCACCGCATGCACCGACACCAACGCCGCCACACACCCGGCCAGATCCCCGCTCCGCCGCTCCCTGATCACCACATCGCTCATCGGACGATCATCCCAATTCCCGTGGGTTCCGCACCGGTGACGCCACATCAGTCCAGGCAGAACTCGTTGCCCTCCGGGTCGGCCATCACGATGTGACCGGCGCCCAACGGCGGAGCGGGCTCGTAGCGCCGCACCCGCGTCGCCCCCAGCCCGACGAGCCGCTCACACTCGGCCTCCAGCGCCGTCATCCGTTCCGCTCCCAGCAGCCCGGGGGCCGCCCGCACATCGAGGTGCACCCGGTTCTTGGCGACCTTGCCCTCCGGCACCTGCTGGAAGAACACCCTCGGGCCGAGCCCCTCCGGGTCCTCGATGGCCGACCGCGAGTTGCGCTCCTCCTCCGGCACCCCGACCCGCGCAAGGAACTCGTCCCACGCAGCCAGCGGATCGGCCCCCTCCGCCAACTCGACCCCGGGCGGGGCGGGGTGGACGTAACCCAAGGCCTCGCGCCAGAAGGACGACAGCGCCCTCGGATCGTGAGCATCGAAGGTGATCTGGACGTGGCGGCTCATCAGTGTGCTCCGTTCACAGCAGATTCAGGGCCCGGCCGGGCCCTGAAGCCCACTCTGACATCCGACGCGGACAGAGCCGGGTCCGCCATCCGGCACTACGCCGATTCCGACCAGGCCTGCTCAATCGCAGCCAGCGCCACATCCCACGGGTACTGCGCCCGATCGCTCTCCTTCGGGGCGCCCGGCACGAACTCGGCCTCCCCGAGCAGCACCCGCACACCGGCACCGCGCAGCGTCTCGACGCTCCGGTCGAACTGCGGATGCCCTGCCAGACCGGATCATGGCCGCCACGACCGGGCGCGGAGTCAGCGTGCGCCGGGCCAGGATCGTCTCCGAGCCCATCAGCGCCTACGTCCGCTTCGAGTACGACGTCACCGCTGGGAACACTGCCGCCGGTGAGCAGGTTCGCTGGCTGCCGCGCCGACGGGCCACCGATCTCGCCCTGCCTGGCAACGACTTCTGGCTGTTCGACAGCGCCACGCTGCTGCTCAACCACTTCGACGGTGACGGCAACTTCACGGACCACGAGCTGATCACGGACCCGGCGGTCAGCGAACTGTGCGCCGCCGCGTTCGAAGCGGTCTGGGACCGATCCATCCCGCACGAGGAGTACCGGCCGCGCTGACCGGTCGACCACGATGCCCGCCAACCTCGCTCCCTCCAGCATCCAACAAGCCCGCCGCGCCCTGGGCCTGCGCCTGCGTGACATCCGAAAGGATGCCTCGCTCAGCGCGCGGGCCCTCGCGCGGCTGGCCGGCTGGCACGAGTCGAAGTGCTCGCGCATCGAGCACGGGCATGCTGCGCCGTCGGACACGGACATCAGAACCTGGACCTTGCACTGCGGGGTACCCGAGCAGGCGGTAGACCTGATTGCCACGGCACGGGGCATCGAGGGCGCCTACATCGAGTGGCGCCGCATCGAGCGCTCTGGGCTGAAGCGCGCCCAGGAAGCCGTCCTGCCACTGTTCGAGCGGACACGCCGCTTCCGGATGTACCAGTCGTGGGTGGTCCCCGGGCTGCTCCAGACGCCCGGACACACCCGGGCTGTGCTGGAGACCATCGTGGCACTCCGGGGCGTGCATGACGATGTCGACGAGGCTGTCGCCGTCCGCATGGAGCGCCGGAAGGTCCTCCACACAGGGCATCATCGCTTCGCGATCCTCATTGAGGAGTGGGTACTCCGCACGCTGATCGGTAGCGTCGATGTGATGGCCGGACAGCTCGGGCACCTCATCGCGATGATCGACCCGCCGGAGCCTGTCCGCGCGGCCGCCGGGGAGCTCGAACGGCTGCTGGGCTACCCGCCGTCGATCACCCGGGTCGAGAACAGCCGTGACTTCCGGGTGTCGGTCCGGTGCCCTTCGATCGACACCGACGAACTCCTGATGCAGGTGTACGCGGTGCTCTGGCAGGGCTACCGCTACGGGCACAGAAGAACCGAACGATGGCAGCGGGTCTGGGTGGACTTCCACCCCGAGCCAGAGGAGGCGTAGGTGTCCTGGGTCGAGTACTACCCGAAGAGGTACCCCGGCCTGCACTGGGAAGCAGCCGACCACACGGGCACAGGCTTCGTGCTCGCCGAGACCGACACAAGAGGCCGGATCGCCCTCGCGAACGTCAACAACCCCCGCAACGTACTGGTCGGCACCCCCGAGGAACTGACCGCCCTGAAGGACGCCTTCGCGGCCGGCCTCTTCGACCACCTGCTGGCCGGGCCTCCAACGACCCCAGCCGCCGAGATTCAGCAGTAGATCATTCTCAGCTGGACCACGCTGAGCCCAATGGGGTGCAGATGATGCCCAGGGAGACCGACTCGGGGTCGTCAGGCCGGGTCGGCGGCTGCGCCGCAGGCCGGGCGGTTTCCGCAACCCCGGGCCCGGTGGCGCGCGCAGGGGCGCACCACCGGCAGGTGCGTCACACGTGCGCGTTCTACTCGTTCGGGTCCCACTCTGCGAGCTGCTCCATCGGCTCGGTGTTGCCGGTGGTCTCCAGGCGGTCGAGCGGGATGCGGTCGTAGCAGTAGAGGACCAGTTCGCTCGCTGCGCCTCGCATCGCCATGTCGCCCGGCTCCGCGTCGGCGGCGAGGTCGTCGCAGCGGACGCCGTCGGCGTTGAGGGTCAGACGCCAGGAGCGGCCCTCGGTCGCGTGCAGGTCGATGGTCGCCGGCTTGAACGGCCAGGGGACGGTCGTGGCCGAGACGGTCGTCAGGAACTCGTCGACGCCCTCGACCGCGACGTCCGTCGGCAGCGGCTGTGCGGCCCCCTGGGTGAGCTGGGCGTCGTAGGTGTGGACGGCAAACTCCTGGATCTGGTGCCGGGCCACGGCTCCGCTGGTCTCCGGGGCCTGCGAGCGGCCCCACCAGGTCCAGCAGCCGCGGTCCGGGCCGGCCTCGCGCATCGCGTCGAGCATGAGCTCGGTCGACTCGGCGAGCCAGGCGTCCAGGGCTTCGCGGTCGCGGGGCGCGGTCGGGGCGCCCTTCGGGTCCGTCCTCGCCGGGGGCTCAGCACCCGGGCCCGCCGCGACGATGGCGGCCTGGCGGCGGCGGCCGTCGCCGAGGTGCTGTGCCAGTTCGCGCAGCGTCCAGTCCGGGCAGGTCGGGACCTGGACGTCAAGGTCGGGGGCGGACGCGATCGCGGCGCGGAACGCGGCCGAGCGATCTTCGATCAGCCGCAGGACCTCGGGGAACTCCAAATTGTTTTGCACGTCGGTTGTGTATCACGGCGCTCCGGGCGCCGGGTAGCGAATTAGCGCAGCCACCAGGCCCCTACCAACTCGCTGCTCGACCGTCCGGGCTGACTATTCGTCGCAGGGACGAATAGCTGGCGGCGACCGCCGCACCGGCGGTGAACTTCTGCCGGGCGCCAGCGGGCGCCCAGCGTCTGTAGCCGCCTCCGTCCCTGGAAGGACTTCCATGCTGTCTGCCCGTTCCACCCGCATGCTCGCGGTGGCCACCCTCAGCCTCGGCGCCGCACTGGCCCTCAACCCCAGCCAGGCGTTCGCCGCCTCCGAGGGCAACTACTCGATCGGCTCGGGGTCGTGCACGGCCATCGAGAAGATCGAACTGCACTGGGTCAACGGTGCCTACCACGACGAGATGGCGAACGACCCGACCCAGAACTCGGCGAGCGACCCCTACTGGTGCCGCTTCACGGTCATCGACAACGGCACCACCATCTGGAGCTCGGCTCCCCCCACCGGCAGCGGCGCCCAGTCCCCGTGGTTCTACGACGGTCCGGGCCACTCCATGAAGGCCTGCGTCCAGCGCTACTACAACGGCACTCCCCAGGGCTCCCCCAGCTGCGGCCCGCTCAACTGACCTTCGCGCCCGTCGCAGCCCGCCCAGCTCCACCAGTTGCCCCCAGCCGCAGGACGCGGCTGGGGGCAACTCGCGTCTCCCCCGCTGCCGCGGCTGCGGCCGTACAACCATCCGGCTCCTTGCGGTGTCCTACGGGCCGACATCGAGGCTGCACCCTGCCCGATGCCGAACGTCAAGCTGTCGTACGCCTTGTGAACTCGTGTACGTCATCTTGCCGTGGTAGTCCCCCTCCGCCCTCCCGAGAGTCTCCCCATGTCGCAAGCACCCCAGACACCGCAGGCACCGCAAGCACCCCAGGTACCCAAGGCACCGCAAGCCCGCGTGACCGTCGTCGTCCCCGTTCACAACGTCGAGGAGTACCTCCAGGAGTGCCTCGACTCCCTGGCGGGGCAGACGGCCTTCGGCGAGTGCCAGGTGATCATCGTGGACGACGGCAGCACGGACGGTTCGCGCTCCATGGCCGGGGAGTTCGCCGAGGCGCACGCCAATGTCCTGCTGCACGTGCAGGAGAACGCCGGGCTCGGAGCGGCGCGGAACACGGCGATGGATCTGGCCAGCACCGAGTTCATCATGTTCTGCGACTCGGACGACATCCTGCCGGAGCGGGCGGTCGAGACCCTGCTGGCAGCCGTCACCTCGGAGCCGGGCGTCCCGGTGGCCGCCGGGATGATGGAGACCTTCCCGGACCCGACGCACTGGGCCTGGCAGGGAGCGTTCGAGTTCAAGCAGGATCTGCGGGTGATCGACGGCATCGCCGAGGCGCCGACACTGGTGCACAACGCGAGCGCCTGCAACAAGATCTTCGATCTGTCACAGATCCGGGAGTGGGGCCTGCGGTTCAGGGAGGGCGCGCACTTCGAGGACGTCTGGCTGGTCCTGCCGTTCCTGCTGCGGGCCGAGCGGATCGCACTCGTCCGCGAGGTGGTCTACCGGTACCGCCGGCGGCCGGGCGGTTCGATCATGAACTCGCTGTTCACCCGCCCGCAGAACTTCTGGGACCACCTGGCGGCCGACCTGGCGCTCGTGGCGCTCCGCGAAGGACTCGACACCCTCAAGCACGAGGCCCTCGACCAGTTCGTCGTCCGCAGCTTCCAGGGCTTCGCCATGCGCGCCTGTCGCCAGTTCGAGGGGGCGGAACTGCGCAGCCTGTTCGAGCAGGCCAAGGCGCTCTACCGGGGTGTCAGCGTGGCGGACCTGCAGGCGGCCACCGTCGACACCGCCCACCGCGTGCCTGTCGTCGCCTGCCTGACCGACGACTTCGAGCTGTTCGCCCACCCCGAGCAGGTCACCGGCGTGCGGGCTCGGGCCGGGCAGTTGTACCTCGACCACCAGGTGTCCAACGACCTGCTGCCCCTGCTCGCGGTGAGCGGATTCGCCGCGCGCGTCGAGCAGTTCGTGCCCAGCGCGGACGGCGAGACGATCGCGATCTCCGGCCGACTGGACCTGAACGGGCTGCGCCTCGCCCTCCCGCTGGCCGCGAAGCTGACGCTGGAGGTGGTCGGCAGCGAGATCAGCGTCCCCGCCGAGAACGGGCTGCGCGGCGATCTGGTGGACAACCACGGGGACAAGGCCTGGACCGGCTTCCGCGCCGAAGTCCCCACCCGGGCCCTGCTCGACGGGCGGCACACCCTGAGCCTCACTCTGCACACCGACACCGGCCCGGTGACCCGTACCTGCGTCACCACCGTCGGCTACCTGCGCAGCGCCCGCACCCTCCAACTGCCGACCTGCCGGGTGCTGCCCGGCTGGGGGCGCGGCGACCAGGCCGTCCTGGAGGTCCGGACCGGGTCGCGGTCCAGGCAGCGGCGCTCCTGGGCACTGACGCTCGCCGGCCGCGATCTCGTCCACAGCGCCCGCCGCAGCCCGCTCTGGCGGGCCCGGCTGGCGCGCCTGGCCAGCAAGCCCTTCATGGCCGGGCGCGACATCTGGCTGGTGGGCGAACGCCCCGACTCCTTCCAGGACAACTCCGCCTACCTGTTCCGCCACCTGCGCAGGACCCGCCCGGACGTGCGGGCCTACGCCGTCGTCGACAGGTCGAGCCCCGACGCGGCCGAACTCAAGGGCCTGGGCCGGGTGGTGAACCACAGCTCGTGGCGGCACAAGTTCCTCATGCTGCACGCCTCGACCTTGGTGAACTCCTACGACATCGACGCGTACTCGCTGCCGGAGGGCTGGGACCGCGACACCTACCTCAAACACCTCGGCTGGCGCACCGGGGCCCGCCGCGTCTCCCTCCAGCACGGCGTCGTGCACCAGGACGTAGCCCGTGGCATCCACCGGTCGAAGACCGGCCTCGACCTGCTGGTGACGACCACCGCCGCCGAGACCGAGCACATGGACCAGTGGCTGGACTACCGCGGCACCGCCCGGCAGCTCGGCCTCCCCCGCTTCGACTCCCACATCCCCGAACGCGGCCACCGGCGCCTGCTCGTCATGACCACCTGGCGCAACTACCTGGGCACCGCCTCGTACGGAAGGACCAGGAGCAGCAGGTCGTCGAGCTTCGAGGGCTCGACGCTCCAGAGCTTCCTCTCCGGCCTGTTCGCCGACCGGGGGCTGCAGGCGGCTCTGGAACGGCACGGGTTCGTCCTGGAGTTCCTGCCGCACTACGAGACCCGCAGGCACGTGTCCGAGCTGGTCCCGCAGGACGGCCCCTACCGCCTGGTCGACCTCACCGACCGGACCTTCCAGGACGTCCTGCGCGGCTGCGACCTCTTCGTCACCGACTGGTCCAGCACCGCGTTCGACGTCGCGTACATGGGCACCCCGATGGTCTACGCCCAGTTCGACGCCGAGGAGTACTGGGCCGACCACGCCCGCCCGGGGTACTTCGACTTCGCCCGCGACGGCTTCGGCCCGGTCTGCGCGACCGTCGAGGAGACCGTCCGGGCGCTCATCAGCTACCTCGACTCCGGCTGTGTCCGGGAGGAGCTCTACGACAGGCGCGCCGCCGAGTGCTTCACCCTCCCCGGCGGAGACAGCTGCGAACGCGTGGCCCAGGCCATCCACGACCTGGAGCCCCCGCTCGACTCCCCCCTCGGGGGCCACCGCCGCTGAGACGACTCCTCCAACAACTGGCGAACTGTCAATTCTCAGCTCTGGGCGGTGGGGCGCACGACGATCTCGCTCACGTCGACGTCGGCCGGCTGTTCGATGGCGAAGGCGATGGCGCGGGCGATGGCCTCCGGCGCGATGGCCATCGTGTCGCGTGCTGCGGACAGTTGGGCCCGTACCTCGGGGTTGGCGGCGCCGTCGATGAAGTCGGTCCTGGTGAAGCCGGGCGAGATGATCGACACGCGGAGAGCGCCGCCGGCCTCCTGGCGCAGACCCTCGGAGATGGCGCGCACGGCGATCTTGGTGGCGGAGTAGACGGCCTGGTTGGGCACGGTGCGGTAGGCGGCGGTGGAGGCGGTGTTGACGAACTGCCCGAAGCCCTGGTGGCGGAAGACCGGCAGGGCGGCGGCGATGCCGTAGAGGACGCCCTTGATGTTGACGTCGATCATGTCGTCCCAGTCCTCGACCCGCAGGTCGTCGAGGGGGGAGACCGGGCCGATGCCGGCGTTGCCGACGAGGACGTCCAGCCTGCCGTAGCGCTCGCAGGCCAGCCCGACGAGGGCGGCCACGTCCTCCTGGCGCGTCACGTCGGTGACCGCGCAGGTGGCTTCGCCCCCGGCTTCGACGATGCGGGCGGCCAGGCCCTCGAGGCGTTCGCGCCGCCGCGCCCCCAGGACGACCTTCGCGCCCCGAGCGGCGAGCAGGAGTGCGGTCGCCTCGCCGATCCCGCTGCTGGCGCCCGTGATGGCGACGACCTTGTTCTCGATTCCCGGCATGATGCTCCTTCTTCTGGGCTTCGTCGGGTTGCGGCGGAGGCCGTAGAGTAGAAAGTGGAGGCGCCGCCGGTTCGTCGTCAGGCTAAGCGGCGGAGCCTCCACTTAGCAAATGCGAAGGATGCCGGATGAAGGATGGAGCATGGAGTGGAGCCGATGACCGATGAGCCGTCGCGTCCCCTGAGGGCCGATGCCCGGCGGAACAGGGAGAAGATCCTCGTCGCTGCCACGCGCGTCTTCGCCGAACAGGGGCTGGACGCGCACCTGGAGCACATCGCCAGGCAGGCGGGCGTGGGCACCGGCACCCTCTACCGGAACTTCCCCACCCGGGAGGACCTGATCGAGGCCGCCTACCGCAACGAGCTGGCCCGACTGTGCGACGCCGCCCCCGACCTCCTGGCGACGATGCCCCCGCGCGAGGCCCTACGCGCCTGGATGGGCAACTTCATCGACTACGCCACCGCCAAGTTCGGCATGGCCGACGCCCTGCGCGCCGTCGTCGCGTCCGGCGCCGACCCCTACGCCCGCAGCCACGAGATGATCCAGGCCGCCCTGACGACGCTCATGGATGCCGCCCGCGCCGCCCGCGCCATCCGGTCGGACATCAGCGCGACCGACGTGTTCGCCGGTCTCACCGGCGTGGCCCTCACCTCGTCCGCGGCCGAACAGCGCGGCCAGGCCGAACGCCTGCTCGACCTCGTCATGGACGGGCTGACCAGCAACCGCCCCTGACCCGAAAACGGAGAGGCCCAGGGCTGACGCATGGCGTCCGACCTGGGCCTTCGTGGTGCTCCTGCTGATCAACTCGGTGGGCGCAGACGGTTTCGAACCGCCGACATCCGCTTTGTAAGAGCGGCGCTCTACCGCTGAGCTATGCACCCCTGTCATGGCGGCACCGGTGAGTGGCGGCGCACGACGAGAGCCAAGACTACCTGGTCCGGCGGGTGGCGTGGTGCAGGTTTCGGGGTGACGGGGTGTTCGGGGTGAGGTGCGGGGTGCCGGAGGGGGTTGGTGATCGGCGAGAATGTGGGGAGGTAGGTGGAGCCGAGCAGGGAGCGTGGCGTGAGAGTGGCCGGCGGCGGTGGCGGGCGGGGCGGCTGGTTCCGGCGGAACGAGGGACAGCGGACGGAGGCGAAGGCGGCGCGGGATGCGGCGCAGGAGGCCTTCTACCAGTTGGACTCGACGCAGCGGGATGTCCAGCTGGCCGTGGAGACCGTGCGGGCGGCCGAGGAGAGCGGGGCCTCGCGGCAGGTGCTGGCGGAGTTCCAGGACATCTCGGCGCGGATCGACCAGGTGACGGTCGGGTATCTGGCCGCGCTGGACGCCCACGATCTGGATGCGCCCGAGCTCGACCCCTCGGTCGCGCACCGCGCACAGCAGGACTTGGAGCAGTCCCGGCGCGAGCTGGTCGCGAAGCAGACCGAGCTGGAGAAGTACCTCCAACGGCTTCAGCCGCTGATCCAGCATGCGGAGGCGCAGCTGGTGCGGGTGGTGCCCGCCGTGGAGAAGGCGAAGCGGGCGCTGCTGGGGGCGACGACGGCGCTGGAGGCCGTCCGGGCGGCCGGGATGCAGGCGGCCGACCTGGCAGGGCGACTGGCGCAGCTCGCACCGGAGTTGGGGCGGCTGAACGAGGGCGTGGCCAGGCACGGGGTGACGGAGACGCTGCGCCGGGCGGACGACGTGGCGCAGCGCGCGGAGGCGATCCGGGAGTCGGCCGAGCAGCTGCCGGAGCGGGCACGGGAGATCGACCGGCGGTTGGCGAGCCTGCGGACCCGGGTGCAGGCGCTGGAGACGCGGGCCGGGAGCGTGGAGCCCGCGCTGAGCGAGCTGCGGCGGCGGTTCAGCTCGGACTGCTGGCAGGATCTCCAGCGGGTGCCGACCCAGACGGTGGAGGCGGCGCGCTCGGCGCAGCAGAAGCTCGCGGAGGCGGCGAAGGCGCGGGACGAGCAGCGCTGGCCGGACGCGACGGCGGCGATCGGCGCGGTCCGGGCGCTGCTGGAGACGGCGGACGGCGCGGTGGCCGGGGTCGGGGAGCGCCTGCGGCTGCTGAACGAGGTCGAGCACGACCCGCACGGCGAGATCGAGCGCACCCGGTTCACCCTGCGGGACGCCCAGCGGCTGGCGATGGCGGGGCGGCAGTCGCCCGACCCCCGGCACGCAGGCCCGCTCGACTCCGCGGTGACCCGGCTGGACCGGGCGGTCGCGACGCTGGAGGCGGCGGGGCGCCACCCGGACTACTGGCAGTTCCTGACGGAGCTGGCGGGGGTGCGGGAGACGGCGGCACAGGTCGTGACGATGATCCGGGGGCACTGACTCGGCAGCACCCGGAGGGGGCGCCCGGAGCTGGTGATCCAGATCACGTTACCAGCCAGTAACTACCTTGCTAGGGTCGCCCCATGGCACGCAAGCGCACCATGAGCGCCACCACCTTCCGCCGCGGCATCAACCTCTGGCCGCCGTTCCTGTTCGCGGGCATCCGGGTCCTCGCCATCTCGCCGGACTTCCGCTTCGCGAAGGTACGGCTGCGCCTCGGGCGGCTCAACCGCAACTACGTCGGCACCCACTTCGGCGGCTCGATCTTCGCGATGACCGACCCGTTCTGGATGCTGCTCGTGCTGCGCAACCTCGGCCCCGGGTACGTGGTGTGGGACGCCGCCGCGGAGATCACCTTCGTGTCGCCGGGGCGCGGCGACATCTTCGCGGAGTTCGTGCTCACCGACGACCGGCTCGCCGAGATCCGCGAGCTGACGCAGGAGGGCAAGAAGGCGCTGATCTGGTTCGACACCGAGGTGCTGGCTGCGGACGGCACCGTCGTCGCGCGGCTGCGCAAGCAGGTGTACGTCCGGGAGAAGCGCGCCCAGCGCACGTGATCGCCGGCCGGCCTGGGTACGCTGCCCACATGCCTCGCTACGACTTCCGCTGCCGCACCTGCGGCGCGACCTTCGAACTCCGCCGCACGATGGCCCAGGCCAACGACCCGGCGGTCTGCCCCGAGGGGCACCAGGACACCGTCAAACTGCTCTCCGCCGTCGCCGTCACGGGTGGCGCCCCGCAGCAGGCCCCCAGTGGGGGCGGCGGGGGCGGGTGCTGCGGCGGAGGCTGCTGCGGCTGAGCCCCGGCGCCGGCCCTCAAACGGAAGATCGGGCGGCGCTCAGTCCGTGCCGGATCCGGTCTTCCACGCGGGGCTGAGCCTGCCGACGGCATCGGCGGCTTGGCGCAGACCCGCCCGGTAGGCCGGCTCCCAGGCTGCCCGGTCGCTCAGGTCCGAGCCGAAGGCGTGTATCGATGCCGGATCGGGCTCGATGGTCACCACGGTGTGCGCTGCGGCGACCGCAAGCTCCTGGTGGAGCAACTCGCGTGGGAACAGGTGCGCCTGTGGGTCGATGACGACGAGCGTGCGGGCTCCGGCGGCGAGGCGGGCGTTGGTCGCCGACTGCAGGGAGCCGTCCATGTACCGGCGGCCGTCGATGGTGATCGGTGGGTAGATCCCCGGGAAGGCCGTGCTCGCCGCCACCGCGGAGGCCAGCGGTGCGCCACTGGCCCGGTCGAAGACCTCCTGCTCGCCGGTCTCGGCGTCCAGCACGGTGATGAGCAGCTTCCGGTCCGGCCACCGCTCCGCGCCGACCAGGGCGCGCATCCGGGCGACATGCGCCTGCTCGGGTCCGGTCTCGGCGGCGAGCGCGATCCGGCCCACTCGGCGCCGGGCCTCGGCCGGGTTCGACGCGGCATCGCGGAGCACCGCGAACGCCTCACCCAGCCGGTGCCCGTCCACCTGCGGCGGGGTGCCGTCCGAGCCGGCGGGGCGCACCGGGGTGGCGAGCCGGGCCGGGTCCTGACCGGCGGCCAGCACTGCGCCGACGATCGCGCCGGTCGACGTGCCGACGATCAGATCGGCCTCGCCGAGATCCACCCCGCCACGGCGCAACCCGCAGGCAAGCCCTGCCATCCAGGCCGCACCAACAGGGCCTCCGGCACCCAGCGCGAGTGCCCGGTCGAGTGTGTGCACGGCTGTCTCCTCCCGTTATTGAAACAGTCGTACCATATACTGACGCAGGCTCAGATCCGCACTACGGAGAGGACGATCCACCGTGGGGCGACCCCCAGACCCCGCCCGGCGGGAGCACACGTTGGCGCGAGCGACCGACTACGTACTTGCGCACGGCCTGGCCGGGTTGAGCCTGCGGCCGCTCGCCGCAGCGCTCGACACCAGCCCGCGAATGCTGCTCTACGACTTCGGCAGCAAGCAGGAGTTGGTGGCCGCGGTCCTCGCCGAGGCCCGCCGGCGCGGTGCGACACGGTTGGCCGAGAACCTCCCGCCGGAGGCAGCCTCCCCGGAGGAGCGCCTACGCGGCATCTGGGCCTGGATCAGCGCACCCGAGCGCGCCGCGTTCGTCCGACTCTTCTTCGAGGTGCACGCCGACGGCCTGGTTCACCCCGAGAACTACCCGGACCAGGCCGAGGCGATCACGGGCTGGTTCGACACACTCGGCGCCACGTTCCGCGACATCATCACCGGCCCCGACGACACCGTCACCCCCACGCTGGTCATGGCCGTCATCCGGGGCCTCCTGTTCGACCTCACGACCACCGGCGACCACCACCGCACCGACCGCGCCCTGGACCGCTTCTGCGAACTCCTCCGGCCCTGAACGAGGGCAGGCGCTCACGCCCCCGCCGCCGGAGTGCTACCCGTTGACCCGAGCCTCGACGTCCTTCCGGACGCCTCCCGCGCGGACGCGCTCCAGCATCTGGCGGACGATCTCCTCGCCCGCCGCGACACCCGCCTGGGTCAGCGCGGTGACGCCGGGCGCCGTCCAGCCGCTGTCGGCGAGTTCGCCGTGGCCGGGGCGCCAGGCACGGTCGGCGGCCAGCAGGAGGTCCGCGTCCAGCAGCGAGTCGCCCGCCGCGAGGATGGTCGCCGCACCGGTCCGCCGTTCGACCTCGGCGAGCGCGGCGCTCTTGCTGAGCGGGCCGGGCACGGCGTAGATCTTGCGGCCCTGGAGCGAGACGGACCAGCCACGCTCGTCGCACCAACCGGTCAACTCCTCGACCCAGCCCTCCGGCAGCTGGGCGCGCTCGACCACCAGGTACGCGAAGAGGTGGTCGGCCACGCGACGCTTGAGCGTCCACTCCGGGTCGGCGGTGAGCGCCAGGTGCTCGACCACCTCGGCCAGCGGCGCGCTGCCCGCCGCCAGGCGGGCGCGCACCTCGGCCTGCCACTGCGCATCCGGCACACCGTCCACCAGCAGGTGCCCGCCGTTGGCGCAGATCGCGTACTGCGGGATCCAACCGGGCGTCGGGCCGGGCAGGCTGACGCGCTCGTACTGAGCCCGGGTCCGGGTGGTGGCGGGCACGAAGAGCGCCAGCCCGGCGAGTTCGGCGAGCAGCCTGGCGGCGTGCTCGGTCATGAAGGAGAGTGCCTTGCCGTCGTGCACCTCGACGGAGAGCAGCCTGGGCGCCAGCCGGTCCGGCATGTCCAGCGCGAGCGCGCGGTTGGAGTAGATCAGCGTGCGGTCGAGGTCGCTGGCGACCAGGTACTGAGCGTTCACGAAGACATCCCTCTCGTCACGGCAGTCACGGCGGTCACACCAGTCACGGCAGGCGCAGCGGTCACGGCCGTGCCGTCGGCCCCGGTCGCGCCCCGGCTGTAGTGGGGGTGGATCAGGCCGACGCACGAGTAGGGCAGGTCGTCGACCTCCTCCACCGGTACGCCGCGCTGGGCCGCGAGCAGCCGGATGTGGTCGAGATCCGCCCCGGCGCCTCGACGGGCGAGCACCCGCCACGGGACTCTGCGGAGCATCACCCGGGTCGTCTCGCCGACGCCCGGCTTGACCAGGTTGACGTTGTCGATGCCGTACTCGGCGCTGATCCGCTCGACGGCGGCCCAACCTGCCCAGTCCGGCGTACGGTCGGCCGTCGCGAGCTGCTCGGCGGCGGCCACGGCCTCCGGGCGGACCGCCTCGAACCAGCCGCTGACGGCCGTCAGGAACTCCCGCGACACGTCCGCGTCGGCCAGCTCGCGGTAGTACTTCGCGCCGTGGAAGTCGGCCGGGCCGATCAGGTCGGCGCGCAGCACGGTGCGCGAGATCAGGCCGGAGACCGTGGAGTTGAGGCAGGCGGACGGGATGAGGAAGTCGTCCCGGGTGCCGTAGGTGCGGACGCAGCCGCCGGGGTCGGCGAGCACCGCCAGCTCGGGGTCGAAGCCGGTGCCGTCGAGGGCTTCGGCCAGCTCGCGGGTGATCGCGCCCTTGCCCGTCCAACCGTCGACGAAGACCACCCGAGCCGGGTCGTGGTGGTCGGCCAGGTAGCCCATGGCCGCCTGGTCGATGCCCCGGCCCCGGATGATCGAGACGGCGTAGTGCGGCGTGTCCAGGCCGTGCGCGAAGGCGAGCCAGCGGCGGATCAGGACACCGACGGGCGTGCCGGCCCGCGCCAGCGAGGCGAGCACCAGCTCGGGGCCGCGCTCGCGCCACAGGGTCTCGGCGACGGTACCGACGGCCAGCGCCATCCGGCGGGCCGAGGTGGTCAGCGCGGCGCGGTAGAGCTCCTGGTACTCGGCGGTTGGCTGGTACTCCACCGGCAGCGATTCGGCGTAGTGCGCGCCACCGGTCTGGACGGCCTCCTCGCGCTCCTCGACCGGGGCCTCCAGGTGGACGGCCGAGAGGTCGGTGAGCAGCCAGCTCACGTCCTCGGCGGCGTAGGAGGAGAACTCGGGGCCGTGCAGCGGCTGCGCGTTGCTGGCGTCGACAGAAGATCTGGCATCGCTGGAATTGGTCATGGCGATGGTCACAGCACTCCCTGCTCAGGGCGGTACGAGGGAAGGACGACCAGGACGACCTGGTCCGTCACGCGGCGCAACTGCCGCAACAGAGCCTGCCCGCCCTCATGCAGGGCAGGGGTGTCGGCGACGTCGTCGACGACCAGCACGACCGCGTCGAAGCGGCGCGCCGGGTCGTCGCCCGGGGCCACGTTGTACGCGTACCGCGCGGCCTCCCCGTCCGCCGGGGCGTCGTGCGCCGGGAAGATCAGCCGGGTACGGATCGCATAGCCGGGGTGGTCGACCGCGAGGACGGGCGAGCGCGTCGTGGTGGAGAAGAACACCCTTTCCTCGCCGAGGAGTTCGCCAAGCGCACCAGCGATCCGCAGCGGCGCGTACATCAGCTCCTCGAAGCCGAGCACCAGCACCCGCCGCGCCTGCCCGACCAACTCCGCCGAGGCCACCGCCGAGGCGACCTCCCAAGCCACTCCCGGCAGCACAGCGTCGAGTTGCTCCCGGTGCTCGGCGGTGAAGCCGTGGCGGCCGCCGTCCGGGAGGTCGACCGGCCAGGCGGGGTGGACTCGGACCACGGGGGCGAGCGGACCGGACGGGAGAACGGGGTCGGGCACGGCGGCGGCGATCAGTTCGCGGGCCCGGGGCAGGATGTCGGCGGGCAGCTCGACCCCGCCGTCGGCGGTGGCCAGGAGGTCGAGCCGGGCGCCCAGTTGCGCAGCGGCCTCGGCGAGCCGGGCACGGTCGGCCGCCGTCCGGAGATCGACCAGCGCGACCACGACGTAGTGGCTGCGGGGGTGGACGGCGTGCAGCGCACGGATGGTGTTGAGCACCGTCGTGCCGGTGGAGAACTCGTCGTCGACGAGGACCAACGGCCCGTCACCCGCGAGGAATTGCGGGTCGGCAGGGAGCAGCAGGTGCGAGGTGGCGTGCGAATGCTCCTCCTCGAACCCACCGACCGCCGCCACCCCCGCGACCGGCCGTCGGGTGGAGTGCAGATACGGCACCCCCAGCCCGTCGGCGACGCTGTGACCGAGTGCCGTGGCCGTCTCGGCGTACCCGAGCACCACCGCCCGGTCAGCCGATGAGCCGAGCAACTTCCGTACTCTAACGCCGAGTTCGAGACCAGCACCGTGCACGACGGCCGGGCGCTGCGGGATGTGCTTGCCGAGCACCTGGGAGACCAGCAGATGGGCCCGCTTGGGGTTGTCCCGCACCGCGAGCCCGAGCATGTCCGTCAGCTCCGGCGAGCCGACCAGCCGCACCCCCAGCCGATCGGCGACCCACTGGCCGGACCACTCCTCCACACCCACTCCGCTGCTCACAGGCTCGCTCCCAGCAGTTCGACGAAGCTGACGTCCTCGCGCGCGACGCCGAAGACCTCCGCCCGCAGCAGCACCCGCTCGGCCCAGGCGCGGTGCGGCTTGGCCTCGTTCATCTTGTTGGTGTACGCCGAGCGCAGCACCCCGCCGCCGCCCTGGTGCTGCTGGAGGATGTCGCGGGCGTCGGAGTACTCCTCGTGCGTCACCACAGAGAGGGCGTGCACGGCCGGTACGTGGCTCGGGTGGATGCAGGTCTTGCCCAACAGGCCGTTCGCGCGGTCGAGTTCGATCTCGCGGATCAGGCCGTCCAGGTCGTGCTCGATGATCCGCTGGCGGACGCCTTCGGCGGGCGGGCCGGCCTCCGCGAACGGGGTCCGGCGCAGCTGGGGCTTGAACATCCGTTCCTGGACGGGGAAGTACTCCCAGACCGGGCCGGTGACGGTGTAGCCGCTGCCGTCGGCGCGGCCGAGGACGTTGACCACGTCACCGATGACCCCCGCGACGAGCGAGACGTCGTAGGCCGTCAGGTCGGGTGAGCGGCGCAGCCCGTACGCCGAGCAGAGGTCGGTGACGCCGAGCCGGACGGCGAGGATGCGTTCGCGGTACTTCGCCAGCAGCCGGGCTATGCCGAAGAGCTGTTCGCGGCGGGTCTCCAGGTGGGCCAGCTCGGGGGATTCAAGCACCGGCATCGCGAACAGCCGGTGGCCGGAGGCTGCTTCGGCCTCGGTCAGGGCGTCCAGGAAGGAGCGGCCACTCTCCTCGGTGAACTTGGGGAGGACGTACCCGCTGAGCAGCCCGGCGGCGGGCCCGAGGCGCCGGGTCAGGTCGGTTATCTGCTCGGCCGTCCGGACGCGGACGAAGAGCAGTGGGAGTTCCCCGGCGCCGGGGGCGGCCAGCGCGGGCAACTGCGCGACGAGGTTGCTCTCGGCTCCCTGCACCTCGTGGTCCGCGATGGCGTCCTCCAGGCAGAGCACCATCGAGACCACGCCACGTGCGGCCTGCTTCCGGATGTCCGCCTGCAAGGTGGCCCGGGTGGCGGGGCTGTAGAGCGTCGCGCCGAGGGCGGTCGAGAGCACGGCGGAATCGCTGTGCCGGTCGAAGGCTGCGGGCTGTTCCAGGAAGAGTCTGCTGCGGACGTCGTCGGCAAGGTGGCCGAAATGGCGCAAGATGCTCTCCCCAGGGGGTCGGTCGGAAGGCGAGTATTCAACTGACACCGATGCCGGTACTGACGGTCGGCGGTGTCCCTGTCACTGGATAGACGGACGGCCCGCCCCGATGGTTCGCCGGACCACACAGGACCCGGGCAGAACAGCAGAACGGCGGAACAGCTGGTTGGCCGCCCATCGTACGGATGAATCGGACCGCGCCCAGCCGCGAAACATCGAATTCTCGGAAGATTACCGCCCGCTTCACAGAAGCCACTCCCCGGCCACTCCCCCGACTGTCGGACACCCGCATTGTCGGCAGGGGTGACGAACAGGCAGGATGGTGCGCCATGACGCACGTGATGGCCAAAGGCGCCAATATCTCGCTGACGGCTGCCGCAGTGCGCGCCGTGCTGTGCTGGCAGGTGACCCCCGGTTCGCCCGAGGTGGACGCCTCCGCGCTTCTGCTGGGCCCGGAGGGCAAGGTCGGTTCGGACATCGACTTCGTCTTCTACAACCAGCCGAGCCACCCCTCCGGACTGGTCCGGCACCAGCCCGGAGCGCACCCGGCAGGCAGCGGCGAGGCCTCCGACACCGTGGAGGTCGACCTCGCGCGGCTGCCGGCCGAGGTGCACCGGGTCGTCCTGGCCGCCTCCGCCGAGGGCGGTGCCTTTCCCGAGGTCACCGGGCTGCGGCTGGTCCTGCGCGGGACGGGCATCGGCGCCGTTGCCGAGGACAGCACCCCGATCGCGGAGTTCGACATCACGGACGCGGGCGAGGTCAGCGCCCTCGTCGCGGCCGAGCTCTACCGCCGCGACGGCGGCTGGAAGTTCCGCGCGGTCGGCCAGGGTTACGCGACCGGCCTGATCGGCCTGGCCACCGACTTCGGCATCACCGTCGAGGACGAGGACTGCCCTGCCGACAGGGCACCGTCCGCGACCTCGGAACCCACCTCGGAGCGCCCGCCCGAGCCCACGCCGGCGCCCACGCCCACCGTCACCTACAGCGACGACGAGCCGGACACGTACACCCTCGCACCCGCGCCCGCGATGCCCGCCACGCTGCCGCCACTCCCGCCGCTCCCCCCGCCGCAGCCCGGCTACAGCTTCCCGTACCCCCAGCCCGCCCCAGCCCCCACGCTCACCCCCGCGCTCACCCCCGACCACGCACCCACGGCGTACGCCTACCCGGCCGCGCAGCCCCCGACCCAGCCGGCGCCGGTCCCGCAGCCTCCGACCCAACTGGCACCGTCCCCGCAGGCCCTGAACCCGCAGGCCCCGCCCCAGCAGTCGACGTACGGCTACGGCTACCCGCCGCCGCCCGTCCAGCCCCCGTACTACTCGGAGCAGCCGACGGTCGTCCTGCCGCCGCAGGGCCCGCAGTTCCAGAACCGCTGACGCACCACCCCACCGAAACCGGCCAACAGCCGGGCGGCCTACTCGGACGGCGTCTTGTAGCCGCGCTGCCACTGCATGCCGAAGCCGTACAGCCGGTCGAGGTCGGACTGGAATCCGTGCACGTACCGCACCTCCCGACGGACGGTCAGCTGGCCGTCACCGGTGTTCTCGATCAGCACCACCGCACACGAACGGGCCGTCGCCGCCCGCTCGTCGAGCTGGATCTCCAGGCGCGGGCCGCTCTGCGGCACGATGGTGAGGGTGGCGTGGGTGCTGTCGAAGGCGGGGGTGTCGTCGTAGATGTAGACGAAGATCAGCAGGCGCTTGAACTGGTCCTTCTTCTCCAGGTTGATGTACATCGTCTCGCCGGAGGGCGCTCCGTACACGTCGTCGCCGCTGAGCTTGATGTACGGCGGGCGCTGGAGGTCGCCGAAGAGCTTGCCGAGCGGCTGCACCACGCCCCGGGTGCCGTCGGCGAGTTCGTACATGCAGGCCAGGTCGAGGTCGACGTTGACCTGCTGGCTCTGGTACGAGTCGGGCTCCATCGGGCGCAGGATGCGCGGGTCGAAGAGCCGGCGCAGGGCGCTGCCCCGGGAGCGGTCGGAGGTGCGGGTGCTCCAGTGCAGGTTGACGTACAGGTAGCCGGTGGTGGCGGCGTGGCCCGTGATGGCGTGCTGCGGCTGCGACTTGGTGAGGGTGATCTTGTGCTGCCCACCCGAGTCGAAGGTGTTCCGATCCCCTTTCAGGAACTCCCAGACCGAGACCATCGTGTCCTCCCCAAAGCCGCCTGCTCGACCGTCCCGGCGCCCGTGCTCCCGGCGACGTGCTCCATCGTGCCCGGGATCGGGCCCGCTCGGCCAGCGGACCGGCAGGTTCGCCCGTGCCCGAAGTTCCTACCCAGTCGGGCCTCCGGACTCACCGTCAGCACCCGGTCGACGGACCCAGTGTCAACTCCCGTAGGATGCGGTTCCCTCGGACGCGATATCGTCTCCCCGCACACACGCTCGGCGGGAGCCGGCCCTGTGTCGTCAGAACGACAGAAATTCCCCTGCGGAAAGCCGAGGCCCGACCCGCGATGAACCTCACCCCCACCCAGCTGGTCTGGACCGTCGTCGGCGGTTCAGCCCTGCTGTTCATAGCCGTCATGGTGGCGACCCTGCGCGTGAAGAACAACAAGGTCGACGAGTCCGCGGACTCCTGGGAGCGCACCGAGGAGCGCCGTCGCCGCAAGGAGCTGGTGTACGGCATCGCCTCCTACGTCCTGCTGTTCTGCTGCGCGGGCGTCGCTGCCGCCCTCTCCTTCCACGGCCTGGTGGGCTTCGGCATGGAGAACCTCGGCCTCTCCGGCGGCTGGGAGTACCTCGTCCCGTTCGGTCTGGACGGCGCCGCGATGTTCTGCTCGGTGCTCGCGGTGCGCGAGGCCAGCCACGGTGACGCGGCGCTCGGCTCGCGCCTGCTGGTCTGGGTCTTCGCGGTCGCGTCGGCCTGGTTCAACTGGGTGCACGCGCCGCGCGGCGGCGGGCACGACGGTGCGCCGCAGTTCTTCTCCGGCATGTCGATCTCGGCCGCGATCCTCTTCGACCGCGCGCTCAAGCAGACCCGCCGTGCGGCGCTGCGCGAGCAGGGCCTGATCCCCCGTCCGCTGCCGCAGATCCGGATCGTCCGCTGGATCCGCGCCCCGCGCGAGACCTTCGCCGCCTGGTCGCTGATGCTGCTGGAGAACGTCCGCAGCCTGGACGAGGCCGTGGACGAGGTCCGCGACGAGCGGCAGGCCAAGCTGGACGCCAAGCTGCGGGCCCGCAACGCCGACCGGCGCGAGCGCGCCGAGCTGAAGGCCATCTCGCGCCAGGGCGGCATGCTCTCGCGTGGCCGCGGCGGCCGTCAGGTGCCCGCCCTCACCGCTGCCGGGGCCGGCGACGGCCAGTCCGCTTCGGAGCCTGCCCTAGCCGGCACAGCCGCAGCAGGAACCGCAGGTGAGGACCCGATGGCCAAGGTCGGCCCGTCCGCACTCGAACCCGCCGCGCTGAGCGCCGGCCGCCGCCCCCGGGCAGCCGTCGAGAGCAGCAGTTACGACGGCTTCGGGACGATCGACCTGACCTCGGACGACGACACCCTGGCCATGCCCAAGCTCGACTCGCTGGAGCGCAAGCTCCGCGCCATCGAGAAGCAGCTCGGCTGACCACAGCACTGAGACAGCAAGCAGAGAGGGGCGCGGTGATCCGCGCCCCTCTCTGCTCTACCCGAACGGTCAGCCGGGCGTCAGGCGGAGGACTCGACCGCCTGCTCCCGCTTGTTGCGGACCATCGACGACAGCAGCGCCGCACCGATGAAGGCGACACCGATCAGGCCGGTGACGATCTCCGGGATGTGGTACTCGATCGAGATGAGCAGGATCAGCGCCAGCGCGCCGATCGCGTAGTGCGCGCCGTGCTCCAGGTAGACGTAGTCGTCCAGGGTGCCCTTGCGGACGAGGTAGACCGTCAGCGAGCGGATGTACATCGCGCCGATGCCGAGGCCCAGGGTGATCTGGAAGATGTTCTGGGAGATGGCGAAGGCTCCGACGACACCGTCGAAGGAGAACGAGGCGTCGAGCACCTCCAGGTAGAGGAAGAGGAAGAACGCCGCCTTCCCGGCCACCTGGACGATCGACTTCCCGGACTTCTCGGCCTCCTCCTCAGCGGCCTCCTCGTCCTCCAGGCCCGACTCGAAGACACCCGAGAGACCGTTGACGGCCAGGTAGGTGGCGAGGCCGAGCAGCCCGGCCAGCAGCACCGTCTCGGCGCTGTCACCGGCGAAGAGGTTGGCCGAGACGGCGAGCAGCACCAGGGCGATCACCGAGGAGAGCGCGTCGAGCTTGCCGATCCGCTCCAGCGGCTTCTCCAGCCAGCTCAGCCAGTTGAACTCCTTCTCCTCCAGGATGAAGTCGAGGAAGATCATCAGCAGGAAGATCCCGCCGAAGGCCGCGATCGCCGGGTTGGCGAGCTCCAGGTACTGGCCGTAGGTGTGACCGTCGTGGGTCTTGCTGGAGTCGAGCGCCAACTCGATGACGGTGGCCGGGTTCAGATGTGCCGTCAGGCCGACGACGAGCAGCGGGAAGATCAGCCGCATACCGAAGACGGCGATCAGCACGCCGACGGTGAGGAAGATCTTCTGCCAGAACGGGTTCATCCGCTTCAGGACGGTGGCGTTGACGACGGCGTTGTCGAACGACAGGGAGATCTCTAGGACCGAGAGAATCAGCACCACGCCGAATCCCTCCGCCCCCCAGATCAGGCCGGCTGCGATCAGGCCGACGATCGTGATGGCGAAGGACCATCCGAATGTGCGGAGGAACACGGAGTCAGTTACCTTTCGGAAAATCTGGACTTCGGCGAAGTCCGGGCAGGAAGCATTACAGTACGTTTACTCCGAAATCCAGGGCAATGCCGCGCAGGCCGGAGGCATAACCCTGCCCGACCGCACGGAACTTCCACTCACCCTGGTAGCGGTAGAGCTCGCCGAAAATCATCGCCGTCTCACTGGAGGCGTCCTCGGTGAGGTCGTACCGCGCGATCTCCGCGTCGTCCACGGCGTTGACGACGCGGATGTACGCGTTGCTGACCTGGCCGAAGCTCTGGATGCGAGCATCGGCGTCGTAGATCGAGACCGCGAACGCGACCTTGTCGGCCTGTACGGGGACGAGATCCAGGTTGACCACGACGACCTCGTCGTCGCCCTCGCCGTCACCGGTGAGGTTGTCACCCAGGTGCTCGACCGAACCCTCGGGGCTCTTCAGGTTGTTGTAGAAGACGAAGTACTCGTCGCCCATCACGCGGCCGCTGCTGCAGAGCAGCGCACTGGCGTCCAGGTCGAAGGGGGCACCGGTGGTCGACCGCGCGTCCCAGCCCAGACCGATCCGGACCTGCGTCAGGTTCGGCGCGGCCTTGGTGAGCGAGACGTTCCCGCCCTTCGCGAGCGTGACACTCATGGCTGTACTTCCTCCAGTTCCCCCGTCGCCGGGGCTCCCGTCCCAGGCGCACACGTCCCTCGTGTGCCCCACGGTGCCGCGGTCGGGCGCACCCTAGGTGTATGCCTCCGCGGCCCCCAGCGGGCACTTACCAACCCGCTGAACTTGCTGAACTCCGTCTGCGCGAACGGCCTGACAGAACGGCCTCACAGGGCCTGACAGGGCGCGACACAGACAGAGGCCGGGGCCGACGGGAGTGGTTGGCTCCCGATCGACCCCGGCCCCAAGACTAGGCGTCAGATCTCCGGCTCGGACATCGACCCCGAAGGCTCAGACGTTGACCCCGAAGTCCTGCGCGATCCCGCGCAGCCCCGAGGCGTAGCCCTGGCCGATGGCGCGGAACTTCCACTCCGCACCGCTGCGGTAGAGCTCGCCGAAGACCATCGCCGTCTCGGTGGAGGCGTCCTCGGAGAGGTCGTACCGGGCGATCTCCTGGTTGTTGGCCTGGTTGACCACGCGGATGAAGGCGTTGCGGACCTGGCCGAAGTTCTGGTTGCGGTTCTCGGCGTCGTAGATCGAGACCGGGAAGACGATCTTCGCGACCTCGGCGGGCACGCCCGCGAGGTTGACCTTGATCGCCTCGTCGTCGCCCTCGCCCGCACCGGTCAGGTTGTCACCGGTGTGCTCGACGGAGCCGTCCGGGCTCGTGAGGTTGTTGAAGAAGACGAAATTGCCGTCCGCGCCGACCTTGCCGGTCTCGTTGCAGAGCAGAGCGCTGGCGTCGAGGTCGAAGTCGGCACCCGTGGTCGTCCGGACGTCCCACCCCAGGCCGACGATCACAGCGGTCATGCCGGGCGCCTCCTTGGTGAGCGAGACATTGCCGCCCTTGCTCAGGCTGACTCCCACTTGTCCTCCCAGATTCGTGAGGCACGCGTGCCCCCGTGGTTCTGTCTCCTGCCAACGGCCCGATCGTAGTGCCGGGTTCCCCGGTTCGGACGCGACACGGCCCGACGCGGCCGCAACTCGTCGTACCGGGACACGTCCGGGGTACGAGCGGTGGCGGCCCCGCCGGGCCGGGGAGCCTGGGAGGGCGGCTCAGAGCGCGTCGACGGCGGCCAGGTAGGCCTGGGTGTCGCGGGCGTCCGGGAGGCCGTTGACGATCGACCAGCGGACGACGCCGGTCTTGTCGATCACGAAGGTGCCGCGCACGGCGCAGCCCTTCTCCTCGTCGAAGACGCCGTACGCCTTGGAGACCTCGCCGTGCGGCCAGAAGTCCGAGAGCAGCGGGTAGTCGAGGTTCTCCTGCTCGGCGAAGACCCGGAGGGTGAACGGCGAGTCGTTGGAGATCGCGAGCACCTGGACGGAGTCGTTCTGCAGGCGCGGCAGCTCCTGCTGGATCGCGCAGACCTCGCCGGTGCAGACACCGGTGAAGGCGAACGGGTAGAACACCACGACGACGTTCTTCTCGCCCTGGAAGTCGGAGAGCTTGACGAGCTCGCCGTGCTGGTTCTTCAGCTCGAAGTCCGGAGCCTTGGTGCCGACCTCGATGGCCATGGAGTGGACCTTCCTACGCGGATGCCGCGGCGTGCGCCGCGCGACTAACCCGCATCCTTGCATCCGTTCGGGCCGAATCCGCCGAACGGGTGAGACTCCGGCACTCCAGGGGCCCGGTTTCGCCCTCGGTGAACACGCCTCCCGGCGGCACCTACAAGCCCTCCCCCGGGTATGGCGGAGCCCCGCTGGAGGAAACTCCAGCGGGGCTCGTTTCTGCCGTCTGAAACCTGGCTCAGCGCTTGCCGGAGCGCGCCGCCTTCGGCGAGGCCAGGCGGGTGCCGGCCCAGTCCTTGGCCATGGAGACCGAGCTGGTCTGGGCGAGACCAGCGGTCTCGGCAGCCTCGGCGATCTCGTGCGCCTCGACGTGCCCGTCACGGCCCGTCTTGGGGGTCAGCAGCCAGACGAGGCCGCCTTCAGCCAGGTACTGGAGGGCGTCGACGAGGGCATCGGCCAGATCCCCGTCCTCCTCGCGGTGCCACAGCAGGACGCCGTCTGCGACGTCGTCATAGTCCTCGTCGACGAGTTCGGTGCCGGTGACGTCCTCGACGCCCTCACGAAGCTCCTGGTCACAGTCTTCGTCGTACCCGAGCTCCTGGATGACCTGGCCGGTGGTGAAGCCGAGACGGTTCGCCGGGTTGGACTTGTCCGCGGGGTCCGCGGTCGCGCTCACGGGAATAACCTCCAGTATTCGGCTCGGCATCATGCCGAGGCTTGGCCGTAGTCCACACGGGACCGGCGGTTCGCGCAAGTACCCGCCCCCCGATCCCACCCAAAGGTTGACGTCTCATGGCAAGACACGCCGATGGATGTGCTGGGAATCACACCGATTTGCCCTTTTCTGGGCGCCTCCATGATGCTGCGGATGCCGACCTTCGGGGCGACAGGACCGATCGGCCCAGTCAGCGGCCTGATCCGGCCGTCCGCGAGCGGCCCGACCGGGCAGCCGGCCGAGCCGCTGACCGAGCAGCTGACCGAGATGCGAACGGCATTCGGGACGCACGCCCTCGCGGGCGTAGAGTCTCCTGTTGGCCCTCACCTCGACCGGCCGCCATCGGCGGGTCGAGCGCCTGAAAACCTCAGGTAAAGGTCGGACCACCTCTTCGTAGCACCCGGTGGTGAACGACGGGCAACGCCGCCCGCCGAACACCACCCGACCGTGCCGCTCAGGGAGACAACCTGACGTGCAGCGCGGTTACCGATCGGTAGAGATGACGGATCTCCGAGTTGCGGTAGACGATGGAGGCGGCGCGACACACCTCAGTAACGACCGACAGTGAAGGAACAGCGTGGCTTCCGGATCAGATCGCAACCCGATCATCATTGGCGGCCTTCCGAGTCAGGTCCCGGACTTCGATCCCGAGGAGACCGCGGAATGGCTGGAGTCGCTCGACGCGGCCATCGACGAGCGGGGCCGTGAGCGCGCCCGTTACCTGATGCTCCGCCTGATCGAGCGCGCCCGCGAGAAGCGTGTCGCCGTGCCCGAGATGCGCAGCACGGATTACGTCAACACCATCGCCACCAAGGACGAGCCGTTCTTCCCCGGCAACGAGGAGATCGAGCGCAAGGTCCTCAACGCGACCCGCTGGAACGCGGCCGTGATGGTCTCCCGGGCGCAGCGTCCGGGCATCGGCGTCGGTGGGCACATCGCCACCTTCGCCTCCTCCGCGTCGCTGTACGACGTGGGCTTCAACTACTTCTTCCGGGGCAAGGACGCGGACGGCGAGTCCGGCGACCAGATCTTCTTCCAGGGCCACGCCTCCCCCGGCATCTACGCCCGTGCCTTCCTGCTGGACCGGCTGACCGAGCAGCAGCTCGACGCCTTCCGCCAGGAGAAGTCGAAGGCGCCGTACGGCCTGTCCAGCTACCCGCACCCGCGGCTGATGCCGGACTTCTGGGAGTTCCCGACCGTCTCGATGGGCCTCGGCCCGCTCGGCGCGATCTACCAGGCCCGGATGAACCGGTACCTGGAGCACCGGGGCATCAAGGACACCTCCGACAGCCACGTCTACGCCTTCCTCGGCGACGGCGAGATGGACGAGCCGGAGTCGCTCGGCCAGCTCTCGCTGGCGGCCCGTGAGGGCCTGGACAACCTGACCTTCGTCGTCAACTGCAACCTGCAGCGCCTCGACGGCCCGGTCCGCGGCAACGGCAAGATCATCCAGGAGCTGGAGTCGCAGTTCCGCGGCGCCGGCTGGAACGTCATCAAGCTGATCTGGGACCGCAGCTGGGACCCGCTGCTCGCCCAGGACCGCGACGGCGTCCTGGTGAACAAGATGAACACCACCGTCGACGGCCAGTTCCAGACGTACGCCACCGAGACCGGCGCGTACATCCGCGACCACTTCTTCGGCGGCGACCTGCGCCTGCGCGCGATGGTCGAGAACATGACCGACAAGCAGATCCAGCACCTCGGCCGTGGCGGTCACGACCACGCCAAGGTCTACGCGGCGTTCAAGGCGGCCCGTGAGCACGTCGGCCAGCCGACCGTGATCCTCGCCCAGACCGTCAAGGGCTGGACCCTCGGGCCGAACTTCGAGGGCCGCAACGCG
The DNA here is from genome assembly GCF_052076145.1 of Kitasatospora sp. McL0602. Classification (NCBI taxonomy): domain Bacteria; kingdom Bacillati; phylum Actinomycetota; class Actinomycetes; order Kitasatosporales; family Streptomycetaceae; genus Kitasatospora; species Kitasatospora sp. McL0602. Next base: position 5,373,538 of record NZ_CP197246.1, on the reverse strand, counting down.
ACCCACCAGATGAAGAAGCTCACGACCGAGGACCTCAAGCGCTTCCGCGACCGGCTGCACCTGCCGATCACGGACAAGCAGCTCGACGAGGGCTACCCGCCCTACTACCACCCGGGCAAGGACTCCGAAGAGATCCAGTACATGCACGACCGCCGTCGCGAGCTGGGCGGTTACGTGCCCACCCGCAAGGTGCGGCCGCGCCGGCTGGAGCTGCCGGGCGACGAGGCGTACAAGGCGGTCAAGAAGGGCTCGGGCAACCAGACCATCGCCACCACCATGGCGTTCGTCCGGGTGCTCAAGGACCTGATGCGCGACAAGGGCATCGGCAACCGCTTCGTGCCGATCGCGCCCGACGAGTACCGCACCTTCGGCATGGACTCGCTCTTCCCGTCGGCGAAGATCTACAACCCGCTCGGCCAGACCTACGAGTCGGTCGACCGCGATCTGCTGCTCGCCTACAAGGAGTCCCCGAGCGGCCAGATGCTGCACGACGGCATCTCCGAGGCCGGCTGCACCGCCTCGCTGATCGCCGCCGGTTCGTCGTACGCGACGCACGGCGAGCCGCTGATCCCGGTCTACGTCTTCTACTCGATGTTCGGGTTCCAGCGCACCGGTGACCAGTTCTGGCAGATGGCCGACCAGCTGGCCCGCGGCTTCGTGATGGGCGCCACGGCGGGCCGCACCACGCTGACCGGTGAGGGCCTGCAGCACGCGGACGGCCACTCGCACCTGCTCGCCTCGACCAACCCCGGCGTCGTCGCGTACGACCCCGCGTACGGCTTCGAGATCGCGCACATCATGCAGGACGGCATCCGGCGGATGTACGGCTCCAGCGCCGAGCACCCGCACGGCGAGGACGTCTTCTACTACATCACGCTCTACAACGAGCCGTACAAGATGCCGGCCGAGCCCGAGAACGTCGACGTCGACGGCATCCTCAAGGGTCTGCACCGCTACGCTCCGGCGACGGCGGGCCAGATCCCGGCTCAGATCCTCGCCTCCGGCGTGGCGGTGCCGTGGGCCCTGGAGGCCCAGCGCATCCTCGCCGAGGAGTGGAACGTCAAGGCCGACGTGTGGTCCGCGACCTCGTGGAACGAGCTGCGCCGCGACGCCATCGAGGCGGAGGAGTTCAACCTCCTGCACCCCGAGGAGCCGCAGCGCGTCCCGTACGTCACGCAGAAGCTGACCGGCTCCGAGGGCCCGTTCGTCGCCGTCTCCGACTGGATGCGTGCGGTGCCGGACCAGATCTCGCGCTGGGTGCCGGGCGCCTGGCAGTCGCTGGGTGCGGACGGCTTCGGCTTCGCCGACACCCGTGGCGCCGCTCGCCGCTTCTTCCACATCGACGCGCAGTCGGTCGTCGTGGGCGTGCTCACCGAGCTGGCCAAGCAGGGCAAGATCGACCGCCACGCGCTGAAGGAGGCGATCGACCGCTACCAGCTCCTGGACGTGGCCGCCGCCGACCCCGGCGCAGCGGGTGGCGACGCCTGACCTGAGGTCAAGCCCTGAGGGGCCGGGTTCCGTCTCGTACGGGGCCCGGCCCTTCTGCGTTGCAGGACGGTCGTCACTTGACGGTGAAGGTGTTCAGGATGGTGGTGAACTGCTGCTGGGCCTGCGTCCAGTCGCCGGCCGGGGCACCCAGGTAGATCGCGTACTCGGTGCCGTTCGGGGCGATGAAGGCCTCGTCGGCGGCCACCCGGGGCCCGCGTTTGGCGTCCGTCCAGCTGAACTCCCAGAGGGCGCCGTCGCGGCCCTGGTAGACGTTCGGCTGGAGCACGATCCGGGTGTAGTCGGGGAGGGTGCCGACGGTCTGCTCCAGCTGGAGCAGGTGCGACTCGGAGCTCTGCGCGGCGCCCGGCGTCACCCCGAAGCGGAGCAGGTGGGCGCCGCCGTCCGGGGAGTAGTCGATCTGGCCGTTGGTCTCGCTCCGGGTCCAGCCCTGCGGCACCGCGACGCGGAAGCCACCCGGGTCGTCCACCCACCGGTAGCCGGCCGGGGCTGCCGGGGCTGCCGGGGCGGCAGGGGCAGTGGCGCTGGGCTGGGGGGCCTGGGGAGCCTGGACGGTCTGGATCTGGGTCTGGGTCTGCGTCGCCTGGACGGTCTGGGTGGCCTGGGGCGTCGGGGTGGGTGTCGGGGTGGGGGTGGGAGCAGGCGTCGGCGTCGGGGTGGGTGTCGGTGTCGGTGTCGGTGTCGAAGAGATGGAGACGGCTGCGGCGGGGGCGCTGCCGTGCGAGCCGCTGTTGACCACCGCGAAGGCGACGCCGCCCACCAGCATGGCCGCCACTGCGGTGGCGCCCGCGATCAGCCACCGGCGGCGGCGCCCGGGGGCGGCGGGCTCAGGTCGCGGCGGGAGCGGCGGCGGCGTGGGCGGGAGCGGGGGTGCCGGGTAGCCGCCGGGTGGGGTGGACTGGGTCGGCAGTTCGGGGGTGGAGCGCTCGGTGACGGGGTGCAGCGAGGTGCCGGAGGTGCGGGCGGCAGCCACCTCCTGGAGCATCCGGAGGGCCTCGTCGGCGGTCGGCCGCTCGGCCGGGTCCTTGCGCAGCAGGGCCTCCAGGACGGGCGCCAGCAGGCCCGCGTGGCGGGGCGGCGGCAGCGGGTCCGCGATGACCGCGTGCAGGGTGCTCAGGGTGGTCGTCCGGTGGAAGGGGGATTCGCCCTCGACCGCCGCGTAGAGGGTGGCGCCGAGCGACCAGAGGTCGGACTCGGGGCCGGGCCGGTGGCCCATCGCCCGCTCGGGGGCGATGTAGTCGGGCGAGCCGACGATGTCGCCGGTACGGGTCAGCCCCGGGGAGCCCTCCAGGCGGGCGATGCCGAAGTCGGTGAGCACCACCCGGCCGCCGCGTTCGAGCAGCACGTTGGCGGGTTTCACGTCCCGGTGCAGGACGCCGAGCCGGTGCGCCTCCGCCAGCGCGGGGAGGATCTGGGCGCCGACCTCGGCCGCGTCGCGCGGCAGCAGGGTGCCCTCGGTGGCGATCACCTCGGCGAGCGAGCGGCCGTCGATCAGCTCCATCACGATCCACGGGCGGCCGTCCTGCTCCAGCACGTCGTGGACGGTGACCACGCCGGGGTGCTTCACCCGGGCCGCGGCCCTGGCCTCCTGCTGCATCCGGGACTGCAGACCGGGCAGTTCGCTCTCCGGCACCCCGCTGACGGTCAGCTCCTTGACCGCGACATCGCGGTCGAGCAGTTCGTCCCGGGCCAGCCAGACCGTGCCCATACCGCCGTGCCCGAGGCGCTCCCCGAGTCGGTAGCGCCCTGCGAGTAACCGTCCGCCGTCCACCCTTCCAGTCTCGACCCCGGCCGAACCGCCCGCACTCGGGTACGCCGGAGGGGCGCGGGGGCCTGCCCCGCGCCCCTCCGGGCTCGTACGTGGTGCCGTCAGATCAGTGGTGCCGTCAGATGTGGACGGCCGGGCCCGCGTCCGTCGTGCCGCGCTTGGTCAGCAGGCCGAGGACGGCTGCCGCGAAGGCGACCACGGCCGCGACGGCGAAGGCCATCGACATGCCGCTCACGAAGGAGTGGTGGATCGCGGAGGAGAGGCCCTGGACGGCCTGCGCCGGGGTGCCCGGCGGCATCGGCGGGGTGATGCCAAGCTGGGCGGCCTGCTTGAGGCCCTCCCCCGCCGCGCCGGGCGGGAGGGTCTGGCCGACGTCGGCGAGGTTGCCCGGGAGGACGGAGCTGACCTTCGAGGCCATCACGGCGCCGAGCACGGCGGTGCCGAGACTGCCGCCGACCTGCATCGCGGCCTGCTGGAGGCCGCCCGCGACGCCGGAGAGCTCCAGCGGTGCGTTGCCGACGATGACCTCGGTGGCGCCGACCATGACCGGGCTTATGCCCAGGCCCATCAGCACGAACCAGAGCGACATCACGCCGGTGCCGGAGCCGGTGTCCAGCGTGGACATCCCGTACATCGCGGTGGTGGTGAGCAGCATGCCGACGACGATCGGGATGCGCGGGCCGACCTTGCCGATCGCGGCACCGGCGGCGGGGGCGCCGACGATCATCATGCCGGTCATCGGGAGCAGGTGGACACCGGCCTGGACGGGCGTCATGCCGTGCACGTTCTGCAGGTAGAAGGTCACGAAGAAGATCGCGCCGAAGAACGCGAAGGCCATCAGGATCATCAGCAGCGTGCCGGCCGAGAGCGGCACCGAACGGAACAGGCTGAGCGGGATGAGCGGCTCCTTCACCCGGGTCTGCCAGAACGCGAAGCCGATCAGGGCGAGCACCGCGCCGCCGAGGAAGAGCAGCGTGCTGCTGTCGGCCCAGCCCCAGGTCGGGGCCTTGATGATGCCCCAGACCAGCATGAACATCGCGGCGCTGAGCAGGGCGATGCCGGGGACGTCGAAGGACTTCGCGGCGTTCTCGGCCCGGACGTCCCGCAGTATCCACAGGCCGAGGGCGAGGGCGGCGAGGCCGACGGGGATGTTGATGAAGAAGACCGACTGCCAGCTGACGTGCTCGACCAGCAGGCCGCCGACGATCGGGCCGGCCGCGGTGGAGGCGCCGATGACGCCCGCCCAGATGCCGATCGCCATGTTGAGCTTCTCGATCGGGAAGGCGCCGCGCAGCAGGCCGAGGGCGGCGGGCTGGAGCAGCGCGCCGAAGAGGCCCTGGAGGACGCGGAAGGCGATCACGGTCTGGATGTTGGTGGCGAAGCCGATCGCCGCCGACGTGGCGGCGAAGCCCGCCGCGCCGACCAGGAAGGTCGTCTTGTGGCCGAAGCGGTCACCGATCTTGCCCGCGGTGATCAGGAAGACCGCGAGGGCGAGCAGGTAGCCGCTGGTGACCCACTGGATGTCGGCGGGCGAGGCGCCGAGGTCGTTCTGGATGACGGGGTTGGCGATCGCCACGACGGTGCCGTCGAGGGCGACCATCATCACGCCGACGGCGACGGTGAGCAGCGTGAGCCAGGGGTGGCCCTGCAGGCTGCGCCGTCCGGCGGGCAGCGCAGGGGGCGCCTTCTCGGTGTTGACGACGGACTGACTCATCTGCGGGGCCCTCCGGTGGGGTGCGACACGGGAGTGGCGCCCTGGCCCACCCGTCCCCACGAGTCGTCCGGCCGGAGGGCGCCACACGCCAGCGACAATATGTCAGCCTCTGACATTCGGCAAACACTGACTTCTGCTGACGCCTGACATATGGCAGAGCGCTATATCGTGGTGACCACACCCCGGACGTCGGAAGGCACCCGCCATGGCCGTGCAGCTCGCGGACCCCACTCAGCCCCACCGGGTGCTCGGCCTGCGCGAACGCAAGAAGCAGCGCACCCGGGACGCCCTGGTCGAGGCTGCTCACCGGCTTTTCCTGGTGCAGGGCTACGCGCACACCACCGTGGACGAGATCGCCGCCGCGGTGGACGTCTCGCAGCGCACGTTCTTCCGGTACTTCGCCAACAAGGACGAGGTCGCGCTCGCCGTCCTCGCCGACGCCGAGGACCACTTCGTCGACAACCTGCGGGCCCGCCCGGCCGACGAGAACCCGCTCCAGGCGCTGCGCAACGCCATCGTGCTGACCTGGCGCGAGCTCGGCGCCACCCCCGAGGACGGCCCGAGCAGCATCACCTCGGCCCTGGAGCTCATCCAGATGATCGAGAACACCCCCACCCTGCTCGCCGCCCACCTCCGCCGGATCACCGAGCAGGAGCTGATCGTCGCGGGCATCCTCGCCGAACGCGAGGGCCTCGACCCGGCCACCGACCTGCGGCCGCGCGTCATGGCGGCGGTCTTCGGCGGCGTGCTCCGCTCGGCCCACCTCTCCTGGAGCGCCGACACCGACGGCTCCGACGCCAGGAGTTCCGGCAGCGAGGGCATGATCAACCTGATCGAACGCCACTTCGACCAGCTCGGCCCCGCCCTGGCCGACGCCTGGCGCTGACGGGTACCCCGGGGGCGTACGCGGCTGGGCATAGCCTTGCCGCATGAACGCCCGCTCCCTGCCGGCCAGCCTGCTGCGGCCCTCCTCCGACCACTCGGTGCTGCTCTCCGACGCCGCCAGCCGGTGGGTGCGGCTGCTCCCGTACGTGCTGGCGCTCGGCGCGGCCGCCACCCTGCTGCCGACCGGGGTGGGGGTGCTCACCAACGACTACGGGCTCACCCCGGCGCTCGCGGGCGGCCTGGCCGTCGGGCAGGCGGTGCCGCTGCTGCTGTCCGTCAGCCGTCCGCTGCCGGCCTGGTGGATGGTCGCGGTGGCCGATCTGCTGACCGGGCTGCTGATCAGCTTCGAGAGCCGGGAGGGGCACGCGGGCTGGCCGTGGACGGTGCCGGGGCTGATCGGCTACACCCTGCTGATGATCCCGCTCTCGCTGCGGGAGAGCCGCCGCACGCTGGTCGCCGTCTGGCTCGCCACGGCGGCGGGCTGCCTCGGGCTCAGCCTGCTGCCGCTCACCCATGCCGGCGCGAACAACAGCCTGCTGGCCCTCGCGCTCTCCGGCGTCACCCTGCTGATCGGCGGCGCGCTGCGCGAACGCGCCGAGGCGCAGCGCCGGTTGACCGAGCAGGAGCAGATCAGCGAGGCCGAGCGGGCCCGCCGCACGCTGCTGGAGGAGCGGGCCAGGATCGCCCGCGAGCTGCACGACGTGGTCGCCCACCACATGTCGGTGATCACCGTGCAGGCCGACAGCGCGCCGTACCGGATCACGGGGCTGCCGCCGGAGGCCGTCGAGGAGTTCGCGGGCATCGCGGCGGCGGCGCGCGGGTCGCTGACCGAGATGCGGCGGCTGCTCGGGGTGCTGCGCAGTGCCGAGGCGGGCTCGGAGAAGCTGCCGCAGCCGGGGCTGGACGACCTGCCGCAGCTGGTCGAGACCGTCGCCCAGGCGGGGGTGCGGGCCGAGCTGACCGTCACCCCGGAGGTCGCCGGGCTCGGCGAACTGCCGCAGGCCGTCGGGCTGTCGGCGTACCGGATCGTGCAGGAGGCGCTGGCCAACGTCGTCCGGCACGCGCCCGGGGCCGAGGTGTGGGTCTCGGTCTCCGCCGAGGGCGCCACAGAGGGCCCGGCCGAGGGCGCTGCGCTGCGGATCACCGTCGTCAACGCCGCCCCCGCCTCGGACGGGCCGCCGCTGGAGCCCACGGCGGGGACGGGGCACGGACTGACGGGGATGCGTGAACGCGTCCGGCTGCTGGATGGGAGGCTGGACACCGGCCCGCTCCCGGAGGGCGGCTTCCGGGTCGCGGCCGTCCTGCCCGTCAACCGCCTTCAGGAGCCCGCTGCATGACCATCCGTGTGATCATCGTCGACGACCAGGCCATGGTCCGGGCGGGCTTCGCGGCCCTGCTGAACGCCCAGACCGACATCGACGTGGTCGGCGACGCCGCCGACGGCGCGCAGGCGCTGGAGGTCAGCGGGCACACCCACCCCGACGTCGTGCTGATGGACGTCCGGATGCCCGTCATGGACGGCCTGGAGGCCGCCCGCCGGCTGCTCTCGCCGCCGCCCGGGGTCGTCCACCGGCCCAAGGTGCTGATGCTCACCACCTTCGACATCGACGACTACGTCTACGAGGCGCTGCGCGCCGGGGCCAGCGGCTTCCTGCTCAAGGACGCCCCGCCCGCGGACCTGATCGCCGCCGTCCGCGTCGTCGCGGCGGGCGAGGCCCTGCTCGCGCCCTCCGTCACCCGCCGCCTGATCGAGGACTTCGCCCGCACCCGCCCGGCCCCCCGCCGCGACCCGGCGCTGCGCCTCAACGGTCTGACGCCCCGGGAGACCGAGGTGCTGGAGCTCATCGCCCGCGGCCTCTCCAACCAGCAGATCGCCGAGAAGCTGGTGCTCGCCGAACAGACCGTCAAGACCCACATCGGCCGCATCCTCGGCAAGCTCGACCTCCGCGACCGCGCGCAGGCCGTCGTCCTGGCGTACGAGTCGGGGCTGGTGACCCCCGGGGCGTAGCCGACGCCTGGGCGTAGCACCCAGGTATGACCCCGTGGTTGGCCCCCTGGTGTGACGTCCGGGGGGCCGTCGTCTTCCTACCTTCCCTCCTGTCAGGGACGAGGAAGGCGGAGGGGCCGGGGATGGGTACGCGGATCAGAAGGGCCGTGGCGGGTGCCGTGCTGGCGCTGGCGGCGGTGGGCGGGGTCGGCGGCTGGGCCGTCGGGCAGGGGCAGGCGGCGGCGGTCGGGGTGCCCGGGGCCGGGGTCGCGTGGACGAGTGACACCACGCTGGGTGTCCGGCTGCCGGAGCCGGGCGTGACGGCCCCGGCGGAGGTCGCGGAGTTCTTCGCGGGGCTGCCGCTCGGCCGGCAGGACGCGCTGGCCGTCCGGCACCCGCTGGTGGTGGGCAACCTGGACGGCGCCCCCGTACCGCTGCGCTACCGCGCGAACCAGCTGGCGCTGGCCGAGGAGCGCGAGCGCGAGCTCACCCGGGCCGCCGGGCCGGGGCTCACCGCGCAGGAGCGGGCCGACGCCCTGGGCCGGGCCGAGCGGTACGCCTCGCTGGCCGGCCGGCAGATCCTGGCCTTCGACCCGCGCGGCCACGGCCTCGTCGCCGAGGTCTTCGGCGAGCTGACGGCCGGGCGGCCGACGGCCGTCGTCGTCCCCGGCGCGGACATCGACCTGATGAGCTTCGACCGCACCCAGGACCCGTACGGCGCGCCCGCCGGGATGGCCCGCGCGCTGAGGCAGGCCACCGGCGACCGGCTGCCGGTGATCGCCTGGGCCGGGTACACCACCCCGCACGGCATCGGCCTGGACCTGGCCACCTCCGACCTCGCCGAGGCGGGCGGCGCCCGGCTGACGCGCTTCCTGGACGGGCTGGCGGTGCCCGCCACGCTCTTCTGCCACAGCTACGGCTCGGTGGTCTGCGGGCACGCCACCCTGCACCCCGGCCGCACCACCACCGCCGTGGTCTCGCTCGGCTCGCCCGGGATGGACCTCGACCGGGCCGCCGACCTGCCGGTGCCGCTCTGGGCCGCCGAACGGAACAGCGCGGACTGGATCGGCGACGTGCCGAACGTCTCCGTCCTCGGTCTCGGCCACGGCGCCGACCCGACCGGCCGGGGCTTCGGCGCCCGGGTGGTCTCCGCCGCCGGTGCGCACGGCCACTCCGGCTACTTCGCCCCCGGCACGGCCTCGCTCGCCAACTTCGCCGCGATCGCCCTCGACGAGCCCGCCCTCGTCCGGTGCGCCGCCACCTCCCAGGAGTGCCGCGATGCTCACTGACCTCCGCAAGGCCGCCGCCCGGGTCGACGCGAAGACCCCTGTGACGCGTGACCGGGCCCTGGACGGGCTCCGCGCGCTGGCACTGCTGGCCGTCCCGCTCGGGCACTGGATGCTCGGCGGCCTCACCCTCGACGCGGGCGGCGGCCTGCACAACGCCAGCCCGCTCAGCTCGCTCGGCTTCCTCGCCCCGCTCAGCTGGGTGCTCCAGATGCTCGGGGTGTTCTTCCTGGTCGGCGGCCACTCCTCGGTGAAGTCCCTGGAGCGGGCCCGCGCCAAGGGGTCGAGCACGGCCGCCTGGCTGCGCGGCCGGTGCGCCCGGCTGCTGCGGCCCGTCCTCGGGGTGGCGGCGGTCTGGGCCGGGCTGATCCCGCTGCTGCGCGGGCTCGGCGTGCCGGAGGACACCGTGCACACCGGCACCGTGCTGGTGGTGCAGCCGCTCTGGTACATCGGCGTCTACCTCGGGCTGACCGCTCTGACGCCGTACTGCGTGGCCGCCGGGCGCCGGCTCGGCGGGTGGGCGGCGGCGCCGCTGCTCGCCGTCGTCGCCGTGGTCGACCTGCTGCGGTACGGGCCGTGGGCCGAGGCGATGCCCTCCTGGCTGGGCCTGCTCAACCTGCTGCCGGGCTGGATGTTCGCCTACCAGCTGGGCACCTCCTGGGCACAGGGCCGGATCGGCCGGGCCGGGGCGCGGGCCCTGCTGCTCGGCGGCGCCGCGCTCTTCGCCACCCTGCTGCTGGCCTTCCACTACCCGGCGAGCATGGTCGGCGTCCCCGGCCAGGACCGCACCAACTCGCACCCGCCGTCCCTGCTGGTGCTCGCCCTGGCCGCCTTCCAGTGCGGCGCCGCGATGCTGCTGCGCGAGCGGCTCGGACGGCTGCTCCGCAGGCCGCTGCTCTGGCTGCCGGTCGTGGCGGTCAACCTCTCGGCGATGACGATCTTCTGCTGGCACCAGACCGCGATGTTCACCGCCGGCACCCTCGGCTCGCTCCTGGGCAGCGTCCCCGGCCTGACCACCGCGCCCGACTCCCCCGGCTGGGCCCTCGCCCGGCTCGCCTGGATTCCCGTCCTCGGCGCCCTGCTGACCGTGATCGCCCGGTACACCCGCCGCTTCGACGGCCCGTGGGCCTCCCGGGGCTGGAAGGCCGTGGCCGGGGCGGGGGCGGCGCTGTTCACCGTGTACGCGCTGGGTGTGGTGTGACGCCGTATCCTCGTCGCCATGGTGACGTTCAATCAGTTTCTGGCCATGGGCCTGGCCCTGCCGCGCACGACCGAGCGGCTCACCTGGGAGACGCAGGTGACCCTGCGGCTCGGCGAGAAGATCTTCGCCATGGGCGACCCCGACAGCGGCTCGGTCTGCGTGAAGGCCTCCAAGGAGGACCAGACCGAGCTGATCGCGGCCGAGCCGGAGATCTACTCCGTCGCGCCGTACGTCGGGCGGCACGGCTGGGTGCTGGTCAGGCTCGCCGCCGTCGACCCGGCCGAGCTGCGGGATCTGCTCACCGACGGCTGGCGGAGCATCGCCCCCAAGAAGCTGCTCCGCGAGTACGAGGCCGCGTCCGGTTCGCCTTCGCGTACGTCCGAAGACACCTGAACGTGCGGGGCTGGACATGTGAGGCTTCCCACAGTTTAGACTCTGCACGCCTCCCGCTCCGAAGACCTACGCTGGCTGACGAGTAGTAGGCGTTTCGCACCACCATCGGGCCCCGCCCGCTGTGCCGGTAGAGGGTCCGAGGGAGTTGTCGCCAATGCAGCGCAGCAGTTCGATGCGGCACATCTGGATGCGGCGCAGTGCGATCCAGCGACGACGGATCAAGCGAGTCCTGATAGGCGCCTTCGCCGCCTCGGCCGTGCTGGTGGACGCCGGAGCAGCCGCCGCGCAGGCCGCCGCCGCCAACGAGCAGGTCGCCATCTCCACCCCGCCGGCCGGCAGCGCCGCCTGGGTCGCCGACCACTCGCTGGGCCGCGCCCTCCCCGACCCGGCCACCGCCGACGCCACCACCGTCGCCGCCTTCTTCGCCTCGCTCACCCCCGAGCAGACCCTCCGGCTGGTCGCCGAGTACCCGCTCGTCGTCGGCAACCTCGACGGCGCCCCCGTCGAGACCCGCTACCAGGCCAACCGCGTCGCGATCGCCGCCGAGCGCGACCGCGCACGGGCCCGCGCCGCCGACCAGAAGCTCGACGCCACCACCCGCGCACTGGCCACCTCCCGCGCCAACGACAGCGAGGGCCTGCTCGCCAAGGGCCGCCAGATCCTCGCCTTCGACCCGCGCGGCCGGGGCCTGGTCAGCGAGGTCTACGGCGATCTCGGCAGCGCCCAGCGGGTCTCCGTGCTCGTCCCCGGCTCGGACGCCGACCTCGCGCACTTCGACCAGACCGCCGACCCGCTGCGCTCCCCCGCCGGGATGGCCCGCGCCCTCGTCGCCGAGGAGCACCGCCAGGCCGCGGACGGCCACACCGCCGTGATCGCCTGGACGGGCTACGTCACCCCCTCCGGCCTCGGCCCCGACGCCGTCACCTCCCGGCTCGCCGACGTCGCCGCCCCGCGCCTGGAGCGCCTGCTGGCCGGCCTCGCCGTCACCAGCGCCCCCGACGCCCCGCCCACCCTCTTCTGCCACAGCTACGGCTCGGTGGTCTGCGGCGTCGCCGCCCCGAAGATCCACGACACCCGGACGACCGACGTGGTCGTCTTCGGCAGCCCCGGCATGGGCGTCCAGGGCGCGGCCGAACTCGGTGAAGGCGTACGGGTCTGGGCCACCCGCAACCCCACCGACTGGATCGGCAACGTCCCCTACCTGGAGGTCGGCGGCCTCGGCCACGGCTCCGACCCGACCGGCAGGGACTTCGGCGCCGTCGAGATCTCCTCCGCCGGCGCCGCCGGGCACACCGGCTACCTCTCCCCCGGCACCGCCAGCCTGCACAACTTCGGCTCCATCGCCCTCGGCGACTACGGCGACGTCACCCACCCGCAGAGCTAGGGCCTGCCCCGTACAGCTCGGCGATCTCCCGTGCGGCGTCGGCGAGTTCGGCACGTACGGAGTCCGGGGTGAGCACCTCCAGATCGGCGCCGAAGGGCAGCAGCAGGCGGGCCGCCTGAACGGCCGGGAGGCCGATCTCCAGCTCCGTCCAGTCGGCGGGCTCCGGCGGCGGGGCCAGCAGCAGACCGGCGTGCAGCCGCAGGAACATGTCCAGCCGGCTGTGCCTGATCCGGACCAACACCCGTACGTCCAGCGGCCGTTGCTCGACCTGGTCACGCAGCTCGGCCCACAGCTCCGCCAGCCCGAGCCCGGCCCGGCGGCGTACGGGCTCCGGCCCGGCAGCCGCCGCGAGCACCCGGTCGGCCCGGAACAGCCGGGGAGCGCCGTCCAGATCAGCGACCAGGTACCAGACCCCCGCCTTGCTCACCAGCCCGTACGGGTCGACGGTGTACTCGCTGGGTGCGGTGGCACCGCCGTGCCGGTACCGCAGGGCCAGCCGCTGGTCGGCGAAGACCGCGCGCTGCAACTCCCCGAGATCGGCCGCCTCGGACGCCGCCCGGAACCAGCGGGCCGGGTCGACCAGGATGCGTTCGCTGGTGCGCTCGGCGCCCGGCCGGTGCGGGGCGGGCAGCGCGGCCATCACCTTCCGCAGGGCGGAGCCGATCGCGCCGCCGAGCCCGAGGGCGTCGTGCGCCCCCTGCGAGGCGAGCACGAAGAGCGCCCGCGCCTCGTCGCTGGTCAGCCCCGTGACGTCGGTGCGGTAGCCGGGCAGCAGGTTGATCCCGCCGTGCCGCCCGCGCTCGGCCCAGACCGGCACCCCGGCGGCCGAGAGCGCCTCGACATCCCGGTACACGGTGCGGACCGACACCTCCAGCCGCTCGGCCAGCTCCGACGCCGACACCTGCCCCCGGGTCTGGAGCAGCAGCAGGATCGAGAGCAACCGGTCGGCCTTCACCGGGCCAGCCTAGAACGCCCCGAATACCTGACGGCAGGTGTCAGGTATCACCGGCAGAGTGCTCCTCGTAGCCGAACCCGCACCACGACCGAGGAGCCACCCCGTGAACGACCCCCGCCCGTCCTACCAGCGCGCCCTCGACCAGCTGGCGAAGCTGATCGCCACCATCACCCCCGAGCAGCTCGAACTGCCCACCCCCTGCACCGAGTACGACCTGCGGACGCTGCTCGGCCACACCGTCGGCGGCGTGCACCGGATCGCCTACGTCGGCGAGGGCGGGCACTCCAACGACGTGCCGGCGACGGTCGGCGAGATCGACGACGACGCCTGGCCCGCCGTCCTCGACCGGGCCCGCACCCGCGTGACGGCCGCCTGGGCGGACGCGGCCACCCTGGACCGCCCCGCGATGGCCCCCTGGGGGGAGGTCCCCGGCCGGGCCGCGCTCGGCGGCTACGTCATGGAGGCCGTCACCCACGCCTGGGACATCGCCCATGCGACCGGCCAGGAGGCCGCCCTGGACGACGAGTTGGCCCTGACCGCCCTCGCCGTCGCCGAGCACGTCCTCCCCGCCGAGCCGCGCGGCGGCGAACTCCCCTTCGGCCCCGTCCGGCCCGCCCCGGCAGACGCACCCCCGTACCGCCGCCTCGCAGCCTGGCTGGGGCGCTGACCTGCCTGCGGCGTTGACCTGACTGGGGCGTTGACCCCAGGGGCGCGGGGAACTGCGCGAAACGGCAGGCTCCCGACCGCAACTCGCCTCACCTGACAGTCAGTTGCATCCTGCAAGCGCTACTCGCGACCGGCCGACGTGAAGGTCATGTCGGCGTAGCGGTTGCCCGCGACGTGCCCCGCGATGGGCTCCAGCTCGGCCAGCTCCGCCGAGGTCAGCACCAGCGTCGCCGCGGCGGTGTTCTCCGCCAGGCGGGTCCGCTTGCGGGTGCCGGGGATCGGCACGACCGTCAGGCCGTGGACCTCGGCGCGCTGGTGCACCCAAGCCAGGGCGATCTGGGCGGCGCTGACGCCCCGCCCGGCCGCGATCTTCTGGATCGGCGCGACCAGGGCCGCGTTGCCCGCCGCGTTCGGGCCGCTGAACTGCGGGTGGTGGCGCCGGTAGTCGTCCGCGCTGAGCTGCTCCGCCGCCGCGAACGCCCCGGTCAGGAAGCCCCGCCCGAGCGGCGAGTACGGCACGAAGGCGATGCCCAGCTCGGCCGCCGCCGGGACGGCCGTCTGCTCGACGTCCCGGGAGAAGATCGACCACTCGGACTGGAGGGCGGCGATCGGGTGCACCGCGTACGCCTCCCGCAGCTCGTCACCCGTCACCTCGGAGAGGCCCAGGTGGCGGACCTTGCCCGCCCGCACCAGCTCCGCCATCGCACCGACCGACTCGGCCAGCGGGACGGCCGGGTCACGGCGGTGCATGTAGTAGACGTCGATGTGGTCCACGCCGAGGCGGCGCAGGGAGGCGTCGACGGCGGTGCGGACGTAGGCGGCGTCGTTGCGCACGCCCCGGTAGGTGGGGTCGTCCGCGCGGCGCTCGATGGCGAACTTGGTGGCCAGCACGACCTGGTCGCGGTTGGCCCGGACGAACGGGCCGATCAACTCCTCGTTGGCGCCGGAGCCGTAGACGTCGGCGGTGTCGAAGAGGGTGACGCCCAGGTCGAGGGCGGCGTCCAGGGTCGCCAGCGCCTCGGCGGTGTCGGTCGGGCCGTAGAACTCGCTCATGCCCATGCAGCCGAGGCCCTGGACCCCGACGACGGGACCGTGCGTGCCGAGCTGGGTGGTGGGGATGCTCATGCGCTCTGTTTCCTTGTCCGGTCTGCCTGTCCGCTGCCGGTCATGCCCGCGTACAGGTCGATCTTGTAGTCGAGGACGGCGAGGGTCGCGTGCAGATCGGAGATCTGCTGCCGGACGGCCTCGCGGTGGGCGATCAGCAGCTCGCGCCGGTCGCCGGAGGTCTGCGCACCGGCCCGAGCCAGCTCCACGTAGCGGAGCATGTCCGCGACGGGCATGCTGGTCAGCCGCAGCCGCCCGAGGAAGGCCAGCCGGGTCAGGTCGGCGTCGCTGTAGCGGCGCTGGCCGGAGTGCGTGCGGTCGACCGGGTCGAGCAGGCCGATCCGCTCGTACCAGCGCAGCGTGTGGGCCGTGAGCCCGCTCGCGGCGGCGACCTCGCTGATGCTGTGCCGGGGGGTGCGGTCGGCTTCCACGCTCGGCGCGGTGTAGGCCTCGCCGCAGGTGAGCGGGTCGAGACGGATGGGTGCGAGCGTTGCCACGGTGGACCCCCAGGTTTCGGCGACGAGTACGAAGCTACTGAGTTAGAGCGCACTCCAAGCAAGCCTCCCACGCGGGCCGCTGGTCCGGGCTGGTTAGAGTTCGGCCATGGAGAGCTTGCGGATGATCGAGAACTGGCCGGTACCGAACGCGGCGACCGCGGTGGTACGGGCTTCGGACGGCGCGGTGCTGGGCACCCACGGGCCGCAGGACCACCTCTTCCCGCTGGCGTCGGTGACCAAGCTGCTCACCTCGTACGCCGTGCTGGTCGCGGTGGAGGAGGGCGTCTTCGAGCTGGACGACCCGGCCGGGCCGGAGGGCTCGACCGTCCGCCACCTGCTCGCCCACACCTCCGGGCTGGCCTTCGACGAGCACCGTGCGATGGCCACCCCCGGCACCCGGCGGCTCTACTCCAACGCCGGGTTCGACGTGCTGGCGGACGCCCTCACCAAGGCCTCGGGCATCTCCTTCGCGGACTACGCGGCGGAGGCGGTCTTCACCCCGCTCGGCATGCGGGCCACCCTGATCAACACGGCCCACCGCTCACCGGCCGGCGCCGGCGGCCTCTCCACCGTCGCCGACCTCGCCCGCTTCGCCGCCGAACTCCAGGCCCCGCGCCTGCTCGACCCCGCCACCGTCCAGGCCGCCACCCGCGAGGTCGCGTACCCCGGCCTCAGCGGCGTCCTGCCCGGCTACGGCCACCGCCGCCCGAACGACTGGGGCCTCGGCTTCGAGATCCGCGGCGACAAGTCCCCGCACTGGACGGGCACCACCAGCTCCCCCGCGACCTTCGGCCACTTCGGCCAGTCCGGCACCTTCCTCTGGGTCGACCCCACCGCCGGAGCCGCCTGCATCGCCCTCACCGACCGCGACTTCGGCCCCTGGTCCGCAGAAGCCTGGCCGGCCTTCACCGACGCCGTGCTCGCCGAACTGTAAGAGCAACCACAACAGGGGCGCGGCCGTCAGCCGTACGCAAGTCCGCTGTGCATCTCCCAGAGCAGCAGCTCCGCCCCGTCCTCCCCCGCCGTCGGGTCGACGAAGGCGGGGCCGGTGGCGCGGACGCTGTCGCCGGGCGACAGGGAGCGGCCGCCCCCCTGCGGCCCGGGGACGGTGCGGAAGCCCACCGAACCCGCCGTCAGGTGCAGGTAGCGGTACGGCGCCTCCGGCAGCACGGGCAGCGGCTGCCAGGGCCCGGCCGTGACGAGGTACAGCGCCGCGTCGCTGCGCCGCAGGCGGAGGGCGTCCGAGTCGGCGTCCCGGGCCAGGCCCGAGGCGAGCAGGGTCAGCCCGTCCGGCTCGGGGGTGACCCGCCGCAGGCCGTACGAGGGGACGGCGTCGAAGGTGTCCGGTTGGAGCCACATCTGGACGAACCGCACCGGCACCGCCGAGCCGCCGGCGTTGCGCTCGGTGTGCGTGACGCCGGAGCCCGCGCTGAGGTGCTGGACCATGCCGGGGCGGACGACGCCCGCGTGGCCGTCGCTGTCGCGGTGGGCGAGGGCGCCCTCGACGACCCAGGTGAGGATCTCGGTGTCGCCGTGCTTGTGCTCGTCGAAGCCCGCGCCGGGGGCGAGGGTCTCCTCGTTGCAGGCGAGCAGGGCGCCGAAGTGGATGTTCTTCGGGTCGTAGTGCCCGGAGAAGGAGAAGGCGTGCCTGGTCTCGATGCCTTCGGCGGGGGTCGAGCGGTAGCGCTCGGCGCTGCGGCGGAGGTCGGCCCTGGGCCGGTCGGGTACGTCGGTCACGGGGACCACGGTAGCGGGTGTGACGGGGACCACCGGGTGCTTCCGGTGGGGGGTGTGCACGAGCACCCTCCATGGTGAGGCAGTCTTGTTCCTGTGCCAGCCGCTTCAGCGAATTCCGACAAGAAGACCGCAGCCAAGAAGGCCGTCGCCGACAAGGGCGCCGCCAGGAAGGCCGCGCCCGCCGAGGCCACACCCCCGAAACCGGAGGACCCGCCCCGCCCGGCCCGCCGTGGCCGCCTCACCGCCCAGGAACGCCGACTCGCCACCGAGCGGGCCGAGCTGCGCGCCGCCACGCTCAAGCGGCTGGAGAAGTCCTCGGGCAAGCTCGCGACCGCCGCGATCTCGCGGATGGACGACCAGCTCGGCTGGTACCGGCGGATGCCGCCGGAGCACCGCTCGTGGATCGGCCTGGTCGCCCAGGCGGGCATCGCGGCGTTCACCGAGTGGTACCGCCACCCCGACGCGCCGCAGGCGATCAGCACGGACGTCTTCGGCACCGCGCCGCGCGAGCTGACCCGGGCCATCACGCTGCGCCAGACCGTCGAGCTGATCCGCACCACCATCGAGGTGATGGAGGAGGCCATCGAGGAGGTGGCCGCCCCCGGCGACGAGGCCGGGATGCGTGAGTCGGTGCTGGTCTACGCGCGGGAGATCGCCTTCGCGACCGCCCAGGTCTACGCCCAGGCGGCGGAGGCCCGCGGCGCGTGGGACGCCCGGTTGGAGGCGCTGGTCGTCAACAGCCTGCTCTCCGGCGACGCGGACGAGGGCGTGCTCTCCCGGGCCGCCGCGCTCGGCTGGGGCCAGCCGAGCCAGGTCCGGGTGGTGATGGGCAGCGCCCCGGACGGCGACAGCGAGCTGGTCGTGGAGGCCATCCGACGGGCCGCCAGGTATGCCAAACTCCACGTGCTGACAGGCGTGTTGGGCAAGCGGCTGGTCGTCGTCGTGGGCGGCGACAAGGAGCCGGTGCACGCCGCCCGTGCGCTGATCGGGCAGTTCGCGCCCGGCCCGGTGGTGGTGGGCCCGACGGTGGGCGATCTGCTCTCCGCGACCCGCTCGGCGCACGCCGCCGCCGCCGGCCTCAAGGCCTGCGCCGCCTGGCCGGACGCGCCCCGCCCGGTGCTGGCGGACGACCTGCTGCCCGAACGCGCGCTGGCGGGCGACCAGGCCGCCCGGCGCCAGCTGGTGGAGGAGATCTACACACCGCTGGACGAGGCCGGATCGGCACTCCTGGAGACGCTGAGTGTCTACCTGGAGCAGGCGTCCTCGCTCGAAGGCGCCGCCCGGATGCTCTTTGTGCACCCGAATACCGTGCGCTACCGGCTGAGACGTGTGACTGACGTCACGGGCTATGCTCCGTCCGACGTGCGTTCGGCCTTCACTCTGCGCATCGCGCTTGCGCTGGGCCGTCTTGGCGCCGGCGTCGAACAGGGTTGACCGGTCTGTAGAGACTCCACAATCCGAGGTGCTTTTCTTCGTTACCGTCGCCTACCCGCCCCTGGGTGCCTGGCGAGAGAGGGTTGAACCGTGCTCGTAATCGTTGCCCCTGGACAGGGTGCCCAGACCCCCGGATTCCTCCGCCCCTGGCTGGAGCTGGACGGCGCTGCCGACCGGCTGCGGCGGTGGTCCGACGTGGCCGGGCTCGACCTCGTCCACTACGGCACCGAGGCCTCCGAGGAGGAGATCAAGGACACTGCCGTCGCGCAGCCACTGCTGGTGGCCGCCGGTCTGCTCACCGCCCGTGCGCTCTTCCCGGACGAGGCCGAGGCGCGCCGCCTGGTCGGCGCCGTCGCCGGTCACAGCGTCGGTGAGATCACCGCCGCCGCCGGGGCCGGGGTGCTCAGCGCCAAGGACGCACTGGTCTTCGTCCGCGAGCGCAGCCTGGCGATGGCCGAGGCCGCCGCGACCACCGCGACCGGTATGACCGCCCTGCTGGGCGGCGACCCGGAGGCCGTCGCGGCCAAGCTCGCCGAGCACGGCCTGACGGCCGCGAACAACAACGGCGGCGGCCAGATCGTCGCGGCCGGCACGCTGGAGCAGCTGGCGGCGCTCAAGGCCGACCCGCCGGAGGGCTCCCGGGTGATGCCGCTGAAGGTCGCCGGGGCGTTCCACACCTCGCACATGGCCCCGGGTGTCGAGCGGCTCGCCAAGCTGGCGCCGACGCTCGGTATTGCCGATCCGCAGGTCGCGTATGTCTCGAACAAGGACGGTGAGGTCGTCGGCAGTGGTGCCGAGGTGCTGAGCCGCCTGGTGTCGCAGGTCTCCAACCCCGTTCGGTGGGACCTGTGCATGGAGACGCTGCAGCAGCTCGGTGCCACCGCCGTGATCGAGCTGGCTCCGGCCGGCACTCTCACCAACCTGGTCAAGCGCAACCTCAAGGGCGTGGCGACGCTTGCCCTCAAGACCCCCGCCGAACTCGACAAGGCCCGCGCGCTCGTCGCGGAGCACGCGAACCACGGCGGTCAGGAGCAGAGCGCATGAGCACACCCGAAAGCGATTCCGTCGTGCCCCGGATCAAGCCCGTCAGCGGCGCCGCCCACTCGCGGATCCACGGCGTGGGCGGTTACCGCCCCGTCCGGGTGATCCCGAACGCCGAGGTGCTGGAGTGGATCGACTCCTCGGACGAGTGGATCAGGACGCGGAGCGGCATCGCCGAGCGCCGCTGGGCCGGCCCGGAGGAGACCGTCGCCGAGATGTCGGTGCAGGCCGCCGGCAAGGCGATCGCGCACGCCGGGATCGACCCCGCGCAGATCGGCGGCGTGATCGTCGCGACGGTCTCGCACCTCAAGCAGACCCCGGCGATCGCCACCGACATCGCCCAGCGCCTCGGCTGCGGCACCGCCCCGGCCTTCGACATCTCGGCCGCCTGCGCGGGCTTCGGCTACGGCCTGAGCCTGGCGGACGGCATGGTGCGCGGCGGCAGCGCCGAGTACGTGCTGGTGATCGGCGTGGAGCGGCTGAGCGACCTGACCGACCAGTCGGACCGCTCGACGGCGTTCATCTTCGGCGACGGCGCCGGCGCCGCGATCGTCGGCCCGTCCGACACTCCCGGCATCGGCAAGGTGATCTGGGGGTCGGACGGCTCGCAGAAGGACGTCATCTCGCAGACCCAGGCCTGGGACACCGCCTTCGCCAAGCCGGACGCCGTCAACGGCACCGGCGAGGAGCAGAAGTGGCCCGCGCTGCGGATGGAGGGCCAGGCGGTCTTCCGCTGGGCCGTCTGGGAGATGGCCAAGGTCGCCCAGCAGGCGCTGGACGCGGCCGGCATCACCGCCGACCAGCTCGGCGCCTTCATCCCCCACCAGGCGAACATGCGCATCACCGATGCGATGATCAAGAAGCTGGAGCTGCCGGATTCGGTGCCCGTCGCCCGCGACATCACCGAGACCGGCAACACCTCCGCGGCCTCCATCCCGCTGGCGATGGAACGCATGCTGGAGAGCGGCGAAGCGCGGAGCGGAGACCTCGCGCTGATCATCGGTTTCGGGGCGGGTCTCGTGTACGCCGCGACAGTCGTTACTCTCCCCTAGGCGTCACCGCCTGATTGACCGCCGTGTCCCGCACCTGCGGACACACGGCACCCGAACTGCCGACTGCCCGCCGGGCAGCGGTCGACCCACAGTGAAGAGGAGCAGCCGATATGGCTACCAAGGACGAGGTCCTGGCCGGTCTTGCTGAGATCGTCAACGAGATCGCCGGCATCCCGGCCGAGGACGTCGAGCTCGACAAGTCCTTCACCGACGACCTTGACGTCGACTCGCTCTCCATGGTCGAGGTCGTCGTGGCCGCCGAGGAGCGCTTCGACGTGAAGATCCCGGACGACGAGGTCAAGAACCTGAAGACCGTCGGCGACGCCGTGGACTACATCCTCGCCAACCACGAGGCCTGATCCGGTCGGTGTACCACTGACCGGCCGGTCGGCCGGGGTGTTCGCACCCCGGCCGGCCACCCCTCCCCCTCCCCTCGGCCTCTGCGCCACCACTCCAGCCCCACGTGAAAGAAGAAGAACCAGTGACCGCTGAAAACCGCACCGTGGTCGTCACAGGTATCGGCGCCTTCACGCCGCTCGGCAGCGATGCCGCCTCGTTCTGGGCGGGCCTGCTCGACGGCCGTTCCGGAGTGGGCCAGTTGACCGAGGAGTGGGCCGCAGACCTGCCCGTCCGGATCGCCGCGCGCGTCGCCGTGGAGCCGGGCGAGATCCTGCCGCGTCCGCTGACCCGCAAGCTGGACCGCTCGGCGCAGTTCGCGCTGATCGCCGCCCGCGAGGCCTGGGCCGACGCCGGGTTCGAGACGCCCGCCACCGACGAGTCCTCCAAGCTCGCCCCCGAGCGCCTGGGCGCCGTGATCGCCTCCGGCATCGGCGGCGTGACGACGCTGCTCGACCAGTACGACGTACTGAAGGAGAAGGGCGTCCGCAAGGTCTCCCCGCACACCGTCCCGATGCTGATGCCCAACTCCCCGGCGGCCAACGTCGGCCTGGAGGTCGGCGCCCGCGCGGGTGTGCACACCCCCGTCTCCGCCTGCGCCTCCGGCGCCGAGGCGATCGGCTACGCGATCGAGATGATCCGCACCGGCCGCGCCGACGTCGTGGTCGCCGGTGGCACCGAGGCCGCGATCCACCCGCTGCCGATCGTCGCCTTCGCCAACATGATGGCGATGTCCAAGAACAACGACGAGCCCGAGCGCGCGTCGCGCCCGTACGACACCGGCCGGGACGGCTTCGTGCTCGGCGAGGGTGCCGGCGTGGTCGTGCTGGAGTCGGCCGCGCACGCCGCCGCCCGTGGCGCCCGCGTCTACTGCGAGGCCGTCGGCCAGGGCCTCTCCTCGGACGCCCACCACATCGCCCAGCCCGAGCCCACCGGCTCCGGCGTGGCCCGCGCGATCGCCGACCTCTTCGCCCGCAACGACCTGGACAAGGCCGAGATCGTGCACGTCAACGCGCACGCCACCTCGACCCCGCAGGGCGACGTCGCCGAGCTGAAGGCCCTCCGCAAGGAGCTGGGCGAGCACCTCGACCACATCGCGATCTCGGCCACCAAGTCGATGACCGGTCACCTGCTCGGCGGCGCCGGCGGCATCGAGACGGTCGCCACCGTCCTCGCCCTGCACCACCGCACCGCACCGCCGACCATCAACCTCGACAACCTGGACCCCGAGGTCGACGCCGACGTCGTGCGCGACAAGCCGCGTACCCTCCCCGAGGGCCCGATCGCCGCGCTGAACAACTCCTTCGGCTTCGGCGGCCACAACGTCGTCCTGGCCTTCCGCAGCGTCTGACGCTCACGCAGTCGGCCGAGCACAGCAGGGGCGCGGGGCACTCGGTGCCCCGCGCCCCTGTTCCGTTCCCTCAGACCGCCACCTCAGACCACCTGGTGGAGCCACCGGACGGGAGCCCCCTCGCCCGCGTACCGGAACGGTTCGAGCTCGTCGTCCCAGGGCTTCCCGAGCAGCCGCGCCAACTCCGCCTCCAGGTCCGTCCCTTCGCTCTGGGCCCGCAGCAGGACGGCCCGCAGCCTGTCCTCGGGGATCAGGATGTCCCCGTGCAGGCCGGTGACGGCGTGGAAGATGCCGAGCGAGGGCGTGCTGCTGTAGCGCTCGCCCTCGGCGGTCGCGCAGGGCTCGCTGGTCACCTCGTAGCGGATGAGCTGCCAACCGCGCAGCGCGGAGGCCAGCTTCGAGGCCGTGCCGGGCTCGCCCTGCCAGGAGAGCTCGGCCCGCCAGTGGCCGGCCGCGGCCGGTTGGCGGATCCAGTCGAGGCTGACTCGCACACCGAGCACCCCCGCGACCGCCCACTCGACGTGCGGGCACAGCGCGCGGGGCGCGGAGTGGATGTAGAGCACACCACGTGTCGTCACCGGGACCTCCAGGCAGTGGACGAGGGTCGCCTTCCCCAGCTGCCTCGTACCCGTCGCCGTTCTGGCCCTGACTGCCGACCGTCTGCTGTCTGACTACCTAGTGCCCCCATGGGACTCAACTTATTCGACATTAGGTCATCAAGTTGAGCAAAACGGACAACCTTTCGCACCATGCTAGTCGGATACCGGGCGTGGTCCAGCCTTCGTTCGGATCTCTCCCCCGAACGGCCCCATCCGGGCAGCCACCACCGTAGCGCCAAGCCCCCGGCCACGTCTGACGCTCCGTCCGAAAAGCCGGGACGCCCCTGCAGCGGGGGCTGCAGGGGCGTCGGTCCGAGCGGCGACTCAGGGCGCGGGTCAGACCAGGCTGAGCGCCACGTCGATGTTGCCGCGGGTGGCGTTGGAGTACGGGCACACCTGGTGGGCCAGCTCCACGAGCTCCTGCGCGAGGGCCGCCTCCAGGGCGGGCAGCTTCACGGCGAGGTCCACGGCGAGGCCGTAGCCGCCAGCCGCGTTCGGGCCGATGCCGACCTTCGCGGTGACCTCGGCGCCGGTGACGTCCGCCTTGGCGCGGCGGGCGACCACGAACAGCGCGCTCTGGAAGCAGGCCGCGTACCCGGCCGCGAACAGCTGCTCGGGGTTGGTGCCCTCGCCGCTGCCGCCGAGCTCCTTCGGCGGGCGGACTGTGATGTCCAGCAGGCCGTCGGAGGAGGCGACGCGGCCGTCACGACCGCCCTCAGCGGTGGCTATGGCGGTGTAGGCGATCTTGGTGGGCTTACCCGACATGAGTGGTACTCCTTGGTGCAGTGAGGGACGGGGAGAGCGGACGGAGCGTCAGGAGGCGAGCCGGACGACCATCTTGCCGGTGTTGTCGCCGCGCAGCAGGCCGATGAAGGCCTCGGCGGTGTGCTCCACGCCGTCGACCACGGTCTCGTCGTAGGTCAGCTTGCCGTCGCGCAGCCAGCCGCCGACCTCGGCGACGAACTGCGGCTGCAGCTCGGTGTGGTCGTTGACGAGCATGCCGCGCAGCTGGAGCCGCTTGCCGATCGCCATCGCGAGGTTGCGCGGCCCGACGGGGGCCGTGGTGTCGTTGTACTGGGCGATGGCGCCGCAGAGCGTGACCCGGCCGTGGGCGTTCAGGGTGCTGATCGCCGCTTCGAGGTGGTCACCGCCGACGTTGTCGAAGTAGACGTCGATGCCCTCGGGGGCCGCCTTCTCCAGCTGCTCGCGGACGGGGCCGTCCTTGTAGTTGAAGGCGGCGTCGAAGCCGTAGCCGTCGACCAGCTTGGCGACCTTCTCGGCGGAGCCCGCCGAGCCGATCACCCGGGCGGCACCCTTGAGCCGGGCGATCTGGCCGACCAGCGAGCCCACGGCACCGGCGGCGCCGGAGACGAAGACGGTGTCGCCCTCCTTGAAGGCGGCGACCTCCAGCAGGCCGGCGTAGGCGGTCAGGCCCGGCATGCCGAGCGCGCCCAGGTAGTAGGAGAGCGGCGCGAGCTCCGGATCGACCTTGACGGCGTGCGCGGCGCCGAGGGTGGCGTACTCGCGCCAGCCGAGCCCGTGCAGCACGGCGTCCCCGACCTGGAAGCCCTCGGCCTCGGAGGCGACGACGTAACCGACGGCGCCGCCGTCCATCGCCTTGCCGAGCTGGAAGGGCGGCACGTACGACTTCACGTCGTTCATCCGACCGCGCATGTACGGGTCCACCGACAGGTAGGCGTTGCGGACCAGGATCTCCCCCGGGCCGGGCTGCCGGACGGGGGCCTCGACCAGGGCGAAGTTCTCCGGCGTGGGCCAGCCGGACGGGCGGCTGGTCAGCTGCCACTCACGGCCGACGGTGGGCGTTGCGTGCTCAGACATCGTTGCGCTCCCTCGGGGTGCTCCCCGGTAGTACCGGACAACCTGAAAGGTTGACCCAATGAAGCAATCGTGAGGTGAAAGGTTCACCTTGTCAAATGTTCAGCTACGATGGGAGCCATGGAGAACAAGCCGTCCCAGGCCGCCCAGCCCCCCGCCGACGCGATCACCCGCGAGGTCGTGGACCTCATGGCGGGCCTGGTCGCGCTCTTCCACCGCGAGTACGAGGAGGCAGCCGCCGCCCGCTCGCTCACCGGCGCCCAGGCCAAGGTGCTCGCGCTGCTGCGGCGCGGCCCGATGCCGATGCGCCACATCGCCCAGACCCTGAGCTGCGAGCCGTCCAACATCACCGGCATCGTCGACCGGCTCGAAGCCCGCGACTTCGTCACCCGGCAGGCCGACCCGCAGGACCGCCGGGTCAAGCTCGTCGCAGCCACCGAGGCCGGCCAGCAGGCCACCGAGGAACTCCGCGAATCCCTCAACTTCGCCCGCGAGCCGCTGGCCGCCCTCGACGCCGACGAACGGCTCGTCCTGCGCGACCTGCTGCGCCGGATGCTCGAAGGCGCCGGGCCCGAGCTCTAGGGCCCGTCTGACAATTCGCGTCGGCGCGGCATCTCCGCCCATAGCGGGCGAATTCGTACGCACATTCCCATTGAATCGAACTCGCGTGTAACCGTAGGCCCTGCCGAGCCGTCTATCTGGTGAGACCCCGCACCAGCCGGCCGGTTTTTTCCGAGCGGCCGTACAGAGAGCGCTGACGATGACCGACGCCAAGACCCGGCCCGCCAAGGGCAGCCCCCGCAAGGGCAGCCCAGGTAAGGGCGGCTCCACCTCGCCCCGAGCCCGGATCGCTCGGGCGGCGGGAGCGACGGCCGCCGTGCTGGTGCTCGCCACCGTCGGCGTCGGCGCCTGGTTCTACCAGCGCCTCGACGGCAACATCACCACCTTCTCCCCCGAGGGCATCGCGACCAGCCGGCCCCCGGCCGCCGTCCCGGTCTCCGGCGGCGGCCGACCCGTCAACGTCCTGCTGCTCGGCTCGGACAGCCGCCTCGGCGGCAACGACAGCCTCGGCGGCGGCGCGGCCGGGGTCGGCAACTCCGACACCGCGCTCCTGCTGCACGTCTACGGAGACCACAAGCACGCGGTCGCGGTCTCCATCCCGCGCGACACCCTGGTCACCATCCCGGCCTGCAAGCTGCCGAGCGGGCAGTGGACCACCCCGCGGACCGGGCAGATGTTCAACTCGGCGTTCAGTGTCGGCGAGTACCCGCAGGGCAACCCGGCCTGCACCCAGAACACCGTCGAGGCGCTCACCGGCCTGCGGGTCGACCACACCGTCGTGGTCGACTTCAAGGGCTTCGCCGCGATGACGGACGCCGTGCACGGCGTCGACGTCTGCGTGCCGAACGACGTCGACTCGTTCGGGATCAAGCTCACCAAGGGCCGTCAGACCGTCTCCGGCCAGCAGGCCCTGGACTACGTCCGGGCGCGGCACGGCTTCGGCGACGGCTCGGACATCGGCCGGGTCAAGCGGCAGCAGGCCTTCCTCTCCTCGCTGATCAAGAAGGTGCAGGGCCAGGGCTTCGACCTCACCACGCTGCTCCCGCTCGCCGACGCCGCGACGAAGTCGCTCACCGTCGACCCGGGCCTCGGCACCGCGCTCAAGCTCGCCGACTTCGCGCAGTCGCTGCGCGACATCAAGCTGGGCGACATCAGCTTCGTCACCGTGCCCTGGCAGTACCAGGGCGAGCGGGTGGCACTCGTCCACCCGGACGCCGAGGTGCTCTGGCAGCTGCTGCGCGAGGACCGCACCCTCGACGGCCACCTGACCGGCCAGGCCGGGCCGGCGCCGGTCGTCCCGGCCACCCCGGCGGCGGCGCCCGTCACCGACAGCACCCCGCTGGTCGTCCTGAACGGCACCCGGGTCGGCGGTCTCGCCAAGCACGCCGCCGACGCCCTCAAGGCCAAGGGCTACCAGGACATCACCCTCGGCGCCGACACCGCCGTCCGCCGCACCACCCTGATCAGCTACCCGACCGCGCACCAGGCCGCCGCGCAGCAGCTCGCCCAGTCCTTCCCCGGCGCCGAACTCCGGGCCGACCCGGACGCCGACTCGATCACCGTCACCCTCGGCCGCGACTACGCCCCCGACGGCACCGCCCCCACCGACGCCCCGAGCGCCCTCACCCTCCCCACCGCCATGCCGACCGGGATCGCGCAGAACACCCGTACCGCCGACACCGACCTCTGCTCCGACCTCAGCTTCGGCTGACCGGCACCGGCTGCTGGTCCGGGTCCGGGTCCGGGTCCGGGTCCGGGTCCGGCAGCCCCGTGACCACCACCGTCAGCCGCGTCCCCGGCGCGAACTCCCCTGCGGCGGCCAGCTCGTGGACGGCCAGCAGCGTCTTGGCGACGTACCGCAGCTCCGGCGCCAGGCCGTGCGCGCGCTCGAACTCCGCCGCGAACGCGGTCAGTTCGGGCGACACCCGGCCGTAGCCGCCGCCGTGGTGGCCGTGGTCGATCCGCCAGTTCGCGAACTGCCGTCCGTACGCCGCCTGGTGGAGCCCGGCGACCTCGCGCTCCAGGTAGCCCTCACCCCGCAGGACGGCCACCCCGAGCGCCCGTGCTCCCGGCGGCAGGCCCGCCGCGATGCCCGCCAGCGTGCCGCCGGTGCCGACCGGGCAGCAGAGCACGTCCCGCTCCCCGAGGCCGGGGATCTCGGCCGGGACGGCGGCAGCGCCGTGTACGGCTGCCGCATTGGAGCCGCCCTCCGGCAGCACCAGCCACCGCCCGTCCCGCCGCTCCGGACACTCCTCGGCGGCGTCCGTGCCGTCCTCCGTGCCGTCCTCCGGGCCCTCCGCCGTGCCGTTCACCAGGCCGCGGTACCTGGCCCGGGAGACGAACCGCAGCTCCATCCCCGCCGCCTCGGCCGCCCGCAGCGACCAGTTCCGGGGCCGCCCGGCCAGCTCGTCGCCCCGGATCACCCCGATGCTGGCCAACCCCAGCTCGGCAGCGGCCGCAGCCGTCGCCCGCACGTGGGTCGAGTACGCCCCGCCGAAGGTCAACAGCCCCGTACGCCCCTGGGCCACCGCCTGCGCGAGGTTCGGGGCGAGCTTGCGCCACTTGTTCCCCGGCACCGTCGGGTGCGCCAGGTCGTCCCGCTTCAACCGCAGCTCGACCCCCAACCGCGCCAACCGCTCGTCCACGAGCACGGTCAGCGGGGTCGGCAGCGCAGCGGGCAGGAGCATCCGCCCAGGCTACCCAGCGACCGGCACCGGCTCCCGCACCGTCGTGGGCCGGGCCGCCGTCCCCTCGGGCAGGTCGCGGAGCCTGCGCAGCGGCGACCCCCAGAGGATCAGCGCCGCCAGCGGCACACCGGCCGTCGTGATCCACATCGCCGTCCGGATCCCCAGCGCGGTGGCGAGCAGGCCACCGGTCAGCGCACCGACCGGGATGCTCCCGTAGTTGAGCACGGCGCAGCTCGCACTGAGCCGCCCGAGCAGCTCCGGCGGGCAGTAGCGCTGCTGGAAAGTCGACTTGATGACATTTCCGGCCACGACCCCGGCCGTCACCCCGAAGCTGCCGACGACGTACAGCAGCAGTCCGGCCCCGCCGGAGGTGAGCGGGATGAGCAGCGCCAGCAGCGGCAGCCCGAGTTCGAAGAGCAGCATCGCCCGCGCCGTGCCCGTCCGGGCGGCCACCCGCCGGGCGACGGCGGCGCCGACGATCCCCCCGGTCGAGGCCAGCGCGACCAGGACGCCCACCAGGCCGGGTGTCACGCCCACCTCGCGGACCAGGAAGACCACCAGGATCGACTGGTACCCCGTCAGTGCGAGGTTCGAGACCGCCCCGAAGACCGTGAGCGTGCGGAACCAGACATCCCCGGCGACCAGCCGCAGCCCCTCGGCGATCTCCCGGCCGATCGCCCGCCGCCCACCTCGGGCGGGAGCCGGTTCGCGGTGTTCGATGCGGCCGGTGCAGCAGAGCGAGACCAGGAAGGTCACCGTGTTGGCGAACAGCCCGTTGGCCGGCCCGGCGAGCTGGGTGAGCAGTCCGCCGCCGCCGAGCCCCACGATCTGCGCGGCGGAGGCACTGCCGTGCAGCTTGGCATTGCCCTCGGCGCGGTCCGCGGGCCCGAGCAGGGCCGGGAGATAGGCGGTGCAGGCGGTCTGGAAGAAGACCGAGGCGGCGCCGGTGCCGAGCGCCACGAGCACCAGCTGCGCCATTGTCAGCAGGCCCAGCCAGGCGGCGACGGGCACCGTTGCGAAGAGCACCAGCGAGACGG
This sequence comes from Kitasatospora sp. McL0602, assembly GCF_052076145.1. Classification (NCBI taxonomy): domain Bacteria; kingdom Bacillati; phylum Actinomycetota; class Actinomycetes; order Kitasatosporales; family Streptomycetaceae; genus Kitasatospora; species Kitasatospora sp. McL0602. Next base: position 5,344,461 of record NZ_CP197246.1, on the reverse strand, counting down.
CGGAGGCCGTCTGCATGATCGGCCGACTCCGCAGCCGGTCCACCCAGACGCCCACCGGCAGCCCGATCAGCAGCCACGGCAGCCACCCGACGGCTGCCAACAGGCTGACCTGGAACGTGGACGCGTTCAGCGCGGTGACGGCGATCAGCGGCATCGCCATCCGGGTGACGGCGGTGCCGAACCCGTTCGCCGTCTCGCCGGACCACAGCAGTCGGAAGTCGCGGTGCCGCCGCAGCAGCCCCTTGAGCAGCGCCTCACTCATCACGCGCCTCCGGCCCTGGGCATGGCCCGGATCTGCACGATGACCGGCCGGGCGTCGGGCTCTGCAACGGCCCCCGGGCCCGGCACATGGCGGGCGACGACGGCGAGCAGCTCGTCGTTCAGAGCGCGCAGCTGGGCAGGGGTCATCCGCAGGTCGTTCCAGTCGGTGATCGAGCACATACCGCGCCAGTCGCCCTCCCACTCGGCGGCGATCGAGTCGGCGACCCGCTGGTGCTGGAGCCGGAGCAGCTCCTGAAGGTAGACGGAGACCGCGCCGCGCGCCGCCGGGTCATCGGCGAAGTCGGTGGTGTTGAGCACCGTCTGGACGGCCGTCCTGCGCCACCAGCGCTCACGCTTGGTGCCGCGCCCGACCTCCTCCTCGATGAAGCCGTGCTCGGCGAGCAGGCGCAGGTGCCAGCTGACCGTGCCGGTGCTCTCCCCCAGCTGCTCGGCCAGCCGCGCGGAGGTGGCGGAGGTGCCGTCGGCGAGGACCTCGAGGATGCGCACGCGCAACGGGTGGGCGACGGCCCGCAGACTGCGGGCGTCGAGCCGACGGCCGGTGCGGGGATCGGGAGCGGTCATACCGGCGAATCTACAGATGCAGAGAAGTCTCTGCATAGAGTTCTCTGCAAAGGAATCTCTGCACTGTCCCGGAGACGGGTCATCGGGAGGCACGTCGTCCGATGGACCGTCACCGGCGGCGCACGAGGCCCTGCCGCAACCGACGCGCCGTCATACCGATCGCGCCGGTGCAATGTCGGCGGTGCGGCGTACGGTGATTTGCATATGGATGACACCGCGCACCGATCAACCCCCTACGACCCCTCCGCCGAGGCCCGCTGGGTGCCAGAACCGGACAAGCGCCCGGGGCGGACGGCCTTCGAGCGCGACCGCGCCCGCGTGCTGCACTCCGCCGCGCTGCGCCGGCTCGCGGGGATCACCCAGGTCGTCGCGCCGATGCTGAGCGACTTCCCGCGCACCCGGCTGACGCACTCGCTGGAGTGCGCGCAGGTCGGGCGGGAGCTCGGGGCGGCCCTCGGCTGCGACCCGGATCTGGTCGAGACGGGCTGCCTGGCCCACGACATCGGCCATCCGCCGTTCGGCCACACCGGCGAGGAGGCGCTCGACCAGGCCGCCGAGGCCTGCGGCGGCTTCGAGGGCAACGCGCAGTCGCTGCGCATCCTCACCCGCCTGGAGCCGAAGCGCTTCGCCCCGCTCGACGAGGCCCCCGCCCGGCTCGCGCCCTGGCCCGGCCACAGCGTCGGCCTCAACCTGAGCCGCGCCGCGCTCGACGCCGCGACGAAGTACCCGTGGGCCCGGGGCGCCCACCCCACCGACCCGGCGTCCACCAAGTACGGCGTCTACGCCGACGACCTGCCGGTCTTCCGCTGGCTGCGCAAGGGCTCACCGGCCAACCGCAAGTGCTTCGAGGCGACCGTCATGGACTGGTCCGACGACGTCGCCTACTCCACCCACGACGTCGAGGACGGCCTCCAGGCGGGCCACATCGACCCGGCCGCACTGCGCTCCGCCGAGGAGCGCGCCGAGCTCTTCAAGATCGCCGAGCGGTACGCCCCCGAGGCCGGGGCCGAGGAGTTCGGCGAGGCGCTCGACCGCCTGCACCGCGAGGAGTGGTGGCCCCGCTCGTACGACGGCTCGGCCCGCGCCCGCGCCTCGCTCAAGGACCTCACCAGCCAGCTGATCGGCCGCTTCTGCCTGGCCGCCGAACAGGCCACCCGGGCCCGCTACGGCCCCGGGCCGCTCACCCGGTACGCCGCCGAGCTGGTCGTGCCGCCCGCCGTCCGGGTCGAGTGCGCCGTCCTCAAGGCCGTCGCCGTCCGGTACGTCATGCAGCGCGACGAGCAGGCCCAGCTGCGGGCCCGCCAGCGCGTCGTGATCGCCGAGCTCGCCGACGTCCTGACCCGCAGCGCCCCGCACGGCCTCGACCCCGTCTTCGCCGCCCTCTACCTGGAGGCCGACGACGACCGCGCGGCACTGCGCGCGGTGATCGACCAGATCGCCACCCTCACCGACGCCTCCGCCCTGGCCCTGCACGCCCGCCTGCTGACCTAGCCTGCCTGCCAGCCGGCCGACCCAGTAGGCCGACGACCGGAACCGCCCGGATGCGGGCGCCACTCCCGTACACTTCCGGGGTGGCTGGGCGGATCAGGGACGAGGATGTACAGGCGGTGCGCAACGCGCTGCCCATCGACGCGGTCGTCGGCGACTACGTCCAGCTGACCAGCGGCGGTGGCAGCCAGCTCAAGGGGGTCTGCCCCTTCCACGACGAGAAGTCCGCCTCCTTCTACGTGCACCCGGGCAAGGGCGTCTTCCACTGCTTCGGCTGCGGCGAGAGCGGCGACACGATCTCCTTCCTGATGAAGATCGAGCACTTCTCCTTCGCCGAGGCCGTCGAGCGGATGGCCGGGCAGGCCAACATCACCCTCCGGTACGAGGAGGGCGGCTACAGCAGCCGGAGCCAGCCGGGCGAGCGGACCAGGCTGGTCGAGGCCCACAAGACCGCCGCCGCCTGGTTCCAGGAGCAACTCGACTCCCCGGAAGCCGAGATCGCCCGCAACTTCCTCGCCGAGCGCGGCTTCGACGCGGAGGCGGCCAAGCACTTCGGCGTCGGCTACGCGCCCGTCGGCTGGGAGCATCTCGTCCGCTACCTGCGCGGCAAGGGCTTCTCCGACAAGGAGATCCTGCTCGGCGGCCTGGCCTCCCAGGGGCAGCGCGGCGGGCTGATCGACCGCTTCCGCGGCCGGCTGCTCTGGCCGATCCGGGACACCGCAGGAGAGGTGATCGGCTTCGGCGCCCGCCGCCTGCGCGAGGACGACACCGGGCCCAAGTACCTCAACACCCCCGAGACGCCGATCTACAAGAAGTCGAACGTGCTCTACGGCCTCGACCTGGCGAAGAAGGACATCGCCAAGACCGGCCGGGCCGTCGTGGTCGAGGGCTACACCGATGTGATGGCCTGTCATCTCGCGGGCGTGACAACGGCGGTGGCCACCTGCGGCACCGCGTTCGGCGAGGACCACATCAAGATCATCCGTCGGCTGCTGATGGACACCTCGCAGTACCGGGGCGAGACCGTCTTCACCTTCGACGGCGACGCCGCCGGGCAGAAGGCCGCCCTGCGCGCCTTCGAGGACGACCAGAAGTTCGCCGCCCGCACCTCCATCGCCATCACCCCCGACGGCATGGACCCGTGCGAACTCCGGCTCGCCAAGGGCGACGAGGCCGTCCGCGAACTCATCGAACACCCCGTCCCGCTCTTCGAGTTCGCGCTGCGCAACGCCGTCACCCGGCACCGGGTCGACACCGCTGAGGGCCGCGCCGCCGCCCTCGAAGAGGCGTCCCAGATCATCGTGAAGATCAAGGACCGCTCGATCCAGCACGAGTACGCCGTCCAACTCGCAGGGCTGCTCGGCATCCTGGACGAGCAGTTCGTCGTCCGCCGGATCGGCCAACTGGCCCGCTGGCAGCGCGAGAACCCGCAGCAGCAGCGCAGCTTCCGCCGCGAGGAGCCCCAGCGCCCGGCCGCACCCGTGCGCCCCGTCCACCGGTTGAACCCGAAGGACCCGGCCCAGTTCGTCGAGCGCGAGCTCCTCAAACTGGCCCTCCAGCACCCGGACATGGTCAGCCCGACCTTCGACAACTACGGCGACGAGGAGTTCCCGACCCCGCCGTACACCGCCGTCCGCCAGGCCGTCCGGTCGGCCGGTGGCGCCGCCTACGGAGCCACCCTCCCCGACTTCACGTCGCTGGTCCGGGAGACCTGCCCGGACGATCAAGTACGGTCACTCGTCACCGAGTTGACGGTCGAGCCGATCCGCACCCGCCGCGCCGTCGACACCATCTACGCGGGCGAGTTCCTCGTCAAGCTGCGCCTCCAGGCCGTCGACCGCCGGATCGCCGAAGTCCGGGCCCAGCTCCAGCGGCTCGGCAACCGGGCCACCCCCGAGGAGATGAACGCCGTCCAGGGCGAACTCTGGGCCCTCCAGCAGTACGCGCAGGGCCTGCGCAGCCGGGGCTCGGCGGGCCTGTAGCGCCGGCACTCAAGCGGAACTCCCGGCGCCGCGCGCCCGATATCGGACGGCTCGTCAGAAAACCCTCGCACAGCTCTCGGCCCCGGAGAGTGGCGTAGCGCACACTGATGGGTATCCCAGTCCGTGTGGCGCGGCCTCCCCCACGAGCCGCGCGCGGCTCAGAGAGGGATGCCCGTGGACCTTGCCCCAGCGCAGCCGTCACCGGCCGTTGACGAACCGGACCTCGCGACGCCCAGCCCCGCAGCGCCGGACCCCGCGGAACCGAGCCTTGCGGAACCGAGCCTTTCGGAACCCGCCGATCTGCCGGATGACCTGGGAGAACCGGCCGAACCCGCCGAACCGGCCGACCTGGCTGACCTGGCCGACGGCCCTGGCGTCGCCTCGCCCGCCCGGGTACCCGTCCAGGGCGGGCACCAGCGAGGCCGGGCCGACGACGGCGAGACGCCGCTGCCCACACTCGACGAGACCGGCGGCCCGGCCGCCGACCTGCTCCGGCAGTACCTCCGGGAGATCGGCCGGATCCGGCTGCTCACGGCGGTCGAGGAGGTCGAGCTGGCCCGGCAGGTCGAGGCCGGGCTCTTCGCCGAGGAGGCCCTCGACGCCGCCGGGCTGGACATCCGGCTCACCGACGAGCTGGACCACCTCGTCCTGCTCGGCCGCCTCGCCAAGCGCCGCCTGATCGAGGCCAACCTGCGGCTCGTGGTCTCGGTCGCCAAACGGTACGTCGGCCGGGGGCTGACCCTGCTCGACCTCGTGCAGGAGGGCAACGTCGGCCTGATCCGCGCGGTGGAGAAGTTCGACTACGAGCGCGGCTACAAGTTCTCGACGTACGCGACCTGGTGGATCAGACAGTCGATGAGCCGGGCGCTGGCCGACCAGGCCCGCACCATCCGGGTGCCGGTGCACGTGGTCGAGCTGATCAACCGCGTGATGCGGGTGCAGCGCGCGATGCTGCAGGAGCACGGGGCCGAGCCGAGCCCGGCGGAGGTCGGCGCGGCGCTGGAGCTCTCCGAGGCCCGCGTCCGGGAGGTCCTGCGGCTGGCCCAGGAGCCCGTCTCGCTGCACACCCCGGTCGGCGAGGAGGACGACGTCGCCCTCGGCGACCTGATCGAGGACGCCGATGCCGCCTCGCCGGTCGAGACGGCCGCCTTCCTCCTCCTCCAGGAGCACCTCGACGCCGTGCTGGCCATCCTCGGCGAACGCGAACGCCAGGTCGTCCAGCTGCGCTACGGCCTGGACGACGGCCGACCCCGCACCCTGGAGGAGATCGGCCACCTCTTCGGCGTCACCCGTGAGCGCATCCGCCAGATCGAGGCGAAGACACTCGCCAAGCTCCGCGACCACGCCTTCGCGGAGCAGCTCCGGGGCTACCTGGACTGACGGCCCGTCGTCGTCCTGGCACGCGCGTGGTGGGACATCCGCTCGACCAGGGCGTCGACCCGCTGCGCCTGCCCGGCAGCCGGGATGCGACCGCTCTGCGTGAGGACGGCCAGACCGTGCAGGGCGCTCCAGAGGAGCTCGGCGAGCAGCTCAGGGAACGAGGTCTGGCCGATCAGGGCGGTGACCAGCTCGCCGAAGGCGGCGCGGAGGGGCTCCGGGGTCTCGTCGCTGGCGAACTTCAGGTCGGTCGGCAGGACGAACATCGCCTGGTAGAGGGCGGGCCTGCGGTCGGCGAAGTCCAGGTAGGCGGTGCAGACGCCGTGCAGCGAGGGGCCGTCCGGCTGGGCCCGCCCGAGCTGGGCGGCGAGTTCGGCGAAGCCCTCCAGTGCGACGGCGCGGACGATGGCGTCCTTGCCGTCGAAGTGGCCGTACAGGACGGGCTGGCTGTACTCGACGCGCTCGGCGAGGCGCCGGGTGGTCACCGCATCCCAGCCTTCGGCCTCGGCGAGTTCACGGGCGGCGGTGATGATCAGTTGGTGGCGCTCGGCGCGTTCGCGCCCACGGCGATCGGTAGAGGGCATGGGCAGATTCTAGCAGTGCTAGATATTCGATCAGCGTTACGAATCCGATCAGCGCTAGAAAATCTAGCAACGCTAGACATCCTAGCGGCGCCAATGCTAGCGTCAGCCCAACTTCTAGCGCTGCTAGAAGTTCTTGCGCCGCTAGCGCGCCACGCAGCACTCGGGGAGGGCTCAACCATGACCGTGACCACCACCATCGCCTACGTACTCGCCGGCCTGATCGGCGTCGGCATCATCTTCGTCGGCGCCCGCTTCCTCTTCGTCCCGAAGGCCGCCGCGGCCGCCTTCGGCATCCCGACGACCACCGGCGACTCCACCGCCCCGGGCTCCTGGCTCTTCGTCAAAGGGGTCCGCGACATCGCCTCGGGGATCTTCATCCTCCTCCTGATCGCCAACCACGAGCCGCACCTGCTCGGCTGGTTGATGATCGCCGCCACGTTCATCCCGTTCGGCGACGCCGCGATCGTGCTGCACAGCCGTGGCCCGAAGGTCGCCGCCTACGCCATCCACGGCGCCACGGGTGCCGTGAGTCTGGTGATCGGCGCGCTCCTCCTCGCAGCCTGACCGCTCCCACCCGGCCGCCCAGCACCGGGCACCGGTCAGTGGTGGAAGCCCTCCCTCGGAACGATGCCCAGGTCCTGCAACGGGGCCGGCTGGCGCTGGAGTTCCGGGATGAGGCGGGCCAGGTCCGCGAGGAGCAGGTCGGCGAGATCGAGGGTGAAACCGTTGCGGCAGACAACGCGCAGGACGGAGAGGTCGGTGCGTTCGGCGGGGAAGGTGTAGGCGGGGACCTGCCACCCGCGCTCGCGCAGGCGGCGGGAGACGTCGAACACGTCGAAGGGGAGCCCGTCGACGGTCGTGAAGGCGAAGACCGGCAGCTGGTCGCCCCGGGTGATCAGCCGGAAGCAACCCAACTTCTCGACGGCATCGGCGAGATACTCGGCGACCTCGCGGCAGGCCTGCTGGACGGCACGGTAGCCGTCCCAGCCAAGGCGGAGGAAGTTGTAGTACTGGGCGACGACTTCTGCGCCTGGGCGGGAGAAGTTGAGTGCGAAGGTGGGCATTTCGCCGCCGAGGTAGTTCACCCGGAAGACCAGCTCCTCCGGCAGGGCGCTCTTGTCCCGCCAGAGCGCCCAGCCCACACCCGGGTAGACCAGCCCGTACTTGTGGCCCGAGGTGTTGATCGAGACGACCCGGGGCAGCCGGAAGTCCCAGTCGAGCTCCGGGTCGAGGAAGGGTGCGACCATCCCTCCGGAGGCGCCGTCGACGTGCACCGGCACGTCGAGCCCGGTCCGGGCCTGGAGGCCGTCGAGGGCCGCGCAGATCTCCGCCACGGGCTCGTACGAACCGTCGAAGGTGGAGCCGAGAATGCCGACGACGCCGATGGTGTTCTCGTCGCAGAGGGCCAACGCCTGCTCGGCGTCGAGGTGGTAGCGGTCGCCCGACATCGGGGCGAGCCGCGCCTCGACCTCCCAGAAGTTGCAGAACTTCTCCCAGCAGACCTGGACGTTGATGCCCATCACCAGGTTGGGCCGCGCCCCGGCCGCGTACCGCTCGGGGTTGCGATGCATCCAGCGGCGCTTCAGGGCGAGCCCGGCGAGCATGCAGGCCTCACTGGAGCCGGTGGTCGAGCAGCCGACCACCGACTCCGGGTCGGGCGCGTGCCAGAGGTGGGCGAGGATCGCCACGCAGCGGCGCTCCAGTTCGGCGGTCTGCGGGTACTCGTCCTTGTCGATCATGTTCTTGTCGAGGCACTCAGCCATCAGCTTCTCCGCATGCACCTCCATCGAGGTGGTCACGAAGGTCGCCAGGTTGAGCTTGGCGTTGCCGTCCAGCATCAGTTCGTCGTGGATCAGCTGGTAGGCGGTGGACGGTGGGATGGGCCCCTCCGGCAGCCGGTGCCTCGGCGGGGCGAGTCGCATCGCCCCGAGCGGATCGGCGACCCCCAGCAGCGGGTTCAGCGCGATCCTGTGGTCCCGGCCGTCTCCGTGGTGCAGTGCCATCCTCTGGTTCCCCTTCGCTTCCGCCAGGCGTACTGCTGCCAGCCTCCACGCTCGCACCGGGCCGAGGGCGCCTCATACCGCCGTCCGGGTGTCAGCCGGCCCCGCTCAGCCCAGCCCGGACCGGCCCGGGTCCACCAGGCCCCCGGCTCAGTGCGTCCCGGCTCGGTCCGGTGGGGCCAACGGCAGCCGGGCGACCAGGCGGGCACCGCGCGGTGACGGGACGACAGCCAGCGATCCGCCGAGGTGGGTGGCCAGGTCGCGGGCTATCGCGAGGCCGAGCCCGGCGCCGCCCTCCTCCCGGCTGCGGGCGTCGTCGAGGCGGGAGAAGCGTTCGAAGACCCGCTCCCGGTCCGCCTCGGGGATGCCGGGGCCGTCGTCGGAGACCGCCAACACCACTGTCCGGGTGGCGGGTTCGGTCTGCAGGACGAGCTCGACCCGGGTCTCGGCGTAGCGCTGGGCGTTGTCCAGCAGGTTGGTGACCAGCCGCGTCAGCCAGAGCGGATTGCCGACCACGGTGACCGGCCCGGCGTCAGCAGCCCCGGGTTCCTCCCCCGCACCCGCCACCTCCCCCACCATGATGACGGCCTGCACCGGGTGCCGGTCGGCGCGCCGGGATTCGGCCAGTCCTCGGACGAGCTCCACCAGGTCGACGCGGGTCGTCGAAGCGGGCTCGGAGGTGTCCAGGCGGGCGAGCAGGAGCAGGTCGGAGGCGAGGTCCTGGAGCCGGGCGGTGTCCTCCAGTGCGCCGCTGACCAGCTCCGGCCAGAGGGCGGGGTCCGGGTGGGCCAGAGCCACTTCCAGCTGGGTGCGCAACACCGTGATGGGGCTGCGGAGTTCGTGCGAGGCGTCCGCGATGAACTGGCGCTGGCGGACGCCGGACGCCTCCAGCCGGTCGAGAGTGGCGTTCATGGTGACGGCGAGCCGGGCGATCTCGTCCTGGCTGGCCGGTACCGGCACCCGGCGGTAGAGATCCCGGCCGGTGATCTCGGCAACCTCCGCCCGGATCGCCTCCACCGGCCGGAGCGCCCGCCCCGTCACCCGCCAGGTGACCAGCGCGACGGTGAGCACGAGAAGCGGCAGGCCGACGGCCAGCAGGGCGCCGGTCGTCTCGTCGACGGCGTCGGCGTCCCGCAGCGAGGTGCCCGCGTAGACGGTGACCAGGCCGTTGCGGGTCTCGGTGGTGACCTCGACGACGCGCTGGCGGTGGCCCTCGTGCAGCGGCCCGCTGTCCCAGGTGGACCGCACGGTGCCGGGGCCCAGGGGTCGGCGGCCGCCGAGGGCCGGGCGGCCGGCCAGATTCGGGCTGGCGGCGAGGACCTGGCCGTCGGCGCCGACCACCTGGATGAAGTCCGCCCCGTGCGAGGCCGGTGGCAGCGGCAGGAGTGTGCCCTCGGCAGCGCGCCCGGCGACGCCCAGCGCCTGCTGCGCGGCGGCGTTCTCGGCGTTCTGCACCAGGTTGGTGTCCAGTTGCCAGACCAGGACGAAGGACGCCACGCCGAGCGCGACCGCCACGACCGCCGTGGCCGCGAGCGTCGCCCGCGCCCGCACCGACTTCGGCCGGAGCCGCCGCAACACGTCCCGCACCCGCCGCAGGCCGGGAACCGCCCGCAGCCGCCTCAGCACGGGCAACGGCCGCCGCCGCCCGCGCTCAGCCACCGTCCACCGCCAGGCGGTATCCCGCACCCCGGACGGTCTCCACGGCGGCCCGCCCGAACGGCGCGTCGATCTTGCGGCGCAGCGCACTGACGTGCACCTCGACGATGTTCAGGTCACCCTCGAAGGCCGAGTCCCAGACCTGCTCCAGGATCTCCCGCTTCGGCACGACCTCCCCGGCCCGCCTGGCGAGGTGCTCCAGCACCGCGAACTCCCGCGAGGTGAGCTTGGCCTCCACACCGCCCCGGGAGCAGAGCCGCCGGGCGGGGTCGATCAGCAGATCGCCGAACTCCATCGCCTGCGGCGCGCGCCTGCCGGTGCGCCGCACCAGGGCGCGCAGCCGGGCGACCAGCACCACGTACGAGAAGGGCTTGGAGAGGAAGTCGTCGGCCCCGGTGTCGAGGGCCTCGGCCTCGTCGTACTCGCCGTCCTTGGCGGTGAGCATCAGGATGCCCGACTCGATGCCCGCCGCGCGCAGCCGGGAGCAGACCCGGTAGCCGTTGAGGCCGGGCAGCATGATGTCGAGCACGATCGCGTCGTAGTCCTGCTCGGTGGCCATCCAGAACCCCTGCGGGCCGTCGTGGGCCACGTCGACCGAGAACCCCTCGGCCTGGAGGCCCCGCTGCAGGGCAGCGGCCAGCCGCCGTTCGTCCTCGACCACCAGTACGCGCATGACAACAAGGGTCGCAGGCCGCGCGGGCGGCAGGCTGAAGAGGTCTTCAGCTGGCTTCAGCTCAGCTTCAGCATCCCTTCAGCATGCTCAGCCCGAGCCGGGCGCAGTGCCCGGCGGGTCCGAGGAGCAGCCAGATGTCCCAGTCCTTCCCGCCGCCGTCCGAGCAGGGCGAGCCCAGCACGCCGGGTCTCCGGAAGCGCGTGCGTTTCACCCGCCTGGTGCCCCGGCGGCGCGGCACGCGCCTTGCCGCGTTGGGCGCGGCCGTGATCATCGTGGGTGCGGGCGCCGCCGCGGTCACCGTGGCCGACCACCACCGGGGCGAGCACGAGCAGCGGGGCGGCCAGCCCACAGCGGCCGGTCGCGCCGACGGCGGCCACACCAAGAACCATGGCGAGAGCCACGGCGAGAACCGCGCCCAAGGCCATGGCAAGGGCCACGGCGAGGGTCACGAGAAGGGCCACGGCGAGAACGCCAGCCACGAGAACGGCAGCAACGGCGGCCCCGGCCCGGCCCTGGCAGCCGCGCCGCTGCCCGCCCTCCCGGCCGCGCAGGCTGCCGACAAGGCCGCTGCGGCAGTGCCCGGCGGCAAGGTCGAGAGCCTCCAGGTCGTCGGCCAGCAGGGCGGCGGCAGCGCCTGGCTCGCCGTGGTGGTGGGCCCGGACGGCGTCCGGCACCAGGTGACGCTCTCCGGCGCCGACGGTACGCCGACGAGCAACATCGTCACCGTCCCGACCACTGTTGGTGGCCCTGCCGTCATCCGCTAGGCGCACCCTGTACCGGGTCGGCCCCGAAGGGATCTCGGGGCCGACCCGCTCCATTTGCCCTGCCCTGCGCCGAAGTTCCCTATTATCATCTGCCAAACAACGCGAACTACCGCTGTCCGGCGGGCCGTTCGCCACATCACCGACCTCGGCGTCCGGGGGCCGAGCTAGTTCGTGGCCGTAATCCGTTCCGCCGTAGCTGAAGCCCGAGAAGGAGCCTGATGCCATCACGACGGACGCGGATAACCCTGGTGTCGGCCAGTGTTGGGGCCGGACACGATGGTGCCGCCCGTGAACTCGCGCGCCGCCTGGAAGAGTTGGGTTACGGCGTCGACCGCCATGACTTCCTCGACCTGCTGCCGCCCGGCATCGGCCGCCTGCTGCGCGGCAGTTACGCCTTCGAGCTGCGCGTCGCCCCCTGGGCCTGGGGCGGCCTGCTCCGCACCCTGGAGCGGCACCGTTCGCTCGGCGCCCTGGTCGGCCGGATCATGGGGTACGCGGCAGCCCGCCGCACCCGCGCGGTGATCGGCCCGGACACGGCGGCGGTGGTCTCCACCTACCCGCTCGCCAGCCAGGCGATCGGCCGCCTGCGCAGCCGGGACAGCGGCCTCGACGTGCCGACGATGACCTTCCTCACCGACATGTCCGTGCACCCGCTCTGGATAGCCGACGGCATCGACCTGCACCTGGCCCTGCACCCCGTCGCGGCCGCGCAGGCCACCCGGCACGGCGCCGACGCCGTCCGGGTCTGCGGCCCGCTGGTCGGCCCGGCCTTCCGCCCGGCCCGCTCGGCGGCCGAGCGCCGCGAGGAGCGCGTCCGCTTCGGCCTGCCCACCGACCGGCCGCTCGCCCTGGTGGTGGCGGGCTCCTGGGGCGTCGGCGAGGTCGAGCAGACCGCGCGCGAGATCGCCGCCTCCGGCCTCGCCGTCCCGGTGACGGTCTGCGGGCACAACTCGGCGCTTCGCGCCCGACTGCTGAACTCCGCGGTCGGCGTCCCGCTCGGCTGGGTGGACGACATGCCCGCACTGCTGCGCACCGCCGACGTGGTCGTGCAGAACGCCGGCGGCCTGACCTCGCTGGAGGCGATCGCCGGTGACGTCCCGGTGGTCAGCTACCGCTGCCTGCCCGGCCACGGTGTGACCAACGCCGCCTCGCTCGACGAGGCCGGGCTGGCCGTCTGGATCCGCGACCGCGCCGCCCTCGCCCCGGCCCTGCGCACCGCCCTCGCCCCTCGGCCGCACCCGGTGAGCCCCTGGGCGCCCGTCACCCCCGCCGACCGCGTCGTCGCGGAACTGGCCGGGCCCGCCACGCCGTCCCACGTACAGATCAGTCACACCCTTGAGGAGGCCGCGTGATCAGGCCCCGTACCCTCGCCCTCGCCGCCGGGGGCCTCGCCGTGGCGCACAGCCTGCCCGCGCTGACCTCGCTCGGCCCGCTGCGCCCGTACCTGGCGCCGGGTCTCAGCGGCGAGGGGCACCCCGGCCACGTCGCGCTCACCTTCGACGACGGGCCGGATCCGCGCTCGACCCCGCTCTTCCTGAAGGAGCTGGACCGGGTCGGTGTCCGGGCGACGTTCTTCCTGCTCGGCCGGATGCTGCTGCGCGCTCCCGGGCTCGGCCGCGAACTGGTCGACGCCGGGCACGAGGTGGCCGTCCACGGCCTGCGGCACCGCCCGATGCTGATCCGCTCGCCCCGGGCCACGATGGACGACGTGGCGCGCGCCTGCGATCTGATCACCGACCTGACCGGCCAGCAGCCGCGCTGGTACCGCCCTCCGTACGGGGTGCTCAGCCTCTCCGCGCTGGCCGCCGCCCGGCAGCAGGGGCTGACGCCGGTGCTCTGGACCCATTGGGGCCAGGACTGGACGGCGAAGGCCACCCCGGACTCCGTCCTGCAGACCCTCACCCGGGCCCCGCTCGCCGGTGGCACGGTGCTCCTGCACGACTCCGACTGCACCTCCGCCCCCGGTGCCTGGCGCAGCGCCCTGGGCGCGCTCCCGCGCCTGCTGGACCGCTGCGCGGAGCAGGGCCTTGCCGTCGGCCCCCTCCGGGAGCACGGCCTGCGCCGCTGACCCCCCGGAACAGTCCAGGCGCCGGCCTAGCCGGCCGTCTCGGGGTAGGTCTGGGCCCGGAGGGTCGCGTACTGCTGCCGTACCGCGTTGCCGACGGCCGGGTCGTGGTACTGGTCCGGTGCGACGGTGACGGCCTCCGGCAGCTCCCACCGCGGCGGCTCGGCGGTGCCCGCGAGCGCCCAGGCGGCCTGCCGCGCCGCGCCGATCGCCGCGTAGTCACCGGCGGGCGGTATCACCACGGGGAGGCCGAAGAGCAGCGGCGCGATCTCCCGGACGGCGGGCAGCCGCCCGACCGCGCCGAGCAGGAAGACCCGGCGCAGCGTGACGCCCTGGGCGCGCAGCACGTCCAGGGCCTCCGCGACGTTGCAGAGCATGCCCTCGACGGCCGCCCGCGCGAGGTGCTGCGGCGCCATCGACTCGGCCCGCAGCCCGGACAGCGAGCCTGCCGCGCTGGGGAGTTTGGGCGTCCGCTCGCCGTCCAGGTACGGGAGCAGCACCAGCCCGTACGAGCCGGGGGTGGACTGCTGGGCGAGGTCGCTCAGCCCGGCGAGGTCGCAGCCGAGCACCCCGGCCATCGATCGGAGCACCTGCGCGGCGTTCAGCGTGCCGACCATCGGCAGGTGGTGGCCGGTGGCGTCGGCGAAGGAGGAGACGGCGCCGGTGAGATCGATCACGGGCTGGTCGTGGACGGCGAAGATGGTGCCGTTGCCGCCGAGCGAGACGACGGCGTCGCCGGGGCTCAGGCCGAGGCCGAGCGCGGCGGCCATGTTGTCGCCCGTCCCGGCGGAGATCAGCAGGCCCTCGGGGGTGTGTCCGGCGGGTTCGGCGGGGGCGAGCACGTCCGGCAGGCGCAGCTGGTGGCCGAGGGCGAGCTCGACGAGGTCCTGCCGGTACTCGCCGGTGACCGGAGACCAGTAGCCGGTGCCGGAGGCGTCCCCACGGTCGGTGGTGCGGCGCTTGGGGTGGCCGAGCAGCTGCCAGACCAGCCAGTCGTGCGGCAGCAGCACCTCGGCGATGCGCTTGGCCGAGGTGGGCTCGTGTTCGGCGAGCCAACGCAGCTTGGCGACGGTGTAGGTCGGGGCGGGGGCCGAGCCGATCGCCCGGACCCACGGTTCGATGCCCCCGAGGGCGTCGATCAGGGCGGCGGCGGCGCCGGCCGAGCGGGGGTCGTTCCAGAGCAGTGCGGGGCGGACGAGGACACCGCCCGCGTCGAGGCCGATCAGGCCGTGCTGCTGCGCCGACACTCCGATCGCCCGGACGCTCTCCAGCAGGCCGCCGGTGGCCGCCTCCCCGAGCGAGTGCAGCCAGTTCTGCGGATCGGTCTCGGTGGCCCGTGCTTCAGGGTTTTCCTGCACGGGGTGCGGTGCGCGGCCGTCCCGCAGGACGGCGCCGGTGTCGGCGTCGCACGCGACGATCCTGGTGCGAGTGGTCGAGCTGTCGATGCCCGCGACGATGGCCATGCCGAGATCATGCCTCAGCCGGCGGTGAACTTCACGCAACTGGCCGAGCCCGGCGGCCACTCCCGTCCGGGAGCGCGGGAACCGCACCGAGGGGCACCCCTTCGACGCGGGGTGCCCCTCCGTGCCGCCCTCGGGCGGCCGGTGCCCGTCAGTGCCTGACGGTGCCCCAGCTGTCGTCCTCGGAGTGCTGGCGGTTGAAGAGGGCGACCCGGTCGGTCACCGCGTTCGGCAGCCGGTCCCCGACCTTGTCAGCTACGGCGCCCGCCGCCTTCCCGGCCACCGCACCGGCCTGGTGGCGGGCCTTGCCGGCCGCGTCCTGGACGCGGGGGTTCTGAGCGATCTGGCGGGCCGTCTTGGAGATCTGCTCGTACCGCTGCCGCCCGGCGCGGGCGCCCAGCACGTACCCGATCCCGACTCCGGCGACCAACGTCAGCTTCCACATGCTCGGCTTCCACCCTTCCTTGCGGACCCTGCCGCGTTGCCCTACCCGTCCGGCCCCGCGGTGAACCGCCGGCCCGGTGGCGGGTCCGGGCCATCTCGTCCCCGCCGTGCCCCCAGCATCCCCGCCAGGGCGTACGGACGCGCGGCGGGCGCGCCGAGCGGGTCGCGCGCCGAGCACCTCCGGCCGCCCCCGATCGCCCCCGGGGAAAGCGATTGGCGGACCACCCCCCTGAGTGCGCTAATGTATGTCCCGCAGCGAGCGCCGAAGGGCCGGGCAGACCGGCTCCCCACAGCAGAAGCTCATTCCCGCATAGCTCAATTGGCAGAGCAGCCGACTGTTAATCGGCAGGTTATTGGTTCGAGTCCAATTGCGGGAGCGCAGAAGGCCCTCAACAAGCCTTCCGGCACTGCACCAGCACCATCCCGCATAGCTCAATTGGCAGAGCAGCCGACTGTTAATCGGCAGGTTATTGGTTCGAGTCCAATTGCGGGAGCTTCACCGGTAGTTGAGGTGAGTTGCGCAGAGCGAAGGCCCTCCGGTCACCGGAGGGCCTTCGTGTTTCCCGAGCCTGCATCCCACTGCGGGCCCACCCACCGCAGGCCCTCAGGCCGTGGCCTGCCGGTAGAGCTCGCTGACACGCTTGTCGAAGGTGATGCTGTACGAGGTCTGGTCGGTTGCCCCGCCCTGCTGGTAGCCGCCGATCACGCCGATCACCTGGCCCGACCTGGTCAACCAGGGGCTGCCGCTGGTGCCGTCGGTGTAGCCGTAGCAGTCGAAGCGCTCCTGGGTGTCCGTCTGCCTGAGGGTCCGCACGGAGCAGGTGATCGGGATCTCGCTCGAGTTCGGGTAGCCGGTGACGGAGACCCGCACACCGAAACCCAGATCCGTGGCGAGGCGGTTGGCACCGAGCACGTCCTGGATCTGCCGCCCGCCCAAGGCGTCGACGGTGAGGAAGGCTACGTCGTACTCCGGGTCCTCGTCTGCCGTCCAGTGCGGGTCGACGAAGGTATCCACGACCTTCCAACTCCCGTACGGGGAACTACCGTTGCGGAAGCCCGGCGCGAAGACCAGATTGTCCAGACGGCCGTTGGTGGCGGTGTAGACGCAGTGCGCGGCGGTGACCAGCAGGTTGTGGTGCGGGCTGTCGACCACGCTCGCGGTGCAGCCCCGGGCGCCGTCCAGGCCGCCGACGAAGAGCGCGCCGATCCGGTCACCGGTGCCACCCCCGTCGGCCGGGCGGGACGAGGGCGTGCCCCCCGGGCCGGGCTCACCACCGGAGCCGCAGCCGGCGACGGAGAGCAGCAGGGCGGCGACAGCGGCCACGAGCGCGGCGGAGCGTCCGACGGGCCGTCCGAAGGGCCGTACGCGTGCCATCCAGGTCCCTCTTCTCCAGCTGCGCCGACGCACGGCACGTCCGGAGGCAAGATCTATCAGCCGAGCGCCCTCCCGCGCCAGCTCCCCGGCTGCCCTCCCCCGGCCCTGGGGGTCAGCCGGTGGCCCGGTCGTAGAGGGCCTGCACCTGGTCGCCGAAGTAGCTGCTGTACGAGGTGTCCGGGCTGTCCCCGCCCTCCTGGTAGCCGCCGATCACGCCGACGACCGTGCCGGTGCGGGTCTTCGGGTCGAGGTCGGTGATCCAGGGGCTGCCGCTGGTGCCGCCGGTGTAGTCGGGGCAGTCGATGCGCAGCTGGGTGGAGCTCTGCTCGGTGGTGGTGTTGGAGCAGGTGATCGGCACGTCGCCACTGCTCGGGTAGCCGGTGACCCGGACGGGGAGTTGGTAACCCTTGTTGATGCCCAGGGTGTTGGCGCCGAGCACCTGCTGCAGCTGTTGGCCGTTCTGCGGCTGGACGATCGCGAAGGCGACGTCCATGTCCGGGTTGCCGTCGTCGGTCCAGCTCTGGTCGACGGTGATCGAGACCAGCGGCCACACCCCGTTCGGCGTCTCGCCGTTGCGGTAACCGGGGATGAAGACGAGATCGCTGCGCTGGCCCGCGAGGGCGTCGTAGACGCAGTGTGCGGCCGTGATGATCAGGTTCTGTCCGGCGCTGTCCACGACGCTGGCGGTGCAGAAGTGGTCGCCGTCGGCGTTGTGCGTGAAGACGGCGCCGACCAGGCCGTTCAGCGGCGTCGCCTTGGCGGTGCGCGTGGTGCCCGCGTGCTTGGCGATCGCACCGAGGATGCGGTCCTTCGACCAGCCGTGCGCGGCAGCCGTACCGCTTGCCTTCACCGACGCGCCGGCGGCTGAGCTGCCGGCGCTCGGGGCCCCCGGAGTACCCGAACCGGAGCCGCAGCCCGCCACCGCGAGCGTCAGCGCCCCGGCCGCCGCAGCCCTCGCCCACACCCGGACCACCATCCGCCCACCGCCCTCGCTCCGGAGCACCCGCCGTCCGCAGCATCCGCCTGCCGCAGCACCCGCCTCCGCCCAGCCTCACCCGCCGAAGCAGGCAGCCGCACATCGACACGCCGGACGGAGCCTCCACCCCCGGATGCGCCCCTGGCGAGCACCATGACTGATCGACCGGCTATGCTGCCGAGGACGGCCCTGAGGGGCCGTCTGCTGCTGCATCGGCGTCAAAGCCGCGCTGCGCGGCGAACCGGGGCGGTAGCTCAGCCGGTTAGAGCAGGGGACTCATAATCCCTTGGTCGTGGGTTCGAGTCCCACCCGCCCCACCACCTCTCGCGAAGATCGGTGAAGATCCAAAGCACGAAAAGCGGGCCCTACCAGGCACAACGGTAGGGCCCGCAGCCGTAGGACCCAGCACCGACATGCCGAGGTTCACCCGAACGGGGCGCCGACGAGGCCATCGGCGCAACGGTCGGGGGCCCTGAAGCACACTTCGGGCCGCTCCTCCCATCAACCGATCGGTTGACCACCCCTCCACCGCAGCCGCCACCGGATGCAGCCCACTGGTCGATCCGCGGCGGCCCCTCGAAAAGACAGGCTTGTCCTTGTCAGCAGGGACGGGTCGGACGGGGAGCGGGACACCATGGCGGTCATCGAAGTGACGGAGCTGCGCAAGGCCTACGGGCGGCGGCAGGTGCTGGACGGAGTCTCCTTCGCCGTCGAGGAGGGGGAGATCTTCGGGCTCCTCGGGCCGAACGGCGCCGGGAAGACCACCACCGTCGAGTGCTGCGAGGGGCTGCGCCGGGCGGACGGCGGCAGCGTTCGCGTGCTCGGGCTGGACCCGGTGCGGGACGCGAAGGAGTTGCGGGCCAAGGTCGGCGTGCAGCTCCAGCAGGCGCGGTTGCAGGACAGCCTGCGGGTCGGCGAGGCCCTGGAGCTGTACGCCTCCTTCTACCCTCGGCCGCGCGACCAGCGGGAGTTGCTCACGCAGTGGGGGCTGACGGAGCACCGGCAGACTCCGTTCGGGAAGCTCTCCGGCGGGCTGCAACAGCGGCTGTTCATCGCCCTCGCGCTGATCGGCAACCCCGAGGTGGCCTTCCTGGACGAGCTGACCACCGGGCTCGACCCGCAGGGCCGCCGGGACACCTGGGAGCTGGTGCGTCAGGTACGGGAGGCCGGCGTGACGGTCGTGCTCGTCTCGCACTTCATGGACGAGGTCGAGGCACTCTGCGACCGCGCGGCCGTCCTGGACGGCGGCCGGATCATCGCCTCCGGCACCCCGCGCGAACTGATCGCCCGCTCCGGCGTCGGCGGCGAGCTCAGCTTCCGCCCCGGCGCCCCGCTGGCCGCCGCCGAGCTGGCCGCCCTCCCCGGGGTGACGGGTGTCGAGGAGCGCGACGGCCGGGTGGTGGTGACGGGCACCGGCGGGTACGCGGACGAGGTCACCGGCCTGCTCGCCCGCCGGGGCATGGTCGTCACCGGCCTGCGGATCAAGGAACACAGCCTGGACGACGCGTACGTCGCGCTCACCGGCCACCAGCACTGACCACCAGCACTTCCCACCAGAACTGACAGACATCCCAAGGGACTTGAGACCATGAACACGCTTGCCCTGCGCCGCCTGGCCATCACCGAGGCGAAGCTCTTCCTCCGCGACCCCGTCACCGCGTTCTTCGGCCTGGCCTTCCCGGTCGTGCTGATGGGCATCCTCGGCTCGATCCCGGCCCTGCGCAAAGCCTCGCCCGCCATGCACGGGCTCAGCACCCTCGATCTCTACGCACCGATCCTGACCGTCTTCACGCTGATGATGCTCGCCATGAACGGCCTGCCGCCGCTGCTGGCCGGCTACCGCGAGAAGGGGGTGCTGCGACGGCTCTCCGCGAGCCCGGTGCGGCCGGCGATGCTGCTCGGCGCGCTGCTGCCGCTCTACCTCGTCGTCGCGGTGATCTCGATGGCGCTCGTGATGGTGGTCGGGGTGATCTGCGGGGTGTCGCTGCCGCAGCAGGTGGCGGGCTTCGTGCTGGCCTTCGTCCTCTCCGCCGCCGGGCTCTTCGCGCTCGGCCTGCTCGTCGCCGCACTCGCCCCCTCCGGCAAGGCGGGCAACGCGATCGGTGCGACGCTGTTCTTCCCGCTGATGTTCTTCGCAGGCGTCTGGATCCCCCGGGACTTCACCCCGGAGTGGCTGCGCCGGATCGGCGACTTCACCCCCAGCGGCGCCGCCGTGCAGTCGCTCCAGGACGCCTGGACGGGCCACTTCCCGCACGGAGTGGATCTCCTCACACTCGCGGTGTTCGCCCTCGTCGCCGGTGGTGCAGCTGCCAAGCTCTTCCGGTGGGAGTAACCGGAGTGACGCGAGTGGTTGATGCGGCGGAGGCAACCGGCATGACCGACGCGACGGAAGCCACCAGCCTCGGTGAGTGGCAGGACCGCCTCGACAACGCCCTCGGCCCGGTCGGCTACGCCGCGCTGCTGGTGGCCGTGACCCTCGCCGTGCTGGCGCCCTCGCCGCACGCTCGCCCGCTCGGCGTGATGCTGCCGATCGCCGCCGCCGCACTGCTCAGTCTGGCCCTGCGCACTGCACTCGACCGGGCCTCCTCCACCAGCGGCCGGGCCCGCCACGGCGGGCCGCTGCTCTTCCTGGCCCTGCTGGTGACGATCACCCTGCTGGTGCTCTGCGACCCCTGGTTCGGCTTCTTCGCCTTCGCCGGCTACCTGCACGCCGCCCGCTATCTCACCGGCTTCGTCCGGGTGTTGGGGGTCGCAGCGCCCGCCGTTCCGAGCACGCTCTCCCAGATCGGCGGGCAGCTGCCGACGACCGGCCGCCAGATCGGCAGCTTCCTGGCCATCCTCGCCTTCAACCTGCTGGTGGTCGGCGTGATCATCACGCTGAGCGAGGTCACCGACCGGCTGAGCCGCCGCCGCCAGCTGGCCAACGCCGAACTCGCCGAGGCCAACCACAAGTTGACCGAGATGCTGGCCGAGAATGCCGGGCTGCACGCCCAACTGCTGGTCCAGGCCCGGGAGGCCGGGGTCGCCGACGAACGCCAACGGCTGGCCCGCGAGATCCACGACACCGTCGCCCAGGGGCTGGCCGGGATAGTCACCCAGCTCCAGGCCGCCGACCAGGCCCGCGAGCAGGACGCCCCCGCCGAGACCTGGCAGCGCCATCTCGACAGCGCCGCCCGGCTCGCCCGGGAGAGCCTGACCCAGGCCCGCCGCGCCGTCCACGCCCTGCGCCCGGAGGAGTTGGAGCGCGCCGACCTGCCGGACGCCATCGCCGAGGTACTCGCTCACTGGCAGCAGCTGCACTCCCCCGCCGCCACCCTCACCGTCACCGGCGAGGCCCGCCCGCTGCACCCCGAGGTCGAGGTCACGCTGCTGCGCACGGCGCAGGAGTCGCTGGCGAACATCGCCAAGCACGCCGGGGCCGCCAGAGTCGGCCTCACCCTCTCCTACATGACCGACCTCGTGACGCTGGACGTCCGGGACGACGGCGTCGGGTTCGACCCCGAGGCGGAGCCGGAGTCGCGAGCCGACGGTGGGGGCTACGGTCTCTCGGTGATGCGTCGGCGCGTCCAGCGGCTGGCCGGGCGGCTGGAGATCGAGACCGAGCCGGGCGTCGGCACCACCATCTCCGCCGCACTGCCGGCGATCGGCGTCGGGACATGAGGGAGCGACAGTTGAACGAGCAGAACCGACCGGGCCAGGACATCAGGCTGCTCCTGGTGGACGACCATCCGGTGGTCCGGGACGGGCTGCGCGGCATGTTCACCGCAGCCCCCGGCTTCGAGGTGGTCGGCGAGGCCGGGGACGGCGCCGAGGCACTCGTCCTGGCCGAGGCGCTCAAGCCCGACGTGGTCCTGATGGACCTCCGGATGCCCCGGATGGACGGCGTCTCGGCGATCCGGGCGATGACCGAACGCGCCCTGCCCTGCCGGGTGTTGGTACTCACCACGTACGACACCGACAGTGACGTCCTCCCGGCCGTGCGAGCCGGGGCCATCGGGTACCTGCTGAAGGACGCGGCCCGGGAGGAGCTGTTCCACGCCGTGCGCTCGGCTGCTGCCGGGGCTTCGGTGATCGCGCCGACAGTGGCCGCCCGGCTGCTCGGGCAGGTCCGCAAGCCTGCCGAGGAGCCGCTCAGCCCGAGGGAGTTGGAGGTGCTCGGCCTGGTGGCGGGCGGCTCCACCAACCGGGAGGCGGCCGCGACGCTGTTCATCAGCGAGGCCACCGTCAAGACCCATCTGCTGCACATCTACGGCAAGTTGGGCGTCAAGGACCGCGCCTCCGCGGTCGCCGCCGGGTACGAGCAGGGGCTGCTCGTACCCCGTGGTGACCGCCGCCACTCCTGACCGGGCCGGCTCGTTCAGCGAGGAGCGGTGAAGTGGTAGCCGTCCTCGATCAGCACCGGCAGGTAGGTGCGCAGGGCGGCGACGGTCTGTGAACGGTCGCCGCCGCCGTCGTGGTTGAGCACGATCGAGCCCGGCCGGATGGCGTCCAGGACCCGGGTGGTGATCTTGGACGTCCCCGGGCGGGCCCAGTCCCGCGGGTCGACGGACCAGCCCATCGGCCGCATGCCGAGCTCGTTGCTGACCTTCAGCGCGACGTCCGACCAGTCACCGCCGGGAGCGCGGAACCAGGTCAGGGGCTTACCCGCCGCCTCGCGCAGCACGTCCGAGGTGCGCTCCAGCTCGTCGCGGACCTTCGCCTCGGGCAGCCGTCGCAGATCCGGATGGGACCAGGTGTGGTTCGCCAGATGGTGGCCCTCCTGGGCGATCTCCCGGACCAGTGCCGGGTGTTCGGCCGCGTTCTCGCCGACCAGGAAGAAGGTCGCCCGGATGCCGTACTGCCGCAGGATCGACAGCACGGCGGGCGTGTGGGTCGGGTCCGGACCGTCGTCGATCGTCAGGGCGACCAGCTTGGTGTCGGAGTCGAGCGAGAAGAGCGGGGCGGTCGAGTTCGGCCTCGGCGCAGTGCTCGCCAGCACCGGGCTGGGCACGTTCACTGCCGGGGGCTTGGCAGCCACCGGGACGGTCGAGGCGCCCGGGGCACTCGGTGGGGCCGGCGGGACGGGAGGCACCGGCCCGGGGGTGCCGAGCCGGGCCGCGGCAGT
The DNA here is from genome assembly GCF_052076145.1 of Kitasatospora sp. McL0602. Taxonomy (NCBI): domain Bacteria; kingdom Bacillati; phylum Actinomycetota; class Actinomycetes; order Kitasatosporales; family Streptomycetaceae; genus Kitasatospora; species Kitasatospora sp. McL0602. The sequence continues at coordinate 5,321,670 of NZ_CP197246.1, read as the reverse complement.
GGCGGCGCCGTGCTGCTCGCCGGTCTGCGCGCCGCAGGCGGAGGCGGAGGCCGAGAGCAGCGTGACCCCGGCTACGCTGAGTAGCAGCCTTCTGGTGATGATCTGATGGTGTGACAGCATGATGAATGTGTCCCCATAGCTGTCCCCGCGACGCGCAGACACACCCGTGCGGAGCCAGCTACCACCCCAACGGCCGAACACTCTCGGTGCCCTGCCGGACCGTCGCCGCAGCGGACCGGGCTCGGCCTGGCTTGGTGGAGGACGGGCAGCGGCAGACGGCAGCCGTCCACCGGAAGGACCTCGGCGGTGGCGCGCAGCCACTGCGTGACGGACGGTGATGGAGGCGCGACCACGATCCCCTACGCCGGCGCGGTGCCGGCAGTCGTCCAGGTCGCCGCCGGAAGGACCGAACCCGATGCGTGTCGAACGCTCCCTCCTCGCCGGAGCGGCTGCCGCCGCTGCCGTCCTCGCCCTGGGTGTCCCCGCTGCCCACGCCGACACCCCGCCCGCACCCCGGTCGGTCGTCGTCGACGACCAGAAGGTCTGGCAGGACCCGGCCCCGGCCGCCCCGGCCGCCCCCGCAGCTCCGGCGGCCGACGCCCCGAAGCCCGAGAGCGAGAAGAAGGCCGTCAAGGAGGAGCCCAAGAAGGAGACGCCGAAGAAGGAAGAGGCGAAGGAAGAACCGAAGGAGGAGGCCGCCAAGGAGGCCCCCTGGCAGGACGAGAAGAAGCCGCACGGCGGCGTCCACACCGGCGGCGGCGGGCTGGCGGTCTCCGGCGGCGGGCTGGCCTCCGGCGCGGCCCTGCTGGCGGGCGGCATCGGCGTCGGCGCCTACTCCCTGCGCCGCCGGGGCTCCGCCCCGGGCGCGGTCTGAGCCTGCGTCACCCCTTCCTCGACCCCGTCGTGGCCGCCCCGCCCAGGGGCCGGCCACGGCGGCGCGTCGGCCCCGCACCAGCACCCGTCAACTCGGTTCAACTCGGTTCAGCTCAGGAGAGACCGGATGGCAGCAGCACAGGAGTCGGCCGCCGAGACCGGCAGCCCGAAGCTCTTCCGTTGGGCGATGGGCGCAGCCGTCCTCGGACTGCTGGTGATCTACCAGTCCGTCGACACCTCGCCCGTCCAGCCGCCGACGACCTCGGTGTCGGCCCCGGTCGCCGCCCCCGCCCCCGTCGCACCGGTCCGGGCGAAGCCCGGGGCTCCGGCGCTGCCGCGCTCCCGGCCGACCCGGCTGCGCATCCCGCAGCTCTTCCTGGACGCGCCGTTCACCGAGCTCGGGCTGACTCCGGCCGGTGCTCTGGAGACCCCGTCCGCCGACAACCACAACCTGGTCGGCTGGTACCGGGGCGGCGCCTCCCCCGGCGAACGCGGCAGCGCCGTCGTCGCCGGTCACGTCGACACCCGGACGGGCCCGGCGGTCTTCCTGATGCTGCACCTGCTCACCCCGGGCAGCACCGTCGACATCACCCGCGAGGACGGCCTGATCGCCTCCTTCGTCGTCGACTCGACGCAGACCTTCCCCAAGAACGCCTTCCCCGACGCCCAGGTCTACGGCGACACCCCCGACGCCCAGCTGCGCCTCATCACCTGCGGCGGTGCGTACGACAAGAAGCTCAAGGACTACACGGACAACGTGGTCGTCTTCGCGCACCTCCAGTCCTCCCGCCAGGCCTGACCGCTCCCACGCAGCCCGCCCGGCGGCCCGATGCCCCGGTGGCCCGGCGTGGGTCAGGGCCTGACCGCCCGGAGCACCGCCGCCGCCATCCCGGCCTCTCCCTGCGCATTGGGGTGGACGGGTGCCAGCCCGGCCTCGGGCAGCGGCGGCTCGACCCACCGGGTGCCCTCGCCCGCGCACATGTCGTGCCCGACGGAGGGCGTGAAGGTGTCCACGTACGCCGCCCCTGCCGCCTTCGCGCGCTCCTGGAGCATCGCGTTGAGCCCGCGCTCCTTCTCCAGGAGGAAGGCCAGGTCACCCACGCTCACCCCGCGCCCGAGCGTCCGGGTGCAGGCCGCGCCGTCGTCCGGCAGCAGCGCCGGGTACCCGACCACGTACACCCGGGCCTGCGGCGCCCGCTGCCGGATCAGCCGCAGCACACCGTCCAGCTGCTCGCCCGCCGCCTCGACCTTGCCACGGAGCACGTCCTGCCCGTTCGGTGTGTAGTGCGCGCGGCAGGGTGAGTCCGCCGCCGACCCTGCGGCCAGCTCACCGACCAGGGCCTTCCGCAGGCCCTGAGCGGCGCACTCGGTCAGCACGCTCACGAATCCGACGTCGTTTCCGCCGATCCCCAGCGTCACCAGCCGGGTCGAGGCCGAGAGTGCGTCCAGCTGGGGCGCGTTGGTGCCGTCCAGCGTCTGCTGTGCCTGCGTCAGGTGTGCCGTGGTGGCGCCGCTGCAACTGACGTCGGCGAACTCGGCCGCCGTGAGCCCGACCGCCTTGGCGACCAGCGACGGGTAGTTGACCCCCGAGCGGGCACACCCGGCCGGCTCGCCGACCTGCGGTGCGATGGCGAGCCCGGAGGTGTACGAGTCCCCGAGGGCGACGTACGGCCCCGACGCCTCGGACGGCTCGGGCGACGGGGCTGCCTGCCCGGAGACCCCGGGCGGCGCGGTCTGTCCGGGCCTCGTCGGCTGCCCGCCGGTGCAGCCGGTTGCAAGCAACAGGCCGGCCAGCAGACCGAGTACCAATCGCGCTCGCCTCACGTCCGTGCCCCCACCTGTCGGCCGCTGCCTTGCCTGCTCTGTTCTGTTCTGCCTTACTCGGTGGCTCTGCCCTACTCGGTGTCGCGCTCGTGCTCGGCCAGGAACTCCTCGAAGCGGCGGCCCAGCTCGTCCGCCGACGGCAGATCCGCGGGCTCGGCCAGCAGGCTCTCCCGGCCCTCGGCGCCCGCCACGGCGTCGTACTGGCTCTCCATCCCCCGGATGGCGGAGCGCAGCTCGTCGTCGCCCTGCGCCAACTGCTCCTCGATGTCGGCGTAGACCTCGCCGATCCGGTCGCGCAGCTCGGTGCCGGGCAGGACGAGCCCGCTGGCCGACTGGACGGCCTCCAGGATCAGCACGGCAGCCGCCGGGTAGGCGGAGCGGGCGACGTAGTGCGGCACGTGCACCGCGAAGCCCAGCACGTCGTGGCCCGCGTCGGCCAGTCGGTACTCCAGCAGGGCCTGCGCGCTGCCGGGCACCTGGGCCTGGTCGAACCACTTCGGGTAGCCGGCGGCCAGGTCGAGCCGGGTGCCGTGCGGGGTGAGCCCGACCGGGCGGGTGTGCGGGACGCCCATCGGGATGCCGTGGAAGTCGAGCGAGAGGCGCACCTCGAAGCGCTCGGCGAGCTCGCGGACGGCCGCCGCGAAGAGCTCCCACTCGGTGTCCGGCTCCGGGCCGGTCAGCAGCAGGAAGGGCGTGCCGACAGAGTCGTGCACCAACTGGAGGAGGATCTCGGGCGGGTCGTAGGACGTCCACCGGTCACGGGTGAAGGTCATCACGGGCCGCCGGGCCCGGTAGTCCACCAGCCGGTCGTGGTCGAAGCGGGCCACCACCTGCGGCGAACCGCTCTCCAGCAGGTGCGTCACGACCTGGCCGCCGGCCTCGCCGGCGTCCATGAAGCCCTCGAAGTGGTAGAGCAGCACCAGGCCCGCGGCCTCCGGCCCGGCTTCCGCGTCTGCGGCGACCAGCGCGGCCACGCCCTGCTGGTCCAGCTGGTACAGCTCCCTGGGTTCCCGCACTGCGCACCCAACCCCGTTCCGTCTCGTCCGTCGTGTCCCGGCTGCCGTCCCGCTGGACCAACCGCCTGACCTGGCCGTTCGGCCCGTCCGTAGCGGATCGGGCCGTCCGCTCAGTCCAGCGTGCCGGAGGCCGCCGACATTCCCGGTGACTGACGAGGTAACGGAGATGTCCCCGCCCAGGTTCCGTCGCCGACCTTGCGTCCGGCTTCAGCCGGGACGCCGCTCCCCCGCGCCCGGCCGACGGGGACGACTCCCCCTCCGACCTCGGCGCGCCAATCATCGCACCCCGACGCAGATCCGCTGGTGGGAGGCCTGATTCAGGTCGTACGCGGACCGTGCGCGACACTTCCCGGGTCCACTCGGGCGTCCGCGCGCGGTCGGAGCCGGGACGTGAAAACGATCACTCGCCGACCTGCCGAAACGCCCTGTGCAGCCGGTGCGCAGGCCCTGTGCGGGGCTTGCGCAGGGGTTGCGACGGGTCCGCCGCAGGGTCTCGGCGGGGTCTCGCCACCCCGATGGCGCGCCGCGAGGTGACGCACCGCGTTCTGGCGGGTATCGTCCTCTCGCTGACCCGCATCGCCGCGCCGTCGTCACGTCGTTCGTCACGCCGTAGTCCCGGCCCGGCCTGGTGCGATCAGCCACTTGCACCGCACCTTGCCTTCACCTGGCCGCCTGCTTCCCTTCGCGCTCTCATTCCCTTTTCGGCCATCTCGCGGACGCACACTGTCCCCTCGCACATCACGCCGGACCGGCCCGATGCTCCGTGTCCGTTCCGGCACCGCGCTGCCCGCCTCCGGGCCGCCTCCCCCGCTGCACGACCGGGCCCTGCCGGCGTTGGCGACCCCGCCCCCCACGGCGGGGGGTGGCGCCTCCCGGAGAGCCGGGGCGAAAGTCCTCGCCCTCGTGCCGTACCCCGGTACGAGGTCCCTCCGACCGCCGAAGGACCGAAGGATCCGTGCCCGTACCCGTAACCCTCATCGGCCGCACCGCACGGCTGGAGCCTCTCGCCGAGCGCCACGCAGAGGCTCTCGCAGCGGCAGCCGCCGAGGATCGTGCGACCTACGCCTTCACTCCCGTCCCCCACGGCCTGGAAGCCGCCCGGGAGTACATCGCCCGTGCACTGGCCGATCAGGCAGCGGGCCGGTCGCTGCCGTTCGCCACGGTGAGCGTGGCCGACAACCGGGTGGTCGGCGCCACCCGGTTCCAGGAACTCGACTACTGGCAGGGGCCGCTGGTCTGGCCGCCGACGCCCGGCGTGCCGTTCGGTGATCCGGCCGAGGCCGTCCCGGACGCCGCCGAGATCGGCGCGACCTGGCTCTCCGCCCGCACGCAGGGCACCGGCATCAACACCGAGGCGAAGCTGCTGATGCTGCGCCACGCCTTCGAGACCTGGGGCGTACAGCGCATCTCGCTCCGCGCCGACGCCCGCAACCTCCGCTCGCGCACCGCGATCGAGCGGTTGGGTGCGACCTGCGAAGGTGTCCGCCGGGCCCACTCCCGTGGGCTGGACGGGATCGTCCGCAGCACGGCCTTCTACTCGATCCTCGACGAGGAGTGGCCGGCCGTCCGGGACATCATCGAGCTCCGGATCGCCGCCGCGACCTCGCCGAGCGCCCCCGATCCGGCTCTCCCTCAGGAGTGCCTTAGACACGGCGGCCCGCTGATCAGCGTCTGACGGCCCCTCGCCGACAGCCAGCCCGATAGACAGGCAGACAGCCGGACGCAGCTGTGGCGCCGACCCCACGTCAGGGGTCGGCGCCACACTCGTCTCTGGCAGTCCCTCAGCTCGGTCCGGCCTGTCGCCAGCCCGGCTCAGCAGCGACTGTCGATCTCCTGGAACGTGCTGTAGTGGTCACCGGTCCAGTACTCCTCGCCCACCGATCCGGTGACGACCCGTCGGGTGCCGCGGTCGTCCGAACCAGGAGTGACGACGGTGTACTCGTGGTAGTACCCGGTGGCCTGCTTCGGCAGTCGGCTCTCCCGGTTCTCGAAGACGATGCCGTCGTTGCGGTACGGGTAGGGGCCGCCCTTGTCGATGAGGCCGAGCGTGTCGCGCGCCTGGCTGGGGAGCTTGCTGCGGCAGACGTCGGCGATCGAGGCGTTCGTCGGCACCCAGGTCGTCGCCCGGCCGGCGGGAGCGGACGGCTTGGCGGTGACGCTCGGCCGGGCAGAACTGCTCCTGGCGGCGCTCGGGGTCGACTTGCCGGTGCCCGACAGGGCATAGACGGCGGCGGCGACGACCGCGCAGACAAGGACGGCCACCACGGCGAGCAGACGGTTTCGGCTGGTCATGCGCCCAAGCTTGCCGGGTCGGTGGGATCAGCCGATCAACGGGGTACCGCCAGTCACCCGAACGGCCCACGCGGGCAGGTCACGCGGGCAGGTCACGCGGGGAGGTCACGCGCGGCGGTCGGCGGCAGCAAGGGGCGGCGTCAACGGGCCCAGATGTAACGGGCGCAGATGTGGAGCCGGGGCGGGAACGGACGCCATTGTCCGTTCCCGCCCCGGCTGCCTACGTACGGCGGCTCTCCTGCGCCGAGCTCCGCCGTACGCCCCTCCTCTGTGGGAGGGGAGTGCGGTCAGCGATGGGACCGCGCTGGTGGGTCAACCCCCGTCAGCGCGAGTCGCTGCCCGCAGTCTCGAGGGCGGCGCGGCCTGCCTCCAGGCGCGCCACCGGGATGCGGAAGGGGGAGCAGGAGACGTAGTCCAGCCCCACCTCGTGGAAGAAGTGGACGGAGTCCGGGTCGCCGCCGTGCTCGCCGCAGACGCCGAGCTTGAGGTCCGGGCGGGTGGCCCGGCCGGCCTCGGCGGCCAGCTTCACGAGGGCGCCGACGCCGTCCCGGTCGATGGTCTCGAACGGGCTGACACCGAAAATGCCCTTCTCCAGGTACGCGGTGAAGAAGCTCGCCTCCACGTCGTCCCGGGAGAAGCCCCAGACGGTCTGGGTCAGGTCGTTGGTGCCGAAGGAGAAGAACTCGGCGGCCTCGGCGATCTGACCGGCCGTGATGGCGGCGCGGGGCAGCTCGATCATGGTGCCGAGCTTGATGTCCAGCGTGACACCGGTGGAGGAGGCCACCTCGGCGAGTACGCGCTCGCACTCGTCGCGGACGATCTCCAGCTCCTGGACAGTACCGACCAGCGGGATCATCACCTCCGGACGCGGGTCGCCGCCACCGAGCTTGCGCTCGGCCGCCGCCTCCGCGATCGCCCGGACCTGCATCCCGAACAGGCCGGGGATGACCAGGCCGAGACGCACGCCGCGCAGACCCAGCATCGGGTTCTGCTCGTGCAGCTTGTGCACCGCCTGGAGCAGGCGCAGGTCGTTCTCGTTCGGGTCCTTGCGGGCCTCGGCGAGGGCGACGCGCACCGACAGCTCGGTGATGTCGGGGAGGAACTCGTGCAGCGGCGGGTCGAGCAGACGGACGGTGACCGGCAGCCCGTCCATCGCCTGGAAGAGCTCCAGGAAGTCGCCCTTCTGGAGCGGCAGGAGGGTGGAGAGGGCCTGCTCGCGGTCCTTGTCGTTGTCCGCCAGGATCAGGTGCTCGACCTCCTTGCGGCGCTCCTCGCCGAGGAACATGTGCTCGGTGCGGCAGAGGCCGATGCCCTGGGCGCCGTACCGGCGGGAGCGGTTCGCGTCCTCGGCGTTGTCGGCGTTGGCACGGACCGCCAGGCGGCGGCGGACGTCGGCGTGCGACACCAGCCGGTGCACGGCCTGGACGAGACCGCCCTGGACGTCGGCGCCGGCGTGCAGCGTGCCCTCGAAGTACTCGACCACCGGGGAGGGCAGCACGGGTACCTCACCGAGGTAGACCCGGCCGTTCGCGCCGTCGATGGAGACGACGTCGCCCTCCTCCACGACCTTCCCGTCGGAGGTGGTGAAGCGGCGGCGCTTGGTGTCTACCTCGAGCTCCTCGGCACCGCAGACACAGGTCTTGCCCATGCCACGGGCGACGACGGCCGCGTGCGAGGTCTTGCCACCGCGCGAGGTGAGGATGCCCTCGGCGGCGATCATGCCCTCGAGGTCGTCCGGGTTGGTCTCCCGGCGGACCAGGATGACCTTCTCCCCGGAGCGGGACCACTTGACGGCGGTGTAGGAGTCGAAGACCACCTTGCCGACCGCTGCGCCGGGCGAGGCCGCGATGCCCCGGGCGACCTGCTTGGAGTTCGCGTCGGGGGCGAAGCGCGGGAACATCAGCTGCGCGAGCTGGCCGCCCGTCACCCGCTTCAGCGCCTCGTCCAGGTCGATCAGTCCCTGGTCGACCAGCTGGACGGCGATCCGGAAGGCGGCGGCGGCGGTGCGCTTGCCGATCCGGGTCTGGAGCATCCAGAGCTTGCCGCGCTCGATGGTGAACTCGATGTCGCAGAGGTCGCGGTAGTGCAGCTCGAGCGTGTTCATGATCGTCATGAGCTCGTCGTACGACTTCTTGTCGAGCTGCTCCAGCTCGGCGAGCTGCAGGGTGTTGCGGATGCCGGCGACGACGTCCTCACCCTGGGCGTTGGAGAGGTAGTCACCGTAGACGCCGACGGCACCCGTGGAGGGGTCGCGGGTGAAGGCGACACCGGTGCCGGAGTCCTCGCCGAGGTTGCCGAAGACCATCGAGCAGACGTTGACCGCCGTGCCGAGGTCGTTCGGGATGCGCTCCTGGCGGCGGTACAGGCGGGCCCGGTCGCCGTTCCAGGAGTGGAAGACGGCGTGGATCGCCAGGTCCATCTGCTCACGCGGCTCCTGCGGGAACGCACGGCCCGTCTCACGGAGCACGATCGCCTTGAACGTCTCGACCAGTTCCTGGAGGTCGGAAGCATCCAGGTCCAGGTCGTTGACGGTGCCCTTGGCCTCCTTGGCGTGGTCGAGGGCATCCTCGAACAGCTCGCCGTCGACACCCAGCACCGTCTTGCCGAACATCTGCACCAGACGGCGGTACGAGTCCCAGGCGAAGCGCTCGTTGCCGGACTGCGCGACGAGGCCGAGCACCGAGGTGTCGGAGAGCCCGATGTTGAGGACGGTGTCCATCATGCCGGGCATGGAGAACTTCGCCCCGGAGCGGACGGAAACCAGCAGCGGGTTGTCCGCCTGGCCCAGCTTCTTGCCCATCTCCGCTTCGAGCGAGTCCAGGTGCGCGCTGATCTCCTCGTGCAGCGAGGAGGGCTCGCTGCCCGTCTCCAGGAAGACCTTGCAAGCCTCGGTGGTGATGGTGAACCCCGGAGGGACGGGGAGGCCCAGGTTGGTCATCTCGGCGAGGTTGGCACCCTTGCCGCCAAGAAGGTCCTTGAGGTCCTTGTTTCCTTCTGTGAAGGAGTAAACAAACTTCTGCTCGGACGGCACGGGTCGGTCTCCTCGTACGCGGTTGCCCTGACGCCGGAGAACATACCCATTTCGAAGGCGTTTGCGCGCTGCCAATGGGCCGTACGAATCTCACAGTGGGCGAGTACCCAACAGATCGAATGCCCGTCAGGGCGTTCACCTCTGTTGGCGCAATCGTCCGGATGACGCTAGGAAGTGTTCAAGTAGTGAACGCGTCGAAACGTCAAGATCATACGAACTGAACAGAGAGTAATGGCCTGGCGTCCGCCATGTTGCCCCGGCTTGATTTCCTGCAGCCAGCCGAGCCGATCCGCCTCGGAGCCCTTCGGGAAGCGTTTTAGGACTTGCTGTCCAACGAACCCACCTGACCAGCCGTCAATCGCCACAATATGTGGTCAGCGTCACGGGCGCATCTCAGCTGTCGAGCCGAGGCGAACTCCCCACTTCGTCACCTTCCGTCGACACCATGACAGCTCCACGTAAGCAAAATGCACCATAAAGGAGCCCTCTTGGCCAGGTTGTCCAAGAGGGCTCGGACGGACCGGCAGTCGACCCCAGAGGGGCCAACTTGCCGATCCGGCTGGCTCAGCCGCCCGATGTGTCCAATTCGGCGTCAATGCTCGGCAGGGCGCAGTCATACGGATCGTCCAACCAGCCCTCCGGCAGGACCACCCGGTTGTTGCCGCTCGTCCGGCCCCTCGGTCCGTCCGCCCCGGCCGGCCACAGCTGCTCCTGCTCCACCAGGGCCAGGGTCTCCCCCAGCTCCGCGAGCGAGCTGGACATCGCCAGCTTCACCCGCAGCTCGGAGCCGACCGAGAAGCCCTTGGTGTACCAGGCGACATGCTTGCGGAAGTCGACCACGCCCCGTGCCTCGTCGCCCATCCACTCTCCGAGCAGCTGTGCGTGCCGCACCATCGCCCGCGACACGTCAGCAAAGCTCGGCCGGGCGTAGTCGACCTCACCCTCGAAGATCGCGACCAGGTCCTTGAACAGCCAGGGCCGACCGAGGCAGCCGCGACCGACAACCACGCCGTCGCAGCCCGTCTCCCGCATCATCCGCACGGCGTCGTCGGCCGACCAGATGTCCCCGTTCCCGAGGACGGGGATCTCGGCCGGTACGGAGTCGCGCAGGCGCGCGATGGCCGACCAGTCCGCCGTGCCGCCGTAGTGCTGGGCGGCGGTACGACCGTGCAGCGCGATCGCCGACACACCCTCCTCGGCACCGATCCGGCCGGCGTCCAGGTAGGTCAGGTGGTCGTCGTCGATGCCCTTGCGCATCTTCATGGTGACCGGGAGGTCACCCGCGTTGCCGACCGCCTCCCGCAGGATCTCGCGCAGCAGGTTGCGCTTGTACGGCAGCGCCGAGCCACCGCCCTTCCGGGTGACCTTGGGGACGGGGCAGCCGAAGTTGAGGTCGATGTGGTCGGCCAGGCCCTCGTCCGCGATCATCCGGGCGGCCTTGCCGACGGTCGCCGGGTCGACTCCGTACAGCTGGACCGAGCGCGGCTTCTCGCTCGGGTCGAAGTGGATCAGCTGCATGGTCTTGGCGTTGCGCTCCACCAGGGCTCTGGTGGTGATCATCTCGGACACGTAGAGACCCTTGCCGCCGCTCTGCTCCCGGCACAGCGTCCGGAACGGGGCATTGGTGATACCTGCCATCGGCGCCAGCACCACCGGCGGCCACACCTCCATCGGGCCGATGTTCAGCGGCGCGAACTCGGGGGTGGCGGGGGTGGCGGTTGCTGCCGCCGTGCCCGTGGGTGTGGCCGGGCGGGCGACGGGGCTGGCGTCGGTGTCGGGCGAGGTGGTCATGCGTGGTGAGTCCTCAACGAGATCGGCAGGGCTTCGGACCGAGACTCTTCATTGTCCCCCACCTGGCGGAGTGGCCAGGTGGGGGACGCCGGAGGCCGGTGCGCCGGTGCTTGGGCTCTTCGCTGTGGGGGCCGTGGGGGCCGTGGGCGCCGTGGTGGATGGGTTGGTGGACGTGTCAGGGATCTCGTCCGTCGCCGAGCCGGGGAGGGCCGGAGTGACGCTGACGTCTCCCGAGGTCACCGTGGCGTCGATGGTGCGGTGTGAGGTGCTGTCCATCACACCGGGATCGACCCCCCAGTTGCCGGAGGTGACATGGCCGGTGACGTTGTAGCGGGTCTGGTCCGTCGGGACGGCCACGACCGTCTCACCGGAGGTGGCCAGCACGGTGACGGCCTCGGGGGGCCGGGCGAAGGCGAGATCGATCCGGCCTGAGGTGACGGCCGCCTGGACCTTCTGCGAGGCGAGACCCCTGCCGACGATCTGACCGGAGGTGCTCTTGACCCACACCGGGCCGCTGACGCCGTCCAGCTTGAACTGACCGGACAGGGACTGCGCGCGGATCTCGCCCGACACCCCGTGTATCTGTACGGCTCCGGAGCTGCTCCGAGCCTGGATGGCGGTGGCGGCAGGGACCTGGATGTCCAGGGTGACGCCGCAGCCGGTCACGCCGAGCGGTGAATGGCACTGGACGGCGACCTTGAGCGTCTGCCCGGCCAGCTGCACCTCGACGGACGGCCGACGGAGCGCCCACTTCAGCTTCTGCCCGACCGTCACACGGTCAGCCGCACCGGCCACCAGCCGTACCTCGGCACTACCCGAATCCAGCTCCACCGTCTTGATCGGCTGCCAGTAGACGCGCTGCTCGCTGTGGCTCTGCTGCGCGAGCCACTCCCAGCTGGAGACGCCGCCCACCAGCAGCGCGGTCGTCAGCATCAGCCAACCCACGACCCGCCAGACCTGTCGCTCGACCACCTACGCCACCTCCAGGAACCGCAGCACTGCCAGGACCCTCCGATGGGTGGCATCGGCCGGTGACAGGTCGAGCTTCGTGAAGATGCTGTTGATGTGCTTCGCCACCGCGCTGTCGCTCACCACCAGCGACTCGGCGATGGCCGTGTTGGAGTGGCCTGCAGCCATCAACGCGAGCACGTCCCGCTCCCGAGGGGTGAGCCGTTCGAGCGGATCACGGTGGCGGCGGAGCAGCAGTTGCGCGACCACCTCCGGATCCAGTGCCGTGCCACCGGCGGCGACCCTGTGCAGCGCCTCGACGAACTCGTCCACGTTGGCGACCCGCTCCTTCAGCAGGTAGCCGACCCCACTGGTGTTCCCGGCGAGGAGATCTGCGGCGTACCGCTCCTCCACGTACTGGGACAGCAGCAGGACGGCGGTCTCCGGCCACTGCCGGCGGATCACCAGGGCGGCCCGCACTCCCTCGTCGGTGAGGCCCGGTGGCATCCGGACGTCCGTGACCACCACCTGGGGGGCGTGCTCCTCCACTGCGGCCAGCAGCGCCTCGGCGTCGCCGACCGCGGCGACGACCTCGAACCCGACCGCCTCCAGGACCTTGACCAGGCCCACTCGCAGCAGGACCGAGTCCTCGGCGATCACAGCTCGCACGGCAACTCCACAGTGATAGTCGTCGGGCCCCCGACGGGGCTGGTCATGGCGAGGGTGCCGTCCACCGAGGCGGCACGTTTTCGGAGCCCGACGAGACCTGTCCCCCGGCTCGGGTCCGCGCCGCCGACGCCGTCGTCGGTCAGCTCGATGTGCAGGCGGCCGTTGCTCTGCCGCAGGGACAGCTCCACTCGGGAGGCCCGGGAGTGCTTCGCCACATTGGCGAGTGCCTCGGAGACCGTGAAGTACGCGACGGCCTCGATGGTCGGGGCCAGCCGGGCCGGCAGGTCGACCTGGAGGCGTACCGGCACCGGGGAGCGGGCCGCGATGCCGGAGAGTGCGGCGTCCAGACCACGATCTTCCAGGACCACGGGATGCAGGCCCCGGACCAGATTACGAAGCTCGACGATGGCGGCCTGGGCCTCCTCGTGTGCTTCGACGATGACCTGCATCGCCTCGGGCGGGACGTCCTTGAGAGTGCGGCGGGCCAGCCCGAGATTCATGGCGAGGGAGACCAGCCTCTGCTGGGCTCCGTCATGGAGGTCGCGCTCGATGCGGCGACGCTCGGCGTCGGCCGCGTCCACCACGCCGGCCCGGCTCTCGGCCAAGTCCTCGACCCGACGCTCCAGCAGCTCCGTACGGTTCGGTCCGAGGAGTCTCCGGGAGGCCAGCTCGTCGAGCTGGGCGAGCCAGGCCGCCAGCCACGGAACGGCCCACAGCAGCGCCAGCCCGCCGACGGTGGTGAACCCGTCGTAGGTGGTCCAGCCGACCCCCGAGCGCAGGTTGCTCCCGGGCGGCATGAGGAAGACCCAGGCATAGATCGTCGCCATCACCAGACCGACGCCCAGAGCCAACAGAACTGTCGCTCCCGCCACCGCGAGCAGCGGTCCGACCAGCAGATGGTAGGCCGCCTGCCGCCAGGTCAGGCCTGCCCGCAATCGGGACAGCCAGGCGGCACCGGCCGGAAGGCGACCCGGCACCTGTACCCCGCGAAGAGCCCGGAGCCGGCTGCGCTGAGCCGTCGTCAGGAGATCCAGGCAGACGACGACCAGGAGCAGCAACGGAGCGATGGCCTCCGTGGGCCCGATGACTGCGAGCAGCACCGGGGAACCGAGGGGAACCCCTGCTGCGACGAACAGGACGTCTCGCCGAGCGCCCACCGACCACGGGGCATGCTCGGCACCCCGGGCGAGCATGCGGCGGAGAGCGGAGATCGACATGCGGGACAGCCTAGGGCCACCCGCCGAGCCGTGACCATGAAGCCAAGTACCGCTTTGGGGTGTACCTAGCTACACCCCAAAGACGGGAGCGCACGCTACCGACGGGGCCTCAGATCTTCGCGAACCTTGAGGGCATGACGAGGACAGTGCGCACCACAGCAGCCCGCTCCGCCGGGCAGACGGATGTAGGTCCCGCAGCTGCGCCGACGGTGCCGGGTGCGGAGATGCTGGCCATCGGGCCCTGGTCGGTCCGCGCGGCGCAGCAGTCCAACGGCCGGGCAGCTCTCGAGGTGTACGAGCAGGGCGAGCTGCTGGACGTGACCGTTGCCTCCCGGCTCGGCACGGAACTACTGCGCGGGGCGCGGAGCTGCGTCCGGGTCGACGGTCGCACCGGCTTCGCCTGGGGTCGGCTGCCGACCGGAGGCGCGCTGCCCGCAGTCACGTTCGCCGACGGGCGCCTGAAGCGGGTCCGTCACCCGGCCCGGGTGGTCGCGCTGGCAGGCGAGTTCTGGCTGGCGTGGGCCGAGGGCCAGTGCGGCCACGTACTGGTGGAGCACGCCACCGGAGCGGTCGAGCGGCTGCGCACACGCCGGATATGAACCCCCGCCGGGCTACGTCCGGCACACGTAGGACGAGCTGGAGGTGAGAGAGGTGCGAGCGGTGGAGACGGTACCGGGGCCGAGGGGCGGGCGAGAGATGGCAGGCGTGGCCAGCAGGGAGGCCGTACAGCGGCTGCTCCTCACCTGCGGTGTGCTGCTGGTGCCGTGGTTGGTCCTGCTCTCCACCCTGCCTGGCGGCCTGGGGTGGGCGGTCCTCGATGCCGCCGAGGCCACCGCGCTGATCACCACCGCCGTGCTGCTGCGTCGAAGCGGCGACACCCACCGCTGGGCAGCCGCGCTGGCTTCGGTACTGCTGCTCGGCGACGCCTGGTACGACCTCCACTCCGCCGCTCCCGGCGCCGAACTGGCCACGGCCCTGACGATGGCCGTCTGCGCGGAACTGCCGCTGGCCTGGCTGTGCGCGGTCCTGGCAATGGGTGGCCTGGTCCTCCCCCGGTGTCCGCTGCAGCAGCCTGGGCACATCCGCCACAGCCGCACCCACCGCGACAGGCACCACGGCCGGGTCCAGTACCGTCCTCGCCCCATTCGTCGGATGCCACGCCTCGCCCTGTCACTCAGCTGCGTTGAGCTGCTCCAGGCGCGAGCGGGTCTCCTCATCCACAGGTGTGTAGGCCACCAGCCGCGTGTGAGCGTTCGGGCCGAGCCAGAGATTGGTGTAGTCGAAACGGAGCAGGCCCACCCCCGGGATCGTGAAGCGCTTCAGTCCGTTGCCCAGTCCTTCGACCTCGTGCCGGGCCCAGAGCGCCTCGAAGTCGGGCGAGGCCTCACGCAGCCGCTGCAGCAGGTTCGTCCAGACCCGCTCGGCGCTGTGCTCGGCCATCGCAGCGCGGAACCGAGCGACGATCGCCTCCTGCGCCGCCTCCCGGTCGACCAGCACCGACGAGAAGTAGGAGTCGGTGAAAGCCAGCCACAACACGTTGCGGTCCTCGAAAGGCATCGCTTCGAGATCACCGGCGATCCGGGTGTAGGCCCGGTTGTGCGCGAGGATGTCGTACCTGCTGTTGAGGACGAGGGCCGGCATCGGCTCCAGCTGGTCGAGCAGCAGCCGTACGGCGGGGGTGACTGTCGGGCAGTCGACCACCGGAGTCGGGTCTTCCGCACCGGCCAGCGCGAAGAGGTGCGCCCGCTCGTTCCGGTCGAGCAGGAGTGTCCGCGCGACGGAGTCGAGCACCTGCGACGAGACCTGGATGGCCCGGCCCTGCTCGAGCCACGTGTACCAGGTGACCCCTACCGCAGCCAGGAGTGCGACCTCCTCGCGGCGCAGGCCAGGAGTGCGGCGTCGGCTGGTTGGCGGGAGCCCGACCTGTTCCGGCGAGATCCGCTCCCGGCGGCTGCGGAGGAACGCGGCCAGCTCGTGGCGTCGGATGTCGGCAGACGTGGACGCAGATGCGGACGAGGTCGTTGCAAGGCTCATGAGGTAAGCATGCGACATCTCGGAGCCTGTTGCCAGGTAGTCCTGATACCTGGATAAACACTCTCTGGTACCAGGTTGAGGAAGGGGCCATCGTAGTGGTCGTGACCCAGCAACTAGCGCTTCCCAAGACCTCTGCCCTGGCACGACCTGCCGTGTCGACGGACGCTGCCCCAGCCGCCCGCGCCACGAGCGCCACCACCCCAGGCGTCACCACCCCAGCCGCCAGCAGTACGACAACCCTCGGCGTCGCCGGTCTCGTCACCGTCCTGCTCGGGGCCTTCCTGCCGATGCTGGACTTCTTCATCGTCAACGTCGCTCTGCCCACCATCGACCACGACCTGGCGGCCGGCCCCGCTGTGCTGGAGCTCGTCGCGGCGGGGTACGGCATCACGTTCGCCGTCCTGTTGGTGGTCGGTGGGCGGCTGGGCGACGCCTTCGGCCGGCGGAGGCTCTTCATCGTCGGGGCCGGAGCTTTTGCCCTCACCTCCCTCCTCTGCGGCATCGCACCCACGGCCTGGTCCCTGGTGGCGGCCCGCGCCGCCCAAGGAGCTTCGGCCGCACTGCTCATCCCCCAGGTGCTGGCCACCATCACCACCATCGGCAACGGGCCCCGGCGGGCCCGCGCACTCAGCATCTACGGTGCCGTCGGTGGGATCTCGGTAGTGATCGGTCAGGTGCTCGGCGGGATGCTGGTCTCGGCGGACCTGTTCGGGAGCGGGTGGCGCGCGGTCTTCCTCCTGAACGTGCCGTTCGCGCTGCTCACCGTCGTCCTGGCGGTCATGTTCGTACCCGAGACCCGCTCGGCGCACGCGGCGAAGGTCGACCTGCCGGGCACGGTCCTGCTGACGGCCACCCTCCTCTCCCTCTTCGTCCCGCTGATGGAGGGTCGGGCGATGGGCTGGCCACTCTGGTCCTGGCTGCTGCTCGGGGCCTTCCCCTTCCTCGCGGCGGCCTTCCTCCTCGTCGAGCACCGCATCGAGCAGGGGTCCGAGACCCACGGCCGGGTGCCGCTGGTGCCGCTCTCGCTGCTGCGCATACCCGAGATGCGGCGTGGGCTCGGCATCGCGGTTCCGTTCTTCGCGGGCTTCGGTGGCTTCATGTTCGTGATCGCGGTCATGCTCCAGCAGGGGCTCGGGCTCGGCCCGGTCGCCGCTGGCTGGGCGCTGGTGCCGATGGCGGTCGGCTACTTCTTCGCCTCGCTGGCCGGCCCACGGCTGATCGGTCGCTTCGGCAGCCGGGTGATCACTGCCGGTGCAACCATCCAGGGGGTTGGCCTGGCCACCCTCATCGCTACGGTGCTGACCGACTGGGCGCACTTCTCACCCCTGCAGATGGTGCCGGGGGTTGCGCTCGCCGGTATCGGGCAGGGCCTGATCGGCACCCCGCTCTTCCGGGTCATCCTGTCGAAGGTGCCCATGGAGCGGGCCGGGGTCGGCAGTGGCGTCCTGGCGACCACTCAGCAGTCCAGCCTGGCTCTCGGCGTCGCAACCCTCGGGACGCTCTTCGTCGCCCTGTTCCCCACCCTCGGTCTCGCCCACGCCCTCGCCCTCGTACTGACCATTCAGCTCGGCGGCTCGGCGGTCATCCTCGCCCTCAGCACCCGCCTTCCTCGCTCGGTCGGCTGACCCGACCCACCCGCTACTCCCCCAGCCCCGATGCCTCGAAAACCAGCAGCCACTGTCGTAGGCGGATGCCAGGATGGCAGACATGACGACGACCAAGCCCCTCACTCCGGCCACACCCAGCACCCCGGCCGAGACCCGCACCCGCGAGGAGCTCGCCGCACTGGTGGCGTCGGGTGCACGCCCCAAGTACCTGCTGTTCTGGGGCCATCGACCCGAGAACGACGGACGGATCGGCACCGGGTCACTCAGCCAGTGGTGGCCGTCGGCGTTCACGGTCGACGGGGTCAGGTACGCGACTGCCGAGCACTGGATGATGGCGGGCAAGGCCCGGCTCTTCGGTGACGAGGAGATCCTGCCCAGGATTCTCGAGGCACGGACACCAGCCGAGGCCAAGAAGTTCGGCCGGCTGGTGAAGGGCTTCGACGACGCGCAATGGGTGGCCGCCCGCTTCGAACTCGTCGTCCAGGGCAATGTCGCCAAGTTCGGTCAGGACGACGCCCTGCGGACGTACCTGCTCAACACGGCGCAGCGGGTCCTGGTCGAGGCCAGCCCGATGGACCGGCTCTGGGGCATCGGGCTCGCGGCGGACAACGAGCGGGCGACCAACCCGGACCAGTGGCGCGGTCTCAACCTGCTGGGTTTCGCCCTGATGGAAGCCCGAGCCCGCCTCGCCGGCTGATCCACCCCGCCGCACAACTCCCCGCATCTCCCCGCATCACCCTGTATCTCCCCGCATTTCCCGCTCGGGAAAGCCCTTGGCCCCCTCGCAGTACAGATCGCGAGGGGGCCAAGGGCAGGACGGGCAAGCTCACATCAGCGTCAGGCCAACGTCAGCAGCCGATCAGTCGGGCTGCGAGGTAGGACTTCACCTGGTCGAGGGAGACACGCTCCTGCGCCATGGTGTCGCGCTCGCGGATGGTGACCGCGTTGTCCTCAAGGGTGTCGAAGTCGACCGTGACGCAGAACGGCGTGCCGATCTCGTCCTGGCGACGGTAGCGCTTGCCGATGGCGCCGGCGTCGTCGAACTCGACGTTCCAGGCCGTCCGCAGGTCGGCGGCGAGGCCGCGGGCCTTCGGGGAGAGGTCGGCGTTGCGCGAGAGCGGCAGCACCGCGACCTTGACCGGGGCCAGCCGCGGGTCGAGCCGCATGCCGACGCGCTTCTCCATGACGCCCTTGGCGTTGGGCGCCTCGTCCTCGAAGTAGGCGTCGATCAGGAAGGCCAGCATGGCGCGGTTGAGGCCCGCTGCCGGCTCGATGACGAACGGGAAGTACCGCTCGCCCGACTCCTGGTCGAAGTACTTGAGGTCCTGGCCCGAGGCCTCGCTGTGCACGGTGAGGTCGTAGTCGGTCCGGTTGGCGACGCCCTCCAGCTCGGAGAACTCGGTGCCGCCGAAGTTGAAGCGGTACTCGATGTCCACCGTGCGCTTGGCGTAGTGGGAGAGCTTCTCCTTCGGGTGCTCGAAGAAGCGCATGTTCTCGGTCCGCAGGCCGAGGCCGACGTACCAGTCCCAGCGCTGCTGGAGCCAGTAGTCGTGCCACTCCTCGTCGTCGCCGGGCTTGACGAAGAACTCCATCTCCATCTGCTCGAACTCGCGCGTGCGGAAGATGAAGTTGCCGGGCGTGATCTCGTTGCGGAAGCTCTTGCCGACCTGGGCGATGCCGAACGGCGGCTTCTTGCGCGAGGTGGTCTGCACGGCCTTGAAGTTGGTGAAGATGCCCTGCGCCGTCTCGGGGCGCAGGTAGGCCAGGCCGGACGCGTCCTCGGTGACGCCGAGGTGCGTCTTCAGCATGCCCGAGAACTCCTTGGGCTCCGTGAAGGCGCCCTTGTTGCCGCAGTTCGGGCAGTTGATGTCGGCAAGGCCGTTGGCGGGCAGCTTGCCGTGCTTGGCCTCGTACGCCTCCTCCAGGTGGTCGGCGCGGTAGCGCTTGTGACAGGAGGTGCACTCGGTCAGCGGGTCGTTGAAGGTGGCGACGTGGCCCGAGGCCTCCCAGACCTCGCGGGCCAGGATCACCGACGAGTCGAGTCCGACGACGTCCTCCCGAGCGGTGACCATCGAACGCCACCACTGGCGCTTGATGTTCTCCTTGAGCTCGACGCCCAGTGGCCCGTAGTCCCAGGCGGCACGCGTGCCACCGTAGATCTCGCTGCAGGGGTAGACGAAGCCACGGCGCTTGCTCAGGCTGACAATCGTGTCGATCTTGTCGGCTGCCACAGTGCTCTCTTCAGTACGACGTCGTACCCGGTACGACGGCACGGTCAAGGCGCGGCTGGTTGCACGCACCCGAATACCTCAGGTTACCGGGCACGTGGGGAGGGGGTTCAAATCGATATCCGGGGGAGCACCCCAGCCGTTCCCCCATCCGAGTGAGTTGACAATCATTTCCACTTAAGATGAGAATGGTTGTCATGATGCTGCGACTCACCGGACTGCGACGACTGCCGACCTCCATAGCCCTGACGGCCACCGCCCTGGTCGGCTCGCTCGCCCTCACCGCGTGCGGCGGTACGAGCAGCGCCAGGACCAGCGACGGCAAGCTGGACGTGGTCGCGTCGTTCTACCCGATGGAGTACCTCGCAGAGCAGATCGGCGGCGAGCACGTCCACGTCACCGACCTCACCGCCGCCGGGGTCGAGCCCCACGACCTCGAACTCACCGCCAAGCAGGTCGGCGCCGTCCAGCAGGCCGATGTGGTGGTCTACCTGAAGGGCCTTCAGCCCACCGTCGACCAGGCCGTCGGGCAGTCCTCCGCCAAGCACAAGGTGGATGCGGCTGCCGCCTCCCCCCTGGTCGACCACCACCTCGACGAGGGCGCCACGGACCCGGCCGCCCAGAGCGGCGCCGCCCACGACCACGCCGCCGGCGACCCGCACATCTGGCTCGACCCGACCCGCTACGCGACGGTCGCCAAGAGCGTCGGCTCGGAGCTGGCCAAGGCCGATCCGGCCAACGCCGCCGACTACCAGAAGAACACCGACGCCCTGGTCACCAAGCTCGCCGCGCTGGACCAGGAGTTCCAGGACAGCCTCAAGGGCGTCAAGTCCAAGATCTTCGTGACCAGCCACGCCGCCTTCGGCTACCTCGCCGACCACTACGGCCTGAACCAGATCGCGATCAACGGCGTCGACCCGGAGGCCGAGCCCACCCCGGCCCGTCTCGCCGAGATCCAGAAGGCCGCCAAGACCAACGGCGTGACCACCATCTTCTTCGAGACCCTGGTCAGCCCGAAGCTCGCCGACACCGTCGCCAAGGACCTCGGTCTGAAGACCGCCGTGCTCGACCCGCTCGAAGGCGTCAAGGACCCGGCCCAGCACGACTACTTCTCGGTCATGCGGCAGAACCTCACCAACCTGAAGACCGCACTCGGCGCCACCAGCTGAAGCGGCGCCAGCACCTGACCCAGTACCACCGCCGGACCCAGCACCACGAGCTGAACCAGCACCACCAGCTGAGGGGACACCAGCCACCCATGAGCTCCGTCATAGCCGAGGCCCCGCGCCTCACCACCGACCCGGGCAGCACTCCCGGGACTGCCGTCCGTCTCACCGGCGCCGTCGCCTCGCTCGGCGGCCGACCCGTCCTGCGCGGGGTCGATCTCCAGGTGCGGCACGGCGAGGTCGTCGCCCTGCTCGGCGCCAACGGCTCCGGCAAGTCGACCACCGTCAAGGCCGTGATCGGGTCGGTCGGACTGGACCAGGGCGGGCTGGAGCTCTTCGGCACCCCGTACGGGAAGTTCCGCGACTGGCACCGGATCGGGTACGTCCCGCAGCGCACCACCGCCGCGAGCGGCGTACCGGCGACCGTCCGCGAGGTGGTCTCCACCGGACGGCTGCCGCAGCACCGTCTGCTGCCCTTCCGCCGCAAGGACCGGACGGCCGTCGACCGGGCGCTGGCCGCGGTCGGCATGCTGGACCGGGCCGAGGACGGCGTCGCCGACCTCTCCGGCGGCCAGCACCAGCGGGTGCTGATCGCCCGTGCACTGGTCGGCTCCCCCGACCTCCTGATCATGGACGAGCCGATGGCCGGGGTCGACATGGCGAGCCAGCAGGTGCTCGCCGACACCCTGCGGACGGAGGTCGAGCGCGGCGCAGCCGTGCTGCTCGTCCTGCACGAGCTCGGCCCGCTGGAGCCGCTGATCGACCGGGCCGTCGTGCTGCGCGACGGCTGCGTCGCCCACGACGGGCCGCCGCCGCCCAGCGCCGGACAGCACGCGCTCCCCGGCCACGACCACGTCCACCCGCACGGGGACGACCACCACCGCACCAACACCCCGGGGCTGCTGGCATGACCGAGATGCTGAGTTACGACTTCATGCAGCGCGCAGTGATCGCCGCCGTCCTGGTCGGCATCACCGCGCCCGCCGTCGGCATCTACCTGGTGCAGCGGCGGCAGGCACTGATGGGTGATGGCATCGGACACGTCGCATTGACCGGCGTCGGCCTGGGCTTCGTCTTCCAGACCAGCCCGGTCTGGATGGCCGTGGTGGTCTGCGTGCTGGGCGCCGTGATCATGGAGCTCGTCCGCGCCCGCGGCAACAACCGGGGTGACATCGCGCTCGCGATGCTCTTCTACGGCGGCATGGCCTGCGGAAAGCTGCTCGTCAGCATGAGCGCGCAGGCGGGCAGCGGCAGCCTGGAGAGCTACCTCTGGGGCTCCATCCTCACCGTCTCCCCCACCGATCTCGCCACCATCGCCGTGCTCGGCGCGGTCGTGATCGCCGTCACCCTGGGCCTGCGCCGCCAGCTCTTCGCGATCTGCCAGGACGAGGAGTTCGCGCGTGTCACCGGCATCCCTGTCCGGGTGCTCAACCTGCTGCTGGCCGTGATGGCCGCCGTCACCGTGACGGTCGCGATGCGGGTCGTCGGCCTGCTGCTGGTCAGCGCGCTGATGGTGGTGCCGGTCGCGGCGGCGCAGCAGTTGACCCGCTCCTTCGCCGCGACCCAGGCCGCCGCGATCGGGCTCGGCGTCACCGTCGCGCTGGCCGGCGTCGCCGGGTCGTACCAGGCCGACATCCCGTCAGGCCCGGCCATCGTGCTGCTCGCCATCGCGGTCTTCGCGCTGTTCAGCGCGATCGCCGCGCCGCTGGCCAGACGCCGCCACCGGGCGGCCTCGGCGGCGGCAACCGGCTCCGGGCCTGCGGTGTGTGACGTAGTCCTGCCGAATCAGGGCGGTTCCACCGCACCCGGACAGGGCGGGTCCACCAACGGCGACCCGGTGGGAAGTCCAGGGCTGGCACAATGATGTGCGATAAGCCCCCACTCCCAGGAGGACCCACGGTGACCACCGCAGGCCCGACGCCGCGCGCCCGATCGACTCGGCAGCGGGCCGCCGTCTCGGCGGCCCTGGACGAGATCGAGGACTTCCGCAGCGCGCAGGAACTGCACGACATGCTCAAGCACCGGGGTGACTCGGTCGGTCTGACCACCGTCTACCGCACCCTGCAGTCGCTCGCCGACGCCGGCGAGGTCGACGTACTGCGCACGGCGGACGGCGAGGCCGTCTACCGCCGTTGCAGCAGCGGACACCACCACCACCTGGTGTGCCGCCACTGCGGCGCGACCGTCGAGGTCGAGGGCCCGGCGGTGGAGCGCTGGGCCAACTCCGTCGCCGCCGAGCACGGCTACAGCGACGTCGCGCACACCCTGGAGATCTTCGGCACCTGCGGCGAGTGCGCAGCCAAGCAGCAGGCCCAGGCTGAGGCACAAGCCCAGGCACAGTCACAGGCACAGGCGTAAACACAGGAACAAGCAGCAGAACCAGCAGAACCAGCAGAGCGAAGGGCCCGGGAGCAGCAGCTCCCGGGCCCTCACCCATTACCCGTCACCCATCGCCCAGCGGTTACCGCTGCGCCGGCAAGTCCGTCGAAGCCACGTCGTTCGGGAGCGCGCCGCCGAAGCGGCGGTCCCGCATCGCGAACTGCTCGCAGGCCGACCAGAGGTCGCGACGGTCGAAGTCCGGCCAGAGCACGTCCTGGAACACGAACTCGGCGTACGCGCTCTGCCAGAGCAGGAAGTTGGAGGTGCGCTGCTCACCGCTGGGGCGCAGGAAGAGGTCCACGTCCGGCATGTCGGGGTGGTACATGTACCTGGCGACGGTCTTCTCGTTGACCTTCGCCGGGTCCAGCCGGCCGGCGGCGACGTCGCGGGCGATGGCTGCGGCGGCGTCGGCGACCTCGGCCCGGCCGCCGTAGTTGACGCACATGTAGAGCGTGACGGCGTCGTTGTTCTTCGTCTGCTCCTCGGCGACCTGGAGCTCCTGGACGACGCTCTTCCAGAGCTTCGGCATCCGCCCGGCCCACCGGATGCGGACGCCCATGGCATCCATCTCGTCACGGCGGCGGCGGATGACGTCCCGGTTGAAGTTCATCAGGAACTTCACCTCGTCCGGGGAGCGCTTCCAGTTCTCGGTGGAGAAGGCGTAGAGCGAGATGTTCTTCACGCCGATCTCGATGGCGCCCTTGAGCACGTCGAGCACCACCGACTCGCCGACCTTGTGGCCCTCGGTGCGCGGCAGGCCGCGCTCCTTGGCCCAGCGACCGTTGCCGTCCATCACGATCGCGACGTGGTTCGGGACGAGCTCGCCCGGGAGCTTCGGCGGCCGGACACCGGTCGGGTGCGGAGTCGGGGGGAGGTACTCCCGCTGCTTGCTGCCGAAGAGCCGTCGCGCTGCCATGCTCACTTCTCCACGTATCTCATCGAGCGGATACCCCGCTCCAGGTGCCACTGCAGATAAGCGGCGACCAAGCCGCTGCCCTCCCGCCAGTACCGGGGCTCGCAGTTGTCGGCCGTCTGCCAGTCCCCTGACAGCAGCGCGCCGAGCAGTACCAGTGTCTCAGGGGAGGGTACGGCACTTCCAGGCACTCGGCAGTCCGAGCAGAGCACCCCGCCCGCCTGGAGCGAGAAGAACCGGTTGGGGCCGTCCAGACCGCACTTGGCGCAGTTGGTGAAGCTCGCGCCGTAGCCGTTGACGGCGAGCGAGCGGAGCAGGAAGGCGTCCAGCACCAGGTGCGACTCGTGCGTCCCGGCCGCCAGTGTCCGCAGGGCGCCGACCAGCAGCAGGTACTGCTGGACGGCGGGTTCGCCCTCGTTCTCGGCGAAGCGTTCCGCCGTCTCCAGCATCGCGGTGCCGGCGGTGTAGCGGCCGTAGTCGATGACGATCCGGCTGCCGTAGGGGGCAATGGTCTCGACCTGGGTGCAGAGCGGCAGCGAGCGGCCGACCAGGTCGGCGCCCCTGCTGAAGAACTGCACGTCGACGTGGGAGAACGGCTCCAGCCGGGCGCCGAACTTCGACTTGGTCTTCCGGACGCCCCGGGCCACCGCGCGGACCCGGCCGTGCTGGCGGGTCAGCAGGGTGATGATCCGGTCGGCCTCGCCGAGCTTCTGGACGCGCAGCACCACGCCGTCGTCGCGGAACAGGCTCATGGGCACGTACCGGTGCGGGCGTCGAACAGGGTGACCATCAGACCATTGTCCCGCACCCGCGCACCTGACGAGGACAGCCGTGCGCCCGCACCCTGGTCCGTGGGGGGACACCGCAGGTGCGGGTGACGGCAGGGCCCGGAGGGGGGAGTCGGGCCCGGTACGGGGAGAGCCGGTGGGCTCATCGGGGAGGAGCGAGAGAGAAGAAGCAGGTCAGTGCGGTGCGCTGGTCGCCGACTCCAGCAGCTGGCCGACGCGGTTCTCGGAGAGCTTGAGGCATCGGCCGACGGCGGCCAGGGCGGTACGTTCCTGCGGGAGGTAGCGGCCGTCCGCCAGGGCGATCCAGGCGCCCTGGAGCAGCAGCCGCTCGCGGCCCTGCTGGGCCAGGTGCGGGGCCAACGGCTCCAGTGCGGCGTGCAGTTCGATGGTCAGACCGCTGCCCGAACCGTCGAGGTCGACCGGTGCGTCACCGGGCTCGCCGGAGAGCGCTGCCAGCGCGGCCAGCACCTGGGCCTCGCCGCAGTCCTCGAACCCGGCCTCCCGGACGACCGCGCAGGCGGCGTCCCTGGCGGTCCGCCCCGATGTGCCACCGGCCGCGAGCACCGCCAGCGCGACGGTGTACTGGGCGTCCCGCAGCATCGAGCCGAGCCGGACGCTGGTCAGCTGCTCCAGCGTCTCCACGCCGTACCGGCCGTGGCAGCTCGTGCACTGCACGCTGCCCACCACCGGACCGATCGGGAGCACCGGGGTACCGATCAACCGCAGCCACCGTCGGCCGTGTTGCCGACGGTAGTTGCGGTCCCCACCACAGCCCGGACAGAAGAACTCACCGAGGACATCAGTCCGCCAACGAGGGCGGACACCCCACAACCCTGTCACGGCGCCACTCCCCAGACACGGCAGGCGGCCTGCACATCAATGGGCAGGTCACGCGTCCGGACCCCTGAGCCGTCCCACCGACCCGGGTTACCGGTGGATAGATGCTGCCACGGTTAAGGGAAAGTGTCAGCACCCCGAACGGGTAAAAATGTGGCGCGGAACACACTCGTTCCGCGCCACTCGAACACCGGCAGGTCAGCCGCGCTGCGCCCGGTTGACGGCGCTCACCATGGCCTTCAGAGAGGCCAGTACGGTGTTGCCGTCGATGCCGACGCCCCACAGCACCTTGCCGTCGACGGCGCACTCGACGTAGGCGGCCGCCTGCGCGTCGCCACCCTCGCTCAGCGCGTGCTCGGCGTAGTCCAGCACCCGTACGTCGATGCCGATCCGGGCCAGCGCGTCGCCGAAGGCGGAGACCGGGCCGTTGCCGGTACCCGTCAGGGTGGCGGGGACGCCGTCGACCACGGCCTCGGTGGTCAGGGCGTCGCGGCCGTCCTCGGTGGTCAGGCTGCGCGAGCCGCTCAGCGAGATCCGGCCCCAGGCGTTGTCCGGGGTGGGCAGGTACTCGTCCCGGAAGCTCGCCCAGATGTCGGCCGGGGTGACCTCGCCGCCCTCGGCGTCGGTCTTGGCCTGGATGATCTTCGAGAACTCGATCTGCATCCGGCGCGGCAGGTCCAGCTTGTGGTCGTTCTTCAGGACGTACGCGATGCCGCCCTTGCCGGACTGGCTGTTGACCCGGATCACGGCCTCGTACGAGCGGCCGACGTCCTTCGGGTCGATCGGCAGGTACGGGACGCCCCAGGTGTACTCGCCGACCGGGACGCCGGCGGCGGCCGCGTCGGCCTCCAGAGCGTCGAAGCCCTTCTTGATGGCGTCCTGGTGCGAGCCGGAGAAGGAGGTGTAGACCAGGTCACCGGCGTAGGGGTGGCGCTCCGGCACCGGCATCTGGTTGCAGTACTCGGCGGTGCGGCGGATCTCGTCGATGTCGGAGAAGTCGATCATCGGGTCGACGCCCTGGGAGAACAGGTTCATCCCGACGTTGACCAGGTCCAGGTTGCCCGTCCGCTCGCCCTGGCCGAACAGGCAGCCCTCGACCCGGTCGGCGCCGGCCATGACCGCCAGCTCGGCGGAGGCGACACCGGTGCCGCGGTCGTTGTGCGGGTGGGTGGACAGACAGACGAACTCGCGGCGGGTCAGGTTCCGCGACATCCACTCGATCTTGTCGGCGTAGACGTTCGGAGTGGAACGCTCCACCGTGGTGGGCAGGTTCAGGATGATCTCGCGGCCCTCGCCGGGCTGCCAGACGTCCATCACCGCCTCGCAGACCTCCAGGGCGAAGTCCAGCTCGGTGTCGATGAAGATCTCGGGCGAGTACTCGTAGCCGAAGACCGTGTCGTCGCCCAGCAGCTTGTCGGCGTACTCCATCACCAGGCGGGTGCCGTCCACCGCGATCGCCTTGATGTCCTCGCGGGAGCCCTTGAAGACCACCCGGCGGAACAGCGGCGAGGTCGCGTTGTACAGGTGCACGGTCGCGCGCTGGGCGCCGACCAGCGACTCGACCGTGCGCTCGATCAGGTCCTCGCGGGCCTGGGTCAGCACCGAGATGGTGACGTCCTCGGGGATGGCGCCCTCGTCGATCAGCGAGCGGACGAAGTCGAAGTCGGTCGCGCCGGAGGACGGGAAGCCGACCTCGATCTCCTTGTAGCCCAGCTTGACCAGCAGGTCGAACATCTTGCGCTTGCGGGCCGGCGACATCGGGTCGATCAGTGCCTGGTTGCCGTCCCGCAGGTCGGTCGACAGCCAGCGCGGCGCCTGCGTGATGACCTTGCTCGGCCAGGTGCGGTCCGGCAGGTCGATGGTGCCGAACGGCACGTACCGGCCGAACGGCATGCCCGAGGGCTGCTGGCGGACGGAGGAGGCGGTGATCGGGGTGGGGCGGTCGGTGAACGCACGAGCGATGGAGGACTGCTCAGTCATGGAAGAGACTCTCGGCTTCTGTCGATTGCGGGCTGGGTCGGGGTGGTGAACACCCGACTCGGCCGACTACTGCGCCGCGATAGGTCGTCGCATCGTGACCCGATGCATGGGCACAGCACAGTCCCCGCGGCGAGGGAGCCGGCCTTCGTGGTCTACAGGCCCTCGCCGCGGCAGCTAAGAAGAAGCAGCCCGTAACGCATGATGTTGCCCAGCGTAACCCAGCCCACCCGAAGCGAGCAGTGAACCCGGCCACCATTCCACTCCTTGAGATGACTTGAGTGGAACCGAAGAGTGACAGCGTCGTGACAAGAAGTCACCGATGCCTCACTCTTGGCGACATGACTCCTGCCGCACACTTCTGCAGCATCGTCCCGCCCTACATCCTCGACCACCTCGCCGAACAGGGCCACGAATCGGCCCGGCTCTCCCTCGCCCTGGACGCCGCCCACCGCACCGCCCGGCTCACGGCCGTGCCGGTCAAGCCGCCGGCCCACCAGCTGACCCGCACCATCGGGGACGCCCACCACGCCCAGAAGGCACCGGGCAAGCCCGTCCGCCTGGAGGGCCAGCCGCCGGTGAAGGACGGCAGCGTCAACCGGGCGTACGACGCGCTCGGGGCGACTTTCGCGCTGTACGAGGAGATCTACGGCCGGCACTCCATCGACGGCAGCTGGCTGCCGCTGGACGCCACCGTGCACTACGGGCAGCACTACGACAACGCCTTCTGGGACGGCTCCCGGATGGTCTTCGGCGACGGCGACGGCGTGATCTTCAACGACTTCACCGTCTCCCAGGACGTCATCGGCCACGAACTGACCCACGGCGTCACCCAGTACACCGCCGGGCTCGACTACCGCGACCAGTCCGGCGCGCTCAACGAGTCGGTCTCGGACGTGTTCGGCTCGCTGGTCAAGCAGTACGCCCTGCGGCAGGCCGCCGCCGACGCGGACTGGCTGATCGGATCCGGCCTGCTCGCCCCCGGCATCCAGGGCGTCGCCCTGCGCTCGATGAAGGCGCCCGGCACCGCGTACGACGACCCGCAGCTCGGCAAGGACCCGCAGCCCGCCCACCTGCGCGACTACGTCGACACCTCGGAGGACGAGGGCGGGGTGCACATCAACTCGGGCATCCCCAACCACGCCTTCTACCTGCTGGCCACCGCCCTCGGCGGCAACGCCTGGGAGAAGGCCGGGCAGATCTGGTACGACACCCTGACCGGCGGCTCGCTCGCCCACGACTGCGACTTCGCCGCCTTCGCCCAGGCGACGGCGACGGCCGCCCGAGCCCGCTACACCGACGAGTCGGTGGCCACCACGGTGATCGCCGCCTGGTCTCAGGTCGGGGTCAGCGCGACCTGACCGATCGGGCAACAGCTGCAACCTGACGGCCAGTCAGTGCGTGTGATCAGAAGTGTGCCGAGTGCTGCGCAACCGGGCGGCACTCGCGCATACTCCGTGAAGAGGCACTCCCCACACGGCCACGACTAGCAGACTGGCAACCATGCGCATCCAGGTCACCCGTACCGGCGGCTTCGCCGGCCGCTCCCTCCACTCGGAGCTGGACACCGCGGAGCGGCCCGACGCCCCGCACGTCCACGCCCTCGCCCGCGAGGCCGTGGCCGGTGGGCTCCGCGCCCGCTCGTTCGGGGTGCCCGACGGCTACCACTACGAGATCACCGTCGACGGCCGGACGGTGCACTGCGCCGACCCGAAGCTGACCGACTCGCAGCGCGAGCTGATCTCCCTGGTGCTCCGCGAGGGCACCTCCCAACCGGCTCAGCCGAACCGGCCGTTGACGTAGTCGACGGTTGACGTGGTCGACGGTTGACGTGGTCGACGGTTGACGTGGTCGGCGGCGCGCCGACGGCCGGTGCCCCGTGGGAGCACCGGCCGTCCTGGTCAGCGGTGGTGAGCGGTGTTAGGTGTCAGAACCCGAGCTTGCGCAGCTGCTTCGGGTCGCGCTGCCAGTCCTTGGCGACCTTCACGTGCAGGTCGAGATAGACCGGCGTGCCGAGCAGCGCCTCGATGTGCTTGCGGGCCGTGGTGCCGACGTGCTTGAGCCGGGCCCCCTTGGCACCGATCACGATGGCCTTCTGGCTCTGCCGCTCGATGTACACGATGGCGTGGATGTCGAGCAGTGGCCGGTCGGCCGGGCGCCCCTCGCGCGGGATCATCTCCTCGACCACCACGGCGAGCGAGTGCGGCAGCTCGTCCCGGACACCCTCCAGGGCGGCCTCGCGGATCAGCTCGGCGACCATGACCTGCTCGGGCTCGTCGGTGAGGTCACCGTCCGGGTAGAGCGGCGGGCCCTCGGGCAGCAGCTTGGTGATCAGGTCACCGACCAGCTGCACCTGCTGGTCACCCACCGCCGAGACGGGGATGATCTCGGCCCACTCGATGCCCAGCTCGGCACCGAGCTGCTGCACCGCGATGAGCTGCTCGGCCAGCTTCTTGGAGTCGACCAGGTCGGTCTTGGTGACGATCGCGACCTTGGGGGTCTTCCGCACCTCGGCCAGTTCCTTGACGATGAACTTGTCACCGGGGCCGAGCTTCTGGTCGGCGGGCAGGCAGAAGCCGATCACGTCGACCTCCGCCCAGGTGCTGCGCACGAGGTCGTTCAGCCGCTCGCCGAGCAGCGTACGAGGCTTGTGCAGGCCGGGCGTGTCGACCAGGACGAGCTGCGAGTCCGGGCGGTGGACGATGCCGCGCACGGTGTGTCGGGTGGTCTGGGGGCGGTCGGAGGTGATCGCGACCTTCGTCCCGACCAGCGCGTTGGTCAGGGTCGACTTGCCCGCGTTGGGGCGGCCGACGAAGCACGCGAACCCGGAACGGTACGGGGATGAAGGGGCACTCATGTGCACCATTCTCCCTGATCACCCGAGCGCCGGTGGCCACCCCGCCACGAAGCCCTCAGCGAGCCTTCCCCCGCCGCGAGGTCAGGCCCCCGATCAGCGTCAGCACGAACAGCGTGATCGACCCGGCCAGCCAGTACGGCGACCCGGTCTCCTCCCACCGCCCCATCCCCATCACGCACAGCAGCAACGCGGCGAAGAACCCCAGTGCTCCCACACCCCACCCCCTCGCCGGTCACACTAACGGCTCTACTCGGCCCGTGCGGAGACCCGCAGCGCCCCGTCCGGCCCCGCCAGCAGCACCGGCGTACCGACGCCGCCGAGGTCGCGGACGGCGGCCAGGTCGGCCGCCGCCGGCTCGGTCGCCTCGGAGACGACCGCCGCCGCCTCCAGGCTGCGCGCACCGCTCGCGACGGCCATCGCGACGGCCGTCTGCAGCGCGGTCAGCCGCAGCGACTCCAGCGCGACGGTGCCCGCGACGTACGTGCGGCCGGTCTCGTCGCGGACGGCTGCGCCCTCGGCGACGCCGTTGCGGGCACGGGCCGAGCGCGCCAGCGTGATGATCTTCTTGTCTTCGGGGTCCAGATCAGTGAGCTCACTCATGCGCTGAGCATAAATGCCATGGCCGGGCAGGTGTCGGCCGCCCGGCCATGGTCTGTCAGGACTCGCCGCTCCGTCAGTGGCCGATCGGGTTCGACGGGCCGGGCTTGAAGATCTTCACGAAGGCAGGCGGGCCGGAGGGCAGCTCGCGCTCGGCGGCCCGGCGCTTCTGCCAGTACGGATTGTCGTGCGGGAGATTGCTGCTGACCCGGCCGTACATCCCGAAGGTGAGCACGACGAAGCCGAAGATGAAGGCGAAGAGCACGTTGGACAGCCGGAAGTTGAGGATGTTCGCGTCGGGCCGCCCGAGCACCGTCAGCCCGAAGAAGCCGGAGAGCACGAAGAGCGTGCCGACGACCATGTTGAGGTTCGAGGCGAGGTTTCCGCCGATGACCGCCCCGGCGACCAGCACCAGACCCATGGCCACCGAGAGCCAGCTCAGCGCGCCGTTGGTGGACATTCCGGCGATCTTGTCGCCGTGGGTGCTGAGGAATCCCGGATGGTCCAGCAGCCCGAGGATTCCGAAGACCATCAGGAAGACGCCACCGAGCCCCGCGCCGACGCGGTAGACGGTGGCGAGCCGGTGGTCCATGGGGAGTTCGTCTTGCAGTTTCATTGGGACCTCCACCACACGGACGGTTCTGTCCGCACCGCCTTCCAAGCTACGTCCGCGCGGGGAAGCCAACCACTCAGCGGGGCTCCACCTCAGCGGTGCGGGTCACCCGGGAAGTGCGGGGCCTCGTGGATGTAGAGCGAGCCGCACTGCTGGCAGCCCCGCAGGCCGGTGCCCCACTCCGACTCGTCCCTGGTCTCGGCGTCGGCCTCGATCTCCCGCCCGCACATGGCGGCGGTGGGGTCGGAGCTCCGCACGACGTGCCATGTCTTGACCTCGCCGGAGCGGCCCTGGGGCCCGTACTCGGCTCGTAGTAGGTGCGTCATGGTCACAATCGTGGGGAGGCCCGGAAGGGCCGGGCAATTCGGGCTAGCCCTTCCGGGCACGGGCAGCACCCGGCCGACGGCTCACTCGCCGCCCTCGCCCTCCTCGGGCTCGCCGCCGGCCCGGACGGGCGACGCGACGACCGTGCCGATCCGGTTGCGGCGCCCGGCCGAGCTCTCGGCGGTGAGGCGGATGGCCGCCAGCTCGCCGCCGCCGTCCTCGGGGACGGGGACGTCGCAGGAGGAGCCGGGGATCGGCACCCGGCCGAGGTGTTTGGCGAGCAGGCCGCCGACGGTCTCGACGTCCTCGTCCTCCAGCTCCAGGCCGAAGAGCTCGCCGAGGTCCTCGACCAGCAGCCGGGCGGTGATCCGGTACGAGCCGTCCCCGAGGTCCTCGACCGGCGCGATCTCGCGGTCGTACTCGTCGGTGATCTCGCCGACGATCTCCTCCAGCACGTCCTCGATGGTGACCAGCCCGGCGGTGCCGCCGTACTCGTCGATCACGATCGCCACGTGCGAGCGCATCTGCTGCATCTCGCGCAGCAGGTCACCGGCCGGCTTGCTGTCGGGGACGAAGACGGCCGGGCGCATGACCGTGCCGACCAGCTCGGACTCCGCGTCCCGGTTGATGTGGGTGCGGCGGACGAGGTCCTTGAGGTAGACGATGCCGACCACGTCGTCCTCGTTGTCGCCGACCACCGGCATCCGGGAGAAGCCGGAGCGCAGGGCCAGCGTGAGGGCCTGACGGACGGTCTTGTGACGCTCGATCATCACCAGGTCGGTGCGCGGCACCATCACCTCGCGGACGATGGTGTCGCCCAGCTCGAAGACGGAGTGCACCATCCGGCGCTCCTCGTCCTCGATCAGGTCGTCCTTCTCCGCCAGGTCGACCAGGGCCCGCAGCTCCGCCTCGGAGGCGAACGGGCCCTCGCGGTAGCCCTTGCCCGGGGTCAGCGCGTTGCCGAGCAGGATCAGCAGGCGCGGGATGGGCCCGAGGATGCGGGCCAGCGGCAGCAGCACGAAGGAGGCCGCCGTCGCAGTGGTGAGCGGGTGCTGGCGGCCGATCGTGCGGGGGGAGACACCCACCGCGACGAAGGACACCAGCACCATCACACCGAAGGCCAGCAGCACGGCCTGCCAGGTCTCGTGCAGGTTGCGGACGCAGACGACCGTCACCAGGACGGCCGCCGCCATCTCGCTGGCGACCCTGATCAGGGTCGCCAGGTTCAGGTAGCGGATCGGGTCGGAGGCCAGCGTCAGCAGCCGGTCGGAGCCGCGCCGGCCGACCCGCACCGCCTCCTCCGCGCGGAACCGGGAGATCCGGGAGATCCCCGCCTCCGCACAGGCCGCCAGCCAGCCGAGCACGACCAGCAGCAGAGCCCCGACCAGGAAGCTCGTACTCTCACCACTCACAGGGGCCGGGCCTCAGTGGGTGGTCGGCGCCGGGGAGAGCCCCGACAGCCCGCGACCGGCGCGCCAGTCGTCCAGGATGCGCTTCTGGAGGGCGAACATGGCGCGCTCCTCCTCCGGCTCCTCGTGGTCGTACCCGAGGACGTGCAGCACGCCGTGCACGGTGAGCAGCTGGAGCTCCTCGTCCATGGAGTGCTTGGACGCCGCCTCCAGGCCCTGCTTCTCGGCGACCTCGGGGCAGAGCACGATGTCACCGAGCAGGCCCTGCGGCAGCTCCTCGCCCTCCTTGCCGGGGCGCAGCTCGTCCATCGGGAACGACATCACGTCGGTCGGGCCGGGGAGGTCCATCCACTGGATGTGCAGCTCCTCCATCGCCGCGCTGTCGACCAGGATGACGGACAGCTCGGACTGCGGGTGGATCCGCATCTTGTCGAGGGCGTAGCGGGCGACGTCGAGGATGGCATCCTCGTCTGCGTCCCAACCGGACTCGTTGGCGATGTCGATGGACATGGAGAGCTTGGTACTCAGCTTTCGGTGCGATGGGACTGGCGGGGTGTGCGGGCGCCCTTGCGCTGGACGGGCTTGCGGGGCGGCGTGGTGGCCGCGTCCGCCTCCTGCTGGACGTCCCAGCGTTCGTACGCATCAACGATGCGGCCGACCAGCTTGTGGCGCACCACGTCGGTGCTGTCGAGCACGGAGAAGGCGATGTCGGGGACGTCCACCAGGATCTCCTGGACGACCTTGAGGCCGCTACGGGTGCCGCCGGGGAGGTCGATCTGGCTGGTGTCGCCGGTGACGACCATCCGGGAGTTGAACCCGAGACGGGTGAGGAACATCTTCATCTGCTCGGGCGAGGTGTTCTGCGCCTCGTCCAGGATGATGAAGGCGTCGTTGAGGGTGCGGCCGCGCATGTAGGCGAGCGGGGCGACCTCGATGGTGCCCGCGGCCATCAGCCGGGGGATGGAGTCCGGGTCCATCATGTCGTGCAGCGCGTCGTAGAGCGGGCGCAGGTACGGGTCGATCTTCTCGAACAGGGTGCCGGGCAGGAAGCCGAGCCGCTCACCGGCCTCGACGGCCGGGCGGGTCAGGATGATCCGGTTGACCTCCTTGGCCTGGAGGGCCTGGACGGCCTTGGCCATCGCGAGGTAGGTCTTGCCGGTGCCCGCCGGGCCGAGCCCGAAGACGACGGTGTGCCGGTCGATCGCGTCGACGTACCGCTGCTGGTTGAGCGTCTTGGGGCGGATGGTGCGGCCGCGGTTGGAGAGGATGTTCGCGGTGAAGACCTCGGACGGGACCGGGTGACCCGGGTCGTCGACGGCGCTCCTTAGCATCGCGATGGACCGCTCCACGGCGTCCTCCGTCAGAGGTTGGCCGGTGCGCAGCACCAGCATCATCTCGTTGAACAGCTGCTGGACGAGGCCGACCTCGGCGCGGCCGCCGGTGGCCGTCACCTCGTTGCCACGGACGTGGATGTCCGCGTCGGGGAAGCCCTGCTCGATCACTCGCAGGAGGGAGTCACCGGCACCGAGCAGGGTGACCATCGGGTGCTTCTCGGGGATCACGATCCGGGCACTGGCCGGGCTCTCGGAGCGCGGCTGTCCGTTGGCGGGGGTCTGCGATGTCTCAGTCATGGGTCGGCGCTGGGGCCTGCCTCATCCCATCCGTCGTCGGGGTGCCGCTCGGTCTGTCCGGGGTCACCAGGGTACGCCGCACGGATGATCGTTGCGGCGGCGCGGTGGCCACCGGCGGGTGGCGGCCTGTCGATGCTGCGGCACTTCGGCGCGGAGCGCGAGTGGTTTTACCCTGCGGGCCGGTGGGTGCTACCCGGTGGGTCTGCGGGGCGGGACGGGCACCCGGGTGAGGTCCTCGGCGATCACCAGCTCGCCGTCGAAGTGGGCGCGGGCCTCCGCCCGGTGGGCGGAGAGGTCGGGGTAGCGCTGCGAGAAGTGGGTGAGCACGAGGGTGCCGACACCCGCCTCGGTGGCGACCCGGGCCGCCTGGGCGGCGGTGAGGTGGCCGTGCTCCTCGGCGAGGTGGGCGTCGGCGTCCAGGAAGGTCGCCTCGATCACCAGCAGGTCGGCGCCCTCCGCCAGCTCGTACACGCCGTCGCAGAGCCGGGTGTCCATCACGAAGCCGAAGCGCTGGCCGGGACGGGTGACGCTCACCTCGGCCAGGGTGACGGTGCGGCCGTCCAGCTCGACCGCGCCGTCGCGCTGGAGCCGCCCGACGTCGGGGCCGCGCAGGCCGAGTGCGGCGAGCCGCTCGGGCAGCAGCCGGGTGCCGTCGGGCTCGACCAGGCGGTAGCCGAAGGAGTCGACCGGGTGCGAGAGCCGGGCCGCCTCCAGCACGAACGGCGCCCCCGGGGCCGGCAGCGGGCCCGCCTCGAAGACCGGGCGCGGGCGCAGCTCGGCCGTGTCGTGGAAGGCCGAGGCGTGCACCAGCCGCTCGTAGAAGACCTCGCCGGTCGCCGGGTAGTAGACGTCGACGGGGTGCGGCACGCGGTCCAGGTTGATCCGCTGGACGACGCCGGGCAGGCCCAGGCAGTGGTCGCCGTGGAAGTGCGTGACGCCGATCCGGGTGATCGAGGTCGCCGAGACACCGGCGTGCAGCATCTGCCGCTGGGTGCCCTCGCCCGGGTCGAACAGCAGGCCCTCGCCGTCCCAGCGAAGCAGGTACCCGTTGTGGTTGCGGTGCCGGGTGGGCACCTGGCTGGCCGTCCCGAGGACGACGAGTTCGCGCACGGACACGGTCAGACCATGCGCTCGTGCAGAGCCCGGCCGCCGAGCACGTGCACATGGGCGTGGAAGATCGTCTGCCCCGCGCCCGCACCGGTGTTGAAGATCAGCCGGTAGTCGCTGAGACCTTCCTCGGCGGCGGCCGCGCCGGCCTCGGCCAGCAGCTCCCCGGCGATCTCGGGCTCGGCGGCGGCGAGCGCGGCGGCGTTCGGGTAGTGGGCGTGCGGGATGACCAGGAGGTGCGTCGGCGCCTGCGGGTTGATGTCGCGGAAGGTGAGGGTGCGCTCGGTCTTGCGGAGCACCGTCGCCGGGATCTCACCCGCCGCGATCTTGCAGAACAGGCAGTCGGGCTGCGGCTCGCCGGCCATCTCGGTCTCCCCAAGCAGAGTGCGTGTCAGGTACGGCCGAAGCCTAGCGCTCCACCGGTCCCCCGGGGTCGGCTCGAACCCCCCGCAACAGGTCGTACTCGTGCGCGTCGTGGGCGCAGAACAGCCGCACCTCGCCGTCGTGTTCGCGCCGTAGGGCCCGCAGCCGCTCCTGGTTGTGCAGCCGGACGCCGTTGTCGGTGGCGAGCAGCCGCTGGAAGAGCGCCAGGGTGCGCGGGCCGCGCGGGCCGCCGGGCACCGCCTCCCGGTGCGAGAAGTACGCGTCGCCGCAGTGCAGCAGCCAGCCCCTGCCGTCCCGGACCGCGACGGCGCTGTGGCCCCGGGTGTGGCCGGGCAGCGGGACGAGCAGGATCTCCGGCTCCACCGGCAGCCGGACGGCCGCGAAGCCGTACCAGGACTCACCGGCCGTCCGGTGCTCCACCCAGGCCGGGCCGTGCTGCCACTGCACCGTGCGGTAACGGTCCCGCTCGCCCCGGGTCAGCGGCGAACGGGCCGCCCGCAGCTCGTCGGCGAGGACGTGCACCCGTGCCTCGGGGAAGTCGCCGAGGCCGCCCGCGTGGTCCGCGTCGAGGTGCGTCAGCACGATGTCGCGGACGTCGCGGGGGTCGTGGCCGAGCGCCCGGACCTGGTGCAGCGCCGTGCCCGGCAGGCTCAGCCTCGGCCGCACCATCGCCGTGAACGCCCGGCCGAGCCGGGCCGGATCGGCCACGTCGGCCGTGCCGAAGCCGGTGTCGACCAGCGTCAGCCCGGCCGGCCCCTCGACCAGCAGACAGTGCCCGACTATTCGGCCCGTCAACAGACCCCCGCTGCCCAACAGCAGCTGCCCGCCGAACGGGCACATGCTCGCGCAGTCCAGGTGATGAACGGTCATGCCGCCTCCGAAGTCCGGGATCACATACTTGGGCGCACGCAACAGGCCAGCCCCAGAGGCGCGGGGACCTGCGCGAAATCGGGAGTGACGGACCTGTGCCTCCTGCAGCGCGCAGTTCCTCGCGCCCCTTGATAGTGCAAGTGCGGCGCAGTTCCTACGGCAGCGGCGGGGGCGTCTTCGCCGGGTGGTCGGCCAGGGTGGCGAGCGCGATGCGGACGCCCTCGGCGAGTTGGGGGTCGTGGCCGGCCGCCCAGTCGTGCGGGGCGATCTCCACCTCGACGTCCGGGTCGACGCCGTGGTTCTCCACGCCCCAGCCGTAGCCCTCCAGCCAGTAGGCGTACTTGGGCTGGGTGACCAGGGTGCCGTCGACCAGCGTGTACTTGCTGTCGATGCCGACCACGCCGCCCCACGTCCGGGTGCCGACCACCGGGCCGATGCCCAGGGCCTGGATCGCCGCGTTGACGATGTCGCCGTCCGAGCCGGAGTGCTCGTCGGCCAGCGCGACCACCGGGCCGCGCGGGGCGTCCTGCGGGTACGGGTCCGGGTTGGCCAGGTCGCGGCCCAGGTCCCAGCCGATGATCTTCCGGGAGAGCTTCTCGACGATCAGCTGCGAGGTGTGGCCGCCCTGGTTCTCCCGGAGGTCGACGATCACGCCCTCCTTGGCCATCTCGACCCGCAGGTCGCGGTGCAGCTGCGCCCAACCGGTGCCGACCATGTCGGGCACGTGCAGGTACCCGAGCCGCCCGCCGGACAGCTCCCGGACGGCGGCCCGGCGGCCGGCGACCCAGTCGTGGTAGCGCAGCGCCTCCTCGCTCGCCAGCGGCACCACCACCGGGTGGCGCTCGTCGCCGCCGGGCGCGGCGACGGTCAGCTCGACGGGCTGGCCCGCCGTCCCGGCCAGCAGCGGGGCGGGCCCGGCGACGGCGTCCACCGGGCGGCCGTTGACGGCGAGCAGCGCGTCCCCGGCGCGGACGGCCACCCCGGGGGCGGCCAGCGGCGAGCGGGCCCGCGGGTCGGAGGACTCGCCGGGCAGCACCCGGGCGACCCGCCAGACCTCGCCGTCCCTGACCAGGTCGGCGCCGAGCAGGCCCTGCCGCCGCGCCGCGTCGGTGCCCCGGCCGGGCGGCACCACGTACGCGTGCGAGGTGCCGAGCTCGGCGACGGTCTCCCAGAGCACGTCGGACAGCTCGTCGTGCGAGCCGACCCGGTCGACCAGCGGCCGGTAGCGGGCCAGCGCACCCGCCCAGTCGAAGCCGCCGAGGTCGGCCCGCCAGTAGTTGTCCCGCATCAGGCGGCCGTTCTCGTCGAACATCTGCCGCCACTCGGCCGCCGGGTCGACCGTCACCCTGATCCGGGCCAGGTCGACGTCGAGCTCCTCGTCGTCACCGGCCTTGTGCCCGGCGGGCACCACCCGCAGCGAGCCCTGGTCGAGCACCACCAGCCGCTGGCCGTCGCCGCTGACGAAGGCGTGGTCCAGCTCGGAGACCAGCTCCTCGGCGCGGAGCTTCTTCAGGTCGAAGCGCTCCAGCGTCGCCCGGGGCTGCTCGGCCTCCGGGGAGGCCGCGTTGTCGCCGCTCTCGCCGGTCAGCGGCAGCCGCGTCCAGAGCACCCCGTCCTTGGCCGTCCCCAGGTGGCCGAACCGGCCGCCCTCGACCGGGAAGGGGATGATCCGGTCGGCGATGCCCTCCAGGTCGACCCGGGTGACGGGCGGCGCGTCGGCGGCCTCGTCCTCCCCGTCGTCCTTCTTGCCGTCCTTGGTGTCCTTGGCGTCCTTGGCGTCCTTCTTCGGCTCGTCGTCCTCGTCCCCGACCGGCCGACCGGCCCGCTGCGGGCCGAACGGTGACGGGGTGTCGGCGGCCAGCGTGATCAGGTGCGGGCGGCAGCCGGTCGGGAAGGAGAGGTCGAAGACGTGCGCGTCGTAGACCGGGTCGAAGTGCCGGACGGAGAGGAAGGCCAGGTGCCTGCCGTCCGTCGTGAAGGCGGGCGCGTAGTCGACGAAGCGCGCCGGGGTGGCCTCGGCGACCGTACGGTCCGCCAGGTCGGCCAGCATGATCTGGCGCAGGCTCCAGGGCCCGAGCGCGGGCTGCGACCAGGCCAGCCAGCCGGAGTCCGGCGAGTACGCCAGCCCCTGCACCTCGCCGTCGGCGCTGCGGGCCAGCTCGTGCACGGCGCCGTCGGCGAGGGTGAC
This sequence comes from Kitasatospora sp. McL0602, assembly GCF_052076145.1. NCBI lineage: Bacteria > Bacillati > Actinomycetota > Actinomycetes > Kitasatosporales > Streptomycetaceae > Kitasatospora > Kitasatospora sp. McL0602. The sequence goes on along the minus strand of NZ_CP197246.1, from coordinate 5,282,100 downwards.
CAGCAGCACCCGGCCGTCGTGGGCGGCGACGGCCACCTGGGCGCCGTCCGGCGACACGGCCAGCTCCTGCACCCGGCCGAGCTGCCCGGCGGCGAGCCGGCGCCGCTCGGCGCCCAGCACCGCCGGGGCGTACTCGATCGCGTCGTCGCCCTCGGCGTCGCTGACCCAGAGCGCGCCCTGCTCGCCGTCCGCACCGGGGACGACGGCGACCAGCCGGGCCCGGACGCCAGGCGTCTCCGACAGCACCCTGGCGGGGCCCTCGCGGTGCGTCAGCCAGTGCACCGTGCCGCGCACCAGGGCGACCGAGGCCCGCCCGGTGCGGTCCGGGGCGGCCTCCTCCAGGTGCCCGGCGGCCGGGACGGGGTGCGGGCGGCGGCCCGTCCGGGGCCCGGCCGGACGGACGTCTAGCCGGCGCGGCTCCGCGCCTTCGAGGTCGTCGAGCAGCCAGATCTCGCCCGCGCTGTGCCAGATCACCCGGGTGCCGTCGGTGGCGGCGTCCCGGGCGTAGAAGCCCTCACCGGGCGTCGCCCCGCCGGAGTGCCGACGCAGGTCGGTGCCGTCCGGGAGGCTGGACCAGAGCTGCCCCACGCCCTCGTGGTCGGAGAGGAAGGCCACCCGGCCGCCCACCCAGAGCGGGGAGGCGATGTTGCCGCCGAGGCCACCGTGCAGCCGCTCGAAGCGCTCCGCACCGATCCAGAGCTTGCCGACCTGGCCGCCCCGGTAGCGCTTCCACCGCGCCGGGTCGCTCGCGGCGGCCGAGAGCAGCAGCGCACGCGGCCCGCCCGGCTCCAACGCCAGCCCGCTCACCGGCCCGTACGGCAGCCGCTCCGGCTCGCCCCCGTCCAGCGGCAGCGCGTACGCCCAGGTGTGCCGCCCGCTGGCGTGCCCCGCCGAGCTGACCGCGATCGGCCGCCCGTCCGCAGTCCAGCCGCGCAGGCCGGTGGTGCCGCTCCCCCAGTACGTCAGCCGCCGCGACGACCCGCCGTCGACCGGTGCCAGCTGGATCTCCGGGCGGCCGTCCCGCAGCGAGGTCCAGGCGACGTGCCGCCCGTCCGGCGAGAACCTCGGGTGCCGGACGGGAGCCTGATCGGCCGTCAGCCGCCAGGCCCGCCCGCCGCCCACCGGCGCGAGCCAGAGGTCGTCCTCGGCGACGAAGGTGACGAGGTCACCGTGCACATGGGGGTGGCGCAGGTACGCGCCCTGGTCGGAGCTCCACGGTTCGTTCACTGCGCCACTGTATGCAGCACCGCACAGCAACGCGGCACGTTTCACTCAGAGGGCATCCATGCACTACCCAGGGGCGCGCCGGTTACGTACGCGCTACTGCCAGCGGCCCGTGCGGCCGAGCAGGAGGGCGCCTGCGGCGACGCCTGCGGTGGAGGTTCGGAGGACGGACGGGCCGAGGCGGTAGGGATGGGCGCCGGCTTCGGCGAAGGCGGCGAGTTCGTCGGGGGAGACTCCGCCCTCGGGGCCGACGATCAGGATGATGTCTCCGGTGGGCGGGAGGTCGGCGGTGGCGAGGGGGGTCGCGCCCTCCTCGTGCAGGACTCCGGCCAGGGCGGCGGCGGAGAGCAGGGGGGCCAGCTGGCGGGTCGTCATCAGCTCCCGCACCTCGGGGAACCGCAGGCGGCGGGCCTGCTTGCCCGCCTCCCGGGCGGTGGCCCGCCACTTGGCGAGAGCCTTGGCGCCGCGCTCGCCCTTCCACTGGGTGATGCAGCGGGAGGCGGCCCAGGGGATCACCACGTCGACGCCGACCTCGGTCATCGTCTCGACGGCCAGCTCGCCCCGGTCGCCCTTGGGCAGTGCCTGGACGACCACGATCCGGGGGCTCGGCTCGGCCTCCCGCCTGACCTCCCCGACCGTCACGTCGAGCGCGTCCTTGCCGAGCACCGCGGCGACGGTGCCGTCGACGCCGAGCCCGAGCCCGTCCGCGAGGGTGACCGCCTCACCGGGCTCCAGCCGCTTCACGGCGGCGGCGTGCCGCCCTTCCGCCCCGTCGAGCCGCACCACGGCGCCGGGCAGTGCCCCGGCCAGCCGCTCGGTCTCGACGACGAACACGGGCGCGGTCATACGGCGAACCTCCGGTACGTGGTGGGTGAAGCCCGAGGGGCGCGGGGCTCTGTCCGAGCCCCGCGCCCCTGGAGAAAACGTGAAGACCTACCGCCCGTTGAAGGCGTCCTTCAGCCGGGAGAACAGACCCTGCTGGCCCGGGGCGAAGGTGCCCGAGGGGCGCTCCTCGCCGCGCAGGATGGCGAGCCGCCGCAGCAGATCCTCCTGCTCCGGGTCGAGCTTCGTGGGCGTCTGCACCTCGACATGCACTATCAGGTCGCCTCGGCCGCCGCCGCGCAGATGCGTGATGCCCCGGCCGTGCAGCGGGATCGACTGCCCGGACTGCGTGCCGGGGCGGATGTCGACCTCCTCCAGACCGTCCAGGGTCTGCAGCGGCACCTGGGTGCCGAGCGAGGCGGCCGTCATCGGGATGGTGACCGTGCAGTGCAGGTCGTCGCCGCGCCGCTGGAAGGTCGCGTGGGTGGTCTCGGCGATCTCGACGTAGAGGTCACCGGGCGGGCCGCCGCCGGGGCCGACCTCGCCCTCACCGGCCAGCTGGATGCGGGTGCCGTTGTCGACACCGGCGGGGATCTTGACGGTGAGCGTGCGGCGGGCCCGGACGCGGCCGTCGCCGGCGCACTCGGGGCACGGGGTCGGCACGACAGTGCCGAAGCCCTGGCACTGCGGGCAGGGCCGGGAGGTCATCACGTTGCCGAGGAACGACCGGGTGACCTGGGAGACCTCGCCCTTGCCGCGACACATGTCACAGGTCTGCGCCGAGGTGCCGGGGGCGGCACCCTCACCGGAGCAGGTGGTGCAGGTCACGGCGGTGTCGACCTGGAGCTCCTTGGTGGTGCCGAACGCGGCCTCCTCCAGGGTGATCTCCAGTCGGATCATCGCGTCCTGCCCGCGGCGGGTGCGCGAGCGCGGCCCGCGCTGGCCGGAGGCCGCGCCGAAGAAGGCGTCCATGATGTCGGAGAAGCCGAAGCCCGCCGCACCGGCGCCGAAGCCGCCCGCGCCACCGCCGCCGCCCGGCGACAACGGGTCGCCACCGAGGTCGTAGACCTGGCGCTTGCCCGGGTCGGAGAGCACCTCGTAGGCGGCGTTGATCTCCTTGAACCGCTCCTGCGTCTTCGGGTCCGGGTTGACGTCCGGGTGCAGTTCACGGGCAAGGCGCCGGAACGCCTTCTTGATCTCGTCCTGCCCCGCATCCCGTCGGACGCCGAGTACCGCGTAGTAGTCCGTGGCCACCAAATGCTCCGCTTGTTCCGCCTCTAGAAGTGCTGCGACGAGTCCGCGAGGCGATGGCCCCGCGGCTTACTGCTCAGGATTCGGCCAGGATCTGACCCACGTACCGTGCGACCGCACGGACCGCCCCCATTGTGCCGGGGTAGTCCATCCGGGTCGGGCCGATCACACCCAGCTTTGCCACGCTCTCGTCGCCCGAACCGTAACCGACGGAGACGACGGAGGTGGAATTGAGCCCCTCGTACTCGTTCTCCCGGCCGATCCGGACGGTCATCCCGGCGTCCGCCGTCTCGCCCAGCAGGCGGAGCAGGACGACCTGCTCCTCCAGGGCCTCCAGGACGGGCTGGATGGTGAGCGGGAAATCGTGCCCGAACCGTGTCAGGTTCGCCGTGCCGGCGAGCATGATCCGCTCTTCGTTCTGCTCGGCGAGGGTCTCGAAGAAGGTCGCCAGCACCGTGGTGACGGTCGGCCGGTCGGCCGCCTCGAATGCGGCCGGGAGGTCCTCCAGCAGACCGGGCACGTCGGGCAGCCGCTGACCGCCCGCACGCGCGTTCAGCCGGGCCCGCAGCTCCGCGAGGACGGTCTCACCGACCGTGCCGGGGCAGTCGACCATCCGCTGCTCGACCCGGCCGGTGTTGGTGATCAGGACGAGCATCACCTTGGCGGGGGCCAGCGCGACCAGCTCGACGTGCCGGACGGTGGAGCGGGAGAGCGAGGGGTACTGGACGACCGCGACCTGTCTGGTCAGCTGCGCGAGCAGCCGGACCGTCCGGGCGACGGTGTCGTCCAGGTCGACCGCGCCGTCGAGGAAGTGCCGGATGGCGCGCCGCTCGGGCGCGCTCATCGGCTTGACCTCGGCCAGCCGGTCGACGAAGAGCCGGTAGCCCTTGTCGGTGGGGATGCGGCCCGCGCTGGTGTGCGGCTGGTGGATGTAGCCGTCCTCCTCCAGCGCCGCCATGTCGTTGCGCACCGTCGCCGGGGAGACCCCGAGGCTGTGCCGCTCGACCAGGGCCTTGGAGCCTACGGGCTCCTCGGTGCCGACGTAGTCCTGGACGATGGCGCGCAGCACGGCGAGCTTGCGGTCGTCCAACGGACGGAGGTCACGGCGGGTGTCGAGCTGCCGCGCGTCGGACTTGCGTTCGTCGGGCCTGCGCTCGCTGAATCGCTCGTTGACTCGTTCGTTGTGCACGGCACGCACCTCCGTCTTCGTCCGTTGTGCTGGTAGCTGACGGGCCCTTTGGCACTCTGAAAGGCAGAGTGCCAGAACCGTACCTGCCAGTGTAAGGCCCCCTCACGGCGGCAGGAACGGCCCGCTTGAGTGATCCTCGTCCGATTCCGGGCCGGATCTCCCGCGCGGGGGCGGTGCCTGCGCGGCCGTCGGGTGGCAGCATCGAAGACGGAACGTGATACCGGGCATTGGGATCGAAGGAGCCGTGATGTCGCCGTCACCCCAGCACTCCCGCTTCGCACCCGACCGAGGGCTGACCGGTCGGATGATCACCACGATGTTCCTGATCGGGTTGCTCTACGTCGGCTTCACCGGGGTGCTGATCGTCCTGCTGCGCGGGGCGTGGCCGCTGATCGTGCTGATCTCGGGCGGGCTCTTCGTCGCCCAGTTCTGGTTCAGCGACAAGATCACCGAACGGGCGATGGGTGCCCGCGCGGTCACCCCCGAGCAGTACCCGCAGCTGCACGGCACCATCGACCGGCTCTGTGCGCTGGCCGACATGCCCAAGCCCCGCGTCGCCGTCGCGGACAACGACATGCCGAACGCCTTCGCCACCGGCCGCAACCCGCAGAACGCCGTGGTCTGCGTCACCACCGGCCTGCTCCGCCGCCTGGAGCCGGAGGAGCTGGAGGGCGTCCTCGCGCACGAGCTCTCGCACGTCGCCCACCGGGACGTCGCGGTGATGACGATCGCCGGCTTCCTCGGTGTGCTGGCGGGCATGATGACCCGGATCGCCCTCTACGGCGGCTTCATGGGCGGCAACCGGAACAACAACAACGACAGCAACGCGGCGATCGCGATGCTGGTCATCCCGCTGGTCAGCATGGTCGTGTACGCGATCAGCTTCCTGCTCACCCGGCTGCTCTCGCGCTACCGCGAGCTCGCCGCCGACCGCGCCGCCGCCCAGCTCACCGGCAGGCCCAGCGCGCTGGCCTCGGCGCTCACCAAGGTCACCGGCCAGATCGCCGCCATCCCCAGCAAGGACCTGCGCTCGTCGCAGGCGTACAACGCCTTCTACTTCGCCCCCGCGCTCAGCGCCCGGGACGCCGCCACCCAGCTGATGTCCACCCACCCGTCGCTGGAGAAGCGGCTGGAGCAGCTCGGCAAGATCTCCACCGAACTCGGCCGCTAAGGAGCTTCTGTTGGGATTCCTCGACGCACTCTTCGGCCGGACCAAGCCCGTCCGGCCGGACCTCGACCAGCTCTTCGGCATCCCCTCCGCCGCGCTCACCCTGGAGGCGGCCGCCGGGTTCACCCCGACCGGGCTCGGATCGGTCTGCTTCGCCGCCGTCGAGGGCGGCGCCTTCGGCGAGGTGGAGCAGCAGGTCCGGGCCCTGCTGGACGCCGACACGGCCAGTGGCGGCGTGCCGGTGGAGGCCAGCCAGGACGGCTACGGCTACTCCTGGCTGCTCTCCCGGCACAAGCCGGAGGAGCTGCCGGAGCTGGTCAACGACCTGCACGCGGTCAACAGCGAGCTGGAGGCGAACGGCTTCGGGCCGCAGCTGCTCTGCTCGATCGTCGGATTCCGCAACGCCTCTGGCCAGTCGCTCGGGCTGGTCTACCTCTACAAGCGGGGCAGCTTCTACCCGTTCGCCCCGATGCCGGGCGGCGGCGAGAAGCGCAACAGCCCGGTCGAACTCCAGGTGAAGGCGATGCTCGGCAACGACCTGCGGGTCGAGCAGGACCTCACCCGGTGGTTCCCGGTCTGGGGCGCGCCCGGACTCTGACGGGGCCTCTGACGCGGCGTCCGGAATCGTATGATCGCCGGATGCGCAGCTACGGACCGGATCTGACCCCGCCCTGGAAGCAGCAGCGGCCGGCGCCCGAGGTCGTCGCGGAGCGGGAGCTGGTGGTGGAGGAGGCGGCCACCGGCTTCTGCGGGGCGGTGGTGCGGTGTGAGAAGACCGCCGAGGGCTTCACGGTCACGCTGGAGGACCGCTTCGGCAAGCGGCGGGTCTTCCCGATGACGCCCCGCGGCTTCCTGCTGGAGGGCCAGGTCGTCACGCTGGTGCGGCCCGCCGCAGCCTCCCCCGCTCCCGACCGGAGCCGGACGGCCTCCGGGTCGGTCGCGGTGCCCGGCGCACGGGCCCGGGTCGCCCGGGAGTCGCGGATCTACGTCGAGGGCCGGCACGACGCGGAGCTGGTCGAGCGGGTCTGGGGCGACGACCTGCGGATCGAGGGCGTCGTCGTCGAGTACCTGGAGGGCATCGACGACCTCCCCGCGATCGTCGCCGACTTCGCCCCCGGCGAGGGCCGCCGCCTGGGCGTCCTGGTCGACCACCTGCTGCCCGGCACCAAGGAACACCGGATCGCCGCCCAGGTCACCGACGCCTCCGTGCTGGTCGTCGGCCACCCCTACATCGACATCTGGCAGGCCGTGAAGCCCACCAGCGTCGGCATCCCCGGCTGGCCCGACGTCCCCTACGAGGAGGTCTGGAAGGAGGGCATCTGCCGCCGCCTCGGCTGGCCCGTCGACCCCCCGGCCGCCTGGAAGCGCATCCTCGCCTCGGTCAACTCCTACAAGGACCTGGAGCCCGCCCTCCTCGGCAAGGTCGAACACCTCATCGACTTCGTCACAACAGGCTGACCCCGGGGGCTACCCGGTTGCGTTCAGTCCACCAGGTCCCGGACGACGCCGTCGGCCAGCAACCGCCCCTGCAGGGTGAGCACCGCCCGCCCCTCGGCGAAGGCCGCTGCGTCGAGCAGGCCGTCGGCCAGCGCGCGCTCGGCGGCTCGGAGCCCGGCTGCGGCGAGCAGCGGGAGCGGGCAGCCCTCGCGGAGGCGGAGCTCCAGGAGGATGCGCTCGACCCGGCGGTCCTCGTCCGGCAGGACCTCGCGGCCGAGGGCGGGTGTCCGCTCCTCGGCCAGCGCCTGCGCGTACGCGGCGGGGTGCTTGGCGTTCCACCAGCGGACGCCGCCGACGTGGCTGTGGGCGCCTGGGCCTGCGCCCCACCAGTCGGCGCCCGTCCAGTAGAGCTCGTTGTGGCGGCAGCGCCCGGCCTCGCTGGTGGCCCAGTTGGAGACCTCGTACCACTCGAAGCCGGCCGCCGAGAGGGCCTCCTCGGCGATCAGGTAGCGGTCGGCGTGCACGTCGTCGTCGATCATCGGCAGTTCGCCGCGCTTGACCCGGGTTGCGAGCTTGGTGCCGTCCTCGACGATCAGCGAGTACGCCGAGACGTGGTCGGGCCCGGCGCCGATCGCGGCGTCCAGCGAGGCCCGCCAGTCGTCGTCGGACTCGCCGGGGGTGCCGTAGATCAGGTCGAGGTTGACGTGGTCGAAGCCCTCCGCGCGGGCCTCGGCGACGCAGGCCTCCGGGCGGCCGGGGGTGTGGTGGCGGTCGAGCAGCTGGAGCACGTGCGGCTTGGCGCTCTGCATGCCGAAGGAGATCCGGTTGAAGCCACCGGCCCGCAGCTCGGCGAGGTAGGCGGGGTCGACGGACTCGGGGTTGGCCTCGGTGGTGATCTCCGCGCCGGGCGCGAGCCCGAACTCGTCGCGGATCGCCGCCAGCGCCTTCACCAGGTCGGCGGCGGGCAGCAGCGTCGGCGTGCCGCCGCCGAGGAAGACCGTCTGCACCGGCAGGTCGGTCTGGCCGAGCACCTTCCGGGCGAGCCGGATCTCGGCGGTGAGGTTGTCGGCGTACGTCTCCTGCGAGGCGACGGCGCCTGAGGAGCGCAGCTCGGTGGCGGTGTAGGTGTTGAAGTCGCAGTAGCCGCAGCGCGTCGCGCAGTACGGCACGTGCAGGTAGAAGCCGAAGGGCCGCTCGCCCAGCCCGGTAAGGGCGTGGGCGGGCAGGGAGCCGTCGGACGGCACGGGTTCGCCGTCGGGGAGTGCGGAGGGCATACCCCTATTGTCCGGTACGGCTCAGGTGAGCCGTACCGGACCCAGACCGATCACGCCTCGTTGGCGCCCGCGTACATGCCCGCGACCGCGTCCGCGTACGTCTTCTCGACGACCGGGCGCTTGATCTTCAGGCTGGGGGTGAGCTCGCCGTGCTCGACGTCGAGGTCACGCGGGAGCAGGGTGAACTTCTTGATCGTCTGCCAGCGCTGCAGGTCGCCATTGAGGCGCTTCACGAAGCCCTCGATCAGCTCGTTGACCTGCGGGGAGGCGGCGACCTCGGCGTACGACCTGCCCGCCAGCCCGTGGTCGGCGGCCCACGGCATGATCGCCGCCTCGTCCAGGGCGATCAGCGCGGTGCAGTAGTTGCGGCCGTTGCCGATCACCAGGATGTTGCTGGTGAAGGGGCAGATCGCCTTGAACTTGCCCTCGACCTCGCTGGGGGCGACGTACTTGCCGCCGGAGGTCTTGAACATGTCCTTCTTGCGGTCGGTGATCCGCAGGAAGCCGTCCTTGTCGAGCTCGCCGATGTCGCCGGTGTGGAACCAGCCGTCGGCCTCCAGCACCTCGGCGGTCTGCTCGGGCATCTGGTGGTAGCCGCGCATGATGCCGGGGCCGCGCAGCAGGATCTCGCCGTCCTCGGCGATCCGGGCCTCGGTGCCGGGCAGCGGCTGGCCGATGGTGCCGACCCGGACGTCCTCGGCGCGGTTGACGCTGGAGCCGGCGCTCGTCTCGGTGAGGCCGTAGCCCTCCAGGATCGGCACGCCGACCCCGACGAAGAAGTGCCCGATCTCGGGGGCCAGCGCGGCGCTGCCGGAGACCGAGCCGCGCATCCGGCCGCCGAACGCGGCGCGGATCTTGGTGTACACCAGCTTGTCGGCGATGGTGTGCTGGAGCTTGAGCGCGAACGGCACGGAGCCGGTGCCGGTGGCGATCCGGTTGGCCTGCACGGTGCTGGAGTACTCGCGGGCGACCCGGGCCGCCCAGAGGAAGATCTTGTACTTGGCCCCGCCCTGGGCGCGGGCCTTGCCGGCGATGCCGTTGTAGACCTTCTCGAAGATGCGCGGCGCGGAGGCCATGATGGTCGGGCGGACCACCGGCAGGTTGTGGATGATCCGGTCGACCCGGCCGTCCACGGCCATCACGTGCCCGGTGCGGATCTGCCCGGAGATCATGGTCTTGCCGAAGACGTGCGACAGCGGCAGCCACATGAACTGCACGTCGTCCGAGCGCAGCAGCCCGCTGGCCTCCTGGGCCACGGCCTCGTACGCCCAGCAGTCGTGCACCAGGCGCACGCCCTTGGGGCGGCCGGTGGTGCCGGAGGTGTAGATCAGGGTGGCGAGCTGCTCGCGGTCCAGCCCGTCGATCGACTTCTGGATCGCGTCGGGGTGGTCGGCCAGGTACGCGGCGCCGGCCTGCTCGAGCTCGGCGAGCGTCAGCACGGTGAGGCCGTCGACCTCGGGGCGCTCGGCCGGGGAGTCGAAGAGCACCACCGTCGCCAGCGCGGGCAGCTCGGCCCGCTGGGCGGTCACCTTGTCGAGCTGCGTCACGGTGTCGGCGAAGAGCACCCGGCTCTCCGAGTTGGAGAGGATGTACGCCGTCTCCTCGGCGTTGGTGCTGGGGTAGACCGTGGTGGTCGCGGCCCCGGCACACATGTTGCCGAGGTCTGCGATGATCCACTCGACTCTGGTGGCGGAGGCGATCGCGACCCGGTCCTCCGCCGCGATGCCGAGGGACATCAGACCGGCGGCCACCGCCTTGACCCGTACTGCCGTCTGCGCCCATGTCAGCGAGCGCCACTGCTCGGCGCCGGGGGCACCGTCGGCGGCGTGCTCGTCGACAGGAGCCGGGTACCGGTACGCCTCAGCGTCAGGTGTGGCCTCTACCCTGCTCAGGAAGAGGTGCGCCACGGACACCGGGCGTCGCTCGATCATGGAATGCGCGGAACTCAACGAGGACCTCCGGGGGGCGGGCCGAGGGTGGGGCGGTGGCGTGGGGGCAGCGACCGGCCGACTTGCAACCAACCTTGTTAACCGGTGAGTAACAAGAGGGCAATCAGCAGCCTAGGGGGTACGGAGCCGTTCCGTAAGGGGGTTGATAAACCTGACACCTGCCCGGTCCGGCAGTGCAAAGGACAGTACAAGCCTGCGGGTCGGGGCTCGGCAAAGCCCCCCTGAAGCCCACACGAAGTATGAAAATGGGATGCGAATCCCCCAGCCGACAACGAGAGTGTCTCAGTGCTGATCAAACTTCTCCGGACCCACCTGGGCCCGTACTCCAAACCGATCACCCTGCTGGTCCTGCTCCAACTCGTCGCCACCATCGCGGCGCTCTACCTCCCGACGCTCAACGCCGACATCATCGACAGCGGCGTGATCAAGGGCGACACCGGCTACATCCTGCAGATCGGCGGCGTCATGATCGCCGTCACCATCGCCCAGGCCCTCTGCTCGATCGGTGCCGTCTACTTCGGGGCCCGCACCGCGATGGCCGTCGGCCGGGACATCCGCGCCTCCGTCTTCGACCAGGTGCAGCGGTTCTCCGCCCGGGAGCTCGGCGGCTTCGGCGCACCCTCCCTGATCACCCGCACCACCAACGACGTCCAGCAGGTCCAGACGGTCACGCTGATGGGCTTCAACCTGATGATCGCCGCCCCGATCATGTGCGTCGGCGGCATCATCATGGCGCTCAACCAGGACGTGCCGCTCTCCGCGCTGCTGATCGTCGTGGTGCCGCTGCTCGGCGCCGTCGTGACGCTGCTGGTCAGGCGGCTGCGCCCGCAGTTCCGCTCGATGCAGGTGCGGATCGACAAGGTCAACCGCATCCTGCGCGAGCAGATCACCGGCATCCGGGTCATCCGGGCCTTCGTCAAGGACACCCACGAGCAGGACCGCTTCGGCGGCGCCAACCAGGAGCTGACCGACGTCAGCCTGCGGGTCGGCCGGATGCTGGCCTTCATGTTCCCCGCCGTGATGCTGGTGGTGAACATCTCCAGCGTCGCCGTGCTGTGGTTCGGCGGGCACCGGATCGACAGCGGCGGCATGCAGATCGGCGCCCTGACGGCCTTCCTCTCCTACCTGATGCAGATCCTGATGAGCGTCATGATGGCCACCTTCATGTTCATGATGGTGCCGCGCGCCGAGGTCTGCGCCGAGCGCATCCAGGAGGTGCTGGGCACCGACAGCAGCGTGGTGCCGCCCGTCCGCCCGGTCACCGAGCTGCGCCGCAAGGGGCACCTGGAGCTGCGCGACGTCGAGTTCCGCTACCCCGGCGCCGAGGCGCCCGTGCTGCTCGGCATCGACCTGGTCGCCAGGCCCGGCGAGATCACCGCCGTGATCGGCTCCACCGGCAGCGGCAAGTCCACCCTGCTCGGGCTCGTCCCCCGGCTCTTCGACGCGACCGGTGGCTCCGTGCTGGTCGACGGCGCCGACGTCCGTGAGCTCTCCCCCGAGCTGCTCGCCGAGACGGTCGGCCTGGTGCCGCAGAAGCCGTACCTCTTCTCCGGCACCGTCGCCAGCAACCTCCGCTACGGCCGCCCGGACGCCTCCGACGAGGAGCTCTGGCACGCGCTGGAGGTCGCCCAGGCCAAGGACTTCGTCGAGCAGCTCGACCTCGGTCTGGAGGCCCCGATCGCCCAGGGCGGCGGCAACGTCTCCGGCGGCCAGCGCCAGCGGCTCGCCATCGCCCGCGCCCTGGTGCGGCAGCCCGAGATCTACCTCTTCGACGACTCCTTCTCGGCTCTCGACTACGCGACCGACGCCCGGCTGCGCAAGGCGCTCTCCCAGGAGACCGCCGAGGCGACGGTGCTGATCGTCGCCCAGCGCGTCAGCACCATCCGGGACGCCGACCGGATCATCGTGCTCGACGAAGGCGCCGTCGTCGGCAGCGGCACCCACCACGAGCTGATGGCCGACAACCCGACATACCGGGAGATCGTGCTCTCCCAGCTCACCGAGCAGGAGGCGGCGTGACCACCCCGGAGAAGCCCACCCCGGAGAAGCCCACATCCGAGAAGGCGGCCCCGGTCAGCGACTCGCAGACCGCCGCCGCCCGGCGCGGCCCGGCCGGGCCGGGCCGCTTCATGGGCGGCCAGGGCACCGAGAAGTCGATGGACTTCAAGAACTCCGGCAAGCGCGTGCTGAAGCTGATGCGGCCCGAGCGGGCCGGCCTCTACGGCGTGTTCACGCTCGGCGCGTTCAGCGTCGGCTGCGCCGTGGTCGGCCCGAAGATCCTCGGCCACGCCACCGACCTGATCTTCGCCGGGATCATCGGCAAGCAGCAGCCGGCCGGTGCCACCAAGCAGCAGATCATCGACGGGCTGCGGGCAAACGGCAAGGGCAGCATCGCCGACCTGCTCTCCTCCGTCCCCTTCACCCCCGGCCAGGGCATGGACTTCGGTGCCATCGGCACCGTCCTGCTCTGGGTGCTCGCCATCTACGTCGCCTCGGCGGTCTTCGGCATCTTCCAGGGCCGCCTGGCCGCCCGGGTGATCCAGCGCACCGTCTTCCGGCTGCGCGAGTCGGTCGACGCCAAGATCTCCCGGCTGCCGCTGAGCTACTTCGACAAGCAGCCGCGCGGCGAGGTGCTGAGCCGCGTCACCAACGACATCGACAACATCGGCCAGTCCATGCAGCAGAGCATGGGCCAGGTGGTGAACTCGCTGCTCACCATCGTCGGCGTGCTGGCGATGATGTTCTGGATCTCCTGGCTGCTCGCGCTGATCGCGCTGATCTCCGTGCCCGCCTCGGTGATCGTGGCGACGAAGGTCGGCAAGCGGGCGCAGCCGCAGTTCATGGCCCAGTGGAAGACCACCGGCACGCTGAACGCGCACATCGAGGAGATGTACACCGGCCACGCGCTGGTGAAGGTCTTCGGCCGGCAGAAGGAGGCCGCCGAGACCTTCCGCCAGGAGAACGAGGCGCTCTTCGCCTCCAGCTTCAAGGCGCAGTTCATCTCGGGCATCATCCAGCCCGCGATGATGCTGATCGGCAACCTCAACTACGTGCTGGTGGCGGTCGTCGGCGGTCTGCGGGTGGCCAGCGGCGCGCTGTCCATCGGTGACGTGCAAGCGTTCATCCAGTACTCGAGGCAGTTCAGCCAGCCGCTCACCCAGGTCGCCTCGATGGCCAACCTGGTGCAGTCCGGCGTCGCCTCGGCGGAGCGGGTCTTCGAGCTGCTGGACGCCCCCGAGCAGACGCCCGAACCGGCCATGCCCGAGCGCCCGGCCGAGCTGCACGGGCGAGTCTCCTTCGAGGAGGTCTCCTTCCGGTACGAGCCGGAGAAGCCGCTCATCGACGGCCTCTCGCTCAAGGTCGAGCCCGGCCACACCGTCGCCATCGTCGGCCCGACCGGCGCGGGCAAGACCACCATGGTCAACCTGCTGATGCGCTTCTACGAGGTCAGCGGCGGCCGGATCACCCTGGACGGCGTGGACATCGCCGCGATGTCCCGCGAGGAGCTGCGCTCCGGCATCGGCATGGTGCTCCAGGACACCTGGCTCTTCGGCGGCAGCATCGCCGAGAACATCGCGTACGGGGCCGAGTCGGCCACCCGCGAGCAGGTGATCGAGGCGGCGAGGGCCGCGCACGTCGACCGCTTCGTCCGCACCCTCCCCGAGGGCTACGACACGGTGATCGACGACGAGGGCGCCGGCGTCAGCACGGGCGAGAAGCAGCTGATCACCATCGCCCGCGCCTTCCTGGCCCAGCCCAGCATCCTCGTCCTGGACGAGGCGACCAGCTCGGTCGACACCCGTACCGAGGTGCTCATCCAGCGGGCCATGGCCACCCTGCGCACCGGCCGCACCAGCTTCGTCATCGCGCACCGCCTCTCCACCATCCGGGACGCCGACGTCATCCTGGTGATGGAGAACGGCTCGATCGTCGAGCAGGGCTCGCACGACGAGCTGATCGCCGCCAAGGGCGCGTACGCCCGCCTGTACCAGGCCCAGTTCGCCCAGGCGGTCGCCGAGGTCGACTAGGCACTGCGTCTACCAAGGGGCGCGGGGTCCTGCTCGGTGAGCAGCGCCTCGTGCCCCTTCTGCATTGCCGGGCGGGCCGGGCGGCCCTGGCCGGCCACGGTGCTGCCGAGGGCGACAGCCACCCCGAGCAGCTGGAGCGGGCTCAGCGCCTGGCCGAGCGCGGCCCAGCCGATCACGGCGGCGGAGAGCGGGCTGAGCAGGGCGAGGAAGGCCACCGAACCGGCGGGCAGACGCTCGATGCCCCGGAGCCAGAACCAGTACGCGACGGCGGTGTTGACGACCGCGAGGTAGAGGTAGCCGAGCAGGTTGGTGCCGGTCAGCACGGGCAGCGCACCCTCGACGAACAGCGCGACCGGCAGCAGCATCAGCCCGCCCGCCGTCAGCTGCCACCCCGTCATCGCCAGCGGGCCGACCCCCTCGGGGCGGCCCCAGCGCTTGGAGAGCACCGTCCCGGCCGCCATGCAGACGGCCCCGGCGAGCCCCGCGAGCACCCCCAGGGTGTCCAGCCGGGCACCGGCCCGCAGCACCACCAGGGCCACCCCGAGCACCCCCGCCACACCCGCCGCAACCCGCCGGGCCCCCGCCCGCTCCCCCAGCAGCGGCCACGCCAGCCCCGTCGCGATCAGCGGCTGGACGGCCCCGAGCACCGCCGCGACCCCACCGGGCAGCCGGTACGCCGCGATGAACAGCAGCGCGAAGAACACCCCGATGTTCAGCCCCCCGAGCACCGCGGTCCTCCACCACCACGCCCCCTCGGGCAGCCGCCGCCCGACCACCAGCAGCGCCACCCCGGCAGGCAGCGCCCGTACGGTCGCCGCGAGCAACGGCCGGTCCGGCGGCAGGTACTCGGCCGTCACGGCATAGGTCGACCCCCAGACGAGCGGGGCCAGCGCGGTGAGCAGGACGGTACGCATGAACAGAACCCTTCGACGAGCGGCAGGTGGCCTGTACTCAGGTGGCCTAGACCTCGGCGAGAGCCGGGGCGCGGACCGCCTCGGCCGGGAGGCGGCGTTCGAGCCGCAGGAGCATGGCCGCCCCGAGCAGCATCCCGACCGCCAGGACCACCCAGGGCAAGCGCCCGTCCAGCGCCGAGAGGCCGGTGAGCAGCGAGGGCGCGAGCGCGGCGGAGAATGACCAGGAGAGTTGGTACGCGGCCATGTAGCGGCCCCGCAGGGCGGCCGGTGCCGCGGCGGTGACCAGGGCGGAGGCGGCGGGGTTGTGGACGATCTCGCCGAAGGTGGCGACCACCACGGCGGCGAACACGCCCGCGACCAGCCACCCGGAGCCCGGGGCCACCAGGCCGAGCACGGCCTGCCCGAGGAAGGCGGCGGCGAACAGCGCGGCGCCGGTCGCGGCGGCCCGGTTGCGGCTGCCGAAGCGGCGGACGAGCCGCCCGGCGGGCACGCCGAGTGCCGCGCAGAGCACGGTGTTGACGGCGAAGGCGATCCCGGTCAGCGACTGCGGCTCGTGCAGCACGGTGGTCAGGTAGACCGGGAGCAGGACGCCGAGCGAGGCGTAGCCCATCGAGATCAGGAAGTTGGCGGTGGTCAGGCCGAGAAACGGACGGTCCGTCAGGACCTGTCGGTAGCCGACCCGTTCGCGGGGGCGGCCGCCGCCACCGGCGCCCTGCGGCACCCGGATGGCCAGGGCGCCCGCGACCAGGAAGCTGGCGGCGTTCAGCCAGGCGGCGGCGGTGTAGCCGGTGCCGCCCGCATAGCCGACCAGGAGGGCGGCGAGCAGGCTGCCCGCACCGAGCCCGGCGTTGGCGAGGCTGCGGCTGAGGGCCTGGAGCCGCTCCAGCCCGGCGCCGGAGACGAGTTCGCCGATCCGGGCCTGCTGGACGGCGGGGAAGCCCCGGGTGGCGGCGGAGGTGACGAGTGCGACGAGGAAGAAGGCGGCGAGCGAGTCGGCGAAGGGGTAGGCGGCGAAGCCGAGGCCGCGCACCAGGTAGAGCGCGACCTGCATCCGCCGGGCGCCGTACCGGTCCACGGCGGAGCCGACCAGCGGCAGGGTGGCCATCCCGGCGAGCCCGGTGATCGTCAGCACCAGGCCGATGACGGGCAGCGGGAGGCCGGTGACGTGGCGGAAGAAGACCAGGCTGAACGGTACGTACATGCCGTTGCCGAGGGCGTCGACGGCCAGGCCGGTGAGGAGGAGGCGTTCACCGGGGAAGCGGCCCTGGCTCGTCGGCCGGGCCGGCTGCGCCGCCTGGGCCGTCCGAGCCGTCTGATTCGAAAGCATGTAAGTAACTTAGCACTAAGCTACTTACTTGCGAGCTACTTTCTCGCCAGCAACCCGCTGTGCCAGACTCGGCCCATGGACACCCCCCAGCGGCCCGACGCGGTCGACGCCATCTCCGAGCAGTGGAGCCGCGTCCGACCCGATCTCCAGACCGATGCGATGGCCACCTTCGGCCGGATCTACCGGATCGCGCGGGCCATGGGCGAGCGGGGCGAGCAGGCGTACGCCCCGTACGGCATCAGCCGGGGCGAGTTCGACGTGCTCGCCACCCTGCGCCGCTCGGGCGAGCCGTACACCCTCTCCCCCCGCGAGCTGACGGCCACCCTGATGCTGACCACCGGGGGCATGACCGGGCGGCTCGACAAGCTGGAGAAGGCCGGGCTGCTCACCCGCGCCCCCGACCCGACCGACCGCCGCGCCCTGCGCGTCACCCTCACCCCGACCGCCCTGGAGCTGATCGACCAGGCCGTCGGCGCCGGGCTGGCCGTCCAGCAGACGGCCCTCGAAGGCTTCACCCCCGCCGAGGTCGGCACCCTCAACGAGCTGCTCCGACGCCTGCTGGACGCCGCCACCGACTGAGGCAGTACCGTGACGCCGTGCGTGACGACGGATCAGCAGCAGTCTTCTCAGTAGGGGTGTTCGAGGCGCAGCGACGCTACCTGGGCTCGGTGGCCTACCGGCTGCTCGGGTCGTTCAGCGACGCCGAGGACGTGCTCCAGGAGGCCTGGCTGCGCTGGCACGCCGCCGACCGGGCGGCGGTCGCCGACCCGCGCGCCTATCTGACCAGCGTCGTCACCCGGCTCTGCTACGACCTGCTGGGCTCGGCCCGGGTGCGGCGCGAGTCGTACTTCGGCGAGTGGCTGCCCGAGCCGCTGGTCGACGACGAGCACTCCCCCGACCGGCAGGCCGAGCTGGGCGAGTCGGTCTCGCTGGCCCTGCTCGCCGTGCTGGAGCAGCTCACCCCGGCCGAGCGGGCCGCGTTCGTGCTGCACGACGTGTTCGCGGTCGGCTTCGACGAGATCGCCGGCACCCTCGAACGGAGCCCCGAGGCCACCCGCCAGCTGGCCTCCCGGGCCCGCCGCCGGGTGCGGGAGAAGGCCCGGCGCGGGCCGGTCGACCCGGCGGAGCACCGGCAGGCCGTGCACGCCTTCGCCGCCGCGAGCTCCGGCGGCGACCTCCAGGGGCTGCTGGCCGTCCTCGACCCGGACGTGGTCTGGCACTCGGACGGCGGCGGCATCGTCACGGCCGGAGCCCGGCCCGTGCTGGGCGCCGACAAGGTCGCCCGGATGGTCGCGGGCCTGGCGGCGAAGTGGATCGGCCCCGGCTCGGGCGTCACGACCTCCGTCGCCCTGGTCAACGGCGAACCCGGACTGCTCTGGAGCGACCCCGAGGGCCGGGTCGGCGGCGTGCTCGCCTTCACCGTCTCCGGCGGCCGGATCACCGAGGTGTACGTGGTGGTCAACCCGGAGAAGCTGACGCATGTGACGAGGGTCACCGTCACACCCTGACCGGCTGCGTCGTCCCCTTCCCGACACCACCTCGGAAGGGCGGACGACATGACCGGGCAGCACATCGTGGTACTGGGCGCGGGGTACGCGGGGCTGAGCGCGGCAGCCAGGGCGGCCCGTCGGCACAGGGTGACGCTGGTCGCCCCCGAGACCCACTTCCTGCACCGCATCCGCCAGCACGAGACCGCCGCCGGGCACCCCGAGCACCGGCCGGCGCTGGCCCACCTGCTGCGCGGCCGTCAGGTCACCCACCGGCCGGCCCGCGCCACCGAACTGGACCTGACGGGCCGCAAGGTGCTCCTCGACTCGGGCGAGACCCTCGCGTACGACACGCTGGTCCACGCCCTCGGCAGCCGCACCGCCTGGCACGGCGTGCCCGGCGCCGCCGAGCACGCCTACCCGGCCGAGCGCGCGGCCGAGCTGCGCGACCGGCTGCGCGGCGCCGCCCGCCCCGGCACGGTCGCCGTGGTCGGCGGCGGCGCGACCGGCATCGAGCTGGCGGCCGAGCTCGCCGAGGCGTACCCGCAGTGGCAGGTCCGGCTGGTCGCCGCCGGGCAGGTCGGCGGCTGGTTCTCCGCCAACGGCCGGGCCCACGTGCTGCGGACGCTGGAGCGGCTCGGCGTACGGGTCGACGAGCACACGCCGGTCACCGGAGTCACCCCGGCCGGGGCGCAGACCGGCCGGGGCCCGATCGAGGCGGAGGTGGTGGTCTGGGCCGCCTCGATGGAGCCCGCCCCGCTCGCCGCCGAGGCCGGACTCGCCTGCGCACCCGACGGGCGGGCCCTGGTGGACGACCACCTGCGCTCGGTCTCCCACTCGGAGGTGCACGTGATCGGCGATGCCGCCTCGGTCACCGTGCCCGGCACCGGCACCCTGCGGATGGGCTGCGCGACCGCCCTGCCGATGGGCCAGTACGTCGGCAAGCTGCTCGCCGGCGGGCCGGACAAGCCGTTCGCCTACCGGTACGCCGTCCAGTGCCTCAGCCTCGGCCGCCGGGACGGGCTGCTCCAGCTGATCCACGGCGACGACTCGATGCGCCCGACGGCCCTGACCGGCGCGGCCGGGCGGCTGGCGAAGGCCGTCATCGTCACGGGCGTGGGCGCGAGCCTGCGCTGAAGGACGACCGTGCGGACGGCTGCGGAGACGACCGTGGGGCCCTGGGCGGTTGCCCAGGACCCCACAGTTCGCTTCGCGCGTGCTACTTCTTCTCGCCCTTCGGGGCATCCGCGTCGGTGGACAGCGCGGCGATGAAGGCCTCCTGCGGGACCTCCACGCGGCCGACCATCTTCATCCGCTTCTTGCCCTCCTTCTGCTTCTCCAGCAGCTTGCGCTTACGCGAGATGTCACCGCCGTAGCACTTGGCGAGGACGTCCTTGCGGATCGCGCGGACGGTCTCACGGGCGATCACCCGGGAGCCGATGGCCGCCTGGATCGGCACCTCGAACTGCTGGCGGGGGATCAGCTTCTGGAGCTTGCCCGCCATCATGATGCCGTAGTTGTAGGCCTTGTCCTTGTGCACGATCGCGGAGAACGCGTCGACCGCGTCGCCGTGCAGCAGGATGTCGACCTTGACCAGGTCGGCGGACTGCTCGCCGATCGGCTCGTAGTCGAAGGAGCCGTAACCACGGGTCTTGGACTTCAGCATGTCGAAGAAGTCGAAGACGATCTCGGCGAGCGGCAGGGTGTAGCGCAGCTCCACCCGCTCCTCGGAGAGGTAGTCCATGCCCTGCATGTTGCCGCGACGGCCCTGGCAGAGCTCCATCACGGCGCCGACGAACTCGTTGGGCACCAGGATCGAGCCGCGGACCACCGGCTCGTGCACCTGGGAGATCTTGCCGGTGGGGAACTCGCTCGGGTTGGTGACGGTGTGCTCGGTGCCGTCCTCCATGACCACCCGGTAGACCACGTTGGGGGCGGTGGAGATCAGGTCGAGGTTGAACTCGCGCTCCAGCCGCTCCCGGACGATCTCCAGGTGCAGCAGCCCCAGGAAGCCACAGCGGTAGCCGAAGCCCAGCGCGACCGACGTCTCCGGCTCGAACACGAGGGCGGCGTCGTTCAGCTGGAGCTTGTCGAGGGCGTCGCGCAGCAGCGGGTAGTCGCTGCCGTCCAGCGGGTAGAGGCCGGAGAACACCATCGGACGCGGGTCCTTGTAGCCGCCCAGCGCCTCGGTCGCACCCTTGTGCATCGAGGTGATGGTGTCACCGACCTTGGACTGCCGGACGTCCTTCACACCGGTGATGATGTAGCCCACCTCGCCGACGCCGAGGCCGTCGGAGACCTTCGGCTCGGGCGAGATGACGCCGATCTCCAGCAGCTCGTGCGTCGCACCCGTGGACATCATCTGGATGCGCTCGCGCTTGGTGAGCTCACCGTCGACCACACGGACGTAGGTGACCACGCCGCGGTAGGTGTCGTAGACCGAGTCGAAGATCATCGCGCGGGCCGGGGCGTCCTTGACGCCGACCGGGGCGGGGACCTTCGCGACCACGTGGTCCAGCAGGTCCTCGACACCCAGGCCGCTCTTGGCGCTGACCTTCAGGACGTCCTCGGGGTCGCAGCCGATGATGTGCGCGATCTCGGCGGCGTACTTCTCCGGCTGGGCGGCCGGCAGGTCGATCTTGTTGAGGACCGGGATGATCGTGAGGTTGTTCTCCAGCGCCAGGTACAGGTTGGCGAGGGTCTGCGCCTCGATGCCCTGGGCCGCGTCGACCACGAGGACGGTGCCCTCGCAGGCGGCGAGCGAGCGGGACACCTCGTACGTGAAGTCGACGTGGCCCGGGGTGTCGATCATGTTGAGGATGTGGGTCTTGCCCACGCCCTCACCGGTCAACGGCGCCCACGGGAGGCGGACCGCCTGCGACTTGATGGTGATGCCGCGCTCGCGCTCGATGTCCATCCGGTCGAGGTACTGAGCACGCATCTGCCGGGGGTCGACGACGCCGGTGATCTGGAGCATCCGGTCGGCGAGCGTCGACTTGCCGTGGTCGATGTGGGCGATGATGCAGAAGTTGCGGATCAGCGCCGGGTCGGTGCGGCTGGGCTGTGGCACATTGCTGGGGGTCGCGGGCACCTTGGTCCGATTCTCCGTGGGTCCGGGGGCCGGGGTGTCCGGGTCATCGCCGACGGATCGTCCGTCGCTGCTGACCGGTTTCCCGGGGACCGGACGGTCTCGTCCGATCGACATGGTTCCGACCATTCTCCCACGAGCGGCGAGCGGCTCGCCGTACCGGACTGTCCCTGGCCGTGGGCGGTGAGCGATGATCTCGGATCATGATCCTTGAGAGCGCGATACTCGACGTCCTGCCGGGGCAGGAGGACGCCTTCCTGGCCGCCTTCGCCGAGGCCAAGCCGCTGATCTCGGTCCAGCGCGGCTTCCGTTCGCTGGAACTCCGGCGCTGCCTGGACGAGGGGCGCGGCGCGCGCTTCCTGCTCCAGGTGGAGTGGGAGACGCTCGCCGACCACACCGAGGGATTCCGGGGCTCGGCCGAGTACCAGCAGTGGCGGGCGCTGCTGCACCACTTCTACTCGCCGTTCCCGACCGTCGAGCACTACGGCGCACCCGCCGTGACGGCCTAGCCGGTTTGGGGACGCTCGACCACCCCTGGTAGCGTTGGGCGCTGCACCTGGTTTCGGCATGCCCTCTCAGCCTGTCGCGACCGTGGTGCCAACCCGTTCAATCCATTGAAAAAGACTGAGGCTCCTTCGTGGCGAACATCAAGTCCCAGATCAAGCGCAACAAGACCAACGAGAAGGCGCGCCTGCGCAACAAGGCCGTCAAGTCCTCGCTGAAGACCGCTGTGCGCAAGGCCCGCGAGGCCGCTGCCGCCGGTGACACCGAGAAGGCGATCGTGCTGGCCCGTGCCGCCTCCAAGGCGCTCGACAAGGCCGCCAGCAAGGGCGTCATCCACAAGAACCAGGCTGCCAACAAGAAGTCCGCGATCACCAAGGTCGTCGCTGCCTGATCGAGTCCCCGGACTCGTCCGCTGCCTGACTCCGGCTGACTCCAGCCGACAGAACCTCCCGGGCCCCGCCCGGACCGGTCGGTGGACCGGCGGCCCTCTACCCGCCCCCACCGGCACAGCCCTCAGACCGACTCCGGCCCTCTATCCGGAGACCTGAGGCGTACGGACTCCGTACCGCACGCGGCCTGCGTTCGCCACGCGGGTGCGGTACACGCAGGCAGCGGACCGAAAGGCGCCGCAGCCCGCCCCTCTCCAGGGGTGGCTGCGGCGCCTTTCGGCGTTTCTGGCGTTCTTGGCGTCCCCGGGTGTTTTCCGGCTGCTGTCCGGGTAGACCGGGCGGGTGACGCGCCGGGGGCCCTCACCCTCCGTGCCCGCACTGTCACCGATAGGGTTCGCTGGTCAGCTCGGGACACCCAGTTGGGGGCTCATCAGAATGTCGACACCCACCGAGACCGGGCCGGGCGGCTACGCGGCCTTCCCCGGCCCGACCTCGTCGTTCGGACCGCCCCCTCCCCCGCTCGACCCCCCGCCCGGCCCACCGGCCCCACCTGCCCCACCTGCCCCGGTGCGCGGCCGGCGGCGCCGGGGGTTGCTCTGGGGCGTCGGCGGGGCACTCGTCGCCTCGGCGGTGTGGGCGACGGCCGTGATCACCGTGCCGGGCCTCGTCACCCCCGACAGCTCGGTGCCCGGCCTGCACGGCTACCACCTGGTCGGCGACCTCTGCGCCGCAACCCGCTTCAACCGGTTCAGCCAGCTCTACCCGGCGCAGTCCGGCCAGCCGTACCACTACTCGACCCGGCACCCGGCGCTCGACGACATGTACTGCAGCGAGTACCTCAAGAAGAGCGCCGGCGACACCGACTACTCCTCGCTCTACGTGGAAGCCCAGCTGCACAAGGCCGTCGACCCCACCGCCGAGTTCGAGGCGCAGCAGGAGAGCCTGCGGCAGCGGAAGTACCAGATCACCGAGGTGCCGGCCCTCGGCGAGCACGCGTACGTCGGCTACCTGGACGACCCGAGCAGCTCGGACCGGACCTGGCACTACCTCACCCAGGTGCTGTACGTCCGCGACGGCGGGCTCACGTACTACCTGAGCTGGTCCGGCTCGTACCAGGAGGGGCGGTCGAGCCCGCCGGACCGCGACACCGTGCGGCAGGCGCTGCTGATGGACAGCCGGGACGCGCTGAAGGCCCTCGGCCCGAACTCCGTCCAGTAGAGCCGGAGGGGGCTGCGCCCGTCAGTACGCGCGGGCGCCGGAGCGGGCGGCGCGGGCCACCGCGACGACGGCTCGCTCCAGGGCGTAGGCCGGGTCGTCCGAGCCGCCCTTGACGGCGGCGTCCGCCTGGGCGATCGCGGTGAGGGCGGTGGCGACGGCATCGCCCGTCCAGCCGCGCATCTGCTGACGGACGCGGTCGACCTTCCACGGCGGCATGCCCAGCTCGCGGGCGAGATCGGCGGGCCGCATGTTCCGGCCGGTGGTCGCGAGCCGGCCGATGCTGCGGACACCCGAGGCCAGCGCATACGTGATGCCGGTGGGGGGCTGGCCGACGGCCAGGGCCCAGCGCAGCCGCTCCAGCGCCTCGGCGGCCCGACCGGTGACAGCCAGGTCGGCGACCTCGAAGCCCGTCGCCTCGGCGCGGCCGCTGTAGTAGCGGGCGACGACCGTCTCGTCGATGGTGCCCTCGACGTCGGCGGTGAGCTGGTTGCAGGCCGCCGCCAGCTCCCGCAGGTCGCCGCCGAGCGCGTCCAGCAGGGCCTGACAGGCCTCCTGGGTGGCGGCCCGGCCGAGCGTGCGGAACTCGCCCTTGATGAAGGAGAGCCGCTCACCGGCCTTGGTCATCTTGGGGCAGAGCACCTCACGGCCGCCCGCCTTGCGACCGGCGTCGAGCAGGCCCTTGCCCTTCACGCCACCGGCGTGCACCAGCACCACGATCACCTCGTCGGCCGGGGAGTCCAGGTACGCCTTGACCTCCTTGACCGAATCGGCCGAGAGATCCTGCGCGGCCCGGACGACGATGACCTTTCGCTCGGCGAAGAGCGAAGGCGTCGTCAACTCGGCCAGGCTGCCCGGCTGGAGGGCGCCCGGGGCGACGTCCCGTACGTCGGTGTCCGGGTCGGCGGCTCGGGCGGCGGCCACCACCTGGGCGACCGCGCGGTCGAGCAGCAGCTCCTCCTGGCCGACCGCGAGGGTCAGCGGGGCGAGCAGGTCGTCGGGTGCACTCTTCCTGGCCATCGCCTACCAGGATCGCACGCGCCACCGACAGCTCCGGGCCGGACGGGCGAGGGTCTGTGGGAGGGGGTGCTGCCCGAGCCGTTCAGGCGGATTGCAAAATATACGGGTGACTCTCAATCTCGCCCGCCAACTTCTCGTCATGCCCGACCGCGACACTGCCGAGACCGCCCTCGAAGAGCTCTCCGCACGTCGGCCCGACCTCGGTGACCTGGAACTCGTCCGCGACTCCCTCGCCGGGGAGGACGACGCCGAGGACGCCCAGTGGCTGGTCGTCCTCGAAGCCCCCGAGGACAGCGGCTGGACAGCCGAACAGCTCGCCGCACTCGACTCCTTCGCCACCGAGCACGACGGCTGGCGCGAGGAGGACTGACCACGCGGGGTGCTTCGGGCCTCTCACCTCGCCGCACCCCTGTGGGCGGCGAGGACGTGGTCGAGGTACCGCTCGGTGCTCGGGTACGCCTGGTCCTGGGCTCCGTGGCGGTGCAGGCCGAGCTGCCCGTCGGGGTACAGGCGCAACGTGGTGGTCGCGCTGCGGGGCTGCTCAGCGGCAGTTCGCTCGGGGGAACTGCGTTCGTCGGCACTGTGCTCGGCGGTCCTGTGCTCGTCGTCCGTGAGCGAGGCGGTGCCGAGGACGGCAGTGCCTGCGGGGAACATCGCGACGGCGTCGCGGGTGGTGGCGGCCGGCGAGCAGCCGGTGCGGTTGGCACTGCTCACGTAGAGGACCGGGAAGCCGTCGAGGAGCGGGACCAGCGGTGCCCAGCGGGTGCCGAACAACAGGGCCCAGCCGTCCTGGCTCGCCGGTGACAGCCAGTCAGGCCGGTGGCCGCCGACGCGCAGTGGCACCAGCAGGGTCACCCGCTCCTCGGTGAGCAGTCGGCGGGCCAGGGTGACGTGCTCGTCGTCCAGCGCGAGGGCGTCGGCAAGGGCCGTCAGGGTCTGGGGGTGGTGAGCCCACAGGGCGACGGCCTGGTCGGCGGGGCGGCCCTTGGCCGTGTTGACCGCGCGCGGATCGGTGGCCGTGACGGTGTACGTCAGCGGGGCGGGGTTGGGCAGGACCACCGCAGCCCCGGTGCTGAGGGTCCGGCGGGCACGGTCGATGTCCACGGTGCCGGGCTCGGGGTTCACAGCGTGCCTTCCGTCGTCGCGCGCGCTGCGTCTTTCAGGCCGTCGAGGTAACCGGCGAACGCGCTCTCGTCGACGAGAGCCCGGCCGGTGCGGTATGCCTGGGTCTTGACCCAGCGCATGGCCGCGGGCGCCTGCTCGCGGCCCAGGTCGTGGCCGAGCCGGGCGGCGACCGCCGTCACCACGCGGGCACTGGCCAGGTGGGTGAGGACCACGCTCGGGGTGATCCCCAGAAGTTCCTGCGGGTCGTAGGGCTGGAACAGGTGGGGGTGGACGAAGGGGGTGCCGGTCGAGATTGTGCCGACCCCGGTCCCGACGATCGGTGTCGTCACGCTCAGCGGCACCCCGGTCTCCTGCGAGACCATCCGCGCGATGGCGGGCAGGCGGGTCAGGTCCGGCGCGCTCCACCACGGATCGGCGTCCTCGCCCAGGATCGCCCTGGTGTGCTCGGCCCGGTGGGCGAGCAGGAAGAGCAGTTGTTCGGTGGCCACCATGCCGCTGCGCTCCGCGAGCCCCAGCCACGAACTGGAGAGGACCCGCACGCCTGCGCGCACGGCCTCCAACGTGTTGGCCAGGCCGAGCCCGAGGTCGTTGTGCAGGTGCGAGGCGAGGACCACCTCCTCGCCGGCGCCCGCCCGCACCCGGACGAAGATCGCCGCGACGTCGACCGGAAGCTGGTCGCCGACGGTGTCCGCCAGGATCACCGTCCCCGCACCGGCCGCGGTCGCCGCGGCCGCGCAGGTGGCCACCAAGCCGTGATCCGCGCGGAAGGCGTCCGCCAGGCAGACGTCCACCGCCACCTGGTCGTCCAGGCCGCGGGCCTCCTTGACGAGCGCGACCCCGGCCTCCAGGGCCTCGCGGGCGGGACGGTGGGTCATCACCTGCGCCATCGCCTCGGAGGCCGGCACGATCACCATCACCCGCACGTGTGCAGTGCCCCGTACCGACGCGACGGCCTGACGGACATCGGCAGCCGTCCCGCGGCACACCGCCGCCACGCTCACCGCGCCCTCGGCCTCCACCGCCACCCGCCGTACCGCCTCGAACTCCTCGGCGCACACGGCAGGGAAGCCAGCTGCGAACACCACGTGCCGAGGCCCGTCAGCACCGAAGATCCGCCCCTGCTCGACCGCCAGGCGCACCCGGAAGTCCGGTGTCATCAGCGTCTTGGCCTGCGCGCCGTCGCGCGCCGACTCCTCCCACAACACCACCCGGCCCGCCAACGCGGACTCCCGCACGAGATCCCCACCCACGGCCGGCCCCGATCCCCGAAACGATCCCGCAGGGCCGCCCGGCGCTCTCGCCCTCCACCGACGAAGGGCAGACAGCACCGAACTGTAGGCCCGCAGAGCGCCACAGCAGCGAAAGATCCCGAACCTCCCCCGATCGTGGGAACTGAGCTTCACGCCATCGTCCGGTTGGTCAGGGGTGGCGGTGGGGGTGGGTGACGGCGTGGAGGGTGCGGTGGTCGCCGAGGACGGCGATGTCTCCTGACTGGTCGGTGCGCAGGACGGTGGTGCCGAGGGCTCGTAGTTGGTCGACGGTGTGTGGGGAGGGGTGGCCGTAGGAGTTGCCATACGGACCTGACTAGTAGTTCTGGAAGGTACCGCAGGCCGGAGGCAGCGTGAAGCCCCGCCCATGCGCCACGGGGGACGACACACGGACGGGGCGGTTCACAGGGCGCGCATCTTGGCGTCCATGGCGGCCTGCCACTTTGCGAGGTTGGCGGGATTCCGGAGGTCCGGTAACCGGCGGGTGGTGAGTGTCCGCGCCGTGAGCCGGTCGCACCCCGCCGCGTCGCCTATCTCCGCCCAGTAGGCGCCGTGCTCGCGGGCTAGCACTGCTGCCGCTTTCAGCCGGGCCTCAGCGTCGCGCTTCTGCTGAGCCGCCCGGCGCACCTCGCTGAGCAGTAGCCGTAACTGCGAGGCAGACGGACGCTCGGAGTCTGGGAAGGCTTTCCCCACCCCGCACCCTCCTTGTTGTGTGGGCTGTTTGAGTGCCCTACCGCCCCGGGCGTTGGCTCGGTTCATCCGGCGGTAGGGCGGGCCCGCTGCTACTCGGCATGGCTTCCAGTGCAACAGCGGGAGACTTGGGGTGGAGATCGGGTTCCCCGCTCAGGCGGAGCCTGGCCCGGATCGGCGCAGAGTTCGCCAAGATCACGTCCAGCGCACGGCCGATCTGCCAATACGGGTACGTCATCGTCCGACCCACCCACGGTGATTGAGCTCATGGACGCGTGAGAGCAGCCTCGCGCGCCTTTCCCGGGCCTCCGGGCTCAACGGGGCGTCGGTGTGTTCCTCGGGCGTCAGGGGGGCCCTTACGGCGTCCAGGTCTGCCGCGCTGTCGTCATCGAATGCCCACCACGGCAAGCTCGGTTCCGGCGCGCTCACTAGCTCATGCCCTTGCGGAGGGTCGCTGCAATGAGCGCCGCTTCCTCCTCCTTCAGGTGGCTCGCAAGGGCTACCCACGAGATGCCCGACTCTTCGAACACGTCCGGGCCGCCCTGGACGATGACGGAGATACCCAGTGCTCGGAGGGCCGCCCGGAGGTCGTTCGCTGCCGAGTCCCGTGCGCTGACTCGGGCGGGCCGTTCGGCGTGCACTGCTGCTGACATGGGCTGCTCCCCGGGTAGACGGATCGTCATGGGGCCCACAATGGCCTGCCCTTTGGGACGAATCTGCACCGTGCGGCGGACAGTTGGACGGTTCCGGCGGTAGATTCGTAGAACGCCCAAACGTCCCTGGGGGAAGCCTTGAACACTGCCCTACGATCAGCTATGTCCGCTGCTGGTCTCTCGCCACGCCAGCTGGCGGGCCGCGTAGGAGTGTCGGGCAAGACTGTCGAACGCTGGCTATCGGACGACCACCTGATCCCCCACGCGCGGAACCGTGAGGACGCCGCCCAGGCGTTGGGAGTTGACTCAACTATGCTGTGGCCGAAGGCAGTTCGGGACGTCTTCAAGACCGGCCCCGATCGGGAGATCGTCCGCAGCTACCCATATCGGTCAGCATGTCCTTCGACCGTGTGGGGCGAGCTGATCAAGGACGCCAGGACTGATCTCTACTTCGCCGGATACACCAACTACTTCCTGTGGTTGGAGCAGCCAAACCTAATCGAGACCCTGCGCCGGAAGACCGAGGCGGGCTGTCGAGTGCGGTTCCTCATGGGTGACCCTGACGGCGAGGTAACGCGCCAGCGGGAAGCCATCGAAGACGTGGCCCTATCGGTCTCTACGCGGGTGCGGATCACCTTGGAGCACCTACGCCGCCTCGGGCCGCTGGAAGGGCTGGAGGCTCGATTCTCAGCCCCTGCGGACGCCATGAACCACGTAAGCCTGTCCGTGTTCCGATTCGACCATGCCGCACTGGTCACACCTCACCTGGCGAGGCTGGTCGGTCACGACTCCCCGTTGATGCACCTGCGCGGGCAGGGCGAAGGTGGCATGTGGTCGCGATTCTCCGACCACGCCGAAGAGCTATGGGAGCGCGGCACGCCCGTGACACTGGGTTGACCAGAAGGCACCTCCGCCCACCCAACGCAGACCCCCAGGTGCCAATTTCGCGGAGCTGTGCGTCAGCCCTTGGGCTGGGTCCGGACGGCCGGTTACGCCAGAGATAGACCCACCCCCCGGCGCCTACCGTGCCTCACAGAGTCACACTCGCTGAGCTAGGCGCGTGAGCCGATGACCGACAGCCGGGATCTGTCACGCCTCATTTGATCTTCCTAGCGTGCTTCACTGGTGGCACCCGGCACTACCAGCTGGATTCCCTTCCTAGTCGGCCGAGAATGCCGCCAGGAGGTCGCAATGCCCACGCCCAGCAAGCAGCCCCGCACGCACCGCCTGACCTTGACAGCTACCGTCACGACCAGCAGCAAGCTACAGCTGGGGGCGTGGGGCTCGACCTGCGCATTGCTTCGTAGGCGTCGGCGCCGGATGTTGTACGACACGGTGATCGTGGTCTCCGCCCTGGCATCCGCATGCGCCGCGCTCCTGGCCTTCCTGCGCTGAGGCGGTCAGGCCACTGGCAGCGCCGACCCGAGGACCCTCTCCCAGTCTCACAAACGATCGAATATGAGACGGTCGACAGAGCCGCCGAATCATGTCCGATTCAACCCAGTTTGGCGTCTCAAAATCCGTCTCATCAGACTCTATGTTTCAAGACACCTTTATGAGACGATCAAACCCATGACGACGAACGCAGCAACCCAGGTCGAGCGCAACGACTGCCCGAAGTGCACCGCACCCGCCGGAAGCCCCTGCCGGACCACAGCGGGCAAGGTCGCTGCCAGCTACCACACGGGACGGTTCACGCTCGTACCCTCGCTCAAGGCTGAGCTGACGATCAAGACCCCGGCCGACCGCAACCCCGGCAAGGTGTGGACGCAGTGCGCAGCAGTGCCTACAGCGACCTCTGACGCTGCCCCCGGCGCTCCCATCCGGATCGGGTACGCGCGCTGCTCCACGGCCCGTCAGGAGCTTCAGAGCCAGCTTGACGCGCTGAGCCGGGCACACTGCACGAAGATCTTCTCCGAGAAGATCAGCACGCGGATCAAGATCCGGCCGGAGTTTGAGGGAGCGCTCACGCTGGCACGGGAGATCAAGACGGCAGCGCCCG
Source organism: Kitasatospora sp. McL0602 (assembly GCF_052076145.1). NCBI lineage: Bacteria > Bacillati > Actinomycetota > Actinomycetes > Kitasatosporales > Streptomycetaceae > Kitasatospora > Kitasatospora sp. McL0602. Next base: position 5,252,076 of record NZ_CP197246.1, on the reverse strand, counting down.
ACCAAGCGGTGATCCTGACCGTTCACGAGATGAAGCGACTGGCACGCAGCGCAGCAGAGCTGATGGCACTCTCGACGGCTCTGCAAAAGGACGGCATTCAGCTGGAGATCCTGTCCGGCCCACTTCAGGGCATTCACGACCCCGACGCTGGGGCAATGCTGTTCGCAGTACTCGCCATCAGCGCCGAGGTCGAGCGGGAAGGCATCCGGGAAAAGACCATGGAAGGTCTGGACACGGCAGCGCGCAACGGTCGGCATGGCGGACGCCCCACGGTCGTGGACGCTGACAAGCTCGCCGTGGCCCGTGCTCGCCAGCTCAAGGGCGAGAGCGTGACCAGCATCGCGAAGGCGCTGGAGATCAGCCGGGCGACCCTGTACCGGGCACTTGCCGAGTAAGGCGCAGCACGACACACAATGAGGACCACCTATCGAGCCGGGTAGGTGGTCCTCTGACGTTTCACGCCAGCTCCGACGCCACGTGATGGCCCAGGAAGGGCCCCCAGGGCACCCCTGAGCGCCTCGCATACCTCTCGGGTCGCCCGCGTCGCTCGGACTGCGAACGGCGGCTGACTGGCCTCCGTGGCCTCTCAGCCCTCGGGGGGAGTTCCGGGCTCCCTGTCGAGCCAGCTACAGCGGAGAGGGGCCCGGATGACGAATGACGTTCCGAACCCTGTTTTGAGTTTTGTATAGAGTTTTCTATAGCAACCTCAAAAAGATAGTAGAACCGTCATTCGTCATCCCTCCCCGGCGAGAGAGATGATCAACGGGCGGCCGAAACCTCCGTCACGTCGCCGTCCGCTGGCGCTGCTCCTGGTAGCGGGCCCGGTCCCTGCAACGACGCGAGCAATACCGCTGTGGGCGCCCCGTGCCCTTGTACGGCACGGCATCCGCGCACTCTGGGCCCTGGCATGCGGGAGCGTCGGCGGCCTTCCTGGCGAGCTCCAGGGCCCGCCGTACGAACTCGTGGGCAAGCTCAGCGTCCCCCTGCTTGCCCATTATCGCCTTCCACGCGAACTCCTCAGCGCGCTTCAGCTCGCAGCAAATCTCTGCGTAAGTTGTGCTATCCACGTGGGCTCACCATCCATGTATCGGTCGTTTGTCGTTTCAACGGACTGGGCTGCCCGTCGAATCTCGCGGCAAGTCAGTGCGGCCATGGTGGTCTACTCGTCCTAATGCGACGTATCCCGGCGGCTGAGGCGGCCTAGCCACGTCGTATCTCGACGTTTCTACCTACCAGAGAACCCACCTAATTACCCAGGGCCGAACGGGCGCCTTACGCTGCTACGCGAATCTTGGCGCCGGGAACACGAGGAACATTCGGCCGGGCCGTTTCCGCCTCCGCGATAGCTATGAATTCATCAATCGCCGGAGCATATTCGCCGCCTCGGACGCTGAGGCTCACGCGGGACTCGTCCAATTTTCGCCATCCTCCGCGACCGCCCCGCGCGACCCTGAGAACAGCGCCTGCATCAATGAGCATGTGGCGCTTGCCGGTCACGTCCTGTGCGTGCCACTCGTCCGCCAGCGTGCGACCCGTTTCGATAGTCTCGACTCGCGCTTCGCGCTTCGGGGTCATTTCCAGGGTGGATAGACGCTTGTCCAGGGCGTCAGCCCTCCCCTGCCATGCCATCCGGGCTGCGTTCGACCTCTGCCGCCCTTCCTGCTTCTGGTGTTCCTCAAACTCCGCCAGCGTGGCCGCTATCTCCGGCGCAGGGTCGTACCCAGGGATTACGCGTGTCTGTGTGAACTTGACGCCGCCTGCGATACGTAGGAACTCACGCTCTACGTACTCATCTGCCCACTCCCGCTTCACAGTTGCGCGACTGTCACATTGAGCCCCGCGAGTGTATGCACCGCACTTGTAAGTCTCTGCCTTGCAGGTCGACTTACCGGATGGCCGGTGAAGATACATCCTTTCGCCGCATCCAGCGCAGTTAATGACTCGGAGAAGCAGGGCAACGGTGTCTTGGCGGTCCGAACCTCGGTTATCAATTGAGCGGGCAGCAAACATTGCGCCTATCGCATCAAATTCTTCACGGGTGACGATAGGTTCCAGGGTGGCAATGACGGGCTGCCCTTCACCATCCCTCACCGGGTTATTCCCATGCATCTTCCAGCCGAGAAGCCTTTCCGAGGTCAGGAGTTCCTTGATAGCCCCGTGGCGCCACGCGAATTTCTCCCGGACAACGGTTTCGCCGGGCTTCCCTCCTGTCTTTCCTCCTGTGCTGCGCCCCTGCCTCAATGACCAGTAATCCCGAGGGGAAGGAACGCTATCCTTGTTTAGCTCAGCGGCCACAGCGGCAGCGGATTTCCCGCCCATGATCTCTCGAATTATCCACTCAATTACCCCAACCGCTTCGGGATCGGGTACTAGGGTCCAGCCGCCGCCCTCCAACGGTGCAGGCATGTAGCCGTAAGGCGGACGGGAACCGCGCCAGCGAAGCGGCATGACGCGAATAGCTGCCTGCGCCCCTATGACGCGTTCCCTAATCGCCTGAGCTTCCATCTGCGCTGCAAAGGCGAAGAGTGTGACCATTAGTTGAGCCATGGGGTTCAGCGGGTTCTGGAAGTCCAGAACGAGCCGACCACCAGGACTCTCGGCAAACACAATCATCTTTCGATGCTCACGCGCCCATTGGGCAAGCACGTGCATATCGTCCATCGACCGAACCGCACGATCGAACCGCCAGAAGACCAGCGCATCGAACTCGTCAGGTCGGCGAAGCCACGCGCCAAGCTCCGGCCTCTCGAACGGCGTCGTCTTGCTTGCGCTGACGCCCAGGTCCACGGCCTCACGTCCGCCGAAGTCGATGCCCAGGGCTGCGGCTGCTCGGTCGTCCGCCTCCCGTTGCCGTTCGGGTGACGTGGTCTCGTCGGTGAGCACGGACAGTCGTATGACCCGCACTCCACGAAGCATCGTTGTCTCAGAGTTCTTCATGCCATCGGAAGAACCCACGAAATTCCTTGGCCCTCTGACCTGCGCTGATGCCGCCACGGCACGCTCTCCAGAACTGGAAGTTGCGTCCGTAGGGGTTGTCCCGGCCGCAGGAGATCAGGGCGAGCCGAGGGGCGAGGGCGGCTGTCAGCTGCCAGTCCTGGTTGGCCGAGCCGTGGTGGGCGACCTTGAGGACGTCCACGGCGGGCGGCGGTCTGGCCCGCAGGGCGGACTGGGCCGGTGGTTCGAGGTCACCCAGCAGGGCGAAGCGGAACGCCTCGGGCGGCAGGCCGACGGAGACCAGCAGGGCGACGCTCGAGTTGTTCGCGCCGGGGGCGGCGGGGTTGGACTGCCCGTCGGGCCAGAGGACTTCCCAGGAGAGCCCCGGCCCCGCCGTGCGGCGCTCACCGCGCTGGGCCCGGACCACGGGGAGGTGCGCCGCTGCCGCCCACCCGAGCACGCGGGCCCGCTCGCCCACCGGACTGTCCGACGTCGTCACCTGGAGAGCGCCGACGCTGCGCCCACGCAGGACGCCCGGCAGACCCTCCGCATGGTCGGCATGGAAGTGAGACAGGATCAGCAGCGGCACCCGAGTGACACCGAGCGCGCGCAGGCACTCGTCGGCAGCCCGAGGATCCGGCCCGGCATCGACCACCACCGCACTGTCCGTCGACTCCCCGGAGGGCGCGGGCAGGGGCAGCACCGTCATGTCCCCTTGACCCACGTCGCACATGACGAGCCGCCAGCCGTCCGGCGGCCAGCCGGTGGCGATCCTGGTGAGCAGCGGCGGCCGCAGCAGGACGGCGAGCAGCGCCGCGCCCAGCACCGCGACCAGCGCCAGCCGTCGGTGACGCGGCTGCCCGGTGCGGCCCCTGCGGGGGCTCCGACTCCCGAAGGGCCGTACTGCCCAGGCCACCGCGAGCGTGGCGACCGCCAGCGTCGATGCGCCCAACAGCCCGGCGGGTAGGTCGAGTTGCGCTCCGGGCAGGGCGGCTCCGCGCCGGGCCACGGCTGCCAGCCAGCCGGTCGGCAGGGCCGCCAGATCGGCCAGGAAGCGGGCGGCGGCGGACGAGACCGGGTCGGCCACGAGGGCGGCGAAGCCGAGCAGGGTGGCTGGGGCGACGGCGAGCTCGGCGAGTACGTTGCAGGGCACGGCGACCAGGCTCACGCGTGGCGCCAGCAGGACGGTGACGGGTGCGCAGAGTGCCTGTGCGGCAGCGGTCGAGGCGACGGCCGCGGCCAGTGGGCGCGGCCACCGGCGGCCCAGCAGGGCGGATGTCCAGCGCGGGCCGAGGGTGAGCAGCCCGGCGGTGGCGAGGGTGGACAGGACGAAGCCGAAGGAGCGTGCGAGCCAGGGATCGAGCAGGACGAGGACGAGCACCGCGCCGGAGAGCGCGGACAGTGCCTGCCGGGGGCGCCCGGTGGCGAGGGCGAGCAGCCCGATCAGCGCGGTCGCCGCTGCCCTGAGCACGCTCGGGTCGGGTCGGCAGACGGTGACGAACGCCAGTGTCAGGGCGGTGCCGAGCAGTGCGGTGGCGCGCAGTGACAGACCGAGGGCTCCGGCCAGGCCACTTCGGCCGGGGCTGTCGGCGCGCGAGGGGGCACCGATCAGGACGGTCAGGACGATGGCGAGGTTGGCGCCGCTGACGGCGGTGAGGTGGCCGAGGTCGGTGGCCCGGAAGGACTCGGCCAGGTCGTCGGGGAGGCGTGAGGTGTCGCCGACCACGAGCCCCGGGAGTAGGCCCCGGGTGTCGGGCGGCAGGTGGTCGCAGGCCCGGCGCAGCCCGGCTCGCAGGCGCCCGGCCAGCCGCTGCGGCAGGTCCGGCGGCGCGAGCACCCGGGGCGGGCCACGGACGAGCAGGACAACGGCGGAGGACTCGGCGGCGGCGCCCGGAGCACGCCCGGCCTCGGGGAGGACGCGTACGTCGGCGCGAAGGCGGGTGGAAGGGAGCAGCGGCCGCCAGTCGGCTGCATCCTGCGATCGGATCATCAGCGTGACCGGTGTCCGGGTGTGTACGGGGGCCGGGCCAGTGCCAGCTACCGGATCGGCGGCGGTCGGGAGGCTGACGCGGTCGACAGTGGCCCTGACGGTGAGCAGGGGTTGGGCCGGTGTCGTGCCCTGACTCCGGGAGCGGTGGGCCCTGGGGTCGCCGTCGACGGTCGCCTCGACCGTCAGCTCGGTCGGTCCGGTCGGTCCGGTCGGCTCGGTCAGCTCGGTTGGCTCGGGTTGCCTGGCCAGGTAAGGGAGCGGCCCCCGGTGCAGGTCCGCCGTGTGCAGGAGCGTGGTGACGGTGGCGGCGGCCCCGGTGAGGAGTACGGCCGCGACCACGGCGGCCGTGCGGCGGTGTCCACCGGTGACAGCCATGACAGCCGTGACAGTGAGCAGGAGGAGCGCGCCGGCGAGGGCCGCCCCGGCGGCGAGGAGCAGCCAGGGCCGGTGAGCCGGGCCGACGCCGAGGGTGGCGGCGGTGACAGCCCAGGCGGAGATGGCTGGGGCGATCAGCCGCAGGTCGGAATTCACAGGTGCCACCTCCTGAGGTGGGCCTCAGAGCGTCAGCAGGGACCGGAGATCGAGGAACTTCCGTTCGCCGATGCCGCTGACCTGGCGGAGTTGGTCGAGGGTGCTGAAGCCGCCGTGCTGGCGGCGGAATGTGGCGATGCGTTGGGCCAGGGCTGGACCGACACCCGGCAGGGTGTCCAGCTGCTCGACGGTGGCGTGGTTGAGGCTCAGCGGCGCGCTGGGGCTGGCCGGGCCCGGTGGTGCGGCGGGGCCGCCGACCACGATCTGCTCGCCGTCGGTCAGCACCCGGGCGAGATTGAGGCTGTCGGTGTCGGTGTCCGGCAGTGGGCCGCCGGCCACCCGCAGGGCGTCGGCGACCCGGGCGCCGTTCGGCAGCGAGCGCAGCCCGGGGTGCTGCACCTTGCCCGCGACGTCGACCACCACCTCGGCTCCGGGCGGTGCCTGCGCACTGTGCGGCAGCGAGGGCGAAGAGGCGACGGAAGGGGAGCCGGACGCGAGCAGCGGGACGTGCACTTCCTGCGGGCGGCCGAGCCAGAAGTGCTGCACGGCGTACCCGACGGCGAGGAGCAGCAGGACGGTCAGCCCGACGAGAGCTCTCCGGTCCAGGAACAGGCCGGGGTGCAGCCCGAGACCCGACCTGGGCGGTGGCGGGGGTGGCGGGGACGGCTCCCACTCCGCGTCCACCTCGGGCGACGGCGCAGCAGCAGGGGGCTCGGGCGGATCGGGCGCGGTCTGCGCCTCACCACCCCAGCCGTCATCAGCCGGGAACAGGGTCGAGATCCGGTCGCGGACAGTCTCGGTGGTCTCTCGGCGCCGCGTGGCGCCCGGGGTCATGGTCCTCATGCCGAGGACGCTAGAGCAGCCCCAGTACAATTCGACGAGTCGTCAGAAACCTGTGGATAACCAGGGGTTGTGGATAACCCGAGCCCCTCAGACGAGTGAGTTTGAGAGCCGCGGCGAGACGACGACCGCCAGCATCCCCGGCCCGACGTGAGCACCGATCACCGCGCCCACCTCGCTCACCGACAACTCGCGCAGCCCCGGCACCCGCTCGCGCAGCCGCTCGGCGAGCGGTTCGGCACGGTCCTCGGCGGCCAGGTGGTGCACCGTGATGTCGACCTCCGTCCCGGCAGCTGCGGCCTGGGCCACCGCGATCTCCTCCAGCCGGGCGATCGCCCGGGAGGCGGTCCGGACCTTCTCCAGCGGTTCGATCCGGCCTGCGGAGAGGTGCAGCAGCGGCTTGACCGCCAGGGCCGAGCCGAGCAGGGCGCGGGCCGCGCCGATCCGGCCGCCGCGCCGCAGGTGCTCAAGCGTGTCGACGTAGAAGAAACCCGTGGTCAGGTCGGCCCGACGGCTCGCCGCCGCCGCCGTCTCGGCCGGCCCGAGGCCCGCCTCGACGGCCTCGGCCGCTGCCAGCACGCAGTGCCCCAGCGCCATGCCGACCAGGCGGCTGTCGACGACCTGGACGGGGATCGGCGCCTGCGCGGCGGCGAGCAGCGCGGCCTCGTACGTGCCGGAGAGTTCGGCGGAGATGTGGATCGAGACGACCCCGGTCGCACCCGCCTCCGCCGCCGCGCGGTAGGCCGCGGCGAAGGTCTCGGGGTTCGGGCGGGAGGTGGTGACGCGGCGCTTGGCGCGAAGGGCCTCCGCGACGTCCTTCGGGGAGATCTCCACACCGTCCGTCAGGACCTCGTCGCCGACCACGACACTGAGCGGGACCACCGTGATCCGATGCCGGTCGGCAGCGTCCTGAGGGAGATAGGCCGTGGAATCGGTGACAAGTGCGAGGTGGTCGGGCATGAGGCGGAGGTTACTCCCCGTACGGCCCAGAAGACAGCGACCCCGTACGCGAGGGGTCAGCTCGCCGAGGGCTTGCGCAGCCGCTGCTTGGCCAGCCCGAGGAGTTCCTCCGCGTTCAACTGGGCCCCGAACGGGAGGCCATTGCGCCCCGGCCCAGCAGCACGCGCGTCAGCAGATGTGTCGGACGGCGCGGGCCCCGCAGGCCCTGCAGTGGCCGGCCCGGTGTCCCAGTGCCGCAGCGCCCCCGCCTCCTGCTCGCACTCCTCGCTGAGCCGGGACAGCTCGTCGTCGGCGAAGCGGTGCAGCCGGTCCTGGGCGGCCCAGCGCATCGACTCGGCGGCGTGCGTGATCCGGTCGGCGCGCTCGCGCAGCTCAGGGAGCTTGGCCTCGATCCGCGCCGGGTCGGGCTCGCGCTCCAGGATGCGGAGCTCGCCGTCGAGTTCGGCCGCGTGGGCGTCGAGGCGGGCGAGCAGCTGGAGCGACTCGGCGAGCTGCGAGTCCTGCGCGAGGGCGGACTCCAGCACCTTGCGGGTGCCGTCGAGGGAGGTGCGCAGCGCGAGTCGGACGGCCGAGAGTCGGCCCTGGGCGCCCGGCTTGGTGTAGCTCTTCGCCTTGAGCGTGACGTTCTCCACCGTGCGCCGGGCGATGGCCTCGTGGTGGTCGATCTTGGCGGCGACGGCCTTGGTGGCCTTGACGGCGGCCACCACCAGCAGCGTCAGCACGCCCACGCCGAAGAGCAGGATCAGGCCGAAGAGCACACCCAGGGCATCCATCTCGCGCCACCTTCCAACCGGGCCACGCGACCGGGCACGCGCCCGACGCCAGAGACTCCACCGTAGCCTGAGCGGTCGTCCCGATCGCATGGTGAACGGACAATCCGCCAGAGATCAGGGGTGACTCGGGGCTCCCCCTCCGGGACGCCCTAGGGGCAGCCCCGGTACCAAGCGCCGCTACCACGCATCAGCAGAGCGGCCCCGCTCCCCCGGGTCGGGGGAGCGGGGCCGTCGGCACGGCGGGTGCATCAGCCGGTGACGATGTTCACCAGCTTTGGGGCCCGCGCGATGACCTTCCGCACCGGGGCGTCGCCGATCGCGGCGACGACGGCCGGGTCGGCCAGGGCCAGCGCCTCCAGTTCGGCGTCGGAGATGGTCGGGGCGACGTCCAGGCGGGCCTTGACCTTGCCCTTGATCTGGACGACGCAGACGACCGACTCGTCGACGACGTACGCCGGGTCGGCGACGGGGTAGTCGGCGTGGGCCAGCGAGCCGTCGTGGCCCAGGCGGCGCCACAGCTCCTCGGCGATGTGCGGGGCCAGCGGCGCGACCATCAGCACGATCTGCTCCGCGACCTCGCGCGGCGTGGAGCCGCGCTTGACCAGGAAGTTGTTCAGCTCGATCGCCTTGGCCACGGCGGTGTTGAAGCGCAGCCCGGCCATGTCGCCGCGGATGCCGTCGATGGCCTTGTGCAGTGCGCGCAGGGTCGCCTCGTCTGCGGGCTCGTCGGTGACGACCAGCTCGCCGGTGGCCTCGGAGACGATGTTGCGCCACAGGCGCTGCAGGAAGCGGTACGAGCCGACGACGGCGCGGGTGTCCCAGGGGCGGGAGACGTCCAGCGGGCCCATCGACATCTCGTACAGGCGCAGCGTGTCGGCGCCGTACTCGTCGCAGATGGCGTCGGGCGCGACGGCGTTCTTCAGGGACTTGCCCATCTTCCCGGCTTCGCGCTTGACCTGCTCGCCCTGCCAGAAGTACTTGCCGTCGCGCTCCTCGATCTCCGCGGCGGGCACCGGGAAGCCCCGGTCGTCGCGGTAGACGTCGGCGGTGATCATGCCCTGGTTGAACAGCTTGTGGAACGGCTCGACGGAGGAGACGTGGCCCAGGTCGTGCAGCACCTTGTGCCAGAAGCGCGCGTACAGCAGGTGCAGCACGGCGTGCTCGGCGCCGCCGACGTACAGGTCGGCGCCGCCGCCGGGCTTCTGCTCGGTCGGGCCCAGCCAGTAGCCCTCGTTGGCCGGGTCGACCACGGCGGCGCTGTTGGCGGGGTCGATGTAGCGCAGCTCGTACCAGCAGGAACCGGCCCAGTTGGGCATGGTGTTGGTCTCGCGGCGGTACGAGCGGACGCCGTCGCCCAGGTCCAGCTCGACGTTGACCCAGTCCTCGTTGCGGGACAGCGGGGTCTTCGGGGAGGAGGTGGCGTCGAACGGGTCGTAGGTGTGCGGCGAGTAGTCCTCGACCTCGGGGACCTCGACGGGCAGCATCGACTCGGGCAGCGCGTGCATCACGCCGTCCTCGTCGTAGACGATCGGGAAGGGCTCGCCCCAGTACCGCTGGCGGCTGAACAGCCAGTCGCGCAGGCGGTAGTTGACGGTGCCCTCGCCGATGCCGCGCTCGGCCAGCCAGGCGGTGGCGGCGGCCTTGGCCTCGACGACGCCCAGGCCGTCCAGGGACAGGCTGTCGTGCGCCGAGTTCACGATGACGGAGTCGTACGTGTCGAACGCGTCCGCCCACTCGTGCGGGTCCTGGCCGCGGCCGTCGGTCGGCTCGACGACGCAGCGCATCGGCAGGTCGAAGGCGCGGGCGAAGGCGAAGTCGCGGTGGTCGTGCGCCGGGACGGCCATGATCGCGCCGGTGCCGTAGCCCATCAGCACGTAGTCGGCGATGAACACCGGCACGGGCTGCCCGCTGACCGGGTTGGTCGCGTACGCGCCGGTGAAGACGCCGGTCTTGATCTTGGCGTCAACCTGGCGCTCGACGTCCGACTTGGCGGCGGCCTCCGCGCGGTACGCGGCCACGGCCTCGGCCGGGGTGGCGGCGCCACCCTTCCAGTCCTCGTGCGTCTCGGCCGGCCAGGCGGCGGGGACGATCGAGTCGACCAGCACGTGCTCGGGGGCCAGCACCATGTAGGTGGCGCCGAACAGGGTGTCCGGGCGGGTGGTGAAGACGGTGATCGCCTGGTCGCCGGAGACCGAGGACACGGCGAAGTCGACGCGGGCGCCCTCGCTGCGGCCGATCCAGTTGCGCTGCTGCAGCTTGATGGCCTCGGGCCAGTCCAGCAGGTCCAGGTCGGCGATCAGGCGGTCGGAGTACGCGGTGATCCGCATCATCCACTGGCGCAGGTTCGACTTGAAGACGGGGAAGTTGCCGCGCTCGGAGCGGCCGTCGGCGGTGACCTCCTCGTTGGCCAGCACGGTGCCCAGCCCGGGGCACCAGTTGACCGGCACCTCCTTGGAGTACGCCAGCCGGTACTCGCCCAGCAGCTCGTCCCGCTCGCCGGCGGACAGCGCGGACCACTCGCGGCCGCCCGGCACCTCGCGCTCGGCGGATGCGAACTGCGCGATCAGCTCACTGATCGGGCGGGCCTTCTGCGCGGCCTCGTCGTACCAGGAGTTGAAGATCTGCAGGAAGATCCACTGCGTCCAGCGGTAGTAGTCCGGGTCGATCGTGGAGATCGAACGGCGCGGGTCGTGGCCCAGGCCCAGGCGGCGCAGCTGCTGGCGCATGTTGGCGATGGCGGCGTCGGTGGTGATGCGCGGGTGCTGGCCGGTGGCGACCGCGTGCTGCTCGGCGGGCAGGCCGAAGGCGTCGTAGCCCAGCGTGTGCAGCACGTTGTGGCCGGTCATCCGCTGGTAGCGGGCGTAGACGTCGGTCGCGATGTAGCCCAGCGGGTGGCCGACGTGCAGGCCCGCGCCCGACGGGTACGGGAACATGTCCATGATGAAGCTGTGCGGCTTCGCGGAGACGTCACCGGCGGCCGGGTCTGCCAGGGCACCGGCCGGGTTGGGGGCGTGGAACGTGCCCTCCTTCTCCCAGACGTCCTGCCAGCGGGACTCGATCTCGGCGGCCAGCGCAGCGCCGTAGCGGAAGGGCTCGGTCGCGGTCTCAGCCGCGCCAGGGGTCGTCTCGCTCATGGTCCTTCAAGCTCCATCGATGTCGTTGGCGAACTGGCGGCGAAAACAAAAAAGCCCCTCGCAGGAGGGGACGCCACGCCGACTCCGGCACCGCCCGAAGGCTCAGCCGGTACTCGTCAGCGCGGCCGGCTAAGGAGCAGGCGCACGGTTCGCATGGGCTCAGGGTACCGCAAGCGGCCTGCGGCCCGGCCGGGGTGACCACACCATGGGCGGCTCAGCCCGCCACGTGGAGTTCGCCCCGGACCGCCGCGTCGAAGTCCCGCAGCGCGCGGGCGACCCGGGCGGACTGCATGCCCGCCGCCAGCTGCCGGGCCTGGTCGGCCTGCCGGGCGGCCTCCTCGTGCTCGCCGGTACGGCGGTACGACTCGGCCAGACGGACCATCAACAGGGCCTTGACCCGGGCGCGTTCGGGCGCGAGGGCGGTGACGGCGCCGCTCAGCAGGTGCTGGGCGCGCTCGTGGTCACCGAGGAAGAGGTAGCCCTCCCCCACCATGCCCTCCAGGTCGGCCCGCTCCTGGCTGTGGCCGTCCTCGCCCTCCAGGGCCAGGAAGGCCCGGTCGGCGACGGCCTCGGCGCTGATCTGCTCGCCCTTCTTGCCGTGGGCGCGGGCTATCCGGCCCAGTTGCAGGGCCCGTTCACGCGGGGTCAGCACCTCGTCGGCCGCCCGCAGCGCGGTGGAGAGCATCGCGACGGCGTCCAGCCCGCGCCCGCCGGAGTTGTGGGTGGCCTGCACCGCCAGACAGCCGACGACGCTGACGCCGAGCCGGGGGTCGCCCGAGACGTGGGCGGCCCGCAGCGCGGCGACGAAGGCGCGCTGGGCGGCCGCGTCGTTGCCCATGTCGTAGTTCGCCCAGCCGACCAGCCGGGCCAGCCGGCTGGCCGCGCCGTACAGCTCCCGGCCGAGCCGCTCGTCGTACGCGCCGAGCTCCAGCAGTTTGCCGGTCATCGCCAGCTCGGCCTTGGCGAGGTCGAGGATCAGCCCGCCGCCGTAGGTGCGCTCCAGCCGCTGCTTGCTCTCGTAGCTGAGCCGCAGGTCGGCGAGCTGCTCGGTGGCGATCCGCAGGGCGCCCTCGCCGCCGGTGACCTCGGGCGGGGGCGAGGCCCAGTGCCGGGCGGCCTGTTCGAGCTCGTCGCCCCGGAAGAGGTCGGTGAGGCGTACGGGCGCGGCATCGGCCCCGGCCTCGCGCAGCGCGGTCTGGGCGGTGTCGGCCGTCCACGGGTCGGTGAGCAGGCGCGGCGAGAGGATCTTGGCGCCCCGGCTGCTTCCCATCTGGCCCCAGAGCTGCTCGTACGTCACCGCCATGCCGACGGTGCGGCTGAGCACCTCACAGACGGCCTGGTCGTGCGGCGCCCTCGGCACCATGCCCCGGTCGCGCCACTTGTAGGGGGCGGTCGAGCTGATCGCGAGTGCAGCCGGCAGCGCCGCGTTGACCTCGCGGGCCAGCCGCTCGGGGCTCCATCCGAGTTGGTGCAGTATCCGGGCGAGCTCTTCGTTTCGTTTCCGCGCCAGATCGGCCATGCGACGACCGTAACCGGCGGGCCCGGCCCGGCGAAAGCTCCCCGGGGTAAAGCACGGGAGAGCCGGGAAAGCAGAAGGCCGCCCCCCGTTTCCGGGAGGCGGCCTCTGTGCCTGTGGAGCTACGGGGAATTGAACCCCGGACCTCTTGCATGCCATGCAAGCGCTCTACCAACTGAGCTACAGCCCCTTGACCTTCGATGTCCCCGGCGTTTCCCCCGGCGACATCGCTTACTTTACACGGTCAGCGGGCTGCTCCCCTAATCCGTATCGGCGCTCCGCCGCACCCTCGCGAACAGCGCCGCAGCGGCGAAGCTGCCACCGATGGCGACGGTGGTGACCAGCAGCGCGGCGCCCGAGGTGGCGGCCGGGGCCGGGTAGCTGACCTGGCCCAGGAAGACCGTGCCGAGCAGTGCGACACCGAAGACCTGACCGAGCTGGATGACCGTCACCATGACGCCGCTGGCGTCGGCCGCGTCCGCCGGGTCGACCCGGCTCAGCGCACGGGCGAAGAGCGGGCTGTACGCGCAGCCCGCCGCCAGGCCCGCGACGGCGAGCAGCACGAGCGCCCCGGGGCCGATCTCGGCGCCGCCGCGCAGCAGCAGCCCGAATCCGGCGTACACCGGCGCCATCAGGCCGAGCGCGAGCACCGGCAGCGAGCGGTGCAGCCGCTTCGGCAGCCGCTGCCAGTGCAGGCTGGAGAGGCCGAAGCCGACCGAGACCGGGCCGGAGAGCAGCCCGGCGCGCAGCGCGCTGTGGCCGAGCCCGGCCTGCTGGTGCAGGGCGTACGAGAAGAGGAAGCCCGCGAAGCCCGCCATGATCAGGAAGATCGCCCCGGCGGCCGGGAGCAGCCCGGGGGCGCGCAGCACCCGGCCGGGGATGAGCGGCTGGCCGCCGCGGGCCGAGATCCGCCGCTCGACCAGGCCGAAGAGGCCGAAGAGCAGCACGCTCGCGGCGAGCATCAGCCAGCCCCAGAGCGGCCAGCCCAGCTCGTGGCCGAGCACCAGCGGCACCACCAGGGTGCCGAGCGCCGCCGCGAGCACCAGCAGGCCGGGGACGTCGAACCGGCGGCTGCTGTCGCCCGGCAGCGCGGGCAGCAGCCTGCGGCTGGCGGCCAGCAGCGCCAACCCGATCGGCACGTTGACCAGGAAGACCGGCCGCCAGCCCAGTCCGAGGACGTTCGCGCTGACCAGCAGCCCGCCGACGACCTGCCCGATCGCCATGCCACCGGCGATCACCGCCGAGTAGAGCCCGAACGCCTTCGTCCGGGCGGCGCCGGTGACCGTCCGCTGGATCAGGCTCATCACCTGAGGCACCATCATCGCCGAGCCGATCCCCTGGGCGACCCGGAAGCCGATCAGCGAGCCGGTGTTCGGGGCCAGCCCGCAGGCGAGCGAGGCGGCGCTGAAGGCCAGCAGCCCGTACTGGAAGAGCCTGCTGTACCCGTACCGGGCGCCGAGCCGGGCGCCGGTGATCAGCAGCACCGCGTACGCGATGGTGTAGCCGGCGATGACGAGTTGGAGCCCGGCGCCGGTGGCGTGCAGGTCGGTGCGGATGGTCGGGACGGCGACGTTGACGATGGAGACGTCGAGCACGGCCATGAACTGGCCGGTGAGGACGAGGGCGAGGAGGGCACCCGGCCTGCCCCGGGCGGGAGTCGGCGCAGCCGGGGTGACCGAGCCGGGCAGGGTGACCGAGGCGGGCGGGCGGGTCTGAAGGTCCGTCATGTGTCCAGCTTCGCGGCGGTCCGGTACTGGTGGTTAGAGCCTGCTGATCCTGGTACTGACAGCACCCTGTTACCGGTACCGGGGATCGGTCACGATGGTGGCATGACCGTGTTGGACGACCGCACCGAGACCGTCGCAGCCCCCGGCAGGGACCGGCGGCGGACGGAGCTGGCGAGCTTCCTGAAGGCCTGCCGCTCCCGGGTCACCCCCGAGGCCGTCGGCCTGCCGCCCGGCCTGCGGCGCCGCACGCCGGGCCTGCGCCGGGAGGAGGTCGCGCAGCTCTCCGGGGTCGGGGTCACCTGGTACACCTGGCTGGAGCAGGGGCGTCCGATCAACGCGAGCGAGCAGGTGCTGGCGGCCGTCGCGCGGACGCTGCGGCTGGACGGCGCCGAGCGCGAGCACCTCTTCCGGCTGGCCGGGCTCACCCAGGGGCCGGCGGACGAGCCGGGCTGCCCGGCGCTCGACCCGGCGATCCAGCTGATCCTGGACCAGCTCAGCCCGCTGCCCGCCGCCATCTGCAACTACCGCTACGACCTGCTGGCGCACAACGCCGCCTACGACGCGCTCTTCCCGGGCGCGACCAGGCCGCGGACGCCGAACGGGCGGCGCAACAGCATGTGGTGCGCGTTCACCGTGCCGGAGTGCTGCAACCCCTTCCTGAACCGGAGCGAGGAGCTGCCCCGGATGGTCGCGGTGCTGCGCGGCGCGTACGGGCGGCACATCGGCGAGCCGGTCTGGGAGGCGTACATCCGCGAGCTGTCGGAGGCCAGCCCGCACTTCGCGGAGCTGTGGGCCCGTCATGAGGTCGGCCCGCCCCGGCAGGCGCTGAAGGTCTTCCGGCACGCGGCGGTCGGCGAGATGCGCTTCCAGGCCTCGTACCTGACCATCCCGGCGGCTCCCGAGACCTACCTGGTCGTCTACACGCCCGAGGGCCCGCAGGACCGCGAGCGGATGGAGTACGTCGCCGCGCACCCGGAGCGGTCGCCGGTCGTGCGCGACCACGCCTGCGAGGCCCGCTGATCCACCGGGCAGGTACGCGAGGCGGGTACGCGAAAGGCCGCCTCCCGGAGTGGGAGGCGGCCTCTGTCGCTGTGGAGCTACGGAGAATTGAACTCCGGACCTCTTGCATGCCATGCAAGCGCTCTACCAACTGAGCTACAGCCCCGCGACACGCACGGCCCCGAAGGACCGCTGGTGCGGAGTGGAGCTACGGGGAATTGAACCCCGGACCTCTTGCATGCCATGCAAGCGCTCTACCAACTGAGCTACAGCCCCGCACTTCGGAGGAATCCACGCCTTCCTTTCGGTCGGCGTTCTTTCCTGCGAACGAGGAAGACTCTAGCTGGTCAGGCCCGGAACTGCGAAATCCCGCCCCTCTCAGGGCTCCCCCGAGGCTCAGGTCTCGTCGCCGATGACCGGCTGCGGCAGGGTGCCGGCGTTGTGCTCGAGCAGCCGCCAGCCGCGCGTGCCGCGGCCCAGCACGGACCAGCAGCAGTTCGAGAGACCGCCGAAGCGCTCCCACTGCGCGGGCTCCATGTCGAGCAGCCGTCCGATCATGGTCCGGATCGTGCCGCCGTGGCTGACCACGACGACGGTGCCGTCCTCGGGCAGCTTGTCGACGGCCTCCAGCACCACCGGGACGGACCGGTCCGCCACCTCGGTGCTCAGCTCGCCGCCGCCGCGCCGTACCGGCTCGCCCTTGGCCCACGCCTCGTACTGCTCGGGGAAGCGCGCCTGGATCTCGGCGTTGGTCAGCCCCTGCCACTCACCCGCGTACGTCTCCCGCAGGCCCTCGTGGTGCTGCACGTCCAGGCCGGTGACCTTCGCGAGCTCGGCGGCCGTACGGGCGGCGCGCTTGAGGTCGGAGGAGACCAGCAGGTCGGGCTGGAGACCGGAGAGCAGTCGGGCGGCCCGCCGGGCCTGGAAGATGCCCTGGTCGGTCAGCTCGATGTCGGTGCTGCCCTGGAACCGCGACTCGAGGTTCCAGGACGTCTGGCCGTGACGCCAGAAGACGATGCGCGGCCCCCGCGCGGCGCGGCTCAGCTCTCGTCCTCGGCGGCGGCCACCGCGTTGCCCGCGGCGTCGGTGACGGCGTTCTCCGGACGGTTGCGGGTGGCCATCGCGTCAGCGGGCAGCGGCAGCTCCGGGCAGTCCTTCCAGAGGCGGTCCAGGGAGTAGAAGGAGCGCTCCTCGGAGTGCTGGACGTGGACGACGATGTCCAGGAAGTCCAGCAGGATCCAGCGGCCCTCGCGCTCGCCCTCGCGGCGCAGCGGCTTGACGTCCAGCTGCTCGCGGAGCTGGTCCTCGATCTCCTCGGCGATCGCCTTCACCTGGCGGTCGTTGGGGGCCGAGACGATCAGGAAGGCGTCGGTGATCGACAGCACGTCGCTGACGTCGAAGGCGATGATGTCGTGGGCCAGCTTGTCGGCCGCCGCCTGGGCGGCGACGTCGATGAGCTTCTGGCTGTGGTCCGTGGCAGTCACAGTGTTCTTCCGGCTTGGTGATGAGGATTCGCCTTCCAGGATCTCACGAACCGGGAGAGGCCCCGGCCGTATGAACGACCGAGGCCTCTGCTGCCCTGCTACCACCGGCCCCGCTACTGGCCCTTGCCGCCCTGGTAGTCCTTGCCGAGCACGACCACGATGTCGGCGTTCTGGACGTCGGCGGACTTCTTCACCGCCGAGTCCGGCAGCCCGAGGCTGGTGGCGAGGGACTGCGCGACGGCCTGGCGGGAGTCGTCGGTGTAACGGATCTCGCTGGTCGCCTGGGCCGCAGGTGCCTTGCCGCCGCTCGGGATGGCGTTCAGGCCGGCGTTGGTGACCTGGACGGTCGCCGAGGCCGCCGCCAGGTCGTTGCCGGAGGCGTTCACGATGCTGACCCTGGCCACCCCGCCCTTCGACTGGGCGCTGTGCACGGTACCGCCGAGCACGTCCTTGACCTGCTTACCGGCCGTGGCGTCGTTCAGCGTGCCGTCCGCCTCCACCTTGAGGGCGCTGACGGTGAAGTGACCGTCCTTGGCGAGCTGGGCGAGCTGGGCGAGCACCCCGGCGAGGGCCTGCTCGGGGAACGAGGGGTCGAGCACCGCGTTCATCCGGTGCACGTCGTCCTGCGCCTCGGCGAGGTCGGTCGGCAGGGCGTGCATCAGGCCGTCGAGCACCTGCCCGAACCGGGCCAGCTGGGCGTCCCGGTTCTCACCGGGGGCCTGGTAGCTCGCGTAGATCGCGGCCGCCTGGCCGGTCAGCGACACCTGCTTGCCCGCCGGGGCGAGCACCTTGGCGCCGTCGTGCACCTCGGCGTTGGTGTCGACCTTGATCCCGCCGATCTGCGCGACGAGTATCGCCAGGTACGGGATGTCGAGACGCCAGCTGCCCGCTACGGGCGCGCCGAGCACGGTGCCCAGGCCGTCCCGGGTGCCGGAGGCCCCGAGGTCCGCCATCGACTTGCCGAGCTGCATCGTCGCCGAGTCGCCGCTGCTGGGCAGCAGGAGGGTGTCGGGCAGCAGCAGCGCCGCGCCCTTGCCGCCCGCCTGGTCGTCGACGAGCAGCGCGGAGCTGACGACGCCGTTCAGATCACGCAGCTGGACGACGTTGACCTGGCGCTTCCCGGCCACCTTCGCCGCCGTGGTCGGCCCGCCGCCGAGCTTGCCCGACCACCAGAGGTAGCCCGCGCCACCGCCCGCCAGCACGGCCAGCGCCACCACGGCCCCGATCGCCCGGTTGCGCAGCTTCTTCCGGCGCTCGTCCCGGCGCTCGCTGCGCGACTCGGCGAACTTCAGCCAGTCGATGACGTCCTCGGTCTCCTCCGCCTGCTCGTCGACGAAGGTGAACTCGCCGGTGGCGTAGTCGTCCTCGGCCGGAGCACTCCCCGGAGCATCCGCCGGAGCACTCCTCGGCGCCCGGGGGCGCGGCGGCGCAGCAGCGGGTGCGGCGGGGGCCGGAGCTGGAGCCGGACGGGGCGTCTCGACCACCGGCTGCGGGTACGCGTACGGCTGCTGCTGCTCGTACGGGGGCTGCTCGTAGCCAGACTGCTCGTAGCCGGGCTGCTGGTACGGCTGCTGCTCGTACGGGGACGGCCGGTACGGCTGCTCCTGGTACGGCTGCTGCTGGTACTCGTACTCGTACGGCTGCTGCTGCGGCTGCTGCTCGTAGCCCGGCTGCTGGTACGGGTAAGGCTGCTGCTGCTCGTACCCGGGCTGCTGCTGGTGCGGGTACGCCTGCTGCTGGCCGTAGTCCTGGTAGGGCTGCTGGTACGGCTGCTGCTGGTAGTGCTGCGGGTCGTAGCCGTCGCCGTCCGGGCCCCTGCGGTCTGCGGTTCCGGTCACGCCGACCCTCCTGCCGCTTCTCGATGATCGCTGTAGGGCTGGGCCGGCGCGTAGAGCGCCCGCTTGTGGATGTAACGCACCACGCCGTCCGGCACGAGGTACCAGACCGGATCGCCCTTGGCGACCCGCATCCGGCAGTCGGTGGAGGAGATGGCCAGTGCGGGCACCTCTATCAGGGAGACGCCGCCGGCGGGAAGCCCCGCGTCGGAGAGGACGTGCCCGGGGCGGGTGCAGCCGATGAAGTGGGCGAGCGAGAAGAGCTCCTCGCTGTCCCGCCAGGAGAGGATCTGGGAGAGGGCGTCGGCGCCGGTGATGAAGAAGAGGTCGGCGTCGGGGTGGAGCGCGCGCAGGTCGCGCAGCGTGTCCACGGTGTAGGTCTGGCCCTGCCGGTCGATGTCGATCCGGCTGACCGAGAACTGCGGGTTCTCCGCCGTCGCGATGACCGTCATCAGGTAGCGGTCCTCGGCCGGGGTGACGTCACGATGGCTCTTCTGCCACGGCTGCCCGGTCGGCACGAAGATCACCTCGTCGAGATGGAACGCGCTCGCCACCTCGCTCGCGGCGACGAGGTGTCCGTGGTGGATCGGATCGAAAGTGCCGCCCATCACGCCCAGGCGCTTCCTCGCCGGTACGCCGGGGGTCTCGGCCTGCTGTCCCATGCCGCCAAACCTTACGCCACCCGGCCGGCCGCGCACCGACCCAGGGCCCCGCGCCCAGGTCGGCGCGCGGTCCCCGGGCCCGGCTGCGAAGTCTCTAGCGGTCGCGGTTGAAGCGCGTGGTCACGTAGAGCAGCAGGAGCAGGATGAAGAGCGCCGCGCCGCCGGTCAGGTACGGGTTGAGGCTCTCGTGGTTGCCGCCGTCGGCGATCGAGGTCAGGGCGGGCAGGGTGCGAATGCTCATGGTCGGCGGGACCTTCTCGGCTCGGGTGAGGGGGTCAGGACGCGGGCCGCTGCGGCTCGCGCGCTCATCGTACGGGGACGGCCCCCGCAACCGCGCGGCGGCCCACCGCGTCTGACACCCGGTGAGCTACCGGCGAACCCGTCAGTTGTTGCGGCCCGCCCGGACGAGGATCCACGCCAGCAGACCGACGCCGACGATCGAGGCGATCACGACGATCCGCAGGAACAGGCCGGGGCCGTTCTCGCTGGAGATCGGCGCGGCCAGGGTCGCAAGGGCGGCGGGGTTCATGGAGGCTCCTCGGTCGTGCAACTGCCCGGAGTTCGGGCCCGTACAGCCAGAGTAGACCGGCACATACCGGGCTCCGGACCGACCCCCCGGGGCGGAGCGCGGGCCTGCGGGGACGAGTAGCCACGGGCAGTCGTTGTAGCGAGAACCAGCGGGAACCAGCGAGTACCGACTTCGAGCAGGAGGCACCTCGACCATGACCGACACGACCAAGCCCAACGCCCCGAGCCGCCGCCGTCAGCGCTTTCCGGAGATCTCCACCCGGGCGTGGGAGCACCCGGCCGACCGCTCCGCGCTGGTCGCGCTGCGCAAGCTCTCGGGCTTCGACGAGATCCTGAAGAAGCTCGCCGGGCTGGTCTCGGAGCGCAGCGTCCGGCTGCTGTACCTGGCGACGGCCGTCCGCACCTCCGAGCGGCAGTTCCCCGAGCTGCACGCGATGGTCCGCGACGCGGCGTACGTGCTCGACCTGGAGCGGGTGCCCGAGCTCTACGTCACCCAGGACCCGGCCGTCAACGCGATGTGTGTCGGCATGGACAACCCCGTCATCGTGCTCACCACCGGCCTCGTCGAGCTGCTCGACGAGGAGGAACTGCGGGCGGTGGTCGGCCACGAGGTCGGGCACGCGATGTCCGGACACGCGGTCTACCGGACGATGCTGCTGATCCTCACCAACATCGCCGGCCGGATCGCCTGGCTGCCGCTCGGGAACCTCGCCATCAGCGCCGTGATCACCGCGCTCAAGGAGTGGTTCCGCAAGGCCGAGCTCTCCTGCGACCGCGCCGGGCTGCTGGCCGGGCAGGACGTGCAGGCGTCGATGCGCGGCCTGATGAAGCTCGCGGGCGGCCACAACCTGGCCGAGATGAACGTCGACGCCTTCCTGGAGCAGGCCGAGGAGTACGACAAGGCCGGGGATCTGCGGGACGGCGTGCTCAAGCTGCTCCAGGTGCTGCCGCAGACGCACCCCTTCGCCGTGGTGCGGGTCGCGGAGCTGAAGAAGTGGGCCGAGAGCGAGGAGTACCGCTCGATCCTGGCCGGGGCCTACCCCCGACGCGGCGACGAC
Organism: Kitasatospora sp. McL0602; assembly: GCF_052076145.1. Classification (NCBI taxonomy): domain Bacteria; kingdom Bacillati; phylum Actinomycetota; class Actinomycetes; order Kitasatosporales; family Streptomycetaceae; genus Kitasatospora; species Kitasatospora sp. McL0602. The sequence goes on along the minus strand of NZ_CP197246.1, from coordinate 5,231,105 downwards.
CCGCAGGCCACGGTCGGGGAGCAGTGGAAGGCCGCCGCGGATTCGTACTCCAAGACGGTCAGGGAGAGCAAGGACCCGCTGATGGGGCTGCTGCGCGACGTCGCGGGCGGGGTCGGGACGGTCGGCGGGAAGCTCCGCGACACCTTCACCCCGAAGGACCAGGGCGCCTCGAAGGACCAGGGCTGACCGTCCGCTCCTCAGCCGAGCACGCCGCAGAGCTGCCAGGCCGGGTGGGCGTGGTCGCCGGGGTTGACCGGCGCCGGGGAGGCGGGCGGGGCGGCGGGCACCGGGCCCCTGGTCGCCAGGACGGGCTGGAAGTGGTCGGCGAGCGGGGTGCCGCAGGTGGTCGGCCCGGCCTGTTCGACGGCGTCGACCACCCGCAGGTGCCCCGCACCGATGTCGGCCCGGTCGAACTCCAGCCGCAGCTCGCGGCGGACGGAGAACAGGCTGACCAGGACGGGGCTCTCGGTGCCGGCCGGGCGCAGCGCGTAGACGAAGGTGTGGTCGGTGGTGACCTCCAGCGTGCCGGTGTCCACCTCGGTGACCTGCATCGTGCCGGTCACCTTGACCACGTCCGAGGCGAGCGCGACCTGACCGGGGTCGAACCGCACCAGCCAGCCGGTGGCCGCGTGGTGCTGGTCGTCGCGCGCGTTGTTGATGCTCTGGTCGTACTGCGCCTGCTCCCCCGGGGTGATCAGGCTCCGCACCTCGCCGGTCTCGCCCTGCACCAGCACCGCCGGGCTGAGGTCGGCGGCGGTCAGGTAGGACTGCGCGACGTCCAGCGCGCGGGTGACCTCGGCCTTGGTGAAGTGTTCGGTCGCCGAGGGCGCGGGCACGCCGAAACCCGCCGAGCCGTCGGCGTAGCCGCTGGGCAGCGCGGCGAACGGGTTCTTGGTGTCCGCCACCGCCGCGACGGGCGAGACGGGGCTGAGGGCGACCAGGCTGACGGTCAGTTGGTTGCCGGTCGGCGCGGCGGTGAGGCGGTGCGGCGAGCTCACGCCGAAGTAGACCGCCGCCGCGAAGGCCATCGCGACGAGCAGCAGCAGCGCCACCGCCTGCCGGGGCAGCGATCCGAACGGCCCGAGGAACACCCGGGGGCGTACCGCCCTGGGGTAGTGGCCACCGAGCCGTTCACGGGCCGACAGTTCCTGGATTCGCGCAGCGCGGACGAACGACTCGTCGAAGACGACGGATCGGTACTCGTCCTCGTTGCCGGACCCACCGTCGGGCGTACCCTCAGGAGGTTCGCGCGGGTCACCCATAACACCAGAGTAAGGCGGTCGCACGGCGGCCACGAGAGTCTCGGCACAACTTCACGCAACTGGTGAAACCTCGCGCGCCCGGAGCGCTCCCGGAGCGCGCGCGAGCCCGCTCAGCCCGGCAGCAGGACGGCCGGCTTCGGCTGCGCCGCGCCCGAGCTGCTCGCGGCGGGCTCCGGACGGGGCGGGGCGTCGCTGCCCCCGCCGCCGGTGCTCCGGTAGATCGCGGCGACCGCGACGGCGATCAGGCTCGCGCCCATCACCACGGCCAGCACCCAGGCGACCGGCCGGTGCCAGCGCTGCTGCGCCACGTGCCGACCGCCGACCCGCCGGGCCGCCTCGTACCGGGCCGCCCGGCCCCAGCCCGCGCGGCGCAGGCTCGCCCGGCGCTGGGCGCGGGCCGCCCGGCCGGGGCCGGTGAACGGGTCGGGGTAGAGGTGGTCGTCGTCCAGCCCGCCCGGGTGCGGGCGCAGTTCGAGCGGCAGGCCGTCGGGTTCGAGCCCCCGGCCCGGCGCGACGGTGTCGGGCTCGAACCGGGCCTCGGCGGCGGCCAGCTGCCGCTCCCTGGCGCTCGGTTCGTGCACGGCGGCGGACCGGACGAACGCCTCGTCGAAGACCACGGAGGAGAACTCGTCGTCCGCACCACCGTGATCGGCGCCGCCGGAGTACGGCGAGCCCCCCACATCCTCAGCCATGGGGCTCAGCGTATTACCGGGCAGGCGATTTGTCTGTGGCTCCCGCCGGTTGGTTCCGCCAGTCGGCCTCCGGCGTCACACCCCTGACCTCACCCGGTGCCGTCAGCCCCGGACGTGCCCGTCACCGGTGACGACGTACTTGGTCGAGGTCAGCTCCGGCAGCCCCATCGGGCCACGGGCGTGCAGCTTCTGGGTGGAGATGCCGATCTCCGCGCCGAAGCCGAACTCGGCACCGTCGGTGAAGCGGGTCGAGGCGTTGACCGCCACCGTCGCCGCGTCGACCAGCTGCGTGAAGCGGCGGGCGGCGGCCTGCGAGGTGGTGACGATCGCCTCGGTGTGCCCGGACGACCACCGGCGGATGTGCGCGACGGCCGCGTCCAGCGAGGGCACCACGGCCGCGGCGAGGTCGTACGAGAGGTACTCCGTCTCCCAGTCCGTGTCCGTCGCGGGCACGACCTGCACCGCCGTGCCCTCGGCGGCCTTCAGCACCGCCTCGTCCCCGTGCACGGTGACCCCGGCCTCGGCCAGCGCCGCCAGCGCGAGCGGCAGGAACTCCCCCGCGATGTCCTGGTGCACGAGCAGCGTCTCGGCGGAGTTGCAGACGCTGACGCGCTGCGCCTTGGAGTTGAGCAGGATGCTGACGGCCATCGCCAGGTCGGCCTGGGCGTCGACGTAGACGTGGCAGTTGCCGGTCCCGGTCTCGATCACCGGCACGGTCGAGCCTTCGACCACCGTACGGATCAGCGAGGCGCCGCCGCGCGGGATCAGCACGTCGACGAGGCCGCGGGCGCGCATCAGCTCGGTCACCGACTCGCGGCTCTCCCCCGGCACCAGCTGGATCACGTCGGCGGGCAGCCCGGCGGTGGTGACCGCGTCGCGCAGCACGGCGATCAGCGCGGTGTTGGAGCGGTACGCGGAGGCCGAGCCGCGCAGCAGCACGGCGTTGCCGGACTTGAGGCAGAGCGCGGCGGCGTCCACGGTGACGTTCGGGCGGGCCTCGTAGATGATGCCGACGACACCGAGCGGCACCCGCAGCTGGCGGACGTCCAGGCCGTTGGGCAGCGTGTAGCCGCGGACCACCTCACCGACCGGGTCCGGCAGGCCGACCACCGACCGGACGTCGGAGGCGATGGCGGCGATCCGCTCCTCGGTGAGGGTCAGCCGGTCGATCACCGACTCCGCGGTGCCGGCCGCGCGGGCCCGCTCGACGTCCTCGGCGTTGGCGGCGGTGATCTCGGTGCTCCGGGCGACCAGCGCGTCGGCGATCGCCAGCAGCGCCGCGTCCTTCGCCCGGCGCGGCACTGGGGCGAGCGCGGCGGCCGCCTCCCGGGCGCGGCGCGCGACGGCGATGACGGGGCTCTCGGTGCTGGCGTGGCTGCTGGTCATGCCGAAAGGGTAGCGACTCCGTGACCGCCCCCGGCGGCGCGGGCCAGGGGGTGAGACGTCAGTACGGGTGCACGCCGCCGAGGTGCGGCGGCGGGTCGCCGAAGCCCTCGCTGATCCGCTGGTGGTAGGTCGGCCGGTCGACGACCTCCAGCCCGACGATCTCCCACGGAGGCAGGTTCGCCGTCGCCTTGTGCTCGCCCCAGAGCCGGAGCGCGATGGCCGCCGCGTCGTGCAGGTCGCGGGCCTGCTCCCAGTAGCGGAGCTCGGCCCGGTCGGCGGCGTAACGCGCCGTCAGGAAGAAGGAGTGGTCGTGCGCCAGCCGCTCCAGCGCGGCCCGCAGCTCGTCCAGCGGAGTGGACCGCCCGGCGACGCTGAGCACCACGTGCCAGAGCCGGGCCTGCTCCTGCTCGTCCTCGACGCCGCTCTCGGCCTGGCTCAATTCCCGTACGGACGAGTCTGGTTCACCACCGGAGATGCTGGTGAGCCGCCTCGGCGGGCGCTCGGGCAGTGCTTCCTGGCCCCTGCGTCCCACCGGCGGCCTCCTTGTCGACGACGACGTCTGCGGGCCGACGGCGGCTCGGCCCGACCCTTGGGGAGGGCCCGCCCGTCAGCCCCGCAGGACGACCAGGTCGTCGCGGTGAATGACCTCGCGCTCGTACGCGGCACCGAACTCCTGGGCCAGGTCTCGCGTCGACCGGCCGAGCAGACGGGGCAACTCCCTCGCATCAAAGTTGACCAGTCCACGGGCGACGATGTGGCCGTTTTCGCCAAGAAGGTCCACGGGATCGCCCGCGGCGAAATCCCCGTCGACCCGGGTGACCCCGGCCGGCAGCAGCGACTTCCCGCCCGAGACCACGGCATCCACCGCCCCCTGGTCCAGCTGGAGCGCCCCGCGCGGAGTGCTGGCGTGCTCGAGCCAGAGCAGCCGGTCGGCCGAACGGCTGCCGGTACGCAGAAAGAGCGTGCCCGTCGGACGGCCGGCCAGCGCGTCGGCCGCCTGGCTCGCCGCCGTCAGCACGACCGGGATGCCGGCACCCGTCGCGATCCGGGCCGCCTCGACCTTGGTGACCATGCCGCCGGTGCCGACCCCGGCCTTGCCCGCGCTGCCGATCTCGACCCCTTCGAGGTCGTGCGGCCCGCCCACCTCGGCGATCCTGCTGCTGCCGGGCTTGCTCGGGTCACCGTCGTAGAGCCCGTCCACGTCGGAGAGCAGCACCAGCAGATCCGCCCGGACGAGGTGCGCGACCAGCGCCGCCAGCCGGTCGTTGTCCCCGAACCTGATCTCGGCGGTGGCGACGGTGTCGTTCTCGTTCACGATCGGCATCGCGCCCATCGCCAGCAGCTGGTCGAGCGTGCGGTACGCGTTGCGGTAGTGCGCGCGCCGGCTGGCGTCCTCGGCCGTCAGCAGCACCTGGCCGACGCGGACTCCGTACCGGGCGAAGGAGGCGGTGTAGCGCGCGACCAGCAGCCCCTGCCCGACGCTCGCCGCGGCCTGCTGCCGGGCCAGGTCGCTCGGGCGGCGGTCCAGCCCGAGCGGCGCGAGCCCGGCGGCGATCGCCCCGGAGGAGACCAGCACGATCTCCGGCGCCTCGGCCCGCCCTCGGGCCTTGGCCAGCGCGTCCACCAGGGCGTCCACCCGGTCCGCGTCCAGACCACCCGAAGCGGTGGTGAGCGAGGACGAGCCGACCTTGACGACGATCCGCCGGGCGGTCAGGACCTCCTGCCGCAGGATCTGATCGGTCATCACTTGCCTCCGCTGGTACACGACGCGGGCCCGCCGCCCGGACCGTAATGTACGCGATCCGGGCAGCGGGCCCGCTCACAGGCTCAGTCCATGGACCGGCCGTGGGTCTTGCTACTCGTCCTCGTCCTCGCTCTCGACGGCGGCCGCACGGCCGCTGGAGAGCGCCTCGAAGGCCAGGTACTCGGTCTCGGCCGCGTCGCGGCCCTTCTGCTTCTCACGGCGGCGGTCGACGGCCGGGCGCGGGGAGTCCATCCGGTGGTCCTCGCCACGGCGGCCGAGCATCTCCGCACCGGCGGCCATGGTCGGCTCCCAGTCGAAGACGACGGCGTTGTCGTCGGCGCCGATGATGACGGTGTCACCCTCCTTGGCGCCGACCTTCCACAGCTTGTCCTCGACACCGAGGCGGGCCAGCCGGTCCGCCAGGTAGCCGACGGCCTCGTCGTTGCTGAAGTCGGTCTGGCGGACCCAGCGCTCGGGCTTGATGCCCCGCACGCGGTACGCGCCGTCCTCCTCCGTGACGGTGAACCCGGCGTCGTCGACGGCGGTCGGCCGCAGCACGATCCGGGTCGCCTCCTCGACGGGCTTGGCCGCACGGGCCTCGGCGACGATCTGCGCCATCGCGAAGTTCAGCTCGCGCAGGCCCGAGCGGGAGGCCGCGGAGACCTCGAAGACCCGGTAGCCGGCCTGCTCCAGCGACTCGCGGGTGATGTCCGCCAGATCCTGGCCGTCCGGCACGTCCACCTTGTTCAGGGCGACCAGGCGCGGACGGTCGTCGAGACCGCCGTACTGGGAGAGCTCGGCCTCGATCGTCTCCAGGTCGGAGAGCGGGTCACGGCCCGGCTCCAGCGTCGCGCAGTCGAGCACGTGGACGAGCACCGTGCAGCGCTCGACGTGGCGCAGGAACTCCAGGCCCAGGCCACGGCCCTGGCTGGCGCCGGGGATCAGGCCGGGCACGTCGGCGATGGTGTAGATGGTCTCGCCGGCGGTGACCACACCGAGGTTCGGGATCAGGGTGGTGAAGGGGTAGTCAGCGATCTTCGGCTTGGCGGCGGAGAGCACCGAGATCAGCGACGACTTGCCCGCGCTCGGGTAACCCACGAGAGCGACGTCGGCGACGGACTTGAGCTCCATCACGATGTCGCGGGCCTCACCCGGCTCGCCGAGCAGCGCGAAGCCGGGCGCCTTGCGGCGGGAGGAGGCCAGCGCCGAGTTGCCGAGACCGCCCCGGCCACCGGCGGCGGCGATGAAGCTGGTGCCGTGCCCGACCAGGTCGGCCAGCACGTTGCCCTGCCGGTCCATCACGACGGTGCCGTCCGGGACGGGCAGCACCAGGTCGCCACCGGTGGAGCCGGTACGGTGACCGCCCGCGCCCGGCTTGCCGTTGGTGGCCTTGCGCTTGGGCGAGTGGTGGTACTCGAGCAGGGTGGTGACCTGCGCGTCGACGACGAGGATGACGCTGCCGCCCTCACCGCCGTTACCGCCGTCGGGCCCGCCGAGCGGCTTGAACTTCTCCCGGTGCACGGAGGCGCAGCCATGGCCCCCGTTACCCGCGGCGACGTGCAGCTCGACGCGGTCCACGAAGGTGGTCATTGGATGTGCCTCCAGAGCGAAGAAATGGGGTCGGGACGGACAAACCACCCCGGGGTAAAGCAAGAAGGGTGAGCCGGAAATTTCCGGCCCACCCTCCCAGAATCTCGCCGTTACCGCTGACGCGGCATCAGGAAGATCAGGCCTCGACGGCCACGATGTTGACGACCCGACGGCCACGGTGCGTGCCGAACTGGACCGCGCCGGCCTTCAGCGCGAACAGGGTGTCGTCGCCGCCGCGACCGACATCCGCACCCGGGTGGAAGTGGGTGCCACGCTGGCGGACGAGGATCTCGCCGGCGCTGACGACCTGGCCGCCGAAACGCTTCACGCCGAGGCGCTGGGCGTTCGAGTCGCGGCCGTTACGGGTAGAGCTTGCGCCCTTCTTATGTGCCATCTCGCTATCCCCTTACTTACTTCGCGGAGTCGATGCTGGTGATGCGGACGGCGGTGTGACGCTGGCGGTGGCCCTGGCGACGACGGTAGCCGGTCTTGTTCTTGTAACGAAGGATGATGATCTTCTCACCCTTGGTGTGGTCGACGACCTCGGCGTGAACCTTCACACCGGCGAGGACCCACGGGTCGGAGGTGACGGCCTCGCCGTCGACGACCAGGATGGTCGAGAGCTCCACCGAGTCACCCGGCTTGACGTCAACACGGTCGATCTCCAGCACGTCGCCAACGGCGACCTTGTGCTGGCGGCCGCCGGCGCGAACGATCGCGTACATGCGGTACCTGCTTTCCTGCTCGGTCGGAACTCTCGATGCCAGCCGCTGGGTACGGACACAGCGGCCTCCCCCGGCTCTTCGTGAGAAGACCCAGGAGGTGATGTGCTCGGGAGCATGGCGTAGACACGCCAGTGGTCAAGAATACGTACCAGCCGCCCCAGGGGCAAACCGGCACCGTACACACCGGGGGCGGGCAGCTGCCCGCCCCCGGTGAACGGGCTTACTCAGCCGCCGAATCACCCTCGGCGGCAGCTGCCTTCTTGGCCGCCGCGCTCGTCCGCTTGGTGGCGGTCTTGCGGGCGGTGGTCTTCTTCGCCGCTGCCGTGGTCTTGGTGGCAGCGGTCTTCTTCGCGGCGGCCTTGCGGGGCGCGCGCTTCTTCGGCGCAGGCGCCTCGGCCTCGGCGTCGGTCTCGACAGCGACCTCGGCCTCGGCCTCGATCTCCGGCTCCGCGACGGTCTCGACAACCGGCTCGGCCTCGACCGGAGCAGTCTCGGCCGGGGCAGCAGCCTCGGCAGCCGTCCGCTCCTCCGCCGCGTCCAGCGCCGCCTTCACAGCGGCCTCGGCGCGGGCCTGGAGCACCACGATCTCGGCCTCGCCCGGCGCACCCGCCGGAGCGGTGGCCTTGCGCACCGCACGGCGGCGGGTACGCGGGGCCGGCGCGGCGGCGGCCGGGATCTCGACCAGGCTCGGCTGCGGCTCGGCCACGACCACCGGCGCGGGCTCGACGACCGGAGCGGCCTCGGGCTCGGCGACCGGGATGGCGAGCTGCTCGCCGCTCGGCACCAGCTCGAAGTCCTCGTGCTCGTGCTCGTGCGGCTCCTCGGCCTCCAGCTCCTCGAGCGTCTCGACGGCCTGCGGCTCCTCGGCAGCGGCGCCGCCCTTGCCCCGGCGACGGCGCTTGCCGCCCGAGATGGCCTCGCCCGAGGTGCCCACCGAGCCACCGCCGCCACCGGGGGCGGTCGGCTGCTCCATGTGGACGATGACGCCACGGCCGTTGCAGTGCACGCAGCTCTCGGAGAAGGACTCCAGCAGGCCCTGGCCGACCCGCTTGCGGGTCATCTGCACCAGGCCCAGCGAGGTGACCTCGGCCACCTGGTGCTTGGTCCGGTCCCGGCCCAGGCACTCCAGCAGGCGGCGCAGCACCAGGTCCCGGTTGGACTCCAGCACCATGTCGATGAAGTCGATCACGATGATGCCGCCGAGGTCGCGCAGCCGCAGCTGGCGGACGATCTCCTCGGCCGCCTCGATGTTGTTCCGGGTGACGGTCTCTTCGAGGTTGCCGCCCTGACCGACGAACTTGCCGGTGTTGACGTCGACCACGATCATCGCCTCGGTGCGGTCGATGACCAGCGAACCGCCGCTCGGCAGCCAGACCTTGCGGTCCAGCGCCTTCATCAGCTGCTCGTCGATGCGGTACGTGGCGAACACGTCCACGTCGGAGGTCCAGCGCTGCAGGCGCTCGGCCAGGTCGGGGGCGACACCGCCGACGTACTCGTGGATGGTGTTCCACGCGTCGTTGCCGGAGACGATGACCTTGGTGAAGTCCTCGTTGAAGATGTCGCGGACGACCCGGACGGTCATGTCCGGCTCGCCGTAGAGCAGCGCGGGGGCGTTGCCGGAGGTCGCCTTCTTCTGGATCTCCTCCCACTGCTGCTGCAGGCGCTGCACGTCACGCGTCAGCTCGTCCTCGCTGGCGCCCTCGGCGGCGGTGCGGACGATGACGCCCGCGTCCTCGGGGACGATCTTCTTGAGGATCTGCTTCAGGCGGGCGCGCTCGTTCTCGGGCAGCTTGCGGCTGATGCCGGTCATCGAGCCCTCGGGCACGTAGACCAGGTAGCGGCCGGGAAGCGAGATCTGGCTGGTCAGGCGGGCGCCCTTGTGGCCGATCGGGTCCTTGGAGACCTGGACCAGCACGGACTGGCCGGACTTGAGCACCGACTCGATCCGGCGCGGGCCGCCGTGGCCGCCCAGCGCGCCGAAGTTGACCTCACCGGCGTACAGCACGGCGTTGCGGCCCTTGCCGATGTCGACGAAGGCGGCCTCCATCGACGGCAGCACGTTCTGGACCTTGCCCAGGTAGACGTTGCCGACGTACGAGGTGGCCTGCTCCTTGTTGACGTAGTGCTCGACGAGCACGCCGTCCTCCAGGACGCCGATCTGGGTGCGCTCGCCGTTCTGGCGGACGACCATCACGCGCTCGACCGACTCGCGGCGGGCCAGGAACTCGGCCTCGGTGATGATCGGCACCCGGCGGCGGCCCAGCTCGCGGCCCTCGCGGCGGCGCTGCTTCTTCGCCTCCAGACGGGTCGAGCCCTTGATGGACTGCACCTCGTCCGGGTCGAAGGACGGCTCGGCGGAGCGGCGGCGCGGCTCGCGGACCTTCACGACCGTACGGACGCCGTCCTCGGTGGTCTCGGCAGCCACCTCGACGCCACCGGCCTCACCACTGCGACGGCGACGGCGGCGACGGCGACGGGAGGACGCCAGGCCACCGGCCAGGTCGTCGTCCTCGTCCTCCTCCTCGACGGGCTCCTCGGCGGCCTGCTCGGCCTCGACGGGCGCCTCGGCCTCGAACTCCTCGGCGTCACCGCGACGGCGGCGACGGCCACCCCGGCGGCGACGGCGGGACGGGCGGTCGTCCTCCCAGTCACCCTCGACCTCGGGGCCGGTGGTCACGGCGGCAGCGGGCTCCTCGACGGCGGCCGGGGCCTCCACGACGACGGGCTTGGGCTGCTCGCGGACCTCACGGACCTCGCGCGCCTCACGGACCTCCCGGGCCGGTGCGGAACGCTGCTGCGACTGCACCCGGACGGGCTGACGCCCGGAACGGCGACGGCGGCCGACGCCGCTGTACTCGAACTCTTCCTCCTCCGACGCCTGGGCGACGGGGGCGGCCTTGGCGGCGGCGGGCACGGCGGCGGCCTTCGGCGCGGGGGCCGCGGCCGGGGTGGCCTGGGCGGCCGGGGCCACGAACTGGGCCGGCTCCTGGAAGACCGGGGCCTGGAAGATCGCGGTGGAGGGGCGGACGGCGCGGCGGCGGACGCGGTGCGTCGGGGCGTCCTCGGCCACCGGCGGGGCCTCGACGACCGGCTTGACCTCGGCCTGCGGCTCCTCGACGGGCTCCTCGGCGGGCTCCTCCTCGACGGCGGGCTCCTCGGCCACGACGACGGGCGCGGCCTCGACCACGCGGCGGGAGCGGCGCGTCCGGCGTGCAGGCGCCTCTGCGGGCGCCTCCTCGGCGGCGGGTGCGGCAGCGACCGGCTCGGCGACGGCGGGCGTCTCCTCGGCGGCCGGGGCACCGGCGGGCGACTCGGCCCGCTTACGGGCGCGGCGGGCCCGGACGGGCTTCTCCTCGGCGACCGGCTCGGCGGCGGGCGTCTGCGCGACGACCGGCTCGGCCACCACGGCCTCGGCCGGGGCACCGGCGGGCGACTCGGCCCGCTTACGGGTACGGCGGGCCCGGACGGGCTTCTCCTCGGCGACCGGCTCGGCGGCGGGTGCGGCCGGGGCGGCCTCCTCGGCGGGGGTCTCGACCGGTACGACGACCTCGGTGGCCGCCGCCTCGGCGCCCTGCGGGGTGCCCGCCGGGCGGGAGACCGCGCGGCGACGGCGGCGCGGGGGCGCGGCCGGGCTGTCGGTATCGGTGTCGGTTGCTGCCGCAGACTGCTGCGGATCAGTGTTCTCGAGCATGCGGGTGGATCTCCCGTCAGGCCCCCGGGCTCCGCATCGGGCACGTCACGGCACCTGTGGCCCGATCGGCCGCGAGATTCGCGGGCGGACCGGGGCGGTGCCGTAGTGCGGACGCGAGGCCGCACAGGGGCTCGTAGTCTCGCTCGGCGCTCCGCACGGTGCGGGGCGTCGAAAGTCTTCTGGTTCTTGACCAGTTCTTCCAAGTTTTCAAAGCCGGGCCGTCCCCGGGCCGGATGGCTGCCGGACGGGTTCCTCGGGCTCACCGACCATCCGGGTCGGCGGGCCGCAAGGGGCTGGCCTGCGCGCGACGGCGCTCGCTCCCCTGGGGAGCCGCGGGGGCCCGGCGAGCCCTCGGCCCGGTAGCTGAAGCTCCGGGCCGGGCTCGCCTCCCACTAGGCGGACGCAGGTGCGCGCGGCCCGGCGGCCGCTACTGGCCTGTCGGGGCCGCGGCGCGGTCGAGCGCCAGCGGGTCGGTCACCGTGCCGGTCTCCTCGTCGAGCGGCCCCTGCGCCAGCCTGGTCACCTCAGCGGGGACCGGCGGCGCGAGGTCGGCCGTCGCACGAAGACCGGACAAAACGTCGTCGGGTCGTACGGCGGGTGTGGCGTGTCGTACTACCAGCCGCAGTATCGCACAGGGACCGGCCGGACGGACATCGGAGGCACGTTCCGTGCCGGTGTCGTTACCATCACCGACCTGCGACGGGAGGACTTCGAGCGCCGCGACCGCGCCGCGCGCGTCGAACACCCGCAGCCCGTTCTTGGTCTGCCGGCTGACCTCGACCTCTTCGGCGGCGAGGAAGGCGGCCACCGCTCGGGCGGCGTCCGCAGGCTCGACACCGTCGAGCCTGACCTGCCACTCGGACGCCTCCAGCCGCTCCACGAAGTTCGCGGTGCGGACCTCGACGGCGTCGATGATGTCCAGGCCGTTCGGCATCGACTCGTCCAGCTGCGCGCGCAGCTTCTCCGGGTCGCGGACGTCGGCCAGGCCGATCTCCAGGTACTCGGCCTCGCTGGCCACGCCGGTGGGGGCGGCGTTGGCGTACGAGACCTTGGGGTGCGGCGTGAAGCCCGCCGAGTAGGCCATCGGGACGGCAGAGCGGCGCAGAGCCCGCTCGAACGCCCGCTGGAAGTCGCGGTGGCTGGTGAAGCGCAGACGGCCGCGCTTGGTGTAGCGGAGACGGATGCGCTGCACCGTCGGCGCGGGCGGCGGACCGTCGGGCGTGCGGCGTGCCAGGGCGCTCAGTCCTTAGTCAGTTCTCCGTCCGGCGGGTGTCACACCTGCCGGACTCTGTCAGGACAAGGGTACGCGCCCGTTCAGCCCAGCAACGCCCGGCGGACGTCGGCGAGCACCCGCCGGACCTCCAGCTTCACCGGCCACCACACCTCGCGCCGCACCCACCGGCACGGGCGCACCACGGCGAACCGCCAGACCAGCCCGCCGACCCGCCACGCCCAGGCGACGGCCCGGCCGACCACCCGCAGCACCGGGTACAGCAGCGTCTCCCACAGCCAGACCACCGGCACGGCCACCAGCCACCGCAGCACCCAGGCCACCGCCCGCCCGAGCGGCGCCAGCACGTACCGGTACAGCGCCCGGAGCGGCACCACCAGCAGGATGTCGACCAGCCACGCGAACCCCCTGGCCAGCACCACCAGCCCCGCCAGCAGTACCCGCCCCACGGGCGCGAGCACCTCCCGGAGCAGCCACCGCAGCGGCGCGACCACCAGCACCCGCCCGAGCGGCGCCAGCACGTACCGCCACACCGTCAGGAACGGCCACACGAACACCCAGTAAAGCGCCAGCCCCACCATCCGCACGACCCAGTCCGCCGCGATCCCGACCGGCCGCAGCACCACCGCCAACAACTCCACCAACAGCCGCACCGGCACCACGACCACCAGCGCGACCGCCCGCACCACCCCGGTCAGACAGCCACCGGGCCGCCTGTCGTCCGTCCCACTGCTCACTGCGTCCCCCGTGAATGTCCGTCAACTGCCGTGAACCGGGAAACGCCCCCGCCGGAGTGTCCGGCGAGGGCGTCCCGAGGAGTCGTCCTACTGGTTGACCACCGTGAGCGGCAGGAGCTTCACGCCGGTCGGGCCGATCTGGATCTCGGTCTGCATCTGAGGGCACACCCCGCAGTCGAAGCACGGCGTCCAGCGGCAGTCGTCGACCTCGACCTCTTCGAGGGCGTCCTGCCAGTCCTCCCAGAGCCAGTCCTTGTCGAGGCCGCTGTCCAGGTGGTCCCAGGGGAGGACCTCCTCATAGGCGCGCTCGCGGGTGGTGTACCACTCGACGTCGACGCCGGTGCCGGCCAGGCCCTTCTCGGCGGCGGCGATCCAGCGGTCGTAGGAGAAGTGCTCGCGCCAGCCGTCGAAGCGGCCGCCGTCCTCGTAGACCGCGCGGATGATCTTGCCGGTGCGACGGTCGCCGCGGGAGAGCAGGCCCTCGATGATGCCGGGCTTGCCGTCGTGGTAGCGGAAACCGATGTTCTTGCCGTACTTGCGGTCGCCACGGATGGCGTCGCGGAGCTTGCCGAGGCGGGCGTCGGTGGCCTCGGCGGAGAGCTGCGGGGCCCACTGGAAGGGCGTGTGCGGCTTGGGGACGAACCCGCCGATGGAGACGGTGCAGCGGATGTCGTTCTGGCCGGTGACCTCGCGGCCCTTCTGGATGACGTTCTTCGCCATCTCGGCGATCTGCAGCACGTCCTCGTCGGTCTCCGTCGGGAGGCCGACCATGAAGTACAGCTTCACCTGGCGCCAGCCGTTGCCGTAGGCGGCGGCGACGGTGCGGATGAGGTCCTCCTCGGACACCATCTTGTTGATCACCTTGCGGATGCGCTCACTGCCGCCCTCGGGGGCGAAGGTGAGGCCCGAGCGGCGGCCGTTGCGGGTCAGCTCGTTGGCGAGGTCGATGTTGAAGGCGTCCACCCGGGTGGACGGGAGGGAGAGGCCGACCTTGTCCTCGGTGTAGCGGTCGGCCAGGCCCTTGGCGATCTCGCCGATCTCGGTGTGGTCGGCGCTGGAGAGCGAGAGCAGGCCGACCTCCTCGAAGCCGGTCGCCTTCAGGCCGCGCTCGACCATCTCGCCGATTCCGGTGATGCTTCGCTCCCGGACGGGACGCGTGATCATGCCGGCCTGGCAGAAGCGGCAGCCACGGGTGCAGCCACGGAAGATCTCGACGGACATCCGCTCGTGCACCGTCTCGGCGAGCGGGACGAGCGGCTGCTTCGGGTAGGGCCACTCGTCGAGGTCCATCACGGTGTGCTTGGAGACCCGCCACGGCACGCCCGGCGCGTTCGGCACGACGCGGGCGATCCGGCCGTCGGCCAGGTACTCGACGTCGTAGAAGCGCGGCACGTACACCCCGCCGGTCCTGGCCAGGCGCAGCAGCACCTCGTCGCGCCCGCCCGGCCGGCCCTCGGCCTTCCAGGCGCGGATGATCTCGGTCATGTCGAGCACGGCCTGCTCGCCGTCGCCGATCACCGCGCAGTCGATGAAGTCCGCGATCGGCTCGGGGTTGAAGGCCGCGTGGCCGCCCGCGAGGACGATCGGGTCGTCGATGGTGCGGTCCTTGGCCTCCAGCGGGATGCCCGCGAGGTCGAGGGCGGTGAGCATGTTGGTGTAGCCGAGCTCGGTGGAGAAGGAGAGCCCGAACACGTCGAAGGCCTTGACCGGGCGGTGCGCGTCGACGGTGAACTGCGGCACGTCGTGCTCGCGCATCAGCGCTTCGAGGTCCGGCCAGACGCTGTAGGTGCGCTCGGCGAGCACGCCCTCGCGCTCGTTGAGCACCTCGTACAGGATCATGACGCCCTGGTTGGGCAGCCCGACCTCGTACGCGTCGGGGTACATCAGCGCCCAGCGGACGTCGCAGGCGTCCCAGTCCTTGACGGTCGAGTTGAGCTCGCCGCCGACGTACTGGATCGGCTTCTGGACGTGCGGGAGGAGGGCCTCCAGGCGTGGGAAGACCGATTCGACTGTCATAAGAACCAGGAACCTAACGACGTGAATGGGGTGACCCTCAAGAGTAGCCGAGGGCCGGAAGTGCTCAGGTCCCTATCGGCCGCTGGGAGCGGACGGACTGCAGTATCCCGACGGCCATCCAGACCGCGAACATCGACGAGCCGCCGTAGGAGACGAAGGGCAGCGGGATGCCCGCGACGGGCATGATGCCCAGCGTCATGCCGATGTTCTCGAAGCCCTGGAAGGCGAACCAGGTGATCACCCCGGCGGCCAGGACCGTGCCGTAGAGGTCGGTGGCCTGGCGGGCGATCCGGCAGGCGCGCCAGAGGATGACGCCGAGCAGCAGGATGAGGGTGATGCCGCCGATGAAGCCCAACTCCTCGCCCGCAACGGTGAAGACGAAGTCGGTCTGCTGCTCGGGGACGAACTGGCCGGTGGTCTGGGTGCCGTGGAAGAGGCCCATGCCGCTGAGGCCGCCGGAGCCGATGGCGATCCGGGCCTGGGCGGTGTTGTAGCCGACGCCGGCCGGGTCGAGGGCGGGGTTGGCGAAGGCGGCGAAGCGGTCGATCTGGTACTTGCTGAGGACGCCGAGCTGCCAGATCGCGACGGCGCCGCCGGCCCCGACGGTGATCAGGCCGAAGACCCAGCGGTTGGGGGCGCCGGAGGCCAGCAGGATGCCCATGATCGTCACGGCCATCACCATCACCGAGCCGAGGTCGGGCATCAGCATGACGACGCCCATCGGCACGGCGGCGATCACCAGCGCCTGGAGGACGCTCTTGTCGCCTGGGATGGTCCGCTCGCCCGCGTCGACGCGGGCGGAGAGCACCACGGCCATCCCGAGCACGATCGCGATCTTGGCGAACTCGGCGGGCTGGAGCGAGAAGCCGCCGCCGAACTGGATCCAGGAGTGCGCGCCGTTGACGCGGGAGCCGAGCGGGCTGAGCGCGGCGAGCAGTATCACCAGCACGGCGACGTAGAGGAAGGGCACGGCGGTGCGCACCCGGCGTACTCCTATGACGATCACCACACCGCAGAGCACCAGCCCGATCAGCAGGTTGGTGAGGTGCCGGTAGAGGAAGTACTGCGGGTCGCCGTGGGTGAGCGAATCCCGCCCCCTGGTCGCCGACCAGATCAGCATCGAGCTGCCGAGGGAGAGCGCCAGCGCGGCCAGGATCAGGATCCAGTCGAGCCGCCGCAGCGGGGAGTCCTTGGCGAGCGCCCGACCGACCGCCCCGCGCTGCGGGGAGAGCCGGACGGGGCGGTACGAGCCGTACGAGGTCATGCCCGGCCCCTTCCGTTGGCGCGGGTGGGTTCGAGCGCGGCGGGCAGCAGCTCGGCCGAGCCGCCGGTGCCGACCGGCCAGGACGGGCCGAGGTACGCGGGGGTCACGGTCATCTGCGACGTCATCTGCGACGGGTCGAGGTAGTCGGCCTGCTTGAGGATGGCGGTGCCGTCCGGGTTGAACTTCGGCAGCTCGGCCTGCGGCTTGGGCAGCAGGGCCTTCGTGTTGTCGATGTTGCCCTTGTCGTCGACGCCGTACAGCGCCTGGTAGATCCGGCGCACCGAGTCACCGGAGCCGCCGGAGCCGGTGCCACCTTGGCTTATCGTCATCACGACCGCGTAGTCGCCGCTGTAGGTGGTCAGCCACGAGGTGGTCTGCTTGCCGGCGACCTCGGCGGTGCCGGTCTTGGCGTGCAGCTCGATCTTGCCCTGCGGCCAGCCCGCGCCGGTGAACTTCCAGGCCGCCGTACCGCTGGTGATGACGCCTGCGGTGGCCTGGTTGATGTAGCTGAGCAGTTTGTCGTCGGCGGGGAGCTTGCCGTCGGCGTGCGGGGCGATGTCGCGCACCAGCTGGCCGCCGGGGCTGACCACGGCCTTGGCGACGGTCGGGCGGTAGAGCGTGCCGCCGTTGGCGAGGGCCGAGTAGATCCGGGCCATCTGGACCGGGGTGACGAGGGTGTCGCCCTGGCCGATCGCGAAGTTGACGGAGTCACCGGCGCGCATGACGTTGCCGTCGACGCAGTTCTCCCGGGCGATCTCGTCGGCGTACTCGTGGCCGCCCTTGGCCGCCTGGGTGCACCAGGCGTCCTTGTTGGCGTCGAAGAAGGACTGCTTCCACTGCCGGTCGGGCACCCGGCCGGGCACCTCGCTCGGCAGGTCGATGCCGGTCTTGGCGCCCAGGCCGAACTGATGGGCCGTCTTGAAGAACCAGTCGGCCGCGTCCTTCTTCGGCTTGATGCCGCCGTCATGCATCCACTGGTCGTAGGAGAGGCCGTAGAAGACGGTGTCGCAGGAGATCTCGAGGGCCTTCTCCAGCGAGATGTCGCCGAAGCTCTCGCTCTCGAAGTTCTTGAACTCGCGGCCGCCGATGGTCAGGCTCTTCGGGCACGGGTAGTGGCCGTCGAGCGAGTACCCGGCCTGGACGGCGGCGGTGGTGGAGATGACCTTGAAGGTCGAGCCGGGTGCGGACTGACCCTGTATGGCCCGGTTGATCAGCGGGTAGTTGGAGCTCTTGTCGGTCAGCCCCTGGTAGTCCTTGGCGGAGATGCCGCCGACCCAGAGGTTCGGGTCGAAGGTCGGCGCGCTGGCCATCGCGATGATCCGGCCGGTGTGCACGTCCATCACGAGGGCGGCGCCGGAGTCGGCCTCGTAGTTCTTGTTGGTCTCCTTGTCGAAGACCTTGCGGGCGTCCGTCATGGCCTGCTGGAGCTGGTCCTCGACGGCCTTCTGCACCCGGGCGTCGATGCTGGTGACGAGGTTGTTGCCGGGCTGGGCGGGGGTGTTGCCCGCACTGCCGATGACCCGGCCGAGGTTGTCGACCTCCAGCCGGTCGACGCCGGTGGTGCCCCGCAGGTCGTTGTCGTAGACGGATTCGAGCCCGGCCCGGCCGACCTGGTCGGAGGGCAGGCGGCGGTCCCGGCCGGTCTTGTCGGCGGACTTGCTGACCTCGTCGTCCGTCACCGGGGAGAGGTAGCCGAGCACCTGGGCGGCGTTGGCGCCCTCGGTGCCGGGGTAGCGGCGCACGGCGGTGGGTTGGGCGGTGACGCCGGGGAAGTCCTCGCGGCGCTCCATTATCTGCATCGCCTGCTGCGTGGTGGCCTGCTGCGTCACCGGGATCGGCTGGTACGGCGAGCCGTTCCAGCAGGGCTGCGGCGTCTTGGCGTCGCAGAGCCGCACCTTGTCCTGGACGTCCTTGGCGGGCACGCCGAGCACCTCGGCGAGCCGGGCCAGCACGGCCTTGCCGTGGTCCTTCTGCTGGAGCAGCGAGGTACGGCTGACGGAGACCACGAGGCGGGTCTCGTTGGCGGCCAGGATGCGGCCCGAGGCGTCCAGGATCTCGCCGCGGATCGCCGGTTCGACGACCTCGCGGATGTGGTTGCCCTCGGCCTTGGCCACGTACTCGCTGCCGGTGCGGATCTGCAGGTACCAGAGCCGCCCGCCGAGTGTGGCGAGCAGCGAGAGCACCAGGATCTGCAGGACGACCAGGCGGATCGTCACCCGCTGGGTGCGGCCGGTCTCCGGGATGTTGCTCACGTGTGGTCGCTCCTTGGAGACACTAGGGGCGCTTGGCCAGGCCGGGCATGCGCTTCTTCCGCCCGAAGGCGCTCCTGCCGTAGTTCGGCAGCGGCGACGCCTCGCGGGTGGTGCGGTAGCGGGAGAGACTGCCGAGGCCGGAGCCCGAGCTGTCGCCGCTGTCGGCGGTGAGCGGGTCGTGGTCGAAGCGGCGGGCGAGCATCATCACGGCGGGTACCACGAACGGCGCGAGCAGCACGTCGTACAGCAGCGCGCTGAAGACCAGCCCGCCGAGGCCGACGTGCCGGGCGGCGGTGTCGCCGACCAGGGCGCCGACCAGGGCGTAGAGCAGGGTGGAGACCACGGCCGCACCGGCCACCACCAGCAGGGCGCTGACGGCGGAGCGCTGGCGGGCGCCCTCGGGGCGGAGCAGTCCGGCGCCGTAGCCGAGCAGGCAGAGCACCAGGGCGTACCGGCCGACGGCGTGGTCGGAGGGTGGTGCGAGGTCGGCGAGCAGCCCGGCCGAGAAGCCGATCGCGCAGCCGCCGGACGGGCCGATGACCAGGGCCAGGCCGACCACGATCAGCATCAGCAGATCGGGGGTGGCGCCGGGCAGTTGGAGCCGGCCGAGCACGCTGACCTGGATGACCAGGCCGAGCAGGACGAGGACGGCGGAGAGCAGGATGCGGCTGGGGCGCACGGTCAGTTCCCCCCGGTGGGTGTGGCGGGCGGCGCGGCGGGTGTCTGCGGGGTGGTCGCGGGTGCCTGCGGGTTGGCGGCGGCCGGGGCGGGCGGCAGGACGGCATCGCGCGGGTCGGTGCGCGGCGGGACGACGACCACGCCGATCAGGTCGAGCCGGGTGAACTGGACGAACGGCTCGACCTGGATGATCTTCGTCAGCTCGCCCGGGGTCGCCTCGACCTTGACCACCTTGCCGACGGGCACGCCGGGCACGAACGGGCGGCCGCTCTGCGAGCCGAAGGTGACCAGCCGGTCGCCGGGCTTGACCTGGGCCTTGCCGTTGAGCAGCGAGACCCGCATCGGGCCGGTGCCCTGGCCGTTGGCGAATCCGATCTCGCCGGAGCCCTCCAGCCGGGCGCCGGCGGTGAAGCCGGGGTCGGTGGCGAGCAGCACGGTCGCGGTGGTCGGAGCGACGGTGGTGACGCGGCCGACCAGGCCCTGGCCGTTGATGACCGTCATGTCGCGGGTCAGGCCGTCGTCGCTGCCCGCGTCGATGGTGATCGTCCAGGAGAAGCCCTGGGCGGCGCCGATCGCGATGACCTGGGCCGCCTTGACGGTGTATCCGCCCGCGCCGGCCGTGCGGAGCAGTTCGTCGAGCTGCTTGGTGCGGCCGGTGGCGGCGTCGGAGGAGGCGACGCGCTGGCGCAGCTCGGTGTTCTCACGGGTGATCTGGTCGAGCCGCTGCTGGTGGTCGCTCGCGTCCCGGATGGCGCGGATCGTCCCGGCGACCGGGGCGACCGCTCCGGAGACCCCGCGCTCGACCGGCCCGAGCACGCTCGCGGCGGCCCGTCTGGCGCCGCCGAGCGGTGAGCTCTCCCCGCCCTTGATGTCGACCGTGATCAGCGCGAAGGCGACCGCGACCAGCAGGATCAGCAGTAGTCGGCTCTCTCGGGTGTCCCTCACGGTGCTGGAGCTGCCCCTTCAGTTCCGGACCACCCGCCCCGGGCGGTGGGACGCCCGGGGTGAGTGCCGTTCAGTTGACTTGTGTCTCAGGTCCGTCTGGTTCAACGACGGGGCTGGGCGTCGAGGACCTGCTGGAGGGCCTCGAACTCCTCGACGCACTTGCCGGAGCCGAGTGCGACGGAGTCCAGCGGGTTCTCCGCGATGTGGATCGGCATGCCGGTCTCGCGGCGGAGCCGCTCGTCCAGGCCGCGCAGCAGGGCGCCGCCGCCGGTCAGCACGATCCCACGGTCCATCACGTCGCCGGCGAGCTCCGGCGGGCACTGGTCGAGGGTGGTCTTGACCGCGTCGATGATCGAGTTGACCGGCTCGTCGATGGCCTCACGGACCTCGGCGGCGGAGATCACGACGGTCTTCGGCAGGCCGCTGACGAGGTCGCGGCCGCGGATCTCGGCGTGCTCGTCCTTCTCGCCCTCCAGCCCGAAGGCGGAGCCGATGCTCATCTTGATCTGCTCGGCGCTGCGCTCACCGAGGAGGAGGCTGTACTCCTTCTTGATGTGCTGGACGATCGCGTTGTCGAGCTCGTCACCGGCGACCCGGATGGACTGCGCGGTGACGATGCCGCCGAGCGAGATCACGGCGACCTCGGTGGTGCCGCCGCCGATGTCGACCACCATGTTGCCGGTCGCCTCGTGGACGGGCAGGCCCGCACCGATCGCGGCGGCCATCGGCTCCTCGATGATGTGCACCTGGCGGGCGCCGGCCTGCGAGCTCGCCTCGATGACGGCGCGGCGCTCGACCCCTGTGATGCCGCTGGGCACGCAGACCACGACCCGGGGGCGGGCCAGGTACCGGCGGCGGTGGATCTTCAGGATGAAGTAGCGGAGCATCCGCTCGGTGATCTCGAAGTCGGCGATCACGCCGTCCTTGAGCGGACGGATGGCGACGATGTTGCCGGGCGTGCGGCCGATCATCTTCTTCGCCTCGGAGCCGACCGCCAGGATGCCGCCGGTGTTGGTGTTCACGGCGACGACGGACGGCTCGTTGAGGACGATCCCCTTGCCCCTGACGTACACCAGCGTGTTGGCAGTGCCGAGGTCGATCGCCATGTCACGGCCGATGAACGACAGGTTGTTGGCCATGGAGAGTGGAGTGCCTTCCCGGGCTCGGAGTCATCAGATGGCGGGGAGATGGGCGGACATCGGCTGAGCAGCCGTACCGGGCCCAGGAGTTGAGCCCATCGTAGCCACGCCGGTCAGCTCGGACGCGACGTCCGGCATACCGTCCATTGTCCGGGGTGGGACTGCTTCTCCCTGGATTGGGACGCCGTGTCGGGGTTCCGAGTTCCGTATTTGACGATCAAAGTTTCGTGTTAACGCAGATGGCCCACGGAGTGGGACCGGATTCGGTCGGACCCGGTCCCACCTGGGGTGTTTCGATCAGACGTACGACGCTGCGGATCAGGCGTGCGTCGGGAAGAAGATCTTGATCTCGCGCTCGGCCGAGGCCTCGGAGTCGGAGGCGTGGATCAGGTTCTCACGGGTGATCGTCGCGTAGTCGCCACGGATCGTCCCGGCACCGGCCTGCAGCGGGTCGGTCGCACCGGCCAGCGCGCGGATGCCCGGGACGACGTTCTCACCTTCGACGATCAGCGCGATCGACGGGCCCGAGGTCATGAAGTCCAGCAGCGGCTCGTAGAACGGGCGGCCGACGTGCTCCTCGTAGTGCTGCTCCAGCGTGGCGCGGTCGAACGTGCGCAGCTCGACAGCCGCGAGCTGCCAACCCGCCTTGCGCTCGATCCGGCTGATGATCTCGCCGGCCAGGCCGCGCTTGACGGCGTCGGGCTTGAGCAGGACGAGAGTGCGCTGGGACACGGTGCGGCTCCAGGGGATTCGGTACGGCATGGTGTATGCGGCCTTGTCCCAAAGATTACCTTGCGTGAGCTGGGCTCCCTCACCCGCAGGGTGGCTCGTTCAGGCGGTCCGGGCGGCCTTGATCACGTCGATCTTGCGACCGTAGTGAACACTGCACCACCACAGCCCGGCGAACACCGCACCAAGAACGAACATCGTCGGCAGGACGAACCCGCTGGCGATCAGCCCCAGCTGGAGGGCCCAGCCGACGGCGACCGCGCCGGGGCGGCCGAGCATCCCGCAGAGCAGGATGCACAGCACCATCGCCACCCCGCTGACCGTCCACAGCACGGCGCCGGAGACGTCCGAGAGCTGCATCGCGACGAGCGCCGCGAACATGATCAGGAGTGCCTCGCCGATCAGGGTCGAGGAACAGAGCGTCCGCATGGTCACTTCCTCCCGAGCAGCAGGCGGGCCTCGCCCACCGTGATGACCGAACCGGTGACCAGCACGCCGCAACCGCTGAGGTCGCCGTCCTGCTCGGCCAGGGTGACGGCCGCGTCGATCGCCTCGTCGAGCCGGGGCTCGACCTGGACGCGATCCGCGCCGAAGACCTCGACCGCGATGGCGGCCAGCTCGTCGACCGGCATCCGCCGGTGGGTGGAGTTCTCCGTGATGACGACCTCGGCGAGGATCGGCTCGAAGGCCGCGAGCAGCCCCGAGACGTCCTTGTCGCCGCTGGTGCCGATGACGCCGATCAGCCGGGTGAAGCCGAAGGACTCGGCGATCGCGGCGACGGCCGCCTCCGCGCCGCCCGGGTTGTGCGCCGCGTCCAGCAGGATGGTCGGGCTGCGCCGGACGACCTCCAGGCGGCCCGGCGAGGTGACGCCCGCGAAGGCCTGGCGGATCTTGTCGATGTCGAGCTTGCCGGGCCGCGCCCCGCCGATGCCGAAGAACGCCTCGACGGCGGCCAGGGCGAGCGCCGCGTTCTGCGCCTGATGCGCGCCGTGCAGCGGGAGGAAGATGTCCTCGTAGTCCTCGCCGGCGAGCCCGCGCAGCGTCACGACCTGCCCGCCGACGGCGACCTCGCGGTGGCGCACGCCGAACTCCATGCCCTCGCGCGCGACGGTGGCGTCCACCTCGACGGCGCGCCGCAGGATGGTCTGCGCGGCGTCCAGCTGCTGCTGGGCGACGACGGTGATGGCGCCCGGCTTGATGACCCCGGACTTCTCGACCGCGATCTCGCCGGTGGTGTTGCCCAGCTTGTCGGTGTGGTCGAGGGAGATCGGGGTGATCACCGAGACGGCCCCGTCGATGACGTTGGTGGCGTCCCAGGAGCCGCCCATGCCGACCTCGACCACGGCGACGTCCACGGGCGCGTCCGCGAACGCGGCGTACGCCATCGCGGTCAGCACCTCGAAGAAGGAGAGCGCGACGGGCTGCTGCTCGTCGACCATGCCGAGGTACGGCTCGATGTCCCGGTAGGTCTCGACGAAGCGCTCGGCGCTGATCGGCATGCCGTCCAGGCTGATCCGCTCGGTCACCGACTCGACGTGCGGGCTGGTGTAGCGGCCGGTGCGCAGCTCGAAGGTGTTGAGCAGCTGCTCGACCATCCGGGCCGTGGAGGTCTTGCCGTTGGTGCCGGTGATGTGGATGGAGGGGTAGGCCCGCTGGGGCTCACCGAGCACGTCCATCAGCGCGGCGATCCGGTCGAGCGAGGGCTCCAGCTTGTTCTCGGGCCAGCGCCGGGCCAGCGCTGCCTCGACTTCGCGCAGTCCGCCCGAGCCCTCGGCGGGGTCGGCGGCGCTGGGGCGGATCGTGTACGGGTTCTGCTCGGCCTTGTCGCTCACTCCCCCAGTCTACGGAGCGCGCGCGGGCCGTCCGCACAGGCGGTGCCTCAGTACTGCCGGGCCTCCGGGATGGCCGCGCTGCGGCCGGTGCGGCCGCCGTGCCGGCGGCGGAGCTCGGCGGCGATCTCCTCGGCCTCGCCCTCGGGCAGCAGCGGCAGCATCATGGCCACCGCCTGGAGCAGCCCGCCGAGCAGGTACGTGGTGTCCGGGGTGGCGGCGACGAGGGCCCGGACGGTACCGACGTCCCCGACGCCGACCGCCTCGACCAGCCGGGCGACGTCCGCGCCCTCCTCGTCGACCGCCACCGCCGAGGTGTCGCCGGGGGCGCGCTGGGCGAGCGATCGGAGCACGCGGTCACCGACCTCGGGGGCGTAGGCCTTGCGGACGGCCTCCGCCGCGATCCACACCAGCAGCGTCGTCACCTCCCGCTCGGCGTGCCGCGCGAGGAGCTCGTCCAGCTCCTGGTCGAAGGCCAGTTGGTTGCCGTGCCGGAAGGCGAGCAGCAGCGTCGCCGCCCGGCCCTTGGCGATCGCAACCTCCTCCGCAGGCAGTTCGTCGGCCAACTCCTCGGTCACCACCACGCCGTGCCTCCCGTCAGTCGCACCACCGCTGCAGAACTCCTCCTCACCGTACACAGTGGAACTGCAACTTCTGGTGAACCGGCGCGTGCAACACCGCACTCATCAACACACCGGGATATTGGGCACGAGTTCACCCGAGCCGCAATAGCCGGGAATGGGGTCGGGCGGATTCACCGGCTATCCCGGCCAATTCCCCTCGGTGCACGGCGAATCGGCGGCTCAGGCACTCACCGCGAAGACCCGGCGCAGTGCCTCGACCTCCTCGACGCACTGGCCGGAGCCGATCGCGACACAGTCGAGCGGGTTCTCGGCGACCCGGCAGGGCAACCCCGTCTCGCGGGAGATCCGTTGGGCCAGCCCGCGCAGCAACGCGCCACCGCCGGTGAGCACGATGCCCTGGCCCATCACGTCACCGGACAGCTCCGGCGGCACGTCGTCGAGCGTCAGCCGGACGGCGCCGACGATCTCGGCGACCGGCTCGTCCAGCGCCGCACGGATCTGCTCGGCCGTCACCACGGCCGTCCGGGGCAGCCCGCCGACGCTGTCCCGGCCCCGGACCTCGACCTCGGTGGGATCGTCGCCGAACGGCACGGCGTCGGCCGAACCGATCACCAACTTGATCTCCTCGGCGGTGCGTTCGCCGATCAGCAGGCCGTGCTCCCGCTTGACCTGACGGATGATCGCGGCGTCCAGCCGGTCCCCCGCGACCCGGATCGACCGGGCCGCGACGATGCCGCCGAGCGAGAGCACGGCGACCTCGGTGGTGCCGCCGCCGATGTCGACCACCATGCTGCCGGTCGGCTCGTGCACGGGCAGCCCGGCGCCGATCGCCGCGGCCATCGGCTCCTCGATCAGGTGCACCGAGCGGGCCCCGGCACTGGTGACCGCCTCGATGACGGCCCGCCGCTCCACCCCCGTGATCCCGCTCGGCACGCAGACCACCACACGCGGCCGGGCCCCGAACCGGCGCCCGGGGCGGCCGGTGACCTTGGCGAGCAGGTGCCGCAGCAGGTGCCGGGTGCCTTCGAAGTCGGCGATCACGCCGTCCTGGAGCGGCCGCCCGGTGACGATGTCGCCGGGAGTGCGGCCGAGCGTGCGCTTTGCCTCCGTGCCGACGCTGAGGACTTCACCGGTGCGCTTGTCCATCGCGACGACGGAGGGCTCGTTGAGCACAATGCCCTTGCCCCGGAGGTAGATCAGTGTGTTGGCCGTTCCGAGGTCGATGCCAATGTCCTGCCCGCGCCTTGCTTGCGTACTCGCCATTGGCCGCCCGCCTTCTCAGGTTTCAATCTCTTCGTGCACATCCGCCGAGGGCCAAGGGTACGTGAGGAATTCGGCCGAACGGGCTATCAGGAACTGCCGATTGGGTGCCGAATGACGGTGGGGCCGAAGGGCTCTGATCGCCAGGGACTTTCGGCCCGAATTGCGCCGGGCAAGGCCGAAGGGCCGCACCTCCTGCGAGGTGCGGCCCTTCGGTGTCGGCCCTTCGGTGTCGGTCGTGCGGGGTCAGCCCTGCGGCAGGGCCGCCAGCTGCGCGGTGATCCGGGCGATGTCGGCCTCGGCGGCCTCCTGGCGGCCACGGATCTTGGCGACGACGTCGTCCGGCGCCTTGGCGAGGAAGCCCTCGTTGCCGAGCTTGGCGGCGGTCTGGGCCTTCTCCTTCTCGGCGACGGCGAGGTCCTTGGTGAGGCGCTTGCGCTCGGCCGGGACGTCGATGGTGCCGGAGAGGTCCAGCGCGACGGTGGCACCGGCGACCTGGAGCGAGGCCGTCGCGGAGAAGGCCTCCTCCGGAGCGGTCAGGCGCAGCAGCGAGCGGATGGCGTCCTCGTGCGCGGCCAGCGGGGTGCCGTCCAGCGTGAGGGTGGCGGGCACCTTCTGGCCGGGCTTGAGGCCCTGGTCCGAGCGGAACCGGCGGACCTCGGTGACGACCTGCTGGAGGGTGGCGACCTCGGCCTCGGCGGCAGCGTCCAGACGGCCCTGGTCGGCCGTCGGCCAGTCGGCCACGACGACGGACTCGCCGCCGGTGAGCGTGGTCCACAGGGTGTCGGTGACGAACGGGACGACGGGGTGCAGCAGGCGCAGCGTCACGTCGAGCACCTCGCCGAGCACCCGGCGCGCGGCGTCGGCCTGCGGGCCGCCCTTGGCGAGGGTGGTCTTGGAGAGCTCGACGTACCAGTCGAAGACCTCGTCCCAGGCGAAGTGGAACAGCGCGTCGGCGAGCTTGGCGAACTGGTAGTCGTCGTAGAGCGCGTCCACCTCGGCGACGGTGGCGTTGAGCCGGCTGAGGATCCAGCGGTCGACGGCCGTCATCTCCTCGGGCGCGGGCAACGGGCCCTCGACCGTGGCGCCGTTCATCAGGGCGAAGCGGGTGGCGTTCCAGATCTTGTTGCAGAAGTTGCGCGAGCCCTTGACCCAGTCCTCGCCGATCGGCACGTCGGCGCCGGGGTTGGCGCCGCTCGCCAGGGTGAAGCGGACGGCGTCGGCGCCGTACTCGTCCATCCAGTCGATCGGGTCGACGGCGTTGGGGTTGGACTTGGACATCTTCTTGCCGAACTGGTCACGGACCAGGCCGGTCAGCGCGACGGTGTGGAACGGCGCCTGACCGTCCATCGCGTACAGGCTGAACATCATCATCCGGGCGACCCAGAAGAAGATGATGTCGTGGCCGGTGAGCAGGACGTCGGTGGCGTAGAACTTCTCCAGGTCCGGGGTCTGCTCCGGCCAGCCGAGCGTGGAGAACGGCCACAGACCGCTGGAGAACCAGGTGTCCAGGACGTCCGGGTCCTGGTACCAGCCCTCGCCGGCGGGCGGCTGCTCGTCGGGGCCGACGCAGACGACCTGGCCCTCGGGGCCGTACCAGACCGGGATGCGGTGACCCCACCAGAGCTGGCGCGAGATGCACCAGTCGTACATGTTGTCGACCCAGTTGAAGTAGCGGTTCTCCAGCTCCTTCGGGTGGATCTGCACCCGGCCGTCGCGGACGGCGTCACCGGAGGCCTTGGCCAGCGGCTCGACCTTGACCCACCACTGGAGCGAGAGGCGCGGCTCGACGATGGTGTGGCAGCGCGAGCAGTGGCCGACGGCGTGGTCGTACGGGCGCTTCTCGGCGACGATCCTGCCCTGCTCGCGCAGGGTGCCGACGATGGCCGCGCGGGCCTCCAGCCGGTCCTGGCCGAGGAAGGGGCCGTGCACCGTGATGGCGCCGTGCTCGTCCATCACCGTCAGGTTCGGCAGGTTGTGGCGCTGGCCGATGGCGAAGTCGTTCGGGTCGTGCGCCGGGGTCACCTTGACGGCGCCGGTGCCGAACGCCGGGTCGACGTGCGTGTCGGCGACGACCGGGATGCGACGGTCCGTCAGCGGCAGCGCGATGGTGCGGCCGATGAGGTGGGCGTACCGCTCGTCGTCCGGGTGGACGGCGATCGCGGTGTCGCCGAGCAGCGTCTCGGCGCGGGTGGTGGCGACCACGATCGACTCGTCGCCGTCGCCGTAGCGGATGGAGACCAGCTCGCCGGGGCTGTCCTCGTGCTCGACCTCGATGTCGGAGAGCGCGGTGAGGCAGCGCGGGCACCAGTTGATGATGCGCTCGGCGCGGTAGATCAGGCCGTCGTCGAAGAGCTTCTTGAAGATGGTCTGGACGGCCTTGGAGAGGCCCTCGTCCATGGTGAAGCGCTCGCGCGACCAGTCGACGCCGTCGCCGAGGCGGCGCATCTGGCCGAGGATCTGGCCGCCGTACTGCTCCTTCCACTCCCAGACCTTCTCGACGAAGGCCTCGCGGCCCAGGTCGTGGCGGGAGAGGCCGGACTCGGCGAGCTGCTGCTCGACCCGGTTCTGGGTGGCGATGCCGGCGTGGTCCATGCCGGGCAGCCAGAGCGTCTCGTAACCCTGCATCCGCTTACGGCGGGTCAGGGCGTCCATCAGCGTGTGCTGGAAGGCGTGGCCGAGGTGCAGGGCCCCGGTGACGTTCGGCGGCGGGATGACGATGGTGTACGGCGGCTTGTCGCTCTTCGCGTCGGCCGTGAAGTAACCGCGGTCCACCCAGCGCTCGTACAGCTCGCCCTCTACGTCAGCCGGTGCGTAGGTGGTCGGGAGGGTGGCTGCGTCGTCCCCGGGGAGGGCGTGCTCGGGGCGCTGATTCGTCGTGTCGGTCACGACACACAGTTTACGTATGCGAGGGGGTCAGTTACGAACCACATATCCGCGACCGGGGGCCGGGGCCACTCCGGGGTGCGGTAGCGTGCCGCAAAGTGTTCGATCACCACACAGCAACAGGCGGGGGAAAAACGCCGATGAACGGCCAGGGGCAGCAGTATCCGCCGGGGCAGCCGCAGCAACCGTACGGCCAGCCACCGCAGTTCGGGCAGCCACCCCAGTTCGGGCAGCCGCAGCAGCCGTACGGCGCGCCGCAGCAGCCGGGGTACGGCTACCCGCAGCAGGCTCCGCCGCCCTACGGCCAGCAGCCGGGCTTCCCCCAGCAGGCAGGTTTCCCGCAAAAGCCCGGCTTCCCGCAGCAACAGCAGCCGTACGGCGCCCCCGGTGGCTACCCGCCGCCCCCTCCGCAGAAGAGCCGTGCGGGCCTGGCGATCGGGCTGGTGATCGGCGCCGTGGTGCTGATCGGCGGCGGCGTCGCGGTCTACCAGCTCACCGGCGGCAGCGACACCACCACCGACACCGCCTCCGGGACGGCCACCGGCGCGGCCCCCCAGGGTGACAACACGACCGGCACAAGCTCCAGCCCCAGCAGCCACAGCAGCTCCGGCAGTTCCAGCAGCGGCCACGCGAAGTCCGGGGCGAAGTTCAAGCTCGCCGCGCCGTCCTCGCTGCCCGGCGGCTACGCCCAGAAGTCGAACAACGAGATCCCGGCCGCCTCCGGCGCCCAGAAGGGCCACGGCTTCAGCGCCTACGACGGCGGCCTGCTCGCCACCTACGTCAAGGGCGCGACGGGCACCGACAGCATCACCGTCGGCGGCTCCTACGGCGCGCTCGACGACCCGGGCGCGTTCATCAGCCAGGCCGGCAGCCAGATCACCGCCAGCGGCAAGATGACCTGGAAGACCCCGCTGGCCCCGGTCGACGCCAAGGACCCCAACGACCCGGACGGCAAGCTCTCCTGCGGCGTCGCCGGTATGGGCGGCCTGGGCATCCCGGTCTGCATCTGGGCCAACCACTCGACCGGTGGCTCGGTCACCTTCAGCCGCATCTCGGCGACGGGCTCGATCAGCACCGTCCCGCCGGCCGAGGCCGCCGAGCACAGCCGCGCCATCCGCGACGCGATGGTCGTCGCCAAGTAGCTCCGGAAGACCCGGTCGGCCGAGGTACCCGTTCCATCGAATCGAAGGCGAAGTCAGTGTCCGACCAGAACCCCTACGGCGCACCCCCGTCGCCGACGCAGCCCTACGGGACGCCGGCTCCGGCGCCCGCACCCGCACCCGCACCCGCACCGCCGTACGGTGCGCCGCAGTACGGTGCGCCGCAGTACGGTGCGCCGCAGCAGCCCTACGGCGCCGTCCCGCCGCAGGGCGGAGCACCCGGCTTCCCGCCCCCGCCGCCGGCACCCGGCTACGGCGGCGCCGAGACCTTCCCGGGGGCGTACGGCTACGGGCAGCCCGCCTACGGGCAGCCGGTGAAGAAATCCCGCAAGACGCTCTGGATCGTGCTCGGCGTCCTCGGCGGCGTCCTGCTGCTCGGCGGCGGCGCGGTGGCGGTGCTGGTCGCCGGCGTCGCGGCGAAGACCGGGAACGACAAGCTCGTCACCCCGGCGGCGTTCCACGGCGTCCAGCTCGACAACACGAGCGCCACGGCCACCAAGATGCAGAGCTCGATGTCCACCGCCATGGGTTCCGGCGACGGCAGCTGGCACCCCACACCGGTGACCGGCTTCTACCCGTCCGCCGACCACAAGCAGTTCGTCATCTTCGCGGGCGCCTACGGCAACCTGCTGCTCCCGCAGAAGGAGCTGAACGCCACCTTCACCGGCATGGCGTCCACCGGCGGCGAGCTGACCGGCCGGCACAGCGTCGACGCCGGCCCGAAGGGCGGATCGATGGACTGCGGCACGATGGCGTCCGCCGGGCAGCAGTTCGGCATCTGCGTGTGGGCCGACGGCAGCAGCCTCGGCACCGTCATGGAGTTCGACGCCGGCAACCCGGCCGACCTGGACAAGACGGCGGCCGACGCCCGTGAGATGCGTCAGCTCTCCGAGGTCCCGAAGTAGCGAGGACGGGCAGACGACGGAGGGGCCCGCACCGGTCGGTGCGGGCCCCTCCGTCGTCTGCGCGTCCGGCAGTTGCCGTGTCAGGCAGTTGCTCAGGCGCTCTTGTCGCGGCGCTCGCGCTTGATCATGTCGCGCGGGACGAGCGTCGGGATGGCGTGCTTGGAGACCACGTCGCCGGTGACGACCACGCGGGCGACGTCCTGGCGCGAGGGCACCTCGTACATGACGGACATCAGCACCTCCTCCATGATCGCCCGCAGGCCACGGGCACCGGTGCCGCGCAGGATCGCCTGGTCGGCGATGGCCTCCAGCGCGTCCCGGGTGAACTCCAGCTCCACGCCGTCGAGTTCGAAGAGCTTGCGGTACTGCTTGACCAGCGCGTTCTTCGGCTCGGTGAGGATCTGCAGCAGCGCCTCACGGTCGAGGTTGTGCACGCTGGTGATGACGGGCAGTCGGCCGATGAACTCGGGGATCATGCCGAACTTGACCAGGTCCTCCGGCATGACCTGCCGGAAGTGGTCACTGGCGTCCTGCTCGCGCTTGGAGCGGATGTTGGCGCCGAAGCCGATGCCCTTGGCACCGGCGCGGCCCTCGATGATCCGCTCCAGGCCCGAGAAGGCACCGCCCACGATGAACAGCACGTTCGTCGTGTCGATCTGGATGAACTCCTGGTGCGGGTGCTTGCGGCCGCCCTGCGGGGGCACCGAGGCCGTCGTGCCCTCCAGGATCTTCAGCAGCGCCTGCTGCACACCCTCGCCGGAGACGTCGCGCGTGATCGACGGGTTCTCGCTCTTGCGGGCGACCTTGTCGATCTCGTCGATGTAGATGATGCCCGTCTCGGCCTTCTTGACGTCGTAGTCGGCCGCCTGGATGAGCTTCAGCAGGATGTTCTCGACGTCCTCGCCGACGTAGCCCGCCTCGGTGAGCGCGGTGGCGTCGGCGATGGCGAACGGCACGTTCAGCATCCGGGCCAGCGTCTGCGCCAGCAGCGTCTTGCCCGAGCCCGTCGGGCCCAGCAGCAGGATGTTGGACTTCGCCAGCTCGATCGCGTCCTCGCGGCCGTTGCCGCCGCTGCGGTTGGCCTCACCCGCCTGGACGCGCTTGTAGTGGTTGTAGACCGCGACCGAGAGCGACTTCTTCGCCAGGTCCTGGCCGACCACGTACTGGTCCAGGAACTCGTAGATCTCGCGGGGCTTCGGGAGCTCCTCGAAGCGCACCTCGGAGGTCTCGGCGAGCTCCTCCTCGATGATCTCGTTGCAGAGGTCGATGCACTCGTCGCAGATGTACACGCCAGGCCCGGCGATCAGCTTCTTCACCTGCTTCTGCGACTTGCCGCAGAACGAGCACTTGAGCAGGTCGCCACCGTCTCCGATGCGTGCCACGAGGTGCTTCCCCTTCGCCAGGGGCCCCGCGGGGGTCCGGGGCCTGGTGCTGTGGACCGGCCCGCTGACAGGCGGCCGGTCTCGCTATTCGACGGTACTCTGCCGAGCCGGTGAATCCGCCGTCTTCGGCAGGTCTGCCGTACGCCCTGGGCGAATTGATACCGAACAGATGCCGTCCCACGGGGTTCGGCGCCGCTCGACGCGGCGTCGGGCCCGTACCTGAATTGTGCCGGGCCGCGGGCCCGACCGGAACGGTGCGGGGCGGGGCGTACGTCACGCGGCGCGCACCCGGGCGCGCGAACTGGGCGTACGGCCCGCCCCGACGGCCGACCGGGTCAGTCGGTCAGCGAGGTCTTGCGGGTCGAGATGATCTGGTCGATCAGCCCGTACTCCAGGGCCTCCTCGGCCGTGAGGATCTTGTCGCGCTCGATGTCGTCACGGACGGTGGCGACATCCTTGTTGGAGTGCTTGGAGAGCATCTCCTCCAGCTGCTCGCGCATCCGGAAGATCTCCTTGGCCTGGATCTCCAGGTCCGACACCTGGCCGCGGCCGGTCTCGGTGTACGGCTGGTGGATCAGGATGCGGGCGTTCGGCAGCGCCATCCGCTTGCCGGGGGTGCCGGCCGCCAGCAGCACGGCGGCGGCGGAGGCCGCCTGGCCCATGCAGACCGTCTGGATGTCGGGCTTCACGAACTGCATCGTGTCGTAGATCGCCGTCAGAGCGGTGAACGAACCGCCCGGGGAGTTGATGTAGAGCGAGATGTCGCGGTCCGGGTCCATCGACTCCAGGCACATCAGCTGCGCCATGATGTCGTTCGCCGAGACGTCGTCCACCTGCGAGCCGAGGAAGATGATGCGCTCCTCGAACAGCTTGGCGTACGGGTCGTACTCACGGATGCCCTGCGAGGTGCGCTCCACGAAACGCGGAACGATGTACCGGCCCTCGGCGCGGGCGCCCTGGAACTCGCCACGGGGCGACTGGGGGGTGATCATGAGGTTTTCTGTCCTCCGAAGCGTACGGTCAGGTCAAGTCTCTGCTGCCAGGAGCTGCCGGGCGCCGTCAGGCGCCGGTGCCGCCACCGCCGGGGACGTCCGCGGCGCTGTGCATGATCGAGTCGATCAGGCCGTACTCCTTGGCCTCCTCCGGCGTGAACCAGCGGTCGCGGTCGGAGTCGGCGGTGACCCGCTCGAAGGACTGGCCGCTGTGCTGGGCGATCAGCTCGGACATCCGCTTCTTGGTGCGGAGCAGCTGCTCGGCCTGGATCCGGATGTCGGTGGCGGAGCCGCCGAGACCGGCCGAGGGCTGGTGCATCAGGATGTTGGCGTTCGGCAGGGAGAAGCGCTTGCCCTTGGCGCCCGCGGTGAGCAGGAACTGGCCCATCGAGGCCGCCATGCCCATGGCGATCGTCACCACGTCGTTCTTGATGTACTGCATGGTGTCGTAGATCGCCATGCCCGCGGTGATCGAGCCACCGGGGGAGTTGATGTAGAGGTAGATGTCCTTCTCGGGGTCAGCGGCCAGGAGCAGCAGCTGCGCGGTGATCTTGTTGGCGATGTCGTCGTCGACCTGCTGGCCGAGGAAGATGATGCGCTCGTTGAGCAGCCGGTTGTAGACCTGGTCGCCCAGGCCGCCGAGCACGTCACCAGCGGCGGCGTGCGGCGCCATCAGGCCAGGCATCTGCATCTGCGGGAACGTCACTTAGCCACCTGCTCAGTCGAATTGAAGGCCGACCTGCGGCCGTCGCTTTGTCGCACAGCGCTCCGTCCACCGCAGCCTGCCCGGCGTGCGACAGGGCGCAGTGTCGCTGTCTAAGGACCCTAACGCGCAGGCCCGGCCCCAGAATCCCCCACGCAGAGCTGTTCGCTGTGAGCGCAGGGTCGGCGGGCCGCTACACCCGGGTACGCCAGTGGGCCCGGACACCCCTGCCGGGGTGTCCGGGCCCACTGTGGAGCACTAGGAGGCTCAGGCCTCGGTGGTCGCCTCGGCGGTCGCCTCGGCGGCCTCGGCCGACTCCTCGTCCTCGTCGTCCTCGAAGGAGACCGGCTCACCGTTGGTGTCGGTGACCTTGGCCTGCTCGACGACGGCGGCCAGCGCCTTGCCGCGGGCGACCTCGCCGACGAGCAGCGGCACCTGGCCACCCTCGACGACCTGCTGCGCGAACTGGTCCGGCGTCATGCCGGAGCCGGCGGCGCGGCGGATCAGGTGCTCGGTCAGCTCCTGCTGGTCGACACCGATCTGCTCCTTCTCGACGATCTCGTCGAGAACGAACTGGGTCTTGATGCCCTTCTTGGCCTGCTCCTCGGTCTCCGCGAGGAAGTCCTCGAGGGACTTCTCCTGGGTGGCGAGGTAGGTCTCGAGGTTGAGGCCCATCGGCTCGAGCTGGTGGTGCTCGAGGTTGTGACGGCGGGTCTCGATCTCGTCCTTGAGGAGCTTCTCCGGGTAGGACATCTCGATGAGCTTCAGCAGCTCGTCGAGCACCCGCTCCTGGGCCTGGGTGGCCTGGTCGAA
The DNA here is from genome assembly GCF_052076145.1 of Kitasatospora sp. McL0602. NCBI lineage: Bacteria > Bacillati > Actinomycetota > Actinomycetes > Kitasatosporales > Streptomycetaceae > Kitasatospora > Kitasatospora sp. McL0602. The sequence continues at coordinate 5,196,510 of NZ_CP197246.1, read as the reverse complement.
CTCGCGCATGCGCTCCAGGCGCTTGCGGGAGTCGCCCTTCAGCTCCTCCAGGGTGTCGAACTCGCTCGCCAGCTGGGCGAACTCGTCGTCCAGCTCGGGGAGCTCCTTCTCCTGGACGGTGGTCACGGTGACGGTGACCTCGGAGCTCTTGCCGGCCTGGGTGCCGCCCTTGAGCTCGGTGCTGAAGGTCTTCGACTCGCCGGCGGCGAGGCCGACGACGGCCTCGTCGATGCCGTCCAGCAGGCGGCCGGAGCCGATCTCGTAGCTCACGCCCGACGCGGTGCCGTCGTCCGGCACCTCGCCGTCGACCTTGGCCTCGAGGTCGACGATCACGACGTCGCCCTCGGCCGCGGCGCGCTCGACGTCCTTAACCGAGGAGAAGCGCTCGCGCAGCTGCTCCAGCGACTTCTCGACATCGGCCTCCTCGACCACGATCGGGTCGACGACGACCTCAATGGTGGAGAAGTCCGGCAGGGTGATCTCCGGGCGGACGTCGACCTCGGCGGTGAACTTGAGGTCACCACCGTCGGCCAGGCGCTCGACACCCTCGATGTCGGTGATCTCAGGCTGTCCGAGGACCTCGATCTTGCCCTCGTCGACGGCCTGCGTGTAGAAGCGCGGCAGGGCGTCGTTGACCGCCTCTTCCAGCACGGCGGCACGGCCGAAGCGCTGGTCGATGACGCGGTTCGGGACCTTGCCCTTGCGGAAGCCCTGAACCGTGACCTGCTGGTTGATCTTCTTGTACGCCGCGTCGAGGCTGGGCTTGAGCTCCTCGAAGGGCACCTCGACGGTGAGTCGAACCCGAGTGGGGTTCAGAGTCTCGACGGCGCTCTTCACGGTTGGGTCTCCTAGGGGCTTGCGGTCTGGTTGTCTACGCCCGGTTCGAGCGGCCGTGGGCCGGTTCTGGCGGGCGAGACGGGCGATGGGCGGTTGGAGCTGCATCTCCCGTACGGGGGTGGACGGTGAGCTTGACTCCTCGCCCTCGGGCGGTTGACCTGCACGCATGCCGCAGGCACCACCGCCAGCGGCCCATCCTACCGGTACCACGAAAGGCGGACGCCAGGACGCCGCGCATCACGCCGTGGCGGCGCCCGTCCGAGCCGGCTCGGAAGCCTGTCCGGAGGCCCCGCGCATGGTCGCCGCAGCGTCCGAATCCCGCACGAACAACGCCGTGACCGCCGCGATCAGGGCCAGCCCGGAGGCGACCAGGAAAGCCGTCCGGTACGCCGCGAGGTTCGCCGTGGGCGTACCGGCGGCCGTGGTGGAAAGGGTGCCGACGGCCGCGAGCACGGTGCCGAGCACCGCGACCCCGAGGGCCGAGCCCAGCTGGCGCTGGGCGTTGTAGAGCGTCGAGGCGGCTCCGGTGCGCTCGGCCGGGATGCCGGCGAAGGCGGCCGTCTGGGACGGCATGAAGACGTGGCCCATCGCGAAACCCGTGACGAGCAGCAGCGCCCGGACGGCCCACAGGTTGCTGTCCGGGCCGATGGCGGCCATCAGGGCGAGACAGACCGCGACCACGGCGGCGCCGGTGGCGATCAGCCGCCGGGGGCCGACCCTGGGGTAGAGCCGCCCGGCGACCTGGGAGGCGGCCATCACACCGAGCGCCTCTGGGAAGACCATCAGGCCGCTGTGCAGGGCGTCCATGCCGAGGGCGTCCTGCATCAGCAGCGGGAAGAGGTAGAGCATGCCGAGGAAGGCAGCGCCGGAGAAGAGCGAGAGCAGGTTGGCGACCCGGAAGATCCGGTCGCGGAAGAGCCGCAGGTCGAGCATCGGCTCGGGGCGGCGCAGCTCGGTCAGCACCAGGGCGACCAGTGCGGCCAGGCCGAGCAGGCCGGAGACCGCGATCCTGGCACTCCCCCAGCCCTGGGTGGCGCCCTCGGAGAGCGCGTACATCGCCAGGCCGAAGCCGACGGCGGCGAGGGCGAAGCCGGGGGCGTCGAAGCGGCCGGCCCGCTCGGTGCGGTAGTCGGGGAGGAAGACCAGGCCGAAGATTAGGGCGAGCACGCCGATCGGGACGTTGACGATGAAGACCCAGTGCCAGGACCAGCTGTCCACCAGCCAGCCGCCGAGCACCGGCCCGAGCGCGGGGGCGACGGCGGTGGGCAGCATCAGCACCCGCGTCGCGCGGACCCGCTCCTCCTGCGGGAAAGCCCGGAAGAGCATGGTCATCCCGACCGGGGTGAGCAGGCCGCCGGCCGCGCCCTGGAGAATCCGGTACGCCGTCAGCTGGTCGAGACTGCCCGCGCTGCCGCAGAGCAGCGAGGCTAGCGTGAAGAGGGTGAGCGCGCCGAGGAAGACCCGCCGGGTGCCGAAGCGGTCGCCGAGCCAGCCGGAGAGCGGCACGAACACGGCGAGGGTCACCAGGTACCCGACGTTGACGACGCCGACCGAGGCCGGGTCGACGCCGAACTGACGGCCGATGGAGGGCAGTGCGACGTTGACGATCGTGGTGTCCATGATCGACATGAAGAGCGCGGCCACGAAGACCACACCGACGGCGACCTTCGGGGCCAGGCGGGGCCGTGCGGCGGGGGCAGTCATTCCGGGGGGCTCGTCTCTCGCAGGGCAGCAATTAGATGAAGAATCAACATTCACCCTGCCCGACCGGCCACCGAAACGCCAACAGGGCCCCGTCCGCCGGACGAGACCCTGCCGCACTGTCGGGGTGGCCGGATTCGAACCGACGGCCTTCCGCTCCCAAAGCGGACGCGCTACCAAACTGCGCCACACCCCGTGCTGCCGAGAGGAAGCGTACACGTCGCCCCACCCTCACCCGCCGTAATATCGACGGTCCGTCGGACCACCCGACCACGGCCCGGCGGACCACCCGGTCGCGGAAGTGGTGTGCGCGCAACCACCCCGACCAGGTACGCTGTTCCCGTCCTCGCGACCGACAGCGGGAGCAGGGCAGCAGTGCATGCGGGTGTAGCTCAATGGTAGAGCCCCAGTCTTCCAAACTGGCCACGCGAGTTCGATTCTCGTCACCCGCTCCACACCAGGCCCGGCCTCGGATCCCGACGGATCCGGGGCCGGTGCCGTTTCCACCCCGACGACCTGTCAGGCCCGTTTCGCCGTGTCAGGCCCGTTTCGCCAGGGCCGCCCGGGTCGATACCCTCGCTCACGTTCGAAGTACCGGGATTTTGTTCGATCGAGGAGTCTGCCCGTGCGTCCGCTGGACCGGCTGGCCGTCATACAGCGCAGTGTGGTCCGCGAAATGGCGCGGTACGGGCGGGAGTTCAGGGCCGACGGCGAGTTGGTGCGCGGGCCCGGGACGACGGCGGTGGCCGTCCGCGAGCACCCCGGGGGCAGCGGGGGCGGGCACGTCGACCTGGGCTTCGTACTGGAGCTGGGGCGGGCCGACGGCGCCGTGGTGTGGGACTGCGCGGCCGGGCTCGGCAAGACCGAGGAGGAGCAGCTCGACAACGCCGTACGGATGTGGGCGACGACCACCGCGGCGGCCGTGGTGGAGCTCCAGGAGCGGCGCGGCGAGCACGGCGACCACTACCGGCACCCCGAACTGCCGGGCTGGTACGCCGTCCAGGGCCCGGCGGCGGTGTTCGGCTTCGGCAGCGAGCACCTCGCCGGATGGCTCGCCGGCCACCAGGTGCTGCCCGCCCTCGCCGAGGCCCTCCGGCCGGAGCTGACGGCGCCGGGCGTCAACGGCGTGAAGCTCTTCCTCGGCGGCAAGGCCGGCGAGGACGTCGCGGAGGTGCGTGTCAACGGCGAGGTGTCGGAGGCCGCCTCGGCCGCCCTGCGGGCACTGCCCTGGCCGCGCGGCGAACGGCTCTGCTGGGCCCGGCTGACCCTGCTGCTCGCGGACGAGCGCAGCACGGAGCCCGAGCCGGCCCCGCCGGTCGCGGCACCAGCCCCGGTCTACACCCCCGCGCCCCGCCAAGGGGCGCTCAGCCGCTGGTGGCAGGCCCGTCGAGCGGGGCAGTGACTCCCTGGCTCCCCGCCTGCACCCTGCGCGCAGCCGTCAGCTGATGACGGACGAGATGGTCTTGGCCAGCTGCCCGAGGAAGTCCTGGATGGGCTTGGCCGCCGTCGACTGGCTGACCATGAAGCCGAAGAGCCCGGCGAGGATCGCGTGGCTCAGCTTCATCTGCTTGTTGCGGATGAAGATGATGACGATGACACCGAACAGGAACAGAGCTGAGACGGAGAAGGCCACCAGAATTCACTTCCTCAATCATTCGTAGCGAGGCTGCGTTACGAGGCTCCTCTGTGAGACCCCGCGGCGACGCCCCCGCGCCCAGAATCCCCCGAGTCCCGACCAGCCCCGCCCGGACTCAGTGTGGTCGTTCGTGCGGACTGCGTAAAGGACTTGCCTGAAGCCCGGCACGAAGATCCTGCGATGTGAGACGAATTTCCGCCGACCGAGACGATAGCCGAAGGCGCCTGACGGAGCGTCGGCAGGGGCGGGCTGACCAGCGTCCGGCCCGCACCGGCGGCGCGCTCCGTGTGCGTAGATCCACTCCACCGACGGTCCGCCGACGGTCCGTCAGGATTGGCCGAAGATCACCGTCGGGACTTGACACCCGCTACCGGTACTTCACACCCCGTTCACCGCTCACCGAGCACCCGTCCCGGGCTGTCACTGCCGCCACAGCAGCAGCACCGCGCGGTCGTCGTTGACGTCCTTGGCGACGGTCTCGATCAACCGCACCGCCCCGCCCCGGCTGCCGCTCGCCAGCTGCGCCCCGGCGACCAGCCGGTCGGCCTCGCCCATCAGCCGGTCCATGCCCTCGGTGAGATCGCGGCCGGGCACCTCGACCATGCCGTCGGTGCAGAGCATCAGGACGTCGCCGCGGTTCAGCCGCCCTCGGACACCCTCGAACTTCGCGCCGTCGTAGATCCCCAGCAGCGGGCCCTCGACCGACTCCTTGACCTCCCAGCGCCCGGCGCCGGAGAGCCGCTGCATGCCCGGCAGGTGCCCGGCCGAGAGCAGCTCGTACTCGCCGCTGTCCAGGTCGAGCACCAGGTGGACGGCGGTGGCGAAGCCCTCCTCCCAGTCCTGGCGCAGCAGGTAGCCGTTGGCGGCGGGCAGGAACTCGTGCGCGGGCAGCGAGCCGAGCAGGCCGCCGAAGGCGCCGGAGAGCAGCAGGGCGCGCGAACCGGCGTCCATGCCCTTGCCGGAGACGTCCGCCAGGACGACCTCCAGCACCCGGCGGCCGGGGCCGGTGCGGGCGGCGACCACGAAGTCACCGGAGAACGACTGGCCGCCGGCCGGGCGCAGCGCCATGTCGGCGTCCCAGCCCTCGGGCAGTTCGGGCACCATGCTCTGCACCCGCAGCCGCTCGCGCAGGTCGAAGAGCATCGAGCCGCCGCCCCGCCAGGGCACTCCTACCCGGCTGCGGAACTGTGCGAGCAGCAGCCCGGCCACCCCGACGGCGCCGACCACCAGGGCGGCGCCGGGGGTGACACCGAAGACGTACGTGTCGGGGCGGTCGCTGGCGACGCGCTCGCCGGTGTGGATCAGGGACTCGGTGGAGAGGCCGAGCGCGGCGGCGGCGTAGAGCAGCACGAGGGTGCCGGGGCGCAGCAGCAGAGAGCCGGCCAGGATCGGCAGCACCAGGGCGGTGGGCGGCACCCAGGCCGGGATCCACACGTTGAGCAGCACCAGCAGCGGGACTGCCAGCAGGAAGACGGCGAAGGCCAGCCAGTCCGAGGCGTCGCCCCGGAAGTAGTCCACCCCGGTTCGGCGCAGCCTTCTCCGGGCCCGGTAGAGACGCGCTCGCCACCGGGCCGTCCAGGGCTCCGGTGCCGCTGTCGCGGCCGGGCCCTTCGCAGTCGTCTGGGGCGGTGTGCCCGGCGTGCTGCCAGCCATGGGCTCTGACCTTATCCACCGGCACGGCCCGCCGTCGACGGGGTGGACGGCGCGGGCACCGCTTCCGCGCTGCTTCTGCGCCGGTTCAGGGTGTTCAGCTTGTTCAGCGGGGGCGTGCGGGGCCGGTCCGGGGCGCTCCCCCGCCGAGCGGCCGGAGACCCGGCAATTCGCTCGCGCACGACACAGCCGGGTGGTAGCAGTTGGCATATGACTCCCGACGCCGCCCCTGCCGCCTCCGCCGCCCCTGCGGCCACGCACGAGCCCCTGCCCGTCCGCCCCCTGCGGGCCGAGGACTGGGACAGCTGGTACCGCTGCCTGGAGGTCGCCTTCGGCGGCGAGGAGGACCAGCCGGAGGCGCGGCAGCTCTGGCGTGACCTGACGGAGCTCGACCGCTCGCTCACCGTCCGGGACGGCGAGCAGGTGGTCGCCAGCGCGGGGGCGTTCAGCTTCCGGATGTCGGTGCCGGGCGGCGCCGTGCTGCCGACCGCCGGGGTCACCATGGTCGGCGTGCTGCCGACGCACCGGCGGCGCGGCGTGCTGACCTCGCTGATGCGCAGGCAGCTGGCGGACGTCCGGGCGCGCGGCGAGGCACTGGCCGTGCTGACCGCCTCCGAGCCCGCCATCTACGGCCGGTTCGGCTACGGCCTGGCGACCTGGCGGATGGAGATCACCGCCCCGAGCCCCCGCGTCGGCGTGCCCCGCACCCCGGTCGACGGGCTCCGGCTCCGGCTCGCGGACCCGGTGGGCAGCGCCCCGGCCTGCGAGCAGCTGTACGCGACGCGGGTGCCGCTGCGCCCCGGCATGCTGGAGCGCCGCCCCGGCTGGGAGCGCTGGCCGCTGCTGGACGCGCCCGGCTCCCGGGAGGGCGCCTCCCCGCTCCAGTGCGTGCTGGCCGAGGACGCGGCGAGCGGGCGCCTGCTCGGCTACGCCCGGTACTCGGTGCAGACGAGCTGGCCGGGCGACATCCCGGCGGGCGTGGTGAAGGTACGGGATGTCGAGGCCGCGTCGCCGGAGGTGTACGCGCAGCTCTGGGGCTTCCTGCTCGGCCTCGACCTGACCGACAGCGTCAACGCGCCGAACCGCCCGGTCGACGACCCGCTGCTGCACCTCGTCGACGACCCGCGCCGGCTGCGGCCGACGCTCGGCGACGCGCTGTTCGTCCGGCTGGTGGACGTCGGCGCGGCCCTGCGGGCGCGCGGGTACGCGGCGCCGGTGGGCGTGGTGCTGGAGGTGACGGACGACTTCTGCCCGTGGAACGCGGGGCGCTGGCGCCTGGAGTGCAGCGGGCCCGGCAAGGAGGCGGTCTGCGATCCGACCACCGAACAGGCCGATCTCACGCTCTCCGTACGGGAGTTGGGCTCCGCTTACCTGGGCGGGGTGACGCTCGCCGCCCTCGCGGCGGCAGGCCGGGTCCGCGAACTGCGCCCCGGCGCACTGGCGGAGGCCTCACGGGCGTTCGCCTCGGACGTCGCGCCGTGGTTGCCGCACGGGTTCTAGGGGCAGGTGCACTGCCCAGGGGCGCGGGGCGCCCCTGGGAGGTGAACGGTCAGCCCTGGGGGTGGTGGGCCGGGATCGGGGGCAGTTCGCCGGTGGTCTCGTAGTCGCTGAGCATCTCGATCCGGCGGGTGTGCCGCTCGGCGCCGCTGTACGGGGTGTTGAGGAAGATCTCGACGAACTTCGTCGCCTCCGCCTCGGTGTGCATCCGGCCGCCGACGCTGATCACGTTGGCGTTGTTGTGCTCGCGGCCGAGCGAGGCCGTCTGCTCGCTCCAGGCGAGGGCGGCCCGGACACCCTTGACCTTGTTCGCGGCGATCGCCTCGCCGTTGCCCGAGCCACCGATCACGACGCCCAGCGCCTCCGGGTCGGCGGCGGTGCGCTCAGCGGCACGCAGGCAGAACGGCGGGTAGTCGTCCTCCGCGTCGTAGATGTGCGGCCCGCAGTCGACCGGCTCGTGGCCGGCCTCCTTCAGCCACTGGACGAGGTGGTTCTTGAGGTCGTATCCGGCATGGTCGGAACCCAGGTACACGCGCATGGGTACGAGTGTGGCATGCGCGTGCACCCGCCTGTCGGACGACCCCTCAGCGGCGCGCGAGCAGCTTCCAGGCCAGCGGCAGGGCGCCCGTCGCGAGCACCACCTTGAGTCCGTCGCCCACCAGGTAGGGGTAGAGCCCGAGTTCGGCGGCGCGGGCGAGCGGGACGTGCAGCGCGAGGGCCAGGTACGGGACGCCGACGGCGTAGATCGTCAGGTTGCCGAGCACCATCGCGACGGCCGTCCGCAGCGGGCTGCGGTCGGCGCCGCGCCGGGCCAGCGCACCGGTCAGGGCCGCCGCCAGCACGAAGCCGAGCACGTACCCGAGGCTCGGCATCGCCCAGCCGGAGCTGCCCGCCGCGAACCACGGCATGCCCGCCATCCCGGCCAGCAGGTAGAGGCCGAGCGAGGCGACGCCCCGGCGGGTGCCGAGGGCGGTGCCGACCAGCAGAGCGGCGAAGGTCTGGCCGGTCACGGGCACCGGCGAGCCGGGGACGTTGACGGAGAGCTGCGCGGCGAGGCCGGTGAGCGCCGCACCGCCGCCAACCAGGGCGAGTTCGCGGGCCTGGGCGCCGAGCCGGGTGGCGGCGCGGGGCAGCAGATCGGCGAGGACCGGGGTGGTGGCGGGTACGGCGGTGGCGGTGGCCATGAGGGGCTCCAGATCGGTGACGGCTCCAACTGATCACTCCGGTGATCAGTTGTGAACCTACGTGGTGGGACGCACCCGCACGACGTCGTCCCCGACAAAGCGTCAGGGCCCGCGCTTGTCGGATATCGACTGAATATGTTCATTCAGGTGAGAATCTGACTACGTCTAGTCACGACTTCGTCCGTATACCGATCCCCTGCCGAAGTGCCTTGGCACGGCCCACGGCCATGCCGAATATTGGGGAGACCCGCCCGCTATCCGTACAGTCTGGACCCCACCCATGCAGACTCCCTCTCCCCAGCCGACGCTGGAGCCCCTGGACCAGGCGTCCGGCTCCGGAGCACCGGGCGGGCAGCTCACCCACGGGCTGAAGCAGCGTCACCTCTCGATGATCGCCCTCGGCGGCGTGATCGGCGCCGGGCTCTTCGTCGGCTCCGGCGCGGGCATCGCCGCCGCCGGGCCGTCCATCGTGCTGGCCTTCGCCGCCTCCGGGCTGCTGGTCATGCTGGTGATGCGGATGCTCGGCGAGATGTCGGCGGCCCGACCGGCCAGCGGCTCGTTCTCGGTGCACGCCGAGCGGGAGATAGGCCCCTGGGCCGGGCTGACGGTGGGGTGGATGTTCTGGACACTGCTCTGCGTCGGTGTCGGCGCCGAGGCGATCGGCGCCTCCCACGTGATGGCCGCCTGGTTCCCCGGGGTGGCGTCGTGGGTCTGGGTCGCCCTCTTCATGACCTTCTTCGCCGGCACGAACCTGGCCGCCGTGAAGAACTTCGGCGAGTTCGAGTTCTGGTTCGCCGCCGTGAAGATCACCGCCATCGCGGCCTTCCTGGTGATCTGCGTGCTCGCCATCCTCGGCGTGCTGCCGGGCACCTCCGCCCCCGGCGCCGCCAACCTGACCGGCCAGGGCGGCTTCTTCCCCAAGGGCTCCGCCGGTCTCGTCACCGGCCTGCTCGCCTCGGTCTTCGCCTACGGCGGCCTGGAGACGGTGACGATCGCCGCCGCCGAGTCGGAGGACCCGCGCCGCAGTGTCGCGGGCGCCGTCCGCACCGCGATGTGGCGGATCGCCCTCTTCTACGTCGGCTCGATGGCCGTCATCGTGACGCTCGTCCCGTGGAACGACCCGGCCGTCGTCAAGGACGGCCCGTACGTCGCCGTCCTGAACAGCATCGGCATCCCCGGCGCGGGCCAGGTGATGAACGTCGTGGTGCTGATCGCCCTGCTCTCGGCGATGAACGCCAACATCTACGGCTCCTCGCGGATGGCGTACTCGCTCGTCCAGCGCGGCCAGGGCCCGCGCGCCCTCGGGCGGGTCAGCGGCGGTGTCCCCCGGCTCGCCGTGCTGGCCTCCTCGGCCTTCGGCTTCGCCGCCGTCCTGCTCAGCTACTGGTGGCCGACCACCGTCTTCAGCTGGTTGCTCAACATGGTCGGCGCCGCCGTCCTGGTGGTCTGGGCCTTCATCGCGGTGGCGCAGCTGCGGATGCGGCGGCGGCTGGAGCGCGAGGCACCCGACCAGCTGACCGTCCGGATGTGGCTCTACCCGTACCTGACCTGGGTCGCGCTGGCCGCGACCCTCGGGGTGCTGGCACTGATGACGATGGACGCCGACAACCGGGTGCAGCTGTACTTCACGGCGGGGCTCGCCGCGGTCCTCTCCGCCATCGGCCTGGTCAAGCAGCGCCGCACTCAGCCTTCTGCACTCTGAGGAACCACCACAGGGGCGCGGGGCCCCTCTTGATTAACTGCGTGCGCGCGCAACCGTGCACCTTCGTGGGTGCTTGGTCGCGCAGTTCCCCGCGCCCCTGGAGGCTCGCCAGTGGCGCGAAGTTACTCGAAGGACGGGCCGGCGGTGCGGCTGCGCTTGATCTCGTAGAAGCCCGGGGTGCCGGCGACGAGCAGGGTGCCGTCCCAGAGGCGGGCGGCGGCCTCGCCGCGCGGGGTCGGGGTGACGACCGGGCCGAAGAAGGCGATGCGGCCGCCGTCGGGGCCGTCGACCGCGATGACGGGGGTGCCGACGTCCTGGCCGACGAGGGTGATGCCCTCGCTGTGCGAGGCGCGCAGGGCCTCGTCGTACGCGTCGGTGTCGGCGGCGTCGGCCAGCTCGGCCGGGAGGCCCGCGGCGACCAGCGCGGCCTCGATCGTCGCCCGCTCGTTGGGCAGCGCCTGGTTGTGGAAGCGGGTGCCGAGCTCGGTGTAGAGCGGGCCGAGCACCTTCTCACCGTGCGCCTGGGCGGCGGCGATCAGCACCCGGACGGGGCCCCACGCCTTCTTCATGCCCTCGCGGTACTGCTCGGGCAGGTTCTCGTTGTGCTCGTTCAGCACGGCCAGGCTCATCACGTGCCAACGAGTGTCCACCGGGCGGAGCTTCTCGACCTCGAGCATCCAACGGGAGGTCATCCACGCCCAGGGGCAGATCGGGTCGAACCAGAAGTCGGCGATCTTGCGGGAGTCTGCGGTCGTCACTGACGGCGTCCTTCGGTCGGGTTGCGGGTGCCTGCCATCGGGACCCAACAGCAGCCGCCCGCCCCGCATTCCGGCCGCCCGGTACGGGGTGTGGAGCCGGTGCAATGGTACGGAAGCGAGTGCGTGAAAGGATGCCCTCCGGGAAGACCTCCCAGCGCCAACACAGCGTGCGAGCCGGACAAAGGAGTACCGCCCGTGCCGGGTAAGAACCTGAGCCGCGAGGAAGCCCAGCAGCGGGCCGACATCCTCACCGTGGACAGCTACCACGTCCACCTCGACGTGGCCTCCGCCGTCGACCCGGCCGTGGCCACCTTCAAGTCGACCACCACGGTGGCCTTCGACTGCACCGCCCCCGGCTCGGCGACGTTCGTCGACCTGCTGGCGCCGGCCGTCCGGTCCGTCAGCCTGAACGGCCGCGAGCTCGACCCGGCGGTGGTCTTCGACGGCGCCCGCGTCGCGCTCGACGGCCTGGCCGAGCGGAACCTGCTGGTGATCGAGGCGGACTGCGCGTACAGCCGCACCGGCGAGGGCCTGCACCGCTTCGTCGACCCGGCCGACGGCGAGACCTACCTCTACACCCACTTCGAGCCGGCCGACGCCCGCCGGGTCTTCGCGACCCTGGAGCAGCCCGACCTGAAGGCGCCGTTCACCTTCACCGTCACCGCCCCGGCCGCCTGGGACGTCTACGCCAACGGCGTCCACGAGAACATCACCGCCGAGGGCGACACCCGGGTCTGGCAGTTCGCGCCGACCCGGCCGATCTCCACCTACCTCACCGCAGTGGTGGCCGGCCCGTACCACGTCGTGCGCGACCACTACAGCCGCAAGCTGACCGACGGCAGCACGCTGGAGATCCCGCTCGCCGCGACCTGCCGCAAGTCGCTGGCCCCCTACTTCGACGCGGACGAGATCCTCACCGTCACCAAGCAGGGCCTGGACTTCTTCCACGACGAGTTCGACTACCCGTACCCGTTCGGCAAGTACGACCAGTGCTTCGTCCCGGAGTACAACATCGGCGCGATGGAGAACCCGGGCTGCGTCACCTTCCGCGAGGAGTTCGTCTTCCGCTCCAAGGTCACCGAGGCCGCGTACGAGGGCCGCGCCAACGTCATCCTGCACGAGATGGCGCACATGTGGTTCGGCGACCTCGTCACCATGAAGTGGTGGGACGACCTCTGGCTGAAGGAGTCCTTCGCCGACTTCATGGGGTCGTTCTCGCAGATCGAGGCCACCAAGTACCAGGCCGCCTGGATCACCTTCGCCAACCGGCGCAAGGCGTGGGCCTACCGGCAGGACCAGTTCCCCACCACCCACCCGATCACGGCCGACATCCGCGATCTGGAGGACGCCAAGCTCAACTTCGACGGCATCACCTACGCCAAGGGCGCGTCGGTGCTGAAGCAGCTCGTCGCCTACGTCGGACGGGACGCGTTCTTCGAGGGCGCCCGGCAGTACTTCAAGCGGCACGCCTTCGGCAACACCGTGCTCGGTGACCTGCTGGAGGCCCTGGAGGAGACCAGCGGCCGCGACCTGACGGCCTGGGCGGCGGCCTGGCTGCAGACCTCCGGCGTCAACCTGCTCACCCCCGAGATCTCCACCGACTCCGAGGGCCGGATCACCGAGTTCGCCGTCGCCCAGGACGGCGGCACCCTGCGGCCGCACCGCCTCGCGATCGGCTGCTACGACCGGGCCGAGGACGGCACGCTGGTGCGCACCCAGCGCGTCGAGCTGGACGTCACCGGTGCCCGCACGGTCGTCACCGAGCTGGCCGGGCGGCCGCGCCCGGCGCTGGTGCTGCTCAACGACGACGACCTGACGTACTGCAAGATCCGCTTCGACGACCACTCGCTGGCGACCCTCCGCAGCTCGCTCGGCTCCATCGCCGATCCACTGGCGCGCGCGCTGTCGTGGTCCGCCATCTGGAACCTCACCCGGGACGGCGTGATGCCCGCCCGCGACTACATCGACCTGGTGCTGCGCTTCGCCGGGACGGAGTCGGAGATCGGCGTGCTCCAGTCGCTGCACCAGCAGTCCAAGGGGGCGCTCGACCTCTACGCCGCGCCCGAGTGGCAGGCCGAGGGCGCGCGGATGCTCGCCGAGGGCGTCCTGCGCGAGCTGCGCGCCGCCGAGCCGGGCAGCGACCACCAGCTCGCCTGGGCCCGCTTCCTCACCCACACCGTCGGCACCGAGCACCTCCAGCTAGTCCGTGGCCTGCTCGCGGGCACGGCGCGGATCGACGGGCTGGAGATCGACCAGGAGCTGCGCTGGGAGCTCTGGCTCGCCCTGGCCTCCGCCGGTGAGGCCGAGGAGGCGGAGCTGCGCGCCGAGCTGGAGCGCGACAACACCGCCAGCGGCAAGCAGCACCTGACGCACTGCCTCGCCGCCCGGCCCACCCCGGAGGCCAAGGCCGCCGCCTGGTCGGCCGTGGTCGACTCCGACGCGCTGCCCAACGCGCTGGTCGAGGCCAACATCGCCGGCTTCGCCCAGGCCGGTCAGCGCGGGCTGACGGCCGGCTACCTGACGCCGTACTTCGAGCTGCTGGAGTCCGTCTGGGCGCAGCGCAGCATCGAGATCGCGATGCGGATCGTCGGCGGCTTCTTCCCGAGGCTCCAGACCACCGAAGCCACGCTGGCCGCCGCCGACGCCTGGCTGACCGGCCACCCGCAGGCCGCCCCGGCGCTGCGGCGGCTCGTCCTGGAGGGCCGCGACGACCTGGCGCGTGCGCTCAAGGCGCAGGCCTGCGACCGCGGTTGACGCATCGAGCGGGGCGCAGGGCACTGCTCTGCGCCCCGCTCACTGTCAGCCCTCCAGCCCCTTGTCCAGTGCGGACACCAGCGAGCCCTGCGCGTCGTCGTTGTCCAGTGCCCAGGCCATCACGCCCCCGAGCCCGTTCCAACTCGCGTACCGCGCCTTGCGGGTGAGCAGCTCGGGGGTGTCGTACGACCAGAACTCGGTGCCGTCGTACTTCCAGGTCGCGCCGTGCAGCCAGTCGTAGTGCACGGTGCCGGGCAGGTCCTTGAGCTGGTTGTACGGCAGGTTCCCGCCCCGGGCCGGGCCGGTCGAGGTCTGGTACAGGCCGTACTTGCTCCCGGCCGGGACGCCCGTCCAGCCGTAGCCGTAGAACGGCACGCCGAGCACCGCCTTGCGGGGCGGCAGGCCACGGTCGAGGTAGTGCTGCACGACCCGGTCGGCACTGTAACTGCGGTTGTCCGCAGCGGTGTCGGCGCTGTCGGAGTAGAGGTTGGCGTTGTGGTCGGTCGCCGTCTCCCAGGTGCCGTGCAGGTCGTACGTCATCAGGTTGAGCCAGTCGACGGCCTTGGCGACCTTGGGGATCTCCAGCCGGTCGGCCTTGGTCTCGTTGGCAGGGACGGCGGCGGTGAGCAGGTAGTGCTTCCCGCCCTTCCCCTCCTTGCCGCCCACGGCGCCCAGGGTGTCCAGTTGGCGGCGGAACTCCTGCATCAGCAGCGTGTAGTTGCGGCCGTCCTCGGGGCGCACGACGTTGCCGGGGTCGCCGCCCCCTCCCGGGTACTCCCAGTCGATGTCGATCCCGTCGAACACCCCGGCCGCCGCGCCCGGCGCGACGCCCGGCAGATTGCCCTTCAGGTAGAGGTCGAGGCAGGAGGAGACGAACTTGCGGCGCGAGGCGTCGGTGGCGGCCGCGTCGGAGAAGTACTTGGACCAGCTCCAACCACCCAGCGAGATCACCGCCTTGAGCTGCGGGTTGACCGCCTTGAGCTTGCGCAGCTGGTTGAAGTTGCCCTTCACGGGCTGTGCGTCGGCGTCGGCCGTGCCGTCCACCGACTCGTCGGCGCCGACCGGGCGCTGGTAGTCGGCCCAGGCGTCGCCGACCCCGGCGGCGTTGGCCTCGAAGCAGGTGCCGTCCGAAGAGACGTTGCCGAAGGCGTAGTTGAGGACGGTGAGCTTGCCGGCCTGCCCGGAGGTCTGCACCTTCTTGGCGGAGAACCCGCTGTAGATGCCCCACTGGGTGAAGTACCCGACCCGCTGCCCCTGGAGGCCGTGGTGCTGGGCGGCGGCGGCATCGGCAGCCTGGGCGGTCGCAGGGGCGGCCAGAAGGGCCGCCAGCGTGGCGGCAGCGAGCAGTGCAGAGGTACGGCTGGGTGTACGGCTGGGTGTACGCATACGAGAAGACCCGTGGCTCTCTCTGAGGCAGCGTCAAAGTCGACCTGGAATGGTCCAGACCAAGCTGATCAGAGGTTTAGTCCATTGGAGCCCGACTGCACAAGAGCCGTGCGCCGACGGGCATTCAAGAGCGCGCTCCCTACATCCGCGCGGTGAGCGAGGGCAGCCCCTCGCCCGAGAGTTCGGCGAGGCCCACCCGGCGGCCGGTCACCGCCAGCAGCAGGGGCAGCATCGGGCCGCTGACCTCCGGCCCGTCGCCCGCCCGCCAGTCGGTGTCCGTCGCCCGCAGGGTCAGCCCGGCGGCCCGGCGCTTGCCTCCGATCAGCAGGTTGGAGCGGCGGTAGAAGTCGGCGCAGCGGGTCAACGCCGCCATCGGGTAGTCGTGGGCGATGCCCAGCGGGCGGCGGATGTCCTCGGCGTGCACCACCGTCTCGCCCAGCCAGCTGTCGTCCGGGCCGGGCGGGTGGCTGACGGAGTCCAGCTGCTCCGCGAAGGCGTCCAGGGTCTGCTGCGTCGTGCCGCCGGTCAGCTCGGCGATCTCGCGGGCCGTCATCACCTCGAACCGGAAGCCGGCCCTGGCCATCCGCGAGAAGAAGCCCGGCGGGGTCATCCGCGCCGTCGCCGCCATGTGCGCGAGCGTGTCGCGCACCGTGCGCCCCGCGCAGAGCGACGGCGTCCGCCACTGCTCGGCGGAGAGCTCCGCGACATCGGCGAGCAGAGCGCGCCGCTCACTGTGGATCATCGACCACGGGTCCGGCTTCATACCTCCGTGGTAGCACGAAGACGGCCGGGCCGCCCCTCCCCGCCGTGGGGGTGGGACGGCCCGGCCGCCGTACTACTCGCGCACTCAGCCGATCAGGCTGCGCAGCACGTACTGCAGGATGCCGCCGTTGCGGTAGTAGTCCGCCTCGCCGGGGGTGTCGATGCGCACCTTCGCGTCGAAGGTGACGTCGCCTGCGGTGACCTTGACGGTCTGCGGGATGCCGCCCTCGTTGAGCGCGACGACGCCGGAGATCGAGAAGGTCTCCTCGCCGGTCAGGCCCAGCGAGTCGGCCGTCTGGCCCTCGGGGAACTGCAGCGGCAGAACGCCCATGCCGATCAGGTTCGAGCGGTGGATGCGCTCGTACGACTCGGCGACGACGGCCTTGACGCCGAGCAGCGCGGTGCCCTTGGCGGCCCAGTCACGGGACGAGCCGGAGCCGTACTCCTTGCCCGCCAGGATGACCAGCGGGGTGCCGGCGGCCTGGTAGTTCTGCGCGGCGTCGTAGATGAACGACACCGGCGCGTCGGCCTGGGTGAAGTCGCGGGTGTAGCCGCCCTCGGTGCCCGGCGCGATCTGGTTGCGCAGGCGGATGTTGGCGAAGGTGCCGCGGATCATCACCTCGTGGTTGCCACGGCGGGAACCGTACGAGTTGAAGTCGCGCTTCTCGACACCGTGCTCGGTGAGGTACTGCGCGGCCGGGGTGCCCGGCTTGATGTTGCCGGCCGGGGAGATGTGGTCGGTGGTGACCGAGTCGCCCAGCTTGGCGAGCACGCGGGCACCGGCGATGTCGGTCACCGGGCTCGGGGTCTTCGCCATGCCCTCGAAGTACGGGGGCTTGCGGACGTAGGTGGACTCGGCGTCCCACTCGAAGGTGTTGCCGGTCGGGATGGGCAGCGACTGCCAGCGGTGGTCACCGGCGAAGACGTCCGCGTAGTCCTTGGCGAACATGTCCTGGTCGATGGAGGCCGCGACGGTCTCCTCGATCTCCAGCTCCGACGGCCAGATGTCGGCGAGGAAGACGTCGTTGCCGTCCGCGTCCTTGCCGAGCGAGTCACGGGTGATGTCGACGTTCATCGAGCCCGCGATGGCGTAGGCGACCACCAGCGGCGGCGAGGCCAGGTAGTTCATCTTGACGTCGGGGTTGATCCGGCCCTCGAAGTTGCGGTTGCCGGACAGCACCGAGACGACGGCGAGGTCGGCGTCGTTGACGGCCTTGGAGACCTCCTCGGGCAGCGGGCCCGAGTTGCCGATGCAGGTGACACAGCCGTAGCCGACCAGGTTGAAGCCCAGCTTCTCCATGTAGGGGAGCAGGCCGGCCTTCTCGTAGTAGTCCATGACGACCTTGGACCCGGGGGCCAGGGTGGTCTTGACCCAGGGCTTGACGTGCAGGCCCTTCTCCACGGCCTTCTTCGCCAGCAGGGCGGCGCCCAGCATGACGGAGGGGTTGGAGGTGTTGGTGCAGGAGGTGATCGAGGCGATCACGACCGCGCCGTTGTCGATCTCGTACGTGCTGCCGTCGGGGGCGGTGACGGCGGTCGGCTTGCTGGCCTCGGCGGAGTACGTCGGCAGCGCCTCGGCGAAGCGGGTCGCGGCCTCGGCGAGGATCACGCGGTCCTGCGGGCGCTTCGGGCCGGCGATCGACGGGACGACGGTGGAGACGTCCAGCTCGAGGTACTCGGAGTAGACCGGCTCGACCGACGGGTCGTGCCAGAGGCCCTGCTCCTTGGCGTACGCCTCGACCAGCGCGAGCTGCTGCTCGCTGCGGCCGGTGAGCTTGAGGTAATTGATGGTCTCGACGTCGATCGGGAAGATCGCACAGGTCGAGCCGAACTCCGGCGACATGTTGCCGATGGTGGCGCGGTTCGCCAGCGGGATGGCGGTGACGCCGGCGCCGTAGAACTCGACGAACTTGCCGACCACACCGTGCTTGCGCAGCATCTCGGTGATGGTGAGGACCAGGTCGGTCGCGGTGGCGCCGGCCGGGAGCTCGCCGCTCAGCTTGAAGCCGACGACGCGCGGGATGAGCATCGAGACCGGCTGGCCGAGCATCGCGGCCTCGGCCTCGATGCCGCCGACGCCCCAGCCCAGCACGCCCAGGCCGTTGACCATGGTGGTGTGCGAGTCGGTGCCGACACAGGTGTCGGGGTACGCCTGGCCGCCGCGGACCATGATGGTGCGGGCCAGGTGCTCGATGTTGACCTGGTGGACGATGCCGGTGCCCGGGGGGACGACCTTGAACTCGTCGAACGCGGTCTGGCCCCAGCGCAGGAACTGGTAGCGCTCCTTGTTACGGCCGTACTCGATCTCGACGTTCTGGGTGAACGCGTCCTTGGTGCCGAACTTGTCGGCGATGACCGAGTGGTCGATGACCAGCTCGGCGGGGGCCAGCGGGTTGATCTTCGCCGGGTCGCCGCCCAGCTCCTTGACGGCCTCACGCATGGTGGCGAGGTCGACGACGCAGGGCACACCGGTGAAGTCCTGCATGATCACGCGGGCCGGCGTGAACTGGATCTCCTCGCTCGGCTCGGCCGTGGCGTCCCAGGCACCCAGGGCGCTGATGTGGGCGGCGGTGATGTTCGCGCCGTCCTCCGTGCGGAGCAGGTTCTCCAGCAGCACCTTGAGGCTGTACGGCAGCCGCTCGGAACCCTCGACGGCGGAGAGCTTGAAGATCTCGTACGACTCGTCGCCCACCTGCAGCGAGCTGCGGGCGTCGAAGCTGTTCGCGGACACGACTGACTCCTTCTAGGTGCTTCGTGCTGGGCACTGGACGCGGACGCTTCACGCGGGCGCGATGGTAAGGTAAGCCTTAGCTAATCTCGCACCTGAACCGTGAGCGTGCGTCTCTCGGCAAGTATCTTGACGTCAAGATAAACCATAGCGCGGAGTTATCTCGATGTCGAGATAAACCATAGTGCATGCACATGTGAGTGTGGCGTCAGGCATGCCCCGGTATCCGGGCCGCCGTCCGCTCTCTGTCAGCTCCTCCCCCGCTACGGTGGGCACGCCCTGCCCGCCCCACTCCTGCCGCCCCGGAGCCGCCCATGATCGTCGTCGATGCCTCCGCCCTGGTGCTCTCGCTCGCGGACGGCGGCGCCCGAGGCGACGCGGCGCGGGCCGCCCTGGCGGCGGACGAGGACTGGGCCGCCCCGGAGCACCTGCTGATCGAGGTCATGCAGTCCCTGCGCGGGCGCTACCTGGCAAAGGAGAACACGGCCGAGCAGGTCGCGGCCGTGGCGGCCCAGCTGCCCGGCCTCCCCTTCCGGAAGGTCGAACTGGCGCCCCTGCTCGGCCGGATCTGGGAGCTCAAGGACAACCTGACCCCGGACGACGCCGCCTACGTCGCGGTCGCCGAACTGCTCGGGGCCCCCCTGATCACCGCCGACCTGCGGCTGATGCGGGCCAGCGGGCCCCGCTGCGAGATCCGCGGCATCGGCGCCGCCCGGCGGCCGGCTCCTCCGGCCGACTCGTCCGGGTGACTTCCCGGCAGGTCGGCATACGGGTGCGCGGACGGGCGGTCACCGTGGGCTGAGTTGCCCGTCCCACCCGAAAGGCCCGTACCGATGGCTCTGCTGCCCGCCGCCCTGCTGCCGCTCGCGTTGCTGCCGTCCGTCGCCTCGCCCTGGACGGTGGTCGAGGCGGACTTCGACCCGGCCTCGGCCTTCGTGCCCCCGGCGGCGATCAGCTACGCCCCCGATCTGGTGCCCTACGGCTCGCACGTCCACGTCACCGTGCTCCGGTCGGAGGGCCGCACCACCGTCGAGGTGGAACTGACGGGCGTGGCGGCCGGGCGCACCTTCCCCGCGCACGCCCACACCGGGCGGTGCGGCGCCGAGGCGGCCGCCTCGGGCCCGCACTACCAGGACCAGGTCGACCCGGTGCAGCCCTCCACCGACCCGGCGTACGCCAACGACCGCAACGAACTGCGGATGGCCGTCCGGACCGACGACCAGGGCGCGGGCACGGCCACGGCCGAGGTGCCCTGGAGCTTCCGGCCCGGCGAGGCCCGCTCGATCGTGCTGCACGCGGGCACCCCGGCCGGGGCCCACGGCCCGGCCGACCGGGTGGCCTGCGTGGACGTGGACCTCTGAGACCGCTGAGACCGCTGAGACCGCTGAAGCCGCCCGCCGCCGGTCAGGAGCCGAGCGTCGCGACCAGGACGGCCTTGATGGTGTGCAGGCGGTTCTCCGCCTGGTCGAAGACGACGGAGTGGCTGGACTCGAAGACCTCGTCGGTGACCTCCAGCTCCGACATCCCGGTCGTCTCGTACATCTGACGGCCGATCGCGGTGCCGAGGTCGTGGAAGGCCGGGAGGCAGTGCAGGAACTTCACGGCCGGGTTGCCCGTCGCCCGGAGGGTGTCCATCGAGATCTGGTACGGCTTCAGCAGCGCGATCCGCTCGGCCCAGACCTCCTTGGGCTCGCCCATCGAGACCCAGACGTCGGTGTAGAGGAAGTCGGCGCCGGCCACCCCCGCCGCAACGTCCTCGGTCAGGGTGATCCGGGCGCCGGTCGTGGCGGCGAGCTGCTCGGCCGCCTTCTGCACGTCGGCGGTGGGCCACAGCTGCTTGGGCGCGACGATCCGGACGTCCATGCCGAGCAGAGCGCCGGTGACGAGCAGTGAGTTGCCGGTGTTGCAGCGGGCGTCCCCGAGGTAGGCCAGGGTCACTTCGGAGAGCGGCTTGACGCTGTGCTCCTGGATGGTCAGGACGTCGGCGAGCATCTGGGTCGGGTGCCACTCGTCGGTGAGCCCGTTCCAGACCGGGACGCCGGCGTGGGCCGCCAGCTCCTCCACGACCTCCTGCCCGTGGCCCCGGTACTCGATCCCGTCGAACATTCGCCCGAGCACCCGGGCGGTGTCCTTGATCGACTCCTTGTGACCCATCTGCGAACCCGACGGGTCCAGGTAGGTGGTGCCGGCGCCCTGGTCGTGGGCGGCCACCTCGAAGGCGCACCGGGTGCGGGTGGAGGTCTTCTCGAAGATCAGGGCGATGTTCTTGCCGCGCAGGCGCGGCTGCTCCGTCCCGGCATACTTGGCGGCCTTCAGCTGCGCGGAGAGGCTCAGCAGGAAGCGGAACTCCTGCGGAGTGAAGTCGAGCTCCTTGAGGAAGTGCCTGTTCCGGAGGTTGAACGCCATACCGGGCTCCTGGGATGAGAGGGGGCGGGACGGGATACCGAGACGGGAAGTGTATACGATGCTCGGAATTTGTATGCAGAAATCCCTCTCCCCCCAGGAGCCCGGGGCGTTCAGAGCCGTGGATCCACCGGCTCCGACTCCAGTGCCAGCACCGCGAAGACGGCCTCGTGCACCCGCCAGAGCGGCTCGTTCGCGGCCAGTCTGTCCAGCGCCTCCAGGCCGAGCGCGTACTCACGCAGGGCGAGCGACCGCTTGTGGCCGAGGAAGCGCTGGCGCAGCTGGTCCAGGTACCGCGTGTAGTCGGGACCGTAGATGATCCGCAGGTACTCCCGGCCCCGGACCTTGATGCCGGGCTGGATCAGGCCACCCGGCCCGCCCCTGCCCTCGGTGCGGGCGAGAGAGCTGAGCGGCTTGACCACCATGCCCTCTCCGCCCGCCGTGGTCAGGCCCTCCCACCAGGCGACACCGGCGGCCGTCGACTCCTCGTCGGCGGTGTCGACGAGCAGACGGCCGGTCGAGCGCAGGATCGGGGCCTGCGGATCGTCCGCGTCGACCAGCCGGTCGATCCAGGCGAGGTGCTCGTCGTGCGGGCGCACGGCGAGGTTGGCCCCCTCGGCCGCCAGCACCTGGAAGGGCGCCAGCCGGATGCCCGACAGGCCCTCGGTCGGCCAGCAGTACCGCCGGTAGGCAGCGGTGAACGCCTCGGCGTCCGCCGCGCGCTGCCGCTGGCGAGCCGTCAGCTCACCGAGCTCCAGGCCCCGCCCGGCCGCCTGCTCCAGCGCGGCCAGGACCACCGGCAGCGCCGAGCCCGCCGCCGCGCCGACGGCCGCGTACTGACGGCGCAGCAGCTCGACGGCCTTGAGCGACCACGGCATCAGCTCGGCGTCGAGCAGCAGCCAGCCCGTGGCGAGCTCCTCGAACAGCCCGGCCCGCTCGGCGGCGGCCCGGACCCGCTCCAGCACCGCGTCGGTCAGCTCCTCGTCACTGAGGAAGGCCCGGCCCGTCCTGGTCCAGATCGCGCCGGGGCCCTCGACCCCGAACCGCTTCTCCAGCGCGGCGCCGTCCCGCGCGACCAGCACGACCGCGCGGGAGCCCATGTGCTTCTCCTCGCAGACGACGTGCCGCACGCCGTCCTCCCGGTAGGCGGCGAACGCCTCCTCCGGGTGTTCCAGGTAGCCCTCGCGACGGGAGGTCGCGCTCGGGGCCATCGTCGGCGGCAGGTAGGTGAGCAGCCTCGGGTCCAGCGCGAAGCGGCTCATCACCTCCAGCGCGGCAGCCGCGTTCTCCTCCCGGACGGAGACCCGGCCGTGCAGCGCGGTCTCGACGATCCGCCGCCCGGAGACGTCCGCCAGGTCGAGCGGGCGGCCCTCCCGCCCGCCGGGCGCGTCGGTGTGCAGCGGGCGGATCGGCGCGTACCACTCCTGCTCGGCCTCGACGGCGACCAGCTCGCGCTCGGGGTAGCGCAGGGCGGTCAGGCTGCCGCCGAAGACGCAGCCGGTGTCGAGGCAGATGGTGTTGTTGACGAAGCTCGCGGTCGGCACGGGGGTGTGGCCGTAGACCACCAGCGCCCGGCCCCGGTACTCCTCCGCCCACGGGTAGCGCACGGGCAGGCCGTACTCGTCGGTCTCACCGGTGGTGTCGCCGTAGAGGGCGTGCGAGCGCACCCGGCCGGAGGCGCGGCCGTGGTACTTCTCCGGCAGACCGGCGTGGCAGACCACCAGGTTGCCGCCGTCGAGCAGGTAGTGGCTGACCAGGTCGCGGATGAACGTCCGGACCTGGGCGCGGAACTCCTCGCTCTCCCCCGCCAGCTGGTCCAGCGTCTCCTGGAGGCCGTGCGAGACGGTGACCTTGCGGCCGTCCATCCAGCGGCCGAGCTTGTTCTCGTGGTTTCCGGGCACGCAGACGGCGTGACCGGCGGCGACCATCCCCATCACCAGGCGCAGCACACCCGGGCTGTCCGGGCCACGGTCGACCAGGTCACCGACGAAGACGGCGGTACGGCCCTGCGGGTGGACGGCGTCGACCGGGCGGCCCTGCTCGTCCCGGCCGAGGGTGTAGCCGAGGCGGGTTAGCAGGGTCTCGAGCTCGGAGCGGCAGCCGTGGATGTCACCGATCACGTCGAACGGGCCGGTGAGGTGACGCAGGTCGTTGAAGCGCTTCTCCAGCACGATCTCGGCGGCGGCCACCTCGGCCTCGCCCCGCAGGACGTGCACCTTGCGGAAGCCCTCCCGCTCCAGCCCCTTGAGCGAACGGCGCAGCTCGCGCTGCTGACGCGGGATCACGTGCGGCGGCAGCTGCCGGTCCGGCCGGTGCCGGTTGCGCTCGGCGCAGACGGCGGGCGGGATGTCGAGCACGATCGCGATCGGCAGCACGTCGTGCTCCCGGGCGATCTTCACCAGCTGCCTGCGCGCCTCCGGCTGGACGTTGGTGGCGTCCACCACCGTCAGCCGGCCGGCCGCGAGCCGCTTGCCGACGATGTAGTGCAGCACCTCGAACGCCTCGGCCGAGGCCGACTGGTCGTTCTCGTCGTCGGCGACCAGACCACGGCAGAAGTCGGACGAGACCACCTGGGTCGGCCGGAAGTGCGTCCGGGCGAAGCTGGACTTGCCCGCGCCCGTGGTGCCGATCAGGACGACCAGCGAGACGTCGGTGACGGGGAGGCGGCGGGTGGGCGGCGCGTCCTGCGCCGGGGTCGCATCAGTGTCGGTGTCAGTGTCAGCGTCGGTCATCGGGGCACGCTCCCTTCGGTGGTGGTGGTCTCGGTGGTGGTGTCTGCGTTGGTGTCTGCGTTGGTGCCGGTGGCTGCCCGGAACAGGGCGAGCTGGGTCGGCGCGCCGACCTCCTCGTCGTACGGGCCGACGGGGCGGACGGTGACGGTGTAGCCGAACGTCCGGCCGACCCGCTCCGCCCAGGCCAGGAACTGCGCCCTGTCCCACTCGAAGCGGTGGTCGGAGTGCCGGACGTGCCCGGCCGGGAGGCTCTCCCAGCGGACGTTGTACTCGACGTTGGGTGTGGTCACGACCACCGCCGCCGGGCGGGCGACGCCGAAGACCGCGTACTCCAGAGCGGGCAGTCGTGGCAGGTCGAGGTGCTCGATCACCTCGGAGAGCACTGCGGCGTCGTAGCCCTTCAGCCGGGTGTCGGTGTACGTGAGCGCGCCCTGGACGAGCTTGACCCGAGCGGCCTGTCGCTCCGTCATCCGGTCGAGGCGCAGCTTTCGGGCGGCCGTCGTCAGGGCCCTGACGGAGACGTCCACTCCGAGCACCTCGGTGACCCGGGTCTCCTTGAGCAGGGCCGCGACGAGCTCACCCTGCCCACAGCCGAGATCCAGGACACGGGCGGCACCGGTCTCGGCCAACGCCGCGAGAATCGCCCGGCGGCGCTGGACGGCAAGCGTCGGCGGCTTCTCGTCCGAACCCTGCCCGTCCGAAGCCTGTGCCTCCTCCGCCTCCGTCTCCTCCCCGCTCTCGTCGGTCACGGCGTTGTCGATCTCCTCGGCCTCGCGGTCGTCGGCCTCGGCGAGCCGGGCCAGTTCGAGGCGCGCCATCGCCGTCCGGGCGAGCGACCAGCGGCGGGCCAGGTAGCGGCGGGTGATGAGGGCCAGCTCCTGGTGTCCGCCCAACCAGCCCTCACCTGCGGCGAGCAGCTTGTCCACCTCGTCCGGCGCGACCCAGTAGTGCTTCGAGTCGTCCAGCACCGGGAGCAGCACGTAGAGCTGCTGGAGCGCCTCGGCCAGCCGGACCGTCCCCGTGAGCTCCACCCGGACGTACCGGGAGTCGCCCCACTCGGGGAAGGAGTCGTCCAGCGGGACGGACTCCGCGTCCACCCGCCAGCCGAGCGGCTCGAACAGCCGCCGCACCAGGGCGGCCGGCCCACTGCCGGACTGCCCCTCGGCGCCCTCCCCCGCCGCCTTGACGGGCACGGCGGGCAACGAGATCCGCAGCGGCAGCGGCTGCTCGGCCAGGCCGGGCCTGGTCTCGCAGACGCCCTTCATCGCCGTCCGGTACACCGTCCGCAGCGCCACCGCGAGCAGCGAGGACGCGGCGTACGGGCGGTCGTTGACGTACTGGGCGAGCGCGCCAGCAGCATTCCCGTTGGCGGGGGAGCCGCCACGGCCCTTGCCCCGCCCCCGCCGCACCAGCGCCACGGGGTCGATGTCCAGCAGCAGGGCTGCCGTGCAGACCGCCTCGGTCGCCTCGGGGTAGAAGACGTGGGCCTCGCCGTGGGAGGTGGCGAACCGCTGCACCTTGTCGGGGTGCTTGTGGAGCAGAAAGCCCAGGTCAGTGGCTGGGCGTTCGGCCGTACCTGTGGTGGAGATCGAGATGAACACCCGTCCGAGTATTGCCCAGGGTCGCTCTCCGTGACACCGGGTTTTGTCCTGCCGGCCCGTGTCCGCACGGTGGGCGTGTTCGGCAACGGGGCCCGGGATTCGTTAACGTGCACGATGTGACTGCTGATACCTCCACCCTCGCAAACGGCGCTGCCGCCTCCGGTCTGGCGACCATCGCTGCCGACGGCACCGTCCTCGACACCTGGTACCCCGCACCGCAGCTGGCTACGGCCCCCGGCCCGGCCGGCACCGTGCGGCTGAACGCCGCCGAGGCCGAGGCCGAGCTCGGTCCGGGCGCCTCCGAGGCCCTCCGCGCCGACGCACGCCGGGGCGTCGAGGTCGTCGCGGTGCGCACCACGATCTCCTCCCTGGACGAGAAGCCGCTCGACGCGCACGACGCGTACCTGCGCCTGCACCTGCTGAGTCACCGTCTGGTGAAGCCGCACGGGCAGAACCTGGACGGCCTCTTCGGCCTGCTCGCCAACGTCGCCTGGACGAGCATCGGCCCGGTGCCGGTCGAGAAGGTCGAGCAGGCCCGCCTCGCCGTCCGTGCCCAGGGCGGCCAGCTGGCCGTCTACGGGATCGACAAGTTCCCCCGCATGACGGACTACGTCGCCCCCTGCGGCGTCCGGATCGCGCACGCGGACCGGGTGCGGCTCGGTGCCCACCTCGCGGTCGGCACGACCGTCATGCACGAGGGCTTCGTCAACTTCAACGCCGGCACCCTGGGCACCTCGATGGTCGAGGGCCGGATCAGTGCGGGCGTCGTCGTCGGCGACAGCAGCGACATCGGTGGCGGCGCCTCGATCATGGGCACCCTCTCCGGCGGCGGCAAGCAGGTCGTCTCCGTCGGCGAGCGCTGCCTGCTCGGCGCGAACGCGGGCATCGGCATCTCGCTGGGCAACGACTGCGTGGTCGAGGCCGGCCTCTACGTCACCGCGGGCACCCGGGTGACCACCCCGGACGGCAAGATCGCCAAGGCGGTCGAGCTCTCCGGGCAGGACAACCTCCTCTTCCGCCGGAACTCGCAGAGCGGCGCCGTCGAGGTCATCGCCCGGTCCGGCTCGTGGGGCGGCCTCAACGCTGAGCTGCACGCGCACAACTGACCTCCGCTCTCCCCCGACCCCCGGCCGTCGCACCGACGGCCGGGGGTTTCGGCTCTCCCGGGCTCGCGCGCTAGCCGAGCCCTCCGGTGTGTCGCAAACCCGGTGTCACTCCTGGGGCTGACCAGCGACGGGGGTTGGACCTCTACGAGTGGTCCTCCGTGACCGCCACCGGGACGGTTCGTTGCACCGACGGGGCCGCTGGCCGGGCGTCCGCCCGGTCTCTGTCCTGACAACTCACACCGCGCTACCGAGCTGGAGGGGCCCCCTCATGTCCGAGCCCTGGTCCGAGACACCCGTCACACCACCGCCCACGGCGTCCGCAGGTGCGCCCAAGAGCCTGTTGGAACAGATGCAGGAACTGCTCAACTCCGTCAACGCCGACCTGGCCGGCCTCGACGCCGACCTGCAGTCGTCCGGCACCCGGACCCCGGAGGACAAGGAACCGGCCGACCGCTCCACCGGCTCGGCCACGCCGGGCTGGTAGGCCCGCCCCGCGACCGGCGGACGCAGCGGCACCAGCAGTATCGGTACGCCACTCAGCGGCGCGTCGGCCTCGGCCTCCTGATCGGCCCCCGGCCCGGACCTCACACGGTCCGGGCCCGGCCGCGCGGAGTCGACGTCCAGGCAAGCCAGGATGTCCACGTCCGCGTCGTCCGAGGGCTCACGACGGATCGTCCGGAGCAGCTCCGCGACCAGGTCCTTGCACTCCGACCCGGCATCCACACCGTCGATGCAGCGCCAGTAGAGGCTCTCCCCCTCCGCCCCGCAGGCCAGCACCACCAGGGTCTCGGCGACGTCATGGAGCAGACGCCCGAGCTCCTCCAGCACCGGCTCCAGCTCGCCGAGTTCTCCGAGCCGCCCGGCCCGGCCCGCGCCCGTCCAGTCGGCGCGGCTCCAATCCGGCTCCTCGCCACCGTCGCCCACCCCCGAACCGGCGGGCAGCGACGGTTGGTCCATGGAGCCCACGGCGTGCGCCCCCGCATCACAGAGGAGCTGCCCGAGGGCGCTGATCTCCCCGTTCTCCGACTCGGCGATCCGGGCCCCGATCGTCTCGGTGAGCATCCCGGCCTGCCAGGCCTCGGTCAGCACGTCCGGCACACTCCTGGCCTCGGCCAGGGCATGCCGGGCCGTCTTGATCAGTCGCAGCGCTTCCATGGCTCGCCGCTCCCTTCGCTCACGTCGGGCCGCCGTCTCCGGCGGTCGTTCACGGCGTAAGCGTGCTGCGAAGCAAGGCTGCGCGCAGCAACCCGTCAGATCCTGTGGACAACCCACCCCTGTGGATAACTCATGTCCCCCACACGGACGAACAAGCAGCCCTCCGTTGGGCCGATCGAGTGACGCAGCACTCAGCCTGCGTCCCCACCCGCCCCGCGCCCCGGCACCGGGAACCGGAGCTCGTTGCGCTCGATCTTCGCTGCCAGCGCCGCCGCCGGGTCGACCCCGACCGACGTGCAGAACTGCAACAGGTACGCCAGCACGTCCGCGACCTCGTCCCGCACCCGGTGCGCGTTCTCCGAGTCGTCCATCACGGCCGCCGCCTGCTCGGGCGTGAGCCACTGGAAGATCTCCAGCAGCTCCCCCGCCTCGACGCTCAACGCCGCCGCCAGGTTCTTCGGCACGTGGAACTGCTGCCACTCCCGCGCGGCCGCGAACTCCGTCAACCGCCGCTGCAACTCCGTCAACGACGGCGCGCCACCCGGCACCGACCCAGCGTCCAGCCCCGCGTCCGACCCCACACCTGCCCCCGCATCCGTCCCTCGATCGTTCACGCCCCAAGATCTACCGCACCGCAGCAGCTCCCCGCCACGGTTCAGTCGGACGCCCCCGCCGACTGCGCCGGCACCCGGGGCGTCTCCGGCCGCAGCACGCTGTGCCCGGTGGCCGAGTCACGCCGGCACTCGATCAGCTCCACGCCGCCCGCCTCCCGGGCCGCGCCCGGGTCCTGCAGCGCGCCCAGCAGTCGGACGTCCTCGCGGTCGCACACCTCCCGGGCGACCCGCAGCAGCGCGGCGGTCTGCTCCGCCGCGAGCCCCGCGCCCAGGTCCTCCGCGAGCACGGTGAGCTGACGGTGCGCCGAGGGGATGTCCCCGGCCGGGTCGACGTCCAGCACGCCCGCGCCGGTGAGCAGCACGGCGGCGAAGGCGAGCAGCCGGAGCATGCCGTCCGAGGCCTGGTCGGCGCCCGTCCGGCCGAGGACGCCCTCGTCGAAGACGGCGAGCAACCGCTGTTGCGCCTCGGGGCCGCGCCGGGCGACGTCCAGGCCGAGCAGCGGGTGCGGCGCCGCCGCCTGGACGGCTTTGAGCAGCCGCCCGTACCGCCGGGTGCACTCGCTCTTCAGCCGGGCCAGCACGGCGGAGATGTTGGCGGCGCTGCCGAGCAGCCGGGCGTCCGGGTCGGGCTTGGCCCAGTCCCGCATCTGTGCGGGCACGGGGTGCAGCGGGAAGACCTCGCGCAGCGCGGTGAGCAGGTGCTCGCCGGCCGCGAGCACCATCCGCTCGCCGGGTGACGACCCGGCGACCCGCAGCGGGATCTGACTGGTGATCAGGGTGCTGTTCGGGAAGGGCGCCCTGATGTCGCCCTGCCGGGTGTCGTTGTGCCAGGTGACGTTGATCTTGCCGTTCGCCACGTCCTGCTCGCCGGTCTCGATCAGCGTCCGCCCGTCGCAGGTCAGCCACTCTCGGGCGACCCGTACCGGGCCGTCCGTCCGCACCACGAGTTCGAGCCGGATCGGCCCGGCGGCGGAGCGCACCGTACAGCCGAGGATGATCGCGTTGCGGCCGTGCGGCACGCACCCCGCCAGCCCTCCCCGGACGGGCGTCGCCAGTGGCCCCGAGCTGCCGCCGACGCCGTCCAGCGACGGGCCGATCGGCTCGCCGAGCGCGAGCCGGGAGAGCACCGCCAGCGAGTCCAGCGCGTTCGACTTCCCCACGCCCGACGGGCCGTACAGCACCGTCAGCGGGGAGAGCGGCAGGGTCGTCCTCCGGTACGACTTGAAGGAGGTGAGCCGGAGCTCCTCGACGGTGGGGCGAAGGACGGGACGGACGGCGGACTTGAGAGCTTCGCTGGTCACTCGGGGGACCTTAGCCTCCGTCGGAGGAGGCGAAACGTGCCTGCTCGGGAGGTTCATCACAACGAGTAGACCGCCCGACGGACCGCCCGCCTGACGGCCCGACGGGCTGCCGAAACGCTTCAGCAGTAGGTCGCGACCTGCACCGACCCGGTCACCTCGACCGGCTCCGGCAGCTCGGCGAGCGTCGCCGTGAGCCGGTCGGCGTCGGTGTGCCAGGCGTTCGGGCCCATCGCGACGACGGCTGCGGCGTCCGCCCGGGAGAGGCTCAGCCGGAACTCGACCTCGACCCGGTCCGTCCGGGTCAGCCAGGGGCTGAGCTTCTCGTCGATCCGCCGTTCCTTGTCCTCGTCGACCGAGAGCAGGCCCAGGGCCGCGACCAGCTCCCGCAGGTGCCGCGAGGTCGGCGAGACGAGCAGCAGCCGCCCGCCGGGGCGCAGCACCCGGCGGATCTCGGGGCCGTTGCGCGGCGCGAAGACGTTGAGCAGCAGATCGGCGCAGCCGTCGCGCAGCGGCAGCCGACGCCAGGCGTCGCACACCACGGCGCCGATCCTCGGGTGCGCCTTGGCCGCCCGGCGCAGCGCGTACTTGGAGATGTCGAGCGCGGCCCCGGCGCCGCCCGTCCGGGCCAGCACCTGGGCCAGGTAGTACCCGGTACCGGCCCCGAGGTCGGCGACCAGCCCGTCGTCCCCGAGGGGCGTCCCGGCCGCCGCCGCAAGGGCGTCCGCGATCGGGCGGTAGTGCCCGGCGGCGAGGAAGTCGCTGCGGGCGGCCACCATGTCGGCGGTGTCGCCGGTGCCCGTGTGCGCGTCACCGGCGAGCAGGCTCACGTAGCCCTGCTTGGCCTGGTCGAAGCTGTGGCCCGCCGCGCAGCGCAGCGTGCGCCCGTCGAGGGTGAGCCCCTGTGCACAGTGCGGGCAGGCCAGGTAGCGCTCGATGTCCTGCAGCAACGTCCGTCGTTCCTCGCGTGGGGGTGTGGGCCCCCAGCGTAGCTACTCGGACTCGCCCTCCTCCCCGTCGTCCTCGCCGCTGACGCCTTCCCCCTCCGGCTCGTCGACCACCCAGGTGGCCAGCCGTTCGGCCACTCCGCCGACGCCGAGCTTGCCCTCGCGGATGGCGCGGGCCAGGCTGCGGACCTCGCGGGCGGTGGTGGCGACGGAGCAGCCGCTCGCCGACAGGTAGGCGTAGGCGACGGCGGTGGCGTAGAGCTCGTTGTTGCGCTCCAGCGCGGGGACGCGGATCAGCTGGTGCATCAGCGCCGCCGCACGGTCCTGCGGCTCGGGGTAGACGGCGATGTCGAAGATGTCGGCCTGGTGCCGGGCCACGCCCGCCAACAGCGATCCGTAGTCGGTGACCTGGGGATCACCCGGGGTGTACTGCTCGGCTGTCATGAGCAGCCAGGAGAGGTCGACCTCAAGCTTCAACGGCGCACGTCCTGCAGCTCGGCCTGCCCGCGCTCGCCGAACTCGGCGAGGAACGCCGTCTCGTACTCCTTCATGAACTGCGCGGCCTTCTCGACGAACAGCCGCCCCGCCTCGCCCATGTCCTGCTGGACGAGCCGTTCGATGTACTGGTTCATGCTGATCCCCTGCTGCTCCGCCCGCTCACGGGCCATCTCGGCGGTGGTGGCGTCCACCCGGACATTCAGCTGCTTCTTGGCCATACCTCAAGCTAGCGCCAAGGTGCTAGCACAACAAGGGCGCATTCAGGACTCGCCGCGCTCTCCCCCTCCGCGCCCCGCCCCTCACCCGTCCCTGCTGCGTACGCCCATACCCAGTGCACGGCGAAAAATGGCCCCTCGGCCCGGAGTAGTCGCGCCCAAGGCTTCCGAAGCTAGTGCCGGTCCCCGTCGATCCGGCCGGTGACTGCCAGCGCGGTGGGCCGCAGCTCGCGCAGGCGCTGTGTCAGGGCCAGCAGCGCGAGCCCCAGGTACACGTAGGCGAGGACCAGCCGGGCGTTCTCCCCGGGCAGCGCGAACTGGACGGCGAAGAGGCCGAAGAGCAGCCCTGCCTTCCAGGGCAGGAACCGCAGGTCCAGCAGCAGCACCACCGCCAGCACGGTCTGGGCCGCCGTCAGCATGACCTCGTCCACCTGACGCTCCACCAGCGGGAGCGACCACGCACCGCCGCCCGCCGCGTAGGCCAGCGGCAGACAGCCGACCAGCAGCGTCCACTGGTTGACCTTGCTGGAGAGCAGCGCCCCGAGGCCGTCGTCGCCGCGCAGCCGCCAGGCGAAGACCACCGCGACGATCAGCTCCGGTGCCTCCGAGGCCAGCGGAGCGAGCCACTGCACCAGCAGGAACCGGTCGATGCCGAGCGAGGCGCCGGCGTCCACCAGCGAGGTCGCGAAGGGCTCGGCGCAGGCGAAGACCACCCCGGCCGCGAGCACGAAGACCCCGACGGTGGTCGCCCTGCGCCGGGTCACCGGGAGCTGGGCCAATCGGGCGGGCACCCCGACCAGCTCCTCCTCGTCCGTCTCGCTGCACCGCCCGATCCGGTACAGGTAGTAGCCGTACCAGGCGATCAGCAGCACGGCCACCAGCCAGGAGATCTCCCGGCTCAGCGGCATCACGAAGGCGAAGAGCGCGGCCGCCCCCAGGAAGGCCACGTCGATCCGCCGGTGCTCGCGCAGCACCACCCCCGGCCGCACCCCGGCGCGGCGCGCGGCGAAGTAGGCCGCCAGCGCCACCAGCGGCCAGCCGACACCGACCAGCAGCCGGTTCGCGCCGGTCATGTTGGCCGCGGCATAGGCGGCGTACTCCGGCCTGCTGCCCGCCGTGTACGCGAAGTACAGGTCGACGGCGTACTCCGGCAGCACCGCGATGAACGCCAGCAGCGCCAGCGCCAGCGGGCCGGCGATGTCAGCCCGTGCCGTCTCGGCGGCCCACATCAGCAGCAGCGCGGCCGCCAGCACGCCGACCCCGTAGACGGCCATCCCCGGCACCGGCGAAAGGTGCACACCGGCCAACCGGAGCACCACCGCCGGAGCCGCCCCGGCGCATGCGGCGCCCAGCCTCAGCGCCGTCACCCCCGCCCCGGGCGGCTCGGCCGACGGGGCGTCGGCCTCCAGGGTCCTGACCTCGGGCGTTGCGCTCATCAGCCATCCTCGGAAGCCACCTGCACGTACCAGGAGGCTAGGTCGGCGAGGAGCGCAACGCCCGTACTGCTAGACCGATCAGGCCCCCGCGACCGGCTCCAGGATGGCCACGCACTCGAAGTGGTGGGTCATCGGGAAGAGGTCGAAGGCCCGCAGCGAGACCGGCCGGTAGCCGTGCTCGCGGAAGAAGGCCAGGTCACGGGAGAGCGCGGCCGGGTCGCAGGCGACGTACGCGATCCGGCGGGCCGAGAGCCCGGCCAGGTGGCGGACGGTCTCGCGACCGGCCCCCGCGCGCGGCGGGTCGAGCACGATCAGATCGGTCGACTCGATCCCGGTACGCGGGAGCAGCGTCTCGACCTTGTCGCACTCGATCCGGACGTTCTCCAGCGCCGCCAGGTTGTGGCGCGCGTCGACGACGGCCTGCTTGCTGGACTCGATGCCGAGCACGGCACCGTCCTCGCCGACCAGGTCGGCCAGCGCCCCGGCGAAGAGACCGACACCGCAGTACAGGTCGAGCGCGTTCTCGCCCCACTGGGCGTCCAGACCGTCCACGACGGCCTGCACGAGGGTGTCGGGCGCCTCCGGGTGGATCTGCCAGAAGCCGCCGTTGCTGACCCGCCAGGTGCGGCCGGCCGCCCGCTCACGGACGAAGGTGCGGCCGTGCACCTGGTGGTAGTTGTCCTGGTCGTCGATCCGGGAGATCGAGACCGGCTTGTCGAGCTCCACCAGCGGCAGCTGCTCGCCGGGCATCGGCGTGAGCACGAGCTGACGGTCCGAGGAGCCGGAGGAGGCGATCACCTCGACGGTGCTCAGGCCCGTCCAGTCACGGCCCTCCAGCCCCAGCTCGGCGATGCCCTCGGAGGCGATCAGGCACCCGTCGACCAGCTGGAGGTCGTGCGAGCGGTGCTTGCGCAGGCCGACCCGCCCGGTCTCCTGGTCGACCGTGTACTGGACGCGGCTGCGCCAGCGCGGCACCTCGCCCGCCGGGAGCTTCTCGCCGACCGGCTCGACACTGCCGTCCCAGCCCGCCTCGGCGGGGGTGAGCCCGGCCAGCTTGGCGAGCTGCTCGGTGAGCACCTGGCCCTTGAGCTTGCGCTGGCCGCCCGGGGTGACGTGCTGCCAGTCGCAGCCGCCGCACTTGCCAGGGCCCGAGAACGGGCAGGGCGCGGCGATCCGGTCCTTGGACGGGGTGAGGATCTCCACCGCGTCGGCCCGCAGGAAGCGCGACTGCGTGGTGCCCTCGGTGACCTGTGCGATCACCCGCTCGCCCGGCAGCGTGTGCCGGACGAACAGCACCCGGCCCTCGTGCCGCGCCACGCAGTGCCCGCCGCCGTGCGCGACCGGGCCGACCTCGACCTCGTACCGCTCGCCGACCAGCGGGTCACCGGCGGCCACCCGGGGGGCCGACGGCGTCCGCAGCGCCTTGGGCGGGCGCACGGCCTGCTTGCGCGCGGCCGGCTTCCGCCCACCGCCCTTGCCGGCTTCGCCCGCCCGGTTCGCGTCACCGCCCGCGGGGGCGGCCTTCCGGCCGGGCGCGGCCTTCTTCGCCGCGGCGCCCTGCTTCACCGACGCGGCCTGCTTGGCGACCGCCGCGGGCGGCGGCGGGGAGGACTCGCCGGGGGCCAGCGGAGCGGTCTGCGCCGTGTAGCCGTCCCGGTCGGTGGCCTCCGGACGGACGGGCTTGGCCCCCCACCTCATGCGGACGACCTGACCCGGCTTGGAGCCGGACTTGCCCGACTTCGCGCCGGACTTGCCCGACTTGCCGGAGGAGCGGGGCGGGGTGTTGCGGCTCACGAGGATGCGTCCTTGCTGCGGGGGTCGGTGACTTCGGAGGATGCGGAGCCGGCGGTGGCCGAGGGCCTGTTCTGCTGCCTGGGCTCACCACGCCGGACGGCGCCGGGGGCGGACCAGGCCTTCTGCGGCTTGCGCCGCTCGGAGGACTCCAACTGCCAGGGTACGGAAGTCACCATCACCCCGGGCTTGAAGAGCAGGCGGCCCTTGAGCCGCAGCGCGCTCTGGTTGTGCAGAAGGTGCTCGTACCAGTGCCCCACCACGTACTCGGGGATGTACACCGACACGACGTCGCGCGGGCTGCTGCGCCGCAGGTTCTTGACGTAGTCGAGCACCGGCCCGGTGATCTCGCGGTACGGCGAGTCGAGGGCCTTCAGCGGCACCTCGATGCCGCGCTCGTCCCACTCCGCGCGCAGCGCCGCCGTGTCCGCCGGGTCGACGTTGACGGTGACGGCCTCCAGCGTGTGGGCGCGGGCCAGCCGGGCGTACGCGAGCGCCCGCAGGGCCGGCTTGTGCAGCTTGGAGACCAGCACGATGGCGTGCACCCGGGTGGGCAGCACGACGTCGTCCGGCTCCTCGGCGGCGACCAGCTCGGCGGAGACGCGGTCGTAGTGGCGGCGGATCGCCTTCATCATCACGAAGAGCACCACCATGGTGGCGATCGCGATCCAGGCGTGGCTGATCTTGGTGACCAGCACCACGATCAGCACGGCGGCCGTCATGACCAGGCCGAAGGTGTTGATCGCCCGGCTGCGCTGCATGTGGGCGCGCTTCTTCGGGTCCGTCTCGGTGCGCAACAGGCGCGTCCAGTGCCGGATCATGCCCGACTGGCTCATGTTGAACGAGACGAAGACACCGACGATGTACAGCTGGATCAGCCGGTTCGGGTCGGCGCCGAAGGCGATGATGAACAGGATCGCGGCGAGGGCCAGCAGGATGATGCCGTTGGAGAAGGCGAGCCGGTCGCCACGGGTGTGCAGCTGACGCGGCAGGTACCGGTCCTGGGCGAGAATCGAGCCGAGCACGGGGAAGCCGTTGAAGGCGGTGTTCGCGGCCAGCACCAGGATCAGGCCGGTCACGGCGGCGATGAAGTAGAAGCCGGGCGTGAAGTTGGAGAAGACGGCCTCGCTGATCTGCGCCAGCGCGGTCTTCTGGTGGTAGCCGGCGGGGGCACCGACGAGCTGCTCCACCGGGTTCTCGGCCATCTGGGTGCCGGTGAGGTGGGCCAGGTAGATGATGCCCATGAACATCACGACGGCGATGCTCGCCATCATCAGCAGCGTGGTCGCCGCGTTCTTGCTCTTGGGCTTGCGGAAGGCGGGCACGCCGTTGCTGATCGCCTCGACACCGGTCAGCGCGGCGCAGCCGGAGGAGAACGCCTTGAGCAGCAGGAAGACCAGCGCGAAGCCGGCCAGCGAGCTGTTGCCGGGGGTGGCCTCCAGATGGAAGCCTGCGCTCTCGGCGTGCATGTCCGTCCCGAAGACGAAGTGCCGGACGATGCCGTAGAGCACCATGCCGAGCACACCGGCCATGAAGGCGTACGTGGGCACGGCGAACGCGCTGCCGGACTCCCGGACACCGCGCAGGTTCATGCCCATCAGGATGACCACGAGAGTGACGGACAGGCCCATCTCGTGGCCGCGCAGCGAGGGCACGGCGGAGACGACGTTCGCCACCCCGGAGGTGGTGGAGACCGCCACGGTGAGGATGTAGTCGACCGCCAGGGCGCTGGCGACCACCAGACCGGAGTTCGCCCCGTGGTTGACGGTGGCGACCTCGTAGTCGCCGCCGCCACTGGGGTAGGCATGCACGTTCTGCCGGTACGACGCGACCACTGCGAGCATCACGATGGCGACGACGACGCCGATCTGCCAGGAGAAGTGGATCGCGGAGGCCCCGGCCAGCGAAAGGGTGAGGAGGATCTCCTCGGGGGCGTAGGCCACGGACGACAGGGCGTCGGAGGCGAAGACGGGCAGCGCGATCCGCTTCGGCAGGAGCGTCTCCCCCAGCTTGTCGCTGTGGAGCGCGCGCCCGATCAGGATGCGTTTCGGAAGGTCGGCAGGCATAGGCACGTTAAGGAATCGTAGAGGCTGTTTATCTCGCCGCCGACCTCTGCGACCACCTTCGTCGAGACTGCGTTCGGTGGGTCGGCTAGCGTGTCGGATGATGAGCTTGCGGGCAACACCCTTGTTGCCCCGCCACACCGGCCCGAAGATGTGGCTCGTACATCACCCCGGCACCCCGGGGTGTGGAAGGAAGACGAACGGTGTTTGCGCAGGTCATGACCCCGACGGATTGGGTGAGGTAGCGTCCCGTGCACATCGTCATCATGGGGTGCGGACGCGTGGGTTCGGCCCTCGCGAGAGCGCTCGAGAAACATGGTCACTCGGTCGCCGTCGTCGACCAGGACCCGACGGCCTTCCGCCGGCTGGGTGCCGGATTCAACGGCCGCCGGGTCACGGGTGTCGGCTTCGACCAGGACACCCTGAGGGAAGCCGGCATCGAGGAGGCCGGTGCCTTCGCCGCCGTCAGCAGCGGCGACAACTCCAACATCATCGCCGCGCGGGTGGCCCGGGAGAACTTCGGCGTCGAACACGTCGCGGCCCGGATCTACGACCCCCGCCGCGCCGAGGTGTACCAGCGGCTCGGCATCCCGACCGTCGCCACCGTCCGCTGGACGGCCGACCAGATGCTCCGCCGCCTGCTGCCCAGCGGCGCCGAGCCGCTCTGGCAGGACCCGAGCGGCAGCGTGCAGATGGCCGAGGTGGCGTACGCGCCGTCCTGGATCGGCCACAAGCTGAGCGCGCTGGAGGAGGCGTCGGGTGCGCGGGTCGCATTCCTCACCCGGCTGGGCGAGGGCATGCTGCCCACGCCACAGATGGTGGTGCAGGAGGGCGATCTGGTGCACGTGACGCTGCGGCGCACGGACCAGGCGGCCGTCGAGGCGGCCTTCGCCCGGGGCCCGCAGGAGGATGAGCACTGATGCGAGTCGCAATTGCCGGAGCCGGTGCCGTCGGCCGCTCGATCGCGGGTGAGCTGCTGGAGAACGGCCACGAGGTCCTCCTGATAGACAAGAACCCGAACTCCATCTCGGTGGAGCGGGTGCCGATGGCGGAGTGGCTGCTCGCCGACGCCTGCGAGATCACCTCGCTGGACGAGGCCGCGCTCCAGCGCTGCCACGTGGTGATCGCCGCGACGGGCGACGACAAGGTCAACCTGGTCGTCTCGCTGCTGGCCAAGACCGAGTACGGCGTCCCCCGGGTGGTCGCCCGGGTGAACAACCCGAAGAACGAGTGGCTGTTCAACGAGTCCTGGGGCGTCGACGTCGCGGTCTCCACGCCGCGCCTGATGTCGGCCCTGGTCGAGGAGGCCGTCAGCGTCGGCGATCTCGTCCGCCTGATGCGCTTCAGCCAGGGCAACGCCAACCTGGTCGAGCTGACCCTCGCGGCCGACACCGAGCTGGTCGGCACCCGCGTCGGAGACGTCGAGTGGCCGCCCGACACCGCGCTGGTGACGATCATCCGCGAGGGCCGCGTCCTCGTCCCGGGCAAGGACGACACCCTGGAGGGCGGCGACGAGCTGCTCTTCGTCGCCGCCCAGGAGCGCGAGGAGGAGCTGGAGGACCTGCTCTCGGCGGTCTCCGGCGCGCAGTAGCCCGTGCACGTGCGTGAGGGCCGTACCCGGCTTTCCCGGGTACGGCCCTCACGCACGTGCGGTGCTGGTCAGTCCTCGACCGGCGCCTTGATGGGCGGCGGCGCCTTGAGCAGGATCCGCCAGGTGACGTACATCGCCAGGACGAGCGCCGGGATGCCGAGCGCCGTCTTGAGCCAGCCGAGCAGCGTGGTGTCGCCGGTGAAGTACAGCGGGAAGAGGATCACCGGCTTGATGCCCATGATCACCACCCAGGCCCAGGTCGCCTTGGTGTACGCCTTCAGGCGGCCGGGGTTCTCCGTCCGCCAGGTGAACATCTCGCCCGTGACGGGGCCGAGCATCAGGCCCACCAGCGGCCAGCGGACGACCGCCGAGATCGCGAGCGCGAGGCAGTAGGCGACGTTGTAGAGCAGGCCGGGCAGGTAGAAGTTCTCCGCCTTGCCGGTCTTCATCGAGATCCAGGCGCCGATCGCCACCCCGAAGACGCCGCTGAAGGCGTGCTGGATGGTCTCCCGGCGCAGCAGCCGGATCACCACGAAGACCGCGCTCAGGCCGAGCGCGGCCCAGGCGGCGGTGGAGACCTGGTGGGTGATGTTGAAGGTCAGGATGAAGACCAGACCGGGCAGGGTCATGTCGACCATGCCGCGGATGCCGCCGAACGCCTTCATGATGCTGTCGGCCGCCTCCCGGGAGGCGGCGGCCTCACGGGCCGCGATCTCCTCGGCGGTCTCCTCAGCGGTCGCTTCGCCGGGCCCGGCCGCCGTCACGGCGGTCAGGGCCTGCTCGACACTGGCTTCGAGGTAGCGGTCGTCGCCGGGTACGGCGGTGCGGGCGGCGGGGTCGCCGCCTGGCAGGTTGGTCACGCTCACTCGCTCCCGTGTCCGGCCGGACGCAGTTCGTAGCGGGGGTTGAAGAGCACGCGGCGCCCACGTGCAAGGCCGATCCGACCACTCGCGATCAGGCGGCGGCCCGGCTCGATGCCGACGATCGAACGGCGGCCGAGCCAGACCACGTCCAGCGCCTCGCTGCCGTCGAAGAGCTCGGCCTCCAGGGCCGGGACTCCGGCCCGGGGCCGGAGCGTCACCGTCCGAAGGGTGCCCGCCACGGTGACCAGCTGTCGGTCCCCGCAACTGGCGATCGGAGTGCAGCCCGACTCCGCGGTGTCCTGGCGCAGTTCCTCGGCCTGGAGCTCCTCGGCGGAGGAGGTCAGGCGGTTGAACATGCGGCGGAAGCGGCCCTGCGGCTGGTCGCTGCTGTTGTCACCGTTCATGCCCGAAGGGTACCGGTTCCGCACCTCCCGACGGCAGGGCCGGGCGGCCCCGCCTCACGCCTCGAAGCGGTACCCCATGCCCGGTTCGGTGATGAAGTGGCGCGGGTGCGAGGGGTCGGCCTCCAGCTTGCGGCGCAGCTGCGCCAGGTAAACCCGCAGGTAGTTGGTCTCCGTGCGGTACGCCGGGCCCCACACCTCCTGGAGCAGCTGGGTCTGACTGACGAGCCGCCCGGCGTTGCGGACGAGCACCTCCAGCAGGTGCCACTCGGTCGGCGTGAGGCGGACGTCGGCACCCTCCCGGTTGACCTTCTTCGCCGCCAGGTCGACGGTGAAGCTGTCGGTCACCACCACCGAGTCGCCCTCGCCCGCGACGGGCTCGGCCCGGCGGACGGCGGCCCGCATCCGGGCGAGCAGCTCGTCCATGCCGAACGGCTTGGTCACGTAGTCGTCGGCGCCCGCGTCCAGGGCCTCGACCTTCTCGTCCGAGGCGTGCCGGGCGGAGAGCACGATGATCGGCACCCGCGTCCAGCCGCGCAGCCCCCTGATCACCTCGACACCGTCCATGTCCGGCAGGCCGAGGTCCAGCACGACCACGTCGGGGTGCCGGGCGGCGGCCAGCTCCAGCGCACTGGCACCGTCGTGCGCCGCGTCCACCTCGTACTTGCGGGCCTTGAGGTTGATCACCAGGGCGCGGACGATCTGCGGTTCGTCGTCCACGACGAGGACCCGGGTCATACGGGTTCCGCCTTTCGGGTTGATGCGTTCTGCGCCGTGCTCTGCGCTGCGCTCTGCACGGCTTCGGGCAGGTCGACGGCGGGCAGGGTGACGACCATGGTGAGCCCGCCACCGGGGGTGTCCTCGGCGGCGACGGTGCCGCCCATCGCCTCGACGAAGCCCCGGGCCACCGCCAGCCCCAGGCCGACACCGGCCCCGCGCGGGGCGTCGCCGTAGCGCTGGAACGGCGCGAAGATCCGCTCCTTGGCGTCCTCCGGCACACCCGGGCCACGGTCCACGATCCGCAGCTCGACCCGGCCGGGGGCGCCCGGTGGGTGCAGCGCATCGGCCTTGACCAGGACTCTCACGCCGTCCGGGCTGTACTTGACGGCGTTCTCGATCAAGTTCGCGAGCGAGCGCTCCAGCAGCCCCGCATCGGCGTGGATCATCGGCAGCGTCTCCGGCACGTCCAGCCGGACGGCCTCCAGCGGCACCCCGCCCAGCGCGTACGGGACGACCTCGTCGAGGTCCGTCTCCTGGATCAGCGGGGTCACGGTGCCGGTCTGGAGGCGGCTCATGTCCAGCAGGTTGTTGATCAGGTGGTCGAGCCGGTCAGCGCCGTTCTCGATGCCCTCCAGCAGCTCGGCCTCGTCCGCCTCGTCCCACTCGACGTCGTCGGACCTGAGCGAGCTGACGGCCGCCTTGATCCCGGCCAGCGGGGTCCGCAGGTCGTGCGAGACGGCGGCGAGCAGAGCAGTACGGATGCGGTTGCCCTCGGCCTCCCGGCGCGCGGCGGCGGCCTCCCCGGCCAGCCGGCGGCGCTCCAGCAGCACGGCGGCCTGCGCGCCGAAGGCGCCCAGCAGCCGCCGGTCCTCGGCCGGCAGCACCCGGCCACGCAGCACCAGCGCGAGGTTCTCCCCCACCGGCACGTCCACGTCGCCGTCCTCCGGCCGCTCCGGCGGCTGCGGGCCGCCCGAGGCCGCGCAGCGCCACGGCGCGTGCTCGTCGGCTCGCTCCAGCAGGGCCGCCGAATCCTGCTGGAAGGTCTCCCGCACCTGATCGAGCAGCGCGGTCAGCAGGCCGTCACCACTCGGCACACCGCGCAGCACCGTGCCCGCCAGCGCGCTCAGGGTCTGCGCCTCGGCCTGGCTGCGGGCCGCCTGGTGGGTGCGGCGGGCCGCCAGGTCGACGACCGAGGCCACCGAGATCCCGACGGCGGTGAAGATCGCAACGGCGAGGATGTTCTGCGGCGCCGAGATCGTGAAGGTGTGGAGCGGCGGGGTGAAGTAGTAGTTCAGCGTCGCCGAGCCGACCAGAGCCGAAGCCACGGCCGGGAAGAGCCCGCCGACCAGCGCCGCGCACACCGTCACCGACAGGAAGAGCAGCATGTCCGTGGAGAGGCCCAGCCCGTGCAGCTCGGTCAGCAGCACCGCGAGCAGCGGCGGCCCCGCGACACCGATCAGCCAACCCGCCACCGCACGCGGCCGCCCGAGGTCGGTGACCTTGCGGATCGGGATGCGGCCCCGCCCCTTGGCGGCGTGCTCATGGGTGACGATGTGCACGTCGATGTCGCCCGAGTCCCGGGTCACCGTCGCACTGACGCCGGGCCCGTAGATGTACTGCCAGGCGCGGCGGCGGCTGCTGCCCAGCACGATCTGGGTCGCGTTGACCCCTCGGGCGAAGTCCAGCAGCGCCGCCGCCGGGTCGTCGCCGAGGACGGTGTGGAAGCTGCCGCCCAGGCCCTCCAGCAGCGCCCGCTGCTCGATCAGGCTCTGCGGCGAACCGGCGCCGGTCAGCCCGTCCGAGCGGGCGATGTGCACGGCGAGCACCTCGCCGCCGGAGCCCCGGTCCGCGATCCTGGCCGCCCGGCGGATCAGCGTGGCACCCTCGGGCCCACCCGTCAGACCCACCACGATCCGCTCACGCGCCTGCCAGGTGCCCTCGATGCCCTGCTCGGCCCGGTAACGCTGGAGGTACTCGTCCACCCGGTCGGCCGTCCAGAGCAGCGCGAGCTCGCGCAGCGCCGTCAGATTGCCGGGGCGGAAGTAGTTGGAGAGCGCCGCGTCGATCTTCTCCGGCGCATAGACGTTGCCGTGCGCCAACCGTCGCCGCAGGGCCTGCGGCGACATGTCGACCAGCTCGATCTGGTCCGCCCGGCGGACCACCTCGTCCGGCACGGTCTCGCGCTGGCGGACACCCGTGATGCCCTCCACCACGTCCCCGAGCGACTCCAGATGCTGGATGTTGACGGTGGAGACGACGTCGATGCCCGCAGCGAGCAGATCCTCGACATCCTCCCAACGCTTGGCGTGCCGACAGCCCGGGACGTTGGTGTGCGCCAGCTCGTCCACCAGCACCACCGCCGGGGCCCGCTCCAGCACCGCGTCGAGATCCATCTCGGTGAACACCGCACCCCGGTGCGTCAGCTCCCGGCGCGGCACCGTCTCCAGACCTTCCGCCAACTCCGCCGTCAGCAACCGG
The DNA here is from genome assembly GCF_052076145.1 of Kitasatospora sp. McL0602. Classification (NCBI taxonomy): domain Bacteria; kingdom Bacillati; phylum Actinomycetota; class Actinomycetes; order Kitasatosporales; family Streptomycetaceae; genus Kitasatospora; species Kitasatospora sp. McL0602. The sequence goes on along the minus strand of NZ_CP197246.1, from coordinate 5,154,003 downwards.
TTGTGGTGCTCGACGAAGCCGACCACCACATCGGTGCCCCGGAGCAGCCGACGCTGCGCCTCCGCGAGCATGGCGTACGTCTTCCCGACCCCGGGGGCCGCCCCGAGGTAGATCCGCAGCCTGCCGCGTGCCATGCGCACCATTCTTGGTCCCGCCGAGGAGCACCGCCCCCCGGACACCTGTTCGCCGACTTCGAGACTACGGCCCAGTAGGCCGGATATCCCCTGATCAGAGCAGTGAGACGGCAGATTTAGCGGCATTTTGACGGGAGGTGGGCACCGACAGCGAAGATCCCCCACAGCCCGGGAGCCCGGCCGACGGGCTGCGGAGTCCCCTGTGCCCCGCAGAACGCACGACCACGCCCCCGGGCGCAGAGGCGATCTCGCATCATTGACGCTCGCGGGAGCCCTCAGGTTGCATGGAATTCAGGAAAACTTCCAGCTTTCTGGGAGACGGCTGTGAGTCACCCGTCCGCCGAGGTCACGGCCCCGGGCGGGCGGCCAACGCCGCAGCCGCGTCCCGGAAGGCACCCGCGACGTTCACCACGGCGGCCACCGTGCTCTCCTTCCGATGCACCAGCAGCACGACCAGGCGCTTCCCCACCACCCGGGCGGTCATCTCCTCGATCACCGGATCCGGGCCACGCCGCCGGACGGCAGCAGTGGCGGGCGTCTGGTCCTCCAACGTCCACCCGGCCCCGCTGGCGGTGCACTCCGCCCCGGTACGGAACAGCGCTCCCCCCGCGATCGCGGCCTGCTCACTGTCGAAGTCCAACACGTACTGACGTGCCGTCGCGGAGTGACCCGCCGTGTCGGCGTAGTCGAACTCCCACCGCTGCACCGCCCCCGAGAACTCCACCAGCCCCTGCCCGCACCCGGCGGCGAACGACGGGACGGACGGCGTGGCCGCCCAGCCCTCCACCTGGACCCACGGGCCGTACAGACCGTCCACCGTGGGCAACTGACCGGGCGACAGCAGCAGACCGAACGTCGACCGGTCCATCAACGAGCCCGGCGTCGGCCGCGCCTCACCCACCACCCCGGGCAGGCCCGACCCCAGGTCGGGCCCCGGCAGCTCCAGGACGGGCGACAGCGTCTGCTCCGCCGCCGCAGGTCCGACGCTCGACGTCCCGTCACCACCCCCACCGGGCAGCAGGGTCAGCCCCCAGAGCCCCGTGAACGCGAGTGCAGCCGCCACGAACCCGACCGCGCCGCGACGGCGCCTGCGCCGCCCGGCGGCACGCCGCATCACCGCGTCGGTCGCCGGCGCCCGCACACCGGTCGCCAGCTCGTCGCGCATGCTGCCGAACAGCTCCTCCAGTCTGGCGGTGCTGATGGTCGGGCGGTCAAGGTCGTCGTCCACGGTGATCGTCGTCCCCTCACGCATGAGCGTTCGCTGCCTTCGTCAACGCCGCCGCAGCCAGCGGTGCCTGCACCTGGGTCTGCTTCTGCGTCCGCGTCTTCGTCACTGGAGGCCCGGCCGCCCGCGACGGCTTCTCCTTCTCCGCCACCCCCGGCAGCACCTGGGTGTCCTCCACCACATCGACCTCGGGCTCCTCGCCCAACAGCAGCGCGAGCGCCTGCCGGCCCCGGTGCAGCCGCGCCTTCACCGTCCCGACCGGCACACCCTCCTCGGCAGCGATCTCCGCCACCGACCTGCCCCCCATGTGATGCAGCACCAACGCCGACCGCTGCGCCTCCGGCAGCCTCCGCAACGCCTCGACGAGGGCGACCGACTCCGGTCCCGGCCCCGGCACCGGGCTTCCGGGACCGTGCCGGACCCAACTTCGCACAGCCGTCCTGGTGCGCCGCCACCGGCTGATCGCGATCCGCTGCCCGGTCAGCCTGATCCACGCGACCGGGTTCTCGTACCTGCTGAGCTTGTCCCAGTGGTCCCAGGCGCGGACGAACGCCTCCTGGGCGGCATCCTGCGCCTCGCCCAGATCACCGGTCAGCGCATACAGATGCGCTACGAGGTGGCCGTAAGCCCCCTCGTAGAACGCCCGGTACTCGTCCTCTGCCCCACAATCCCCGCCCATGTCGGGCAGTGTGCCGTGGACCGGTCCACGAAGCAACCACTGCTCCCATGATCCCGCCAGGTCAGCCCTGATACCTCCGATCCCGGAAATGCGAAAGGCCCCCATCCGTTCCCGGATGAGGGCCTTCCTAAAGATTGTTCGGCGGCGTCCTACTCTCCCACAGGGTCCCCCCTGCAGTACCATCGGCGCTTTGAGGCTTAGCTTCCGGGTTCGGAATGTAACCGGGCGTTTCCCTCACGCTATGACCACCGAAACACTATGAAACCAGACGACCGCACCACCCCTGGCCAGGGATGGGGTCGTTGTTTCAGAACAACACAGTGGACGCGAGCAACTGAGGACAAGCCCTCGGCCTATTAGTACCGGTCAGCTCCACCCCTTACAGGGCTTCCACATCCGGCCTATCAACCCAGTCGTCTACTGGGAGCCTTACCCTCTCAAGGAGGTGGGAACATTCATCTCGAAGCAGGCTTCCCGCTTAGATGCTTTCAGCGGTTATCCCTCCCGAACGTAGCCAACCAGCCATGCCCTTGGCAGGACAACTGGCACACCAGAGGTTCGTCCGTCCCGGTCCTCTCGTACTAGGGACAGCCCTTCTCAATATTCCTACGCGCACAGCGGATAGGGACCGAACTGTCTCACGACGTTCTAAACCCAGCTCGCGTACCGCTTTAATGGGCGAACAGCCCAACCCTTGGGACCTACTCCAGCCCCAGGATGCGACGAGCCGACATCGAGGTGCCAAACCATCCCGTCGATATGGACTCTTGGGGAAGATCAGCCTGTTATCCCCGGGGTACCTTTTATCCGTTGAGCGACGGCGCTTCCACAAGCCACCGCCGGATCACTAGTCCCTGCTTTCGCACCTGCTCGACCCGTCGGTCTCACAGTCAAGCTCCCTTGTGCACTTACACTCAACACCTGATTGCCAACCAGGCTGAGGGAACCTTTGGGCGCCTCCGTTACTCTTTAGGAGGCAACCGCCCCAGTTAAACTACCCACCAGACACTGTCCCTGATCCGGATCACGGACCCAGGTTAGACATCCAGCACGACCAGAGTGGTATTTCAACGACGACTCCACAACAACTGGCGTTGCTGCTTCAAAGTCTCCCACCTATCCTACACAAGCCGAACCGAACACCAATATCAAGCTATAGTAAAGGTCCCGGGGTCTTTCCGTCCTGCTGCGCGAAACGAGCATCTTTACTCGTAATGCAATTTCACCGGGCCTATGGTTGAGACAGTCGAGAAGTCGTTACGCCATTCGTGCAGGTCGGAACTTACCCGACAAGGAATTTCGCTACCTTAGGATGGTTATAGTTACCACCGCCGTTTACTGGCGCTTAAGTTCTCAGCTTCGCCACACCGAAATGTGACTAACCGGTCCCCTTAACGTTCCAGCACCGGGCAGGCGTCAGTCCGTATACATCGCCTTACGGCTTCGCACGGACCTGTGTTTTTAGTAAACAGTCGCTTCTCGCTGGTCTCTGCGGCCGGCCCCAGCTCACCGAGTAAATCGGATCACCAGTTCCGGCCCCCCTTCTCCCGAAGTTACGGGGGCATTTTGCCGAGTTCCTTAACCATAGTTCACCCGAACGCCTCGGTATTCTCTACCTGACCACCTGAGTCGGTTTGGGGTACGGGCCGCCATGAAACTCGCTAGAGGCTTTTCTCGACAGCATAGGATCATCCACTTCACCACAATCGGCTCGGCATCAGGTCTCAGCCTTAATGAGTGACGGATTTGCCTATCACTCGGCCTACACCCTTACCCCGGGACAACCACCGCCCGGGTTGGACTACCTTCCTGCGTCACCCCATCGCTCACCTACTACCCTGTTGGGTCAGCGGCTCCACCACGTCCCATTGTCCGAAGACTCCGGGCCGGCTTCACGGCTTTAGCATTCAGAGGTTCGACGTTGGCGCTTCAAAGCGGGTACGGGAATATCAACCCGTTGTCCATCGACTACGCCTGTCGGCCTCGCCTTAGGTCCCGACTTACCCTGGGCAGATCAGCTTGACCCAGGAACCCTTGGTCAATCGGCGCAAGAGTTTCCCACTCTTGTATCGCTACTCATGCCTGCATTCTCACTCGTGAACCGTCCACAACTGGATTCCTCCGCTGCTTCACCCGGCACACGACGCTCCCCTACCCATCACAGCCCCCGTTGGGGGTATTGCTGCAATGACACGACTTCGGTGGTGTGCTTGAGCCCCGCTACATTGTCGGCGCGGAATCACTTGACCAGTGAGCTATTACGCACTCTTTCAAGGATGGCTGCTTCTAAGCCAACCTCCTGGTTGTCTCTGCGACTCCACATCCTTTCCCACTTAGCACACGCTTAGGGACCTTAGTCGGTGTTCTGGGCTGTTTCCCTCTCGACCATGGAGCTTATCCCCCACAGTCTCACTGCCACGCTCTCACTTACCGGCATTCGGAGTTTGGCTAAGGTCAGTAACCCGTTGAGGCCCATCGCCTATCCAGTGCTCTACCTCCGGCAAGAAACACGTGACGCTGCACCTAAATGCATTTCGGGGAGAACCAGCTATCACGGAGTTTGATTGGCCTTTCACCCCTAACCACAGGTCATCCCCCAGGTTTTCAACCCTGGTGGGTTCGGTCCTCCACACGGTCTTACCCGCGCTTCAACCTGCCCATGGCTAGATCACTCCGCTTCGGGTCTTGGGCGTGCAACTCACTCGCCCTATTCGGACTCGCTTTCGCTACGGCTACCCCACACGGGTTAACCTCGCTACACACCGCAAACTCGCAGGCTCATTCTTCAAAAGGCACGCAGTCACGAGACAGATGGGCAAGCCCACTGTCCGACGCTCCCACGGCTTGTAGGCACACGGTTTCAGGTACTATTTCACTCCGCTCCCGCGGTACTTTTCACCATTCCCTCACGGTACTATCCGCTATCGGTCACTAGGGAATATTTAGGCTTAGCGGGTGGTCCCGCCAGATTCACACGGGATTTCTCGGGCCCCGTGCTACTTGGGAGAAGCTCAAGCAAGCCGTACAGATTTCGTCTACGGGGGTCTTACCCTCTACGCCGGACCTTTCGCATGTCCTTCGACTACCCATACGGTTTCTGACTCGCCGACCGGCCGGCAGACCGATCAAGAACTTTCCCACGACCCCGCACTGGCAACCCCTGCCGGGTATCACACCAGAACGGTTTAGCCTCATCCGGTTTCGCTCGCCACTACTCCCGGAATCACGGTTGTTTTCTCTTCCTGAGGGTACTGAGATGTTTCACTTCCCCTCGTTCCCTCCACACACCCTATGTGTTCAGGTGCGGGTGACAGCCCATGACGACTGCCGGGTTCCCCCATTCGGAAACCCCCGGATCAAAGCCTGGTTGACGGCTCCCCGGGGACTATCGCGGCCTCCCACGTCCTTCATCGGTTCCTAGTGCCAAGGCATCCACCGTGCGCCCTTAAAAACTTGGCCACAGATGCTCGCGTCCACTGTGCAGTTCTCAAACAACGACCAGTCACCCACCCTCAGCACACCTTGCGGCACACCTCGAGTAGGACCGGCATCTCTGAAGCAACAACCACTTTCATGGCCGTTCCCTCAGGACCCAACAACGTGCCCGACACACCCGACCGATAACCCGTCTTCCACGCCCCGAAGGACAGTACTAACGGAACCAACCGTGTGTGCCGAATAGTCAACGTTCCACCCATGAGCAACCGTGCGAGACATTCGCTCGCATCCGGCTATGTGCTCCTTAGAAAGGAGGTGATCCAGCCGCACCTTCCGGTACGGCTACCTTGTTACGACTTCGTCCCAATCGCTGGTCCCACCTTCGACGGCTCCCTCCCAAGGGTTAGGCCACCGGCTTCGGGTGTTACCGACTTTCGTGACGTGACGGGCGGTGTGTACAAGGCCCGGGAACGTATTCACCGCAGCATGCTGATCTGCGATTACTAGCAACTCCAACTTCATGGGGTCGAGTTGCAGACCCCAATCCGAACTGAGGCCGGCTTTTTGGGATTCGCTCCGCCTCGCGGCATCGCAGCCCTTTGTACCGACCATTGTAGCACGTGTGCAGCCCAAGACATAAGGGGCATGATGATTTGACGTCGTCCCCACCTTCCTCCGAGTTGACCCCGGCAGTCTCCTGTGAGTCCCCATCACCCCGAAAGGCATGCTGGCAACACAGAACAAGGGTTGCGCTCGTTGCGGGACTTAACCCAACATCTCACGACACGAGCTGACGACAACCATGCACCACCTGTATACCGACCACAAGGGGGCGACCATCTCTGGCCGTTTCCGGTATATGTCAAGCCTTGGTAAGGTTCTTCGCGTTGCGTCGAATTAAGCCACATGCTCCGCTGCTTGTGCGGGCCCCCGTCAATTCCTTTGAGTTTTAGCCTTGCGGCCGTACTCCCCAGGCGGGGAACTTAATGCGTTAGCTGCGGCACCGACGACGTGGAATGTCGCCAACACCTAGTTCCCACCGTTTACGGCGTGGACTACCAGGGTATCTAATCCTGTTCGCTCCCCACGCTTTCGCTCCTCAGCGTCAGTAATGGCCCAGAGATCCGCCTTCGCCACCGGTGTTCCTCCTGATATCTGCGCATTTCACCGCTACACCAGGAATTCCGATCTCCCCTACCACACTCTAGCCTGCCCGTATCGAATGCAGACCCGAGGTTAAGCCTCGGGCTTTCACATCCGACGTGACAAGCCGCCTACGAGCTCTTTACGCCCAATAATTCCGGACAACGCTCGCACCCTACGTATTACCGCGGCTGCTGGCACGTAGTTAGCCGGTGCTTCTTCTGCAGGTACCGTCACTTGCGCTTCTTCCCTGCTGAAAGAGGTTTACGACCCGAAGGCCTTCATCCCTCACGCGGCGTCGCTGCATCAGGCTTTCGCCCATTGTGCAATATTCCCCACTGCTGCCTCCCGTAGGAGTCTGGGCCGTGTCTCAGTCCCAGTGTGGCCGGTCGCCCTCTCAGGCCGGCTACCCGTCGTCGCCTTGGTAGGCCATTACCCCACCAACAAGCTGATAGGCCGCGGGATCATCCTGCACCGCCGGAGCTTTCCACCAACCCCCATGCGGAGGAAGGTCATATCCGGTATTAGACCTCGTTTCCAAGGCTTGTCCCAGAGTGCAGGGCAGATTTCCCACGTGTTACTCACCCGTTCGCCACTAATCCACCCGAAGGCTTCATCGTTCGACTTGCATGTGTTAAGCACGCCGCCAGCGTTCGTCCTGAGCCAGGATCAAACTCTCCGTGAATGATGTCCGGATATCCGGTAGCACTCGCGTTGAGCGGCACGGCGACCCACCGGAATAGGGTGGCCCCGTGCACTGCGTCCTCGCTGTGTTTTGTTACTAAAGGAATCTCCAACCCGGAACGCCGAAACGATCCAGGCCGGGGATGTCAACATATCTGGCGTTGACTTTTGGCACGCTGTTGAGTTCTCAAGGAACGGACGCTTCCTTCAAGCCGCTCTCGCAAGCTCTCCGGGCGCTTCGTTCTTTCGTGTTTAAAGCTTATCAGATGTTTTCCGGCGGTTTACCACCGGGCTCTTTCTGATTTGCTTTCCGCCTTTCGGCGCTCCCGAACTCTAGCAGAGTTTCTCGACCGGATTTCCGGCTCCGAATTGCTTCGGAGGGAGAATGACCCGGTCGTGGGGCAACTCGGAGAACACTACGCACCGGGTTGCCCCACGTCAAATCAGGGTGCTCAGACCTCGACCACGACGGGAAGGATCATCGGGCGGCGGCGGTAGTTGTCCGCGACCCACTTGCCGATCGTGCGGCGCACCAGCTGCTGGACCTGGCGCACCTCCAGGACACCGTCGTTGGCGGACCGCGCGAGCGCCTCCTCCAGCTTGGCGACGACCGGCCCGAAGGAGTTGTCGTCGATGCCGGAACCGCGGGCCTGGATGGTCGGGCTGCCGACCATCTTGCCGCTGTTGGAGTCGACCACGACGAAGACGGAGATGAAGCCCTCCTCGCCGAGGATGCGACGGTCCTTCAGCGAAGCCTCGGTGACGTCACCGACGGACGAGCCGTCGACGTAGACGTACCCGGCCTGGACCTTGCCGACGATCTTCGCGACGCCGTTCTCGAGGTCCACGACGACGCCGTCCTCGGCGATGACGGTGCGGTTCTTCGGGACACCGGTCTTGATGGCAAGGTCGGCGCAGGCCCGCAGGTGGCGCCACTCGCCGTGCACCGGCATCAGGTTCTTCGGCTTGCAGATGTTGAAGAAGTACAGCAGCTCGCCGGCCGAGGCGTGCCCGGAGACGTGCACCTTGGCGTTGCCCTTGTGGACGACGTTCGCGCCCCAGCGGGTCAGGCCGTTGATGACCCGGTAGATCGCGGTCTCGTTGCCCGGGATGAGCGAGGAGGCCATGATCACGGTGTCGCCCTCGACGATCCGGATCTGGTGGTCGCGGTTGGCCATCCGGGAGAGGGCCGCCATCGGCTCGCCCTGGGAGCCGGTGCAGACGAGCACCACCTCCTTGTCCGGGAGGTCGTCCAGCGTCTTCACGTCGACGATCAGGTTGCCCGGCACCTTCAGGTAGCCGAGGTCACGGGCGATGCCCATGTTGCGGACCATCGAGCGGCCGACGAAGGCGACCTTGCGCTTGTGCTCGTGTGCGGCGTCCAGGACCTGCTGGATGCGGTGCACGTGGCTGGCGAAGGAGGCCACGATGATGCGCTTGTCGGCGCTGGAGAAGACGTTGCGCAGCGCGGCGGAGATGTCCCGCTCGTGCGGGATGAAGCCGGGGACCTCGGCGTTGGTGGAGTCCACCAGCAGCAGGTCCATGCCCTCCTCGGCCAGCTTGGCGAAGGCGGGGAGGTCGGTCAGGCGACCGTCCAGCGGCAGCTGGTCCATCTTGAAGTCGCCGGTGCAGACGACCATGCCGGCCGACGTGCGAATGGCGACCGCGAGGGCGTCCGGGATGGAGTGGTTGACCGCGATGAACTCGCAGTCGAAGGGGCCGATGCGCTCGCGCTCGCCCTCCTTGACCTCCAGCACGTACGGGCGGATGCGGTGCTCGGCGAGCTTGGCCTCGATCAGGGCCAGCGTCAGCTTGGAGCCGATCAGCGGGATGTCCGGGTTCTCGCGGAGGAGGAACGGGACGGCGCCGATGTGGTCCTCGTGGCCGTGGGTCAGGACGATGCCGTCGATCTTGTCGAGGCGGTCCCGGATGGACGAGAAGTCCGGCAGGATCAGGTCGATGCCCGGCTGCTCTGCCTCCGGGAAGAGCACTCCGCAGTCGACGATGAGCAGCCGGCCGGCGTACTCGAAGACCGTCATGTTGCGGCCGATCTCACCGAGACCGCCGAGCGGAGTGATTCGGAGGGCGCCCTCCTTGAGTGCGGGGGGCGTGCCGAGTTCGGGGTGCGGGTGGCTCAAAAGGAACTCTCCTCACGACGCACGCCATATGCCCGGGGGTCCTCCCCGGAGACATATGGCGCGCGTGCTGTCGTTGATTGCCTACTTACCAGGTATCTCGCGCCTTCGTCTCCGGTCCAGCGGCAGCCCCGCGAGGGGCCGGCGAGCCGGGAGCGCGCACGTCTTGTCTTTAGAGGTGTACCCCGCCGGCGGCGAGATCCTTCCTCAATCGGTCGATCTCCTCCGGCGTGGCGGACACCAGCGGGAGTCGCAGTGGACCGGCCGGGTGTCCCTGGAGGTTCAGGGCGGCCTTGCTGAGGATGACGCCCTGGGTGCGGAACATGCCGGTGAAGAGCGGGAGCAGGTTCTGGTGGATCGCGGTGGCCTTGGCGACGTCACCCGCAAGGTACGCCTCGATCAGCGCGCGTAGCTCGGTGGCGGCGACATGGCCCACCACACTGACGATACCGACAGCGCCGACGGAGAGCAGCGGCAGGTTGAGGATGTCGTCGCCGGAGTACCAGGCGAGGCCGCTGCGGGCGATGGCCCAGGAAGCCGCGCCGAGATCGCCCTTGGCGTCCTTGTTGGCGACGATCCGGGGGTGCTCGCCGAGCCGGACGAGGGTCTCGTGGCTGAGGGCGACGCCGCTACGGCCGGGGATGTCGTAGAGCATCACGGGCAGCTCGGTGGCGTCCGCGATCGTCACGTTGTGCTGGTAGAGCCCCTCCTGCGGGGGCTTGCTGTAGTACGGGGTGACGACCAGCAGGCCGTGCGCTCCGGCGGCCTCGGCCTGCCGGGCCAGCTCGACGCTGTGGTGGGTGTCGTTGGTGCCGACCCCTGCGACGACGTGTGCCCTGTCGCCGACCGCCTCCACCACGGCACGGACGAGCTGGGCCTTCTCGGCGTCGGTGGTGGTCGGGGACTCACCGGTGGTGCCGTTGAGCACCAGTCCGTCGTTGCCGGAGTCGACGAGGTGCGCGGCGAGGCGCTGCGCACCGTCGAGGTCGAGTCCGCCGTCGGCAGTGAAGGGGGTCACCATCGCGGTGAGGACCCGGCCGAAGGGGGTCTGAGAGGTGGAGGTCGGAGCCATGCGTCCAAAACTACTCGTAGGCGGCCGGTGGGTACCTAAGCCGGTCCAGGGTTCGGACAGGTGTGCCGGGGTGGAACGTGGCCTGACATGGGATTCCGGTGCTGCATGCTCGGGGGTTCAAGCAGCACCGGAATCCTTGTCCTGAGACTAGGGAGCGGCTGTTGAAGCTGCAATCCAGACATGCCAGGACTTCTGCCGATATGCCTATCGGCCCAGGTCAGGGGGCGACGCGGCCGTGGGCGTTGAAGGCCGCATGGGTGAGCGGCATGAGCTTGGCCCACTCCGCCTCCATCTGCTCGGCGACCATCTCGATCTCGCGCTGCGGGAAGGACGGGACGGTCGCCCGGTCGTCCTTGGTGCGCAGCGAGAGGAAGTGCATCAGCGAGCGGGCGTTGCAGGTCGCGTACATCGAGGAGAACAGGCCGACGGGGAGGACGGCGCGGGCGACCTCGCGGGCGACACCCTCGGAGAGCATCTGCTGGTACGCGGCGTAGGAGGCCTCGTACGCGGCCTTCATCTGCTCGTCGACGACGGTCTGCTGCTTCTCGGTGCCGTCGACGAACTCGTAGCGGCCGGGGCGGCCCTGCTGGACGAGCTTGCGGTCGGTGCCGGGCACGTAGAAGACGGGCTGCAGCTCGCGGTAGCGGCCCGACTCCTCGTTGTAGGACCAACCGCTGCGGTGGCGGTGAAACTCGCGGAAGACGAAGATCGGCGCGCTGATGAAGAAGGTCATCGAGTTGTGCTCGAAGGGGGTGCCGTGGCGGTCCCGCATGAGGAAGTTGATCAGGCCCTTGGACTTGTCCGGGTCCTGTTGCAGGGCTTCCAGGGACTGCTCGCCCGTGGTGGAGACCCTGGCCGCCCAGATCACGTCCGAGTCCTGGGCGGCGTGCCGGACCAGGTCCACGGTGACGTCGCTACGGAACTTCGGGGCCAGCTCGACTTCGTCGTTCACTCGGCAATCCTCATTGTTCGACAACTGGTGCTGCCCACCAGGGTAGGGGGTCAGACGTGCAGCCTGATCGCGTGCTGCATGGTCTTGCGGGCGCGCGGCACGTCACCGGCGTCGGCGTAGGCGACGGCGAGGCGGAACCAGACCCGCCAGTCGCCGGGGGTGGCCTCGGCCTCGGTCCGGCGGCGGGCGAAGACGGCGTCGGCGGAGGCCCGGTCGATCCGGCCGCCGGAGGTGCGCTTGAGCTCGTCGACGGGCAGGCCGCCCTCGGCCTCCAGCTCGCGGGCGAGCCGCTCGCTGGCGCGGCCGAAGCGGACGGTCTGGCGCAGGAACCAGACGCCGATGGCGGGGATGACGAATGCGCAGAGGCCGATGCCGATGCCGAGCGGCTTGCCGGTGGCGATCAGCTGGATGCCCTCGCCCACGCAGATGACCGAGACCAGCAGCAGGACGCCCGCGAGGATGAAGAAGCCCGTACGGGAGGTCATCACAGGTCCAGGAAGTTCTCGAGGCCGAAGGTCAGCCCCGGGGTGTCGACGACCTTGCGAGCGCCGAGCAGGATGCCGGGCATGAAGCAGCTGTGGTGCAGCGAGTCGTGCCGCAGGGTGAGCGTCTCGCCGGTGTCGCCGAGCAGCACCTCCTGGTGGGCCAGCAGGCCGCGCAGCCGTACCGAGTGCACCGGCACGCCGTCGACGTCGGCGCCGCGGGCGCCGGGGAGGCCGTGGGTGGTCGGGTCGGTCTGCCGGGGCAGGCCGGCCTCGGCGCGGGCGGCGGCGATCAGCTGGGCGGTGCGGGCGGCGGTGCCGGAGGGGGCGTCCGCCTTGTTGTTGTGGTGCAGCTCGACGACCTCGACGGTCTCGAAGTACTTCGCGGCGGTCTGGGCGAACTTCATCGCGAGCACGGCGCCGATGGAGAAGTTCGGCGCGATCAGCACGCCGACGCCGGGCGAGGCGTCGAGCCAGCCGCGCAGAGTGGCGAGCCGCTCCTCCGTCCAGCCGGTGGTGCCGGTGACGACGTGGATGCCGTTGGCCACGCAGTACTGGAGGTTGGCCATCACCGCGTCGGGGTGGGTCAGCTCGACGGCGACCTGGGTGCCCGCCTCGGTCAGCGTCTCCAGCTTGTCGGAACGGCCGGGGGTGGCGACGAGTTCGAGGTCGGGGGCGGCGGCGACGGCCTTGGCGGCCTCGGAGCCGATCCGGCCGGTCGCGCCGATGACGGCGACTCGCAGACTCATGGGGTGTCCTCTCAGACCAGGAGGTCGGCGAGCTTCGCGGCCCGCTTGTCGTTGACCGGGCCGATCAGGGCGAGCGAGGGCCGGTGTGCGCCCAGCACATCACGGGCGACGGCGTGCACGTCCTCCAGGGTGACGGAGGCGATGCTCTCCAGCATGTCGTCGACCGACAGGTGGTGGCCGTAGCAGAGCTCGGCCTTGCCGATGCGGTTCATCAGCGAGCCGGTGTCCTCCATGCCGAGCACGGTGGAGCCGGAGATCTGGCCGATCGCGCGGCGCAGCTCCTCCTCGGTGATGCCCTCGGCGACGACCTTGGCGAGCTCCTCGCGGCAGATCTTCAGCACCTCCTCGACGCGCTTGGGCTGGCACCCGGCGTAGATGCCGAAGAGGCCGCTGTCGGCGTAGGAGGAGGAGTACGAGTACACCGAGTACGCGAGGCCGCGCTTCTCCCGGACCTCCTGGAAGAGGCGGGAGCTCATGCCGCCGCCGAGGGCGGCGTTGAGCACGCCCATCGCCCAGCGGCGCTCGTCGTGCCGGGCCACGCCGGGGACGCCGAGCACCAGGTGGGCCTGCTCGGTCGGGCGGTTCAGCACCTCGACCCTGCCGGCGGTGCGCACGGCCTTGACGCCCTTGCGGACCTCGGCCGGGTGGCCGGTGGACTTGGCGAGCACCCCGGCGAAGGCCTTCTCGACCATCCGGACGACCTTGGCGTGGTCGAGGTTGCCGGCGGCGGCGACGACCAGCTGCTCGGGCTTGTAGCGGCGCTTGAAGAAGCCGGCGATCTGGTCCCGGGTGAGGCCGGTGACGGTCTCCTGGGTGCCGAGGATCGGGCGGCCGAGCGGGGAGTCCCCGTAGACGACCTTGGCGAAGAGGTCGTGGACGACGTCGCCCGGGTCGTCCTCGGCCATCGCCATCTCCTCGAGGATGACGCCGCGCTCGGCCTCGACGTCCTCGGGGCGGATCAGCGAGCCGGTGAGCATGTCGCAGACCACGTCGATGGCCAGCGGCAGGTCGGTGTCGAGCACCCGCGCGTAGTAGCAGGTGTTCTCCTTGGCGGTGAAGGCGTTCATCTCACCGCCGACGGCGTCCAGGGCGGCCGAGATGTCGAGCGCGCTGCGGCGCTCGGTGCCCTTGAAGAGCAGGTGCTCCAGGTAGTGCGTGGCGCCGTTCAGGACGGGCGTCTCGTCCCGCGAGCCGACGCCGACCCAGATGCCGAAGGTCGCCGAGCGGACCGTGGGCAGGGTCTCGGTGACGACCCGCAGGCCGCCGGGGAGGACGGTACGGCGTACGGTGCCGGCGCCGTCGACGCCCTTGAGCAGGGTCCGGGTGCTGCCGGGGCGCTGCTGTGCTGCCGAGGCCTGGGCCACAAGTGTTCCTCTCAAACAATGACAACAGGGTGCGGCCCGCACGCTCCGGGCTGGGAGTGTGCGGGCCGCGGTGGAGCTAGGAGCGCGTCACTCGGACGCGGCCTCCGCGCCCTCTTCGCCCTCGGTGACCGGGATCAGCGAGAGCTTGCCGCGCGGGTCGATCTCGGCGATCTCGACCTGGACCTTGGCGCCGACGGCCAGCACGTCCTCGACGTTCTCCACGCGCTTGCCACCGGCGAGCTTGCGGATCTGCGAGATGTGCAGCAGGCCGTCCTTGCCCGGCATGAGCGAAACGAACGCGCCGAACGTCGTGGTCTTCACCACGGTGCCCAGGTAGCGCTCCCCGACCTCCGGCATGGTCGGGTTGGCGATCTGGTTGATCGTCGTACGGGCAGCCTCCGCCGAGGGACCGTCGACCGCACCGATGTAGATGGTGCCGTCGTCCTCGATGGTGATGTCCGCGCCGGTGTCCTCCTGGATCTGGTTGATCATCTTGCCCTTCGGGCCGATGACCTCACCGATCTTGTCCACCGGGATCTTGATGGTGATGATGCGCGGTGCGTACTGCGACATCTCGTCCGGAGTGTCGATCGCCTCGTTCATCACATCGAGGATGTGCAGACGGGCGTCCTTGGCCTGCTTCAGCGCGGCGGCCAGGACCGAGGCCGGGATGCCGTTCAGCTTGGTGTCGAGCTGGAGCGCGGTGATGAAGTTGCGCGTACCGGCGACCTTGAAGTCCATGTCGCCCATGGCGTCCTCGGCACCGAGGATGTCGGTCAGCGTGACGTAGTGCGTCTCGCCGTTGACCTCCTGCGAGATCAGACCCATCGCGATACCGGCGACGGCGGCCTTCAGCGGCACACCGGCGTTCAGCAGCGACATGGTCGAGGCGCAGACCGAGCCCATCGAGGTGGAGCCGTTGGAGCTCAGCGCCTCGGAGACCTGGCGGATCGCGTAGGGGAACTCCTCGCGGGTCGGCAGCACGGGCAGGATCGCCCGCTCGGCCAGCGCGCCGTGACCGATCTCGCGGCGCTTGGGCGAGCCCACGCGGCCGGTCTCGCCGACCGAGTACGGCGGGAAGTTGTAGTTGTGCATGTAGCGGCGACGCGTCTCCGGGGAGAGCGTGTCGAGCTGCTGCTCCATGCGGAGCATGTTGAGAGTGGTGACGCCCAGGATCTGGGTCTCGCCACGCTCGAACAGGGCCGAGCCGTGCACGCGCGGGATGGCCTCGACCTCGGCGGCGAGCGTACGGATGTCCGTGACGCCACGGCCGTCGATGCGGACCTTGTCCTTGATGACGCGCTCGCGGACGATCTTCTTGGTCAGCGCGTTGTACGCGGCGCTGATCTCCTTCTCGCGGCCCTCGAACTCCGGGAGGAGCTTCTCGGCGGCGATCGCCTTGACGCGGTCGATCTCGGCGTTGCGCTCCTGCTTGCCGGCGATGGTGAGCGCCTTGCCGAGCTCGTCCTTGACCGCGGTGGTCAGGGCGGCCAGCACGTCGTCCTGGTAGTCCAGGAAGACCGGGAACTCGGCGGTGGGCTTCGCGGCCTGGGCGGCGAGCTTGGCCTGCGCGGCGCACAGCACCTTGATGAACGGCTTCGCGGCCTCGAGACCGGCGGCGACGACGTCCTCGGTCGGCGCCTCGGCACCGTCCTCGACCAGCTTGATGGTCTTCGTGGTGGCCTCGGCCTCGACCATCATGATCGCGACGTCACCGTCGGCCAGGGTGCGGCCGGCGACGACCATGTCGAAGACGGCGTCCTCCAGCTCGCTGTGGGTCGGGAACGCGACCCACTGACCCTTGATCAGCGCGACGCGGACGCCGCCGATCGGGCCGGAGAACGGCAGGCCGGCCAGCTGGGTGGACGCGGAGGCGGCGTTGATCGCCACGACGTCGTACAGGTGGTCGGGGTTGAGCGCCATGATCGTGCAGACGACCTGGACCTCGTTGCGCAGGCCCTTGACGAAGGACGGGCGCAGCGGGCGGTCGATCAGGCGGCAGGTGAGGATCGCGTCCTCGGAGGGCCGGCCCTCGCGACGGAAGAACGAGCCGGGGATGCGGCCCGCGGCGTACATCCGCTCCTCGACGTCGACCGTCAGCGGGAAGAAGTCGAAGTGCTCCTTCGGCTGCTTGGAGGCGCTGGTGGCCGACAGCACCATGGTGTCGTCGTCCAGGTAGGCCACGGCGGAGCCGGCGGCCTGACGGGCCAGGCGGCCGGTCTCGAAGCGGATGGTACGGGTGCCGAAGCTGCCGTTGTCGATGACGGCCTCGGCGTAGAACACGTTCTCTTCCACCTGGAAGATCTCCTCTTTCGTACGTTTCCGAGGGAGCGCCCCTGCGCTTGTCCACCTGCGGCCCTGGGCATTACCGGGCCGGTCTTCGATCGAAGCCTCCGGGCTGTCCGCTCTGGGACTCCCGGCGGCCACTACCGAGGACCGGCGCCTCTCGGCTGCCTGGTCGGCGGTCGCGTGTGGACGCTCCTCCGGATGCGGGCGGCTTCCGTTTGAAGCCTTCGGCCCGCTGGGGTGATGTCGTGCTGCCTCAGTTCTCGCGGCGTCGTGCCGACGCCATGACCGGGCATGCCCCTCACCTTACAAATTCACACCCTACAGAGCGCGTCATTACCACGCGTGTGGAAATGAGTCTGTCCGGATGCAGCGAGGGGCGGCTCCCCTGGGAAGGGGAGCCGCCCCTGCACGGCGGTCTTAGCGGGCGCCACCGGCGGCACCGCGACGGATGCCCAGACGCTCGACGAGGATACGGAAGCGGTTGATGTCTTCCTTGGCCAAGTACTTCAGCATCCGGCGACGCTGGCCGACCAGGATCAGCAGACCACGACGCGAGTGGTGGTCGTGCTTGTGGAACTTGAGGTGCTCGGTCAGGTCCGAGATACGGCGGGACAGCATGGCGACCTGGACCTCGGGGGAGCCGGTGTCGCCTTCCTTGATGCCGAACTCGGCGAAGATTTCCTTCTTGACAGCGGCGTCGAGAGCCACAGCAACTCCTTCTGAGATGGTCCGAGCGATCCTGGTCTACGGCACAGGATCTGAAGTGACTCGGTGTCGTACGTCGAGCGCCGCCTCCCGCGGCTTCGGGCCCGAGGGCTCCGGGGCGGGACAGGCTGCGCTCAAGGGCCAATCGTAGCAGTGCCCGCCACCGACCCCGTGATCGGGGCCCGTGGCGGGCACTGTGCGCTGGTGGGGCGGTCAGCTGGTGGAGCGGTCAGCTGGTGGCGCCCCGGATCAGACCGTAGACATCGAGGACGGCGAGGGCCAGCGGGACGAGCGAGATCAGCATCACGCCGTCGACCATGTCGAGCATCCGGCCCCAGAACGGGGAGACGCCCAGGCGCGGGACGACCAGCGCGATGGCGGTCAGCACGGCCGCACCGAGGGCGATCGAGGCGGCCAGCCAGATGGTGCGGATGTCGGCGGAGGTGCCGCCCGCCGCCTTGATGATGAAGAGCGGCGTGTGCAGCGAGAGGCCGATGATCAGCAGGGCCAGGCCCATCAGACCGGCGATGACCAGGCTGAAGACCTGCGCGGTGTAGCGGAACAGCCGAGCCCGCAGCATCGTGGCGATGCCGAGGCTCAGCGCGAGCAGCTCGCCGAACATCTTGTCGCTGAAGCCGAGCACGGTGCAGGCGCCGACGATGGTCGCGGCGCAGCCGCCGACCAGGCCGACCAGCACCTCGTGGCCGCGGCGGGCCTGGTGCGCGATCCGCTCGTACTGCACGGCCTCGGCGCGGCCGGTCTCCTCGCTGTAGGCCGTGCCGCGGGTGCGGGTCTGGCCGGGGGCGCTGAAGCCGACGGGCAGGCGGGCGAAGCGGGCCGAGAGCGCGGGGAGGAAGCCGATCACCGAGACGGCGGCGACGCCGGTCACGGCGGCGATCCGGGTGGCGGCGGTGTCCGGGAGCAGCACGGCGGCGAAGGTCGCCAGGGTGCCGGCGACGGCGAGGAAGGAGGAGGCCACGAAGACCGAGTCCTTCTCCGGCAGCAGGCCGACCAGCAGGATCGACGTGATCAGCACGGCGACGCAGCCGACCAGGAACTGCAGGCGGCCGGGGCCGTCGCCGAGGTGGGCGACGGGCATGATGCCGGTGCCCGCGATCAGGACGTGCGGCAGGGCGCCGAGGCCGAGGGCGAGCGCGGCGTCGTGGTCCCCGTAGACCCGCGCCCGCACGGCGGCGAAGGTGACCAGCACCACGGCGGTGACGCCGGAGAGGATGCCCGGCAGGCTGTGCATGTCGTGCCGCAGGTCCGAGAACCAGAGCGCGAAGCCGAGCAGCGCGAGCAGCACGCCGGCGCCGATCAGGCCGAAGGCCCGCATCAGGTCCGGGCTCCAGAAGCGGCGGTCCGCCTCCACGGCGCTGGCGATGGCGTCCGCGACGTCGTCGTAGACGGCGGGTGGCAGCGACTCCGCGAACGGGCGCAGGCTGAGCAGGTCACCGTCCCGGACCTGCTGGGCGGAGAGCGGCAGGCCGCTGTCCAGCACCGTGCCGTCGCGGCGGACGAGGTGGAAGCCGGTCGGCGCACCGTCCACCTGGGTCTGGCCGGACAACCGGAGCACCTCGGGGTAGACGTCCGCGAGCGGAACGTCCTCCGGTAGTGCGACATCGATCCGGCTGTCCGGTGCCACGACGGTGACCCGGCAGAATCCGGTCGTTGCGTTTGCGCTCACCGGCGCTTCCCCCTCGTTGACTGTGCCTGTAAGTCAAGGCGCCGACCGGGCCGGACCGGAACTGACACGATCCGACCAAGAGTTGGCGCGGCGTTACCCTACCGCCCGGCGGAGAGTCCGTCCCTACTGGGCCCCGGATCTCCGCACGCCCGACACCTTGTCAGGCCCTGGGGGCACCGCTGTGCGGGCAGGAGCGGGGTCTTGGAGGAACTGCTGACTTCCGGTGAGATTTGGGTGGAGGGTGACACCGGCTCACTCCGGCGGCCACCGGGTCTGCTTGACCGGTTTGACCTGTTCTTACCCGTCGCCGGGCGGTGGCGGTCGCGAAGCACTCGCCCCCGTGCTGAATCTGTCGGGTCCGACCAGTAGGATCGGCCCCTGCGCAAGGCGTACGGGGGCGGTTCAGCGTGAACTCCCGGGGGCGCCTGCGGTCGGCGGAGCGGGGGCGGCGTCATCACACGGGGCGTCCTCACCCGTACGTATCCCAGTTGCGTGAGGGCTGATGCCGTAGTGAGCGTGGTTACTGTCAAGCGTCCGGCGCGGGCCTATCCGCCCGCTGTGCCGGACGAGCCGGTGGAGTTGGTGCCACCACCGGAGCTGCCCAGGTCGGGCGCCGAGGACTGGATGATGTCGCTGCTGCCGCTGCTCGGCATGGGCGGCTCGGCGGCGTTCTTCTTCTCCCCTGGTGCTCAGGGGCCGATGAAGATGATGGGTGTCCTGATGGTCGCCTCGACCGCCGGTATGGCGGTGGCGCAGATCGTCAAGGCCCGCAAGGGCGGTAACGCGGGAACCTCGGACGAGCGCCGGGACTACCTGAAGTACCTCCAGCAGATGCGGCGTCAGGTGCGGCGCACGGCGGAGCGCCAGCGCGGCGCGCAGCTCTTCCTGCACCCCGAGCCGGACCAGCTCTGGTCGATCGTCGCCGAGGGCCGCAGGCTCTGGGAGCGCAGGCCGACCGATCCGGACTTCGCACAGATAAGGCTGGGCCGCGGGCCGCAGCAGCTGTCGACACCGCTGGTCGCACCGCAGACCGCTCCGCTCGACGAGCTGGAGCCGCTGGCCGCCGAGGCGATGAAGAACTTCCTCACCTCGCACGGCACGCTCCAGGACCTGCCGCTGGCGGTCTCGCTGCGCGCCTTCTACCACATCACGGTCTGCGGCGACCCGGACACCGTGTACGGCAACGTGCGGGCGATGGTCGCCCAGCTGACCACGCTGCACTCCCCCGACGACCTGATGGTCGCCGTCGCCGCCGCGCCCGGCGCGGTGGACGAGTGGGAGTGGGTGAAGTGGCTGCCGCACACCCAGCACCGCAAGGAGAACGACGGCGCGGGCTCGCGCCGTCTGATCGCCACCGGGCTGGGCGAGCTGGAGGGCCTGCTCGCCAACGAGCTGGCCGGCCGCAAGGGCTTCTCCCGCGACGCGGTGCCGTCGCCGGACCAGCCGCACCTGATCGTGATCATGGACGGCGCCGCGGTGCCGCCCGATTCGCTGCTGGCCGGCGCCGAGGGCGTCGAGGGCGTCACCGTCATCGAGGTCGTCCCGGGTGATCTGGACGAGCCCAGCGGCCACCTGATCGTCACCGTCACCCCGGACGAGCTGCTGCTGGAGTCCGCCTCCGGTGCCTCGTACTCCGGCAAGCCGGACAGCCTCTCCTCCTGGCAGTCCGAGGCGCTGGCCCGCCAGCTCGCGCCCTTCCGCTCCTCGGTGGGCGGCGACGACGGCGACCCGTCGCTCGTCAGCATGGACTTCACCGAGATGATGAGCACCGGTGACCCGGGGGCCTTCGACCCGGCCCGGCACTGGCGGCCGAAGCCCATCCGGGAGAAGCTCCGCGTCCCGCTGGGTGTCGGCACCAACGGCGAGTACGTCTGGCTGGACCTCAAGGAGGCCTCGCTGGAGGGCATGGGCCCGCACGGCATGTGCGTCGGCGCGACCGGCTCCGGCAAGTCCGAGGTGCTCCGCACCATCGTGCTCGCGCTGGCCGTGACGCACTCCTCCGAGGTGCTCAACCTCGTCCTCGCCGACTTCAAGGGTGGTGCGACCTTCGCCGGCATGTCGGAGATGCCGCACACCGCTGCCGTCATCACCAACCTCGAGGGCGAAGCCACCCTGATCGACCGCATGCGCGACTCGATCGAGGGCGAGATGAACCGCCGCCAGGAGCTGCTGCGCTCGGCGGGCAACTACGCCAACATCAACGAGTACGAGCGGGCCCGCGCCGCCGGTGCGGCCCTCGACCCGCTGCCCTCGCTGCTGATGATCATCGATGAGTTCTCCGAGCTGCTCACCGCGAAGCCGGACTTCATCGACCTGTTCATCCAGATCGGCCGGATCGGCCGTTCGCTGGGTATGCACATGCTGCTCGCCTCGCAGCGACTGGAGGAGGGCAAGCTCCGCGGTCTGGACACCTTCCTCTCCTACCGCCTGGGTCTTCGCACCTTCTCGGCCGCCGAGTCGCGGGCCGCGATCGGCGTGCCGGACGCCTACCACCTGCCGCCGATCCCCGGTGTCGGGTACCTGAAGTTCGGCTCCGACGTGATGGAGCGCTTCCGCGCCGCGTACGTCTCGGGGGCCTACCGCCCGCCGGGCCAGGTGCTCGCCAGCGGCGGCCGCACCGTCACCGCGCAACCCGTGCTGTTCACCGCGGCCGAGGTCGAGGTCATCGAGCCGGTGATCGAGGAGGTCGTCGAGGTCGTCGAGGAGATCGACGACTCACTGCTCGACACCATGCTCGACGTCTTCGTGGCGCGCATGATCGGCCAGGGCCCGCCGGCCCACCAGGTCTGGCTGCCGCCGCTGGACGCCGCGCCCAGCGTCGACCAGCTGGTGCCGCCGCTCCAGGTCACGGCCGAGCGCGGGCTCACCTCGCCCGAGTTCGGTGCGCTCGGCCGGCTCGTGGTGCCCGTCGGCATCGTCGACAAGCCGCGTGACCAGCGCCGTGACGTGCTCTACCAGGACTACTCCGGCTCGGCCGGTCACGGTCTGATCGTCGGTGGCCCCCGCTCGGGCAAGTCGACCCTGCTCCGGACGATGGTGGCGGGCTTCTCCGTCACCCACACGCCGTCCGAGGTGCAGTTCTACATGCTCGACTTCGGCGGTGGCGGCTTCCAGGCCCTCCAGGGCCTGCCGCACGTCGGCGGGGTCGCCGGGCGTCTGGACGTCGACAAGGTGCGCCGCAGCGTCAGCGAGGTGCAGGGTGTCCTGAACCGTCGCGAGGAGCTGTTCCGCGCGACCGGGATCGACACCATCGCCACCTACCGGACGCGGCGCGCGGCCGGTCAGCTGCCGGACGAGCAGTTCGGCGACGTCTTCCTGATCATCGACGGCTGGCTGACCTTCAAGCAGGAGTTCGAGCTGCTGGAGCCCGTCATCGCCGACATCGCCCAGCGCGGTCTCGGCTACGGCGTGCACGTCGTCATCACGGCCGCCCGGTACGCCGAGGTCCGCCCGGCGCTCAAGGACCTCCTGCTCAACCGCACCGAGCTGCGACTCGGTGACTCGATGGAGTCCGAGATCGACCGCAAGGTCGCGCAGAACGTCCCGGCCGGCCAGCCCGGCCGGGGTCTCACCGCGACCAAGCTGCACTTCCTCTCCGGTCTGCCCCGCCTCGACGGCTCCTCGGAGATCGAGGACCTGGTCGACGGCGTCGCCGACCTGGTGCAACAGGTGGACGCGGCATGGACGGGCCCGCGCGCACCGCAGGTCCGGATGCTGCCCGCCGTGCTCGACGGGCACTCGCTGCCCAAGGGCTTCGAGCGCCCCGAGCTGGGCATCTCCTTCGGTGTCGACGAGGTCGAGCTGGCCCCGACGTTCATCAACTTCGAGACCGACCCGCTCTTCATCGTCTTCGGTGAGAGCGAATCGGGTAAGTCCGCGGTGCTGCGGATGCTGATCAAGCAGATCACCGAGCGGTACACCCCGGACCAGGCCGGCATCGTGGTCGGCGACTTCCGCCGCGCACTGCTCGGCACCGTCCCGCAGGAGTACCTGGTCGAGTACGCGGCGGCAGCGCCCGCCATGACCTCGATCGTGGACATGCTGCGCGGCGCCTGCTCGCGCCGTCTGCCAGGCCCGGACGTCACGCCGCAGCAGCTGCGCGACCGCAGCTGGTACACCGGCAAGGACATGTTCGTGATCGTCGACGACTACGAGCTGGTCGCCACCCAGTCGGGCAACCCGCTGGCGCCGCTGGCCGAGTTCCTGCCGTTCGCCCGTGACATCGGCCTGCGCGTGATCATCGCCCGCAGCGCCGGTGGTGCCGGTCGCTCGCTCTTCGAGCCGATCATGCAGCGGATGCGCGAGCTCGGCGGGCAGGGTCTGCTGCTCTCCGGCGACAAGAACGAGGGCGCACTGCTCGGCACGGTCAAGCCGCAGCCGCTGCCGCCGGGCCGTGGTGTGTTCGTCTCGCGCAAGATCGCGAACGGGCAGATGGTTCAGACCGGGTGGCTCCCCATCCAGTAACACACTGTGACGAACAGGGCCCGGGTCTCCATGACCCGGGCCTTTTTCGTCCCGAGTGCCGAAACGTTATGGATTTACTTTCGGCCCTGAGCTGCGGTTCTCGTTGCCCCGCCCGGGGCCTCGCAGGGCACTGACACCCGTCGGGAGAGCCATGATCCCACCGACAGACGACCTTTGATTCAGTGGCCGTTAGCGATAATTCACCTTGGATTCATCTGCGATCTTCCACTTGGAGCAAGTCAGACATACTCGACAATTACCGTGCGCGATCATCGGATCGCATGTTCATACGCGTTTACGCAACGGAATCCGAAGCCATTCGCCGTTGACTCGGTCAATCCGACCAAGGTTCCATGGCGGCTCGGGAGCGACAGGACCAGGAACCAGGCAGACGCTGCGGAGGCGATACCGCTCCCTCCCCCAGAGACCGCTCAGAGTCGATCGGAATGCCCATGACCGACACGCTTCGCCCGCCACTCGCCGTAGCCCCCACGGCGGCGCCGGGCACCACAGAGGCCCCTCGGAAGCTGAGCCGCTCGCTCGGCGTCGTGGGCGGCACCCTGCTCACGCTCTCCTGCGTGACACCCGCCTCCTCGCTCTTCGTCATCGTGCCGACGCTCTTCAACACCCTCGGCACCGCGACCGCGATGAGCATCGCGATCGGCGCCGTCCTCTGCATCGCGGTGGCCTTCTGCTACTCCGAGCTCGGCACCCTCGTCCCGAGCGCCGGCGGCGAGTACGCGATGGTCGGCACGCTGGCCGGACGGTTCGCCGGCTGGCTGGTGTTCATCCAGTCGCTGATCGTCGTGCTGATCGTGCCCGCCGTGATCGCGATCGGCACGGCCGCCTACCTCGCACCCATCGTCAACGTCAGCCCGGAGATCGCGGGCGCCGCCGTCATGCTGGCGGCCACCGTCGCCGGTCTGCTCGACCTGCGGGCCAACGCCTGGATCACCGGTGTCTTCCTGGTCCTGGAGGTCATCGCGGCCGGGGTCGTCTCCGTCCTCGGCTTCGCGCACAGCCAGCGCGGCGTCGGCAGCCTCGTCCACGGCGTGGTGGCCGACAGCAGCGGCGCCACCAGCGCGGTCGGCCTCGGGGCGATCCTCGCCGCGATGGGCACCGCGCTCTTCGTCACCCAGGGCTTCAGCACCGCGATCTACCTCTCCGAGGAGCTGGAGAACCCGCGCCGCAACGTCGCCCGCACCGTGCTCTGGACGCTGGTGCTCTCCGTCGTGGTCATCATCGTCCCGGTCATCGCCATCACCCTGGGCGCCCCCGACCTCGCCACCCTCAGCGGCGGCGACATCTCCGGCATGGTCGCCGGGTGGAGCGACTCCGCCCTCGGCACCTTCATCAGCCTCTGCATCGCGCTGGCCATCATCAACGCCGGCATCGTGATGGTCATCCAGAACTCCCGGGTGCTCTTCGCCTCCGCCCGTGACAAGGCCTGGCCCGAGCCGGTCAACAAGGCCTTCGGCACCCTGAACCGCTTCAACGCCCCCTGGGTCGCCACCCTCGCCGTCGGCATCCCCGGCGCCGCGCTCTGCTTCGCCGACCTGACCGAGCTGACCAACATCACCGGTGTCGCCGTCGCCGCGCTCTACCTGCTGGTCGCCGTCGCCGCGCTGTTCTCCCGCCGCGCCCAGCACAAGGACGCGCCCGCCTGGCGCCAGCCGCTCTGGCCGGTCCTCCCGGTCGTGCTGATCATCGCGCTCGGCTACATCCTCACCCAGCTGGACGTCAAGGCCCTGATCTGGACCGGCGCCATCACGGCCGCCGCCAGCCTCTACTGGGTCTTCTACCTGCGCCCCCGCCAGGACACCCGCTGGGTGATCACCGTCCCCGAGGACGACCAGGCCTGACCCTCCCGGAACGCGAAACGGCCGGCCCCCTCCACTCGGAGGGGGCCGGCCGTCTGCTGTGCGCAGTCCTGCAGAACAGCGCTACGGCACTACAGGTCAGTCCTGGAGGCGACGCCGGTCGCGCAGCACCACCGCGCCACCGCCCAGCCCGGCCACCACCAGGCCGCCCGCCCCGAGGACGAACAGGGCGGTCCGGCTGTCCCGGTCGGCCTGCGTCTCTGCCAGCCCGAGCGGCTGCGCGACGATCCCCGCCGAGTCCAGCTGCACCGACGGATTGGCGGACGGGGAGTCGGACGGCTCGGAGTTGCTCTGCACCGCCTTGACCGGGTCGACCACGCCCCAGCCGATCTGGTTGTCGCGGCCCTTCCCGCTGCGCTCGGCGGTCTGCTCCAGCCGGGTGCGAATCTGCTGCGCCGTCCAGTTCTTGTACTTCTGCTTCAGCAGCGCGGCGACACCCGCGACGTACGGGGCGGAGAAGCTGGTGCCGTTGTCCACGCACTGGCCGCCGGCCCGCGCGGTGGAGAGCATGTCGACACCGGGCGCCACGACATCCAGGAAGTCGCCGAACTGCGAGAACGAGGCACGTTCGTTGTTGCGGTCCGAGGCGCCGACCGCCAGCACGGTGTCGAAGGCGGCGGGGAAGGTGTCGCCGTCCAGGCCGTCGTTGCCGGAGGAGGCGACCACGACGACACCCGCCTTCTCCGCCCGCAGCAGCGCGGCCTCCAGCTCGTCCTTGCCCCCGAAGACCTTCCCGTTCTCGTCCGTCCCGCGGACGTCCTGGGAGATGTTGATGACTCCGACCCCGGCCTTGACCGCCTGGTCGATGGCCTGGATCAGGTGTGGCACGTCGCCGCTGCCCTGCGCGTCGTTCTGCCGGATGGCGAGGATGCTCGCGCCCGGCGCCAGACCGACGAAACCCGTCCGGTCGGACGGCGCGGCGGCGATGATGCCGGCCACCTTGGTGCCGTGGCCCACCTGGTCGTTGAAGGCGGTGGCGGTGTCCTCCTTGCCGTCCTTCAGCATCTTGGCGCCACCGTCGACGACCTTGCCCGGCCCGGCCAGCTGCGGGTTGGTGTTGTCCACACCGGTGTCGATCACGGCGACCGTCACACCGCTGCCGTCGATCTTCTTGTTCGCCTTGGCCTTCTCCGGCGTGCTGGTGTCAGGCGCCCAGAGCTTGTCCAGCACCACCCGCTGGAGGGCCCACGGGACGCTCTTGACGTCCTGCGACGGGACGGCGCACTCCGCCGCCGCGGAGACCACCAGCGGCGCCCAGCGCGCCGTGCTGCTGTCGGCGTACGCGGGCGCCGCGGACAGGCCGCCGACCACCCCGAGCACCACCAGGGCCGCACCTGATCTGCGGAACATCCTCAACGACGGCACCCTGCTTCTTCCCCTCTGAATCCACCGGCGTCCGTCCGTCCGCCGATGCTGTGCCACGCCACTCCCCACGCGCCAGGGGCGGGCGCCCGACCGGACGCCCGCCCCTGTGCTGCACTGCAGATCAGTTCCAGATACCGGCGTTCTTGTTCTCGGTGTTCTGGTAGTTCTGAGCCGCGTTCTCCAGCGAGGTCGAGATCTGGCCCAGGGCCTGCTGAAGGTCAGCGGCCTTGGCGTCCCACTGCGCCTGGCGGGCACGGTAGCCCTCCTGGGCAACGCCCTCCCAGCTGCTCGCGATGCGCGTCACGCCGGCCTTGAGCTCATCCAGCTGCTGCTGGATGCGCGAGGCCGTCTGACGGACCTCGGAGGCCGCATTCTGGATGGTCGAAAAACTAACGAGAATGTGGTCGCCCATGATGTCTGTCTCCTTGTCGAGGAAGTCAGGCCGGCCCGTGAAGGGACCGCCGCACAGATCTCAACTGTGCGATCCGAAGCTGTCCGGCCTGAAGTGCGGGTTCGAGCTGCGAGATCCGGCGCACGGGGCGACGCCCCACGCGCGCGGAGCCGCAGGCTCAGCCGAAGCTGCCGCCCGCGTGCGTCATCGAGGACTGCTGCTCCTGCTCGGTGGCGCTGTACAGCTTGGTCGTCGCCTCGATCGCCTGCTTGATCTCGTCAAGCACCTTGTTCAGCGCCGTCGCGTCCTCGTTGAAACGCGCCTGGAGCTGACCGTAGGCAGTGGCCGCCTGGCCCTGCCAGCCGGCCTTGATCTCGTCGACCAGAGTGTTGAGCCTCTGGATCTCGCCCTGGACCTGAGCGTTCACCTCACCGATGCGGTTGGCGAAAGCATTCATTTCCTCAGCGGTCGTCTTGAACTGACCAGCCATAATCCACCGTCCCCCATGAGACAGACTTCTTTGACGGATAGTCCTGGCACGGTCCATCCGTCCGACATCACGGTGTGACGTCACCCAGCACTGTAGCGGCCGACCGCAAGTCACCCAACACCGGGAGCAAGGTAGTTACCAGACCAAGACACTGCCTTCGCAAACTCCTGACGAATCGTCAGTAGTTCTGCGGCAGAACAGCAGTGTTGACGTCCAGTGCGGGACCGGCCGGGACGAGGTTCGCCCAGTCCTTCGGGACCAGCACCGGCTGGATCTTGTCGTAGCCCAGCCGGGCCTGCGCACCGTCGCCGGCCTGCGGGGCCGGCTGGCCCGTCGTGGCTGCCCCAGGCTTCGCCGTGTTCGTGCTCAGCTGGTACCGCAGACCGGTCTCGGTGATCAGGAAGTTGCTGCCCGAACCGGCCACGCCGCCGCCGTCCGAGGACTTGAAGACCAGGCCCGCCCCCGGCGACACGTGCGCGCTGGAGGAGCCGCTGGACACCTCCGCAGGGTAGTTGACGTCGGCGAAGACGCTGCGCTTGGCGTTGCCGTTGGCGTCCATGCTCTCGAAGGTGCTGCACACCACCGTCCGCGGCTGGTTGTCCCCGAGGAAGTTCGCCGGGTGCCCGATCGGGCGCTCTTTCGGCAGGTCCCCGTCGGGCTTCAGCATCGTCTTCGAGTCGATCTTGCTGGAGAGCGCCGTGTAGTCGGCCTGGGTCAGCTCGGCCGGCTTGGCCTCCACGCCGTCGTAGAGCACCTTGTCGACCGGCCCCTTGGCGATCAGGGCCGCCTGGAAGGCCGACACCTCGTAGAGGTTGTCCTTGCCGACCACGTAGAAGCTGGTGCCCTGGTAGGTCAGCAGCCGCCCGACGAACCGCTCCGCCGGCTGGGTGAGGTTCAGCTTCGACGGGACCTTGTCCCGGTGGTCGAAGTCCGGGATGTCCGGGTACTGGATCCGCTCGCCCTCGTTCAGGGTGGCGATCCACTCGTTGGTGACCTGCTGCGGGGTCGCCCGGCCGAACACCGCGCCGGCCAGGCCGGTGCGGTCCTGGTCGCTGGTGGAGAGGGTGCCGATCGCGTGCTTGTTGCCGTTCGAGTCGACCAGGTACTGGCTGCCCCGGTTGCCGCTCGAATCAGGCTCCTGCACGTACAGCCACTGGCCCGGACCGAGCACCAGGCCGGGCTTGTCCAGCTGCTGGGCGTCCTTGCCCGCCGCGACGAACACCGCCTGGTTGACCGAGGTCTGGCTGTTGTCCTTGCCCGCCTTGTCGCAGACCGACCACTTCTTGGGCGCCGAGGCGACGTCGGCGCTCGGCAGCTTGTCCGGCCCGTACGGGATGCCGATGGTCGGCCCGTGGTTCTTGTACGCGTCGAGCACCGAGTCCGCGACGATCACGATCTTGGCGTTGGCCGGCGTGACCAGGCGGGCCGAGGCCATGTTCAGGACCTGGTGGAGCATCGGCTCCTTGGTCTTCTCGTCCGGGAGGATCACGTACCGGGTGGTCGAGTCCTTGCCCTGGATGATGTTCTTGCCGTCGTCCCAGCCCTGCGGCGCCGTCGGGCTGATGACACCGAGCATCCCGAAGCCCGCGACCAGCACCGCTGCCACCACGACACTGGGCAGCACGGCCTTGACCGGACGCGGCGCGTCCTCGTCGTTGCCGCCCCCACTGGGCTGAAGGAAAGCGCCCACCATGCGCTTGCGCGCGAAGGTGTAGGCGTTCAGCTCGTCCCGGCGTGATGCCATGCTCGTCGTCTCCCCTGTTGTGACGGCCACCCGTGCCCGGACCGGTGGCTGTGCGTACGTCAGCACGATTCGTCCCGTGATGAGTCTGCCACCCCCCGGGCGAAGACCGCAGCAAACCCTCTACGATGCGGCAGCAGACGGTGAGTACCGTACGGCTCCGGTCCACCGACCAGCCAACCGGGCCGTGACAACTGATCAGAGAGGGTCACTCGGGGGATGCCAAGCCAGACCGCTCCAGAGCGACGTAGTACATCGCACGGCCGCCGCGCCGGCAACGGAGGGGGCTCCGGACGCCGCTCCCGGCCCGCTCAGGCCCACCCGACCGCTCCGGTGCAGGTGAAGGTCCACCCCCGCCCCGGGCTCCTCGGCACCCGCCTCCAGCTGCAGCAACTCGTGCTGCTGGAGGTCGCGGTGGCCCTGGTCGCGGTCGGCTGGGCGATCAGCCCGGCCATGGCCGGGGTGTTCGCCGTGCCCGCCGTCCTGCTGCTCGTGATGGCCCTGCTGCCGCTCGGCGGGCTCAGCCTGCCGGAGGCGCTGCGCGTCCGGGCCGAGTTCAACGCGCGCCGCAAGCAGTCGGCCCGCAACGTGCCGCCGCCCGGCACCGACCCGGCGCTGGCACCGGCACTGGAGGTCGAACCGGCGCTGCGCACCTGCACCCACGCGACCGAGACCGACTTCGGTGGCCGTCCGATGCGCCGGGAGACCGGCATGGTCGGCGACGGCACCTTCCTCACCTCGGTGCTGCTGGTGCAGGCCAAGGACCAGCCGCTGCGGCCCGCCCGCACCTCGCTGCCGCTGCCGCTGGACGTGCTGTGCTCGGCCCTGCGGGTCGACGACATCACGCTGGAGTCGGTGCAGCTGGTGCAGCACACCCAGCCCGCGCCCGCGCCGCACCTGCCGGACCAGTCGCTGGCCGCCCGCGCCTACCACCAGCTGCCGGACGGGCTCTCCACCCCCGGCCTGCGGCTCACCTGGGTCGCCCTGCGGCTCAACCCTGAGCAGACCAGCACCGCGGTGCTGGCCCGCGGCGGCGGCGAGGAGGGTGCCCGCAAGGCCCTCCAGCGCGTCACCGACCAGCTCGCCGGCCGGCTGAACGGCGCGGGCTTCACCGCGACGGCACTCGACGAGCGCGAGCTCATCGCCGCACTCTCCATCTCGACCTGCGCCAACCCGATCGCGGTGGCGGGCCGTCAGGGCACCGGAGGCGGCGGCGGTACGACCCGCCGCACCCAGGAGAGCCGCAAGTTCTGGCGGATCGACGACCGCTGGCACAGCACGTACTGGATCTCCCGCTGGCCGCAGCTGAGCCGCCCCGGCGGTGCACCGGGCCGGATCGCCGCGCCCGACCTGGTGAACCTCGTCACAGGCACGCCCGCCCTGGCCAGCACCTTCAGCCTGACGGCCACCCAGGGCACCGGCGGCGCGCTGGCGATCAGCGGGCACGTCCGGGTCACCGGGCGCAGCGAGAGCGAGGTCGACCAGGTCGGCCGCCTGGTGGAGTCCCGCGCCCAGAACGCCGGAGTGGGCCTGACCAGGCTCGACCTCGAACAGGCCCCCGGCCTGCTCGCCACGCTGCCCCTGGGAGGGACTTCCTGATGGCCTATCAGACCTACCCTGCCCACGCCCCCGAGCCGGGCGCCGAGCAGGCCCGAGTCAAGAACATCCGCCCCGGCTTCGGCCTGCGCGGCCCGCGCCGCGAGCGGCACGTGCTCTCCCCCGAGGACCTCGGCGCGCTGGCCTTCCCGGTCGGCGACGACGGCGTGGTGATCGGCGTCGACCCGCAGCAGCAGCCCGCGGTGCTGGGCCTGTTCCGGCCGACCCCGTACGAGCTGGTGCTGGTCGGCGGCATGTGGACGGCCCAGATCATCGCGCTGCGGGCCGCCGCCACCGGCGCCCGGATCGCGGTCGAGACCGGCCGTCCGCAGGCCTGGGCCCCGATGGCGCAGGCGGCCGGCGGCGGCCAGCCGTGCGTGACGATCCACCAGGCCGGTCGGCTGGGCGCACAGGGCGCGTCCGTCGCCTCGCCGGTCCTGGTCGTCCGTGACCTCGGTGCCCGTCCGCCGCGCAGCCGCCTCTCGGCGGCGCCCTGGCAGACCACGGTGACGCTGCTGCCGTACCTCGGGCCGAACGCGTCCCGGGTGCTCAACGCCGCCGACCTGGTGGGCATCCAGCGGGTCTCCCCGCAGGAGGCCGAGCTGCTCGCCCGGGTGCTCTCGCTGGGTGACCAGGAAGTGGCCGCGCTGCCAACTCTCGGTGACAACATCACCCTCTGGGCGACCCGGATGCGGCGCCAGTTCGTGATGACCAACCCCGGTGAGGCCGAGGCCCAGGTGCTCGGTCTCGCCCGCCGGATGGACTGACCGGTATCGACACGGCCGGGCTCACGTACCATCACGGTACGTGGGCCCGGACCTCTTTCGGGTGGGCCGCCGGACGCACGGACGGCGGGCTCCACCTCGTGAGCGGTCGGCAGCGGCCCGGCGAGCTGTGCCGGTGCAGGTCACGTATGAGACACCGCCTTCAGTTGACCGCGATTCACGGCCTAGTCTTGTTGCCCGACGGCACCGCGAACAGCGGCGGCGAACACGAGGGAGCCCAAGTGAGCAGCGATCGGGACGGCGTCTACGTCGGCGACAACGCGGCGGAGGACGACGACGACTGGTCGGACACGCCCGACTACTCGCCCCCGTCCTGGTACACCCAGAGCTCCGGCCCGCAGGGCGCCGCACCCGCCCCGGCGCCTGCTCCGGCTCCGGCCCCGGCCCCGACCCCGGTCGCGCCTGCACCGGTGGTGCCGGAGGCCGTCGAACCGCCTGCGCCGATGCCGATGCCGGTCGCCGACGTGCCCGTCGCTCCGGCCCCGGTCGCTCCGATCCCCGCTGCCCCGGCGCCCGTCGCGCCCGCTCCCGCTCCCGTGGTGCCGCAGCCGGCCCCGCGCCGGTGGCCGCCGAGCCTGCGCCCGCCCAGACCCAGGTGCAGTCCGCTCCGGCGCCCGTCGCGCCCGCACCCGTCGCATCCGCACCCGCACCCGCACCCGAGCCGGTGGCCTGGCCGCCGACGGCCGAGCAGCCGCCCGCTCCGGCGCAGCCCGCGCAGCCGTACCAGCAGCAGCCCGCGCCGCCCGGCCCGTGGCCGCAGCAGGTGCAGCAGCAGGCCCCGCAAGCACCTCAGGCTCCGCAGACGCCCCAGGCACCCCAGGCGCCTCAGCAGCAGATGCCGCCCGCCCAGCCGGTCGACCCGCGGCAGAGCGGCTGGCCGCAGCCGCAGGCGTACCAGCAGCCGCCCCAGCAGCAGCAGCAGCCTCAGCAGCAGGCGCCCCAGCAGCAGATGCAGCAGATGCCGCAGCCCGGCTACCCGCAGCAGCAGGCCATGCCGCAGGCTCCGGCGGCCTTCCAGCAGGGCGGCCAGCAGCAGATGGCGCACGGCGCCGCGCTCGGCTACACCGCCGCCGTGGAGCTCTCCTCGGACCGCCTGCTGCGCGGCCAGCCGAAGCAGCAGCGGCAGTCCTCGCGGTTCCAGTTCGGCGGCAAGGCGGCGCAGGCCGACCGGGCCCGCAAGCTGGAGATCATCCGGACGCCGGTGATGAGCTGCTACCGGATCGCCGTGATCAGCCTCAAGGGCGGTGTCGGCAAGACCACGACCACCACCTCGCTCGGCGCGACGCTGGCCAGCGAGCGGCAGGACAAGGTCATCGCGATCGACGCCAACCCCGACGCGGGCACCCTGGGCCGCCGGGTGAAGCGCCAGACCGGCGCGACCATCCGTGACCTGGTGACGGCCATCCCGCACATGCGCAGCTACATGGACGTCCGCCAGTTCACCTCGCAGGACCTGCACTCTGGCCTGGAGATCCTGGCCAACGACGTCGACCCGGCCGTCTCGACCACCTTCAACGACTCGGACTACCGCCAGGTCATCCAGGTGCTCGGCCAGCACTACCCGATCATCCTGACCGACTCCGGCACCGGTCTGCTCTACAGCGCCATGCGCGGGGTGCTCGACCTCGCCGACCAGCTGATCGTCGTCTCCACCCCCAGCGTGGACGGCGCCAGCAGCGCCTCCACCACGCTGGACTGGCTCTCCGCACACGGGTACGCCGACCTGGTGCAGCGCAGCATCACGGTGGTCTCCGGGGTCCGCGAGACCAGCAAGATGATCAAGGTCGAGGACATCGTCGCGCACTTCCAGACTCGCTGCCGCGGCGTCGTCGTGGTGCCCTTCGACGAGAGCCTGGCGGCCGGCGCCGAGGTCAACCTCGCGATGATGCGGCCCAAGGTCCGGGACGCGTACTTCGAGCTGGCCACCCTCGTCGGCGAGGACATCGCCCGCGCCCAGCACGCGGCGGGCGGCGGCTGGCAACAGCAGCAGCAGCAGTACCCCGGCTACCCCCAGCAGCAGGGCTACCCGCAGCAGCAGCAACAGCAGCCGTACCCGCCCCAGCAGGGCGGCTACCCCGGCCAGCCCGCTCCCGGCGCCCCCTGGGCCCCGCAGCAGCAGGGCCAGACCCCGCCCCCGCCGCCGGGCCAGGCCCTCCCCCAGGAGTGGTCCCAGCAGCCCCCGCAGCAGCCCGGCTACGGCTACCCGCCCCCGCAGCAGCCTTAGCAGGAGCTCGAGCCACCACAAGGGGCGCGGGGAACTGCGCGAATCCGGAAGCGACGGTCCAGTGCCTTCCGATTTCGCGCAGTTCCCCGCGCCCCTGACGCTCACGCGCCGAGCCGACGTCAGTCGGTGAGTTCGCGGGCCTGCTTGACGTCGTCGGCCATCCGGTCGAGGAGGGCGTCGATCGAGTCGAACTTCTCCATGCCGCGCAGGTAGGCGAGGAAGTCCACGGCTGCGTGCATGCCGTACAGGTCGAGGCCGACGCGGTCGATCGCGTAGGCCTCCACCGTGCGGGCGGTGCCGTCGAAGGTCGGGTTGGTGCCGACCGAGATCGCGGCGGGCATCCGCTCACCGGCGACGGTCAGCCAGCCCGCGTAGACGCCGTCGGCGGGGACGGCGCTGTGCGGCACGGTGTCCACGTTGGCGGTGGGGAAGCCCAACTCCCGCCCGCGCTGGGCGCCTCGGACGACGATGCCCTCCACCCGGTGCGGACGCCCGAGCACCTCGGCGACGGCCGTCAGGTCACCCTCGGCGACCAGCCGCCGGACCAGCGTCGAGGAGAACGGCTCGCCGCCGCCCGCCTCCCCCTGGACCTTCAGGTCGACGACCTCGACCTCGAAGTCGTCCGCCCGCCCGAGCTCCGCGAGCAGCTCGACGTTGCCCGCCGCCTTGTGGCCGAAGCGGAAGTTCGGGCCCTCGATGACCAGCCGGGCCCGCAGCGCGTCGACCAGCACCTGCTGGACGAAGGTCTCCGGCGACTCCTGCGAGAACTCCAGGGTGAACGGCAGCACCAGTACGGCGTCCACGCCGAGCTCCGCCATCAGCTCCGCCCGGCGGGCGTGCGGGGCGAGCAGCGGCGGGTGGCTGCCGGGGCGGACGACCTCGCTGGGGTGCGGGTCGAAGGTCACCACGACGGCCTTCGCGCCGAGCTTCCGCGCCCGCTCCACCGCCCGGTTGATGATCAGTTGGTGGCCGCGGTGCACACCGTCGAACGATCCGATGGTGACGACGCTGCGCCCCCAGTCCCCGGGGATCTCCTCCAGGCCACGCCAGCGTTGCACCCTGACCGCTCCTCGTTCCGTACGTCGCGCACCCGCTGTGCGCTCAAACGCTCCAAGTCGAACCCCTATAGCGTGCCATGCGCCCGCCCCGGCTTCGGCACCGGAAGGCCCGCTGCGCGCGGCGAGGGGACGCCGGGCCCGGCCCCGGCCCCCCGCTCGGCCTCGGCGGCGGCGTACTGCGGGTCACGACCCTCCGCCACCAGCTCGCGCATCCGCGTCAGCAGCGGCCCGCCCGGTGGCCGCGGCTCCCCCTCCGGCCACTCGGCGAGCAGCCGGGCGAAGGCGGCGGAGCGGCCCGCGCAGCGCACCAGCACGGCGTCGGCCGGCCCGTCCTCGGTCGCCGTCCGGCGCACCAACTCCCGGGCCCGGCCCGGCTCGTGCTCCGCACAGGTGTCGGCCGTCAGCTCCAGCACCGCCGTCAGCACCAGCGGGTCGCGCTCGGCCAGCAGCAGGGTGTCCAGCGCCTTCGCGCGGGCGGGCAGGCCGGGCCCGGCGAGAAGCACCGCGAAGACCCGCCGGACGGCGGCGGGCTGGCTGCGGCGGATCTCGGCCAGCAGCGGCCCGGCCTCCGCCGACCGGGCGAGCAGCCGGTCGAGGTACTCGGCGACCTGGGCGGCCCGCTCGGGACGCTCCCTGAGCAGCCCGGCGGCCAGCGCGAGCCCCTGCCGGGAGGTGCCGGGGTCGGTGGCCTCGGCGAGCAGCCACAGCGCCTCGGCCACCGCCCCGCCCGGCTCGGCCAGCCGGGCCCGCAGCGCTGCCAGGACGGGCACCGGTTCGGCCGCCAGCGCCGGGCCGAGCACCTCGGCGGTGACGAACGGGTCGTCCGCCCGGTAGGCGGCCAGGGCCGCCGCCAGGTGGGCCGGCCTGGTCTCCGGGTAGCGCACGAGCAGCGCCAACGCGGCGCCGTGCAGGGCGGGTTCGTCCTCGCGGGCGAGCAGGGTGGCGGCGGTGAAGCGGAGCAGCGCGGGGCCGGGGCCGCCCGCGTGCGGGGCCGCTCGCAGGGCGTGTACGGCGGCCGCGACGTGCCGCTCGGGTCTCGGGTCGTGGCTCCAGCGGTCCACCGCGCGGCAGAGCGCGGAGGGCTCCTCGGCGGCCAGCAGCGAGAGCAGCGCGTCGGCCCGGGGGTGCGCCGCATCGACCAGGCACTCCGTCAGGTCGTCCAGCGCCAGGTGCCGGTGCGCGTACGACAGGTCGTGTGCGACGTCCGCGACGGTGCTCCCCGGGCGGGCGGTGAGCCGCCCACCGTCCTCGAACCAGCGGCAGAGCAGCGGCAGTACGCCGCGCGGGTCGGCGGCCAGCAGCTCGGCGGTCGCGGCCCGGAAGCTCTGCGCGGGGCCGTCGGAGCGGACCAGCAGCCGGAGCAGGCCGAGCCGGTCCGCCGGGGTCAGCGGCAGGGCGGCCCAGAACTCCGGGCCGAACTCGCCGCCGTGCTCGCCCCGCCTGGCCAGCCACTCCAGCAGCGGCCGGTGCGCCGTCGGGTCGGGCGCCCCGGCCAGTACGGCGGCGAGCAGCCGCCCGGCCCACCAGGCGGGCTCGCTGCCGGGCTCGGCGCGGTCGAGCGCCTGGCGGAGCCGGTCCAGCCACCCGTCGAGGGCCGACGCCTCGGCCGGGCCGGGCCGCCGGAGCGCGGCCAGCACCGGGCCGATCCGGTGCCGGGGCACACCGTGCGGGCAGGCCGGGTCCGCCGTCTCGGCGAGCAGCAGCCGCAGCGCACCGTCCAGATCCAGGTGCAGCCCCTGGAGCCACTCCGCGAACTCCTCGTGCGCCATCCGGTAGCCGTCCCCCGCCGGGACGAACACGCCCTCCCCCAGCACCGCCTGCGCCCAGCCGCCCTCCGCCGGGAACAGCTCGTCGAACACCCCCCGGCCCAACCCGCCGTGCCCCACCGCCAGCATCCGCCGGGCCGCCTCGTGCAGCCGCCCGGCGACCGTGGCGGCGAGGCGCCGCACCTGTCCGGGCTGCTCGACCGCCGGGCGCGGCGCACCCCGGCGGTGCGCGCCGGGGCGGCGCACCTGCGCCCCGGCGGCCAGCCGTCGCGCCACCCGCAGGCAGCACAGGTCCAGGTGGGCCGCGTACAGCTGGTCGCGCCCCGGCGCGGGCCCGCGCACTCCGGCGCCGTGCAGGCCGCCCGCCAGCCGCAGGGCCAGCGGGTGCTGGGCCAAGGGGTGCTGGGCCTCGGCCGGGCCCAGCCAGCCGGCGGGCAGGCCGTAGCGCCGCGCGGCGCGGTCGGCGGCCTCGGCGGGCAGCAGGCCGAGACCGTGCACCTGGGTTTCCG
Organism: Kitasatospora sp. McL0602; assembly: GCF_052076145.1. NCBI lineage: Bacteria > Bacillati > Actinomycetota > Actinomycetes > Kitasatosporales > Streptomycetaceae > Kitasatospora > Kitasatospora sp. McL0602. The sequence goes on along the minus strand of NZ_CP197246.1, from coordinate 5,116,996 downwards.
TCAGGTCCGCCCCGCAGCGGTCCCACTCCTCCGGGCGGCAGGCCAGCAGCAGCCGGGCGCCGCTGCCGGCCAGCCACTCCCGCCCGGCCGCGAGCCAGCTCGCCGAGACGGCGGCCGGGGCCTCCTCCGGCGCGTCCAGCACCACCAGCAGCGGGCGGCCCGCCGCCGCACAGATCCCGGCGACCTCGTCCGGGTCAGGCGGTGGCACCTCCAACAGCCCGGCGGCACGGGCGAGTTCGCGCCCCACGGCGGAGGCCGGGGAGCTGTCGGCGGCGGCCAGGTCGGCGCCGCGCAGCCAGAGCGTCGGCCCAGGCCGGCGCCCGCCAGCCCGCCGGACTGTCAGCGCCGCCAGCTCGGTGGTCCGCCCGCTGCCCGGCCCGCCGACCAGGGCCGTCACGGGGCCCTGCGGCTCCTCGCCGGTCAGCCCGTCCGGCCGGTCCACCCGGTCGGCGGCCAGATCGGCGATCCGTCCGGGCCCGGCACTCGCCGACCCCAGCTGAACGGAGGCGAGTTGCAGCACCCCGCCCAGATTGAGCGCCCTCCCGTACGCGGGCACGGTCGCCGCGTTCCGCGCCAGCACCGACGCGAGGCCGACGCCGACGAGTGGCACCGCCGGGACACCCCTCGGGTGTCCGCTCCGCAGCCCCGGCGCGACCACCCCGACCACCGCGCCGGTCTCGGCGTCCAGCACCGGGGCACCCGGCGTCGGCAGCGTGTCCAGCTGCGGCAGGTCGAGCAGCAGCGCGGCCTCCACCAGGTGGAAGGCGTCCGCCCACGGGTACATCGCTCCGCAGCTCGCCAACACCCCACCCTGGGTCAGCGCGGGCTCCTCGCCCCCGGGCCGCAGGTACGGCACCGCGACCAGCACCCCCGCACCCCCCGTGGCGACCGGCAGCGGCGGCACCGGCAGACCGCCCACGGCATCCGTCCGCAGCAGAGCCAGCCCGTGCTGCGGCAGCGCCTCGATGCTGCCCTCCCCCAGCACCCGGGTCTGCCCGCCCGGCGTGTGCAGCACCAGCCGGGTCAGCCCGGCGACCACCTCGTGCGCGGTGACGACCGTCCCCAGCAGGTCCACCACGAAGCCGAAGCCCGTCGTCCGCCCGCCCGTGTCGCACACCCGCACCACCGCGAGGGCCGACCGCTGCCCACCGGCCATCCGCCCTGCCTCCCCACCACGGCCGTCGTCCATGCCGCGGTGAGCCTGCCCCGGCTCACCCCCACCACTCCGCCGATCACTCGTCCGGGTGAGAGTTCGGCCATCCGCTATCTTGTCCGGCATGATCGACGCAGAGCCCGTGACCGGGCGCATCCGACCCCGTCAGTTCCACGAGGCTGCGGGGGTCGAGGACTGGCGGGTGCTGGGCGAAGGGGCCTGCACGTACTTCCGTACGGGGTCGTTCGCGGTCGGCGCCGCATTCGCGCAGGCGCTCGGCGGGCTGCCCCGCTGCCCGGACGTGGACCTGCGGCAGGACGGCGTGACGGTACGTCTGATCACCCTCACGCCCGACTACTACGGGATGACCGAGCAGGACGTCGAACTCGCCCGGCAGATCTCCGCCATCGCCCGTGACCTCGGCCTGACCGCCGACCCGTCGGCCGTCCGGACCGTCCAGGTCACCGTCGACGCCCTGTCCATCGCCGACGTGGTGCCGTTCTGGCGGGCCCTGCTCGGCTACCAGCACCGCAGCGGCAGCCCCGAGGACCTGATCGACCCGCAGGGCCGAGGCGCACCGATGTACTTCCAGCAGATGGACGAAGCCCGCCCCCAGCGCAACCGCGTCCACCTCGACGTCTGGGTCCCCCACGACCAGGCCGAGACCCGGATCGCCGCAGCCCTGGCCGCCGGCGGCCGCCTGATCACCGCCGAACACGCCCCCAACCACTGGGTCCTCGCCGACCCCGAGGGCAACGAAGCCTGCGTCGGCACCTGCGGCGCGCCCCTACCGGGGCGTTAGCCCCCAGGGGCGCGGGGCTCTGCTGGATTCACTGCGTGCGCGACATCGGAAGGTGCAGCGCCGCACTCTTCGATGCTCGCCGAACTTGCACTATCCAGGGGCGCGGGGAACTGCGCGGGGCGGAAGGCACCGGACCGTTGCTTCCGTACTCGCGCACGCAGTGAATCCAGCAGAGCCCCGCGCCCCTGGTGGCTGGCCGTCGCGACAGCGTGCGTCAGCCGACGAAGACCGCTACCGGCTTGGCGCGGCCGCCATCCTCCTCGACCAGGGCGAGAAAGGTGCCGGCGGGGTCGAAGACGGCGATCGGGCCGTCGACGCCGAGGCCGGGGGCCTTGAGCCGCATGCCGTTGGAGAGCAGCTTCGCCTGCTCCTCGTCGATGTCCCAGCGGGGAAAAGCGGCTGCGGCGGCGTCCGCGATCGGCAGCACCTCCAGCTGCTCCTCCAACTGCTCCAGCGTCCGTGCCGACTCGACGCCGTAGGGGCCGACCTTGGTCCGCCGCAGGGCGGTCAGGTGGCCGCCGACGCCGAGACCGGCGCCGAGGTCGCGGGCCAGTGCCCGGATGTAGGTGCCGGAGGAGCACTCGACGGTGACGTCGAGGTCGACCACGGGGGTGCCGTCCTCGGCGACGGCCGGGCGGACGTCGTGCACCACGAAGGAGTGGATGGTCGTCGCCCGCGCCGGGATCTCGAACTCCTCGCCCTCCCGGACGCGTGAGTACGACCGCTTCCCGTCGATCTTGATGGCACTGACCTTGGACGGCACCTGCATGATCTCGCCGGTCAGCACGGCGACGCCCGCGTCGATCCCGTCCCGGGTGACGCCGGAGGCGTCCGTCGAGGAGATCACGTCGCCCTCGCGGTCGTCCGTGATCGTGTCCTGGCCGAGCCGGATGGTCGCCTCGTAGGTCTTGGCGGTGAGCATCAGGTGCCCGAGCAGCCGGGTGGCCCGCTCGACGCCGATGACGAGCACGCCGGTGGCCATCGGGTCCAGGGTCCCGGCGTGGCCGACCTTCCGGGTGCCGGCCAGCCAGCGAAGTTTGGCCACCACCCCGTGCGAGGTGATGCCCTCCGGCTTGTCGACAATGACCAGACCGTCGGGGCCGGTGCCTTTACGCTTCATCGGATCTTTCCGTGCAGAGGGTTCGTGCAGAGATGGCGGGCAGAGGTGGCGGGCAGCGGGAGTCAGCAGGACGGCAGCGCCGCGCGGAACCGCCCGACCACCGCCGGTACGTCCTCGCGGACGGCGAAGCCCGCCGCGAACTTGTGGCCGCCGCCGCCGAGCTCGGCGCAGACGGCCGCGACGTCGACGGCGCCCTTGGCCCGGCAGGAGCCGCGCAGGGTGCCGTCCGGGTCCTGCTTGAGGACGAGCGCGACCTCCGCCTCGGCGGGCCTCCGCAGGACGTCGATCAGGCCCTCGATCTCCTCGACGGTGACGCCGAACAGCGCCAGGTCCTGGTAGGGCACCCAGGTCCACACCAGGCCCCGCCCGCCGGCCGCCTCGGGCTCGTACACGGCGCGCTCCAGCGCACCGGCGAGCACCTTGAGGTAGCCGAAGGAGGAGGTGTCCCAGAGCTGTCGGGAGATCAGGTCGTGCCGGATGCCGGTGGCCAGCAGGCGCCCGGCGAGTTCGTGGGTGGCGGGGGTGGTGCCCGCGTACTTGAAGGAGCCGGTGTCGGTGGCCACGCCGGTGTAGAGGCAGGTGGCGAGCGCCTGGTCGAGCGGCACCTGGAGGCGCCGCAGCAGTTCGTCGACCAGGACGGCGGTGGCGGGCGCGCCCGGGTCGATCAGGCGGTGGGTGCCGAAGCCGGGGTTGGAGGCGTGGTGGTCGATGACCACCAGCGCGGGGGCCGCGAAGGCCTTCGCGTGCAGCAGGCCGAGCCGCGACTCGGCGGCGACGTCGAAGCAGAGCACCAGCTCGGGCCGGTCCGGCACCTCGGCGGCGGGCACGATCAGCTCCTGGCCGGGCAGGAAGGCCAGCGACTCGGGGATGACCTGCGGGTCGTCGCCGAAGGAGACCCGCACCCGGTGGCCGAGCGAGCGCAGTGCCAGCCCGGCCGCGAGCGCGGAGCCGAGGGCGTCGCCGTCCGGGTTGATGTGGCAGATCAGGTCGATCTCGGAGGCCGAGCCGATCAGCGCGACGACGCGCTGCCACTCCAGCTCGAAGCCTTCCGAGGAGTGGGCGAGGGGTGACTCGCTGCGAGGCCCGGGAAGCACCGCGAGGGCACCCTCCACCGTGTCGGTGGAAGATGCCCCCTGGCCGGTCCGGGCCGGCTCCGCGGTCATGCTTACTCGTCCCCGTCTTCGGCTTCACCGGGGGTGCGGTACGGGTCCGCGTCCCCGGCGTAGGTCGCGCCGGCGGCGGCCGTGCGGACGGCGGCGTCGGAGAGCCGGGCCTTGTCCAGCAGGTCGTCGATGTTCTTGGCGTTGTCCGGCAGGGCGTCCGCGACGAAGGTCAGCGTCGGGGTGAAGCGCACCCCGGTCTGCTTGCCGACCTCGGAGCGGAGCACGCCCTTGGCACTCTCCAGCGCGGCGGCCGTGGCCTGCCGCTCCAGGTCGTCGCCGTAGACCGTGTAGAAGACGGTGGCCTCGCGCAGGTCCCCGGTGACCCGGGTGTCAGTGATGGTGACGTAGCCCAGGCGCGGGTCCTTGACCCGCCGTTGCAGGGTCTCGGCCACGACCACCTTGATGCGGTCGGCGAGCTTGCGCGCCCTTGCGGTGTCGGTCACGTTGCCTCCTCGTGCAGTGAGCGCGGTACCCGGGTCACGTACGCACCCGGTGGGGCCCATGCCCCAAAATACCTGCCCGCGCCCAGCCTTGTGGGCGCTCTCGGTCCTCGTCGGTGTGACGGTGATGACGTACCACCACCGCCCCCGCTCTCAATCATCGTCGCCGTGGTAGCGCCTCCTCGCGGAGAGCAACTGCACCTCGGGGCGGCCGGCGACGAGCCGCTCACAGCTGTCCAGGATCTCGGTGACGAACCCGGCTTCGCCGGACACCACCGCCAGGCCGATCTCGGCCCTGCGGTGCAGATCCTGGTTCCCGACTTCCGCCGCGCACACGCTGTACTTGCGCTGCAGCTCGGCCACGATGGGCCGCACGATCGAGCGCTTCTCCTTCAGCGAGTGGACGTCGCCGAGGAGCAGGTCGAAGGTGAGTGTTCCTACGAACATGTGTGACAGGTCTCGCCGACCTGAGGGCCTCGTAGAGATCCCCTACCGGGGAACGTACGGCGACCCTACACAGCGAGACCGGGGCCGGTCGACGGGAATTCCCCCGTCGACCGGCCCCGGGCAGCCGACGCTTACGCGCGCGGCTTCTCGCGCATCTCGTACGTCTCGATGACGTCGTCGACCTTGATGTCGTTGAACGACCCCAGGGTCACACCGGCCTCGAAGCCCTCGCGGACCTCGGTCGCGTCGTCCTTGAAACGACGCAGACCCTCGATGGTGAGGCTCTCCGTGATGAGCTTGCCGTCACGGATGAGGCGCGCCTTGGCGTTGCGGCGCAGCAGGCCCTCGCGGACGATGACACCCGCGATGTTGCCGAACTTGGAGGAGCGGAACACCTCGCGGATCTCTGCAGAACCGAGGCGCACCTCCTCGTACTCCGGCTTGAGCAGACCCTTGAGGGCCGCCTCGATCTCCTCGATCGCCTGGTAGATGACCGAGTAGTACCGGACGTCCACGCCTTCCTTGTCGGCCGCAGTACGGGCACGGCCTTCGGCGCGCACGTTGAAGCCGATGATGATGGCGTCCGAGCCCATCGCCAGGTCCACGTCGGACTCGGTGATCGCACCCACACCGCGGTGCAGGATGCGGAGCTCGACCTCCTCGCCCACGTCGAGCTTGACGAGTGCGTCTTCCAGGGCCTCGACGGAACCGGAGACGTCACCCTTGACGATGAGGTTGAGCTGCTGGATGCCGCCCGCCGCGATCGCCTGGTCCAGGTTCTCCAGGGAGACCCGCATCGGACGCTTGGCGAACATGGCGTTGCGGTCACGCGCCGAACGCTTCTCGGCGATCTGACGCGCGGTGCGGTCGTCGTCGACGACGATGAAGCTGTCGCCGGCGCGGGGCACCGAGGTGAGACCGAGCAGCAGGACGGGACGGGACGGACCCGCCTCCTCCACGTTGTTGCCGTTCTCGTCCAGCATCGCGCGGACGCGGCCGTGGGCGTCACCGACGGCGATCGAGTCGCCGACGCGGAGGGTACCGCGCTGGACGAGGACGGTCGCCATGGCGCCGCGGCCCTTGTCGAGGTGGGCCTCGATGGCAATACCCTGCGCGTCCTGGTCCGGGTTGGCGACCAGGTTGAGCGAGGCGTCGGCGGTGAGGACGACGGCCTCGAGCAGCGAGTCGATGTGCAGACCCTGGCGCGCGGAGATGTCGACGAACATGGTGTCGCCGCCGTACTCCTCGGCCACCAGACCGAACTCGGTCAGCTGACCACGGACCTTGACCGGGTCCGCACCCTCGACGTCGATCTTGTTGACCGCGACCACGATCGGCACACCGGCGGCCTTGGCGTGGTTCAACGCCTCGACCGTCTGCGGCATGACACCGTCGTTGGCCGCGACCACCAGGATCGCGATGTCGGTGGACTTGGCACCACGGGCACGCATGGCGGAGAACGCCTCGTGACCCGGGGTGTCGAGGAAGGTGATCCGACGCTCTTCGCCGTTGACCTCGGCCGAGACCTGGTAGGCACCGATGTGCTGGGTGATGCCACCGGCCTCGCCGGCCACGACGTTGGACTTGCGGATCGCGTCCAGCAGTCGGGTCTTACCGTGGTCGACGTGACCCATGACGGTGACGACCGGCGGGCGAGGCATGAGCTCGTCCTCGTCGCCCTCGTCGGCACCGAAGTCGATGTCGAACGACTCCAGCAGCTCGCGGTCCTCGTCGTCCCGGCTGACGATCTCCAGGATGAAGCCCATCTCCTGGGCCAGCATCTCAAGGGTCGCGTCGGAGACCGACTGGGTCGCGGTGACCATCTCACCGAGGTTGAACATCACCGAGACGAGCGCGGCCGGGTTGGCGTTGATCTTCTCCGCGAAGTCCATCAGCGAGGCACCACGCGACAGGCGCACGGTCGCACCGTTGCCGCGGGGCAGCATCACACCGCCGACGGACGGAGCCTGCATCGACTCGTATTCCTGACGACGCTGGCGCTTCGACTTGCGGCCACGCGCCGGGCGACCACCCGGGCCACGACCGAAGGCACCCTGCGTGCCACCACGGGCACCCGGGCCGCCGGGACGGCCGCCGAAGCCACCGGGACGCGGGCCGAAGCCACCGCCGCCACCGGCGCCGCCACCCGGACGGGGGCCGCCGAAGCCGCCGCCACCGGCCGGACGCGAGCCCGGACCGGCCGGACGACCGGCGAAGCCGGGACGGGCGCCACCGGCACCAGCGCCGGGACCACCCGGACGGCCACCGGGGCCACCCGGGCCACGGCCGCCGGGGCCGGGACGCGCGCCGGGGCCCGGGGCGGGCCGCTGCGGCATCATGCCCGGGTTCGGGCGGGGCATACCGGACGGGCTCGGGCCACCGGGGCGCGGGCCGGCCGGACGGGGCATGCCGTCGGGGCGCGAGGCACCGGCGGGACGCGGGCCGCGGTCGGCACCGGGGGCACCGGCGGGACGCGGACGGTCGCCACCGGGACGCGGAGCGCCACGGTCAGCACCCGGAGCACCAGCCGGACGGGCCGGACGGTCACCACCGGGACGCGGAGCGCCACGGTCAGCACCCGGAGCACCAGCCGGACGGGCCGGACGGTCACCACCGGGACGCGGAGCGCCACGGTCAGCACCCGGAGCACCAGCCGGACGGGCCGGACGGTCACCGGCACCGGCAGCAGCCGGACGGCGCTCGCCGGGGCGGCCCATGCCGGTCGCACTGCCCGAGGTGAACGGGTTGTTGCCCGGACGCGGGCCGGCCGGACGCGGGCCCGGACGGGCACCCGAGGACGGCGCGGCGGCAGCCGGACGGGCGGCCGGAGCAGCAGCCGGGCTCGCCGCAGCGGGCTTGGCCGGAGCGTCGGCGGCCGGAACGGCCGGGGCCGGGGAGGAGAACTCGGCGGCCGGAGCAGCCGGAGCCGGCGCAGCGGGACGCGCGGCCGGGCGGGGGCCCGGGGTCGCGGCGGCCGGCTTGGCGGCGGCGGGGGCGGCCGGAGCGGCGGGAGCCGCAGCGGCCGGGGTCGGACGGGGACCCGGGGTCGCGGCAGGGCGCGGACCCGGGGTGGGGGCACCCGGCTTGGGTGCGGCCGCACCGGCGGCAGCGCCACCGGTGGGCTGGGGCGCCGCGGGCTTCCGCGGGCCAGGCTTTGCAGCGGAACCACCCGTAGGTGCCACTCCAAGAGCGTCAGTCAACTTGCGCACGACCGGCGCCTCGATCGTCGAGGACGCCGAACGGACGAACTCACCCAGCTCGGTCAGCTTGGCCATGACGGCCTTGCTCTCCAAGCCAAGTTCCTTGGCGAGCTCGTATACCCGGACCTTAGCCACTTCACTCCAGTCTATGAGTCCGGGGCAATCGTCCGCCGGACTGTCGCTACTTCATGGGCGAACCCATCGCGTACTCATCGCGTACTCATCGAGGGGTGCTCATCGCAATCTCGACCTACTTCCAACTCGCGAGGTATTTGATGTGGCGCACGGCGCGTGACGATGCGCACGCCGTGCTGTCTTCTACGGTGGTGCCGCGCCTGAAAGCTCAGGGCGCAGGTGTGCCGCCTGCCGTCGCCTCCACGAACGAACGCAGAGCGTCCGTGCCGAGCGCTCCCTGGAGCCGGAAGGCCCTGGGGAACGCCTTGCGGCGGACCGCGAGGTCGAGACAGGCCAAGTCGGGGTGCAGATGTGCGCCCCGGCCGGGCAGTGCGCCGCGAAGGTCGGGGACGCACTCGCCCTCGACCGCCACGACACGCAACAGCTGGTGCTTGGCCGCTCGCTTGCGGCAGCCCACGCAGGTGCGTTCAGGGCATGCTCGGACATGCGTCCGGCCAGACAACCTCAAGTCTACCCCTCCGGAGGGACCTGGCGCCGCCCTGCCTGATCCGGCAGGACGACGGACCGGGTCAGTAGTCGTTGTCCGACCGGTCGTCCCGGTCACCCTCGGGGGCCTCGGTGTCCGGACGGATGTCGATCCGCCAGCCCGTCAGGCGGGCGGCGAGGCGGGCGTTCTGGCCCTCCTTGCCGATCGCCAGCGAGAGCTGGTAGTCCGGCACGATCACCCGGGCGGAGCGCTGGGCGTAGTCGACGATCTCCACCTTCGTCACCCGTGCGGGGGACAGCGCGGCGGCGACCATCTCGGCCGGGTCCTCCGACCAGTCGACGATGTCGATCTTCTCGCCGTGCAGCTCGGCCATCACGTTCCGCACCCGGCCGCCCATCGGGCCGATGCAGGCGCCCTTGGCGTTCAGGCCCTGACGGCGGGACCAGACGGCGATCTTGGTGCGGTGACCGGCCTCACGGGCGATCGAGGCGATCTCGACGCTGCCGTCGGCGATCTCCGGGACCTCCAGCGCGAACAGCTTGCGCACCAGGTTGGGGTGCGTCCGGGAGAGCGTCACCGACGCACCACGGACACCCCGGCGGACGGCGACCACGTAGCAGCGCAGGCGGGTGCCGTGGCGGTAGTCCTCGCCCGGGACCTGCTCCTGCGGCGGGAGGATGGCCTCCAGCTTGCCGATGTCGACCAGGACGTTCTTCGGGTCGTTGCCCTGCTGGACGACACCGGTGACGATGTCGCCCTCCTTGCCGGCGTACTCGCCGAAGGTCTGGTCGTCCGCGGCGTCCCGCAGGCGCTGCAGGATGACCTGCTTGGCCGTCGAGGCGGCGATCCGGCCGAAGCCGCTCGGGGTGTCGTCGAACTCCTTGGGCTCGACGCCCTCCTCCAGCTCGGCGGCGTCCTCCAGCGCCCAGACCGTCACGTGACCGCTCTTGCGGTTCAGCTCGACGCGCGCGCGGCGGCGCGAGCCCTCGGTGCGGTGGTACGCGATGAGGAGGGCCGACTCGATCGACTCGACCAGCAGCTCGAACGGGATGTTCTTCTCGGTGACAAGCCCACGCAGGGCGCTCATGTCGATGTCCACAGCTACGCCTCCTCTTCTCTCTTCAGGTACTTCAGGTACATGGTGCAGATGATCATTCGTCGTCGTCGTCGGAGTCGTCGGAGGCGTCGACGATGTCCTCGGTCAGGTCGAGGAGTTCCTCGTCCTTGCGGTTGAACTCGACCTGGACCCGGGCACGGGCGACCTCGGTGTAGGCCAGGCGGCGCTCCTTGGGCTTGCCGCGGCCCTTCACCGGCTGCACCTCGATCAGCGCGCCGTCCTCGTCGCTCTCCAGCACCCGGGCGACGATCTCCCCGCCGTCCACCAGGTGGATCTTGGCCAGTCGGCCCTCGGCCCGGTGCCAGTGCCTCGGCAGCGACAGCAGCCGCTCGGCCCCCGGCGAGCCGACCTCCAGCACGTACGGGGCGCTGCCCATCACGTCCGACTCGTCGAGCGCCTGGCTGACCAGGTGGCTGAAGTCGGCGATCGCGTCCAGGTCCACCCCGCCGTCCGCGTCCACGTCGACCTGGACCTGGCGGCGGCTGCCCTGCTGGGTGACCTTGATCTCTTCCAGATCGAGCCCGGACTCCGTGGCCAGCGGCTCCAGCAACTCGCGCAGCCGGTCGGTGGGGTTGGTGCTCATCCGGGTGACTCCTCGGCGCCGCGTGTGCTGTTGTCGGAAGGTGCTGGCCGCCTGCCCCTCCGGGGCCGATCACGGGGATCGCACGGCACAGGGGTCACAGCGGCTCGGCCGAAATCCTAACCGGTCAACCCCCGAACCGCCGATTCCAGGCGAGTCGGACACCGCCCGGTGGGCTGCTCGCCCCGGTGAGCCGCCCCGTCGGTGCTTTCTGTAATGATTCACGGCAGCGGGGGCTGGCCGGCCACCGCCTTCCCGTGGCCCCCACGCCACCTCTCTCCGGAGCGTTCGATGCTGTCGCCCACCCGGCGGACCTTCCTGGCCCTCGGCGCGTTCACCGGTGCCCTGCTGGTCTCCGGCTGCACGGACGACAGCGGCCCCGCCGCCGCCGACCACAAGCGACCCGACCCGGATCTGCCGCTGCGCACCCGCGCCGTCGCCACCACCGACCAGCTGCTGGCCGCCTACGACGCCGCCATCGCCGGGCCCGGCGCCGCCCAGGCCGCACTGCTGACGGCCCAGCGCGCCGACGTCGCCGCCCACCGCACCGCACTCGCCACCGGCCTCCCCACCCCGTCCGCCTCCCCCTCGGCCCCTGCCACCACGTCGACCGTGTCCACGGTCGCGGCGCTGGCCACCGCCGAACGGGAGGCCGCCGCCGCCCGGCTCGCCGACCTCGACGCCGCCTCCCCCGCCCTGGCCAAGCTGCTCGCCGCCGTCTCCGCCTCGGACGCGCTGCACGCGGCCGCCCTCGGCGACACCGGCCCGATCACGGCACCCACCGCCTCCGCTTCTCCCTCCGCGTCGCCGTCGTCCTCGCCCTCCCGCCCGCCCTCGGGCTCCACGGCCGTGCAGAGCGCGCTCGCCGCCGAACACGCCGCCGTCTACGGCTACGGCGTCATCGGCGGCCACCTGCCCGCCGGCCCCCAGCGCGAGGACGGCCACGCCTCCTACGCCGCTCACGAGGCCCGCCGCGACGCCTGGCAGCGCCTGCTCGCCACGGGCGGCGCCACCCCCGCCGCAGCGGCCGCGGGCTACCGCCTCCCCTTCGCCGTCACCAACCCCGCCACCGCGGCCGACCTCGCCGTCCACATCGAGGCCCAACTCACCGCCGTCTACGCCGACCTGGTCGCCGCCACCACCGGCCCGCTCCGCAGCACCGCCGCCGAAACCCTCCGCGACAGCGCCTTCCGCGCCCGCCACTGGGGCGGCACCCTCCCGGCCCTGCCCGGCATCCCGGCCTGAGGTTGCACCATCCAGGGGCGCGAGGAACTGCGCGCTGCGGAAGGCACCGGACCGTCTCTCCCGTTTCGCGCACGCAGTGAATCAAGCAGAGCCCCGCGCCCCTGGGCTCACCTGTTGCGTGCGCCTGACCAGCGGGTTCCGGCGGATGGCTGACAATGGGCGGGCACGGAACGACCGATCGAAGGGCCAGCATGCCGGCTGCAGGGCAGTTCACCGTCCCCGACCGTCTTGCGGCGCACGTCCGTGAGGACTCCCGGGGCGCCGCCTGGCTCGCCGCGTTGCCGGAGCTGGTCACCGAGCACCTCACGCAGTGGGGCCTCACGTTGGAGCGGGTCTGCCTGCCGGGCGGCCGCCGCAGCTTCACGGCCTGCGTGCGCCGGGCCGACGGCAGCCCGGCCGTGCTCAAGGTCACCCCGGACGGCGCCGCCGCCGAGGCTGCTGCGCTGGACCGCTGGGCCGGCCAGGGCGCAGCCCAGCTGCTGGCCGCCGACGCAGCAGCAGGGGTGCTGCTGCTGGAGCGCCTGCACGGCGACATCCCGCTGCGCTCGCTGCCCGAGGCCAAGGCGATGCTGGAGGCCACCAGCCTGCTCCGCCACCTGTGGGTGGCGCCGGCCGACGGCCATGCCCTCCCCCGGCTCGCCGACCGCGTCGCCGACGCCACGGCGATGCTGCGGCAGACCCCTGCGCTGCCCGAGGCCGCGCCGCTGGTCGACGAGGCGCTCGAAGCGGCCGCCGGGCTGCTGGCCGACCAGCCGGAGGAGCTGCTGCTGCACGGCGACTTCCACCACGGGAAGGTCCTCGCGGCGGAGCGCTCGCCCTGGCTGGCGGTCTCCCCCGAGCCGCTGGTGGGCGAGCGCGCCTACGACCTGGCATGGCTGGCGCGGGACCGGCTGGACACCCTGGCCGGGTCTCCCGGGCCGAAGGGCGCCGCCCGCAGGCGGCTGCACCGGCTGGCCGACGACGTCGAGGTGGAGCACGACCGGCTCCGGGGCTGGACGCTCTTCCGGGCCGTCGAGGCCGGCCTGCGCAGCTTCGCGGCGGGTGACGGCGCCACCGCCGAGCTCTACCTGGGGTTCGCCGACTGGCTGTGACCGCCGAGCAGCGGCAGCCGGGCCCCCATCACGGCGTACGGGCGCACGGTGTTGGGGAAGCGCACCGGGCGGGCGAGGTCGCGGTAGCCGAGCGAGCGGTAGAGCCGCCGGGCGGGTGTCTCGGCGTCGATCGCGGAGAGGATGCTGCGCGGGCGGCCCGAGCGTTCGCAGAGGGTGCGGATCAGTGAGCTGCCCAGGCCGAGGCCCTGGAACTCGGGCAGCACGTGCAGCTCGGTGACGGCGAAGACGTCGTCCAGCCAGTCACCGTGGCCCTGTGCCTCCAGGTGCGGCTGGATGACGGTGCTCCACCAGTGCTCGCGGCGGTTGGGCATGCCGTAGCCGAAGCCCACCAGCCGCCCTTCGCTCAGCGCGCCGAGCGCGATCACACCGGGCTGGAGCGCGTGGCGGACGACGATCTGCAGACGGACGGCCACCTCCTCCGGGGTCAGCCCGAAGGCGACCGCCTGGACGTCCAGGGCGTACGGCGCCCAGGCCGCGAGGTCGATGGCCTCGATCGTCACCTCGGTCAGCTGCTCCATGCCCCCGGACGTTACTACTCCGGGGCCCGCCACTAGAACAGGACGCTCATGAAGGCGCCGACCTCGCGGAAGCCCACCCGGCGGTAGGCGGCGCGGGCACGGACGTTGTAGTCGTTCACGTATAGCGAGACGACGGGGGCGACATCGGCCAGCGCGAAGTCGAGGACGGCCGCCATGCCCGCTTCGGAGATCCGCCGCCCCCGGTGTTCCGGGGCCACCCAGACGCCCTGGATCTGGCAGGCGCCGGAGGTGACGGCGCCGATCTCGGCCTTGAAGACGACCTGCCCGTCCTCGTCGAAGCGGGCGAACGAGCGGCCGGCGCCGATGAGTTCGGCGACCCGGGCCTGGTAGAGCAGGCCGCCGTCGCCGGCCAGCGGGGAGATGCCGACCTCCTCGGTGAACATCGCCACGCAGGCGGGCATCAGTGCATCGATCTCGATGCGCCGGACGCGTCGCACCAGCGGGTCGGGGGCGACCTCGGCGGCGGAGGTGGTGGTGGAGAGCAGCGGCTGGTGGGCCCGCACCTCGCGGGCCGGGCCCCAGCTGCGCTCCAGCAGGGCCCAGAGGGTCGCGGTGGCCTCGGCCGGGCCGACGATCGAGGAGCAGCGGCGGCCCTGGCGGCGGGCCCGCTCGGCGAACGCCCGGACCGCCTCGGGGCCGGCGTTGACGAGGACGAGGTTGGCTCCGGCGTAGCAGAGCGACTCCAGCCGCCCGTCGGCGTCGAACCAGCCCCACATCTCGCCGCCGAGCCGCCACGGGTCGAGCCCGACGGCCTCGACCCGGGTGGCGACGAAGGCGTTGGCCACCGGGTCTCGGTGGAGCACCTCCAGGGTGTCGGCCAGATCCGGGCTCTCGAGCACCCGGGTGGTTGCCAGGGCGCGGGCGACCGCGAAGGGGCCGGGCAGCATCACACCTCGATCGAGCACAGACACCTCACCAATCGGAACTCCTGCCGCACCCTACTCCGCCCCTCCCCGGGAGCAAGGTTCGAGGCCGTCCGCTCACGGACGGCCTCGGACGAGCCCTGATCAGTCGGCGGCGACGACCGTCGGCGCGCCGGCCTCGACGCCCTCGGCCTGCATCTGCTCGGCGAGCTTCAGGGCCTCCTCGATCAGCGTCTCGACGATCTTCGACTCGGGGACGGTCTTGATGACCTCGCCCTTGACGAAGATCTGGCCCTTCCCGTTGCCGGAGGCGACCCCGAGGTCGGCCTCGCGGGCCTCGCCGGGGCCGTTCACGACGCAGCCCATGACGGCGACGCGCAGCGGCACCTCCATGCCCTCCAGGCCGGCGGTGACCTCCTCGGCGAGCTTGTAGACGTCGACCTGGGCGCGGCCGCAGGACGGGCAGGAGACGATCTCCAGGCCGCGCTGGCGCAGGTTCAGCGACTCCAGGATCTGGTTGCCGACCTTGACCTCCTCGGCCGGCGGGGCCGAGAGGGAGACCCGGATGGTGTCGCCGATGCCCTCGGAGAGCAGCGCGCCGAAGGCGACGGCGGACTTGATGGTGCCCTGGAAGGCGGGCCCGGCCTCGGTCACGCCGAGGTGCAGCGGGTAGTCGCAGGCGGCGGCGAGCTGGCGGTACGCGTTGATCATCACGACCGGGTCGTTGTGCTTGACCGAGATCTTGATGTCGCGGAAGTCGTGCTCCTCGAACAGCGAGCACTCCCAGAGCGCGGACTCGACCAGCGCCTCGGGGGTGGCCCGGCCGTACTTCTCCAGCAGCCGCTTGTCGAGCGAACCGGCGTTGACGCCGATCCGGATCGGGACACCGGCGTCCTTGGCGGCCTTGGCGATCTCGCCGACCTTGTCGTCGAACTGCTTGATGTTGCCCGGGTTGACCCGGACGGCCGCGCAGCCGGCGTCGATCGCCGCGAAGACGTACTTGGGCTGGAAGTGGATGTCGGCGATCACCGGGATGCCGGACTTCTTGGCGATGATCGGCAGCGCGTCCGCGTCGTCCTGGGTCGGCACCGCGACCCGGACGATCTGGCAGCCGGAGGCCGTGAGCTCCGCAATCTGCTGCAGTGTGGCGTTGATGTCGGCCGTCACCGTCGTCGTCATGGACTGGACGGAGACCGGGGCGTCACCGCCGACCAGGACACTGCCGACCTTGATCTGCCGGGAGACCCGACGGGTGGCCAGCGGCTTGAGCGGCAGGGACGGAATACCGAGCGAGATCGCGGTCATGTGCGCAGGGTTCCCCAAGTGAGGTGAGTGGGCCGGCCGACGGGGCCGGGCGGGCCGCCTACTTCAGGCTCGGCCCGGCCTCCAACGGTACGCCACGGCCGGTGGGCCGAGCACACTCGGCCGACCCGCCACCCCGTCCGGGTCAGTTGATCTTCACCGGGTTGACGACGTCGGCGACCATCACCAGCGCCGTGAAGCAGATGAAGATGCCCGCCACCACGTACGCCACCGGCATCAGCTTCGCGACGTCGAACGGGCCCGGGTCGGTGCGGCGGAAGATCCGGGCGGCATGGCGGCGCAGCGACTCCCAGAGCGCACCGGCGATGTGGCCGCCGTCCAGCGGCAGCAGCGGCAGCATGTTGAAGAGGAAGAGCGAGAGGTTGATGCCGGCGAGCAGCTGGATCATGAAGGCGAGCTGCTGGGTGGCCGGCAGGTCCATCGCGAACACGTCGCCGCCGAGGCGGGCCGCGCCGACCATGCCCATCGGGGAGTCCACCGGGCGCGGGTCGTGGCCTACGATCGCGTGCCACAGGCCCGGGATCTTGCCCGGCAGGGCGGCCAGCGAGGAGACGCCGTGCTCGGCCATGTCGTACATCTGCGAGGCGCTCTCGCCCAGGCTCAGGTGCACCACGCCGACGGCCGGGGAGAAGCCGAGGAACCCGGCGGTGACGGGCGAGCCCGGGACGGGGCGGCCGTCCTTGTCGACCCGGCTGACGGTGTTGCTGGTGATGTTCGCGGTCAGCGTCTGCTGCTGTCCGCCGCGCTCCACCACGATCGGCACGCTCCGGCCGGGCGACTTCCGGATGTCCGCCTGGAGCTGCTTGTAGCTGGAGATCGAGTCGCCGTCGAAGGAGACGATCCGGTCACCGGCCCGCAGGCCCGCCGCGTTGGCGGGCGACGGGGCGGCGCCCGTCGGGCAGGTGTCGGTCGCCGTCGCGGCCGGGACGACGCACTGGCTGACGGTGGAGACCGTCGGCACCGACATCTGGAGGCCGATGCCCATGAACCAGCTCAGGTAGAGCGCGACCGAGAGGATCAGGTTCATGAACGGCCCCGCGAACATCACGATGACGCGCTTCCAGGGCTTCCGGGTGTAGAACAGCCGGTGCTCGTCGCCGGCCTGGAGCTCCTCGTAGGAGGCCTCCCGGGCGTCCTCGATCATCGAGCGCCAGGGCGAGCTGCTGCGCTTGGCTATCCGGCCGTCCGCACCCGGCGGGAACATCCCGATCATGCGGATGTACCCGCCGAGCGGGATCGCCTTGATCCCGTACTCGGTGTCGCCCTTCCGGCGTGACCAGACGGTCTTCCCGAAGCCGACCATGTACTGCGGCACCCGGATGCCGAAGAGCTTGGCCGTCGAGAGGTGGCCCAGCTCGTGCCAGGCGATCGAGAACAGCAGCCCGACCAGGAAGAGCAGGATGCCGAGCACCCACATCAACGTTGACACTGCTCGTCCTCCGTCATACCGCTCCTAGTCCGTCCGGTCAGCCCGCCGCGAGCTGCCGTGCCCGAGCACGGGCCCAGCCCTCCGCCTGGAGGACGTCCTCCACCGTGAGGGAAGTTCCCGGCGCCGGGCGGCCGTGCTCGGCGACCACCTTCGCCACAGTGTCCACGATCGCCGTGAAAGCGAGCCGCCCGTCCAGGAAGGCGTCGACGCACTCCTCGTTCGCGGCGTTGAACACGGCGGGTGCCGTCCCGCCGAGACTACCCACCTCGCGGGCGAGCGAGACGGCCGGGAAGGCCTCGTCGTCCAACGGGAAGAACTCCCAGGTCGCGGCCTTCGTCCAGTCGCACCCGGGAGCGGCGTCCGGGACGCGCTCGGGCCAGCCGAGGCCGAGCGCGATCGGCATCCGCATGTCCGGCGGGCTGGCCTGGGCGAGGGTTGAGCCGTCCGTGAACTCCACCATCGAGTGGACGACGGACTGCGGATGGACCACGACCTCGATCCGGTCGAACGGGATGTCGTAGAGCAGGTGCGCCTCGATCACCTCGAGGCCCTTGTTGACCAGGGTCGCGGAGTTGACCGTCACCACCGGGCCCATCGCCCAGGTCGGGTGCGCCAGCGCGTCCTCGACCGTCACCGCCGCCAGCTCGTCCCGGCTGCGGCCCCGGAAGGGCCCGCCGCTGGCCGTCACGACGAGCTTGCGGACCTCCGCCCGGGTGCCGCCCATGAGGGCCTGGAAGAGCGCGGCGTGCTCGGAGTCCACCGGCACGATCTGGCCGGGCTGCGCGACGGCCCTGACCAGGGGGCCGCCGACGATCAGCGACTCCTTGTTGGCCAGCACCAGCACCCGGCCCGCGCGCAGCGCGGCCAGCGTCGGGCCGAGGCCGATCGAGCCGGTGATCCCGTTCAGCACCGAGTGGCACTCCAGCCCGGCCAGCTCGGTGGCCGCCTGCGGGCCCGCCACGATCTCCGGCAGCAGCCGGCCCGCCGCGCCCTGCGCCAACGCCTCGCGCAGCGCCGGGACGGCGGCCTCGTCGGCGACGGCGACGGTGTGCACGCCGAGCGTCAGCGCCTGCTCGGCCAGCAGCCCGACCCGGCCGCCGGCCGCCGACAGGGCGACCACCTTGAACCGGTCCGGGTTGCGCAGCACCACATCGATGGCCTGGGTGCCGATCGATCCGGTCGAGCCGAGGATGACCAACTCCCGGGGGCCGCCGGGGGCCTTGACCTTCGGGGTGAAGCGAGTGTGGGGGTGGGCGAGCTCGTTCATGGGCTCCATTGTGGCGTGCCCGGACGGCCTTGGTGCACTCCCCCACGGATCGGGCCTACCGCCAGGCCCAGATCTTCCCGTCGACCGTCCCGTCCGCACCGTTCTCCCACTCGAAGACCCCGACGAGGCCCCGGAGCCCGGCGAAGGCCGGCGAGTCCGACTCGTAGACGATCGAGCCGACCCAGTGGATCGATCCGCCCTCGCCGAAGGTGCCGACGGCCTGGCCCCGCCAGCTCGCGTTGGCGCCCGTCGGACTCATCAGGATGCCCTGCCCGGCGCCGGTCAGGGTGCCGTCGGCCCGCATCCGGCCCTCGTACGTCCCTCGGTCGAACAGCTCGACGCCGAGCAGTTCGCCGGTGGCGGTGTACGTGCTCTCGATCCACGGGGGCAGGCCGTGCTCGCCCGCGATAACCCGCTGCACCGCTACCCGTCCATGCTCCTGGCCTATGAGGTCACCGATGGCCATGACACTCTCCGTTCCTCGCCCCCTCCCCCCTTCCCTCCGGACTACGCCCGGCCCGGCGCGATGTCAATCCACCACCACCGTCACCCGCCAGCTCCGCCCGGTGGCGTCCTGGCTGCTCAGCTCGGCGGTGCCCCGAGCGGCGGCCCGGAACTGACCCGGGGTCACCCCGACCGGCGCGGTGAGCCGGGCGGTGGAGGCCGTTGCCAGGACGGCGGGCGCGGAGCTGACGACGCCCGCCCACCGGCCCGGCCCGTCTGCGTGCAGGAAGACCGCGAGCTGCGCGCCGACGGCGAGGCAGTACGCGCCGGAGTCGTTCTCCCCCAGCGTGCCCGCCGTCTGCGGGACGACGGCCTCGGCGAGGGCCCGGCAGGCGGGCGGCGGCGGGGCGGCCTGCGCGGCCGGGGCAGGTGCGGCACAGCCCGCCGCCGCGAAGGGGAGGAGGAGCAGGGCGGGGAGGGTCGGGCTGCGCCGCACGTCGTCGCCTTTCGTCAGTGCTGGTTGGCGGCGCTCGTGTACGAGATCACGCAGCCCCCGGCGTTGCTGTTGAAGTTGTTGCTCCACAGCGACTGCACGGCGTAGTTGGCGCCGTTCATGGCGACCACGGCGGAGGCGCCCTGACCGCTGGAGACCCAGGCGCACTTGTCGCCGTTCTCCGCCCCCACCGAGTCGAGCCAGCCGCTGCTCGGGGCCGGGTCGCTGACCGTCTCGGCGTACTCGTGGCCGCCGACGATCGTCACGCCCTCGGTCGCGCCGTTGACCCCGCTGCTGCCGGTGGCGACGAAGTTCGCGCCGCAGCCGGCGCCCGCGTCGGGGACGTACGGCATGTTGGTGTAGGGCAGGTCGGCGCCACCGGCGGTGGTGGTGTGGTCGTGCCAGGCGCAGTACTGCGTCTTGAAGCCCTGCGGGACGATGCCGTGCGGCACGTCGACGATGATCTCGACGTTGTCGCCGGAGACGCCGAAGTGGGCGGCCGCCTTGACGGCCTCGGCGGCGATGGACGACTGGTTGGGCTTGCTCGGCGTCTTGACCGAGCTGTCCAGCCAGGTGCCGCCCACCGGGTCGGCGGCCGGGTGGCCGACGTGGGTGCCGGAGCTGCCGCACTGGGTGGTGCCGACGGCGACGCCCTGGCAGTACTGGGTGACGGAGTTGGACCAGGTGTCGCCGCTGCCGTAGGCGTGCTGGAAGAAGGAGAGCTGGAGCGGCACCTCGCCCGAGGGGTCGTTGGTGACGGTGGAGCCGGTGCCCCACTGGTTGCCCCAGTAGACGATGTAGATCTTCGGGTTGGTGACGACGTTCCCACCGCCGTAGGAGAGGTTGCCGCCGGTCACGGCGGGGGACGCCGCGCGGCTGTGCATGGCGTGGGTGGCCGTCTCGGGGGTGTGGGCCATCGCCGGGGAGGCCGTGAGCAGCGCGGCGGCGGCCAGCGCGGCGGCGGGCCCGGTGAGGTGCTTGATCGGACGCAGCAAGGGAGTGCCCTTCGATGAGGGGGTCGACGGGACTTGCGAGAGGCGCTGATCCGTGGGGGTCACGGGCCCGGTGGTGCCGAGCCGCCGCGAGCGTAGTGAAGCTGACGCGAGAGGGTCAATAGAACCAACGAGTAGGGAAATTCCGGGAGTTGGAGCCGTCCGGGCATGACAGGACCCCCGCCTCCGAAGCCGGTGGCGGGGGTCCTGGGTGAGCTGGGTCGGGCTGAGGTCAGAGGTCGAGACCGGTCAGCACGAGCACCCGCTCGTAGGTGAAGTCGTCCATCGCGTACTTGACGCCCTCGCGGCCGACGCCGGAGTCCTTGACGCCGCCGTACGGCATCTGGTCGGCGCGGTAGGACGGGGCGTCGCCGATGATCACGCCGCCCACCTCCAGCTCGCGGTGCGCGCGGAAGGCCAGCTGCACGTCACGGGTGAAGACGCCGGCCTGGAGGCCGAAGTTCGAGTCGTTGACGGCGGCAAAGGCCTCGTCGGTCGAGTCGACCTTGTGCAGCGACAGGACCGGGCCGAAGACCTCGGCGGTGGCCAGGATCGCGTCGTCCGGCACCTCGGCGAGCACGGTCGGCGCGTAGTTCGCACCGTCCCGGGTGCCGCCGGTGAGCACCTTGGCGCCCTTGGCGACTGCGTCCTCGACCCAGGCCTCGACGCGCTTGGCGGCGTTCTCGTCCACCAGCGGGCCGACGTCGGTCGCGTCGTCGGCCGGGTTGCCGGTGACCTGCGTCTGCACCTTGGCGACGACCTTCTCCGCCAGCGCGTCGTAGACGGACGCGTCGGCGATGACCCGCTGCACCGAGATGCAGGACTGGCCGCCCTGGTAGTTGGAGAAGGTCGCGATGCGGGTCGCGGCCCACTCCAGGTCCGCCTCGGAGGACCAGTCGGCGAGGACGACGGCCGCGGCGTTGCCACCGAGCTCCAGCGTGACGTGCTTGCGCGGCACCGAGTCCATGATCTGGTAGCCGACCTTGTCCGAACCGGTGAAGGAGATCACCGGCAGGCGGCTGTCCTGGACGAGCGCGGGCATCTTCTCGTTCGGCACCGGGAGCACGCTCCAGGAACCGGCCGGGAGGTCCGTCTCCGCCAGGATCTCGCCCAGCACCAGCGCCGAGAGCGGCGTCGACGGCGCGGGCTTGAGGATGATCGGAGCGCCGACCGCGATCGCCGGGGCGACCTTGTGCGCGACCAGGTTCAGCGGGAAGTTGAACGGGGCGATGCCGAGCACCACGCCCTTCGGGAAGCGGCGCACCACCGCGAAACGGCCCACGCCGCCCGGGTCGGTGTCCAGCCGCATGGTCTCGCCGTTGGTGCGGCGCGCCTCCTCGGCGGCCCAGCGGAAGACCGAGGCGGCCCGGCCGACCTCGCCACGGGCCCACTTGATCGGCTTGCCGTTCTCGGCGGTGATCAGCTGGGCGATCTCCTCCGCCCGCTCGGTCAGGCGCTTGGACACATGGTCCAGCGCCGTCGCACGGACGTGCGCCGGGGTCGCGGCGAAGGCCGGGGCGACGGCGACGGCGGCGTCGAGCGCCTCCTCGACCTGCGCGTCGGTCGGGATGCTCACCTTGCCGACCAGGCGGCCGTCGAACGGGTGGTGGACCTCGAAGTCCCCGTCGCCGCTCGCGCGGCGGCCGGCCAGCCAGAAGTCATGCGTGGTGGTCACGGTCTTACCGGCCCTCTCGTCGTCGCTACGCCCCCCGGAAGCGTGGAGGCTCGATCACCACGGTAGGGCGCCCCGGACCCGAAACGGATTGGCCACGGCGTAGGGGTCGGTCGATTCACTTCTACACCTTGGCCATCCGGAGCGCGGTCCGTCGAGGCGTGGTCCGAGGGGCGCGGTCCGAGGGGCGCGGTCCGTCACTCCTCGCCGGCGCGGAGGGCGAGCCAGAGCTCCATCCGGACGTCGGTGTCGTCCAGCGAGCGGCCGAGCAGCTCCTCGACCCGCCGCATCCGGTAGCGCAGGGTGTGCCGGTGCACGCCGAGATCGGCGGCGGCCGCGTCCCACTGGCCGTGTCTGGAGAGCCAGGCCCGGAGCGAAGCGACGAGATCGCCGCGCGAGGTCCGGTCGTGGTCCCGCAGGGGCCGGAGCAGGCCCTCGGCGAAGGCCGTCACGGCCTCCTCCCCGAGCAGCGGCAGCAGCGAGCCCGCACCGACCTCCTCGTGGTCGACGCTCCGCCGACCGCCGCGGAGCGCGACCGCCAGGGCCCGCTCGGCCTGGGCGGCAGCGACCCCGGCCTCCTCGGGGTTCGCGGGGGCGGAGACACCGAGCGCCAGGCCCTCGTGCTCCTCGACGGCACCGAGGCAGGCGCGGTGCGCGGCGCCGTTGTCGACGGCCAGCACCACCAGCCGGGCCCCCTGGGCGCCCTCCTCGCGGGAGACCAGCACCCGCTCGCCGACCCGCCCGGCCGCCTGCTCGGCGCGGTCGCCGAGCTCACCGACCGCCTCGGTGGCGTCCGTCCCCGGCGCCGCCCCGGCGACCAGCACCCGGACGGTGCCCTCCGGCAGACCGCCGAACAGCCCGGCCGCGACCTGCCGCGCGGTGGCGACCTCGCCCGCCAGCATCATCTTGAGCAGTGCGGCGCCCATCCGCTCCTCCGCCTGCCGCAGCTCACGCGAGCGCTCCAGGGTGAGGGTGAGCAGGGCGACGGCGGCGTTCAGCACGTACCGCTCGGTCGGGGTGATCCGGTCCTCGGTACCGACCGCGAGGAAGCCCCGGGCCCGGCGGTCCGCGCCCAGCGACTGGACGACGACGTAGTCCTCGTCCGCCGTGTCGATGCCCGGCGCCCGGCCCTGGAGGGCGGCGCTGGAGGGGGCGGGGCGGCGGCGCAGCCGGTCGACCTCGGCGGCCAGCCGCCCGGCCCGGCGGGCGGCCCAGTCGGGTGCGACGGCGGAGAGCGCGCCGGAGCCGTCGTACAGCGCGGCCCAGCCGCCGAGGCGGGCCGCCAACTTGCGGACCACGGCGGTGGTGCCGTCCTTGCCGAGGGCGGCCCGGGTCAGCTCCTCCTGGGCCTCGAAGCTGGTCGTCACGGCCTCGTACTGCTCGGCGGCGAGCGAGGCCGAGACGGACTTGCTGATCGCGATGAACGGCGTCGCCTCCGGCACCCGCAGCAGCGGCAGCCCGCGCTGCGCGGCGGCGTCGACCAGCGGCTGCGGCACCTCGGTGTGCGAGAGCCCGACACCGAGGGCGAGCCCGACCACGCCGGCGTCGGCCAGCCGGTGCACGTAGGCCTGCAGCTTGGCGGCGGTCTTGCCCAGCTTGATGCCGGTGGTGAGCAGCAGCTCACCACCCTCGAGGAAGGGGGTGGGATCGTCCAGCTCGCTGGTGTGCACCCAGCGGACGGGCCGTTCGAGGTGGTCCGCGCCGGCGAGGACCGTCAGGTGGAGCGAGCTGTTGCGGACGACGGAGGCGAGAGTGGGGGGCATGGCACCTTCGTTGGTTCGACCTGGTCGCCCCGTTGCGACCGGCGAGGGCAGAGCATCTCACCCCATTATGTACGCGCCGGACAACCCGCAAGACCTAATCCACCGCTGCGTCAGGCTGGGCAGCGGCGCTGCCCTGCCCGAAGGGCGTACCGACCGGGCGGGGTCAGGACCGGAGGTCCACCAGGACGGGCGTGACCTGCTCGCCGTCCACCGTGGTCAGGGAGATGACCGCGTGGCCGGTCGGGAGGGCGTGGGCGAGGTCGGAGGGTGACCAGCGGTGCCGTTCGACGTCGCGGGTGGTGATGCTCGCGGTCTGCGCGGTGGTGCCGGAGAGCGCCTTCCGGCCGGCCCGGCCCATGCGGCGGAGCAGCCCGCCGGAGGTGTCCGGGGCGTGGGTGACGGCGGTCTCCTGGACGAGGTGGGTGCCCCAGGCCTCGGAGAACAGCCTGCCGTCCCAGGGGGCGATCCCGGGGAAGGCCATCCGGCAGCCGACCGCGCCGAACAGCGGCGTCCGCAGTGCCTCGGGCAGGTCGACCAGCGTCCGCAGCAGCAGCACCGCGCCCGCGTTTCCGCGCCGCATCCGCTGCAGCCCCCGCACGGTGTGCGCGTCCAACGCCGCCGAGGCGTCGTCCACCACCAGGCCGGCGAACAGCGCCCGCTCCTCCCGGACGGCGGTGGCCTGCACGAACTGGCCGACCACCAGGCGGGAGAGGATGCGGGCGGCCTCCGGGTGGCTGCTCTCGGGCAGCTTGACCCGCACCCGCAGCGGGTGGTCCAGGGCCCGCATCGCGAACGCGGGCTTGGCGCCGGTGCCGGGCGCGGTGTCGTTGGCGGTGACACTGGCGGTGACGTTGCCGGTGTCGTTGGCGGTGTCAGGCCCGGGGAAGCAGCCCGCGAAGGCCGGGCGGTCGAGCAGCGCTAGCCGGTCCGCGAGCAGCGCGCCGGGGTCGTCCGCGCGGCCGTGCTGGCGCTCCCGGTGGCGTAGGTCGGGCTCGTGAGCCGCGTCCTTTCCGGCCTCCCGCAGGGCGGCTTCGAGCGCCGCCCAGCTCCCGGCGTCACCGCTCAGCAGCGTGCGCAGCTCGCGCACGCCCGGGTAGCGGCGGTACGCGGCGTGGAAGGGGCCGACGGTCTGCTGGAGGGCGATCCGGGCGCTCTCCGCCCTGGCCGCCAGCTCGTCGGGCAGCAGGGCGTCGGCGAGCCGGGCGGCGGCCTCGTCCACGTCCTTGGCCGCCCCGCACAGGTCCAGCCCGTAGGCGGTGCCCGGGTCTCCGGGGGCGATCACCACGTCGTACCACTCGTCCGGGCCGAGATCCGCGTCGGCGGAGCCGATCACCACGGCGCAGGCGGTGCCCGCGAGCGCCTGGAGACAGAGCGCCTCGGCGACCGGGCGAGCCAGCCGGGTGGTCTTGCCGGTGCCCGCCGGGCCGACGGCCAGCAGCGAGGTCCCCAACAGCGCCGGGTCGAGGGCGAAGGCGGCCGCACGGTGCGCGAGCGGGTTCTTGACGACGTCCTGGGCCGTGCCGAGCCGAACCTGCCGCGTCAGCAGGTCGTGCCGGGCGCTGCGCCCCGGCAGGTCGCGGGCCTCGGAGGGGTGCGCGCAGGCGGCGCCGCCCCGGGCGGTGACCTCCTCGGTGAAGGCGGGCAGCAGCGCCGGGTCGGCCTGCACCGTCTCCCAGGCGCGCTGGATGCGGACGTAGTCGACGTCCCCGACGGCCGCCGCGTCGAGCCCGGCCGCAGCGAGGTGGGCGCCGCCGTGGCGCAGCCCGGACCAGGGGTCGGCGTGCGCGGGGGCGGGCTGCGCCCCTGCCTTGGCGCCTGCCTGGGCCCCTGCCCTGGCCGCGGCCGCCGTCGGCTCCTCGTGGGTGACGGTGCGGGCGAGCAGCGGGGCGACCCAGCGGCGCCAGACCTCGGCCCAGCGGCCCATCCGGCCGAAGAACCGGATCGCCAGGGTGAGCGCAACGGCGTGCAGCAGGAGCAGCAACAGCAGCGCCGGGGCCTCGGTGCTGGGCTTGGGCAGGCCGAACAGGTCGATCAGGTAGTAGGCGAGCCAGACGCCGTAGATCTCCGCGGGCCAGGCGACCAGCAGGTTGAGCCCGGCGCGCAGCAGCAGCGGCCCGGCCGGGACGTCGGCGTCCTTGGTGCGGGCCGGGTCCAGCGGGCGGTAGCCGTAGCGGAAGACACCGGGCGCGGCCTCCGGGCGCGGCTCGTCCACCCAGGCCGCGAGGTCGAAGGGGACACCGCGCTGCGGCGGGACGGCGGCGCTCCGACCGGCCTGCGCGGTCCGCTGCTGCCCGTACGTGCCGTCCAACCCCATCGTGGCCCCGTTCGCTACGCCCACCCGGCACATCGTCGTCCGATGCGGCAGATACCCATGCCACCCGTCCGGCGACACGCCCGCGCTCAATGTAGTGGAGCGTGGGCCCTCGGTAGCCGACCCCTGCTGCTGGCCGTGCCGGACAAGTCGGACGGCGCACTGCTACCGAGTGGCGCATGCCCGGCCGCAGCCCGCCGCCGTAGCCTGCGAGGACCGCGCCTTGACACTGTGCAATGACATCCTGAACCGCCAGCACGCCGGTGCAGTACCTGACGAACCGCGCCTTGTTAGAAACTGGAGAACGCCATGAGCGCTGTCACCCCGCTCCCGCAGGAGCGCCGCCTGGTCACCGCCATCCCCGGCCCGAAGTCGCAGGAGCTGCAGGCCCGCAAGCTCGGCGCGGTGGCCGCCGGTGTCGGCACCACGCTGCCGGTGTACATCACCCGCGCCAACGGCGGCGTGCTGGAGGACGTGGACGGCAACTCGCTGATCGACTTCGGCTCCGGCATCGCCGTGACCAACGTCGGCAACAGCGCCGAGGCCGTCGTCGCCAAGGCGAGCGAGCAGCTGGCCGCCTTCACCCACACCTGCTTCATGGTGACCCCGTACGAGGGCTACGTCGCCGTCGCCGAGCAGCTCAACGAG
Organism: Kitasatospora sp. McL0602; assembly: GCF_052076145.1. NCBI lineage: Bacteria > Bacillati > Actinomycetota > Actinomycetes > Kitasatosporales > Streptomycetaceae > Kitasatospora > Kitasatospora sp. McL0602. Next base: position 5,090,251 of record NZ_CP197246.1, on the reverse strand, counting down.
CTGACCCCGGGTGACCACGACAAGCGCACCGCGCTGTTCAACTCGGGCGCCGAGGCCGTCGAGAACGCGGTGAAGATCGCCCGCGCCTACACCAAGCGCACCGCCGTCGTGGTCTTCGACCACGGCTACCACGGCCGCACCAACCTCACCATGGGCATGACGGCGAAGAACATGCCGTACAAGCAGGGCTTCGGTCCGTTCGCCCCCGAGGTCTACCGCGTGCCGGTGGCCTACCCCTACCGCTGGCTGACCGGCGCCGAGAACTGCGCCGCCGAGGCCGCCGCGCAGGCGATCGACATCATCAACAAGCAGATCGGCGCCGACAACGTCGCGGCGATCGTGATCGAGCCGATCCAGGGCGAGGGCGGCTTCATCGAGCCGGCCAAGGGCTTCCTGCCCGCGATCGTCGAGTACGCGAAGGCCAACGGCATCGTCTTCGTCGCGGACGAGATCCAGACCGGCTTCTGCCGCACCGGCCAGTGGTTCGCCTGTGACGACGAGGGCATCGTCCCGGACCTCATCACCACCGCCAAGGGCATCGCCGGCGGCCTGCCGCTGGCCGCCGTGACCGGCCGCGCCGAGATCATGGACGCCGCGCACGCGGGCGGCCTGGGTGGCACCTACGGCGGCAACCCCGTCGCCTGCGCCGCCGCGCTGGGCTCGATCGAGACGATGAAGGAGCTGGACCTCAACGCGAAGGCCCGGCACATCGGCGAGGTCATGCTCGGCCGTCTGTACGCCATGGCGGAGAAGTTCGACATCATCGGTGACGTGCGCGGACGCGGCGCGATGATCGCCGTCGAGCTGGTCAAGCCGGGCACCAAGGACGCCAACCCCGAGATCACCGCCGCCATCGCCAAGGCGTGCCACGCCGAGGGCCTGGTCGTGCTGACCGCCGGTACGTACGGCAACGTGCTGCGCTTCCTGCCGCCGCTGGTCATGCCGGAGCACCTGCTGGCCGAGGGCCTGGACATCATCGAGAGCGCCTTCGCGGCGGTCTGATCGCGCGTCCTTCTCTACGGCACCTCGCGTCTCATGTGCGGGGTGCCGCACAGGGTGAAGATGCTGTGCGAAACCTTTGAAGTCGCTGGGAGTCACCGGGCGACTGACGTAGTGTCGTCACAGATGGACAGCGAGCTGACACCCTCAGCGACACCCGCCGTCACTCCGCGAGGAGCGACGGCAGCCGAGGACCGATCGGCCGACCGTCCGGCCCACACCCCCCGGGCCGCCCGGACCGGCGATCTTCCCAGCCGCCCTGGAGCAATCCCCCCTGCTCCGGGGCGGCTCTCGCATGCCCGGGTGCCGGTGGCACTGCTCGTACCGCTGACGCTGCTGGCTCTTCTCGCCGTGATCTCCTGGCAGGTCGCCGTCGACGGCCCCCTGCTGGCGGTGGACACCGCCACCCGCTCGGGGGTGCACAGCCTGCGGCACTGGCTGTCGAGCCCCGCCCTGGACGCCTTCGCGCGGGCCCTATCCGATCTCGGCGGAAGCGTGCCGGCCATCCCCGTCCTGCTGGGCGCGGGCGCCCTGGCCGCCTGGCGGGAGTGGCGCGAAGGCGGGCGCCGTTGGTGGCTGCCACTGCCGACCGCCGCGCTGACGGCGCTGCTCATCCCGCTGCTGGTGCTCCCCGCCAAGTACTGGTTCGCCCGCCCCGGCCCACTCGGCGACCCGCTGCTCCCCGGCCAGTGGGGCTGGTACCCCTCGGGTCACACCGCCACCTCCGCCATCGCGTACGGCACGGCGGCCCTGCTGCTCGGCCGGACGCTCCCCCGGGCCCGCCGGCCGCGCGCCATGTACGCCGCCACGGCAGTGGTCTGCCTGGGCGTCGGGGCCGGGCTGGTCTGGAGTGACTACCACTGGCTGCTGGACGTGACGGCCAGCTGGTGCCTGGCCGGGCTGGTGCTGTGGTGCCTGGCGAGGCTGCGGCGCCGGCCGACGCCGGCCTGACTACTTCTGCGCGCCGGACTCGGTGTCGGGCTCGCTTTCGGGTTCTTCGTTGCGGTGGACGAGGCCGGGCTCGCCGTTGTCGCGACGCCACTCGACCACCAGCTCGTCGCGGGCACCGAAGCGGACCAGGTGACGGCCCACCACGTCCTCCAGGCCCGCCAGATCCTCGGCCGCGCCCTCGACAGTGAGCAGCAGAGCCCCGGGCTCGGCGACCAGCGTCGCCGTACCCGCGCGGAAGGCGAGCTCGCCACGGCCGGTCTCCTCCGACCAACCACCCTCCACCTTGCGGCTCATGTGGGCGGCGAGCTGCTTGCCGTAGCGGGCCGGGCGGTCGGTGCTGACGCGTGCTTCGGAACGGGACATGTGCACTCCTGGGTCTGATGGTCCGGCTGAGGCCGATGGTCCGGCCTCCACCGTAGTCCTAATGCTGAGCTAAGCTCAAGGTGTTACTGGATCTGTACTTGGTCGGGCCATGGCCACCCCGGACCCGGGCGATAGCCTTGGCCCACCTACTGCCCAGGAGCCCGCCCATGACCACCCCGTCGACCGAAACCGCCGCGGAGCTCGCCGACGCGCTGACCCGGGCGATGAAGCGGATCCGACGGCAGACCATGCAGCGCCTGGAGCCCTACGGCATCACCCCCGGCCAGGCGCGCGCCCTCCGCACGCTCGGCCACGCCCCCGGCTGTGAGGGCCCCGAGGCCATCCGGCTCAGCGACCTCGCCGAGCGGCTGCACATCGCCCCCCGCTCCGCCACCACCGTGGTGGACGCCCTGGAGGAGGCCGGTCTGGTCGAGCGGACCCCCGACCCGGCCGACCGCCGCGCTGTCCGCGTGGTCCTGACCGCCGCCGGGCACGCGGCGCTCGAACGGATCAGCCAGGTCCGCCACGAGGTCGCCCAGGAGTACTTCGGCCCGGTCGACGCAGGCCAGCAGGAGGCCCTGCTCCGCGCCCTCCGCACTGCCGAGCAGTCCTACGAGGGCTGCCGCTGACACCACCCGCTCCACCGGGCCGCCGCCCACTCCGGCCCGGTTCGGTCGGCGAGCCCGATGCTCCTGGCGGGCCCGGCGCTCCCGCCGGGCATGGTGCTTCCGGCGGGCCAGAGACGCAGCCGGGGCAGTGCCGTGAGGCCGATCCCGGCGATCACCAGGGCTGCCGCCGCACCAGCCGACGAGGTGATCCGCTCGCCGAGCAGCAGCCAGGACGAGGACATCCCGAACACCGGGACGAGCAGCGAGAAGGGCGCAACTGCCGAGGCGTCGTAGGTGCGGAGCAGAAAACTCCAGGCAACGAACCCGAAGAGGGTGGCACCCAGGCCGACGAAGGCGATCGCGCCGATGCCCGAGGCCGTGATCCCGGCCAGCGCGTGCAGATCGGCCGACGGGCCCTCGACCAGCAGCGAGAGCGCCAGCAGCGGCAGCGGCGGGACGACGCTGACCCAGACCATCCAGCGCAGCGCGTCCGGCGGGGACGCCTTACGGGTCAGCACGTTGGACAGGCCCCAGAACGCCGCCGAGACGATCACCAGGGCGAACGCCCCGATCGGCCCGCTCGTCCCCCGGGCGAAGGCCGCGAGGCAGATGCCGCCGAAGGCGATCGCCAGGCCGGCGATCCGCTGCCCGCCCGGCCGCTCACGCAGCATCAGGGTGGCGAACAGCGCCGTGAAGATCGCTTGGCTCTGCAGCACCAGCGAGGAGAGCCCGGCAGGCATCCCCGCGTGCATCCCTAGGAAGAGCAGCCCGAACTTCACCACGCCGAGCGTGCAGCCGACCAGCAGCACCCACCGCCAGGCGACGCGCGGTCGGCCGACGAAGAACACCGCCGGCACCGCCACCACCGTGAAGCGCAGCGCGCAGAACAGCAGCGGCGGGAAGTTCTCCAGGCCGACGTGGATGACGACGAAGTTCAGGCCCCAGACGGCGGCGATCAGCACGGCGAGGGCGATGTGACGGGGCGACATGGCGGCGGAGGCGGCCGTTGCGGGAGCGGTTCTCAGTGGCATGGGTCGAGCATGGCCGAGGCTTATCGTGTAGCACCAGCGACGAATACTGAAGGCCATGGTTTAGCATTGCTACATGATGGATCTGGGGCGGTTGCGGGCGTTGCGCGCGGTGGCGGTGCACGGTTCGGTCGGCGGGGCGGCGGCGGCGCTCGGGTTCACGCCCTCGGCGGTCTCGCAGCAGATCTCCAAGCTGGAACGGGAGACCCGCACGGTGCTGCTGGAACGCCAGGGCCGGGGGGTGGTGCTCACCGACGCCGCCCGCCAGCTCTCCGAGACGGCGCAGCGGGTGCTGGCGCTGGTCGAGCAGGCCGAGGTGACCTTGGAGGAGCAGCGCGGGCAGGCCGTGGGCCGGCTGCTGATCGCGGCGTTCGCGACGGGCGCGCGCGGCCTGCTGCCCGGGACACTGGCCGACCTGCGGGTGAGCTGCCCAGAGCTGGACGTACGGCTGCTGGAGACCGACCCCTACCTCGCGGCCGACCTCGTCGCCCGCGGCGAGGTCGACCTCGCCCTCGTCCAGGACTGGCCGACCGTGCCGCTGCCCGTCCAGGACGGCCTGGCCCGGCTGGATCTCGGCCTCGACCCGGTCGACCTGCTGCTGCGCGAGGAGGATCCGCTGGCGGCGCTCGCGGTGGTGCCGGTCGCCCGGCTCTGCGGGCAGCGCTGGATCAGCGTGCCACCGGGGAACATCTGCCACGACTGGCTGGTGCGGACGATGCGGGAGGCCGGCGAGGAGCCCGACGTGCACTACCAGGTCGGCGAGTTCGAGACCCAGATCGCGCTGATCGAGGCCGGTCTCGGCGTCGGCCTGGTGCCCCGGCTCGGCCGTGGCCCGCTACCGCCCGGCGTGGTCGCCCGGCCGGTGGTGCCCGAACCCGCGCGCCGGGTCTTCCTGCTCTGGCGCACCCAGGCCTCCCGACGGCCCGCGATCACGGCCGCCCTGGCGGCTGTGCAGGCGCGCTGGTCCTAGCGCGCTCGTCCTGGAGTCCGGCCGTGCGGGCGGTTCAGCCCGCAAGGCCGACCACCAGCCACATGAAACCGACGCCCAGGAGCGTGCAGAGCAGCGTGGTGCGGGACGGGTGCGGACTGTGCGCCTCGGGCAGGATGTCGGAGGTCGCCAGGTAGAGCAGGAACCCCGCGAAGAAGCCGAGATACAGCCCGAGCACCTGCTCCGGGATGGTGAACAGCAGGGTGATCCCGGCCCCGGTGACGGGCGCCAGCGCGTCGGCCCCGAGCAGGGTGAGGGCGCGGCGGCGGTCGTTCCCGTACATCCGGGTGATGGTGTACGTGTTGAAGCCGTCCGCGAAGTCGTGTGCCACGACGGCGATCGCCACCACTGTCCCGACGGTACTGCCCGCCTGGAAGGCCGCGCCGATCGCGAAGCCGTCCATCAGGCTGTGGCCGACGAGTGCCGAGGCGGCGGCCAGACCGACCCCCTCCCGGCCGGGCCCGTGGTGGTGCGCGTGCCCGTGGGTGTGGGTCGCGTACTCGCCCTCGTGGCCCCGGTGGATGGCCACCGCCCGCTCCACGATGTGGATCGTCAGAAAGCCCGCCGCGAACATCAGCAGCGCCTGCGGCACGCCGTGCAGTTCGTCCGGCGCCGCGTGGATCGCCTCGGGCAGCAGGTCGAAGGCCACCACACCGAGCATCAGCCCGGCGGCGAAGCCGAGCACCAGATGCCGCCGGTCTCCCGTGCGCTGGGCGACGAAACCGCCGAACAGCGTCATCAGGAAGGCCCCGGCGGCGACGAGTATCGCGGTCATCGACATCCCTCCCGGGCCCGGTCACGGCAGGCCCCCGGTCACGGCAAGCCTCTGCGGGCGGGCCGCCGGACGCGCGCGGGCAGGGCCGACAGGGTGACGGCCGGGCGGGTGGACGCCCTGCCCCGGGGTCAGTCCTTCGCGGTGAACGCGAGGCCGAGATGGGTGCGGGTCAGCTCCTGGACGCCGTCCCCGTCGACCAGGTGGATCTGCGCGTACGCCGCCTCGCCCGCCAGGTCGAGCGCCGCCTCCGCGAACCGTCCGCAGGTCAGCCGCAGGCCACGGTCGGCGCCCTCCTCGCGCACCGCCTCGGCCAGCGTCCGGAGCTCCTCCGCACCGACCGGCTCGGCCCCGCGCGACGCCCACACCACCCAACGGCCCGGCAGTGCACTGCCCGGCCCGCCCTCCCCCGTGGCCACCAGCCCGGCCGGGCCGCGAAGCCGGACGCTCCACTCCGCCAGACCGCCTCGGGTCAGCAGCTCCCGGACCAGTTGGAGGAACTCGTTCGAGGACAGCTCCGCCGCCACCGGGACGGCCAGGCTCGCCGTACCACTGGGCTCCACGCCCACCGGCGCGTACGGGTCCGGCGTGACGACCGCCGACAGCTCGCGCAGGCGGACGAGTGCCTCGTCCTGCTCGGCGTCGGCGTACACCCCGTCGCCGGACCGGTCTGCGGGCCGTTCAGCGGACGGCTCGCCGGGGTCGGAGATGGGTGCGGCGGGTGACTGGGGCGACTGGGGTGACTGGGGCGAGGGTGACTGGGGCGGCTCGGGCGGGAAAAGGCGGGTGCGGGCGAGGGCGTTGCGGTCGGCGTCCACGCTGAGCAGGCAGAGGGGTTCCGTGGGGGCGCTTGAGGTGGACGGCTCCGTCAGCCAGCCGTTGAGGACGACCCCGGCCAGGACGCCGTCGGTGTCGACGGCGTCGGCGGCTTGCAGGGCTCGCAGGGCCAGCCGGGCGGCGAGCCGGAGATAGTCGGCCGCGCGGTCCGCCGGCGGGCGGGGAACCGGGGAGATCTCGCCGTCCGGGCTGAGGCGGTAGCCGGAGAGGGAGGGCACCACGTCGAGCGGCGGCAGGTCGAGGTCGAGGATCGCGGTGCGGGTGAGCGGGCGGAAGACGGCACGGCACGGTGCCGGGAGGTCCTGGGTGGCGCCCTCGGCGGCAGCGAGCGCCCGTTCGAGCAGCGACTCGACGGCGGCGGGCTCGGCCAGCCGGTACGCCCGGCGGCACTCCTCCAGGCTGTCGTTGTACTCACGGACGGCGCGAGCCCGCGCCTGCTCCGTCTCCTCGTGCGCCTGGCGAGCTGCCAACAGGCCGGAGTCGGCAGCCTCGGCCTGCTTTGTGCGCCATTCGCGAAGGTCGCGCTGGTGGCGCAGCCGGGCCTGGGCCAGCTCCCGCTGGTACCCCGAATCCAGCAGCCGCCGTGACGGCGCCTCGGGGTCGGCCGTCTCCGGCCCGGCCGGCGCGTAGTCAACCCAACGGGGCTCCGGGCCGTCGGGCGCCGTGTCGTCACCGACCGGGTACGGGCGAGGCTCGTAGGCGCGCAGCTGGCTCTCGAAATCCATCGCGGACACGGGCAGCGCGGACCGCCGCAGCAGGTCGGCGAGCCGCTCGTGCTCCGCCTGGACCGTCAGCGTCCGATGGTGTGTCAGCGCGGCCGCCCGGCCGTGGGCCGCCACGCTGTCGTCAGCCTCGTCCGGGTCGTCCGTCCCACCGGTGCCACCGGTGCCACCGATCCCGCCCATCCCGCCCGTCCCGTCGGCGTCGGCGGCCTTCATGCTGTCCGACGCCGGACGCTGCTCCGGGACGTCCGCTCCGAGCTCGCGGAAGAGCGATGCCAGGAAGCCGGGTTGGGACACCGTGGCTGCGCCGTCCGCCTGACCCTCGGGTGAGTGCTGCATCGGCGGTCGTTCCCCCATGCTCGTCCGGTGTGCTCGGCGGGTCGGCTCGCCCCCGCCCGGCATCATTGTCCACCGTGCGGGCGTCCCCGGTCTGCCAAGCTCCGTAGTTGGGTCCGCTGGGCTGCTCCTTCCGCTCGCCGCAGTAGTTCTGACGGCCTGTCGGTCAGTTGGTCAGTTGGTCAGTTGGTGCGGGTGTTGGTCAGGTGCAGGCCGATGTAACCGACGTAGATCCGGCCGCTGCCGGAGCAGTCGTCGAGGTAGTGCAGCCGGGGCGCCGTGCGCCCGCCGCCGATCCTCAGGTGCGCCCCCATGAACGCGCGCCGGGAGGAGTCGACACACTCCGGCACCGGGAGCATCCGCTCGCGCTTCCACTTGGTGTGGCTCTCCACCGTGCGGGACTCCCCCCGGACGGCTTTGCGCGGCGGGAAGCGGTGGCAGCCGGGCGGGGTGTGCTCGCACCACTGCTTGAAGTCGCCGTGCGCCTCGCCGCGCACGGACGCGGCCGCGTACTCCTGAAGGGCCGTCAGCCCCTCCCAGGTCAGCTTCGCCCAGCCCGTGCCCGCGAACTGGCCGTCGAGCGCGAGGGTCTCCTTCTGGTCCCCGGTGAACTCCAGCAGCGGGAACTCGTCGAAGCGGTGGACCAGATCCCCGAAGTTGACCGGCGCGGCGGCCTCGTCGGCAAGGACGTCGGCCGTCAGCCGCACGAAGTCCACGGCATCCGGGCCGGCCACCGCGCGGAGCTGCTCGGTCAGCGCCCGGACCTGGGCATTGACGTGGCGCAGCGCCGCGTACTGCTCGTCGTTCTCCGCCAGCAGGCGCCGCTCGCGACGACGGGCGTGGTAGAGGCTGCGCCTGATCCGCTGCAGCTCGTCGGCCCGGGACTGACGCTCGGCCTGATCGGTGGCCTCGGTTCCGGCTCCGGCCCCTGCTCCGGGCCTGGCTCCGGCTTCGGGGGTGGTGGAACGCCGGGCGGGTACGGGGGTGGGCTGGGCCGTATCGGTAGGCGGCGTGCGGCGGGGCCGGTGCTTGGCCTCGGACGGCAGCTGGAGGACCGGCACGGCGGCCAGCGGTGCCGGGAGCGGCAGCTCGGCAGCCGCCTTGCGGGGCTCGCGGGAGATCAGGGCTGCGGCCCGGCGGACATCCTCCTCGATCCGGTGCCGGGGCATCACCGGGTGCCTGGCACTGTCGCTCCGGGACGCGGGGTCGACCTCGGGGAGGTAGGTGCGGACTGCCCCGCCGTAGACCTTGTGGTACTCCAGCGCGACGTTGAAGAGCGGCAGTGCGGCGTGGTCGAGCACGTACAGCACGGCCAGGCCGGTGAGCTGGCGCATCAGGGGACGGACGGTGTCGGCCTGCCAGCTGTCCAGCGGGGCGGACGGCGGCACGCTCGCGACGACCACCGGCAGGCTCCGGTCCGGATCGCAGAGTTCGTCGATCAGGGTGTCGACGTCGGCGGCCGCGACGAGCCTCGGCAGCGGACCCACGGCCGCGGAGCCGTCGGTGGCATCGATCAGGGCGAACAGCGCACGGGCAAGGTCGGGCACCGGGACTCGCCCGGCCGGACGGACACCCGCGCCCGCAGCGAGGTACTCGGCCTCCAGCCGGACCCAGGTCTGCCCCGCTCCGCCGCCAGGGGACGGATCGGCGACCGGGGTGGTGTGCCGGGCGGCGACCGGGGTGGCGATGGTGACGGTCAGCTGGTGGGTGCCGTGCGGCACCGGCGTCCGGAGGCGGCGGCGGCTGTAGTGGCCGGGCTCGGTTGGCAGGCCTGCGGGCGGATCGTCGGGCTCGGGGCGGTTCGCCCGCAGCGGGCCGTTGTCCCGGTCGAGCAGGATGCGCGGCCCCAGGCGGAGGCGCTCGGCTCCTGGACCGGCCCCGGCCGGCGGGGGCTCCTCGCCGCCTTCCTGTTTGAGCCAGGCGGTGAGCAGCTGGTCGACCAGGGCGACGACGTCCTGATGCGGGCGGGCGGTGGTGACCGTCGTGCGATAAGGCTCGGAACAGCCGAACTGGCCTGTCAACTGCCCTGTCGTGTCGAAGGTCTGACCATGGGACGAGGTGTACTCCGAAGTCATGCGCGGTACCTCCCGTGGGGCGGCGGTGGGGTCTGAAGTCCTCCATCGATGGGTCGGGTCGGTCGGCCCCGCCGGGCTCACGCCGAGCGGGATTCCTTGTCCGGGAAAACGCAAGAGCCCGGAGTGGAAGTTCCAACTCCAGGCATGGTTAATTCGTTCGAGTGTCACTCGGGCTTCGGAAACCCCGTTTCGACGCCTCCGGCGCTCAGCAGCCGCCGCACCGCGACGGGCCGGGTATCTCGGCCACGGCGGTGCGCTGCGGCGCGATCCGCGCCCAGCGGGGTACCGGCACCTCGACCGCCAACGGTCTGCCCTCCGGGGCCTGGTACGTCGCGACCAGCACCACCGGCTCTACGCCGAGATTGCGCCCGACATGGACGAACTCCGGTCCGCCCTCCTCGACCAGGCTCTCCCCCGCGCCGCTCACCACGACCGACCGGTCCGCCAGCGTCCGGGTCAGGACACCGGAGAGCACCACCACGTCGACCCTCCCGGGGTGGTAGTGCCAGCCCGTACTGACCCCGGGTTCGAGCGTGATGGTCTGGACGACGGGCATGTCAGTTCCGCCTCCTGAGTCGATGGCGGGCCAAGGCTATCCAGGGGCCGGACCACCTCGAAACCTCGGAGACCGGCTTGCCGATATTTGTCCGACTATTGCTCGTCCAAGACCCGGTAGACAGCCGAGAACGGTCAGACCGGCACCTCGACGAACGTGCGCCCGGACGCCACGGCCTCGGCGCCCCCACCCGTCGCCTCCGCCAGCCAAGCCTGAAAGGCCGTCACCTCAGTCTCCGGCACCCCGACTTCGATCAGCACACCGCTCGCCTCGTACGTCAGGCCGCGCACCACGTACCCGGCCGCCCGCAGATCGTTCTCCAGCCGCCCGGCCCGGGTGTGGTCGGCGGAGACCACGAGCAGCGCGACCGGCTGCCGCTCCAGCAGCCCGACCGCGTCCACCGCCTCGGACACCGCGCTCCCGTACGCCCGCACGAGCCCGCCGGCGCCGAGCTTGATCCCGCCGAAGTAGCGGGTCACCACGGCGGCGGTGTCGGTCAGCCCACGGCGGCGCAGCACCTCCAGCATGGGAACCCCGGCCGTGCCGCCCGGCTCACCGTCGTCGCTGGACCGTTCGCGCGGACTCTCCCCGCCGACCACGAAGGCCGTGCAGTTGTGGCGGGCGTCCCAGTACTGCTTGCGGACTCCGGCGATGAAGGCCTGCGCCTCCTCCTCGTCCACGACCCGCGCGAGATGGCAGATGAACCGCGACTTCTTGATCTCGATCTCGTGGCTGCCGGAGCTCCGGATGGTGAGGTACGGCTTCGCGCTCGGCTCCGACATGGCGCGGTGACTCTCCAAACATGCGGAAGGCTGGCGGGGTCGTGATCGACCCCGCCAGCCTAACCGCCGTCAGCCTGACAGCCGTGACTGCACGCCTTCCGGTCAGCGCCCGGCGAGCGCGTCGAGCTGCGCCCGGCTCAGGCCGGTGAGCCCGGTGACCTCGGCCAGGTCGACGGCGCCGCAGTCGAGGCCGCGCAGCACGTACCCGCTCAGCGCCTTGGCGGTCGCGGGCTCGTCCATCACGTCCCCGCCGGCCTTGGCGACGTAGGCCGCCAGGCGGGCGGACGCGGCCTGAAGGCCCTCGCGGTAGAAGGTGTAGACGGCGACGTACCGGGTCGGCAGGTGCGCCGGGTGCATGTCCCAGCCCTGGTAGTAGGCGCGCGCCAGCGAACGGCGGACCAGGTCGTGGTGGAGCTTCCAGGCCGCGTGCACCTGCTCGCGGGTGCCGGTCGGGATGACGTTGGTGGAACCGTCCGAGAGGCGCACACCGGTGCCCGCCGCCGCGACCTGCATGACGGCCTTCGCGTGGTCGGCGACCGGGTGGTCCATGCTCTGGTACGCGGCGCTGACGCCGCAGGAGGCGCTGTAGTCGAAGGTGCCGTAGTGCAGGCCGGTCGCCCGGCCGTCGGCCGCCTCGATCATCCTGGCCACCGTGGCCCGGCCGTCGGCGCCCAGGATCGCCTGGGTGGTCTCGATCTGGATCTCGAAGCCGATCCGCTTCGCCGGGAGCCCGGCCCGCTGCTCGAAGTCCTCCAGCAGCTGGACCAGCGCGGTGACCTGCTCGACGTAGGTGACCTTTGGCAGCGTGAGCACCAGGCCGTCCGGCAGACCGCCCTCGGCGATGAGAGTCGACAGGAAGAGTTCGAGGGTGCGGATGCCCCGGTCGCGGACCGCGGCCTCCATGCACTTGATCCGGATGCCGATGTACGGCGGCGCCGTACCGGCGGCCACGGTCGCGGCGACCAGCTGCGCGGCCCGGACGGCGGCGGCATCCTCCTCCGCGTCCGTACGCGGGCCGTAGCCGTCCTCGAAGTCGATCCGCAGGTCCTCGACCGGCTCGCGCTCCAGCTTGGCGCGCACCCGGGCGTGGACGTCGGCGAGCAGCTCGTCGGCCGGGACACCGAGGGCGGCGGCCAGGTCGGCGGGGGTACCCGCGTGGGTGTCGAAGACCTCCAGGGCCTCTCGGCCCCAGGTCTGCACGGTGTCGGCCTCGAAGGCGTCCGCCGGCACGTAGACCGTGTGGACGGGCTGACGGGTGCCGGACTCCCCCGGGTACCGCCGGGCCAGCTCGGCGTCGACGGGCGCCAGCAGCGCATCCACGGCAGCCCGAGCGGCGGACGAGAACGACGCTCCGCCCCCGGCCTTGCTACCGTCCACCTCGACCTGCGACATCCGGACTCCTCCACCGCACAGCGCTTCAACAGTTTGTTGATGCATTCTGGAGGTGAAGGTAACGGCGGTAGGCACGGGCCGTCAATGCCTGCCCACAGGCCGAACCCCTCTCACCCGAGCCGGTCAGTCCCGGCCGGACGCCACGTACTGCTTCTGCAGGCGCTCCCAGATCCGGTTCAACTCGGCCGGGCTCACCGAACCGTCGGGCCGGGAACCGACGATGCCGTACTCGCTGGTCAGGTGCTCGGCGAGCGCCTGGACGTCCGGCTGCCGACCGTACTGGTCGATGTAACTGAGCAGCGCGTCGAAGCAGACCTCGGGGTCCAACGGCTCCACGGCGCCTCGGCGCCCGGCGAGGTCGCCGTGCACCGCCGCACGGTCGTGACCGCTCTCGGGAGCGAACTCCTCAGCGAGCTGGGTGTCGGCCTGAGCTGCCGTCGGCCGCTGAGCCTCCTCGGGTGCGAGCTGCTCGATCCGGACCGGCCGCGGACCGACCAGCCGCTGGGCGGCGGGTACCGCAGGGGTGGGCACGGGTACGGGCATCGGTTCAGGCATCGGCGCGGGCATCGGCGCAGCTGCAGCTTCAGCTGCGGGACCGGGCGCCGGGCGCGGTACCCGCGGGGGCTTGAACCACGGCGACATCTGGCCGGGCACCCGGACCGGGTAGCCCACCGGCGCCTCGGTCTGCGGAGCACGCGCCATCCAGACGTTGAGCTCCGGCTGCTGCCCCTGGCCCGGGGCGGCCTCGCCCTCGTGCGCCGGCTCCTGCGCATCGCGCAGTCGCACCGCCGCCAGCTTCGCCAGCGTCGGCACCGCCACGGCAGCCGTCACGGGTGCCTGGTCCGCCCCAGCCGCCTGGGCCTGGGCGTGCACGTGTGCTTGGGCCTGGGCCTGGGCCTGCATCTGGGCAGGCTGCGCGATCTCGCCGATGGCCGTCCCCACCGGCTGGGGGAGCTGCGCCGCCTCCAGCGGACCGTCGATCCGGTCCAGGATGCCCGGATCCAGCGGCACCCCGTACTTGGCCAGCTTCAGCGGCAGCAGTGCCTGGAACGGCGCGGAGCGACGCCAGCCCCTGCCGTACCGGAAGCGCAGCTGCGCCCGGTAAACCAGCCGGTTCTGTTCCAGCCGCACCGTCTCGTCGTACGAGCGCAGCTCCCAGAGCTTCATCCGGCGCCACAGTCGGAAGGTGGGCACCGGTGAGAGCACCCAGCGCATCAGCCGCACCGACTCCATGTGCCGGTCGGCGGTGATCGCCGCGATCCTGCCGACGGCGTGCCGCGAGGCCTCGACCACGACGACGAAGAGCACGGGGATGACGGCGTGCATCGCCATGCCCAGCGCGTCGCCCCAGGAGGCCGCCGCGTTGAACGCGATGGTGGCGGCCGTCAGCACCCAGGCCGTCTGGCGGAGCAGTGGGAACGGTATCCGCAGCCACGTCAGCACCAGGTCGAGCGACAGCAGGACGACGATGCCCGCGTCCACCCCGATCGGGAAGGCGTAGGAGAAGGCACCGAAGCCCTTCTCCATCGCCAGCTCACGCACGGCGTTGTAGGAACCCGCGAAACCGATACCCGAGATCAGACAGGCACCGGCCGCGACCACACCGAGCAAGGCCCGGTGAGCGCGGGTGAGAGATGGACGTGCCATTTCGTTGATCAACCCCTGGGACTCGGCTGGTGCCGTACGCGACCGCTGTGCTGCCGAATCCGCCTCTGTCGAGGCGCCGGATCACCACGCCCACGACCGTCTCGGCCCACCGGATATTACTCGTACGCGGGTTCGGACACCGCGCCAGCCCGGGGCTACGACGACTGTGCAGGGGCTCCGTTGAGGTGTGCCAACACCGCCAGGACACGGCGATTGGCATCGTCCGCAGGGGCCAGTTCCAACTTGGTGAAGATATTGGCAATGTGTTTGGCGACAGCCCCGTCACTGACCATCAGACGGGCACCGATCGCCGAGTTCGAACACCCCTCCGCCATGAGCTCCAGCACCTCCCGTTCCCGAGGTGAGAGCTGCTGGAGAGGCTGTGAACGGGATCTGCTCTGCATCAACTTGGCAATGACATCAGGGTCCATCGCGGTGCCACCCGCCGCCACCCGCCGGACCGCGTCGATGAACTGGTCCGCGTTGAACACCCTGTCCTTCAGGAGATACCCGACGCCACCGGAGCCATCGGCCAACAGCTCCCGCGCATAGAGCTGCTGAACATGCTGCGAGAGCACCAGGACCGGCAGCCCCGGGATCTGACGCCGCGCCGCCAGCGCCGCCTGCAGACCCTCGTCCGTCAGTGTCGGCGGCAGCCGGACGTCCACCACCGCCACATCCGGCCGGTGCTCCAGCAGCGCCGGGCCCGTCTCCACCGCCGCTGCGATGGTGAACCCGTGTGCCTCCAACAGCCGGATCAGGCCCTCTCGGAGAAGGTAGAGGTCCTCGGCGAGGACAACGCGCACGGCAGCTCCATGGTGATGGTCGTCGGCCCGCCCGGCGGACTGCTGAGCGAGAGTGAACCGTCGAAGGTAGCCAGCCTACGTTCGATACCCCGCAGCCCACTGCCCCGCTCGGGAGCTGCACCACCCCGCCCGTCGTCCGTCACCGTGATCCGCAACTGGCCGGCCCGGAACAGGATGTCCACCCAGACCTGCTGCGCGCCCGAGTGCTTGGCAGCGTTGGCCAGCAACTCGCTCACACAGAAGTACGCCGCGGACTCCACCGAGGCCTCCGGCCGGGAAGGCAGACTGACCGTCACCTCGGTGCTCAACGCACCGTCCAACGCCAGCTCCCGAACCGCGTCGCCCAACCCCCGCTCGGCCAGGACCGGCGGGTGTATCCCTCGGACCAGATCGCGCAGCTCCTGGAGTGCCTTGGCGGACGACTGCCGCGCCTCCACCAGCAGCTGCCTGGCCGCCGACGGATCACTGTCCATCAGGTGCTCGATCGTCCCCAGAGTCATACCGATCGCCACCAGCCGGGCCTGCGCACCGTCGTGCAAGTCCCGCTCGATCCGGCGAAGCTCGGCCACCTGGCTGCCGACCGCATCGGCACGGGTGGTGGTGAGGTGCTCGACCCGCTGGGTGAGCCGGGCCTTCTCCAGCTTGGCGGACGCCTTCGGGTCCAGTGCGCGGTGCATCCACTCGCCGTAGACGCGAACGGCCAGCGGAGCGACCAGCAGCCCGAGGAACATCGCACCCAGTGCGAACACCATGCTGACCAGTGAAGCGAGCGAGCGTTCGAAGTAGACCGCGAACAACTGGGTCATCGCCATCAGGCCGCCGCCGACGAGGAGGCCGACGCTCGGGAGCGCCAGCAGAACAGCACTGGCGACATCGCCAACCAGCCACCTGACATCCCGCCAGGTCTCGGGGTCTCCCACCACCTCACGCACGACGAGCGACGCCTTGGCCGTCCGACGGTCACGGAAGTACGAATGACCCGTCCACCAGTGACCGCGCTCGTCCTGCACCGGCTCGGGAACAACGCGATACCGCTCGGGGATCACCAGCCCGAACCAGGAGTGTGCCTGACGCCTCGACATGGACGCATGCACCCGACTCCAGCCGAGAAAGGCGACCGGCCATGCGACGGCGGCCACGAGGCCGAACAGCGGTATCAGCAGGCCTCTCTCCATGCCGGAGGTCACGAAGACCACGGACAGCACGGCCCAGAAGCACAGCACCATCGGCCCAGTGCCGGCCTGCACGATCACCCGTGCACATCGCAGCTGCGCCTTCAGGCCGACCACGGCCCGCTCCTGGAACTGCCCCATCCAACGCGTGGCAGCGGGCAAGCTCTGACTCACCATGTCCATCTCTTCACCTCGCGGACTTCTGATCTGGTGACCAGTCTGGCTGGACCACGAGGTAGAGGCAGTAGCCCTGGGGCCCGACTTTGAGGTGGACCTAGCACTACCTGTAACCGTGGAGGTTCGGCTCTGGAAATGCGAAAGGCCCCCATCCGTTCCCGGATGGGGGCCTTTCGTGAATGATTGTTCGGCGGCGTCCTACTCTCCCACAGGGTCCCCCCTGCAGTACCATCGGCGCTTTGAGGCTTAGCTTCCGGGTTCGGAATGTAACCGGGCGTTTCCCTCACGCTATGACCACCGAAACACTATGAAACCAGATGACCGCACCACCCCTGGCCAGGGATGGGGTCGTTGTTTCAGAACAACACAGTGGACGCGAGCAACTGAGGACAAGCCCTCGGCCTATTAGTACCGGTCAGCTCCACCCCTTACAGGGCTTCCACATCCGGCCTATCAACCCAGTCGTCTACTGGGAGCCTTACCCTCTCAAGGAGGTGGGAACATTCATCTCGAAGCAGGCTTCCCGCTTAGATGCTTTCAGCGGTTATCCCTCCCGAACGTAGCCAACCAGCCATGCCCTTGGCAGGACAACTGGCACACCAGAGGTTCGTCCGTCCCGGTCCTCTCGTACTAGGGACAGCCCTTCTCAATATTCCTACGCGCACAGCGGATAGGGACCGAACTGTCTCACGACGTTCTAAACCCAGCTCGCGTACCGCTTTAATGGGCGAACAGCCCAACCCTTGGGACCTACTCCAGCCCCAGGATGCGACGAGCCGACATCGAGGTGCCAAACCATCCCGTCGATATGGACTCTTGGGGAAGATCAGCCTGTTATCCCCGGGGTACCTTTTATCCGTTGAGCGACGGCGCTTCCACAAGCCACCGCCGGATCACTAGTCCCTGCTTTCGCACCTGCTCGACCCGTCGGTCTCACAGTCAAGCTCCCTTGTGCACTTACACTCAACACCTGATTGCCAACCAGGCTGAGGGAACCTTTGGGCGCCTCCGTTACTCTTTAGGAGGCAACCGCCCCAGTTAAACTACCCACCAGACACTGTCCCTGATCCGGATCACGGACCCAGGTTAGACATCCAGCACGACCAGAGTGGTATTTCAACGACGACTCCACAACAACTGGCGTTGCTGCTTCAAAGTCTCCCACCTATCCTACACAAGCCGAACCGAACACCAATATCAAGCTATAGTAAAGGTCCCGGGGTCTTTCCGTCCTGCTGCGCGAAACGAGCATCTTTACTCGTAATGCAATTTCACCGGGCCTATGGTTGAGACAGTCGAGAAGTCGTTACGCCATTCGTGCAGGTCGGAACTTAC
Organism: Kitasatospora sp. McL0602; assembly: GCF_052076145.1. Classification (NCBI taxonomy): domain Bacteria; kingdom Bacillati; phylum Actinomycetota; class Actinomycetes; order Kitasatosporales; family Streptomycetaceae; genus Kitasatospora; species Kitasatospora sp. McL0602. The sequence continues at coordinate 5,072,705 of NZ_CP197246.1, read as the reverse complement.
CCGACAAGGAATTTCGCTACCTTAGGATGGTTATAGTTACCACCGCCGTTTACTGGCGCTTAAGTTCTCAGCTTCGCCACACCGAAATGTGACTAACCGGTCCCCTTAACGTTCCAGCACCGGGCAGGCGTCAGTCCGTATACATCGCCTTACGGCTTCGCACGGACCTGTGTTTTTAGTAAACAGTCGCTTCTCGCTGGTCTCTGCGGCCGGCCCCAGCTCACCGAGTAAATCGGATCACCAGTTCCGGCCCCCCTTCTCCCGAAGTTACGGGGGCATTTTGCCGAGTTCCTTAACCATAGTTCACCCGAACGCCTCGGTATTCTCTACCTGACCACCTGAGTCGGTTTGGGGTACGGGCCGCCATGAAACTCGCTAGAGGCTTTTCTCGACAGCATAGGATCATCCACTTCACCACAATCGGCTCGGCATCAGGTCTCAGCCTTAATGAGTGACGGATTTGCCTATCACTCGGCCTACACCCTTACCCCGGGACAACCACCGCCCGGGTTGGACTACCTTCCTGCGTCACCCCATCGCTCACCTACTACCCTGTTGGGTCAGCGGCTCCACCACGTCCCATTGTCCGAAGACTCCGGGCCGGCTTCACGGCTTTAGCATTCAGAGGTTCGACGTTGGCGCTTCAAAGCGGGTACGGGAATATCAACCCGTTGTCCATCGACTACGCCTGTCGGCCTCGCCTTAGGTCCCGACTTACCCTGGGCAGATCAGCTTGACCCAGGAACCCTTGGTCAATCGGCGCAAGAGTTTCCCACTCTTGTATCGCTACTCATGCCTGCATTCTCACTCGTGAACCGTCCACAACTGGATTCCTCCGCTGCTTCACCCGGCACACGACGCTCCCCTACCCATCACAGCCCCCGTTGGGGGTATTGCTGCAATGACACGACTTCGGTGGTGTGCTTGAGCCCCGCTACATTGTCGGCGCGGAATCACTTGACCAGTGAGCTATTACGCACTCTTTCAAGGATGGCTGCTTCTAAGCCAACCTCCTGGTTGTCTCTGCGACTCCACATCCTTTCCCACTTAGCACACGCTTAGGGACCTTAGTCGGTGTTCTGGGCTGTTTCCCTCTCGACCATGGAGCTTATCCCCCACAGTCTCACTGCCACGCTCTCACTTACCGGCATTCGGAGTTTGGCTAAGGTCAGTAACCCGTTGAGGCCCATCGCCTATCCAGTGCTCTACCTCCGGCAAGAAACACGTGACGCTGCACCTAAATGCATTTCGGGGAGAACCAGCTATCACGGAGTTTGATTGGCCTTTCACCCCTAACCACAGGTCATCCCCCAGGTTTTCAACCCTGGTGGGTTCGGTCCTCCACACGGTCTTACCCGCGCTTCAACCTGCCCATGGCTAGATCACTCCGCTTCGGGTCTTGGGCGTGCAACTCACTCGCCCTATTCGGACTCGCTTTCGCTACGGCTACCCCACACGGGTTAACCTCGCTACACACCGCAAACTCGCAGGCTCATTCTTCAAAAGGCACGCAGTCACGAGACAGATAGGCAAGCCCACTGTCCGACGCTCCCACGGCTTGTAGGCACACGGTTTCAGGTACTATTTCACTCCGCTCCCGCGGTACTTTTCACCATTCCCTCACGGTACTATCCGCTATCGGTCACTAGGGAATATTTAGGCTTAGCGGGTGGTCCCGCCAGATTCACACGGGATTTCTCGGGCCCCGTGCTACTTGGGAGAAGCTCAAGCAAGCCGTACAGATTTCGTCTACGGGGGTCTTACCCTCTACGCCGGACCTTTCGCATGTCCTTCGACTACCCATACGGTTTCTGACTCGCCGACCGGCCGGCAGACCGATCAAGAACTTTCCCACGACCCCGCACTGGCAACCCCTGCCGGGTATCACACCAGAACGGTTTAGCCTCATCCGGTTTCGCTCGCCACTACTCCCGGAATCACGGTTGTTTTCTCTTCCTGAGGGTACTGAGATGTTTCACTTCCCCTCGTTCCCTCCACACACCCTATGTGTTCAGGTGCGGGTGACAGCCCATGACGACTGCCGGGTTCCCCCATTCGGAAACCCCCGGATCAAAGCCTGGTTGACGGCTCCCCGGGGACTATCGCGGCCTCCCACGTCCTTCATCGGTTCCTAGTGCCAAGGCATCCACCGTGCGCCCTTAAAAACTTGGCCACAGATGCTCGCGTCCACTGTGCAGTTCTCAAACAACGACCAGTCACCCACCCTCAGACCCTCAACTGAAGACCCTCGAGTAGGACCGGCATCTCTGAAGCAACAACCACCGAAGTGGCCGTTCCCTCAGGACCCAACAACGTGCCCGACACACCCGACCGATAACCCGCCTTCCACGCCCCGAAGGACAGTACTAACGGAACCAACCGTGTGTGCCGAATAGTCAACGTTCCACCCATGAGCAACCGTGCGAGACATTCGCTCGCATCCGGCTATGTGCTCCTTAGAAAGGAGGTGATCCAGCCGCACCTTCCGGTACGGCTACCTTGTTACGACTTCGTCCCAATCGCTGGTCCCACCTTCGACGGCTCCCTCCCAAGGGTTAGGCCACCGGCTTCGGGTGTTACCGACTTTCGTGACGTGACGGGCGGTGTGTACAAGGCCCGGGAACGTATTCACCGCAGCATGCTGATCTGCGATTACTAGCAACTCCAACTTCATGGGGTCGAGTTGCAGACCCCAATCCGAACTGAGGCCGGCTTTTTGGGATTCGCTCCGCCTCGCGGCATCGCAGCCCTTTGTACCGACCATTGTAGCACGTGTGCAGCCCAAGACATAAGGGGCATGATGATTTGACGTCGTCCCCACCTTCCTCCGAGTTGACCCCGGCAGTCTCCTGTGAGTCCCCATCACCCCGAAAGGCATGCTGGCAACACAGAACAAGGGTTGCGCTCGTTGCGGGACTTAACCCAACATCTCACGACACGAGCTGACGACAACCATGCACCACCTGTATACCGACCACAAGGGGGCGACCATCTCTGGCCGTTTCCGGTATATGTCAAGCCTTGGTAAGGTTCTTCGCGTTGCGTCGAATTAAGCCACATGCTCCGCTGCTTGTGCGGGCCCCCGTCAATTCCTTTGAGTTTTAGCCTTGCGGCCGTACTCCCCAGGCGGGGAACTTAATGCGTTAGCTGCGGCACCGACGACGTGGAATGTCGCCAACACCTAGTTCCCACCGTTTACGGCGTGGACTACCAGGGTATCTAATCCTGTTCGCTCCCCACGCTTTCGCTCCTCAGCGTCAGTAATGGCCCAGAGATCCGCCTTCGCCACCGGTGTTCCTCCTGATATCTGCGCATTTCACCGCTACACCAGGAATTCCGATCTCCCCTACCACACTCTAGCCTGCCCGTATCGAATGCAGACCCGAGGTTAAGCCTCGGGCTTTCACATCCGACGTGACAAGCCGCCTACGAGCTCTTTACGCCCAATAATTCCGGACAACGCTCGCACCCTACGTATTACCGCGGCTGCTGGCACGTAGTTAGCCGGTGCTTCTTCTGCAGGTACCGTCACTTGCGCTTCTTCCCTGCTGAAAGAGGTTTACGACCCGAAGGCCTTCATCCCTCACGCGGCGTCGCTGCATCAGGCTTTCGCCCATTGTGCAATATTCCCCACTGCTGCCTCCCGTAGGAGTCTGGGCCGTGTCTCAGTCCCAGTGTGGCCGGTCGCCCTCTCAGGCCGGCTACCCGTCGTCGCCTTGGTAGGCCATTACCCCACCAACAAGCTGATAGGCCGCGGGATCATCCTGCACCGCCGGAGCTTTCCACCAACCCCCATGCGGAGGAAGGTCATATCCGGTATTAGACCTCGTTTCCAAGGCTTGTCCCAGAGTGCAGGGCAGATTTCCCACGTGTTACTCACCCGTTCGCCACTAATCCACCCGAAGGCTTCATCGTTCGACTTGCATGTGTTAAGCACGCCGCCAGCGTTCGTCCTGAGCCAGGATCAAACTCTCCGTGAATGTTTTCCGGATATCCGGTAGCACTCGCGTTGAGCGGCACGGCGACCCACCGGAATAGGGTGGCCCCGTGCACTGCGTCCTCGCTGTGTTTTGTTACTAAAGGAATCTCCAACCCGGAACGCCGAAACGATCCAGGCCAGGGATGTCAACATATCTGGCGTTGACTTTTGGCACGCTGTTGAGTTCTCAAGGAACGGACGCTTCCTTCAAGCCGCTCTCGCAAGCTCTCCGGGCGCTTCGTTCTTTCGTGTTTCCAGCTTAGCAGATGATTTCCGCTTCGCTTTCCACTTGGTTTTCCCTGCCGGACTGCGACCTGACGGCCTGTCCGACGTTTCAAACCTTAGCCGATCCCCGCTCCGAAAAGCGAATCCAGCCCCAATCCGATAAACGCACACGTCAATTCACACCCAGCCGCGACAAAGCACGACTCGATGATCGAGAAGAGAGGTTCAAAAGGATTGGCCGCCCCGGGACCGTCCGCGCCGATGCGTGTCCGGTGCTCCCTGCCGAGCGACTAGGAAACACTACGCTCACTCTGGCGTCTCAGGCAAATCGCCTGGCAGGACGACCCGGTCGCAGGCTGCGCGGGCGGCCTTCACGTACTCAGCGTTCGGCTGGTCGTTGGCGCTGATCCGGTCCCGGGCTGCTGCTGTGTCCTGTCCGCCGGAGGTGTGGCGGTGCATCAGCCGGGTGTCGCGGACGGTGTCGTCGATGTGGAGGTACCAGAGCTCGTGGAGAAGAGCGCGGGCCTCGGGCCAGGGCTGCTCGGCATTGGCGAGGTAGTTGCCCTCGGTGATGACCAGGCGGGCGTGCGGGTGGATGACGTGGCGGGCTGCGACAGGTTCGTCGACGGCCCGGTCGAAATCCGGTACGTAGATGTCGTGGAAGCGCTCGGCCACGACTCGGCGCAGCAGAGCGACGTAGCCCCAGCTGTCGAAGGTCGCGGGGGCGCCCTTCCTCGTGCGGAGGCCGAGGCGGTCCAGCTGGGGGTTGGCGAGGTGGAATCCGTCGAGCGGGAGGTAGGCGGCTGTGCCGGGGCCCTCCCGATGGTTGATCGCACTGATCAGGTGGTGTGCCAGGGTCGACTTTCCGGCTCCGGGTGGGCCGGTCAGGCCGAGGATGGTGCGGCCGGTGCGCGTGCCGTGACGGTGCAGCATCGCGACCGCGTCGGAGACCAGGGCGCTCGGGTCATCGGCGGGGGCGGAGAGGGCGGTCGATGGTGTGGTGGGGCCATCCGCATGCATGGGCCGCACCTTACTCACGACTCGGCCGCCCCGTCAGACGAGTGCGGGCTGGTCGAAGGTGAGCGTGCCCGCGTCGGCGTCGAGGACGGCGGAGAGGCCGAGCGGCACGGTGAGGCTGGACGGGCCGTGGCCGAAACCCAGTTCCCAGAGGACGGGGACGCCGAGCGGTGCGAGGCGGTCGTGCAGCAGCTCGCGGACGCGTTCCAAGGGGCCGCAGCCGGCCCAGGAGCCGAGGGCCACGCCTGCGACACCGTCCAGTCCGCCTGAGCGGAGCAGCTGAGTGACGATGCGGTCGAGTTGGTAGGGGTGCTCGTTGGTGTCCTCGAGGAGCAGGATCTTTCCGGCGAACGAGGCTCGGCCGGTCGGGGTGCCCCTGTCTGCGGCGAGCACAGCGGCGCAGCCACCTGCGGTGATGCCGTGGGCGGTGCCGGGCACCAGGGGGGCTGCGGTGGGTGAGCTGAGCACGGTGGTCGCGGCCGGGTCGAAGAGGGTGCGGCGAAGGTGGTCGGCGGTCGCGGCGTCGGCGATGAACGACGTGGCGGAGGCCAGCGGACCGTAGAGGGTGGCGACGCCGAGCTGGGTGGCGACGGCTTCGTGCAGGACGGTGACGTCGCTGAATCCGATCAGGGCCTTGGGGGGTGCCGTGCGGAGGAGGTCCCAGTCGAGAAGGTCGACCATCCGCTGGACGCCGTAGCCGCCACGGGCGCAGATGACTGCGGCGATGGTCGGATCCAGCCAGGCGCGCTGGAAGTCGGCGGCTCGGGCAGCGTCGGTGCCGGCGAGGTAGCCCAAGGCGGGGTGGATGTCGAGCAGGTGCTCGCCGGGGACTGCCTCGAGCCCCCAGGAGTTGAGGATCCGGATGCCGGTGGCGAGGCGGTCGCGGTCGAGGGGGCCGCTCGGCGCGACGATCGCCATCCGGTCGCCGGGGACGAGTCGGCGCGGGCGGTTCAGCGGGAGGTGCGGGTGCTGGCTTGCCATCGGCGGGGTCCTTCCGGTGGGCTCGGCGGCTTACGCGGGCAGAGGCGGGGCGCGGGCGGGTCACGGACGTCCTGATCGGTCTGCCCAAGGTATCCCCGGGTATCCCCCGGTATCCCCCTCGCCGGGAGCGGCGGGGGGCCTGGAGAGCGTCTGGCAGTGACGTTGGCAAAGGCAGCCCCATGAGCTCGTCAGGCTTGGGTCAGGGTCGAGCACGAGGAGCGGGTACGTACGGCCCCTGGTGCGCAAGGGTTTTGGGTCGTCAGGTGGCGGGATGGGCGGGTTTCGGTGGCATGGACACCCCTTGGCCGCCGTGCACTTGTGCGGGAGGATCATCCGAAAGACATCTCGGAGGGCCCGTACCGATGACCTCGCTCGACCGGACCGCGCGCGACATCTCGCCGGGTGAGCCGTCACCGGCTGCCCGGCACCGGGTGGACGCCGAGACCGCCACGGCGGCCAATCTGCTGTCCGGGCTGGCCGCCCGGCTGCGCGCGGCGTACGAGCGTGGGGCGGACATCAACGGTCTGGCCCTGGCTTCTCGTCAGTCTGCAGCCGATGTCCGGGAGTTGCTGCGCTCTGCCGGGGCGGTGGTCCCGGCGGACGACCAGGAGCTGCCCGCCGCCCCAGCTCTGGAGCAGCTCCGCCGCGCCAGGCGGCCGACTCCCTCGCGCAGGCTGAGCCGTCTGCACCCGAGGATCGAAGCCGACGGCGCCGCTCCGGCGAAGAAGTCGCAGGCACAGACACTGACGCCCGTTGAGCCGGCGACGGCCTCGACTCCGCTGGGCATCCTGATCGGGGCCTCACCTGCCTACACCGAACCGGCGGTCCAGCCGGAGGGCCGAGGACCGAGGCGGGTACCGGCCCGCGTCCTCCGGACCGGGCGTGGGACGAGCCTGGTGGTGCTGCCGTCCTGGCGGGCCTCGATCGCCGTGTCGGTGCCGACCGACCTGCTGCTGCGCGAGACGGGCCTTCGGCAGGAGCAACTCGGCGACGCCCGCCTGACCGTACGGATGAACCCCGAGGCGCTGCACGACCGTGAGCTCGACCTGGCCGAGTGGCGGTCCGAGGCTCTCGGGCGCCGGGCCCGGAACGACCTGTGACGCGATAAGCAGAGCAGGGCAGTGCAGACCTGGCGCGAGGCGTCAGGTGACGTTCGGGACGTACCCGAGGTGCACCGGGGTCGGCGTCTCCTCCCCCGCGAGCCGGCTCTGCCGGACGCCGGACAGCAGTGTGGGCAGTTGCGGCGGCCAGAGCGGCTCGGCGTCCGGGGAGGTCAGCTCGGCCGGGGTCCACCAGCGCCAGCCGAGGATCCGGTCCGTCAGGTGAGCCTCGCTCAGATCGCCGATCGGGGCGCGGTGCGGCCCCTGGGTGAGGTAGATGTGCTCGTGCTGGCGCACCGGGGTGCCGTGCCAGGTGAAGTCGTGCTCCCAGGTGCAGAGCAGCGGGCCGGGCGACAGGTCCTGCCAGCCCGTCTCCTCGGCCAGTTCGCGCCGGGCGGCCTCGGTGGGGCTCTCGCCGGGCTCGATGCCGCCGCCGGGCATCGTCCAGTGCGGGCCGACCTCGATGTTGTCGGATCTCAGCAGGAAGACGGCGCCGTCGGGGGCCAGTACCACGGTCCGGGCGGCTGCTCTCGGAGTACGCATCGGGCCACCCTCGCAGAGGTCGGCGCGGGGTGTCGAGGTCTCCGTGAGCAGCGGAAGGGCGTCGCAAGGGGGCGCAGGGGGGATGAATTCACGGCTGGGCCGGGCCTGTTCGTCCTACCCTGGGGCGCATGCCCGTACCGCTGATCCTGCTGCCGTCCGATCCGCTCGCACCCCGGCGACCCGACCCGCACTACGTGTGGGAGGCGCAGCAGGTGCGGGAGCTGGGCGGCGAGTACGCCTTGGTCGACCATGACGCGCTGACGGCGGGTGCCGTCGCCGAGGCTGTCCGGCGGGTGCCGCACGGGAGCGGGCCGCTCTGGTACCGGGGGTGGATGGTCTCCGCGTCGGCGTACGCCGCGCTGGCGGTGGAGCTCGGGCGGCGGGAGTGCGCGTTGCTGACCTCGCCGTCGGCATACGCGGACGCGCACGAGCTCCCCGGTTGGTACTCGGTCTTCGAGGGTGCGACGCCCGCGAGCGCGTGGATCGCCGGGGGTGCGCCGGATTCGGGGGCGCTGGCCGAGGCGGCTGCGCGGCTGGGCGGGCGCGGGCCCGCCGTGGTGAAGGACTACGTGAAGTCGCGTAAGCACGAGTGGTTCGAGGCGTGTTTCGTACCGGAGCTGGGTGATCTGGCAGCGTTGGGCCGGGTGGTGTCGCGGTTCGTGGAGCTGCAGGGCGACGGTCTGGCCGGGGGTGTGGTGCTGCGGCGGTACGAGGACTTCGTTCGCGACGCGGCGGGCCGGGCCCTGGAGGCGCGGGTCTGGTGGGTCGACGGGGAGCCTGTGCTGGTGGGGCCGCACCCGGACTCCCCTGGGAGTGATCCGGAGCCGGACCTCTCGGAGGTGCAGCCGCTCGTACGGGCACTCGGCTGTCGGTTCGTCACCACCGATCTCGCGCGGCGGGCGGACGGGCCGGGCTGGCGGGTGGTCGAGGTCGGGGACGGGCAGGTGAGCGACCTGCCGCGCGGGGTCGACGTCAGCGGGCTGCTGTCCTCGCTGATCGCCGCCTGAAGCTGCCGGTCACGGGGCGGCGAGCGGGGTCATGGCCACGGCTATGCCCGTTCCGGCGCCGCCGACGGGCCCGACCGAACGCTGCCGCGGGATGGTGGCCCCGGCGGTCGGCTCGGCAGCCGGGGCGCCGGCCGGGGACGCGGTCTCGCCGGTCCGGCGGGCGACGGCGGCGAGCGGGAGGGCGACGGCCGCGAGCAGACTGCCGAGCAGCAGGCCGGTCGCCGGGAAGCCGGCTGTTGCGGCCAGCGCGGCGCCGACCACCGGCCCGCAGGCGACGCCGAGCGAGGAGGCCGCTCCGGCCAGCACCGCCCACCGGCCCCTGGGGTCGAGTGCGGCGGCGACCCCGATCAGGTAGGTGAGCACGAGGGGGTAGAGGGTGTTCCAGAGCACCTCGCCCGCCGCGAACGGTGTGGGCGCGTGCGCGCTTCCGGCGCCCGCGACGCAGAGGCCGATCGCGGCGGTGCCGAGCCCGATCGGCAGGGCCTTCCGGGGCCGCGAGCCGAGCGCCGCTGCGGCCGCCACACCGAGCAGCCCACCGCCGAGGGCCGTCGCGAGGACCAGGCCGAGCACGGATTCGCTGAGCCCGGCCCGGTGCAGGCCGATCTGGCCGCTGATGCCCCAGAGGGCGTTCTGCGCCATCGACCAGAGCATCATGCCGGCGGCCAGCACACCGCCCGCAGCCCGGTGGGGCAGCGGGTGGGAGTGCGTCGGCGACACGGCGCCCGGCTCCGGCAGCCCGCCGAGGGTGCACCAGGTGACGGCACCGTAGGCGGCGAGGGCCGCGAACGGGAGCGCGTGCCCACCGCCGAGCCGGGGCAGCGACAGGAAGAGCGCCCCGGCCGTGCCGGAGGCGGCGAGCAGCCCGAGGGCCGCGAGCCGGTGCGACTGCCCGGTGGCGGCGACCCCGACCCCTGCCACGGCGGCGACCGTTCCCGTGCCGAAACCGCCCAGCACGCAGCCGAGGACGAGCAGCGGCAGCTGGCCGGCCGAGGCCACCGCGGCGACGGCACAGCCGAGCACCAGCAGGGCGAGGCCGACGCGGGCGAGCCGCGCGGAGCCGATCGTCCGGACCCTGCCCGCCAGCAACAGCCCGGCGGAGGCGGAGGCGAGCAGCAGGGCGCTGCCGACGGCACCGGCCTGAGTGGGTGTCACCTCCAGGTCACCTGGGACCCGGCCGACGACGGCGGGCAGCAGGTAGGCCGGGAGGTAGCCGGTGGAGCACAGGGCCACCAACGGCAGGGATGTACGGGTGTGGCGCGCAGTGCTGCGCCCCGTCTCGCTGCAGCGCGAAGACATGGGCATGGCCTCTCGACCGGGAGCCTGTGGGGGATGCTCCCGGCGTCATGCGCGAGTGCACGCACTGTTTATCAGGCCGTCCGGCCGTTCGGCCGGGTTCTGGGCGCTGAGCTGCGCAGTTGCGTCCCAGCCGATATCGCTCCGTGATCGAACGACCCTGCTCAGAGCAGCTTTTCGGCAGCGTGGCCGTCCGCCGTGAAGGCCTGCCAGAGCTTTGCGTACGCACCGCCGCGCGCCAGCAGCTCGCCGTGCGCGCCGTCCTCCACCACCCGGCCGTGCGCCAGCACGACGATCCGGTCGGCCCGTTGCGCGGTGGTCAGGCGGTGGGCGATGACCAGCGTCGTACGCCCGCCGCTGAGCCGGTCGGCGGCGTTGTTGACGGCCGCCTCCGTCGCGAGGTCGAGCGCGGCGGTGGCCTCGTCGAGGAGCAGCAGGTCCGGGTCCACCAGCTCGGCGCGGGCCAGCGCGATCAGCTGGCGCTGACCGGCGGAGAGGTTCCGGCCACGGCCGCTGACCTCGTGACGGTAGCCTTCCGACAGTCCGACGATCATCTCGTGCGCCCCGACCGCGCGGGCCGCTGCCTCGACCTCGGCGTCCGTCGCCGTCGGCCGCCCGTAGGCGATCGCGTCCCGGACCGTCCCGGCGAAGAGGTACGCCTCCTGCGGGACGACACCGAGCCGGTGCCGGTACTGCGCGAGGTCGTACCGGGTGACGTCGGTGCCGTCGACGCTGACGGTGCCGCCGGTGGCGTCGTAGAACCGGGCCACCAGCTTGACCAGCGTCGACTTGCCCGCGCCGGTCTCACCGACCAGGGCGACGGTCTGGCCCGGTGGGATGTGCAGGCTGATCCCGGAGAGCACGTCCGGGCTGCCGCCGTCGCCACCGTTGTAGGCGAAGCTGACGTCGGTGAACCGGACCTCGCCGCGCAGCCGCTCCACCGCGACCGGCTGCTCGGTGTCCGGCGTGCTGGTCGGCGTCCGCAGCAGCTCCCTGATCCGGCCGAGGCCGACGGACGCCTGCTGGTACCCGTCGAAGATCTGCGAGAGCTGGTTGACGGGGGCGAAGAAGAGGTCGATGTACAGCAGGTACGCGACCAGCGCGCCGATGGTCAGCGTGCCCGCGTCGACCCGGGAGGCGCCCACGATCAGCACCAGGGCGGCGGCCACGCTGGACAGGAACTGCACGAACGGGAAGTAGACGGATATGTACAGCTGCGCCTTGACCCGGGCGTTGCGGTAGTCGGTGCCGGCCGCGAGGAACCGGTCGGTGTTGAGCTCCTGGCGGCGGAAAGCCTGGACGATCCGCATGCCCGCCACGTTCTCCTGGAGGCTCGCGTTGACCGTGCTGATCAGGTCACGGGAGATCTGGTACTGCGCGGTCGACTTGCGGCGGAACACCAGGGTCGCGACGACCAGCAGCGGCAGCACGCCGAACACGACGAGCGCCAGGCCCGCGTCGATCACCAGCAGGGCCCCGAAGATCCCGAAGAAGGTCAGCAGGCTGACCACGGCCGTGACCACACCGGTCTGCAGGAAGCTGGAGATCGAGTCGACGTCGGTGGTCATCCGGGTCATGATCCGGCCGGACAGCTCGCGCTCGTAGTAGTCCAGCCCGAGCCGGTTGAGGTGCCCGAAGATCTTCAGGCGCAGCGTGTACAGGACCCGCTCACCCGTACGGCCGCTGACCCGCGCCTCGGCGCCCTGCACCAGCCAGTCGAGCAGGACGACGGCGAGCGCGCCCAGCGAGGCGACGGCGACGCCGGAGAACGCGGCGCGGCTCACGCCGTCGTCGATGCCGTGCCGGATCAGGACGGGGATCGCAAGCCCGGCTGCGGCGTCCAACGCCAGCAGCAGCAGGGCCAGCGCGAGCGGGCGACGGAAGGGCGCGAGCAGCCGGGCGAGGCTGAAGTCGGGGTCACCGGCCTCGGCGGCGGCGAGCGGGATGTCGGGCGTGTCGACGGCCGGGGGGAGCGCCGCGACCTTCTCCAGGAGGTCGGGGGCGGCGTCGGTGGCCTTGGGCGCGGGGGCCGTCAGCGGTGCGGCGGGCGTCGCCGAGGCGGTGGCTCGTGCGGGCTGCTTCTGGAGCGCAGGCTGTTGCTGAGGGGCGGGCTGGGCGCCGAGCTGGGTGTCGGGGGCCGGGGTGCCTATCCCGCCGTCCGGGTCGGTGATCAGCGCACGGTACTGAGGACATCGGGCTTCGAGCTCGGCGTGCGTGCCGATGTCGATCAGCCGACCGCGCTCCAGGACGGCGATCCGGTCGGCCAGCTGGAGGGTCGACTGCCGGTGGGCGATTAGCAGAGTGGTGCGGCCAGCCATCACGCTGCGCAGCGCCTCGTGGATCTCGGCCTCCACCTGCGGGTCGACGGCCGAGGTCGCGTCGTCGAGCAGCAGGAGCTGCGGGTCGCTGAGGATCGCCCGCGCCAGGGCTATCCGCTGCCGCTGGCCGCCGGAGAGGGTGAGGCCCTGCTCGCCGACCTTGGTGGCGTAGCCATCGGGCAGCGCCCGGACGAAGCCGTCGGCCTGGGCCGCGCGGGCGGCCTCCTCGATCTGCTGGTCGGTCGCGTCGGGGCGGCCGTAGGCGATGTTGGCACTGACCGTGTCGGAGAAGAGGAAGCTCTCCTCGGGAACGATGCCGATCGCCCCGCGAAGCGATTCGAGGGTGAGATCACGCAGGTCGTGGCCGTGCAGGCGGACGGTGCCCGCCGTGGGGTCGTAGAACCTGGGTACGAGCTGCGCCACCGTCGACTTACCGGAGCCGGAGCTACCGACCAGCGCCAGCGTCTCGCCCTGGGCCAGCCGCAGACTCAGCTGCTCCAGGACGAGCCGCTGCTCCGGCGCATCCGCCGTACCGCCGTGGTAGCGGAAGTCGACCCGGTCGAACTCCAGGGCCGGAGCCCGGTCGGTGACAGGAGTGGCGGAAGCGGAGGTGGAAATAGGGGTGGTCGCCAGATCGACCGCGCCGGGGCGCTCCTGGACGAGCGGACGCTGGTCGACGAGCTGGAACACCCGCTCCACACCCGCCCGCGCCTGCTGGCCGACGGTGATCAGCATGGTCAGCATCCGGACCGGGCCGGTCATCTGGGCGACGTATGTGGAGAAGGCGACGAAGGTGCCGAGCGAGACCTGCCCCTCCACGGCCAGCCAGCCGCCGAGGGCGAGGACCGCGACCTGCCCGAGGGCGGGGATCGCCTGCATGGCCGGGGTGTAGCGGCTGTTGAGGCGGATCGAGCGGAGCCGGGCGCCGAAGAGTGCGCGGGAGGCGCGTTCGAGCTTCGCGCGCTCCTGGGCCTCCTGGCCGAAGCCCTTGACCACCCGGACACCGCCGATCGCCTCGTCGACGACGCCCGCGACGACGGCCGCCTCCTGCTGGGCGGCCCACGTCGCGGGGAAGAGGCGCTTGCGGCTGAGAGTGGCGAACCACCAGAGGGCCGGGCCCATGACCAGGGCGATGAGCGTCAGCGGCGGTGACAGCCAGAGCATCACCAGGACGGACGTGCCGAACATCAGGAAGTTGCCGGTCATCATCGGCAGCATCGAGAGCAGGCCGTTGACGAGTTGCAGGTCGGAGGTCGCCCGGCCGACCACCTGGCCGGTGTCGAGCGAGTCCTGTCGGGCGCCGTCCAGACGGGTGAGCGAACGGAAGAGGTCGGCCCGCATGTCGTGCTGGACGTCCAGCGCGAGCTGCCCGCCGTAGTAGCGGCGGATCTGGGTGCAGAGGAACACCACGGCGGCGGCAGCGAGAAGCGCCACGGCCCACGGCATGAGCGGGCGGGTGTGGTTGGTGATGACGTCGTCGATGATCAGCTTGGTGATCAGGGGGACGGCAGACGTGACCGTCATTCCGACCAGCGACGCCCCGAAGGAGAGCAGGACGTTCTTCCGGTACCGCCAGCAGTAGCCCACGAGCCGACGCAGCCAACCGGGCGGCGTCTCGCCGGGAGCGGTGGGGGTGGCGAGCGCGGCGGGAGCGGCGGTTGGGGTGGTGGGGGTGGTGGGGGTGGTGTCGCCGACTGGGGCCGGCGCGGTCGTCGGCCGGAGCCTCGTGGCGCGGTCGGACACATCGCCTGCGGCGCTGGCACCGGAGGTAATCTCCGCCGTAGAACCTTGAGTCTCAGCCATATTTAGGGATACTAACCATTCGGTCGCGGTGTAGTCCATCGTGATTCGACGGGCCCGACAGTGACTCGAACAGCACCTGGCCGCGTGAGCTTCCCGCCGATCACCAGCCTGCCCCGCACGGCCGGACCACCGCACCCGCCCCCGGACCCGACGGGCTCCCCCGTTGGTCCTACGCCCAGACGCTCAGGCGGCGTCCGCGGCGGCCTCCGCCGTGACGGCCGCTGCCGCGAAGGCCCCCTGGGCCAGGTCGTGGAGCAGCGAGGCCATCGCGTCGCGCGGCAGGCCGCCACGGTCGCCGTCGGCGGACTGCGGGCCCGCGCTGTGCGGGGTCGAGTTGAGCAGGCCGAAGACCGCGTGGACGGCGGCGCGGGCGAGGGGGGCGGCCTCGGGGGTGGCGAGCGGCGGGAAGGCCTCGCGGACCATCTCGACCCACAGTTCGACGTAGCCGCGCTGGAGGCGGCGCACCCGGCGGCGGTCCTCCTCCTTGAGATGGAGCAGTTCGCGGTCGTGCAGGATGATCAGATCCCGGTCGTCCAGCGCGAAGTCGACGTGGCCGCCAATGAGCGCGTCCAATGCGCCGGTGGCGCTGTCGGCCTCGCCGACCCGCTGGCGGCCCGCGTCCAGGAGGCGTTCACTGATCCCGACGAGCAGGTCCGCGAGCATCGCGTCCTTGCCGGAGAAGTGGCGGTACAGCCCTGGGCCGCTGATGCCGACGGCCTTACCGATCTCGTCCACGCCGACGCCGAGGAAGCCCCGGGCGGCAAAGAGCCGGGCGGCCTCCCGCCGGATCTGGTCGCGGCGTGGGAGTGCGGAGACAGGCTGCACGTTCGACATGACATCCATCGTAGACACCTGGGTTATCGAGCGTTAACCTGGCAACAGGAGTTAACGCTCACTAACTTTGGGGTCGCGGGTCATCCGTCCGCGTACCCGCCTGGCTCCGAGGGCAAGGGAGCTCTTGGGATGGTCCCCACATTCTTCGGACCGACCGCCGGCACGGCCGCAGGTCCCGGCGTGCTTCCGTCCACCGGTCAGGGCGCTGCTCTGCCCCGGTTCGACGGCGCGGCCGCGCCCGCACCCCGGCTGGAGACGGCCGTCGACCCCGGCTCGGACGCGTTCGCGGCGAACACCGCTGCGCACCGGGCCCTGGTCACCGAACTCCGCGAGAAGCTCGCGGCAGCCGCACAGGGCGGCGGTGCCAAGGCCCGCGCCCGGCACACCGCCCGCGGCAAGCTGCTGCCCCGGGAGCGGGTCGACGCACTGCTCGACCCCTCCTCCCCCTTCCTCGAGCTCAGCCCGCTGGCCGCCGACGGCCTCTACGACGGGGCCGCCCCCGCCGCCGGGGTGATCGCCGGGATCGGCCGGGTCGCCGGGCGCGAGGTCGTGGTGGTCGCCAACGACGCCACCGTCAAGGGCGGTACCTACTACCCGATGACGGTCAAGAAGCACCTCCGGGCCCAGGAGGTGGCGCTGGAGAACCGGCTGCCCTGCCTCTACCTGGTCGACTCGGGCGGTGCCTTCCTGCCGATGCAGGACGAGGTCTTCCCCGACCGCGACCACTTCGGCCGGATCTTCTACAACCAGGCCCGGCTCTCCGCCGCCGGCATCCCGCAGCTGGCCGCCGTGCTCGGCTCCTGCACGGCGGGCGGCGCGTACGTGCCGGCGATGAGCGACCAGGCCGTGATCGTCCGCAACCAGGGCACGATCTTCCTGGGCGGCCCGCCGCTCGTGAAGGCCGCCACCGGTGAGGTCGTCACAGCGGAGGAGCTGGGCGGCGGTGACCTGCACTCCCGTACCTCCGGCGTGACGGACCACCTCGCCGACGACGACGCCCACGCGCTCTCCATCCTCCGGACGATCGTCGCCGGTCTCGGCCCGCGTGCTGCCAAGCCGTGGCCGCTCGGCCCCGCCGAGCCCCCGGCCGTCGACCCCGCCGGGCTGTACGGCGCGGTGCCCGTCGACCCCCGGACTCCGTACGACGTCCGCGAGGTGATCGCGCGGCTGGTGGACGGCAGCCGGTTCGCCGAGTTCAAGGCCGAGTACGGGACGACGCTGGTCACCGGCTTCGCGAAGATCCACGGGCACCCCGTCGGCATCGTCGCCAACAACGGCGTGCTGTTCGCCGAGTCGGCTCTCAAGGGCGCCCACTTCATCGAGCTGTGCGACCAGCGGGGCATTCCGCTGCTGTTCCTCCAGAACATCACCGGCTTCATGGTCGGCCGCCAGTACGAGGCGGGTGGCATCGCCAAGCACGGCGCCAAGATGGTCACCGCCGTCGCCTGCACCCGGGTGCCCAAGCTGACGGTGGTCATCGGCGGCTCGTACGGCGCGGGCAACTACTCGATGTGCGGACGGGCCTACTCGCCTCGCTTCCTCTGGATGTGGCCCGGGGCGAAGATCTCGGTCATGGGCGGCGAACAGGCGGCCTCCGTGCTCGCCACCGTCCGCCGGGACCAGTTGGAGGGGCAGGGCGAGGAGTGGCCTGCCGAGGCGGAGGAGCAGTTCAAGCGCCCCGTCCGCGAGCAGTACGAGCGGCAGGGCAACGCCTACTACTCGACCGCCCGGCTCTGGGACGACGGCGTGATCGACCCGATGGACACCCGCACCGTCCTCGGGCTGGCCCTCACCAGCTGCGCGAACGCCCCGCTCGCCGAGCCGCAGCCGTACGGCGTCTTCCGGATGTGACCGACGGCAGGTCGGTGGTTCCCACTCGTTCGCCCTGGCTCGTTCTCGTCCCACCTCTCGTCCCACCTCTCGTCCCTCGTTCTCGTCCTCGCTCTGGAGGAACGCCTCCCATGTTCGACACTGTTCTGGTCGCCAACCGAGGCGAGATCGCGGTACGGGTGATCCGGACCCTGCGGCAGCTCGGCGTCCGGTCCGTCGCCGTCTTCAGCGACGCGGACGCCGATGCGCCGCACGTCCGCGAGGCCGATGTCGCGGTGCGGCTCGGCCCTGCCGGGCACAGCGACAGCACCGCTGTCGAGACCTACCTGCGCACCGACCAGATCCTCGCGGCCGCCCGCCGCACCGGTGCCCAGGCCGTCCACCCCGGGTACGGCTTCCTCGCCGAGAACGCAGCCTTCGCACGGGCGTGCACGGACGCGGGCCTGGTCTTCATCGGCCCGCCGCCGGCCGCGGTCGAGCTGATGGGCGACAAGATCAACGCCAAGGAGGCCGTCCGCACCGCCGGAGTGCCGGTGGTGCCGGGCAGCCAGGGCGGCTCGCCGACCGATGCGGACCTCACCGCTGCGGCGACCGAGATCGGCTACCCCGTGCTGCTCAAGCCGTCCGCCGGTGGCGGCGGCAAGGGCATGCGGCTGGTCCGCGACCCGGCCGACCTGCCCGCCGAGCTGGCGGCGGCCCGACGGGTCGCCCGGACCTCCTTCGGCGACGACACCCTGCTGCTGGAGCGCTGGGTCGACCAGCCCCGGCACATCGAGGTGCAGATCCTGGCCGACACCCACGGCCGGACCGTCCACCTCGGTGAGCGCGAGTGCAGTCTTCAGCGCCGACACCAGAAGCTGATCGAAGAGGCACCCTCCGTCCTGTTGAACCCGGAGACCCGCGAGGCCATGGGCGCGGCAGCCGTCCGCGCCGCCGAGGCCTGCGGCTACACCGGGGCCGGCACGGTGGAGTTCATCGTGCCGGGCATCGACCCCTCGGGGCCCGCACCCGAAGGTGTCCTGGACTTCTTCTTCATGGAGATGAACACCCGCCTCCAGGTCGAACACCCCGTCACCGAGCTGGCCATCGCCGTCGGGGCCGACACGCCGCACCCGCAACGCCTGGACCTCGTCGAGTGGCAGCTCCGCGTCGCCGCGGGCGAGAACCTCCCGTTCGAGCAGTCGGACATCTCCTTCCTGGGCCACGCGATCGAGGCCCGGATCTGCGCCGAGGACCCCGACCGGGACTTCCTCCCCACCGGCGGTCGCATCCTCGCCCTCGACGAACCGCGCGGCAGCGGCATCCGGGTGGACTCCGGCGTGACCGCCGGTACCGAGATCGGCAGCCTTTACGACCCCATGCTGGCCAAGGTCATCGCGTACGGGCCCGACCGCCCGACCGCGATCCGCCGCCTCCGGGCCGCGCTCGCGGAGACCCAGCTGCTCGGGGTGACCACCAACGCCGGATTCCTCCGACGGCTGCTGGCCCACCCCGACGTCGCCGCCGGTCGGCTCGACACCGGCCTGGTCGAGCGGACCGTCGAGCAGCAGCCGGAGCTGCTGAGCTCTCCGTACGCCGCTGGTCTTCCTGCTGCTGACGTTGATAGCACTGACGTAAACGGTGCTGACATCAACGGTGCTCACGTTGATGGTGACGAGGGGCGCGCTCCCTCCGCCTCGGCCGTGGAGGTGCTCTACTTCACCGCCGCGCTGACGCGGCAGCTGGCCCTGACGCCGACCGCCGGCGCCGACGGGTGGACCGACCCGTTCTCCGTGCCCTCCGGATGGCGGCTGAACGGCGAGGCCGCGTGGACCACCCACCGGCTGCGCCTCCCGGGCCGCGACCCGGTCTCCGTATTCGTCCGACCCGCTGACGCGAGCACCGTATCCGACGGCACTGACAGTCACTCAGGGACCAGCGCCGACCTGCAGGTACGTCTCGACGACGGCCTCGTCCGGACGGCTCGGGCCACCCTCGCCGCCGACCGGGTGCACGTCACTGTCGACGGCCTGCAGACGACCTTTGCACATGCCACTGACGACACCTCCGCGGCCGGCCCCGTCACCTGGTTCGGGATCGACGGAGATGCCTGGGCCGTCCACCCGTACGACCCACTCGCCGACCGGAGTTCCACCGGTACGGCCCATCACGGCGCACTCACCGCACCGATGCCGGGCACGGTCACCGTGGTCAAGGCCGCGCTCGGCGAGCAGGTCAAGCGCGGGCAGGCCCTGCTCGTCCTGGAGGCGATGAAGATGGAACACGTGATCACCGCGCCGCACGACGGCACGGTCACCGAGCTGCGGGCCAGCACCGGCGGGACGGTCGCGATGGACGAGGTGCTGGCCGTGGTCACCCCGGTAGAGGACGAGGACACGTCCGACGCCGGCACCTGTACGGAGGTGGCGTCATGAGCAGTGGTCAGTCGCACGAGCCGGACGCCCTGGAGCTGGGGCTTCCCGCACCCGTCACCGCGCCGGGCCTGCCCGCTCACGTGAGGATTCACGAGGTCGGGCCCCGGGACGGGCTGCAGAACGAGAGCTCGCTCGTCCCGGTCGAGGTGAAGGCCGAGTTCATCGCCAGGCTGGCGGCGGCCGGGCTCGGCACCGTCGAGGCGACCAGCTTCGTCCACCCCAAGTGGGTGCCGCAGCTGGCCGACGCCGAGGAGCTGATGCCCCGGCTCGGCGGGCTCCCCGACCGGCACCCGGGGCTCCGGTTGCCCGTGCTGGTGCCGAACGAGCGCGGTCTCGACCGGGCGCTGGTGCATGGCGTCACCGACATCGCGGTCTTCGCCAGCGCCACGGAGACCTTCGCCCGGCGCAACCTCAACCGCTCGGCCGACGAGGTGCTGGAGATGTTCCGCCCGGTCGTCCGGCGCGCGGCCGACGCCGGCGTCCCGACCCGCAGCTACCTCTCGATGTGCTTCGGCGACCCGTGGGAGGGGCCCGTCCCCGCCGCGCAGGTGATCGACTTCGGCGTCCGGCTGCTGGAGCTCGGCTGCACCGAGCTGAGCCTCGGCGACACCATCGGCGTCGCGACTCCCGGCCAGGTCACAGCACTGCTGGAGGGCTTCGACCGGGCAGGCGTACCCGTCGAGCAGATCGCCGTGCACTTCCACGACACCTACGGCCAGGCGCTCGCCAACACCCTGGCCGCCCTGCGCTGCGGCGTGACCACGGTGGACGCCAGCGCGGGCGGCCTCGGCGGCTGCCCGTACGCCAAGAGCGCCACCGGCAACCTCGCCACCGAGGACCTGGTCTGGATGCTGCACGGCCTCGGCATCAGCACCGGTGTCGACCTCCGCGCGCTGGTCGCGACCAGCGGCTGGATGGCCCGGCAACTCGGCCGCCCCAGCCCGTCCCGCGCCGTCCAGGCCCTGGTCGGCACCTCCGCCTGACACCGGCCACGACCTGGCGGGCGCCCCGGCCCGCCCGGCACTCCCTCCCCGTTGCGGCATCGGCCCTGCGGGCCTCGACCGAGGAGATCACCATGCTCGACCACCGCTTGGACCGCGAGTACGAGGAACTGCGGCGCACCGTCGCCGAGTTCGCCCAGGACTTCGTCGCACCGAAGATCGGCGAGTTCTACGAGCAGGGCGAGTTCCCGTACGAGATCATCCGCGAGATGGGGCGGATGGGGCTCTTCGGTCTGCCGTTCCCGGAGGAGTACGGCGGCATGGGCGGCGACTACTTCGCGCTCTGCCTGGTGCTGGAGGAGCTGGCCCGCGTCGACTCGTCGGTCGCCATCACCCTCGAAGCCGCGGTGTCGCTGGGCGCGATGCCGATCTACCGCTTCGGGACGGAGGAGCAGAAGCGGGAGTGGCTGCCGAAGCTGACCTCCGGCGAGATGCTCGGCGCCTTCGGCCTGACCGAGCCCGAGGGCGGGTCGGACGCGGGGGCCACCCGCACCACCGCGCGCTACGACGAGGCCACCGACGAGTGGGTCATCAACGGCACGAAGTGCTTCATCACCAATTCGGGTACGGACATCACCGGCCTGGTCACCGTCACCGCACTGACGGAACCGATCGCTCGTTCGAGTGAAGACGGCGGAAAGGTCTCGCCAACGCGGGAGATCTCCTCCATCATCGTGCCTACCGGAACCCCGGGGTTCCAGGTGTCGAAGAAGTACTCGAAGGTCGGGTGGAATGCATCCGACACCCGTGAACTGTCCTTCACCGAATGCCGTGTCCCCGCCGCCAACCTCCTCGGAGAGCGCGGTCGCGGATACGCCCAGTTCCTGCGGATTCTCGACGAGGGCCGCATCGCCATCGCAGCCCTGGCCACCGGCCTGTCCCAGGGTTGCGTCGACCAGTCCGTCCAGTACGCCAATGACCGCCGCGCTTTCGGGCGGACCATCGGCGCCAACCAGGTCATCCAGTTCAAGCTGGCCGACATGGAGACGCGCGCACACATCTCCCGCATCGCCTGGCGGGACGCCGCCTCCCGGCTGCTGCACTCCGAACCGTTCAAGAAGGAGGCCGCCATCGCGAAGCTCTACTCCTCCGAAGCGGCCGTCGACAACGCCCGCGAGGCCACCCAGATCCACGGCGGCTACGGCTTCATGAACGAGTTCCCCGTCGCCCGGTTCTGGCGCGACTGCAAGATCCTCGAGATCGGCGAGGGCACGTCCGAGGTCCAGCGGATGCTGATCGCCCGGGAGCTGGGCATCACCTCCTCCTGAGCACCGATCGCGGGCGCCGCCGGTCCGGCATCAGTGGACCGGCGAGCCTGCGACACCCCCGGTGCCGGCAGTGCTCGCAGTGCCGGCAGCGCCCGCGCCGGAGTCGATCTGGTCGTACCGGACCAGAGCCAACTGGAATGCGGTCGGATCCACTTTCACCACTCCCGAGAAAGGACCACTGAACTCGACGACAAGACTCACCCCGAAAGCAACGGAGGCGCCGACAAAGGCCATCAGCATCAGATTACGGACATTCGCCGTCAGCCCGATCATCGGTGGCGTCGCGACGACGAACACCGCCCCCACCAGAAGGCCGCCCAGGGCAATACCCGGCACCACTGCCCTGATGTCCGCGAGACGAGAATTCCGCTTCGCGTAGACATCCGTCAGATTCCGCAGCACGTCGCTCTTCGCAGTGACCTCTGCCGGCATCTCCACGTGAACAGCATCGGCAGTCGACCGGGCCCGGTCGATCGCCTCCCAGGCCGTGACACTTCCGCGCCCCCGTGCCATCTCCGACCACTCCTCGTCCACCACCAGCCGGGTGTAGCCCCGCAGGTGGTCCCGCAGCACGGTCCGCCCCGCCTCCGGTAGATCCCTTGTCGACCAGTACACCTCTGTGAGGGCCCGGGATTCCTCATAGGTGTGCTGGCGTGCGGAGTTCATCTGCTGCCAGGCCCCGGCGATGCTGAAGCCGGTGAACAGCGCGAAGAAGCCGAGCACTGCCGCACCCGCGAACGCCAGAGCCTGCGGCGAGGTGCTGCCGTCCCGCGATCCCCTGCTCCGGCCGAGCACGATGCCGATGGCCAAGGCCAACAGGCCACCGGCGAGCGCCACCAATCCGATTTTCCACACCGTCGCTGCTCCTCATCCTCTGCGGTTCCTCGCCTCCACCCGACTGACCGTCAGTTCGGCGTGCGCGGGCGGACGGTGAAGGCCGCTGCCAGCACGCACAGCACCGGAAGGAGAATCGCCAGCAGCATGAGCATCACCTCGTCCGCGCCCCAGGTGTCCTCGTCATCGCTTCCGAAAGGAGACCCCTCGACGGCGGGCATCCCACCCGCACGCGCTACCGCACCGGTCGGCGCCGCGCTCGCCGCCCGAGCACTGGCGCCTGCCGCCGGGCCGGCACTCTGCCCTGGCACGGGAGTCCGGCCGGCTGCCGGATTCGTGCCCGCACCGGCACCCGAGACCCCCGCCGCTCCCCCGGGAAGCACAGCCCCGGCCGCAGATGCGACGGCTGCAGCGAGCCCGGCGCGTACGGCTGCCGCTCCACCCTGGGCTGCGGTCGAGTTGCCAGGCAGTCCGGCGGGTAGTCCGCCAGGCAGTCCGCCCGGCGGGACAGCAGCGAACGGGCCACCAGGCAGCGGAGCCGGTCCAGCACCCGGGCGGTAGGGAACCACGACGCTCGACGCCTGCCCGGTTGCCGACGCCTTGTCCTGCGCCGGGCCCTGGCCCTGTGCTTGCGCTTGGCCCGCCCCCGGACCCGCTCCCTGCCCCTGCCCCTGCCCCTGCCCCTGCCCCGAGCCGGCCCCAGCGCCGCTGCCTCCGCTACCGCTGCCACTCCCACCGTTCCCACCACTACTCCCACCGGTGCCGGTACCTCCACCGCCGGATCCGGGGACAGCGCCGTCGTAGCTGCCCGGGGCGTCAGCGCTCAGCCGGCGCCCCGGAAGGCGGTGGCCGTCCTCCCCGACCACCGCGTCGTCCGCGAAGCCCACCGCGTGAGCCGTCCCCTGCTGACGCCCGGCCTTGGCCGAGCCGGCTGCGGCGCAGTCGGCCGGGTGGCCGGGCACCAGGAGTTGCCCACCCGCCAGCCCCGGGCAGGAGGCGGCCCCGAGGCCGGGAAGGTCGTCGACGACGCTCACTCTGCCGACGGGTACCTCTCCGACGGCCTCGACCCGGTAGCGGGCCTCCATCGATCCGCCCGCCCGGTGCGCCGACCCTGCCCTGCCGACACCCGCGTCGGGGACGGGGACGGCACTGTCCTCCGCCATCGCCCTGGTACGCCGCCCGACACCGCTCCCGGACACCACTCCGACCCGAGAGAGCGCCAGCCCGGCGGTCACTCCGTGATACCCGACCTGCTCCGATGCCACAGCCCTGGGGAGCCCCGCCGGAGCCACCGCATCAACCGCTGCCGACCCCGTTCGAACGCCTGGAGCCGCCGTGATCCGCACCGCGCAATCGACCGTGCCCAGCGCGGGCACCGTGACCGGCCCGCTCCGGCCGCATGCCACCACCCCGCCCGCCACCTGCGAGTCGGTCAAGGTCGCGGCCAGCCCGTACTCCGCCCGGTTCACCAGGCGGTACGTGCGCAGCACCGGCTCGCCCGCTCGTACCCGGACGTCCACTCCCGCGACCGAGTTGGTCCGCACCGTCAGCACCAGTGCGTCGCGGGCTTCGCCACCACGGTGCTCTCCGCCGGGCGACGCCTGCGGCGCCTGTGCGCCTCCGGCCGCCGCGCCGACCAGGAACGGCACCAGCAGCGGCACTACCAGGGGCACGAGCAGTACAGCGGCCAGTGGCCGCCCGGGAGCCTGCAGTGCGTCGGCGGTCCGACTGGTCAGTCCGGTGGAATGTTGAATGCGCACATTTCATTCATCACCGGATGCACCCACCCGCCAATCGGCATGACTGATCATCAGTGGAAATGATGACTCGATCAGCTCAGCCGATGTCAGGGGATGACGATGACCGGCCGGTTGGCCCGGCGGGCGAGTCGGCCGGAGACCGACCCGAAGAGCTTGCCGAGGATGCCGTGGGTGCTCCCGACCACGATGGCGTCGGCGGCGTACTCCCGGCCGACCTCCTCGATCTCGTGGCAGATGTCCCCGCCGCGCTCGACCAGGATCCACGGCACTCCCGACAGGTAGTCGGCGCAGGCCAGTTCCAGGCCGAGGATCTCGGTCCGGTGGTCGGGGAGGTCGACGAAGACGGGTGGTTCGCACCCGGCCCAGACCGTCGTGGGCAGCCGGTTCGCGACGTGCACGATCACCAGCCCGCAGTGGGAGCGGCGGGCCATCCCGACCGCGTAGGCCAGGGCCCGTTCGCTCGACAGCGAGCCGTCGAAGCCGACCACCACGCCGTGCTGGAACACCGGGTCGCAGGACCGCACGGCCTGGCCTTCGAGCACCGGATCACCGGCTCCGCCCGTCCCACCGATCCCGCCCGCCCCGCCGGACCGGCCGACCGCCGATCCCGTACCGTCCGTCACCGCACCCTCCGTGCGCTCGTCCCCGTGCTCCCCTCTCCGCTGTCGTGGCCTGGGCCAGCCACGACGCACCACGTCCCGACCGAACGCGGCAGCAGGCCGACGGTCGCGCGGGACGGCAAGGGGAAACGCTTCGACCGGTCCGGCAGCATCTGCGCCGACCGACCTGGGGGGCTCAAAACCAGCCATGGCTCAAAGCTCTTCGAGTGAGATGGGCCGACAGGGAAGGACAAGGCTGCCCAGGCAACAGGTCTACCCACGACACCGAGCCGGTCTTCGCCGAGCACCACCGATGTGACCTGTTCCTTTCAGAGTACGACGAGGGCAGGGCCCCGCCCAGCAGTGAAGCCCAAAAACGGCCACTATCCCGCTAACGGGGGATGCGTGCGCCGCGCTGTTCACGCCCCTCCCGCAGGCGGAGTGCGCTCGCCCGATCGAGGAGGTTCCCTGGAGCTTGACCGAGGAGACCCATCTGCGCAACAGGGCAACCACACAACGTGATCCGACTGTCATCGATCAGCCGCTCCCGTCACACCAGCACCTTTCGCACCATCTCTCACACGGCTGACAGCGCACCCCTCCAGTACGCGCCTGCACCACCGAGTCACCCAGCTCCCTACCCGTCCACCTGCCCCGATCCGCCGCGTCCGCTGTATCCGACAACATCCCGCACCATCCGTGATGCACCGGTTTCGGCCACTTCCCACAGTTCGGGCCGTGAGCTGGCAAATGCCTGATGCATAGGCTCGGCCGCTGGCACCATGCAGCGCATGCCGCTGCTCCTGCTCGACCTCGACAACACCCTCCTCCCCCGGGACGCCGCCTTCCTCGGCTGGGCACAGGACTTCCTGGACGACCACCGACTGCCGTCCGACGACCTGCACTGGTTCGCCGCGATCGACGGCGGCGGCTACGTTCCGCGCAGCACCGTGCTGGGTGCCGCGAAGCGCCGGTACGGCCTCGACCACTCCCTCGACTTCCTGCTCGCCCACTACCGGCGAGGGATCAACTCGCACATCCAGTGCCCGTCGGCACACGTTGCGGCACTCCACGCGGCACGGGCCGCCGGCTGGACCATCGGCATCGTCAGCAACGGGAACACCCGCCCCCAGCTGGAGAAGATCCGCCGCACCGGCCTCGTCCCGCTGGTCGACGGCTGGGTCATCTCGGAGGAGGCGGGCTGCCTCAAGCCCGACCCGCTGATCTTCGAGATCGCCGCACAGCGCTGCGGAGTCCCGCTCACGCGCGACTGGACCTCGCACACCTGGATGGTCGGCGACTACGCCCCCGCCGACATCGCCGGAGCGGAGGTGACCGGTCTGCGCAGCGTCTGGCTCCACCACGGCCGCCCCTGGGCCGAGCCCGGGTACCGGCCGACGCTGAGCGCGGCGGGGCTGCCGGAGGCCGTCGGTCTGGTGCTGTCCGCACGCAGCGCGCCGGGCGCGCGTGCCCGGGAGCGCGCGCAGGCCACCGCCGGCTCCGCCGCCGCGGGCGCGTCCTCCATCGCACCGATCAGCGGCCTCCGGGCCGTCTCCCCTTGACGGCAGGGCTCGGGGTGGACGGCCGGGCTGCCGCGCGGTGGCCTGTTCGAGTCGGCTGTGCAGGGCAGCGCGCCGGGTGGGTCGAAGTCGGCCAGGAGGGCCCTGAGGGCCTGCGCACCGCGCTGCGGGGGCTCACAGAGGCGCACGACGCTACCTCGCGCGCCCTCCCGCGAACCGCTCATTTTCGGTCAATCTCGCTTCGGAAGCACCACGTTGGGGAAAGCTGCAGCCCAGACCACTCGGCAGGGCGCAGCGTGCCGGGAGGGTCTCGGGTGGGTCGTACAACAACAAGCCACCGTTACTCAGGCCCCCTTCCCAGAGGGGTCGACGGGTGCCACGCTTCGTGATCGAATGCATCACGCCAAATTGCCATGTCGACATAGCGTCGGATGGTGAACTTGTCACAACGGGAACGGTCCACCCAGTAGATTCGATCTTGGCGAGCAGTGCGGCACCACCACACCACACCACCGAGGGGGCTGGAGCGCCTTGAGCAGGGTGAGCAGGAGCGACGCGGGTCCTGACGGCCAGTCGCCGACCGGCCCCGCGGGTCGGGACCCAGGAGGCACGACGCCCGTGCCCCGAGTCGAGACCTCCTCGGCACTCAGACTGCCGCGCGGCCCGCAGAGCACCCCCGGCACTCCGCTGTACCCGCAGAGCCTGTCCCCCGCCCGGACGGCCGGCCCGTCGGCTGCCAACTCGCCCAGCGGTCATCAGAGTTTTTCGCCTACCGGCGGTGGCGGAGGGATCGCAGCCGGCCACACGCACGCCCAGGTCCACACTCAGCCGCACGTTCAACCACACCCCCATACTCACCCCCACCCCCACGCCCAGCTCCACGCCCAGTCCCCGGCGTACGCAGCGTCGGCCGGTCCGCAGCACGCGACCGCGATGGCCGCTCTGTCCGGGGCGCCCGGCCAAGGCGCGGGTGCTGTCGGTGTGTCAGCCGGGCTGTCGGGCACGGCAGGTGGCTCCGGTGCGACGAGCCAGGGCCTGCTGACCGTCCCCCGGAAGCTCTCGGGGCGGCGGCGGCGCGAGACCGTCGCCGTGCTGATCTTCGGTGGGGCCCCCATCTTCGAGAGCTCGATCCCGCTCTCGGTCTTCGGGGTCGACCGCCAGGACGCCGGTGTGCCGCGCTACCGGCTGTTGGTCTGCGCGGGCGAGGACGGCCCGCTCGCGACCACCGGCGGCCTGACCCTGAGCGCCCCGTACGGCCTGGAGGCGCTCGCCCGAGCGGGCACCATCGTCGTGCCCGCCTGGCGCTCGATCTCGCAGCCGCCGCCCGTCGAGGCGATCGCCGCGCTGCGCAAGGCCCACCACGAGGGCGCCCGGATCATCGGCCTCTGCACCGGCGCGTTCGTTCTGGCGGCGGCCGGTCTGCTGGACGGCCGTCCGGCCACCACCCACTGGATGTACGCACCGACGCTGGCGAAGCGGTACCCGCGCGTGCACGTCGACCCCCGCGAGCTGTTCGTGGACGACGGCGACGTGCTGACCTCGGCCGGCACGGCGGCGGGCATCGACCTCTGCCTGCACGTGGTGCGCAGCGACCACGGCGCCGAGGCCGCGAACGCGCTGGCCCGTCGGCTGGTCGTGCCGAGCAGGCGTGGCGGCGGCGGGCAGGCGCAGTACATCGACCAGTCATTACCGGAGGAGATCGGCAACGACCCGCTCGCCGAGGTGGTGACGTGGGCCCTGGAGAACCTCAACCAGCAGTTCGACGTCGAGGTGCTCGCGGCTCGCGCCTACATGAGCCGACGCACCTTCGACCGCCGATTCCGTACGCTCACCGGCAGTGCGCCGTTGCAGTGGCTGATCACCCAACGGGTGCTGCAGGCCCAGCGGCTGCTGGAGACCTCGGAGCTGTCGGTCGACGACGTGGCGCGACGTTGCGGGTTCCGTTCGCCGGTGGCGCTGCGCGGGCACTTCCGCCGCCAGCTCGGGGTCTCCCCGGCCACGTACCGGACGAGCTACCGCGCTCGGCGGCCGCTTCCCGCTGCCGCAGTACCGGCCCAGGCCCTCGCGGGTGAGCGGTCGGCGGCGGCATCGGCGTCGTCGTCCGAGCGGCATCCGGCTCCGGGCGGCGCAGGCGGCCACTCGGGTGCCGGAGCGAGCACGTTCGGCCCGAGCGGTACGCCTACGGATCGGGGCGCGGACCGGAGTGCGGACCGGGCGGCGGCAGGCCCGGCGCAGGGCTCCGCCGCTCAGCACGGGAAGAACCGGGCCAGGCCGCTCGTCCCGCCGCAGTCCGGCCCGTCGGCCCGGCGGCCGCTCACCGGCACTCAGGCAGGCGGACACCAGGCTGCCGGGCATCAGGCAGGCGGACACCAGGCCGTCGAGCACGCGGTCGCCGAGGAGGAGGGGCACGGGCAGCCCACTGCCCGGGGCCTCGGCCAGGGGCACCGGGCGGACGGCCCGGGGCTGCCTGCCGGCTTCGCCGGGCAGGACGCGGCCGGTGACGACTCGGCGGAGCGGCCCGCCGGTGAGGGCCGGGAGCTGTCCGGTTCACGGGATCGCGCCGTAGGGTGAGTGACGTGAACGACCGTTTGGTATGGATCGACTGTGAAATGACGGGGCTCGACCTCGACCGGGACGCCCTGGTCGAGGTCGCGGCACTCGTGACCGACTCCGATCTCAACATCCTCGGCGAGGGCGTTGATGTGATCATCAGGCCACCGGCCGAGGCGATCGAGGGCATGCCGGAGTTCGTCCGCGCCATGCACACCTCCTCCGGGCTGCTCGACGAGCTCGAAGGCGGCGTCACCCTCGTCGAGGCCGAGGCCCTGGTGCTCGCCTACATCCGCGAGCACGTGCCGGAGGCCGGGAAGACCCCGCTCTGCGGCAACTCGGTGGCGACGGACCGTGGCTTCCTCTCCCGGGACATGCCCGCCCTCGAGGGGTACCTCCACTACCGGATCGTGGACGTCTCCTCGATCAAGGAGCTGGCCCGCCGGTGGTACCCGCGCGCCTACTACAACAGCCCGCAGAAGGGCGGTAACCACCGCGCTCTGGCGGACATCCGGGAGAGCATCGCCGAACTCCGTTACTACCGCGAGGCGGTGTTCGTCGCGGCCCCCGGCCCGGACACCGACACCGCCCGCGCGATCGCGGCGAAGTACCAGCTGCCCACCGGCTGACACCCTCCGGCGCCCCCCGACACACCCTCCGGCACACCCCCTGGGCTCGATCGGAGCCGAGGTCGAAACCCTGGCGCGAGCACCCTCTCCGATCCTGTAGAGTTCTTCTTGTCGGAGCGGGAACGCCCCGAAAATGGTGGGTGTAGCTCAGCTGGTAGAGCACCTGGTTGTGGTCCAGGGGGCCGCGGGTTCAAGTCCCGTCACTCACCCCAACGGCCTTGAGGGCCTGATCTCTTGAGATCAGGCCCTCAAGGCTTTTCTGCGTTTTCGGCGCCGCCGACTCCGAACCCCCGTGCGGCGGCAGGGACTTCGCGCCGCCCGGCACCATCGGCCGGCCGGACACCCGGACGAATTCCGGCCGCCCTCTCCCCCTGATAGCTACCGACTAGTAACATCGCTCGTATGACGACACCTTCGATCGGCCAGCTGCTCGACTCCACCGTGCCGATGGCCCACACGCTGAAGCTCGAGTACCTGGAGACCAGCGCCGAGCGCGCCGTGCTGCAGCTGCCGGACCAGGCCGAGTTCCACAACCACGTCGGCGGCCCGCACGCCGGTGCGATGTTCACGCTGGCCGAGTCCGCCAGCGGCTGCATCGTCCTGGCCGCGTTCGGCGACCAGCTCTCGCGCGCCGTGCCGCTCGCGGTGAACGCCGAGATCGCGTACAAGAAGCTCGCCATGGGTGTCGTCACCGCGACCGCCACCATCGGCCGCCCGGTCGCCGACATCGTGGCCGAGCTGGACAAGGGCGAGCGCCCCGAGTTCCCCGTCACCGTGGAGATCACCCGCGCCGACGGCGCCATCACCGGTGTGATGACCATCACCTGGACGCTGCGCCCGAACTCCTGAGCCACCGCCACCGCCGGTCCGACCTCGCCCGCCCAGGTCGGACCGGCGGTGGCATCGGGAGGTGCGCAAATGCGTCCGGAGGCATTCGGACGGCCCGCACGCCGCCCGCCGCTCCGCCCGCCCGGCAGAACCGATTCGGCCGAAAAGCGCGCGCCCGGAGCCGGACGTACTCCGGAAGCCTGACCCGTCATGTTGACACCCCGTCACTCCTCGGCGTGACTTCCCGCCCCCACCGCTCGTTCTCCCCTCACGTGCGAGCCAATCACGCGACACACTCCCAGCCCGAAGCCACCGCTACGCCGCGCCCCGGCCGTACGGGCACCTGGCTGCCCCGCCCACGGACGCTGGCGGCCGGGGGTGCGGTGCTCGCCCAGGTGTGGGGGCTGAGCCTCGGCATGACCAGCGCGTACGCGGCGGCGACCGACCCCGGCACCGATCTGGTCAGCCGGTCGGAGGCGCCGGCCCTGCTCGAGCAGCTCACCGGCACGGTACCGCTGCTGGAGCATCAGGCGGCGCCAGTCGGCCGGGTCCTCCAGGAGCGGATCCGCTCAGGTGGGCTCCCCCTGCCCGGACAGGCGACCACCGTGCCCGACGCCTTCGCCATCGCGGCCGTCCTGCTCCCGTCCGTACCGCCGCAGCCCCGAG
Source organism: Kitasatospora sp. McL0602 (assembly GCF_052076145.1). Classification (NCBI taxonomy): domain Bacteria; kingdom Bacillati; phylum Actinomycetota; class Actinomycetes; order Kitasatosporales; family Streptomycetaceae; genus Kitasatospora; species Kitasatospora sp. McL0602. The sequence goes on along the minus strand of NZ_CP197246.1, from coordinate 5,041,706 downwards.
GGGACGACGCGCAGCGGGCCTCCCGTTCGCTGCCGGGCGGCACCGGCGAAGCCCGGAAGCCGACCGGCCTGACCGCCTCCGCATCGGGCGGCGCGAGCGCCGACGGCAGTGACCGGGCCCACCCCGCCGTCAACGGACAGCAGCCACCCGGCGTCGGCGGCCCCGGCGGGAGTGGGCAGGCTTCGCCACTGGTCCCGGCCGACCAACTCACCGGCCAGGACCCCGGTGCGCAGGACCTCACCCTGACCTCCGCCGCTCCCGTCGGGGGCGGCGACGACTTCACCGCCGTCCTCGTCCCGATCACTGCCGGGCTGCTGCTCACCGGTGCGGCGATGTACAAGCACCGCGGTCTCCCGCGCGGCCACTGACGCGGCGCGGCACCGACACCGGAACCGGGAGACTGCTCAGCGGAAGACGCCGGGCGGTGGCGCGGGGGACGGACCTGCGGTCCCGTCGGTGGCGGGGGCCGCGCCGGCGGTGAAGTCGGCGAGAGCCCGGCCGTGTTCGATGCGGCCGAGGTAGGAGTCGGAGGCCACCCGGCGGGCCAGCTCCTCGACCGGGAGGGGCTGCTGGGCGGCGGCGAGTATCAGATTGCCGAACCGCTTGCCCCGCAGCACCGCCGGGTCGGCCACCAGACAGACCTCGGGGAACACCGCCCGCAGCGTGGCGACCTGGGAGCGGGCGAAGCCGAGCTGGCCGCCGTCGGCGATGTTGGCGGCGTACCGGCCGCCGGGGGCGAGCGCGCGGGCGGCCAGGGTGACGAACTCGACCGTCGCACAGTGGGCGGGCACCCGGGCTCCGGCGAAGACGTCGGCGATGACCAGGTCGACGGTGCCTTCGGGGGTCCGCTCCAGCACCGCGCGGGCGTCGGTGCCGCGCACCTTGATCTGCCAGCCGCGCTCCAACGGCAGCTCGGCCCGCACGAGTTCGGTCAGCGCGGTGTCGATCTCCGCGACCTGCTGCCGGGAGCGCGGACGAGTCGCCGCGACGTAGCGGGCCAGGGTGAGGGCGCCACCGCCGAGGTGCAGCACGGTGATCGGCTTGCCCGGCTGGGCGGCGAGGTCGATCAGGTGGCCGAGCCTGCGCTGGTACTCGAAACCCAGGTGGGTCGGATCGGCCAGGTCGACCAGGGACTGCGGGGCGCCGTCCACCAGGAGGCTCCAGGCCCGTGGCCGGTCACGGTCGGGAACGAGCTCGGCCAACCCGGAGTCGACGGGGCGCGCGAGCGGGCCTTCGGCGTGGGTGCGGCCGCCGTCCGCCCGGGGGCCGTCGGGTCGGGTGGCTGCGGCGGGCGTCGGCTCTGCTTCGGTGCGAGCCCTGCCGGCCCTGTTGCTGCGTCCCATACCGACCATTATCGCCGGGCCGTGCGGCCGCGTCGGGCCGTGTGCACGGACGGGTAGGGGTGCGGGTACGAGGAGGGGTGCGGGGGACGAGTGCGGGCAGGTGCGAGGTCAGAGCGGCCCGAGGCCGCTGGCCGTGAGGGTGCAGGCCGCCTCGCAGAGGGCCGAGCGGAGCACCCAGGCGTCCGTCGGGCGGGCCAGGGCGTTCGGCCCGGCAGGCGGCATGACCCAGCGCGGGTCGGTGGGCGGGAGCGCGGGCGCCCCCGTCGTACAGGTGCTGCCCGGGAGGTGCCAGCGGTCCGCAGTGCCGGCCGGCACCAGGAAGGCGATCGCCGAACCGCCGGCGCCCTGCATGACCGAACCGCAGGCGCGGCGGAGCCGCAGGATGTCCACCGTCTCCAGGCCGAGCCGGACCGCGACGGTCACGGTGTCGTACCGCACCAGGGCCGGGGCGATCCCGGGGAGCACACCTGCGGCACCCGGGCGGCTGTACTGCGGCACTCCGACGGCCATGAGGGCTTCTCCTGTCGCTTCGTCAACCGGAAGGCCTGCCCGCATCGATCGGGTGGGGGTGCGGACAGGACCTTCCACGTATCAGGACAACGCAGATGGTGCACGGGAGGCCACGGGGAGGTGTACAGCAAGCCATGGCATTTCATGGCAGAACTCGGCAAGAGTGCCCGAAATATACCTGATTGACCATACATCATCCGGAAACACGCTGTGGTTGATCGGTGACTCCGGGTACTGTCACCCGACAACAGCAGACAGGCATACCAAGGCACGGACTCCACCAGGCACGCACTCGGAGCGCAGATCATGGCAGCCACGAGATCAGCCGGGCCCCCGCCCGCCCCTACCGCCGCCGCACCCGCAGCCACACCCGCAGCGACACCCACGGCCACGCCGAACGCTGCGATGCGCGAGCTGCGCGGTGACCGCTCACCGGGCGAGTTCGCCACCGCGATCCGGCGGGCGGCTCGGGAGATCGGCGAGCACGTGTCCTGCGACGCCCGGTACGTCGGGCGGGTCGAGACGGGCGAGATCCGTTGCCCCAACTACGCCTACGAGCGGGTGTTCCGGCACATGTGGCCCGACCGCTCGCTGGCGGAGCTCGGCTTCGCGCCCCGCACCGAGGTCCGCCGGCGCACAGGTGCCGGGGCCGCCCCGCCGCCCGACGCCCAGCCCAGCTCCGGTCTGCCCAGCTTCGGTCTGCCCAGCGTCGGTCTGCTGCCGCACGACGAGGCGCTTCCCCTCAACGATTCGCACCATCCCGACGAGGAGAACGACGACGTGCGTCGCCGTACGTTCCTGAGCGGCGGCCCGACCGCCCTGGCGGCGGTGATCGGCCTCGACCGGCCGGCCCGAGCCGCGAGCCACCCCACCCACCTGCCCGTCCAGACCGCCAGCAAAGGCGCCACCGCCAGTACCGACGGCGGCGACTCGAGCGCCGGGCCCGCCGCACTGCCGCTGCTCCAGCAGCCGGTGCCGCCGCCGCGCAAGGTCGGCGCCGCCGAGGTGGACAGCGTCGAGCAGGCCGTCCGGGACATCCGGATGCTCGACGACGCCCGAGGCGCCGACGCGCTCTTCGAGTTGGCCGGGCAGTCGCTGCGCAGCGCGTACGTACTGCTGAACGACGGCGAGTACAGCGCCGCGACCGAGCGTCGGCTCCAGGCCGGGGCCGGCGAGTTGGCGATCTCGGTCGGCTGGCTCGCCCACGACTCGAACCGGCTGGCCGACGCCCGCTCGTTCTACTCCGAGGCGCTCGCCACCGCGCGGATGGCCAACGACTCGGCCCTGGAGGCGCACGTCTTCTGCAACAGCGCCTTCCTGGCCCGCGACACCGGGCGGCCCCGCGAGGCCCTGCGCGCCGCCCAGGCCGGGCAGGCCGCCGCCCGCCACCTCGACTCGGACCGGCTGCTCTCGCTGCTGGCTCTGCGCGAGGCCGGCGGCTGGGCCCTGATGCGGGACAGACCCGGGTGCGAGCGGGCGCTCGCCCGCGCCCGGACGCTCTTCGAGCGGGGCGAGTCGGAGGCCGACCCGGAGTGGATGTCCTTCTTCGGCGAGGCCGAGATCGCCGGGTTGGAGGCCCAGTGCTGGTCCGCGCTCGGCGAGTGGGACAGGGCCAGCGAGCGGGCCGAGCGGGCCATAGAGCTGCAGGACCCGCACTTCGTCCGCAACCGGGTGCTCTACACCGCCGAGCTGGCCCACGACCGGCTCGGCCGTGGTGACTTGGCCGGGGCGGCGCAGCACGCGTCGACGGCCGTGACACTGCTCGGCGAGGTCCGCTCGGCCCGCATCCGGGGCATGATCGCCGACACCGCGGGCCACCTGCGGGGCCACCGCGCGGTGCCCGAGGTCGGTGCGTTCCTCGCCGAGTACGACGCGGCGTCGGCGGCTTAGCCGGCCCGCCGGCAGGGCCCGCCCGTGGGGCACCGCTCGGTGGAGTCAGCCGTTCTGGAGGTGGCTGTGGTCGTTCCAGATCTCGACGGCGGGCAGGCCGTACTCCCAGGAGAGGACGGAGAGTGCCGCCGTGCCGAGCTTGAAGCGCTGGGCGTACTCGGGCGGCAGGCCGAGCCAACGGGCCGTCAGGATGCGCAACAGGTGGCCGTGGGCGAAGAGCACCACGTCGCGGTCGGCGCCGTGCATGGTGGTGGTGTCGGGGTGCGGCGTGCCATGGTCGGCGTTGAGCTCGGCGAGGAAGCCGTCGATGCGGGCGGCGACCTCGGCGAGCTTCTCCCCGCCGGGCACGCCGTCGCGCCAGATCAGCCAGCCCGGGTGGTCGGTGGCACGGATGTCCGCGCCGGTGCGGCCCTCGTACTGGCCGTAGTCCCACTCCAGCAGTTCGGTCCGCTCGACGGCGCGGTCACCGAAGCCGGCGAGCTCGCAGGTCTCCTTGGCGCGCGAGAGCGGGCTGGTGTAGACGATGGCGTCGGGCAGGCCCTGCCAGGGCGCCTTCGCGAGCCGGGCACCGAGGGCGCGGGCCATCGCCCGGCCGTCGTCGGTGAGCGGGATGTCGGTGCGGCCGGTGTGGCGGCCGGAGGCCGACCAGTCGGTCTCGCCGTGTCGGACGAGCACGATGCGGGCGGGCATGAGGGACTCCTCGCAACTGGGGTGGCGGGTGGCCAGAGGCGGCGGGCTCACCATTGAGTGCCGCCCCCATGATCCCCCACCACCGGCCCCTCCGGCGCTGCCGCCGGGAAACTCGCCGCAGTCGGCGCCCGCACCCCTGGCCCCGTCGGTGTGCGCTCCCTGCGGCGAACGCCCCCGGTTGTCGGTGCCGGATGCGACACTGGGCCGCACCATGAACGTCTCGCACCTCGGGCAGGCCCGGCCGCTGCCGCAGCGGCTCGCCGAACTGCGCGGCCCGGCGCCGCAGCGCAGTCTCGACGCCCGTGCCCTCGCCGCTCTTGCCGCCAATCCCGGTTGCCGTCGCCGGGCCGTCCTCGATGCCGCCGGGGTCGACAAGGCCGCCGTCGCGCAGCGGCTCGGCCGCCCGGCACCCTTCGGTCAGTCGCCGTTCGCGATCGCCCGTGGGAACGTCTTCGAGTTCCGGTTGAAGGAGAACGGCTACGCCGCGCTGCTGGAGCCGCTGCGCCGTCGGCTGGGCATTCCTGCCGACGGCGCGGCGGACGCTCCGCTCGCCGTGCCCGATCTCCTGCACCGGTCGGGCCCCGCTGCTCGGGCGGAGCGGACCAGGCAGGTGCTGGCCGAGGCGGCCGCCGATCCGGACGGCTGGACGCTGCTGGACCACCCGATGCTGCGGCTCGACGTCGCCGGGAGTCCGGCCTATCTGGAGCCGGATGCCGTGGTGGTGCACGGCGGCCGCTGCACGGTGGTGGAGATCAAGTCGTTCCCGATCCTGGACGGCTCGGCCGACCCGGCCAAGGTCGGCGCCGCCGCCCGGCAGGCCGCCGTCTACGTGCTGGCGCTCCAGGAGACGGCCGCCGCGCTGGCGGGCCGGCCGGTGGAGCTGTCGCCGTACGCGGTCGCCGAGCTGCCCGGCAGCCCCGAGCTGAGCGTGCTGCTGGTCTGCCCGAAGGACTTCAGCAACCGCCCGACTGCGGCGGCTGTGGACGTCCGCCGTGAGCTGGCCACGACCCGCCGCCAGCTCTCGCTGATGACGCGGGTCGACGAGCTGCTCGGCGCCCTCCCGGCGGGGACGACCTTCGATCTCGCGCCCGACGCCGCCGGCAGCCCGACCAGGCCCGCCGACGAGCTGGCCGAGGCCGTCGAGTCGGTGCCCGCCGCGTACCGGCCGGACTGCCTGTCGACGTGTGAGCTCGGCTTCCACTGCCGGGCCCAGGCCCGTTGCGGCGACTCCGTCGAGCAGCTCGGTCCGGGCGTGCGGGGGGAGTTGGGCAGCATCCGTACGGTCACCGAGGCGCTGGCGGCAGCAGCGGGCAGCACCTCGCAGGAGACCACGGTCGAGGACGAGGCCGCCGAGCGGCTGGCGTACGCAGCGGCCCTCCGACGCGAGGCGCTCGGGCATGAGGCAGTCGGCCATCAGGCGCTCGGGCACGAGGCAGTCGGGCATCAGGCGTTCGGGCGGGCCGCCGGATGAGCCTGCTCAGCACCCTGGCCCGGCTGGAGGCCGTCCGCAGTGGGCGGGCCGAGCCGCTGGCGACCGTACGGCACCGGCATCTGGCCGAGCGGCCGATGGTGGTCGTGCCGCTGGCGGCGGCCGGTGAGGCGGGGGCTCCGCTCGCCGTGCTGCTCGGCACCGAGCGGGAGGCTCCTCGGCTGCACCTGGTGCCGCAGCCGCTGAACCGGGCGCAGCGGTTCGACTTCCTGGCCCGCTTCGCGGCCGAACTGCTGCCGTATCTGGAGCAGTTCGGTGCGGACGTCGAGCAGATCGAGGCTTCGGAGAAGGACCCGGAGACGGGCGAGAAGACTCAGGTGTTCCGCGAACTCTGTTTGGACGCACCGCAGTTGATCGTGCCGAACACGGGATCGATCCGGCATCTGTCCCTGCTCGGGCGGTCCACCCGGTTCCGCCGTACGGTGGCGGACGCCGACCCGGGTCTCTACCCCGCGCCGACGCAGGTGCCGTTGCTGGGGCGGTGGTTGACGCATCTGACCGAGCGCGCGCAGGTGCCGGGCTCCAGTCTGCTGCTGCCGATGACCGGGCTGCTGGCCCGGCACTGGGCGACGGGGCAGAGCCATCTGGAGGACCAGCATCTCGGCGCGCAGCTCGGCTGGCACCACCCGGCGCCGGGGCTGACGGGCGCCGGGACGGCCGAGCGGGCGGAGACGGAGCGGGACGCGTACGGGCAGCTCACCCACCCGCCGGCCGGGCCGGTCACCGATCCGCGCTTCGACGAGCTGGTGCTCGCCCCGGCGATCACCCGGCACGACGCCGCGCTCGCCGCGCTGCACGACGCGACCGCCCGGACAGGCACCCACGCGACCGCCCGCACGGGCACCGACACGGCCACCCGAGCGGGCACCGACACAGGCCCCGAGCACGAGGTGCGCGTGCTCAAGCTGGCGGCCGAGCAGCTGCACGACGTGCTGGAGCGGGTGCTGCTGCCGACCTGGCACGACGTCTGGCGCGGGATCGACCTGCTGCGCGCGCTGCCGCCCGCCGCGCACCTGGCCGAGCGCTGGGAGAGCGACCGCTGGTCGTACACCGGCCACCGGGACCGGCTGGCGGCCGGGGAGCCGCCGCAGCCGAAGCAGGACGACGCGGTGACGGCCGCCCGAAAGCTCGCTCAGCGTGAGCGGGAGCAGGCCCGGGTGGAGGTCCAGGAGGCGCTGGACGATCCCCTGGCGATGGCGGAGCGCCGGCTCGCCGGGGAGGCGTTCAGCGGCGTGGTGACGGAGGTGACGCCCGCGTACGACACCTCCGGGCGCTCGCCGAAGCCCCGCCCGCTGGTGACCGTCCGCACCACCGACCGGCCGCACGCCGACGCCGGGCGGGAGGTGCACCGGGCCGGTGGCCCGGCGGCGCAGCGGGCCGTGGTCGTGGGGGCCGATCAGGGCGCGGGGACGGTGACGGTGCGGGTGGTGTCCGGGATGGGCCGGAAGAAGGAGCCGGAGCCGGGGAGTCTGCCGGAGCCGGGTGAGGTGGTGACGTTCACGCTGTTCGAGCTGACGCCGCGCCAGTCGGCGCCGCTGCCCGAGCCGGACGACACCCCGTGGACGCACGGCGGCCCGCCGGGGTCGGCCGCGCCGGCCACCGGCAACGGCGCCGCCGCCAACGCCAGCGCCAGCGCCAGCGCCAGCGCCGAAGAGTGGGAGTAGCGGGATGAACAGCACGCCCGGGGCCGCCGCCGACGCCGCGGTGGCCGAGATCCTGGCCGCGGTCTCCCGGCCCGCGCCCGGCAGCCCGCGCGGGGTGGTGGTCGACTCCCCGCCGGGTGCGGGCAAGTCGACGCTGGTGGTGCGGGCGGCGAGGGAGTTGGCGGCGGCGGGTGAGCGGCTGATGATCATCGCGCAGACCAACAGCCAGGTGGACGACCTGGTCGACCGGCTGGCCGAGAAGGGCCCGGAGCTACGGATCGGCCGTCTGCACGCGAGCGAGTCGCGCCCGGCCGCCGAGGCGCTGCGGCACGAGCACGTGACCGCCTCGGCGAAGGTCGCCGAGCTGATGGAGCAGGACGTGGTGGTGTCGACCGCCGCGAAGTGGCAGTGGGTGAAGACCGAGGCGCCGTGGCGGCACGCGATCGTGGACGAGGCCTACCAGATGCGTTCGGACGCGCTGCTCGCCGTGGCGCGGCTGTTCGAGCGGGCGCTGTTCGTCGGTGACCCGGGGCAGCTCGACCCGTTCACAGTGGTCGGTACCGAGCAGTGGGCGGGGCTCAGCTACGACCCGTCCAGCAGTGCGGTCGTGACGCTGCTGGCGCACAACCCCGAAATCCGGCCGCACCGGCTGCCGGTCTCCTGGCGGCTGCCGCACTCGGCCGCGCAGTTGATCTCGGACGCCTTCTATCCGTACACGCCGTTCCGTTCGGGCACCGGGCCGGGTGAGCGTCGGTTGGAGGCGGGCGTCCGGGCGGACGGTTCGGCCGTGGACGCGGCGATCGACGTGGCGGCCGAGCACGGCTGGGCCCTGCTGGAGATGCCGGCCCGGCACACCGTGCGGACGGACCCGCAGGCGGTGGCCGCCGTGGCGGAGACCGTCCGCCGACTGCTGGAGCGCGGGCTGACGGCGCACTCGGAGCTCGGCGAGGCCCCGCTCACTCCCGGGCGGATCGCCGTCGGGACTGCGCATCGCGACCAGGCGGCAGCCGTCCGGGCCGCGCTGGCGGCGCTCGGCGTGCCGGTCGACGAGACGGCCGGGCCCGCCGTGACGGTGGACACCGCCAACCGCCTCCAGGGGCGGGAGTACGACGTGACGGTCGTGCTGCACCCGCTCTCCGGGCGGCCGGACGCCACCGCCTTCCACCTGGAGACGGGCCGGCTCTGCGTGCTCGCCTCGCGGCACCGGCACGCCTGCATCGTCGTCGCCCGTGCCGGCATCGCCGAGCTGCTGGCCGACCACCCGGCGGCGGAGCCGGTCTCGCTCGGGGTCACGGTCAAGTTCCCCGACGGCTGGGAGGCCAACCACGCCGTGCTGGCGCATCTTGCGCAGCACCGCGTCCGGCTCTGAGCCGGCTGCTCCCTCCTGGGGTCGGCCCGGTGCACAGATGTGGGGAGGGGCGCACGGGGCGGGAATAGCGCTCGCACGCGCACCGTTCCGTTACCGGATGTCGCCGCGCAACAATGGACGGCGGCCCAGTTGTGCTGCCCGGTCCCCCGTGGCGGCCCCACCAGCCACCACACCGGAGGTGCCCACCCATGCCCGATCGCCAACCCCAGCTCTCCGACCAGAGCGGCGGCCCCGCCGTACCGGCCGCCTCGGGCCCTGGCACTCCCGCGCGGCGGCTGCGCCCGGCGCAGCTGCTCTTCGAGCCGCAGGCCGAGACGCCCGAGCCGGAACGGTTCTTCGATCTGGAGTCCATCGACGACCCGGCGGTGCTGCTGCGCCGTTCGACCGAGCTGACGTTGGCCTTCCGGGCCGCCGCCGAGCGGGCGGCGGACTTCCAGGCGGTCGCCGCCGCGCAACTGGCCGACCCGCGCCGGTTCGACGCCCTCTCGCCGGCCGAGCTCGCCGAGCGGGCCGACTGGGCGCCCGACTACGCGCTGCGCATGATCGAGCACGGCCGTGGCCTGCTGCGGCAGCAGCGCACCAGCCCCGACCACTGACCCACGCCGGGCAGCCCGCTGCGGCTTTCGATCGCCAGTGGCATATGCAGGTGGGGAGGGTACGCCCCCGGGCCCGGCCGCGTCCGGCAAACCGGGTTTTCGCTCCTACCGGCGGGCCGCGCGCGCCAATCTGCTGGGCGTGGACATCTGGACGTATCAATCCGTGGAGTACGTCACCGTCGCCGGGGAGGCCTGGCTGGCGTCGGCGAGCGAGTACCCGCGCAGCATGCGCGCCCTCTGGCAGTCCCGCCCGTGGGCACCGACCGTCCTGCCCTGCGGCCGCGTCTTCGACGTGATCAGCATGCCGTCGCTGTTCGGCCGCAGGGTGCTGGACGAGATGTGGGCCTCGGGGCCGGGCTGCGGCCCGGTCGCCTCCTACCGGGGCCGCACCCTGCTCTTCGTCCAACCCGGCGCCGCGCCCCGGCTGCGGACGCTGCTCGCCTGGGAGGAGTGGGCCCGCGAGGTGCCGCCGGTGCTCTGCCACGGGCGGGGCGACGCGGTGACGGTGCCGCCGGTACAGCGGATGATGGACGCCCCGGAGTCCCCCGGGCAGGGCGCCGGGCGCTGGATCGTGGCGCCGGACAGCAAGGAGCCCTGGCTGCCGGGCGCCGCGGTGGTGCTCTGGGCGGCAGTCCGGGCGTCCCGTACCTCGCGCGTGCAGGCGGCCTCCCCCGGACAGCAGCCCGTCCCGCCGGCCTGACGGCCCTCGGCAGTATTCGATTTTGGCTGCGCCCGGAGCCGCTGCTAAAGTCTTCTCTGTCAGCAGGCGCCGCTAGCTCAGTTGGTTAGAGCAGCTGACTCTTAATCAGCGGGTCCGGGGTTCGAGTCCCTGGCGGCGCACAGACAGACTGTAGGCCCTTCGCGAGAGCGAGGGGCCTACAGTCATTTCCCGGGGCCGCCGAAACCCCTTGCCTTCGAGTGGACTCCAAGCTCTAGGGTGCGGCGCGAAGACATTCCTCCGTCCACCTGCAAGGGAGCAGCACCGTGCGCTACCGCATCCTCGGCGGCACCGGCATCGAGGTCAGCGTCCACTGTCTGGGCACCATGATGTTCGGCGCCGTCGGCAACCCCGACCACGACGAGTGCGCCCGGATCATCCACTCCGCGCTCGACCAGGGCGTCAACTTCGTCGACACGGCCGACATGTACTCGGGCGGTGAGTCGGAGGAGATCGTCGGCAAGGCGCTGCTCGGCCGCCGGGACGACGTGGTGCTCGCCACCAAGGTGCACTTCCGGATGGGCGAGGGCCGCAACCGCAGCGGCAACTCGCGGCGCTGGATCGTCAAGGAGGTCGAGGAGAGCCTGCGGCGACTGCAGACCGACTGGATCGACCTCTACCAGGTGCACCGGCCGGACCACACGACCGACATCGAGGAGACGCTCTCGGCGCTCACCGACCTCGTCCAGCAGGGCAAGATCCGCGCCTTCGGCTGCTCGACCTTCCCCGCCGAGGAGATCGCCGAGGCGTACCACGTGGCCGAGCGGCGCGGTCTCCAGCGCTTCCGGAGCGAGCAGCCGCCGTACTCGCTGCTGGCGCGCGGGGTCGAGACGGCGGTGCTGCCGACGGCTCAGCGGTACGGGATGGGAGTGCTGACGTGGAGCCCGCTCGCCTCCGGCTTCCTCTCCGGCAAGCAGCGCAAGGGGCTGCCCACGGATATGACGACCGGTCGGGCCGCGCTCACGCCGGGCCGCTTCGACCCGTCGATCCCGGAGAACGCCGCCAAGCTGGAGGTGGTGGAGCAGCTGGTCGAGGTCGCCGAGCAACTCGGCTGTTCGCTGCCGGAGCTGGCGTTGGCCTTCCCGGCGGCGCACCCGGCGGTCACCTCGGTGATCATCGGGCCGCGCACGATGGAGCAGCTCGACTCGGCACTGAAGGGCGCTGCGGTGGCGCTGGACGACGCGGCGCTGGACCGGATCGACGAGATCGTGCCGCCGGGCACCAACTGCTACCAGCCGGACGGGGCTTGGCGTTCGCCGGTGCTGAGCGAAGCGGCACTGCGTCGGCGCCCGGTCGCGGAGCGCGCGGCGGGCTGAGCCCAGCGGGCCGACCGGCGGGCCCGGGGCTTCCAACCCCCGGGCCGGTCAGCCTGTCAGTCCTCAGCGGCCGCGCAGCGTACGGTAGTTGGCCACCAGCGCAGCGGTGGAGCTGTCGAGTTCGGCGGCGCCCTCGCCGGTGAGCAGCACCGGCTCGATGCGCTTGGCGAGCACCTTGCCGAGCTCGACGCCCCACTGGTCGAAGGAGTCGATGTTCCACACCGCGCCCTGGACGAACACCTTGTGCTCGTAGAGGGCGATCAGCTGGCCGAGCACCGAGGGGCTGAGCTCGGTGGCGAGAATGGTGGTGGTGGGGTGGTTGCCGCGGAAGGTCTTGTGGGCGACGAGGTGGGCGGGCACCCCCTCGGCGGCGACCTCCTCGGGGGTCTTGCCGAAGGCGAGGGCCTGGGTCTGGGCGAAGAAGTTGGCCATCAGCAGGTCGTGCTGGGCGACCAGGCCGGGCTGCAGGCCCTCGACCGGCTGGGCGAAGCCGATGAAGTCGGCGGGGATCATCTTGGTGCCCTGGTGCAGCAGTTGGTAGTACGCGTGCTGGCCGTTGGTGCCGGGCGTGCCCCAGACGACGGGGCCGGTCTGCCAGTCCACGGGGTTGCCGTCGCGGTCCACGGACTTGCCGTTGGACTCCATGTCGAGCTGCTGGAGGTAGGCGGTGAACTTGGAGAGGTAGTGCGAGTAGGGCAGCACCGCGTGCGCCTGGGCGTCGAAGAACGCGCCGTACCAGACGCCGAGCAGGCCGAGCAGCAGCGGGACGTTCTGCTCCGCCGGGGCGGTGCGGAAGTGCTCGTCGACGAGGTGGAAGCCGTCCAGCATCTGCCGGAAGTTGTCCGGGCCGACGGAGATCATCAGCGACAGGCCGATGGCGGAGTCGTAGGAGTAGCGGCCGCCGACCCAGTCCCAGAACTCGAACATGTTGGCCACGTCGATGCCGAAGTCGGCGACGCCGGTCGCGTTGGTGGAGAGGGCGACGAAGTGCTTGGCCACCGCGTCGGTGTCGGCGCGGAGCTCGGTGAGCAGCCAACTGCGGGCGGAGGTCGCGTTGGTGATGGTCTCGATGGTGGTGAAGGTCTTGGAGGCGACGACGAAGAGCGTCTCGGCGGCGTCCAGGCCGTACAGCGCCTCGTGCAGGTCGGCGCCGTCGACGTTGGAGACGAAGCGGACGTCGATGCCCCGGTCGCCGTAGGGGCGGAGCACCTCGTACGCCATCGCGGGGCCGAGGTCGGAGCCGCCGATGCCGATGTTGACGACGGTGCGGATGCGCTTGCCGGTGTGGCCCGTCCACTCGCCGGAGCGGACGCGGTCGGCGAAGGCGGCCATCCGGTCGAGGACGGCGTGCACGGCGGGGACGACGTTCTCGCCGTCGACCTCGATCACGGCCTCGCGTGGGGCGCGCAGGGCGGTGTGCAGGACGGCGCGGTCCTCGGTGATGTTGATCTTCTCGCCCCGGAACATCGCGTCCCGCAGCTCGGCCACGCCGGTCGCGGCGGCCAGGTCGCGCAGCAGCGCGAGCGTCTCGTCGGTGACGAGGTGCTTCGAGTGGTCGACGAGCAGATCCCCGACCCGCAGCGCGTAGCGGCTGCCGCGCTCGGGGTCGGCCGCGAACAGCCCGCGCAGGTGCTGCCCTGCGAGCTCCTCCCGGTGCTTGGCCAGGGCCTCCCACTGCGGCAGCTGGTTGAGCGGGGCGCGGCCGCCGGGCTGGGTCTGCGACATTCGGTGTCTCTCCTTGAGTCATCCGGTGCGAGGGTTACCGGCAGGGCCCTGCGGGGAGGGTCACGCGAGGTCCAGCGGTAAGAAGAGGCCGGCCGACTCCGTTGACGGCCAGTACCCCGGCCAGCCTACGCGGCACCGGCACCCCCGACGTGCCGTCAACTCGCGCAAGCAGCCACCCCGCGCCCCTGGGGCCGGCCTGACGCGTGACGTTCACTTGCGCGCCGACCGCAGGTCGAGCCCGCGCAGGACCTCGTCGGCGATCTCGGGGTCGGCGCCGGTCTCTCCCCGGGCGAGCAGCACCTCCCGCCGGGAGGCGGCGATCATCTCCTGCTCGATCTCGACCGCGGCCTTCCACTGCCGCAGCCGCAGCTTGGCCTCGGCGGCCTCCTGCTCCTCGTACCTCTCGGGGCAGAGCCGGGCCAGCCGGTCGTGCTGGCGCTCGCGCAGCCGCTCGACCAGCTCGGCCGGGAGCTTCTGCTGCTCCTCCAGCTCGGCGAGCCGCCCGAGCCCGGCCCTGGCGGAGCGCCACCAGAGCTGTTTGACGGCCTCCTCGTGGGTGTCGTGGCCGCTGTCCAGGCTGAGCCGCCGGACCAGCCACGGCAGGGTGAGCCCCTGCACGAGCAGGGTGAAGAGCACGACGCCGAACGCAACGAAGACGATCTCGCTCCGCCCCGCGAACGGCTCGCCGGTGTGCACGGTGAGGGGGATGCCCAGGGCGAGGGCGACGGTCGCCACGCCGCGCATCCCGGACCACCAGAGCACCACCGTCTCGCGCCAGGTGAGCGGCGTGTCCTCCTCGCCGCGCCTGACGCGCCGGGAGATCCAGGCGGCGGGCAGCAGCCAGAGCAGCCGGACGAGCACCACCGTGGCGATCACCCAGGCGGCGTCGCCGAGCATGTCGCGCCAGCTCGCGCCGACGTCCCTGAGCACCGTGGCGAGCTCCAGCCCGATCAGGCCGAAGGCGATGCCGGTGATCAGGATCTCGACGATCTCCCAGAAGGCGTTGCCGACCAGCCGGTAGGCGACCTCGTCGGCGTCGGCGGCGCGGTCGGCGAGGTAGAGGGCGCAGACCACGACGGCGAGCACGCCCGAGCCGTGCGCCTCCTCGGCCAGCGTGTACGCGGCGAAGGGCACCAGCAGGTTGAGTGCGACCTGCTGCGTCGGGTCGTCCAGCATCCCCGCCAGCTTGGCGTTGAGCCAGCCCAGGGCGATGCCGATGACGACGGCGAGGACGGCGGAGAGCACGAAGCGGACGAGCGCGTCCGCCACCGAGAAGTCGCCGCCGACGACCGCCTCGACGGCCAGCGAGTAGATCACGATCGCGGTGACGTCGTTGAAGAGGCCCTCGCTCTCCAGTACCGCGACCAGCCGCCGGGGCAGGCCGATGCTGCCCGCCACCGCGACGGCGGCGACGGGGTCGGGCGGTGAGACGAGCGCGCCGAGGGCGACGGCGGCGGCGATCGGCAGAGTCGGTACGAGCCAGTGGAACACCCCGGCGACGGCGGTGGTGGTGACGATCACCAGGGCCACCGCGAGCAGCAGGATGGAGCGGATGTTGGCCCGGAAGTACCGCACCGAGGAGCGCCGGGCGACGGCGAAGATCAGCGGCGGCAGCACCAGCGGCAGGATCAGCCCGGGGTCGACGGTCACGTCCGGGATCTGCGGCACCACGGCCATCACGAGCCCGATCAGCGTCATCAGCACGGGCTGCGGCACGCCGGTGCGGCGGGCCAGCGGCATCGTCACCACCGAGGCGAGCAGCACCAGGAAGAACAGCGACAGCTGTGCCACGGAGGGGTCCTCTCAGAGTGTTCCCGGCTCAGCATAAATGTGACAAAACGTCACCCCGGGTCCGGCGCGCCGGACGGCCCTTGACTTCAAGCGCCCTTCAACTTGCAGAGTGGGGGTCAGCGGACGACAGCGTCCGGGGAGACAGGCCGGAGAGTCGGGCCGAGAGACAGGGGAGCCACGAGATGCTCGCATCGGTGTTCGCACGGCCGGGCGGTCCGGAGGTCCTGGAGGTGACCGAGCTGCCCGTGCCGAAGCCGGGGCCCGGCGAGGTGTTGGTGCGGGTGCTCGCCGCCGGGCTCCAGCCGTCCGACACCGCCGTCCGCCGCGGCTGGACCCCGCCGGGGGCGGTCATCACCCTGCCGGCCGTCCCGGGCAACGAGTTCGCGGGGGTGGTCGAGCAACTGGGCGCGGGCAGCTACGGCTGGGAGAAGGGCGACGAGGTGCTCGGCTTCCACCTGCTCGGCGGGCACGCCCAGTACGTCGCCGTCCCCGGCGACCACCTGGTGGCCAAGCCCGCCGCGATGAGCTGGGAGGCGGCCGGCTCACTCTCCGCCTCCGGGCAGACGGCCCACCTCGCACTCACCGAGCTCGGCGTCGGCGCCGGGGACACCCTCCTGGTCCACGGCGCCTCGGGCGGCGTCGGCACCGTCGCCGTCCAACTCGCCCGCGCCTGGGGCGCCACCGTCATCGGCACCGCGAGCGAGGCCAACCACGACTACCTGCGCGAGCTGGGCGCCACCCCGGTCGCGTACGGCCCGGGGCTGGCCGAGCGCCTGCGCGAGGCCGCCCCCGACGGCGTGGACGCCGTGCTCGACGCGGCCGGCCGCGGCGCCCTCGACGCCTCCCTCCCGCTCGTCGCCGACCGCTCCCGGATCGGCACCATCACCGACTACCCGGCCGCCCAGCGGCTGGGCGTGCGCGGCCTGCGCGGCCCCCGCACCGCCGCCCGCCTCGCCGAGCTCACCGAGCTCTGGTCCGCCGGCGGCCTCCGCCTGGAGATCGCCGCCAGCTACCCCCTGTCCCACGCCGCCGAGGCCCACCGCCTGGTCGAGGCCGGCCACGTCCGCGGCAAGATCGTCATCACCCCCTGGGCCACCACCTGACCCGATTGTGAGTTTCGGCCGCTGACCAGGTAATGTTCTCGACGTCAGACAGGCGCCGCTAGCTCAGTTGGTTAGAGCAGCTGACTCTTAATCAGCGGGTCCGGGGTTCGAGTCCCTGGCGGCGCACCGACAGACTGAAGGCCCCTCGCGAGAGCGAGGGGCCTTCAGTCGTTCCCGGCGCGCCCATCGGGCGAGTCCCCCGCTCGGAGCGACCGGCGACGCCTCTGTACTATCTACCGACATTCACAGCACCCGTAGCAGTGCGCACGTCCGCATCGAGGAACCCCCATGACTGATCTGGCCACCGCGCGCACACCGGGCCAACGTGAAGCCCCCCGGCCGGCCACCCATAAGGGCCGGGACGCCTACCTCGACAACGCGAAGTTCCTGGCGCTCCTGCTGGTGGTCTGCGGGCACACCTGGGGCACGGTCTCCGGGCACTCCCGGGCCCTGACGACGGCCTACGAGTTCGTCTACCTCTTCCACATGCCGGTCTTCATCGTCGTCTCCGGCTACCTCTCCAGGAGCTTCAGCGGTCGGCCCGACCAGTGGAAGCGGCTGGTCACCGGCGTGTTCGCGCCGTACCTGATCGTCCAGGTGCTCTTCACCCTCTGGTCGAACCAGCTCTCCGGGACGCACACGCCGTTCTGGCTGCTGGACCCGAAGTACCACCTGTGGTTCCTGCCCGCGCTACTGGTCTGGCGGGTCACCACCCCGCTGTGGAAGGCGCTGCGACCGCCGCTCGGCCTGGGTCTCGCGCTAGGCGGCGCCCTGGTGTCGGGCACCTACGAGCTGGGCCCGACCTTCGACGGCGCGCGGATCCTGCAGTTCCTCCCCTTCTTCGTGCTCGGCCTCTACCTGCGCCCCGAGCACTTCCAGCGCCTCCAGGCCTTCCGGGCCGGCCGCCCGGCAGCGGTCGTCCTGTTCGCGGCCACCGCCGCTCTGCTGTACTGGCGCGGCCGCCACCTGAACCTGAACTGGCTGCTCCACAACTACGACCACCATGCTCTGTACGTCAGTTACTGGAAGTGGGCGGCGGGCAGCCTCGGGCTCACCGCGGTCGCGCTCGTCCTCGGCGCAGCCTTCCTGGCGCTGGTGCCGACCCGGCACACCTGGTTCACCGGGATGGGCAGCCGGAGCCTCTGCACCTACCTGCTGCACCCCTTCGTCACCGTCGGCGGCGGCCTCCTCGGTTGGTGGGCCCATCCGTTCTGGTGGACGGCACCGGGCAAGGTGCTGATCACGGGCATCGCGTTCGCCCTCGCGACCGTCCTGTCGACCGTGGTGGCGCAGCGCGTCCTGCGCCCGGTGCTGGAGCCGAACCTCTCCTGGATGTTCACCCCGGCGCCGAAGGCACCGATCGGCTGACCCCGCCGTGACCGGAAGGGCCCTCCCGAGCGTGCTCGGGAGGGCCCTTCCGTCGGTCAGCCGAAGTAGCCGTGGAAGGTGGTGGAGAACTCCCGGCCGCTGTACTGGTCCCAGTTGACGGACCAGGTCATCAGGCCGCGGAGGGTCGGCTGGGGGCCGCTGCGGGGGGTGTAGGTGCCGCAGTTGGTGGCCTTGGTGAGGCAGTCGAGGGCCTTGGTGACCTCGCTGGGGGTGACGTAGCCGTTGCCCGCGTAGGAGCTGGCGGGCATGCCGATGGCGACCTGGGAGGGGGCCAGCGGCGGGAACATGTTGGCGGTGTTGCCCGCGACGGGGAAGCCCTTGAGGAGCATGTCGGTCATCGCGACGTGGAAGTCGGCGCCGCCCATCGAGTGGTACTGGCCGTCCAGACCCATGATGGAGCCGGAGTTGTAGTCCTGGACGTGCAGCAGGGTGAGGTCGCCGCGCATCGCGTAGATGACCGGCAGGAAGGCCCCGGCGCGCGGGTCCTGGCCGCCCCAGGGGCCGGACCCGTAGTACTGGTAACCGAGTTGGACGAAGAAGGTCTCGGGGGCCATGGTCAGCACGAAGCCGGAGCCGTACCGGGCCTTGAGGGTCTTCAGGGCGGAGATCAGGTTGACGATGACCGGCGAGGTCGGGTTCTTGAAGTCGGTGTCACCGGTGTTGAGCGAGAGCGAGTGGCCCTCGAAGTCGACGTCGAGACCGTCCAGGCCCCACGTGTCGATGATCGCGGCGACCGAACTGACGAAGGTGTCGCGGGCGGCCGTGGTGGTGAGCTGCACCTCGCCGTTCTGCCCCCCGATGGAGAGCAGCACCTTCTTGCCCTTGGCCCGCTTGGCGGCGATCGCCGCCTTGAAGTCCGCGTCCGACTCGACGCTCGGGCACTCGCTCACCGAGCAGCGGTTGAAGCGGATGTCGCCGGAGGTGACGGAGGTCGGCTCGCCGAAGGAGAGATCGATGACGTCCCAGGCGTCCGGCACGTCGGCCATCTTCAGGTACCCGGCGCCGTTGGCGAAGCTCGCGTGCAGGTAGCCGACCAGCGCGTGCGCGGGCAGCCCACCGCCCGGCGGGGGCGGCGGAGTGGTGGAGGGCGAGGAGGACGGGGACGACGACGGGCTGGAGGACGGGGAGGGGGAGCCGGAGGGCGAGGTGGACGGCGAGGACGAGGGCGACGGCGAGGGGGCGCCCGGCCCGTCCAGCGAGACGTCGTCCGCGTAGTAGGTGCCCTGGCCGTACCAGCCGTGCGTCCAGACCGTCGCGCTGGTCTGGCTCGCGCCGGTGGTGAAGCTGACGGAGAGCTTCTGGTACCCGCCGCCGGTGCCGGGCGTCCAGGTGCTGCCGGCGCCGTCGACGCCGAGGTAGACGTACGCGCCGTTGACGTACGCGCTGAGCGTGTACGTGGTGCTGGGGGCGACCGTGACGGTCTGGCTGCACTGGGCCGAGTCGCTCGCCGAGGCGGCTCCGGCGAGGGCGTAGCTGCCCGCGTGGGCGTGGCCGGTGACGATGCTGCCGGTGCCGCCGGTGCAGCCCCAGGGGGCGAGGGCGCCGCTCTCGAAGCCGCCGTTGGCGAGGCTGTTCACCAGCTCACCGGCCCCCGCCGAGGCGGCGGGGGCGAGGCCGAAGCTGAGGGCGGCCGCACCGGTGGCGGCGACCGCCCAGGCGGTGGCGGCCGCGACGGTGCGTCTGGTCATCAGGGGAGTACGCATGTGGGGGTGTGCTCCTACCGGAAGAGAAGCGGGGCATGGGGGTGCCCAAGGTGCCGGTGGGGGCCGGCCGGGCGCGCCAGGGCGCCCAGTTGGACTAGACCTTGGACTAGACCACTGAAGCGAACCCGCCAGGTGGTGTCAATGGGCGTGTCACGTCCTGAGCGCCCGTCAGGGTCTGACGCGGCGTGAGCCCGGGTTGCGGGCCGCCCGCCGTCGCCGAACCATGGAGAGGTGACCACGCCCGGCTATCTGAGGTACCCCCACCTGCGCGGCGGGCTGCTCACCTGCACCGCCGAGGACGACGTCTGGGCCGCCCCGCTGGCACCGGACGGCACCGTCGGCCGCGCCTGGCGGGTCAGCTGCGACCGGACGCGCGTCAGCCACCCCCGCCTCTCCCCCGACGGCGCGACCATCGCCTGGACGAGCTGGCAGACCCTCACCCCCGAGGTGTTCACCGCCCCCTCGGCAGGTGGCGAGGCCACCCGGCTCACCTACTGGGGCAGCCAGGACACCCGGGTGCGCGGCTGGCTGCCGGACGGCGAGGTGCTCGCCGTCACCTCGTACCACGAGCCGTTCGCCCACTACACCTGGGCGTACGCCCTGCCGCCGGACGGCTCGCCCGGCCGCCGGATGCCCTGGGGGCCGGTCAACGACGCCCAGGCGAGCAGCGAGCACACGGTGCTGCTCACCGCCGCCGCCCCGCACGAGCCCGCTGCCTGGAAGCGCTACCGGGGCGGCGCCACCGGGCGGCTCTGGCTCGACCGCACCGAGCTGCTGCCCGGCCACCCGGGCCATCTGGCCTCACCGATGCCGGTCGGCGGCCGGGTCGCCTTCCTCTCCGACCACGAGGGCATCGGCAACCTCTACTCCTGCCGCCCGGACGGCACCGACCTGCGCCGCCACACCGACCACGCGACGTACTACGCCCGCGAGGCCGCCACCGACGGCACCCGGGTGGTCTACCAGCACGCGGGCGACCTCTGGCTGCTGGAGAGCCTGGACGCCCCGGCGCCGCGCCGGCTCAGCGTGCCGCTCGGCGGGGCCCGCGCCGGGCGGCGGCCGTACCCGGTCTCGACCGCCGGGCAGGTCAAGGACCTGATCTGCGACTTCACCGGCCGGGCCAGCGCGATCACCGTCCGGGGCAGCCTCTACTGGCTCTCCCACCGCGACGGGCCGGCCCGGGTGATCGCCGACACCCCCGGCGTCCGGGTCAGGCTGCCGGTGCTGCTCGGCCACACCGGCCGGCTCGCCTGGCTCACCGACGCCGAGGGCGAGGACGCGATCGAGCTGGCCCCGCTGCCGGGGCGCGGCGCCCCCGAGAGCGCCGCCACCCGGCGGATCGCCGCCGGGCAGCTCGGCCGGGTGCTGGAGCTGACCGCCACCCCCGACGGGCACACCCTGGCCGCCACCACCTCGGACGGCCGCCTGCTGCTGGTCTCAGCCGAGGAGGGCACCGTCACCGAGGTCGCCTCCTCCCCGTACGGGCCGGTCAGCAGCCCGGCCTTCTCGCCGGACTCGCGCTGGCTGACCTGGTCGCAGCCGGTCGCCGGGCGCTCGCTGCGCAGCATCAAACTGGCCCGGTTGGACGCCCCGGCGCTGCACATCGACGTCACCGGCGGCCGCTTCGAGG
This sequence comes from Kitasatospora sp. McL0602, assembly GCF_052076145.1. Taxonomy (NCBI): domain Bacteria; kingdom Bacillati; phylum Actinomycetota; class Actinomycetes; order Kitasatosporales; family Streptomycetaceae; genus Kitasatospora; species Kitasatospora sp. McL0602. The sequence continues at coordinate 5,020,801 of NZ_CP197246.1, read as the reverse complement.
ACGAGCACCCGGCCTTCACCCGGGACGGCCGCTTCCTGGTCTTCCTCTCCTGGCGCGGCTTCGACCCGGTGCACGACGTGCACACCGGGGACATGTCCTTCCCGCTCGGCTGCCGCCCCTACCTCGTCCCGCTGGCCGCCGGCACCCCCTCGCCGTTCGCCTCCCCCGCCGAGGGGCGGCCGCCGGTCGGGCTCGACCCGGAGGAGGCCGGGGGCGACGGCACCGTCACCGTCGACCCTCAGGGCCTGCCCGAGCGGCTGGTGCCCTTCCCGGTGATCGCCTCCAAGTACTCGGCGACGGCGGCCGTGCGCGGCGGGGTGGTCTGGCTCCGCTGGCCGATCTCCGGCGCGCTCGGCCAGACCTTCGCCAACCCGGCCGACACCTCGGGGCGCCCGGCCCTGGAGTACTTCGACCTCGCCCACGGCACCCGCACCACCCTGGTCGACCGGCTCGACGGCTTCTCCGTCTCCGGCGACGGCTCCTGCGTCGCGGTGTTCTCGGCCGGCGCCCTGAAGCTCTACCAACTCCCCTCCGCCAGCAACCCGTTGACCGTCGACCTGCGGCGGATCACGCACACCGTGCACCCCGCCGAGGAGTGGCGCCAGTCGTACCTGGAGGCCGCCCGGATCGTCCGGGGCGAGTTCTGGGACGAGGGGATGTGCGGCCTGGACTGGCCCGCCCTGACCGCCCAGTACGAACCGCTGCTGGAGCGGATCGCCGGGCCGGACGACTTCGCCGACCTGCTCCGCGAACTCCTCGGCGAGCTGGGCACCTCGCACGCGTACGTCACCCCCGCCCGGCGCGGCGAGGGCCCGCAGCCGTTGCAGCAGCCGCTCGGGCTGCTCGGCGCGGCCGCCCACCGCGCCCCCGACGGCCGGTGGCTGGTGCGGCGCATCCTCCTCGGCGAGTCCTCCGACCCCCGGGCCCGCGCCCCGCTCGCCGGGTACGGGCTACGCGACGGCGACGAGTTCCTCGCCGTCTCCGGCCGCCCGCCGGATCCGGTGCGCGGGCCCGGCCCGCTGCTCGCCGGCGCGGGCGGCACGACCGTCGAACTCACCTTCCGCAGCGCGGAGTCGGGCCAGGTGCGGCGGATCGCGGTGACGCCGCTGACCGACGAACGGCCGATCCGCTACCAGGACTGGGTGGTCGAACGGCGGCGGCTGGTCCGGGAGTTCAGCGGCGGCCGGTGCGGCTACCTGCACATCCCGGATCTCGGTGGATCCGGCTGGGCGCAGTTCAACCGCGACCTGCGGCGTGAACTCGCCTTCGACTCCGTGGTGCTGGACGTCCGGGGCAACGCGGGCGGCAACGTCTCCGAGCTGGTCCTGGAGAAGCTCGGCCGCCGCGTCCTGGCCTGGGACTTCGCCCGGGGCCGGCTGCCCGTCCGCTACCCCCGGGACGCCCCGCGCGGCCCGGTGGTCGCCCTGGCCGACCACGCCACCAGCTCGGACGGGGACGTGATCATCGCGGCCGTCCGGCTGCTCGGGCTCGGGCCGGTGGTCGGCACCCGCACCTGGGGCGGCGTCGTCGGCATGACCGGCCGCCACACCCTCGGGGACGGCACCCAGATCTCGGTGCCGAAGAACGCCTCCTGGTTCACCGGCGGCATCGGCTGGTCGATCGAGAACCACGGCGTCGCCCCGGACGTGCTGGTCAGTCGCACCCCGCACGACTGGGCCCGCCGCTATCACGCCGACCTCGAGGCGGCCGTCCGGCTCGCCATGGAGCTCGCCGCCACCACACCCCTGGCCGGACCCCCGCCCCCCGGAACTCCCCGTCCGGACCTGCGGCGGCCGCCGCTGCCGCCGCGCGGCTAGCTACGAGGCCCGGCCACGCACGACCCAGGGGCGCGGGAAACTGCGCGAAACCGGAAGGCGCCATCACCGCACCTTCCGCCTCGCGCGGTTCCCCGCGCCCCTGGTGGCCAACGCCCCAGTACGTGAGCTCAGTCCCAGGGATCGCCCTCGGCGGTCATGTCGGAGGCGGCCTGGCGGTCCTGTTCGGTCATCGGCGGGGGTGTCGTGCGTTCGGCGGCCTTCTCGACGTCGACGGCGAAGGCGTCGGCCGCCTCGTCGTGGGCGAGCGCCGCGCGCTGGGCGGGGTCGACCGTCTCGTGCGGGCGGTGCAGCAGCCTGTCCAAGATGCCCATGTCTCCTCCTTGGGGTGCGAGTCCTTGCGGTCCGAAACGGACTGTGGGCCACCCCCTCTGTCACAGTACGTCGCCGAGGGTGCCGGCGCAGCGCTCACCCTTACGCCGCCGCAGCGCTCACCCTTACGGCGCAGCGGGCGGCCGGGGCCCGGGTGCGGGCCGAAGTCCTTGCCACCCGGGGGCGTTGGGGCTTTGGTCCCCGGACGACGCGTCGTACGGCCGTGGCCGCCTGATCCGGGCCCGACGGAGGGTGGAGCTGTCAGCCGTCCCGGCACACAGCCGCACTCTCCCCGAGGTGAGCGAGAATGGCCCGCCAGCAAGCCGCAGCACCCGACCCGACTCCTGCCGCCGCAGCCGTGGACGCGCTGGTCCGCAACGGTCGGAAGGCGCTCCAGGAGTACGCCGGGTTCACCCAGGAGAAGGTCGACCACATAGTCCGCAAGGCCTCGCTGGCCGCCCTCGCCGCGCACACCCGGCTGGCGGTCATGGCGGTGGAGGAGACCGGGCGGGGGGTGTTCGAGGACAAGGCCGTCAAGAACGTCTTCGCCTGCGAGCACGTCACCCACTCGATGGCCGGGCTGCGGACCGTCGGCGTCGTCCGGCGGGACGAGATCGACGGGATCGTGGAGATCGCCGAGCCGGTCGGTGTGGTGGCGGGCGTGACGCCGGTGACCAACCCGACCTCGACGACGATCTTCAAGGCGCTCATCGCGCTGAAGACCCGCAACCCGATCGTCTTCGGCTTCCACCCCGCCGCGCAGCGCTGCTCGGCCGAGGCGGCCCGGATCGTCCGGGACGCGGCGATCGCGGCCGGGGCACCCGCGCACTGTGTGCAGTGGATCGACCGGCCGTCGATGGAGGCGACCGGCGCGCTGATGAACCACGAGGGCGTGGCGACCATCCTGGCGACCGGCGGCAACTCGATGGTCCGGGCCGCGTACAGCTGCGGCAAGCCCGCGCTCGGGGTCGGGGCCGGCAACGTGCCCGCGTACATCGAGAAGAGCGCGGACCTGCAGCGGGCCGTCAACGACGTGGTGCTGTCGAAGTCCTTCGACAACGGCATGGTCTGTGCCTCCGAGCAGGCCGTGATCCTGGACCAGGAGATCTACGGGCCCGCGCTGGCGGAGTTCCGCAGGCTCAAGGCGTACCTGGCGACCGAGGCCGAGAAGGCGCTGCTGGAGAGTTACGTCTTCGGGGTCGGCGAGGACCGCGACTGTGCGGGGGCCAGGCTCAACGCGGCGGTGGTCGGGCAGAGCCCGGTGCGGATCGCCGAGGGGGCCGGGTTCGAGGTGCCGGCCGACACCTCGATCATCCTGGTGGAGGTCGGCTTCGTCGGCGAGGGCGAGCCACTGACCCGGGAGAAGCTCTGCCCGGTGCTGGCGGTGCTGAAGGCGGAGACCAGGAGCAGGGGCCTGAAGCTGGCCACCGAGATGGTGGAGTTCCACGGGCTGGGTCACTCGGCGGCCGTGCACACCGAGGACGAGGCGTTCGCCGAGGAGTTCGGGCACGCGGTCAAGGCCTGCCGGGTGATCTGGAACGCGCCGAGCTCGCAGGGCGGCATCGGTGACATCTACAACGCGTTCATGCCCTCGCTGACGCTGGGCTGCGGCTCCTACGGCCACAACTCGGTCTCCGGGAACGTCTCCGCGCTGCACCTCGTCAACATCAAGCGGATCGGGCGGCGCAACACCAACATGCAGTGGTTCAAGATCCCGCCGAAGGTCTTCTTCGAGCGGAACTCGATCAAGTACCTGGCCGACATGCGCGGAGCCCGCAGGGTCGTCATCGTGACCGACCGGACGATGGTGGAGATCGGGCACCTGGAGCGCGTCCGGGCCATCCTGCAGCGGCGCAGCGAGCCGGTCGAGGTGCGGGTGATCGACTTCGTCGAGCCGAACCCGAGCATCGACACCGTGGAGAAGGGCGCCGAGCTGATGCGCGGCTTCCGGCCGGACACCATCATCGCGCTCGGCGGCGGCTCCCCGATGGACGCGGCCAAGGTGATGTGGCTGATGTACGAGCACCCGGAGACGGTCTTCGCGGACCTGAAGGAGAAGTTCTTCGACATCCGCAAGCGCGCCTTCACCTTCCCCGACCTGGGCGAGAAGGCCAAGCTGGTGTGCATCCCGACCACCTCGGGCACCGGCAGCGAGGTCACCCCGTTCGCGGTGATCACCGACTCGGAGACCGGCCAGAAGTACCCGCTGGCGGACTACGCGCTGACGCCGAGCGTGGCGATCTGCGACCCGGCGCTCACCACCCACCTGCCGAAGGACGTCACGGCCGACTCCGGCTTCGACGCGCTGACGCACTGCATCGAGACCTATGTGTCGGTCTACGCCAACGACTTCACCGACGGCCTGGCCCTCCAGGGCATCCGGCTGGTCTTCGAGCACCTGGAGCAGGCCGTCACCGACGGCCCGGCGAGCCCGGTCGCGCGGGAGAAGATGCACAACGCGGGCACCATCGCGGGCATGGCCTTCGGCTCCGCCTTCCTCGGGGTCGTGCACGCCATGGCGCACACCCTCGGGGCGACCTTCCACATCGCGCACGGCCGGACCAACGCGGTGCTGCTGCCGCACGTGATCCGCTACAACGGCGCCGCTCCGACGAAGGTCACCAGCTGGCCGAAGTACCGGAGTTACGTCGCCCCCGAGCGGTTCCAGGCGATCGCCCGGATGCTCGGCCTGGACGCGGCCACCCCGGAGCAGGGCGTGGAGTCGCTGGCCAGGGCGGTGGAGGAACTGCGTGACCGGGTCGGCATCCCGCAGTCGTTCAAGGCGGCCGGGGTGGACGAGACGGCCTTCCTCCGGGCCCTCCCGCAGCAGGCGATGAACGCGTACGAGGACCAGTGCGCGCCCGCCAACCCGCGGCTGCCGATGATCGAGGACATGCAGCAGCTGATGCGCCAGGCGTACTACGGCGAGTAGGGCATCCGAGCGAGGCAGCAGCACCAGAGGCGGCAGCAGCAGAGGCAGGAGCGGCAGCAGCATGAGCACCCAGCAGTTCGAGAGGACCGGCAGCGGGGCCCGGGACGGTTTCAGGGGCGGCCTGTGGCGGGACGCCGTCGACGTCCGCGACTTCATCCAGCAGAACTACACGCCGTACGAGGGCGACGCCGCCTTTCTCGCCGGGCCGACCGAGCGCACCAGGGCGGTCTGGCAGCAGATCACCGACCGCTTCCCCGAGGAGCGCGCCAAGGGTGTGTACGACGTCGCGTACGACGTGCCCTCGACCATCACGGCGCACGCGCCGGGCTGGATCGACCGGGGCAGGGAGCTGATCGTCGGCCTCCAGACGGACGCCCCGCTGAAGCGCGCGATCATGCCGAACGGCGGCTGGCGGATGGTCGCCGGGGCGCTGGAGACGTACGGCTACCCCGTCTCCGCCGAGCTGGAGAAGGTGTTCACCGAGTACCGCAAGACCCACAACGCCGGGGTCTTCGACGCCTACACCCCCGAGATCCGGGCGGCCCGCAAGGCGGGGATCGTCACCGGGCTGCCGGACGCGTACGGGCGGGGCCGGATCATCGGCGACTACCGGCGGGTGGCGGTCTACGGCGTCGACCGGCTGGTCGAGGTGAAGCACGAGGAGAAGGCCGGGCTCGACGCCATGCCCGCCGACCCGGCGCTGCTGGAGGAGGTCATCCGCGAGCGCGAGGAACTCGCCGAGCAGATCCGCTCGTTGGGCGAGCTCAAGCAGATGGCTGCCGCCTACGGCTACGACATCTCCGGGCCGGCCCGGACGGGGCGGGAGGCCATCCAGTGGCTGTACTTCGGCTACCTGGCCGCCGTGAAGGAGCAGAACGGCGCGGCGATGTCGCTCGGCCGCACCTCGACCTTCGTCGACATCTACCTGCAACGTGACCTGGCGGCAGGGCTGTTGACCGAATCCGGGGCCCAGGAGCTGGTCGACGACTTCGTCGTCAAGCTGCGGATCGTCCGCTTCCTGCGTACCCCCGAGTACGACGAGCTGTTCTCCGGCGACCCGACCTGGGTCACCGAGTCGATCGGCGGCATCGGCGAGGACGGGCGCCCGCTGGTGACGCGGACCTCCTTCCGCTACCTGCAGACCCTCTACAACCTCGGGCCCGCGCCGGAGCCGAACATGACGGTCTTCTGGTCACCCCGACTCCCGCAGGGCTTCAAGGAGTTCTGCGCGAAGGTGTCGATCGACACCTCCAGCCTGCAGTACGAGTCGGACGAGCTGATGCGCCCGCGCTTCGGCGACGACACCGCGATCGCCTGCTGCGTCTCGGCGATGGCCGTCGGCAAGCAGATGCAGTTCTTCGGGGCCCGGGTGAACCTCGCCAAGGCCCTGCTCTACGCGATCAACGGCGGCCGGGACGAGAAGTCCGGCGCCCAGGTCGGCCCGCGCACCGGCGCGCTGACCGACGAGGTGCTCGACTACGACGCCGTGCTGGCCAAGTTCGACCAGCAGCTGGACTGGCTGGCCGAGACGTACGTGCACGCGCTCAACGTCATCCACTTCATGCACGACAAGTACGCCTACGAGCGGATCGAGATGGCGCTGCACGACCGCGCGGTGCGGCGCACGCTGGCCTGCGGCATCGCCGGGCTGTCGGTCGCGGCGGACTCGCTCGCGGCGATCCGGTACGCGAAGGTGCGGCCTGTCCGGGACGAGACCGGCCTGACCGTCGACTACCTGATCGAGGGCGAGTACCCGGCGTACGGCAACAACGACGACCGGGCCGACGGGATAGCCGTCCGGCTGGTCGAGGACTTCATGCGGAAGGTGCGCAGGCACCCGACCTACCGGGGCGCCGAGCACACCCAGTCGGTGCTGACCATCACCTCCAACGTCGTGTACGGCAGGAAGACCGGCAACACCCCGGACGGCCGCCGGGCCGGGGAGCCGTTCTCGCCGGGCGCCAACCCGATGAACGGCCGGGACCGGCACGGGTACATCGCGAGCTCGCTCTCCGTCGCCAAGCTGCCGTACGAGCACGCCGAGGACGGCATCTCGCTGACCAACACCGTCACGCCCGACGCCCTGGGCCGCACGCCCGAGGACCGGATCAGGAACCTGGCGGGCGTGCTGGACGGCTACATGGCCGCCGACGGCTTCCACATGAACGTCAACGTGCTGGGCCGGGAGACCCTGCTCGACGCGATGGACCACCCGGAGAACTACCCGCAGCTGACCATCCGGGTCAGCGGCTACGCGGTCAACTTCGTCCGGCTGACGCGGGAGCAGCAGCTCGACGTGCTGAACCGCACCTTCCACGGCTCGCTGTAGCCCCCACGCTCCGGGCCCCCACGCTCCGGGCCCCCACGCTCCGAGAAGGCCCCCGCCAGGAGGCACTGCCATGGCCGTACTGCTCGGCGCCGACATCCAGGTCGCCGCCGCACGCGGGATCTTCGCCCGGCACGGGCTGGCCGCCGTCCGACCAGCACGGCGACCGGCCCGGCCCGGACGTGGGGGGTGCGACTCAGCCGCTGATGCTGGGGGCGCCGGTCTCCAGGTGGCCGGAGAAGCGCTGGGACCAGCTCGGGTCGGAGGAGACCGTCAGGGTGAAGTCGTACCAACCGTTCTGGTACGCCACGGCGTTGAAGTAGTCGCTGGTGCTGCCACCGGCGGGGACGGCGTACGTCCAGGGGCCGTCGGTACGGTAGTTGTTGGAGGTGATGGTGAACGTGACCGCCGACGTGCCGGTGTTGGCCATTGCGAACCAGACGGCGAGCTTGCCGGTGGTGGGGGCGTTCGCGTAGGAGGCGGTGACGCCCACGGTCTTGCCGGGCTTGGTCGCGTCGCCCTTGAAGCGGCGCAGGAAGCGGTTCGGGCCGGTGACGCTGAGGTCGTAGGGGCCGTTGCCGAAGTTGGTGCCGCAGTTGAAGAAGTCGCTGGTGTTGCCGCCCGGGTCGACGGTGTACTGCCAGGGGCCGCCGCTGCGGTAGGCGTTGGCATAGGCCGCGAAGTGCGCCGAACTCGTACCGGTGGCACCCTCGTTGGCCATCTTCAGCCAGACCTTCATGACACCGCCGGAGCCGAACTCCAGGTGGTCGAGGTTGGCGTTCGGCTGGTAGGGCAGGGCGCGGGCCGGGCGGGTGCCCGACTCCTGGGCCGGGAGGGCGTTGTCGGCCGGGGAGGGGTTGCCCAGCGGGCCGCAGGTGGCGAGGCCGATGGTCTGGGAGGTGTCGGGCAGCGCGGGCATGCCGTAGACCGGGTTGGCGAAGTCGAAGACGCTGGTCAGGTCACCACAGACCTTGCGGCGCCAGGCACTGATGTTGGGGCAGTTGGCGGGGCGGCCGATGGCGGCCGTCCACTTCTCCAGGAAGCGCAGCACCGAGGTGTGGTCGAAGGTCTCGGAGTTGACCCAACCGCCGCGCGACCAGGGCGAGATGGCGATCATCGGGACGCGGAAGCCGAGGCCGATCGCGGTGTTGCTGTAGAACTCGCCCGCCGTGCCGGCCGGGGGCGACGGCGGCGGGACGTGGTCGAAGAAGCCGTCGTTCTCGTCGTAGTTGAGGAACATGACGGTGGAGTTGAAGACGTTCGGGTCGGCGTTGAGCGCGTCCATCACCATGTGGACGAAGTGCGCGCCGTCCTCAGGGGTGGCGTACGGGTGCTCGGAGGACTGCTGGTCGGCGACGATCCAGGAGACCTGCGGGAGCGTGCCGCCGAGCACGTCGGCGCGGATCGCGGCGGCGATGTCGTCGGGGGTGCGGCCGGTCTTCTTCGGGACGGAGCCCATGCCCTTGACGGCCAGCGCGCTGCCCGCGGGGGCGCCGGAGAACTGGGTGAAGTAGGCGAGGGCGTTGTCACCGAAGTTGTCGGCGGCGTTCTGGTAGACCTTCCAGCTGACGCCCGCCGTCTCCAGGGCCTCGGCGTACGTCTGCCAGCGCAGCCCGGACTCGTCGCCGCCGTCGTAGGCCGGGCCGCCCGCCGTGCCCGCCGGGTCGATCATGCCGCTCCAGTGGAAGGTGCGGTTCGGGCCGGTCGCGCTGAGGGTGGAGCAGTGGTACGCGTCGCAGATCGTCCAGTTGTCGGCGAGGGCGTAGTGGAACGGGATGTCGGCGCGCTTGAGGAAGCCGAGGGTGCGGACGGTGCCCTTGGCGGACACCCAGGAGTCCATCTTGCCGGTGTTCCAGGCCTTGTGCTGGTCGGACCAGGAGTGCGAGAGGTCGCCGTTGCACTGGGCGGTGGTCTCGGTGCTGCCGGAGGCGCCGCTGGGGTTGAAGGCCCAGGGGTACTGACGGCTGAAGAGGCCGTTCGGCTGGTTGAAGACGCTGTAGCCGCCGGCTATCTGGATCGCGCTGCGGTCGGCGAAGCCCCGGACACCGTTGAGGGTGCCGAAGTAGTGGTCGAAGCTGCGGTTCTCCTGCATCAGGATGACGATGTGCTGGGCGTCCGTGATGGTGCCGGTCGAGCTCAGCGTCACGGCCGAGGCCGGAGCGGCACCCTCGGTGACCGTGCCGGCCACCGTGGCGCCCGCCGCCGCGCTCGCCGACAGTGCCATGAACTTTCTACGACTGAGCTCAGCCATCGGCCCGCCCGTCCCTTCGCTAGCGATGCTGTGCACACACGTTGTGTCCACGACACCGGTCGCGGAGCATCTTTGCGCAGCTCCGAGCGGGGGGCCATAGCCTTGCAGCAAGGTTTGTCGGAGTGTTCAGCGACGCTTCGCAGAGCGACGGCCAGATGAACAGCCGGCGGGGCCGCTGATCAGGAGTCCTTCACAGTGATCCCCAGGGCGTGTGCGAACTGAGGCGCCAGGTCGAAGAGTTGGGATGTCCCGAGGATCGCGCCGCGCAGCCCGTCCGGGCCGTCCGGCAGCCCGAGGCTGACCGCCCCGCGCAGGTCGACGCCCCGCAACTGGGCGCCGTGCAGCCGGACTTCCTCCAGCGTCGAGCCCGGCACCGAGACGTCGGTGAGCTTCGCGCCACCGAAGTCGACGTCCCGCAGCAGGCAGTCCTCGAAGACGACGTCCCGCAGCACCGCGCCGCGCAGATTGACGGCCTCCAGCTTGCACTGGCGGAAGACCACCCGGCGCAGCGCCGAGCCGTACCCGGAGATGCCCGCCAGCACGCTGGAGACGAAGCCGCTGTCCTGCCACTCGCTCTCGGAGAGCTCGACGGCGACCCAGCGGCTGCCCTGCACCCACACCTCGTTGAAGCGGGCCTGCCGCAGCTTCGCCCCGCTCAGCTGCACGCCGGTGAAGGCGCACTCCAGGAAACTCGCGCCGTTCGCCGGACCGTCGAAGGCGGTGCCGTCGAAGAGCGCGGTGTCGTACCGCTCGTCCCGCCGCAGCGGGCCGGTGTGCGGGCGCAGCAGGTGCGCGTACGGCAGCTCGGCGAGTTGGTCGGGCACGGCGGGGACGGACGGCATGCGCTGCTCCTGGACATAGGGGATCACTCAGCCTCGCACAGGGCGCTGACAGGTCAGGCCTGGCGGGAGTGCAGGGCCAGCCCGGCGGCGACGGCGGCGGCGAAGACCAGGCCGGCCAGCAGGACGGCGTGCTGCCCGGCGGCGGTGCAGGCGAGGGTCGCGGCGGCGGCGAGCGGCAGCACCCACTGGGCGGCGCCGGTCTTGACGTGCCGGGAGTGCAGCAGCCAGACGGTGAACAGGTACAGCGCGGCGGGCACGGTGACGGCCGCGGCGGCGGCCGTCGCGGAGACGTGCGCCTTGCCGCCCGCGTACTCGACGGCGACCTCCAGGCCGGAGCCGATCGCGGCGGCGGCGAGGAAGACCAGGTAGTGCCCGTAACCCCAGACGAACGCCTGGCGGTTGGAGCGCAGGTGGTCGTGGATCGGCCGGGCGAAGTAGATCCACCAGGCGCCGAAGCAGATCAGCAGGCCGCCCGCCGCGACGGCGAGCAGCTGCCCGAGCGCCTCGTGCTCGTCGAGGCCGGACTGCACGGCGACGGTGGCGGCGGCGACGGTCTCGCCGAGCACGATCAGGGTGAACAGGCCGTAGCGCTCGGAGATGTGGTGCGGGTGCCAGGTGGTCTGCGCCCGGCGCTCGGCGAAGACCGGGACGGACAGCTCGGCGACGATCATGACGAGGGTCGCGACGTCGCGCGCCGCGCCGTCGAGCACCAGCAGGGCGGGCCACCAGCCGAGCTGGCAGACGGTGATCCCCGCGGCGTAGCGCAGTGTCATGGTGCGTTCCGGCCCGGCGCAGCCCGCCGCCGCGCGCAGCCACTGGGTGACCAGGGCGAGCCGCATCACGGCGTAGCCGATCACGAACAGCGCGAAGTCCTGGCTCTCGAAGGCCCGGTGGACCCCGGCCGCGATGATCAGGACGCCGGTGATCTGGACCAGCGTGGTGACGCGGTAGGGCACGTCGTCGACGTCGTAGGCGGAGGCGAACCAGGTGAAGTTCATCCAGGCCCACCAGATGGCGAAGAACGAGAGCAGGTAGCCGGGCAGCCCGACGCCGTAGTGGCCCTCGGCGAGGGTGACGGCCAGCTCGCGCCCGGCGCCGCCGACGGCGACCACGAAGCACAGGTCGAAGAACAACTCCAGCGGAGTGGCCACCCGGTGGGATTCGCTCCGGTCCCGCGCGGTCATCCGCCGGACGGTGCCGGTGCGGGCCCGGTGCGGGCCGGGCAGGGCTTGCTCGCTGGTCATGGTGCCGCCTTCGGGTGTCGCGCCTGCGGGGGCCGGACGCGGGGTCGGGTCCTCGCGATCCTGGCACCGGGCGGGCCGAGGTGCACGTAACCTTCGGGCGGGTTGCGCCCCTTCGGGGCTTTTGTCAGCGAGAGTTGACGGCGCAGTGCGCGAACCGGGTGACAGCGCGCGCCACCCGGTCGCGGCGGTCCGGCCGCTCCTGGCCGGACGGCTAGATTCACCGGTGAACGACGACGCGGGCGGTCTGCGGGCAAGGCGGAAGGTCAAGGCCGGTGGCGGGCAGTGGGGGGCGGTTCGTCCGCACCTCCGCCGCCTGCCACCGGTCTCGTGATCACCGCGGTGCCCGCCAGTGCCGCCTGCCGTTCGTCAGACCGGCGCCACCGGAGGCCGGTTACTTCTCCCAGCCGACCTTGAGGATCTCGGTGTCGGCGAGGCTGCCCGCACTGAAGTTGGCCAGGCCCTTGCGGACGGCGACGATGGCCGGGCGCTGGTAGAGCTCGATGGTGTGGCCGAGCTCCCAGATCTTCGCGTCGGCCTGGTTGTAGAGCTTGGCGGCCTCGACCGGGTCGATCGTCCCGGCGGCCTGCTTGAGCAGCGAGTCGATCTCCGGGGTGCTCAGCTTGGAGTAGTTGCCGAACACGTTGTCGCCTTCCGGGGCACGGAAGTTGGTGACGCCCGCGGAGAGCGGGAAGGAGCCGGTGTTGCGCCAGCTGGCGAGGTCGAACTTGCCGACGTTGATGTACTTGGTGAAGTACTCCTTGCTCGGCACCTTGTCGATGTCGACCTTGATGCCGACCTGCTGGAGCATGTTCTGCACCGCCGTCGTCATGTCGAGCTGCGCCTGCGCGGAGGAGTCGGTGAGCACGAAGTGCAGCTCCAGCGGCTGACCGCCCTTGGTGCGTGGCTGCCCGGCCGTCGTCTCCTGCCAACCCGCCTTGTCCAGCATGGACTTGGCGGTGGCCGGGTCGAACTTCACCCAGTCGCCCGAGTTGTTCTGGTAGCCGGCCTGGTTGGTCATGAAGAGGTGGTTGTCGAGCGGCTTGAACGTCACCGGCACGCCCTGGTTGGCGATCTTGATGAGTGCGCTCCGGTCCAGCGCCTTGCCGATCGCCTGCCGGACGGTCTGGTCGGCCAGCGCGCCGTTGCCGCCGAAGGAGATGTGCACCTCGTCCCAGGGGGTGCCGGTGCGGATCACGCCGCCCTTGGCGTCCTTGAGCTGGCCGTAGCTGGTCGCGGAGCCCGCACCGGCGTAGTCGATCTCGTTGTTGAGGAAGGCCTGGGTGATCGCGGCGGGGGCCAGCACCCGGTAGGTGATCTTGTCGAGCTTGGGCCTCGGGCCCCACCAGGCCGGGTCCGGCACCACGGTGATGGTCTGCGCGGACTTGTCGATGTTGCCGATCTTGAACGGGCCGCCGGTGATCGGCGTCTTCTCGATCCAGCCCTTGTTGAAGTCGTCCGGCGCGGTGAGCCCGGCGGCCGGCATCAGCGGGTTGAAGAGGTTCTGCCAGTCGGCGTACGGCTTGCTGAAGGTGACCTTCACCTCCTGCGCGTCCGCCCCCTGCTCGACCCCGGAGATCTGCTCGTAGCCGGAGGAGTCGGCGATGTTGTACGCCGGGTTCTTGCCGTTGGAGGTCTCCCAGACGGCCTTGAAGTCGAGGTAGCTGATCGGCTTGCCGTCGGACCACTTGGCCTTCGGGTTGATCTTGTACGTCACCACCTGCGGCGACTGCGAGGTGACCTCGGCCGAGGTGAGGTACTCGGGGACGGGGTGGAAGACACCCTTGGCGTCCGAGCGGAAGATCTTCGCCTCGATGTACGTCATGATCTCGACGGCGTCGCCGTACCGGCCGTCGACCTGGTACGGGTTCCACTGGGTGATCCACTGCTGCAGCGGCGCGCGCAGCTCCCCGCCGTCCTTGACCTTGTCCAGCGGCTGCGGGTTGTTGTCGTCCGCGTCCTGGGTCGGCACGACGGTCTTGGGCACATCGCCGGAGCCCGAGCTGCCGGAACTGCAGCCGGTGACGGTCAGCGCCAGGGCGATGGCGACGACGGCGGCCCGGCCGAGACCTCGGGCTGTGGTGGATGCGTCCATGAGGGGTGCCCCCAGTTGGGTTCGAAGGTTTGATCGCCGCCAGATGTGGCAGCAGTTGAGCATGGGCAGCCAAGTCGCTGCCCCAGCGAGCAGAACGTAACAGCGCATCAACCGCTCCACCAGGGTTCGGTGTTCACATCTGATCGAAACGAAACGGCAGGCAATGTAGCCGCAATACTCCGTCAGTAACTCGCTGGAACACTCTGACCTGCGGATTCGTGTGCGACAACGGACCCGTTCACTCCGGACCCCTGGACTACCGACCGTCCGGTCGCGTAGAACTGGCGCTCGAAGTTGTGTCAACTCCCCCCGAAGCGAAGGCTTGTGATCATGTCCTCCAGGCACCCGAACCACTCCCCCGGCGGTGGGCGGTGATCCGGTACCTGGCCAAGCGCTTCGGCTACTACGCCGCGCTGCTGCTGGTCGCGGTCTTCCTCGCCTTCGCGCTCTCCTCCTCCGCCCTCGGGCCGAGGGCGTACTTCGAGGCCAAGCAGCCCCGGCCGTCCGCCGCCTCCGTCGACCGCCAACTCACCGCGCTCAACATCAACGACCACACGCCCGTGGTCGAGCGGTTCGGCCACTGGGCCTCCGGCCTGGTGCTGCACGGCGACCTCGGCCGGACGATCCACGACACCTCCGTCAACGACGACTTCGGCCGCCGGATCTGGGTCTCGCTGCGGCTGCTGCTGGTCGGCAGCCTGCTCGGCATGGTGCTCGGCGTCGCGGGCGGCGCCTGGAGCGCCGTCAAGCAGTACAAGATCACCGACCGCACGCTGACGCTGGCCTCCTTCGTGCTGCTCTCCACCCCCGTCTTCCTGCTCGCGCTCTTCCTGAAGAACGGCGCGATCGCCGCCAAGGACGCCGCAGGCCACGAGGTCATCCCGTTCACCGGGTACGAAACCCCCGGGCTCGCAGGCGGGTTGGGCGCGCACCTGGCCGACTGGTCGCTGCACCTGCTGCTGCCGACGCTCTCGCTGGCCCTCGGCGGCCTCGCCGTCTACAGCCGCTACCAGCGCGGCACCATGCTCGACGTGCTCGGCTCCGACTACCTGCGCACCGCCGAGGCCAAGGGGCTCACCCGCAACCAGGCACTGCTCAAGCACGGGCTGCGGACGGCCGTCATCCCGATGGCGACGATGTTCGCGTACAGCTTCCTCGGCATCTTCACCGGCGCCGCCTTCACCGAGACCATCTTCGGCTGGCACGGGATGGGCGAGTGGTTCATCCAGGCGATCAACGAGCAGGACATCAACTCCGTCGTCGCCGTCAACCTGTTCGCCGCCGTGGTGGTGCTGGCCTCCGGCTTCCTCGCCGACGTGCTGACCGCCGCGCTCGACCCGCGCGTGCGGTACTGAGAGGGCCTGCCGACATGACTGCGCTACCGATCGAGGCGAGCCCCCTCGCCCCCGCCCAGGACGCCGCCCGCACCGGACGGCTGCGGCTGGTGCTGACCCGGCTGCTGGCCGCGAAGGGGGTGCTGGTCGGCGGCGTGATCGTGCTGCTGCTCTTCCTGCTCGCCTTCGGCGGCCCGCTCGTCACGCACTGGGACTACGCCACCCCCGACTACCTGGCGATCCGCCAACCCCCGTCCGGCACCCACTGGTTCGGCACCAACGGGATCGGCCAGGACGTCTTCGCGCAGACCGTGCGCGGCCTGCAGAAGTCGCTGATCATCGGCCTGCTGGTGGCCCTCTTCTCCACCGTCGTCGCCTCGCTGGTCGGCGCCTGCGCCGGGTACTTCGGCGGCTGGACGGACCGCGCGCTGACCTTCCTGGTCGACCTGCTGCTGGTCTTCCCCAGCTTCCTGATCATCACCATCATCTCGCCCAAGCTGAAGGGCGCCGGCTGGATCGCCTTCGTCGTCCTGCTGGCCGCCTTCAACTGGATGATCACCGCCCGGGTGGTCCGCTCGATGACCCGCTCCCTGCGCGAGCGCGAATTCGTCCGCGCCGCCCAGTTCATGGGCGTCCACCCGCTGCGGATCATCCTGCGGCACATCCTGCCGAACGTCGCCTCCTTCCTGATCACCGACGCCACCGTCGCCGTCGGCGGCGCCGTGATGAGCGAGACCGCGCTCTCCTACTTCGGCTTCGGCGTCCGCTCCCCCGACGTCTCGCTCGGCACCCTGCTCGCCGCCGGGACGGACCAGGCCCCCGTCTTCCCCTGGCTGTTCTACTTCGCCGCCGCCCTGCTGGTGCTCTTCGTGCTCGCCATCAACCTCATCGGGGACGGGCTGCGCGACGCCCTCGACCCCACGACCGAGGCGGCCCGCCCCGCCCGTACCTCCCGGAGCAAGAGTTGAGCACCGACCTGCTGACCGTCAGCGAGCTGGCCGTGGACTTCGGCGCCGCACCGGCCGTACGCGGCGTCGACCTGCGGCTGAAGCGCGGCGAGACGCTGGGCATCGTCGGCGAGTCCGGCTCCGGCAAGTCGGTGACGGCGCTCGCCGTGCTCGGGCTGCTGCCCGGCAGCGCCGCCGTGCGCGGCTCCGTCCAGTTGGAGGGACGCGAGCTGGTCGGGCTGCCGAACCGGGAGATCGCCAAGATCCGTGGCAACAAGGTCGCCATGGTCTTCCAGGACCCGCTCTCCGCCTTCACCCCCGTCTACCGGATCGGCGACCAGATCGTCGAGGCGCTGCGCATCCACCAGAGCCTCGACCGGGCCGCCGCCCGCGCCCGCGCCGCCGAACTCCTCGACCTGGTCGGCATCCCCGAACCCGAGCGGGCCCTCGACAGCTTCCCGCACGAGTTCTCCGGCGGCATGCGGCAGCGCGCGATGATCGCCATGGCGATCGCCAACGACCCCGACATCCTGCTCGCCGACGAGCCGACCACCGCGCTCGACGTCACCATCCAGGCCCAGGTGCTGGACGTCCTGCGGCGGGCCCAGCAGGAGACCGGCGCCGCCCTCGTACTGGTCAGCCACGACCTCGGCGTGATCGCCGGGATGGCCGACCGGGTCGCCGTCATGTACGCCGGGCGGGTCGTCGAGACGGCGCCCGTGGATGAACTCTTCGCCCGCCCCCGCCACCCCTACACCCTCGGCCTGATCGGCGCCGTCCCCCGGCTCGACACCGACGGCGGCCCGCTCGTGCCCATCCCCGGCAGCCCCACCCCGCTCGCCGAGCTGGGCCCCGGCTGCCCGTTCGCCGCCCGCTGCCCGCTGGTCGAGGACCGCTGCCGCAGCGCCGAACCCCCGCTCGCCGGCAGCGGCGACCACCTCGCCGCCTGCGTCCGCGCCGACGAACTCGCCGAGCGCGGGCCCGCCCCCAGCGAGGTCTACCCCGTGCCGACGGTGCCGCCGCCCGCCGTCTCGGTGCCGCGCGAGGAGCGCGAGCAGGTGCTCCGCGTCACCGGCCTCGGCAAGACCTTCCCCGTCCTCAAGGGCACCGTCTTCAAGCGCCACGTCGGTGACGTCTACGCCGTCGACGGCGTCGAACTCGACATCCGGCACGGCGAGACGCTCGGCCTGGTCGGTGAATCCGGCTCGGGGAAGTCCACCACCCTCTTCGAGATCCTCCGGCTCGCCGCCCCCGAGACCGGCCGGATCGAAATCCTCGGCCAGGACACCGCGCAGCTCGACCGCTCCGCCGCCCACCGGCTCCGCTCCGACCTGCAGATCGTCTTCCAGGACCCGATGGCCAGCCTCGACCCCCGGCTCCCCGTCAGCGACATCATCGCCGAGCCGCTGCTCGCCCAGCGCGCCCCGCGCGAGCTGATCGACCGCCGGGTGCCGGAGCTGCTGCGGCAGGTCGGGCTCGAACCGGCCCACGCCGCCCGCTACCCGCACCAGTTCTCCGGCGGGCAGCGGCAGCGGATCTCCATCGCGCGGGCGCTCGCCGTGCAGCCCCGGCTGCTCGTCCTGGACGAACCCGTCTCGGCCCTGGACGTCTCCGTCCAGGCCGGTGTGCTCAACCTGCTGCAACAGCTCAAGGCCGAACTGGGGTTGGCGTACCTCTTCGTCTCCCACGACCTCTCGGTGATCCGCCACCTCTCCGACCGGGTGAGCGTGATGTACCTGGGCCGCACGGTCGAATCGGGCGCCGCCGCCTCGGTCTTCTCCAGCCCCCGCCACCCCTACACCCGGGCGCTGCTCTCGGCCGTCCCGCTGCCCGACCCCGCCGCCGAACGGGCCCGCACCCGCGTCCTGCTCGCCGGCGACCCGCCCTCACCCACCGTGCGGCAGACCGGCTGCCGCTTCCGCACCCGCTGCCAGGTCTACGCCGCGCTGCCCGAGGCCGACCGCGCCGTCTGCGACCGGGACGCCCCGCCTCTCACCGGCTCCGACGAGCACGCCGCAGCCTGCCACTACTGAAGCCGTCGCCACGGCGTACCTGCGCAGGACGAGGCGGGCCACCAGCGGGTGGTCGGCGAGCGGCTCGGAGACGGCCCAGGCGCCCGCTGCGGCGAGCGAGTCGGCGTACCGCCCGGGGGTCAACAGGTAGGTGGCGACGGCGACCCGTCGGTATCCCCGAGCCCGGAGGCCGGCCACGGCCTCCGGCACGGACGGCGCGTGGGAGCCTGCAGGGCCGGTGGAGCCGCAGTACGCCGTCCGTACCGGGACGTCACCCAGCAACTTCCGTAGCAGCTAGCTGACTTGCCGAGCACCGTAGTCGCCGCCCGGCGGGCCGGCCCCTGCGGCGGCGACCACGACCGCGTCCGCCCGGCCCCCGGCCCGGCACCGCCGTGGACGGCGAGCACCAGCGGTGGCAGCGACACGTCCAGCGGGACGGGCATCGGCACCGGGTTGAACCGCCTGGCACACCACCCGTGGACGTGCCGTCGAGCTCGCCGGCACGCGCGAGTAGCCCCGCCGACGGCGCCCACCGACCGCTACGGCGTGACCACGATTCGGAGATCCGGACGGAGTCGCCTATAGTTCTCCAGGTCAGCAGGCGCCGCTAGCTCAGTTGGTTAGAGCAGCTGACTCTTAATCAGCGGGTCCGGGGTTCGAGTCCCTGGCGGCGCACAGACAGACTGAAGGCCCCTCGCGAGAGCGAGGGGCCTTCAGTCATTTCGAGCTGTCGGTCAGCGCCCGGTCAGCGCCCGGTCAGCGCGTCGGTCACCGCTCGGCCGTCGGCGGCGTGCCTCGGCGGCCGCCCGCGCACTGGGTGCAGCCGGGAGTCGGGGTGATGCCGAGGATGCGCGTCCGCCCGGTGCCCGGGGTGTGCTCGACCACCAGGCCCGGCCGGGCGCCGCGGCCGACGCCCGCCGCCGTGTGCACCAGCTCGGCGACCACCAGCGCGGCCTGCAACTCGATGTCCGTCCCCGCCAGGGCGGGGGCCGGCACCGCCATGCCCGCGGGCCGGGCCGCGCGGGCCAGCCGGGCCGTGGCGCAGGGCGGGCAGGGCGAGACGCCCGGCTCCGTCCAGGGGCCGACGGCGACGGTCGTGCCCCGGGTGGTGACGGGGAGCTGGGCGCGGGACTCGTGGGGCTCCGGCCTGCCGTCGACGACCACGAGCAGCTCGCGCGCCTCCGGCACGGTGGCGGGCCAACTGAGGGCCAACTCCCGTATCAGCGCACGGGCGAGGGCGGACTCCCCGACCACGACCGGCCGCAGCTGCCGCCATGCCTCGACGGCTGCGGCGCCCGAGGGGTGCCGCCGGGTGGTCGGCGCCCAGCGGCCGCAGAAGCGGAGTGCGCCGGAGAGGGTGTCCGGATCGGCGAAGGACTCCCGCTGCGCGGAGGCCAGCTCCGGGTCGGCGGCCTCCCAGAGCCCCAGTGTGTGCAGCAGCTCGGCCTCCGAGTCGTCCGCCGCCGCCTGGCCGAGCAGGATCTCGCCCAGCCGGGTGCCTGCACTGCCGCTGAAGCGCCAGGTGCGCGGGCCGCCGGTGACCACGGCGCCGGACGGGTCGTACTGGATGCCGAGCCCGGCGGAGGGCCGACCGGAGGCAGGCCGAGGCGGCAGGGCGGCGCGGCCCTCCTCGGTGAGCAGCGAGGGCGACGGCTGCACAGCCCGGATCTGCGGGGGCACGACCGGTGCGGGACCGACCGGTGCGGGGCCTGCTGGAGGGCTTGTGAGCCGTGGGACGGTGAGTGGCGCGACGCCGAAGCGGCTGGCCGCGACAGGTGAGGCCCCGAGGCGTGGGCGCGGAGCGGCGCTCGGCGCGGGCGGAGCGGACGGTGCAGCCGGTGCGGCTGCGACCTGATGGTCAGCGGAGATCCGGGACACCCTGGCCTCCTCTCAGGCACTGGCCGTCCAGGTCGAAGGCGTACCAGGCGCCCGGGTGGCCGGTGGCCAACTGCCGGAGCAGCCCGGCCGCTACGGCGGCGTGGTGCGGCAGGGCACCGGTCGGCACCGGTGCGCCGTCCTCGGCGAGCACGGCGTCGCCGACCAGCAGCCAGCCGGACCGCTCGACGACCGCGAGGTGGGCCTCCGCCCGGCGCTCCCGGCCGACGAAGCAGTGGCCGCCCGCGCGCTCGGCGAGCAGGGCGCGCAAGTCCGGGTTCGGGACCACGACGGTGGCGGGGGTGGGTATGACCTGGGGCTTGGCGGTGCCGGTGCCCCGGGCGGCGGTGGGCCGCCTGGGGAGGGGTTTCCTGACGGCGGACCTACCGACCGGGGGCTTCGCGGCGGGGGCGGACGTCCTGGTGATGGTGGCGGTCATGGGGCGGCTCCGATCGCGACCAGGCAGAGGGGCTGGGTGAGGGCTTCGCCGTGGCCCGAGGCCACGGCGAGTTCGTCGTAGCCGCCGCAGACCGTGGCGGCCCGGAGGTCGAGCGCCGTCGCCGTGAGCAGCAGACTCTGCGTCAGCCGCCCGGCTTCGAGCAGCGCCGACCGGGCACCGCGCGGGCCGTACCGCAGGGTGCTCACGCCGGGCGCCGTGCCGAGCAGCAGCAGGACGGGGGCCTCGGCGGCGGCTGTCGGGCGGTGCCAGGCGGGGCGCGGGGCCGCGTACGGCACGGCGGAGAGCAGGGTGCCGGTGTCGACGGCCGGGCACGGCGCGAGCGCGTGCTCGTCGGCGAGGTAGCGGTAGTTGCCGGCCGGGATGCCGGGCACCCGGCGCACCAGGACGTCGACCAGCAGGGGGCGCAGCTCGGGGGCCGGGTGCTCTCTGCCCCCGAAGCCGACGGCAGCGGCGGCGGGCGGCGCTGCCGCCACCCTGGCCGCGAGACCCAGCAGGGTGCCCAGCCGGGCCGCGTCGACCACGCCGGTGCACCCGCCGAGATCACCGACGGCCGGGCTGCCGAGGAGCTCCGCCAGGGCCGGGGCCGCCAGCAGCGCCGGGTCGGCCGCCGGAAGCCGGTACGGGGCGGTGCGGGGCTGTGCGTCGTGCGAGGCGGCCGGGCGCGGCACAGAGTGCAGGGGGGCGGGCGGGTAGGACTCGCCGTCGCCGACCGGGTGCGGGCGGGCGGACTCACGGCGCTGGGTCCGACTGCTCATCGCGTCGCGTTGGAACTTGACGGCTTGCAGGAACTCGCCCGTCGCGTGGGCGTTGCGCCCTGCGGTGTGGCCGGTGATGTGGGTGGCGGTGTGGAGGGTGACGCGAGGGCGGGCGGCGGTCTCGGGAGGAAGGGGCGTGACGGGGGCGAGCGGGGTGGTCGGGTCGGCCTGAGCCTCCGGCACGCCCTGCGCGTCCGGGCCGGTCAGGCTGCCGGAGAGGGTGAGCCCGGCCAGCCAGGTGAGGAAGGACTCCCCGGACACCGAGACGCCCAGGCGGTTGGCGAGCATGTGCCACTGGCTGGTCAGGGCGGGCCACGGGCCTCGCTGGAGATCCGGCCCGAGGGCCTGCAACTGGCGGGCGTAGTCGTGCACCGCGGCGGCCCAGCGGCCGGGCAGCCCGGAGAGCCGGCCCGCCTCGGCACGGAGTCGGCCGACCGCGGCGCGGAACTGCTCGGGCTGCTGCTCGTACTCGCACTCGGCGCGGGCCCGTGCGGCGGGGACGTCGGCCCGGGGCGCGCCGGGGCGGGCGGCGGCGGCGAGCGCGGACCGGCGGAGCGCGGTGCCGATGGTGACCTCGTCGAAGCCCGCGTCCAGCAGCCCGGCGACGTGGGCCGCGAGCAGCTTGAGCGCGGTGCCCGTGCGGGAGGTGCCGGACAGGATGTCGGGGAGGGCCTCGGCGGCGATCTCGCTGGAGAGCTGGAAGAGGTCCTCGCCGAGCGGCATCGCCTCCGGCCCGCCGTACCGGGCGGTGTCGGGGCGGTACCCGGGGCGCAGCACCGTACCGGTCGGCTGCCAGCCGAAGGCCTCGACCGTGCTGGGGCTGCCCGCCTGGTTCGGGAAGGCGACCCCATCGAACGGCTCGGTGCCCGGCAGGGTGCCCGTCCGGGCCGCGAGCCGCTCGGCCACCGCGTCGGCCAGGCCCGGCCGGGTGTCGCGCAGCCGCAGGCGGATGTGCGGCCCGCCCTCCCAGTACCGCAGGGCGAACCAGCCGCTGGCGAGACCCTCGCCGATGGCCCGGCGGCCTTCCTCGGCTGCCGCGAGGTAGAGGTGGTCGGCGGTGCTGCGGTCGCCGTGCGCGAAGACGTGCAGCGACTCCCACTCGGGCGCGATCGTGGTGGTGGACATGGGCTTCCTCTGGAACGGCAGGAGGGCCGTGGAAGGGAATTCGGGAGATCAGACCCGCCTTCTTCGATCGACCGGTGGGCTATTTCTCGCACCACTTCCGAGCACGCGTCAAGCGTTCGAGAAATAGACGTGACAACTGTCAGACCCCCCTGGTGACAGACCATCCATCCACCGGCCGCCGACCATGACAACTGTCACCGTCGACCCGGATTTGGGCCGCCACAAGGGCCCACCCACGCAGTGGAGTTACCGCTGACCACCGCAGCGTCATGACAACTGTAACGATGGATCAGCGACAAGTAACCCTGGGCACGCACGGTCCGGCCCGAATAGGATCACAACAGTTTCAGCCGGCGCGTTCAGAACGGAGCATCGGAATGACGTCGACGGCCTCAGCACGCAGGAGAGAAAAGGCGGTCCGGGCATCCGGAATTCGGCCGCACCACCTGACGTCCGCTCACCTGACGGACCGTTGCCGGTCCGTCCGAGGGTGGTGAGGATGGCACGGTACGCACTCTGGCCCCGCCGTCCCGCCGCCTCGACGGCCACCCTCGACGACACCGCGGGCCACCGCCTCGGCGTTCTCGGGGAGCGGCTGCGCGAGTTGCAGGCGCAGGACGAGCAGGCGGATCTCTTCTCCCTGGAGCGGGAGCTGAGGGCCGCGCTGCACGAGGTGCGGTTCACCACCCCCGGGTACCGGCCGCTCCCGCTGAGCGCCGCCCTGGAGCGCACCGCCGAGACCCTGCGCGCGGTGGGCATCGAGCTGGAGATCGTCTCGGCGGTGGCAACGGCACCTGGCCTCGGCACGGCACCGGGCATCGGCGCGGCACCGGACGACTGGGCGCCGCAGGTGTCCGCCGCGCTGGGCTGGGTGCTGCGCGAGTGCACCGCGAACATCCTCCGGCACAGCACCGCCCGCCGGGTGTGGATCTCGCTCACCCCGACTTCCGAGGGCCTCCGGCTGGCCATCCGCAACAACGGAGTGGCCAAGATCCGCCCCGGCACCTGGAACAAGGCCTCCGAGCCCGGAAGCGGAAGCGGTATCCCCAGTATGCTGGCGCAGGTCTCGGTCATGGGTGGGACGCTGCGGGTCGACCGCACGGACACACGCTTCGAGCTCGTCGCGGTGGTCCCCACCAACCCGCGGCCGAGCATGCACACCCAGGCAGGGCGTCGCTGACGAGAGGGGGACGGTCCCATGATCACCGTGGTTCTGGCGGACGACCAGCGAATCATCGCGGACGCGCTCGGTCGGCTGCTCGCGCTGGAGGAGGACATCGAGGTCCTCGCCGTGGTCGGCGACGGCAACCAGGCCCTGGCGGCGATCCGCCAGCACCGGCCCGCCGTCGCGCTGCTCGACATCGACATGCCCGGCCAGGACGGCCTCGCCGTGACCGCCCAGGTCAAGCAGGAGATGCCGCAGTGCCGGGTGGTCATCCTGACCTCCTTCGGCCAGCCCGGCTATCTGACCCGCGCGCTGAACGCGCAGGCCGACGGCTTCGTCGCCAAGAACTCCCGGGTCGAGGAGATCATCGAGACCATCCGTCAGGTCTCGGCCGGCCGCCGGGTGATCGACCCCGCCCTCGCCGTCACCGCCCTCACCGCCGCGCCGAACCCGCTCACCGGCCGGGAGCGGGAGGTGCTGGAGGCCGCCGAGTACGGCGCCCCGCTCTCCGACGTCGCCTCACGGCTGCACCTGGCCCACGGCACCATCCGCAACCACCTCTCGGCGGCGATGGCCAAGACCGGTACCCGGACTCGGGTCGAGGCCGCGAAGGCCGCCCGCGAGCGCGGCTGGCTCTGAGCAGAGCCTCAGCGCGGCCGGCGGCAGGGCGGTGCTAGGAGATCCAGCCCGCGTCGCGGGCGATCCGGATGGCGTCGATCCGGTTCCGGCCGCCGACCTTGACCACGATGGAGGTCAGGTAGTTTCGCACCGTCCCCTCCGACAGGTGCAGGGTGCGGGCGATCTCGCCGACCTCCGCGCCCGGCGAGGCGAGCTGCAGGACTTCTCCCTCACGCGCGGTCAGGGGGCTCTCCCTGCTCTCCCAGACCGACATCGCGAGCTGAGGGTCGATCACCCGCTGGCCGGCGGCCACCGAGCGGACGGCCGCCGCGAGCTGCTCGGGCAGCGCGTCCTTGAGCAGGTACCCGCTCACCTTGGCGTCCAGCGCCCGCCGGAGCGTGCCCGGACGGCCGAGACTGGTCAGCATCAGCGCACGGCAGGAGGGGAGCTGCTCTGCCAGCAGAGCAGCAGCGGCCAGCCCGTCCATCCCGGGCAGGTCGACGTCGAGGATGGCCACGTCCGGCCGGTGCTCCAGGGCGGCGGGCAGGATCGCGTCACCCCGGTCGACATCCACGACGACCTCGATGTCCGGCTCCAGCTGGAGCAGTGCGACCAGCGCACCCCGGACCATATGGGCGTCCTCGGCCAGCAGGACACGGAGCTTGCGCTCCCCGGCCACCGGTACCGAATCGAGCTCCGGCGACATCAGGCGGCAACCCTTCTGGACAGCTTGCGCAGGGCCTTGAGCGGCTGGAGCTCCGACCCGGAGGAGTCGGGCGCGGCTTCGACCGGCACGGTGGCGACGAGGTGGAAGCGGCCGTCCGTGCGCAGCCCGGCGCTGAGCGTGCCGCCCATCGCGCGGACCCGGAGGGTCAGATTGCCCAGCCCGCTGCCGCCGTGCGGGTCGACGGTGCCGACCCCCGGCTCGACCCCGTCGTTGACGACGGAGAGCCGGACGCTGTCGCCCTCCTGCACCGCCTCGATGGTGCAGCTGCGCACCCGGCTGTGCCGGAGCAGGTTGGTCATGCCCTCGCGCAACACCGTGGCGAGGACGGTGTCGACCGCAGGCGGCAGCTCGCCGACCGAGACCGTGAGCGCAGCATCGACCTCGGCGGCCCGGAGCACCTCACGGGCCGACGCGCACTCCTGGACGAGTGACATGTCGCGGTAGCCGCTGGCGACGAGGCGTACGTCGGCGAGGGCCTGCCGGGAGATGTCGAGCACCTCGGAGACCTCCTCGCGGGCCCGGTCGGGGCTGGCGGGGAGGAGGCGGCGGATCAGCTCGCTCTTGAGCGAGATCGCCGAGAGGCTGTAGCCGAGAAGGTCGTGAAGGTCACGCGCGAATCGCAGCCGCTCGTTGGAGACCGCCATCCGGGCCAGCTCGCCCCTGGTCTCGTGCAGCACGGAGACGTACTCGGCGAGCCGGGAGATCCCGTACACGACAAGTCCGCCGAGCAAGGTGGACTGGCCCATATAGACGACCTGGATCAGTGGCATTCCGCTGTAGGCCGTGTAAACACTCATGCTCAGGCCGGTCAGGCCATAAAGCGTCCAGCCCCAGCGAGCGGGCAGGATAAGAAGGCAGGACCCGCCGAAGAATGTCCCCATGCTGCCCCACACCCCGTGGAAAACCAGGAACGGAAGGAACGTCAGCAGGGCCTGGACACCGAGGGTCAGCGCCTTGAGGCGCCCGGTCGCCTGCCGCATGCGGGGGTTGGAGTGCAGCAGCTGGAACATGAACATGCACAGCACGCCGACCATGCCGAGGATTACTACGGCGATATTTTTGATCTCGTTGAAAATATTGATCAGAGTGATCACGAGATAGGAGGCGAGAACCGCGTAGAGAATGACCTTGGCCAGCCTCGGGGCGAGCACCTCTGCCGCATCCGCCAGTCGCTGCGGCGGCTGGGCGGGCTGACTATCCCTCATACCGGCTCCCCATGGGTCCTACTCGACTCCGGACGGAGCATATGACATCGACCCCGTCCAAGGAAAGGATGATATCTCTATCCTTTCCGCCCCCCTGACCAGGGAAGTCAGTCCGAGCTGCACCTAGACAAAAAGCGGGATCGGATTGAGCTCCTCGTAGGGCGTGGCGCTCTTCAGCCGGCCGAGCGCCACCGGCACGTCGTAGAGGCGCCCCGGGCCGAACCGGGCCCAGAAGTGCCGCAGGCCGGGCACGATCACCCGCACCACCGGCAGGCCTATGTCCGGCCTGGTCTGGTCGAGCACCAACAGTTCCATGCCGTGACGGCGGGTCAGTTCCGTGATGTCCTCGATGTCCTCCTTGAGGTCGGTTCGTGGCTGATAGCCCCAGGAGTCGGGCCGACGCGGCGCGAGCTCCTCGTCCGGCCACAGGTACGGCTGCCGGGCCACGGTCTCGGTGCTCCACCAGGAACGAGCCGTCCGGTCCTCCACGGCGTAGCCGGTGCCGTCCGCCGTGGCGTCAATCACAGCGGGGAGCAGCTGGCCGAGCTCCGTCAGCGCCCGGCGCAGGGCCACCGCCGGGTCGAGGTGGGCGCCGAAACCGAAGAGCACGTCCTCGGCCGGCTTGTCGGTGCGCCGGGAGAGCGCCGCCATCACCGGGATGCCGAGGTCGGCGGTGAGGTCGAGCACCCAGACCTCGCGGCCGATCTTCCGGTACTCCTCGCGCAGGCCGGGCAGCCACGGCTCGGTGGCGGCGAAGGCGTCGAGGTCCACGGCCGGCTGCCGGGTGCGGTTGTACCACCAGAGGGCGACGGCGTCGCGCTCCACCAGCTCCAGGAAGCCCTGAAGGACGGCGTCCTCCAGGCTGCTCCCCGCGGCGTTGCCGTTGGAGTCGGCCGTCGGCAGGCCGCCGTCCTGGACTGCGGAGAAGTAGAGCAGCGAGGTGGGCACCAGGCGCCGCTCACCCGCGGCGAGCGACCACACCGGTGTCCAGTCGACCACCTGTGCCTCGTCGAAGGTCGACGGCACCTGCTGGAACGGCGAGTCGTGGTGCTCGGCGTTCCACCGCTCGCGGTCCCGGTGCTGACGTTCGTCGAAGTGCTGGATCTCGTGCGGGTGCACCGCCACCTTGCCGAGCTCCCGGTAGCTGGCCCGGACGACCGGCTCGTCGCCGTGCCAGGAGCCGCAGTACCGCTCGACCGCTTCGCAGAGTGCGCTGACCCGGGCCTCCTCGGCGGTCAGCCCCTTGCCTCCGGAGAGTGCGCGCAGCCCGGCGCGCAG
Organism: Kitasatospora sp. McL0602; assembly: GCF_052076145.1. Lineage (NCBI taxonomy): Bacteria > Bacillati > Actinomycetota > Actinomycetes > Kitasatosporales > Streptomycetaceae > Kitasatospora > Kitasatospora sp. McL0602. The sequence continues at coordinate 4,993,466 of NZ_CP197246.1, read as the reverse complement.
CCCTCCGAGGGTGGTGGGGGCGAGCGCGAGGTTGTGGCCGGACACGTAGTTGTGGACGAAGCCGGGGCTGCGTGGGTCGCGCCAGATGTCTTTCACCACCCCGGTCACCGGGTCGATGAGGTGCCCGTATGTCTCCAGCATCCGGCGCGGGGTCAGCGCCCGGTGGCCGTTCGCGGCGCCGGGAGCCTTGGGGCGCGAGGTGATCTGCACCGGGCGGCGCACCAGCCGTGCGACGAGGGCGCCGTCGCCGCACTCCGGGCACTGCGGGCGGCGGCTGACTGGGTGGGTCTCGCCGCGCAGGGTGAGGGTGTCGAGGGTGTGCACGGCGTCCTGGCCCTCGTGCCGCATCCCGGCCAGCCACTTGGCGGCCTCCAGGACGGCGGTCTGCAGGCCGATGGCGCGTCCGGCGGCGAGCGAGGCCTCGGGGCGTTCGAGCGGCCGGGCGGTGCCGAGTGCCCGCTGGAGCGGGATCTCGGAGCGGCGGTGGCCGCGCAGCCGGACGGCGAGGCAGTGCCAGCAGGCGTTCTCGCCGGGGCGGAAGACCGGGCCCGTCCACGGGTCGGCGCCGACCGGGCGGGCCAGCAGCCAGGGCCGCCGGGCGGCGCGGTGCCGGGCGTCGACGACGGCGAGCGCCGGGTCGAGGTAGTCGGTGCAGAGCACCAGGGTGAGTGCGGCCGTCCGGCCCTGGACGACCTTGAGCCCCGAGTCGTGGCAGGCCTGCTCGGCCGCCTCGGCGTCGGTGTCACCGAGGGCCAGCACCCGCACTCCGGCCCTGGCCAGATCGGCCGCCGCCTGGCCGCCGTTCAGCCCGGCGAGGTCCCAGTACGCCTCCGCCGCCGGATCGGCCGCGTGGGTGCGGGTGCGCACCAGACCGGCCGAGACCAGCGCGCGCAGGCCCGCCACCGCCTGGTCCGGCGGCAGCGTCTCGGCGGCGGCCCGGACGATCTCGGGGCAGGTGCGGGTGCCGTCCAGCAGTGGCACCAGCGCCTCTGCCTGCGGCCCGCGCAGTGCCGTCACCGACCGGGGCGAGACCAGGTAGGCCGCCTCCCCCGGCACCACCTCTGCCCGGAGGTGCGTCTTGAGACCGAGCTGTGCCTCAGCGGCTGCCGTCCCCTCGGCGGCAGTCATGCGGCGAACTCGACGGGCCGATTCCCCTCGGAAACGATGAAGCAGATGTAGGTGGAGGTGACGATGCGCGGGTCAGCGGCATCCAGGTCTTCCAGGACGAACGCGGCGGCGGCGTGGGCAGTCCCCTCCACTGCCCGCACCGCCGCTCTGCGCGCGCCCGGAATGCCCGTGCCCGCCGGGCGCGCGTCGAGGACGCGTGCGCCGGTGATGCCCAGGTCGTCCAGCAGCAGGGCGTCCATGCCCTGCTCGATCAGGCCCAGCTCGCACGGGGCCGCCCCGGTGATGCCCAGGCCGTCCAGCAGCAGCTCGTCCAGGGCGGGGTCGTCCTGGGCGCGGGTGCCCCACGACAGCGAGTCCAGCGACAGGGCGTCCAGGAGCTCGGACGCATCGGGGGCATAACGGTCGGCAGCCTTCGCGGCCCGCGTCGAGGCGGCGAAAGGCGTGTGGTCGTTCATGTGTGTGTCCCCCAGATGGCGGTGGCATGCCGGGCTGCAGGCCGTTGTCTCTGTGCTCCCGGAGAGTCTTCACGATGGGCGGTGACCGTCACCAGTTCATCCGCTCACCACTCCGGTATGAATTCCTCATACTTTCGCAGCACCGGCTCGGGCCCGACCAGTCAGGGGAGCTCGAGCACTGCCCGCGCCACCGCGTCCGGCCGATCGGCCATCGCCAGGTGCCCGGCGGGCGCGACCGTGCGGTACCGGGCCCCGAGCAGCTCGGCCAGCTCGCGCTGGCGGTCGAGCCAGCGCGCCGACCGGCGGGTGCCCCGGCCCGCGTCGGCCGCCATTACCGTGACCGGGATCTCAGGGAGCGGGGCGCGCTCGCGCAGCTCGGCGAGTTCGGCAGCGACGTCGAGGTACCGGGAGTTCTCCCGTAGGGCGGCGCGCAGCGCCCGCCGGGGGCGGTAGCAGCGGCGGACCAGCTCGGCGGGGGCGAGGTCCTCGCGGCGTACGGTGCTCGCCCGCGCCACCAGGCGGCGGCCGAGCGGCCCGCACAGGTACGGCACGGCGAGCGCTCCGGCCGCTGCCGCCGCCGTTCGGGCCGCCAGGTCGCGCAGGGCGGGGGCCGGGCGGGGGTGGGGGGCCGGTTCGGTGCTGGCGTCCAGCAGCAGGAGGCCGGCGGCGCGGCCGGGGTGGAGGCGGGCGAACGCCTCGACGTGGAAGCCCGCGATCGAGTGGCCGACCAGGGTGCACGGCTCGGTGAGCCCGAGGGCGTCAAGGAGCAGCCGGATGCGTTCGGCCTCGCCGGCGGCGCTCGGGGCGGGGCGGGCGGGGGCGCTCAGCCCGTACCCAGGCCGGTCGAAGCGGACCACCGTCCGGTGCGGGGCGAGCAGCCCGACGACGAGGTCCCAGTCGAACCAGCTGCACCCGAGGCCGCCGCTGAGCACGCAGACCGGCCCCTGGCCCTCCCGGCGCACGTGCACCGGGCTGCCGTCGATGCGGAAGAAACGCTGCGTCGTCCCCGGCTGCCCCGTCACTCCAACCGCCCCGTCATCCCGGCCGCCCCGGCGCCAGGTCACGGGCGGCCGTCCGGGGCAGGTCGGGCGCCGCACCACGAGCCACGCCCCCGGCCAGGACGGCGAGCCCGGCCGCGACCAGCAGGACCTGGAGGCGTTGCCCGGCGCCGAGCGACCAGGTGCCTCGGCCGGCCTCGAAGGCGGCGATCGCGCCGAGGCTCCAGGCCGTGGCGAGCAGCTCGGCCGCGAGCAGCCAGGGGCCCAGTCGGGCGAACGGCGGCCACCAGCCGTACCGACGGGCGGCAAGCGTGAGGGCGGCCAGGGCGCCGAGCGCGCCGACCATGGCGAGGCTGCTGCTGACGGCGTGGGCGGTGTGCGTCGCGGGGACGAGCCCGGCCGTCTCGCGGGCGGCGCACTCCACGTCCTGGGTCGGCGCGCAGCTGAGCGGCAGCCGGGAGTCGGCGGCCGTCGCGGCGCCGAACAGGGCGAGCGCGGACCAGCCGGTCACCGACCACGGGCGCCGTTCCAGGGTGACCAGGGCCACCAACGCCGCCGCGAGCACCGCCAGCCCGGCGGCGAGGTCGGTGGCCCGGAAGAGGCCGCCGAGCGGTTGGTCCTCGGCGGCCAGCTCGCTGACGTACGCCTGGACCGGGTCGAGGCCGGTGCCGATCACCACCTCCAGCACCCAGGCGGTGTAGGCGAGCGCGCTGAGCAGCAGCAGTGCGGCGGTGAGGCGGCTTCGGGTCCGGGGCACGGATCAACCCTAACCGGGACAAGCCGGTCATTTGATGCATCGGCACGGGTGGCGGGTGCGTGCCACCCCTGCGGAGCGTGTATTGTTCTCCGGGTCAGACAGGCGCCGCTAGCTCAGTTGGTTAGAGCAGCTGACTCTTAATCAGCGGGTCCGGGGTTCGAGTCCCTGGCGGCGCACCGACAGACTGAAGGCCCCTCGCGAGAGCGAGGGGCCTTCAGTCGTTCCCCGGCCGTCCGGGGCTCCCTTAAAAACACCGGAAGGGGGACGCGACCGGGCCGCGTCCCCCTTTCCGCTACGGCTGGAGGCGGCCGGCGAAGCGGCGCTCGAAGCCGTCGCCGGAGTCGGCGGTGACGGTGTAGTCGTAGCGGCCGGCGGCGGTCGGCGCGAGCACGGCCGAGGCCGTGCCGCCGGGGGTGACGGTCAGGGCCTGCAGGGCCTGGGCGGCGGGCGCGCCGAAGGCGGTGTTGACCGAGACGGTGAAGACGGCGGCCTTGGCACCCTGGTTGCTGAGGGTCAGGTGGAGGCCGTCGGGCTGCTCGACCGCGGCGGCCTCGGGGTGCGCCTTGGCACTGTTCGTCCAGGTGCGGACATCGCCCTTGTAGCCGCGCAGGAAGCCGTCGGGGCCGTGCGCGTCGATGTCGTACGGGCCGCCGCTGACGCCGAGGGCGCTGAAGTAGTCGGTGACCTGGCCGCCGACCGGCAGGGTGTACTGCCAGGCGCCGAACTTGCGGAAGTTCACCGTGTACATCGAGATGCCCGCGCCGAGCCGGCCGAGGTTGTCGAGGGTGATCCAGAGCCGGCCGGTCGCCGTGTCGGTGTGCGAGGAGGAGCCGAAGCGGTAGCCGGTCGGGAGCGCCGGGCGGTCGCCGGGCTCGATCTCGGGGGCGTGCTGGATCAGCGGCGGGAAGAGCGGCGGCAGCAGCTTCTTGTCCTGCTCGGCGAGGTCGGCGAGCAGCTTCTTGGTGTCCGGCAGCGCGGGGAAGGTGCGGTTGCTGGTGGTGAAGTCGAAGGCCGACATCAGGTCACCGCAGACGGTGCGCCGCCAGGCGGAGATGTTGGGCTCGCGGACGCCCGTCCAGTTCTCCAGGAAACGCAGCACCGAGGTGTGGTCGAACACCTCGGAGTTGACCCGGCCGCCCCGGCTCCACGGGGAGATCACGATCATCGGCACGCGCGGGCCGAGCCCGATCGGTGCGCCGTTGATGAACTCGTCGGGGGTGCCGTCGGGGGCGGTCGGCGGGACGACGTGGTCGAAGAAGCCGTCGTTCTCGTCGTAGTTGAGCAGCACGACGGTCTTCGCCCAGACCTCGGGGTGCGCGGCGAGCGCCTCCAGCACGTAGCTGGAGGTGAAGTCCGCACCGGCGGCCGGCGGGTGGTTCGGGTGCTCGGACTGCGCCTCCGGGGCGACAACCCAACTGACGGCCGGGAGACGCCCGTTGGCGACATCCTGGGCGAAGTCGTCGGCGCCGCGCTTGGCCATGCCGTTGACGTAGAGCGGCGAGTCCTGCGGGGCGGTCTGGAAGGACTTGAACCAGGCGAGGGCGTTGTCGTCGTAGTTGTCCTGCTGCTGGTAGACCTTCCAGGAGATGCCCGCCGCCTGGAGGCGCTCGGGGTAGGTCGTCCAGGTGAAGCCGGTCTTGCTGTTGTCGATGACGGGGCCGCCGCCGGTGCCGTGCGGGTCGATCATGCCCGACCAGAGGTAGAGCCGGTTGGGGTCGGTGGAGGCCATCGTGGAGCAGAAGTACTGGTCGCAGACGGTGAAGGCGTCGGCGAGGGCGTACTGGAAGGGGATGTCCTGGCGGCGGTAGTAGCCCATCGTGTACCAGCTCTTGGCCGGGATCCAGTTGCTGTACTGGCCGTTGGCCCAGGCGCTGTGGGTGCCGCCCCACGAGTGGTCGAGGTCGAAGATGCGCTGGGCGTCGCTGGTGGAGGTGTCCAGGTGCCAGGGCTGGAGGGTCGTCCCGCCGACGGTGCCGAGCATCCGCTGCTGGAGCACGTCGGAGCCGCCGGGGAAGCGGACCCGGGAGGTGTCACCGTAGCCGCGCACGCCGCCGAGGGTGCCGAAGTAGTGGTCGAAGGACCGGTTCTCCTGCATCAGGACGACGACGTGCTCCACGTCGTCCAGCGTGCCGCGCACCGCCGGGGCGGCCAGGGCCTGCTGCAGCGAGCCGGGCAGTGCGCCGACACCGAGGGCGGCGCCGGAGGCGACGGCCGAGCCCAGCAGAGCGCGGCGGGAGATCGGGGACATGAGGTCTCCTGATGAGGGGTGGGGTCACGGAGGAACTGAGGCGGCTTCAGCTCCTACTGGCGAGTAGGGATGATTCCAGCGACGGGTGAACATGGGAAGCCCCCGGAGCGGACGTCGAGGTGTCCGGATGCCCCCAGCGCGTACGCCGGCCCGCCCGGCGGTGATCCGGCCAGGTCACGGGCATCGGGCGGGCAAGCGCCAACTTGGACAGAGTGGCCACATGGCCAGTACCAAACGGTGAGATAGCCCCTTACTCCTCCTGTCGATGAGCTGACACAATGCCTCGATGCACAGCTCACAACCCCGCGTGCGAAGCACGGCGCGGGCGCTCGGACTGCCCCTCGCGCTGGTCTCCGCGCTCGCCTTCGGCGGGTCCGGCACGGCCGCCAAACCGCTGATCGAGGCCGGGCTCTCACCCCTGCACGTCGTCTGGCTCCGGGTGACGGGCGCGGCCGTGGTGCTGCTGCCGCTGGCCTGGAAGCACCGGGCAGCCGTCCGGCAGCGGCCGGGCCTGCTCATCGGCTTCGGCCTGCTCGCCGTCGCCGGGGTCCAGGCCTGCTACTTCGCGGCGATCTCCCGCATCCCCGTCGGTGTCGCCCTGCTGATCGAGTACTTCGGGCCGCTGCTGCTGCTCGGGTACGTGAAGTTCGTCCAGCGCAAGCCCGTCACGCGGGCGGCGGCCGTGGGCGCCGCCGTCGCCGTGACCGGGCTGGCCTGCGTGGTCGAGATCTGGAACGGGCTGAGCTTCGACGCCCTCGGGGTGCTGTTCGGCCTCGGCGCGGCCTGCTGCCAGGTCGGCTACTTCGTGCTCGCCGACGCCGGGCGCCAGGGCGACCGGCCGGTCGACCCGATGGCGGTGAGTGCGTACGGGCTGCTCACCGGCGCGGTCCTGCTGACCGTGGTCACCCGGCCCTGGGAGGCCGACTGGAGCCTGCTCGGCGGCCAGGTGATCATGAACGGATACTCGCTGCCCGCGCTGATCCCGGCCGCCTGGATGGTGCTGGTCGCGACCGTCCTCGCCTATCTGACCGGCGTCATCTCCGTGCAGTACCTGTCGCCGCCGGTGGCCGCAGTCGTCGCCAACCTCGAGGCCGTGGTCGCGACCGTCTCCGCCTGGGTCCTGCTCGGCGAACACCTCGGCACGCCCCAGCTGATCGGCGGCCTGTTCGTCCTGGTCGGCGCCTTCGCCGCCCAGACCAGCAGGCTCACCCGCCCGGACGAGCCGATACCCGAGCTGGTCAGCGCCCCGACCAGCCGAACCAGTCGAGATGGTTGAGCGGCCACACCACCGCTGCCGCCGGGCCGACCAGATCCGCGACCGGCACCGCACCGCCACCGGGCTCCTCCCGGTGGTAGCGGGAGTCGGCCGAATCGCTGCGGTGGTCGCCCTCCACCCACACGTACCCCTGCGGGACGGTCACCGGGCCGAAGTCCATCCCCGCGCAGGAGTCGTCCCCCGGGTGCAGATACGGCTCGGCGACCGGGCCGCCGTCCACCCGGAGGGTCGTCCCGCCGCACTGGACGGTCTGGCCGCCCGTCGCGATCACCCGCTTGACCAGGTAGTTGTCACCCTTGGGCGGCAGCAGGCCGACGAAGCTCAGCACCTCCCCGACCGCACCTGACGAGTCACCGTCGGCCCCCACGCCCGGCGGCAGCCAATCGCCCGGGTCCTTGAAGACCACCGGCTCCCCCGCCTTCGGCTCCCAGCCCAGGATCGGCGCCAGCTTGTTGACCGCCACGCGGTCGCCCACCTGAAGGGTGTTCTCCATCGAACCGGACGGGATGGTGAACACCTGGAACAGGCACGTCTTCACGACGAGGGCCACCGCCAGCCCCACTGTCACCATCACCGGGAACTCGACCCACCACGGCCAGCGCCGCCGCTGCCTGCGTGACATCGCTGCGCCGCCTCTCCGGGCCACACGGTCGTCGGCCGAGGACAGCACGCTAGCTCGGCCTGCGAAGCCTCGCGAAATCAGACATTTAGCTACCGCTCACATCGCCCGTGCGTCGCTTGCGACCGACTGCACCAGGATCCGCACCGGGGGCCCGGCCGTTCAAGCGCGGGCGATCGCCTCGTGGTGGCGGATCACCTCGGCAATGATGAAATTGAGGAATTTCTCGGCGAACACCGGGTCGAGGTGCGCCCCGGCCGCCAGCTCCCGCAGCCGCATGATCTGGTCACGCTCCCGCTCCGGGTCCGCCGGAGGGAGCTTGTGCTCGGCCTTGAGCCGACCGACCCGCTGGGTCGCCTTGAAGCGCTCCGCCAGCATGTGGACGACGGCGGCGTCGATGTTGTCGATGCTCTCGCGCAGGCTGCTCAGCTCCGCCCGGACGACATCGTCGACCTCGTCGAGCGAAGAAGCGGCGGAGTTCGTGGGCTGATCAGTCATCGAAAAGGCTCCGGGGCTGGCTGATTGGAGGGCACCCGGACGACCCGCGGGCCGGGCTCGGGCCTTGGCAAATCTAACAGGAGGGTCGCCATGAACTCCCCATATCCAGCGCACTTGTCCGATATCTGGACAGCCGATCCGGACGGTCGGTGCGGCTCGGCGGCGATCGTGGCCCGTAGGCTTGCCCTGGCATGACCGGACGTGACGAAGCAGCAGTTCCCCCATCACAGGAGGTACCTGATCGTGGCAACCACCCGTACCGCACACACTGCCTGGGAAGGCAACCTGGTCGACGGCAAGGGTCTGGTGACCTTTGACTCTTCGGGCATCGGCGAGTACCCCGTGTCCTGGCCGGCCCGCGCGGAGACGGCGAACGGGAAGACCAGCCCCGAGGAGCTCATCGCCGCCGCCCACTCGGCCTGCTTCTCGATGGCGCTCTCGCACGGCCTGGCGGGCGCCGGCACCCCTCCCACCAAGCTGGAGACCAAGGCGGACGTGACGTTCCAGCCCGGCACCGGCATCACCGGCATCCACCTCACCGTCATCGGTGAGGTCCCCGGCATCGACGAAGCCGGGTTCGTGAAGGCCGCGGAGGACGCCAAGGCGAACTGCCCGGTCAGCCAGGCCCTCACCGGCACCACGATCACGCTGACCGCCCAGCTCGGCTGACTCCGGCCGGGCCCCCGGTACTCGTCCCACGACGCGTACCGGGGGCCTTGTCACGTATGTGCACGGTTGCTGACGAAACCTGGCGAATCACCCTGGCGGCGGTCGCCGCCCGCCAGAACCGCGTCCTATGATCAGCGGCAGTGCCCTGCGCTCTGCCGGACGTTGCCTTCCGAACGTTCTCGGCCCGAACCCCGGGGACTTCGACAGCAACGGACGGGAGCCTGCCGTGCCGGGCCGGAACGAGGGGGCCGACTCACATCACCGGCGCGCGCGAACCGGTGAGGCATCCGCCGACGGGCCCGACCCGTCCCACCACGACGGCCACGGGCCCGACAACGCCCACGACCACGGGCACTCGTACCAGCAGGACCAGGACCGGGACCACGAGTGGCAGCGCGGCCCCGGGGCGGGCCAGGACCATCCGACCCAGGCGGCGACAGCCTGCCCGGTGTGCTCGGCGCCGACGAACGGCGGCACCGAGCAGCTGCTCGCCGCCCTGCGGGCGAGCGAGTCCCGCTTCCGGGCCGCGTTCGCGGACGCCGGGATCGGCATGCTGCTGGTGGACCCCGACGACCGCATCATCGAGGTCAATCCGGCCTTCGCCGCGATGATCGGGCACGAGGTGCCGGATCTCGTCCGGACTCACATCCACGAGATCATCGACCCCGAGGACACCCCGCGCAGGCTGTACCGGGAGCTCGTCCGGGGCGAGCGTGAGCGCATCCGCCTGGAGAAGCGTCTCAAGCACCGCGAGGGTCGCGAGGTGTGGAGCAACGTGACGATCTCGCTGATCCGCGACGGCGCCGGGCGGCCGATGTACACCCTGGCGATGGTCGAGGACGTCACCGAGCAGCGCCTGCTGGGAGACCGCCTGGCGTACCAGGCCATGCACGATCCGCTGACCCGGCTGCCCAACCGCGCGCTGTTCTTCGAACAGCTCAACGCCGCCTTCACCGCGTCGGCCGAACCGGCTGTCGCCCTCGCGCCCCGGCGGGTGGGGCTCTGCTACGTGGACCTGGACGGCTTCGCCGCGATCAACGAGACGCTGGGGCACCATGTCGGCGACCAGCTGCTGGTCGCCGTCGCGGCCAGGCTGGAACGCGGCTTCGCGCGCGGGGAGGACCGGCTGGTGGCCCGGCTCGGCGGGGACGAGTTCGCCGTCCTGGTCCCGGACAGCGCCGGAAACGACCAGCTCACGCTGCTCGCGGCCGAGTTGATCAAGGCACTCGAGCAGCCCTTCGACATCGCCGGCCAGCAGCTGGCGGTGACCGCCAGCGTGGGCGTGGTCGAGCGGTCGGTGTTCGACACCACCCCCACCGACCTGCTGAAGGACGCCGACGCGACGCTGTACTGGTCGAAGGCCGACGGGCGGGCCCGGTGGACCCTGTACGACCCGGCGCGCGGGGCCCATCAGCTGACCCGGCAGCGGCTGGCGACCTCACTACGGCCGGCGCTCGAACGCGGCGAGTTCACCGTCGAGTACCAGCCGCTGGTCGGGCTGGCAGACGGGGCGGTGCACGGCGTCGAGGCACTCGTCCGCTGGCGCCACCCGCGCTACGGGACGCTCTCGCCCGACCGCTTCATCCCGCTCGCCGAGGAGTCCGGCGCGATCGTGCCGCTGGGCAAGTGGGTGCTTGAGGAATCGTGCCGTCAGGCGCAGCGCTGGCTGGACGAGTTCCCGGCGGCGGAGGTCTTCGTCAGCGTCAATCTGGCGGCGCGTCAGATCTGGGACTCGGACGTGGTCGCCGATGTCGCCGAGGTGCTCGAGCGGACCGGCCTCCCGGCCCGGCTGCTCCAGCTGGAGCTGACGGAGAGTGCGGTGCTGGGCCCGGGTGGCCGGCCCGTCCAGGCCCTGCAGGCGCTGGCCGACATGGGCATCCGGATCGCGATCGACGACTTCGGCACGGGGTACTCGAACCTGGCGTACCTCTCCCGGCTGCCCGTGCACGTGCTGAAGCTCGACGGGAGCTTCATCGAGGGCTTCCGCGACCCGGCGCCCGGCGGTCGTCCGGACAACCGCTTCCGCCGGGCCGACGCGGACGAGCAGATCGTCGGCGCCATGGTCCAGCTCGCGCACGCCCTCGGGCTCACCGTCACCGCCGAGGGCATCGAGAACGCCGCCCAGGCGGAGCGGCTGCGCCAGACCGGCTGCGACACCGCCCAGGGCTGGTACTTCGCCCGCCCCGGCCCGGCGGAGGCCGTCGCGGCGATACTGAGCGAGCGCCACCCGCGCTGAGCACAGGCGGCGCCCGGAGCTGTCAGCTGCCGACGGTCAGGCCGTACGCCTCGGCGATCAGCTGGTACGAGCGGTGCCGCACCTCGTGGCCGTGGATGTGCGAGGTGACCATGAGCTCGTCCGCACCGGTCCGCTTGCGGAGTGCCTCCAGGCCGTCGGCGACCTCTCCGGCCGTGCCCAGCACCAGGTTGCCGATCCAGGAGTTCATGAAGTCGGCCTCGGGGGCGCTGTACTGGTGGGCCTCCGCCTCCTCCGGGGTCGGGATCGGGCCGGGGACGCCGAGGCGCAGGCGGAGCATGCCCAGCGCGGCGGTGCGGGCGAAGCGGTGGGCCTGCTTCTCGTCGTCGGCGGCGACCGCCCCGACGCCGATCAACGCGTACGGCTCGTCGAGGACGGCGGACGGCCGGAAGCTGGACCGGTAGAGGTCGAGCGCGGGCTCGGTGTTGGTGCCGCTGAAGTGGTGGGCGAACGCGAACGGCAGGCCCAGGTGGCCGGCCAGCTGGGCGCTGAAGCCGGACGATCCGAGCAGCCAGACGGGCGGGCGGCCCTCACCCTTGGGCACGGCGCTGAGCCGCGCGTAGGGGTGTCCGTTCGGGAAGCTGCCGTCCAGGAAGCCGGTCAGCTCGGCCACCTGCTGCGGGAAGTCCTCCGCGCCGTCGGCCACGCCCCGGCGCAGCGCGCGGGCGGTCGCCTGGTCGGTGCCGGGGGCGCGGCCGAGGCCGAGGTCGATCCGGCCGGGGTTGAGGGCCTCCAGCAGGCCGAACTGCTCGGCGATGACGAGCGGGGCGTGGTTCGGCAGCATCACGCCGCCCGAGCCGAGCCGCAGCGTGCTGGTGTGGGCGCCGAGGTGCGCCAGCAGCACGGCGGGGTTGGAGCTGGCCACACCCGGCATGCCGTGGTGCTCGGCCACCCAGAAGCGGTGGTAGCCCCACTGCTCGGCGCTCTGCGCCAGGGTCGTGGTGGCCTCCAGGGCCTGGGAGGGCGTGTACCCCGCCCCGACGGTGGCGAGGTCCAGGATGGAGAGCGGGGCGGGTGCGGTGCCGCGGACCACGCCGCGGACCGGGTCACCGGCGGTACGGGTGCTCCGGTCGGTGGCGGGCCCTGCTGCGCTGGACCGTCGTGCGGCGCGCGCCTGCGCGTCCTTGCTGGCCATGCGGTATGTCCTCCTCGTCGGCGACGGGAGTCCGCTCCCGCTCGTCCGTAGACAATCAACCGATGATCTGCCGTGTTCCCGTTTTCCCGGGAGTTCGGCGAGCTGACACACAGCGGGATCGACCCCGTCACTTCTCCGTCGTCACTTCTCCGTCGTCACGGAACGCCTCGGGCCGGTGTCACCGCGTGGCGAAATGCCGCCAGCGCCGGAAGTCGCCAGGCCCAGACCTCGCGCAGCGCACCCGACTTCCGGCAGCCTTACGACCAGCGGCGGCCACGTACCGAGGCCGCACTCCGAGCAAGGCCGACGAGCTGGACCAGCGTCGCCCGGCCCTCGCGAGCCCCTGGAGCGGCACCCCGCTCCAGGGGCTTTCGCACGCCCTGTGACCTCGGCCATACAGGGGGTCCTTAATGGCATGAAAGGTCCAGGGGATAGCGTTGTCCTCTGCAGCCACCTGAGTCTCTCCCGGGCGGCCTGGAGGGAGTAGCTGTATGGAAGCCGCATCGATCATCGGCCCAGCCTGGATCTGCGGCCTGGCGCTGTGCGCCGTGCTCGGCGACGCCTTCCTGCCCTTCCTGCCGAGCGGGACGCTGGTGATCCTGGCCGTTCTCCGGACCTCGCAGTTCAGCGGAGCTCCGGTGCTGCTCGCACTCGGGGTGGCGCTGGCCTCCTTCCTCGGCGATCTGGCGCTGCTCAGCCTCGCCCGCAAGGGAGCCCCGGTGGTGTACCGCCGCCTGGAGCACCGGCCGCAGCTCGCGGCGAGCGTCGAGAGGCTCCAGGCGCACCTCTCCGGCAAGACCAGCCGGGCGGCCGCCACCGTGGTGATCATCGCCAGGTTCGTCCCCGCCGGGCGCACCGTGCTCGACCTCGCCATGGGCCACTCCCCCGACCACCCGCGCACGTTCCTCCGCTGGTCCGCCCTGGCGGCCGTGGTCTGGGCCGCCTACATCGTGACCTTGGGCTGGCTCAACAGCCACTGGTTCAACACCGCGTGGCTCAGCTTCGCCGTCTCCTGCACCGCCGCGACCGCGATCAGCTCCGCCGTCGCCCAGCTGGTCCGCAGACGCCGTCGGCTGGCCCCGGCGGTCTGACCTCTTCCGCGCCGTACGCAGCCCGGCGCACGCGGGGCTGCGGGCGCCCCCGTACGGCGAGGAGCTGCTGAACAGCAGGTCAACAGTGGCCGGTCGGGGAACCGGGCGCAGTAGTGTCTCAGGACAGCAACAGACAGCAGAAACGTGCAGCCGTTCGACTGTTCCGCCGCGTCTTCGAGGGCAGCGGGAGGGGGCTGCGACGCACCCCTCGCCCATGACATGCTGAAGATGAAATACCTAGCAAATGTCCGTTTCCTCCTTCGCGTCCGGGTGCCCCTCCCAGGGTCTCCGGACGTTCTGTGAGACCGGACTCGACCTGGCAGGGGAGACCATGAGCAGGATCTCGCGCAGGACCGTGCTGAGCGCTACCGCGGCCACTGCGGCCCTCGGGGCGGTCGCCGCCTGCGGGAGCGGCAAGTCCGGTTCCGGCGACTCCGGATCGAAGTCCGGGAGTGCGGACTCCGGCGGCAGCGGCAGCGGCAGCCCGACAGCCGGCGGTACCGGTCACCCGGGGAAGGGCACGCCGATCGGCGACGGCTCGACCTCGGACACCGGCGCCCAGCCGAACCAGCCCAAGCCCGAGAAGCTCAAGCCCGGCGAGCGCCCGCCCCAGTTCGTGGTGTTCTCCTGGGACGGCGCAGGCGGCACCGACGACGGCCAGTTCCCCCGGTTCCTCAAGCTCGCCGAGCAGTACAAGGCCTCGATGACCTTCTTCCTGTCGGGCATCTACACCCTCCCGAAGGGCAAGGCGAACCTCTACCACCCGCCGAAGCACTCCGTCGGCGCCTCGGACATCCCCTTCCTCTCCGAAGGCGCGGTCAAGAGCACGATCAAGCTGATCAGCCAGGCCTGGCTGGCCGGCCACGAGATCGGCACCCACTTCAACGGGCACTTCTGCGCCAGCCGCTCGGACGGCAACGGCGTCGGGAAGTGGAGCCCGGAGGACTGGCAGAGCGAGATCGACCAGGCCGTCTCGTTCGTCACCCAGTGGCGGACCAACACCGGCTTCACCGACGTCGACCCGTTCCCCTTCGACTACAAGAAGGAGCTCATCGGCGGCCGCACGCCCTGCCTGGAGGGGCAGAAGGCGCTGCTCCCGACCGCCGCCAAGCTGGGGTGGAAGTACGACGCGAGCTCGCCAGGCGGGCTGCAGATCTGGCCGCAGAAGGTGCAGGATGGAAAGCTCTGGGACTTCCCGCTCCAGGGCATCCCCTTCCCCGGGCACTCCTTCCAGGTGCTGTCGATGGACTACAACATCCTCTTCAACCAGTCCGGCGGCAGCACCAAGGGCGACGCCGCCAAGTACAACGACTGGCGCAACCAGGCCCGTGACTCGTACCTGGCCGGCTTCGACCGCGCGTACAACGGCAACCGGGCGCCGTTCTTCATCGGCAACCACTTCGAGCAGTGGAACGGCGGCATCTACATGGACGCCGTCGAGCAGACCCTCAAGACGATCGCGGGCAAGCCCGAAGTCCGGCTGGTCTCATTCCGCCAGCTGGTGGAGTGGCTCGAGGTGCAGGACGAGTCCACTCTCCGCAAGCTGCGCACGCTCGGCGTCGGCAAGGCCCCGACCGGTGGTTGGGAGACCTTCCTCGGCGCCGCCGGCTGACCCCGGTCGGCCGGGCGCGTTCGCGGCGCCCGGCCGATCGCATTCACGTCAATCGAACTCACGACCGTTCAATATCACTTATCGGTCGACCCGCACGCCTATTGCGCCACACCCTCACTCCCAGGGCCTGATCATTTCCCAGATCGGTTGCAATCACACCGCAGCTTCGGGACAGTTGAACATCAGGGATCAGTCGGCAGGGGAGAGCTGACGCCGATTCGAAGGTTCACCCAGCGGTACTCCGAGCTGGGGATCGGCACATCCGGGGGGACGGCCGAACTACCGAGCACTGCACGTGCACGTGGGGGCATGCGGCGCGCGGACCTCCCCCGACCCAGCATGCAGGGCAGAGACGGGCCGGGCTCAACGCCAGGGCCCGTGGGGGGAGTTGCGGCCATGGCCAAGACGGACGCGTTCGTCGACACGATCACCGTGCAACCCCGGGGGCTCGCATCCCCGGAGACAGCCACCGTCCCGGCCCCACGAATACCCCTGGCACCCGTACCCCCGAACGACACCTCGCCGCTCCCCGCGTACGACTACGCACGCTTCAGCCACCTCGCCGGCCCGCTCACCCAGCCACCCCCCGCACCGGCCAACTACCGTGTCCAGTACCGGAGTCTGCTCAGCAACGAGCCGCACCGCCTCCGCGCCGCGCTGCTCATGGTGTCGGCGCCGCTGGTCGAGGCAACGCTGCTGGTGTGGCTGCTCCAGCCGGACCACTGGCCGCTGCGGCCCGGCGAGACGCATCCGTGGCTGCTGGCCGCCGACAAGGTGATGATCGGGATCATCGCGCTGATCGAGGTCTTCCGGCTGGTCACCGTGGTGTCCAACGCCCATGCGACGCTGGTCGCCCGTGACCCCGTGCCGGTGCTGCCGGAGACCGGCACCCGGGTGGCGTTCCTGACCACCTGCGTGCCGGGCAAGGAACCCCCGGAGATGGTCCGGGCGACGCTCGGCGCCGCGCTCGCCGTCCGGCACGACGGCCCGTACGACGTCTGGCTGCTGGACGAGGGCGACGACCAAGAAATGCGGCTGCTCTGCGCCGAGTTGGGCGTACGGCACTTCACCCGGCGGGGCCAGGAGCAGTGGAACCGGCCGAGCGGGCGGTTCCGGGCCGGGACGAAGCACGGCAACTACAACAGCTGGCTGCAGGCCTTCGGCGACGGCTACGACTACTGGGTCTCGGTCGACACCGACCACGTCCCGCTGTCGGACTTCTGCGAGCGGATGCTCGGCTACTTCCGCGACCCGGACGTCGCGTTCGTCGTCGGCCCGCAGGTGTACGGCAACTACCACCGCTCGGGCTCGTCCGTCACGAAGTTCTCCGAGAGCCAGCAGTTCCTCTTCCACGCCCTGATCCAGCGGGCCGGGAACCGGTACGGCTCACCGATGTTCGTCGGGACCAACAACGCCGTACGGATCAAGGCGCTCCAGTCGATCGGCGGGCTCTACGACTCGATCACCGAGGACATGGCGACGGGCCTGGAGTTCCACCGCCGACGCAACCCGCTGACCGGCGACCGGTGGAAGTCCGTCTACACGCCCGACGTGCTCGCGGTCGGCGAGGGGCCGACCTCCTGGACGGACTTCTTCTCGCAGCAACTGCGGTGGAGCCGGGGCACGTACGAGACCGTCCTCACCCAGTACTGGAAGGCCGTCTGGCGACTGTCCCCCGGCCGGGCCCTCAACTACTCGCTGCTGGTGTGCTTCTACCCGATGGCCGGGCTCACCTGGCTGCTCGGCGGCCTCTCCAGCGTGCTCTACCTCGGCTTCGGGGCGTCCGGTGTGCACGTCTCCTCGGAGATCTGGATGATGCTCTACAGCGACGCCGCCGCGCTCCAGGTGCTGCTCTACACCTGGAACCGCAAGCACAACGTCAGCCCGCACGAGCCCGAGGGGTCGTCGGGGGTGGCGGGGATGGTGATGTCCGCGCTCTGCGGCCCGATCTACGCAGCCTCGCTCCTCCAGGCCCTGGTACGGCGCCGGAGCCGTTTCGTCGTCACCCCCAAGGGCGGCTCGGCCAGCGCCGACCGGATCGGTGCCTTCCGGATCCACCTGTTCTGGGTGCTGGTCTTCGGCGGCGCACTCGGCGCCTCCTACCTCACGGGCAACGGCCATGTGGCGATGCGCTCCTGGGCCTGCATCGCGCTGTTCTTCAGCCTCCTGCCGATGCTCATCCGGGCCGTGGACGCCGTGCGCCGGCGCCGGGCCGCCGCCGGCCCCACCACAGGCCGCAGCACAGGCCGCAGCACAGGCCGCACCGACCAGCGGGAGGTCACCCAGCCATGAGGAACCGTACGAGGATCAGCAGCCCCGGCCGCACCCGGCGCTTCGCGATGGGCAGCACCGTCGCCCTGGTGGTCGCGAGCATGAACGCCCCGGCCGTGCTCGGCTTCGCCGGCAGCCAGTACCACCACTACGTCATCAACCAGGCGGGCTACAAGGCCGAGTACGGGCACTGGCAGACCGTCACCCTGCCCACCGAGTTCCGGATCAACGCGATCCACGCGACGCTGCTCCGCACCGGGAAGATCCTGATCATCGCCGGCTCCGGCAACGACCAGCAGAGCTTCGACGCCAACACCTTCAAGAGCCTGCTCTGGGACCCGGTCAAGAACACCTACAAGCTCGTCCCGACGCCGAAGGACATGTTCTGCGGCGGCCACACCGCGCTCCCCGACGGCCGCATCCTGGTCGCCGGGGGCACCCTGCGGTACGAGGCGCTCGACGGCGCGGTCAAGAAGGCCGCGGGCACCATGCGGGTCCGCAACGAGAACCCGGACGGCCCTCGCACCTTCCCCAAGGGCACCACCTTCACCGCCCCGGACGGGCGCGAGTACGTCAGCACCGCCGACGTCACCGTCCCCGCCGCCACCAAGAGCACGCCGACCACCCCCAACGGCACCGGCGTCACCGTCACGGCCGGTGAGCAGCACGTCTTCGTCGAGGCGGTCGCCCCCGGCGACTCGTACGTGAGCGAGAAGCCGGCCCAGTACGGCATCAAGGGCCTGACGGGGGTGGACGCCCGGAACCTCTACGGCATGGCCGACCGGATCTCGCTGGACAAGCAGGACTTCCAGGGGCTGCGCAGCGCCTACGAGTTCAACCCGGACACCGAGAGCTACGAGCAGGTGCCGGACATGGCGTACGCGCGCTGGTACCCGACGCTCACCGGGCTCGGAAACGGGGACGTCGTCACCGTCTCCGGGCTGGACGACACCGGGCAGATCCTCACCGGCAACGACAACGAGACGTACCATCCGGCCACCAAAACGTGGTCGAAGGCGCCGGACCGCTACTTCCCCACCTACCCGTCGCTCTTCCTCACGGCAGCGGGCAAGCTCTTCTACTCCGGCTCCAACGCGGGGTACGGCCCGGCCGACAAGGGCCGGGCGCCTGGGCTGTGGGATCTCCGGGACAACAGCTTCCAGGCCGTCCAGGGGCTGCGTGACACCGACCGGTTGGAGACCTCGTCCTCGGTGCTGCTGCCACCGGCGCAGGCACAGAAGGTGATGGTGCTCGGCGGCGGCGGGGTCGGCGAATCACCCGCCTCGACGGCGCGGACCGGGATCGCGGACCTGACGGCCGCGCAGCCGAAGTTCGTACCCGGCCCGGATCTGCCGGCCGGGGGCACCCGGTACCTGAACAGCGTGATCATGCCCGACGACACGGTCTTCACGACCGGTGGCTCGGCCGACTACCGGGGCAAGCACCGAAGCGACCTGCTCAAGGCCCAGACGTACCACCCGGACACCAACAGCTTCACCCTCGACGCCGAGCCGACCGTCGGGCGCGACTACCACTCGGAGGCGCTGCTGCTGCCGGACGGGCGGGTCGTGGTACTCGGCTCGAACCCGCTCTTCGCCGACAAGGCCGACACCGAACCGGCCCCCTTCGAGCAGCGGATCGAGATCTACACCCCCGCCTACCTCTACCACGGCGCCCGCCCGGAGATCACCGCCGCTCCCGGTGACGCCGGGCTGGGCAGCACCATCACCGTCGCCACTCCGGACTCCTCCGCGATCGCCGACGCCAGGCTGATCAGGCCGAGTTCGGTGACGCACGCCACGGACGTCGAGCAGCGCTCGGTCGCCCTGGGCGTGGTGTCCCGTACGGACGGCGGCGTCAGCCTCGCCCTCCCGAACAACCCGAATCTGCTGCCGCCGGGCTGGTACATGCTCTTCGCCACCGACCGCAACGGGACGCCGTCGGTGGCCCGTTGGATTCAGATCACGCCCTGAGGCCTAGGAGTCGTGTCCGGCCAGCCCGAGGGCGTACGGGAGCCAGAACCGGCCGGGGGCGGGCTCGCCCCGGCCGCAGTCGCCGTCGGACTCGCCGGGGTTCTTGATCCAGAGGTAGGCGTCGACGCCGGGGCGGCCGGTCGCCGTGGTGGGGGGCTCGCCGAGGGACCGGCCGGGTGGGTTGCACCAGTCCTTGTCGCTCAGCGGGCCGTTGCCGTTGCGGCTGGTGTCGATGACGAAGTGCTTGCCGCCGAGCGCCGCCGACAGGCTGCTTCCGAAGGCCGAACTCTGCTCGGTGGTGTAGAAGTTGGAGACGTTGACGGCGAAGCCGTCGGCCGCCTCGATGCCCGAGCGCCGCAGGGCGTCGGCGAGCAGCCCGAGGTCCTTGACCCACCCGGCGTTGCCCGCGTCGAGGTACACCCGTACCTTCGGGTGCTTCTTCAACTCCTGCACGGCATGGGCCAGTAGCTCGTACCGCTCGGCGGCCTCGGCCGGTGGCACGGCGCAGCTGTCCAGCGTGTGCGCGACGGCGTCGGGCTCCAGCACGATCCAGGCCGCCCGGTCGGCCAGGGCGGCGGCGAGGTCGGCCGTCCAGGCGCGGTAGGCCGCTGCGTCGGCGGCTCCACCGGCCGAGAACTGGCCGCAGTCGCGGTGCGGTATGTCGTAGGCGACCAGCAGCGGCGTGCGGCCGGCCGCCGCCGCTCGCAGGGTGAGGTCCTCCGCCTTGGCGCGGGCGTCGTCCCCGGCCAGCCAGAGCGCGGAGGGCTGGTGGGCGATCCGGCCGAGGGCGGCCGCGTCGGCGCCGGTCAGGTGTGCCAACTGCTGGGCGGCAGAGCTCTGGTCGGACACGTAGAAGGTCTGCCCGGCGGGCTGGGCCGGGGCGGCGTCGGCGCCAGGGCCGGACGGCTCCGGCGCGACGGCCGGTGGGTGTGCGGCGCACCCCGCGAGCACCGCGACCAGCCCGGCCGCTGCCACGCCCCGCCACCACCGGCGCACAGAATCGCCTCTCCCCCAGCCGTCACGGCCAGCCCCGTCACGGTCGGCCCCCAGCTAAGCACAGTGCACGCCGGGGGGCCGACCGATCTCCCTTGCGGGAGCTGGCACTTGGGGTCAGGAGGACTTCACGTCCGGCACCCGCCAGTCGATCGGCTCGGCGCCGAAGCCCGCCAGGGCCGCGTTGATCTGCGAGAACGGGCGGCTCCCGAAGAAGAGCCGCGCGGAGAGCGGCGAGGGGTGCGCACCCTCGACGACCACGTGCCGGGAGGTGTCGATCAGCGGGAGCTTCTTCTTGGCGTAGTTGCCCCAGAGCACGAAGACGCAGGGCTCCTCGCGGTCACTGACGGCCTTGATCACGGCGTCGGTGAACTTCTCCCAGCCCTTGGCCTTGTGCGAGTTCGCCTCGTGCGCACGGACGGTGAGCACCGCGTTGAGCAGCAGGACACCCTGCTCGGCCCAGTGCATCAGGTAGCCGTTGTCGGGTGCGGGCACGCCGAGGTCGGCGTCCAGCTCCTTGAAGATGTTCCGCAGCGACGGCGGGGTCTTGATGCCCGGCAGCACGGAGAAGCTCATGCCGTGCGCCTGGCCGTCGTCGTGGTACGGGTCCTGCCCGAGGACGAGCACCCGGACGCGCTCGTACGGCGTCGCGGCGAGGGCGGCGAACTCCTGCCCGCTCGGCGGGAAGACCTGGTGCTCGGCCCGCTGCGCGGCGACGAAGGCCGCCAGCTGGGCGAAGTAGGGCTTCTCCAACTCGCCTGCGAGCGCGGCCCGCCAGGGCTCGGGCACCTCGAACTCCGTACCCACGCCGACCCCTGCCAACTCCGCCGACTGCGTCAGCTCCGTCACGACCCACTACCTCCCACCGGGCGGCGGCACACGGCCGCCGGACCGGGATGCACCCACTCGTCCACTCCGAACACCCCGAACGCTACACAGCCGCACCGACAGCGCGCCGGACACGGAGGTACTCGCCCAGGTTCAGCGCCCCGAGGACGGCAGCCAGCACGGCCAGTGCACCGAGCGCGGGCATCCGCACCATCAGCGGCAGCAGGGCCAGCACGACGGCGGCGGCCGCCAGCCTGGTCGGCGAGACGGCGCGGAACATCATCCACCGGGTGTAGCTGAAGCTCAGCAGGTAGAGCGCGCACCCGCCGTACAGCAGCCCGAGCGGCCCGACGGCGAGGGCGCTGCCCGGTTCGGCGACGGTCTCGCCGAAGCCGACCGCGACGGCGATCACCCCGGCGATCAGGGCGAGGTGGCCGTAGCTGAAGACCCGGCGGATGACGTCCCGCCGGGAGTCGGCCGTCTCGATCGCGAACCGCATCGCGTCCGAGGCGTAGCCGAAGTAGAGCCACCAGAGTTCGCAGGAGATCACGAACGCCGTGGCGACGGAGGCGAGTTCGGCGACGCCGAGGTGGGCGGCCGAGACGGGTGCGCCGATCCCGACGATCGACTCGCCGAGCGCGATCAGCAGGAACAGGCCGAACCGCTCGGGCAGGTGCGCCGGGTGGTAGGTGACCTTGGCCAGCCGCCGCCGGAAGACCACCGGCGCGGTGAGGTCGCAGAGTGCGGCCAGCGCCCACAGCGCCGTCCGGGCCCAGCCGTCGAGCAGCCCGCCCGCGAGCAGCAGCGGCCCGCTGACGGCCGCGCCGACCCCGTACGGCCCGAGCCAGACGCCCCGCACCCGGCCCCTCCCCAGGGCCAGCAGCCCGAGCAGCACCAGCCGCGCGTACCAGTACGCCGCGCCGAACAGCAGCCCGCGCGGGCCGTCCGTCCCGGGGATCGCGAGTGCCATGAAGAGACCACCGAGACCTACGGCGAAGATCCCCAGCCGGTCCCTCGGGTTGTCGACGTCACGGATGTTGGCCTGCACGGTGGTGCCCACCCAGCACCAGTACACCGGGACGAACACGACGACGGCGCGGGCGAGTTCGGGCCAGCCGTGCCGGTGGTGCAGCAGCGCCGACACCTGCGTGACGGCGAACACGAAGACCAGGTCGAAGTACAACTCCGCCCAGGTGACCCGCTTCTCCTCGACCATCGGCCTTCCACTCCCCCGAAACCGAACCCGAGCCCGACCTGTGCCTGTGGCTCTGCCCATGCCTGTGCGAAAGCCCCGCCCTCCGTCGGGAGAGGCGGGGCCGGAGCACCGTACCGGACCCTAGATCAGCTCGATCAGGTCGGCGATCGACTTGGCGACCCGGGTCGGACGGTACGGGTACCGCTCGATGTCGGCCGCGCCGGTGAGACCGGTGAGCACCAGGATGGTCTCCATGCCGGCCTCCATGCCCGCCACGATGTCGGTGTCCATCCGGTCGCCGATCATCACGGCGGTCTCGGAGTGGGCCCCGGCCGTGTTGAGCGCCTCGCGCATCATCAGCGGGTTGGGCTTGCCGACGAAGTACGGGTCGACGCCGGTCGCCTTGGTGATCAGCGCGGCGACCGAGCCGGTGGCCGGGAGGACGCCCTCGGTGGAGGGGCCGGTCTCGTCCGGGTTGGTGCAGATGAAGCGGGCCCCCGCGTTGATCAGGCGGATCGCCTTGGTCAGCGCCTCGAAGCTGTAGGTGCGGGTCTCGCCGAGCACCACGTAGTCGGGGTTGTTGTCGGTCAGCACGTAGCCGGCCTGGTAGAGCGCGGTGGTCAGGCCCGCCTCGCCGATGACGTACGCGGTGCCGCCGGGGCGCTGGCCCTTGAGGAACTTCGCGGTGGCCAGGGCCGAGGTCCAGATGCACTCCTCCGGCACCTCCAGGCCCATCCCGGCGAGGCGGGCGGCCAGGTCACGCGGGGTGTAGATGGAGTTGTTGGTGAGGACGAGGAAGGGCTTGCCGGACTCCCTCAGGCGCTGGATGAACTCCTTGGCGCCGGCGATCGGCGTGCCCTCATGGATGAGGACGCCGTCCATGTCGGTCAGCCAGGACTCGATGGGCTTGCGTTCTGCCACGTGCGTGTCTCCCGAAGTCGTGCGGTGGTCGTACTGAACGTGCTGCCCCACCGCCCGTACGCACCGGTCGGCCGGGGTACTGCTGGCTGCCCCAACGCCCTCAGCCTAATCCGCACGCCTGCCCGACGGGAGCATGTCCCGCCCACCGGACTGCGCCTCGAACCGCTCGCACAGAGGGTCAACGGCTCCTTAAGGCGCCCCTAACCGCACTGATTGTCCGTCAAGCGGACTGGCTAGCAGGGCTAGCGTTCCCAGCGCACCCACCCTCAAGCCCGCCCAGGAGCTCCGCCATGCCCTCCGCCCGACGCACCACAGCAGCCACATCAGCCGCAGCCGTCGCTCTCACCGCCGCCCTCGCGGGCCTCGGCACCGGCACCGCGTACGCGCACGGCTCCATGCAGAACCCCCTCAGCCGGCTGGAGGGCTGCTACCTGGAGGGCGCCGAGCACCCCGTCTCGGCCGCCTGCCGGGCCGCCGTCGCGACCGGCGGCACCGCAGCCCTCTACGACTGGATGAGCCTGCGGATCGGCGACGCCGCCGGACGCCACCGCGAGCTGATCCCGGACGGCAAGCTGTGCAGCGCCGGGCAGGACACCTACCGCGGCCTCGACCTCCCGCGCGCCGACTGGCCCGCGACCAACCTCACCTCCGGCGCCGCCTACACCTTCACCTTCCGCGCCACCGCCCCGCACAAGGGCACCTTCCAGCTCTACCTCACCAACGCGAGCTACTCCCCCACCAAGCCGTTGACCTGGGCGAATCTCGACGCCACCCCCTTCCTCACGGTCACCGACCCACAGCTGGCCGACGGCAGCTACCTCCTCCCCGGCACGATCCCGGCGGGCCGGACCGGCCGTCAGCTGCTCTACGCGATCTGGCAGCGCTCGGACAGCCCGGAGGCGTTCTACTCCTGCTCCGACGTGGTCTTCGACGGCTCCGGCCGCACCGGCAGCTCGACCCCCGTCCCGTCCGGCGCGCCGAGCATGAACCACTCGCACTCGGCACCTCCCGTCGTGCCCGCAGCCGCAGCCGTCACCGTGACCACCACCGCCCAGCCCCCTACCGCCCAGCCCCCCGTTGCCCGGTCCCTGGCACAGACCGGCAGCGGCCGCGCCACCGCGCTGCTCACCGCCGTCGGCGCCGCGTTCGTGCTGGCGGGTGCCACCGTCACGGTGCTGCACCGCCGTCGCCGCTCCGGCGGCGCCCACGCGCGCTGACCCGGGAGGCGCGCCCGGCCGTGATTGAGTGAGGGGCATGAGCTCCGAGCCCCGCACCCCGTTCCGCGTCGGCCTGATCGGCTACGGCCTGGCCGGCTCCGCCTTCCACGCCCCGTTGATCGCCACCACCCCCGGTCTGCGGCTGGACGCGGTGGTGACCGCCAACCCCGAACGCCGCGCCCAACTGCACCAGCAGCACCCGGACGCACGACCGCTCGACACCCCTGAGCAACTGTTCGAGCAGGCCGACAGCCTCGACCTCGTCGTGATCGCCTCGCCCAACCGCACCCACGTGCCGCTGGCCCGCGCCGCGCTATCGGCCGGGCTCGCGACGGTGGTCGACAAGCCGCTCGCCGCCACGGCGGCCGAGGCCGCCGGGCTCTGCTCGCTCGCGGAGCAGCGCGGCACGCTGCTCTCGGTCTTCCAGAACCGCCGCTGGGACGGCGACTTCCTCACCGCCCGCCGGCTGGTCACCGAGGGCGCGCTCGGCCGGGTGCACCGCTTCGAGTCCCGCTTCGAGCGCTTCCGCCCAAAGCCGAAGGCGGGCTGGCGCGAGCTGGCCGACCCGGCCGAGGTCGGCGGCACGCTCTACGACCTGGGCAGCCACCTGGTCGACCAGGCCCTGAGCCTGTTCGGGCCGGTCGACTCGGTGTACGCGGAGATCGACGTCCGCCGCGACGGCGCGGTCGTCGACGACGACGCCTTCCTCGCCCTCACCCACGCCTCCGGCGTCCGCTCCCACCTCTGGACGAGCGCGATCACCCCGCTGATCGGGCCCCGCCTGCGGGTGCTCGGCGACTCCGCCGGGTACGTCAAGCACGGCATGGACCCGCAGGAGGCGGACCTCCGCAACGGCCGCCGTCCGGGCGACGGCACCCCGTGGGGCGCGGAGGACGCAGCCGCCCACGGCACGCTCGGCACCGACGAGTCCGCCGTCCGCACCCCCACCGACCCCGGCGACTACCCGGCCTACTACGCGGGCATCGCCCGCTCGCTCGCCACCGGCACACCGCCCCCAGTCGACCCGCGCGACGCCGTCGCGACCCTCACCGTCCTCGAAGCCGCACACGGTTCGGCCGCGACCGGCACCACCGTTCGCCTCGCCCCCTGACAGCACGGCCCCGGCGCCACGACCCTTGACGCCGCGCGTACGATCGGCGCAGTGGAGCTTGACACCCGAGACCCGAGAGGAGCCCCGCCGTGCCGATGATCGCGATGCTGCTCGGGCTGCTCCGGGTCCTGACGGGTGATCTGCTGGCCGGGCCCGCCGGGCTGACCACGGTCGCGGCCGCCGCGACCCTGGTGCTGCTGGCGGGCGTCGTCGCGGGCACGCTCGCGACCGCCCGGCTGCTCGGGGCGCGGGCCCCGGCCTTCGTCCGCGACGGGGCGCTGCGAAGGCGCGCGTTCCGGACCGCCTTCCTCCCTCAGCGTGATCCGGATGCCCGGGGCCGTCGGCGCCCCAGGGCCCCGGGCGCGGCCCTGGCGGCCGCGTAACACCGCACTTCCCGTACGCGGCCGTCCTCCGCCGAAATCTCACTCACGAGACCCCGGAGGGCTCGCTTCACCATGTCTGTCTTCGCCGTGCTCGACCCCGCCGTCCACCTGGCGCACGACGCCGTGTCGGTGCTCGCCCAGCTGCTGCCGACCGCGCTCGCGATCATGCTGTTCACCGTCTGCGTCCGGCTCGCCCTGCACCCGCTCGCCCGCGCCGCCGCGCGTGGGGAGAAGACCCGGCAGCGGCTCGCCCCGCAGGTCGCGGAGCTCCAGCGCAAGCACAAGGGCAAGCCCGAGAAGCTCCAGGCGGCGATGACGGAGCTCTACCGCGCCGAGAAGTCCTCGCCGTTCGCGGGCTGCCTGCCGATGCTGATCCAGATCCCGTTCTTCTCAGTGATGTACCGGCTGTTCACCACCCCGAACGACCTGCTCGGCCACACCCTGTTCGGTGTCCCGCTCGGGCAGCACGTCAGCGGGGCGCACGGGGCCCAGCTGCTGGTGTTCGGCGCCCTGTACGCGGCGCTGGCCGCCGTCGGCTGGGTGACCTTCCGCCGCGCCCGCCGGACGGCGGCGGCCGCCGTCACCCCGACCCCGACCCCAGGTGCAGCCTTCCTGCCGTACCTCTCCTTCGGCACGGTCCTCTTCGCCGCTCTCGTCCCGCTCGCGGCCGGGCTCTACCTGCTCACCACCACCGCCTGGACGGCGGCCGAACGCGGTCTGCTGCACGGCGACGTGAAGCTCCCGCGCCTGGCCGCCCTCAAGGAGCGCCGGGCGGAGCCGAGGCAGGTCGCATGAGCGCCCAGGGCCTGTCCGGCCCTAGCGGCCCCAGCCCGCCAGGTAGGTGTCGATCTCGCCGGTGAGGCGGGCCTTGCCGGGGGCGTCGAGGAAGGAGGCTTCCACGGCGTTCCTGGCGAGGGCGGCGATGCCGGTCTCGTCCAGGCCGAGGAGGCGGGCCGCGACGGCGTACTCGGTGTTGAGGTCGGTGCCGAACATCGGCGGGTCGTCGCTGTTGACGGTGACGAGGAGACCCGCGTCGACCATCTGCCGGATCGGGTGCTCCTCGATCCGCTCGACCACGCGGGTGGCGAGGTTGGAGGTCGGGCAGACCTCCAGCGCGATGCGGTGCTCGCCGAGATGGTCGAGCAGGGCCGGGTCCTTGACGGCCTGCGTGCCGTGGCCGATCCGCTCGGCGCCGAGGACGCGGATCGCGTCCCAGACCGTCTCGGGGCCGGTCGACTCGCCCGCGTGCGGGACGCTGTGCAGGCCGGCCGCTCGGGCGCGGTCGAAGTACGGCTTGAACTGCGGGCGCGGGACGCCGATCTCGGGGCCGCCGAGACCGAAGCTGACCAGGCCCTCGGGGGCCAGGTCGACGGCGAGGCGGGCGGTCTCCTCGGCGGCGGCCAGCCCTGCCTCGCCGGGGATGTCGAAGCACCAGCGCAGCACGACCCCGAGGTCCTTCTCGGCCGACTTCCGGGCGTCCTCGATGGCCTCCATGAAGGCGACGTCCGGGATGCCCCGGCTGACCGAGGAGTACGGGGTGATGGTCAGCTCGGCGTAGCGGATCTGCTGCCGGGCCATGTCCTCGGCGACGCCGTACGTCAGCGCACGGACGTCCTCGGCGTCGCGGATCAGGTCCACCACGCTCAGGTAGACCTCGATGAAGTGGGCGAAGTCGGTGAAGGTGAAGTACTCGGCGAGCGCCGCCGGGTCGGTCGGCACCTTCGACTGCCCCCGGTGCCGGGCGGCCAGCTCGGCGACCACCCGGGGCGAGGCCGAGCCCACGTGGTGCACGTGCAGCTCGGCCTTGGGCAGGCCCGCGATGAACGCCTCGATCCCGTACTTACCTTCAGACACGCCGTACTCCCTGGTCACTTCGGGTTGACTTCGAATCATCGCACGGCCACCGGCCTAGGCTCCGAAGGCCGTCGCCACCGTGTGGATGAGCAGCCCCGCGAGGGCGCCGACGACGGTGCCGTTGATCCGGATGAACTGGAGGTCGCGGCCGACGTTGGCCTCGATCTTGCGGGAGGCGTCGTCCGCGTCCCAGCCGGCCACCGTCTCGGAGATCAGCGAGGTGATCTCCTCGCGGTAGGTCTCGACCACGTACTGGGCGGCGTCCTGGAGCCAGCCGTCGGTCTTGGCCTGGAGTCGGGGGTCGGTGGCGAGGCGCTGCCCGAAGGTGCGCAGGCCGTCGCGGATGCGCCGCCGCAGCTCGCTCTGTTCGTCCTCGGCGGCGGTGACGACGAGGGTGCGGACGGCGGCCCAGGAGGAGGCGATCAGCTCCTGCACCTCGGCGCGGGCGAGCAGTTCGGCCTTGGCGCGCTCGACCCGGGCGATGGTCTCCGGGTCCTGCTGGAGTTCGGTGGCGAAGTCGGCGAGGAAGTTGTCGACGGCGCCCCGGGCGGCGTGCTCCGGGTCGTCACGGATGTCGGTGACGAAGCGCATCAGCTCCTTGTAGACCCGCTCGCCGACCTGGTGGTCGATGAAGCGGGGTGTCCAGCCGGGCGTCTTCTGGGTGACGCGCTGGACGACCTCCTCGTGGTTCTCGGCCAGCCAGTCGTGGGCCCGGACGGCGATCAGGTCCACGACGCCCCGGTGTCCGCCGTCGGCGACCACCTTGCCGAGCAGCCGCCCGGCGGGTTCGGCGACGGAGGTGGCGGCAGCGCGACGGGTGACGGCCTCGCTCACCACGGCCTGGACGTCCTCGTCGCGCAGCACCGCGAGCACCCCGCGCAGGGCGGCGGCCGCCTCGGTGGTGACGCGGTCGGCGCTGCCGGGGGCGGCCAGCCACTCGCCGAGCCGGCGGGCGATGCCGATCCGGGCCAGCCGGCCGCGCACCACGGAGGCGGAGAGGAAGTTGTCACCGACGAAGTCGCCGAGCGACTTGCCGAAGGCGTCCTTCTTCGTCGGGATGATCGCGGTGTGCGGGATCGGCAGGCCGAAGGGGCGGCGGAAGAGCGCGGTGACGGCGAACCAGTCCGCGAGCGCGCCGACCATCCCGGCCTCGGCGGCAGCGGCGACGTACCCGGCCCAGGCACCCCAGCCGGAGGCCCCGGCCCAGGTCGCCAGGGCGTAGATCACGGTGGCGAGGGCGAGCAGCCCGGTGGCGATCCGCTTCATCCGCCGGACGCCCTGGCGCTTCTCCTCGTCCGCTGCGGTGAAGCTCACGCCGACGCCGCGCGGCGCCTCGGTCTCCGGTCCGACTTTCTCATCGACAGTCACTCAGACAGTCTGCCCCGCCGACCCGCCGGAGCAGCGTCAACCCCCGCCGCCGAGCACCAGGTGCCGCACCTCCGCCCAGCGGGCCGGGTCGGTGCAGCGCCGCCCATCGAGCAGCACCCGGACGCCCGGCAGGTCGGCCGGGCCGAGGTCGCGGTACTCGGGGTGGTCGGCCTGGAGGACGGCCGCGGTGACGGGCTCGCCCCGGTGCGGGGGGAGACCGAGGGCCGTCAGCTCCTCGACGGTGTAGAGCGGGTCGCTGACGTACGGCACGCCCCCGGCCGCCCGGACGGCCTCGACCAGCGGGAAGACGCCGGAGTACGCGGTCTCCTTGACCCCGCCCCGGTACGCGGCGCCGAGCACCAGCACGCCCGCGCCGGCCAGGCTGCCGAGGGCGCCCGCGAGCAGGCCGACGGCGTAGGCGGGGACGGTCTCGTTGGCCTCGCGGGCGGCCCGGACGACGGTGGCCTGCGGGTCGTTCCACAGGTAGAGCCGGGGGTAGACGGGGATGCAGTGGCCGCCGACGGCGACGCCGGGGCGGTGCAGGTGGCTGTAGGGCTGGGAGTTGCAGGCGTCGATGACCTCGGCGAGGTCGACGCCGCAGCGGTCGGCGTACCGGGCGAACTGGTTGACCAGTGCGATGTTGACGTCCCGGTAGGTGGTCTCGGCGAGCTTGGCGAACTCGGCGGCCTCGGCGGAGTCGAGCGCCCAGACTCCGTTGCCGCGCTCCAGGTCGGGGCGCGGGTCGAAGTCGAGCACGGCGCGGTAGAACTCGACGCCCTGGCGGGTCGAGCGCGGGTCGATGCCGCCGACGAGTTTGGGGTAGCGGCGCAGGTCGGCGAAGACCCGTCCGGTGCGCACGCGTTCGGGGCTGAAGACCAGGCCGAAGTCCCGCCCGGCGACCAGGCCGGAGCCCAGCTCCAGCCGCTTCGCCCAGCGGCCCCGGGTGCTGCCGACCGGCAGGGTGGTCTCGTAGGCGACCAGGGTGCCCCGGCGCAGCCCGGCGGCGACGGCGTCGGTGGCGGAGTCGAGCATCGAGAAGTCGGGGGTGCCGTCGGCGGCGGTGACCAGCGGGACGACGATGACGACGGCGTCGGCGCCGTCGACGGCCGCCGTGGTGTCGGTGTCGGCCCGCAGCCGCCCGTCGGCGACGACCTCCTTGAGCAGCTCGTCGAGCCCGGCCTCGCGGGGGAACGGCGGACGGCCCTCGTTGACGGTGTGCACCACCTCCGGTGAGCAGTCGGCGCCGGTGACGTGGTGGCCCTTGGCGGCGAACTGCACCGCGAGCGGCAGGCCGAGCTTTCCCAGCCCGACCACGCAGATCTCCATCGTGCTCATCTCTTCTCCGCGGCTCTCGGGTGGGCGAAGAGCCCGTCCGGCAGGCCGAGTTGTGGGTTGCGGAAGGCGGGGTACCGGGCGTACTCGTGTGCCCCGTGCCGGAGCACCGGGGGGTCACCGTGGGCCAGCTCGTACTCGATCAGACCGCAGAGGGCGGCGAGCCGACCCCGGGTGGCGAGGGCCAGCCGGAGGCGGTCGGGGACGGGCAGGGCGGCCAGCAGCACAGGGTCGGTGTGAGCGCGGACGAGGTGGCCGACGCCCGCGCAGACGCGCTGTTGGGTGGGCCGGTCGAGGCCGAGGAAGCCGGCCTGGAGCAACTGCGGCACCTCCCAGCCGAAGTGCCGGGCGCGGATGGCGTCGCGGCACGGGCCGGGGGTGGTGAGCCGCTCGACCACCTGCTGGACGGCGGCGATGCCGTGCAGCCGCTCCAGCGGCCCGGCCCGGTGGGTGACGTTGCCGCCGTCGGCCCGGCGGACGAGGTGGTAGTAGTCGTAGTCGGCGAGCACGGAGACCCGGCGGGCGCGCAGCAGCGCCTCCAGCGTGAACGGCTGGTCGGAGTGGACGGGGAGGTCCTCGCGGCGGCGCAGCCGGTGCCGGAGCAGCAGCTCGCGGCGGAAGAGCTTGGTGTCGGCGAGCGCCCAGGGCAGGGCGGAGTCGGTGAAGCCGATCTCGCGGGCCGTCCGGTCGAAGATGCCCTGCGGTACGAGGCGTCCGTTCTCGCCGACCTGCCGGGGCAGCACGACGTCGGAGTGCCAGTGGTCGGCGGCGGCGACGAGGCGCTCCAGGGCCTCGGGGCCGAGCCAGTCGTCGGCGCCGAGGTAGAGCACGTACCGGCCCCGGGCCGCGGCCGTCCCCCGGTTGGTGGGGGCGGCCGGGCCGCCGGAGTTGGGTTGGTGGAGCAGCCGGAAGCGGCCCGGGTGCAGGGCTGCCCAGCGGCGCAGTTCCGCGCTGCTGCCGTCGGTCGAGCCGTCGTCGACGGCGACGATCTCCACCCGCGCCGGGTCGATGCTCTGCCCGACGAGCGAGGCGAGGCAGGCGGTCAGGTACGGCATGGTGTTGTAGACGGCGATCACGACGCTGACGTCGGGTGCGGCACCCCTCGTCTCCGGCCCTCGTAAAGTCACGAGGTGTCAACCGTGCTTGCCGCACTTGGGTTACTCGCTTAACCCACACGAGCTAACCGATGGGGACTTCGGCGTACATCCGGGCGATCACGTCCTCGATGGCGGGTTCGCGGACGGAGAGGTCGGCCAGCGGGTAGCCGGCGGCGACGGCGGCGACGATCGGGGCGGCGCTGTGCTGGGCGGGGAAGGCCAGCCACTGGCGCGGGCCGTCGACCTTGACGACGCGGGCGCCGGGCACGTCGATCGGGGGGTGGGTCTCGGCGAGGTCGACGACGAGGGTGCGTTCGCTCTCGCCGGCGGTGTGCAGGCCGTCGAGGCCGCCGTCGTAGACCACCCGGCCGTGGTCGATGACCATGACGCGGCCGCAGAGCTGCTCGATGTCGGTGAGGTCGTGGGTGGTGAGCAGCACCGTGGTGCCCTGCCCGGTGTTGACCTCGCGGAGGAACTCCCGGACGCGGCCCTTGCTGACGACGTCGAGGCCGATGGTGGGCTCGTCCAGGTAGAGCACCTGCGGGTCGTGCAGCAGGGCGGCCGCGAGATCGCCGCGCATCCGCTGGCCGAGCGAGAGCTGCCGGACGGGGGTGTCCAACAGGGCTGCGAGGTCGAGGAGTTCGACGCACCGGTCGAGGTTGGCGCGGTAGCGGGCGTCGGGGATGCGGTAGATCCGGCGGGCGAGTTCGAAGGAGTCGCGCAGCGGGAGGTCCCACCAGAGAGTGGTGCGCTGGCCGAAGACGACGCCGATCCGCCGGGCGAGGGCGGTGCGTTCTCGGGCCGGGTCGACGCCCGCGACGCTGAGCCGTCCGCCGGTGGGGACGAGGATGCCGGTGAGCATCTTGATGGTGGTGGACTTGCCGGCGCCGTTCGGGCCGATGTACCCGACGCATTCGCCCGCGTCGACGGTGAAGGTCAGGCCGTCGACGGCGCGCACCTCGCGCTTCTCGCGGCGCAGCCGGCCGGTCTTGGCCCGGACGGTGAAGGTGCGTCGTACGTCGTCGAGTTCGATGAGTGCCATGGGGTGTCTCCTGGGAAGGTCGGTGGGGTGGTCAGCTGCCGGTGCCCCGGTAGGCGCGCAGCCCGGCGCGCCAGGCGTACCCGGCGGCGGCGACGGCGAGGGCGGCGGCGACCGGGGACGCGTACTGGAAGGCGGTGGGAAGGCCGAGCGGGTCGGGGTGGCCGAGGATGCGCAGGGCGGGCAGCCAGTTGACGAAGGCGAGCGGGACACCGAAGACGACTCCGGCGACGATCTCCTTGGCGAAGATCGTCGGCGGGTAGTGCAGCAGGGTGGCGCCGCCGTAGGTGAAGGAGTTCTGGAGCTCGCGGGCCTCGCCCCACCAGAACTGGAGGGTGGCGAAGCCGATGAAGACGGCGGAGAAGATCACCGTGCCGCTGACCAGCATGGCCGGGACGAGCAGCAGGCGGTCGGGCGTCCAGTCGGCCTTGATCGCGTCGAGCGACCAGCCGAGGACGAGGACGGACTGGATCGGCCGCCCGAGCCGGCGCAGCGAGAAGCGTTCGGCGCAGAGCTGGGCGAGGGCGGGTGCGGGGCGGATCAGTACGGTGTCGAGGGTGCCGCTGCGGATGCGCTCGCCGAGCGCGTCGATGCTGCCGACCAGCAGGTTGGCCATGCCGAGGGGGAAGGCGGAGGTGCCGTAGAGGAAGGCGAGTTCGGGCAGCCGCCAGCCGCCGAGCTGCCCGGTGTGCTGGAACATCAGCACGATGACCACGAAGTCGAGCGAGGTCACGGCGATCGAGGCGAGCACCGAGAGCGCGAACGAGGCCCGGTACGCCATCAGGGCCCTGGTCCACATCCCGGCGATCAGCAGCCAGGAGCGGACGGCCCAGCGGGCGCGGGCGGCGAGGGTCTCGGCCACCCCGAAGTTCTCAGCCACCCTGAGGTTCTCAGCCACCCTGCACCACCACCTTGCGGGTGGCGAGGCTCTGGGCGAACCGCCCGGCGGCCAGCAGGGCGACGGCCCAGAGGAGTTGGAACCCGAGACCGCCGAGCAGCGCGCTGCCGGTGCGGCGCCCCAGGAAGACGTCGGTGGGGATCTGGATCAGCGCGGCCCAGGGCAGCAGCGGCGCGAGCTCGCCGAGCCAGCCGGGGAAGAGGCTGATCGGGAGCAGCATGCCGGAGAAGAACATCGCGACCACCAGCATCACGGCGCGGATGCCCTCGACGTCGTGCAGCCAGAACCCGGCCAGCGAGACGAGGAAGCGCAGCCCGAAGCTGACCACGACGGCGAGCAGGACGGAGAGCAGGAAGACCACCCAGGTCAGCGGGCTGTGCGGGATCCGGGTGTGGAAGAGGAGCATCCCGGCCAGGGTCGGCGCGATGCCCCGGGCGAGCAGGTGGAAGGCGGCCCGGCCGAGGTCGGTGGCGAGCCACCAGCCCTGGAAGTCGACCGGCCGGTAGAGGTCGACGGCGATGTCGCCGGTGCGGAAGCGCTCCTGGACGTCGTCCTGGAAGCCGCCGCCCCAGACCGCGACGGTGACCAGCAGGGCCTGGCTGACCCAGATGTAGGTGACGGCCTGCGCGGTGTCGTAGCCGCCGAGGCCGGGGCGGGCCTGCCAGAGGGCGAGGAAGGTGGAGGCCAGGATGCAGCCGAAGAC
This sequence comes from Kitasatospora sp. McL0602, assembly GCF_052076145.1. Taxonomy (NCBI): domain Bacteria; kingdom Bacillati; phylum Actinomycetota; class Actinomycetes; order Kitasatosporales; family Streptomycetaceae; genus Kitasatospora; species Kitasatospora sp. McL0602. Next base: position 4,959,543 of record NZ_CP197246.1, on the reverse strand, counting down.
CGTGTTGGTGAAGGCGCCCGCGAAGGTGGCGGCGCGGTAGGTGGAGAAGCGGCGGAAGGCTCCGGCGGCGACGGCCAGGTAGAGCCGGGCGGCGCCCGGTGGGAGCGGTGATGCTGTCACCATATTGTCTCCTTGTCGACTTGTTCGGGCTGACGGGGCCGCATGCGGGCAGGGCTGAGCAGCCCCGACCGGCGTGCCCCCCGGGGGTACGGGGGCGGCGGGCGGGGCTCTCTGACGCTGCGTTCGCTATCCGGTTGTCACCTTTCACCGTAGCGCCGTGAGCTTCGGGTCACATCCGTATTTTCTTCGCCCCGGCGGGCCGTGGAACCGCTCATTCCGGGCGAAGTCGCCCATAATCACCCCATGAGCGAGGAGCCTCCCCCCGACCAGCAGCCCACCCGGGAGAACCGGCCGCCGGACGGCCCGCCCGCCGCCGACCTGGAGGCGGAGGAGGGCTCGCGCCGCGACCGCCGCCGCGCGGCCCGCGCCGCCCGCCGGAGCCGCCGCCGCGCGATGCCCTGGTGGCGAAGGGCGGTGCCGACCTGGCGGATGACCCTCGGCGGGCTGCTCGGGCTGCTATTGCTCGGCATCGCCGCCTTCGTGACGCTCTATCTGCTCGTCTCCGTCCCCGATCCGAACGCCCACGCGGTGGCCCAGAGCAACGTCTACTACTACGCGGACGGCACCACCGAGCTGGCCCGCACCGGCTCCGTCAACCGCGAGGACGTGCCGATCCAGCAGATCCCGCTGGACACCCAGCACGCCGTGGTCTCCGCCGAGGACCGCAGCTTCTACCGGAACAAGGGCGTCGACCTCAAGGGCATGATCCGCGGGGCCTGGAACAGCGCAACCGGCAAGGGCCTGCAGGGAGGTTCGACGATCACCCAGCAGTACGTCAAGAACTACTACCTGACCCAGGAGCAGACCTACACCCGCAAGATCAAGGAGTTCTTCATCTCGCTCAAGGTCGACCAGCAGGAGAGCAAGGACGACATCCTGGCCGGCTACCTCAACACCAGCTACTTCGGCCGGGGCGCGTACGGCATCGAGACCGCCGCGAACGCCTACTACGGCGTGGACGTCTCCCGGCTGACGACGGCCCAGGGTGCGTACCTGGCCACCCTGCTGCAGGCGCCGAGCGCGTTCGACGTCAAGACCGCGAGCACGGCGGGCCGCGCCAAGGCCCTCGCCCGGTGGAACTACGTGCTCGACGGCATGGTCTCGCTCGGCTTCCTCGACGCGACCACCCGGGCCTCCCTCACCTTCCCCGAGCCGATCGACCCGCAGCCGGTCAAGGGCCTCAGCGGGCAGGCGGGTTATCTGGTCGACATCGCGGACGACTACCTCTCGGACTCCGGCGTGCTCGACGCCGCCACCCTCAAAGCCGGCGGCTGGAAGATCACCACCACCTTCGACAAGACCAAGCAGGACGCCTTCGTCGCCGCCGTCAAGGACGAGCTCACCTCCGAACTCGACACCGCCGCCCGGCCGAAGACCGACACCGACGTCCGGGTCTCCGGCGCCTCCGTCGAGCCCTCCACCGGCAAGGTCGTCGCCGTCTACGGCGGCCCGGACTACGCCAAGCAGCCGTTCAACGACGCCACCCGCCAGGACAACCAGGTCGGCTCCACCTTCAAGCCGATCGACCTCGCCGCCGGGCTGGACGGCCGCCACACCACCCAGGACGGCCGTGTCATCACCACCCAGACGCTGTACGACGGCACCAGCCGCCGCCCGGTGGTCGGCGGGCCGACACCGTACGCGCCGCCGAACGAGGACGACGTCAACTACGGCTCCATCACGCTGCGGTACGCGATGGTGAAGTCCGTCAACTCGGTCTACGCCCAGGAGGGCGTGGACGCCGGGCTCGACAACGTCCGGCAGACCGCGATCAAGCTCGGGCTGCCCGACTCGATCGACGGGATGGCCACCGGCAACACCTCGATGACCCTCGGCACCGCGACGCCGAGCGCACTCAACCTGGCCGCCGCCTACGCCAGTCTCGCCAACCACGGCCAGTCGCACACCCCCTGGGCCGTGCTCAAGCTGGAGAAGCCGGGCCTGTCCGATCTCCCCGCGCTGCCCCAGCACCCCTCCGCGACGGCGATCGGCCGGAACGCGGCGGACGCCGTCACCGGCGTGCTGGAGGACGTGATCGGCTCCGGCACCGGCGCCGCCGCACAGCGCCTGAACCGCCCGGCGGCCGGGAAGACCGGCACCACCGACAGCAACCTCTCCGCCTGGTTCGCCGGGTACACCCCCGAACTCACCACCGTCGTCGGCCTGTTCCGGGAGAACCCGCAGACCCACGCCAAGGAGTCGCTGGCCGGCACCGCCGGGTTCTCCCGGATCAACGGCGGCGCCTTCCCCACCGCGATCTGGACCTCCTACATGCGAGGCGCCCTGCGCGGCACCCCCACCCAGGACTTCGACCTCCAGACCGGCAACGACAACACCCAGCCGAGCACCCCCACCCCGACACCGACCCCCACGCCCACCCAGACCCGCACCCCGACGCCCTCCCCCTCCCCCACCCCGACGCCGACGCCCACATCCAGGCCCACCCCGACCCCCACTCCCACTCCCCCCCCGACGCAGACCCCGACGCAGACCCCGACGCCACCCTCCAGCAGCCCGGCCGCCGTCACGCCGTCGCCGAACACCGCCACCCCTCCCACCTCGCCCTGACGTCGGCTGACCAGGTCCGACACTCCCGTACCCCCCTGTCGGCCACCGACCCCCGATGGTCTAGCGTCTCCCCCGGTATAGGAGGCGATCTTGAGCGCGGGTTTGCTGTTCGGGGTACTGGGGCCCGTCCGGGTCTGGGTCGACCACGGCGGGGCGGACCACGGCGAGCGCGGCGTCTCCGCCGCCAAGCTGCGTAGCCTGCTCGCCCTGCTGGTCCTACGGGCGGGCGGCGCCGTGCCCGTCGACGAGTTGTACGAAGTCGCCTGGGAGGGACACCCGCCGACCCGGGCCCGCGCCGCGCTGCACACCGCGATGACCAGGCTCCGCCAGAGCATCGGCCCCACCGCCGGGGCGCTGCTCGTCAGCACCAACCCCGGCTACCTGCTCGACACGACCCCCGAGCAGACCGACTGCGGCCGCTTCCTGCTGGAGTGCGAGCGCGGGCGCGCGGCGCTGCGCGAGGCCCGGCACCAGGACGCCGCCGAACTGCTGGAGCGGGCTCTCGGCCGCTGGCGCGGCGCCTTCCTCGCCGACGTACCCGTGCAGCACCTGCACGACCAGTACGGGCGCCACCTGACCGAGGCCCGGCTCCAGGCCCTCGAATGGTCCGGCGAGGCGGAGCTCGCCCTCGGCCGCCAGGAACGGCTGCTGCCCACCCTGCGCAGACTCGCCGCCGAGCACCCGCTGCGCGAGCGTTTCCACGGCCAGCTGATGCTCGCGCTCTACCGCTCCGGGCTGACCGCCGAGGCCCTGGAGGCCTACCGGCACGCCCGAGCCGCCGTCCGCACCGAGCTGGGCGTCGAGCCGGGCCCGCAGCTGCGCGAGCTGCACCAGCGCATCCTCGCCGCCGACCCCGGGCTGGCCCTCCCCACCTCCGGCCCCGTCCCCAGCCTTTCCGCCGCCAGAGCCGCCGTCCGCCGCTCCCGCGAGCTCCCCACCCCGGCCCAGCTCCCCTACGACCTCGCCGACTTCACCGGCCGGCAGACCCACGTCGAGCGGCTGCGCGCGGAGCTCGGCCGGAGCAGCGGCCCGGTGATCGCCGTCATCGCCGGGGCGGGCGGGGTCGGCAAGACCAGCCTCGCCGTGCACGTCGCCCACCTGACCAGCCGGAGCTTCCCCGACGGGCAGCTCTACCTCGACCTGCGCGGGGTCAGCGCCGAGCCGCTCACCCCCGCCGACGTCGCCGCCCGGGTCATCCGCAGCCTGGGCCTCGGCCCCGGCGCCGTGCCCGCCGACGAGGCGGAGTGCCTCGCGCTCTACCGCAGCCTGCTCGCCCAGCGGCGCGCCCTGATCGTCCTCGACAACGCCCAGGGCACCGGGCAGGTCCGCCCGCTGCTGCCCGGCGGGTCGTCCAGCGCCGTCCTGGTCACCAGCCGCAACCGCCTGGCCGGGCTCCCCGCCACCCACCGGATCGACCTCACCGTCCTCGGCGAGGACGGCGCACGGGCGCTCTTCGCCCGCATCGTCGGCGCCGACCGCACCGCCGCCGAACCCGCCGCGACCGACGAGGTGCTGCGCGCCTGCTCCGGCCTACCGCTCGCCCTGCGGGTCGCCGCCTCCCGACTCACCGCCCACCCAGCCTGGAGCATCGGCACCCTCGCCGAACGGCTCGGCGACCACCTCCGTCGGCTCGACGAACTCCAACTCGACGACCTCGCCGTCCGGGCCAGCCTCGACCTCGGGTACGCGCACCTCACCGGGCCCGGCCCCGACGACCCGGCCCGCGCGCTGCGGCTGCTCGGCCTCTGGGACGGCGCAGACCTCGCCCTCCCGGCGGCGGCCGCCCTGCTCGGCGAGCCCCTCCGGCAGGCGGAGCAGACCCTCACCCTGCTCACCGACGCCCACCTGCTGGAGGAGAGCTCCCCCGGCCGGTACCGCTTCCACGACCTCGTCCGCCTCTACGCCGCCGAACGCGCCCACGCCGAGGAGCCCGAGAGTTCCCGCCGGGCCGCCCTGCACCGCCTCAGCTCCTGGTACCTGCGGACCTCGGCCGCCGCCGCCCTCACCCTGAAGCCCGGCCGCCGCCTCCCCGACCTGCCGCCACCCGTCGAGGCCGAGCCCGAGCCGCTCACCCCCGGCGGCTACGACGAGGCGCTGGCCTGGTACGACGCCGAGCGCGGCAACCTCGTCGGCGCCGTCCAGCACGCCGCCGAAGCCGGCCACCACGACCTGTGCTGGAAGCTCCCCGTCACCCTGCTCAACTTCCACCAGCTGCGCCGCAGTTGGTCCGAGTGGTTGGTAATGTACGAGCTGGCCCTCGGCTCGGCCCGAGCCCTCGGCGACCCGGCGGCCGAGGGCCGGGTGCTCAACGGGCTCGGCCTGGCCTACGAGGACCTGCACCAGTTCGAGAAGGCCGCCCCCTGCTACGAACGCTCAGTGCAGATCGCCCACGGCGCTGGCGACCGCGCCGCCGAGGGCTCGGCCCTCAACAACCTGGCGAACTGTCTGCGCAGCCTCGGCCGGCCCGAGGAGTCCTTCGGCTACTACGAGCGCAGCCTGGAACTCACCCGCTCCCGCGGCAGCCTGAACGAGGAGGCCTCCGGACTGAGCAACTTCGCCAACCTCCTGCAGGAGGTCGGACGGCTGGAGGAGGCGATCGACGTGCTCGGCCAGGCCCTCACGATCAGCCGGAAGCTCCCGCACCGCCTCTACGAGGGGATCATCCTCTCCAACATCGGCAACGTGTACAACGACCTGGGCCAACTCGTCCCCGCCGAACGGTACCTGCGCGAGGCGCTGGACATCGTCCGCGAGATCGGCGACCACCACGCCGAGGCCGTCACCCTCGGCCACCTCGCCCACACCCTCACCGACACCGGCCGCCACGACCAGGCGAAGGCCCTCCTGCAGGACTCCCTCGCCATCTTCGAGGACCTCCAGGCCCCCCAGGCCGCCGAGATCCGCGCACGCCTCGGCCGGCACGCCGACAGCTGACACCGAGCCTCAGAGATACAACCCCGTCGAGCCCTCCGCGTCACCGAACCGCATCCCCGCCACCGCGTGCAGGTCACGCTCGCGCAGCAGCACGTACGTCGCACCCCGCACCTCGACCTCCAGCTTGTCCTCCGGGTCGTACAGCACCCGGTCACCCGGCTCCACCGCACGCACGCTCTGGCCCACGGCCACCGCCTCCGCCCAGGTGCACCGCTTGCTCAGCTCGGCCGTCGCGGGGATCAGGATGCCCCCGGTCGAACGGCGCTCACCCTCGCTGCCCTCGGTCTTCACCAGGACGCGGTCGTGCAACATCTTGATCGGCAGCTTCTCGCCCAGCCGGTCGTGGCGCGGAGCCTCGTGCATCTGCTTGTCGTCGGTACTCACGCCCCCGACGGTACCGGGCCCGGCCCGCCCGCGTGACGCTGGCCCGGCATGCGGAAGGGGCCGGTGGCGCAGGCCCCGGCCCCTCCAGTACGACCACTCAGCCCCGGCGGCGCTTGCGAGCGGAGGCCACCAGCAGCAGCACCCCGGCACCCACCAGCGCGGCGGGCACGACCCGCTCCTTGCGCGGCCGGCCCTTCTCGTCCGTGAACTGCGCCTTGACCTGCTCGACCGCGCCACTCGCCGCGACGTACGCCCGCGCGGCCTTCTGCTCCACCGAAGCGCGCAGCTTCGCCTTGGTCTGGGCCGCCACCGTGCTCGGGTGCACCCGCACGGCGAGCTCGTCCAGCGTCACCGCGAGCTGCTCACGCGTCCGGGCGATGTTCGCCTCGATGTCGGCGGTCGTCCGCGCCTTGTCGTCTGTGCCGGCCTTGCCCACTCGGGCCACCCCTTCGCTGAATGTTGTCCTGTGCGACAAGGCCCAGTCTGTCAGTTGCCCTCCCCGCACGCGCGGCCCCACCCACCAATGGCGGTAGGTTTGCGGCGGTACGACCACCAGTCCACGCACGAGGAGAAGAACCCACCGTGAGCGAGCGCCTCAAGACCGGTGACACCGCCCCCGCCTTCACCCTGCCCGACGCCGACGGCCGGCAGGTGTCCCTCGCCGACCACCTCGGCCGCAAGGTGATCGTCTACTTCTACCCGGCCGCCCTCACCCCCGGCTGCACCACCCAGGCCTGCGACTTCACCGACAACCTCGAGGTCTTCGCCGGCGCCGGGTACGACGTCATCGGCATCTCCCCGGACAAGCCCGAGAAGCTCGGCAAGTTCCGCGAGGCCGAGGACCTCAAGGTCACCCTCGTCGCCGACCAGGACAAGTCCGTCCTGGAGGCCTACGGCGCGTACGGCGAGAAGAGCCTCTACGGCAAGACCGTCGTCGGCGTGATCCGCTCCACCGTCATCGTCGACGAGCAGGGCAAGGTCGAACACGCCCTCTACAACGTCAAGGCCACCGGCCACGTCGCCAAGCTGCTCCGCGACCTCAAGATCGAGGCCTAGCAAGAGCTGTCGGTGCCCCTGGCCCGTCCGCCAGGGGCACCGACCCCACAAACCCGGCGCCCCTACGCCGGGAGTCCACCGGTCAGGCGGGCAACCCGATCGCCCGCTCCCCGCTGCGCCGCTGCTGGATGACCACGGCCACCACCAGCAGGCAGCCCTGCGCGACGTTCTGCCAGAAGGCGTTGATGTTCTGGCCCGTCAGGCCGTTCTCCAACGCCCCCAGCAGCGCCACCGCCAGCAGCGTGCCGCCGATCCCGCCCTTGCCGCCGCGCAGCGCACAGCCGCCCAGCGCCGCCGCCGTGATCGCCTTCAGCTCCAGGCCCTCACTCCCGGACACCGGCTGCCCCGACCCCGTCCGGGCCGTCAGCAGGATGCCCGCGACCGCCGCCACCGCGCCGATCAGGCCGTACACCGCCACCAGGTACTTGTTGATGGAGATGCCCGCCAGCCGGGCCGCCGTGTCGTTGCCGCCCAGCGCGTAGATGTTGCGGCCGATGTCCGTGTACTTGAGCATCACGTGCACCGCCGCCGCGACCAGCAGCAGGATCCAGATCATCACCGGCAGCCCGGCGATCTTGCCCCGGCCGAGGAAGACGAAGAGGCCGTCGTTCATCACGTAGCCCTGCGCCCGGCCGTCCGAGACCAACTGCGCCACACCCTTGTACGCGGCCAGCCCGGCGAGCGTCGCAATGGTCGGGTTCACCCGGCCGTAGACGATCACCACGCCGTTCAGCACCCCGACCAGCACCCCGACCCCGACGGCCGCACCCATGCCGACCAGCGCGTTCGACCCCGCCGAGGTGAACGCCATCGCGCTCACCACCGAGGCGAGACCGGCCTGCGAGCCCACCGAGATGTCCAGGCCGCCACAGATGATCACCACGGTCTGGACCACCGCCAGCAGACCCGTGATCGTCACCGCCTCGCCGATCACCTGCACGTTGTTCCAGCTCAGGTAGTTGTCGTTGAGCGACCCGAACAGGATCAGCACCACCGCCAACGCACCGATCAGGCTGAGATTCTGACCGCCGATCCGGCCGACCCAGGAGGCCGCCTTCGCCGACGCGCTCTCGCTCTTCCCGGAGTTGCCGGTCTTGCCGGTCTCCCCGGTCTTCCCGGTCAAGGTGCTGCTGGTCATGCCGTCCTACCTTCCTGTGCCGACCCAGCCAGGTCGTCCACCATCGCCAGCGAGAGGATCGCCTCCTCGGTCGCCTCCGCCCGGCCCAACTCACCGGTGACACGGCCGTTCTGCATCACCAGCACCCGGTCCGACAACCCGATCACCTCGGGCAGCTCGGAGGAGATCACCAACAGGGCCACACCCTGCTGCGCCAGGTCGGCGATGATCTGGTAGATCTCCGCCTTCGCCCCGACATCGATACCCCGGGTCGGCTCGTCCAGGATCAACACCTTCGGCTTGCGCGCCAGCCAGCGGGCCAGCACCACCTTCTGCTGATTGCCCCCGGACAGCTTGCGCACCTCGTGCTCCACCGACGGCGTCCGCACCCGCAACCGGGCCACGTACTCCTCGGCCACCTCCCGCTCCGCCGCCCGCCGCACGAACCGCGCCCGGCGCAACCGCTCCAGCACCACCAACGCGATGTTGTCGCGGATCGAACGGTGCAGGAACAGCGCCTGCGCCTTGCGCTCCTCCGGAGCCAACCCGAGGCCCGCCCGGATCGCCGCACCCGGACTACCGCCCTTCAGCGGTACACCGTCCAACAGCACCCGGCCGCTGCGCACCGGCAGGTCACCGGCCAACGCCAACGCCAGCTCGGAGCGCCCGGCCCCGATCAACCCGGCCAGACCGACCACCTCACCGGCCCGGATCTGCAGGTTGATGCCGTGCACCTCGTCGGTGTGCAGCTCCTGCACGTCGAGCACCACCCGGTCGGTGGCGACATCGCCCTGCCGGACGAACATCGCCGACAGGTCACGCCCGACCATCATCCGGACGATCTCGCCCTCGTCGGTGTTCGCCGCCTCCAGCACCCCCGCCAGCGTGCCGTCCCGCAGGACGGCGATCCGGTCGGCGAGCTGGAAGATCTCCGCCATCCGGTGCGAGACGTAGACCACCGCGACACCCTGCTCACGCAGCCGACGGATCAGCGCGAACAGCGCCTCCACCTCCTGCTCGGAGAGCGAGGAAGTCGGCTCGTCGAAGGCGATCACCTTCGCCTCACCGGTCAACGCCCGCAGGATCTCCACCAACTGCCGCTGCGCCGGGGTCAGCTCGGAGCCGAGCAGCTCCGGGTCGAGCACCCGGTCGAAGCCGAGCCGGGCGAGGTCGGCGCGGATGCGCCGCCCCAGCTCGGCCCGGTCCAGCCGGCGCCCGGCCCGGCGGGGCAGGGCGCCTGCGTACACGTTCTCGGCGACCGAGACGTGCGGGATGATCTCGGGCTCCTGCGGGATGATCCTGATGCCCGCCGCCTTGGCCTGGGCCGGCGAGTGGAGCTCGACGGGCTGGCCGTCGACCACCACCTGCCCCTGGCTGGGCGGCTGGACCCCCGCGAGGATCTTGAGCAGGGTGGACTTGCCGGCCCCGTTCTCACCCATCAGGGCGGTCACCTGACCGGCCGGGAAGTCCAGCGTCACCCCGTCGAGTGCCTGGACGGCGCCGAAGCGCTTGCCCAGATCGCGCACCCCGGTACTGGACGGAGTGCTCTCACTGCTCATGGTCGTCATGTCAGCTCAGCTGCACTTGACGCCGGAGGCCTGCCAGTTGGAGGCATCCACCATCTTGGTCGGGGCGAAGGCCTCCTTGGGGAAGTCCTTGGCGTTCTTGAGCTTGTCGTACATGGTCTGGACGGCCAGCGCGCCGACGTCGCTGCCGTTGATGAACAGCGCGGCCTTCATGCCGGACGGCTTGCCCGCACCCCAGCTCTTGCAGGCCAGGTACGCGCCGAGGCCGACACCGATCACGTTGTCGGCGCTGAAGCCCGCATTCTGCAGCGCGGTGACGCCACCCTGGACGTTCTCGTCGTTGCAGCCCCAGACGACCCAGTGCTTGACGCCCGCGTTGGCCGTGACGGTCGCGGCGATCTTGTCCTGGGCGCCGGTCGGGGTGTTGTCGGTCGCCACGTCGATGTTCTGGACGGTGGCACCCGCCGCGCCGTTGAAGGCGTCCTTGGCGGCCTTCACGCGGTCACCGCAGACGGTGACGTCCTGCTTCCAGGCGGAGATGACGCGGGTGTCCGCGGCGCTCCAGCCGGCCTTCTTGAACTCCTCGGCGGCCCGCTTGCCGACCTCGCCGCCCATCTGGGCACCGCTGAAGCCGATCCGCGCGACCAGGCCGTCGGCGGCGCACTTGGACGGGTCCGGGCCGGAGGTGCAGATCTGGTCGTCCGAGGTGAGCAGCGGGGTATTGGCGTCCTTGGCGGTCTGCGCGACCTGCGGGCCGACGGCCGGGTCCGGCACGACGATGATCAGGCCGTTGGACTTCTGCGCGATGGCGGACTGCACCTCGCTGACGGTCTTGTTCGCGTCGTTGCCGAGGTTCACCACCTTGAGGTCGACGCCCAGCTCGGCGGCCTTGGCCTTGGCACCGGCGGCCTCGCCGATGAAGTACTCCTGGTCGCCCTGCTTCTGCAGGTACGTCATCGAGATCTTGCCGCTGACGGTGCTCGGAGCGGCATCGGCACCGGTGGTGGACTCCCGGCCGGTCGAACAGGCCGTCAGGCCGAGGGTCAGGACGAGGCCGACGGCGGCGGCGGCGCGGCGGCTGAGACGCGAACTGGACATGCGGGGCTCCCCTTGGAGACGCAGAGGGTGGTGCCTGAGCTAGGGCTCAGAATCCATCAAAATCAAACAGGATCGAACTCGCTGGTGGATATGACACCCCTGGGGGCATTGCTCCGTCAAGGGCTTCGAAGGACACATCTCGGCTACGTCTGCGACATCCCGGCAAAACATCCCACCCCGCGTGCGCCCGGAAAAACGCAGAGGCGGTGGCGGCACACCCCCCGACCGGGTGCACCGCCACCGCCGCCTGATACCTCTGCGACCTGCCGCTATGTCATGTTCTGTGGGCTCACATCATGACAGCTCAGCACGGCCCGAGGTCGTTCCACACCCCCCACGCACCCGTGGTGCTCGGGTCCTCGCCCGTGGTCCACCACTTGTTGCTGTAGTTGTGGCCCTTCCAGGACACCTTGGTGCCCGTGGTGGCGTAGACCGCCCCCGCGCTCCAGCTCGGGGCCGTACAGGCGCCAGGAGGCGTGCTGGGGCTCGTGCTGGGGCTGCTGGACGGGCTGCTGCTGGGGCTGGAGCTCGGGGAACTGCTCGGGCTGCTGCTCGGCGAGCTCGACGGGCTGCTCGACGGGGAGCTGCTGGGGCTCGAGCTCGGGCTGCTGCTCGGGCTGGGGGACGAGGTCCCGCCGCCGCTGATCGCGCCCCGGGCCAGGTCGCCGGTCAGGCCGTACAGCGTGCCGCCGACGTTGACCGTCCAGTTGGACGGTGTGGAGACCGGCAGGTAGTAGACGAAGTCGATGTCCACCGAGGCGCCCGGCGCCAGCGACTGCCAGGCCGGCAGCTTCACCGAGGCACGGTTGTAGGTGCCCTTGAGGCCGCCCACGTTGCCCGGCCCGGGGTTGTCCTGCCGGATGGTGGTCAGGCCGAAGCCGGACTGGTCCTTGGCGTTGCCCGGGGCCGAGTTGGAGTAGTCGAACTGGAACTCCGTGCCGCCCGGCAGGGTCACCGTCGAGTTGTTGACGATGTGGATCTTCGGGTTGATCGGGTAGTTCGAGTCACCCAGCGCGAAGTTGGTGAACGAGACGTCGACCGGCAGCGTCTGCGTCGGCAGCGTGGTGGTCGAGCGGATCGCACCGTACGGCGAGGCCGCCTTGAACTTGTCGTACATCAGCGAGGTCAGGGTCGACCCCTGGACGTACTCGCCCTTGCCGCCGTTGGCCGCCGCGTCCCACTTGTAGTCGCCCGCCAGCTCCCAGATCATCGCGCCGCCGGCGCCCTGGTTGACGAGGTAGTCGGCCTTGGCGCCGACGGACTGCTCGTCCTCGGTCGACAGGAAGACCTTCTTGCTGTCGTTCCACAGCCACGGCGCACCGAGCGCCGAGCTGTAGTTGCGGGCGTAGCTACCCTGCAGCGAGGTGTCGGTCAGCCCGTACTTGGAGAGGTAGTCGGGCACGACGCCCTTCTCCAGGTTCTTGGCGTGCCACATCGGGTTGGAGCCCGCCGGGGCCTCCTTGCCGTTGGTGTCGAGGTCGTGCCAGAGGTTGTCGATCCCGACCGCGCCGTCACCACAGGTGGTCAGCCCCGAGCCCGCCGGGCAGCTGGACGTCTGCGAAGTCCCCCAGAGGCCGTTCGTCCCGCCGCTGACGTTCTTGAAACCGCGGGTGTAGTACGGCAGGCCGATGTTGATCCGCCCGGCCGGCATCGCGCCGCGGAAGTAGTGGTACGCCCAGTCGGCGTTCAGGTAGCCGATGCCGCCGTACTGCGAAGTCCCGTAGACGTTCGCGGCCTTGAGCTCGGCGTCGTTGCCGTCGTCGTAAAGCGAGGCGTTCGGCCCGACGTACTGGTTCCACGCGCCGTGCAGGTCGTACGACATCACGTTCACGTAGTCGAGGTACTGGGTGACCGGGAAGGTCTCCATGCCGCGCAGCAGGTAGCCGGAGGAGGGCGAGGCGATCGACAGCAGGTAGTACTTGCCGTCCGCCGCGCTGGCCCGGTCGAGCTTCTCGCGCATGGTCTTCAGCAGGGCCGCGTAGCCCTTCATCAGCGAGCCGCGCTTGGCGTTGGCCGTCGTCCAGTCCAGCGGGTTGCCCGCGTCCTTCATCGAGGTCGGGTACTCGTAGTCGAGGTCGACGCCGTTGAAGCCGTACTTCTGGATGAACGCGACCGAGGAGTCCGCGAAGGTGTTGATCCCGGCCTGGTTGACGCTGCCGTCCGCGTTCGTGGTCATCGAGTAGAAGCCACCCGAGCCCACCCGGTTGCCCGAGTCGTCGAAGTAGCCGCCGGTCTCGGCCCAACCGCCCACCGAGACCATGGTCTTGACGTTCGGGTACTGCTTCTTGTACTTGCTCAGCAGGTTGAAGTGCCCCTGGTACGGGAGCGTCGGGTCCATCTCGGCGCCCGCCACCCCGGGGAAGGTCATCCCGGTCGCGGCGTTGTTCGGGCCGTCGGAGCCGACCGAGATCTTGTTGTCACTCCCCACGTGCCCGAAGGCGTAGTTGAGGTGGGTGACCTTGTCCCAGGGGATGTTGTTCACCAGGTAGGCGGGGGTGCCGTCCTTGCCGGTGCGCCAGCCCGTGAAGTACCCGATGATGCGGCGCTGGTGGTCCGCGCCCATCTTCTCGCGGCCCGCACCGTCGTAGACGTTGCAGTACGGCACGTCCACACCGGGCGTCGTGTACATCCCGTCGGGCCGACAGGACTGGTTGTCCACGGCAGCCGACGCCTGCGAGGGCGTCGCCCCGAGCGTGGCCACCAGCAGACCGGCCAACCCGGCGGCGGCAACCGAGGCAAAAGCCACCCGGACACCGGACTTCTTGCGGCTGGCAGCGGTGGGACGCTGCGTCGCCATGGATCGGATCAACACTCGGTCCTCCAGGAGAGAGTGCCGTCGCACGCTGTGGGAAGCGCACTGTGGGGGAGGTCGGACACCCCGCAGCCGACGCCCGGTCAACCCCCGACCGCCACTCTGCAGGTTGGCGAGAAGCTATGTGGTCTGAACCACATAGGTCAATAGGTCTGTACCAATCGGCACCCAACCGACACCCGCCGACCCCCCTCACAACATCGTGATCCGTACACCACGTACCCCTCCCCCCAACCCCTCGTTAGCCCGTCCGGGGGACCGGTGAACCACAGGCCCAGGAGGGGCGAACATGCCGATCAAGTACACCCGCGAGCTACTCAGCGCGCTGGCCGCCGAGTCGAGCAGCGTGAACGACATGATGCGTCGGCTCGGCGTGCCGCTGGCAGGCGGCACCCACAGCTACCTGAGCAGGCGGCTGAAGTTCTACGGGATCGACACCTCGCACTTCAACGGAGGTCGTCCGGACTACGGGCGCCGCCGCTACACGAGGGAGCAGCTCGCGGAGGCCGCCGCCCACAGCACCAGCATCAATGAGGTGCTCGGCTACATGGGCATCACCCCGTACGACAGCATCTACTCGTACTTCAAGAAGCGGCTCCGCGACTTCGGCATAGACACGTCGCACTTCTGCTTCCGAGGCGACGGCAAGCGCCGGACGAGGCTGGTCTCCAAGGACGTGCTGGCCGAGGCTGTCGCCGAGCACCACAGCCTCGCCGGCGTCATCCAGGCCCTCGGCCTGACCGAGGGCGGCTCCGCCCGAGCCCAGGTGAAGGAGCACATCACGCTGCACGGGCTCGACATCAGCCACTTCACGGGGCAGGCGCACAACAAGGGCAAGAAGACCGGCCCTCGCCGGAAGCCCGAAGAGCTACTCGTCCGGCTCCCGCCAGGCAGCCACCGAACCCCCGGCGACCGACTCCGCGCCATGCTGGTCCACATCGGCCGCCCCGACCGCTGCGAAGAGTGCCACACTCCACCGAGCTGGCGCGGACTGCCGATGACGCTGGAGGTGGATCACGTCAACGGGGACTGGCTCGACAACCGCGCCGACAACCTGCGCCTGCTCTGCCCGAACTGCCACGCCGTCACCCCGACCTACTGCGGTCGCAACAAGCGACAGCTCTCCGCCGCCTGATCTCCCGGCACCCGTTCCGGCGGCAATTCTCGTTACCCAGGCACGATTCACAGACGGTAGGCTGGCTTCGGCATGCGCCCGTACTCCAGCTGGTAGAGAGCTATGTCTTAGGAACATAGGGTCGTGGGTTCGAGTCCCACCGGGCGTACAGAGCAAAGTGGCCCTTCCTCCTTCGATTCGAAGGCGGAAGGGCCACTTGCTTTCAGCGGACGATCCGTCAGCTCAGCAGGTCGCGGACGATCGGGGCCAGGGCCCGGAAGGCGTGGCCGCGGTGGCTGATGGCGTTCTTCTCGGCGGGGGTGAGTTCGGCGCAGGTGCGGGTCTCGCCGAGGGGCTGGAGGATCGGGTCGTAGCCGAAGCCGCCTTCGCCGGCGGGGGTGGTGCGCAGGGTGCCGAGGAGGCGGCCCTCGACGACGCGTTCGGTGCCGTCGGGGAGGGCGAGAGCGGCGGCGCAGGCGAAGTGGGCGCCTCGGTGCGGGTCGGCGATGTCGGAGAGCTGGGCGAGCAGGAGGTCCAGGTTGGCGCGGTCGTCGCCGTGCTTGCCGGCCCAGCGGGCGGAGAAGATGCCGGGGGCGCCGTGCAGGACGTCCACACAGAGGCCGGAGTCGTCGGCGACGGCGGGCAGGCCGGTGGCGCGGGCCAGGGCGTGGGCCTTCAGCAGGGCGTTCTCGGCGAAGGTGACACCCGTCTCGGGCACGTCCGGGATCTCGGGGTACGCGTCGGCACCGACCAGGTCCCAGCCGTCCCCGTCCACGCCGCCGAGGATGGCGCGCAGCTCGGCGACCTTGTGCTGGTTGCGGGTGGCGAGGACGAGGCGTCGGGTAGTCATGTGTCCCACCCTACTGAGCCGGAGGGGGCGGGCCGCGTCAGCCGGTGCAGATCTTGCTGAGGTTGGCGGCGGCGTCACCGAGCGGCTTGAGGTCGGGGGTCTCCTTGGCGTCGATCGCCTTCTGGGCCTTGTCGACCTGGGTCTGGAGGTCGGTGACGGCCTTGGCGACGTCGGTGTCGCTGGAGTTGCGGCCGAGCTGGTCGAGGTCCTTCTTGAGCTTCTGAAGGGCCTGTCCGGCGGCCTGCGGGTTCTTGTCCGCGTTGTTGAAGGCGGTGCCTGCGTCGGCGATGTCGCCGGCGACGCGGGCGGCGGTGGTGCCGCAGTCGATCGCCTTCTGGGCGGCGGAGCAGCTCACCGCGCTGAGCGGGAGGACGAGGATGAGCGCGGCCACGGCGAGAGTGGTGGAGCGGTTGATGCTGTTCGGCATCGGGAGTCCTCCGGTGAAAGCTCTTGGCTGGTCCGGTAGGGAAGGACGGCGCACGGGGGTGCGCCGGTTCCCGTACGGGACGTCTGCGCGGAACGGTACGGGCTCCGGCCCCCGCCTGTACAGCGTTGGCGGCCGGAGCCCGTAGCAGGCCGGGCAAGGGCCGGGCTAGAGCGAGGCTTCGAGCACCTTGCGCTGGATCTCGTCGAGCTCGGCGCAGCCGAGGGTGCCGAGGTCGAGGAGCTGGTCGAGGAGGGCGCGGTCGAAGGGGGCGCCTTCGGCGGTGCCCTGGACCTCGACGAAGCGGCCGTCGGCGGTGCAGACGATGTTCATGTCGGTCTCGGCGCGGACGTCCTCCTCGTAGCGGAGGTCGAGCATGGGGGTGCCGTCGATGATGCCGACGCTGACTGCGCTGACGCCGCCGGTGATGGGCTGGCCCTTGGCGCGGAGGATCTTCTTCTCGCGGGCCCAGGTGACGGCGTCGACGAGGGCGACGTAGGCGCCGGTGATGGCGGCGGTGCGGGTGCCGCCGTCGGCCTGGAGGACGTCGCAGTCGAGGACGATGGTGTTCTCGGCGAGGGCGCGGTGGTCGATGACGGCGCGCAGCGAGCGGCCGATGAGGCGGCTGATCTCGTGGGTGCGGCCGCCGATCTTGCCGCGGACGGATTCGCGGTCGCCGCGGGTGTTGGTGGCGCGGGGGAGCATGGAGTACTCGGCGGTGACCCAGCCTTCGCCGGTGCCCTTGCGCCAGCGGGGGACGCCCTCGGTGACGCTGGCGGTGCAGAGCACCTTGGTGTCGCCGTAGCTGATCAGGACGGAGCCTTCGGCGTGCTTGCTCCAGCCTCGTTCGATGGTGATGGGCCGGAGCTGTTCGGGGGTGCGGCCGTCGATGCGTGACATAGCTTCCGAGCGTAGTCGCTCGGGGGTGGGGCCCGCGTACGCGAGGGCCCGCCGACCGGGGGTGCGGTGGGCGGGCCTCGGTGGGGCGACCGTGGGGTCAGCTCACATCATGTCTTCGATGTCGGCGGCGATGGGGTCGGCGTCGGTGCCGATGACGACCTGGATCGCGGTGCCCATCTTGACGACGCCGTGGGCGCCGGCGGCCTTGAGTGCGGCCTCGTCGACCTTGGAGGGGTCGATGACCTCGGTGCGGAGGCGGGTGATGCAGCCTTCGACCTCTTCGATGTTCTCGATACCGCCGAGACCGGCGACGATCTTCTCAGCCTTGCTGGCCATGTCTTTCTCCTCTGTCTCGGCGCTCCGACAGCGTTGCCGGGTGCCGTCCTTGCTCGGTGCAGGGGGTGCCCTCTGCCGGGAGGTGACGCGGGCTCAGGTGCCGCGCTGTGCAACAGCGCGACAAGCATCGCCCGACTCCCGACGGTTTGCCACGTTAGTCCACTTTTGGCCCATTTCGGCGCGCGCACTCCCGATCATCACCCGAGGATGACGATCAATGGGCTCAGGACCCGACGCGCCCCGGCATTGCCATTCAAGTGGTCTACACCAATATTAGGTGCACTTCGGACAACGCCGGACCCGCCCCCGGTGTTCCGCGGCCGCCGCACGAGGCACCCGGAGGGCGAAGAGATGAGTTCGGCAGGCGCCGCACAAGTGCAGGCACCGTGGTGGCACGGCTTCTACGGCGGGCTGCAGAAGATGGGCCGCAGCCTCCAGCTCCCGGTCGCCGTCCTCCCGGCGGCCGGCATCCTCAACCGCCTCGGCCAGCCGGACGTCTTCGGCAAGGACGGCCTGGGCTGGGACAACGTCGCCGCGGCGGTCGGTGCAGCCGGTGGCGCCCTGCTGAACTCCTCGCTCGGCCTGCCGCTGCTCTTCTGCATCGGCGTCGCGATCGGCATGGCCAAGAAGGCCGACGGGTCGACCGCCCTCGCCGCGGTCGTCGGCTTCCTCGTCTACTACTCCGTGCTACAGGCCTTTCCCGACAGCTGCTCGGGCGGGACGGTCCTGAAGGGCAACCAGTGCGTCGACTTCGCGGCCCAGAAGGCGAGCCCGGTGACGTACCAGAACCCCGGGGTGCTCGGCGGCATCCTGATGGGCCTGATGTCGGCCTGGCTGTGGGTCCGCTACCACCGCGTCAAGCTGGTCGACTGGCTGGGCTTCTTCAACGGCCGACGCCTCGTCCCGATGATCACCGCAGTGGTCGGTCTGCTCCTCGGCGCGCTGATGGTGTGGGTCTGGTCGCCGATCGGCACCGGCCTGACCGACTTCAGCAAGTGGCTCTCCGACCTGGGGGCCTGGGGCTCCGGCATCTTCGGTCTGGCCAACCGCTCGCTGCTGCTGATCGGCATGCACCAGCTGCTGAACACCTTCGTCTGGTTCCAGTTCGGCTCGTTCACCAAGCCGGACGGCACGGTCGTCAACGGTGACATCAACCGCTTCCTGGCCGGTGACCCGACGGCCGGGCAGTTCACCTCCGGCTTCTTCCCGATCATGATGTTCGCGCTGCCAGCCGCCGCGCTGGCGATCGCCCACTCGGCCAAGCCGCACCGCCGCAAGGAGATCTACGGCCTGATGACCTCGGTCGCGCTGACCTCCTTCGTCACCGGCGTGACCGAGCCGATCGAGTACTCCTTCGCCTACATCGCCCCCGCCCTCTACGCCGCGCACGCCGTGCTGACCGGCGCCTCGATGGCCGTCACCTGGGCGCTCGGCGTCCACGACGGCTTCAGCTTCTCGGCCGGCCTGATCGACTACGTCATCAACTGGAGCCTGGCGACCAAGCCCTGGATGATCATCCCGATCGGCCTGGTCTTCGCGGTCGTCTACTACGTGACATTCCGTTTCATCATCGTCAGATTCGATCTCAAGACCCCCGGCCGGGAGGACGAGGACGAAGTCGAGGACGTCACCAAGGCCTGACCGACCCAAACCTCCTCTTCGTACTCGATCCACCCCTCGAAAGGCCCTCGGACCCTATGGCCCGGGGGCTTTCGGCATGCCCGGAAAGGGACCATCGACCCTGTCACAATTCCGTTCCCCCTGGGCCGGCTGACCCCGCGTCGGATTCATTTCGGCGCAATGTCGGAAGCGTGTTAGAACAGTTCTGCACCCCCTAGTGGTGTAGACCAATCGGTGCTCAGCCGATCGGTGCGCGACGTGGCCCACCGCCGAAGGACGAAGCCCATGAGTACGACGACCGCCCCTGCGGCCGCCCCAGCCAAGAAGCCAGGTGCCGGCCTGTTGCAGGGCCTGCAGAAGATCGGGCGCAGCCTCCAGCTCCCGGTCGCCGTCCTCCCTGCGGCGGGCATCCTGCTGCGGCTGGGCCAGGACGACGTGTTCGGCAAGGACGGCCTGCAGTGGGGCAAGGTCGCCACCGTCTTCGCCACGGCGGGTGACGCCGTCTTCGGCAATCTGCCGCTGCTCTTCTGCGTGGGTGTCGCGATCGGCTTCGCCAAGAAGGCGGACGGCTCGACCGCGCTCGCCGCTCTCGTCGGGTACCTGGTCTTCCACAACGTGCTGACCGCCTTCCCGATGGCGGGCACCGTCACCGAGGCGCTCCCGGCGGGCAAGCCGCAGAATCCCGGGGTGTTCGGCGGCATCGTGATAGGCCTGCTGAGCGCGGTGATCTGGCAGAAGTACCACCGCACCAGGCTGGTCGACTGGCTCGGCTTCTTCAACGGCCGCCGCCTCGTCCCGATCATCATGGCCTTCGTCGGCACCGCCGTCGGCGTGCTGGTCGGTCTG
Source organism: Kitasatospora sp. McL0602 (assembly GCF_052076145.1). Classification (NCBI taxonomy): domain Bacteria; kingdom Bacillati; phylum Actinomycetota; class Actinomycetes; order Kitasatosporales; family Streptomycetaceae; genus Kitasatospora; species Kitasatospora sp. McL0602. The sequence goes on along the minus strand of NZ_CP197246.1, from coordinate 4,939,838 downwards.
ATCTGGGGGCCGATCGGCACCGGCCTGACGAACGCGAGCGACTGGCTGACGGGCCTCGGCGCGGCGGGCGCGGGCATCTACGGCGTGGCCAACCGGCTGCTGATCCCGGTCGGCATGCACCAGTTCCTGAACACCTTCTTCCAGCAGCAGGTCGGCAGCTTCACGGACTCCTCCGGCCACACCTGGATCGGCGACATCCCGCGCTTCTTCCACGGTGACCCGACGGCCGGTCAGTTCATGTCCGGGTTCTTCCCGATTATGATGTTCGGTCTTCCCGCCGCGGCCGTCGCCATCGCGCACTGCGCCCGCCCCGAGCGCCGCAAGGCGGTCCTGGGCATGATGATCTCGGTCGCCCTCACCAGCTTCATCACCGGCGTGACCGAGCCGATCGAGTTCTCGTTCATGTTCATCGCCCCGGCGCTGTACGTGATCCACGCGCTGCTGACCGGCCTGTCGATGGCCGTCACGTGGGCCCTCGGGGTGCACGACGGCTTCGCCTTCTCGGCCGGTCTGATCGACTACGCGCTGAACTGGAACCTCGCCACCAAGCCCTGGATGGTGATCCCCATCGGGCTGGTTTTCGCGGCGCTCTACTACTCGCTCTTCCGCTTCGCGATCATCCGGTGGAACCTCACCACGCCGGGCCGCGAGCCCGAGGACGAGATCGAGGACATCACCAAGGACTGATCCCGCCCTGCTCCGGGGGCCCGTCCAGCCGTGCACCGACGGCTGGACGGGCCTTTTGTTGCGCAACTCTCCAAAAACTCAACAAGGTTTCGATTTCATAGCGCTTCCCAGCTGCGCGGCATTCAGGGGTTCCCCCCCTTCTCGACGCGTGCTAAAAACTGGTCTACACCACTAGTGGTGTAGACCAGTTCGCGGTTCGGCCCCCGATGCTCCGCCCCGACCGACCCGCCCTGCCGTTAGGAACCACCCCCATGAGTACGACTGCGCAGGCACCGGCGCCCGCCGCGGCGCCCACTCCCAGCCCCGGCAAGAAGTTCGGCCAGAGCTTCCTCCAGGGTCTGCAGAAGATGGGCCGCAGCCTCCAGCTGCCCATCGCCGTCCTCCCCGCGGCGGGCCTCCTGCTGCGTCTCGGGCAGGACGACGTGTTCGGCAAGGACGGCCTCGGCTGGCTCAAGGTCGCCGCGGTCTTCGCCACGGCCGGCCACGCCGTCTTCGACAACCTGCCGCTGCTCTTCGCGGTGGGCATCGCGATCGGCTTCGCCAAGAAGGCCGACGGCTCCACCGCGCTGGCCGCACTGGTCGGCTTCCTGGTGTACAAGAACGTCCTGACGGCCTTCCCGATCACCGCGGCCCAGGTCCTGCCCGGCAAGGACGCCGCCGCCACCTACCAGGACCCGGGTGTCCTCGGCGGTGTGGTCATCGGCCTGCTGAGCGCGGTGATCTGGCAGAAGTACCACCGCACCAAGCTCGTCGACTGGCTCGGCTTCTTCAACGGCCGCCGCCTCGTCCCGATCATCATGGCCTTCGTCGGCACCGCCGTCGGCGTGCTCTTCGCCTACACCTGGGGCCCGGTCGGCGACGCCATCGGCCACCTGAACAACACCCTGATCGGTGCCGGCTCGCTCGGCGCCGCCGCGTTCGGCCTGATCAACCGCGCACTGCTGCCCGTCGGCATGCACCAGTTCGTCAACTCCTACGCCTGGTTCCAGGCCGGTGACTACACCAAGGCCGACGGCACCGTCGCGCACGGTGACATCACCCGCTTCTTCGCCGGCGACCCGACGGCCGGGCAGTTCACCTCGGGCTTCTTCCCGATCATGATGTTCGCCCTCCCCGCCGCCGCCCTGGCGATCGCGCACTGCGCCCGCCCGGAGCGCCGCAAGGCCGTGATGGGCATGATGATGTCGCTGGCGCTGACTTCCTTCGTCACCGGTGTCACCGAGCCGATCGAGTTCGCCTTCGTCTTCATCGCCCCCGTGCTGTACGCCATCCACGCCGTCCTGACCGCCGTCTCGATGGCCGTCACCTGGGCGCTCGGCGTGCACGTCGGCTTCAACTTCTCCGCCGGTGCGATCGACTACGGCCTGAGCTGGCACCTCGCCACCAAGCCGTGGCTGATCGTCCCGATCGGCCTGGTCTTCGCGGCGATCTACTACGTGGTCTTCCGCTTCGCGATCACAAAGTTCAACCTCCCGACCCCCGGCCGCGAGAGCGACGAGGAGATCGAGGACATCACCAAGGCCTGAGCCCCGGCCGCCCGGCAGCTCGAGCAACCCCAAGGGGCCCTGTGCCCCTTGGGGTTCAGGCCTGCCCGGATTCGCTGCCCGAATCTCTGCGCGAATTTCTGTTATCCGACGGTCGCCCCCGGATCTCCCAGGTACCAGCTACCAAGGGGAGACCTGCATGGGAGTCAGGAAAGCCACCCACCACCGCCGCGCCAGGCGCGGCCGCCGTGGTCTGATGGTCACCGCGGCGGCCCTGGCCGCCGGGGCGCTCGCGGCCGGGGTCGGCATCGGCGCGGTGACCGAGGGCGACACCGCGCAGCCGGTCGCGGCAGCGCGGGCCGCCACCCGGGCCGTGGCGGCGGTGGCCTCCTCACCCGCCGCCGCGCCGCAGCACAACGAGCCGCCGACGCCGCTGCACGGCACGCCCAGCAGCGACCCGGCCCGTGGGCTGGTGTACTCCGGGCTCGTCCCCGCCGCCAAGGGCGACAAGTGCGAGGGCGTGTACCAGGTCTCCTCGGCGGCGCTCTGCACCCACGGGCCGGACGTCGCGCCCAAGGGCGTCGACATCCACAAGACCACTCCCCCGGCCGTCGCCGCGGCCCAGGCTCCGGACCTGACCGTCGGGGCCGGCGGCACGCCGTCCGCCGGTGACCTGCTGACCGACCAGCAGCCCGTCCTCGACGCCGCCGCGCCCCAGCAGGCCGTCGCGGCCGCCACCACGCAGACCCCCTCCCCGCAGACCGCCGACCCGCAGGCCTCCGCCGCGCCGCACCAGGCACCGGCCGCCGCCGGAGCGGCCCTGGTCTGCGACGGCGACGGGACGACCGGCAACCGCGTCCAGGTGCTGTACGTGCACGCGCCCGGCCAGGACCGGTTCGGCGAGTACCTGCCGTCCTTCCGGAAGTGGGCGGCCGACGCCGACACCATCTACAACGCGAGCGCCCAGGAGACCGGCGGCACTCGGCACATCCGGTTCGTCACCCAGCCCGACTGCACCGCCGCCGTGCTCGACGTGGAGCTCCCGGCCGGCGCCCTCCAGCAGTTCGGCACCAGCAACGACGCGCTGGCCAAGCAGGGCTTCAACCGGCGCGACCGCAAGTACATGATCTTCGCCGACGCCCAGGTCTACTGCGGCATAGGCACCTTCGCCGGCGACGAGCGCCCCGGCCAGGACAACATCAGCAACTTCGGCCCCTCGTACGGCCGGACGGACAACGGCTGCTGGAGCGGCTCCACCAGCGCCCACGAACTCGGCCACAACCTCGGCGCGGTGAACAACAGCGCCCCCAACAGCAGCAAGGCCGGCCACTGCGTCGACGAGTGGGACATCATGTGCTACTCCGACTCGCCGTCCTACCCGCAGATGCAGATCCACTGCCCGGACCGCACCCACGACGACCGGCTGGACTGCAACCATGACGACTACTACAACACCAGCCCCAAGCCCGGTAGTTACCTCACCACGCACTGGAACGTCGCCAACAACCAGTTCCTGATCGCCGGGAACGGCAACGGCGGTGGCGGCAGCACTCCCACCCCGACGCCCACCCCGACGCAGAAGCCCACGCCGACGCCGACCGCCAGCCACACCGCGAGCCCGACCCCGACGCCCACCTCGACCACGCCGACCGGCACCGGGCCCGAGGCGACGACCAGCCAGCTCACCGCCGACTCCGTGGTGGCCAGCTGGCCGCAGGCCGACGGCGCCGCCGGGTACGAGATCCGGCTGAACGGGCGCGCCATCAGCGTCGTCCGGTCGACGGTCGTCCGCATCGTCCGGCTCCGGCCCGACACCGCGTACACCCTCGCCGTCGCCGTCCGCGACGGCTCCGGGCAGACCTCCGCGCCCGGCAAGGCCACCGCCTTCCACACCCCGGCGACCGGCGGCTCGGGTGCCCCGACCAAGCCCGGCACGCCGTACCAGCTGCTCAACAGCCTCACCGGCCAGGCCGCCGACCTCTGGGGCAGCTCCGCCAACGACGGCACCGTGCTGATCGCGTACCAGAGCACCGGCTACGCCAACCAGCAGTGGCTCTTCGACGACGCCGGGTCCGGCTACCTGCGGATGCGCTCGGCGCTGACCGGCAAGTGCCTGCAGACCGGCGGCGCGGCGCTGCCCGGCCAGTACGTCGCGCAGCGGCCCTGTGACGGATCAGCAGCCCAGCAGTGGAAGTTGACGGCCGTCGGCAGCCGGTACGCGCTCTCCGCGAAGGGCTCCGACCTGGTGCTCGGCGTCAGCAAGCGCTGGTACTACGGGGGTTGGCTGCTGGAGCTTCAGCGACCCGCCGCCGATGCCGATTATCAGCAGTGGGCCGTGCAGCCCGTCTCCTGACCCACCCGTCCGTCGAAAGGGTGCGGCCCCACCGGGCCGCACCCTCTTTCTGGCAGGAGCTGTCCGATGCGAATTGCCCTTCTCCCGGCCACCGTTGCGCTCGCCGCCGGGCTCACCCTGGCGGGCGCCGGGCCCGCCCTCGCACACGGTGACTCGATCCACCTGGCGGTCGCCAACCGGGGCGGCGGCCAGCCGAGCACGGTGGCGACCTGGGAGGCCGACGGCGACCCCGTCACGGAGACGCTCGCCGCGACCCTGAGCGCGGTCTCCGCCGACGGCCACCGGGCCGGGCCATGGCAGTTGGAGCCGGTGCCGGGCAGCCCCGCGACCTTCGCCACCGCCGAGGCACTGCCCGTCGGCACCTGGCACGTCACCGTCGAGGCCGGCTTCCCCGCACTCGGACGGGAGGAGGCCGACATCACCGTGGGGCCGCCGGTCGCTGCACCGGCAGTCGCAGCAGGTCCGGTCGCCGCAGCGGGGCCGGTCACGGCAGGGCCGGTCGCCGCAGCATCCGCGCCCGCAGCACCGGTTGCCGCAGCGCCTGCCGGCCGGCCGACCGACCGGCTCGCCCTCGTCGTCGGCGGCATCCTCGTCGCCGCGGTGGCGGCGGCCTTCTGGGCGTGGAAGCGCGGACTTCCCCAGCAGGCGCGGTAGTTCAGACAGGGGCCGCTAGAGGTCGTAGACGGCGCCGGGCCGGGCCACCTCGACCGGGCCGTCGTACACAGCCGCCGCGTCGCGGAGGTTGCAGGCGGCGTCCGTCCACGGCGGGATGTGGGTGAGGACGAGGCGGCGGGCCCCGGCGGCGGCGGCGTGCTCACCGGCCTGACGGCCGTTCAGGTGGACCGCCTCGAACTGTTCACGGCCGTGCGTGTAGGCGGCCTCGCAGAGGAAGAGGTCGGTGTCCTGGGCGAGTTCGACCAGCTCGGGGCAGACGCCGGTGTCGCCGGAGTAGACGAAGCTGCGGCCGTCGTGTTCCACCCGGAAGGCGTACGCCTCGACCGGGTGGTTGACGGGGATCGCCGTCACCCGCAGCGGGCCGAGGTCGAAGGTGCCCTCCGTCAGGGTGTGGAAGTCGAAGACCTCCTTCATCCCCGGGTCCTCCGGCATGTCGTACGCGCGGGCGAGGCGGCCCGGGGTGCCGTGCGGCCCGTACACGGGCACCGGGTCGGGGCAGCCCTCCAGCCGGTAGTTGCGGGCGACCCAGTACGCGCACAGGTCGATGCAGTGATCGGCGTGCAGGTGGCTGAGCAGCACGGCGTCGACCTCGTACAGCCCGCAGTAGTTCTGCAGGGCACCGAGCGCGCCGTTCCCGAGGTCGATGACGGCGCGGTAGCCTTCCGCCTCCACCAGATAGCTGGAGCAGGCCGAGTCGGTGGACGGGAAGCTTCCCGAGCACCCCACCACGGTCAGTTTCATGCCGAGCCCCTCCGCCCCACTGGGTCATGGTCCGCACCTGCCGGACGCTACCTGTCGGTAGCGCTGTCTCCGCGAGACGAGAGTAAGGGCGGAGGGGCACTTTGCCCCCGTCTCCGTGCCGTGCTGTGGCTGGAATCACCAGAACGGGGCGGGGCCGGCGGGCCGCTTGCGGTCAGCGGTGGCCGGGGCGGTTGCGGGCCCAGCTGCGGATGGTGTCCGCGTACCACTTCGGGTGGCCGTTGGCGTCCGTCAGGTCCGGGTCGGGCAGCAGGCCGTGGCGGCGGTAGTTGCGGACGGTCTCGGGCTGGACGTTGATGTGGCGGGCGATCTCGGCGTATGACCAGAGTTCGGTGCTGCGAGAGGTCATCGGGGGCCACCTTCGGGCGAGGGTTCCGAGCCTCGGCTCGGGTGCTGCGGCCAGCTTTTTACGGCTCAACGACGACCTTTAGGACAGAACCGGCTTCGTGGTCGTTCCGTGACGAAGCGGCAGCCCGGAACGGACAAATCCCCGAATGTCACGGCGCCGCGTGCTCAGCGGATACGGTCTGCCGTACGAATTCGGACAGCTGGAGGAGAGCGGCATGCACGGCAACTGGGGCTGGGTGGCGGCGGGGCTCTTGGCAGCCCTCGCCCTGGTGGCGGCGGTGGCCCGCACCCGTCGGCGGCCGACCCCGAGGCCGACTCCGACCCGGACCCGGCCCGCCGGGCGGGGGCCCGCGCCCCGGGAGATCTGGTGGGCCGAAGTCCCCTTCGAGGACGGGCCCGGAGCGAAGGACCGCCCCTGCCTCGTCCTGCGGGTCAACGGCCGCACCGCGACCGTCGCCAAGATCACCAGCAAGCACCACGCGGAACGGCCTGGCGTTCTCCCGCTCCCGCCCGGCGCCGTCGGCGACCGCCAGGGCCGCACCAGCTGGCTGGAGACGGACGAGCTCCGCGAGGTCCCGCTCGCCGACTTCCGCCGCAGAATCGGCCCGGTCGACCCCCAGACCTGGGCCAAGGTAGCTGCTCGCTAAGGCCGGCCCCAGGAGCGCGGGGCTCTGCTTGATTCACTGCGTGCGCGAAATCGGAAGAGACGGTCCAGCGCCTCCCGCAGCGCGCAGTTCCCCGCGCCCCTGGATAGTGCAACTGGCCCTTGGCGGGCTGCGTCAGGCCCAGAGTTGGCCCTGGAGGGCTTCGACGGCTTCTTCGGTGGTGGCGGCGGTGTAGATGCCGGTGGAGAGGTACTTCCAGCCGCCGTCGGCGACGACGAAGACGATGTCGGCGCGTTCGCCGGCGGCTGCGGCCTTGCGGCCGACGCCGATAGCGGCGTGCAGGATCGCGCCGGTCGAGACGCCCGCGAAGATGCCCTCCTGCTGGAGGAGTTCGCGGGTGCGCAGCACTGCGTCGGCGGAGCCGACGGAGAAGCGGGTGGTGAGGACTTCGGCGTCGTAGAGCTCGGGGACGAAGCCCTCGTCGAGGTTGCGCAGGCCGTAGACCAGGTCGTCGTAGCGGGGTTCGGCGGCGACGATCCGTACGCCGGGGACCTTCTCGCGGAGGAAGCGGCCGACGCCCATCAGGGTGCCGGTGGTGCCGAGTCCGGCGACGAAGTGGGTGACGGTGGGGAGGTCGGCGAGGATCTCGGGGGCGGTGGTGGCGTAGTGGGCGCCCGCGTTGTCGGGGTTGCCGTACTGGTAGAGCATCACCCAGTCGGGGTGCTCGGCCGCGATCTCCTTGGCGATCCGGACGGCGGTGTTGGAGCCGCCGGCCGCCGGGGAGGGGATGATCTCGGCGCCCCACATGCGGAGCAGCTCGCGCCGTTCCTCGCTGGTGTTCTCGGGCATGACGCAGACCATGCGGTAGCCCTTGAGCTTGGCCGCCATGGCGAGCGAGATGCCGGTGTTGCCGCTGGTGGGTTCGAGGATGGTGCAGCCGGGGGTGAGCCGTCCGGCGGCCTCGGCGCGTTCGATCATGTGCAGGGCCGGGCGGTCCTTGATCGAGCCGGTGGGGTTGCGGTCCTCCAGCTTGGCCCAGAGGCTGACCTGTCCGTCGGCGTTGCCGGGGATGGCTGCGGAGAGGCGTGGCAGCCGGACCAGCGGGGTGTTGCCGACGGCTTCGAGCGGACTGTCGTAACGCAAGGCAGCCTCCGGCTGTGAGCGGGGAGTGGCAGGGGTGAGGGCGGCTCCCGTCGGGGAGCCGCCCTGGTCACACAACGATCAGCGGGAGCCGCCGGCCACGGCCGGGAGGATGGTGACGCTGTCGCCGTCGGTGACGGCGGTGGTGATGCCCTCCAGGAAGCGGACGTCCTCGTCGTTCAGGTAGACGTTGACGAAGCGGCGCAGCTCGCCGCCGTCCAGCAGGCGGTCGGCGATGCCGGGGTGGCGGGTTTCGAGGTCGGCGAAGAGCTCCTCAAGGCTGCTTCCGCTGCCCTGGACGGCCTTCTCGCCGTCGGTGTAGGTGCGGAGGATCGTGGGGATGCGGACCTCGATGGCCATGGCTGCGCTCCTGTGGGGTGGTGTCGGGTGGCCGCTCTGGCGCGGCTCGGAAAGCCTGGTGGATGCATGCCCCGGCGGGCGGGGCGACGAGCGGGTCGGCGGGGTGTCGCCGGAAGTCAGCGCGCGTCCGCCGTGCCGGGACAGATGGAGCTGGCGAGCCGGCACAGGTCGACGTGCAGGCGCGCCACGAGGCGGATGCCCGGGGCCTGGGTGCTCACATCGACGGAACGCATGCGCTCATCGTATAGATTCCCGCCCCCGCTCCGACATCTCCGTCTCGCGATCCGGATGATTCCGTCTCGCATTTCGTCATACCGGGTGCCCCGAGTTGCGCGGTGGGCGCAGCAGAGAGCCCGCCGCCCGCCCGGTGGGCAGTGCGGCGGGCTCCTCGGCACGCGGTCTGATCAGGCGGAATACGTCTCGACGACCTTGACGTCTTCCTCCGTGATCTCGCCGTCCACGATGCGGAACGATCGGAACTGGAACGCGTCCTCCGGGGCGGTGCCCTCGGCCGTCGAGACGAGCACGTAGTGCGCCTCGGGTTCGGAGGCGTAGCTGACGTCGGTGCGCGAGGGGTAGGCCTCGGTCGCGGTGTGCGAGTGGTAGACGATCACGGGCTCCTCGTCCCGGTCGTCCATCTCGCGGTAGAGCTTCAGCAGGTCACCGGAGTCGAACTCGTAGAAGGTGGGCGAGCGCGCCGCGTTGAGCATCGGGATGAACCGCTCGGGGCGGCCGGTGCCCGCCGGTCCGGCGACCACGCCGCACGCCTCGTCCGGGTGGTCGGCCCGCGCGTGGGCGACGATCGCGTCGTGCAGTTCTCGGGTGATGGTCAGCATGCGGTCATGGTAGCCAGGCCCGTAAGCGGCCCAGTCGTGGCGCTCACTGTGCGGACGGCGGCACGTGCAGGTGGTCGTGCGCCTTGCCGTGGACGGCCTCGGGGCGGCGGCGCTTGAGCACCTGGTACCCGATCACCAGCAGGGCGGCCCAGACCGGGAAGACGTACAGCGAGATGCGGTTGTCGTCGTCGAAGGCGATCAGCACCACGACCAGGCCGAGGAAGGCGAGCGCGGCCCAGCTCGTCCAGGCCCCGCCGGGGGCCTTGAAGCTCGGCGGCGGGAGGTGCCCGGCGCGCCAGGCGGTGCGGTAGCGGATCTGGCAGACCAGGATGACCGCCCAGGTCCAGATGCCGCAGACGGTCGCGACGGAGGTGACGTACGTGAACGCCTTGCCGGGGGCGACGTAGTTGAGGATCACGCCGAGGCCCATCAGCAGGGCGGAGACGGTGATGGCCAGGGCGGGGCTCTGGTGCCGGTTGAGGCGGGTGACGCCGCCGGGGGCCTGGCCGCGCAGGGCGAGGTCGCGGAGCATCCGGCCGGTGGAGTACATGCCGGAGTTGCAGGAGGAGAGCGCGGCGGTGAGCACCACGAAGTTGATGATCCCGGCGGCAGCGGGGATGCCGATCTTGGCGAAGGCGGCGACGAACGGGCTGACGCCGGGTTGGAACTCCGTCCACGGCACCAGCGAGAGGATGACCACCAGGGCGCCGATGTAGAAGAGCACGATGCGCAGCGGCAAGGTGTTGATGGCGCGCGGCAGGGTCTTCTCGGGGTTCTCGCTCTCGCCTGCGGTGACGCCGACGAGTTCGACGCCGAGGTAGGCGAACATGACGATCTGGAGGGTCATCAGCGTCGCGCCGATGCCCTTGGGGAAGAAGCCGCCGTCCTGCCAGAGGTGGGTGACGGAGGCGGTGTCCCCGGCCTTGCTGAAGCCGATGGTGAGCACGCCGATGCCGATCAGGATCATGCCGATGATGGCGGTGACCTTGACCATGGAGAACCAGAACTCGATCTCGCCGAAGAGCTTCACCGAGATCAGGTTGGCGGCGTAGAGGATGACCAGGAAGGCCAGTGCGCTGAGCCACTGCGGGAAGCCGGGGGCCCAGTACTTGACGTAGACGGCGGCGGCGGTGGTCTCGGCCATGCCGGTGACGACCCAGAACAGCCAGTACGTCCAGCCGGTGACGTACCCGGCGAAGGGGCCGAGGAACTCGCGGGCGTACTCGGCGAAGCTGCCGGAGACCGGGCGGTAGGTGAGGAGTTCGCCGAGCGCGCGCATGATCACGAAGATCACCACGCCGGCCACGGCGTAGCTGAGGATCAGGCTGGGGCCGGCCTTGGAGATGGCCGTGCCGGCGCCGAGGAAGAGGCCGGTGCCGATGGCGCCGCCGATGGCGATCATCTGGATCTGACGGCTGTTCAGCCCGCGGGCGTAGCCCTCGTCGTCGGGTTTGGCGTCGACGACCTCGTCGTACGTGGGGTCGGCCATGGCCACCGTCCTTGCTTCGTGGGGTGAGGAAGTCCTACCACGCTGTAACCGGAGAGCGGTGCTCGTCTGAGCGTTATTTGAGCATGTGATGCACCGCTCTGCCATGATTCGCCCGAAATGACCAATCCCCCTGTCCACCAGGTGGACAGGGGGATTGGGGGATTGGGGGCCGGCGAGGGGTCGGGTCAGCCCGTCATCGCCTCGATCAGCGACTCCTGCATCCCGCCGAGCCAGAGGTACGCCATCACCAGCGGCTTGCGCTGGTCGCTGTCGGGCAGCTGGTAGAGCCCTTCCTCGTCCTCCTCGGTGACCTCCAGGCGGGTGCCGAGCGTCAGCCGCAGGTCGTTGAGGGCGCACAGCCAGCGCGGGCAGTCGGCGGCGGCGACCTTGACCTCGCCGCCCGCGCCGCCGAGGCCGTCCAGCGCCCGGACGACGCTCAGCGCGTCGTCGCGCTTGCGGGCCCGCAGGTCCAGCTCGGTGTAGCGGCGGAACTCGGCGGCCGAGGCCTTCGTCTCGTCGTCCGCCACCGCCCCGGGCTCGCCGTACGCGTCGGGGAAGAGCCGCGCCAGCGCCGGATCCTCGGGGGCCTCGCTCGGACCCTCGGCGAACAGTGCGGCCAGCGGGTCGTCGCTCTCCCCGCCCGGCCCCGGGCCGATCAGCTCCAGCATCTGCACTTCCAGCGAGCGCAGGATGGACGCCTCCAGCTCGTCCAGCACGATCGCCGCACTGCCGCCGCCGGTGCTCTCGAACAACCCAGCCATGAGTCTGTGTCAGCCTGTCTTCGTCGGTTGGTGGTTCAGGTTCGGGTGTCAGTCGTGCTGGAGGGTGGCCCACAGGCCGTAGCCGTGCATCGCCTGCACGTCCCGCTCCATCTCCTCGCGGGAGCCGCTGGAGACGACGGCCCGGCCCTTGCCGTGCACCTCCATCATCAGCTGCCTGGCCTTCTCCTTCGGGTAGCCGAAGTAGGCCTGGAACACGTACTGCACGTAGCTCATCAGGTTGACCGGGTCGTTGTGGACGATGGTCACCCAGGGTGTGTCCGGCTCCACCGACGGGAGGCTTTCGACCTCCGGGCGCTCGATCTCCACGGGCGCGACACTCACGGCTGACACTCCTCGCTGGGGCACTCTCGAAGCACGGATTCCGTCTCTCATGCTTCCATCCGAGCGACGTCGGAGCGAATCCGGGTGGACGTTCCGGCTTGCCGCACGAGAAATCGTCACTCTGACGCTAAGTGGTAGTAGCATCATCCCCATGGACGCCATCACCGCGCGCCGCTCCACCGCGCTGCTCACCGACCGTTATGAGCTCACCATGTTGCAGGCCGCGCTGCGCAGCGGCGCCGCGCACCGCCGTTCGGCCTTCGAGGTGTTCACCAGGCGCCTCCCGAACGGCCGCCGCTACGGGGTGCTGGCCGGTACCGGACGGCTGCTGGACGCGATCGAGGACTTCCGCTTCACCAGCCACCAGCTGGACTGGCTGGCCGACCAGGAGGTGGTCGACGAGCCGACGCTGCGCTTCCTCGCCGACTACCGCTTCACCGGCGACATCCACGGCTACCCGGAAGGCGAGGTCTACTTCCCCGGCTCGCCCGTGCTCACCGTCGAGGGCACCTTCGCCGAGTCGGTGATCCTGGAGACGCTGATCCTCTCGATCCTCAACCACGACTCGGCGATCGCCGCCGCCGCCTCCCGGATGACCAGCGCCGCCGGGGAGCGCCCCTGCATCGAGATGGGTGCCCGCCGGGCGCACGAGGGCGCCGCCGTGGCCGCCGCTCGCGCCGCCTACGTCGCGGGCTTCACCGCGACCTCCGACCTGGAGGCCGGGTTCACCCACGGCATCCCGACCACCGGCACCGCGGCGCACGCCTTCACCCTGCTGCACGACAGCGAGCGGGATGCCTTCACCGCGCAGATCGAGTCGATGGGCCGGGGCACCACCCTGCTGATCGACACCTACGACCTCGCGGAGGCCGTCCGCACCGCCGTCGAGGTCGCCGGGCCGACGCTCGGCGCCGTCCGGATCGACTCCGGCGACCTGACCCTCCTCGCGCACCGCGTCCGCCGCCAGCTCGACCTGCTGGGGGCCGAGAAGACCCGGATCATCGTCACCTCGGACCTGGACGAGTACGCCATCGCCGCGCTGGCCTCCGCCCCCGTCGACGGCTACGGCGTCGGCACCAGCCTGGTCACCGGCAGCGGGCACCCGACCTGCGCCATGGTCTACAAGCTGGTCGCCCGCGCGACCGCCGCCGGCGGGCCGCTGCTGCCCGTGGCCAAGCGCTCGGCCGGGGCCAAGTCGAGCGTCGGCGGCCGCAAGTGGGCCGCCCGGCGGCCCGACGAGGAGGGGGTGGCCGAGGCCGAGGTGGTCGGCACCGGCGCGCTGCCCGCCGAGCTCGCGCCGCACCTGCTGCAGGTCCCGCTGGTCCGGCACGGCGAGATCGTCGGCCGCGAGCCGCTCACCGCCGCCCGCGACCGCCACGTCCGGGCCCGCGCCGGGCTCCCGCTCTCCGCCACCCAGCTCTCCAAGGGCGAGCCGGTGCTCCCGACCGAACTCGTCCTGCGCTGACGGCCGACGACTGACGCCCGACGGCCGACCCGGGGCGCGGGAAACCTTCCGCCTACGCGCGTCACTCCCTAGAGTTGAGCCCACCGCGCCCCCGCACCCTCCCCACCGACAAGGAAGCACCCCCATGCACCGGGCACTCATCATCGTCGACGTGCAGAACGACTTCTGCGAGGGCGGCAGCCTGGCCGTCGCCGGGGGCGCCGAGGTGGCCGCCGCGATCACCGACCTGATCGCCGAAGCGGCCTCCGGCTACACCCACATCCTTGCCACCCGGGACCACCACATCGACCCGGGCGGGCACTTCTCGACGGAGCCGGACTACCGGGACTCCTGGCCGGTGCACTGCGTCGCCGGTACGGAGGGTGTCGGCTTCCACCCCAACTTCGCGCCCTCCGTGACCTCGGGCGCGATCGAGGCGGTCTTCGACAAGGGTGCGTACTCGGCCGCGTACAGCGGCTTCGAGGGCACGGACGAGAACGGCGGCACGCTCGCCGAGTGGCTGCACGCCCGCAACGTCACCGAGGTCGACGTGGTCGGCATCGCCACCGACCACTGCGTCCGGGCCACCGCCCTGGACGCCGCCCGGGAGGGGTTCACCACCCGGGTCCTGCTGGATCTCACGGCCGGGGTCGCCGCCGCCACCACCGAGCACGCTCTGGTGGAACTCGCGGCGGCAGGGGTCGAGTTGACCGGCACGCCGGTCGTCAGGAGCTGACGAACAGCTCGATCACGTCCTCCCCACCGGCCCGGAAGGCCTCCCGCAGCTCGCCGCCGACCACGTCCGGTTCGGCGGCGACGCGCTGCCCGGAGACGTACACCACCCGGACCCCCAGGTACTCCATCCGGTGCTGGCCGCCCCGCACCCAGGCGGCCTCGCCCTCGCTGACGCAGCGCAGCTCGGAGTCGACCTCGACGGCGACACCCGCCTCCGGCCAGTAGAGATCCGGCACCGCGACGTACGTACCGCCCTTCATCCGCAGCTCGGGGCCGGTCACCGGCACCGGGAGCAGCCACTCGTCGATCAGCTCGCCCAGCCGGCCGAGGACCAACTCGCGCTGCGCCGCAAGCAGTTCGTCGAGGGCGGCCCGCACTCGCTCCTCCTCCAGCAGCTCGGCCTCGCCCAGCTCGGCGATCAACTCGGCGACGGTGCAACCGGCTTCGCCCCGGCCGACCGCCTCGACGAGCACCCGGCGCACCAGCGCGGGTGGCACCAGGCCGAGCTCGAAGGCACCCTCGGCCGCCCACTCGCGCAACGCGTCCGCCACCGCACGGGCGACCGGGGCGCAGGCCAGCCCGTGCACCGAGCGCGCCTCCAACTCCCGCCCGGTGCGCCGGATCCGCACCTCGCCCGCATCCTTCAGGCGGCGCTGGCGTGGCACCAGCACGTCCACCTCGGTCACGGCCGGGAGCCGGGGCACCGAGGTGAAGCCGTAGAGCGCGAGGGCAGCCGTGCCGGTGATCACCGCACCCTCCCGACGGCCCTCCTCCCGGCCGTCCTGCGCGGCGTAGAGCAGGGCGGCCCACATCCGCTGCTCGGGGGTCGGCTCGCCGCCCTGGAGCAGGTAGACCCGGGGCAGCAGCCGCTGCCAGGGGCCGCCGCGCCGGCAGTACTCGCTGACCACCCTCGCGGGGACTCCCCGGGCGCGCAGCTGGCTCGCGGTGATGACGTTCTGCTGGCGCCGCGCCAGCTCCTGGAGGGACGGGGCGGGGGAAGGGGCCTGGTAGCTCATGCCGACACCTTCCCCAACCGGCCCACTCCCGCATCCACGACCTGACGCACCGTTACCCAACCGTCGCGAAACCGGGACTGGCCTGCACTAAAGTCCCCATACCCTCACTCATAAGGCGTAAGGGATGTTCAGCCAGTTGCCGGATTCGGCCGGAGTTGGCCTGTACCATCCGATATTCCGCATTTCATCGGGGCCGTCCGGTGCCCGGTATGTGACCCCTTGATCAGCGGCTTCTGACCGAGAGTGACGAGCGCCATACTGAGAAGCACCGTCCGGGAGTCACAGCAGCCCCTCCGGATTGCCTACCATCGGCACATGTCTCGTGACGACTCCACCGGCCTGCGTGCCGCCCAACTGCGTCTCGGCCGCCTGCCCGGCTACGTCCGCCAGCCGGACCTGGCCCGCCGCAACGGCGAGGACGGCCACACGTACAAGAAGGGCTGGGAGGTCCGCTTCACCGCCCGGAACGAGCAGGAGATAGCCGAGATCCGCGAGGTGGTGACCGCTGCGGGTTTCGCCCCGGCGCGGCCGTTCTTCAAGGGCCACCAGCTGATCCAGCCGGTCTACGGCATAGCCGCCGTCCAGGCGTACCTGGCGGCGCGCGAGGCGGCCGAGGAGCTCGGCCGTGGCCGCCGCACCCTCCCCCAGCCTCCGGCCATCCCCGAACAGGCCGGCCCGGACCGCAGCACCGTCGACCGCAGCACCCTCGACCGCAGCACCCTCGACCGCAGCACCCTCGACCGCAGCGCCGCAGCCCCCGCCGCGGCAGCCGCAGCCGCCTCGGCCGCCGCCGTCGCCGCGCAGCGCGCACGGGAGCGGGAACGCTCGGCCCAGTAGGTCGGGCTCGCGAGCTGACACCCAGTCATATATCGTCTCAATCACACCCCTCGCACACTCTTCGACACGACATTGTCACTCAAAGCGTCCGCCCAAGGCCCTAGAGTGAGCATGACCCCGCTGCCGAGACTCCAGATCGCGAGGCTGATGTGACCAGTCGTCATGTCCGGCCCATCGACCTGGGTGCCCAACCTCCGCACCTGTCACTGGAGTTCGTCGCCTTCCGGGAGCTGCACCTGCCCCGGTACCTGAGCTACGCCAAGGTGTGGTTCCGCGAGCCCGGCCGGGCGGCCGAGGCCGTCGAGCTCGCCTTCCGGGCACTGGCCGCCGTCTGGCCGGAGATCCTCGGCAGCCCCAACCCCACGGCGGCGGCCTGGCAGATCGTGCGGAGCACCGTCACCGCGCGGACCGCCCCACCGGACGCCACTCCCGCCCCACGCGCCACTGCCGAGGACGAGGATCTGGCCATCCTGCACTACGTCGTCGGCCTCGCCACCCCCGAGATCGCCGACGTCGTCGGGGCCGACACCGCGAGCATCGCCAGCCAGCTCCGGCACGCCCTGCGGAGCGACATCGGCGAGTGGTGACGGCAATCACCCGGGTGGCCACTTCTCCCCCACCTGCCACAGGCGAATGATGATCACTGATCGGACCGCCTGGAACACCGGGAGAAGACCTTGCCACGCGAGCACGCCATCGCCATGATCGACCACCAGGCCGATGCCTGCGCCGAGTTGGGCTCCCCGCTGTACGCGGCCCTGCTGCACCGCGCCGCCCGCGACGTCGCCGAGGGCGGCCCCTGCGCCGAGGCGCTCGCCGGGTACGAGGACGCCCCCGGCCCGGCCGCGATCGCGCTGCGCCTGCTCGGCGCGGTGCACGGGCTCGTCCTGACCGGCCGCGCCCCCGAGCTGGCCGCCCACTACCCGAGCGCGGGCGGCAGCTTCGACCCCGCCGGGGCGGACGCCGCCTGGTCCGCCTTCCGAGCCACCGTCGCCGCGGGGCTCCCCTGGATCCGGGAGTGGATGACCAGGCCGCCGCAGACCAACGAGACCGGCCGGGCCAATCTGCTGGTCACCGGCCTCCTGCGAGCCCTCGCCGAGACCGGCCCGCTCCCCGTCCGGCTCTTCGAGCTCGGCTCCAGCGCCGGGCTCAACCTGCTCGCCGACCACTTCCGGCTGACCGCCCCGGGCTTCGCGTACGGCCCGGCCGACTCCCCCGTGCTGCTCGCGGACGCCTGGCGCGGCACCCCGCCCGGCTGGCTCACCGGCCCCCAGCCCGAGCTGCGCTTCACCGAACGGCGCGGCTGCGACCCGACGCCGATCGACCCGCGCTCCGCCGACGGCGCGCTGGCGCTGCGCAGCTACGTCTGGGCCGACCAGCCGAGCCGGGCCGCCCGGCTGAACGGCGCGCTGGCGCTGGCCGCCGAGCTGCCGACGCAGGTCGAGGCCTCGGGCGCCGGTGACTTCCTCGGCCAGGTGCAGCCCGCCGAGGGCGCCCTGACGGTGGTCTGGCACTCGATCATGCGCCAGTACGTCCCGAAGCCCGAATGGGCTCGCGCGGAGGCCGAGTTGACGCGCCTCGCCGAGGCGAGCACGCCCACCGCGCCCGTCGCCCACGTCGCCTTCGAGCCCCGCCGGGTCGGCGAGGAGCACCGCTTCCTGCTCACCGCACGGGTCGGCTCCGGCGCCGAGCAGGTCGTCGCCGAAGCCGCCCCGCACGGCGTCCCCGCCTGGGAGACAGACGTCTAGGCGTCCTGGAGCTTCACGCCCGTCACATCGAAGAGGTGGTGCACCGGGTCGTGGACGAGGTACTGCGCGAACGTCTCGACCGTGAACCGGGCGCCGTCGCTGCGGCCTCCGGTGCGCAGCCACTGCTCGCCGCCGACCGTGTCGAAGGCGGCCGCCAACTTCTCGGCCGCCTCGGCGAGTTCGACCGCGACGACGGCCGGGTCCTGCTCGCCGTAGCGTTCGGCGAGAGCCGTCTCGTCCTGGTCCCAGTTGGCGAAGCCCGGGTCTTCCTGGGTGAGCATCAGGTCGAGGCGGAGGTCGAACAGGCGGAAGACGTCCCGCACGTGGCAGGCGTACTCCAGCTCCGACCAGACCTCCGCGCTCGGGCGGCGGCGCACGTCCTCCGCCGAGCCGACGGTGAGGATCGCGATCCAGCTGGCCGCGTTGGCCCGGATCATGGCGGCGACGTCCTCGCGGAGGACCGCCGGGGTGTCGAGGCCGCAGTCGGCGCAGGCGCGTTCGAGCACCCACGTCCAGTCCTTGGTGTCAGGAGTGATCATGCCCCAAGGATCCGCCGCCCCGGCCGCCCCGGACCACCCTCCGGACCGCCAGCCTGCGCCAAGATGCTGCCAGACCGGGCTTTCTCCCGCGAAAGCCCGGCAGCCCGGCGGCCCAGCAGTTCGGCGGCCCAGCAACTCAGCAGCTCAGCCCTTGGTGCCCTGCACCGTGCAGACCGCGCCGAGCGTGGTCGGCGTCAGGCCGACCCAGCCGAGCAGTTGGCTGCACACAGCGGCCTCCTGCTGGTTCTTCGGCCCGTCGGCCGAGGCCGACCCCGCTCCCAGCGTCCCGACGGCCACCAACGCAGCACCGAGCACAGCCAACTTCCTCAACACGGCAGACCCTCCAAGCAGTAGACGGACGGACCATCCCTACCCGAAGGACCCACCGGCCCCAAGGACCATCGCCCATCCGTGGGCGCGTCACCCCTGCCGGCGGCGCACCACCAGCACGACACCGACGACCGCCAGCAGCACCACCGCACCGCCGACCCCGTACACGTACCCGGGGATGCCACCGCTCGCGGCCTTCGCCGTCGGCTGCTGGGTCCTGTCCGGGGCCGGGGTCGCCGAGCCAGGGGCGGACGCCGCTGCCGAGGGGCTGTTGGTCGCCTCCGGCGCGCCCTGGGCCTCCGTCCGGGCCAGCAGCGGGTTGTCGCGCGGGCCGTTGTCCACCGCCGGGTTGGCCGCCAGTGCCTTGGACGGCGAGGCGATCCCGTAGCCGTAGCCGGTGTTGGGCACGGCGGACTTGTCGGGCGGCGCCACCGCCGAGCTGATCATCCGGTTGATGACCTGACCGGCCGACAGCTGCGGGTACTTCGCCCGGATCAGGGCGGCGATGGCGGAGACGTACGCGGTGGAGTCCGAGGTGCCGGTGCCCTTGCCGTAGCTGCCGGCGGACTGCGCCGTCGCGCGGTAGACGTCGACACCGGGCGCGACCAGGGTGACCTCGGGGCCGCGGTTCGACTTGCTCCACAGCGCGCCGGACTGGTCGATCGCGCCGACCGCCACCACGCCGGGGAAGGCCGCGGGGTACAGCACCGGGCTGTTCACGTCGCCGAGGTTGCCGACGCCGGCGACCAGCACGACGTCCTTGCTGACGGCGTACTTCACGGCCTCGCGGGCTGCGTCGTCGTGACCGAGCGAGCCCGCGATGGACATGTTGACGACCTTGGCGCCCTTGTCGACCGCGAAGCGGATGGCGTCGGCGATCTTGGTCTCGGGGCCCGAGCCGATGTTGCCGTCCTCCGTCAGACCGACCTTGATCGGGAGGATCTTCGCGTGCGGAGCCAGGCCCATGATCCCGGAGCCCGAGCCGGCGCCGTGGCCGTGCCCGGCGATGATGCTCGCCATCCCGGTGCCGTGGCCGGTCGCGTCATCCTTGCCCGACGAGTTGCCGCCGGAGAAGTCCGCGCCCGGCAGGAGCTGGCCGGTCAGGTCCTGGTGGTCGACCACACCGCTGTCGATCACGGCGACGATCACGCCCTCACCCGTGCTGACCGGCCAGACGTCGCGGGCCGCCGCGTACTTCCCCAGCGGCCACTGACCGTCCCGGATGTTGTCCGCCGCAGCGGGCCCGACGCAGACCACACCGAGCAGAGCCCCTGCGGCCAGCACTGCCATCCCACGCACCGGTCGGCCGATCGTCAAGCCTCGTCACCTCATCGTCGAAGGGGGCGGCCGGTGCACGACCGGCCGCCCCATCAGTTCGAACTGCCCTACGGACAGCGCGTCATTCCACCACGTCGGGGTTGGCCTCCCGGCCCGACTCCCAGGTCTCCTGGTCCTCGACCAGGTAGCCGGGACGCGCCTTGTCGGCCTTCTTCTCCTTCTTCCGGCCCTTCGCGCCGCCGGGCCCGCCCTCGGCTTGGCCCTTGCCCTGGCCCTTGCCGCCGGCCCCGTGGCCGTCGGCGCCCTGCCCGGCCTGCCCACGGCCCCGGCCGAGGCCGGACCCGCCCTCGGTGAAGCTGCGACGGCTCGAACCCTCGCCGCTGCCGCCGATCGCGGTGCCCGCGCGCCCGGAGCCGGACCGACCGGCCCGGCCGGCGCCCGTGCTGCCCTCGCCGCCCTCCAGCCCGCCCGAGCCGAAGGTGGCGCCGCCACGGCCTGCGCCGCCGCCGAGCCGGGCCGTGCCGCCGGAGACGCTGCCGTCCCGGCCGCCACCGGCCCCGAACGTCCCGCCGCCCTGGCCACCGCCACTGAGCCAGCTCTCGCTGCCGGGCCCGCCCGAACCGCCGCCGGTGCCGCCCGTCACCGGGCCGAGCCCGCCACCGGGCGGCCTGGTGCCGAGCACCACGCCGTCGAGCCCCGTCCCCGGGCCGGACTTGCCCGGGGCGAGCGGCTTCGGCACCGGGTTCGCCAAGCCGCCCTTGATGTCCGGGTCGGTGGTCGCCGAGGTGGAGTACTTCGCCGACTGCGGAGACTTCGGCGACTGCGCCGACCGCTCCGGTTCGGTCGCCATCCGCTGCATCGTGGTGCCCGACTGCCGGGACTGCGAGCCACCGGCCAGGCCCATCCCGCCGCCCATGATCAGCGCACCGATGGCCGTCGCCCCGGAGGGCTCCCCCGGCGCCGGGATGTCGGTGACGTCGTCGACCTGCCCGCCGAACGGCGGCGGCTTCAGGTACGAGGTCGCCGAGCGGTACTTGGTGGCGAGCGTCTGCATCACCGCGACGGCCTTGGCCTTGCGCTCGTCGGTGACGGTCGTGCGGGTGTTCTCGTTGTCGACGCCCACGGCCGACTGCGCGGTGTCGCCGACCGCGTCACCGACCTTGTCCCAGAAGTCCGGCTCCTCGGGCATCTCGCGCTTGGCCTGGTCGATCGCCTCCGACATCATCGACATGGTGATGGCGGCGTCGTTCGCGTAAGCGGCGATGTTGTTGACGCTGGTGGCGAGCTTGGTCATCTTCGCGTAGAAGGCGTCGCTGCTGGAGCCCTCCCAGGTCGACGTGGCGTCGCCGGAGGCCGAGTCGAGGGTGGTGCGGATCTGCTTCAGCGTGTCGGCAGCCCGGCGCCAGGGGTCACCGGCCGACATCACGCCGCCGGAGTCCATCCCCTGGACCATGTTGCGCAGGTCGCCGTGGCTGTAGCCGTTGAAGTTCGTGAAGCCGCTCATGGGCGGACGCCTCCCGTCGCCGTATCAGGGGTCGCCGTGTCGGAAGTCGGCATGTCCGGGGTCACCACGTCTCGTGCGGATCGCCGCCGCCGACCGGCGAACTGCCGGTCGGGGGGCCCGGCGTGGGGACGGGGCCGGTCACGATGCCGGGCGGCCTGGGAGCAGCGGCGTAGCTGACCCGGGTGGTGACCGGCGGCAGCGGACTGCCCACGGACCAGCCGTCACCTGCGACCTTGAGATGGTGGGTGGTCTCGTGCTCCTGCTCCTCGTAGTTGGTCGCAGTGAGGTCGGCCTTCCGCTGGGCCTCGTCGATCGCCTCGTGCAGCGCGTTCAGGACGTCCCGCAGGCCGTCCCGCATCACCTCGTACCTGTCGTGCAGCTCCTGCGCCTCGGCGAAGGTGCCGAAGGCCGAGCGCCCGATCCCACTCTGGATGTGCGCCTTGCTCCCGTCCGCATTCGCCTGGAACTCGTCGAGCAGTCTCCGTACCTGCGTGGCGAATGCCCGCAGACTGTCGACCTCGACGCGGTACCCGGCGCCCGAGCCGCCGCTCGACCCGCTCCCCGTACTCACGACTTCATGCCCCCGTAGTTCTGGTCTGCCGTGCATCAACTCGCCCGAACAGCTCTAACCCACATGTCTAACACATGCGTCTGCCCGCGTGGACACCCCCGGGTGCCCCCGAGTGCAGTCCCGTACCCCTGTTCTACCCGCGTCCGGTTGACGGAACCTCACCCAGTGCCTGGTCAAGGGCCCAGCGGCAGAGCGAATCGGCCCGCCGGGTGGTCTCCGGCTGGCGGAAGCCGTGAGCCAACTGCAACGTCACCTCCACAGCCTCCGCAAGACCGATGCGGTGCCCGACCGAGACGAAGACCGGCTTCACCCCCGCCCTGGTCCGCACCGCCCGGCCGACCTCCTCGCCCGTGACGGCGTCCGACAGCGGGGCGGTGCAGCCGCGTTCGGCCCCGGGCTGCTCGTACGTGAAGGTGAACGGGGTCTTGGCGACGCCGAGCGTCGGCAGGCCCGTCAGCACGCCGAGGTGACTGGCGAGCCCGAGCCGCCGGGGGTGCGCGAGGCCGTAGCCGTCGCAGACCACCAGATCCGGCCTGCGGCTCAGCGCGGCCAGGGCGTCGAGCACGGTGGGGAGTTCGCGGAACGCGAGCAGCCCGGGGACGTACGGGAAGCTGATCCGGCCGACGGCGGTGGTCTCCTCGACCAGCTCCCGGGTGCGGAGATCGAGCAGCACGGCGGCCGCGACCACCAGATCGCGCTCGTCGTCGTACGCAACGTCGACGCCGGCCACCACGGCGCCCTCGCCCGGCACCGGGCCGTACGGCTCGACGAGGGGCCGCAGGCGCTCCTGCTCGGCGACGGCGGCGGCCTCGGTGGTCGGCCAGTCGTCGGTGGTGGGCCAGCTGTCAGCGGTGGGCCAGTTGTCAGGCACGGGCACGGCTCGCTCCCCCGGAGAAGTACGGTCCGCCCACCGTACCGACCGTCAGGTGGCGGCCCGCACCCGGGAAGTGAGCCTGTGCGCCCCCCGTGCCCCGCCGCCACCGGGTTAGGCTGTACTTACCGGGCTGCCTTCCTGGGTAGACCTTCGGTTACGACACCGACCCTCGTGCGAAGGACGGACCGCCATGCCGCGCCCCACCATCGCCCAGCTGTGCACCGGTACGTTGACCGTCGTCGCCGCCGCCGTGGCGCTGCTCGCCGTCTCGGGCGCGACGGGGGTGCTCCAGATCGCCGTCCTGGTCGCCTTCGCCCTGGCGCTCGGCACGCTCGCCACCGCGCTGCAGATGGCCGCCGCCCACCGGAGGCCGTCGGCCCCCGCCGCTGCGCCGGCCGCCCCCGCACCGGCCCGGCCGGAGTACGCCCGCCAGCTCTGACGGGCGTACGGCTGGGGTCAGAGATCGGTCGACACCACCACGGTCTTCGCCGCCTTGTCGTGGATGCACTGGCGGTACGGCTTGTCGAAGACCCCGAACAGGCCGTCGACCGGCCACCACAGAGCGCCGCAGCAGAGCAGCGCGGGGACGACGAAGGTCGCCGCCCGCGTCCAGGCCGCCGAGCCGGCCGGCGCGCTGCCGTCGACCAGCATCGCGACCCGCACCTTCATGACCTTCTTGCCGATGGTCTGCCCGTCCCGGCTCAGCATCAGGCCCTCGTAGACCAGGTAGAGGCCGTAGCCGAGCCAGGCCGCGCCGACCCAGCCGTTCTGGCTGCCGAGGCTGACGAAGGGCAGCACGATCAAGGTCGCGATCGCCTGCACGAGCACGAAGTCGATCACGCGCGCGACGATCCGGTTCAGCCAGCTGCCGATCGGCGGCATCCCGGGCACCGGGCCGGGCCCGGCCGTGTACGGGGCGCCGGGCTGCTGGTAGGGCGTGCCGTACGCGGGGGGCGGGGCGCCGTAGGGAGCGCCATACCCGCCGGGGGTCTCGTACGGGCTGCCCGGCGGCGGAGGCGGGGGCGTGCCGTGCGGGTCGGACGGGGTGCCCGACGGCCCGTTCGAGGGCCCGCCCGCCGGTGGAGGCTGCTTCTCGAAGGAGGGCTTGCCGCCCCCGTCCGGCTCGTTGCCCGAGGGGTCATAGGTGCTCATGCACCGAGTAGAACATCATTAATTGTACAAGTCTGGGATATTTAGTCCGTTTTGACCGACTCTCAGGCCCGGACCACCCGGGTCCGCGCCATCCGGTCCTGCCAGCCCCGCCGCAGGCCACGGTCGGCGAACGGCCAGAGCGCGCCGACCACCAGCAGGACGGCGAACTGCCCGACCAGCCAGCGCACCGCCGAACGCCCGAGCGCCGGAGGCTCGGTGCCGTCACCCCGGGTGCCGACCACCCGGACACCGGCCAGCCGCTTGCCGAAGGTCTGCCCCGTCCGCGCCGTCGGCAGCACCTCGTACACCACCCCCACCAGCACCAGCACGGCCAGCAGCACCCCGAGCTTGCCGAGCACCACGCCGTCCACCAGCCAGACCTGCACCCCGCGCCCCGTCAGCTCCGCCGACGACCGGGCCTGCTCCAGCTTCAGCTGCACGTGGTCGGCCACGGCCGAGACCAGCGGCACCCCCGCCCCCACGGCGACCACCGAGACCACGGCACCGTCCACCAGCCGGGCGGCGAGCCGCCGGCCCATCCCCGCCGCCGCACGCTGCGCCGGCCGCCGGGCCGCCACCGGGCCCGGCACGGCCCGGCGGGGCGCCGGAAGCGCGGCGGGCACCGCCGGAGGCGTCGGCACAACAGCGGGCAGGACGGCAGTCAGGGCGGCGGGCACAACAGCGGGCAGGACGGCGGCCACCGGCTCGGGCACAGGCACAGGCACAGGCACAAGCACGGCTGCCGCAGCCCCGGGCTCGTCCGGGGTGGCGGGTGCGTCCGGGGTGGCGCCCCAGGAGACCCAGCGCGGCGCGTCCTCCGCCTCCAGCAGGCCGCGCTGCGCACGCGGGTCGACCTGCCAACCGGTCGGCGTGTGCGCGACGGTCTGCTCCACCGCCGCGATCGGCTCGGCCTCGGGCTCGGGAGCCGTGGAGAAGGTGAAGGAGGCCCCCGCCGAGGTCTGGTCGAAGTACACCGGCCCGGTCTCGGCGGCCTGCACCGGCTCGACGCGGGCAGCTGGAGCCTGGGCGACCACCGGGGCGGCCTGGGCGACGACCGGCGGCGGCATGTACCGGGCGGGCGCCGGCCCGGCCTGGCGGGCGGCGAAGCGCGGGGGTTCCAGCACCTCCCCCTCGCGCGGCGCCGGCCTGCTGGTGCCGGGCACCCAGGCGGCGCCTCCCCAGTAGCGGACGAAGCCGGGCACGGAGGGGTCGGGGTAGTAGCCCGGCGTCGGGCCAACGGCGGTGGACGCGCCGCCGACGATGGGCCGTTCCGTCATGTGGTTCTTCTTTCCTGCTTTCGCGCACAGTCGCGGGGCAGTCACAAAGGGTAGTGCCTGGCTGGTGCGACGGGTGGCAGATCGGGAATCGCCACCGGTTTCGGCGAAACTCCGCGAACGTCCGCGAAAAGGCGTGTAAGACCCACCGGCCTCCGCACTCTCCCTCTCCGAAGGGCCCCGGCAGGGCGGGCCCGGCGAGACCGAGAGGAACCGGTCATGGAGAGCTCCACGAGCGTCGTCGAGCACGAACTCGATCTGAATCTGGTGCTGTCGCCCGAGCGCAGCGTCCCCGTCCCGGCCCGGCTGTCGTACGGCATCCACGACCCGTTCGCCGTGCACATCACCTTCCACCTGGACAGCGGCTCGCCGGTGACCTGGGTGTTCGCCCGGGAGCTGCTGGTGGAGGGCACCTTCCGGCCGTGCGGCCAGGGGGACGTCCGGATCTGGCCGACGCGCTCCGGGCGCACCAGCGTGCTCTGCATGGCGCTCAGCTCCCCGGCCGGGGACGCGCTGCTGGAGGCGCCGCTCCCGGCCGTGGCGTCCTGGCTGGAGCGGGCCCACCGCCTGGTGCCGCCGGGCGCCGAGCTGGCCGCGCTCGACCTCGACCACTCGCTCGCCGAGTTGCTGGCCTGAGCGGCCAGGCCGAGCCAGGCCCGGCCGGGCCCGGCCCTAGCGGCTGCCGACTCGCGCCAGGTCGTCCGACGTGGCCTCGGTACGCGGCTGCGGCACCCGGACGAGTGGTGCGCCACCGGCGAGTCGACGCGACCGGATGCGCAGGGCGGCCAGCGCCAGGAAGCAGAGGCCGACCGCCGGGTAGACCGAGGCGGGGAGCTGGTGGGCGGCGGGCAGGTGCAGGTCGAGCGGCCACTTGTGCGGCACGATCCACATCGCGAACGAGAGGAAGGCGAGCAGCGTGGCGGCGAACACGGGCCGCCAGCGGAGTCGACGTACGAGAGCCGGGCGGGAGCGCTCGTGCGCGGCCTCGGCCGCGAGCAGGACGAGCATCGGCACGCACCACACCCAGTGGTGGGTCCAGCTGATCGGGGAGATCAGCACGGCGGTGACAGCGGCGCAGCAGATGCCCCAGGCCTCGGCGCGGGGCAGCCAGCGGGCGCTGCGGTGGGCCCAGACGGCGGTGGCCAGACCGGCGACGGCGACGAGCGCGGAGCCCGCGGTCGCCAGGGTGCCCGGGTCGGCGGTGTGCAGCAGCCGGGCGAAGGCACCGCGGATCGACTGGTTGTCGACGATCTCGGTCTTGCCGACCCGGGCGGAGTCGTAGAGGTACTTCGTCCAGAAGCCCCAGGTCGCGTCGGGCAGCACGACCGCCCCGAGGGCGAAGGTCGCGAGGAAGGTGAAGCCCGCCACGAAGGCGGCCCGGACACGGCCGGTGATCAGCAGGTAGACCGCGAACAGGCCGGGGGTGAGCTTGATGCCGGCGGCGATGCCGATCGCGAGGCCCTTGCTGCGGCGGCCGTCCGGCCGGGTCAGGTCCCAGAGGATCAGGCAGGCCAGCACGAGGTTGATCTGCCCGTACCGCAGCGTGGTGAAGACCGGCTCCAGCCAGACGCCGAGGCCCGTGACCAGCACCACCCCGACCGGCCTGAGCTCACGGCGCGGCCAGCCGGTCAGCCTGAACGAGAGGTGGGCCAGCAGCGCCAGCAGGCCCAGGTTGCCCGCTGTGACGACGACCCGGAGCACCCCGACCCCCAGCCAGGTGGTCGGCACGAAGAGCATCGCGGCGAACGGCGGGTACGTCGCGGGCAGGTTCCACTGGGTGACCCGCAGCGCGTACAGGTCGTTCCCGTTCGCGACGGCCGCGCCCTCGGCCCGGTAGACCACCATGTCGACCATCGAGGTGCCGACGAAGTGCCGCACCAGCGCGTACGCGACCAGCGAGAACAGCGAGACGGCCCCCGCGACGACCATCGCCCGCCGTGGCGCCTCCCGCACCGACCGCAGCGCCTGCCCCGGGAGCTCCGCCAGTCGGGCAGCACTCCCGGCCTTCTCGACCTGCGCTTGCGCCGCTGTCACGTTCCGCTCCGTCCGCCGGTAGACCAGCTAGCGACACTACCTGACACCGTCGGACGGAGCTCAGCCCAGCGATGCCCCGGGGTGCACGTACGAGAGCGTTGACGACAAGGGGCGCGGGCCCCCAGCGCGTTTCAGCCGGTGTAGCTGCTGAATGCGCGCGTGAAGTCGAGCGGCTGCTGCGCGATGCTGCTGCAGGTCGCGTCCGCGTACGGCTTGGCGCCGCCGTCGCAGGCCTTGTCGCGGGTGCCGGACCACATGGCGAGCCAGCCGAGGTGCTTGGTCCTGGCGAAGTCGGCGAGCTGGGTCGCGTCGGCGACGGTGAACACCTCGGTGGAGACGTCGTTGACGCCGATCATCGGGGTCACCGCGACCTTCGCCCAGGCGGCGCTGTCGCCGAGGCCCAGCACGCTCTTGACCTGGGCCTGCGTCGCGGTCGCCGCGTCGATGGCGTACTTGCCCATCTGGCCCTTCGGGTTCGGCGCGACGCCGTCGCCGAAGTCCATCGCCATGATGTTGACCGCGCCGACGGCGACACCGGCGGCCTTGGCGTTCGCGACGAGGTTGACGCCGTCCTGGGTCAGGCCGCTGGGCAGGGCGGGGAGGGTGAAGGAGACGTCCAGCGTGCGGCCCTTCGCGGCGGCGTTCTGCTGGAGCTGCGTGATCGCCTGGGCGCGGCGGCCGTTGGCGGCGGTGTCGCCGAGCGCGCCGCCCTCGATGTCGAAGTCGACCTTGGTGAGACCGTACGCGTCGACGGCCTTCTGGTACGCGGCCGCAAGCTCGGCGGAGGAGGAGCAGACGGTGGCCAGCTCACTTCCGTTGGCCCCGCCGAAGGAGACCCGGACGTCACCGCCGACGGCGCGCAGGGCGCCGATCTGGGCGGCGACGGCGTCGCTCGCCAGGTCGCTGACCCCGCCCCACTTCGGGGTGCAGCCGCCACCGGAGACGACGAACGCCAGGTTGAAGTCCTTGACTCCGCTCGCCTTGGCCGTGCCGACCAGGTCGTACGCCGGGTAGAGCGAGGTGTCGACGTACGGGGCGAAGTGCGAGCCGGTCGCCGGAGCGGGCGGGGCAGTGGTCGGCGTCACCGTCGGCGTCACTGTCGGCGTCGGCTTCACGGTCGGCGTCTGCGACGGCTTGGCGGACGCCGAGGGGGACGCGGAGGCCGTCGGGGTCGGCGCCGTGGTCGGGCGGCCGGACGGGGTCGGGGCCGGGCCGGTGCCCGCCTTGCAGGAGACGTTGTTGATCAGACAGTTGCCGGGCTCGGCCTGGGCGGCGCCGGTCGCCTGGACGACGAACCCGACGTCCAGCGAGCGGCCGGCCTCGATCCGCTTGCTCCAGTCCGCAGGCTTGACGGTGATGTGCTGGCCGCTGGCGGTGAAGGTGGCGTTCCAGAGCGAGTCGATCTTCGCACCGGTCGGCAGGTCGAAGGTGAGCGTCCAGTCATCGATCGGGCCGGAGTCGGTGTTGGTCACCAGGTACTGCGCGGAGTAGCCCGACTGCCAGGTGCTGGTGGCCGTGTAGACGGCGCCGAGCGAGGCGGCGCTCGCGGAGGAGGCCAGGGCGAAGACGCCACCGGCGGCGACCGCCACGGCGAGTGCGGACGCCCCGAGGACGGTGCCCTTACGGCTGCGGCGGCGGTGTCCTGCTCGTCGGCTGGGCTGGGTCGTCATAGCGCAACTACCTCCACGGAGTGACTGGACTCCGGCAGACGCTAGACCCACAGCAGCCCCTCAACGGGGCTCCTGAGCCAGCCGAACACCTCCCTTAGGCCCCCGTTAAGGAACAGCTCACAGCAACCACCTCAGGGGCTGGCCCACTGCGTTCAGCTGGTGCGCCGCAGCCTGCGGCGGCTGCGGGTCGGGCCGCCGTCGGGGTGGGTCTGGAGGCGGAGGCGGAGTTCCGCGCCGCCGAGGACGGCGCTGCGGCCGAGGGCGAGGTCGCCGCCGGTGGCCTCGGCGAGTTTGCGGACGATGTCGAGGCCGAGCCCGGTGGAGCCCTCGCCGCCCTGGCCCTCGCCTCGCCGCAGGGCCGCCGCAGGGTCCGCGAAGCCCGGCCCGGCATCGCCGACCAGGACGATGACCGAGGAGGCGGTGGCGAGGACGTCGACCGAGAAGGCGGTGCCGACGGCGGTGTGCCGGAAGACGTTGCCGAGCAGGGCGTCGACGGCTGCCGCGAGGTCGCCGCGCTGGACGGGGACGGGGGCAGGGCCCTCCGCGCCGGCGAGCTGCCAGGGGCGGCTCTCGTCCTCGGCGAGGGCGGACCAGAAGCCGGCCCGCTCGCGGATGACCTCTGCCGCGTCGCAGCCGACCGCGACCACCGGGGTGTCGTCCGGCGTCCGGCGGGCGGAGCGGATGATCTGGTCGACCTCGCGCTCCAGCTGGGCGACGGCGTGCCGGGTGGCGTCGGCGGCGTCGCCGTCCCCGAGCGAGGCGGTGTTGAGCCGCAGCACGGTGAGCGGGGTCCGGAGGCGGTGCGAGAGGTCGGCGGCGAGTTCCCGTTCGGCGGCGAGCAGGTGGACGACGCGGTCGGCCATCGCGTTGAAGGCGAACGCGGCCTCGCGGAGCTCGTCGGGGGCGCCGTCGGCCTGCCGCCCGTGGACGGGGACGCGGACGGCGAGGTTGCCGTTGCCCAGCGAGCGGGCGGCAGCCGCCAGGCGGCGGGCGGAGGCGACGATCCGGGCGCCCATCCGGTCGGCGACCAGCACCGAGATGGCGACCAGTGCGAGGGCGACGAGCGAGAGCACCAGCCAGGCGGTGCCGACGCCCCGGGTGAGGTCGCCCTCGGGGACGTACACCTCGACGACGGCGACCCGCCCGCCGTCGACGGTGACGGGTTGGAGCAGGGCGAAGCCGCCGGGGGCGTGCACGGTGAAGGAGCGGTTCTGCCCGCCTGCGGTGGCGACGGAGGCGGCGTCGGCGCGGGCGTCACCGACGAGCGCGTCCGAGGGCAGGTGGACGGCTATCCGCTCACGGGCCCCGGCGTCGGTGCTGGCGAGCGCGCGGGCGATGGCGTCCTGGTCGGTGGTGATGGCGAGGGCCGGGCCGAGGGCGGCGGCCTGCCGCTCGGCGGCGGTGAAGGCCCGGTCCCGAGCGGTCTGCTGGACCATCAGGCCGAGCGGTATCAGGAAGGCCAGCGCGACCATCGTGGTGCCCGCGACGGCCGCCTTGACCATCGCCCAGCGCAGGGGCTGCCGCTGCCTCATGTCCGACCGTCACCCGGCAGCCGACCGTCACCCGGCAGCCGCGCGTCCCCCGGCGGAGCCTGCTCCGGCAGCGGCGCCTCCAGCCGGACGCCGACGCCGCGCACGGTGTGCAGGTAGCGCGGCTTGGAGGCGGTCTCGCCCATCTTCCGGCGCAGCCAGGACAGGTGGACGTCGATGGTCTGGTCGCCCCCGTACGTCTGGCGCCAGACCTCGGCGAGGATCTCCTTGCGCGGTACGACGACGCCGGGCCGGGCGGCGAGGAAGGTGAGCAGGTCGAACTCGCGGCGGGTCAGGTCGAGCGGGCGGCCGTCGAGGACGGCCTCGCGGCGCTGGACGTCGACGGCCAGGCCGCCGACCCGCAGGATCTGCGGCGCGGGCGCGCTGCCGCCGCCGAAGCGGCGCAGCACGGCCGCCATCCGGGCCGTCAGGTGTTCGACGGAGAAGGGCTTGACGAGGTAGTCGTCGGCGCCGTCGTTGAGCAGCCGGACGATCTCGGCCTCGTCGTCGCGGGCGGTGGAGATGATGACGGGGACGTTGGTCAGGCCCCGGATCATCTTGAGCGCCTCGCTGCCGTCCAGATCGGGCAGGCCGAGGTCGAGGATGACGAGGTCGCAGCCGATCTGGGCGACCTCGCGCAGTGCTTCCAGCGCGGTGCCGACGCTGCGGACGGCATGGCCGGATTCGGCGAGGTGCCGGATGAGGGCGGAGCGTACGAAGGGGTCGTCCTCGACCACGAGCACTGTTGCCATGGGGCTGCACGGTACGCCATCCGGTCGAATTGGTCTGTACCTCGGGGTCAGGAACGGCCATTGTGCAAGCCTCCTGCCGATTTCCCGGGTCACTGACCTGCTGCTCGCCGGAGTACGGCAGGATGTGCACGCGATGCGGAACGGACTGGTACAACTCGGCGCCTGGGCGGCGGCCACCGGGGCGGCGGTGCTGCTGTCCTGGCTGGGCGTGCACGCCGTGCTGACGGACGCCTCCTCCGCCCACCCGCTGCCGCTGCCACTCCCCTCGGCGGGCCGCCCGACCACCCCGCCCGCGTCGCTACCGTCCGGGGACACCACCCGGCCGAGCCCGGGTGCGACCTCCGCGACGCCGAGCCCGACCGGCCCGAAGCCCAGCCCGCACCCGTCCACGGCCTCCGCTACCAGCGCCTCCGCCACCACCCGCCCGGCGAGCCCGCAGGCCGGCTCGGTGCACAGCTACCTCGTCCCGGGCGGCCGGGTGGCGCTGGACATGAAGCCGGACGTGGCGAAACTGGTCTCGGCGACCCCGGATCCGGGCTGGCGGCTCCAGTACTGGCTGGAGGACCAGTGGATGCGCTTCGACTTCTCCAAGGACGGCAGCACCAACTCGGTCTTCGTCACCTGGAACGGCCACCCGCCGGACGTGCAGACCGCAGTCGGCTGAGCAGTCGGCTGAGGGGCGCCGCTCAGACCAGCACGCCGGGCGGCGGCGGCACGTACCCCGGCAGGTAGAGCCCCGGGTAGGCGGTCCGCTCGACCAGGGTGTGCCGCCCGGCGGCGGTGCCGATGACCGCGAGCACCACGGTGCCGTAGCGGTCCTCGATCTCGTACGGCTCGGTGACCGGCTCGGCGCCCCGGTCGACGGCGTAGTCGTACGCGGCGTAGGCGTCGGGCACCTCGACGGCGAGGTCGAGGACGGCGTCGCCGTGCGCGGCGACGTGATCGGCGATCAGGCGGCCGTGTTCACCGAGCACTTGGACGACCGAGGTGACGACGAAGCGGACCCCGCCGGACTCCAGGACGTAGCTGACGGTCTCGGGGTTGCCCGTCTCGGGGCCCGAGTAGGCGGTGCAGCGCAGGGCCAGGGTGGTGACGTAGTGGCGGGCGGTGCGGCGGGCGTCGGCGACGGCGAACACCATGGCGTCGGTGCGGGTGGCCGGGAGGGGGCCGGACTCGCCGGGGTGGGTGGCGAGCGGCCCGGTGAAGAGATCGGCGAAGACGTCGGTCAAGAGAACCTCCCCGGTTGGACCCTGCGTACGGCGTGGGGGCGCGCGGCGCAGGGTGCTGCAGGGAGCGTGGCCCCCATCACATCGATGCGCAACTGTTCCGATTCCTGCTGGGCAAGCTGCCCCGCCGGGCCGGAAAATGGCAGTCCCAGCTGTGCAGATTGCCCATCGGACGGAGCCGCCGTGCACTCACCCAACGACGCCATCGACGCGCTCGACGGCAAGTTGATCAGACTGCTGAGCGCCGAGCCGCGGATCGGCGTGCTGGAGTGCTCGCGCCGCCTCCAGGTCGCCCGGGGCACCGTGCAGGCCAGGCTGGACCGGCTCCAGGCCCGGGGGGTGATCGGCGGCTTCGGCCCACAGGTCGACCCGGCGGCGCTCGGCTACCCGGTGACGGCCTTCGCCACCCTGGAGATCTCGCAGGGGCAGGGCGCGGACGTGCGGACTCACCTGGCCTCCGTGCCGGAGGTGTTGGAGCTGCACACCATCACCGGGCAGGGCGACATGCTGGTCCGGATCGTGGCCCGCTCCAACGCCGACCTGCAACGGGTGATCGACCGGGTGGTCGACTTCGACGGGATCGTCCGGGCCTCGACCGCGATCGCCCTGGAGAATCCGGTGCCCTACCGGGTGTTGCCGTTGGTCGAGCAGGCAGCCGGGGAGTGAGATGTATGCATATGCCAATGACGTATGCACGTAAAGATCACGGCCACCAGACACCAGCCAACGCCCCCACCCTGATCGCCTCCGCCCAGCGCGCCCTGCGCCTGCTGGAGGCGGTGGCCCGCTACCCCCGTGGCGCCACCGCCAAGCAGCTCGCCAGGGACACCGGGCTCGCCCTCGGGACGGCCTACCACCTGCTGCGCACCCTCGTGCACGACCGCTACCTGGAGCGCCGCGAGGGGCACTACCTGACCGGCCCCGCCGTCGCCGGACTCACCCGGGAGGAGAGTCCGACGGCCGGTCGCGGCCGGCTCGACCGGGTGGTCGACTTCGACGGGATCGTCCGGGCCTCGACCGCGATCGCCCTGGAGAATCCGGTGCCGTACCGGGTGTTGCCGTTGGTCGAGCAGGCAGCCGGGGAGTGAGATGTATGCATATGCCAATGACGTATGCACGTAAAGATCACGGCCACCAGACACCAGCCAACGCCCCCACCCTGATCGCCTCCGCCCAGCGCGCCCTGCGCCTGCTGGAGGCGGTGGCCCGCTACCCCCGTGGCGCCACCGCCAAGCAGCTCGCCAGGGACACCGGGCTCGCCCTCGGGACGGCCTACCACCTGCTGCGCACCCTCGTGCACGACCGCTACCTGGAGCGCCGCGAGGGGCACTACCTGACCGGCCCCGCCGTCGCCGGACTCACCCGGGAGGAGAGTCCGACGGCCGGTCGCGGCCGGCTCGACCGGCTGCTGCGGAGGCTCTCCTACGAGCTCTCCGCCGCCGTCTACTTCTCGCGCTACCACCAGGGTGAGGTCGAGTTGGTGGCCGCGCTGGCCGCGCCCGGGGCACCGACGATCGACCCGGCGGACTTCCGGTCCGGCGCGCACGCCCACTCGGCCGGGAAGACCTTCCTGGCCCTGCTGTCCGCCGACGAACGCCGGGCCCACCTCGCCCGGCACCCGATGGTCCCGCTCACCCCGTACACCCTGCTCGACCCGGCGGAACTGCCCCTGCTGCCCCGGCAGGGGCCGCACCGGGCGGTGCCGATAACGCAGTACGAGGAGTACGCGATCGGCACCGCCGGGGCGGCCGTGCCGATCGTCGCGGGCAGCGGGCTGGCGGCGGTGTCGATCTCCGTCCCGATGAGCCAGGCCCACCGCTTACCGCAGATCGCCTCCGAGCTCCGCACCCGGCTGAGCGAGGACTTCGCGGCGGCCGCGTTCGGGCTCTGACCGACCGCTTCAGCAGCTCGGGACCTGGCCGCCGCTCTTCAGCGCCCTGAGCGCGTCGACCGAGCCGGCGAGCGTCGTGACCGGGATCAGCCGCAGCCCGGCGGGGGTGTTCACCTTCGCGTCCGAGCACTCGCCCCGGGGCACCAGGAAGACCGTCGCACCGTCCCGGGCCGCCGCCTGGGTCTTCAAGGGCACGCCGCCGACAGCGCCGATGGCGCCGCTGTCGTCGATCGTGCCGGTGCCCGCGATCACCTTGCCGCCGGAGAGGTCACCGCCCTGGCCGTCCCCCGCGAGGCGGTCGATGATCCCCAGCGCGAGCAGCTGGCCCGCGCTCGGGCCGCCGATGTCCCCCAGGTCGACCGTCACCTTGACCTGGCTCGGCGAGAGGTGCAGGTAGTTCAGCGCGGCGACGGTCGCACTGTCCTGGGACTGCGTCATCTGCTCGGCCGTCACCTCCTGCGCCTTCGCCGGGTCGGTCTGCGGGTAGACCGCGTCGGAGGGCAGTACGGCCTCGCCCGACTTCCACCAGGCGCCGACCGCCGTCCACAGGCTGGCCCGCTCCCCCGGGTTGGTCGCCGAGATGGTGACCATCCGCAACTGCCCCTGGGTCTGCCGGGCCGGCGCCCCGGTGACGGTCAGCACCTCCCGGCCCTGGTACGTGCCGAGCACGTCGGCCGTCGTCCCCGGCCAGGTCAGGGTGTACGGCAGCGGCACGAAGGCCGCCACCGCGAGCAGCGCCCCCACCACCACTCCGCAGAGCGCGAGCACCCGGGCACGGGCAGAGGTCGTAGCAGCAGGCAGCTTCACATCGGAGAACTCTACGCAGGTGGCCGACCGCAGGTGTTCAGCGCAGCGGTTCGGTGCAGGCGTTCAGCGCAGGGCGTCGGCGACCTCCGTCGCCGCCTCGACCACCCGGGGCCCGACCCGCTCGGGCACCAGCCCGTTGAGCATCACCACACCGACGCTGCCCTCGATACCGCTCAGGCCGATCAGCGCCGCCGCCGCGCCACTCGCGCCGGACTGCTCCTCCGCCCGGGTGATGACGAAGCCCTGCTCCGGCCGCCGCTGCCCGGGGAAGCCGCGCGCCTCCAGGATCGCCCGGCCCGCCGCGCTCTCCTCCAGGGGGTGCCGCAGGCCCGTCCGGTACGCGACGTGGAAGTCCGTCCAGCTCGGCTCGACCACCGCGACGGCGAGCGCCTCGGCGCCGTCGACCAGCGTCAGGTGGGCCGTCGCCCCCAGGTCCTCGGCGAGGCTGCGCAGCGCCGGCAGGGCCGCCTCGCGCAGCAGCGGGTGCACCCGGTGGGCCAGTCTCAGCACGCCGAGGCCGACGCGGGCCCGGCCGCCGATGTCGCGGCGGACCAGACCGTGCTGCTCCAGGGTGGCCAGCAGCCGGTAGACGACGGTGCGGTTGACGGCGAGCCGGGCGGCCAGCTCGGTGACGGTCAGGCCGCGTTCGGAGTCGGCCAGGAGTTTGAGGACGCGCACTCCGCGGTCCAGCGTCTGGGAGGTCTCGGCAGTCACGACGCGCGTTTCCTTTCTGCGGCGGTCGCGGCCGGGGCAGGGCATGCCGGGGCCGGGACAGGGGTGGCGCGCAGGGGGGTGGCTGCGAAGGCCCGTCTCGGAGCGGGGGGTGGTCGTTCGAGAGAGCGTGGGGAGAAGGTAGTGAACGGGAGGCACACAGCGGAAGTAGTTGTCCAAAATTCGGGCGCGATCATGGCAAGTTCGTTCCGCAAACCGGGGCAAGACACCCATATTCGAGGGGCATCATCAAACATCAGTTCGAATAAATTCCGGAGTGCGGACACCGGTGGAAATCCCGGTGGGGTCAGCCGACCCGCAGCAGCCCGTCCCGCAACGCCGCCGCGACGGCCGCGCCCCGGCTCTCGACGCCGAGCTTGGTGTAGATGTTCGTGAGGTGGCTCTTCGCCGTCGCCTCACTGATGAAGAGCTGGGCCGATATCTGCCGGTTCGACAGCCCGTCGGCGAGCAGCTGCAGCACCTCGACCTCGCGCCGGGAGAGCGCCGGGGCCCCCGCCCGCATCCGCCGCAGCAGCCGCCCGACGGCCGCCGGGCCGAGCACCGACTCGCCCCTGGCCACCGCACGTACCGCCGAGACCAGCTCCTCGGCGGCGCTCTCCTTGCCGAGGAAGCCCATCGCACCGGCGTCGATCGCCGCGAAGACGTCCTGCTCCGAGCTGTAGGCACTCAGCACCAGCACGGCGGGTGGACGCTCCCGGTCGACCAACGCCCGGATGAGGTCGGCCCCCTGGAACAGCCCCGCACCCAGGTTGAGGTCGAGCAGCACCACGTCCGGCCGGTCCTGCGGCGCGGCCTCGGCCAGCTGCCGCAGCGCCGCGTCGTCCCCGGCGGCCTCGCCGACCACCCGCAGATCGGGCTGGTCCTCCAGCATCATCCTGACCCCGAGCCGCATGGCCGGGTGGTCGTCCACCACCAGCACACGAACCGTCATGCCCACTCCCCCAGGTCAGGGACTCAGTATGCCAGTCCCGACAAACCGGACAGGTCTCAGCCCTGGAACTCCACCGTGACGACCGTCCCGCCGCCCGGCGGCGACTCCACCAGCATCCGCCCGCCGAAGCGGCCGACCCGCTGCGCCATCCCGGCCAGCCCGAGCCCCGACCCGCCGCCGCCACCGCTGCGGCTGCCGGGCCGGGCCGCCATGCCCGCGCCGTCGTCCCGGACGGCGACCCGCACCCGGTCGGCGAGGTGGCGGAGTTCGACCGTGATCGTCGCCGCACCCGCGTGCTTGACGGCGTTGGCCACCGCCTCGTGCACCATCCGCAGCGCCGCGCTCTCGGCGGGCAGCGCCAGCCGCCGGGCCACCCCGACCACCCGCAGCCGCAGCTCCGGCACCGCCGCGTACCCGCCGACTCCCCCCTGCCGGGCCTCCCGCAGCTGCCGCAGGGCGGTCAGGTGCCGCCCGGACAGCCCGACGAACCGCTCCAGGGCCGGGGCGAGCCCGCCCTCCAGCAGCTGCGAGGCGGCGATCCCCCCGATCAGGTCGTGCGACTGCCCGAGGCCGAGCACCGCGGTCTCGTACGCCGCGCCCAGCCGCTCCCGCACCCGGCGCTCCTCCGCCGGGAGCGCGTGCTCGGCCGCCCGGATCATCAGGGTGAGCGCGGAGAGGCTCTGGGCGACGGTGTCGTGCACGTCCCGGGCTACTCGGACCCGCTCCTCCAGGCGCCCCTGCTCGCGCAGCCGCTCGGCCTGAGCGGGCGTCAGCCCGAGCCCTTGCCAGGCCTTCACGGAGCCGAGCGAATCCCGCACCGCCACCCTGACGGCCCGTCGCACCTGTAGAACCTTTACCCGCATATCACTTGACATGGCCTGGAGTCCACCGCCATACGATTGGTTTTCTTCCATCTTAAGTGGCGAATCACAGGCCCGACCGACGGCGGTTGTGATCGGGCGACGCAGGCGAGATCCTGGACGCGCGACACTGCGCGACAGCGCCTCCACAGATTTCACACGGTCAGAACACAGTCAGCACACGGGACATCGACACCGCAACGAGCGCCACGACGGGGGACACCATGCGATACACCGACATGCCGGAAGACTTCGACGGCCACGAAAACCCACTCGGGCACCACGGCGACGATCTCGCCGACAGCTTCTCCGACAGCGGCGTGCGAGCCCGGCTGGCGATGGAGCTGGAGGGCGGCCCAGGGCTGAGCTACCAGCTCCGGGCCGACGTCGAGTACCGGACGGCCGACCCACTCGTGCTCGGCCTCACCTTCCACCTCCCGGGCGACACCCCGGTCACCTGGACGGTCTCCCGGGAGCTGCTGCTCGACGGGCTGTCCGCCCCCGCCGGGGAGGGCGACGTACGCGTCCGCCCGCACCCCGACTCCCCCGACCACGCGCAGCTCCAACTGCACGCCCCCGGCGGCTCGGCCCACCTCTCGGTCACCCGCGGCGCGCTGCACGAGGTGCTGCTGCGCACCGACCTCCTGGTGCCGTTCGGCGAGGAGTTCACCGACGGCGGCCTGGAGCGGGCCGTGGCCGGCTGGCTGGAGGCCGCCGCCAGCGAGAACTGACGGAGCGAACCGACCGGGCGGTCAGCTGTTGGCCCACTCGCGGATCTTGGTGATCCGGGCCTTCAGCTGATTGGCCGTCGCCTGGGC
This sequence comes from Kitasatospora sp. McL0602, assembly GCF_052076145.1. Lineage (NCBI taxonomy): Bacteria > Bacillati > Actinomycetota > Actinomycetes > Kitasatosporales > Streptomycetaceae > Kitasatospora > Kitasatospora sp. McL0602. The sequence continues at coordinate 4,901,447 of NZ_CP197246.1, read as the reverse complement.
GGTGAGCGGGCCGCCGCACTGGCGCCGCAGCTCGTTGTGGACGGTGCCGTGCGGCTGGTTCGTCCGGTGGTGCCAGGCGGCGACCAGCGCGTTCAGCTCCTTGCGCAGCTCGCGCAGCTCCTGATGGGTCACCACCGGGCGCTGCTCGGCGGGCAGTTCCAGCAGGTCGGCCTGGTCGGCGGGCTTGGTCTTCGAGCGCTGGATCTGCCGGGTCTGCCGCTTCTGCAGCAGCATCTGCACCTGGTCGGGCTCCAGTAGGCCCGGGATGCCGAGGTAGTCGTCCTCCTCCTCGCTGCCCGGGTGCGCCTGCATGCCGAATTCCATGGCGTTGTAGAGCACCCGGTCGAAGACCGCGTCCGAGCCCAGCGCCTCGTAGCTCAGCTCGTCGCCGCCCGCGCCGTCCGGCCCGTCGTTGGCCCGCTCGGCCTCGGCGAGCAGCCGGTCCTCCTCGTCGAAGAGCCCGTCGCCCTCCTTCTTGGGCCGGTCGAGCACGTGGTCGCGCTGGAGCTCCATCTCGTTGGCGAAGCCGAGCAGCATCGGCACCGAGGGCAGGAAGACGGAGGCCGTCTCGCCGCGCTTGCGGGCTCGCACGAAGCGGCCGACGGCCTGCGCGAAGAAGAGCGGGGTGGAGATCGAGGTGGCGTACACGCCGACGGCCAGCCGGGGCACGTCGACGCCCTCGGACACCATCCGGACGGCGACCATCCAGCGGTCGTCGTTGGCGGAGAAGTCGGAGATCCGCTGCGAGGCCTCGACCTCGTCGGAGAGCACCAGCGTCGCCTTGGTGCCGGTGATCTCGCGGATCATCTTGGCGTAGGCGCGGGCGGTGTTCTGGTCGGTGGCGATGACCAGGCCGCCGGCGTCCGGGATGCCCTTGCGGACCTCGGTGAGCCGCTTGTCGGCGGCCCGCAGCACGTTCGGGATCCACTCGCCCTGCGGGGCCAGCGCGGTGCGCCAGGCCTGGGCGATCAGGTCCTTGGTCATCGGCTCGCCGAGCCGGGCCTCCAGCTCGTCGCCGGACTTGGTGCGCCAGCGCATGTTGCCGCTGTAGCTGAGGAAGATCACCGGGCGGACGACGTGGTCGGCGAGCGCGTGCCCGTAGCCGTAGGTGTAGTCCGCGACGGACTTGCGGATGCCGTCACTGCCCGCCTCGTACTGGACGAACGGGATCGGGTTGGTGTCCGAGCGGAACGGCGTACCCGTCAGCGCGAGCCGCCGGGCGGCCGGCTCGAAGGCCTCGAAGCAGGCCTCGCCCCAGGACTTCGAGTCTCCGGCGTGGTGGATCTCGTCCATCACGACGAGGGTCTTGCGGGCCTCGGTCCGGTTCCGGTGCAGCATCGGGTTCACGCCCACGCCCGCGTACGTCACGACGATGCCGTGGTAGTCCTTCGACAGCGGGCCCGACGAGTACGCCGGGTCCAGCCGGATGCCTATCCGGGCGGCCGCCTCGGCCCACTGCTTCTTCAGGTGCTCGGTCGGCGCGACGACCGTGATCTGCTGCACCAGGTGGTTGTGCAGCAGGTACGAGGCGAGCGTGAGCGCGAAGGTGGTCTTGCCTGCGCCCGGGGTCGCGACGGCCATGAAGTCGCGGGGCTGCTTCTCGATGTACCTGTCCAAGGCCCCCTGCTGCCACGCTCGCAGCTTGCCCGCCGTGCCCCAGGGGGCGCGGCCGGGGAAGGCCGGGGAGAGGTGGTGCGAGGGTGCGGCGGAGGCACGCACGACGGAGTGCGGGTCGGCATCCGAGAACAGCGGAGCCATCGGGGAAGCGGGGGCAGTACTCACGGTCTCCGAGGGGGGTTGTCGCAGGTCAGGGGTACTTCTGAGGCCCCGACCCACAGGCGGGCAACGGTCGGACAACCCGCCTAGCCTACCGGCCCGCCCCCGCCCGCGGCTTCCGACACGGCCCCCGCGGGCCCCCGCGGACGCGTCTCACCAGGCCCCGCACCGGACGCGCCGCGAGGTGATTCAGGTCACACCGGAAAAGCGGGTAAGACTTGGCGCGACAGCGACTCTCCATGCTGCGAGAGCACCACCCGGCGCAGCTGCCACAGCGGCGCGCGGCGGGTGGGCCGCAGTCGTCGAGGCGTTCGCGCCACCGGGAGGAAGCTCATGTCCGTAGCCGTCGAGCAGGTCGTGCAGGCCCGTCTGATTCTCTCCGCCCAGCGGTCGGCGCTGCTGCGGGTCACCCTGCGGTACCGGGTCGACGACCCGCTCGCCGTCCGGATGGCCTTCCCGGCGGAGTACTCGCTCGACGCGGAGAGCAGCAGCGGGCCCGGAGACCCCGAGGTCGAGTGGGTGTTCGCCCGCCAGCTGCTCGCCGCCGGGCTGGACCAACCGACCGGCGAGGGCGACGTGCACATCCGGCCGACCCTGGGCCGCCGCGCGATGGTCGAGCTGCGGGCGGCCGAGGGCGTGGCCCTGCTCCAGTTCGACGCCGGCCAGCTCCGGCGCTTCCTCTGGCGCAGCCACCTGGCCGTCCCGGAGGGCCAGGAGTTCAACCACCTCGACGCCGACCGTGCCCTCGCCGAACTGCTCGGCTGAGCTCACGCAAAGAACCAGCCCCCAGGGGGCTGGCCATTACGTCATGACGAGAGCCGCCGCATCAGCCGGACGCCCTGGGACGGCGTGAGGTGCGGCAGGTACGCCTTGCCGATCGCGCGGGTGATGCTGCCGAGTGCGGCCGGGTCGGGGTAGACCATGTACATCGGCCGGTACTCGGGCTGGAACTTGGCCTTGAAGGCGAGCAGCGAACGGAAGCCGTAGACCGGCTCCAGCACCTTGCCCATCCAGTCGAGCATCCGCTGCAGCGCGGCCTGCGGCTCACCCCGGTCGGCGCGGGCCAGCGGAGCACCGGAGAGGCTGAGGAAACGCGCCCCCTCCTCCTTGAAGCCGAGGGCGGCCGAGGCGATCAGGAACTCCATCACGCCCCGGAAGCCCTCGGACCGGCGCCGCATGAAGTCGAGCGTCCAGCCGACCGGCTCGCCGTTCTCGTACACCGGCATCCAGCTGGTCAGCCCGTGCACGGTGCGGTCGGCGTCGACGGCGACCAGCACCCGCACGGCCGGGTCGTCGAGCTCGGCCAGGCCGCCGAGGGTGAAGCCCATCTCGGGCAGGCCCTTGTCGGAGACCCACTCCTCCGAGATCGAGCGGACCTGCTCCTTGATGGCGATCGGCGCCTCCGGGTAGCTCCACCACTCGGCGGTGATGCCCTGCTTGCCGGCCTTGTTCAGCGAGGTGCGGATGTCCTGCCACTTCTTGCCGGTGAAGGCCAGGTCGGGCAGCGGCACGACGGTGTCCTCGGCCACCTGGAGCGAGCGCCAGCCGAGCTGCTCGGCGGCCTCCAGGGTCTCGGGGGTGACGCTGTAGAAGCAGGGCGTCCAGCCCCGGGTGTCGCAGTACCGGGCGAAGCCCGCGACGGCCCGCCGCCGCGCCGCGGGCTCGCCGAACGGGTCGCCGGTGGTGAGCGCCACCGTCGCGATCACCCGGTACGGCACCGCGGCCTCGCCCTGCTCGTCGAACCAGTAGTGGTTGCCGTCCCAGGTGCTGATGAAGGAGAGCGTGGAGCCGCCGTACCGGGTGAGCAGCTCCCGGGCGCGGGCGGCGGCCTCGGCGTCGACGTGCACCACGGGGCGGCGGAAGGCGAGCAGCAGGGCGATCAGCGCGACGGCCCAGAAGACCACCCCGCAGTAGATCTCCAGCGTCTGCGCCGTGCCGCCCGCCGCGATCGGGTAGCCGGGCAGCAGGTCGTTGTAGGCGGGCGGCAGCAGCTCCGAGGGCAGCCCGGCGAAGAGGGCGCCGATGGTGGCGTCGGGCTCGTACTGGTCCCGGACGAGCCAGCCGATGCCGACGTACGCGGCGCAGGCGAGCAGCAGGGTGCCGCCGACGACGACGGCCAGCCGGCGGGTGTCGCGGCGGGGCAGCCGTTGGTCGAAGCTGCGGCGGGTGCGCAGCAGCAGGGCGAGCATCAGGACGGGCAGCAGCAGCGCCTCGCCGATCAGCTCGTAGAGGTACTTCTCGCCGTTGTCCTGGGCGAAGTCGTGGTAGTTGAGCACCAGCAGCCAGCAGAGCACGCCGATCCAGAGCAGCTCCGTGATGGTGGTGATCCACCAGGCGAGCCGCAGGCCGCGCCGGAGGCCCTCGGCGAGCACCAGCAGCAGGAACGGCACCAGGGCGGCCATCAGCAGGCCGGGCGAGTGGAAGAAGCGCTGAACGGAGTGCGCGCGGGCGCAGGCCTGGACGGATTCCTCGCAGGCGAGCTGGACCTCGTCGGCGGAGGGCACGTGCGAGAAGTAGAGGTCGCCGAGGGTGTTGAAGGGGCCGATGGCGTCCTGGTAGAGCGAGGCGACGAGCGGGCCGATCGCGGTGGCGATCAGACAGAGCGCGACCAGCACCCGGGTCTCCGTACGGGAGACGTGGCGCGCGACCTTGGGCAGGCGGCGCTGGAGCAGCGCGCCGAGGGCGAACCCGACGGCGACGGCGGCGACCCGCTGGACGGACTGCAGGTGGCCGATGTAGAGCATCATCACCAGTGGGACGAGCACCACGAGCAGCCGCAGGCGGCGGCGCCAGAGCACCGTCAGCCGGTAGCTGAGCGCGGCGGCCAGCGCGAAGACCCCGACGGTCGGGCCGACGGCGGCCTGGTCCTGGATGGCCTGCGTCCAGCCGAGGTCGGCGGCGATGCCGAGCCGGACGAGGTAGGTGCCCAGCACGCTGCCGAACATCTGCCCGAGCAGCAGCACCAGGGCGCTGAGCGGGGAGCCGAGCCGCTGCTCGGCGGGCGGGCCGATCACCGCGATCAGCAGGGTGGTGACGACGTACGAGCCGATGCCGGAGCACCACAGCAGCGAGGCGGCCGGGGCCCACCAGTGACCGGCGTCGAGGGTGGGCAGGCCGACGCCGACCTGCTGCAGCAGGCGCGGGGACGGCCCCTCGCCGAGGCTGCCGGTGGCGGCGCCGACGACCCACAGCGCGGCGATCAGCGTCAGGGTCAGCGGGGCGGTGCGCAGCTGGGCCGCGAGCGGGGCGAGGGCCCGCAGCCAGCGGTGCCAGCCGCGCTCGGGGCGCGGGGTGGTCGGGACCGGCTCTGTGGCGGCCAGGCTCTCGGTCATCCGGTCAGTCCTGTCTGCTGGGCCAGCCAGGGGATGTTGTCACCGAGGCCCGCTCGGAAGGTGTTCCAGTCGTGCCCGCCGGGGACGGTGCCGGCTTTGGCCTTCATCCCGGCCTTGACGGCGGCGGCGTAGACCTTGGCCTGCTGCGGGCCGTACTCGCCGTCGCTGGCACCGACGACGAAGGAGGCGGCGGTGTCGGGGAAGCGCTGACGGGCCATCACGTGCAGCGGGTCGACGGCGTCGAAGGCCGCCTCGTCGCCGCCGAAAGCTTCCTGCACGGTCTTGTCGTGGCTGCCGAGGGTGGGCTCCTCCTGGCCGGAGATGTCCAGGAACGAGCCGTAGACCTGGGGCGCGTTGACGCCGAGTTGGAGGGAGCAGGTGCCGCCGAGCGAGAGCCCGCCGATGGCCCAGGAGGTGCGGCCGGTGGCGGTCTGGAGGTGGGTGTGGACCCAGTCGGGGACGTCCTGGGCCAGGTAGGTCTGGGCCTTGGCGATCCGGGAGTCCATGCAGAGGCTGTTGCCCCAGGTCGAGCCGGTCTGGTCGGCGACCACGACGATCGGGGCGAGCCCGTCGTGCTTGGCGGCGAACGCGTCCATCTGGTCCTGGAGCCCGCCGGAGTTGACCCAGTCGGCGGGCGAGCCGGGCTGACCGGCCATCAGGACGAGGACGGGCAGCAGCGGGCGCGGGTCGGCCTGGTAGGCGGGCGGCAGGTAGACGTACGCGTCCCGGGCGTTGAAGCCGGACTTCACGCCGGGCACCGGGGCGGTGGAGATGGTGCCCTTGGCCGGGAGGTTCGCGGGCCGGTGCCAGACCTCGGAGAGCGGGCGGCCGGGCGGCGCGGTGACGACGCTGCTCACCCTCCCGGTGGTCAGCTTCTCGGTCTTGCCGATCCAGGGGGCGAGCAGCACCCGCAGGGTCGGGTACTGGTCGAACTCCCGGTTGATCTGCGAGGCGGACATCAGCACCACCAGGGCGGCGGCGACGACGGCCCCGGCCCGCCCGCGCCAGCGCAGCGTGGGCATCCGGAAGGCGGCCAGGCAGAGCCCGAGGATGCCGACGCCGAGCCAGCCGGTGACCTCGTACGGCAGGCCGTCGGGGAGGACCTGCCACCAGTCGTCGACGGCGATCTGGATCAGTGTGGCGAGCGCGGCGGCGATCACCACGGCGCAGGGCAGCCTGCGGCTCCACCAGTGCCTGGTGCCGGAGACCGCGAGGGCCAGCAGGGCGGCACAGCCGATCGCCAGGATCGCGTACGGGATCACTCCGTGCGTCAGCGACCAGTCGATCGGATTCCACGCCGCTGTCGGCCGGCTCATGTCCTGCTACCTCCGGAGGTCTCGGGTGTCGGTTCGGGTGTCAGGCGGAGACGCCGCGCACCAGGTGGGCGTAGACCACGACGTTGCCGTCGTAGCCGTCCTGCTCGGTGTAGCCGCCGCCACAGGTGATGACGCGCAGCTGGGAGCCCCGGGCCGGGCCGTAGACCTTGGCGTCGGGGAAGTCCTTCTTGGTGTAGACCTCGACGGCGTCGACCACGAAGAACGCGGAGCCCCGGTCCGCTCCGGCCACTTCCAGCTGGTCGCCCCGGTGCAGGCTGCCGAGTCGGTAGAAGACGGCGGGGCCCTGCCTGGTGTCGACGTGTCCGGCGATGATCGCGGTTCCACGCTGGCCGGGGGTGATGCCCTCCCGGTACCAGCCGGCCAGGTTGCGGTCGGTGTCGTCGGGCGGCCGGATCCGGCCCTCGCCGTCCAGCCCGAGGCCGGTGACGGGTGCGTCGACCTGGAGGGTGGGGATCCTGATCCGGGTCGGCACGGCGCGTGGCCGGGGCGGCGCGAACACCTCGGACCCGACGGCCCCGAGCGCCTGGTCGGCGCCGGGCAGCGGGGGCAGCCCGTTGCCCTGGACCAGCCACGCGCCGAGCACCAGTGCCGCACCCGCCGCCAGTGCCCCCGGCCAGGGGCTGCGCGCGTCCTCGTTCACGTGTGCACCCCGTCTCGCGGCTGGTGGATCTCATTCAGTAGATCCGGCTTCGGGCCGGGCGGCATCCGCAGCCGCCCCTGAACGGGTGAGCGGGCGCAGCAGCCGAGGCCGCGTCAGGAAGCCCTCCGCCAGCCCGTTGGCGACGGCGATCGCGGGCAGCTCGGAGGACTTCTCGTAGAGCAGGAAGCGCGGCTCCCACTGCGGCTGGTACTTGGCGTTCGCCCGGTAGAGCGACTCCAGCTGCCACCAGCGGGAGAGGAACCGCAGCACCGCCCGCAGCAGCCGCAGCACCGGCCCGGCCCCGACCCGTGCGCCGCGCTCGAAGACGTACCGGAACATCGCGAAGTTCAGCGACAGCCGGACGACCTGCAGTTCGCCGGCGTGGGCCCGCAGCAGCAGTTCGGTGACGAGGTACTCCACCAGCCCGTTGTCGGACTCCCGGTCACGCCGCATCAGGTCGAGCGAGAGGCCGTGCGCTCCCCAGGGCACGAAGCTCAGCAGGGCGCAGGTGCGGCCGTCCTCGTCCCGGCACTCGGCCAGCAGGCAGTCGCCGTCGGCGGGGTCGCCGAGGCGGCCGAGCGCCATCGAGAAGCCGCGCTCGGTGCGGCCGTGCCGCCAGGCGTCGGCGAGCCGGACCAGCTCGGCGAGCTCCTCCGGCGGGATGTCCCGGTGCCGGCGCAGCACCGCCCGGTACCCGGCCTTGCCGACCCGGTTGTGGGTCTGGCGCAGGGTGCGCATCGAGCGGCCCTCCAGGGTGAAGCCGTCGGTCTCCACCACCGCCTCGTCGCCGAGCTCCAACGCCCGCAGCCCGGCCCGGCGGTAGGCCTCGCCGGCGCGCTCCCCCGCACCGGTGACGGCGAGCACCCAGCCGTGGGCACGGGCCTGCTCGCGCCAGACCTCGATCGCCTGCGGCCAGGCCTCCGGGTCGCCGAGGGGGTCGCCGGAGGCGAGGGCGACGCCGTTGACCACCCGGTGCAGCACCGCCGCCTTGCCCGAGGGCGACCAGCAGACCGACTTGTCGTGGCGCAGCGCGAAGTACCCGAGCGAGTCCCGGGCGCCGTGCCGCTCCAGCAGGGCCCGCAGCCGCTGCTCGTCCTCGGGGCCGAAGGCGTCGGCGGCGCGGGCGGAGCGGAAGAAGACCCGCAGGGTGAGCAGCATCAGGGCGGCGCCGAGGCTGTTGAGCGTCAGGTCGACCCAGCTGGGCACGTCGAGGTCGACGTACTCGACGATCCCGGAGAGGGTGACCAGCCGGAAGCCGACGTACGTCGCCGCGTCCCCCCAGTCGGGCGGCGGCCCGGCGTAGGTGGCCCGGACGAGGGCCGCGCCCAGGCCGGTGACGGCGGCGCCGCCGAGCAGCAGCACGGCCAGGCCGAGCACGACGTTGCCGGGCCCGCCCTTGGCGTGGAAGGCCCGGCGGCTGAGCAGCAGTGCGGCGAGGACGGCGAGGGTGAGGCCCGCCGAGACCCAGTTGAAGGGGTGCGCGCGGTCGTCCGGCAGAGCGGCCAGGGCGAGCGCGAAGACCCCGCCGTAGAGGGCGACGACGACGGTCGCGACGATCCAGGCGGCCCGCTTGCGGCGGCGCAGCATCACGGCGAGCAGCCCGGCGAAGAGCGCCGCGGTGAAACCCGCCGTCATCAGCACGGGGGTGAAGAACTCGCCACTGTTGGCGCGGTGCACCTGGTCGCGGAACGGCGCGATCAGCCCGGCGGCGAAGTTGAGCAGGGTCGCGATCCGCAGGTACCACTCGGCGACGCCGGCGCAGCGCCCGCGCCAGGCGGGCAGCGGCGGCGGCACGTACGGCTCGAACGGCTCGGGTTCGGGCACGACGACGGGCTCCGGGGAGAGGTCAGGGGTGCCCGCGAGCACGTCGTACACGGCGGTCTTGGCGGCGACCAGCCGTCGGTGGAAGCTGGCCTCGCGGCGTTCGGCGCGGGCCATCCGCTTGGGGCGCGAGCGGTAGCGCCAGCGTGACCAGGGGCTGCGCGGGCGGGCCAGCCGGACGGCGCCGACGGCCGCGAGCGGCCAGAACATCACCCCGAGCAGGCCGGTCCAGATCTTGCCCTTGACCAGGCAGACCACCACCAGCAGCAGCACCGCCCCGGCCACCACCAGCTGACCGGCGTTCAGCCCGCGCTCGAAGCCGCCGAACGGCAGTTCGCCGAGCAGCAGCAGCGCGATGAACGCGACGACCAGGATCACCGCGTCCACCGACTTGCGGCCCTGCTCGCTCCAGTAGACGTCCTCCAGGTGCAGCACCAGGGCGAACTCGTCCAGCACCAGCCCGCAGCCGGCGCCGAAGCCGAACCCCAGCACGTTGTGCAGCGCCCCGGTGTCGCCCCGGACGGCGAACGCGCCGACCCCGCAGATCACCATCAGCCCCTGGCCGAAGACCACGTGGTGGATGTGCAGCCCGCCGGGCGTGACGTTGCCCGGCCACCAGCTGGTGCCGCGCCGGATCATCCGGACGCTGAAGCGGATGAACAGGAAGGAGCTGATCAACCCGGCCAGCAGCAGGAAGAGCGGCTGCCGACCGGTGTCGACGATCCGCTCCCGGTACGCGTCGAGCACCGACTGCCACATCGCTGGGGGCACACTCCTCCGGATTCGGTACCAGCTGACGCCCGCTCAGCCCGGCCCGCCAGTCGTGTCCGCCGGCCGGGCGATGCGGCCCATGGGCCGAACGGACGTGCGCGCGGCGCGTACCGGGGACACCGCCCGTCGCGGCGGCCCTGTCGGACGGACTGACAGTCATACCCGTGGCATGCTGACCCGCATTCGAACGATTCGACGGCTCATCGGACTAGTCCGACCGCCTTGGACTGCTCGTACGGGACTCGCCGCGCTCCCCAGGAACGGATGTGACCATGGACGCTCTCTCCCGCCGGACACTGCTCGCCGCAGGGGCCGCCACCGCCGCCACGCTGGCCGCAGGCTGCGGCTCCGGTACCGGCAGTGAGGGCGAGCACGCGCCCGCGCCCCTCGCCGTCCCGTCCTCGGCGGCCCACCCGAACAGCCCGAGCCCCGCCCCCAAGCCGCCCGCGACGCTGATCGGCGACGGCTCCACCTCCGACACCGGCCCGCAGCCGGGCCAGCCGAAGGCCGTACCCCTGCCCCCCGGCGAGCGGCCCCCGCAGTTCGTGGTCTTCTCCTGGGACGGCGCGGGCGAGCTCGACAACCGGCTCTTCACCCGCTTCCGCCAGCTCGCCAAGGACCACAAGGCGTCGATGACGTTCTTCCTGAGCGGCATCTACACCCTCCCCGAGGGCAAGAAGGACCTCTACCGCCCGCCGCAGCACCCGATCGGCGCCAGCGACATCGGGTACCTGAGCGACCAGCACATCCACGACACGCTCCAGCAGATCGGCGCGGCCTGGCTGGAGGGCCACGAGATCGGCACCCACTTCAACGGCCACTTCTGCGGCGCCAACGGCGGCGGCAAGTGGTCACCCGAGGAGTGGGACAGCGAGATCGAGCAGGCGATGTCCTTCGTCATGAACTGGAAGACCAACACCGGCTTCACCGACCTCCCCGCGCTCCCCTTCGACTACCGCAAGGAGCTGATCGGCGGCCGCACCCCTTGCCTGGAGGGCCAGCGCGGCCTGCTGCCGACGGCGGCGGCGCGCGGCTGGAAGTACGACAGCAGCGGGCCCGGCGGGCTCCAGGTCTGGCCGCAGAAGTTCCAGGGCGGGGCGCTGTGGGACTTCCCGCTGCAGTCCATCCCCTTCCCCGGGCACAGCTTCCAGGTGCTCTCGATGGACTACAACATCATGTACAACCAGTCCGGCAGCAACACCAAGGGCGACGCCGGGATGCACCCCGCCTGGCAGACCCAGGCCCGCGACTCGCTGCTGGCCGGCTTCGACCGGGCCTACCGGTCCAACCGGGCGCCCTTCTACATCGGCAACCACTTCGAGCAGTGGAACGGCGGCATCTACATGAACGCCGTCGAGGACGTGCTCACCGCCATCGCCGCCCACCCCGACGTCCGGCTGGTCTCCTTCCGCCAGCTCACCCAGTGGCTCGACGCCCAGGACCCGGCGGTGCTCCGCAAGCTCCAGGCCCTCAACCCCGGCGAGGCCCCGACCGGCGGCTGGGAGACCCTGCTCGGCACGCCCGCCGCAGCGCCGTCGGCACCTGCTCCCGCTGCTTCAGCTTCGCGCGCGGCCTGAGAGCAGCGCGCCGAGCAGCGCCACACCCGTCATCACCACGAAGATCACCGCGAACGCGGCCGCCGGCACCGAGGACCCGTCGGCGGCGGCCGCCGCCGACCCACCGCCCAGCGCCGCGAACAGCACCCCCGCCAGACCGATCAGCAGGACGTTGCCCAGCGCGTCGCTCAGCTGGAGCGAGGCCGAGTTCGCCCCGGCCTCCTCCGGCGCGGACAGCTTCATCATCAGCACGCTGACCGTCGACACCGTCAGCCCCATCCCGATCCCGCCGACCCCCCAGGCCGCAGCCGCAGCCCACACCGGCGCGGCCGGTACGAGCACCAGCCCCGCCCCCGCGATCGCCACCGCCGTCAGCACGAAGCCGACCCGGATCAGCCCCTCCCGGTGGCGGTCCGCCCACGACCTCCCCTGGAGCCAGGAGCCCAGCGCCCAGGAGAGCCCGCCGCTGGTCAGCGTCAGCCCCGCCATCGTCGGGGACAGCCCCCGCTGAGTGACCATCATCAGCGGCACGAACGCCTCCGCCGCGAAGAACGCCCCCGCCGCCACCCCACGCAGCAGGATCACCACCGGCAGCCCGCGCGCCGCCCGCAGGGTGCCGGGCGGCAGCAGCCGCACCACCGCCGGGCCCAGCAACGCCGCACCCGCCACCGCAGGCACCAGCCCGAGCAGGTCGAGCCGCTGCCCCGCGTACTGCAACAGCCCCGCACCGACGGCGGCCATCGCCGCCAGCGCCGTCCGCCGCCGGTCGATCTCCGCCCCGAGCCCGCTCGGCTGCGCCCGCTCGGAACGGCGCAGCGCGGGCCCCATCACGGCGAGCGGCAGCAGGATCAGCACCGGGACGGCGAGGAACACCCACCGCCAGCCGAGATGCTGCGTGACGGCCCCCGCCACCACCGGCCCGACCACCGAGGGCAGCACCCAGGCCGCCGCGAACGCCGCGAACACCTTCGGCCGCAGCCGCTCCGGGAAGGCCCGTCCGACCACCACGTACAGCGCGACGATCACCAGCCCACCGCCGAGCCCCTGCACCGCCCGCCCGGCGACGAACAGCCACATCCCGACCGCCGTCCCCGCCACCAGCAGCCCGACCCCGAACACCGCTATCCCGGTGAACAGCGGCGCCATCGGCCCCCGCCGGTCGCACCACTGCCCCGAGACGACCAGCGCGAACAGCGTGCTGGTGAAGTACCCGGAGAAGGCGAAGGCGTACAGCCCCAGCCCGTCCAACTGCCGAGCCGCCACCGGCATCGCGGTGTTCACCGCCGTCGCCTCGAAGGCCAGCAGCAGCACCACGGAGATGATCCCGAGCGTCAGCGCCCGGTACGGGCCACTGAGGACACCGCCGCCGGCGTCACCGTCGTCGTCGTCCGTCGGGAGGTGGCCGGGAGCGCGGTCGACCGAGGTGGGGGAGGCTGTGGTCATGCCGTTCATCGTAAGGCCCTACCAGCCGGATGACTCCTGACCCGCAGACCGAACCCGACTACCTCTCCGGACCTACGCCCCGGCTGGTCTCAGTGCAGCACCTTGAGCCCCACGGCCCCGCCCACGATCAGCACCAGACAGGCGATCCGGGCCGTCGTCACCGCATCACCCATCGCCGCCATCCCGTACAGCGCCGTCCCGACCGCGCCGATCCCGACCCACACCGCATAGCCCGTACCGAGCGGAATGCTGCGCATCGCGTACGCCAGCCCACCCATGCTGAGCACCAGCGCCACCACGAACACCAGGCTGGGAACGAGCCGCGAGAAGCCCTTCGACGACTCCAGGGCGACCGCCCACACCGTCTCCAGGACACCGGCGATGATCAGAACGACCCAAGCCATGACGACAGACCCTCCGCAGTAGTGAGTCGGCAGTGGCTGCCGATCGCTGCCACTGCCGCTGTTCCTGCGCCGTCTTGTCGTGCCGGGTACGACGCGCTCGTCCGGAGGTGATCACTCACCTGTCTTCGACGGTAGCACACGACGAAACACAGAATTCATGAACGGATATTGACGCACCCCCCGAAGCCCCGCATAAGATGAATTCATCAGCAGGAGCACACAGGCGCACGACCGACAACGGGAGCAGATCATGGACAGGAAGACGGTGGCTGACGCAGCGCCCCGCACCTGTACCGCTCCCACCTGTTGTTGTCGCTGACCCCTCCCCACTTCTCCACCCCACGGCCGTGTGCCCGAGTGGTTCAGGGAACCGCCTGCAAAGCGGTTTACGCGGGTTCGATTCCCGCCATGGCCTCCATCGTCGAATTGCCGGACGGCGTTTCCGCCGTCCGGCAATTCGGCATTCCGTTTCGCATTTCCATTACCCTACGAAAAAGCCCGGCCGGACCGCTCTCGCGGCCCGACCGGGCTCATTCCGAACCTGGGACGACTACTCGATGACCGGCGGGTTGGCCCCACCGGTACGCCACGTGTCCTCGTCCTCGACCAGGTAGTCGGGGCGGTTGCCCTTCGTACCACCCTTCTTCTTGCCGGCCGCGCCGCCCATCCCGGGCGCACCGCCCTGGCCCGCGGCACCGCCGCGGCCCTTGCCAAGCCCCGAGCCACCCTGGGTGAACGCACCCTTGGAAGCCCCGCCCCGCGCACCGCCGACCGTGCCGCCGGCCTTACGGGTCAGCCCACTGCCGCCCTTGGCACCGGCACCCTTGCCGCCACCGGCACCACCCATGCCACTGGGGGCGTGCATCCCCCCGGCACCAGGCGCACCGGCCTTACCGCCACCCGCACCACCGGCCCCGCCGCCGGCCGCACCAGCACCCAGCCCACCGGCACCGCCCGGACGGGAAGCACCACCCAGGCCACTCTTGCCACTGCCACCGCTGCCGAGCCCGGCCAGGCCACCACCGGGAAGCCCGCCGAAGCTGCTGCCCCCACTGAGGCCACCGCCCCCACCGAGCCCACCGATGCTGCCGCCACCGCCACCACCGTCAAACCCACCGCCACCGAGCCCAGGCCCGCCGATCGGCGTAGGCGACACCACCGGAGGCGACACACCGTCAATCCCCAACTTCGGCGGGTCGATCGGCGGCACCGTCCCGATCGGCCCGACCGGCGTCACCGGCCCCGGGTGATACGGCGGAGTCGGCGTAATCGGCCCACCCGGACCCACCGGCACCGGCGCCGGGTGATACGGCGTCGGTGTCGGCCCCGGGTGGTATGGAGCAGGAACCGGCCCCCCACCCGGACCACCCGAGCCTCCACCAGGCGGGCTGACCGGCTGAATGTGCGGGTTGTTCACGGGCGTCACCGGGGTCGGGGACGTGCCGATCGGGCCCTGGTCAGGGGCAGGGGGGAAGCGCTTATCGCCACCACGGTCACCCTGCGGCGGGTCCATCAGCTGCGCAGCAGCGATGTACTGCGGCGAGAGGTTCTCCATCACGGCGATCGCGTTCTGGTGCGTGATCTCGCCGGCCGACAGCTGGTCCTTGTTCTTGTTCAGCGCTTCCAACCGGGGCATCCCGGACGCCAGGTCGGCCTTGAACTGCGCGTCCGAACGGTCTCCGCCATCGGTGACGAACTTCCACGCGCTGCCCAAGCTGCTGGGGTCGTGGATCGAGGACATCGCCGTCTTGGTCTGGTGCAGCGCCTCGCCCGCGTAGGCCATCGCCGAGCCCGTGTTCTGGGCATGCGCGGCCGTGTTGACCATGCTGACGTGGATGTCTTCGGCGCTCTTGGCGAAGCCCTCCGCAGAGCTGCCCTGCCAGTTCTGCATCGCATGCGCGACGGCGCTCTTCAGGTCCTCCGCAGCAGACTGCAGCTCCTCGTGGACACTGCTCCAGTGGGCGCCAACCTCCTTGAGCCGGTCGGGGCTCGAGTGACCGACCATGTCCCTGAGCGGGTGAAACGCGTACTGGTCGAAGTGGGTCTTGTCGGAAGCGGCCATGTCAGACGGCCCTCCTGTCCTGCTGCTGGGAGTTCATTGTGACCCTGCCCTGCTCCTCAAGGTCCTGGTACGAGGTAGTGACCGTGTGGGTCTTGTCACCGAACTCGCCGATCAACTTGTTGAGCTTCAGGCAGGTGTCGTCCAGGAAGCTCTTCATGGTGTCGTGGGCCATGGACAGACTGTGGGCCTCGACGAAGTCACCACCGAAGTCGTCCCGGCTGGTGACCGTGTTGTACTTCGACTTGTCCGCGGTCTGACCGAGGTTCTGCTGGAGGGCTCGCAGTCGTTTGACGACTGCCTCCAACTCGTCGGTGTTGACCCGGTATCCGTCGGACATGCGGCTCTCTCCCCCTGGAGTGTCGATACTTCCCCGTCTGGCACTGGCTCCGGCGGGTAGTGCGGGCGGCCCGGATGAGCGGGCCTCAGTTGGCTGGCAGGGCATTCGATCGTAGCGCTTGCAAGGCAGGTGCTGACACACCCTCAACGCTGATCGTTACCACCCTGACCGTACGGATTCTGGTACGGCTGCTGGGGCGGGTAGCCCTGCGGCGGCGCCTGGTTTCCGTACGGCTGCTGCGGCTGGTTCGGGTACGGCGGCTGGAACTGGTTCGGGTACTGCTGCGGTGCACCGTAGGGTGCAAGGCCGGGCTGCGCCGGAGGTGAGGTCTTGCGACGGCGGGCGACCACGATAACGATGATCACCAACAGTGCCAGGACCGCGAGCCCAACAGCCGCCCCAATGAACAACCCCTTCGAGCTTGAGCCAGTCGAGACTAGGGTCGGCGTCGTGCCACCCGGACCGGCGGTGCCGGGAGCAGCGCCCCCAGGCGTCGCAGCAGTCGAAGGCACAGAGGCGGACGATCCTCCATCAGTCTTGGCGAGCGGCCCTTGAGTCGATCCGGCTGGGATGTCCTGGGTAAGCGCCTCGTACGGCCGGAGGATCCCATAACCGTAATGCGGGTCTGGCAGCTTGGAGCCATTAAGTGCGGTGGGTACAAGCGCCGACTTGGTCAAGCGATTGGCCACCTGCCCCGCCGTCAGCTGTGGAAACCTCGCCCGCACCAGGGCTGCGGCCGCAGAAACATACGCCGTCGAGTCTGACGTGCCGTCACCAATACAGTACTGACCACCGTCGCAAGCGCCATCCCCGACGATGTCTACGCCTGGAGCCGCGATCATCACCTCGGGCCCGAAGTTGGACTTGCTCCAGATACTGTTGGTTTTGTCCACAGCGCCAACAGCCATGACTCCCGGCTCTCGACCCGGGCTTTCGACTGGAGCCGCACTGTTGCCGGCGGCCACTACTACCAAGACGTCATGCTGCGCGGCATACGCGATAGCGTCGTTGATCCCAGAGCTGCTTGTCGAAGAGCCCTGCGAAATGTTGATGACCTTGGCACCGTGGTCCACGGCCCAGCGAATGTCGTCAGGAACAGCATCGCTGTTGTGCGCCGTGGTCTTGTAGATCGGGAGGATCTTCACGCCCGGCGCCAGCCCCAGCGCGCCCTCATTGCTGCCATGGCCATGCGCGGCGATGATGCCGGCCATTTTCGTCCCGTGCGGAAGGGTCGGATGAGCGTCAAGCCCCTGGCCGCTCGGGTCATGGCCTGGCAGCACACTGCCTGTCAGATCAGGATGGCTGGCGTCGACACCATCGTCGATAACGGCAACGATCACTCCGTCACCCTTACTGACAGACCAGACCTTCTTTAGGTCAAAGTACTGGTTAGGCCACTGTGCATCCCGCACCTGATCCGCCGAAGCGGCCGGCACCCCTGCCAGCAGCAGGCCCCCGACGAGCGTCGTGGCGCTGATCGCGCGCAAGAACCTGGTCAGCGTCATCCCTACCCCGTTACCCGTCAGAACCCGTCAGATCTGTACCTGGTTCGTCCCGAAACACAGGACGGCCCGGTGCGATCGTATCGCTCGTCCGGCTGGCGTGGGCAGGGGCCCACGCCCCTACACGGGTTCCACACCCGCGAGTTGAGGCTCCCTTGAGCTTGGGGGGGCAGCGTCACCCGACGATGGCGTCCTCAGCCAGGATCGGGAGGCGTCCGACCGGCAGGCCGGTCGCTGCCCGGACGGCGGCCGCGACCGCTGCCGGGGCGACCACGGCCGGGACTGCGCTGACGGCCTTGGCGCCGAACGTCGCGACGACGTCGCGTTCCTCCAGCAGCGCAGCGATCCGCACGTCGGGCGTGTCCAGGGCGGTCGGCAGCCGATAGCCCGTCAGGGAGGGGTTGACCAGGCGGCCGCCCTCCGTCCGGAGGTCTTCCAGCAGGGCCAGGCCGACGCCCTGGGCGACTCCGGCCTCGATCCGCTCCTCGATCTGGCGCGGGTTGAGTGCCCGGCCGACGTCCTGGGCGACCGTCACGTCGACGACCCGCACGGCGCCCAGCTCGATGTCGACATCGACGACCGCCCGCATGGCGCAGAAGGCGACCGACACGAAGGCGTCCCCCTGCCCGGCTTCGTCGAGCGGCTCGGTCGGGTGGGGGCGGCACTGCGCGGTGGCCCACAGCTCCTTGCCCTCCAGGGCTTCCCCCACGGGCATGCCGAGGACGCCGTCGTAGGAGGTGATCTTGCCGTCGGCGATCGAGAGCAGTTCGACCGACATGCCGAAGTTGGCGGCGATCGGCTGGAGCAGCTGGTGGCGGACCATCAGGGCGGCCCGTTCGACCGCGCCGCCGGAGACCCAGGTGTGCCGGCCTCGCGCGGACGGGCCCGCGATCGACTGGTCGCTGTCCACCGGCGCGATGTAGACCTCCGTCACGCCCAGCACGGACTGCACGATCTGCCGGGCGAGTGTCGCGAAACCCTGCCCGGAGTCAACCGCCGCGCAGATGACGGTGGCGTGGTCGCCGCTGACCCGTACGGTCGCGGTGGAGACCTCGTCCTCGCCCTCGGCGCCGAGCATGTGGACCATGCCGACGGCGTACCCGATGCCTCGCCGCACGGCCGACGGGTCACCCGCGCCGCCGGGGCCGCCGGGCAGCAGCCAGTCGCCCTCGGGGTCGTCCATCGGCAACAGCGGCAGCGGGGACGCGGAGACGGCGTCCAGCAGGGCGGCGACCGGTGCGGGGCAGGTGACGGCCTGGCCGGTCGGCAGCGGGTCGCCGGTGGCCATCGCGTTGCGGCGGCGGATCTCCAACGGGTCCACGCCCACCCGGAGAGCCAACTGGTCGAGCTGGGACTCGTGCGCGAAGCAGCTCTGCAGGGCGCCCTCGCCGCGCATCCGCCCGGCGGGCGGGTTGTTGGTGCGGACGGCCCAGGCGTCGACGAAGACGTTGGGGCAGTTGTAGGGGCCGACGGAGAAGGCAGTGGCGGCGGCCAGTGCCTCGGCGGAGACGTCCGCGTAGGCGCCGCCGTCCAGCAGGATCTGCGCCTCGATCTTGACCAGGCGGCCGTCGGCGTCCGCGTGGTGGCGGTAGCGCAGCAGGGCGGGGTGGCGGGAGGTGTGGGTCTGGAAGGACTCCTCCCGGGTGAGGGTCATCTTCACCGGGCGGCCGGTGCGCAGCGCCAGCAGGGCCAGCGTGACCTGGAAGGAGAGGTCCTCGCGGTCGGCGGTGGCGCCGGGGACTCCGGTGACGACGAGGCGGACGCGGTCCGGCTCCAGGCCGAGGCAGGCGGCGGTGCGGTCGCGGTCGCCGTGCGGGTCGGTGGAGGAGAGGTGCAGTTCGACGCCGCCGTCGGGGCGCGGCACGGCGAGCCCGGCCTCGGCTCCGAGGGGGGCCGGGTCCTGGCGGCCGACCTGGTAGAGGCCCTCGACGATGATCTCGCCGACGGCCTCGGGGTCGCCGGTGCGCAGCGGGATGTGCCGGAAGAGGTTGCCGTCGGGGTGCAGCGGCGGGGCGTTGAACGCCTGCTCAGGGTCGGTGACGGGCTCCAGCACCTCGTACTCGACGAGGACGGCGGCGGCGGCGAGGCGGGCGGTGTCGGGGTGGTCGGCGGCGACGGCGGCGACGGGCTCGCCCTGGTGGCGGACGAGGCCGCTGGCGAGGATCGGGCGGTCGGCGGTGATCGGGCCGTCCGGTGCGCCGTCGGGGGTGCCTTCGGGGCCGGGGGGGAGATCGGCCGCGGTGATCACGGCGTGCACGCCGGGGATGGCGAGCGCGGCGGAGGTGTCGACGGAGACGATCCGCGCATGTGGGTGGGGGGCGCGCAGGACGGCGCCCCAGAGCAGGCCCTCGGCCCAGAGGTCGGCGGCGTAGGGGTAGATCCCGAGGGCCTTGGGGAGGGCGTCGCTGCGCAGCGCGGAGCTGCCGAGGCCGTACGGGTCGGCGGCCGGGGCCTCGTCGGCGGTGGGGGCCGGGGCGAGGTCGGTGGGCGAGCTCATGCGTGGTCGTCCTCAGGGGCCGTCGGCTGGGGGAAGTGGGCGGCCGCTTCCTGGTACTCCGTCCCGTGGGCGGGGGTCGGGATGTACGGGGTGCCGTGGGCGGGGGTGCCGTCGTAGCCGCCGCCGTCGTGGACGGTGCCGTGGGCGGGCGTCGCCTCGTACTGGGCGGGCTCGTAGACGGCGTCGAACGAGGCGTCGTAGGGGGTCTCGTACGAGGTCTCGTAGCCGGGCTGGGCCTCGTACCCCGGCGGGGTCGCGGGGTACGGCGGGTATCCGGCGGGCTCGTAGATGCCGGTCTGGTGGGTGGTCGCGGCGGCGCCGTAGTCGATGCCGACGCCGAGGCCCGTCCCGGCGGCGGTGGGCTGCGGCGGGTCGGCCTCGACCCAGAGCTCGGAGTCGGCGTAGAGCGGCAGCTCCCCGGCGAGCGGCAGGTCGGCGGCGGACTGCGCGGGCACAACGGGCGCAGCCACAGCTTCGGCAAGCGGCTCGACGTCGGCGGTCTCGTTCTCCGCCGGCAGCAGCAGTTCCTCCTCCTCGGCGGCGCGCGCCTCGGCGACGGCCTGGACGGCGGCGAGCGCGCCCCGGTAGCCGGTGCAGCGGCAGAGGTTGCCGCAGAGCGCCTGCCGGGCCTCGACCTCGCTGGGCCGGTGGTTGCGCTGGAGCAGGTCGTGGACGGCCATCGCCATGCCGGGGGTGCAGTAGCCGCACTGCACGGCGCCGGAGTCGGCGAGGGCCTGCTGCACGTCACTGGCGGTGCCGGCGGCGGAGAGGCCCTCGACGGTGGCGATCTCGCTGTCGGAGGCGAGCGCGGCGGGCACCAGGCACCCGGCGACCAGCTGCCCGTCGACCTGCACCGAGCAGGCGCCGCACTCGCCCTGCTCGCAACCGTCCTTGGCCCCGGCGAGGCCGAGCCGCTCGCGCAGCACGTAGAGCAGGCTCTCGCCGATCCAGGCGTCGGTGACGGGCCGGTCGACGCCGTTCACGCGCAGGGTGTAGGAGGCGCAGGGGCGGGTGCCGCCGCTGCCCAGGCCGAAGCCGAGCAGATCCTGCCCCAGGTCGACGTGGCCGAAGCCGATCGAGTCCGTCGTCACTTCAGTGCCCTTCCCAGAGCCCGTCGGGCCAGCACCGATACGGTACGCCGCAGCCTGGCGGCGGCCGCAGCCCGCCCCTCGTTACCGCCTTCCGGCGGGTCCGGGATGCAGGCGGCGGCGACGTACTCGCCGAAGGCGGCGGCTGCTGCGGGGTCGATGGTGGTCATGCCCTCCTCGCCGCGGGCGTCCCAGTCGATGCAGCCCGCCACCCAGGCCTCGGCCTCCAGCGGGCGCAGCGGCACGGGGGCGACCGCGCCGACGGCGCAGCGCACGGCGCGGCGGGCGGGGTCGAGGACGAGCGCGACGGAGGCGGTGGCGCGGGAGGGGCCGCTGCGGCCGGTGGCCTTGAGGAAGACCTGCGGGGCGTGCAGCAGCGGGACGCGGACCCAGCTGAGCAGCTCGCCGGGGCGCAGCGGGTCGAGGCCGGTGAGCAGGTGGCTGACGGGGACCTCGCGGGTGGCACCGGCGCGGGCCAGCGTTGCGGTGGCCTCCAGGGCGGCGAGCACGGGGAGGGTGTCGCCGGCGGGGGCGGCGGTGGCGATGTTGCCGCCGAGGGTGCCGACGTTGCGGATCTGCGGGGGGCCTGCGGTGCGGGCGGCGTCCGCGAGGGCGGGGATGAGCGCGGCGAAGTCGGGGCGGTCCATCCGGGCGTGGGTGAGGCCGGCGCCGAGGACGGCGGTGCCGCCGTCCTCGTAGCGCCAGCCGCGAAGTTCGTTGATCCGGCCCAGGCCGATGAGCGCGGCGGGGCGCAGGCGGCCCGCGTTGACGGCTTCCATCAGGTCGGTGGCACCGGCCACCGGTACCGCTCCGGGAGTGGCGGCGAGCGCCTCGACGGCCTCGTCGAGCGAGGCCGGCAGCATGATCGTCCGGTTCACCTGGATTCCACCGTGCTCCACTTAACTCATCGCCTGCCAGCCCCGACCCAGCCGAACGGCCTGGCCCGTAGGGTACGGGCGATCGGTGCGGGTTGGGCAACTCTGGCACACAATGCTCGGCGATCAACTCCGGGGTCACCTGCAAGTGGGAAGAATCCCGGACGAATCCGGGCGCCTTCCGCCCCCACTCGGTCCGAACGGGACCAGATGTTCACCAGTTCTTGACGATCCACCGTGGTACGGGGTTCCCGAGGGCGCGCCCCTACCCGATCGGACGGCCGAGGACGCCGGGGCGGCGCTGCCAGGGGTGCGGGCCGGCGGGGGGCCGGTACTCGACGCCGAGGGCGTCCAGCCGGGCGTAGTGGCTGGTCATCCGCTGCTCGAACCCGGCCCAGTCGCGGGCCGCCGGGTCACGCGGGAGGTCGGACCAGGCGACCTCGGCGAACGCGGCGAGCCGGGGGAAGGCCCGGTAGTCGACGTCCCGCGCGCTGTCCGCGAACTCCGTCCAGAGGTTGGCCTGGGTGCCGATCACGTGGGCGGCGGCCGCCGCGTCCAGCTCCGGCGGCACCGGCTCGAAGCGGTAGACGTCCTCCAACGTGCGGACGTACCCGACGGGGATCGGCTCGTCCGTCCCGGCGGCCTGCCGGTGGTCGAGGTAGACGTGCTGCTCGGGGCACATCACCACGTCGTGCCCGGCCTTCGCGGCGGCCACGCCGCCCTCGTAGCCGCGCCAGGAGGAGACGGCCGCGCCCGGCGCCAGGCCGCCCTCCAGGATCTCGTCCCAGCCGATCATCCGGCGGCCCCGCGCGCTGAGCCAGCCGTCGAAGTGCCGGATGAACCAGCTCTGCAGCTCGTCCTCCCCCGCCAGGCCCAGCTCGGCGATCCGGGCCTGGGCGGCGGGGCTGGCCTTCCACTGCTCCTTGGGGCACTCGTCGCCGCCGATGTGGACGAACTCGGAGGGGAAGATCTCCAGCACCTCCTCCAGCACGCCCTCGTAGAACCGCAGGGTGGCGTCCGAGACGTTCAGCACGTTGGGGTTGACGCCCCAGTCCGTCCAGACGCCGAGCGCGCCGGTGTCCAGCACGTCGGTGTTGCCGAGCTCGGGGTGGGCGGCGATGGCGGCCTGGGCGTGGCCGGGCACGTCGATCTCGGGGACGACGGTGATCTGCCGGTCAGCGGCGTACGCGACGATCTCGCGCAGGTCGTCCTGGGTGTAGTAGCCGCCGTGCGGGCGGTCGTCGCGGCGCTCACCGGCGCGGAAGCCGACCATCGAGCGCTCCCGCCAGCCGCCGACGGAGGTCAGCCGGGGGTAGCGCCGGATCTCGATCCGCCAGCCCTGGTCGTCCGTGAGGTGCAGGTGCAGGACGTTGAGCTTGTGCGCGGCCATCAGGTCGAGGAAGCGCAGCACGTCCGCCTTGGGCAGGAAGTGCCGGGAGACGTCCAGCAGCACGCCGCGCCAGCCGAAGCGCGGGGCGTCCTCGATCTCGCAGCCAGGGAGCACCCAGCCGGTGCGGCGGACGGCCGCGCGGCGCAGGGCCGCCGGGCCGAGCAGCTGCCGCAGGGTCTGAGCACCCCAGAAGACCCCGGCGGCCGTGCCGCCGAGCAGCACGGCCCGCCCGTCGCGGACGGTGATCCGGTACCCCTCCGCCGGCAGCGCGGAGTCGAGCGCCAGCTCGATGCCGGACGCGCCGGATGCCCCGGGCGGGCCGGGCGGGCCGGGCGGCAGTGGGAGGCCGGTCGCGGCGGCGAGGGCGGCGCGCAGCCAGGCGGCGACGGCTTCGGTGCCGGGCCCGGCGGTCAGCGTGGTGGCCGGGCCGAGGGGCAGGGCCCCTTCCTCGGCGTGCTGCGCGCTCAGCGGTGCGGGGAGGATGTCCATGCGGTCATCCTGCCCCGCGCCACCGCGATTGGCATAGACCAATGCGAGTAAGGCCGACCCTGGGCAAGGCCGAACGCGAGAAAGGCCGATCGCGGGCGACTCCGCCTGCGTGCTACTTGTCCTTGTCGCCGTCCTTCGGCTGCTCGATGCCCTCGAAGATCTCCTTGCACATCGGGCAGACCGGGTACTTCTTCGGGTCGCGCCCGGGGACCCAGACCTTGCCGCAGAGCGCGACGACCGGGGTGCCGGAGAGCGCGCTCTCCATGATCTTGTCCTTCTGGACGTAGTGCGCGTAGCGCTCGTGGTCGCCGTCCCCGTGCGACACCTGGGGGACGGGCTCGACCAGGGTGCCGGTGCCGAGGCCGCGCTCGGGCTCAAGAGTGCTCATGGGTGCCAAGTCTATGGGCGCCGCTCCGGACCGAGCCAGCACCGAAACCCCAAGGCCCCCCGAGACTGTCAGTTCAGCGTCGGGTCGTCGGGGTAGGTGGCGAGGATCGCCAGCGGCCCGCGCTGGCGGCGCAGCACCGAGCGCCAGAGCCGCTCGGGCTCGGGGTCGAAGATGTCGCCCGGCTCACAGTCGACGAGGTACCAGGCCCCCTCGGCGACCTCGGTCTCCAGCTGGCCGGGTGACCAGCCGGCGTACCCGGCGAAGACCCGCAGGCCGCCCAGCTCGCCCGCCAGCACCTCCGGTGGCGCCTCCAGGTCGACCAGGCCGATCGCGCCGCGCACCCGTCGCCAGCCGAGCGGCTCGGCCTGGCCGGGCTCGCCGGGGACGACGGCCACCGCGAGCGCCGAGTCCAGCCCGACGGGGCCGCCCTGGAAGACTACGGCCGGGCGCCCGGCGAGGTCGGCCCAGCCGTCCAGCACCCGCTCGACCTCGACCGGTGTCGGCCGGTTCAGCACCACGCCCAGCGCCCCCTGCGGGTCGTGGTCGAGCAGCAGCACCACCGACCGCGCGAAGTTCGGGTCGGTCAGTACGGGCGTCGCGACGAGGAGGCGGCCGGTGTGCGAGAGGGCCGGGGTCATGCCGCTATGATCCCGCAACCCCGGCCCGGAGGCCGCCCCCAACACGAAACCCGCACCCTCGGCCACGAACACCCGTACGGCCCAACCCGGGGGTCCGTGGGCCCCAGGAGAGAGCACCATCACTAATAGGGCGCAAGGGAACCATTCGACCGGCCATTACCATCTACAGGTGGTGGTGGCTCCTTTGATCCCCGGTCCCCCGGGGCCACACCCAGGCCACAGCACGTGCCCTCCCCCCTGGCATCCCGGATTGCGAGAACGATGACCGACGACGTCCTGCTGGTCCACGGCGGAAACCCGCTCGAAGGCGAGATCCGCGTCCGCGGTGCGAAGAACCTGGTCCCCAAGGCCATGGTCGCCGCCCTGCTCGGCACGGGCCCCAGCAGACTGCGCAACGTCCCGGACATCCGTGACGTCAAGGTCGTCCGCGGCCTGCTGCAGCTGCACGGGGTGACCGTCCGCACCGGCGACGAGGAGGGCGAGCTGATCCTCGACCCCTCGCACGTGGAGAGCGCCAACGTCGCCGACATCGACGCGCACGCGGGCTCCTCGCGCATCCCGATCCTGTTCTGCGGCCCGCTGCTGCACCGCCTGGGCCACGCGTTCATCCCGGGCCTCGGCGGCTGCGACATCGGCGGCCGGCCGGTCGACTTCCACTTCGAGGTGCTGCGCCAGTTCGGCGCCACGATCGAGAAGCACCCGCAGGGCACCTATCTGGTGGCCCAGCAGCGGCTGCGCGGCACCCGGATCGAGCTGCCGTACCCGTCGGTCGGCGCGACCGAGCAGGTGCTGCTGACGGCCGTGCTCGCCGAGGGCGTCACCGAGCTGCGCAACGCGGCCATCGAGCCGGAGATCGTCGACCTGATCTGCGTGCTGCAGAAGATGGGCGCGATCATCTCGCTGGGCACCGACCGCACCATCCTGATCACCGGCGTGGACGAGCTGAGCGGCTACAACCACCGCGCGCTGCCGGACCGCCTGGAGGCCGCCTCCTGGGCCTGCGCCGCGCTGGCCACCAAGGGCGACATCTACGTCCGGGGCGCCGACCAGATCCCGATGATGACCTTCCTGAACACCTTCCGGAAGGTCGGGGGTGCCTTCGAGATCGACGACGAGGGCATCCGCTTCTGGCACCCGGGCGGCGAGCTCAAGGCGATCGCCCTGGAGACGGACGTGCACCCCGGCTTCCAGACCGACTGGCAGCAGCCGCTGGTCGTCGCGCTGACGCAGGCGAGCGGGCTCTCCATCGTCCACGAGACGGTGTACGAGTCGCGGCTCGGCTTCACCTCGGCGCTGAACCAGATGGGCGCGCACATCCAGCTCTACAGCGAGTGCCTGGGCTCCACCCCGTGCCGCTTCGGCGCCCGCAACTTCCAGCACTCGGCGGTCGTCTCCGGCCCGTCGAAGCTGATGGGCGCCGAGCTGGTCATCCCGGACCTGCGCGGCGGCTTCTCGTACCTGATCGCGGCGCTGGCCGCCGAGGGCACCTCGAAGGTGCACGGCATCGACCTGATCAACCGCGGTTACGAGAACTTCATGGACAAGCTGCGTGACCTCGGCGCCCAGGTGGAGCTGCCGAGCGAGGAGCTCGTCACCGTCTGAGCCGTCCGAGCTGTCTGATCCACCCGTACGTACGACTGTGGCCGGCCCCCCGGGAGGGGGACCGGCCACAGTCGTACGTACGTCACGCGCGGCTCCGAGGAGCCTGGCGTCACTTGCCCTTGGCGGCTTCCTTGAGCTTCGAGCCCGCGCTGACCTTGGCGCTGTAGCCGGCCGGGATCTGGATCGGGTCGCCGGTCTGCGGGTTGCGGGCCGTGCGGGCGGCGCGGTGGGTGCGCTCGAAGGTCAGGAAACCGGGGATGGTGACCTTCTCGTCGCCCTTGGCGACGACCTCGCCGACGA
The DNA here is from genome assembly GCF_052076145.1 of Kitasatospora sp. McL0602. Classification (NCBI taxonomy): domain Bacteria; kingdom Bacillati; phylum Actinomycetota; class Actinomycetes; order Kitasatosporales; family Streptomycetaceae; genus Kitasatospora; species Kitasatospora sp. McL0602. Next base: position 4,875,199 of record NZ_CP197246.1, on the reverse strand, counting down.
CCTCGGCGAAGGCAGCCAGAACAGCGTCGGCGTCCTTGCGGGTCACCTCGGCGCGCTCGGACAGAGCGGCCACCAGCTCACTGCGGTTCATGTGTACTCCTGTGGTCTGTTCGCGTTGCGGCGTGCGGGGGCCCCATCGGTCGTCCCTCCGGGGGCACCCGGCTGGGCCGCTGGTCCGCACACTGTTGCTCGTTCAGGCGAGGGTTGGTCAGGGGTCGGGCTTGCACCCCGAAGCGCCTCAAACCGCACTGCCTGGGTACGAATCCTGCCCCGACCGGCACTGAGAAAGCCAATCGGGCCCTGGCCCGCAGACCCGAACAGCACCCACCGGGCGGAGTTGTGACACTCCGTCGGCTCCGGCGGACCGGAGAGGGCGACTGTCGGGACGACATGCCGAGGCGCCGAGGGGGACGTTCCGTACTTGTCGGACACGCCCACCCCGTCCAGGGCTACCGTACGCCCTGTCACCGACAAGCCCAAACACGCCCCTTCCCCTTGTGTCGCAAGGGTTCGGGGCGTGTGGTGTCGACAAGGCGACAATCTGTCAGGGATGCGGCTCCCGACCGGCCGCGTCGGTCAGAGCCGGACGGCCGGGAAGGCGGCGGTGTCGAGCGTGCCGACGATGCCCGGGGTGGGGCGCGAGGGGGCCTGCTCGGCGTCGCCACGGGCCGCCAGAGCGGCCTCCCGGACAGCGGCGGCGACGGTCTTGGCGACGTCCGGGTGGAAGACGCTCGGGATGATGTAGTTGGCGTTGAGCTGGTCGTCCGCGACGGTGGTGGCCAGCGCACGGGCGGCGGCGATCATCATCTCGGTGTTGACGGTCTTGCTCTGCGCGTCGAGCAGGCCGCGGAAGACACCCGGGAAGACCAACACGTTGTTGATCTGGTTGGGGAAGTCGCTGCGGCCGGTGGCGACCACGGCGGCGGTCTGCCGCGCGACGGCCGGGTCGATCTCCGGGTCCGGGTTGGCGAGCGCGAAGACGATCGCACCCTCCGCCATGGTGGCGATGTCGTCGCCGTCCAGCACGTTCGGGGCCGACACGCCGATGAAGACGTCGGCGCCCGCCACGGCCTCCTTGAGCGTGCCGGTGCGGCCCGAGCGGTTGGTGTGCTCGGCGATCCAGCGCAGCGAGTCGTTGAGGTCGTCCCGGCCGCTGTGCACGACGCCGCGCACGTCGGCGACGGTGGCGTGCTCGACCCCGGCGGCCATCAGCAGCTTCAGGATGGCCGTCCCGGCGGCGCCGGCGCCGGACATCACCAGCCGGATCTCCGACATCGGCTTGCCGACCACCCGCAGCGCGTTGGTGAGCGCGGCGAGCACGACGATCGCGGTGCCGTGCTGGTCGTCGTGGAAGACCGGGATGTCCAGGGCCTCGCGCAGCCGGGCCTCGATCTCGAAGCAGCGCGGCGCGGAGATGTCCTCCAGGTTGATGCCCGCGAAGCCGGGGGCGATCGCCTTCACGATGGCGACGATCTCGTCGGCGTCCTGGGTGTCCAGGCAGATCGGCCAGGCGTCGATGCCGGCGAAGCGCTTGAACAGGGCGGCCTTGCCCTCCATCACCGGCAGCGCGGCCATCGGGCCGATGTTGCCCAGGCCCAGCACGGCGGAGCCGTCGGTGACGACGGCGACGCTGTTGCGCTTGATGGTGAGGCGGCGGGCGTCCTCGGGGTTCTCGGCGATCGCCATGCAGACCCGGGCGACACCGGGGGTGTAGATCATCGAGAGGTCGTCACGGTTGCGGATCGGGAGCTTGGACGACATCTCGATCTTGCCGCCGAGGTGCATCAGGAAGGTGCGGTCCGAGACCCGGCCGATGGTGACGCCGTCGATCGCGCGGAGCTTCTCGACGATCTCCTCGCCGTGCGCCACGGAGCTGGCGGCGACGGTGACGTCGATCCGCAGTGCCTCCTGGCCGGAGGCGGTGACGTCCAGACCGATGACCGAGCCGCCGGAGGACTCGACCGCGGTGGTGATCGAGCTCACCGCATTGCCCGTGGCCGGGACCTCCAGACGCACCGTGATCGAGTTCGAGACACTGGGCACCGTGGCCATCGACCGTCCTTCTTCCGTCCGCTGTTTCAACAGTCTGTTGAAGCGCTTGCTCAGCGCATGCTAGACCTCGATCGTCGCACCTACCAGTGGGTACTCAGAAATAAAGTTCATTGATTGCACGGTCCCCACAACAAGGACTCCCGCCCCCGGGTCCACTTCGTGAAAATCTGCCGCGCCGGGCTGCCTCACCGGACTGATGCGTTACATTGGACGGGACACCGGCTCGATCCAAGCCCCCGGGCCCAACCTTAGTCGCTTCGAGCGACCACTTGCCGCGAGGCGAGCATGGCGGGTCGGTGTCATCAACGTAAGGCGAAGGCCCCCACCAAGCGGTGGGGGCCTTCGTCATGTGTACGCCCTTCAGCCGCGCAGCAGCGCCGGTACACCGTCCGCGTCCGGCAGGTCGTCCGGGCCGGAGAGGACGGTGAGCCGCTGGGTGGCCCGGGTCAGCGCGACGTACAGGACGCGCAGGCCCGCCTCGGACTCGCCCGCGATGCCGGTCGGGTCGGCGACGACCGTCGCGTCGTACTCCAGGCCCTTGGCCTCCAGGCTGCCCAGCGCTACCACCCGCTCGCCCAGGCCGGCGATCCAGCCCTCGGCCTCGGCGCGGCGGTCCATCGGCACGACCACCGCGACGGTGCCGTCCACCTCGGCCAGCAGGTGGGTCAGCTCCGCCCGGCAGGCCTCGCCGAACGCGGCCGGTTCGGGTGAGACGACCGCCGCGAACCTCGGCTCGATGCCGGTGGAGCGGACGGCCCTCGGCGAGGGGGTGCCGGGTGCGGCCAGCGCCAGCACCTTCGACGCCACCTCGGCGATCTCGGCCGGGTTGCGGTAGTTCACCGTCAGGGTGTGACGGCGCCGGGGCTTGCCGGAGAGCATCTCGTCCAGCGCGGACTGCGCCTCCTGCGGGTACGGCCAGGAGCTCTGGGCCGGGTCGCCGACGATCGTCCAGGTCGCCATCCGGGCCCGGCGGCCGATCATCCGCCACTGCATCGGGGTGAGGTCCTGCGCCTCGTCCACGATCACGTGCGCGTACTCCGTGCGCTCGACGGGCCCGCGCTCGCGCTGACGGGACATCCGGTCCGAGTACGTGGTGACCTCCTCCAGACCGCTCAGCAGGTCGACCGCGTCGACCTCCCGCACCTTCGGCCGGGCCGGCTCGCCCAGCAGCAGCTGGAGCTCGTCGATCAGCGCCACGTCGTGCGCCGACAGGGCGCCCTCGCCCCGGTCGCTCAGGTGCCGCCAGGAGGCCGCCAGCTTCTTGGCCTCCTCGGGGGTGACGGCGCGGCGGGCGACCCGGTTGGTGTGCCGGCTCTGCTTCAGCATCGCCAGCACCTTGCGCGGGGTGAGCGCCGGCCACCAGGCGTCCAGGAAGTCCAGGAAGACGGCCTCGTCCGAGACGTACTCGTCGAAGCTCTCCTTCTCCTCCTGGCGCTGCTCGCGCCCGTAGTGGTCGGTCGGCTTCGGCAGGTGCCGCACCAGCTCCGACCAGAGCGCGTCCAGCAGCAGGCGCCGGGCGCGCGGGCGCAGCAGGTTGAGCGGAGTGCCGCCGCTGCCGATCACGTTGCCCCGCACGGCCTTCAGCCGGGTGGCGTCCAGCCGCAGCGCCTCGCCGCGGGCGAACACCCGCAGCTCCTGCGGCGCGTCCAGCTCCAGGGCGCCCCGGGCGGCCCGGCGCATCAGCTGCACCATCCGGCCGGAGCCCTTGATGTGCGCGGTGTCCGGCGTGTCGTAGCGGCCCGCCTCGATGCCCGCGACGAGGCTGCCGACGGCGCGGATGGCGACCTGGCCCTCCTCGCCGAGCGAGGGCAGCACGCCCTCGGTGTACGAGACGAGCAGGGCCGTCGGGCTGACCACCAGGATGCCGCCCGCGTAGCGGCGGCGGTCCTGGTAGAGCAGGAAGGCGGCCCGGTGCAGCGCGACGGCGGTCTTGCCGGTGCCGGGGCCGCCGGTGACGAGCGTCGCCCCGGCGGCGGGGGCGCGGATGACCTCGTCCTGCTCCTTCTGGATGGAGGAGACGATGTCGCGCATCGAGTGGCTGCGGGCCCGCCCGAGGGAGGCCATCAGCGCACCGTCGCCGACCACGGCCAGCTCGGTGCCGTCCAGGGTCGGGGCGAGGTCGGGGCGCAGCAGGTCGTCCTCGACGCCGATCACCTTGCGGCCCTTGGAGCGGATCACCCGTCGGCGCATCACCCGGCCGGGCTCCAGCGGGGTGGCCCGGTAGAAGGGCGCGGCGGCGGGCGCCCGCCAGTCGATGACCAGCGGGCCGAACTCGGCGTCCAGCACGCCGAGGCGGCCGATGTGCAGGGTCTCGGCGACGGTGGGGTCGGCCGGGTCCAGCGGGGTGTTGGAGGGGATGCCGTGCTCCTCGGGAGCGTCGGCCTGCTGGAGGTCTATCCGCCCGAACAGGAAGTCCTCGAACTCGCTGTTGAGCCGGTGCAGGTGCGCACCGGCGCGGTAGACCTGGGCGTCGCGCTCGGCGAGCGCGCCGGGCGTGCCGACCTGCACCTTCTTGACCGCGTCCTCGAGGATGTACTCCGCCTCGGCGAGCTTCTCCTCCAGGCGGTGGTAGACGACGTCCAGATGACGCTGCTCCCCCGCGATCTCGCGGTCGCGGACGGTGTCGGCGTCCAGGGGGTCGGGCTTGCTGCTGATGGTGTCTGTGCTGTGCATGGCCTCGGTCGTTACGGCGGTGAGGTGCTGGGCTGAGCCGTGCGCGCCCAAAGAGCCCCCTGGGGTGAAAGAGCGGACAGATGATCCTACGCCCCAGGGAACCTCTCCGGGCAACCGGTACCGGGGCGCGGCGGGGCGCCGCGCCCCGGTGCGGAGGCGTCCGGGCCGGTCAGACCCGGGCGGGGACGGCCTCGGCCGTCAGGGTGGCCACCGGGCGCCGCAGGTAGACCGCCCAGGTGAGGGCGGCGCAGAGGGCGTACGCGGCGAGGAAGGAGACGAAGGCCGGGGTGCCGCTGTGGGCGGTGAGGAACGACTCCCGGAAGGCCAGGTTGATCAGCAGCCCGCCGAGCGCCCCGACGGCGCCGATCACGCCGATCGCCGCGCCGGTCATCCGGCGCGACCAGGCGGCGGCCTGCTCGGCAGTGCTGCCGGCCGCGATCCGGTCCTGCGCCTTGGCGTCGAAGATGCCGGGGATCATCTTGTAGGTGGAGCCGTTGCCCAGCCCGGCGAAGACGAAGAGCCCGACGAAGCCGACCAGGAAGACCGGCAGCGAGCGGGTGGACGAGGCGTACGTCACGAGTGCGGCGGCCGCCGCCATCGCCCCGAAGTTCCAGAAGGTGATCCGGGCGCCGCCGAGGCGGTCGGCGAGCCTGCCGCCGACGGGCCGGATCAGCGAGCCGAGCAGCGGGCCGATGAAGGTCAGCTGGGCGGCCTGCAGCGGGGTGCGGCCGAACTGGTTCTGCAGCACCAGCCCGAAGGCGAAGGAGAAGCCGATGAACGAGCCGAAGGTGCCGACGTAGAGCGCGGACATCAGCCAGGTGTGCCGCTCCCGGAGGATCTCCTTGAAGGCCCCGGTGTCGTTCCTGGTCACGGCCAGGTTGTCCATGAAGAGCGCCGCGCAGACCGCCGCGACGACGATCAGCGGCAGGTAGACGGCCAGCACCAGCCGGGGATGCCCGGCCCCGGCCCAGCTGATCACGGCGAGCGCGACGAGCTGGATGACCGGCACCCCGACGTTGCCGCCGCCCGCGTTGAGCCCGAGCGCCCAGCCCTTGCGGCGCATCGGGAAGAAGGCGTTGATGTTGGTCATCGAGGAGGCGAAGTTACCGCCGCCGAGCCCGGTGAGCGCCGCGACCGCCAGGAACGTCCCGTACGAGGTGCCGGGGTGCATCACCACGGCGGCGGCCAGGGTGGGCGCCAGCAGCAGGACGGCGGAGACGACCGTCCAGGTCCGCCCGCCGAAGCGTGCCACGGCGAAGGTGTAGGGGATTCGGACGAACGATCCGACCAGTGTCGGCATCGCGACCAGGAAGAACTTCCCCGCCGGGTCGACGTGGTAGTCCTTGCCCATGAAGAGCACCATCACCGACCAGAGGCTCCAGATGGAGAAGCCGATGTGCTCGGAGAATATCGATAACCACAGATTGCGGTGGGCGGTGGCCTTTCCCGTGCGTTCCCAGAATTCGACGTCCTCCGGGTGCCACTGCTGAATGCTGCCTCTGCGCATTACACTCCCCTGTGTCTTCCGGCCGGCGCCCTTCCGGGCGGCGGTGGGTGGCGAAGGTCCCGGTGCCGCGGCGTTCGGTGGCACGCGCGGTACCGTCCTCTCACCCACGGGGGCTGCGGAGGTGCCGTACACGCACGAGAGCCGCCCTCCTGGTGGAGGGCGGCTCTCGTTGTAAACATGGGGTGGTGGAGATGCCGGGAATCGAACCCGGGTCCAGTGGAGTGGATTCAGGACTTCTCCGAGCGCAGTCCGCTGTGTTTTTCTCGGCCCTGGCAGTCACGCGGACAAGCCGCCAACAGGCCCAGTTGCTGTTTGATTTCCCATCCACCCCCGCAACCCGGGTGGACGGTTGAGTTCCCTAGATTATGCCAGGATCCGGATCGGGAACGCTCCGGGCTGACACCACGCTACTCGCTGCTTAGGCAGCGAGCGCGAAGGAATCGCGCTTGGTGTTGGCGATTATTTTTTTGCGACAGGTGGTTAACGAGATCATTGTCGCCTTCCTCGGCTCGCTTCTCCTGTTTCGACTTCCCCTGTCGAAACCGATCATCCCCATGTTTTTTTGAGAAACATCACCCGGGCTGGTCTCCCGGCCCGGTGTTGCTGACGCCATGGTACGCGCTGCGAGCACCGAGGGTCCACCTCATTTGTCAGGTCAGCTCTGGCGGCGGCGAGCCGCCGCGACCGCGCGGGCCGTCTCCCGGGTGTCCTGCTGCTCGCGCAGCGTCTGGCGCTTGTCGTACAACTTCTTGCCGACGGCGAGAGCCAGCTCCAGTTTGACCTTGCCGTCCTTGAAATAGAGCGAGAGCGGCACCAGCGTGTGGCCCGTCTCCTTGGTCTTCGCCTCCAGCTTCCGGATCTCCAGCTTGTGCAGCAGGAGCTTGCGCTTGCGCCGCGCCGAGTGGTTGGTCCAGGTGCCCTGGGTGTACTCCGGGATGAAGACGTTGTCGATCCAGGCCTCGTGGCCCTGGACGTACGCGTAGCCGTCGACCAGGTTGGCCCGGCCCTCGCGCAGTGACTTCACCTCGGTGCCGGTGAGCACCAGACCGCATTCGTAGGTGTCGAGGATGGTGTACTCGTGTCGCGCCTTCTTGTTCTGCGCGATCAGCTTCTTTCCGGTTTCCTTTGCCATAGCGCCGATCATTCTCGCACCTCGGCACGGCCCTCGGCAGCCCTATTACCCGCGCGGCCCGCCCCGCGTCCCGAGCCCGGCCAGCACCCGCAGCGCCAGCTCCTCGGCCCGCCCCGGGTCCTGGGCCGGGACGTCCGGGGTCAGCCCGGCGCCGTCGGGGGTGCGGCCGGCCGGCGTCCGGTAGCGGCCGACGGTCAGCTCCAGCACCGAGCCGTCGGCGAGCGTGCTCGGCTGCTGGACGGTGCCCTTGCCGAAGGTCCGCGCCCCCACCAGCACCGCACGGCAGCGGTCCTGGAGCGCGCCCGCGAGCAGCTCGGCGGCGCTCATCGTCCCGCCGTCGACCAGCACCACCAGCGGCACGGCGGTGTCGCCGCCCGGGGCCGCCGTCAGCTCGCGGCGCTCGCCCCGGGCCTCGTAGCTGCCGACGGGGCCGCCGTCCAGGAAGACCGAGGCCGTCGCCGCGGCCTCCTCGACCAGGCCGCCCGCGCTGCCGCGCAGGTCGAGCACGACCGCGCGGGCGCCGCGCGCCGCCGCCCGGACCTGTGCGGCGACCCCGTCGGTGAACGCCAGCACGCCGATCCGGACCACCCCCGGCGCCGGGTGGGCCACCGTGACCTCCTGGGCCTCCAGCACCGTCCGCCGCAGCACCACCTCGCGGACGGGGCCGTCGCGGCGCTGCACCGCCAGCGAGACGGTGGAGCCGGCCCGGCCTTCCGTCGGCCCGCCGCGCAGCCGGGCCACCACCTCGGTGACCGGCAGCCGGTCGGCGCGGACACCGTCGATGTGCAGCAGCCGGTCGCCGACCTGGACCCCGGCCACGGCGGCCGGCCCCGCCGGACGGACCTGCGACACGGCCGTGCTGCCGTCCTGCGCCCGCCCGACCGAGAGCCCCACCCCGAGGTACCGGCCGCGCAGGAAGTCGGCGTACTCCTGCGGCGAGTAGTACGCGGCCCACGGGTCACCGCTCTGCCCGACCAACCGCTCGGCCTGCTCGGGCGAGAGATCCGCCCCCGCGAGGTCACGGGCGGGCGCGGCGTCCTGCGAGACGGCCCGCGACACCGCCCGGGGCTCCCCCCACGCCCCCACGGCCGCACCGCTCAGCAGCACCACCCCGAAGACCAGGCTGAGCGTGGCCCCGTGGCGCACCTGGCGCGGCATGGCTGACATGGCAACGGAGTTTATGCGCACCGGGAGAGCCGAAACAGGGGCGTAGGGAAGCTCCCCACGCCCCTGTCAGCCGTACGGCGGCTAGGCCCCGGCTAGACCTTCAGGTACTTCCGCAGCGTGATGAACGCCGCGATCCCGGCCATTCCCATGCCGACCACGACCAGCAGCGGTATCACCGCGAGCACCGACGAGAGGCCGATGAACTGGATGAACTGCACCCGCTGCGCGAGGAAGTTCTGCACGAAGTAGTGGCCGGCCAGCAGCAGCCCGGAGGCCAGCACGGCCCCGAGCAGCGCCGCGAAGGCGGCCTCGGCGATGAACGGCATCTGCACGTAGAAGTTCGACGCGCCGACGAGCCGCATGATCCCGGTCTCCCGCCTTCGGCTGAACGCGGACACCCGGACGGTGTTCACGATCAGCAGCAGGGCGACGAAGAGCATCAGCACCATGATCACGAAAGCGGCCGTCTGGAGGCCGTTGAGCAGGCCGAAGAGGTTCTCCAGGATCTTCCGCTGGTCCTCGACCGACTTCACCCCCGGTTTGCCGGCGAAGGCGCTCTGGATCACGTCGTACTTCGTCGGGTCGTTGAGCTTGACCCGCCAGGACTGCGGCATCGCCTCCGCGCCGACGGCGACCAGCAGCGGGTTGTCCGGGTTGGTGTCCTTCCAGCGCTTGTACGCGTCGGCCGAGCTCTCGAAGGTCGCGCTCTGCACCAGCGGCATGCCGTCGAGCGCCGTCTTGACGCCGTCGATCTGCTGCTGGGTGGCGGCACCGACGCTGCACTGGGCCGACGCCTTCTGGTCGGACTTGGTGCAGAAGTAGATGCTCACCTCGACCTTGTCGTACCAGTAACCCTTCATCGAGTTGACCTGGTCCCGGACGAGGAGGCTGGCGCCGGCGAGGGCGAGCGAGAGCGCCACACTGACCACGACCGCGATGGTCATGGTCAGGTTGCGGCGTAGGCCGACGCCGATCTCCGACAGTACGAATTGGGCGCGCATGCTTTTCTCACTCCAGGGTCAATGCGGGTGGGCAACATAGGCGGGGGTGTCCCCGGCGGCACAGCTCAGTGCTGGTAGCCGTAGACACCACGGGCCTGGTCGCGGACCAGCAGCCCCTTGTCGAGCTCGATGACCCGCTTGCGCATCTGGTCGACGATGGCCTGGTCGTGCGTGGCCATCAGGACGGTCGTGCCGGTGCGGTTGATGCGGTCGAGCAGCTTCATGATGCCGACCGAGTTCTGCGGGTCGAGGTTGCCGGTCGGCTCGTCCGCGATCAGCAGCATCGGGCGGTTCACGAAGGCGCGGGCGATCGCGACGCGCTGCTGCTCACCACCGGAGAGCTCGCCGGGCATCCGGCCTTCCTTGCCGCCGAGGCCGACCAGGTCGAGCACCTCGGGGACGACCTTGTTGATGGCGCTCTTCGGCTTGCCGATGACCTCCAGCGCGAACGCCACGTTCTGCGCGACCGTCTTGTTCGGCAGCAGGCGGAAGTCCTGGAAGACCGTGCCCAGCTGGCGGCGCATGTGCGGCACCTTCCAGTTGGACAGCTTGCCCAGGTCCTTGCCCAGCACGTGCACCTCGCCGGTGCTCGGCCGCTCCTCGCGCAGGCACAGGCGCAGGAAGGTGGACTTGCCCGAGCCGGAGGAGCCGACCAGGAAGACGAACTCGCCCTTCTCGATCTCCAGCGAGACGTTGTCCAGGGCCGGACGGTTCTGCTTGGGATAGGTCTTGGAGACGTTGTCGAATCTGATCACGGCTGCATCACGGAGGCCATCCTAGGCGGAATGGCGGACTGCTCGGCCTGCCCCCCGTGACCCGATCGTGACGTCGAGCCGGACGGACCGGACGGACGGCGCCGTTCCTCGGTCGGTACCGCCCCTGCACCTGGCCCGGAGCGGACGGCGGGAGCGGCCGACTGCCGCTCCTCCAGCCAGGGACCATACGCGAACCACAGCGGGGCTCGCAGGCCGTCCCGCCGCGCATACCAGAGAATTAATGCCTTATGTCCCTGTTTCCACCGAATAATGCGAGCCATTTCACAGCCCCCGGCGAGGTTTCGCCGTCCGCCAGGCGGTCGACCTTCCCGGCCCGGGAGCCGGAACGGCGCGAACCTGGCACAGTGGTAGGGATGAGCGCGACAGTTCGGGGCGGCCGCTACCCCGCACAGGGCAGGGCCCGGAACCACAGGGCCTCCCGGTGCGTTGGCAGTAGCAGCAAGGAGGAGATCGCATGACCTGCGACCATCTGGTGTGCGCCAACTGCAACGGCCGCGTGAGTGACGGCCGCTGTCCGGTGTGCCGCGCCAACCGCGCCCGGCTGCAGGAGCAGCAGGGCCCGTTCGCCGCACTCTCACCCGCCGCGCTGCTCGCGCTGCTGGTGGCACTGCTGGCCGTGGCACTGCTCGCCCGCCAAGTCCTGGCATAAACAGAGCGCCGAAGGGCCCCGGGGTCTCCCGGGGCCCTTCGGCGTATCGCTGCCGTGCCTGTCCTGCTACTTCTCCTGCTGCTTGCGCCACCGGATGCCGGCCTCGATGAAGCCGTCGATGTCGCCGTCGAGCACGCCCTGCGGGTTGCCGACCTCGTAGTCGGTCCGCAGGTCCTTGACCATCTGGTACGGCGCCAGCACGTAGGACCGCATCTGGTTGCCCCAGGAGCTGCCCTCGCCCTTGAGCGAGTCCATCAGGGCCCGCTCCTCCTGGCGGCGCCGCTCCAGCAGCTTGGCCTGGAGGACGTTCATCGCGGACGCCTTGTTCTGGATCTGCGAGCGCTCGTTCTGGCAGGAGACCACGACACCGGTCGGGAGGTGCGTGATGCGCACCGCCGAGTCGGTGGTGTTGACGCCCTGGCCGCCGGGGCCGGAGGCCCGGTAGACGTCGATCCGCAGCTCGGTCTCGTCGATGTCGACGTGGTCGCTGACCTCGACGACGGGGAGCACCTCGACGCCCGCGAACGAGGTCTGGCGGCGGCCCTGGTTGTCGAACGGCGAGATCCGCACCAGGCGGTGGGTGCCCTGCTCGACGGAGAGCGTGCCGTAGGCGTACGGGATCTTCACGGAGAAGGTGGCGGACTTGATGCCGGCCTCTTCCGCGTACGAGGTGTCGAGCACCTCGGTCGGGTAGTTGTGGCGCTCGGCCCAGCGGAGGTACATCCGCATCAGCTGCTCGGCGAAGTCGGCGGCGTCCACGCCACCGGCCTCCGCGCGGATGTTGACCAGTGCCTCGCGGGAGTCGTACTCGCCGGAGAGCAGGGTGCGGACCTCGAGCTCCTCGACCGCCTTCTGCACCGAGGTCAGCTCGGTGAGGGCCTCGGCCAGGGTGTCGGCGTCGTCCTCGTCGGCGGCCAGCTCGAACAGCACGCCGAGGTCGTCGACCCGGCCGCGCAGGCCCGTGACCTTACGGAGTTCACCCTGGAGGAAGGAGAGCCGGCTGGTCACCTTCTGGGCGTTGGCGAGGTCGTCCCACAGGTTCGGGGCGGCTGCCTCCTCTTCCAGGGACGCGATGTCGGCCCGGATCTGGTCCAGGTCGAGGACGGCCTCGATCGACCCCATGGTCGTTTCGAGGGACTTGAGCTCTTCGGAAGGATCGACGGCTGCCACGTCACCAGCGTAACGGGTCGGCCACCAGGCACGCGCCCCTAGGTCCGTGCCTGCCGGGCCGACGGCGTCGGCACCAGCCCCTGGGTGACCGTCCCCCGGTCGGCGGCGAAGGCCGCGTACGCCGCCGCCGCTCCGGCCAGCAGCAGCACCACCGCGAGCAGCACGGCGAGCATCCGGCGCCGCCGGACCAGTGCTCGGCGCCCCTTGCGGTGCCCGGCGGCCGGGGCCGCTCCGCGCTGGGCCTGCGACTCGGCGGCGTACGAGGCGAGCTCCTGGGCGGAGGGGCGGCGCAGGCTGGTGTGGGTGTCGCGGGTGGAGTCCGGCGAGGGCGCGGGCACCAGCGGGACGGCCGGGCCTCGGCGGCGGCGGTGGGTGCCGGGGCCCGCGTCGATCTCGGCGTAGACGGCCTCGCCGGGGGTCAGCGTCTCCTCGGCGGGCGCCGTGTGCTGGGCGGGCACGGCGAGCGGCGGCAGCCCGGCGAGGGCCGGGAGCTGCTCGCGCAGGCGCTCGGCCAGCTCGGCGGCCCGCAGCCGGGAGGCGGGGGCCTTGGCCAGGCACTCGGCGATGATCCGCCAGAGGCCGTCGGGCAGGCCGGGGACGGGCGGGATGGTCTCGGTGACGTGCCGCCGCAGGACGGCGCCGGTGTGGCCGCCGCCGAACGGGGTGAAGCCGGTGAGCAGCTCGTACAGCACGGTGGCGAGGGCGTAGATGTCGACGGCGGCGCGCGGCTCCAGGCCCTCGATGATCTCGGGGGCGAGGTAGTCGGGGGTGCCGATGATGCGGGTCGCCCGGGTGCGGCGGGGGGCGTCGACGAGGCGGGCGATGCCGAAGTCGGTGAGCTTGGCGCGCGGGGCGCCGCCGGGGCCGGGCGGGGAGACCAGGTCGAGCATGACGTTCTCGGGCTTGACGTCGCGGTGCACGATCCCGGCCGCGTGGGCGGCCGCGAGGCCGTCGGCGACGTCGGCGATCACCGAGACGGCGGCCTGCGGGGCGAGCACGCCCTCGCGCTCCAGCCGGGAGCGCAGGTCGGTGCCCTGGACGAGCTCCATCACCAGCGCGAGGTCGTCGCCGTCCACCACCATGTCGCGGACGCCGACCACCCGGGGGTGGTCGAGGCTGGTGAGGGCGGCCCGCTCCTGGACGAAGCGGCCGACGAGCACCTGATCGGATGCCAGATCCTCGCGCAGCAGCTTGACCGCCACTGGCCCGTCCGGTCCGTCACCGAGCCACACGGTGCCGGCCGAACCCCGGCCGATCACCTGGTGGACGGTGTACCGGCTGCCGATCTTGCGTGCCAATGCTGGTGCTCCGTAGGCGGCGGGAGCGCACGGACGGTCAGGTGCGCTCGGTAGGTCGGTGCGTCAGCGACCAACCTACGCGCCCGGAAGCCCTCCAGGGGCCGCCGAAGGGCTTCCGGCAGGCCTGGAAAGGCGGGAAAAATCGTGAAGTGTCGACAAAGCAACAAGATCACTGTCGCGATCACTGTCGGCCGGCACTCCTCCCGCCCACTAGCCGCCGATCTTGTGCACCCAGTCCATGCCGGTGTGGAACCACTCCTGGACCTGCTCCCAGTACTGCGGCAGTGACGTGAAGTTCCACAGCGCGACAGCGGCGACGGCCAGGATCAGCAGCACCATCAGACAGCCCTTGAGGCAGCCGAGGCCGGGGATGTACATCCCGTTGCGGCTGCGGCGGCGCGGCTCGCGGCTCTCCCGCTCACGCGGCGGCGCCTCCGGCTCCCGGCCCTTGGGCTCCCGGTACTGCGGCACCGGCGGCTCGGCCCGGCGCTGCGGCGCCGGCTCCGGACGCCGCACGGGCGCGGCGGCGGCGTACGGCTGCTGGTAGCCGCCCTGCTGGGCCTGCTGCTGCGGCTGGCCGTACGGCGGGCGCTGCTGCTGCTGGTGCTGCGGCGGGGCCTGCGGAGGCCGCTGGCCACCGTACGGCTGGCCCTGCGGCCCGCCCTGCTGGTGGCCCTGCTGATGCCCCTGCTGGCGGCCGTACGGCTGCGGCGCGGGCTGCTGGTACGGCTGCGGCGGCTGGTACTTCGGGGGCCGCTGCTGCTGGTACGGCTGCGGGGCGACCTGCGGGGCGGCGAACGCCTGCGGGTCGAAGATCTCGGTCTGCTGGTTGCGGTCCCGGGCGGCCCGCAGCTGGGTCTGCCACGGGTGCGGCGACTCGGCCGTCGGCGCGGCTGTCGGGGCGGCGGTCGGGGCGGCGGGGATCGGCGGCATCATCCGTGTCCGGTCCGCCTCGGGCAGCGGCGGCGGCTGGGAGCCGAGCAGCTGGGTGCGGTCCTCCCCGGTGCCGGTGCCGGTGCCGGTGCCCGTGCCCATCATCTGGGTCGCCGCGGACGGGTCGTAGGCGGCGGCGCCGGTGGGCAGCACCTGCGTCGGGTCGGACCAGGCCTGCGCGACCGGGGTCGCCGCCGCTGCGGTCGCCGCGGCGGGCCGCGGGTCGGGCAGCAGCAGGGCGCCGACGGCGAGCGCCGCGTCCACCGCCGAGGGCGAGGCGTGCACGCCGATGCCCGCCGCGACCACCCGCAGGCCGTGGGCCAGCGAGACGGCACTCGGGCGCTCGTCCGGGCTCTTGCGCAGGCAGCGCTCGATCACCGTCCAGAGCGGCTCGGGCATGGTGCGCGGGCGCTCCGGCTCCTGCGCGAGGTGGGCGTGCAGCACCGCGATCGGGCTGTCGCCCTGGAACGGCGGGCGGCCGGTGACCAGCTCGTACAGCATGATCCCGGCGCCGTAGACGTCCACGGCGGAGGTCTGCGGGCGGCCGTCGGCGGACTCCGGCGCGACGTACGCCGGGGTGCCGACGAACTCGTGGGTGCGGGTGATGCCCGGGGAGTCGGCGAGGCGGGCGATGCCGAAGTCGGTGAGCATCGGGTGCATCTGCTCGGCGCCGTCCAGCTCGGTGGTGGCGAGCAGCACGTTGGCCGGCTTGAGATCGCGGTGCACGATGCCGTCGGCGTGGCTGGCGGCGAGCGCGTCGGCGATCTGGGCCATCAGCAGGGCACCGGCGATCGGCGAGAGCGGGCCGTTGGAGCGCAGGTAGCGGAAGAGGTCGGGGCCCTCGACGAGGTCCATCACCAGGGCCAGCAGCTCGCCCTCGACCACCAGGTCACGGACCCGGACGATGTTCGGGTGGTTGAGCCGCAGCAGCACCGACCGCTCGCGCAGGAAGCGCATCACGACGTCCGGGTCGGCCGCCAGCTCCTCGCGCAGTATCTTGATCGCCACCGGGCGGCCCGGCTCGATCCCGGGCACGGCGATGTCTGCGCGCACCTGCGCACGCCAGACGGTGCCGGTGGCACCGCGCCCGAGGGTCTCCTCGAGCAGATACTTGCTGCCGACTGGCCGCACCTGTGAACTCCTGTTGCCGTCGGGCTGCCGGGCCCGTGTTTCCGCAACTGTAACCGCGTACGGCGGCGAATCCGAGGTGCGACGGCGAGCACCCGGACAACCCCTCCGGGGTCGCCCCTACGGGTCGGTCTTGACCTGACTGGCCGTCCGCTCCACCATGTCGATCATCGCAAGATCGTCAAATCCGGTACCGGGCGCGGGCGGTCGGTCCCGGGTGGCAGGATGGAGCACCACACCGGCGGGTCAGAGCCTGGTACGAAGAAGGGACCACGGGCGATGCAGATCCGGCTGACCGTCCTCCGACCGCGCAGCGGTCCGGCCGCCGCCGGATCGGCCACCGACGTGCTGGTCACCGCACCCGTCGGCACCACACTCGGCACCGTCGCGGGGGCGCTCGCAGGCGCAGTGGGCGTACGCGGCCCACGCTCCGCCACCCATGTGCACCTGTACGCCGGGGCCCGGCGGCTCGACGAGCAGGCCCTGCTCGGGCACCCCCCGCTGCTCGACGGCGCCGTGCTCTCCCTGAACGAGCCCGACCCGGACACCGACGACACCCCGCTGCCCGCCACCACCGAGCTGCGCGTCGTCGGCGGGCCGGACGCGGGCGGCGTGCACCGGCTGCACGGCGAGCAGATCCGGATCGGCCGCTCCAGCGAGGCCGACGTACCGCTCGACGACCCGGACGTCTCCCGGCTGCACCTCGCCCTGCACCTCGGCACCGACGGCAAGGTCACCGTCCGCGACCTCGGCTCCACCAACGGCACCACCCTCGACGGCCGCCTGCTGCGCACCGAGCCCGCCGAGCTGCCCGACGGCGGGCTGCTGCGCGCCGGCGAGACCACCCTGATGATCGCCCGGCCCGAAACCGGGGACACCTCAGGGGCGCCCCGGGCCGCCGCCCCCGACGGCCACGGCCACCTCCAGCTCGCCCCCGCGCCCCCCGCCCGGCCGCTGCTCACCCTCCCCGCCCCGCCGCCCGAGCCCACGGCCGCACCCGCCGCCGGCCGCACCCGCGGCCTGCTCTCGCTGCGCCGCACCCGCCCCGAGCCCGCCGGGCCCAGCGCCGCCCAGGCGCACGCCGGCGCCCGCACCCGGCAGGCCGTCGCCCGCCGCGAGCGCTGGCCCGACCCGGCCGCCCTGCTGCTCACCGCCCTCGGCCCCGGCCCCCGGCTCTGGGAGCGCGGCCCGGCCCACCCCGACACGCTGACCGTGCGCCTGGGCACCGCCGACCTCCCCGGCGGCGCGGGCACCGCGCCCGGCACGATGCTGCCCGCCGTCCCCGTCACCGTCGGCCTGCGCAGCGCGGGCAGCCTCGGGCTGGCCGGCCCGCGCGAGCGGCTGGCCGGGTTGGCCCGCGCCGCCCTCGCCCAGCTCGCCGCGCTGCACCCGCCGAGCGCCCTCGGCCTCGTCCTGGTCAGCGCCGACGAGAGCCGCGCGGCGGACTGGTCCTGGGCCCTCTGGCTGCCGCACCTGCTCCCCGCGCACGGCCAGGACTGCCGACTGCTGGTCGGCTTCGACCCCGCCCAGGCCGAGGCCCGGCTGACCGAACTCGCCTCGCTGGAGCCCGCCGCCCGCCCGCCCGCCACCGTCGTGCTGGTGGACGGCGACCCGGGCTCACCCGCCGCCCGCCGCGCCCTGGAGCTGCTGCTCCGGCAGGGCCCGGCCCTCGGCGTCCACCCGATCTGTCTCGCCGACCACCCCGAGGAGCTGCCCACCGGGCTCGGCGCGACGGCTCTGATCACCGGCGAGGTCGCCACCCAGCTCACCGTCGACCGACCCACCGCCGAGGGGCGCGAACTGGTCGAGGACGTCGCCCTCGACGCCGTCTCCGCCGCCTGGGCCGAGCGGCTCGCCCGCGTCCTGGCGCCGCTGCGCGAGGCCGCCCCCACCACCCGGGGCCCCCTGCCCGAGGCCCTGCGGCTGCTCGACCTGCTGCACCTCGACAGCGTCACCCCCGCCAAGCTCTCCGCCCGCTGGGCCGCCCTGCCCGTCACCCCCGGCACCGCGACCGCCCTGATCGGCACCACCCGCGACGACCTCTGCACCATCGACCTCGCGGACCCGGACCTCACCACCTCCGGCGAGGCCGGCGGCCCGCACCTGCTGGTCGGCGGCGCCAAGGGCGCGGGCAAGACCGAGCTGCTGCGCACCCTGATCGCCTCGCTCGCCGTCTCCGAACGCCCCGAGCGGCTCGGCATCAGCATCATCGAGGGCCGTGGCTCCGGCAGCCCGGACGACACCTCCGGCCTGCACGGCTGCACCGAACTCCCGCACGTCACCGACCACCTCGACGCGGCGTCCGACCCACGCCGGGCGATAGTCACCGCAGAGGCCCTGCTGGACGAGCTGACGCACCGTGAGGCCCTGCTCGGTGAGCTCGACTTCACGGCCTGGCAGTCCGCCAACGCCCTCCGCAGCCCCGCCCCCTCCCTGGTGGCGGCGGGCGGCGGCAGCACCGCCCCGCGCCTGGCCGGCCCCCGGCGGGCCCCGGAGGCCCGGAGCACCGCGCCCGCCCGCCTGGTCGTCGTGGTCGACGACTACGACGCACTGCTCTCCCCCACCTCCCCGGCCGGGCGCCCGCTGGCCCGCGCCCTGACGGCCATCGCCCAGCGCGGCGGGCGGCTCGGCATGCACCTGGTCGCCACCACCTCGACGCCCGAGGAGACGGCCGGCGGCGAGCTGGACGACGCCGCCCTGCTGCGGATCGCCCTGCGGACGGCCGACCCGGCCGACTCCGACCTGCTGATCCACCTCTCGGACGCCGCCGCAGTGGCCGCCGACACCCCCGGCCGTGGCTACCTCCGCCGCCCCGACGGCGGCGTCACGGCCTTCCAGACCGCCCGGGTCAGCGGCCGCATCCCCCGCACCGCCACCCTCCGCCCCACCGTCGTCGCCGTCGACCGCACCCAACTCGGCGAACCCCCCACCCGCCGCCCCGTCCGCGAGCTGGGCAACGGCCCCACCGACCTCGCCCTCCTGGCCAGCGCCCTCCAACGCGCAGCGGCCCAGTAGCCGGTCGCGTGCAGTCTTGACCGGGTGGGCGCGGCACCCCCGTGGCCGCGCCCACCCGGAGTCTCAGGTGCCTGGCCGGTCGGACAGGCCCCGCCCGAGGACTGCCTGCTCGTCCACGTGCGCCGTGCCGTCCATGGTCAGGGTGGTGCGGACGCCGAGCAGATCGAAGCCGGCCCGGTCGACCACGACGGTCGTCTCCCGGTCGGGGCCCTGCCGGGACAGGCCGAAGCCGTGGCGCCCGGTGAGATCGGCGGCGTCGTCCAGCAGCTCGGTGCCCGGGACGAGGGCTGCCGCCTGGTAGAGCGCGGCGCGGACGGCCGGGGTGAGCTGCTGCCCCTGGAGCAGGTTGACGATGTCCAGGAAGGCCGTGCTGTCGGCGTCAGTACCCCGACCGTTCCGTTGGGCGCGGACGGTCTGCAGCAGTTGCTGCGGATCAGTCGGCAGCGCCGCGAGGTAGCGGTAGCTCGGGCAGAGGAGGTCCGGCGGGCTGTCCGGGGTGGGGCGCCCACAGCTCAGGCCGATGCGGCCGAGCGGGTCGGCGGCCGTGCCGAACTGCTCGGGCGCCTCGATCAGGCCGTCCCGCTTGCCGTCCGCCGCGACCCAGACCGTCCGGTGCCGCCGCTGTCCGTCGATGACCTCGGCGGACCTGACCCACTCGTACTGACTGTCCTTCACCGCCGGGGCGGGCTGGGTCCTCGCCACCTGGGCGGCCGTGTCCGGCCACGGCACCGCGCTGCGGCCGGCGCTGCGGGCGGTGCTGGGCGCCACGGCGGGGGCGGGGGTGCCGTGGTCGCCGGTGCCGGGCACCAGCAGGGCCAGGGCGAGCGCGAGTACGGCGGTCAGCGGCGGGGCGAGCAGCCACCGGTACCGGCGGCGGGGCCTGGCCGCCGTCTCCCGGGCGAGCTCGTCCATCAGGTGCTCCCTCAGCAGCCGGTGGCGGTCGGCGGACAGGGTCGAGGGCGTGTCGTTCATCGGTTCTCCCCCCGTACGGACCGGACCGCACCGATGCGGTCACCCCGTACCTGTCCGCTGCCACCGGCGAGTTCCGTCTCGGCGGCGGCGAGCACCCGCAGCCGGGCCCGTGCACGGGAGAGCCGGGATCGGACGGTGCCGACCGGCACCCCGAGCGCCTCGGCGGCGGCCGCGTAGTCCAGCCCGGCCAGGACGCAGAGCTGGAAGACCGAGCGTTCGCCGCGCCGCAGCCCGGCCATCGCCCGCCGGGCGGCGTCGAGCTGTGCGCCGTCGTCGAGCCGCCCGACGAGTTCCTCGGCGAAGTCGGGTACGGCCTCGCGCAGCGGCAGCCGGGCCATCGCGGCCTGGTGGCGGCGGCCGGCCCGGGTGGTGTTGCGCAGCACGTTGGTGGTGATGCCGAAGAGCCAGGGGCGGACGTCCTCGCCCTCCTCGTGGAGCTTGCCGCGCAGTCGCCAGGCCTCCAGGAAGGTCAGCGAGACGACGTCCTCGGCGGCCGTCCGGTCCCCGAGGGTCCGGGTGGCGTAGCCGTGCAGGGCTGCCGCGTACTCATCGAAGATCTCCCCGAACGCGCTCTGGTCCCCGGCTCTGAGCCTGGCCCGTAGTGACAAGTCCACGCCCCTACCTGTCCGCAGAGCCCCCCGGGTTCCCTGTGACACACACCACATGAAGCACGACAGGGGCGCGAGGAAGTCCTCGCGCCCCTGTCCGGTCCGGCTACTGCGCCGGATCAGCCCTTGCGCAGCAGCGTGCGGATCACCCGCATGGCGACGGAGAGGCTGGACAGCTCGTAGTTGTCCGAACCCCTTATGTCGTCGAGCGTGGTCTTGGCCCGGCTCAGCAGGGTCGAGTTGAGCTCGGACCAGGCGGCGTACCGCTCCTCGGGCGCGGCACCGTCGGTGCCGCAGCTGAGGATGTCGGCCGTCAGCGCCGCGTGGGCGGCGAAGAGGTCCTCGCGGATGGCCGCGCGGGCCATCGAGGACCACCGGTCGGTGCGCGGCAGCTCGATGATCCGGTCCAGCAGGTGGGTGATCTGCAGGCGGTCGGCGAGGTCGTAGTAGAGGTCGGCGACCTCGGTGACGTCGCTGCCGGAGCGGTCGGCGACCTCCGTGATGTCCAGGGTCGGGAAGGCGGAGGAGAGTCCGGCGATCCTGGTGGCCAGGACGTCCGGCACGCCGGCCTCGGCGAGCTCCTGGTAGACCGACTCGAACCAGGTGAGGTCCTCGCCGCGCAGCGGCTTGGGCAGGCTGCCCCAGACCTGGTTGGCGCGGTCGTGGAAGAACTCGATGGTGCCCGCGATGTCGAGCGGCTGGCGCCGGTTGTTGAGCATCCAGCGGGTGGAGCGCTCGACCAGGCGGCGGGAGTGCAGGCGCATCGTGGTCTGGGTCTGCGCGGGGACCTGGTTGTCCAGGTCCCCGACCTCGCCCCAGATCTGCTCCAGGCCGAAGACCGCGCGCGCCGCCGTGTGGGTGCGGGCGATCTCCTCGTACGTCGCGCCGGTCTCCTCGCGGAGGCGGAAGGCGAAGGTGCAGCCACCGCGGTTGATCGTGTCGTTGACGATCAGCGTGGTGATGATCTCCCGGCGCAGCGGGTGCTTGTCGATCGCGTCGGCGAAGCGGCTGCGCAGGGCGGTCGGGAAGTACTCGTGCAGGGTGGTGCGGAAGAACGGGTCGTCGGGCAGCTCGGTGGCGAGCAGCTCCTCGGCCAGCGTGATCTTGGTGTAGGCGAGCAGCACCGACAGCTCGGGCTGGGAGAGCCCGCGCCCGGCCTGCTGGCGCTCGCGGATCAGCTTGTCGGCGGGCAGGAACTCCAGGGCCCGGTCGAGCTGGCCGGCCGCCTCCAGGCGGTTGATCATGCGGGCGTGCACGTCGACCATGCTGGCGGCCTGGGCGACGGCGTTGGCGAGCACGACGTTCTGCGCGTAGTTGTTGCGCAGCACCAGGTGGCCGACCTCGTCGGTCATCTCGGCGAGCAGCGTGTTGCGCTGCTTGACCGTCATGTCGCCGTCGGCGACGACCTGGTTGAGCAGGATCTTGATGTTGACCTCGTGGTCCGAGGTGTCCACGCCGGCCGAGTTGTCGATGGCGTCGGTGTTAATCCAGCCGCCACGGCTCGAACCGTCGGGGGCCTGCGGGCCGCCGAGCGCGGCGTACTCGATCCGGCCGAGCTGGGTGCAGCCGAGGTTGCCGCCCTCGCCGATGACACGGGCGCGGACGTCGGTGCCGTTGACGCGGATCGCGTCGTTGGCCTTGTCGCCGACCTCGGCGTTGGTCTCGGTGGAGGCCTTGACGTAGGTGCCGATGCCGCCGTTCCAGAACAGGTCGACGGGCGCCTGGAGGATGGCCTTCATCAGCTCGGCCGGGGTGAGCCGGGTCTCCTGGATGCCGAGTGCGGCCCGGACCTGCGAGGTCAGCTGGATCGACTTGGCGCTGCGCGGGAAGACTCCGCCACCGGCGGAGATCAGCGACTTGTCGTAGTCGTCCCAGGAGCTGCGCGGCAGGTCGAAGAGGCGGCGGCGCTCGGCGTAGGAGGGAGCCGCGTCCGGGTTCGGGTCGAGGAAGATGTGCCGGTGGTCGAAGGCGGCGACCAGGCGGATGTGCTCGCTGAGCAGCATGCCGTTGCCGAAGACGTCACCGGACATGTCACCGATGCCGACGACCTGGAAGTCCTCGGTCTGGGTGTCGACGCCCAGCTCGCGGAAGTTGCGCTTGACGGACTCCCAGGCGCCGCGGGCGGTGATGCCCATGCCCTTGTGGTCGTAGCCCGCCGAGCCGCCGGAGGCGAACGCGTCGCCGAGCCAGAAGCCGTACGACTCCGCGACGCCGTTGGCGATGTCGGAGAAGGTCGCGGTGCCCTTGTCGGCGGCGACGACGAGGTAGGTGTCGTCCTCGTCGTGGCGGACGACGTCCACGGGGTGCACGACGTCGCCGGCGACCAGGTTGTCGGTGATGTCGAGCAGCGCCGAGATGAAGGTCTTGTACGAGGCGATGCCCTCGGCGAGCCAGGCGTCGCGGTCGACCGACGGGTCCGGCAGCTGCTTGGCGACGAAGCCGCCCTTGGCGCCGACGGGCACGATGACGGTGTTCTTGACCATCTGGGCCTTGACCAGGCCGAGGATCTCGGTGCGGAAGTCCTCGCGGCGGTCGGACCAGCGCAGGCCGCCTCGGGCGACCTTGCCGAAGCGCAGGTGCACGCCCTCGACCTGGGGCGAGTAGACCCAGATCTCGAAGGCCGGGCGCGGCGCGGGCAGGTCCGGGATGGCCTGCGGGTCGAACTTCATCGACACGTAGGAGTGCCAGGCGCCGTTCTCGGCGTGCTGGAAGAAGTTGGTCCGCAGGGTGGCCTTGATGAGGTGCAGGAAGGAGCGCAGGATGCGGTCCTCGTCCAGCGAGACGACCTCGTCGAGGGCGCCGGCCAGCTCCTCCAGGATGCCCTCGGTGAGCTCCTGGGAGCCCTGCTGGTGGCTGGGGCTCAGCCGGGCCTCGAAGAGGTTGACCAGCAGGCGGGTGGTGTGGGCGTTGTTGCGGAGCGCGTCCTCCATGTAGTCCTGGGAGAAGGTGCTCCCGGCCTGGCGGAGGTACTTGGCGTAGGCGCGCAGCACCACGGCCTGACGCCAGTTCAGCCCGGCGGTCAGGACGAGCTCGTTGAAGCCGTCGTTCTCGGCCCGGCCCTGCCAGGTCGCCGCGAAGGTCTCCTGGAAGCGCTCGCGGGCCTCGTCGGTGAGGCCGGTGGCCTCGCGCAGCTTGAGGCCGAAGTCGTAGACCCAGGCGGTGGTGTGGTCGGCGCGGGTGAGCGCGTACGGGTGCTCGTCGAGCACCTCGACGCCCAGGCGCTGGAGGACGGGCAGGACCTCGGTGAGCGAGATCGGGCCGCCGACGCGGTAGATCTTGAAGCGCCGCTCGTCGTCCCCGGCGCCGACCGGCTGGTAGAGGTTCAGGCGGAAGTCGCCCGTGCCGCTCAGCGACTCGATCTGCTTGACGTCGGCGACGGCCGCGCGGGCCGGGAAGTCGGCGCGGTAGCCGTCGGGGAAGGCGTTGGCGTACTTGCGGCCGAGCTCGGCGGCCAGCTCCTCGCCCAGCTCGACGTGCAGCTGGTCGTGGAAGTTGTCCATCCAGAACCGGGCGGCCTCGGCCAGCTTGGCCTCGATCTGCTCGATCTCGGCCTCGGTGAGCTGCGTCAGCTCGCTGCCCTTGGCGACCCGCACGACGAAGTGCAGACGCGTCAGCACCGACTCGGTGGAGTAGATGGTGTAGTCGACGGCGTCGCCGTTGAGCTCGTTCTTGAGGATGTCGGTGAGCCGCTCGCGCACCCGGGTGTTGTACCGGTCGCGGGGCAGGTAGACGAGCGCGGAGAAGTAGCGCCCGTACTCGTCCTGGCGCAGGAAGAGCCGCAGCCGGCGGCGCTCCTGGAGGTAGAGCACGCTGGTCGCGATGGCGAGCAGCTCGTCCGCCGGGGTCTGGAAGATCTCGTCCCGGGGGAAGGTCTCCAGGATCTGGAGCAGGTCGCGGCCGTCGTGGCTCTCGCTGGAGAAGCCCGAGGTGTCCAGCACCTCCTGCACCTTGCGGCGCACGACCGGGATGCGGGAGACCGACTCGGTGTACGCGGCGGAGGAGAACAGGCCGAGGAAGCGGCGCTCGCCGACGACGTTGCCGGCCGCGTCGAACTTCTTCACGCCGACGTAGTCCAGGTACGACGGGCGGTGCACGGTGGCACGGGAGTTGGCCTTCGTCAGGACGAGCAGCTTCTTCTCGTGCGCCTTGGCCCGGACGGGGGCGCTCAGGCGGCCGAAGGCCTCGCTGACGGGGTGGTGGTCGGTGTCGTGGCTGAGCGGGTCGGAGCGCAGCACGCCGAGGCCGGTGCCGGGGACGGCCCGCAGCACCTCCTCGCCCAGGTGCTCGGCGAGGTCGTACTCGCGGTAGCCGAGGAAGGTGAAGTGGTCGTCGGCGAGCCAGCGCATCAGCTCCCAGGCCTCGCCGACCTCCTGCTCGGCCAGGTGCGCGGGGGGTTGCTCGGCCAGCTCGTCGGCCAGACGCAGCGCGGAGTCGCGCATCTTCGTCCAGTCCTCGACGACCTCGCGGACGTCGCCCAGGACACGGCGCAGGCCGGTCTCGATGGCGCGCAGGTCCTCGCGGTCGGTCTCGCGGTCGATCTCGATGTGCATCCAGGACTCGACGACGGCGTCGGCGGGCCACTCGGTGCCGGCGGCCTGGCTGCGCGAGCAGGCGTCGACGTCCATGATCTCCAGCAGCTTGCCGGTGATGTCACGGCGGACGGCCAGCTGGGGGTGGATGACGACGTGGATGCCGCGGTCCTGGCGGGTCAGCTCGTTGGTGACCGAGTCGACCAGGAAGGGCATGTCGTCGGTGACGACCTCGACCACGGTGTGGCCGCAGGACCAGCCGTTCTCCTCGACGGTCGGGGTGTGCACCCGGACCTCGGCGGTGCCCTGGGGGCGCTTGAGGCCCAGCCGGTAGTGGGAGGCCGCCGCGCCGTAGACGTCGACCGGGTCGCGGTCGACCAGGTCCTCGGGCGCGGTGTGGAGGTAGTAGTGGTGCAGGTACGCGGTCAGAGCACCGTTGCTCAGACCCTCCCCCGGCGCCGCTCCCCCCACCTGGCTGTTCTCAGCGGCTGCCGCTGCCTTCGTGAGCAGGTCTGCCTTGGCTGCGTCCAGCTTGGTCTGCATGACTTCTTGGCTCCTGTCGCGCGCCGTTGCGTGACTCGGTGGTGGTGGGTGATCACCGCCGGGTCTGCCGCAATCCTCCCTCACGATCCTGGCGAAAACCGCTCATGGCACGCATGAAACGACTCCCGACCGGGTACATGAAGGCTTTTGCCCTGCGGAGCCAACCCGACGACGCCAGTCAGCCTAACCGGATGAAACGAAGGTGTCAGGGGACAGGGAGGCACAAACCCGCAGGAAGATCCGTTCGCCTTGGACACCTTGTCCAATCCGTTCGAAAAGCTTGTCAGCCTCTGTCAGATCGGGATCACATTTGCCCGACGATCAGTTCATGTGCGGGTAACGGTGGCCGGTCGGCGGCACGAAGGTCTCCTTGATCGAACGCGTCGACACCCAGCGCTGGAGGTTCTGCGCCGCACCCGCCTTGTCGTTCGTCCCGGAGCCGCGCCCGCCGCCGAACGGCTGCTGCCCGACCACCGCACCCGTCGGCTTATCGTTGACGTAGAAGTTGCCCGCCGCGAACCGCAGCCGCTCCACCGCCTGCGCGATCGCGTACCGGTCCTGCGCGAAGACCGCGCCGGTCAGCCCGTACGGCGAGGCCGCGTCCACCCGGTCCAGCGCGTCCTCCCAGCGCGAGTCCTCGTACACGTGGACGCCCAGGATCGGCCCGAAGTACTCGGTCTGGAAGATCTCGTTGCGCTGGTCCGTGGAGACCAGCACCGTCGGGCGGA
The DNA here is from genome assembly GCF_052076145.1 of Kitasatospora sp. McL0602. Classification (NCBI taxonomy): domain Bacteria; kingdom Bacillati; phylum Actinomycetota; class Actinomycetes; order Kitasatosporales; family Streptomycetaceae; genus Kitasatospora; species Kitasatospora sp. McL0602. The sequence goes on along the minus strand of NZ_CP197246.1, from coordinate 4,849,318 downwards.
CGAAGTACCCGATCGCGTCGTCGTACTGGCCGCCCGCGACCAGCTCCACCGCCGGGTCCTGCTTGGCCCGCTCGATCGCCGCCCGGTTCTTCTCGAAGGCCCGCCGGTCGATCAGCGCGCCCATGAAGTTGCTCAGGTCGGTGACGTCGCCGACGGTCAGCGCGTCGACCTCGGCGATCAGCTCGTCCTTGATCCGCTGCCAGAGGCTGCGCGGCAGGTACGCCCGCGACAGCGCCGAGCACTTCTGCCCCTGGTACTCGAACGCGCCCCGGATCAGCGCGGTCTTCAGCGTCTCCGGGTCCGCCGAGCGGTGCGCGACCAGGAAGTCCTTGCCGCCCGTCTCCCCGACGATCCTCGGGTACGTCCGGTACGAGCCCAGATTCGCGCCGATGCCCTTCCACAGCTCCTGGAAGACGGCCGTCGAGCCGGTGAAGTGCAGGCCCGCCAGCGCAGGGTCGGCCAGCGCCACCTGGGAGAGCTGCCGCCCGTCACCCGTCACCATGTTGATCACCCCGGGCGGCAGCCCGGCCGCCTCCAGCAGCCGCATCAGGTAGTACGCCGACAGCGTCTGCGTCGGCGCGGGCTTCCACACCACCGTGTTGCCCAGCAGCGCCGGGGCCGTCGGCAGGTTCCCCGCGATCGCGGTGAAGTTGAACGGCGTCACCGCACAGACGAAACCCTCCAGTGGCCGGTGGTCGGAGCGGTTCCACACCCCCGGCGAGGAGTCCGGCTGCTCGGCCAGCAACTGCCGCGCGAAGTGCACGTTGAACCGCCAGAAGTCGACCAGCTCGCACGAGGAGTCGATCTCGGCCTGCTGCACCGTCTTCGACTGCCCGAGCATGGTCGCCGCCGCGACCGTCTCCCGCCACGGCCCGGCCAGCAGCTCCGCCGCCCGCAGGAAGACGGCCGCCCGATCGTCGAAGGAGAGCGCCCGCCACTCGGGCCCCGCCGCCAGCGCCGCGTCCACCGCGAGCCTGGCGTCCTCCCGGGTCGCGTTGCCGAGCACCCCCAGCTTCGCGGCGTGGTGGTGCGGCTGGACGACGTCGACCCGCTCGCCGGCGCCGAACCGCTGCTCCCCGCCGATCGTCATCGGCAGCGGGATCTGCTCCGCCGCCATCTCGTCCAGCCTGCGCTCCAGCCCCGCCCGCTCCGGGCTCCCGGGGGCGTAGCCGCGCACCGGCTCGTTGGCCGGCACAGGCACCTGGGTCACAGCGTCGATGGGCATCAGGCTCTCCGTCCGCACGTGGCTGTCGTCAATCCACATTGACGGTCCCGCAGCCCGTTCGCCCCTGCCGACACGCCCTCAGCCGGTGTGGCTCACGCCACGATCCGCTCCGCCAGCGCCACGGCCTCCGCCAGCGTGTCCACCACCGGCACCCCCAGCGGCTCCAGCTTCGCCCGGGTGTGCGAACCGCCGGTGTACAGCACGGCGTGCGCCCCGGCGTTCAACGCCGCCTCGGCGTCGTCCGCCGCGTCCCCGATCAGCACCGTGCGCCGCACGTCCACCCCCGGGCCCAGCGCCGCCAGGTGCCGCAGCAGCCAGCCGGTCTTGCCCGTCCCGTCCGAGGGCCCGGTACGGCCGTCCACCCGCAGGAAGTGCTCCTCGATGCCGCGCTCCCGCACCTGCGGCAGCAGCCGCTCGTGCTCGTGCATCGACAGCAGCGACTGGCTGCGCCCCGCCGCACCCCACCCCGCCAGCAGCTCGACCACCCCGGAGGTCAGCCCGCACCCGGGGCTCAGCTCCGCGTACCGGTCCTGGAAGGCCTCGTCCAGCACCGCCCACTCCCGCGCGCTCGGCTGACGGCCGAGCAGCAGCTCGTAGAACTTCGGTATCGGGAAGCAGTACAGCTCGCGGTACGTCTCCAGCGTGATCGGCGGGACGCCGATCGTCGCGAACGCCGCGTTGCTGGCCTCGACCACCGCACCCATATCGTGCAGCAGCGTGCCGTTCCAGTCCCAGACTATGTGCGACATCAGGCCAGCAACCCCGGGATCTCCTGGGTCGCGAACCACAGCAGCTCGTGGTCCTCCGCCCCGTCCACGGTGAACTGCGCGTCCGCGTCACCCTTGTCCGCCGCCGTGATCGCACCGGCCGCCGCCGCGACGTCCTCCTCGGCGTCCGCCACGTCGGCGTGCACCGCCGCCGCCTTGGCCAGCGGCAGCGACCCCTTCAGCTGCACCCGCCCCAGCGACGCCTGGTCCTGGTACTCGTCCCCCGCGAACGGCACCACCCCGGAGTCCGCGACGTCCATCGCCACCACCACCCGCCGCCGCGGCGCAGCCGGGTCGGCGGCGAGCAGCCGCAGCGACGCCTCGGCGGCCCGGCCGAGCGCCGCGTACTCCAGCTCCTCCACGTCCTCGCTGACGTACCACTCCCGCAGCGCCGCCGTCACCGCGTACGCGACCCGGTCGTCCAGCACGCCCCCGGGGTGCGCCGCAGCCAGACCGTCCAGGGTGGTGGGCACGTACACGCGCATCTGAGCTGCTCCGGTTCTGCTGACAACCTGTGGGCCCCAAGCCTAATGGGCCGCCGCGGCTCAGCCATGCACTACCCGGGGGCTGCCCGGCCGGCGTCCTGGACGGCACCGAGCAGCTCCGCGCTGGTCCGCAACGCGGTCTCCAGCACCGCCGTCCGCCGGGCCGGATCCATCATGTTCGGCCCCATCACCGCGAGGTCCTCCAGCGTCGGCGCCAGCAGCTGCACCCGCGTGCCCGCCTCCCGCAGCAGGGCCGTCTCCCGCAGCATCTGCCGCGTCACGGCCCGCCGGTACCGGCTGACCAGCTGTGCCAGGACGCCCTTGGGCCGGTCCCGCTCGCGCCACTCCCGCAGGACGGCCGCCGCTCCCTGCGGGCGGCCACCGGCCGGCCAGGTCGGCCGCAGGGCCATCGGCGCGAGCACGTACACCTCGTCCAGCCCCCGCGCCGCCATCAGGTCGACGTTGGTCGCCGACCAGCAGCCGCCGTCGACGTACCGGCCGCCCGCGACCTCGACCGGCGCGAACCAGCCGGGGATCGCGCAGGAGGCCATCACCGCGTCCGCGACCGCCGCCTCGGGCGCGTCCGGGTCGCCGAAGGTGACGCGGCGGCCGGTCCGGTAGTCCACCGCCGCGACCCGCAGGCCCGAGTCCGGCAGCCAGCCGTCGGCCCCGACCAGCCGCCGTACGAGATCACCGACGGGGGCGACCGAGCCGCGACCGGTCGGCACGGCGGCGGACACCATGGTGAGGAAGGGGTACTCCCGGGGGTGCCGGACAGTGGCCCGCAGCAGGCCCGGAGAGCCGATGCCGGGGCGCGGGCGCGGCGGCAGGGCGCCGCCGACGGCCGTGTCGTAGTCGAAGTCCACCCCCGCCAGCGGACCGGCCGCGACGGCACGACCGAGCTGGTGCTCACGCAGGTCCCCGGGGCCCACCCCGGCCGCCAGCATGGTGCCCAGGATCGACCCGGCGGAGGTCCCGAGGATCACCTCGGCACCGCCCGGCCGCCACCCGGTGCTCTCCTCGATCGCGCAGAGCGCGCCGATCGTCCAGGCGGCGCCGAGCATCCCGCCGCCGCCCAGCACCAGCCCGCGCCGGATCCCCTCGCCCCGGACGGCGCCGGCCACCACGCTGCCGTTGACGGCCCTGCTCCCCATGCCTGTCCGCCTCTCCGGATCACCTGCCCCCGATCCTCCGTCCTACCCGCCGGTAGGACGGGAGCTGCCACCGGCCTGCCACGAGAATTTCGCCTGGCGTACGTCCCCCTTCGTGCGCCGCCGCTCCCCCGTCCGCGTCAACCCACCGCACCGACGCGACGCCCCGGACCCCGTCACCCGCAGCCGCCACCACCCGGATAGGTGACACCACCGCGCGGCCCCGACACCGCCGGGGCGGTCGTTGTGACCGCCTCGCCGACCGGGTACCAAGGACCTCGACACCCCGCCCGACCAGCGCCGGAGGTCCAGATGCCCGAACTCGCAGCCGTCCGCGTACGCCCCCTCGTGCACTCCACCGCCCGCCGCCCGGTCCGCACGCCCCACCCCCACCACCCGGCGCCCGTCCCGGCCACCGAACCGCGCCACCCCCGCCACCCGCGCGCCGTCTGCTCCCCGCCGCACGGCAGCCACGGCGACCTCGCCACCCGCTTCGCCCTGCGCCTGGTCGAGGTCCTCACCGGCCAGCGCCCCGTCGGCCAGCTGCAACGCCACACCACCGTCCCCGCGTACCAGCAGCTCACCGCCCTCGTCCGGACCGGCCCGCTGCGCCCGACCGGCCGCCACGCCCAGCACCGCCTCGGCCGGGTCCACGACTCGGCCCCGCTCCCCGGCTCGCTCGAGGTCTGCGTCCGGGTCGAGTACGGCCCCCGCCACCACATGGTCGCCTTCCGCCTCGAACGGCATCGCCGCACCGAGCAGTGGCAGTGCGCCGCCGTCGAAGCCCGCTGAGCGCACGCAGAAGGGCGCCGCCCCCACCAGGGGAGCGGCGCCCTTGCGCACGAAGCATTACGCCTTGCGGCGGCGACCCTTCGCGGACTTCGCGGCCTTGCGGCGCTCGGCCCGGGTCAGACCGTCGCCGTCGCCGTCCTCGAAGTCACCCTCGAAATCGCCCTCGATGACGGTCTCGTCGCCGTCGACCGTCGGCGCGGTGTAGTGCAGCCGCTGCGGCTTCGGGGCCTCCAGCCCCTTCGCCTTGATCTCCGGCCGGACACCCTCGGGAGCCTCGCCCAGGGCGCCCTCGACCACGGGCACCTCCTCGACCTGCTGCTCGACCTGGACCTCCAGGTTGAACAGGTAGCCGACGGACTCCTCCTTGATGCCCTCCATCATGGCGCCGAACATGTCGAAGCCCTCGCGCTGGTACTCGACCAGCGGGTCGCGCTGGGCCATCGCCCGCAGGCCGATGCCCTCCTGGAGGTAGTCCATCTCGTAGAGGTGCTCGCGCCAGCGGCGGTCCAGCACCGAGAGGACGACCCGGCGCTCCAGCTCGCGCATGATCTCGGCGCCGAGCTGGTCCTCGCGGGCGCCGTACTGGCCCTGGATGTCCTCCTGGACGACCTTGGTGAGGAACTCCGGTGTCAGGCCGTCGGAGCCGCCCGCCTCGTCCTCCAGCTTGTCCAGCTCGAGGGTGATCGGGTAGAGCTGCTTGAGCGCCGTCCAGAGCTTGTCCAGGTCCCAGTCGTCCTCGAAGCCCTCGCCGGTCGCGGCGCTGACGTACGCCTCGACGGTGTCGTCCATGAAGTGGCCGACCTGCTCCTGGAGGTCCTCGCCCTCCAGGACGCGGCGGCGCTCGCCGTAGATGACCTCGCGCTGACGGTTCAGCACCTCGTCGTACTTGAGGACGTTCTTGCGGATCTCGAAGTTCTGCTGCTCGACCTGGGTCTGAGCGGAGGCGATCGCGCGGGTCACCATCTTCGACTCGATCGGCACGTCCTCGGGCACGTTGGCCATCGAGAGCACGCGCTCGACCATCCCGGCCTTGAAGAGCCGCATCAGGTCGTCGCCGAGCGACAGGTAGAAGCGGGACTCGCCCGGGTCGCCCTGACGGCCGGAGCGGCCGCGCAGCTGGTTGTCGATCCGGCGGGACTCGTGCCGCTCGGTGCCCAGGACGTACAGGCCGCCGATCTCCTGGACCTCGATCTGCTCCGCCTTGACGGCGACCTTGGCGCGCTCCAGCGCCTCGGGGAAGGCCGCCTCGTACTCCTCCGGGGTGTCCTCCGGGGTGATGTCACGCTGCGCCAGCTCGGCGGCGGCGAGGTGGTCGGGGTTGCCGCCGAGCATGATGTCGGTGCCACGGCCGGCCATGTTGGTGGCGACGGTGACGGCGCCCTTGCGGCCCGCCTGCGCGACGATCTGCGCCTCGCGCTCGTGGTGCTTGGCGTTCAGCACCTCGTGCGGGATGCCGCGCTTGCGCAGCTCCTGCGACAGGTACTCGGACTTCTCGACCGAGACGGTGCCGACCAGGACGGGCTGGCCCTTCTCGTGCTTCTCCGCGATGTCCTCGACCACGGCGGCGAACTTGGCCGGCTCCGACTTGTAGATCAGGTCGGGCTGGTCGATCCGCAGCGGGTCCCGGTTGGTCGGGATCGGCACGACGCCGAGCTTGTAGATCTGGTGGAACTCCGCCGCCTCGGTGGTGGCGGTACCGGTCATGCCGGAGAGCTTGTCGTACAGGCGGAAGAAGTTCTGCAGGGTGATGGTGGCCAGCGTCTGGTTCTCGTTCTGGACCTCCACCCCCTCCTTGGCCTCGATCGCCTGGTGCATGCCCTCGTTGTAGCGGCGGCCGGCCAGGATGCGCCCGGTGTGCTCGTCGACGATCATGACTTCGCCGTTCATGACGACGTAGTCCTTGTCGTTCTTGTAGAGCTCCTTCGCCTTGATGGCGTTGTTCAGGAACCCGACGAGCGGCGTGTTGACCGACTCGTAGAGGTTGTCGATGCCGAGGTAGTCCTCGACCCGGCCGACACCCTCCTCCAGCACGCCGACGGTGCGCTTCTTCTCGTCGACCTCGTAGTCCCGGTCGATCTTGAGGCGCTGCACCAGCTTGGCGAAGTCGGCGTACCACTTGGTCGCCTGGTCGGCCGGGCCGGAGATGATCAGCGGCGTACGGGCCTCGTCGATCAGGATCGAGTCGACCTCGTCGACGACCGCGAAGTTGTGGCCGCGCTGGACGAGCTCGTCCTGCGACCAGGCCATGTTGTCGCGCAGGTAGTCGAAGCCGAACTCGTTGTTCGTGCCGTACGTGATGTCCATCGAGTACTGACGCTTGCGCTCGGCGGGCGACATGCTGCCGAGGATCACGCCGACCTCGAGGCCGAGGAAGCGGTGCACCCGGCCCATCCACTCCGAGTCACGCTCGGCGAGGTAGTCGTTGACCGTGATCAGGTGCACGCCCTTGCCGGTCAGCGCGTTCAGGTACGCGGGCAGGGTGCCGACCAGGGTCTTGCCCTCGCCGGTGCGCATCTCGGCGACGAAGCCGAGGTGAAGAGCGGCGCCACCCATGATCTGGACGTCGTAGTGCCGCTGGCCGAGCACGCGCTTCGCCGCCTCACGGACGGTCGCGAAGGCCTCGGGCAGGATCTCGTCGAGCGTCTGGCCGTCGGCCAGCCGCCCCCTGAACTCGTCGGTCAGCGCGCGCAGCTCGTCGTCCGTGAGGTTGACGAAGTCCTCTTCGATGGAGTTGACCTGGGCGGCAATCCGCTGCAGCTTGCGAAGGATCTTGCCCTCGCCGGCGCGCAGGATCTTGTCGAAGACGGACACTTGGGCGTGCTCCTTGCCTGGGTCGGCTCTGGACGACTGCGAGGCGGGTTACCCCACCGTACGGGTCATCGTATGCGAGGAGGCCAACGCCCCGGGAGGTGCGTCAGCACGGTATTCCCGTGTCACCCGTGAGAGCACATGCGCCGATAGCGCGCTCTGGTGGGGCAAAACGGGCACCGCCCGACTCCTCGCGGAGCCTTGTACGTACAGGACCCCCCATTCGTTCCCCGGCGCGGCTGTCCGTGGCCGCCCGTCCGCGACCGTCCGTGGCCGCCTGTCGGTGCCACCCCGTACGCTCCCCGGCATGACGCCGACGACCATCTCCGCCGACGAGGCCCGCCGGATCGGCCTGCGCGCCCAGGGCCTGCTGGGCGCGCCCGACCGCCGGGCCGGGGTGCCCGGGGTGCTCCGCCGACTGGGCGCCGTCCAGCTCGACACCATCTCGGTGCTGGCCCGCTCGCACGAGCTGATCCCGTACGCGCGTCTGGGCGCGGTGGGCCGCCCGGCGGTGGAGTCGGCGTACTGGGGCGCGGAGACGACCTTCGAGTACTGGTCGCACGCGGCCTGCATCCTGCCGATGTCCGAGTGGCCACTGTTCGCCTTCCGCCGTCGCTCGTACCGGGCCCGCGGCCACCTCTGGCACCACCAGGTCCCCGAGGAGACGTACCGGCAGGTGCTCGACCGGCTGCGCGCCGAGGGCCCGCTCACCTCCACCGAGCTGGGCGGGGCGAAGCGGACGAGCGAGTGGTGGGACTGGTCCGACACCAAGATCGCCGTCGAGAAGGCGCTCGCCTTCGGCGACGTGGTCTGCACCGAGCGGCGCAGCTGGAAGCGCGTCTACGAGCTCGCCGAGCAGGCCGTCCCGGCCGAGCTGTTCGGGGACGGCCTCTCCGACCAGGAGTGCGTACGGCAGTTGGTCGCCCAGTCGGGCGCCGCGCTCGGGGTGGCGACCAGGGCCGACCTGATGGACTACCACCGGCTCAAGGCCGAGCAGTTCGACGCCGCGCTGCCCGAATCGGGTCTCGTCCCGGTCGAGGTCGCGGGCTGGGGCGCCCCGGCCTGGGCCGACCCGGCGGCGCTGGCCACCGAGCCGCGCGGGCGGCACCGGACGACACTGCTCTCGCCCTTCGACTCCCTGGTCTGGGACCGGCCGCGCACCGAGCGGATCTTCGGCATGGCGCACCGGCTGGAGGCGTACACACCGAAGCACAAGCGGGTGCACGGCTACTTCGCGATGCCGCTGCTGGCAGGCGGCCGGCTGGTCGGCCGGGTCGACCCGGCCCGCGAGGGCCGCACCCTGGTGGCCCGTCAGATCTCTCTGGACGCACCGAAGTACGTCGAGCCGCTGGCCCAGGCGCTGCGCGAGGCGGCCTCCTGGGTCGGCTGCGACACCGTCCGGGTCGAGGCCCTCCAGGACGAGCGCCTGCGGCCCGCCCTGGAGAAGCTGCTGTAGGGCCCTCGAAGGGCCCGCGAGTCAGCCTATTTCGAGGATCTTCTCGCGCATCGCGTAGACCACGGCCTCCATCCGGGAGTGCAGTTGCAGCTTCTCCAGGATGTTGCGGACGTGGTTCTTCACCGTGTTCTCGCTGATGAAGAGCTCCTTGGCGATCTCCCGGTTGTTCATCCCGGTGGCGACCAGCTTGAGCACCTCCAGCTCACGGTCCGTCAGCCGGGGCGCGGGCACCAAGTCCCGGTCGTCGGCCCGGCGCTGGATCATCGACTTGAACTCGGTGAGCAGCTTGGAGGCCATCGAGGGGCTGATCTGCGACTGGCCGTCGGCGACCGCGCGGATCGCGGTGGCGACCTCGTCGGTGGAGATCTCCTTGAGCAGGTAGCCGGTGGCCCCGGCCTTGATCGCCTCGTAGAGGTCGGCTTCCTCGTCGCTTATCGTCAGCATGATGATCTTGGCGCTGGGCACCACGTCCTTGATCGCGGTGCAAGCCTCGATCCCGCTCCGGCGAGGCATCCGGACATCCATCAGGATGATGTCGGGCAGCAGGTCGGCGGCCTTGTGCACGGCCTCCGCACCGTCCCCCGCCTCGCCGATGACGCGGATGTCCTCCTCCTCGGCGAGCACGATCTCCAGCCCCCGCCGGAAGAGCGCGTGGTCGTCGACCACCAGGACCCGGATCGGCTCGGCACGGCGGGGCGGGTACTCGGGCGGCTGGTACTCGGGCGGCCGACAGCCCGAGGCCGGATCGCCCGGAACCGCCGATCCGCCTCGCAGACTCCGACTGTTCTCCCCCATCCGCTCCTCCCCCGTCGCCGGTCGCTGTCGGCCCATCATTCCATGGCCGAACCGCCCTGTGATCACCCTCCGCCGTCGGACCGCCCAGCTGGGTGACCCCGGAGGCTCCTGGCCTCCGGGGTCACGTACTCGGTCAGTCTCTTCGGTTCGTCACTGCCATGGCCTCACCACCACGGCCTCACCAGCGGGGATCAGTCCTCGTCCGTCCCGATCGCGCCCCCGGCGCCGCCCGCCTCGTCGGTGACCGATCCGTCGGTCGCGAGGTGAATGACACCGTAGTGGTAGCCGTGCCGGCGGTAGACCACGCTGGGCAGACCGCTGTCCTTCTCGACGAACACGTAGAAGTCGTGGCCGACGAGCTCCATCTCGTACAGAGCCTGGTCGAGCGCCATCGGCCCGGCGTGGTGTGTCTTCTCGCGGACGACGAGCGGGCCGTCGCCCTCCACCTCCAGGGAACCCATCATGGTCTTGCGGGCGGCTCCGTTGACCCCGGCGCCCGGCGGCTCCGCCTCGGGCAGGGCGGCGAGCGCCGCCGTCGCCTCAGCGACACTGATCGGGGTACGGCCTCCGGTGCCACCCTTGTGGACCCGACGCCGGTCGGCGGACTTGCGCAACTGCGCGTCGAGCTTCGCCGAAGCCAGGTCGAGGGCCGCGTACGGGTCCGCGGCGGCCGCCTCGGCCCGGATCACCGGGCCACGGGTACGAAGAGTGATCTCCACCCGCTCGGACCGGTCGGCCTGGCGCGGGTTGTGCTCCTTGGACACCTCGACGTCGAGGCTGATCACCTTGCCGTCGAACTTCTGGACCTTCTCCAGCTTCTCGGCCACGTGCTCGCGGAACCTCTTGGGCACCTCGGTCTTGCGGCCCTTGACGACGATGTCCACGCAGAACTCCGATCCCTCGTGCTGACGCCGACCCGGATCACCGGATCGGGCTGAGACCCAGCCGGACCAGCCCCTCTGCCGCCGAACCCTCGCTTCGCCGGGGGCGGCGAGTGCGACTGGCCCTCACCTCACTTCCTCCCCACCAGGAACGCGTGAAACCCCTTGTGGCCTTATGGAACACCCAGGACGGGGATTTCGCCTCCCCAGTCGAACAACGTAGCGGCCCAGGGCTTGCTGTCCAGCTGTTCCACACTGTTTACCCTCTTGCGAGTGAAATAGCGGTAAAGACCTGGACAACACCCCCCGTACGGCCCACCGTTTGATCACTCTCCGCGCATCCGAGCCCCGTCCGAGCCCCGGGAGGCGTCATCGGAACCGTCCTCGGCACCCCGCTGCTCGCCCTGCTCGACCTCGTCCTCCCCGCCCCCTGCGCAGGCTGCCGCACCGGGCGCACCCAGCTCTGCGCGCGCTGTGCCGCCGTGCTGCGCGCCGCCCGCGCGGGCCCCGCCGGGCCGCAACCGCCACCGCCCGGTCTGCCGCCGCTGCACGCCGCGACCGCGTACGCCGACCCCGTCCGTCAGCTGCTGCTCGCGCACAAGGAGCGCGGCACCGTCCGGCTCGCGGGGCCGCTCGGGCGGGCGCTGGCAACCGCCGTCCGCTCGGCGCTGGGGCCCGATCGCGGTGCCGGAGGTGTTGGAGGTGCCGGTGCCGCCACCGGGCCGGTGCTGCTGGTGCCGATGCCCTCCACCCGACGGGCCGTCCACGAGCGCGGGCACGACGCGACGCTGCGGCTGGCCCGCGCGGCGGCGCGCGAGCTCCGGCGCACCGGCTGCCCGGCCCGGGTGGCACCGGTGCTGCGTCACAACCGTGCGGTGGCCGACCAGTCCGGACTCTCGGCGGCCGAGCGCCGCCGCAATCTCGGGGGCGCCCTCACCGCGTGCACGGGCCGGCTGCCGCCCGGCCGGCTGGTCCTGGTGGACGACCTGGTGACCACCGGCAGCACGCTCGCCGAGGCCGCCCGTGCGCTCCGGGCGGGCGGGCGGCCGCCCTCGGCCGCCGCCACCGTCGCCGCGACCCGCCGCCGACGGCGGTCACAGCCGGCGCCGCACCAGCCGTCACAGCTGCCGTCGCATCAGCCCGGGTAGCTGAACGCCGTCCCGTGCAGCTGCGTGCCGACCTCACGCCACTGGCTCCCGACGAGCCGGTAGATCTGATGGGTCGACGAGACGGCCAGCACCGGCTGGGCCGAGTCGCCGGCCGGGAGGGTCTCGGAGGTGGAGACGGAGACCATCGAGTCGCCGACCTGCTGCGGGGTGTCGGAGCTCTGCGAGCCGTCCGTGCCGACGTAGTGCAGCTGCTGGAGCTTGTTGTCCTCCTTGCCCAGCACCAGGAGCTGGTCGGTGTCGGCCCAGGAGAAGGAGACGATGTCGCTCAGCTGCTGGGACACCCGCCGCAGGCCCGAGATCATCACCTGCGGGCGGCTCTCGGTGCCCGAGTGCACGACCAGGCCCACCATGAGCTGCGGGGTGGCGAGGCCGTTGTGGACGAGCACGGCGATCCGCGTCCCGTCCGAGGAGACCCGCACCTGCTGGGCCTGCTGGCCCTCCAGCCCGTCGACGGGGATGACGTCCTTGTCCCGGACCATCAGCACCCTGGACGCACCGGCGTCCCGGTCGACCACCCAGAGGTTCTGCCGCCCGTCCCAGCTCGGCGAGGCGAGGCCGGGGCTCTGGTCCGCCGTGACCGTCCCGGAAGGCGACACGGTAGCGGTGGAGCTGGTGCCGGTGCCGGTCCCGTGGGCCGTGGAGGTGACGACCGGCTCGCCGTACTTCTCCGCCGACCCCAGCCCGACGACGTACAGCGACCGGTGGTCGCCGCTGACGACGGCCACCCCGCCGCCGTCCCGCCGGACGGCGACGGCCGAGGGCCGGGGCTGCGCGGACGGGATCGGCATGCCGAGCGGGCCCTGCACCGGCTTGCCCTGGCTGTTCATCAGCTGACCGTTGTCCAGCAGGTAGTACTGCTCGGCCCCGGCGGGCCCGGCCAGGCTGCCGGGCGCGTCCGTCCCGGCCTGGCCGGCGTCCACCGAGCAGGAGCCCTTGGCCCCGCTCAGGTTGAGCCGGTCGAGCTGCCGCTTCGGCAGCTGGTCGGCCAGCGTGTAGAAGAACTGACCAGCCATCCGCGAACAGAGCGCCGGCTGGCCGGCGAAGTCGGCGACACTCACCTTCACGGTGGCCACCAGGTTGTCACTGACCGTCACCGGGCCGACGATCTGCACCCCGTGGACGGCCGACTCGACGGACCGCGCGAGCCAGTCCGACGGCCCGGCGGCCAGCGCCTTGGCGGCCGCCGTCAGCGGGTCTATTCGCCGCCGTACGTAGATCGGGTCCGGCACCAGCACCTGCGGGTCGCTCTTCACCGACGGGTCGGCCGAGGAGTAGAAGTACCGGTGCACCGCGCGGTAGCTGTTCTTGAAGCTGGTCAGGTCGGCGATCAGCCCGTCGGGCAGCTGGTCGATCCGCCACTCGCCCTTGTCCTTGCCCTCGGTCTCCTTGACCAGGGTGAAGGTCTGCCGGTAGGCCGGGGCGGCGGCCGAGTCCCGGGGCGGGATGGTGTCGCGGTAGGTGTGCCGGGCGTCCAGGCCCGCGACCTGGGTGCCCGTCACGGCGACCTGGGCGGTGCTGTCGTCGCCCTTGGCCTGCTCCCGGATGCGGGTCCGGAGCACCACGACCCCGGCGTCCGGGTTCCAGCGCTTGCGGGCGTCGGCGGTGAGGTACTTGAGCGCGGTGCCGTAGTCGGCCTCGTCCGCGTTGGAGGCGTCCAGGAAGCCCGACAGCACGTCGCCGGCGTCCGCACCGGGGTGCGGCTCGACGGCGAAGACCCGGACCTGGAGGTTCTCGGCGCCGCCCTGCGACGGGCTCAGCGCCTCCGGCGACCCGTCGGAGGGCATCGCCACGCAGCCCGTGGCGAGCAGCATGCCGGCCCCCGCCCAGGCGGCGAGCAGCAGACCGGTACGCCGCTCAGTCCTGCTGTCGCTCTGCCTCGTCACTGTGTGCCCCCTCCGTCTCGCTGTCCACCACTCGCTCGGGCTCCGCACGGGCGGCGGACGGCCGGGCCCCGGCGCGGTCCACCACGACCTGCGAGCCGGTCGCACCGTACCCCGCCGACGCCGCACGGACGTCCGAGGGGTCCGAGACGGGTGCCGTGGGCGGACGTCCGAGGCCGGGGCCGATGCTCAGCACACCGCCGAGACCGCTGCCGAAGCCGGTCTGCGGGGTGTCCGGCGTCTCCGGGCTGTCCACCGGCTGGGCCGGTCCGGGCTCGCCGGTGACGGTCAGCGCCGTCGCCCCGGCGGGGCGGGCGGTCCGCCGGTACGGGGTGCCGGGCGCGCCGAGGCCCCGGTTGTGCCGGGAGTCCTCGGGCTCCAGCCGGAACGGTGCCCGGCTGATCTCGCCGCCCCTCGTCCGGGGCAGGGTCAGGCGGAAGTGCGAGCCGCCGCCGGGCTCGCCCCAGGCCTGGAGCCAGCCGCCGTGCAGATGGGCGTCCTCGACGGCGATGGAGAGCCCGAGGCCGGTGCCGCCGGTGGTCCGGACCCGGGAGGGGTCGGCCCGCCAGAAGCGGTGGAAGACGCGGGAGGCCTCGCCGGGCTTCAGCCCGATGCCGTAGTCACGGACGCCGACGGCGACGGCGCCGTCGCGCGAGCCGAGCTGGATGACGAGGTCGCGGCCCTCGCCGTGCTCCAGCGCGTTGACCACCAGGTTGCGCAGGATGCGCTCGATCCGGCGGGGGTCGACCTCGGCGACGACGGGCTCGTCGCCGCCCCGGATGACGACGGCGCTGCCCTTGGCCTGCGCCAGCGGGTCGGCCGCCTCGATCACCCGGTGCACGATGTCGCGCAGGTCGACCGGCTCGGCGTCCAGGATCGCGGCACCGGCGTCGAAGCGGCTGATCTCCAGCAGGTCGGCGAGCAGCGACTCGAAGCGGTCCAGCTGGCCCTGCAGCAGCTCCGCCGAGCGGGCCGCCATCGGGTCCAGGTCCTCGCGGCTGTCGTAGATCAGGTCCGCCGCCATCCGGACGGTGGTCAGCGGGGTGCGCAGCTCGTGCGAGACGTCCGAGACGAAGCGCCGCTGCACCCGGGAGAGCTCCTCCAGCTGGCGGATCTGCGCCTGCAGGCCGTTGGCCATCCGGTTGAACGAGTCGCCCAACCGGGCGATGTCGTCGGTGCCGGTGACCTTCATCCGCTCTTCCAGGTGCCCGGCGGCGAGCCGCTCGGAGATCCCGGCGGCCATCCGGACCGGCGTCACGATCTGCCGCACCACCATCCAGGCGATGCCGCCGAGCAGGATCACCACGAACACCCCGGCGGTGGCCAGCGTGCCGGCGATGAGGCCGAGGGTGTCGGTCTCCTGGCCGAAGGAGAACACGTAGTAGAGCTGGTAGGTGCTCTGGTCGGGGCTGGTGAACTGCTTGCCGATGACGAGGCCGGGCTCACTGTGCGCTGGGTGGCCGTTCTCGGGCCCGCGCTGGATCTCGGTGGTCTGCTCGTGCAGCTTGGTGGGCTCGGCGGCGACCTGGGCGCGCAGCTCGGGCGAGATGCTGCTCGGCAGGATGACGCCCGAGGAGAGGGCACCGCGCAGCGCGGCGCTCTGCGAGCTCTCCTCCAGTCCGTCCTGCTGGACGAGGGCGATCACCGTGTAGATGCCGGCGCCGCCGCTGGAGAGGTCGGAGACCTGCTTGATCAGCCAGGTGCTGAGCTCCTCCCGGCTCTGGTCGGTGCCCACACCGGTCTTGGCCTGGAGGTTGCTCGCGTCGTCGATCTTCTGCTGCTCGATCTGGAAGCCGCCACGGGCCTGGCTCTGCGAGGACGTCTTCTTGGTGCCCAGCAGCCCGGCGCGGACCTGGGCGACGACGACCACGCCGAGCACCAGCACCACGGCCAGCGAGAGCAGCAGCGTCGCCGCGACCACCCGGACCTGGATCGAGCGCTGGTAGAGCGCGCGCACCCGGTGCAGCGGCCGCCGCAGCTGACGGGCCACCAGTGCGATCAGCGCGGCCGGGCCACGCCGGGGCGGGTGGCCCTGGGTGGTCGAGCTCAGCACGTCGCCGCGCACAGCGGCCTCCCCGTCGGCAGGTGTGCCCGACGGGGAGTCGTCAGTCCCGTACGTCACGTCAGCTGGGCCCGGCCTTGTAGCCGACGCCACGCACCGTCACCACGATCTCGGGCCGCTCGGGGTCCTTCTCGATCTTGGAGCGGAGACGCTGCACGTGCACGTTGACCAGCCGGGTGTCGGCCGCGTGCCGGTAGCCCCAGACCTGCTCCAGCAGCACCTCGCGGGTGAACACCTGCCAGGGCTTGCGGGCCAGCGCGACGAGCAGGTCGAACTCCAGCGGCGTCAGCGGGATGCCCCGGCCTTCGCGCTTGACGGAGTGGCCGGCCACGTCGATCACCAGATCGCCGATGGTCAGCTGCTCGGGCGTCGGCTCCTCGGCCCGGCGCAGCCGGGCGCGGACCCGCGCGACGAGCTCCTTCGGCTTGAACGGCTTGACGACGTAGTCGTCGGCACCGGACTCCAGGCCGACGACGATGTCGACGGTGTCGGTCTTCGCGGTGAGCATCACGATCGGCACCCCCGACTCCGACCGGATCTGCCGACAGACGTCGATGCCGTCCCTTCCCGGCAGCATCAGGTCGAGGAGGACCAGGTCGGGCTTGGTCTCCCGGAACGCGGCTAGTGCCTTGTCCCCATCGGCGACGAAAAACGGTTCAAAACCTTCTCCACGCAGCACGATGCCCAACATCTCGGCAAGTGCGGTGTCGTCATCAACGACGAGGACGCGTCCCTTCATGGCTCCATCCTCTCATTACGGGATTGTGACCTGGCGCACAGCCGTGCCATTTAGGCGCGAAGGCCTGTCCCGAGTCAGTCATACCGTCGCAAAGTACGCAGCCCAGGGGCCCAGCTGCCAGCGGCCCTCGGACCGCCCCGCCCACCATGGCACGATGGGCGGCACGCGGGGGCCGGGCCCCTGCCTCCTCCCCACAGCCGCACCCCAGGAGCAGTGATGACCGACACCCCGGGCTGGGCCCCGCCCAGCTCGCCCGAGCCACCCCGCGAGGACGCCGGGCCGTCGGCAGCACCCCCCACCAACACCCCCCAGGACGCCCCGCCGCCCTACCTCCCACTGCTCGGTGCCGAGGGCTACGGCATCCCTCAGCCGCACGGCTACGGCCCGCAGGGCTGGCAGCACCCCGGCTGGGGGCCGCCGCCGAGCCCCAAGCCCGGCGTCATCCCGCTGCGCCCGCTCGGCCTCGGCGAGATCCTCGACGGCGCCGTCTCCACCGTCCGCGCCCACTGGCGGACGGCGTTCGGCCTCTCGCTCGGCGTCGCGGTCGTCGAGCAGGCCATCTCCGCACTCGCCCAGCTCTGGCAGTACCAGCGGCCCGACGACGCCCTCCCGGCAGCCGTCGAGTACGCGGCGTACCCGCTCAACATCCTGATCGGCATCATCGCGACCGGCCTGCTCACCATCGTGGTCAGCAAGGCCGTGACCGGCCAACCGGTCACCCTCCGCGAGGCCTGGGCCGCCGCAAAGCCCCGGCTCGGCCGGCTCGCCGGACTGACGCTGCTGATCATGCTGATCGTCGGCGGCATCCTGCTGATCAGCGCCGTGCCGCTGATCGGGGCTCAGATCGGTGGGGCCACCGACCCCGCCGAGCTCCTCGCGCTCGTCCTGCCGATCCTGGCCGCCGTCCCCGTCGCGATCTGGGTCGCCGTCCAACTGGGCTTCGCCGCCCCCGCCCTGATGCTGGAGAAGCAGGGCATCCGCGCCTCGCTGGCCCGCTCCCGGCGGCTGGTCAAGGGCTCCTGGTGGCGGATCTTCGGCATCACCCTGCTCGGGCAGATCCTGCTGGGCGTCGTCAGCATGATCATCCTGATCCCGTTCACCGCCATCGGCTTCGCCCTGGCCATCGCCGGCGGCGACAGCTCGACGCCGTTCGGCACCACCGCCGCACCCGCGCTGATCCTGCTGCTCAGCGTCGGCGGCGTCATCGCCGCCACCCTCACCATCCCGGTGTCCGCCGGCATCAACGTGCTGCTCTACGTCGACCAGCGGATTCGCCGCGAGGCCCTCGACATCGAGCTCGCCCGCGCCGCCGGGATGCCCGAGCAGGGCGCCCAGCCCGGCCCGGCCGTCCCGGGCCCGGCCGTCCCGGGCCAGAGCGGACCGGGCCAGAGCGGACCGCAGGGAGCCTGACCGGATGCCGACCTTGGGGGGATGGGCGCCGCTCGCCGACGGCGCGCCGGTCACCGTCGACCGGGACGCGGCCCGCGACGCCGCCCGGCAGGAGCTGCTCAACCCGGCCTACCACCGGCACGACCCGAGCCTGCTGCAACGCGTCATGAACTGGCTCGGTGACCAGCTCGACCACGCCCTCTCCCAAGTCGGCTCCGCCGCCGGCCACAGCGGGGTGACCGCCCTGGTGCTCTTCCTGGTCGCCGCCGCCGCGATCGCCGCCGCACTCCGGTGGCGGCTCGGCGCACCCCGCCGGGCAGCCCACAGCGCCGCCCTCTTCACCACCACCGGCCCCCGCACCGCCGACCAGCACCGCGCCACCGCCGCCGCCCACGCGGCCGCCGGCGCCTGGGGCGAAGCCGTACGGGAGCAGATGCGCGCCCTCGTCCGAGCCCTGGAGGAGCGCACCCTGCTCGACCCGCGCCCCGGCCGCACCGCCGACGAAGCCGCCGCCGAAGCAGGCCGCGCCCTCCCCCGGCACGCCGAGGCACTCACCGCCGCCGCCCGCAGCTTCGACGCCATCGCGTACGGCGACCGCACCCCCGACCAGGCCGCCTACCAGGGCCTGGTCGAGCTCGACCAGGCCCTCC
This sequence comes from Kitasatospora sp. McL0602, assembly GCF_052076145.1. Taxonomy (NCBI): domain Bacteria; kingdom Bacillati; phylum Actinomycetota; class Actinomycetes; order Kitasatosporales; family Streptomycetaceae; genus Kitasatospora; species Kitasatospora sp. McL0602. Next base: position 4,831,069 of record NZ_CP197246.1, on the reverse strand, counting down.
AGGCCGAAAAACCCCAGGTGAGCGCGGTATGACGACGACCTCCGTCTCCCCCGGCGGCCGCCGGATCTGGCAGCACACCCGCTGGTACCTGCTCGGCGCCGTCCTCGTCCTGCTCGCCGGGCTGCTCATCACCGGCCTCGGCACCGAGCGCGACTACCCGCCGCTCGACCCGCGCTCCACCGACCCCGACGGCACCCACGCCGTCGTCCACCTGCTGGCACAGCACGGCCTCGACACCCGCACCGCCACCACCGCCGACGAGCTCGCCGCCGCCCTCGCGGCCCCCGGCACCACCGTCGTCGTCCCCGAACCCGACCTGCTGCCCAGTACCCTGCTCGACCGCCTCTCCACCCTGCGCCGGGGCAGCGACAGCCGCCTCGTCCTGATCTCCGCCGAGATCACCGCCCTGCGCGCCCTCGCCCCCGGCGTCACCCTCACCAGCGACACCGACGGCCTCGCCTCCGCCGACGTCCCCGGCGGCTGCTCCCTCCCCGAGGCCGAGCGCGCGGGCGACGCCGAACTCGGCGGTCTGCTCTACCAGCCCGGCCCCGGCGACCTCGCCTGCTACCACCGCCCCGGCGGCGCCCCGCTCGTCCGGCACACCGACGCCGGCTCCCGCGAGCTCGTCCTGCTCGGCAGCGGCCGCCTGCTCAGCAACGAGCGGCTCGCCCACAGCGGCAACGCCGCCCTGGCGCTCGGCCTGCTCGGCTCCCGGCAGCACCTGGTCTGGTACCTCCCCGACTACAGCGCGCCCGCGCCGCTCGCCGCCCGCAGGACCATCGGCGACTACATCCCGCAGGGCTGGTACTGGGGCACCGCCCAACTCGCCGTCGCAGCCCTGCTCGCCGCCCTCTGGCGCGCCCGCCGCCTCGGGCCCGTCGTCACCGAGGAACTGCCCGCCGTCGTCCGCGCCTCCGAGACCACCGAGGGCCGCGCCCGCCTCTACCAGCGCGCCCACGCCCGGGGCCGCGCCGCCGACAGCCTGCGCCGCGCCCTCCGCCACCGCCTGGCCGACGCGCTCGGCCTCCCGCTCAGCGCCGGTGAACCCGACCCCACCGCCCTGTGCGCCGCCACCGCCGCACGCCTCGACCGCCCCGCCGCCGGGCTGCACACCCTGCTCTACGGCGACCCGCCCACTGACGACGCCGCCCTGCTGCGTCTCACCGACGACCTCGACGCCCTGGAAAGGCAGGTACGACAGCCGTGAAGGACGCTGCCAGCCCCGAGAACCCCCGCGAGGCCCTGAACGCCCTGCGCACCGAGATCGCCAAGGCCGTGGTCGGCCAGGACGCCGCCGTCACCGGCCTCGTCGTCGCGCTGCTCTGCGGCGGCCACGTCCTGCTCGAAGGCGTCCCCGGCGTGGCAAAGACCCTGCTGGTCCGCGCCCTCTCCACCGCCCTCAGCCTCGGCACCAAGCGCATCCAGTTCACCCCCGACCTGATGCCCGGCGACGTCACCGGCTCCCTCGTCTACGACGCCCGCACCGCCGAGTTCTCCTTCCAACCCGGCCCGGTCTTCACCAACCTGCTGCTCGCCGACGAGATCAACCGCACCCCGCCCAAGACCCAGGCCTCCCTGCTGGAGGCCATGGAGGAACACCAGGTCACCGTCGACGGCGAACCCCGCCCGCTCCCCGAGCCCTTCCTCGTCGCCGCCACCCAGAACCCCGTCGAGTACGAGGGCACCTACCCCCTCCCCGAGGCCCAGCTCGACCGCTTCCTGCTCAAGCTGGTCCTCCCGCTGCCCGACCGCGACCAGGAGTACCAGGTCCTCGCCAGGCACGCCGCCGGCTTCGACCCGCGCGACCTCGCCGCCGCCGGAGTCCGCCCCGTCGCAGGCGCCGCCGACATCGCGGCCGCCCGCGCCGAGATCGCCAAGCTCACCGTCGCCCCCGAGATCCTCGCCTACATCGTCGACCTCTGCCGGGCCACCCGTACCTCCCCCTCACTCGCCATCGGCGTCTCCCCACGCGGCGCCACCGCCCTGCTCGCCACCTCCCGCGCCTGGGCCTGGCTGGCCGGCCGCGACTACGTCACCCCCGACGACGTCAAGGCCCTCGCCCTGCCGACCCTGCGCCACCGCATCCAACTGCGCGCCGAGGCCGAGATGGAGGGCGTCACCACCGACTCCGTCGTCCAGGCCGTCCTCGCCCAGACCCCCGCCCCGCGCTGACCCGCCCGTTAGGAGCACCCATGGCCCTCACCGGCCGCACCGCCCTGCTCGCCGCGATCGGCGCACTCGTCGTGGGTCTCCTGCTGCCCTCCTGGGCCGGAATCGGCACCGTCAGCCTGATCCTCCTGCTCGGCGTCCTCACCGACCTCGCCCTCGCCGCCCCCGTCCGCAGCCTCCGGCTCGCCCGCAGCGGCGACACCGCCGTCCGCCTCGGTGAGCCCGCCGACGTCGAACTCACCCTCACCAACCCCTCCCGCCGCCCGCTCCGCGCCCAGGTACGCGACGCCTGGGCTCCCTCCGCCTGGGCGCCCGGCACCGCGTACGAGGCCTCCCGGCACACCCTCACCGTCCCCGCCGGCGAGCGCCGCCGCCTCACCACCCGGCTGGCCCCCACCCGCCGCGGCGACCACCACGCCCACCGGGTCACCATCCGCTCCACCGGCCCACTCGGCCTCGCCGCCCGCCAGGGCTCCCACCAGGTGCCCTGGACGCTGCGCGCCCTGCCGCCATTCCTCAGCCGCAAGCACCTCCCCTCCCGCCTCGCCCGCCTGCGCGAACTCGACGGCCGCACCTCCGTCCTCGCCCGAGGCCAGGGCACCGAGTTCGACTCCCTGCGCGAGTACCTCCCCGGCGACGACGTCCGCTCCATCGACTGGCGCGCCAGTGCCCGCCGCAACACCGTGGCCGTCCGCACCTGGCGCCCCGAACGCGACCGCCACATCCTGATCGTCCTCGACACCGGCCGCACCTCCGCCGGCCGAGTCGGCGACACCCCCCGCCTCGACACGGCCCTCGACGCCGCCCTGCTACTCACCGCCCTCGCCACCAAGGCGGGCGACCGCGTCGACCTGCTCGCCCACGACCTCCGCGCCCGCGGCAGCATCCTCGGGCGCTCCCCCAGCGAGATCCTCCCCGCCTTCACCAACGCCATGGCCACCCTCCAGCCCGCCCTGCTGGAGACCGACATGCGCGCCCTCACCTCGGCCGTCCTGCGCACCGCCCCGCACCGCTCCCTGATCGTGCTGCTCACCGGCCTCGACGCCCGCCCGGTCGAGGAGGGCCTGCTCCCCCGCCTCCCCCTCCTCACCAAGCGCCACGAAGTCGTCATCGCCGCCGTGGCCGACCCCCGCCTCGAGGAGCTCGCCACCGCCCGGGGCACCGTCGCCGACATCTACGGCGCCGCCGCAGCCGAACAGACCCGGGCCGACCGCCGCCGCACCGCCGAACTCCTCACCCGCCACGGCGTGACCGTCCTCGACGCCCCACCCGCCGCCCTCCCCCCGGCCCTGGCCGACACCTACCTGGCCCTGAAGGCCGCCGGTCGGCTCTGAACCACCTCTGAACCACCTCTGAACCACCTCCGAGCCGCCCCGGAAACGCAAAAGGCCCCGCCATCAGGCGGGGCCTTTGTGCTGCTTGCGGTCTACTGCCGGCCGGCTACCGACCCGGCTTGATCCACACGTGCGCCGACGAGAGCGTCCCGTCCTCGGCCTCCTCCGGCACACCGCTGGTGGCCTCCCACGTCTTGATCCCCGCCGTCAGCGCGACCGCCGACGACTTGTCGCCGTGGAAGCCCTCACGCGCCGCCTGGTAGGCGAACCAGTGCTCGACATGGGCGAGCCAGGCCGCCTCGTCCGGCGCGAAGTGCATGGTGAACCGCGGGTGCGCGGTCAGCCAGTTCTTCACCGTCGGCGACTTGTGGGTGAAGTAGTTGTCGCAGATCAGGTGCACCTCGCCCACCTCGGGCAGCGCCTTCTCCAGCTCGGTGAGGAACCGGCGGAACTCCACCCCACGCCGCCGCCGGTGCAGCGTCCCCTGCACCTTCCCGGTCGTCCCGCCGAGCGTCGTCAGCAACGCCCCGACGGACGACGGCAGCGGCTCGTCCCGGAGGCCCGTCAGAGCATCCCGGAGCTTCGGCCGCAGCAGAGTCTCACCATCGACATGCAGCGCGAGCACCCGCTCCGGCGGCGCCAGGTAAATCCCGGCAACCTCGTGCGAGGTCTCCATCGTGAACGGATCAGTGCTGAGGCTGAACGGCTCGATATGCGGCTGGTCTTCTGTGCTGGCCTTCGGCCGTGGTCTTGCCATGTACGAATCGTATCCTCTCCGGATATGCGAAAGGCCCCCATCCGTTCCCGGATGGGGGCCTTCCTAAAGATTGTTCGGCGGCGTCCTACTCTCCCACAGGGTCCCCCCTGCAGTACCATCGGCGCTTTGAGGCTTAGCTTCCGGGTTCGGAATGTAACCGGGCGTTTCCCTCACGCTATGACCACCGAAACACTATGAAACCAGATGACCGCACCACCCCTGGCCAGGGATGGGGTCGTTGTTTCAGAACAACACAGTGGACGCGAGCAACTGAGGACAAGCCCTCGGCCTATTAGTACCGGTCAGCTCCACCCCTTACAGGGCTTCCACATCCGGCCTATCAACCCAGTCGTCTACTGGGAGCCTTACCCTCTCAAGGAGGTGGGAACATTCATCTCGAAGCAGGCTTCCCGCTTAGATGCTTTCAGCGGTTATCCCTCCCGAACGTAGCCAACCAGCCATGCCCTTGGCAGGACAACTGGCACACCAGAGGTTCGTCCGTCCCGGTCCTCTCGTACTAGGGACAGCCCTTCTCAATATTCCTACGCGCACAGCGGATAGGGACCGAACTGTCTCACGACGTTCTAAACCCAGCTCGCGTACCGCTTTAATGGGCGAACAGCCCAACCCTTGGGACCTACTCCAGCCCCAGGATGCGACGAGCCGACATCGAGGTGCCAAACCATCCCGTCGATATGGACTCTTGGGGAAGATCAGCCTGTTATCCCCGGGGTACCTTTTATCCGTTGAGCGACGGCGCTTCCACAAGCCACCGCCGGATCACTAGTCCCTGCTTTCGCACCTGCTCGACCCGTCGGTCTCACAGTCAAGCTCCCTTGTGCACTTACACTCAACACCTGATTGCCAACCAGGCTGAGGGAACCTTTGGGCGCCTCCGTTACTCTTTAGGAGGCAACCGCCCCAGTTAAACTACCCACCAGACACTGTCCCTGATCCGGATCACGGACCCAGGTTAGACATCCAGCACGACCAGAGTGGTATTTCAACGACGACTCCACAACAACTGGCGTTGCTGCTTCAAAGTCTCCCACCTATCCTACACAAGCCGAACCGAACACCAATATCAAGCTATAGTAAAGGTCCCGGGGTCTTTCCGTCCTGCTGCGCGAAACGAGCATCTTTACTCGTAATGCAATTTCACCGGGCCTATGGTTGAGACAGTCGAGAAGTCGTTACGCCATTCGTGCAGGTCGGAACTTACCCGACAAGGAATTTCGCTACCTTAGGATGGTTATAGTTACCACCGCCGTTTACTGGCGCTTAAGTTCTCAGCTTCGCCACACCGAAATGTGACTAACCGGTCCCCTTAACGTTCCAGCACCGGGCAGGCGTCAGTCCGTATACATCGCCTTACGGCTTCGCACGGACCTGTGTTTTTAGTAAACAGTCGCTTCTCGCTGGTCTCTGCGGCCGGCCCCAGCTCACCGAGTAAATCGGATCACCAGTTCCGGCCCCCCTTCTCCCGAAGTTACGGGGGCATTTTGCCGAGTTCCTTAACCATAGTTCACCCGAACGCCTCGGTATTCTCTACCTGACCACCTGAGTCGGTTTGGGGTACGGGCCGCCATGAAACTCGCTAGAGGCTTTTCTCGACAGCATAGGATCATCCACTTCACCACAATCGGCTCGGCATCAGGTCTCAGCCTTAATGAGTGACGGATTTGCCTATCACTCGGCCTACACCCTTACCCCGGGACAACCACCGCCCGGGTTGGACTACCTTCCTGCGTCACCCCATCGCTCACCTACTACCCTGTTGGGTCAGCGGCTCCACCACGTCCCATTGTCCGAAGACTCCGGGCCGGCTTCACGGCTTTAGCATTCAGAGGTTCGACGTTGGCGCTTCAAAGCGGGTACGGGAATATCAACCCGTTGTCCATCGACTACGCCTGTCGGCCTCGCCTTAGGTCCCGACTTACCCTGGGCAGATCAGCTTGACCCAGGAACCCTTGGTCAATCGGCGCAAGAGTTTCCCACTCTTGTATCGCTACTCATGCCTGCATTCTCACTCGTGAACCGTCCACAACTGGATTCCTCCGCTGCTTCACCCGGCACACGACGCTCCCCTACCCATCACAGCAGGCGTTGGCCCTATATGCTGCAATGACACGACTTCGGTGGTGTGCTTGAGCCCCGCTACATTGTCGGCGCGGAATCACTTGACCAGTGAGCTATTACGCACTCTTTCAAGGATGGCTGCTTCTAAGCCAACCTCCTGGTTGTCTCTGCGACTCCACATCCTTTCCCACTTAGCACACGCTTAGGGACCTTAGTCGGTGTTCTGGGCTGTTTCCCTCTCGACCATGGAGCTTATCCCCCACAGTCTCACTGCCACGCTCTCACTTACCGGCATTCGGAGTTTGGCTAAGGTCAGTAACCCGTTGAGGCCCATCGCCTATCCAGTGCTCTACCTCCGGCAAGAAACACGTGACGCTGCACCTAAATGCATTTCGGGGAGAACCAGCTATCACGGAGTTTGATTGGCCTTTCACCCCTAACCACAGGTCATCCCCCAGGTTTTCAACCCTGGTGGGTTCGGTCCTCCACACGGTCTTACCCGCGCTTCAACCTGCCCATGGCTAGATCACTCCGCTTCGGGTCTTGGGCGTGCAACTCACTCGCCCTATTCGGACTCGCTTTCGCTACGGCTACCCCACACGGGTTAACCTCGCTACACACCGCAAACTCGCAGGCTCATTCTTCAAAAGGCACGCAGTCACGAGACAGATGGGCAAGCCCACTGTCCGACGCTCCCACGGCTTGTAGGCACACGGTTTCAGGTACTATTTCACTCCGCTCCCGCGGTACTTTTCACCATTCCCTCACGGTACTATCCGCTATCGGTCACTAGGGAATATTTAGGCTTAGCGGGTGGTCCCGCCAGATTCACACGGGATTTCTCGGGCCCCGTGCTACTTGGGAGAAGCTCAAGCAAGCCGTACAGATTTCGTCTACGGGGGTCTTACCCTCTACGCCGGACCTTTCGCATGTCCTTCGACTACCCATACGGTTTCTGACTCGCCGACCGGCCGGCAGACCGATCAAGAACTTTCCCACGACCCCGCACTGGCAACCCCTGCCGGGTATCACACCAGAACGGTTTAGCCTCATCCGGTTTCGCTCGCCACTACTCCCGGAATCACGGTTGTTTTCTCTTCCTGAGGGTACTGAGATGTTTCACTTCCCCTCGTTCCCTCCACACACCCTATGTGTTCAGGTGCGGGTGACAGCCCATGACGACTGCCGGGTTCCCCCATTCGGAAACCCCCGGATCAAAGCCTGGTTGACGGCTCCCCGGGGACTATCGCGGCCTCCCACGTCCTTCATCGGTTCCTAGTGCCAAGGCATCCACCGTGCGCCCTTAAAAACTTGGCCACAGATGCTCGCGTCCACTGTGCAGTTCTCAAACAACGACCAGTCACCCACCCTCAAACCCCCGCAAGCGGGAATCCTCAAGTAGGACCGGCATCTCTGAAGCAACAACCACTTTCATGGCCGTTCCCTCAGGACCCAACAACGTGCCCGACACACCCGACCGATAACCCGCCTTCCACGCCCCGAAGGACAGTACTAACGGAACCAACCGTGTGTGCCGAATAGTCAACGTTCCACCCATGAGCAACCGTGCGAGACATTCGCTCGCATCCGGCTATGTGCTCCTTAGAAAGGAGGTGATCCAGCCGCACCTTCCGGTACGGCTACCTTGTTACGACTTCGTCCCAATCGCTGGTCCCACCTTCGACGGCTCCCTCCCAAGGGTTAGGCCACCGGCTTCGGGTGTTACCGACTTTCGTGACGTGACGGGCGGTGTGTACAAGGCCCGGGAACGTATTCACCGCAGCATGCTGATCTGCGATTACTAGCAACTCCAACTTCATGGGGTCGAGTTGCAGACCCCAATCCGAACTGAGGCCGGCTTTTTGGGATTCGCTCCGCCTCGCGGCATCGCAGCCCTTTGTACCGACCATTGTAGCACGTGTGCAGCCCAAGACATAAGGGGCATGATGATTTGACGTCGTCCCCACCTTCCTCCGAGTTGACCCCGGCAGTCTCCTGTGAGTCCCCATCACCCCGAAAGGCATGCTGGCAACACAGAACAAGGGTTGCGCTCGTTGCGGGACTTAACCCAACATCTCACGACACGAGCTGACGACAACCATGCACCACCTGTATACCGACCACAAGGGGGCGACCATCTCTGGCCGTTTCCGGTATATGTCAAGCCTTGGTAAGGTTCTTCGCGTTGCGTCGAATTAAGCCACATGCTCCGCTGCTTGTGCGGGCCCCCGTCAATTCCTTTGAGTTTTAGCCTTGCGGCCGTACTCCCCAGGCGGGGAACTTAATGCGTTAGCTGCGGCACCGACGACGTGGAATGTCGCCAACACCTAGTTCCCACCGTTTACGGCGTGGACTACCAGGGTATCTAATCCTGTTCGCTCCCCACGCTTTCGCTCCTCAGCGTCAGTAATGGCCCAGAGATCCGCCTTCGCCACCGGTGTTCCTCCTGATATCTGCGCATTTCACCGCTACACCAGGAATTCCGATCTCCCCTACCACACTCTAGCCTGCCCGTATCGAATGCAGACCCGAGGTTAAGCCTCGGGCTTTCACATCCGACGTGACAAGCCGCCTACGAGCTCTTTACGCCCAATAATTCCGGACAACGCTCGCACCCTACGTATTACCGCGGCTGCTGGCACGTAGTTAGCCGGTGCTTCTTCTGCAGGTACCGTCACTTGCGCTTCTTCCCTGCTGAAAGAGGTTTACGACCCGAAGGCCTTCATCCCTCACGCGGCGTCGCTGCATCAGGCTTTCGCCCATTGTGCAATATTCCCCACTGCTGCCTCCCGTAGGAGTCTGGGCCGTGTCTCAGTCCCAGTGTGGCCGGTCGCCCTCTCAGGCCGGCTACCCGTCGTCGCCTTGGTAGGCCATTACCCCACCAACAAGCTGATAGGCCGCGGGATCATCCTGCACCGCCGGAGCTTTCCACCAACCCCCATGCGGAGGAAGGTCATATCCGGTATTAGACCTCGTTTCCAAGGCTTGTCCCAGAGTGCAGGGCAGATTTCCCACGTGTTACTCACCCGTTCGCCACTAATCCACCCGAAGGCTTCATCGTTCGACTTGCATGTGTTAAGCACGCCGCCAGCGTTCGTCCTGAGCCAGGATCAAACTCTCCGTGAATGTTTTCCGGATATCCGGTAGCACTCGCGTTGAGCGGCACGACAACCACCGGAATAGGTGGCCCCGTGCACTGCGTCCTCGCTGTGTTTTGTTACTAAAGGAATCTCCAACCCGGAACGCCGAAACGATCCAGGCCGGGGATGTCAACATATCTGGCGTTGACTTTTGGCACGCTGTTGAGTTCTCAAGGAACGGACGCTTCCTTCAAGCCGCTCTCGCAAGCTCTCCGGGCTTCGTTCTTTCGTGTTTCAAGCTTATCAGATGTTTTCCGCTCCGTTTTCCGGAGTTTCGGTTTATCTGAATTCCCCGAGGGGATTTCCTTGACTTCGCTACGAAGCTTATCAAACGCTTCGCTGTGCTCTGTCCCAGGAGGTTTAGCCCGATCAGGCTGGCGTCAGAAGACGCCTGCTGCCTCGACTTGGCTGTGTCGTAGACATTAACGCCTGGTGGCGACTGTGTCCAGTCGTTCCCAACCGTTCAAACCTACTAGCTCGTCCGGACCACGTCAATGGTCTTTCCGCGCTGATGAGAAGAATAGCAGGTCAGAGGCTTGATCCACGCACGCGGCTCAGGCTGCGACCGGCGCCAGCTCGGCTCGGTCCGACTCCGCTACGTCACCGGAGGCGCCCGTTGCGGCTGCGCGGCGGCCCAGGACGAGGGCGTAGAGGAGGAAGAGGAGTTCTGCCACGACGCCGATGGATATCCGGGCCCAGGTGGGGAGGCCGGAGGGGGTGACGAATGCTTCGAGGATGCCGCTCACGAAGAGGACTGTCGCCAGGCCGATGGCCATGCCGATGGTGGCACGGCCTTCTTCCGCAATGGCCGTGCGGCGGAGGCGGGGGCCGGGGGCGACGACCGTCCAGCCGAGGCGCAGGCCCAGGCCGGCGGCGACGAAGACGGCGGTCAGTTCGAGGAGGCCGTGCGGGAGGAGGAGGCCGAGGAAGAGATCCAGGCGGCCGGCGGCGGCCATCAGGCCGATGCCGACACCGAGGTTGAGGACGTTGGTGAGCAGCACCCAGAGGACGGGGAGGCCCAGGAAGACGCCGAAGACCAGGCATTCGGCGGCGACCCAGGCGTTGTTGGTCCACACCTGGGCTGCGAAGGAGCTGGCGGGGCGGTCGGTGTAGTAGGTCTCGTACTGGCCGCCGGGCCTGGTGAGCTCGCGGAGCTGGTCGGGGGTGGCGAGGGTGGTGCGGGCCTCGGGGTGGGCCACCAGCCACCAGGCGATCAGGGCGGAGCCGAGGATGGAGAGGACGGCGATCGGGATCCACCAGCGGCGGGAGCGGTAGAGCGCGGCGGGAAAGCTGACGGCGTAGTAGCGGCCGACGTCCCGCCAGGAGGCCTGCCGACTGCCGGTGACCGCGCTGCGGGCTCGGGCGACCAGGGTGGTGAGGCGGCCTTCGAGGGTGGGGTCGGGGGCTGCGGCCTGGACCTGGGCGAGATGGCTGGTGGCGCGTTGGTAGAGGGTGACGAGTTCGTCGGCCTCCTCGCCGTCGAGGCGGCGGCGACTGCTCAGGACCTCCAGGCGGTGCCACTCCGTCTGGTGGGTGGCGACGAAGACGTCGAGGTCCATGCGGCTCACTCCGGGAGGCGGGTCGGTGACAGCAGGGGCGGGGCGGGGCCAGCTTGCCAGAGACACCGGGCTACCGGGTGGGGGCGGGTCACCGTACTGTGTGGCGCTGGACGGCGGGAGATGGGGGCGGGTGTTGTGAGCGAGCTGGTCACGGGTGAGGCGGTGGCCCTCGGGCTGCGGGCGGCGAAGCTGCCGAGCCGGGCGTTGGCGATCTGCCTGGACCTGGCCGTGGAGTGGATCGGGCTGGTCGGCTCGCTGCTCATCCTGGCGTTCACCACTCCGAGTCTGGACGTCGCCGGGTCGGCGGCGGCTTCGCTCGGGCTGACGGTGTTCTTCCTGGTCGGGGTGCCGGTGCTGGTGGAGACGCTCAGCCAGGGGCGGTCACTGGGCAAGGTGGCGTTCGGGCTGCGGGTGGTGCGCAGCGACGGCGGGCCGGTGCGGTTCCGGCACTCCTTGGTGCGCGGGCTGGTGGGCTTCATCGAGTTGATCATGCTGGTGGGGGTGCCCGCCGTGCTCACCTCGCTGGTGTCGGTGCAGGGGCGGCGGCTCGGTGACGTGTTCGCGGGGACGCTGGTCGTCCGCGAGCGGGTGCCCGGGGCCGGACGTGGGCGGGCGCCGCTGCCGCCGCTGCCGCCGGAGTTGGCGCGGGCGGTGAGCTGGGAGCTCGTCGGCTGCGACCTGTCGGCGGTGCCGGACGGGCTGTGGCTCGCCGTCCGGCAGTACCTCGGGCGGATCGGGCAGCTCGACCCGGCGGTCTCGCTGGGCATGGCGCACCGGTTGGTCGCCGAGCTGACGACGTGCACCGGGCGCGCAGCGCCGTACGGGGTGCACCCGGCGGCGTACCTGGGGGCCGTGCTGGCGGAGCGGCAGCGGCGGGAGTGGGCACGGGAGGGCGAGGCCGCCCCGGTGCAGCACGCGACACAGGTGCCGCAGGTACAGCCCGTGCCGACCACGTCGACCACGTCGACCACGGGCGGCGGTTTCGCGCCGCCTGCGTGAGGGTCAGGCGTAGTACTCGGTGGGCCAGGGGTTGGGCGGGCTTTCGAGCTCCTCCAGCTGGATGCCCGGGGCCGCGAGCAGGACGTCCCCGGCGAGATGGACGATCTGCTGCTCGCCGGTGGCCAGGTCGGCGACCTGGTACTGCTCGACCAGCAGTGGGCCGCTGTCCGTCTCGTGGGTCTCGACCGACTCCAGCAGCCAGCCCTGGTCGAAGGTCCGCGGGGCGAGGACGGGGTCGGTGAACGCGACCAGCCGGACCTTCGTGCTCGCGCCGGGGGCGAGCCGGAGCAGCCGGGCGGTGGCGATCAGGAAGGCCGGGGAGCTGCCGGTGAAGCCGTGCGCCCGGTCGTGCCCCTCGGTGGCGTGCTCGCCGGACGGGTCGGCGGCGTCCGTGCGGACCCAGGCCACGCCGTCGACCGCTCCCCCGCGGACCTGCCAGCCGCCTGCCTTGAGTTCGAGGCGCAGCGGGCGGGCACGGGAGTCGAGGGTGAGGTCGGTGGTGCCGAGCACGCGACCGTCCGGGGCGTACGTCTTGGAGACGTACCGCCAGCCGGCCGGGCCGGGGGCGCAGCTGAAGCGCTCCTCCCCGAGGGGGAGGTGGTCGTGTGTGTCGTGCAGCGAGTAGCGGCCGTTGGGCATGGGCGAAGCCTACGGGCAGCAGGTGATGCAACCTTCCGGGTGGCTGCCTGCATCAGGGATGCGGGACGGCGCGCAGGTGCGCCGCCCAGCGGAAGGGGGACGGAGCCTTGTCGATCGCGAAGAATCGCGACGCGGAGTTCTCCGATTATGTGGCCGCGAGAGCCGGGTGGTTGCGGAAGGTCGCATACCTGCTCTGCTCGGACTGGCACCGGGCGGACGACCTGGTGCAGGAGAGCATCACGAAGCTCTACACCAACTGGCACCGGATGGGCCAGGTGGACAACCGGGACGGCTACGCACGGACGGTGCTGGTCAACACCTTTCTCGCCGAGCAGCGTTCGCCGTGGCGGCGAGCCTGGGGCGGGGGCGCCGGGCCGGCGGCGGAGGCCGATGTGGCATGGGTGCAGCCCGCCGATCTGGAGACCTCGCTGGATCTGCGCAAGGCGCTGGCCGAGCTGCCACCACGTCAGCGGGCGACGGTGGTGCTGCGCTACTACTGCGATCTGACCGTCGACCAGACCGCCGACGCACTCGGCTGCTCCTCCGGCAACGTCAAGAGCCAGACCTCGCGTGGGCTGGACTCACTGCGGCGGAACCTCAACGTCAATCACGCAGGGGGGTTTCAGGCATGAGCGAGGAGATCAACGGATTGGACGCGGTGTTGGGCAAGCTGGCGGACTCCCCAGCGCCGCCGAGCGGGGTGGATGTCGGGGCAGCGATTCTGGTGGGGCGGGCGCGGGTACGGCGGCGCCGACTGGTGGTGGGAGCTGCCGCGGTGGTGGCTGCCGCGGTGGTGGTGGGGAGTTCGGCGGTACTGCTGCCCGGTGGCGGCGGGTCGGCGCCGTCGGTGGGTCCGGCCTCGACGACGGGCCCACCGACAGCCTCGTTCAGTCCGACGGCACCGTTCAGTCCGACGATGACGCACAGCCCGACGATGTCAGGTGTGCCGTCCGGGCTTCCCGGCACCGCCGCGCCGGATATTCCGACGACGGTGCCGTACGACGGGAAGGACCCGCTGAGCGCGGAGGCGGCCTTCGGGTGGCTCCCGGCCGGGGTCACCGAGATCTGGACGGCAGTGGTGTCGGACGGCCACATGATGCAGGCCCGTGGCGCCATCACCGCGGCGGGTGGACCGCACTTCAATCTGCGGGTGTTCCCGGCCGGGGTGTCGCCTGCACTGACGGCCTTCCCGATGGGGCTGACGGCCGTCCGGGTCGCTGCACCGCAGGTCGGTGGTCGGGAGGCGTACTGGACCGTCACCAACGACGCGGGGTACAACGCCAGCCTGTCGCTGCTGCGTTGGAGGACGGCCGACGGGCGCTGGGCCGAGCTCAATGCGTCAGGTCTGGACGGTGCCACGAAGGAACAGGTGACCCTGCAGGTCGCGGACGGGGTCACCGTCAGCCACCGTGTGGTGCCGCTGCCCTTCCACGTGAGTGCTCCGCCGGCCGGGTTCCGGCTCTCAGGGATCACCCTGGTCGAACCGGTCTCCGGGATCTCCGCGGTCTCCGGGGGCTGGAGCCTGACCATGAACTACGCCGCGGGCGGCTCGTACTTCAGCACCACGGTCATGCCGGACCCGACGCCCGGTTCGACCGCCGGCCCGACGGAGAACTCGGGCAGCAAGAGCGGTGACCTGCCGTCCAGCTGCAAGAAGGACCAGGGGCTCCAGGTCTGTGTGCAGGCGGAGCTCAACGCCGACGTCCTGACACCGGTCGGCGGGATGGACGGGTGGCTGAAGATGATCACCCTCCTCGGCACCGACCACAGCAAGTGGACGACCGATGTGATCGGCTGATCCAGGATGTGCGTACGGCCGGTGACACCGAGGTGTCACCGGCCGTACGTGTGTCAGCTAGGGCAGCTGGTCAGCTGTCAGTAGCGGTACTGCTCGGGCTTGTACGGGCCCTCGACCGGGACGCCGATGTAGTCGGCCTGGTCCTTGGACAGGACGGTGAGCTTCACGCCCAGCGCGTCCAGGTGCAGACGGGCCACCTTCTCGTCCAGGTGCTTCGGCAGCACGTAGACGCCGACCGGGTACTGCGAGGTCTTCGTGAACAGCTCGATCTGCGCGATCGTCTGGTTCGCGAAGGAGTTCGACATCACGAACGACGGGTGCCCCGTCGCGTTGCCCAGGTTCAGCAGACGACCCTCGGACAGCATGATGATCGTGTGACCGTCCGCGAAGCGCCACTCGTGGACCTGCGGCTTCACCTCGGTGCGCACGATGCCCGGCAGCTTCGACAGACCCGCGATGTCGATCTCGTTGTCGAAGTGGCCGATGTTGCCGACGATCGCCTGGTGCTTCATCTTCTCCATGTCCGAGGCAAGGATGATGTCCTTGTTGCCCGTCGTGGTGATGAAGATGTCCGCGATCGAGACGACCTCGTCCAGGGTGGTGACCTGGTAGCCGTCCATCGCCGCCTGCAGCGCACAGATCGGGTCGATCTCGGTGATGATCACGCGGGCACCCTGGCCGCGCAGCGACTCCGCGCAGCCCTTGCCCACGTCGCCGTAGCCGAAGACGACGGCGACCTTGCCGCCGATCAGCACGTCCGTGCCACGGTTGATGCCGTCGATCAGCGAGTGACGGCAGCCGTACTTGTTGTCGAACTTCGACTTGGTGACGGCGTCGTTGACGTTGATCGCCGGGAACATCAGCTTGCCGTCACGGTGCATCTCGTACAGACGGTGCACACCCGTCGTGGTCTCCTCCGTCACGCCCTTGATCGTGGCCGCGACCTCGGTCCACTTGCTCGGGGTGTCCTTGAGGCTGCGGTTCAGCAGCTCCAGGACGATCCGGAACTCGTCGTTGTCGGCGGTGGACGGGTCCGGGGCCTCGCCGGCCTTCTCGAACTCGACGCCCTTGTGGATCAGCATCGTGGCGTCGCCGCCGTCGTCCAGGATCATGTTCGGGGTCTGGCCGTTCGGCCAGGTCAGCGCCTGCTCGGTGCACCACCAGTACTCGTCCAGCGTCTCGCCCTTCCAGGCGAAGACCGGGACACCGGCGGGGGCCTCGGGGGTACCCTCCGGGCCGACCGCGATCGCCGCGGCCGCGTGGTCCTGCGTCGAGAAGATGTTGCACGAGCACCAGCGGACCTCGGCGCCCAGGGCGGTGAGGGTCTCGATCAGTACGGCGGTCTGCACCGTCATGTGCAGCGAACCGGTGATCCGGGCACCCGCCAGCGGCTGCGACGCCGCGTACTCCTTGCGGATCGACATCAGACCGGGCATCTCGTGCTCGGCCAGCTGGATCTCCTTGCGACCGAACGACGCCAGGGAGAGATCGGCAACCTTGAAGTCACCGGTGATGTTCGACGACATGTCGTCTTTGCTCCTCGCTGCGGGGTGGATGAGTAGGCCGGTTACGGGTGTGCTTGGCGGCAGAGTGCCCGACGGCTCGGCGCTCTGCTGCGGCACAATCCGTCGGAGGACCTCTCTCCCTCGACCGGGCGCACACAGCAACGGCTGGGCACGACCGATCGACCGCCATCAGCAGCGACGTTTGGCTCTGGGGTCGAATCTACACCGACGGCGTATTCGCACGGGATTCGTACGGGCAATTCGGGGGCGCGAAGTCCGAACCGGGGGCTCAGTGCTGGGACGGCCCGCCGGGGGTGGCCTCGCGGTCGGGGCCTGCGGCGGCCTTCTCGGCGCTGTAGATGTCGGGCTCCAGGTAGATCGCGCGGGCGATCGGGACGGCGCGGCGGACGCGGCTCTCGGCGGCGTCGATCGCCTCGGCGACCTGGACGGCGGTGTCCTCCGCGTTGACGCCGATCTTGGCGGCGACCAGCAGCTCCTCCGGGCCGACGTGCAGGGTCCGCATGTGGATCACGCCGGTGACGGAGTCGTGGTCGACCAGGGCCTCCCGGATGCGGGCGACGACGTCCTTGTCGGCGGACTCGCCGATCAGCAGGGACTTGGTCTCCAGCGCCAGCACGATCGCGATCACGACCAGCAGGACGCCGATGGAGAGCGTGCCGATGCCGTCCCAGACGCCGTTGCCGGTGGCCACGGTGAGGGTGACGCCGAGCAGCGCCAGCACCAGGCCGATCAGTGCGCCGCTGTCCTCCAGCAGGACGACCGGCAGCTCCGGGGCCTTGGCCCGGCGGATGTAGTCGACCCAGCCGAGCTCACCCTTGGCCTTGGTCGCCTCGCGGTACGCCGTGAGGAAGGACCAGCCCTCCATCAGGATCGCGAAGACCAGCACCCCGACCGCCCAGTACCAGCCGTGCAGCTCGTGCGGGTCGTGGATCTTCTCGTACCCCTCGTAGCAGGCGAACAGCCCGCCGACGCTGAACAGCACGATCGCGACCAGGAAGCCGTAGACGTACCGCTCGCGGCCGTAGCCGAACGGGTGCTGGCTGTCCGCCTCGCGGGCCGCGCGCTTGCCGCCGACCAGCAGCAGCACCTGGTTGCCGGAGTCGGCCACCGAGTGGACGCCTTCGGCGAGCATCGAGGAGGAGCCGGTGAAGGCGAAGGCGGTGAACTTGCCGAGCGCGATCGCCAGGTTTGCCGACAGGGCCGCGACCAGGGCCTTCGTGCCGCCTTCGGTACTCATGTCTGCGTCTCTCTCCCTGAGCCGGCCGAGCAGGTCCCCTCGGCCCTGCGAGGGCCGGCCGGTGCTGTGAACGGTCACGGTATCCCGTGACGGGAACTTTGCTGAGCTTTGGTCAGGGCTTGGGACGAGCGGGAGAGTCAGGAGGGCGTGGCCAGACCGAGGTAGACGGCGGCGAAGTCCGTGCGGGCCGTCAGGTCCGCGAGGGCGTGCAGCGGGTCGGGCAGGGTGCTGGTCAGCTCGTTGGTGCGGATCGCGTGGGCGGTGGCGAGGCGGCGGGCGCGGCTCACCGCGTAGCCCGGGTCGGTCAGTTCCTCGTCGGCGTCGGCGGTGGTGCGGCGGAGCAGGACCACCTGGAGGAGCAACGGGTCCGGGTCCTCGACCCGGTCGCGGAAGAAGTCGTCCGGGTCGGCGACGGCACCGAGCTTGGCGACCAGCATGCCCCGGTGGGCGGTGAGCACCTGCGGCAGGACGCCGGAGAGGGCCGGGCGCCCGGCGCGTTCGGCGAGCATCGCGGCGAAGCGCTCGGCGGCGACGGCGGCGATCGGGCCGTCGGCCCAGAGCAGCGGGACGGTGCCGGAGAGCTGGGCGGCGAGGTCCTTGGCCGGGTTGGTGTAGGCGGCGGCGTCCGGGCGGCAGCGGACCGCGGCCTCGTCGAGGTGGTCGGCGACGGCCTCCAGCGAGCCCTGGGGCAGCTGGGTGACGCCGATCTTCTCGGTGAGGGCGAGCAGCGGCGTGAGCACGGCCCAGAGCGCGCCGACGTCCTCGGCGGGCAGGTCCGCCTCGGCGGGGACCTCACCCCGGGCGGCGTCCTCGCCCGGCTGGTCCGCCTCGGGCAGGGCGGCCGGGACGTACGGCAGCGGCAGGCCGCGCACCTGGAGGGCGGCCTCGGCGAGCAGGCTGCCTGCGGGGGCGATGACGGCGATGGCGCAGCCGCGCGCGTACGCCTGCTCGGCGAGGGTGATCAGGCCCTGTTCGCCGCCGTCGGCGGTGGCCAGGACGAGGAGGTCGAGCGGGCCGACCCAGCCGGGCAGCTGCCAGGCGAGCCCGGCGGTGAAGGCGGGGGTGCCGAGGTGGCCGCGGGCGACGTGGGCGACGTCCTGCGGCGGCAGCTGCGCGACCTGACAGCTCGTCACGGCGAGCGCCGCCAGGGCGGACGCTGCCGTGAGGGCGGCGCCGTGCCCGGCGACCAGCACCGTGCGGGGGCGGCCGTCGGGGCGCAGCTGGGAGACCCCGGCGGCCTCGGCGAGCCGCAGCGCCGTACGGACGCGGGCACCCGCTCCGGCCAGGCCGAGCAGGGCGTGCTCGCGGTCGGCGCGCTGGAGGGCGGCCGGGTCGTCGAGCAGGGTGTCGTCGAGCATGCGGCTGGCCTCCAGCAGGGGAAGAAGGCGGAGCAGGATCAGGAAGGGCGGCGGGCCTCGTCGACCAGCAGGACCGGGATGCCGTCGCGGACGGGGTAGACCAGGCCGCAGCTCTCACCGGTGCAGCGCAGCTCGGTCTCGTCGCCCTGGGTGGTCTCGGCGAGGGCCGAGTGGCACTCCGGGCAGACCAGGATGTCGAGCAGGAAGGACGGCAGACTCATGGACGTCAGGCTCCAGGTTCGTACGAGACTTCGGGGGCCGGACGCAGGCCCCGACCGGTATTCACCCTACCGGTCGGGGGGCAGCCTCAGTCAGGTGCGGACGAGGGTGAGGACGGTGTCGCGCAGGGCGGTCATGACTGCGGGGTCCTTGGCTTCGACGTTGAGGCGTAGCAGGGGTTCGGTGTTGGAGGCGCGGAGGTTGAACCACCAGTCGGGGCCGGTGACGGTGAGGCCGTCGAGGGTGTCGAGGGTGGTGTCGGGCCGGTTCTCGTAGGCGGCGCGGACGGCGGCGAGGCGGGCGGCCTGGTCGGTGACGGTGGAGTTGATCTCGCCGGAGGCGGCGTAGCGGTCGTATTCGGCGGTGAGGGCGGAGAGGGTGCCGTCCTGGTGGCCGAGGGCGGCGAGGACGTGGAGGGCGGCGAGCATGCCGGTGTCGGCGCGCCAGAAGTCGCGGAAGTAGTAGTGGGCGGAGTGTTCGCCGCCGAAGACGGCGCCGGTTTCGGCCATTTCCTGCTTGATGAAGGAGTGGCCGACGCGGGTGCGTACGGGGGTGGCGCCGAGTTCGCGGACGACCTCGGGGACGGTCCAGGAGGTGATCAGGTTGTGGATGACCACCGGGTTGGTCTCGCCGCCGGCTTGGGCGCGGGCGATCTCGCGGGCGGCGACCAGGGCGGTGATCGCGGAGGGGGAGACGGGCTCGCCGCGCTCGTCGACGACGAAGCAGCGGTCGGCGTCGCCGTCGAAGGCCAGCCCGATGTCCGCACCAATCTCGCGGACCCTCGCCTGCAGGTCGACGAGGTTCTTCGGATCGAGGGGGTTGGCCTCGTGGTTGGGGAAGGTGCCGTCGAGTTCGAAGTACAGCGCGTCGACGTCCAGCGGCAGCCCCGCCAGCACGGTCGGCACGGTGTGGCCGCCCATCCCGTTGCCCGCATCCACGACGACCTTCAGCGGCCGGATCGCGGTCAGGTCCACCAGCCCCAGCAGGTGGTCGGCGTAGCCGCGCAGCGTGTCCTGCTCCGACAGCGCCCCCGGCGTCACGTCCAGCGGCGGGACGGTGACGGTGCCGTCGGCGCCGGTCCAGGATTCGACGAGTTCGCGGATCTCGTCCAGGCCGGTGTCCTGACCGACGGGCGCGGCACCCGAGCGGCACAGCTTGATGCCGTTGTACTGCGCGGGGTTGTGCGAGGCGGTGAACATCGCCCCCGGCAGATCCAGCGAACCGGACGCGTAGTACAGCTGGTCCGTCGAGCACAGCCCGATCAGCACCA
Source organism: Kitasatospora sp. McL0602 (assembly GCF_052076145.1). Lineage (NCBI taxonomy): Bacteria > Bacillati > Actinomycetota > Actinomycetes > Kitasatosporales > Streptomycetaceae > Kitasatospora > Kitasatospora sp. McL0602. Next base: position 4,810,985 of record NZ_CP197246.1, on the reverse strand, counting down.
CATCCGCACCCGACGCCGCGGCACCCTCGGCGAACGCCCGCGACAGCGACGGCGACGACGGACGCATGTCATGCCCCACCACGACCGACGACGCACCCACCACCCGCACGAACGCCGCACCGAACGCCAGCGACAACCCCTCGTCCCACTGATCCGGCACCACACCCCGGACGTCGTACGCCTTCACCAACTGCTTCAGGTCCCGCACTGTCCAGCTCCATCAGATGTTGGGTACTCCGCCAACGGACGAAGGCAGCGTACCCGGCATCAGGGGCCCGGAGGTGAACCTGTGGTGACCTCAGTTCTCCGGGGAGCGGAGGACTCTGAGGTGGGCTCGGCGGCCGGCCTCGGTCGGGCCGGGCTCCGGGGAGCGGGTCTGACGGGGCGTCGCGTGCTGCGGGCGGGCGGCCTCGCGGACGGCGTTGGCCAGGGCTTCGAGGTCGTCGCTGCTGCGGCGGAGCGGGCCGGTGTCACCCGCGAGGCGGACGACCTCCCAGCCGCGCGGGGCCGTGAGGCGCTCGGCGTGCTCGGCGCACAGGTCGTAGCAGTGCGGCTCGGCGTAGGTCGCGAGCGGGCCGAGGACGGCCGTGGAGTCCGCGTAGACGTACGTCAGCGTCGCGACGGCCGGTCGGCCGCACGCGGTCCGCGAACAACGACGTACAGAGCTCACGAGGGTGGACGGTACAGCACTGGCGACCGGGCCGCGAAGACCCGGCCCCCGGAGAGCTGCCGTGTCGCCGACGCGAGGGCCGTCGAGATGGTCCACTTCCGGGCTCCCAAGGGCTAGGCTCGGTGATGACATGGAGAGCTCCGCACACCGATCACCGGCAGAACCGCAGCGCCGCCGCCACCGCGACCGGCACGGGCGTGGCCTGCGTGGGCCGCTGGCGCCGCCTCAGGTGCCGATCTCGCTGACCCGGTCCGAGCTGTTCGACGACTACGTCCGGGAGTCGGTGGAGCGGCTGGAGCGGCGGTGGCCGCAGCTCGCGGACGTCGAGTTCGCCGTCCAGGAGGTGCCCGCCCCCGAGACCGGGACACCGGACCCGGACGCCGTACCGCTGGGGCGGCTGATCCCGGCGAAGCAGGGCGGCAAGAGCCGGATCGTGGTGTACCGGCGCCCGGTCGAGATCCGCTTCAAGTCGCGGGACGACCGGGCGGCGCTGGTGCACGAGATCCTGATCGAACAGGTCGCGGACCTGCTGGGGCTCTCGCCGGACGCGATCGATCCCCGCTTCGACGAGGACTGACGCAGCGCTTCGCTTGAGGTCGGCCATCTACGGACCCCAAGGGCACGGGGAACTGCGCGAAATCGGAAGTCATCGGTCAGTCACTCCCGATGTCGCGCAGTTCCCCGCGCCCCTAGGGTTACCCCTCCCCGGGAAGGGGGTCAGCGGACCAGGGATGCCGGGTCGGCGCCGGTACGGGGGATGGTGACCGTGCTGTGGTCGTCGCGGAGGGCCTGGACGGTGAACATCGGGACGTCCTTGGAGTTCACCGCGAGCATCCGGGCCGCGACGACCGGGCCGCCGGAGACCGTCTCGACGGTGAGGCCGAAGGTGCCGTTGAGGCCGGTGGGTTCGGGCTCGGCCAGGCTGACGGTGGCTCCGGCCGGGACGGGGATCTCCTTGGTGGCCGGGGTGCCGCCGCTGCTGCCCGCCGAGGCGGTGACGCGGACCACGGCGGCGTCACCGGCCGAGGTGAGGAAGAGGGTGCCGACGCCGCCGCCGCGGTTGTCGGCGATGTTGGCGCGCCGACCGACCGGCGCGGCGCCGGTCAGCCAGGCCGCGTCGGTCTTGCCGTTCTGGCCTCGGTCGACCCGGATCGCGGCGATGACCGGCGTCGGGTGGGCCGGGTCGCTCGGGCTGAGCCGGAGGGCGCCGACCTCGCCACGGGTGACGTTCGGGAGGTCGACGGAGCCGACCATGCCCGCCTTGACGTGGATGCTCTCGTGCCCGGCGGGGGTGAACCAGCCGTTCTTGCCGGAGATCTGGATCTTCAGGTCGGCGTCGTCGTCACCCGGGGCGGCGACCACCAGGTGCACACCGCTCGCGTCGGCGGGGAGACCGGGCAGCACCTGGGTCGGCGCCGGGTCGGTCGAGGCGGGCACCCAGTCGGCGCCCTTGCTGCCGTCGGCCGCGTGCAGCCCGGCGCCGACCCGGCCGCTGCGGGCGACCACGTGCACGGTCAGGTCCTTGACGCCCTTGACGAAGGTCGGCAGCCGCAGCGTCTGCGAGGTGCCCGGGGCGACGGTGATGCCGTTGGCGGCGTCGTTGTCGATCGGGCCCTTGTCGCCGTAGAACTTGAGGTCGACGACGGCCGGGGTGGTGCCGTCGGCGTTGGCCAGGCTGACGTAGTCGAGCCGGTCGCCGTCGGTGCTCGCGCCTGTGAACCAGAAGCTGGTGCCGGCCGGGCCGCAGGTGAGACCGGACAGGCCAGAACCCGACTGCTCGGTGACGGTGGTGGTCTGGCTGACGGTGAAGCCGGGTGCGTAGCCGCCGGTGGCGACCGCCGTCGTACCGGGCGCGTCGCCGTTGCTGCCCGGACCGCTCGCGGGCACGCCCGGCTTGGTCAGGGCGAGGATCGCGTCGCTGGGCGCGGCCGGGGCGCTCGGGTTCGCCGTGGGGGACGCCGGTGCGGCCGGGCTCGCGGGCGCCGCCGGTGCGGCGGCCGGGGGCGCGACGTTGCTGAGATAGCCCGTGCCGCCGGTGGCCTTGGCCCCGAGCGGGCTGTAGAGGGCGTACGTGGTGGTGCCGGTGAGGCTCTGGAAGGGCTGCGGGCAGACCAGTGACGTCCGCTCGACCTGGGCGGTGGTCGCCGCCCCGGCCGGTGCGGCGGCCGCCGAGGTGACCGGCGGCCGCAGCTCGGCGATGCCGAGGACGGCGGCCAGCACCACGGCGGCGGCCAGCAGCGACTGCGTGGTGCGGGTGAGGCTGCCGCCGATGCCGGGGGTGCGGTCCGGGGTATCGCTCGCCATGGTGCCGTCGGGGGCCGGAGCGACGTCGGGGCCGGGGGTGAAGTCGGGGCCCGGGGTGAAGTCGGGGCCCGGGGTGAAGTCGGGGCTCTCGGTGCCGCCGGAGCGGGAGAGCTTGAGCTTGGGGGCCTTGAGGTTGGGCTTCTTCATGACGGTGGGTCAGCTCCCCGTTCCGTGGTGGTGCGGGTGACCGCCGGTGCCGTACGGGTCCTCGGGGTCCTGCGCGGGGTCGTAGTACTGCCCGGGTTGCTGCTGGCCGGGCTGCTGCTGACCGGGCACCCAGGGCTGCTGCTGGGCGTACGGGTCGTTGGCGTACGGGTCGTAGTACTGGCCGGGCTGCTGCGGCATCGGCTGCTGCTGGTGCTGCTCCGGCTGGCCGTACGGGTCGCCGTACTGCTGCTCCGGGTAGTGCTGCTGGGCGTACGGGTCGGCGTACTGCTCCGTGTACTGGTCGGCGTACTGCTGGCCGTACGGGGCGCCGGCCGGCTGCGGGGTCGCGTACGGGTCCCAGCCGCTGTAGGGCTGCTCGGCGTACGGGTCGGCGACGGGCTGGCCCGGGTCGGGGTCGGTGGTGGCCTGCTGCGGGACGGCGCCCGCGTAGACGCCGGGCTCGGGGGTGCCGTCCTCGGCGTCCTCGCCCTCGCCGCGTTCGGCGAGGCGGCGGGCCCGGCGGCTGCCGGGCAGGGGGGCCTGCGCCTGGGCGGCGGCGGCCAGTGCGGCGGCGGCGACCACCTCCTCGGGGAGGTCGTCGTCGTTGTGGTTGCGGCGGCCGGGCAGGGCGAGCACCAGGACGGTGAGGCCGAGCAGCAGCTGGAGGGCGATCCACCCGGTGTGCAGCATGCTGCCGCTGCGGGTGACGTCGAGCTGCCCGCCGGTGGCGGGGAGTTCGAAGCCCTGGGCCCAGCCGTCGACCGGGTCGGTGGCCTTGAGCGGGGTGCCGTCGAGGGTGGCCTGCCAGTCCGGGTCTGCGCTCTCGGCCAGCCGCAGCACCCGGCCGGCCGGGCCCGCCGGGATGGTCGCCCAGATGTCGTGGACACCGGAGGCGACGGACACCGGGGCACCCTTGGGGCTGATGATCACGGCCCGGGTGGCGGGGGCGCCGGTGACCTGCCAGAGGGCGATGCCGTCGTCCTGGGTGAGCTTGGTCAGGCCCGGGGTGGTGTCGAGGACGTCCCGGACCTTGGCGATCATCGGGTCCTTGGCCTCGACGTAGCCGATGCCGTACCCGGCGAGGGTCTTGGCCTCCTCGCCGCCGGAGCCCGCGAGCAGGTTGCCGACCAGCTTGTCCAGGCCGGCCTGCGCCGGGTCGGAGCTGTCGACGGTGCCCTCGGCCTGGCCGAGGGTCAGCCCGGCGCCGCGGACCAGCGCGAAGTGGATGTCGGTGGCGGCGGCGTCGCCGGTCAGGACGAGGGTGCGGGGGCGGCCGTTGGTGCCGGCCTCCTCGGCGATGAACGCCGGGACCTGCGCCTCGGTGCTGCGCCGCAGCGGGCCGTCGGCGCCGCTGACGGCCCACCAGACGGCGGTGCCGAGCGGGGCGAGCACGGCGCTGGCGACGACCAGGGCGGCGACGGGCTGCCGCCAGCCGAAGGCGATCCCGGCGACGCGGGCGTTGGCGCCGTCGGCGCCGATCGCGGCGGCGGCGAGCAGCGAGACACCGGCGAGCAGGCTCGCGGGCCCGGCCCAGGCGGCGACGGCCGGACCGCCGGAGGCGGGGGTGACGCCGGTGCCCGCGACGGCGACGCTGAAGAGCAGCCCGGCGCCTGCGGCGCCCCAGGCGGCGAGCACCGCACGGCGGCGGTCGGCGCGCAGCAGGGCGGCGAGGGCGGCGAGCACGATACCGGCGGAGAGCCAGACCGGCGGGGTGCCGGCGCCGCCCGGGTTGACCAGGACGAGCCCGAGCGGGGTGGCGGCGGAGCCGGTGAGGCCGGGCAGCCCGGCCTCCAGCAGGAGGCGGGAGGGGTGGGCGAGCACGCCCAGTGACCAGGGGGCGAGCACCAGGACGGGCGTGCCGAGGATCACCAGGACGCGCAGGCCGAGCAGTCGCAGCGCCTCGGGGCCGGAGCCGAAGGCGCCGCCGCGCAGCACGGCGTGCAGCAGTGCGGCGAGCGAGAGCGGGACGGCGATGGCCCAGGCCAGCGGCACGAAGGCCATGCTGACGGTGAGCATCAGGACGGTCATCCAGGTGGACCGCCAGCCGGGGCGGCCGCCTCGGGCGGCGGTCTCCTTGCGGATGCCGAGCCCGGCGGTGACGGCGGCGGCGCGGGCCAGCGGCGGGAGCAGCACCGCGAGCACGGCGGTGCCGATCCGGCCCTGGGCGAGGGCTCCGGCTGCGGCGGGCAGCAGCGCGTACGAGGCGCTGGCCCAGGCCCGGACGATCTTGGACTCGATCAGCGGGCGGGAGACCAGGTAGGCGCTGACGGCCGCGAGCGGGACGGAGAGCACCACGAGCAGGGTGATCGCGAGGCCCGCATTGTCGAAGAGCAGCCAGGACAGGATCGACAGCACCGCGAGGTAGGGCGGGCTGGCGGCGGTGCTGCCGGTGCCGACGGGGTGCCAGCCGGAGGCGTACGCCGACCAGAGCCCTGACGCGCCGTCGGAGGCGGGCAGCAGGGCGCCGCCGAAGAGGTCGCCGCTGCCGAGCAGGCCCCAGCAGGCGATCAGGGAGAAGACCAGCAGGGCGGTGAAGAGCAGCGGTGCGGGGCGCCGGGCGAGCTTCTTGAGCAGCGCGAACTGCTCGACGACGAGGTCGTCGGCGTCCTCGTCGCCGGGCCCGGTCTCGGCGGTGCCGTGGCGTCCGGCGCCGGATTCGTCGGTGCCGCCGCCGATGCCGAGCGAGCCGATGGCCTGTTCGACGGCGAGCCGGGCGGTCGCACCGGGGGCCGGGAAGAGGCTGCGGTCGTCGAGGGCGTCGCCGCTGCGGGTGCGGGAGCGGCGGTGGCGGGCGGCCAGGATGCGGGGCAGCCGGACGAGTTCGTGGCCGAGCCCGGCCAGCTCGTCGAAGGCCCGGCGCGGGTCCTTGCCGACCAGGTCGGCGACGACGCGCAGCAGGGTGCCGAGGACGAGCCGGAGCAGGACGTACGGGAAGAGCGCGCCCTTGGAGTTGGCGAGCAGGGTGAAGACGGCGCCGGACTTGTCGACGCGGTGCGGGTGCGCCGCGCCGCAGTCGATGGAGCGGCGTTCGCGGCTGGCGGCCTCGGCGTGCCGCAGGACGGCGTCGGGGGCGATCACCACGCGGTGCCCGGCGGCGTTGACCCGCCAGCAGAAGTCGGTGTCGTCGCGCATCAGCGGCAGTGCCTGGTCGAAGCCGCCGAGCTCCTCGAAGACGTCCCGGCGCACCAGCATGCCCGCGGTGGAGACGGCGAGCACGGGGCGGACCTGGTCGTGCTGGCCCTGGTCCTGCTCACGCCGGTCCAGGCCCGTCCAGCGGCGGCCGGAGCGGGCGATGGTGACGCCGACCTCCAGCAGCTGCCTGCGGTCGTACCAGCTGCGCAGCTTGGGCCCGACGACGGCGGCGCTGGGGGTGGAGTCGGCGACCTGGAGCAGTCGGCGCAGGGCGTCGGTCTGCGGTTCGCAGTCGTCGTGCAGCAGCCAGAGCCACTCGATCGGCCGGGTCTCGCGCGGGCCGCCGCGGCCGAGGTCGTCCTCGGCGCCGAGCGGGTCGCCGAAGTCGTCCCAGCCGCCGGTGACGGGGTCGTAGCCGGAGGGGTCGAGCCCGTACGGGAGGTCCTCGGGGCGCAGCGGGGGGCTGGCCTGGACGGCCTGGGCGACGGCGGTGCCGAAGCCGGCCCGGCGGCCGAGCACCAGCGGGCCGCTCTCGGGGAGCCAGTCGCCGAGGGTCTCCCGGAGCAGCTGGGGGGAGGTGTCGGTGGAGCCGGTGTCGACGGCGACGATGCGCTGCACCTGGCGGTCCTGGCCGAGCAGGCCGGCCAGCGCCTGCGGGAGCCAGCGGGCACCGTCGTGCGAGACGATCACGGCGGTGACGAGGTGGCGCGGGTACGCGGGAGGCCTGGCGGCGGAGAAGCCGCTCTGGTGGCTGTGGACAGTCATCGAGTGCGCAGGCCCCAGTGCTCGGTGGATACAGCGGCCCTGATGCTTGGCATCCGGCTGGCGCACCACACTAACGGCTCCTGGCGAAGGCGACGCCCCCGGAGGGGCGGTAACTGCGCGGGGGACGGGCGGGGAGTGTGAAGGGGGCGGGCGCCCGCCCCTCAGTCATGCGAAAGCGCCCCACCGTGGCGGTGAGGCGCTGGCACATCCCTGCGCGGCGGCCGGGTCAGACCGCGCTCTTCTTGAGGCGGCGGCGCTCCCGCTCGGAGAGGCCTCCCCAGATGCCGAAGCGCTCGTCGTTGGCCAGCGCGTACTCGAGGCACTCGGAGCGGACCTCGCAGGCGAGGCAGACCTTCTTGGCCTCGCGGGTGGAGCCGCCCTTCTCCGGGAAGAAGGACTCCGGGTCGGTCTGGGCGCAGAGTGCGCGCTCCTGCCAACCGAGCTCCTCTTCTTCCTCCTCGATGCCCTCACCGATCAACAGCTCAAAGAGCTCGCTCATTTGGCGCGCCTCCTCTGCCCCTTGTGGCGTCCCCGTGGTGTTGCCGTTGCCTGGAGCGGCGGAACGACACGAGTGAAATTACATGTGCGTCACTCTGGCCCAGTCAAGCCGAGCTCTGGTATTGGGCCAAGGATTCACTCCCCGGAACCAAGGCACTACGATAAGTGTACATATACGGACATTTGGCACCCCAGGCACCTTCGGTCCGAATCGGGCCCAACCGCCCGGAACCACCCACCGGCTGACTTGCAGTCAACACGGATCACCATCAGCCTGACCACCCCCCGAACGGGGGGACGTCGAAGTGCGGTGGCCCGGTTGCCGGGTTCATCCCGCTGCCTTCCCGGCGATCTTCGCATTGAAACCTAGAGGGTGATTTATCACCCCATCCGGTGTTTCAGGGCTGATGTGACCCGAATGTCCGCATCAAGGCTTGACACTGCCGCCCCTCTTGCGGTGTCCTTGCTCTCATGTCAGAGTTCGCCACCCACCGAAGCCGCCAGGTCGTGCTTCGTCGTGCCGCGAGCTCGCTCTGTTGTCGCCTCTGTTCGAGCTGTATCTAGGCGCTCGCGTCCCACCGCGCGCCGCCCCGGCTCGACATCGAGGCCGCCCCGCGCGACAGTCCCCCCTGAACTCCGCGGACCGGCTGATCCCCTCCCTCCAGCCGTTCGAGGACTTCTCCCATGCGACCGACCCGCATCCGCCAGCGCAACCGTGACCGCCACCGGAACCAGCGCGCCCTCCGCACCGCACCCCGCCTCTGGGCGGACGGCCTGAGCGACGTCAGCATCGCCGGTGACCCACTGGCCTTCCCGCACCTGGCCCGCACCGACCTCCCCCGGCACCCGACGACGGTCGCCGGCTACGCGCAGCTCGTCCGCGAGATCGCCGCCGACACCGCGCGCTGGGCGCCGCTGGTCAAGTACGACGCCCTCACCCGCTGGTACGCCCGGCTGGAGACCGGCCCCGGCTACGAGGTCTGGCTGCTCAGCTGGCTGCCCGGCCAGAGCAGCGGCTTCCACGACCACGGCCCCTCCTCGGGCGTCATGACGGTCGTTCAGGGCGAGCTCGTCGAGCGCTCGCTCACCCACGCCGGCGAGGGCTCGCGCACGCTGCGGCCCGGCGGGCAGCGGGTGTTCTCCTCCGGCTACCTGCACGAGGTCGTCAACGCCGCGCTCGAACCGGCCGTCTCCATCCACCTCTACTCGCCCGGCCTGGTCGAGATGAACCAGTACGGCGCCCGGTCGGCCACCCCCGAACACCTCACCGGACAGGGCACCGAGCCCGCCCCGGAGCGGCAGCACTGACCTCCCCCGCCCGGCCCGCCTGGCAGGATGACCACATGCGTATCGTGGCACTGGCAGGCGGGATCGGCGGAGCGCGCTTCCTGCGCGGCCTCAAGGACGTGACGGGCCCCGGGGACGAGATCACCGTCATCGGGAACACCGCCGACGACATCCATCTCTTCGGCCTCAAGGTCTGCCCCGACCTCGACACCCTGATGTACACCCTCGGCGGTGGCATCCACGAGGAACAGGGCTGGGGCCGGGCCGACGAGACCTGGTCGATCAAGAACGAGATGAAGGCGTACGGCGTCGGCCCCGAGTGGTTCGGGCTCGGCGACAAGGACTTCGCCACCCACATCGTGCGGACTCAGATGCTCGCCGCGGGCTACCCGCTGAGCGCCGTCACCGAGGCACTGTGCGAGCGCTGGCAGCCGGGAGTGCGGCTGCTGCCGATGAGCGACGACCGGGTCGAGACGCACGTCCGGATCACCGACGAGGACGGCACCCGGGCCGTGCACTTCCAGGAGTACTGGGTCAAGCTGCACGCCGCCGTCGACGCCGAGGCGATCATCCCCGTCGGCGCCGACACCGCGAAGCCCGCACCCGGCGTGCTGGAGGCCCTCGCGGCGGCCGACGTCATCCTCCTGCCGCCGTCCAACCCCGTCGTCAGCATCGGCACCATCCTCGCCGTGCCCGGCATCCGGCAGGCCGTCAGCTCCTCCTCCGCACCCGTCGTCGGACTCTCCGGGATCGTCGGCGGCGCACCCGTGCGCGGGATGGCCGACCGGGTGCTCGCCGCCGTCGGCGTCGAGGCGACCGCGGCCGCCGTCGCGCTGCACTACAGCTCCGAACTGCTCGACGGCTGGCTGGTCGACACCACCGACGCGGACGCCGTCGGCCCGGTCGAGGCCGCCGGGATCGCCTGCCGGGCGGTGCCGCTGCTGATGGACTCCCCGGCAGCCACGGCCGCGATGGCCCGCGCCGCGCTGGAGCTGGCCGAGCAGGTGCGCGGGTGAGCCTGGAGATCCTCCCGGTCACCGGCCTCCCCGAGATCGACACCGACTCGGACCTCGCCGGGCTGATCGCCAAGGCCGGGGTGCGCGGGGGCGGGGCGTTCGAGGACGGCGACATCCTGGTCGTCACCTCGAAGATCGTCAGCAAGGCCGAGGGCCGGGTGCTGGGCGCCACCGACCGCGAGGCGGCCATCGACGCCGAGACCGTCCGGGTTGTCGCCCGGCGCGGGTCGACCCGGATCGTCGAGAACCGCAACGGCCTGGTGATGGCCGCCGCCGGCGTCGACGCCTCCAACACCGCCCCCGGCACCGTCCTGCTGCTGCCCGAGGACCCTGACGCCTCCGCCCGCGCCCTGCGGGCCCGGCTGCAACAGCTGACGGGCCGACGGCTCGCCGTCGTGGTGTCGGACACCTTCGGGCGCCCCTGGCGCAACGGGCTCACCGACGTCGCGATCGGCGCCGCCGGGCTCCGCGTCCTGGAGGACCACCGGGGCCGCACCGACAGCCACGGCAACGAGCTGGCGATGACCGTCACCGCCACCGCCGACGAACTCGCCGCCGCCGCCGACCTGGTGAAGGGCAAGACCACCGGCACCCCCGTCGCCGTGGTGCGCGGGCCCGCCACCCACGTCACCGTGGAGGACGGCCCCGGCGCCCGCGCCCTGGTGCGGCCGGCCGCCGACGACATGTTCCGGCTCGGCACCTCCGAAGCCGTCCGCGAGGCCGTCACGCTGCGGCGCACCGTACGCAGCTTCACCGCCGAGCCGGTCGACCCGGCCGCCGTGCGGCGGGCCGTCGCCGCCGCCGTCACCGCGCCCGCCCCGCACCACACGACGCCCTGGCGGTTCGTGCTGGTCGAGTCGGCCGGCACCAGGCAGCGGCTGCTCGACGCGATGCTCGACGCCTGGCGGCGCGACCTCGCCGAGCTCGACGGCTGGGACGAGCAGAAGATCGCCCGGCGCACCGCCCGCGGCGAGGTGCTGCGCGGCGCCCCCTACCTGGTCGTCCCCTGCATGGTGACGGACGGCTCGCACGCCTACCCCGACGCCCGGCGGGCCGCCGCCGAACGGGAGATGTTCGTGGTCGCGGCCGGAGCCGGGGTGCAGAACCTGCTCGTCGCGCTCGCCGGGGAGGGCTACGGCTCCGCCTGGGTGTCGTCCACGATGTTC